>CAWDJK010000006.1:0-52145 GCA_963802645.1 uncultured Gammaproteobacteria bacterium | reverse complement strand
GATGTCAACCCTGGTTGACGGCGGCCACCTTGGTGATTCGCGGTTCTGCGCCGACAGATCTACCGTGCGTGTTTGACGACCTCCACGACCTCCTGCAGCCATGGCACGAGGTGCTCCATGTCGAAGGTGCCTGCTTCAAGCAGCTTGATCATGCGGTTGTAGATCGCCGTGGAGGGCACGGTGATGGTGAAGCCATTGATCCGCAGGAACACATCGACCACGGCAAACGCGACCCGCTTGTTGCCGTCGACGAACGGGTGGTTCTGAACGAGGCTTTCGAGGAGCGCCGCCGCCTCGTGGATCAGCGTGTCGTAGTAGCCGGTCTGCGGGCGGTGCAGCGCCGATTCGAGCGCCCCGACGTCGCGGACGCCGGGCGCTCCGCCGTAACGGTCGATCAGCTGCTGGTGAAAGAAGAGGGCATCGGCGGTCGTGAGGTACTCGGTCATTTAGCGAGCTTGCGGTACAGCTCATCGCGCTCTTTGAGGCTTTTCTGGAAAGCCTCGAGCACATTGCGACGCGGTGGCTGTTGCTTGCGCGCGAGGTAGTCCCGCATCGCATCCCCGATGACGGCCTGGAGCTGCCGACCCTCGCGGTCCGCGATAGCCTGCAGGGCATCCAGGACCTCCGGCTCGGCCTGGGAGGAATACTTACGAAGCGCGCGCATCGCCTGGCACCTCATCATGAGATATCTTGATCGATCATGATAGGTCAAGAAGGTTGGAAAGCAAGTGCTCGCGTCCCGGTGTGTCAGGCGGGTACGACGGCGGGTACGCGCTGAATCGGGTGGCTCTATAAACTTTTTATAATCAATGCCTTATAGTCTATCATTCAACTCCGGCCGGGGGCGCCATCACCTTTTTCCAAGTAAGTAGTTACCGCAATTCAACGTCACAGCACTGCTATCCCCCTTGAGTGATTGCCCACGATGCCGCTACCTGTGTAACCAGGAAAGACGGAATGGTTGCGATGAACGACTACTTCGATTGGGCGCACAGCACGTATCACTTCAGCACCCGCGCACAGCCGGGCTCGCGCCCCGGTACGCAACCGGCAGACAAGCGAACGCACAAGCAACGCGAATCGGGAGGCTCAGATCCGGTTCGTGGCGGGCAAAGTAAACACTCGAACCCGACGTAATCGGCCCGCGGCCGACGTGACAGGCAATGGAGACGGGCCGCTTCGATTACGGCATCTGCGGCGGAAGAGAACGCGCGCATGTTGCGGGTCGGCGCATTCGGCGATTCGAGGCGCCGGACTTTCCCGGAGCAGGGCCATGACGAGAAGGCCTGACAGTGATATCAAGCGCAGCATCGAGGCCGAACTCAGACGCTGTCTAAGCCCGGATGAAGACCATATTGCCGTCAGGGTGATCGGCGGGACGGTCACGCTGACGGGCCGGGTGAACAAGCATTTTCACAAATACGGTGCCGAGGACGCCGTGAAGCGCATAGCGGGTGTTACCGCCATCGCCAACGACGTTCGGGTACGGCACATGACTCCCCGTGAGTCGTAAGAACTCGCGCGCCCAGCGCTCGTCATGACTGGGTCCACGCGTCTATTGCAATCTTCTGGTATTTCCATACACTTGAAAGTATGAAATCCAAGGAGGCAATCAGCGCGTTGAGTGCTCTGGCGTCCGAGTCGCGCTTGGCGGTCTTTCGGTTGCTGGTGAGGCGGGGACCTGAGGGGTATACGCCATCGGAGCTTGCCGCTCGGCTAGATCTGCCCGCGCCGACGCTTTCCTTTCACCTCAAGGGGCTGCTGCAGGCGGGCCTCGTGGTCAGCCGGCGGGAGGCGCGTAATCTCTTCTATAGCCCGGACTTCGAGCGCATGAACACGCTGGTCGGCTTTCTCACCGAGAACTGCTGCAGTCTCGCGGGGCAGGCTTGTGGCGCGGCTTGCGAGCCGCAGTCGGCTCCCGCTCAATCAAGGAAACGAGCATGAAACGTCTGCACGTGCACGTGTCAGTCAAGGACCTCGATGCATCGGTGCGCTTCTATTCAAGGCTCTTCGCGGCGGATCCGACGGTCCGCAAGAGCGATTACGCCAGGTGGATGCTCGAGGATCCGCGAGTGAATTTCGCGATCAGCGAGCGCGATGGGAGACCGGGGGTGCAGCATCTCGGGATCCAGGTTGAGGATCGCGGCGAGCTGGCGGAGGTCTACGGGCGGCTGCGACACGCGGAGCGGCCCGTGGTCGAGGAGGGCGAGACGACCTGCTGCTACGCCCATAGCGAGAAGAGCTGGATCGACGACCCGCAGGGTATTCAGTGGGAGACGTTTCTCACCACCGGCGAAAGCACCGTCTACGGAACGGATGAGATCCGGCGCAAAAGCGGGCAGACGAACCAGGCCGCCTGCGGTGAGCCAAGCTGCTGCTCCTCGAACCTGGCGTAGCCAGGAGCCCGCCGCATGGCACGAGTAAACCCTGCCTCAGCGCAGGACCTGATCGCCATCAGCGCGCTGCTCGAGCGCTCGGGACTTCCGACCGACGATCTCGAGTCGGCGCGACCGGAGTTCGCGGTCATCCATCAAGACGGTGAGGTGGTAGCCGCCGGCGCGCTGCAGCGCTTCGGAACCTCAGCACTGCTGCGATCACTGGTTGTCGCTCCGGATCGCCGGCGGAGCGGTCTCGGGCGAACTGTCGTTTGCGAGCTCGAACGCCTGGCGCGCGCAGCTGGGGTCAGCCGACTCGTGCTCCTCACGCAGACGGCTGCGGATTTCTTTGCGCGCCGGGGCTTCTGCACGATCGAGCGCAACAGTGCGCCGCAGGACGTGCAGGAGAGCGAGGAGTTTCGCTCCCTGTGTCCGAGTTCGGCGATCTGCATGGCCAAGGACCTGGGCCGTTCGACCTAGAGCAAGCCATGGCGGATCGCCCCTACAACGTCCTCTTTCTCTGCACCGGCAACTCTGCGCGCAGCATCCTCGCAGAGGCCTTGATCAACCAGTGGGGGCAGGGTCGCTTTCGGGGCTTCAGTGCGGGCAGCCACCCCAAGGGCGCGGTCCATCCGATCGCCTTGCAGCTGCTCAAGAAATTGAATCTGCCGACTGAGGGACTGCGGAGCAAGAGCTGGGACGAGTTCGCCGCTCCCGGGGCGCCGCCTTTGGATTTTGTCTTCACGGTCTGTGACAACGCTGCGGGTGAGGTTTGTCCGTACTGGCCGGGGCAACCCATGACCGCGCATTGGGGCGTGCCGGATCCGGCGGCCGTGGAAGGTTCGGACACGGAGAAGTGGCTGGCCTTTCGCGACACCTTCCGAATGCTCGACAACCGCATCAAGATCTTCTCCAGCCTTCCGCTCGCCTCGTTCGACCGAATAAAGCTGAAGGAGCGGCTGGACGCGATTGGTAGAGTGAGGCCCACCGAGGACGCCGAGTGACCCTTTCCCGGCGTCTCGCCGCGGAGGCCATCGGCTCGCTGTTCCTCGCCGCGGCCGTCGTGGGTTCCGGCGTCATGGCCGAGCGCCTGGCCGCGGGCAACCAGGCGATAGCGCTCCTTGCCAATACCGGGGCTACGGTCGCCGTGCTGGCGACACTGATTGCTCTCCTGGCGCCGGTCAGCGGTGCGCACTTCAATCCGGTCGTCTCCCTCGTGCAGGGCCTCCGCGGGTCGCTCCCTTGGAGCGAAGTCGGTGCCTATGCGATCGTCCAGATCATGGGATGCTGCCTCGGGGCGATGCTCGCCCACGCGATGTTCGACCTGCCATGGTTACAGTCGTCGGCACACGTGCGCACGGGCGCGGGCCAATGGCTCGCAGAGGCCGTCGCCACGTTCGGACTGATCCTGGTGGTTCTCGGACATCGGCGAGCTCAGGATGCCCCTTGGATGGTTGCGGCGTGGATCGGTGCGGCGTATTGGTTCACCGCTTCAACCTCGTTTGCGAACCCGGCCATCACCATCGCCCGCTCGCTGTCGGACACCTTCTCGGGGATCCGGCCGACCGACGTGCCGGGCTTCATCGTGGCGCAACTGGTCGGGACGGGACTGGCTGTGGGGGTTGCGCGGTTTATGTTTGAGAGCGTGCGCCGAGACACGGCGCGGGACGCGTCACCCGCCCCAACGAGCGCAGACACGAGCTCTTAGGGACTCAGAGCCGAGCGGGTCGGACTCTGGCGCTTTATGCCACGGCGCTAGAATTTCTTGCTGATGCCAACATAGATCCCGTGCGGCATGACGCTCAGGATGTAGGGTGTATTGGGATTGCGATGCATCAGCCACCCAACCCCGGTCCCGAGCGCAAAGCCGGCGAGGACGTCCGACTGCCAATGCGCCTGCACTTTCATGCGCGCGATACCGTCGTAGACAGGCAGCAACTCGAGCGCGTACACGGCTGGATGGTCGGAGCCGTATTCGAGCACCAACGGCGTGACGATCGAGCTCACCTCGGTCACCTCTCCGCTCGGGAAGCTCTCGTTGCCGTGCCCCTGGAACCACAGATTGGGATTGCCACCAGGTCCACTGTCGATCGGCCGCGCGCGCGAGAACGCATACTTCATCGCAAGCGCCACGATCCCGGAAGCCGCCGAGGCATCGATCGACTGCCACAGGGTGCGGCCGAAGCGCGTCTCGCCGCCCTCCCACAGCGCGCCGCCGACCTCCCCGACGATCAGGCCGTATTCGAGGAACTCCTGGTTGCGGCGCTTCCAGATACCGCTGTCGTCGTACGCCCACTCGTGATCGATGCCGAAGGGACCGCCGCCGGCGAGGCAAGCGGGGACTCTCGCGAGCAGCAGCAGCGGGATGAACCAGGCGGCGATTCGCCGGGCGGTTGCAGTACGAACACCCATGTGTAGGGCAGAATAGAAGCCTCACGCTTAAGGCAGACTTAAGCGCACGCGTGCTCGAATCGGCCAACGGTTAAAGGAACGCGATCGTGCGGATTCTGCTGGTAGAGGACGACGACATGCTCGGCGAGGCCGTTCGGGATGGACTGCGCCAGGAGAGCTATGTCGTCGATTGGGTACGGGACGGAGGCGCTGCGCAGGCGGCGCTCTCGACCGCGGGCTTCAGCGCCGTCGTGCTCGATCTGGGTCTGCCTGGAACCGACGGACTCACCGTGCTGCGCTGGTTGCGCCAAAGCGGACAGAGCACACCGGTCGTCATCGTGACGGCGCGCGATCGCGTCACCGATCGCATCACGGGCCTCGATGCCGGCGCCGACGACTACCTGGTCAAGCCCTTCGACATCGACGAGCTCACGGCACGCCTGCGCGCCATAACCCGCCGCGTGGTCGGCTGCTCCGAGTCCATAGTGACCGTCGGTGAGGTGATGCTGGATCTGCACCAGCGAGTAGTTACCCTTCAGGGCGAGCCGGCGGCATTGACTGCACGCGAGTACGCGGTGGTCGAGCTGCTGATGCGCAAGGCAGGCCGCCTGGTGACGCGCGGCGAGATCGAGGAGGAGCTGTATGGATTCGAGGACGATATCGCCAGCAACGCGATCGAAGTCCATATCCACAACCTCCGACGCAAGCTCGGTCCGAACTTCATCGCCAATGTCAAAGGACGCGGGTATCGTGTCGACAACCCCCGCTGAGGCCGTGCAGCCATGGTCGCTGCGCCGGCGTATGGCAACCGCCGTCGCGGCGACGGCGTGCATGGTGTTCCTGATCCTGGGACTGCTCGTCTATCGCGCGGTTGCCGGCAGCACGGCCGCGCAGTTTGATGAGATGCTGCAGCAGCAGGCGGCGCTCGCCCTGCGCTACGCCGATCACGAATACAACGAGGGCGAGAGTGTCGTGCCACGCTCCCTCGCCGCCGGGGCCCGGGCCATGCCGCTCGACGTTGTCTACCAGATCACCACGCGCACCAATCAATTCCTCTACCGCTCTCCGGGCGCGCCGCAGGCGCCGCTCGCCATCGGAAACGCACCGGGCTATTCCAACGCCACGCTCGATGGACGCTCCTGGCGCGTGTACTCGCTCGGCTCGGACGCCACCCCACTGATGATTCGCATCGCCGAGCCGCTCGAGTACCGGGATGCAGCGCTGTCGCGCATGCTGCGCGCTGTCGCCCTGCCGCTGCTCTTTGCGCTGGTGCTTCTGACGGTGCTCATCGGTTTGGTGACTGAACGCGCCTTCCGGCCCGTACGACGTATGGCGGCTGACCTCGCCGGCCGCGGCGCCGACGACCTCTCCGCCGTGAACACCGCGGAGATGCCTGTCGAAACGCACGCGCTCGGGGTGGCCCTCAACGGCCTGCTCGCCCGGCACGCGGAGGTTTTAGCGCGCGAGCGCCGCTTCACCGCTGATGCGGCCCATGAGCTGCGCACGCCGCTCGCGGCCCTGCGCGCCCAGGCGCAGGTCGCCGCCCGGGCCGCGAGTCCCTCCGAGTCGCGGCGCGCGCTCGACAAGCTGCAAGCGAACATCGACCGGACGACGCACCTGATGAGTCAGCTGCTTTCGCTGGCGCGCCTGGAACCCGGATCGGTTGTCGGCACGGGCCAGAGCACGCCGGCGAGCGTCGTGGTGGATCTGGTGCTGGAGGATCTGGCGCAGGCGGCGCGCGACAAGCAGATCGAGATCACGCTCCAGGGCTGTGCGCAGCAGCTGCCGGGCTCTCCCGAGGTTCTCTACCTGCTGATCCGCAATCTCCTGGAAAACTCCATTCGCCACGTGAACAAGCAGGGTCGGATCGGCCTCACCGTGACCGAGCGCGACCAGTACGCCGCGCTCACGATCACCGACGACGGCCCCGGCATCCCGAGCGTGGAACGTGCGCGCGCGCTGGAGCGTTTCTACCGCATACCCGGCAGCGCCTCTTCCGGCAGCGGTCTTGGACTCTCAATCGTTGGACGGGTGGTAGAGCTGCTGGCCGGCGAAATCGAGCTATCCGATCCGGCCAGCGGCACAGGTCTCGTGGTGATGGTCCGCTTGCCGTTCACGCGGGTCGAAACCCAAGACCAGACAGCCGCGTAACCTCCCCATGCCGTCGCGTGTTCGGCCACTGTCCCAGCGTCCCGGGCTGCGCAGGGGGCACAGCGGCGCGATCGGGTACGCGGCACTGTCGGCGGGATTGCTGGTCTTGGCGCAAGCCGCCCGAGCGCAAACCGATGAGATACAGGTCTATGACGCCGAGATCACGGTACCAGGGCAGTTCAATCTGACCTGGCATAACAACTTCACCCCATCCGGGCGCACGCAGCCCGCCTTCCCGGGCGCGATCATTCCCGACCACGCGCTCAACGGCGTACCGGAATGGGCCTACGGCGTCACCGATTGGTTTGAAGCCGGCACCTATCTTCCGGTCTACACGGTCACCAACGACGGCCGGCTGTTGTTCGACAGCGTCAAGGTGCGCGCTCTATTCGTCGTGCCCGACGCCCATGATCGCACGGTGTTCTACGGCCTGAACTTCGAGCTCAGCTACAACACGCCGCATTGGGAGCCGACGCGCTTCTCCGCAGAGATACGCCCGATTATCGGCGCGCACCTCGGCCGGTTCGATCTGATCGTCAATCCCATTCTGGACACGGATTTCAACGGCCTCGGCAAACTCGATTTCGCGCCCGCTGCGCGCGTCGCTTACGACCTCAATAAGAAGGTAACCATCGCGATCGAGCACTACGCCGATTTCGGGCCGCTGCAGCACTTCAAACCGGCGGGAGCGCAGTCGCAGACGCTGTTCGGCGTGCTCGACTACGGCAGCAGCCGCAACGGCATCGAGCTCGGCGTCGGTAAAGGCCTTACCCGTGCCAGCGATTCCTGGGTGCTCAAGCTCATGCTGATGCACGACCTGTAGGGGACGCTGCACGTGTCCTCAGGGATAACTTCTACAGCCTGATGTAGATCTTCCTGCGGTCCATCGCATACGCGGCGGCCCAGCAGCACAGCATGTAGGCGACCGCATAGAGGAGCGACCCGGCCTTGTCTCCCGCCCATGAGGCGAAACCGACCGTATATACCCACTCGAGCACGCTCTGGCCGCCGATGCGGATCATATGGAGCACCTTCTCACCGGCCTCGCTGAGCAGATAGATGACGAGCGTATTGCGGCCGAACACCTCGAAGAAGTACGTCCAGCCGCGGGCCTGCGTCTGCGGAACGAGATAGGCGAGGATCGCGAGGACGCCGAGGTCGATACCGACCGTGCATAGTACGAAGGAGCTGGTCCAGAGCTTCTTGTTGATCGGAAAGACCGTGTCCCACCACAGCGCGAGCAGCACGCAGACAGCCCCCGCCAGGACGAGGCTCGCGAGCGTGCGGCCGCCCGTGCCGCGCTCGCGCACGAAGCGTCCCGCGAGGTAGCCGGCGAGCACGTTCACGATCGCGGGCAACGTGCTCAGGATCCCTTCCGGATCGAAAGCCACGCCCTCGCCGTGGTACATGTGCGCATCGCCCAGCACGAGCTTGTCGAGCCTGATCTCGGCGTTGCCGGCGAGCGAGTAGTCGCCAAAGGCGTGCATCACCCACCAGTACCCGAGCAGCGCGCTGCATCCGAAGACGATGGCGCCGGTGCGCCGGCCGTAGTGCACGATGAGCGCCGCGGCGCCGTAGCCGAGGGCGATGCGCTCGAGCACGCCGAAGATGCGGGTGTGTGAGATGGGCGCCGCGATCACGTGCCGCGCGGCATCGATCCTGAAGAACGGAAACCAGTAGAGCAGGTACCCACACAGAAAGATGAGAGCGGTGCGCGTCAGCACCTTGCGCAGCAAAGCCGCCTCGCCGAGCCGCTCGTACTTCTCGAGCGTGAAGGCGAGCGAGGTGCCGACCACGAACATGAACGTCGGAAACACGACGTCGGTCAGCGTCAGTCCGTCCCACTGGGCGTGCAGGAGCTGCGCGTAGGACTTGCCTGCGCCGATCTGCAGATTCACGACGATCATCAACGCGAGCGTGAGGCCACGCATCACGTCGATTGCCGTAATCCGGCTTTCCAGTGGTCTCATGGCGACGCGCCTACCCCAGTGCGAGAAACAGAATGGGAAGGACGATACCGGAGCCGAGCAGCACCCAGCACAGCTTCCTCTGGCGGCTCTGGGTCAGGGCGATCCAGATCCCGAGCGATGCCGAGGTCGTGAGTCCCAGGGCGACCAGCAGCAAGAACACCTTGAGGGCCAGCGTCCCGACTGACGTCGATTCATCGTGATCGTGGTCCGCGTCGGGAGGCGCGGCGGCGGGCCTGGCGGTGGGGGGTGCGGGCTGGTCCTCGTGCTGGTGCTCGTGGTGATGCTCCAGGACCTGGTCCTTGTGCACTGAGCTCAGCTTCTCGACCCAGGCGTAAGGGTGATAGCCGTCATGGGCCTCGTGCAGACTGAAAAGCTGCACCCCGCCGGTGAGGCACATGAAGATCAGACTGGGCGCACACAGCAGACCGATGTACGTATGCCAGCGTCGGAGAACCGTGCCATTCATCACTCGATGCTCTTTTCCCCGTGGACGGAGCGTCATGCGCGCGCTCTTGTGAGGACGACAATAACATTTGTCCGCGGCGCTGAGACATCACTCAGAGTTTGAAGCGCACGCCGAGGAACGCCTCGAGGGGCGCGGCGGGGCTCAGGAACCGATTGTCGACCCCGGGGCCGTTGGTCGCCGCGCCCGGCGGGATTCCGGGGGCACCGACGCCGGTCGGGTCGCTGAGGATCCCCCAGGTTGCATAGTCGCGGTTGCAGAGGTTGTCGACGGAGACGAACACTTCGAGACGCTCGCTCGGCCGGTAGGTCGAGTGCAGGTGCACGACCGCGTAGCCCGGAATCGGGGCGAGCAGGTTGGCCTCATCTCCCACGTAGTAGACGCCGCTCCTCAGCTCGAGCGTCGCACCGAGCGACCAAGTGGGCGTCAGCGCGTAGTCGAGCCCGGCCTTGAGCCGGTGCGCAGGGATCCCCGGCAGCCGGTCGCCCGCCTGGACCTCGATGTCGCCCTGCGCGTCCCGCAAGGGATTGGAAGGTGAGGGCACGAGCAGCGGCGAGCGGAACGTGGCGTCCACGAGGCTGTAGCTGAGATACGCCGTCCACCGCGAGTCGCGGTAGCGCAACCCCGCCTCGAGCCCCTCGCGGCGCGTGTCGCCGATATTCTGGAAGAACCCCTGACTGACTGAGGTCGCGATGCCGTAGATGTCATCGTGCAGCAGCGTGCGGAAGAGCCCCAGGTTCCAGCTCCACGCGCCGCTGCGCGCCGACGCGGCGCTCGCGCCGCGCACCCCGAGCTCGGTGGTGTGCGCGATCACCGGGCGCAGGTTCGGCGGGTCGCCCGCGAGGTTGGTCGGCAGCAGACACGGGGTGAGGGGATTCGAGCATTCGATCTCGCTTGCCGTCGGGGTGCGCGTGTTGGTGGCAATGCCTCCATATACCGTGGCCGTGGGGCCGATCCGCCAGGTCGCGCCGAGTGCAGGATTGAAGTGTACGAAGCGGTTGTTCCCCGTGAGGTTGGTACCCAACTGGTCGAGGAGATCGATGTGCGCGACGTTGTAGCGTCCGCTCGCCGTCACCGTGAGAGCGGGCGTGACGTCGAAGGAGTCGGTGAGGTAGGCGCCAACGCTCTGGTTCACCGAGTTGACGCTCACCGGCGTGGGGTCGCCGTTAGCGATGGCGCCGGGCGCGTTCTCCGGCGTGTCGACGATCAGTCCCGAGGGCTCTACCAGCAGCCGTGAATCGATGACGCCGAGCTCGGCGGCGGTGTAGAAGCTCGTCGTCGCATAGTCGAGCGCGGCGCCGAGACCCAGGCGGTTGCCGTGCCCGAGCACGCCGGCATCGGAGGAGAGTTGCAGTGTGAGGCCGCGCCCAAAGGCGCGGATCGTCTCGAAGTCGTTCGCGCCGATCGGGACGCTGCCGCCCTGGGAGATGTCGGGCAGGCCCTCTCCGGCCGCATTCGTGAGCGGCGTCACGCCGTCGGGCTGGCACAGCGCTCCCGGGGCCGTCGCGCAGGCGACGTAGTTCGTCGTGTTGCCGTTGGCGACGCTCTGGGCATACTCGCGGTAATAGGCGACGCCCTGGAGCGACCAGCCTTGGGCGAGGCGCAGCGTGCCGTTCAGCGTGAGGAAATTGAGCGTGTTGAGGTTGCTCTGAGGTCCGGTAAAGACCAGCTCGCGGCTGACCGCGAGCTCCTGCACGGGTGCCGCGCCCTGGCCCTGCAGCGTGTTGTCGGCGCGCGTGTAGCTCAGGTCGAGCGTCGCCGCGGCGCTGTGCACGCTCGCGACCGCATAGAGCGAGCGCAGGCGGTCGCCGGAGAAATCGCGCCAGCCGCCGGAGTCGAGCGCCTTGCCGGCGAGATAGAAGCCGAACGCCCCGGAGCTCGTGCCAAACTGTCCGACCGCGGAGCGGTTGCCGTAGGAGCCACCCGTCAGCTCGAGCGCCGCGTCGTGATAGTCGAAGCCGTTCTTCATGGTCACCGAGATCGCGCCGCCGAGCGCGTTGAGACCGTAGAGCGGGCTCGAGCTCACGAGCTCCACCCGCTCGATCGCGGCATCGGGAAACAGATCCCAGTTGACGGTATCGCCGAAGGCTTCGTTGATGCGCACGCCGTTCTGATAGACGGCGAGTCCCTGGGGCGTGCCGAGCGCCGGGGAGGCCTCGAAGCCGCGGTAGAGGATATCGGCCTGGAACGGATCGTCCAGATCGTCGTTGATGCTGACGCTGCCGAGAGAGGCATTGAGTGCCCTGGTGAGGCTCGCCGGGCCCTGGCGCGTCAGATCCTCGGAGGAGAGCACCGCCACGTTGGCGGGAATCCTGTCGATGTCGATCGCGCTGCCGGGGAGCGGCGTGCCGGTGACGACGACCTGCTGCGCGTCCGGCACGCGGGCCTGCGGCCCTGCGGCCTCATCCGCCGCGCTGGCGCACGCAGCCGACAGGGCGGCAGCGATGGCGAGCGCGAGTTTAAGCAGGCGTGCGGCGCGCGGCACTGGGCGTGGCTCGTGACGGATGAGGGTCCCCTGCTATGGCGTGAGGCCGCTGCGCGGCTCTGGCCCGCGGGTCTGGAATTCGGTATAGCTGGCCGCCATGAATATTCTGAATACTCTCGCCAATCCAAAGCGCTGCAGCAAGCGCCATCGCGCGCGGCAGGTTGCGGCGGCGCTCCTCCTCGGGCTCGCACTCGGCGGCTGTGCGGTCAACCCGCGCTGCCCGCCCGTTGCGCCGCCGCCTGACAACGCGCTGCGCTTCGAGTCCGCCGAGTGGAGCGCGCTGCCGGGCTGGAGCACGGATCGCCTCGAGGAGGCGTGGCCTGCGTACCTCGAGAGCTGCCGGGATCTGCGCTTCCGCGCGGTGTGGAGCGAGGTCTGCGCCGCCGCGCAGTCTCTCGCACCGGGCGCGACCGCCGCGGATATCCGCGGCTACTTCCAGCAGTACTTCGGCGCCTACCGGCTACGGCGGGGAGCGGGTCCGAAGGCGCAGCTCACCGGACTCGTCACGGGGTACTACGAGCCGCTCTTAAAGGGCGCGCGCACGCCGTCCGCGCAGTTTGGCGCGGCCCTCTACTCGCCACCGCCTGATCTCCTGACCGTCGATCTCTCCTCGCTCTACCCGGAGCTCAAGGGCAAGGCGGTGCGTGCGCGGCTCGACGGCAGCCGAGTGGTGCCTTACTACACGCGCGCTGAGCTGGGCGCCGATCCGGCGCTGCGCGGCAAGGAGCTCCTGTGGGTCGACAGCGCGCTCGATGCCTTCACGCTCGAGATCCAGGGCTCGGGGCGCGTGCAGCTGGATGACGGCGAGACCATCCGGGTGCAATACGCCGATCAGAACGGTCAGCCCTACCACTCCATCGGCCGTTATCTCGTGGACCAGGGACTGCTCAGCGTCGATCAGGCCACCATGCCGGGGATTCGCGCCTGGCTCGAGGCGCACCCGGAGCGGCTGCAGGAAGTGCTCGATGCCAATCCGAGCGTGGTGTTCTTCAAGGAGACGCCGCTCGGCGACCCGCAGGAGGGTCCGAAGGGTGCGGAAGGGGTGGCGCTCACGGCCGGCCGCTCGATCGCCGTCGATCCGGCGTTCGTGCCGCTCGGCGCGCCGGTCTTTCTCGCCACGACCTTGCCCGCGGTCGACACACCGCTCGAGCGCCTGGTCGTCGCCCAGGACACCGGCGGCGCCATCCGTGGCGCGCCGCGCGCGGATTTCTTCTGGGGCACGGGCGCCGAGGCGCGCGACCTGGCCGGCAAGATGCGCGAGCAGGGGGCGATGTGGCTGCTGTGGCCGCGGGGGCTGACGCTGCCGCAGCCGCCGAAGCAGCCTTAGGGCGGGTGAGGCGCCGCTCAGAGCGGCCCGTTGAGAGCGTGCATCAGCGCCGCGGTGTCGGCGAGACGCTGCGCCGCGGCGTGGCTGCGATCGAGCGCGGTCGCGAGATCCTGGCGGTGCGCTTCGAGGAGCGAGTACTCGCTGATGCCGCCCGCGGCGAAGCGCTGCTGCGCGATCGCCGCGCTCGCCGCCGACTGCTCCGCGGCGCGCGCTCGCGCGTGCAGAGTCAGCGCATCGGCCTCGAGTACACGCAGGCTGTCGGCTACCTGCTGGAGCGATTCGAGCACGGTCTCCTCGTAAGCCGCGGCGGCGGCATCGTAGGCCGCGACCGCGGAGCGCTTCTTCGCGTGCAGCTCGCCGCCGTGGAAGATCGGCTGCAGGAGATTTGCGCCGACGCTCCACACGTTGGTGCCGTCGACGAGCTGCGAGGCCTGTGAGCGCTCGGAGCCGAGCGAGCCCGAGATCGTCAGGTGCGGGAACAGGTTCGCGGTCGCGACGCCGACGTTGGCGCTCGCCTCATGCCAGAGCGCCTCCGAGGCGCGCACATCGGGGCGGCGCTCGATGAGCTCCGAGGGCAGCGCCAGCGGCACTTCGCCGGGCAATGTCAGGTCGGTGAGTGTGAAGGTCGGGACGGCCGCGGCGGCCGGTGGCTGGCCGGTGTAGACGGCAAGCTGGTGATCGATCGTATGGCGCTGGGCCTCGAGCGGCGGGAGCGTGGCGCGCAGCTGCTCGAGCCCGGTACGCTGTGCCGCGAGATCGGTCAGGGCGATCCCGCCTTCACGATAGCGCTCCTCGGCGATGGCGAGCTGGCGGCTCGCGGCGGCAAGGATCGCGCGGGTGTAGTCGAGCTGCGCCTCGAGGTCGGCCTGGCGGATCGCCGCCGCGACCACGTTCGCGGCGAGCGTCAGCTGCGCCGCCTGGGTCTCGTAAGCCTGGTACTCGGCCTGCGCACGCGCACCCTCGATGAGGCGGCGGTTCGCCCCGAGGAGATCGAGCGTGTAGGACACGTTGACCTGGGCGTTGAACAGATTGAAGGGCGGCGGCTGCGGGAGGTTGGTGAAGCCGAAGGCCGCGGGGTCCACCCGCTCGCGGATCGCACCCAGCTGGGCGTCCACCTGCGGGTAAAGCGTGCTGCCGGTCTGCGCGGTGAGGTCCGCCTGCGCCTCGCGCAGCCGCGCGCGCGCCGCGAGCGCGGTCGGACTCCGGGCGAGCGCCTCGGCCACCAGCGCATCGAGCGCCGCGCAGTGGAAGGACTCCCACCAGTGGGCCGGGAGCGGTGCGCCGCTCACGAAGCGCTGCACCCCGGCGGCGGCGGGCGCGGTATCCGCGGTGGCCTCGGGCTGCGTGCCGGCCGTGTAGTGATCGCCGGGAGGCGCGACCGGACGGTGGAACTGCGGGCCCATGGCACAGCCGGCGAGCAGGGTCGCGGCGGCGATCACAGTGGAGCGATAGCGCATGGGAGTCTCCGCGTCAGTCGAGCGTGCGCCGATAGAACCGCAGCGCGACGAACATGACGACGACGATGAAGAGCGCGATCGGCCAGACATCGGTCCACAGGTCCGGCCAGCCGTTGCCCTTCAGCATGATGCCGCGCACCAGGCGGTTGAAATGGGTGAGCGGCAGCACCTCGCCGATGGCGCGCGCCCACTGCGGCATTCCCTGGAAGGGAAACATGAAGCCCGACAGGAGGATGTTCGGCAGGAAGTAGAACATCGTCAGCTGCATCGCCTGCAGCTGGTTCTGGGCGAGCGAGGAGAGCGAGATGCCGACGGCGAGGTTGCCGGCGATGAAGAACAGCGCCGCGCAGTAGAAGGTGACGAAGTTGCCCATGAAGGGCACGTGGAACATGGCGGCCGCGGCGATCAGGATGATGGTCACCTGGATGAGGCCGATGAAGATGTAGGGCACCATCTTGCCGCTCATGACCTCGAGCGGCGTGATCGGCATCGCCAGCAGATTCTCCATCGTGCCGCGCTCGCGCTCGCGCGTGATCGCGAGCCCCGTCATGAGAATCAGCGTCATGCTGAGGATCACGCCCATGAGACCCGGCACGATGAAGTACGCCGTGATGCCTTCGGGGTTGTAGAGCGCGTGCAGACGCACCTCGAAGGGCGGGGCGCCGCCGGCAAGCGCTGCCAGCGGGCCGACGAGATCCTTCGCCGCGACGGACTCGGGCAACCGCAGTGCCGCGGAGATCGCGTTACCGGTCGCCGACGGATCGGTCGCATCCGCCTCGAGCAGCAATGCGGGACGCTCGCCGCGCAGCAGGCGGCGCGTGAAGTCCGGCGGCACGGTCAGCACGAACTGCAGCTTCCCGCGGGCGAGCGCGGCGCGCGCGGCGGCCTCATCGGGCAGCTCCTCGACGATATCGAAATAGTTGGACGCCTTCATGCCGGCGACGAAAGTGCGGGTGAATTCGCTGTGATCCTGCACGAGCACTCCGGTGAGCAGGTGCTTGGGATCGGAGTTGATCGCGTAACCGAAGAGCGTCAGCTGCATGATCGGGATGCCGATGATCATGGCGAAGGTGATGCGGTCGCGGCGCAGCTGCAGGAACTCCTTGCGTACCACGCTCCACCAGCGGTGGACCGAGAAGGAGTCGCGGCCGTTCATGGGGCGCGCAGCCTCTCGGTCGCGCCCGACTCGTTCATGAGATGGATGAACACGTCCTCGATGCCGGTCTCGATGGGGGCGGCATCGAGACCCGCCGCGAGCGCGGTCTGAGTCACGGACTTCTCCAGCGCCGCCGCGTCGCGCCCGGTCACATGGAGCGCGGAGCCGAACACCACCGTCTGATCGACGCCGGGCTGATTCTCCAGCTGCGCGGAGAGCTTCGCGAGGTGCTCGCCGCGGATCGACCAGGTGCTGAGGTGCTGGCCGCCCACGACCTCGGCGGCCGTGCCCTGCACCAGCAGCTTCCCGTAGGCGATGAAGGCGAGCTTGTGGCAGCGCTCGGCCTCGTCCATGTAGTGGGTGCTCACGAGCACCGAGATGCCGAGGGCGCTGAGGCGGTGCAGCTCTTCCCAGAAGTCGCGCCGCGCGGTCGGGTCGACGCCCGCGGTTGGCTCATCGAGCAGCAGCAGCCGCGGCTTGTGCAGCATGCAGGCGGCGAGCGCCAGGCGCTGTTTCCAGCCGCCCGAGAGCTGCCCGGCGAGCTGCTCGGCGCGCGCGGCGAGCCCGAGCTGCTCGAGCGCTCGCTCGACCGCCTGCCTGCGACCTGACATTTCGTAGACGCGCGCCACGAAATCCAGGTTCTCGCGGATCGAGAGATCGTCCCAGAAAGAGAAGCGCTGCGTCATGTAGCCGACGTTGCGCTTGATCTGCGCGCTTTCCTTCAGGATGTCGTAACCGAGGCACGTGCCGCTGCCCGAATCCGGGGTGAGGAGGCCGCACAGCATGCGGATCGAGGTGGTCTTGCCGCTGCCGTTCGGGCCTAAGAAGCCGAAGATCTCGCCCGGCTGCACGCGCAGCGCGAGATCGGTGACCACGTGCTTGTCGCCGAAGCTCTTGTTGAGCCCGTGCACGTCGATGGCCGGTGCGGCCGCGCCGCTCATTGCAGGTGCACCTCGAGCGGCTGGCCGGGATGGAGCTGCACGGCATCGGCCGGCGTCGGATGCGCCTCGATCATGTAAACCAGCTTGCCGCGGGTCTCGTTGCTGTAGATGACCGGCGGGGTGTATTCGGCCTCGTTCGATACGAAGGTGATCGTGGCGGGCACCGCCCGCGCGCAGCCGTCGCAGTGCAGGCTCACCTTGCGGCCCGCCGTCAGCGTTCCCAGGACCCCCTCGGGCACGAAGAAGCGCACCTTGATGTTCTGTGGCGGGAGCATGCGCACCACGGGATTGCCGGGCGCGACCCATTCGCCTTCGCGGTAGAGCGTGTCGTAAACGAGCCCCGCGCTCGGGGCGGCGATGGCTTTCTCGCCGAGGCGCCAGTCGGCCTGCTCGAGCACGGCGCGTGCCGCCTCGACCTGGCGCGACTGGGCCTCGAGCTGCCGCGCGCGCCCCGGGAGGCGCGCCACCTCGAGCTGGCTCGCGAGCTCGCTCACGTGCGCCGCATCGCTCGCGGTCTGCGCGAGCGTCGCCTCGAGCTGCTCGCGCGAAATGCCGCCGCTCCTGTACTGCGCCTCGTCGCGGTCGCGTTGCAGCGCCGATTTCTGTGCCGCCGCCTGCGCCTGCGACAGCTGCGCCGCGACCACTGCGACCTCGGGCGCTCGCTTGCCGGTCTCGAGGTCGGCGAGCTGCGCTTCGGCGGCCGCGAGCTGCTCGCGCGCCTGCTCTCGAGCGGCGCGCTCATCGATCGCCTCGAGGGTGAAGAGCGGCGCGCCACGAGCCACCTGCTGGCCGCGCGTCACCGACAGGCGCTCGAGCCGCCCTGGCTGCGAGGAGGCCATGTAGACGAACTCGCCTTCGACGTAGCCCTGGAAGGTCGTGTTCGAGGAGCCGGAGCAGCCGGTGAGCACCGCCAGCGCGGCGCCGGCGGGGACGAGTGCGATGCGGTACCAGGCCATGGGATTCCTTAAGGGGAAGAGGTGCGACGGCGCGGGGGCGCCGAAAGGGCGCTCACCAGCAGCGCCTCGGCGTGACGTGCGACGTCAGCGCGGGTGATGCCTTCGAAGATCGGTACCACCTGCCAGAGGCGGATCGTCGCGAGCGGGAGGAGGGTGAGGCCGATGACGGTGAGCAGCATCAGGCGCGGCTCGAGGTCCGGATTGACCGCGCCGCGGCGCTGCGCGCTCGCGACCGTGGCGACCAGGTGACGCACGAACTCGAACGGCAGGATCCGCAGGAGTCGGTCGCGCAGCTGCCCGCCCTCGCTCACGATCTCGCGCAGCCACAGTGAGGGCAGCCAGGGGTTGAGCTCGGTGGCCTTGAGGATGCGTTGCACGAGCCCGCGCACCATTGGGACGAGCTCGTCGCTCTCGAGCACCGGGCCCCACACGGCCGAGACGGTCTTGAGCAGCCGCTCCTCGGCGATCACGTCGAGCAGATGGTCCCGATCGCGGAAGTAATAGTGGACCATGGCCGCAGTCACGCCGGCTTTCGCGGCGATTCCGGCGATGGTCGTGCCCGCGGCGCCCTGCTCCGCAAACAGGACCAGGGCCGCGTCGAGCAGCCGCTCGCGGGCGTCGACGCCGGTGCTGTGGCGGGGACGGCCGATGCTGCGCCGGGCAGTGCGGGCTGCGCTCATCGGCAAATAATAATGAATTATTTAATTAATAACAAGGACGAGGGCCGCCGGTCCCGTGGACGGTATGGGCTCATGGGCGTGCTCCGTCGGTTCCCGTCAGGCGAATCAAGCTCACCAGTGCCGCGAGCAGTGCCAGGGCGGCCGCCGCGCACAGCGCGAGATTCGAGCCGGTCGCGGGATAGGCACGGAACAGGATCGCGACTCCCGCGGCGCCGAGCGTCTGCCCGGCGAGCCGCGAGGTACTGAGCATCCCCCCCGCGGCGCCGCTGCGCGCCCGCGGGGCCGAGGAGAGAATTGCGTGGTTGTTGGGTGACTGAAAGAGGCCGAAGCCGAAGCCGCACACCGCCATGCGCCAGATGAATCCGAAGGCCGTGCCGGTAGCGGGGAACAAGGCGAGCAGGGCGAGTCCCGCCGCCATGACGAGGAGCCCGGCGCCCCCCAGCAGTCCCGCCGGGTAGCGATCCGCGAGGCGCCCGGCGAGGGGCGCGGTGAGGGCGAGCGCCACCGGCCAGGGCGTCATATAGAGCCCGGTCTCGACCGCCGAATGCCCGAGGCGCTGGATCTCGAACGGCAGCGCGACGAGGGCGCTCATCTGTCCGATGAAGGCGCAGATCGAGGCCGCGAGCGACAGCCGGAAAAGCCGCACTTTCAGCAGATCGAAGGGAATGAGCGGCGCGTCGCGCCCGAGCTCGCGCTGCACGAGCGCGGCGCCGAGGAGCGCGCCGCCTGCGATCTGGGCGAGCGCCAGTGCGGTCGCCGAATGATGTGCGAGCGACTGCAGGCCGCTCAGCACCAGCCCGAACATGCCGGCGTAGAGCAGGGCGCCCAAGTGATTCAGCGGCCGGTGGGTGCGCTCGGGGTCCGGGAGCGCATAGCGCGCGATGGCGATGGTAATGAGCCCGAGAGGCACGTTGATGCCGAAGAGCCAGCGCCACTGCGCCACGGCCAGTACCGCCGAGGCGATGGTCGGACCCAGGGCGGCCGAGGTCGCAACCACGAAGGCGTTGATGCCGATGGCGCGCCCGAGATACCGGTGTGGATAGGTGAAGCGCACCAGCGCCGCGTTCACGCTGACAATGCCCGCGGCGCCGAGTCCCTGGATGAGGCGCGCGACGCTCAACGTCAGGAGCGACGGCGCGAGCGCGCAGGCGAGTGAGGCGAGCGTGAACACGAGGAGGCCTGCCTGCGAGACGCGCCGGTAGCCGACGACTTCACCGAGCGAGGCGAGCGGCAGCAGCACCACCAGGATCGCCAGCTGATAGGCGTTCACCACCCAGATCGAGGCCGCCGGGCTCGCATGGAAATCGCGCGCGATGGTCGGCAGCGCGATGTTGGTGATGGTGCTGTCGAGCACCGACATGCAGATCGAGAGGACGATGGCCGCGATCGCCCAGTAGCGGCGCGGCACCGGCAGGCCGTCGGGTGCGCTGGCGGGGTGGGCCGCTACGGGGCTCGGGCTCGACATCGGCCGAATGATACGGGGGAGCCGCGCGAGGTGTCATAAGCTGCCCGCCCGCGAGCGCATGTGGCGCGGCGGCTCGCGCCCGCTAGAATGGGGCGGGACTCCCCGAGCGAATAACAAGAACCGTGTCGACCGAGTTCACCGATCGAATCGTCCCCGCCGCGCGGCCCGAGCGGCGGCGCACTGAGCGCCGCAGCCGCCCGCTCCGGGGCCTGCTGCTCGGCAGCTTCCACGCCCGGCGCCGGCTGCCGCGCCGCGCGAGTGAGCGCTCGCTCGCCGCGGTCGACTGGCACCACCCGCAGTGGCTCGCGATCGCGATCCTGATCCTGCTCTTCTCGAGCGCGGATGCGGTGCTGACGCTCGAGCTGATGCGCCGCGGCGCTTACGAGGCCAATCCGCTGATGCGCCCTCTGGTCGGCGGCTCGGCGCTCGCCTTCACGCTGGTGAAGGTGGGACTGACCGCGGGCGGGGTGGTGCTGCTCACCCTCATCGCCCGCATGCGGGTGTTCGGGAGTCTGTCGGCGGGGGTCCTCCTGTATGTCCTGCTGGCGGGATACGCCGCGCTGCTCCTCTACGAGTTCAGCCTCCTCGATCGTCTTCAGGCGGGCTGAGCCAGCGCCGTGGGGTGGGGTGCCCGGGGTGCTTTACCCCGTCGCCGGTGTTTCCGCTAAACTACTGGCTCGCCTTCGGTTTTTCCCCCGCATGCTGGAACCGACACCCCTCTACGGCGGCAACGCCGACTTCCTCGACGCCCTGTACGAGCAGTACCTGCGCGATCCCGCGAGCGTCGATGAGCGCTGGAGAGCCTACTTCGCGCAGCTCGCCGCCGGCGGTCCGGCGGACCGTGCGCACGGACCGGTGCGCGAGGGGATCGTCGCTCGCGCCACGACGGCGCGCCCCGCCGCCGCGGCGCAGGACTCGGCCGACGTGCGCCAGGCGGCCGTCTCGCGCCTCATCCGGATCTGGATCAACCGCGGGCATCTGGTCGCCACCATCGATCCGCTCGCGCTCGCGCCGCGCCCGCGGCCCCATGCGCTCGAGCCTGAACACTACGGGCTGACGCCCGCGGACCTCGACCAGGAATTCTTCACCGGCAGCCACATCGAGTCGGTGCCGAAGCGCATGAAGCTGCGCGACATCCTCGCGCAGCTCGAATACATCTACGGCGGCAACATCGGCGCCGAGTTCGCCCACGTGTCCAACTCGGAGGAGCGCATCTGGCTGCAGGATGAGTTCCAGGAAGGGCGCCTGCGCGGGCGCTTCAGCCCCGAGGAGCGGCGCAACATCCTCTGGCAGCTGACCGCGGCCGAAGGCCTCGAGCGCTACCTGCACACCAAGTACGTCGGCCAGAAGCGCTTCTCGCTCGAAGGCGGCGATGCTCTGATCCCGGCTGCTCGACGACCTGATCCAGGGAAGCGGCGCCGTCGGGATCGAGGAGGTCGTGATCGGCATGGCGCACCGCGGCCGCCTCAACGTGCTGGTCAATCGTCTCGGCAAGTCGCCCGCCGAGCTCTTCACCGAGTTCGAGGGCCGCTACGAACCGGGCAAGGTCAAGGGCTCGGGCGACGTCAAGTATCACAAGGGCTTCTCGGCGGACCTGCGCACCGCGGCCGGCAACGTGCACGTCGTGCTCGCCTTCAACCCCTCGCACCTCGAAGTCGTGAACCCGGTGGTCGAGGGCTCGGTGCGCGCCCGCCAGGAGCGCCGCGGCGATGAGCGCGGCGACCGCGTGCTGCCGGTGCTGATCCACGGCGATGCGGCCTTCGCGGGCCAGGGCGTGGTCATGGAGACGCTGCAGCTGTCGCAGGCGCGTGGCTTCTTCACCGGCGGCACGTTCCACCTGATCGTCAACAACCAGGTGGGCTTCACGACCTCCGAGCCGCGCGATGCGCGCTCGACGCATGTACTGCAGCGACGTCGCCAAGATGCTCGAAGCGCCGATCTTCCACGTGAACGGCGACGACCCGGAAGCGGTGGTGTTCGTCTCGCGCCTGGCGCTCGAGTACCGCATGCGGTTCCGCAAGGACGTGGTCATCGACCTGGTCTGCTACCGCCGCCACGGCCACAACGAGGCGGACGAGCCGGCGGCCACCCAGCCCGGCATGTACCGCGTGATCCGCCAGCACCCGACGCGCGCGGCAGCTCTACGCCGAGCAGCTGAGCGGCGCGGGCGTGCTGACCCCGGCCGATGCCGAGCGCCATGACCGAGCAGTACCGCAACGGGCTCGACGAGGGCCGGCCGCAGGCACGGGCCTCGCTCGGCATGATCGGCAACAAGTACACGGTCGACTGGACCACGCTACTCGCAGGCCGACTGGACCGAGCGCGTGACCACCGGCATCGAGCTCGCGCGGCTGCGCTCGCTCGGTGAGCGCATCACCGCCGTGCCCGAGGGCTTCAGCCTGCATCCGCGCGTCGCGCAGGTCGTCACCAACCGCGAGAGAATGCTCGCCGGCGAGCTGCCGCTCGACTGGGGCTGCGCCGAGACGCTCGCCTACGCCTCGCCTCGTCGACGACGGCTTCGCGGTGCGGCATCACGGGCCAGGACTCGGGCGCGGCACCTTCTTCCATCGCCATGCGGTGCTGCACGACCAGAAGACCGATGCGCACCTACGATCCCGCTGCAGCACCTCGCCGCGGACCAGCAGCGCGTTCAGGTGATCGACTCGGTGCTGTCCGAGGAGGCGGTGCTCGGTTTCGAGTACGGCTACTCCACCACCGAGCCCGGACTCGCTCGTCATCTGGGAAGGCCAGTTCGGCGACTTCGTCAACGGCGCCCAGGTGATCATCGACCAGTTCATCAGCTCCGGCGAGGCGAAGTGGGGCCGCTTCTGCGGACTCGTGCTGTTCCTGCCGCATGGCTACGAGGGCGCAGGGCCCGGAGCACTCCTCGGCGCGCCTCGAGCGCTTCCTGCAGCTGTGCGCCGAGAACAACATGCAGGTGTGCGTGCCGTCGACGCCGGCGCAGATGTTCCACATGCTGCGCCGCCAGATGCTGCGCGGCGTTCCGCAAGCCGCTCATCGTCATGACGCCGAAGAGCCTGCTGCGCCACGAGCTGTCGGTGTCGCCGCTCGAGGATCTCACCCGCGGCGGCTTCGCGCGCGTCATCGACGAGATCGACGAGCTCGCCGCCGCCGACGTGCGCCGCGTCGTGTTCTGCAGCGGCAAGGTGTACTTCGACCTGCTCAAGGCGCGCCGCACGGACGAGACTGCGCGACGTGGCGCTCGTGCGCATCGAGCAGCTCTACCCGTTCCCGAGTCGAAGAGTACGACGCGGTGCTCGCGCGCTACCCGAACGCGCGCGAAGTCGTCTGGTGCCAGGAGGAGCCGCAGAACCAGGGCGCCTGGTACCAGATTCGCCATCGCCTGCAGGAAGCGGCCGGTCGGCGCACGCTGCTCTATGCCGGGCGCGCTCCGGCGGCGGCCCCGGCGACCGGCATCGCGAAGATTCACGAGCTCGAGCAGCAGGCGCTCGTCGCCGCAGCGCTGCACTCGACCACCACCGAGGAATCGGCGCGCGAGACCACCGTCTGACCGCCGTCGTGCCGGCGCAGGTGCGGCGGCACCGGCCAGCGCCGCCGAGCCGGTCGCGGGCCCCGGTCAATCCGCGCCACCACCCCGCTGACCCGATCAGAAAGCGCTCATGAGCATCGAAATCCGCGTTCCGCAGCTCCCCGAGTCGGTCGCCGACGCGACGCTCGTCGCCTGGCACAAGCAGCCCGGGCGATGCGATCCGACGCGACGAGAACCTCGCCGACCTCGAGACCGACAAGGTCGTGCTCGAGGTGCCGGCGCCGGTCGAACGGCGTGGTGCGGGAGATCCGCGTGCAGAGCGGCACGGTCGTGACGAGCGGCCAGGTGCTGGCCGTCATCGACGACGGGGACACCGCGGCCGCCATGCCGGTGAAGCCTCGCCGGCCGCGATGGCCGCGGCGGCCCGGCCGCGACGACGCAGGCTGCTCCCGAGCGCAAGCTCGCCAGGGCCGCCGCCGTGGCAGCCGCCGCAACGGTCGCCGAGGCGGGCCGCGATGGCGGGAAGTTGAGTCCCTCGGTTCGCCGGCTGGTCGAGGAGAACCGGCTCGATCCGGCCGGGATCCCCGGCTCCGGACGGGACGGGCGGCTGACCAAGTGCGACGTCGTCGGCTGCCTCGACAGAGCCCGCCGGCACCGCGCCGGCTGCCGGCCGCCGCGCCGGCCGGCACCCGCACCCGCGCCCGCTGCGGCCCAGCGCCGCGCGCCCGGCACGCCGCGACGCGCGCTCGGCGCCCGCGCGCGAGCGGCAGCGTCGAGCAGCGCGTGCCCATGACGCGGCTGCGCGCGCGCATCGCCGAGCGCCTGGTCGAGGCGCAGTCGACCGCAGGCGCTGCTCACCACGTTCAACGAGGTGGACCTGACGGCGGTCAACGAGCTGCGCGCGCGCTACAAGGACGCGCTTCGAGAAGCAGCACGGCGTGAAGCTCGGCTTCATGTCGTTCTTCGTGAAGGCCGTGCATCGAGGCGCTGAAGAAGCTTCCCGGTGGTCAATGCCTCGGTCGACGGCAACGACATCGTCTATCACGAGTACTACGACATCGGCGTCGCGGTCTCGACCGAGCGCGGACTCGTGGTGCCGGTGCTGCGCGATGCGGACGCGATGAGCTTCGCGCGAGATCGAGAAGGCAGTCGCCGACTACGCGCGCAAGGCGCGCGAGGGCACCATCGCGCTCGACGATCTCACCGGCGGCACCTTCACCATCACCAACGGCGGCGTGTTCGGCTCGCTGCTGTCGACGCCGATCGTGAATGCGCCGCAGAGCGCGATCCTCGGCATGCACAAGATCCAGGAGCGGCCCGATGGTGGTCGACGGCGCAGGTCGTGGTGCGGCCGATGATGTACCTGGCGCTGACCTACGATCACCGCATCATCGACGGCCGCGAAGCGGTGCAGTTCCTGGTCGCGGTCAAGGACGCGCTCGAGGATCCCGGGCGCCTGCTGCTCGGGATCTGACCTTAAGCATTACAATCACTTCCATGCCAAACAACGACAAGCCGGCGGCCCCGGGCGCCGATTCCTTCGACGTCATCGTCATCGGCGGCGGTCCCGCCGGTTATCCCGGCCGCGATCCGCGCCGCGCAGAACGAGCTGCAAGGTCGCCTGCATCGACGAGTGGAAGAACCAGCGACGGCAGCGCCGCCTTCGGCGGCACCTGCCTCAACGCCGGCTGCATCCCTTCGAAGGCGCTGCTCGAGTCCTCCGAGCTCTATCACCGCGCGCACGACGGAATTCGCGATCCACGGCATCGGCGTCGGCAACGTGTCGCTCGACTCGCGCAGATGCAGAAGCGCAAGGCCGGGATCGTCAAGGGCATGACCACGGGCATCCTCGCGCTCTTCAAGGCCGCCGGCGTCACCGCCACTGCAGGGCCACGGCAAGCTGCTGCCCGGACAGCGGGTCGAGTTCACGGCGCACGACGGCAGCAGCCGCGAGCTCGCGGCGAAGCACGTCGTGCTCGCCTCGGGCTCGACGCCGATCGAGCTGCGCTCGGCTGCCCTTCGACGGCAAGCAGATCGTCGACTCCTGGGGCGCGCTCGAGTTCGACGCGGTGCCGAAGCGTCTCGGCGTGATCGGTGCCGGCGTCATCGGCCTCGAGCTCGGCAGCGTGTGGCGGCGGCTCGGCGCCGAGGTCGTGGTGCTCGAGGCGCTGGAGCAGTTCCTGCCGATGGCCGATCAGCAGCTCGCGAAGGAAGCGCTGCGGCACTTCAAGAAGCAGGGGCTCGACATCCGCCTCGGCGCCAAGGTCAGCGGGCGCCGACGTCACGGGCGGCGGCGGTCGAGGTCGTCTACACCGACGCCAAGGGCGAGCAGCGCGCTCACCGTCGACAAGGCTGGTGGTCGCGATCGGCCGGCGTCCGTTACACGCAGGATCTGCTCGAGCGAGGGCACCGGCGTCGAGCTCGACGAGCGCGGCTTCATCAAGGTCGATCGACGACTGCCGCACCGGCGGCGGCGAACGTCTGGGCGGTCGGCGACGTCGTGCGCGGCCCGATGCTGGCGCACAAGGGCAAGGAAGAGGGCGTGATGGTCGGCGGACCTGATCGCCGGCCGCTACGGCGAGGTCAACTACAAGGTGATTCCCGTCGGTGATCTACACCGCGCCCGAGATCGCCTGGGTCGGCCAGACCGAGGAGCAGGTCAAGGCGAGCGGGCGCGACTACAAGGTCGGTGTCTTCCCGTTCCTGGCGAGCGGCCGCGCGCGCGCGATGGAGGCAGGCCGCCGGCTTCGCCAAGGTCATCGCGGCGACGCGACGACGACGAGATCCTCGGCGTGCACATCATCGGCCCGATGGCCGGCGAGCTGATCGCCGAGGCGGTGCTCGCGATGGAGTACTCGGCGAGCACCGAGGACCTGCAGCGCACGATCCACGCGCACCCGACGCTGGCCGAGGCGCTGCACGAGGCGGCGCTCGCCGCCGACAAGCGCGCGATCGACTCCATTAATCGCTGAACCGCCCGTCGTTCGCGGCCAAAAGCCGCGCCTTTTGGCCGCGACCCAGAGCCCGTTGACCCGGCGGCCTGCGGAAACGGCCACAGGCCGTTTCCGCCCATCAACTAGATCCGCCGCCGGGCCTCGAGCACGTTCGGCACCGCGGCGAGGCGCCGCAGTACGCGCGCCAGCTGCTCGAGGTCGGCGACCGCGACCCGCAGCGCGAAATGCGCCATGCCGCTCGTGTGGTCGGTGCGGGAGTTGACGGCATCGATACTGAGCCGCTCGGCGACGAGTACGTCGGTCAGGTCGCGCAGCAGCCCGCGCCGGTCGTAGGCGCTCACGACGATCTCCACCTCGAGCGCATCCTGCGCGGTGGCGGTCCACTCGACCTTCAGCACCCGGTCGGGCTTGAGTGCCGCCATCCGCAAGAGACTCGCGCAATCGCTGCGATGGACGGTCACGCCGCGGCCGAGCGTCACGTAGCCGGTCATCGGCTGCGGCCGCAGCGGCGCACAGCAGCGCGCGAGCGTCGTCGGCAGATCCCCGACGCCTTCGATCTCGATGGGCGCGCCGCGGCGGCGCGGCGCCTTGCGCGCCGGGCGCACCACCGGCGCGGGGGCCGCGGTCTGAAAGAGCCGCGCGGCCGCGTGCACCAGCTGCGTCACGGTGATCTCGCCCTCGCCGAGCAGCTGGTGAAAATGGTCCACGTCGCGTGCGCCGAGCTCGCGCACCAGCGTCGCGACCTGCTCCGCGCGCACGCCGATGCGCGTCAGCTCGCGCTCGGCGATGCGTGCGCCGGCGCCGCGGTTGTCGCCCTCGTCCTGCTTGCGGAACCAGGCGCGCACCTTGCCGCGGCTGCGCGGGGAGGCGAGGAAGCCCTGCTCGGGGGCGAGCCAGTCACGGCTCGGGGCTTCGTGCTTGCCGGTGATGATCTCGATGATCTCGCCGTTGGCGAGTACGCGGCTCGAGCGGCACGATGCGGCCGTTGACCCTGGCGCCGCGGCAGCGGTGGCCGAGCGTGGTGTGCACCTGGTAGGCGAAGTCGAGCGGCGTCGCGCCGCGCGGCAGATCGATCACCTCGCCCTTCGGTGTCAGCGCGTAGACGCGGTCCTCGAACAGCTCGGCGCGCATGCCCTCGACGAAGTCGCGCTCGGCGTCGCCGCCCGCGTCCTGCTGGCGGGTCGAGCAGCCGCCGCACCCACTCGATCTTGCGCTGATACTGGGCATCGCGCGGCGCCGCCTTCCTTGTAGGCCAGTGCGCCGCCACGCCGAGCTCGGCGTGCTCGTGCATCTCGCGGGTGCGGATCTGCACCTCGACGCTCTTCGCCTGGGGGCCGATCACCGCGGTGTGGATCGAGCGGTAGCCGTTGCCCTTCGGGGTCGCGATGTAGTCGTCGAACTCCCCGGGAATGTACGGCCACGAGAATGCACCACGCCGAGCGCGGCGTAGCACTCGGGGATGGTATCGACCACGACCCGCACCGCGCGCACGTCGAACAGCTGCTCGAAGGCGAGCTGCTTGCGCTGCATCTTGCGGTAGATGCTGTAGATGTGCTTCGGGCGGCCGTAGACCTCGGCGCTGACGCCGGCGGCATGCAGTGCCGCGCGCAGCTCGCGGCCGAGCATCCTCGATGTAGCGCTCGCGATCGGCGCGCTGCTCGTTGAGCGCCGCGGCGATGCGCCGGTACTCCTCGGGCTCGAGGTAGCGGAACGCGAGGTCCTCGAGCTCCCACTTGAGCTGCCAGATGCCGAGCCGGTTGGCGAGCGGCGCGTAGATGTCGCGTGCCTCGACCGCGCGCCGCTCGCGCTCGGGGGCCGGGAGCTCGCGCGCGTGGCGCAGACCCACCAGCTCCTCCGCGAGCCGCGCCAGCACCAGGCGCGGGTCGCTCACCACGGCGAGCAGCATCTTGCGCAGCGTCTCGGCCTGGCGCGCATCGAGGCCGTGCGCCGGCGACCAGTCGTGGGGCAGGCCGAGGGTCCCCAGGCGCTGCAGTGCAACGGCGATGTCGGTGGCCCCCTGGCCGACGATATCGGCGGTCTGCTCGGGCGTGAGACCGGCGCGCGAGATCACCGGGCGCGCGAGCAGCGCGTTGGCGAGCTCGGTGCTCTCGGTGAGTCCGCCCATGATCTCGGCCGCCTCGGTCGCGAAGCCGAGATCCGCTGGCGGGCGCGGACTGGCACGCTCGAGTGCGGCACGCGCGCCGATGATGGCGTCGCGGACCGCGGGCGGGCAGAGTAGGTTGGTCTCCATGGGCTTTGGGCATCCCCGCCGCAGACCGTCGGGGTTGCGCGACGGCGTGTCCTCTCGCAGGGTTTGTAGCTATCATACGTAAGCTCATGACAAGACACAGCAGTTGGGCGAACATTCAGCGCCGTAATAATTTCCTCGCGGCGCGCCGCAAACAGGGGCGTGGGCGCAAGCCCGAGGCCGGGCAGGAGCTGGTCCGCTACGAGGGCTACGGTCCGGGCGGCGCCGCGGTCGTCGTCGAATGCGTCACCGGCGATCGCGGCCGGGTCGCCGAACAGGTCCGCCATGTGTTTCTCGAGCACGGTGGGGCGCTCGGGGCCGACGGCTCGGTGAGCTATCTCTTCAATACGGTCGGCCTCATGACCTATCCGCCGGGCACGGACGAGGAGCGGCTGATGCAGGTCGCGCTCGAGGCGGGCGCCGAGGACGTCGTGCCGGCGGAAGACCGTTCGATGGAAGTACTGGCGGACCCGGCCGAGCTCGACACGGTGCGCGCGGTGCTCACGCACCGCGGCTTCGCGCCCGAGAGCGCCGAGGTGACGCGGCGAGCGGCGACCGCGTTCGGGCTTTCGGGCGAGGCCGCTGCGCGCACGGTGCGCATGCTCGAGGCGCTGCAGGCACTCGAGGAGGTGCGCGACGTGTACTCGAACGCGCAGATCGACGAGGACGCGCTCGAGCGGCGCTGAGCGGCGCGCACGGCGCGCACGGCGCCGGCGCAAAAAAAGAACCCCACCGGCGGGGGGTCCACGGGTGGGGCTCAAGAATCACCGCGAGCTCGGTTCGGGAAGCAAGCGCGGTGGCGATCCGGTATCGGCCGCGGCGGCTCGCGCTGAAGGGCCGCGGACCGAGCGCTGAGTCACAGTTTGGCGCGCTGCGACGGGGCCATGCGTAAGCCCTTGTTTTCAGATAGGCTTGGGCGTCCAGGGGCCCACGGGCGGAAGCTTCAATCGAATGTCGAGATACCGGACGAGGTCGTGGCGCGCGTTTGATCCGGCAGCTGCTGCCGCCGCGCCGCCCCCCGCCGCCGTCAATGTCCGGATCCTCGGTCTCGACCCGGGCTCGCGCCGCACCGGTTTCGGCGTCATCGAGTGCCGGGGCGGGGAGCTGACGCTTCTCGCGCAGGGGTGCCTGAACGTGAGTACGGCGGCACCCGCGGCGCGGCTGCGTCTCATCTTCGACGGACTCGCGCGGCTCTTCGGCGAACACCGGCCCGCGGAGGTCGCGATCGAGCGCGTCTTCGTCAGCCGCAACGTCGACAGTGCGCTCAAGCTCGGCCAGGCGCGCGGCGCGGCGCTGTGCGCGGTGCCGGGCGGGACCCCGGTGTTCGAGTACGCGCCGCGCGCCATCAAGCTCGCCGTGGTGGGTTCGGGCGCCGCGGAGAAGTTCCAGGTGGCGCACATGGTGCGCGTGCTCCTCGGCGTCGCCGGTCCCCTCTCGGCGGATGCTGCCGATGCGCTCGCGGTCGCCGTCTGCCACGCGCACGCACGGCGCATCGGCGCCCTCGTGGCGCAGCAGGGCGCAGGCCGCGTGCGGCGGGAGCTGCGATGATCGGCGCGGTGCGGGGCCGGATCGCCTCGAAGACGCCCCCGCAGCTCACGGTCGACGTCGGCGGCGTCGGCTACGAGCTCGAGGCGCCGATGTCGACGTTCTTTACCCTGCCAGCGGTCGGCGCCGAGGTGAGCCTGCTGACGCACCTGGTGGTGCGCGAGGACGCGCACGTGCTGTACGGCTTCGCCACCGAGGAGGAGCGGCGGCTGTTCCGCAGCCTGATCAAGGTTTCGGGCGTCGGACCGAAGATCGCGCTCGGGCTCCTTTCCGGGATGACCGTTGCGGCCTTCGCCCGCTGTGTGCAAAGTGAGGACGTGGCGGCGCTGACGCGCATTCCGGGCATCGGCCGCAAGACCGCCGAGCGGCTCATCGTCGAGATGCGCGACCGCCTGACGCCGCCGCCACCGGTGGCGGGCGCCGCGGCGGCAGCCGCGGGCGACAGCCCGGAGGGCGAGGCCTATCGGCGCGCTCGTCGCGCTCGGGTACAAGCCGGTCGAGGCGACGCGGTTGCTCAAGGCCGTCGAACCGGGCGAGTACACCACCGAGGAACTGATCCGCCGCGCGCTGCAGGGCGCGGCGCGGGAGTAGACCGACTTAAGTGACAGCCGAGCGAGTCATCAGCGGCGCGGTGGGCGCGGAGGAAGAGGCAGTCGAGCGCGCCATCCGCCCGCGCCGCCTCGAGGACTACGTCGGCCAGACGCCGGTCAAGACCCAGATCGAGATCTTCATCAGCGCCGCCCGCGGGCGCGGTGAGGCGCTCGATCACGTGCTGATCTTCGGCCCGCCGGGCCTCGGCAAGACGACGCTCGCCCACATCATCGCGGCCGAGCTGGGCGTGAACCTGCGCCAGACCTCGGGGCCGGTGCTCGAGCGCCCGGGCGATCTCGCCGCGATCCTCACCAACCTGCAGCCGCGCGACGTGCTGTTCGTCGACGAGATCCATCGCCTGAGTCCCGGTGGTCGAGGAAGTGCTCTATCCGGCGATGGAGGACTACCAGCTCGACATCATGATCGGCGAGGGTCCGGCGGCGCGCTCGATCAAGCTCAACCTGCCGCCCTTCACGCTGGTGGGCGCGACGACGCGCGCCGGACTCCTGACCTCGCCGCTGCGCGACCGCTTCGGCATCGTGCAGCGGCTCGAGTTCTACGGCGTCGAGGATCTCGAGCGCATCGTGCAGCGCTCGGCCGGCATCCTCGAGGTCCCGATCGATACCGGCGGTGCGCGCCGCATCGCGCAGCGCTCGCGCGGCACGCCGCGCATCGCCAACCGGCTGCTGCGCCGGGTGCGCGACTACGCCCAGGTGCGCGGCGACGGCCGCATCGATGAGCGCCTGGCCGACGCCGCGCTCGACCTGCTCGAGGTCGATCGCTCAGGGCTTCGATACGCTCGACCGCAAGCTCCTGACGACGATCATCGAGAACTTCGACGGCGGTCCGGTGGGCATCGAGAGCCTCGCGGCGGCGATCGGCGAGGAGCGCGGCACGCTCGAGGACGTGATCGAGCCGTTCCTGATCCAGCAGGGCTTCCTGGTGCGCACGCGCGCGTGGTCGCATGGCGACGCGCCTCGCCTATCAGCACTTCGGCCTGAAGCCGCCCGAGCGGGCCGCGGCCACCCTGCCGCTGTTCGAGGACCCGCGGTGAGCGGCTTCTGCTGGCCGGCGCGCGTCTACTGGGAGGACACCGATGCCGGTGGCGTCGTCTACTACGCCAACTACCTGCGCTTCCTCGAGCGCGCGCGCACCGAGTGGCTGCGCGCGCGCGGCTTCTCGCAGCAACGGCTGCAGCGCGAGGAGGGGATGCTGTTCGCGGTGGTCAGCCTCGAGATCGAGTACCGCGCGCCCGCGCGGCTCGACGATGAGCTCGAGGTGAGCTGCGAGCCGCAGCCGCAGGGGCCGGCAACGCTGCGCTTCGCGCAGCGCATCCACCGGCGCGCCGCGGCCGGCGCGCGCGAGCTCGTGGTCGAGGCGAGCGTGCGCGTCGCGTGCCTCGATGCCCACACGCTCCGTCCGCGCCGCCTGCCGACATTCCTCAGGCGAGCGCCTCGCCGAGGGACCCGATGCATGAATGATCAGTTATCGATCCTGCGCCTGATCGTGCAGGCGAGCGTGCCGGTGCAGGTGGTGATGGCGCATCCTGCTGCTCGCCTCGCTCGGCTCCTGGGCGATCATCTTCAGCAAGCGCCGCATCATCGGCCGTGCACGACGCGAGGCCGACCGCTTCGAGGACCGCTTCTGGTCGGGCGGCGATCTGGCGCAGCTGTACCGCGCCATCGAGTCGCGTGGAGGCGCCACCGGCATGGAGAGCATCTTCGAGTTCGGCTTCCGCGAGTTCGCGCGGCTGCGCCAGGCGGCCGCCGGCCGGAACAGCTGCTCGAGGGCGCGCGGCGCGCGATGCGCGTGGCGCAGCTGAAGGAAGATCGATCGCCTCGAGCAAAGCCTGGCGACGCTCGCCACCGTCGGCTCCACCAGCCCGTACGTGGGCCTGTTCGGCACGGTGTGGGGCATCATGAGCGCCTTCTCCTCGCTCGGTAACGTGCAGCAGGCGACGCTCGCACAGGTCGCGCCCGGCATCGCCGAGGCGCTGGTGGCGACCGCCATCGGCCTGTTCGCGGCGATTCCGGCGGTGATCGCCTACAACCGCTACGCCGACCAGGTGACGCGCCTCGAGATGCGCTACGACGCGTTCATGGAGGAGTTCTCCACCATCCTGCAGCGCTACGCGGCTCGCGGCGCGCTCCACCGGTGGCCGAGAAGGCCCCGGCGCCCGGCAAGGAGCGCTGACATGGCCCAGACCTCACGCGGCCGGCGGCTGATGGGCGAGATCAACGTCGTGCCTTACATCGACGTCATGCTGGTGCTGCTCATCATCTTCATGATCACCGCGCCGCTGCTCACCCAGGGCGTCAAGGTCGAGCTGCCGAAGGCCGCTGCGGAACCTCTGGAGCCGCAGCAACTCAAGCCGCTGGTGTTGTCGATCGATCGCCAGGGGCGGCTGTATCTGAACATCGGCGGCGACCCGCGCGCGGCGCTCGACGAGCCACACGGTCGCGGCGCGCGCCGCGGCGGCGCTGCGCGGCAACCCGACGCGGGCGGTGCTGGTCAAGGCCGATGCGGCCATCGCCTACGGGCGCGTGGTCGAGGCGATGGTGATGCTGCAGCAGGCGGGTGCGAAGCAGGTGGGCCTGGTCACCGAGCCGCAGACCCAGGCGGCGCGGCGGCCCGGCTGACCCGCCCGGCAAGTAATGGCGCAGCGTGCGAGCGACCGTTGGATTTCGATCACGCTGTCGGTGCTGCTGCACGGCGCGCTGGCGGCAGCCCTGGTGTACGGCTGGATGATGTTCCGCGTGCAGCGACCGCCGAGCCCGACGCCGCCCATCGAGGCGCGCGTCATCGACGCGCGCACGCTCCAGGGGATGGAGCAGCCGGCGCCGCGGCCCGCGGCGGCGCCGCAGCCGGCACCGACGGAGGACATGGGCCCGCCGCCGCCCTCGGTCGAGGAGCGCGCGCAGCGGCAGGCGCAAGAGCAGAAGGCGGCGGAGCAACGGGCGGCGGCCGAGAAGGCCGCGGCGGACAAGGCGGCGGCCGACCAGGCGGCCGCGGAAAAAGCCGCCGCAGCGCAGAAGGCCGCGGCGCAGAAGGCCGCGGCGCAAAAGGCCGCGCGGCGGATAAGGCCGCGGCCAAGGCGGCGGCCGAGCGTGCCCGTCAGGAACAGCAGGACCGGACCGATCGCGAGGCGGACCTGAAGCGCAGCCTCGCGGCCGAGGAGCAGGCGCAAGCGGCGCGCAACGGTGCGGCGATGGCGACCTGGGCATCGCAGATCGCGGCGAAGATCACGCATGCGTGGCTGCGCCCGCCGACGGCCAGGCCGGGATAGACTGTATGCTGAACGTGACGCAGGTGCCGGGAGGCGCGGTGACGCAGGTGAGTATCGGAGAATGCAACGGTGACGAGGCGGTGCGCCAGTCGATTCAGGATGCGGTGTATCGCGCCTCGCCGCTCCCGCCGCCGCCGGATCCGTCGCTGTTTGACACGCAATCTCAAGATCGAATTCAAGCCGGACTGAAGCCGATGCGCCGCTACTCAAAGCTTTTTAGACCGCGCTCATGGCTCTCGCTCGTGGCCGTGCTGGCGATCGCCGCGGGAGGGGCGCCCGGGGCGCACGCGGCGTTGCAGATCGAGATCACCTCGGGCGTGAGCGACCCGATCCCGATCGCGATCGTGCCGTTCGCGCCGGCGAGCCCGGCGGACGGCGGCCTCGACGTCGCGGGCGTGGTGCAGCACGACCTCGAGGGCAGCGGGCGCTTTCGCGCGCTGCCGCGCGAGCGCATGCCGGCGACCCCGACGCGCGCGGAGGCCATCACCGCGGGCGACTGGAAGGCCGTGGGGAGCGACTACGTGGTGGTCGGGCGACTCGCCGTGCTCGAAAACGGCACGCTGGCGGTGGACTTCGATCTCGTCAACACCCTCACCGGGGTACGCCTGGCGACGCAGCGCTTCACCGGTCCGCGGAGCGCGCTGCGCAACGCCGCGCACCGGGTGAGCGATGCCATCTACCAGAAGATCCTCGGGGTGCGCGGCGCATTCGCCACGCGCATCGCCTACGTTTCGGTCGATGGCACGCCGCCCGCGCAGCACTACCAGCTGATCGTGGCCGACGCGGACGGCGAGAACGCGCACCTGATCCTCGACTCGCGCTATCCGATCATGTCACCGGCCTGGTCGCCGGACGGCCAGTGGCTCGCCTACGTGTCCTTCGAGAGCAAGCTCTCGGCGAGTGTATGTGCAGCTGGTGCGCACCGGCGAGCGGCGGCTGGTGTCGGCGCGCGCCGGTATCAACGGGGCGCCGGCCTGGTCTCCCGACGGCAAGAAGCTCGCGCTGACCCTCGGCGGCAGCAACGGCAATCTCGACATCTACGTCCTCGACCTCGCCTCGCAGGGGCTCACCCGCATCACCGACGATCCGGCGATCGACACCGAGCCGGAGTGGTCCCCCGACGGGCGCTCGCTCTATTTCACCTCCGACCGCGCCGGCGCGCCGCAGATCTACCAGATCAGCGCGAGCGGCGGCGGCCGTCCCAAGCGCATCACCTTCGAGGGCAACTACAATGCCCGGCCGCGGATCTCCGCCGACGGCTCGACACTCGCGATGGTGACGCTGGATGCCGGCGGCTACCGCATCGCGGTGCAGGATCTGGCGACCGGGGCGGTACGGGTGCTCTCGCACGGGCATCTCGATGAATCGCCGAGCTTTGCGCCGAATGGAGCTACACTCCTTTATTCGCAGCGCGAGGCGAGCCGCGGGACGCTGGGGACGATTTCGGTGGACGGGCTCACGGGCTTACGCCTCAAGGCGCAGCAGGCCGCGGTCTGCGATCCGGCCTGGGGGCCGTTCGGAACATGAGACATTCGAGAGTAGTGTGGAGAAGCGGAATGGCAGAGCAATGCTCGATCAATCGGATCCTGGCGCTCCTCGTGGTAACGCTGGCCGTGGCGCTGGCCGGCTGCGGCAGCAAGCCGGTGAAGCCGGCGCCCCCCACGGCGCCGACCGAGTCGAACGCCGGCGCACAGAGCGAGGGTGCCAATGGAGCTAACGCCGCCGGCGGGGCAGGCAACCAGGACGAGACCGCGGGGCCGCAGGCGGGCCTGCTCGCGACCCGCGTCGTGTACTTCGACTTCGACAGCGCGGTGATCCAGGGCGCGGGGGTCGATGTGGTGGCGGCGCACGCCAAGTATCTCGCCGCCAACCCGCAGGCGCGCGTGCGCCTCGAGGGCCACACCGACGAGCGCGGCTCGCGCGAATACAACATCGGGCTCGGCGACCGGCGCGCACAGTCGGTGCGGCGCGCCTTGCTGCTGCAGGGCGTCACCGAGGGCCAGCTCACCACGGTGAGCTACGGCGAGGAGCGGCCGGCTGACCCGGGGCACGATGAGGCGGCGTGGGCCAAGAACCGCCGCGTCGAGATCGTCTATCTGACGCCGTCGGGCCAGCCCGCGGTGCCGGCGAAGCCTTAGGGACGCGTGGAGAGACCAGTGCGCCGCGTACCCGTCCTCACTCTCATCGCGCTCGCCGCCGCGCTCGGCGCGGCTGCGCGACGACCCCGGAAGAGGATCCGGTGCAGATCAAGCTGAATGAGCTCGACGCGCGGGTCGCCAAGCTCGAGCGCATCATCGCCAACCAGAGCCTGGTCGAGCTCGCGCAGAACCAGGAGGCCGCGCAGGCCGAGGTGCGGGAGCTGCGCGGCCAGATCGATCAGATGGAGCACGAGAATGCGGCGTTGCGCAAGCAGCAGCGTGATCTGTACGCCGATCTCGACAGCCGCTTGAAGGCGCTGAGCGCCGCTCAGGGCGGCGGCGGCGCCGGCACAGCGGCCGGCGGCGGCGGCGCGCCGGGCACGGCGGGGAATGCCGCTGCGGCCGCGGGCGCAGCGGCCGGCGCGGCCGGCGCGGTCGGCGGCGCGGAGCCGTCCTCGACCGAGCAGGCGGTTTACAACCAGTCCTTCGATGCGCTGAAGGCGGGCAGCTATTCGATCGCCATCACCGGCTTCAAGGATTTCCTCAGCAACTACCCGCAGAGCCCGCTCGCCGAGAACGCGCAGTACTGGCTCGGCGAGGCCTACTACGTCACGCGCGATTACGATCCGGCGGCCGAGGCGTTCCGTGCAACGCTCAGGAAGTGGCCGGACGCCGCAAGGCGGCCGACGCGCTGCTCAAGCTCGGCTTCACCCAGTTCGAGCAGAAGCACTTCACCGCCGCGCGCGCGACGCTCACGGCCGTGACGCAGAAGTACCCGGGGACCGATGACGCGAGACTCGCGACCGAGAAGCTGCGGCGCATTCCCGCGCAGTAGCGCGCGCCGCCGCGGCGAGCAACGCCATGAGCGCGTCGCGCCTCAAAATCACCGAGATCTTCCACTCGCTGCAGGGCGAGGCCGACACGGCGGGTATCCCGACCGTGTTCGTGCGCCTCACGGGCTGTCCGCTGCGCTGCCAGTACTGCGACACGGCCTACGCGTTCCACGGCGGGCAGTGGTGGGAGCCGGAGGCGATCCTCGCCCGGGTGCGCGAGTTCGCGACTCCTTATGTGTGCGTCACGGGCGGCGAGCCGCTCGCGCAGAAGGCGTGCCTGCCGCTGCTCACGCTGCTGTGCGATGCGGGGCTGCGCGTCTCGCTCGAGACCAGCGGCGCGATGCCGCTCGCCGGGGTCGATGCGCGCGTCAAGCGCGTGGTCGACGTCAAGACGCCGGGCTCGGGCGAGGAGCCGCGCAACCGCTACCCGGAGCTCGCGAGCCTGCGGGAACAGGACCTGATCAAGTTCGTCATCTGCGGTCGCGCCGACTACGAGTGGAGTCGCGGGAAGCTCGCCGAGCTCGGCATCCCGGCGGGTTGCTCCGTGCTCTTCTCACCGAGCCACGAGCAACTGCCGGCGCGCGAGCTGGCCGACTGGATCCTGGAAGACCGCCTGCCGGTGCGCTTCCAGATCCAGCTGCACAAGTATCTGTGGGGCAACGTGCCGGGCAAGTGATGAGCACGCCGCGCCGCCCGCCGCCGTCGTACTCCTCTCCGGCGGACTCGACTCCGCCACCACGCTCGCCATCGCGCGGGAGCGCGGATTCGACTGTCACGCGCTCTCGGTCGACTACGGGCAGCGGCACGCCGCCGAGCTCGCGGCGGCGGGACGCGTGGCGCGCAGTCTCGGCGCGCACCAGCACCGCATCATGCGCGTCGATCTCGCCGGCATCGGCGGCTCCGCGCTCACCGATCGCTCGATCGCGGTGCCCGAGGAGCCGACGAGTGGCATTCCGGTGACCTACGTGCCGGCGCGCAACACGCTGATGCTGTCGCTCGCGCTCGGCTGGGCCGAGGTGCTCGGAGCGCGCGCGATCTTCATCGGCGTCAACGTGCTCGACTCGAGCGGCTATCCCGACTGCCGCCCGGAGTTCATCGCCGCGTTCTCGAGTCTCGCCCAGCTTGCGACCCGGGCGGGAGTCGAGGGACATCGCGTGCCGCATCGAGGCGCCGCTCATCTCACTGACCAAGGCCGAGATCATCCGCGAGGGCACCCGGCTCGGCGTCGACTACGGGGAGACGGTGTCCTGCTACCAGGCGGATGAGGAGGGACGCGCCTGCGGGCGCTGCGATGCCTGCCGGCTGCGGCGCGCGGGTTTCGAGGCCGCCGGCGTTCCCGATCCGACCCGCTACGTCGCCCGCTAGATCCCGCGACGAGAGGCGGTCAGCCCTTCGTGGCCACCAAACTGTAGCGTGAACGCAACAGTGTTGGTAACAAACCTGTTGCAATGCGTATTATGTTCCCCGGGAACGGACGATCGCTTAAGCAAAGCGGAATTTCGCAACAAATCGGGGAGGCAGAACATGAAGGCAGTACTGATGCTGGGACTCGCGTCTGTCCTGGCAGTGGCCGGGAACGGCGCGGTAGCGCAGACCAAGCCGGCCGAGCAGGCCGAGACTCAAACAACCGAGATGCAGGAAGTCATCATCACGGGAACGCGGCGCACGGACCGCACCGTCGCCGAGTCATCGGCACCGATCGACGTCGTCGCTGGCACCGAGCTGTCCGCGCAGACGACTTCCAACATGCTCGACACGCTGTCGAACCGGGTGCCGTCCTTTAACGTCGGCCAGAACTCGATTTCGGATGCCTCGAGCTTCGTGCGTGCGCCCTCGCTGCGCGGCCTGCCCTCGGACGAGATGCTCGTGATGCTCAACGGCAAGCGCATGAACCGCTCGGCGCTCGTGCAGGTCTACCAAGGCGGCGAGACCGAGCTCGCCTTCGGCTCCCAGGGCCCTGACCTCGCCTCGATTCCCTCGATCGCCGTGAAGTCGCTGGAAATTCTGCGGGACGGCGCCTCTGCACAGTACGGCTCGGATGCGATCGCGGGCGTGCTCAACTACCAGTTCCGCGACAACCCTTCGGGTATCGAGGTCGACGGGCATCTCGGCCAGTACTTCCCGGGAATGGGCTACAAGAACGACGGCACCGACCGTCAGCTCGCGATCAATTGGGGCCTGCCGTTGGGCGGGCAGGGCTTCCTCAACCTGAGCGCCGAATGGTCGAAGTACGACCAGACGGTGCGCAACCCGACGCGTCCCTCGGCGCTGGCATTCGCCGAAGTCTTCCCCAACCTGGCCCCGGACCTGCCGCACTGGCCCGGCCCGGTGCAGCAGTGGGGAACGCCGCCGAGCGACGACTTCAAGGCCGTGGCCAACGCCGGCATCAAGCTCGACAACGGCGATCAGCTCTACCTGTTCATGAACTACGCCAATATCGAGACCAACGAGAGCTTCAACTACCGCCTGCCGGTGACCGTCACCGATCCCAAGACCGGCGACGTGTTCGGCAACCATCCGGCGTTCAACAACATCTACCTGGATGCGTGCGGGTCCGCGGCCTTCGCCGCGTATTCCGGGTGCCCGACCGGCGGCTACGTCAACGACCCCAACACGTTCAACTTCAGCTCGTTCTATCCGGCCGGCTTCACGCCGCGCTTCTTCGGCACGACGCAGCAGTTCTTCGGGGCGGTCGGCTACAAGGGCGTCAACGCCTGGGGCATGACCTACGACATCTCCGGTACGACCGCCACCAATTCGCTCGCGGTCTCGCTGCAGGACACCATCAACCCCTCGCTCGGGCCGCAGTCGCCGGAGAATTTCTACGACGGCAAGTTCGTGCAGAACGAGCACAACTTCAATGTCGACGTGACCTACCCGTGGCAGGTTGCCGGGTTCGCCTCGCCCGTCACGGTCGCCGCCGGCGCCGAGTATCGCGACGAGAACTATCAGCAGCTGTTGGGCGATCAGGCGTCCTATGCTGCCGGTCCCTACACCTCCCAGCCCCTCTATAACTGCACCGCGGGGACCCTCTCCTGCGTGCCGGACATGGTCGGCGGCTCGCAGGTGGTCGCCACGCAGTCGACCGCGTCCAACGGCTACGGCGGCATCGCCGCGAGTGTCGACGCTTCCCAGATCAGCTATGCCGGCTACATCGATCTCGAGGCGGACGTACTCAACAACCTGACGCTCGGTGTTGCGGGCCGTTACGAGGACTACTCGTCCTACGGCAGCACGACGCTCGGCAAGGTGCAGGCGCGCTGGAAGATCGCCGACGCGGTGGCACTGCGCGGCACCGCCAGCACGGGCTTCCACGCGCCGACGCCGGGGCAGAACAGCGTCGAGACTCTCAGCACGACGTTCCTCCCGGGTACCACGACGCAGGTGCAGATCGGCACCTACCCGGTCACCAGCAGCATCGCCCAGTACTACGGCGCCACGGCGCTGCGGCCCGAGGAGTCGACCAACCTGAGCGCCGGCATCGTGCTCACGCCGCTCGACCAGCTGCTCGTTACGCTGGACACCTACCAGATCGACGTCCGTCACCGCATCGGAATCTCGCAGCAGTTCACGGTCACACCGGCCGACATCGCGAAGCTCGCTGCCTTGTCGTACGTCGGGCCGGGCGGAACCGTGCAGTACTTCACCAACGGCTTCGACACCCGGACCAAGGGCATCGACCTGGTGGCCACCTATCCGTTCGATCTCGGTGACCTGGGTCGCCTCGGCACGACGCTGGCCTACAACTACAACAAGACCGACGTGACTTCCTACGACCCGTCGGTCATCAGCCAGGCGCGCATCATCGACATCCAGCACAACGCGCCGAACAGCCGCGCCAACCTGAGCCTCGACTGGAGCCGGGGGAACTGGGGTGCCACGCTGTATGAGAACTACTACGGCACGTGGCGCGACGAGAACGACTACCCGGGGCAGCTGTTCTCCGCCAAGGAGACGACCGACCTCGAGGCCTCCTACCAGGCGCTCCATTGGCTGACGCTGGCGGTGGGCGGGCGCAATATCTTCAACGCCTACCCGGACGCAATCGCCAACACCGCGGCCAGTCATATCTATCCGCAGACCGGCGGGGAGTCCGACGGCGAGAAGTATCCGCGCACCGGCGGGCCGTTCGGCTTCAACGGCGCCTTCTGGTACGTGCGTTTCGTGGCGAGGTTCTGAGCGGCTTGCGGAGGGGACTCCGGACCGCAGCGCGTCGCGCCGCAGGCCGCCCTGGCCTGCGGCGTGGGCGCGCTTAGCGGGCGGGGCGATCGGGTGAGCTGCACGCTGCGGCTCGCCGGGCCAGCGGACGTGCCGGCGCTGCGTGATCTCATCGCGCGCTCGGCTCGCGCGCTCAGTGCCGGCTACTATTCGAATGCACAGATCGAAGGGGCTCTCCAGGGCGCTTTCGGGGTCGATACCGCGCTAATCGAGGACGGCACCTACTTCGCAGTCGTCACGGACGGAGGCCAGATCGTCGCCTGCGGAGGCTGGGGGCGCCGGCGGACGCTGTTCGGCAGCAGCTCACGGCCGGAGCGGGACGAGTCGCTGCTCGATCCGCGCACCGAAGCCGCACGGATCCGCGCGTTCTTCGTGGACCCGGCGTATGCGCGTCACGGCCTGGGGAGGATGCTGCTCGAGCACAGCGAATCCGAGGCGCGCCGTGCCGGGTTCGTCACGATGGAGCTCATGGCGACGCTCCCGGGGATACCGTTCTATGAGCGCTGCGGCTACGTTCGCGGCGCAGCGCTCGACTACCCGGTGCCGGGAGGCGCTCAGCTGCCGATGGTCGCGATGCGCAAGCGCATAACGCCTGACTGAGCTCGCCCTCAGAGCCGGCCGGCCAACTCAACACTGCGGGGCGCAGCGAGTCCGCCAAAACGCTCGTCGATCTGCCTGAGGCGCACCGCCGCGTCTCGACCAGCGCCGCGCGCGAGGAGCTCCTCGACGTCGCGCAGGCGCGCATCCAGGTCCGCTGCGAGCGCCGCGCGACAGCGCGCGAGCTTCTCGGGTTGCGTGCGCCCGTGCGCCGCGAGGCTCCCGAGGGCCTGCGACAGTGCTCCGGGAAGGGCGACTTCGTGCTGCACGCGCGGCTGCACCGCCTCGTCGACGCTCGCGACGCACCATTGGTGCAGCGAGCGGATGCTTTGTGCGTCGTCGGCCAGATGGTCCGAGTCGCGCTCGCCGGTGATATAGACGACATGCGTCTGCGACTGAAACAGGGCGAGCAGATCCTGCGGCGGCAGGGGCACAGCCGGCGTTCCGATCGGATCGCTGCCGGCATCGAGAATCACGCCGCGGAATATGTCCGGGTAGGCGAGGGCGATCCGCAGCGCGATGCGCGAACCGCCGGAGAACCCTGCCACGTACATCTGCCCGGGGTCGATCGGGAAGCGCCGGCGCGCTTCGGCCGCGGCCAGCAGCGCCAGGGGGACCCGCCGGCCCAGGGGATTCTCTTCGTTGCCGGAGCGCGCGGCCGTAATGAACACGACGCCGAAGCGCTCGAGCGCCACCGCCCAGCCCGGCGGCAGCCGCGCATCCTGCCATGGGGGCACGAACACCAGCAGGGCGAAGCCCTGGGGTGATGGCCGCGTGGCCGGCTGGTAGATCAGAAACCGTTCGGACGCGACGTCGAGAGGCTGGCGCGCCAGCGTCTCGCCCGCGCTGGCGAGCGAGCGCTCGGCGGCGAGGCGGGTGAGGGGACTCGTCATGCGTCGCATGAGCTCCGCGCTCTCGGCATACGGGGTGTCGTCCGCGGCGCGGACGTCCCGCAGCGTGGTGCCCGCGGCCGCTGCCGCGGTGCCGACAGCGGCGCTCAGGACCGCGGCGACGCACGCCAGCTCCAGCAGTCCCGTCCCGGATTGTGGTCGGCTCATGGGTCGATGCGCCCCGGGCATGCCCGGAGCCGCGTGTTCCGGGGCCTGTAGTATCATGCCCGCCCCGCGCGGCGGCAACGCGCGTCCGGTGGGGCGTTAGCTCAGTCGGTAGAGCATCGGACTTTTAATCCGCTGGTCGACGGTTCGATCCCGTCACGCCCCATATAAATCAAATACTTAGGGCGAGAAGAAGGCCCTTCTTTGCATTCAGTGCAAATTCAGTGCAAATTTAGCCCAATTCCACGCTGCTCAGGGCCGCGGCGCACATGGCTTCGATTCAACGCATCGTCTCCCCGTTGACCGGTGACATTGCCTATCGAGCTCAGGTTCGAATCAAAGGGCGTCCTGCAGAGTCGGCGACTTTCCCAAATCGCAAGGAGGCGCGGGCGTGGGCCGGCTCTATCGAGGCAGCGATCCGTGAGCAGCGGCACTTCCCAAACGCGGTCGCCAGGCGCACAAGCTTTGATGCGCTCGTGGAGGACTACACCAAGACGGTGTTGAATGAGCCAGGGCGTTTCGATGAGAAGGAGCGCGCTACACGTGAGCGGCAGCTCAAGTGGTGGTCTGGGCAATTCGCGGGGCTTTCGCTCGCGGAAGTGACGGCCGACCGAATCTCGGCGGCGCGCGATGAACTGGCGGGAGAGGAGTTCACGCGCGGCCGGGCACACGAGGATCCCGAAACCGGCGAGCTGGCCGACCCAAAGCGGTACAAGCGCTCGGGCGCCACAATAAACCGCTACATCGCTGCGCTTTCGCACGCGCTGAGCTTCGGGGTCAAGGATCGCCGGCTTCTCGATCGCAACCCAGTGAGCGACATTCGGCGCAAGAAAGAGCCGCGCGGGCGTACGCGCTTCCTCTCGGACGAGGAGCGGACAGAGCTGCTAAAGGCCTGCGCTAAGTCGGTCTGGCAACCGCTGCGTACCCTTGTGCTCCTTGCGATTACGACCGGTGCGAGGAAGGGCGAGCTTACGGGGCTCAGGTGGGCGGATGTCGATCTCAAGAAGGGCAGGGCCCTCGTGCACGAGACCAAGAACGATGAGCCACGCACGCTCCCGCTCGCGGGCCAGGTGCTCGAGGCGCTGCGAGACCTCAAGCTCATGGACTCGGCGCGAAGCGAGTACGTATTCCCGCAACCCTCGGGCTTCCCCGGCCCCTACGAGCACTTTGACACGCACTGGTATGTCGCGCTTGAAGCGGCCGGCATCGCGGATTTCCATTTTCATGACCTCCGTCATACGACCGCTTCGATGCTGGCCGCACAAGGCGCATCGCTTCTTGAGATCGCTGACGTCCTGGGCCATAAGACGCTTGCGATGGTGAAGCGCTATTCACACCTTGTGGTAGATCACAAGGCGAAGGTCATCGAGCGAATGATTGCCGCGAAGGGGTTGTGACCTGGCCCCATGCAATTAGGCGATCTCCGAAAATGAACCTATCCGCAAGTGGAATCGATGCTGAGTTCGCCAAGACACTAAGAGCACGTCCGCTTGCTGCACTGAGAGTTGGCCTGCACGGATTAGCCGCACCACAACGTCATGTGTCCCCCATACATCTAAGGTGGCGCCCACCGATGCGGCTAACGTTTTTGCGTCCCGAACAGCACGACGATCATCCATCGCAAGTGCATATCCGCGCTTGATTGCCACCGCGATCGCTGAGGACTCCCCGACACCCAGGCGCCCTGACGGCTGTTGAAGGCGCCCAAATAGCTCAACCTCGCCGGGGTCTGTAACCGAGATGACCCCGACGAGGTGGCCAGCTGCGATCGCGGCATTCAGACGTTCTTGTTGCTCAGGGTAGAGGTTCGTGACCTCGCCGATCACGTGCTCAGTCACGGCACAGGGCGGGCGATGACGACCGATGAGATGCATCGCGTCGAGGGCGAGAAAGTTGATCAGGACTGAGGTATCGGCAATGAGAAGCATGGACTGAACCTCAACTCATCTCCTGCTCAACATTGACCAGCCAAACGAGATCCTTTACGTCGATCTTGAGGGTGAGCCCGATATCGAGAAGGCGACCGCGCGAGATTTCTTCGCGCCGGAAAGCCTCCATCGCGAGGTACAGAATCTGCCGGGGAAGGTCGACGCCGTCGCGATGCGGATCGGGCGCATCGTTGGGGCGGAGCCCGAAGAGGTCGATGTAGCGTTTGGCCAGGGCGCTCTTGCCCCGAAGGATTTGAGTCTCGGTTCGATCCAGGTACCGCAGGCTGTTCAGGTGATAGACAGCGGCTTCGTAACTGACGCCATAGCTATTGGCGAGCGTGGCAACGTCCTGATACGTAACCGTCTGGGAGTTTGGAGTCTCCCGAGATTCGACGTCGAAATTTCCGTTTGAGGCAACGTCATACACAAGCTGTTGCTGGCGCGTGCCGCGACCCTTGTCGAGATTCGCAAAGAAGTGCTCGACCCCGCTCGCCGGCAAGAGGAAGGCCGCCGCGAAAGCATTCGCTCGCTTCTCCACGAGATCTTCAGAGTTGGTAGTAGTAGAGACCTGGACGTCGCGGTCCCGGTCCATGAGAACGTGACCGTACTCGTGGGCAAAGGAGAAGCGTCTTCGAGGCAACGCGTGCTCTCTGTTGGCGATGGTTACCAAGCCGATCGCCGGGTGGCGCATGAAGAGCCCAGCCATGTTAGAAGTCAGCGGAGTCGCGACCGCCCAGACGCCTTGGGCATTGATGCGCTCGACGATATTGCGAATGGGGGCGGACCCGAGACCGAGCCGACGGCGCTCTTCCACTGCCACCTCAAAGCCCTGGCTCACGGCCTCGGCAGCGTTCTTTGGGGCGGCCTGAGCGAACGTCGGCGGTCCCTGGCGGGGCGAACGACCGAGCATATGCTCGAGCTCGATGCCGAGCCGACAGAGATTGAGGCAGGTCTCGATATCGACTTTTACCTGGGGATTGTCCTGCAGCTCAGGTGCACGACGGTGGAGGATGACCGCATAGTCCTCCTCGAATCGATCACTCTGCTCGAGGAGCTCGGCGATGGAACGGCGGTAGAGCGTTCCGAGTTGAGCGAGTTCGGTGGTCGAGACTTGGCGCTGGCCCCCTTCGATCAGGGTGATGGCAGTGCGCTGCAGACCGAGGTGGTCTGCCACTTCCTGCTGGCTCAAGCCGCTGCGTTCGCGGACCGCTCGGAGCCGGTTTCCGAGGTTGATGGGGTCCATGACAGTTCCCTCGTGGTGGGTAAGAGCACATAATATCCGAGACTTGACTTCAATGGTACGAATATCGTACATTTCGACCCATGGAAACCGTTCGTATCCACATTGACCGAGAGCCGTACGACGCGCCCAACCCGACGACGGGCGCGGAGCTGTATGCACTCGGGCACATCGCGCCGCATCGAGACCTTTTCCGTGAGCTGGGGGGTGACGCCGAGGACGAGCTCATCGAGCGGACCGCGGTCGACATCCGGCTCAAGCCGGACGAGCACTATTACAGCCAGAAGGTGTTCGCGATCGTAGTGAATGCGCAGAAGAAGGAAGTGGCGGAGCCCTACTTAACCTTTGACGAGGTGGTGAAGCTTGCCTTTCCGATCCCCCCTGCAGGCCAGAACATCCTGTTCACGATCAAGTACCGGAAGGGGCCGGCGGTCAATCCTAAGGGATCGCTGCTAGAGGGGCAGTCGGTGCGGATCAAGGACGGAATGATCTTCGATGTCACCCCAACTGATCGATCGTAACCCGGATCTGAAGCGGCTTCGCGACGAGGGTTACGACGTACGGATTGTCGGTGGGTACGTCGTCGTTCGCGATGTGCCCTATCTGAATTCGCGCAAGGAGATTCAGCGAGGCGTGCTGGCGTCGACGCTTACCTTAGCGGGCAACGTGACCACTCGTCCGGACACGCACGTCGCGCTATTTGCTGGGGAATATCCCCATCATGCGACCGGGCAACCCATCGAGCGGATCCGCCACTCGGATAGCACAGTGCAGATCGGGGAAGGGCTGAAGGTCAACCTTTCCTTCTCGGCCAAACCACAACCGAATGGCTACTACGCTAACTACTACGAAAAGATGTCCACATATGTGGATATCCTCTCTGGTCCCGTTCAAACACTCGATCCGCTGGTAACGGCGAAGACGTTCCCGGTCCTCCGCGAGGACGGTGGCGAGAGTGTTTTCAAGTATGTCGACACAGCGTCGAGTCGCGCCGAGATTACGGCTATCACCCAGAAACTTGCGGGAAAAACGGTCGCAATTGTGGGATTGGGTGGCACTGGGTCATACGTTCTGGATCTGGTGGCCAAGACGCCGGTAAGGGAGATCCATCTATACGATTCGGACGTCTTCCTGCAGCACAATGCCTTTCGCGCGCCAGGCGCTCCTTCCAGCGAGGAGCTGGCCGAGAAGCTGCCCAAGGTGGTTTACCTGCAGCGGATTTACAGCAAGATGCGCCAGGGGATCATCGCGCACGCCGAACACGCCTCCGCGGACTCGATCGCACTGCTCGCGACGGTGGACTTTGTGTTCCTTTGCATGGAGGGGCGCGCGAAAGTAGAGATCGTGCATGGTCTGGAGCTACATGGAGTGCCCTTCATCGATGTTGGTATCGGTGTGTATGCTGCTGGTGATTCACTCGGCGGCTTGGTTCGAATCACGACGAGCACGCCGGCTCTGCGGGAGCACGTTTGGAAATCAAAGCGGATACCGTTTTCGGAAGTCACGGAGGATAACGAGTACAGCCGCAACATTCAGATCGCAGACCTCAATGCCCTCAATGCCGCATTGGCCGTAATCAAATGGAAGAAGTTGATGGGCTTCTACGTGGATCAAGAGCACGAGCACTACACGACGTACGCGATTGGGGGCAACGAGCTCGACAATGAAGATAAGCGGCCCTAAGCGCGCTCCGCTTCCGATCCGGCATGAGTTCGTAGAGTTCATTCCGGACCGGCTGGCTGAACGGACGCTTTACGTCTCCATTGCGTATGCCAGTGCGGCGCATCTTTGCTTCTGTGGGTGCGGAAGTAAGGTCGTCACGCCGATCCATCCGACCGGATGGGAGCTGCTGTTCGATGGAGATACGGTGTCGTTGCATCCGTCGATTGGAAACTGGGGCTTCCCCTGCCGCGCGCATTACTGGGTTGTCCGGGATCGGGTGATTTGGGCGAGGCCTATGTCGGACCGGGAAATCGCAGAGGGTCGTTGGAAGGATAGCCGACTGACCGAGATCTATTTTTCGCGAGTCCTGTCTGATGAGGACTAGGCGGCGCGCCAGCGACCGGGGCACGCCCCATGGCTGCGCGCTTGCACTGAATTTGCACTGAGTCGCGCGCCACCCGGACCCGAATAGCGGTTTCGCGAGCCAGCTAGAGGACTAGTAGTCCGTCGGCTAGCGGGGTAGATGACTGGAACTCACGCCTCGAGGTACTCCGCTTCGGGCCGGGGTGCGGGAAGCGCGGCTTTGATCGACCTGTCAACCCGAGGTACCAGCGAAGGAATTCGGGCTCATGGCCCATTAGGTGTCCCGACTTTGACTTCGTACAAGAGCGACGAAAGCCCGTTTGTTGCACGGTCGCACAGCGCCCATCGAATGCGCGGGCGCGTCAGCAAATTCGGGATCCATTGGCTGCGGATCGACGTCCGTGACGCGGCTAACCGGTAGATCGGGACTGGTCGCTTTCCCGCAACGCTAGTGATTCCGGTCGCTCTCTCAGTTTGCGAGCTCTACTAAGCGCAGCTTCCACTTTATTCCATATCGCGAGGTCTCCCGCGGTAATCGTTTGGATCCTGAAAGCGCTTAAATGTGCCGGAGAGCGTTTGGGTCTGTTTCTGCAACATCGCGCGATTGCCGGGAAGGCCTGATACGATCGTGAGGTATTGTGCCCTCGCCGGGGGGGCGATTGTGGCCGTTGGCGATGTCTCCGGCGAAATCCAGTGAAGGTTGGGATGCTTTGGGGGTAGCTACAGGGAGAGGGTTCCAACCGGAGGAGGACTTTACGTGAGTGCGATCGGTCGAAGCATCGTCTGGCTTGTCATTGGTGTCGTTCTTGCGAGCGCGGGCTGGCTCGTAGCGGTGCAGGTTTGGCATCACTCCGGCGCCAACCAAAGCCTTCGTACCCTGCGCAGCTATAACGTAAGACCCGAGCTAGCCTTTGAAATCCGTAACGCATTGAACCCTGCACTTTCGAGTCTCGGCGGTCAAGCGGCTGTCGCGCCGAATGGGCAGCTATTGGTGAACGCGCCGGAGTCTGCTCAAAAGGGTGTCGAGCAACTTCTCAAAGACATTACTTCGCACAATCCGCCTCCGACTCCCTCGGTTCAGATCGAGGCTTGGTTCGTCACGGCAACTCCTGGGCCACCTGGTGCTTCGGCGGCCCTCACGGAGATCGAGCCGGCACTACGAGCGTTGGAGCAATCGAAGGGTCCTACGCGATTCGAACTCCTCGAGGCACTCTCGACGCAGGTGCAGGCCGGAGAAAGCAGGGCTAGCAATGTTCGGGGTGCCCGTGCCGATATGAACGTAAGTGTCAGCGTTCTGCGCGATAGCCAAGACCAGCCAATCATAGCCGCACAGCAGCTCAACCTTCACTGCAACCAAGGTCCCGGCATCACGGCGCAGACGGAACTGCGGCCGGGCAAGTTCTTGGTGCTGGGCGCAAAGTGGCTTTCCAGACAAGGGGGCAGGCGAGCGGCAACTGTATTACATTGTCCGCGCGACACTTTGAGCATGAGCACTTTGCTACATGGGCGAGCCTGGGATCACCGAGCGCGAGTGGCACGCATTGTATCTGGGGCTGGAGCGGCCGTTGTACAACCTTGCGTATCGATATACATGGAACCCTCAGGACGCGCAGGATGTGGTGCACGATGCGTTTCTGCAGTTATGGGCGCGTCGCGGGAGAATTCGAGCGGACACGGCAAATCGGTACGTGTGGACCTCGGTGCTCAATCTCTCTAGAAAACGGCGGCGCTGGAGCCGCACAAAGTCTTTTCTCTACGGCGAAGAGCCGCTGCGCGACCTGCCAGCGTCGGGATCACCCGAATTAGAGATTGCCGTTTCGCAGGAGCTTGGCCTTCTCTATCGCGCTATCGAAAGGCTGCCGGAGAAACTACGCAGCGCGCTCTTGCTGACGGAGTTCGGTGAAATGCCGCAAAGTGCTATCGCTGAGCTGTTGTCCGTTCCGGTCGGGACCGTCGCTTCGAGGCGCCACCTCGCGCTTAAGCTACTCCATTCGTATCTGGAACGCCGATTGACTTGAACTCTCCCAGTCCACTCTTGCAGAAGCTCGATCCTCCCGTCGGAGGATGGGAGATCCTAGTGCAGCGCCGGCATGAGCGGTCGCCGCCGATGCCGGTGGCAGCCCTGACTGGCGCAGTCGCCGCTTTCGCATTTGCTCTGTTCTGGCCGCACCAGCACCCCACCGAAGTCAAACTCAACGGAGCTCGGCTCACCGGTGAGCGCAGTCAAGGAGTCGCTCTAAGGATGCTGGACGGTCGACCGATCGCCAGGCTGTCTTCAGAGGATGCGAATGTACAACTGTACTGGATCGACGGCAGATAATCGCAAACGCCGAAACGATAACACGGTCCGGCGGCATGAGGCGTGACGTGAGTGCTATCTTCGTGTTCGCTTTCGAACAGCTTTTTCGAATTCGGACATTTGGCACGTGCCGATCCGGTTCAGAAACGACTAAGCAATTGATCTGAGGGTGTGCCGCGTCGTGGCACGATCCGTGCGCAGTTACTGATATGGATATCGAGCGTCCTGACTTGCTGCGACGAAAGCACCGTCTCCGCTGGGGCGTCGGGCTTGCGATCGCGGGCGCCATGATCACCGTTGTAGCGGTGCTAAAATTTACGGGGTTGGCTCCGCCGACCGTTGAGCGCGAGAGAGTCTGGATTGGACGTGTACAGCGAGGAGAGATGCTTCGGCAGGTGCGTGCCCAAGGGATCTTGACGCCGCGCGAAACCCGGTGGGTCACCGCAGCCACCGCCGCCAACGTGAGCCGCATACTGGTACGCCCGGGCGCGCAGGTCAGCGCGGACACCGTGCTAGTGGAACTCAGCAACCCGGAAGTGCGCTCGCAGCTCGACGCCGCTCGGGCCGCGGTGGCGGCCGGTAAGGCCGGGAACGCGGCTCACGCGATGACTCAGGAAAGTCAGCTCCTCGATCTCAAAGCGACCGAGGCGCAAATCAATGCGGCCAACGAACTCGCAACTGCCAAGCTTCAGGCTGGCGAAAAGCTCAAGCAATTCGGCAGCGTTGCCGTACTGACCATGCGTGAGTACGAGCTCAACGCGGAGCAGGAACGCACCTTGCTGAGCCTGCAGAGGGAGCGCATCGCCAAGTTTCGTGAAACCCAGCACGCGCAGCTCGAGGCGGACCGGGCAAGTTTGGCACAGCTCGAGGATGCCTACGCGTTACGGCAAAAGCAGGTCGATGCCTTGAGCGTAAGAGCAGGCACCGATGGCATCGTGCAATCAATCGCCGTGCAAGAAGGCGCCCAGGTCAGCGCTGGCGCCAATCTCGCACGCGTAACTAGGCCCGACTCATTGCGCGCCGAGCTCAATGTCTCTGAAATAGAAGCTAGGGATATTCAGGTCGGGCAAAAGGTCGAGATCGATACGCGCGTCGGCCTAGTAGCCGGTCGAGTCGAGCGCGTCGACCCGGCGGTCGTGCACAACACGGTAGAGGTCGATGTCGAGCTGGTGGGGCTGCCGCCCGGCGGTGCGCGTGCGGATCTGTCTGTCGATGGTACGATTGAGATCGATCGCTTGCCCCACGTGCTTTATATGCCGAGACCGGTTGCTGCTCGAGAGGGCGCAACGCTGCGGCTCTTCCGGGTAGACGCCGCGGGCAGTTACGCCAGCCGTGTAACCGTGAAACTGGGGCGGATGTCCTCCATGAATGTCGAGATTCTCCAGGGACTGGCTCCGGACGATCGCGTGATTCTCTCGGACATGGCCGCCTACGAGAGGAACAACACTATCCGCTTGCGCTGAGAGGGGAGCTGCAAATGCCAGTTGCGAACGCCGAGTCAAGAGCGAACGGCACCCTGCTGATCCAACTCGAGCAGATCGGCAAGATCTACTACACCGACGACCTCGAGACGCATGCCTTGTCGGAAGTGCACCTGAAGATTCACCGCGGGGAGTTCGTATCAATCACCGGCCCATCGGGCTGCGGTAAGTCAACGCTCCTCGGAATTCTTGGGTTGCTCGATTCCCCTAGCTCCGGGGAGTATCCTGCTCGAGGGGATTGCGGTACAGACACTAGATCGAATCGAGCGAGCAATGCTGCGCGGCCGGGAAATAGGCTTCATCTTCCAGGCCTTTAATCCGATCGGAGACCTGACGGTGTATGAGAACGTCGAGCTTCCCTTACGTTTGCGCGGCGAGT
>CAWDJK010000005.1:0-961347 GCA_963802645.1 uncultured Gammaproteobacteria bacterium | reverse complement strand
TGCCTCACCGCTCGTGCTGTGGTTCGACCCGACGCTGTTCGGCCTCTATGCGCCGGGGAACGGGCACGCCGAATACCTCCGCCACGTCTGTCAGGTATGGCTCGCGCTCGGCGCGGGAGCGTTGCTGTTTCGCACGGTGCAGCTGTTCTTCCAGCAGAGCGTGTTAACCGGACTCGTGTGGGGCACCAAGATCCTCACGGACCCGTTTCACGACGTCAAACTCTACTGCCGGGCACCGCTGTATTTGCTGCGCGGGGAGCTGGTCGATCCGATGGACGACGTGCTCCACCAGGCCTGAAGCAGCTCACGGAGGACGCGTCGACGGATCGCCTGGTTGGTGAGCGCCGGGTTGTGCCACCACCAGCCATCGCGCTGCATCGCCGCGGCCGCCGCGACCACGCGGTCCGCGACCGCGGCGAAGTCGGCGTCACTGTAGTTGAGACTGAAGATGAGCCGGCCGGTGCCGACCCAGCTCAGGGACAGTCCCTGCGCCTTGAGGTAGTACTGGAACATCCAGTTGTAGCGCGAAGGCGCGAGGAAGTTGAAGGTCCAGATGGACGAGAGAGTGGCGACTTGAACCGGGAGCTGCGCGGCCCGCAGGCGCGCGTTGAGCTCCGCCGCGCGGCGCTCCCACACCGCATCGAGATCGCGATACAGGGCCCGGATCGGCTCACTCTCCAGGCGCGTCAGGAACTCGTGCATGGCGCCCATGACGTAGGGGTGCGAATTGAACGTGCCGCGCGCCAGGCACACGTCCGCCGGGTGCCCTGCGTCGTAGCGCTTCATGAGGGCGCTGCGCCCGCAGACGACGCCCACGGGCAGGCCGCCGCCGAGACTCTTGCCGTAGGTCACGAGGTCCGCCTGCACGCCGAAGTACTCCTGCGCGCCGCCCGGGGCGAGCCGGAAGCCGACGAACACCTCATCGAAAATGAGAACGATCCCCCGCGCCGAGCACACCGCGCGCAGCTGCTCGAGCCACGCGGCATAGGCCGCGCGGTCGAAATGAGCGCCGCGCGCGCTGTCGATCAGGCCCGAATCCGCCGGTGCGCTCGCATTGGGATGCATTGCCTGCACGGGATTCACCAGCACGCAGGCGATGTCGCGCCGCGTGCCGAGCACCCGCAGCGTCGCCGCATCCATGTCCTTCAGCGTGTAGGTGGCCTCCGGAGACAGCGGGTTCCCGATACCGGGCTGCACGTCGCCCCACCAGCCGTGATACGCACCGCAGAAGCGCACCAGGTAGCGGCGGCGGGTGTGATAGCGCGCCAGGCGCACGGCCTGCATCACCGCCTCGGTACCGGACATATGGAACGACACCGCATCGAGCCCCGAGATCTCGCGCAGCCGGCGCACATTGTCGGCGAGCAGCGGATGGTAGGCGCCGAGCACGGGTCCGAGCGCGCGCACCTTGTCCGCGCCGCGCTCGATGCACTCCTTGTAGAAGTCGTAGCCGAAGAGGTTGACCCCGTAGGAGCCGCTCACGTCGAACAAACGGTTGCCATCGACGTCGGTCACGGTCACGCCGGTAGAGGACTCGAGGAATGTGCCGCTCGGCAGGTACTGTCGGACCAGGCGGCTGAACTGAAAGGGCACGCGATATCGCAGCGTGAAGTCGAGGTCCGATACCGCGCGCGCCACCTCGCGGGTGAGGGCACTCCCCCTGGGGAAACGCTGCGTGTAGAGCTGCGCCAGCTGCATGAATCCCGCGCGCCGCTGCGCGGCCACCGCCGCGGGCGCGTCGTCCGCGTCGAAGAACTGCGTCTCATCGTAGTCGTAATAGCGGATGAGCCGCATCACGCGACGCGAGAGGCGCGAATGTCCGGCGAGCGAGGGGTGCTTGGCGCGCGAAAGCAGCAGGCGCAGCCAAAGCTTCCGCAGTACGAAGAGCGTCAGCAGCCCGGCAGCGAGGGTCCACAACAGCATGATGTCGCAACGTATTTCAATCTCGTGACAGGGCGATGACAGTCCGTTCTGCCATCGGCCGGGTCACCCAGCAGGAGCGACTCAACTTCCTCCTGACCAACCGGCTGCCGCGCCGCTGGCTGACGCTCTTCATGGGATGGCTGAGCCGCATCGAGCAGCCCTGGCTCTGCCGGATCTGCCTTGCGATCTGGGGACTCTTCACGGAGCTCGACCTGAGCGATGCCGGGAAAACCCGCTATCGGAGCCTGCAGGAGTTCTTTACCCGGGAGCTGAAGCAGGGGGCACGCCGCGTCGATCCCGATCCCAACGTCGTCGTGAGTCCCTGCGATGGCATCGTCGGCGAGATGGGTCAGGTGCGGGAAGGCGCCGTGCTTCAGGCCAAGGGCTTCCCCTATACGCTGATGGATCTCCTCGGCGATGCGGAGCTGGTGAGCAACTACCTCGACGGCACCTTTGTGACACTGCGGCTCACCTCCGGCATGTATCACCGCTTCCATGCACCCCACGACTGCCGCGTGGAGCGGGTCACCTACGTGTCCGGCGACACCTGGAACGTCAATCCGATTGCGCTCAAGCGGGTCGAGAGTCTCTATTGCAAGAACGAGCGCGCCATTATCCGCTGCCGGTTGAACGCGTCCGACCACCTCATCACGCTGGTGCCGGTCGCGGCCATTCTGGTCGCGAGCATCCGGCTGCATTGCGCGGACGTGCTGTTGCACCTCAAGTACCGCGGACCGAACACCATTCCCTGTGATGCACGGCTGCGCAAAGGCGAAGAGATGGGCTGGTTCCAGCACGGCTCCACCATGATTGCCTTCGCGCCCCGGGGCGTCGTGCTGACCCCGGGATTGGGGTGGGGCAGCGTGATCCGCATGGGGCAGCCGCTGCTCACCATCGCTCCCGGGCAGTCGTGAGCGAGCTCGCCGTCATCACCGGCACCACCCATGGCATCGGCCGCGTGACGAGCCGCGAGCTCGCGCGCGCCGGCAAAAGCGTCGTCATGCTATGTCGCGACGTGTCGGCCGCGCGTGAGGTGCGAGATGAGATCCTGCGGCACGCCCCGCGCGCGACCGTCGAGGTGGTCCACTGCGATCTCGCCTCGCTCGCCTCGGTGCGCGAGGCCGCGGCTCTCGTGCGGCGTGATTACCCGCCGCTCGGGCTCCTCATCAACAACGCAGGCATCGTCAGCACGCGCCGCCGCGCCTCGGTCGATGGCTTCGAGCTCACGTTCGCGACCAATCACTTAGGCCCCTTCCTCCTCACCGCGCTCCTGTCGGAGCACCTCGAGAGGGGCGCGCGCATCATCATGGTCGCCTCCCGGATCCACTACCGCGCCAGTCTGGATCTCGCCGCGGTCACCAGGCCACACCGCCGCTACCGGGCCACCGACGCCTACGCCCACTCGAAGCTCGCCAACGTCCTGCATACGTTCGCGCTTGCCAGGCGCATGGGCGGCACCGACATCAGCGTCAATTGCCTGCACCCGGGTGTCGTAGCCACGAATCTTCTCCCGCCCTGGCTGCGGGTCGTGAAGCCGCTGATCACCCGCGGCATGTTCGATTCCGAGCGCGGCGCGCGCACGACCCTCCACCTCGCGCTCGAACCGAGTCTCGCCGGGGTCACCGGGCGCTATTTCGATGAGCATCAGCTTCCGCAGACCGCCGCGCCGCTTGCGAACGATATCGAGCGGCAGGAGTCGCTCTGGAAGATGAGCGCGCAGTGGACCGGAGCGCCCCAGTGACCGATGAACGCTACAGTGCGATCCGCACCGAAAGGCTACGCCATGTCTGCAACCTTCCCCTCGCCGCGATCGCCGTTCAAGCCGCTGAGCGCAGCGCTGCTCTTCGCGGGCAACTTCCTCCGCCACCCGAACATGCTGGGCTCGGTCATCCCGAGCTCGCGCTTCCTCGTGGACCAGGTGCTGGAGCCGGTCGACTGGAGTCGTGCCCGTGTGATCGTGGAATACGGCCCCGGCATCGGCACGTTCACGGGCGAGATCCTGCGCCGCATGCGCGGCGATGCGCATCTGGTCGCCATCGAGACGAATCGCGACTTCGTGCGCTTCCTCACAAGGACCGTGCCGGACCCGCGGCTGCATGTCGTGCAGGACTCCGCCGCGCAGGTGCAGTCGGTTCTTGAGCGGCTGGCCCTCCCGGCGCCGCGCTACATCATCTCTGGAATTCCACTCGGCAGCATGCCGGATCCGGTGCGTGCCGACATCGCGGTGAAGAGCCGCGCGGCGCTCGAGCCGGGCGGAGCATTCCTCGTCTATCAGTTCACCGCCCGGGCTCTGCCGACGCTGCAGCGGACCTTCGGCGACGTGAGGCGCAGTTTCGAGCGGCGCAACTTCCCGCCGGCGCAGCTGTTCCTGTGCACGACCTCGGGTTAAGGGCTATAAAAATCATCTCTGCCGGGCGCTGGCTTTGCACCGGACGGTGAGATTTTGCGCTCGGGTCGGACAGTGATAAGTAACGGCCCAGCTCGCTCGACTGTGAGATTTTGCGCTCGGGTCGGACAGTGATAAGTAACGGCCCAGCTCGCTCGACTGACGATTGCTCCCGATGCGCGTTTCGCCCGTAAGCACTTGAATTTGGCGACAGCGATGCGCCGGACGCACCCCCGCGGACTCCTGAAAGTCGTCCAGACGGGGATTGAAGAGCAGGAGGCAGCCGTGATAGAGAGGGCTGGGCCTCGAATAATAAAGACAAAGCTCAGGGGGATACATGAAGCACACGACCAGTGGCATGCGGCCGCTTTCGGCCGCGCGTTCCTCAGTCTTAGGAGTCCTCATCGCCTGCGGCGCATGGCTCTTGGGGCCATCGCATTGGGCAGTCGGTCAACCCTCGCGGATGACAGCGGATGGCGGCGCGATGGTGCAGCTCCCGGGTCACGTGAGCAGACTCGCGCGCCCGGAATACGACGTCGGGGAAGCTCCCTCGTCCCTCCGGATGAGCGGACTGCAACTGGTCTTAGCCAAGACGCCCGCGCAGGAGCAGGCGCTGAAGAAGCTCATCGCTGATCAGCAGAATCCGCGCTCCCCGCAATACCATCACTGGCTTACTCCCCAGGAGTTCGGAGCGCGCTTCGGTGCGACCGACGCCACCATCGCCGCGCTATCAATGTGGCTGGAGTCTCAGGGCCTCAAGTTGGGAAGCATCTCGGCAGGCCGCGATTACCTGCCATTCTCGGGCACTAAAGCACAGGTCGAGTTCACGTTTGGTACTCCGATACACGCCTTCAACATCAACGGCGAGCAGCATTATTCCAACATCGCGGATCCCAGCATCCCCGCGAGCTTCAAGGGCCTCATTGCGGCGATCCGCGGCCTGAACGACTTCTATCCCAGGCCCGGCGTCAAGGCACATCAAGCCACGCCTACCAGCGCAACTTCACCGCAGCCCGATCTCTATTTAGGACCTAATTTTGATCCCGGGTACGTGGGACCCGGTGACGCTGCGAATATCTACGACCTGTCTCCGCTGTATGCGAACAACATCTCCGGCAAGGACGTCACTGTCGCAGTTGTGGCCGCTAGTGACATCAGTGCCGCGCAGCTGTCCGCGTACTTGAATGCGGTCGGCGTGGGGCAACAATCCGGCGGGACTTTCAACAGTATCCCGGTGCCGGTCGCAGACGGTGGGAGTGATCCTGGGCAGACGATGGACGCAAGCGAGGGCGAGGCGTACCTGGACACAGAGATCATCGGGGGCTTGGCTCCGGGCGCCAACATTCTGGTCGTTCGCGACAAGAACCCATTTCTAGCCGGCCAGTACATCATCGACTCCCCGACGCAAGCTGGCTTGCCGCCTGTCGGTGTCATCAACATTTCCTTTGGAGTGTGCGAAGCAGCCGAAGCCTCGTTCAACGCCACAATAAACGCCATGTTCCAAAAGGCGGTAACCGAGGGAATCACAGTTACTGTCGCGAGCGGCGACACCGGGACGAACCAAATCGGCGGGACGACCACCGGCTGTATGAACAAGAGCGACTGGGCAGTGCAGGGAGATGTTGCCTCGGCCGGTTTGGCGGTGAATGCTCTAGCGTCGACGCCTTACACGCTTTCGGTCGGGGGCACGGACTTCGACCCGAATCTGGAAGGTGCAGCGGGAGGGCTCTACTGGAGTACCACCAATACAGGGCCAGTTCTCCACAGCACAACCGCGCATGTCCCCGAAATGGTCTGGAATACCTCGTGTGGAAACCTAGAGTGGAGCACTTGGACCGGGGCTGCTAGCCCGTTAGCCCTTTGCAATTCCGTTACCCTTCCGAATGGAAATCCGAATATCTTGATTCAGATCGTGGGCGGTGGCGGCGGCGTTAGTAGCTGCACATCGCAAACTGCGGGCGCATGTACAGGAGGCTACGCTCAGCCGCTCTGGCAGCAGAACGTTCTAGGCATATCCAACTTCGGCGCTCGTGCCGTTCCGGACGTGTCCGCGATCGCGAATAACTGGGTCATCTGCTCCTACAACGACAATCCGTGCAGTCCCCTAGGATCACCCGACGTAGTCGACGGCACCTCTGCCGCGGCCCCGGTCCTCGCCTCCATCATTGCACTGCTAGATCAATCGCAGGTCACCCCGAATTCGGACGGTCGTCAGGGATTAATCAACCCAATGCTCTATCAGATTGCAGGGGTTGAGTACGGTTCGGCTGCGAATCTCACCGCTTGCAATGCCAGCCAGGGACCGATTACCAGCAAGGCGTGCGTTTTTTACGACGTCACCCTCGGCAGCAACGCTCAGCCTTGCAATGTGGCGACTTTCAGTGATGCGGGCAGCGCTCCCGCGAGCGTCTGCGACAATGATGGCAATGGCGCGTACACAGTCGGCCTGATGACTGCGGCCTCGGCCACTGGCCCCGGCTCGTACTCCGCCGGGCAAGGCTATGACCTCGCGACGGGGCTCGGAAGCGTCGATGCCGCCAATCTCGTCACGGCGATAACGGCTTTGGCTGCGCCTTCCGGGCTTACGGCCACCGCGAACGGCACGAGTGTGAACTTGAAGTGGAACGCCGACGCGTCCGCGAGCAGCTTCAACGTCTATCAGGGTACGGCCACTGGACAGGAAGGTGCGACGGCAGTCCAAACCGGACTAACTGCCAACACGGCGACCATCTCCGGGCTTCAGAACGCTCAGACCTACTACTTCGAAGTCGCTGCTGCATCAACTTACGGCGTATCGGCGAATTCAAATGAGGCTTCCGCGATGACCGTCCCGTCCGCGCCTACAGGGGTCACGGTTGCCTCGCAGAACGTTGCAGGCTCGTTGACCGTGAGCTGGACGGCCACCACCGGTGCGGGTTCTTACAACGTATTTCAGGGAACTACCGCCGGAGGGGAAGGGAATGCGGCCGCCAAGAGTGGAATAGCTGGCTCAACGGCGACTCTCACGGGGCTCACCGCCGGCCAGCAGTACTTTTTCACCGTGGTGGCGATCGATGCGGGTGGCTCCTCGACTGCGTCCAAGGAGGCCAGTGGCACTGTGATACCCACCGTACCGACTGGGCTTTCAGCCAGCGCCGGCAATGCCTCGATTGCCCTCAGTTGGAGCGCCGCAACCGGCGCCGCGAGTTACAACGTGTATGAGGGCACGAAGTCGGGCGGCGAAGGTGCTGCTCCGGTACAAACGTCGGTTAGCGGAACGAACACCACGATCAGTGGGCTCGCGAACGGCACGGCTTATTTCTTCACGGTAGCGGCTGTGGATGCGGGTGGCACGTCTGCGCAGTCTTCCGAGGCCAATGCGACGCCCACGGCCCCACCAGCTCCACCAAGCAAGGGTGGCGGCGGCGGCTCAATTGACTGGCTCACGCTCATCGGATTCGGCGCGCTCGGGGTCTTCCGCTGGAGGCGACCCGCGCCGCGTCACTCAAGGCCCCCGTGTATCGGTGCGGCGCTACTCCGCTAGTCAGGCCCCGTTGCAATCAACTCAAACGCTGCTGCCCGGCACGCGAGTTTGAGCGCTCGCCGTGCGGCGCGCCTGGCGAACGGACTGCTCTTCGTGAACCTGTGCGATCGTAAGTCCGGTCGACATGGCGATTGAGCGCAGCACGGGATGCGCGGGGTCGTTCGGCAGGCATAAAGCGTGCAGCCGCTCCCACGCGCGGATGCGGGCGTCCGGAGAATTCTCGGTCGAGCACTGCTCGGCGAGTGCCACCTGCCGTCTCTGCAGACGATCCTCGGCTTCGTGGGCGATGCGTTCGGCGTGAGTTCGGACGAGCTCACTGGCGGGATGCGGAGTTGATGTCTTGGTGTTCAAGAGGTTCTGCAAGGCGGTTGCCCATGAGTCAGGTTGCATGCGTCACCGTCGATAGCGGGGCAGGTGGTTTCACTTGGCCGCCTGGAAAGTGGCGGCCACCATATAGCTCAAGTGCAGTCTACAGACTTCACTCTCTCCCACGCCCACGGCGCGCTTACCCGTACACTCGAGCTCTCCGGTCGTACGGTGCGTCGGGTTTGCGACAGCGGCTTGAACGGCGCTGGTGAGATCGAACTGGCCATCGCAGTCAGCGTAGGGACAGGGGAACTCAAAGAAGGCACGGGCTGCCGCGTGCAGCGTGTGTGACTGCATGGCGGGGGCGCTCGGGCCGGGGCTGCGAAAGACGAGATCCAGCCGCAACTGCTGCACCGCGGGGAATACCTCGCGCAACGCGAGTGCCGTGTTGCGGTTGTTCCGCAAGCGCTCGCGGCGCTCCTGGCGCTTGGCAGCGGGGGTGACCAGCGCGAGCTTCATGATGCGCCGCGTCCGGTCGCATCCGGCGCTGCAACGGGATCAGCGTCCGGGGCCGCGACGGTTGGCGCGGGTTCGGCAGCGTTGGGACGCGCCGTGCGCCGCTGCTGCTTCTCCTGCTGCCGCGCTTTCCTGGTGAGCTCTTTCTGCTTTTTCACCTGGTGATAGTTCTTACGCATCTGCACTCCGTTCTCTGGTGGAAGTGAACATTGCTCGGGTCACATGGGCTCTCCCGAGTCGGGCGAGGGTGACGGATGAACGTCGAGCGCAACCCCCATGCCTAAGCGGCCGAGCAACCCGAGTGTCTCGTCCGACAGCTCCAGCCGGAAGGCCTCGCGTGCGTAGAGGCTCACGTGCAGCTCCGCGACTCCGCCGTCGGCGTGCAGTTGCTCGAGGAAGCCTTGCGAGCGGCGCAGGTGCGCCAGCGTTTGCAGCAGCACGCTCTCCACCGACAACCGCGCGGAGGAGAGTTTGGGCTCCTCCATCAGGGGCCCCATCCAGTAACTGTCACGGTAGGTGCCCTCGAGCGCTCCTCCGGCGCTATCCCGGCGCGGATCGCCCGCCTTCCAGGTGTGTTGTGGCTCGATTCCCAATGTCTGCGTGATCCTGGAGGGATCGATGGACGGATGTCGAAGGCGCAGCGAGAGGGTGAACTCGTACTCACTCATGCTAAGTCGGGCGCTTGCTGCGCGGCCGGCCTCGATCCCAGAGAGTCAGGGCCCGATCCGGCCCTGGCGTCTTGGCCGCGAATGCCCGCAGACATTCGCAGGAGCAGATGGTCACCGCGGGCTCCTGGTCGTCGATGTCCCCGGGGTTCGGGTGCCGGCTGATCCGAAAATGGTCGCGCGGCCGGCGACCATCCTCGTATCCGATGTCGCGTTCGCAGACATCGCAAGTCGCGATCAGGATTTCCTGGGCCGGATGGAACAGCCCCGACTTGCGCCAGGCCATCATCCCCTCACTCGCCGCGAGGCAGATCGCGCACTAGTAGCGCCGGCCTCCGCCTCCGCCCGAGCGCTCGCGCTCCTGAGCTTCGCTGACCTTCAAGGCGCGACCCTCGAAGTCGGTGCCGTTGAGCGCCTGCATGGCGCGGGATGCGTCGGCATTGGACATCTCGACGAAGCCGAAGCCACGCGGACGACCCGTGTCGCGATCGTTGATCAGCGAGACCTTTTCGACGGTGCCGTGCTTGGAAAACAGGGCATTCACGGCCTCATCGGTCGCGGTAAAGGGAAGATTGCCTACATATAGTTTGGTCACTTGGAAGTACTCACAGTCTATTGAAGATTCAGAGATGAAGATTAATGAGCAGGCCGGAACCTGCTGCCGTGGTTCGTCGAGCTTACGAGGTGAGAGACTGGCCCGGGGAATAGCGCGCAGGGTGCGTCGCGGGCGAGACAGACAAGCCGGAAGATTACGAGCCGCCTCCAGAATACTCGTTTTTCTGCAGCCCCGCTCGCCTTTCTGCAGACGCGCTCATCCGAGGGGGCGGGCGCGCGGCGGGATGATGGCAGAGCGAGGTCAGCGTCGCCACTGACGCAGGCGAGTGGTCTTCCGATGTTTGCGCGATGGCACGGAAGGGTGCAAGGTTCGCGTGGCGCCAGACGGGCACCGTCCCTAAGGGAGCAAGCCATGAGCAAGGGTTTGGACCGCAAGCGTGAGGGGAAGAAGAAACCTCAGAAATCTCTGCAGGAGAAGCGGGCCGCGAAAAAGGAGAAGAAGCAGAACCGAGGGTTTCAGGGCCTCTGAGTGGCACATCCGAGAACGGACCCTTACCGCTATCTGACGTGTGGCGGATGCGGTCGCTCCATCGACCAGCGCGAGCATTGGGGGTTTCCAAATGAGAGAACCGACCCGACTCGCGTGCACCTGATCGTAGATGCCGCCGCTCCCGCGTATGGAGTGCACTGCCCGTGCAGCCACTACACTCTATATGTCGATCCCAAACACCCGCCCGTTGGCCTGCCCAAGGGGATCCGGCTCGCCGGGTCGGGAAAGCTGAGCTAGCCGCTCGGGCGCGTCTCGAGTCGCTCGCATGAGAGCACTCCTGTGCAAGGCGTGGGGGCTACCCGACACTCTGGTCGTGGAAGACGTGCCCGACCCGGTGGCCGGGCCCGGGCAGGCGGTGGTGCGTGTGCATGCGGCGGGCGTCAACTTCCCCGACGCGCTCATCATCCAGAACAAGTACCAGTTCACGCCGGCGCTGCCGTTCGTGCCCGGCAGTGAATGCGCGGGCGTCGTCGAGCAGGTCGGCGACGGAGTGACCCAGGTCAAACCGGGCGATTCCGTGATTGCCCTCACCGCATCCGGCGCCTTCGCGGAGCACGTGCTGGCGGACGCCGCGGCGCTGACCCCGTTGCCCGCGGGGGTCGATTTCGCCACGGGGTCCGCTTTCCTCCTGACCTATGGGACGGCCTATCACGCCCTCGCGGACCGCGGCGCTCTCAAGCCGGGCGAGACGCTCCTGGTGCTCGGCGCGGCCGGCGGCGTCGGGATCGCCGCCATCGAGATCGGCAAGGCGCTCGGCGCGCGGGTGATCGCGGCCGCCTCGTCCGAGGAGAAGCGCCGCATCTGCCGTGAGCATGGGGCGGATGAAGCCATCGACTACACGGCCGCGGATCTCAAGTCCGTGCTCGCCGCAATGACCCGGGGTCTGGGGGTCGATGTCGTCTTCGATCCGGTCGGAGGCGCATTCACGGAGGCGGCGCTGCGCAACTGCGCCTGGAGAGGGCGCCACCTCGTCATCGGCTTTGCGAACGGGGACATTCCGCGCGTGCCTTCGAACCTCACGCTCCTCAAGGGTTGCTCGCTCGTCGGCGTGTTCTGGGGGCGCTACGTCAAGACCGAGCCGGCGGCGTGGGCGCGCGATCTCGCCACCCTGTTTCAGTGGCTAGGCGAGCGGCGCCTGCGCCCGCACATCGCCGGGCGCTACCCGCTCGAGCGCGGCGCCGAGGCGCTGGCGGCGCTGCTCGCGAGAAGGGCATCCGGGAAGCTGCTGATCATCCCCGCCCCGAACGCCTCCAGGTGATGATCCATATCGCCGCAGCTGGCATTGATGAGGGTGAGGCGCTTGAAGTAGTGAGCAGGCGCAGCCTCATCCGTGACCCCCATTCCGCCATGCATCTGCACGGCCTCCTGACCGATGAGGCGCGCTGAGCGCCCGACCAGGAACTTGGCGGCGGAAAGCGCGCGGCGGCGCTCGGCAGGATCAGGGGCGGCGAGCTTCGCACTCGCCAGATAGCTCATCGAGCGGGCGAGCTCGGCGTGCAGCAGCATGTCGGCCATGCGATGCTGCAGCGCCTGGAAGCTGCCGATCGGCACGCCGAACTGCCTGCGCGTCTTGACGTAGGAGAGCGTCAGCGCGAGCAGTGCATCCATCGCTCCGACCGCCTCGCTGCACAGGCCCGCGATGGCCACCTCGCGCGCGGCCTCTACCACGGGCAGGGCGCCCCCCTCGATCCCGATCAGCGCACCGGCAGGCACGCGCGCTCCATCGAGTGTGACCTCGGCTACGCTCGAGCCGTCGTGGGTGAGGAGGGCGGTGCGTGTCATGCGCTCGCTCGCGCCGGGCACCAGGAAGAGCGAAACGCCCAACTCGGTTCTCGCCGAGACCAGGAGGTAATCGGCACCCGCGCCATCCGCCACCATCGCCTTGCGGCCCGTGAGTACCCAGCCCGTTCCCTGCCTGACCGCACGGGCCGCGACGGCCTCGAGCCGCCAGCGCGAGTCGGGCTCATCGTGCGCGAGGGCGAGTCGGACCCTGCCGGCGGCGACCTCCGCGAGCAGCTCCTGCTGTGCCGGACTCCCGGCCCGCACCAGGATGCCGGCACCGACCAGCGCGGTCGGCAGATAGGGCTCGATGACGAGCGCGCGGCCCAGCTCTTCCATGACGACGAGGGCATCGAAAGCGTCACCGCCGATTCCCCCGAGCGACTGCGGAATAGCGAGGCCCAGGATCCCGAGCTCGGCAAACTCCGACCAGATTTGGGCGTCGCACCCGGTACCCGCGCGCGCGATGGCACGGCGGCGCTCCAGGGTGTACGTCGCGGTGAGGAACCTGCGCAGCGAGTCGCGGATCTGGGTCTGTTCTTCGGTGAATCTGAAATCCATGTGCTTCTCAGAGCCCCAGCATGTGCCGCGCGATGATGTTGCGCTGGATCTCATTCGATCCGGCGTAGATGGAGGTCTTGCGAAAGTTGAAGTAGCGGCCGGTGATGCCGAGCCCGCGCGGCGGACCGGCTGACGAACCCGCCCAGTCCGCGCTCAGCGCGAGGGGCTGATGGAGCGGCGCATAGGGGCCGAGCGCCTCCATGGCGAGCTCCGAGATCGTCTGTTGAATCTGGCTGCCGTGCAGCTTCAAGAGCGAGGCCTCGGGACCGGGCGTGTGACGCTCACGGTCCATGGCGATGACCCGCAGCACCAGCACCTCGAGCGCCATGAGATCGATCTCGACTGCCGCGATCCGGTCACGAAAGCGCGGCACCTCGATCAGCGGCCGGCCGCCGCCGGCGGGCGTTGCGGCGGCAATGGCCTGCAACTCCCGCAAGGCGCGCTTGCTCACGCCCAGGGCGGCATTCGAGACGCGCTCGTGACCCAACAGGAACTTCGCATAAGTCCAGCCCTTATTTTCCTCGCCAACCCGGTTGGCGACGGGAACCTCCACGTTGTCGAGCCACACCTCGTTGATCTCGTGCTCACCGTCGAGCATCACGATCGGGCGCACCGTGACACCCGGGGACTTCATATCGATGAGGAGGAATGAGACGCCCTCCTGCGGGCGCCCCTCCTGCGCGGTTCGTACCAGACAGAAAATCCAGTCGGCGTACTGGGCGAGCGTCGTCCAGGTCTTCTGGCCATTCACGAGGTAGCGGTCGCCGCGGCGCTCGGCCCGGGTCTTGAGCGAGGCGAGATCGGAGCCGGAGCCCGGCTCGGAATACCCCTGGCACCACCAGTGCTCGCCACGCAGGATCCGTGGCAGGTAGTACGCCTGCTGTGCCTCGTTGCCGAAGGCCATGATCACGGGCGCGACCATGCGCGGACCGAAGGGCAGCACGGGAGGCGCTCCCGCGAGCGCGCACTCCTCCTCGAGGATGAGCTGCCGGGCGGGATCGAGCGCCTGACCGCCGAATCTCTGCGGCCAGCTGGGTGCGACCCAGCCGCGCGTGTTGAGGATCCGCACCCAGCTGAGGAAGTCCTCGCGCTCGAGGCGCTTGTGGCCGAGGACTTTGGCGCGAATCGCAGCCGGCAGTGTCGCGGCAACGAACGCGCGCACCTCGGCGCGAAAGCGCTCTTCCTCTGGAGAGAAATTCAGGTCCATCGGGTCGGAGTCTACTATTCAACGCATCAATATCGTACGCTCGCACGGCGCGAATGGCCGACCCACGTCAACACTGGAAGAACATCGAGGCGGTGCTCGCGCGCCTGCGCCGCAAGGGCTGGCGCCACTGGGCGGTGGTCGTGTTCGTGCTGATCGCCAGCACTCTCGTGCGACCCTATGTCGATGAGTATCTCGGTTTCGACAAGGCGCGCAACTGGCTCTCGCAGCGGCTCCTCGAGTGGTACTGGCAGCCGCTCGAGCCGCGCTACGTCAAGGTCTTGTTGATCGGCGACGATGAGTACTGGCGCGGCAGCCTCGCGGCCCGGGTACCGATCAAACGGGACTATCTCGCACACCTCGTCGACGACCTCGACGCCGCCAACGCCGCGGCGATCGCGCTCGATTTCGACGTGCGTCTCCCGGACCCGTCACGGCTCGCGGACTTCCCGGAATATCGCGGCGAGACCGAGCAGCTGATCCGCGCGATCCTGAGCGCCGCCGAGCAGCGCAGCATCGTGTTATCGAAGACGGTCCGCGAGGTGGCCGGCGGCCGCTACGTCCTCGAGCCCGATATCTACCAGCTCTATGGACTGTGCAGCCATTTCGACGGCGAAGGCCAGCTCACCCACTCGAGCACGCCCGACTTTCCGATCAGCGCCCGGGCCGGACGTCACATCGGTTGCGGATACATCGCACTGACCCGCGACAAGCGGATGTTGCCGGCGCGGTTGCCGCTCGCAGACGGGAATTTCGTCGACTCATTTGCGCTCGCGATCGCGCGCACGTCGAACCCCGATGAGGCGCGCAGGCTCGGACAGACGGTGCGCTACGGCAGCTTCATCCCGATGGCGAAGCTCGATGAGTACCATGCAATCCAGTCGGCACGGGACGTGATGCAGGGGAACGAGGCAACGCTCTCGGTCCTCGAGCACAAGATCGTCGTCGTGGGCGCCGGCTGGAGCAGCCAGGCCGCGGGTCGCGGGCTACGGGTCGACCTGCATGAAACCCCGATCGGCCGGCTCAATGGGGCGCTCATTCACGCCAACTTCGCCGAGGCCTTCCTCGACTCGAGAACCTATCGGCACGTCCCGGGGATCGTGCTCGACGTCGCCGAGTTCGCTTTCGGCCTGCTCGCGTCCGCGGTATTCGCGCTTTTCCCCGGGATCGTCAGGGGCCTTGCGGGGCTGATAGGCTTGACGGGAGTCCTGGTCGCCATCCAGTGGGCCGTGATGCATCTCTGCGGTGTTTTCTTCGAGGCATTCCTGCCCCTGGTCGGGGTCTGGCTCCATTCGATCTGGGAGCAGCTTTTCGAGCGTTAAGCCACCGGAGTCCCTTCCTATGAGAAAAAGAACGCACGCAGTGCTTGCGGTCCTCGCCGCATCGGTGATGCTGGGCGCTTGCGCGAAGGAGGGGACTGCCGGGACCGATCGAGCCGCACCTCCACCCTCGCCCCCACCGGCGATTGGCGGCACGGGCCCGGCCGCAAATGCCGGGGGCGGGCTGCTACCGCACCGCGACAACGCGCCCGTGGATCCGGGAGACGTCGGCGGCATGCGCAGCAAGCCCACCGTCCCGGCGGACAAGGCCGGAAGTCCTCCCAAGCCATAGCACGCAGTGCCCTGCGCTTTGCCGGGCCGGCTCAGGTGTAGATGCGCTCGAGGAGCTCGAGCGGCACCGCGCCCGGCAGCAGCATGGCGTCGTGGAAAGCGCGGATGTCGTACTTGCCGCCGAGCGCCTTCTGCGCACGCTCGCGCTGCGCCAGGAAGGTGAGCTTGCCCAGCATGTAGGTGCAGGCCTGGCCCGGCCACACGCAATAGCGCTCGACCTCGGTGACGGAGGCGGTCTCGGGATCGCCGAGCGTGTCGACGAAATACCTGACCGCCTGCTCGCGCGACCAGCGCTTCGCGTGCAGTCCCGTGTCGACCACCAGGCGTACCGCGCGGAACATCGAGTCGTGCAGCTGTCCGATGTGACCTTCGGGGTCGTCGTCGTACTCGCCCATCTCTCCGGCGAGCTGCTCGGCGTACAGCGCCCAGCCTTCGATGTACGCGCTGAAGAACGACACCTTGCGGATCAGGGGCAGATTCGCCTCTTGCTGGATGGATAGCTGCAGATGGTGCCCGGGAATGCTCTCGTGATAGGTGAGGGTCGGGAGCGTCCAGCGCGGCTGCTCGCTGGTGTCGCGCAGGTTGATCCAGTAGATACCGGGACGCTTGCCGTCGAGGGAAGCATTGTTGTAGTAACCACCGGGCGCGCCGGCCTGGATCTCCTTCGGCACCCGCTTGATCTCGACGTTGGCCTTAGGGAGCGCGCCGAAGTATTTCGGCAGCTTGGCCCGCACGCGTTGCACGCGCGCATTGAGATCGGCCAGCAGGGTCTCCTTGGCGGCGTCCGTGTTGGCGTACTGGAACTTCGGGTCGGTATACATGGCGCGCAGCCGCTCGCCGACCGTGCCTTGCGTCATGCCGATCCTGCGCATCAGGGTATCGATGCGCGCGGTGTGGTCCTTCACGAGCTCGAGCCCGAGCTCGTGGATCTCCGCGGGCTTCTTCCCCGTGGTGGCCCAGATGACGAGCGCGGAGGCGTAATACTCATCCCCCTTCGGCAGGCGCCACACCCCGGCATCGTGGGTCGCTGTCTTCTGCATCTGCGTCACGACGGCGATCTGGCGCTCGAGCGCCGGGTAGATCTTCTCCTTGACTACGCGGCTCGCCTGCTGCGCGTAATCGCCGGGGAGATTCTTCTCCCTGGCACGGTGTGCGACGGACGTCGTGAGCGCGGACTTCTCGGGAGCGGGCGAGCGCAGGTCACGCATCTGCGCGATCGTCTTCACGAGCGCAAAGTCGGGCGCTGCGACGCCGAGCGCCATGTCGTGCCGCGCAACCTCGGTCTCCTGGTCGAGCAGCGTGGCAAATCCTGCGAGGCGCGCGATGTAGGCATCCGCGTCGGCCTTCGTCTCGATGGTGTGCTGGTTGTCGAGGAACGAGGGCAGCTGCTGGTAGCTGCCGTTCAGCTGGCACAGCACGTAGGGCTGGCCCGCGCCGCCCGGGCCGTACTTGAATGCTCGGTTGGCGTCGTCATTGGTACGCAGGCCATACATGACGACGTCGTAGCTGACGGCATCTGCCTTGCTGAGACTCCCCCGATCGAAGGCCTTGAGCCGCGCCAGCTGACTCGCGATCAGCGCTTTCTGCTGTTCGATGCCCGCCTCCGAGCCATCGTCGATCTGGCTCTTCTGCCGGGCGCGTGCCCCGGTATCCATCCCGAGACTGGTCGCGAACAGCGGCGAGATATCGAGATTTTCCTTCATGAACTGATCGAGCAGCGCGTTCAACTGCTGCGGGTCATTGCTGCCCTGCGGCAGCGCGCGCGCGGCGGCCGCGACTGCGGCCAGGGCAGTGCCGATCAGCATGGTGCGACGATCCATGGAGTCCCCTTTAGAGTAGTCGTGGAATCAAAGGCTCAAGCCTGCCACGGACGGCGGCGGGCGCCGACCGCCGCTGAGACCAGGCGAGGCCGGGAAACGCCGAAACGAAGGCTGCGGGTGGCGTTAGTTCGCGGCGGCCCTGGCGTGCTGCTGCGCGCGCGTCCAATCCGTCATGCGCTTCTCCAGCAGGTCGAGCGGCAGCACACCGCCGTTCAGGATCTCGTCGTTGAAACGCCTGATGTCGAAGCGGCTGCCGAGGTCCTTGCGCGAGCGCGCGCGCAGCTCGAGGATCTTCAGCTGACCGAGCTTGTAGGCGAGCGCCTGACCGGGCCAGGCGATGTAACGGTCGGTCTCGGCCTGGATCGTGGGCTCATCGACCGCGCCGCTCTTGCGCATGAAGTCCACCACCTGGTCGCGGCTCCACCCCTTGGAGTGAATGCCCGTATCGACGACCAGGCGTACGGCACGGAACAGCTCGCTCGAGAGCCGTCCGTAGTCGCTGACCGGATCCTGGTAGAAGCCGATCTCCTTGCCGAGCTGTTCCGCGTACAGCGCCCAGCCCTCGATGTAGCCGGAGTTGCCGCCGTGACGGCGGAAGTTGGGGAGCGTCGTGAGGCTCTGCGCCACCGATATCTGCATGTGGTGGCCCGGGCAGGCCTTCGTGGTATGCGGTCGCCTCGTTGTTGATCATCGAGCGCTGCTCGAAGTTGGCGACCGCCACGACGACGCGCCCGGGACGCTTGCCGTCGGCGGTGCCGGACTGGTAGTGCGTGGCGTTACCCGGCTCGAAGTCGGGCATGGGCTCGACGGTCAGCGGCAGTCCCGGAATGAAGTTGAAGAGCTCGGGGAGCCTGGGCTGCATCTGCGCGAGGTACCTGCGGAAATTCTCGACGATGGCGTCCGCGGAAGTGGGGCGGTAGCGGGGATTGTTCTGCACGGACTCGCGGAAAGAGGCGAGATCCTGAAAGCCTTCCTTCCGGGCGATCACCAGCATCTCTCCCTGGATGCGCGTCACCTCGCGTAACCCGATCTCATGAATCTGCTCGGGGGTGAGATTGCCGAGCGTGGTGCGGTCCTTGATGTCGTTGAGATAACGCTGCTCGCCGCCGGGGAGCGAGGTCACCGCCAGCGTCGTGCGCCCGTAAGGGGCGTACTCGTCGGCGACGAAGCTCGCGAACTCGAGGTAGGCCGGCAGCACTTCCTTTACGACCGCCGCGGTGATCTCGCGGCGCAGCCGCGGCTGCTCCTCGGGCGGGATGCTCGCCGGAAACTTCTTCGCGGGCAGCAGGAACGGATCCGCCGCGATGACCCCCAAGCACTGCGCGGGCACCTTCTCGAGCAGGAAGCGCACCGGCATGAGGCCGTCGTGCTTGCCAGCGCGCAGCACCTCCTCGGTCTGGGTGAACACCCGCGGAATCTGCCGGAGGCGTGCGATGTAGTCCTCGTAATGCTTGACGGAATCGAGCGGCGCGGACAGCGGCAGATCGGCGAGACCGGTCTGCGGCCCACTCATCTGGTTGACCGGCATCTCGTACTCTTTGAAGCCGTAATTCGCGATGTGCTGCTCGAGCGAGCGCTCGAGCACCTGGTGCGACAGCCGGTCCGGCTCGGCGAACCCCGTGACGGGAATCGCCTTCAGGCGCGCGAGCCAGGCCTCATCGCGCTGGTTCTCGCCGGCGTCCCCGGCGAGGGAGTAGTCGTTCAGCTGGTCGTTGTAGCGATAGTCCCCGACGGTGCTCGCCATCTGGGGGTGCGTCTTGAGCTCGGTTTCCCAGTACTCATCGAAGAGCGCGTTCTGCGCCTTGAGACGCTCCTGGACCGAGCCCGCGCCGTATGCACTCAGGGGGATGCCGAGCAGACCCAGGAGGCACGCCAGCAGAGTCGTGAGGGACCGTTGTGTTTTCATGGCCGGCGATGCTAGCACCACGGGGCGCGGCCCCAGAAGGCGCGAAAAGTAAGGGATTGAAATCATCGGCGCCCGGTCGCGGACCGCGGCCGCGTGAACGTGCTCCGGGCAGCTCACGGCTGCACCCCGAGCGCATGCGCCACGCGCGTGGCGACCTCAACAGGGTCTCCCGCCGGGCGGTCCGGGTACTTCTGCGTGCCGCGATTCCACGCCTCGCCCATCGCGAACCAGTCGATCGGAGGCGCGGCGCGGCCGGTGCGCAGCTCCTCATCGAGCGCGCGGAAATACGCCTGCCAGCGCGCGCGATAGTAGTCGCGCGTCAGCCCCGCCCAGTCGCGGTTGCCGTAGTCGTGCAGCTTCGCGTCCTCGCTCGCCTTGCGGTCACCCCAGGTGGTGAGGAGCGAGCGTGCGTCATACTCGAGCCGCGCGCGCTCCGCAGGCGTCGAAGCCCAGGGCGCGACCTGGGCGAGCCACGACCCGAGGAGGAACGCGCGATCGGTTCCGAGCAGCTCGTCCTGGAGATCCATGAGCTCGAGCCAGCGCGCCGTCAGGGTGCCGAAGCGCACGCGGTCTTTGGCCGCGTACGCCGCCTGAATCTGCGGCAGCAGCACGCGGCTTTCGTTGGCGAGCGTCTGCCGTGCGACGTCGACCAGGTCGTGCGCGCCGCCGGCTGAGCGCGGCGCACTCGCCAGGAGCTCCCCGAGCGCGCGCCGGAAGGCGTTACCGTCGTAGCGCATGCCCTCCGGCGACCAGTTCGAGGCGCGGTTCGCCGTAAGCGACGGCTGCGCGTCGAAGAGCGACTCCTGTGCCGCGTCGCGCTCGCTGTTGAAGACCACCGCATCAATGTGGATGTCGTAGGCGGTATGGGCGAGCACCTTCCAGGCAGCGACCGCGTGGCTGTCGTCGGCGCCATACCGACGCTGTGCGTAGTGCCGTGCCCAGCCGTCGATGTCGAGCGGTGCGCTGCGCCAGGCCATCTCGGTGAAGAGGTCGAGCGCGAACGGGTTCGTGCCCATGCCTTCCGTGAAGAGCGCCGTGCCCGCCATGTTGGCGTTGGCGCGTCCCAGGCGCTGCAAGCGCGTCGTGATGTTCTCGAGGTTCGCGCCGAGCGTCGTGCGCCCGCCGAACTCCCAGATGCCGCCGAAAAGAAACGGCGCGCCCTGGAAGTCGTGGTTGCGGTCGTCGCGCGGCACACGGTCGTGATCGATGTCGATGATGAGGAGATGCGTGCGGTCGAGGCCCGCGAGCAGATCCGCTCGGGGATTGCCCTGCCAGGCGAGCATCATCCACAGGGCTTGCGGGTGCGCGGCGTGCAGCGCCGCCTCGACGGCGCGCGCGGCGGGCGCCACCGGAACGTCGCCCGGATCACCGCCTTCCTGGAACACCTCCATGTCGTAGATGGCCGTATCGCCGAAAAGCTCGCGCTGGTGGCGGTAGAACGAGGCCGCGAGGCGCGCGAACAGGGGATCGCGCGGATCGAGCCAGTCGGGCCGGGTGAAGCCGGCCCATTCTCCCTGCGCGATGACGTGCGCACCCGGGAAACGGCTGCGGAAATCCTGCGGCACGATGCCGTAGAAGCCGGGCAGGACCGGGGTGATCCCAAGCTTGCGCAGGCGCGCGACGATGCGGCGCGCGGACGTGGCGCGCCTGGCGAGCAGCTCGCGGCTGATCGGTCCGTTGAAGCAGCAGAGGTTCCCCATCAGCTGCCAGTTCTGGTGCGCCGGCTGGGTGATCCAGGCGCGGATCTCGGCGTCCGTGTAGCCGAAGTCGCGGAAGGTGCGGTAGAGCACCAGGTCAGTGCCGCGCTCGATGAGCACGGCGTTGATCCCGGAGAGCGCCAGGAAGTCGATCTCCCGCTGCCAACGAGCCCAGTCCCAGTAGGGCGCCGTATAGCCGTCGACGTTCTCATTGAGCGCATAACGCCACGGGTACGCAGTCTCCATCTCGATGGGCCCGGCGGGCGCGGGCAGCGCTGCGGCGGCGCCGGTCTGGTCGCCGCTCTCGGAGAAATTGAGCTGCGCGACGTACTTGAGATACCAGTTCGCGCCGAAGAAGAGCGCGCTCGGCGTGCTGCCCTCGATGCGCACGCGTCCCGCAACCCCTGAAATGCGGAAGTGCTCGTGGCCGTCGGGGGCGTCGAGCGTGCGCAGCTCGAGCTGCGCCGCCTGCTGCGGCAGGAGGCGTGCGAGGGCGGAGGCGACCGGGTGGGTGTCGAAGGCGGGGGCGGCGCGCGCGCCGCTCGCCAGCAGCGCTCCGGCACTGCACAGGGCGAGCGCAGCCGGGAGGTGTGTGCGCCGTCGCGAGGGCTCGTTGCTCACGGCGCTCATGATAGCGGCGTGCCGCCCGAATTCGCCCGAATTGCTCCATCGCCTGAGCCGAATGCCCTCCCAGACTCCTCGCTCAGACGGGACAGGAGGACGGCCCATGGCGACCGAGGACTTACGCATCTGGCTGAATCATTTCGAGTATCACGCCGAGCATCCGCGGCGCCTTCCGCGGGGCCTGCCTGACCTCCTGACCGCGGAGGAACGGCGGCTCATCGGCGGCTCCATCGCCACCTTCCAGCTCGGCGAGCAGTCGCAGGGCGCGACGCTCACCGCCGCGGCGGAGCGCTTCGCGCGCGCCCGGGAGCTGCCGACGCTGCCGCGCATCGTCGAGCTTTTCATTCGCGAGGAGCAGCGCCACGCGGCGCTTCTCGGCGAGTTCATGCAGGACCACCGCATCGCGCTCAAGCGCCGCCACTGGAGCGACTCGGTATTCCGCCGCGTGCGGCGGCTCGCCGGGTTCGAGCTGTATCTGTACGTGCTCATCGGTGCCGAGCTCATCGGCAAGGTCTATTACCGGGCGCTCGAGGCGGCCACCGGCTGCCAGCGCCTGAAGGGGCTGTGCCGCATCATGGTGTGCGAGGAGCTCGCGCACATCGGCTTCGAGTCCGAGCTCCTGCTGGCGCTGCGGGCCCGGCGGCCGGCCCCGGTGCGGCTCGCGCTGCGCCTCGCGCACCGCGCATTTCTCGCCGGTGCCGCCTCCGCCGTGTGGCTGACGCACCGCGCCGTGCTGCGCCGCGCCGGCTACGGTCCACGCAGCTTCCTGCGCAGCTGCCTGGCCCACTACGCCTTCTACCTCGAGCCCCCCGCCGGGAGGGTCGCCCACCCGTCTGCTCGCTGAGCGGCGCTTGGCCTATGATCTCCCGATCGGCGCAGGTCGCCGGGAGGATAGATCATGAGAACCGCGCTCATCCGGCTCACGACGCTCGCCAGCCTCGCAGCCGCCGCACTCGCCGGCAGCGCCGCCCAGGGTGCGGCGGGAGCGAAGCACTACGTGCTCGCCGCGACGCCCGACAACGTGCAGTGGGGCTGGTACGACGTCACCGAGAAACCGCGCCTCACGGTCAACTCCGGCGACACGGTCTCGATCGAGACGATTTCCCACTCGCTCGGGCAGATCAAGCCCGGCGTCGACATGGACGAGATCGTGAAGCTGCGCCGCGAGAACGATGGTGGCGGCCCGCACTCGATCACGGGACCGGTGTTCGTCACGGGCGCCGAGCCCGGCGATACGCTCGAGATCCGCATCCTCAAGATCGTGCCCAAGGCGGACGCCTTCAATTTCAACCTGCCCGGCAAGGACTTCCCCACCGTGGGACTGCTGGCATCCGAATTCCCCGCAGGCTTCCTGCGCTACTACAAGCTCGATCTCAAGCGCATGGAGACCCAGTTCAAGCCCGGGATCATGATCGACCTCAAGCCCTTTCCCGGAACCTTCGCGGTCGGTGTGGATCCGAATGAGCCGCCGCCCAAGGCCGGGCCGCCGATTCGCGATGCGAAGGGGCGCACCAGCACGCTGCGTCCCTGGAAGAACGGCTCCAACATGGACCTGAACGAGCTGCAGGCCGGATCGACCCTGTACCTCCCGGTGTTTCAGCCCGGCGGGCTCATCTGGACCGGCGACTCCCACTGCCGCCAGGGGAACGGTGAGGTCAACCTCACCGCGCTCGAGTGCGCCTATCAGGAGATCGAGATCCAGCCCATCGTGCGCAAGGATCTCAAGACCGAGTGGCCGTGGGCGGAGACCAAAACCGACTGGATCTTCATGGGCTATGACGAGGACCTGAATCAGGCGATGAAGATCGCCGTCGAGCAGACCGTCAACTGGCTCGCGGCCCAGAAGCTGGTGCCGATGAGCCGCGAGGAGGCCTACGCCCTCACCTCAATCGTCGGCGACTGCCGCGTGACGCAGGTGGTCGATATCCGCAAGGGCGTGCACTGCATGATTCCCAAGCACGTGTTCGTCGACTACCACCCTAGCCGGTGATCTCGTGCGCGGCGCGGTGCGCCGCATCGATCGCCCAGTGCGCGTACGCCATCCAGGCCGCATCGGTGCCGGCGAAATGGATATGCCCGAGAGGCGCGTGGCTCGAGCGCGTCTCCTCGGCCGACTTCACCGGATCGTCGAATAGCGTGTCCATGTCGTAGGCATAGCCGTGACCCCAGCGATTGACGGTGATGGCGGCGATGTCGCGCCCGGCATCGAACCCACCGGGGCCGAGGACGCGCGTCAGCTCATCCCGCACGCGCGCCTCGAACTCATCGAAGGGCATGGCATAGATGAGCGCCCGCCCGGCGCGCCAGGCGCTGCGCAGATCCTTGACCGGGCCGTCCGGATAGGGGCAGTGCAGCAGGTGCACGATCATCGGTCCGTCGGGGTTCGATGAGAAACGATATGCGCCGAGGCTGACCGGGTAATCGAGCTTCATGGTGCTGTAGAAGCCCGCCGGGTTGTTGACGAAGTGCACGCCGCGATTGACCCACGAGCGCCAGCTGCGCAGCGCCACGTTCACGTACACGAGCGGGCCGCGCACCTGGTCGGCCACCGCCTGACGCTGCGCTTCGCCCAGGTCGGTGCAGATGTAGGGCAGCATCGCCGAGTAGCCCGCGTAGATCACCTGCGGCGCGGCGGCGCGGGTGAGCCCGCCGCCCCGCGCGTAGAGCACCTCGGCGCCCGCGCCGCGATTGCCGAGCGCCACCACCGTGGACGAGAGCCGCACGCGGACCTCGTTTTGAGGGGCATCGAGCTGCCCGTAATCGAAGCGGGCGCCGATCACGTCCTCCATGGTGTGTCCGGGAGCCACGCCCGGGATCAGCTCGCGCACGAAGAGCCGCGCGAGCGTCGCGTTGCCGTCGGGGAAATGATGGATGTAGGGATCGCCCTCGAGGATGCCCTCCCGCGACATGGTGAGTCCGAGTCCCTGGAAGCCCGGGTACTGACACTCCCACGCGAGCAGCGCCGACACCGCATTGGCCTTGGCCGCGAACAGATCGAGCGTGCGGCCGTCGAACATCGCGAGTGAGGGCTCGTCGAGGCCGAAGTGGCGTGCCAGATAATCGTGGTAGGAGGTCTTTTCCAGGCTGCGGCGCTTCGCCTCGAGGCTCATGCCGGCGAGCACGTCGCGCCGACCCGTGTAGAGATCGAGCAGGCGCGCCTTCTGCGCGTCCTCGAGCGGACAGTCGGCGATGAATTCCGCCGCCGGACGGCCGTGATGGAGCTCGGGCGGCACGTCGGTCGGGAGCTGGCGCACCGGATCCCCGGTGACCAGCCGGTCGACGCCGTAGGTCTCGCGCGGAAAGAAGAGCCCCGAGGAGAGCCCGAGTCCCGGGTAGAGCGAAACCTGAAAGCCCCGCTCCAGGCGGTCGACGTCGACGCCGATGCGGGCGACGCACTCGCGCGCCACGCTCGACCAGCGCCGCCGGATCCCCTCGAGCGATTCGCTGCCGCCGTAGCCGAGCAGCAGCCGGCCGCCGACGTCGAACTCGTTGCGGCGCGCGTGGCCGCCGAAGTCGTCGTGGTTGTCGAGGATGAGGATGCGGGCGTGGGGGCGCGCCCGGCGCAGGTAATGGGCGGAGGCGAGGCCGCCGATGCCGGCGCCGATGACGATGAAGTCGTAGCGCTCGGTGACGGGGCGCGAGTCGAGCGCGTAGCGCTTGCCGTCGCGCACGCCGTGCGCCACCGCGAAGTCCTGCGGGCGGCTGCCGCCGTAGCCGGTGCGCGCGGGCGGGTAGGGCGCCGCCTCGAGCGCGAGCCCCGGCCGGGGCGCCGCGCCCGCCACGATGGCGCAGGCCATCCCGTCGAGGAAGTCGCGTCGCGTAATCCGGTCATTCATGTGGTGTGCTCACCGGAAAAGCCGGCCGGGTGATACTGTACATTTCCAACATGCCGCGCGCGAAATTGCTGCTCGAGCCGCTGCCGCCGCCGCTGCGCTGGCTGCTCCTGATCGCCGGCTCGACGCTCGTTGGCGCGGCGCTCATGGGGGTGCGGCTGCCGGCGGCGCTCCTGCTCGGTCCGATGCTCGCCGCGATCGCGCTCGAGGCGGGGGGCGGTGGCGTGCACCTGCCGCGGGCGCTCCTCTACGGGGCCCAGGCGGTGATCGGCTGCATGATCGCGCGCGCGCTCACGCCCGAGATCCTCGCGGTGTTCGCGCAGCGCTGGCCGATCTTCCTCGGCGTGATCGCCGCGGTGATCGGCGCGGCGAGCCTCATCGGGGCTGCCATGACCCGCTGGCGGATCCTTCCGGGTACGACGGCCGTGTGGGGGATGGCGCCTGGTGCCGCCTCGGCCATCGTCTTCATGGCGGGCGAGTTCGGCGCCGATACCCGCCTGGTCGCCTTCATGCAGTACCTGCGGGTGGTGCTGGTCGCGCTCTTCGCCACCGTGGTGGCGCGGTTCTGGGTCGGGCCGCATCCGCCGGCCGCTGCCGTCGCCTGGTTTCCGCCGCTGCACACGCTGCCGTTCGCCCAGACGCTCGCGATCGCGCTCGCGGGCGGGATGATCGGGCGCGTGGCGCGCGTGCCGGCCGGCGTGTTCCTGGTGCCGATGGTGCTCGGTGCGCTGCTGCACTCCGGCGGCGTCGTGCAGCTCGAGCTCCCGCCCTGGCTGCTCGCGGCGAGCTACACCTGCGTCGGCTGGAGCATCGGCCTTGGCTTCACGCGCGACATCCTCGGGCACGCCCTGCGGGCGCTCCCGCCGACGCTCGCCGCGATCATCACCCTGATGCTGTTCGCGGCGGGACTCGCGCTCATCCTCGTCCGGGTCTTCGGCGTCGATCCCCTGACGGCGTACCTCGCCACGAGCCCCGGGGGCGTCGACTCGGTCGCGATCGTCGCCGCGTCCAGCCGCGTGGACCTCTCGTTCGTGATGGCGCTGCAGACGGTGCGGTTCCTCTTCGTGCTGCTCGCGGGACCGGCCGTCTCGCGCTTCGTCGCCGCGCGCCTCGAGCCACGCGCGGCGCGCACGGCGGCGGCGCGCGCACCGGCGGCGCGGATGGATGCGACTCTCGCGCAGGTGCGCGAGGACGAAGGCGAGCTCGACTAGAGCACAACAGTGAACTGGAGGTTCGTATGAGCACAGCGTTGTACGCCAGCCATGGGTCCGGTCGACTTGGGTTCCTGCTGCTCGTGGCCGCGGCCATCGCGGGCGCGCCCGCCACACCGGCGGCGGATGAGACCACGGCGGCACCGGCGGCGGCACCCGCGGCGGCGCCGCGCGTGGATGCGCAGGGGATCGCGCATCTGCCGCCGGCGAGCGTGCCACCGTCGCGTTTCATGAGCCCCGAGGCGCGCGCGAAGTTCATCGCGGCCTTTTTCCATCCCGGGCCGAAGCCGGCCGCCGCGCCCGATGCGCCACCGGACTTTGCCGCCATGCGCGCCGAGGACGAGCGCAAGAACGCCCCGTTCGTCGCGCGCGCGCGCGAGCTCTACCCGGTGCGCATCGAGGAGCGCTCGATCGGCGGCGTGCGCACCCAGGTCGTGACGCCGGCGGCCGGGATCGCTCGGGCGAACCGCCACCGCGTGCTCATCAACCTGCACGGCGGCGGCTTCATCTGGGGTGAGGGCAACGGGGCCCGCATCGAGTCGATCCCGATCGCCGCGCTCGGCCGGATCAAGGTCGTCACGGTCGCCTACCGGATGGCGCCGGAGTTCCGCTTTCCCGCGGCGAGCGAGGACGTGGCCGCGGTGTATCGGGAGCTGCTGAAGCAGTATCCCGCCCGGAATATCGGCATCTACGGCTGCTCCGCGGGCGGCATCCTCACCGCCGAGACGGTGGCCTGGCTCGACCAGGAGAAGCTGCCGCTGCCCGGCGCCATCGGCACCTTCTGCGGCTCAATCGCGCTCATCGGCGGCGATGCCAGTCACGTGACGCCGCTGCTGGTCGGCGAGCGGCCATCTGCGGATGCCGACAGCGGCTCGCTGCGCGGCAATCTCTACCTGAGCGAGGCCTCGGCCTCGGACCCGCTGGTCTGGCCGATCAACTCGCCGGCGCTGCTGAAGCGCTTTCCGCCGACGCTGCTCATCGCCGGATCGCGCGACTTCACGGTGAGCTCGCTGTTCGCCGCCCAGGCGGCGCTCACGAACGCCGGCGTCGACGCGGAGCTGCACGTCTGGGACGGCTTGTGGCACGCGTTCTTCTTCGATCCGGATCTGCCCGAGTCGCAGCAGGTCTACCGCGTCGTGGTGCGCTTCTTCGACCGGCACCTCGGCCGCGGCTAGCTCAAGGCGCGGCGGCGCGGCGCCGTGCCTTGAGCAGCACGTCGACCGCCTCGGGGCGGTCGTCCCAGTAGTCGAGCCGCACGCGGCCGTCGGGCAGCTGGCTGACCGTTGCGGGAGCGGCGCTCGCCGTGCAGTACCAGCCGGCGGGCAGCACGACGGCGTTGCGCGGCCGGCCGAGGCTGCGGTCGAACACCAGCTCATCGCCCGCGAGCCGATAGCTGACGGGCGCGGTGTAGGTTTCCGCGATCCGCAGTCGCAGCGACTGCCCGGCCTTGACGGCCGCGAAGGGGATCACCACCACGTGCGCATCGGGGGGCACCGACTCGCCGACGTTGAGCTTCGACGCCGTGAGCTCGGCCCCCAGCATCTCGCGGACCTCGAGCGTCTCCCCGGTATCGAGGTTGGTGGCCGAGGGGTGGCTGGCGACGCTGCCGGTGCGTACCACGTTGGCGTAGCCGCTCACACCGGGGCGCGTCTCGGTGTAGTCGTGGTAGAGGCTGAAGGCGTGGCTCTCGGGCTGCTGCAGGAAGTACACGATCTCGCGGTCCTGGTGGGCGCGCTCACTCAGCCGCTCCTCCTCGGTGTCGCCCTGAAACGGCGACTCCCAGCTGCGCGCCTGGCTCGCTCCCTGCGGCAGCGCGGCGGCGCCAACCTGCGCATCCTTCACCGCGCGGACCTTGAGCGGCGCCTCACCGGCGCCGGCGTGGAGGAAGCTCACGGCGATGCGCCCATCCTTCTCGGTGAGGAGCTGCGAGGGCACGGTGAGTCCCACGACCTCGTAACCGGCCGGCAGGACCACCTTGTTGCGCTTCACGCCGAGCGGCCGCTCGAAGACGAGTGTGTTGCCGTCCAGGTGGTAGCTCTTCGCGTCCTTGTAGGTCTTGACGATGAGGAGCCGCGCCTGGCCGTGCTGCGGCACGGGCGCGGCGAGGGTGACGCGGATGTATTCGGTCGCGGCATCGGCGTCCGGCATCAGCGGATCGCGGCGGGCGTCGCTCCCGCTCACGACCTCGAAGTGCAGCGGCGTGCCGAGATGCGCATCGAAGACGCTCTCATCGCTCGCCACGCTCCCCTGGCGGATCGGGTTGTAGAAGTACTTCGCTCCCGCGGTCGTCGCCGTGACCTCGTAGCTGATCTTGAAGCTCGCCGTCTCTGGTGCGAGGAGCTCGTAGCGCGTGTACTCGTCCGCCTCGGTCTGGGTGTCGGCGGAGGGGAAGTACAGCCCGTCGCGGTCCGCGGGCGCAGTGCCGGCGGTGGCGGTGGCGAGGGCGCCGAGCGCGAGGCACTTGAGCCCTCTTATATAGAGTGTCCTCATCGGCTGCCTCCCCCGCACGGAAACGCGGCGGCGAGCGACTCGCCGATGAATCCGGCCGCATCCCGCTGCTGTCCGGACGCATCGAGCGCATCGAGCCGCTTCTTCAGCAGCGCCTCGAGGTCCTCGGCCGCGATCCCCGGCCGCACGCACGGTCGCGCCGCCTGTTTGCCATGGCCGGCGATGCGCAGCCCCACGGCGATGCCCTGGGTCACGCCGAGCATGTAGATGCGGCAGGCATTGCGGCTGACGTGATCGGTGCCGTTGCACAGCTGCGCCAGGTCACCGGCCGTCATCGCCGGCTCCTCCGGTGCGGCGGCGGTCAGGAACAAGAGGGCCGCTGCGGCGGTGCAGAGGGATGCGAGTCGTTTCACGAGAAGCTCCGGTGGGGCGCGGTGGTCAGCTAGCCTACCAAACTGTGAACGGATACCGCCGTTGGGCGGTCATCCGTCGCATCGCCTCCGCGTTCCTGTGGTTATCCTCGCGCGATGCGAGTGGCCTGACCGCGGGAGCCTCGATGAATCGCCTCGATCCCGGACGGCTGTGGGGCTTGCTGCTCATCCTGAGCGGCCTCGGGGCCGCGCCTGTCGCGCGCACCGACGCCCTGTCGGTCGTGCAGATGCTGCGCGAAGGCGGTTGCGGCGGCCTCGTACCGGCGGCCCACCCCCTGCATCGCGAGCCGCGGCTCGACCGCGCCGCCGAGCAGTGGGCCGGCGGACATTCGCTCGCCACGGCCACCGATTTGAGCGGCTATCACGCCCTCAACGCCCAGGGCCTGCACGCGAACGGCTCGGACGATGCGCTGATTCGGAACCTGCGCCGTTCGCAGTGCCGCGCCGTCGCGGGCCGCGACCTCACCGACGTCGGGCTCTATCGCCGCGGCGGCGAGACCTGGGTGGTGCTCGCCACGACGACCGCCGCTCCCGCGGCGCCGCCGCCTGCCTATCCGGCAGCCCCCGTGACCCGCTGGCACACGCCCGCCGCGACGGCCCCGGCGGCGCCGTCAAGCCGCACGCTCGCGACGACGCCTGCGCTGGAGAGCCGGGCGCTCGCGCTCGTCAACGCGGCGCGCGCCCGCGGCACACGCTGCGGCGCGCAATCCTTCGCACCCGCCCCGCCCCTCACCCTCTCCGGAACGTTGGCGGACGTGGCGCTCGGTCACGCGAGCGACATGGCGCAGCACGACTACTTCGAGCACCAGGATCTCAGCGGTCACTCGCCCGCCGACCGGGTGCGCGCCGCCGGTTATCAGGAAAAGCTGGTCGGCGAGAACATCGCCTACGGGCCGCAGACCGTCGAAGAGGTGGTGAAGGGCTGGCTCGACAGCCCGGGCCACTGCCAGAACATCATGGATCCGCGCTTCGCGCAGATGGGCGTCGCGCTTGCCACCGGCCACGCCTCGCGCAAGGGACTCTTCTGGGTGCAGCTGCTCGCGGAACCGCGCGCCTGAGCTAAGACCCCGATTACTTGGCGGACTTGCGGCGTTTCCTGGCCGCGTTCTTTTGCTGCGGGTGCGGTCGCGCACTCAACATCCGGCGCAGCATGTCGTCCGGTTTGGAAGAGAAGCGTTGCGGCCGTCTTTCTGGTTTGCTCATGGCGTGGTTCCTGTAGGTGCATTGCCGCGCGCGTGTAGGACGATCGGCACGCGCTCGCGAGTTCAGTGGCAGTTCAGCCGCGTGAACTCACCCTTGCGCCGAACCTACACCAAGGGAAAGGAACTAGCCATGAAACATCCTCTCTTCCTTACTCTGGCGCTGACCGGCTTCGCGCTGCTCGGCGCCCAGCAGGCGCTCGCACAGGACGAACGCCCCGAGCTCGGCTGCAAACTGAGCTTCTCGCTCAACAGCTGGTCGGCCATTGTCTCGAGCGCCAATGGCAAGGGCGTGGTCACCTGCACCGACGGCAGCCGACTGCCGGTCGTGATCACCGCCAAGGGCGGTGGGCTGACCGCCGGCCGCACGCGTGTGGATGAAGGCAAGGGCGATTTCACCCACGTGCGCAACATCAAGGAAGTGCTCGGCCACTATGCCCAGGGTGAGGCGCACGCTGGACTCACCAAGTCCGGAACGGCACAGGTGCTGACCAAGGGTACGGTGTCGCTGGCGCTCGCCGGCCATGGCGAGGGCATCGACCTCGGCGTCGACGTCGGCGAGTTCACGCTGAAGCCGGCGCGGTAGCGCTGCGCCGTGGTTCGCGGGGACGCGGCGATGCGTCCCGCGGCCGGCGTGTCGGTGCGTCCCCGGGGAAGGACCCCCGGGGTGCGCTGGCCGCGGCTCGCTTTGCTGGCGGTCGCGGCCGTAGCGGGCGGCTGCGCCACCTTGCGCAGTGATTACCCCAGGACGGCCTCGAGCGCGCTCCCGCCGCAGTTCGACGGCGCCTCCGGGCGCTACGTGCGCTCCGAGCTCGACGCCCATCCGGGCCAGTGCGGCTTTCGGCTGCTCGCGAGCGGCACGGACGCGCTGATGAGCCGGGTGTGGCTCATCGATCACGCGCGTCACTCGATCGATCTGCAGTACTTCATCTTCGCGAACGACGCCACCGGAAGGCTCATTGCGCAGCGTCTGCTGGCAGCCGCCGACCGCGGCGTGCGCGTACGCCTGTTGCTCGACGACATCTCGCTCGCGCACGAGGACCGCCTCCTCGGCGCGCTCGGTGCCCACCCGAACATCGAGGTGAGGGTGTTCAACCCGTTTCGCACCCGCGACCCCTCGTGGCCGTCCAAGCTCGTGCAGCTCGCCCTCGAGGGCCCGCGCCTGAATCGCCGCATGCACAACAAGTCTCTCGTCGTCGACGGCTTCGTCGCCGTACTCGGCGGGCGCAACATCGGCGATGCCTACTTCGATGCGGGCGATGACAACAACTTCCGCGACCTGGACGTGCTCATCATCGGGCCGGCGGTCGTCCAGACCGCGCAGGCGTTCGATGCGTACTGGAACAGCAATGCGGCCTGGCCGCTCGGGGCCTTCCGCACGACGCGCAACGCGAGCGCCGACCTCGCCACGGTGCGCCCGGAGCTCAAGGGTGCGGTGCGCGCCTTCGCCCAGTCGGACTATGCGCAGGCGATACTCGAGGAGCTGCCGCAGGGGGCGACCGGCGACCGCCCGGGCCGCTGGCTGTGGGGAGAGGGGACGCTGCTCGCCGACCAGCCGCAGAAGATCGAGGCACGGGACGATGAGCCGGCGCTGCGCATCGGGCCGCAGGTCAAGCAGGCGATGGACGGCGCCGGGAGCGAGCTGCTGCTGATCTCGCCGTACTTCGTGCCGAGCCGCGCTGGCGTGCGTTACCTCACGGCACTCGCCCGCCGTGGGGTGGCGGTCCGGGTGCTCACCAACTCCCTCGCCTCGACGGATGATCCGGCCGCGGAGGCGGGCTACGCGCACGCGCGCCGCGAATTGCTCGCAGGCGGCGTCGAGCTCTACGAGTTGCAGCCCTCGGCAGGCCCCCGCCCGCATCACACCGATCCCCTGCGCTCTTCCGGCGTCAGCCTGCACGCCAAGGCGATCGTCGTCGACCGGCGTGTGGTCTTCCTGGGCTCGATGAACCTCGACCCGCGCTCCAAGCTCCTCAACACCGAGATGGGCGTGCTGGCCGACTGCCCGCAGCTCGCAGGGAAAGTCGCACACTTCTTCGAGCAGGCGGCCGATGCGCACAACGCCTTTCGCGTTCGGCTCGAGCGGCACGGCGCGCCTGCCACGACCGGGGGCCATCTCGAGTGGTCCTGGGACGATCACGGCGCGCTCCTCAGCTCGCGGGACGAGCCTGAGGTGAGTGCCGCCCGGCGCCTCGAGTTCGACCTCGCCCGGCTGCTGCCGATCGAGGGACTGCTCTAGATCAGTCGGGCCGGCGCAGCGAGGCCCCGAGGTAGCAGCCGAACCCTGACGTCGCGAGGAGGCGCGCGCGGTCCGCGGCGGGCAATCAGCCGCGCGCCGCGGCCTCGAGCATGCTGCGATAGGACGCGAGCGGCGGCGTCACGAGTCCTGCGACCTTGCCCTGGTCATCCCAGCACCTGACGCGCACCGCGGCGCGATAGTGTGGCTCGCGCTCGAAGCGCGCGACTTCCGCCGCCGTCATCGGTCCACCCTGGAGCCCGAGGGTGTGCACCGAGGCGGAGCTCAGCTGTTTGACGTAGCTCGTATCGGTCGCGCACAGGTAGCGCTTGGCCGGCACGTGCAGGCGCACCGGCTCGCTCACCTCCGCGCCGAAGCGCCCGGTGAGCCAGCGCGCGCCGACTTCCTCGTGGTGTGCGTCCGTGGTCCACTCGGCGAGGTCGTCCGGAACCGCCTCGAGCAGGTGGCCGATGTCGTGCAGCAGGGCGGCGACGATGAGGGCTTCGGGGGCGTGCTCGACCTGGGCAAACCACGCGGCCTGCAGACAATGCTCCGTGATCGTGACGCGCTCGCCGAAGTAGGCACCCGCGCCGTGCGCGGCGTAGATCGCGAGGACCTCGTCGGCGACGCTCACGCAGGCGCAGCCAGCTTGCGCCGCAGTACGCCGACCGCGCTGAACACGCTGTCGCGCGTCAGGTAGCAGCCCTGCAGGTGCCGCGGGTGCCGTGCCGAGGTGAAGGCGGTGCGGCCGTGCAGCACGCGCTGATTGTCGAACACGACCAGCTCGCCATCGGCGAGCTTGAGTTTGAGCTGGAAGCGCGGTTCGCGCAGCAGCAAGGCGAAGCGCCGATAGGCGCGGTAGAACTCGGACGCCTGTGCGCCGACCTGCAGCGGCGCGATCGAGCGGTTGTTGTAATGCACGGCGGTCACCTCGCCCGCGCACGACAGCTGAATCAGCGGCCGTTCCGCGTACAGCTCCGCCTCACTCGAGCGGTAATGGAACGGCACGGCCGTGCTCGTGAGGAGGCGGAACGCGGCGGGCTCTGCCGCGCGCAGCCGCTCGGCGAGCGCGAAGCCGTCGGCGAACAGGTTCTCCCCGCCCGCCGGGGAGGTGACGAGCGCGTGCAGTGCCTGAAAACCCGGCACCGGCTCGCGGTAGGGATTGTCGGTGTGCAGCCCGAGGCCTAAGTCCGAGTAGGCGAGATTCTCCGGCTGCGGCACCGAGCGCACGTCGAACACCTGCCCGTAGTTGGTCTCGGCCACGCGGCCGACGAGCGACATCGCCGCGAGGATCGCGTTCGCCTCGCAGGGCACGGCCGTGAGGAACGCGAGTCCGTCCTGCGCCAGGCGTGTCAGCCATTCGAGCCGCGCGCGCGGCTCGGCGCGTACTACGGCGAGATCGGTCCAGGCGAAGTCGCGCCGCGCATCGAGGCGCGCACCCTCGAGCCAGCGCCGCGGCTCGCGCTCCGGACGGTCGCGGCCCCCGCCCGCGGCTTGTGCCGCGAGCCACGCGAGCGCGAAGCGCGCCGGCCGCGGCTCACCGACCCACTCGATGTGCACGCCGCCCTGGTCGGCGCGCGCCGCGCGGATGCGCGGGTCGCCCGGCACTTCGACGATGTCGATGAGGCGCTGGCCGCTGTACGGATCGCGGTCCTCGGGTACGTTGTCGCGCAGCCACAGGCTCGCGAACTCGCTCACGTCGCCGTTGCCCCATTCGATCGTGAGCGTCTCCGGGGTCGAGGACACCCGCGAGGCGCGCGCCGCGTCAGCCATGGGCGCCCGCCGCCGCGGCCTTGAGCGCCGCGGTCTTGAGATTCAGGAGGTGCAGGTAGCCGGCGCTCACCGCCGCGGCGGCGCTCACCACCGCGAGCGCCACGAACACGCCGCGCCAGCCGTAGTTGACCGCCAGCCGCGCGACGCTGTCGCCGGCCAGTACGCCGCCGATGTAGCCGATGCCGTCGATGATCCCGGAGGAGGCCGCGCTTGCCTGCTTGCCGCCGAAGTCGAGCGCGAAGGCGCCCCCGAGGTATGAGTAGGGCCCGAGGAGCCCGAAGGCGACGACGGCGATGAGCGTCACTGCGAGCAGCGCGCCGCCGGGCCCGGACGGCACCGAGGTGAGCGCCAGCAGCGCGATCGCCGAGGCTGCGAGCCCGAGCGTCATGAGGAGTGAGCGGCCGTTAAGGCCGAGGCGATCGCTCAGCCAGCCGGCGAGCAGCACCGAGACCGCGCCCACGGCTGGGAAGATCGCGCTCATGCCGGCGGAGTCGCTCACGCTGTAGCCCACGTAATCCCGCAGGTACTGCGGCGTCCAGCTGTTGAAGGTCTCGCGGATGATCGTGCAGCCGAAGGACAGCAGGCACACGAGCAGGAACGCGCGGCTCTTGAGCAGCGGGCCGAGAAGGGCTGCGACGCTCGCGGGGCGCGACTCACCGGCGCTGAAGAGGTTGAGCGGATTCGGCTCCGCTTCCGGGTGCCCCTCATCGAGGCGCGACTCGCGCAGCCAGAGGAAGTTGGCGAGCAGCGCCGCGGCCGCCACGATGGCCGCGAACCCGAACAGCACGCGCCAGCCGTAGCCATGGGCGAGCAGCACCGACATCTGCTGGCGCGCGGCGGCATCGCCGACCAGGTAGCTGATGCTGAGGAGCCCGGCGATCGAGCCATAGGAGGAGTAGTTGAACCACTTCGAGGACACCTTGATCAGTCCCGCCCAGCCGACCGACTGCGTGAGCCGGTTGCCGATCCAGGCGAGCGTGAAGAGCGGCAGCCCGCCGCCCAACGCAAACAGCAGCGTGAAGGCCGCGGCGCCGCCGACCCCGATCAGGAAGTTGCGCCGTCCACCCCAGTAGTCACCCAGGCCGGTCAGGAACAGCTTGCCGATCGCATAGGCGGCCACGCCGAGTGAGGTGATGCCGCCGATGCGCACCAGCGCCTCGCCGTGACTGAAGCCCCGCCGGGAGAGCTCATCGGCGATCAGCGGCGTCGCGACCGAGAGATCCGCCCGGCAGTAATAGCAGGCCGCGTAGCCGCAGAAGAGCAGCACCACGGTCCGTACCTGGGACGAGCGCAGCGACATGGGGCGGTCAGGAACGCGGGGCCGCGTACGCCGGGAGCGCGGTGGCGTCAGTCTTGGTGCCGACTTTCAAGAGGGTCCTCGCGGTGCGTCGCGCAGGGCCCGATACTAGCGGAGGCGGCGGTTCGAATCACGCGGTGGGCCGAACGCACCCGGTGCACACCGCCCGCCGCCTCGGCAGGTTCCTCAAATCAGCGGTAGTAGCCGTGCACCACCACGACCGGCGCCGGCACGTAGGCGCGGACGTACGCGTGCGGGCGTCCGACGGGGACCACGACGCAGCCCGAGAGCGCTGCCGCCGCGCCGAGGGCAATCAGCAGTTTGACGACGTTACGCATGATCCGATCCTCCGTTTCACGTGAATGTAATAACGCGCCCGGAGAGCCTGCGCTGACAGCGCCGTATCGCGGCGGCACCGTTCAGCCGTCGTTAAGACTGCATCGAGCCCTCCGGGCAGTGGGCGTATCATCGGGCGCGTCGTGACACCGATCCGTCAGCAGCTGCGCAACAACGCCGTGGCGCTGATCAGCCTCGCCGTGGCGATCAGCAGCCTCGGCTACAACACCTGGCGCAACGAGCGCACCGAGCACAATCGCAACGTGCGCACCGCCGCGTTCGAGGTGCTGATGCGCGCGGGCGATCTCGAGCGGGTGACGTTCCTCGCCCAGTACGATCGCGACCGCAGCGGCGGCAGTCCGCGCACCGGCTGGACCGACGTGCTGGCGATCCGGGATCTCTGCGCCCTGGTGCCGGGGGCGGTGCCGGAGCGGTCCGCGGAGCTCCTCAAGGTCTGGGGCGAGAACTGGGAGGGCCTGGGCAAGGACGATGAGATCGCGGTCAGCCGCATCGACGATGCGATTGGCCGGGTACGGGAGGCCGCGCTGGCGGTGCTGCGCACGCTGCGCTGAAGTAACATCGGGCACCATGATCACGCTCTATCACCGTCCCAACACCCGCTCGACCCGCTTCATCTTCCTGCTGGAGGAGCTCGAAGCGCCCTACACGATCCACACCGTCACGACCCGAACGCGCGAGGGCGGGGCGCCCGATCCCGCCAACCCGCATCCGCACGGCAAGGTGCCGGCGATCTCCGACGACGGCGTCGTCGTGTTCGAGTCCGCGGCGATCGCGCTCTACCTCACCGACAAGTTTCCGCAGCAGCGGCTCGGCTATGCGATCGGCGAGCCTGAGCGCGGCGCGTACCTGAGCTGGCTCGCCTATTACGCCGGCGTGCTCGAGCCCGCGTTCATGTCGAAATTCATGAAGTGGGAAGTGCCGCGCGGCACCGCCGGCTGGGTGGCGGTGGAGGAGGTGATGGCCGCGGTGATCGCGCGCCTCTCGCAGACACCGTACCTCGCGGGCGAGCGCTTCTCGGCGGCCGACGTGCTGTACGCGACCTCGTTCGCGCTGTTCGCGAAGAGCCCCGTGCTGCCGCCGTCGCCGGTGATCGAGGACTACGTCAAGCGCGTCGTGGCACGGCCGGCGTTCGCGCGCGCGATGGCGAAGCAGGGCGGCTGAGCGCGCCCTGAGCGGGCGGCGCCGCGGGGCGCAGCGGCGCCGCAGGGGCGCATCCGCCCGCCCAGCGCCAGGTCCGAAAATGGCTACTCCGTGGGCGCCCCGGGGGTATCGTCACCCCATGGAGACGATCGCCGGCCTCGACCCGGAAGCGCTCAACCGCGCGCGCCTGAGTCGCGACGCCCGCTTCGACGGCCGCTTCTTCATCGCCGTCACCTCGACCGGTATCTACTGCCGGCCGATCTGTCCCTCGCGCGTCGCGCAGCGCCGCCACGTGCGCTTCTTCGGCAGCGCCGCGGCCGCGGAGGCCGCCGGCTTCAGGCCCTGCCTGCGCTGCCGACCGGAGGCCGCGCCCGGTACGCCCGCCTGGCTCGGCACGGCGGCGGTCGTGCGCCGCGCGCTGCGGCTGATCGATGCCGGCGCGCTCGATGAGGACTCGGTGGAGGCGCTCGCCGCGCGCCTCGGCGTCGGCCCGCGGCATCTGCTGCGCCTGTTCGCCCGCCACGTCGGCGCCTCGCCGATCGCCGTGGCGCAGACCCGGCGCCTGCATTTCGCCGTGTGCCTGCTCACCGCAACGGAGCTGCCGATCACGCAGATCGCACTCGCCGCCGGGTTTCGCAGCTGCCGGCGCTTCAACGACGCGTTCCGCAGCGCCTACCGTCATCCGCCGCGGGAGCTGCGCCGGGCACGCCGTGCCGGGGTGGGCGATGGCGCGGCCGAGCAGGTGGTGCTGCGTCTCGCCTACCGCCCGCCGTACGACTGGGCGCACCTCGCGGCGTTTCTCGCGCGCCGCACGCTCGCCGGGGTCGAGCGGGTCGATGCCGGCGGTTACGCGCGCACGCTCGCCTGTGCGGGTGAGGTCGCGTTCATCGCGGTGCGACCGCTTCCGGGTGAGGACGCGCTCGAGCTGCGTGTCACGGGGGCGCCGCCGACCGCGCTCCTGCCGCTCGCCTCGACCGCGCGGCGCGTGTTCGACCTCGCCGGCGATCCGCTGCGCATCGCGGCGGAGCTCGCGGCGGATCCCCTGATCGGGCCGCTGGTGGCGTTGCGTCCGGGACTGCGCGTGCCGGGCGCGTGGGACGGTTTCGAGTGCGCGGTGCGTGCGGTGCTCGGCCAGCAGGTGAGCGTCGCGGCCGGGCGCACGCTCCTCGGGCGCGTCGTGGCGCGCGCCGGGGAGCCGCTGCGCGCGCCGCAGGGCGTCCTCACGCACCTCTTTCCGACGCCGGCGCGCCTCGCGCGGGCGCGGCTCGACGGACTCGGGATCACCGCGACCCGCGCGGCGGCCCTCAGGCTCCTGGCACGGGCGGTGCTCGAGGGCCGGGTCGATTTCGAGGCGGCTCCCGCGCAGGTTTGCGCCGCACTCACGGCGCTCCCCGGGATTGGACCCTGGACCGCGCAGTACGTGGCGCTGCGCGCACTCGGCGAGCCCGACGCCCTGCCGTACGGAGACTGGGTGCTGCGACGGATGGCCGTCGCCGCCAGGCACCGCCCTGTTGAGTCCGCGGCAGCTCGAGGAGCGCGCCCGCCGCTGGCGGCCCTGGCGGTCCTATGCGACCTTGCACCTGTGGCGGGCGGCGGGCGATCTGCCGGCGCCCGCGGGGCGGCGCACGGCGCCGCAGCGCGCTGCGGCCGCGCAGCCAGGCGCGTAACATAGCTTCATGCCTGAGGTTTCGTGGTGGGAAATCGATAGCCCGGTGGGGCGGCTGTTGCTCGCCGGCGATGCGCGCTGCCTCACACGGGTCCATTTCCAGAGCGGTCCGCATCGACTGACACCGCCGCCCGAATGGCGGCGCAGCGCCGCGCCCTTCGCGCACGCGCGGCGCGAGCTCGAGGAGTACTTCGCGGGCGGGCGGCGCACTTTCAGCGTGCCGCTCGCGATGCACGGCACCGCCTACCAGCGCTCGGTGTGGCAGGCACTGCGCGCGATTCCCTACGGGGAGACGCTCTCCTACGGCGAGCTCGCGCGCCGCCTCGGCAGCGCGCCGCGGGCGGTCGGACTCGCGAACGGCGCGAACCCGCTGCCGATCATCGTCCCCTGCCACCGCGTCATCGGCGCGGACGGCTCGCTGACCGGCTTCGGCGGCGGCCTGCCGGTGAAGCGGGCGCTGCTCGAGCTCGAGGGCGCGGCCTGCGTCGCGGATCTTTTCAGCCGGGCAGGCGTGCCAACCTACGCGGCATGAGCGACCCGGCCGCGTCCCCGCAGCGAGTGACCTGGACAGGGGTGGCGCTGAGCGGCCTCGCCGCGGGTGCGCTCGATCTCACGTTCGCATTCCTCTTCTACGGCTACCAGGGCGCCGGCCCGCAGGTGATCCTGCGCAGCATCGCGAGTGGGTTGCTCGGCCCCCAGGCGTTCAGCGCCGGGACCTGGGTGCTGCCGCTCGGCGCCGTGCTGCACTTCTTCATCGCGCTGTGCGCGGCGTTCGTGTTTTATCTGGCGAGCCGCTCCTTCCCGGTGCTGGTGCGACGGCCGGTGCCGTGCGGCGCCGCCTTCGGGGTTGCGATGTATGTGGTCATGCACTCGGTGGTGCTGCCGCTGTCGCGGGTGCACCACCGGGTCATGCCCACAGCGGATGTGATCGGCGAGCTGTGCTCGCATATCTTTCTCTTTGGCATCGTGATCGCGCTCGGTGTGGCGCGCGCGAGCGGTGCCGCTGCACGGCGCCCGTGAAGCGGCGCCTTCGGGGGGGACTCATGTCAAATCGTTCCTGGCTCGCCGCCTTGCTGCTCGGAGTCTGGGCGCCGGTGGCGCTCGGCGGTCCCGCAGCGCCTGCGCGCGCGTACATCGATCACCCGCTGGCGCCGAACGCCCCGGCGCTGCCTTTCAGCGATGCGGTGCGTAGCGGCAACACGCTCTATGTCGCCGGTCACCTCGGCCTCGATCCGCACACCGGCAACGCGGCCGCCGACCCGGCCACCGAGGCGCGCCTGGTGATGGACGCGGTCAAACACACGCTCGAGCGTGCGGGTTTCACCATGGATGATCTGGCATCCGTTACGGTGTACTGCACCGATCTCGCCCTCTACGACACTTTCAACACGGTGTACGCCGGGTACTTCCACGGCCATCACCCGGCGCGGGCGTTCATCGGGGTGGCGAAGCTCGTGCGCGGCGCCCGCTTCGAGGTGCAGGGCACGGCCGTGAGGAGCGCGCCGCCATGAACCGCCGCGACTTCTCCGGGAGTCTCGCCGCCGCCGCCGCCGCGGCGGCGCTCGCGCCCCTCGCTCGCGCGGAACCCGCGCCCGCGCACGCGGAGCCGCCCCCGCACACCGAGCCGCCCGCCACGGCCGTGTCGACCCATGCGCGCGCGCTCTATCACTCGGCGCTGATTCTCGACTGCAACTCCGGACCGCCGTTCGAGGGTCACCTGCCCCTGCCGCAGGCGGACCTCGATGCGGTACGCGGCAGCGGCATCGACGTGATCAAGTTCTCCCTCGGCGGGATCAACGACGACTTCGCCAAAACCCTCGGCGACATCGCCGCGGTGCAGAAGCTGATCGAGGTGCACCCGGCCTACTTCACCCAGGTGCGCCTCGCCGCCGACTGCGCCCGCGCGAAGAACGAGGGCAAGCTCGGCATCATCTTCTCGTTCGAGAGCACCGACATGCTCCAGGGCAAGCTCGAGTCGCTCGAGCTGTTCCGAAACTTAGGCGTGCGCGTCATGCAGTTGTCCTACAACCGCAAGTCGCCGTTCGCCGCCGGCGTCATGGAGCCCGAGGGCGGCGGTCTGACGCCGCTCGGCCGCCAGGCGGTGCGCGAGATGAACCGTCTCGGCATCGCCGTCGACGTGAGTCATGCCAACGAGGCGACCACGACCGACGTGCTCGCACTCTCGAGCAAGCCGCCGGTCATGACGCACGCCGGCTGCGCGGCGATTCATCCGCATCCGCGCAACAAGAGCGACGCGCAGCTGCGCGCGCTCGCCGATCGCGGCGGCGTGGTCGGGATCTTCGATCTGCCGTATCTCGCCGCTTCGCCCCACCAGCCGACGGTCGAGGACTACATGGCGCACCTCGAGCATGCGCTGCGGATCGCCGGCGAGGATCACGTCGGCGTCGGCAGCGACGTCGGCATCCTGCCGCTCGACACCAGCGAGCAGGGCATGGCCGAGATCGCCAAAAACATCGCAGAGCGTCGCGCCGCCGGCCTCTCCGCTCCGGAGGAGGACCGGCCGCCGTACGTCGTGGGCCTCAATACCCCGCGGCGCATCGAGGTCATCGCCGACCAGCTGCTGCGCCGCGGCTACCCGCCCGCGGTGGTGGAGAAGGTGGTCGGCGCCAACTTCGCGCGGGTGTTTGCCGACATCTGGACCGACTGAGGAACGCGCCCGGCGGGACCTCTCAGCCCCGCCGGGTGGCCGCTTCAGCGGTGCAGCAGGTTCAGCGTGTTGGTGGCGTCGTCCACGTAGTACACGCCGTGCGCATCGAATAGCAGACCGAAGAGCGCGCCCGCACCGGGCGGTGAGCCGCTCGAGTCGAGCGCGGCATGGGCGACCTGGCGCCCCTGGAAGCTGATCTCGGTGATGTTGCCGTCACCGCCGTTCACCGTCAGCACTTCCCCGCCCGGCGTCACGGTGAGACCGAGCGGCGCATTGAGCGTGCCGCCTTCGGAGAGCGTGCGGCCGGTGCCGGCGGAGCTGGTGCGCTCGAGTGCGTCGTCGATGAAGGCGACGCGGTTGTTGAGCGTGTCGGCGACGTAGAGGCGCGACCAGGCGCTTGCGAGTCCGACGCCCGTGGGACCGAGGACGAGCGCGTTCGGGTCGGTGCGCTCGGCGAAGCCTGAGCCGATCACGGTGATCGATTCGAGCACGGGGCTTGTGTGCGCGGGCACCACGAGGTCGAGCCGCGTGACGGTGCCGTCGTTCACCACCGCCCCGTTGGCCGCCACGGTACCGTTCAGCACGTTGGTGACGAAGAGCTTGGCATGGCCCTCGTCTTCCCACGCGGTCATGTCCCAGGGGCCGTTGATGAGCGAGCCGTAGAGCGTCTCGACGGGGTTCCCCCAGGCATCGAGCACGATGAGGCAGCCGGCCTGGGCGGTGGCGGAGGTCCCATCCGCGGTCGGGAGGCTGCCGACGATCACCCAGCCGGAGTCGAGCACCACGAGGGCGGTCGTGAGTCCGACGCCGCCGGGGCAGGGGCCGGGAAGGCTCGCGGCGTTCAGGGTCGCGAACAGCGTCACCGTTCCGTTCGGCGCCACCGCGACGAGGGTGGTGCCGGTGCCCTGCTGGTTCTGCGAGTTGTTGAAGTTGCTGATCAGGATCTGCCCGGCGATGAGACTGCCCTTGCTCCGGCGCACCTGCGCCATGCCATAGGGGTTCACGTCGCCGTTCCCGGGAACGGTCGAGGCCACGGTCTTGATCGCCTTGAGCGGTGCGAGGACCGCTTGATCCCAGGCGAGGGCAGGGCCGGCGGCCAGCAGCGCCGGCATCGTGACGAGAGCGCACGCGAGGCGCCTCGCAAGCACAGAGACCTTCATCGTCGTTCCCCTTTCCGCTGTCCGTGCGGGTGACACCCGCGTTGATGAGGCGGTGTAGGTGGCGGGGAACGCGCGGGCCGGTTCTACAGGGAACTCACCAGAATGAGGCTCCAGACCGCCATGCCGAGTGCACCGAGCGCCAGCAGCGCCGCATAGGGGAGCCGCAACGGGCGCAGGATTCCGCCGAGCGCTGCGCCGAGCGCGCGGCCGAGCGGGTACCTGGGCAACCGCGCGCCGACCGCCGCCACGAAGCGCGCGTCCTGCAGCGGGCGGCGGCTCTCGGCGAAGCGGCGCATCAGAGTCGCATCGGGCTCATCCGACATGGGCGTGCTCCTTCTCGTCCGGATGGTAGGCATCGAGCCAGGTGCGCAGCCGCTCGGCGCCGCGCCGGATGTGGGACTTCACCGTACCGAGCGGCAACGCGGTCGCGGCGCTGATCTCGCCGTGGCTCAGGCCCTCGTTGTAGGCCAGCACGATACACAGCCGTTCGTCGCGCGCGAGCCTCGCGAGTGCGCGGTCGAGGTCGAGCTCCTCGGCGGCGCGCGGGATGAACGTGGCGGCGGGCAGATCCTCGGGATCGAAGCTCACGACGGTCGGGCCCGCCGAGCGCGCCTGCGCGAGCCAGGTGTTGATCGCCAGGCGCCGCAGCCAGCCGCCGAACGCGGCGGGGGATTTGAGCTGCGCCAGCGAGCGCCACGCCTTGAGAAACACCTGCTGCGCGAGGTCGTCGGCGAGGGCCGGGTCGCGGCACAGGCGCCGCAGGAGGTTGCGCAGCCAGCTCTGGCGGCGCCAGACGAGCTCGCAGAACGCCTCGCGGTCGCCCCCCGCGGCGAGGGCAACCACGACCGCTTCCGCGGCCTCGCCGAACCGGGCGCTGCTCCTCACGCGCGCGGGCCGCTCAGATCTTCTTGCCGTTTCCCGCCCGCGCGCGGTGCGACTCGACCGCTCGCCCGGCCAGCAGGAGTCCCACGGCGATGCACACGAGTACCACGCCCCCACCCAGCACGGGGTACAGCGCGATCGGCACGACCTGGGCGAGGATGAACGACAGGATGATCACACCGACGCCCGCGGCGAAGGTAATGATCCCCCCGATGCGCAGGTACAGCGGGTCGATGCCCGCGTCGCGCTCCGGGGTCATGAGGCGCTCGACCAGCGCCGGGTCGAGCTGCTGCCCGCGCTCGATGGCGAGGCGCAACGGCGCGAGCGCGGCTTCGCGCTTCTTGTAGTCGGCGACGATGCCCGCGACGGCGGCGACGGCCACGAAGGCCCAGAACGCGATAGCGACGGCGAAAGGTCCCATGGGTGCTCCTGGAGGTAGTGTGCTACCCGTAGAGATGCTCCGCGGAGCGGATTTGGATGCGGGCCGCGTGCGGTATTGTGCCGCCCCGCGCGCCCTCAGGTCGGGCGATCGAGCGCCTCGAGGAGCGTACGGGCGAAGAGCGGGCCCTTGCCCGCCTCCTCGTGCTTGAAATAGACGAAGACGTCGGTGCAGTGCCCGGCGCTCGCGCGGATGAGGCCGGCCCAGCGCGTGAGGTCCTCGGGGGTATAGCCCTCATCGCGCAGCCGAAAGTACCCGTACGGGGCGGTGATCTCGACCGGGGTGGTGAACTTCTCGCTGTCCGCCACACAGAGTGCGACGTTCGCCGCCCGCAGCCGCGCGAACACGTCCGCGTCCATCCACGAGGCATGGCGGAATTCGAACGCCGACGGGATCTCGGGTTTCAGCAGCCGCAGGAACTCGTCCAGCACGGTGAGGTCCTTGCGGAAGTAGGGCGGCAGCTGGAACAGCAGCGCCCCGAGCTTCGGCCCCAACGTCGCCGCGGTCTTGAGGAAATACTCCACGAGCTCCGCGCAGTCGCGCAGCTTCGCGATGTGCGTGATGCGCTTCGGCGCCTTGAGGGTGAGGCGAAAGCCGGGCGGAGTCCCGGCATCCCAGCCGGCGAGGATCTTCGCGTTCGGGATGCGGTAGAAGGTGTAGTTGATCTCGACGGTCGTGAAGCGCTCGGCGTAGTAGGACAGCATCTTCGCGGCCGGGAATTTCTCCGGATAGAAGCTGCCCCTCCATTCCGGATAGTTGTAGCCGGAAGTGCCGACCCAGACCCGCATGGACGAGAGCCGAGCGCGCCTTGAGTCAGTGGCGCGCGTTTACCAGGCGCCGGTACTCACCGAGATGCCGGATCGCGTGCTGCGGCTTGCCGAGGGACTCGTAGAGCCGCGCGAGGTTGTAGTGGCCGTCGGCGAGATCGGGGTCGGCGGCGAGCGCACTCTGGTAAGCGGCGAGCGCGGCGCTCGTCTTGCCGATGTCCTCGAGCAGCACCGCCTGGTTGAAGAGCAGCAGCGGATCGAGTCCCACGTGGCCGAGGCCCCGCCGGTAGACCGTCTCGGCCTCGGCGGTTTTTCCTAAGAGGTGCAGCAGCCTGCCTAAGTTGATCCAGGCGGCGGCGTCATGCGGCCTCTCTTCGGCGGCCTTGCAGTAGGCGGCGACCGCGCCGCCCGGATCGATGGGCTCGAGCGTCAGAGCCTCGCTGAACCAGTCGCGTGCGGTGGCGTCCGCGGCGGCCGGGGCCGCCGGGGCCGCCGGAGCGGGGTGCTCGACGAGGCGCAGCGCGCCGTTCTCGAGCGTGACGTCCAGACCCAGCACGTACTGGCCGCTGTCCGCCTGCCAGCGCGACTCGCCGTCGCGCACCACGACGCGATCGCCGACGGCGCTGATCGCGAGTCCCGAGAGCGGTACCGAGGCCGGGAGCTCGCGCCGCAGCCGCTCGAGCGAGCGGCGGATGCGCCGCGGCGGCACGCGCGCATCGATGAGCGCGCGTGCGGTGCGCAGCACGATCAGGTCCTGGAAAGAGAAGCGGAAGGCGCGGCGCGGGCCGCGCGCGGGCTTGACGAAGCCGGCCCGGACCAGGCCGCGAGTGACTCCCGGGGACAGTCGCAGGACCCGCTCGACGTCCCGCACACTGTATGAACGCATCAAGTTCTCGCGAGGGGTAAAACCGGGGCGAAGATTAGCGCTTACCCGCCTTGCGCACTACTTTGGCGGGCTCCTCGACGCGCTTGGGGGCCTTCCTGGGGCCGAGACGCTGCTCGACCTCGCTGCGCGATTTCCCGGACTTCGCGAGGCTCGCGCGCAGTGCCTCCATGAGATCGATGACCTTGCCGTCACCCGCGGGGGCGGGCTCCGCCATGGTGATCTCCTGGCCTTCATCGACCTTCTTCTTGATCGCCGCCTCGATGCGCCCGCGCACCTCATCCTGGTACGCATTGGCATCGAACTTCTCGGCCGTCTGCGCATCGATCAGCTGTTGCGCGAGCTTCAGTTCCGCCGGCTTCACCTCGGTCTTCGCAATCTCCACTTCGCTCGCGCGGCGCACGTCGGCCGCGTAGTGCAGCTGCTGCATGGCGAGTACGTCGCCGATCGGGCGCAGGATCACGAGGTACCCCTTGCCGCGCGCCGCCCAGCGCCCGACGCCGCAGCGCCCGGCCTGCTTCAGCGCCTCGGTCAGGAGCGCGTAGGGTTTGCCGGCGCCCTTGTCCGGGGCGAGGTAGTACGTCTTGTCGTAGTACACCGGATCGATCGACTCGATCGGCACGAACTCGGAGATCTCGACCGCGTGGCTGCCGACCTCTTCGAGCGCCTTGATCTCATCGGGAGTGAACTGCACGTACTGGTCCTTGGCGAACTCGTAGCCCTTCACCATCGCGTCGCGCTCGACCACCTCGCCGTCCTTCTGGCAGATGTACTGCTGGCGCAGGCGTGAGCCGTCCGCCTTGTGCAGCAGGTTGAAGGAGATGGCGTTCGAGGACTGGTTCGCGGTGAACAGCTTCACCGGTATCGCGACCAGTCCGAAAGACACCGTGAGAGACCCGATCGAGCGTGCGGCGGCCATGAAGTTAACCTCTACTTCTCACCCTTGACACCGAAAGCCTTCGTAAGACTCTGTTTTAGCTCGAGTACATCATGCCACCGGTCGCCCCTCTTTTCCAAGCGGGCCGGCACATTATTGAGATTGAAGTCCTGGGGCTCGGCCGCCTCGAGCTCCTCCCAGGTGAGGGGCATCGAAACCGGGGCACCCGGCACTCCCCGGGGGGAATAGGCGACGTTCAATGTCTTGCCCCGCACGTTCATGTTGTGGTCGATGAAGATCTTGCCGGTGCGCTTTTCGATCGCCCAGTCCATGGTGATGTCCTTCGGGTGCGCGCGCATGACGTGGCGCCCCACGGTCTCGCAGATGTGGCGCGCCTCATCGAAGGTCACGGTGCGCTCGATCGGTACGAACATGTGCAGGCCCGTCTTGCCCGAGGTCTTGATGACGGCCTCGAGCTTCATCTCCTTGAGCACCGCCCGTATCCAGAAAGCCACTCGCTTACCGACCGCGAAGCCCTTCTTGTTGAGCTCGGGCTCGGCGCCCTTCGCTTCCTTGCCCGAGTAGATATAGGGATCGAGGTCGAACACCAGGTAGTCGGGGTAGTTGAGCACCGAGGCCTCGAGCGCCTCGAGCGAGCTCGCATAGTCGGTGCTGCCGTTCGGCGTGTCCGGACCCACCCGCGCGCGCGAATGCCAGACGTGGAACTCGAGCGTGCCCACCTGCCCGAGCCACAGCAGGGTCGGGAGATTGTTGGCGAGCAGATAGGCTTGCTGCTCGTCCCTGGTCTCGGAGAATACCGTGACCGTCTCGACGAACTCGGGCAACGCCTGCGCCCAGTGCTTCTGAAAGAAGCGCTCCCCATGGATCCCTTCGGGCATGCGGATCATGGTGAGCGGGCGGTCCATCAGGTGCGGCAGCATGAAGCGCGCGACGCGCGCGAGATAGCGCAGCAGATCACGCTTGGTCACCGCGGGGCTCTTGCCCGCCGCCGGCCAGTAGACCCGCTCGAGGTGGGTGAGCCGGAGGCGCGCGCCGCCGACCTCGAGATCGACCCGCTCCCCTTTGGCATCGAGCTGCGCGAGGATCGCCGCCACCTCATCCTTCGCCTTGGCTCCAGCGCTCACCTCAGCCTCCTGCGCTGGCGCCGCGCTCACGCGCGCGCCCTCGCGCCTGACCACCTTGTGGGGGGCGATGTCGTCGCGGAGCCGCAGGAATACCGGCGCCCGCAGCGCCCCGGTCGGCGTCCACTCACTATAAGTGACCTCGGCCACCAGCTTGGGTTGCAGCCAGGTCGTGGGCCGATGGAGCTCGACCGCTCCCTCGAATGGCGCGTCCTGGCGCGCGAGCTTCTTGAGAAGCGGCGTGAGGTGCGCGATCGCCGCCTCGTCGAGCCCCGAGCCCACATGTCCGGCGTAGCGCAGCTTCCTGCCCTCGTAGTAGCCGAGCAGCAGCGCCCCCAGCGAATCGCGCGCTCCCTTGCCACGCGTATAGCCGCCGACGACGAACTCGCCCGATTGCGCCGCCTTGATCTTGAGCCACGCGCCCGAGCGCTTGCCGCTGAGGTAGGGGGCGTCGATGCGCTTGGCGACGATGCCCTCGAAGCCGTGGGCGAGCGCGACGCGATACAGCTCGTCGGCATCGGCTGAGTGGTGCACCAGCTGCACATGGGCGGAGGGGAGCAGGCACTGGGTGAGATAACGGTGACGCGCGAGGTAGGGCGCGCCCCGCAGGTTCAACCCGGCGAAGTGCAGCAGGTCGAAGCACACCAGCACCACCGGGGTGGCGCGCTGTGCGGCGCCGATCTCGGCCGCGGTCTTCAGTTGCGCGCGGTTCTGCAGCGCGTTGAACGACGGATGCCCTTCCTTATCGAGCGCGACGATCTCGCCGTCGAGCACCATCTGCTCGATCGCCTGGGCGCTAAGCTCGCTCGTGAGCTCGGGGAAGAGTGCGGTGAGATCGAGTCCGCGGCGCGAGCGCAAACGCACCTTCTCGCCCTCGATGTAGGCGATCACCCGGTAGCCGTCGAGCTTCGGCTCGTAGCGCCACTTTGGATCCGACGCAGCGCGCTCGCCGCTCTCGGCGAGCATGGGCTTTAAGTCCCGCGGCATTGCTTCGGCGGGGCCGGTGGGAGCGAGCAATGCGGCATCGAGCCGCTGCGGCGCGCGGTCCGGCTCCAGGTCGTCGAGGCTCAGCCCCGAGAGCACGGACTGCGGCTGTGCCAGCACATCGTTGACCTGCGCGAAGCGATCGCGGTGCTTGATGAGGAGCCACTGGTTGCCGGTGCGGGTCTTCACCAGCGTGAAGGAGCCCTTCACCTTCTCGCCGCGCAGGAAGAAGCTCAGCTTTCCGGCCTTGAGCTCCGCGCGCACGCGCCTCTCGGCCGCGGCGCGGTCGGTGAATGAGTATTCCCCTCCCTCATCGGGTGAGTACGGGCCGCAGTCCCAGACGATGACGTTGCCCGCGCCGTACTGCTTCTCGGGGATCACGCCCTCGAAGGAGGCGTAGTCGAAGGGGTGGTCCTCGACCTCGACCGCCATGCGCTTGTCGTTGGGATCGAGCGAGGGGCCTTTCGGCACCGCCCAGGATTTCAGCACCCCGTCGAGCTCGAGCCGGAAATCGTAGTGCAGCTGCCGTGCGGCGTGCTTCTGGATGACGAAGAGCAGCGGCCCGAGGCGCGCGCCCGGGAGCTTCGCGGGCGGCTCGGGCGTGCGCGCGAAGGTGCGCTTGGCGGCGTAGCGTTCGAGGGCGCGCTTGGGCACGGCGCGCCCATGTTACCTAAAGTGTGTCGATCCAGGCGGCGAGCCGCCGCAACGCGTCCTCCAGCACCTGCGCGTCGTTTCGGCCGCTCCGGGCCGGGACATGAAAGGAGTGGTCGGCGTCCTCGATGAGGCTCAGGGTGGCCCGCCCGCCGAGGCGCGCCACCAGCGGCTCGAGGAGCGTGCGCTCGGCGAGTGCATCGCGCGTGCCGGTGAGGAACAGCATCGGGATCGCGACGCGCGCGAGATGCGCGGCGCGCGCGTCGGAGGGCGCGCCCGCCGGGTGCAGCGGGAAGGCGAGGAAGGCGAGGCCGCGCACGCCGGGGAGTGGCGCGAGCGCCTGTGTCTGGGAGGTCATGCGTCCGCCGAAGGAGCGCCCGCCGGCGATGAGCGGCAGTCCCGGCACGAGGCGCGCGGCTTGCGCCACGGCCGCGCGCACGGTGGCGTGACACAGCGGCGGCGGATCCGGGCGGCGCTTGCCCTGCTCCCTGTAGGGGAACTGGTAGCGCAGCGTCGCGATGCCGAGCGCCGCGAGTCCCTCGGCGACGGCGGCCATGGACTGGTGCTGCATGCCGGCGCCCGCGCCGTGCGCCAGCACATAACAGGCGCGGGCGTTGGCGGGCCGCTCGAGCAGCCCCGAGACGGCGAGATTCTCCTCAACCTCGAGAGTGACGGGAGTCACATCCGCGGATCACTCGACGGCGGCCACCAGGGTTCCGAAGGGCGCGAGCGTCACCGGGCCGTCCGCGGCACCGGCGTCGATCGAGTCCGGGCTCGCGAGCAGCGTCCTGAGGCGCGATCCGTGCACGCCCGCCGCGGCGAGCTCCGGCCGGAACGTCGCCGGCTGCGCCGAGAGATTGAGCGCGACCAGGATCGTGCCGCCGTCCGGCGCCACGCGCACATAGCTCAGCACGTGGCTGTTGGTGCGGTCGAGCATGACCGTGCGGCCGGCGCGCAGCGCCGCGCTGGTCCGGCGCAGCTTGATCAGGGCCCGGTACCAGTTGAGGAGCGAGTGCGGGTCGGCCGTCTCGCTCGCGACGTTGACGGTCTTATAGTTTCCGGTGACCGGCAGCCAGGTGTGCGGGTTGGCGCTGAAGCCGGCCTGGGCATTCGCCGCGTCCCACTGCATCGGGGTGCGCTCGCCGTCGCGCCCCTTCTCCTTCGGCCAGCCGGTGATGCCGATCGGGTCGCGCACGTCCTCGACCCGCGTCGGGGTTGCGGTGGTCTGGCCGATCTCCTCGCCCTGGTACATGAGCGCCGCCGAGCGCTGTGTCAGGAGGAGCGCGGCGACGACGCGCGCGATCGCGGCATTGTGCACGCCGTCGCCGAGGCGGTCCCAGCTGCGGGTATTGTCGTGGTTGTCGAACACGAGCAGCGGCTGCGAGCCGTGCAGCTCGGTCTGCGCCTCTTCGAGCAGGCCGCGCAACTTGCCCGCGTCGAGGTGGCTCCCCAACCCCACCAGCGTGTCCATGGCGAGCTGCAGCTCATCGTGTTGCGCGCCCCCGTACCAGGGATCGAGCAGCGCGGTGCGGGACACGTAGGTCTCGCCGAGCAGCAGCCGGTCGCCGGCGTACTTGTCCATCATGGCGCGCAGGCGGCGGATGACCGCATGGTTATCGGGGAGGTCGTGGGTGTAGATGTTGTTGAGATTCGGATCGCCCTGCGCGTTGGTACCCCCGAGGGCGGGCTCATCGCGCAGCTGCGCATCCTCGATGAGCTCGGTGATGGCATCGAGCCTGAAGCCCGCGACGCCGCGGTCGAGCCAGAAGCGCATGGCGCCGAACATCGCGGCCTCGACCTTGGGGTTGCGCCAGTTGAGATCGGGCTGCTGGCGATAGAACTTGTGGTAGTAGAGCTGCTGCACCGCCGGCACGTACTGCCAGGCCGAACCCCCGAACAGGCTCACCCAGTTGTTGGGCGGCAGCGGCACGGCGCCGCCGCTGGCGCGGCCGTCGCTCCACACGTAGAAGTCATGATGAGGTGCCTGGCGTGAGCTTGCGGCGTCGAGGAACCACGGGTGCTGGTCGGAGGTGTGATTGAGCACCATGTCGAGGACGACGCGAATGTGGTGCCGCCCGGCCGCACCGAGCAGGCGGTCGAAATCCGCCAGCGTCCCGTACTGCGGGTCGATCGCCCGGTAGTCGGAGATGTCGTAGCCGAAGTCGACCTGCGGGGAGGGGTAGAAGGGCGCGATCCAGATCGCATCCACGCCGAGGGACTCGAGGTAGCCGAGTCTCGAGGTGATGCCGTTGATATCGCCGACGCCATCGCCGTTGGAATCCTGGAAGCTGCGCGGATAGATCTCGTAGATCACCGCGTCCTGCCACCAGGGTGCGCCATGGGCCGCCGCTGCGGGCGCTGCCGCCGGCGCGGCCGCGACGCCTGCGCTGCATGCGAGGCCGAGCGCGACCGCCAGCGCCGCGCGCGCGAGTAACGTTGACCGACTCGAGGCCGTGTGCATAAATCGCGCCGCCCGTGTTTGGTTCGTGCCCGCATAGTACCCGCAAATGTCGCACTCGAAACCAATCCTCTCGTTCTGGCAGATCTGGAACATGTGCTTCGGCTTCCTCGGCCTGCAGTTCGCCTTCGCGCTGCAGAACGCCAACATGAGCCGGATCTTCCAGCAGTTGGGCGCGGGCCTCGAGCAGGTGCCGCTGCTGTGGATCGCGGCGCCCCTCTCCGGGCTCTTGCTGCAGCCCGTGATCGGTTATTGGTCCGATCGCACCTGGACGCGGCTCGGCCGGCGCCGCCCCTACTTTCTCGCCGGGGCCGTGCTCGCCGCCACGGCCCTGGTCCTCATGCCGCGCTCAGCGACGCTGTGGGTGGCGGCGGCGCTGCTGTGGATGCTCGACGGGGCGATCAACATCTCCATGGAGCCATTCCGCGCCTTCGTCGGCGACCAGTTGCATCCCAGTCAGCGTGCCGCCGGCTACTCGATGCAGAGCTTCTTCATCGGGCTCGGTGCGGTGGTAGGGAGTCTGCTCACCACGCTGCTCGAGTACGCGGGCGTCAGCAACGTGGCGGGCGCCGGCGCTGGCGTCGCCGACACGGTGCGCCACTCCTTCCAGATCGGCGCCGCGGTACTGCTCGCCGCCGTGCTCTGGACGGTGCTGCGCTCGCGCGAGTACCCGCCGGAGCAGCTGCTCGCTTTCGATGACGCGAATCCCGCCGACACCGCCGCCGCCATCGATCCGCGCCGCGCGCGCCGCCGCGGACTCGCCTGGATCGCGCTCGCGCTCGCGGCGATCGCGCTGATCGGGTTCTGCGCGCTCGACCGCCAGCTGTATCTCGCGAGCGGTGGAGCGCTCGTCTGGGGACTCGCGCAGTGGCTGCACGGCCGCGGGCTGCGCGCCGGTGGATTCACCACCTTCATGGGCGACCTCGCCACCATGCCCCAGGCGATGCGCCGCCTCGCTCCGGTGCAGTTCTTCTCGTGGCTGGCGCTCTTCTCCATGTGGATCTACACCACCGCCGCCGTGGCGCAGGTGCACTTCGGCGCCACCGATCCGCAGTCGGCGGCCTTCAACCACGCCGCCAACTGGGTGGGCGTGCTGTTCGCGGCGTACAACGGCTTTGCGGCGCTCGCCGCGGCGGTCATTCCCTTCATGGTGCGGCGCCTCGGGCTGCGCTGGAGTCACCTGGTGAATGTGTGGCTCGGCGCGGCGGCGCTGCTCTCGTTCCTCGTGATCCGCGAGCCCCACTGGCTGCTCCTCAGCATGGTGGGCATGGGCTTTGCCTGGGCCTCGGTGCTGTCACTGCCCTACGCGCTGCTCTCCGACAGCCTGCCCGCGCAGAAGATGGGCCTCTACATGGGGGTCTTCAACTTCTTCATCGTGATTCCGCAGCTGGTCGCGGCCACCGTGCTCGGCTTCCTGCTGCACGCGGTGTTCGGCGGGGCGCCGATCTACGCACTCGCGCTCGGGGGCGCGAGTTTCCTGGTCGCGGGGCTGCTGGTGCTGCGCGTGCCTGAGCCGACGGCGTGAGGCCTCGCTAGTGACGGGCTCCGCAGGAGCGGCGCACCACCAGCCGCGCGGGCAGCATGCGGGCCTCGGCCGGCTCTTCGCGGATGCGGCGTAGCAGCGTCTCGACCAGCACCTCGCCCGCCAGACGGGTGTTCTGCGCGATCGTGGTCAACGGCGGGTTGGCGAGTCCCGCGGCCGGGATGTCATCGAAGCCGACCACGGCGACTTCTGCGGGAACCCCGACCCCGTGCTCCTGCAACGCGCGCATGGCGCCGAGCGCGATCAGATCGCTCGCGCCCACGACGGCATCGAAGGCCGCACCGCGCGCGATGAGCTCGGCGGCCGCCGCGTGGCCCGCCTCCTCGGTGCTGATCGCATCGACCTGCAGCGCCGGCGCGCCGGCGGCGTCGGCCTCGGCGAGCGCGCGCTGTACGCCGCGGTAGCGTTCGAGAAATTCCGGGCAACCGCCCGAGACGCCGCCGAGAAAGGCGAAGCGGCGGCGGCCGAGACCGAGCAGATGGCGCGCCGCCTCGTAGCCACCCTGAAAGTTGTCGGAGCCGATCGAGAGTCCCGGCTGTCCGGGCTCAACCGCGCCCCAGCGCACGAAGTGCGTCCCCTGCCCGGTGAGGCGCTCGAGGCGCTCGCGATAGAGCAGATAGTCGCCGTAGCCGAGGAGGATCAGCCCGTCGGCCTTGCGGCTGTCCTCGTATTCCTTGTGCCAGTCGCCCGAGCGCTGCTGGAAGGAGACCAGCAGATCGTAGCCGCGCTGCGCGCAGGCGCGGGTGATCGAGCCGAGCATGGCGACGAAGAACGGGTTGATGGCGGAGTCGTCCGAGGTCGGGTCCTCGAATATGAGCAGCGCCAGCGTGTTGGAGCGCTGGAAGCGCAGGTTGGAGGCGTTCTTGTCGACCCGGTAATTAAGTTGCTGCGCGACCGCGAGCACCTTTCTGCGGGTATCTGCGCTGACGGTCGGGCTGCCGCGCAGTGCACGCGACACGGTCGGCTGCGACACGCCGGCCTGATAGGCAATGTCAAATGACGTCGCCTTGCCCGGCACGCGCCCATGAGCTTTATCACCGCTCACCCGGTCCCCCCTCCGTGGGAAGTATAGGCGCAAAGAAACGCCGCCGCGACGTGGGGGGTCCGCAGGGCCTTTGCATACGTATTCGGGGTCATCCGGCCGCCGGGGCTCGCCGATAATGGCTCCCCATGAGCGATGTGCGATCACCCGCCGCGGCGGGACTCATGGCGCTGGCGCTGCTCGCCGGATGCGGCGGTGGCGGCGGCTCCGGCACCAGTGGGGGCGGCGGCGGGGGCGGCGGCGGTGGTGGCGGCAACACCATCGTGCTGAGTCGGGCGCAGGCCGTGTGGCTCGATGCCGCGACCATCGTGTGGCCAGGGTCGGACACCTCCCATGGCTACAAGCTCTATTACTCCGCGAGCGCCACCCTCGCCGCGGGCGCGAACGACATCACCGGGAGCGATGATCCCGGGGGCGTGGCGCTCACCACCGGCTCACTCACCGCGGCCCAGCAGGCCGCCTGGCCGCAGTACGCCGGCGCGATCGCGCTCCTCGTGCCGGCGGCAACCTCGGCGCAGGCGGCAGCGCTGCTGCGCGATCAGCTGGCGGTCGTGCAGTACTCCGGATCGACGCCGACCAACGGCACGCAGCTGCAGCTGGGCCCGGTGCTGGATGCCGTGTACGGCGTGAGCGCCGCGGGCCAGCCGCTCGGGGTGTCGTTCGCCGCCGGCACCGACGCGCCGACGTTTCGCCTCTGGGCCCCGACGGCGAGCCGCGTGCAGCTGAACGTCTACGCCAACGCGGCGGCACAGAGCCCGGTCTCTTTCAGCATGACGGAGGACCCCGCGAGCGGCGTGTGGAGCTATAGCGCGGCGGATGCCAGCTGGACCAACGTCGCCTACTACACCTACTCGGTGCAGGTGTTCAGCCGCGCGGCGGCCTCCACGTCCGGCTTCGGCGCGGTGGTCATCAACACCGTGAGCGACCCCTACGCGGTGACCTTGAGCGGCGATGGCACGCGCGCGATGGTCGTGAACCTCAGCGATGCCGCGGCGACGCCCGCGGGCTGGCCCGGAGCGCTCATCGCCACGAGCGCCACGCCGACCGACAGCGTGGTGTATGAGCTCCACGTGCGCGACTTCTCGGTCAACGACCCGACGGTGCCGGCGGCCCACCAGGGGAAGTTTCTCGCCTTCACGGACGCAGCCAGCAACGGCATGAAGCACCTCGCCGCGCTCGCCGGCGCGGGGCTGACGCACGTGCACCTCCTGCCGGCCACCGACTTCGCCTCCGTTAATGCGCTCACCTGTACGAACCCGGGCATTCCGGCGACCACCGGCAACGGCACGGCGGCCGAGCTCGCGGTGACCGCCGCGCAGGGGAGCGACTGCTATAACTGGGGCTACGATCCCTTTCATTACGGCGCACCGCAGGCGAGCTACGCCTCCGATCCCGGCAACGGCCTGACGCGCGTGCTCGAGTTCCGGCAGATGGCGCAGGCGCTGCACGCCACGGGACTGCGTCTGGTGCTCGACGTGGTCTACAACCACACGAGCGCGAGCGGCGAGGACCCGCACTCGGTTCTCGATCAGATCGTACCGGGCTACTACCAGCGACTCGATGCGAACGGTGCGGTCGAGAGCTACTCGTGCTGCGCCGATACGGCGACCGAGCGCACGATGATGCGCAAGCTCATGATCGACACGCTGGTGCAGTGGGCGGGGCAGTACAAGGTGGACGGCTTTCGTTTCGACACCATGGGTCTCACGCCTAAGGCCGCCATGACGCAGGCGCTGGCCGCGGTCAACGCCGTGGCGGCGGCGGACGGGCGCGGTCACACCTACTTCTATGGCGAGGGCTGGACACCGAACGCCGCCGTATCGGCGGTGATCACGCCGGCGACCCAGGCCAACATGGCCGGCACCGGCATTGGCACCTTCAACGACCGCTTGCGCGATGGCGTGCGCGGCGGCGGTCCCTCCGATAGCGGCGCGGCGCTCACCGCCCACCAGGGATTCATCAATGGCCTGTGCTACGACCTCACGGCCAACGACAGCGCCGACTGCAGCGGAGATGCGAACGACGCGCTCTACGCGCTGCAGGACCGCATCAGCGTCGGACTCGCGGGGAACCTGGCGAGCTTCCCGCTGCGCACCGGTGTCACCGGCGCGCAGGTGAGCTACAACGGCAGTCCCACCGGCTATACGCTCGAGCCACAGGAGAACCTCGCGTACGTGGCGTGCCACGACAACGAGACGCTGTTCGACATCAGCCAGTACAAGCACGTGGCGGACGTCAGCGTCGCCGACGCCGGCCGTGCCCAGGTCGTCGGCCTGTCGCTGGTGCTGCTCGCCCAGGGCGTGGCCTTCGTGCACGGCGGGGATGACCTGCTGCGCTCGAAGTCCGGCGACAGCAACAGCTACGACTCCGGCGACTACTTCAACCGCATCTACTGGGACGGATCGGCGAACAACAACTGGAGTGTGGGGCTGCCACCGCAGAACACCGGCAACAATGCGGCCAACGCCGCGACGCTCGGGCCGCTGCTCAATTCACGGCCCGTGCCGGACGCCGCCACCATCGCCGCCGTCGCGGCGCGCTTCCAGGAGTTCCTCGGCGTGCGCCGCGCCACCGACCTGTTCCGCCTCGGCAGCGCCACCGACATCGACAACTGCGTGAGCTTCCCCGACCAGGGCCGCCAGGTACACGGCCTGATCGTCGAACAGATTTCAGGCGTCGGCTGCGTGGCGGCGACGAGCTCCGGCTACGACAGCGTGGTGGTGCTCTACAACGCAAGCACCAGCGCGCAGTCCTTCTCGCTCCCATCCTTCGCCGCGGTGGCGAAGGGAACGGCCAGCGGGCAGGTGTCACTGCACCCGGTGCAGCGGACCGGGTCCGACCCGACCTTGCTGGCGGGCTGGAATTTCACCTCGAGCGCGTCCGCGGGTACTTTCACCGTGCCGGCGCGCACCACTGCGGTGTTCGTGCGCTATCACTAGCGCTTAAGTGGCGCGGCGCGCGCAGCGCCGATCAGACGGCGGGTGCTGCGACCAGGCCCGACCAGCGCGGCAGCGACTGCAGGCTCGCGCCGCCGACCTGCTCGAGCAGCCGCCACGAGCGCGTGAGAGCGGCGGGCACCGGCTGCGGTGCATCGCCGAAGTTGAAAAGACACAACAAGCGCTCGTTGCCGGCGCGCCGCTCGAATGCCAGCAGCGGCTCGGGCAGATCGAGGAAATGCAGCGCGCCGGTGCGCAGTGCCGCGTGCCGCCGCCGAAAGCCCAGCAGTTGGCGGGTGAGATTGAGTGTCGAGCGCACATCATGCTGCTGGCGGTCCACGGCGAGCTCGACGTGGCCGCCGCCGAGCGGCAGCCAGGGCGTGCCGGTCGTGAAGCCGGCCTGCGGCGCGGCGGCGAGCCATGGAATCGGCGTGCGGGCGCCGTCGCGGCCGAGTGTGAGCGGCCAGTTGGCGAGCGCCTCCGGATCGCGCAGGTCCTCGAAGGGGATCTCCGCCTGCGGCAGGCCGAGCTCCTCACCCTGGTAAAGGAACACGTTGCCCCGCAACGCCAGTAGCAGCAGCAGCGCAAACTGCGCGCAGGCGACGCGCTCCTCGGGTTTCGCCCAGCGCGATACGGCACGCGGTGCGTCGTGGTTCGAGAACGCCCAGCTCGGCCAGCCGCTGTCGGGTGTGTCGGGCCAGGCGTCCATGGCGCGCCGCACGAGGGCGGGGCTCAGGCGGTCGGCATAGAGGAAATTGAAGCCATAGGCGGTGTGCAGCCGCTGCGGCCCCTGGGTGTAGGCGGGCATGTCGGACTCGGAGCCTTCACCGCCGATCTCGGCCACGGTGAAGCGCTCCCCGTACTCGTCGGCCAGCGCGCGGATGCGCTCGAGGAACGGGATCGTCTCCGGCTGCGAGCGGTTGTGGAGCGCCTGCTGGAAGTCCGACGAGCGCCGCGGCTGGCGGCCGTTGAGAGCTGCCGGCGGGTTGTCGCGCAGCTGGCGGTCGTGCATGGCGTGGTTGATGGCATCGAGGCGAAAGCCGTCCACGCCGCGCGCGAGCCAGAAGCGCATGCATTCGAACAGCGCCTGCTGCACCTTGAGGTTGTGCACGTTGAGATCGGGCTGCTCGGGCAGGAAGTTGTGCATGAAGTACTGGCGGCGGCGGGCATCCCAGGTCCAGGCCGAGCCGCCGAACTGCGACTGCCAGTTGTTCGGCGGAGTGCCGTCGGCGCGCGCATCCGCCCACACGTACCAGTCGCTGCGCGGGTTGTCGCGGCTCAGACGGCTTTCCCGAAACCAGGGATGCTGGTCCGAAGTGTGCGACAGCACCTGGTCGATGATGACGCGCAGGTCGAGCTCGTGCGCGCGCGCGAGCAGCCGGTCGAAGTCCGCGAGCGTGCCGAAGATCGGATCGACGTCGCAGTAGTCGCTGATGTCGTAGCCGAAGTCCTTCATCGGCGACGGGAAGAAGGGCGAAAGCCAGATCGCATCGACCCCGAGCGAGGCGACGTGCTCGAGGTGCGCGGTGATCCCCGGCAGGTCTCCGATACCGTCCCCGTTCGAGTCGGCGAAGCTGCGCGGGTAGATGTGGTAGACCACCGCGCCACGCCACCAGGGCACGGCCGCCTGTCTCGCCAGCCCGGCGCGCGCGGTGCTCAAGTGCCGCCCGCCGCTTCGCAGACGAGGTAGCCGAGCGGCGGCACCTGTACCCGGTAACTCCCGGGGGCGGCGCTCTGCGGGGCGCAGCTTCCGTGCAGAGCGCGGAAACGGCCCGAGTGCGCATCCACGCGGATCACCGTGTCGAGGGCCTCGAGTGAGGTGTTGAAGACCAGCACGATCTCGTGGCCATCGCCGGGGTCGAAGCGCGAGACCGCAAAGAGCCCGGGCTTGTCGGTCGCGGCACGCGTCACCTGCCGCCCGGCGCTCAGCGCCGGATGCGCGAGGCGCAGATGCGCGAGCTCACTCACGGCAAGGTAGAGCGGCGCGGTCGTATCGAAGTGATCCGCGGCGCCCCCGGTGGCGGGCCCGAGCCGCGGCTCCTGCGCATATTGCGGGACCCGCGTGGCGAACATGTCCTGCCGCGCGCTCGCATCGCCCTCATCGCCGATGAAGCCCTGCTCGTCGCCGTAGTAGAGCGTCGGCACGCCGCGCAGCGTCAGCAGCAACGCGTTGGCGAGCAGCACACGCTGCAGCTGCTCGCCGGGCTCGATGTGCGGCCTGGCGCGGCGCACGAAATAGGCGAAGCGGCCCGCGTCGTGGTTGCTGATGAAAGTCGGGAGCTGACGTGCCGTGGCGGCGCCGTCCACATAGAGCTCGTCGTCGGCGAACACGCGCGCGAGCTTCTCGGTACCGGCCTCGCCCGCGACCGTGTCGTGCACCGCCGTGGCGAAGGCGAAGTCGAGCACCGCCGGCAGGTGATCTTCGCGCACGTGCCTGGCGAGGAGCGCGGTGTCGAGTCCGGTCGCCACCTCGCCGAACATGTGGAAGTGCGGGATGCCCACCGCGGCCGCGCGCGCGAGCATCGCCGGTACGAACGCCTGCCAGAACTCGGGATTGACGTGCTTCGCGGTGTCGATGCGGAAGCCGTCGATGCGGTACTCCTCGATCCAGTACCCGAAGATCTCGATCATGCCGCGCACGACGCGCGGGTGCTCGGTCATCACGTCGTCGAGCCCGAAGAAGTCGCCGAGCGTGACGCTCTCGCCGCTCCAGGTGGTGTCGCCGCGGTTGTGGTAGTAGATCGGGTCGTTCAGCCAGTCGGGCACCTTGCGGTGCTCATCCCCCGGGGGCAGGTAGGGCGTATAGGCGTAATCGGGCCGTGTCAGGTGCGCGAAGTTCGCTTCCGTCTGGTAGGGCGCCTCGAGCCCGAGGAAGCCGTCGTTGATCGGCGCTCCGTCGAGGCCGCCGCGTCGGGTATAGGGGTACTCGGCTTCGCTGCGGTACGGGCACGGCGCGACCGGACACTCGCGGTAGCGGATCACATCGGCCGTGTGATTGACGACGATGTCGAGGTAGACCTTCATGCCGCGCGCATGCGCGTCGTTCACCAGCGCATGCAGATCCGCGTCGCTGCCGAAATGCGGATCCACATGCATGAAGTCAGTGATCCAGTAGCCGTGGTAGGCGGCGCTCTCGTGGCCCGGCGGTCCCTGCACCGGCTTGTTGACGAACACCGGCGCCAGCCACACAGCCGTCGCCCCGAGTCCCTCGATGTAGGGGAGGCGGCGCTCGAGGCCGCGCAGCGTGCCGCCGTGATAGAACCTGGGATCCGTCGGATCGTAGCCCGTTACCAGCCGGTCGCCGCTCGCGGGCGCGCGCGCGTGATCGGTCTTGGCAAAACGGTCGGGCAGGAGGAAATAGAGGATCTCCTGCTGCGGCAGGCGCTCGAGGTAGGCGGGCGGAGCGGCGCTGGCGGCGCGCGCGCCGGCCAGCAACAGCGCCCCGGCCAGCAACAGCGCCCCGGCCAGCGGCAGCGCGCAGGCGCACAGACGCCATGCCACAGCGGGCCCGGCGTTCGGTCGCATCAGAACAAATCTCCCCCGTGGAGCGGACGCACCTTCAACGGTGCTCTATAGCGCTTGTGGCGCGGACAATAGACGAGGGACACGCGCGCGCACGCATGAATACGTATGCGGCGGCGCAAGGCGCGGCGCGCGGCGTCTCAGGAGCCCGGCGGATGCGCGCGCGCCAGCGCGCGGCACTCGTGCGCGAGCTGCGAGCCGAGCCCCTCGCTCGCGAGCCGTACGTCGCCCCAGGGCTCGGCGGCGCGCGAGCCGTGGCGGTCATCCGGCGCGTACCAGTCGTAGCGCAGCGACTTGAGCTCACCTCCGGCGGGATCGAGCAGCCGCACGCTGAAGGCGGCGCCGCCGAGGAAGTGGGTTCGCAGGCGATCGAGCGCGGGGTTGTCCTTGATCTGCTCGTCGGTCGGATGGGTCGGGCGCGCATCGCGCACGGTGATCTCGATCCGCGCCGCGCCCGCGCATCCTGTGCCGCCCAGCGCCGCCCCCACCCGATCGAGGATCGTCCGCTCGAGGACCGGCGCCTCCGAGTCACCATAGATCCGATCGAGCGCAGTCTGCATTTCGCGCGAGAAGAGCACCGTCGGCGTCGGCACTGCGTTCTGGGCGGTGACGGCGGCCGGGAGGATGAGCGCCCCGGTGAGCAACAGCGTCCAATGCGGTTTGTTCATGTCAGCTCTCCCGGCCGGCGCCACCGCTGTTGCCAGCGCGCCACGCCATGAATACGTATGCGGTGGGATTGGCGCGCTGCGCGAGGCGATTAAGATGGCACGAGAGATTGGCGGAGATCAATCTTTGCAACATTGTTGGGGGAAAAGCCGTCGGTGACTGCTGCAGCACGCTGCAGGCCCGCAGGCGCCCGGTGATTACACGAGGGGGAAACACCAGGTGAAGACGACTCAGAAGCTCAGCCCGATTGGTCTGTTCATCCGCTCCGCCGTCCGTTCGCGCGGATTGCGCGTCGGCTCCGCTGCGGGCTGTGCCCTGCTGCTGACGGCCGCGGGCGGTGTGGCACGCGCCGACGACCAGGGCCCGGCCGCAGACCAGACCGCGGCCCAGACCGCCGACCAGAGCGCGCTGCAGGAAGTCGTGGTCACCGGCATCCGCGCGGGCATCGAGAGCGCGATCAAGGCCAAGGAAAAATCCGACCTGATCGAGGAGACCCTCTCCGCCGAGGACATCGGCAAGCTCCCCGACACGACGATCGCGGAATCCCTCGCGCGCCTGCCGGGCGTCACCACGCAGCGCGACAGCCAGGGCAACGCGACCAGCGTCAGCATCCGTGGCCTCGGTCCCGACTTCAACGGCTACCTCATGAACGGCCGCGAGCAGACCAGTACGCTCGATAGCCGCGCCGTCGACCTGAGCGTCTATCCGGCCGAGCTGATCTCCGGTGCGACGGTGTACAAGAGCGGCGATGCGGCGCTGATGACGGCGGGACTGGCGGGCACGATCGATCAGCGCCTGATCGATCCGCTCAGCTACGACCACCTGGTCGCCAGGGGCAGCTGGGAGAGCGACCGCTACAACGAGGGAGTCGACGGCCAGCCGGTCGGCAAAGGCAAGCGCTACTCGCTGAGCTTCATCGACCAGTTCGCCGACCGCAAGCTCGGGTTCGCCGTCGGCTTCGTGCATACCGACCACGACAGCACCTCGCTCAACGACGGCACCTGGGGCAATACCACTTATACCAACGTCCTGAGCCCGACCGGCGCGCAGCTCGGGCCCGCTCAATGGCTCGCGGGCATCAACTACGCCACCAACTCCTACTCGGAGAAGCGCGACGGCGGCGCCGCGATCCTCAAGTTCCATCCGACCAGCGCGTTCACCAGCGAGATGGACTACTACTACGCGAAGATCGACACGAACCAGCACATCCTGGAGGCACAGGATGGCTTCGGCGGCGACACGATCACCAACGCGACGGTCGTGGGTGGCAACGTGGACAGCGGCTCGATCGCGCTGCCCGCCTACACGCCGACCGCGGCGAGTCCCTCACCGGCGAACTACGGGCTCATCGACCGCAACGAGGTGATCTTCGACCAGGACACCATCGAGTCCTTCGGCTGGAACAACCGCCTGGAGTTCTCCGACGACTGGGGCGCCTCGCTCGACCTCAACCACAACCGGGCGCAGCGCGTCGAGCGCGACGTCGAGACCTACGCCACCGCGGATGCCGCGGACACCCTCTCGTTCACCAACGGGGCCGCGGCGGTCAACGGCGGGATTCCGCAGCTCTCGCTCAGTACGCCGTACACGAACCCGAGCCAGATCTTCATCCACAGCATCGATGGCTGGAGCGGCGTCAGTTACCCGTCGGGCCCGTTCGCCGGCGACACCGTGCCGCAGGCCGGCTACAGCAAGGGACCCACCGTCACCGACAAGCTGAACGCGGTACGCCTCGACTTCGATCATCCGGTGGATTGGAACCTGTTCAACAAGTTGCAGTTCGGCGCCAACTACACCGATCGCGAGAAGGATTACATCACCGACGAAGGCCTGGTGGTCTCGACGCAGCCCGGCGGCTACGGCGACATCCCCTTCCCCGGCAACGCTTACGTGGGCCAGGACGTCGGCGGCACCGGACTCAATTTCCTGTCCTTCAGTCCGGGAGTCGGGTTGTGGCCGGGCGCGACCATCCTGCCCAAGTACAACGCCGACATCCTCGCGAAGACCTGGACGGTCAGCGAGAAGGTCACGACGGTCTACGGCAAGCTCGACATCGGGACCAACTGGTGGGGAATCCCGGTGCGCGGCAACCTGGGTGCCCAGTGGGTGCACACCAATCAGTCGTCGCAGGGCTACGTCGCCAACGTCTCGGAAAGCGTGACCTTGAACAATCCGGCCGTCACCTTGACCGAGGCGGGTACGAGCTACAACGACTTCCTGCCGTCGCTGAATCTGACCGGCGACTTCGGCGACGGCAACCTGCTGCGCTTTGCGGCCTCCGAGCAGATCGCGCGTCCGGACATGACCGCGATGGCCAATACCCTGGGTGTGAGCCTCGATACCAATGCTGCGGATTCCAGCTACAACACCCTGGTCGGCAACGCCGGCAATCCCTACCTCAAGCCCTTCAAGGCGACGGCGTTCGATCTGTCGTATGAGAAGTACTTCGAGAGCAAGGCTTACCTGAGTGCGGCGGTGTTCTACAAGGCGCTGAACACCTACATCACCCAGTACACCAACTACGGCGCCTATGACTTCTCGAAGATCGGGCCGGCCCTCGGCCTGGCGGAGCCGGCCAACGGGTGGAACGGCACCTTCACCCAGACGATCAACGGCCATGGCGGGAATCTGCGCGGCATCGAGCTGGCTGCCTCGCTCCCCTTCGGCATGATGACGTCCTGGCTCGACGGCTTCGGCCTCACGGGGAGCTACTCGAACACGCTCAGCTCCGTGGTCGTGCCGAACACCATCGGGCTGGGACCCGCGAACCAGGTACCGCTCAATCTGTCGATGCCGCTGCCGAACCTGTCGCACATCAACGAGAAGGTGATCTTCTACTTCGAGAAGTGGGGCTTCAGCGCGTTCGTCGCCGACAACAAGCGCTCCGAGTACATCGGCAGCGTGGCCAACACCACGATCGGCGGTTACCCCTCGCTGGTCTACATCCTGCCGCAGACCTGGGTGTCGGCGCAGGCCGGCTACGAGTTCCAGTCGGGCTGGGCCAAGGGCTTCGGCATCCGCTTCGAAGGCAACAATATGAACAAGCCGAAGTACCAGACCATCCAGGCTTTCGGAGGTCCGGTCACTACAATACAGACGGGCGCGAACTACGACCTGCGCTTCTACTACAAGTTCGAGCCCTGAGCAGGCGAGGACGAGCCGTGCCGCCCGCGCGGGCGGCACGGTTTTTTTTGTGGCCTGACGCGCGCAGAATGGAATCATGGCGGACGCCAGGCCCATGCGCATCGTGATCGTCGGCGGCGGCACCTCCGGCTGGATGGCGGCCGCGGCGCTCGCCAAGGTGCTGAAGGGCCGCTATCCGATCACGCTCATCGAGTCGGACGAGATCGGTACGGTGGGCGTCGGCGAGGCGACCATCCCGCCGATCATCCTCTATAACGGCATGCTCGAGCTCGACGAGAACGAGTTCATGCGGGCGACCCAGGCCACGTTCAAGCTCGGCATCGAGTTTCGCGACTGGGCGCGCCTCGGCGACCGCTTCATCCATGGCTTCGGCGTCATCGGCCAGGACACCTGGACGGTCGACTTCCACCAGTACTGGCTCAGGCAGTACCTGGCCGGCAAGGCCAGGGAACTGGATCATTACTCCATCAACACCATGGCGTGCCTGCACGACAAGTTCATGCGCCCGCGCGCCGACATGCCCAAGTCGCCGCTGTCGCAGATTGCCTACGCCTTCCACTTCGATGCCTCGCTGTACGCGCGCTACCTGCGCGGCTACAGCGAGGCGCGCGGGGTCGAGCGGATCGAGGGAAAGATCGTCGACGTGCAGCTGCGCGACGGCGACGGCCACGTCAGCGCCGTCAGGCTTGGTTCCGGCGCAACGGTCCCGGGCGACCTCTTCATCGACTGCTCCGGATTCCGCGGCATCCTGATCGAAGGGGCCCTCAAGAGCGGCTTCGAGGACTGGACGCACTGGTTGCCCTGTGACCGCGCGGTCGCGGTGCCGAGCCGTTCGACGCAGCCGCCGCACCCGTACACGCGCTCGACCGCGCGCCAGGCCGGCTGGCAGTGGCGCATTCCGCTGCAACACCGCGTCGGCAACGGCTACGTGTTCTCGAGCAGGTACCTGAGCGAGGACGAGGCGACCAGCGTGCTGCTTGCGAACCTCGACGGCGAGCCGCTCGCCGCGCCGCGCACGCTGCGCTTCACGACCGGGCGGCGCAAGCTCGCCTGGAAGGCCAACGTGGTCGCGGTGGGACTTGCGAGCGGCTTTCTCGAGCCGCTCGAGTCGACCAGCATCCACCTGGTGCAGAAGTCGATCCAACATCTGCTGGCTTTCTTTCCTACCGCCGGCTTCGACGCCGCCGATCGCGACAAATACAACGAGGTCATGCGCCAGGAGTACGAGTGGGTGCGCGACTTCATCATCCTGCACTACAAGGCGACCGAGCGGACCGACACGGCGTTCTGGAGCTACACGCGCGGCATGTCGGTGCCAGAGGCGCTCGAGCAACGCATGGAGCTGTTCCGCACGCACGGGCGCATATTCCGCGAAGGCAACGAGCTGTTCTCCAAGGTGAGCTGGCTGCAGGTCATGCACGGGCAGAGGATCCGCGCGCAGTCGTATCATCCGCTGGCGGATCTCCTCACCGAGAAGGAGATCGCGGATTACCTCGACGAGGTCGCGGGCGTCATCGAGGCGTGCACGCGCGTCATGCCGGCGCACGAGCGCTTCATCGCCGATAATTGCGCTGCCGCCGCGATGCCGGTGCCAACGGCGGCGGGCGGACCCGCGTAGCACACCGGCCCCTGGATCGATTCGGAGGAGAGATGACATACCGGACGGTGACCCTGCTCGTCGCGTGCCTCGGCGCCTCATTGCTCGGCGCGTGCGCCGCGACTGCCCCGCACAAGGCGATGCTGACCTACCACAGCGTCCCGGACGGGGCGCAGATCTTCGAGGGCGACAAGTCGCTCGGCACGGTGCCGGTGACCCGCACCTACGACAGTGACGGCACCTCGGGCTCCATCACGACACCCGACGTCCGTGCGGTCTGGCCGAGCGGCGCGCAGACCACTTACTTCACGGTCATTCCGCTGGGCTCGGACCGCGTCGCGACACTGGAACGGCCGGCCGATGCGCCGGGGCTGCAGCAGGACCTCGAGCACGCCAGGCAGGTCGCGGCTCAGCGCAAGTTGGATGCCGAGCGCAGGCGTCAGGAACAGCAGACCGAGATCAACCAGGCCTCGGCGCGCTGCAAGCAGGAGCAGGCACAGGGCACCCAGGGACTCGCCGACGACTGCAAATAGGCGCGCTCAGTGCAGCGCGGAACGGCAGGTGAAGAAGCCGTTCAGCGTCAGCCGGCCGGTACGCGGATCGCCGCTGAGGCGCTCCGGCGCCGTGACGTCTCCCGAGTGGAACAGGTCGCCGTTGTAGAACAGCAGGCGATTCCAGGCCGCGGGGATCTGCGCTACACGCTCGAAGTAACGGTTGCTGCCGCTCAAGTAACCCGCCTCGAGGCCATAGCGCGCGCTGAACTGCGCCCCGCTCATGCGGCCGGCGTCCTCGATCATGCGCTCGGTGTCCGCCTCGCTCTGTAGCGGACGGTAGAAGCTCGTGCCTCCGAGTGCGGCATCCTGGAACAGGTACGCGACCATCGCCGCGAGCTTGAGGTCCCGGGGGACGGGACCCAAGCGGTCGCGGTGGCATTGCCACTGCACCGGACGCAGCGCGTGCGGCGGGGCGGTCACCAGGGACAGGCGCACCGTGGCAGACAGCGTACGGCGACCGCCGAGGCGCCCGCGCGCACGCGCGGCAAAGTAGTCGGCCACCAGCGTCGACACGGCAGGCGGCGCATCGACGATCACTCCGGGGTAGGGAAAGCCCTGCGGCGCCTGGAACTCCCGCCCGGCAGCCCAGCTGACCAGACCTTCCGGGTTTGCGAGTGCTTCGTCGATCACGATGCACGACTCGCCGGGCGCTACGGCCACGGCCGTGAGGCGCGGCGCGGGACTAAAGAACTGACCCGCGCCATTCAGCCAGCTGTCCATCCGGACAGTCTAGCGCTCAGGCGCGGTGCGAGCCGGCGGTCTGGCCGAAGAGGACTTTCCGTTCCTCGTCCGACAGGGTACGGCTGTAGGACAACTCGACGCCGACATAGGCGCGCTGGCAGGCGGGCCGCTCGCGGATGCGGAGGAACCAGCGTTTCAGGTTCGGGAACTCGTCGAGGTTCTGCTGGTGGCGCTCGTGCGGCACGATCCAGGGGAAGGACGCCATGTCGGCGATCGAGTAGTGATCGGCGATGTAGTCGCGCCCCGCGAGCTGACGGTCGAGCACGCCGTAGAGGCGGTTGGTCTCCTTGGTGTAGCGCTCGATCGCGTAAGGCACTTTCTCGGGCGCGTACTGGTTGAAGTGGCCGTTCTGGCCGGCCATGGGACCTAAGCCCCCGACCTGCCAGAAGAGCCACTCGAGGACCTTCGCCCGGCCCCGCACGTCCGCCGGAATGAAGCGCCCCGTCTTCTCCGCCAGATATAAAAGAATGGCGCCGGACTCGAACAGCGACAGCGGCGGCCCGCCGCCCCCGGGCTCGTTGTCGACGATCGCCGGGATGCGGTTGTTGGGCGAGATCCTGAGGAATTCCGGCTTGAACTGCTCGCCTTTGCCGATGTCGACCGGAATGATGCGGTAGGCGAGCTCCGCCTCCTCCAGGAACAGCTTGATCTTCAGTCCGTTGGGTGTGCCCCAGTAGTACACGTCGATCATGGTCGTGCCTCCTGGTGACCCCGGGCGCGCGCCTCGTGTCCGTGATCGGCGCCGATGAAGATGTACATCGCGGGCACCACGAACAGCGTGAACAGCGTACCGATCGCCAATCCCGTAAAGAGCACCAGGCCCATGTTGCGCCGCCCGGCGGCGCCGGCGCCCGCCGCGATCACCAGCGGAATCACGCCGAAGCACATGGCGGCGGTGGTCATGAGGATCGGGCGCAAGCGCACCGCCGCCGCTTCCTCGATCGCGGCGAGCTTGCCGTGTCCGGCGCGTTGCAGCTCGTTGGCGAACTGCACGATGAGGATGCCGTGCTTGCTGACCAGGCCGAGCAGTGTCACCAGACCCACCTGGGTATAGATGTTGAGCGAGATGCCAAGTACCCCGAGATTGATGAAGATCAGCGCGCCGAAGAGCGCCATCGGCACCGACACCAGGATCACCGCCGGATCGCGGAAGCTCTCGAACTGCGCGGCGAGCGCGAGATACACGATCACCAGCGCGAACAGCAGCGTGTACACGAAGCTGCCCGAGCCGAGCATGAACTGACGCGACTCGCCGGAGTAATCGGCGCTGTAGCCGTTGCCGGCGACGCTCTTGAGCGTGTCGCGCAGGAACTTGAGCGCATCGGCCTCGGCCACCCCCGGCACGCCGCCGATGGTGGTCGCGTTCAGCTGCTGGAAGTGCCCGATGGTCTCCGGGCACGACGCTCGTCTTGAGGCTGCGCGACGGTGCGCGCCGGGATCAGCGAGCCGTCGCCCGCGTGCAGGTAATAGTCGAGCACCTGGTCGGGGTTCAGCCGGTCGACCTGCAGCACCTGCGGAATCACCTTGTAGGAGCGGCCGGCGATCGAGAAGTAGTTGACGTAGCCGCCGCCGAGCGCCGCGGCCAGCGCGCCGCCGACGCTCTGCTGCGTGAGCCCGAGATCGCTCACCATGTCGCGGTCGACATTCACCGTCTGCTGCGGCTTGTCGAGCTTCAGGTCCGAGTCGATGTAGTAGAACTTGCCGCTGGCGCGCGCCTTGTCGAGCACCGCGGTCGCGACCTCGTTCAGGTTCTCGATCGGCTCGGTGGTGGTGATGACGAACTGGATGCGGAAAGCCCTGTGAGCCGGGGAGCGCGGGGAACTGGAAGGCCGCGACACGCGCACCGGGGATCTTGTTCCATTCGTTCTGCAGCAGCATCTGCAGCTCGGCGGCGCTGCGGTGCCGCTGGCCCCAGGGCTTGAACAACACCCCGCCGAAGCCCTGGTTGACGGTCGGCGCTCCGGTCAGCTGGAACATCTGCTGGTACTCGGGCAGCTTCTTCGAGATGGCGAACTCGGCGTCCGAATAGGCCTGCATCTGCGTGAGCGTGGCGTTCGGCGCGCCGAAGGTCGCCTCGAGCACGATGCCCTGGTCCTCTCCGGGCGCGAGCTCGGATCTCGATGTCATGAAGAGGAGCATGACGCACGGCAGAATCAGTGCGCCGAACACCACCACCGCCTGCCACGTCGTGAGCCAGCTCGACAGCGTGCGCGAATAGGCGCCGCGCAGCCGGTTCGAACGTGCGGTCGAGGAAGTGCGTGAAGCGGCCTTCCTCCTGCTCGGCGCGGAACACCTTCGAGCACATCATCGGCGAAAGGGTCAGCGCGATCACGGCCGAGATGGTCACCGCACCGGCGAGCGTGAAGGCGAACTGGGTGAACAGCGCGCCGGTGAGTCCACCCTGCAGCCCGATCGGTACATAAGCGGCGATCAGCACGATCGTCATGGCGATGATGGGCCCGCCGAGCTCGCGCGCGGCCTGCAGCGCCGACTCGAGCGGGGTCTTGCCTTCCTTCAGGTGCCGGTCGACGTTCTCCACCACGATGATGGCATCGTCCACGACGAGGCCGATGGCGAGCACCAGGGCGAGCAGCGTCAGCAAATTAATCGAGTAGCCGAGCGCCTGCATGATGAAGAAAGAGCCGACGAGGGACAGCGGCATGGCGACCACCGGGATCACCACCGCGCGGGGACTCCCGAGGAACAGGAAGATCACGACGGTGACGATGAGAGCGCCTGTAGCAGCGTCTTGATGACCTCCGTGATCGAGCTGGTGACGAAGATCGTGGCGTCGTAGGCGAGCTTCTGCGTCACGCCGGTGGGGAGCTGTGAGGCGATGTCGGGCAGCGCGTTGCGCACGCGCGCGGCGACGTCCAGCACGTTGGCGCGCGGCGCCACCTTGATGCCGATGAACACCGAGCGCTGGCCGCTGAAGGCGACGTTGAAGTCGTAGTTCTCGGCTCCCAGCACGACGTTGGCCACGTCCTGCAGGCGCACCAGCGCGCCGTTCTGCCGCTTGATGACCAGCTGCCGGAATCCCTCCAGCGACTGCACGTCGGTGTTGGTCTTCAGGTCAATGCTCACCATCTGGCCCTTGGTCTGGCCGACCCCGGCGAGGTAGTTGTTGGCGCCGAGCGCGGCGTAGACGTCGTCTGCGGAGATACCGCGCGCCGCCATGCGGCGCGGGTCGAGCCAGGCACGCAGCGCGAAGGTGCGGCCGCCGAGGATCTCCGCGGTCTGTACGCCTTCGATCGAGTCGAGCTTGGGCTTCACCACCCGCAGCAGGTAGTCGGTGGTGTTGTTGGGCGGGATCGTGTCGCTGAAGTACCCGAGGTACATGGCGTCGATCTGCTGTCCGACCTGCACCGTGATGACGGGCTGCTGCGCCTGGGGCGGCAGCTGGTTGCGCACCGAGTTGACCTGAGTGTTGATCTCGGTCATGGCGCGGTTGGAGTCGTAGTTGAGGCGCAGCGTCGCGGTGATGATCGAGACGCCCGCGGTGCTGTTCGAGGACAGGTAGTCGATGCCCTGCGCCTGCGCGATGGCCGACTCGAGCGGCTGCGTGATGAAGCCGGCGATGGTCTGGGCGTCGGCACCGTAGTAGGTGGTGCTGATGGTGACCACGGCGTTCTCGGTCTCCGGGTACTGGCTCACCGGCAGCTGGAACACGGCGCGCGCGCCCAGCACCAGGACGAGGAGACTGACGACGATCGAGAGAACCGGGCGCTCGATGAACAGATCCGTGAATTTCATGTCGCGCCCTCAGTGCTCCTGCGGCCGGGGATGCGCATCATCCGTGGGCTGCGCCATGGTGCTGATGTCGAGCGGCGTGCCGTTCTTGAGCTTCAGCTGCCCGCTGGTGACGACCTCATCGCCGTCCTTGACTCCCTTGAGAACGGCGATCTGATCGCCACGCGTCGGGCCGGTGGTGACGAAAATCTGCTGGGCGACGAGCTTGCCCTTCTCATCCTTGTGCGCGAGGAACACCGTCGACCCGTAGGGGTTGAAGGTGATCGCGGTCTGCGGCAGCGTCAGGTAGTGCTGTTTGGCGCCCGAGAGCACCGCGACGCGCACGAACATGCCGGGCAGAAGCCGGCGCCCCGGGTTGGGCACGGTCGCCTCGGCCTGGAAGTTGCGGCTGCCGGAATCGATCAGCGGATCGGCGGCGGTGATTTTGCCGGCGAAGGTCTCGCCCGGGAACGCATCCAGTGACAGACGCACCTCGAGTCCCGGGCTGATCTGCGCCAGGTCCTCCTGCGGCAGGCGGAAGTCGACATAGACCGGGTCGAGCTCCTGCAGCGTGACGACCTTGTCGCCGGTGTTGAGGTACTGCCCGGGGTTGACGGTGGTGATGCCGAGGCGGCCGTCGAACGGCGCGCGGATGATCTTCTTCTCCACCAGCGCAGCCTGGGCTGCGGCCTGAGCGCGCTTGTTCTTGAGATCGGCGGCGTCCGCATCGAGCTGCGCCTGGCTGATCGCCTGCGCCTCGAACTGCAGCTTGTCGCGCTCGTAGACGGTGGCGGCGAGATCGGCGGCCGCTTCGAGCGAGTGCAGCGTCGCGATGTCGGCGTCGGCGTTGAGGCGCACCAGCACCTGGCCGCGCTTGGCCTCCTCGCCCGAGCGGAACTCGAGGCTGCGTACGAGTCCGGTCACTTCAGTGGTCACGTCGACGCCGCGCACCGCGCGTACGCTGCCCACCGCGTTGACCTCCGGCTGCCAGTCGGAGGAGCTCGCCACGGTGGTGGTGACGGTCTGGGCCGGCGCGCCGTTCTTCTTCGCCGCCGCGATGTAGCCCATGATCTGCCAGGTCTTGATGCCTGCAACCAGCGCCACCAGGACGAGCACCGCGATGACCGCGATGATCACGCGCCGTTTCAAGGGGGGCTTCGGGGTTCCGGTGAGATCGCTCACTGACGAGTCTCCTTCGCATTGTTCTGTCGGTTCCACCAGCCGCCACCGAGCGCCTGGAAGAGCGCCGCGGTGTCCGCGTAGCGCGCCGCCTCGGCCTGCACCCGGCTCTGCCGGGCCTGGAGGTACACGCGCTCGGCGTTGAGGAGCGTGAGATAACTCACGCCGCCCACCTTGTACTGGAGCTTGGTCATATTGAGGGTGTCCTGGGCGTCGGTCTCGGTGATCTGGTCCGCCTGCAGCGTGCGCGCGTCCGCCTCGAGTGCGCGCAGCGTGTCGGCCACGTCCTGCAGTGCCGCCAGCACCGCCTCGCGGTACTCGGCGGTGGCGCGGTCGAGATCGGCGCGCGCCGCGCGCTTGAGGCTCAGCAGCTCCCCGCCATGGAACAGCGGCGCCGTGAGTGAGCCGCCCACGTTCCAGGCGGCGGTGCCGGTCTTGAAGAGATCGCTCGCGGTGGTGGTCTCCGAGCCGATGGAGCCGGTGAGGTTCAACTGCGGGTACATGTTGGCGGTCGCCACCCCGAGGAGCGCCGTTGCCTCGTGCAGCTGCGCCTCCGCGGCCTGCACGTCCGGGCGCTGGCGCACCAGCTTCGCGGGCACGCTGAGCGGCAACTCGGCCGGCAGCGTCAGCTGATCGAGCGTGAAGTCGGGCACCGAGGTGTCATCGGGTGTGCGGCCGACGAGCACCGCGAGGCGGTGCTGCGCCTGTGCGAGCTGCTTCTCCAGCCCCGGGAGCTGCGCTTCGTTCTGCGCGACCTGGGTCCGCTGGGCGAGCAGGTCGGAGCGCGAGGCCGCGCCGGCGTCGAACTGCCGCTGCACCACTTTCAGCTGCTCGCGCTCGCTCGCCACGATGTCGGTGAGCGCGCCGAGCTGCGCATGGAGCGAGGCGATGTTGACCGCGGTGGTGACGACGTTGGCGCTCAACGTGAGGCGCGCCGCCTCGAACTCCCAGCGCTGGTAGTCCGCCTGGGCGCGGAACCCCTCCACCTGGCGACGCGAGGCACCGAAGAGGTCGAGCCGGTAGGTGACACCCACCGAGGCATCGAACAGATCGAAGAGGAACGAGCTGCCCGGCTGGCCGAAGGCGGCGCCCGGCTCCTTCTGTCGGACGGCCGTTCCGGTCGCGTCCACTGCCGGCAGCAGCAGTGCGCCGCGATTCGCCTTCCAGGTCTCGACCGCCGTCAGCAGCGTCGCCTGCGCGGCCTGCACCGTCGGACTGTCGGTGAGCGCCTGGCGCACCAGGTCGTCCAGGGCGTTCGAATGATAGAGCGTCCACCAGTCCGCGGGGATGTCGCGCTCGTCGCTGAAAGTCTGCGCGACGCCGCTCGCGCCGGGCGCGCCGACCGTGCCGGTCGGCTCGGGTGCACGCGTGTAGTGGGCGGTGGCGGGCGCCGGCGGGGTCTTGAAGTCGGGCCCGACCGCGCAGGCCGATGCGGCCACGGTGGTGGCGACAACCAGGGCGAGTCTTGCTGCGCTCATTGTCATTAGGTGCTCCCGCACTGGTCGGCGGCGCGCTGTAATGCCCGGACGAGCCGCGAGCGCTCTTCGGGCGTGTAAGGCGAAAGATGCAGCAGCTCCGCGAGCAGCAGCCCCTGCACCCCGAGCAGCACCAGCGCAGCGCGCTCGAACCCCCCCGGGAGCTTGGCGAACTGATCGAGGAGCTTGCGGTACTCGGCACGGCACATCGCCATGTGCCCGGGGTTGTCGGCGGAGGCGGCCAACATGGCGGCGCCCACCGCCGGGCGCTCCGGATGAAACTCGAGCAGCACGCTCACCCGCTCGCGCAGCAGGTCCGCGCGCGAGGCTTTCTTGCCGCGGCTCGCGAGCCGCTTGGCGACCTCGGCGTCCACGTCGTGGAAGTGCCGCGACAACATGCCTTCGAGGAGCGCTTCCTTGGAGGGAAAGTGATACAAGAGACCGCCCTTGCTGACGCCGGCGGACTTTGCCACGGCATCGAGCGTCAGGTGCGTGGCGCCCGACTCGGTAACCACTCGCTCGGCCGCATCGAGCAGCCGCTCGCGTGCCGGGCGCAAAGGAATCGGTTGGCGGAAATACATATACAGTGAGGCGCGCGGCCGGATGCTGTACGCGTTCGCTCCCGTGAAGGCGACAAGGCCCGTGACCCTACCGTCCGGACGGTTCACAGGCCATCCCCCGATGGGGAGAGGGGCGCACCGCCCGATGTTGCTCAGCGCAGCGCGTGTTGGGAGAAGAAGGACCAGATCGTCTCGTTGGCGTCGAGCGCCTGGCTGACATGCCCGATGAGGAGCGCTCCGAGGTAAGGCTCGCCCCGCGGCCAGCTGTGGCCGCCGCCGCGGATCTCGTAGAGACGCACTTCCGTCTCCCCGGCGCAGTGCGCGACGCGTGGCGCCGCGCTCGTGCCGTCGGGTGGATCGGCCGTCATCACGGGCAACGGCGCGAACGCCGCGCAGTGATCGAGGCTGAGCCAGCGCGCGGCGCTGTCCTCCACCGACAACACCGTGCCGCGCGCCATCCACAGCACGCGGATGGTGCCGCCCTTCCACGGCATGATGGGATCGTCGGTGCCGTCCATGATGAGCAGCGGTATGGCACGCGCGGGCTGACAGTGCGGCGCGAGCTCCACCGACAGATTGGCGGCGACGGGGGCGGCCGCTGCGAACTCGTCGGCTGCATCGCAGGCCAGCCGGTAAGACATCATGCCGCCATTGGAGATGCCGGTGACGTAGAGGCGGGTGCGATCGATGCGGTGGAGCGTCGCGAGCTGTGCGGGGAGAGCCCGCAGGAAGGCGAGATCGTCGACGGCCGCATCCGCCGCCGAACGGCTGGCGCCGCGGCCGTCGTTCCAGCCCTTGTCGATGCCGTCGGGGTAGACGACGAGCGCACCGTCCCGATCGGCGATGCGGTTGAAGCCGTGACGCGTCAGCCACTCCATGCCGCCGCCGTTCCCACCCCCGCCGTGCAACACCAGCACGACCGGGAGCGGTGCGTCGTGACCCTTGGGCACATAGACCCGCAGCGTGCGTTTGTGCCCGTCCTGCACGAGGGAGTAACACGCAGCCTCGCGGCTGGCATCGCTGCGGCGCGCCGCGAGACAGTCGTCGGGTTGGATCGCCGCCGCGAGCGGCGCCCCCGGGCACCCGAGCGCGAGGGCCAGGACGAGGGGAACGGCGGCACTCGGGCGCACGGTGGGCCTCCCCCGCGTGGCGGCGCGCTACTGCGGCGCCGGCCCCTCGCTGACACGCACCAGGTCACCCGGGCGCAGCCACTTGCGAAACGCCGCCTGCACCGCCGCGCCGTCGAGCCCGATGTAGTGCTGCGCGGCGATGCGCGGCTCATCGAGCGGCAGATCGAGCTCGCGCCGGCCGAGCACGCCGCGGGCGATCTCGGCGACACCGGACTCGCTCAACGGAATCTGCCGCAGCAGGTAGGCCTTGACGCGCGTCAGCTCGTCGCTCCCGACAGGGGTCTCCTGCATGGCGGTGAGCTCGCGCACCACCATGTCGGCGGCCTTGCCGACGTTCTGCGGGTCGCTCGCGTACTCGATGAAGTAGACGCCGCGCGTGCGGCCCGCCTGCAGCGATGACTCGACGCCGTACACCAGGCCGGCATTGCGGCGCAGGTCGATGCTGAGGCGCGTCGAGTAGAAGCTGCCGCCGAGCACCGCGTTGCCGAGCTCGAGCGGGTAGAAGTCGGCATCCGCGCGCGTGAGCGAGAGCGTTTGCGCGAGCGTCACGCGGTCCTGCACGCGGCTCGCGTTCGGGACGTTGATCACCCGGGGACCATTTGGCGGCGCCGCCGGGAGATCGGTCGGCGGTGCGGGCCCGGTGTCATTCCAGGCGCCGAAGCAGCGCTCGACCGCGCTGGCTGCGGCCGCGGGCGTGAGCTTGCCGATGATCACCAGGGTCGTGAGATCGGGACGAAACACCTTCTGGTAGTAGGCGCGCACGGTGGCATCGGTGAGCGAGCGCACCGACTCGGGCGTCGCGATGCGCAGGATCGGATCGCCGGCGGGATAGAGCGCGCCGCGCAGCTCCCGCTGAGCCAGAAAGCCGGGGCTGACGTTGCGGGCGGCTACGCCCTGCGCCACCTGTGTGCGGACCACCTCGAGCGCCGCCGCCGGCAGCGCCGGATGCAGCTCGTTGTCGGCGAGGAGCGCGAGTGCCCGTTCGAAGTGCTCGGCAAGTGACTGCACGGAGAAATCGGTGCCGGGCTGCTCGCGCGCGCCGATGGCATCGAGCGCCTGCTGAAAGCCGAGCCGGTCGAGGTGCTCGCTGCCATAGGGCAGGAGGCGCTCGAGCACCTGGCTGACGCCTTCCTGGCCCTCGGGCTCCTCGGTCCCGGGGCGATTGCGGATGTGGCCGTAGACGCTCACCGTGTCGCTTACGTCCTCGGGCTGCACGATGAGCGTGAGCCCGTTCTTCAGCACGCTCACCACCGGGCGCAGCGTCGATGCGGGGACGGTGAGCCGCCCGAGCGCCTTGGCGGCCCACGGCGGCAACGTCGTCTGATGCGCCTCGCCGAGCGAGATCGCCTCGTGCCCGCCGAACCCCGGGCCTTCGGGGACCGGCCGGCCGGAGCCCTTGGGCAGCATCACGCCCGTGACCGCGTGTCCCAGATCGAGGACCGTGTGTGCGACGCGGTTGACGTCGGCAACGGTCACCCGCTCGATGCGCCTGAGGTCGTCGTCCGGGGACTCGAGCCCGTAGATCGCGAGCGCATCCGACCAGACGGAGGCGAGCTCGCCGATCGAATTGCGCAGCATCTGGGCATCGCTGCGTTCCTGGAGCTTGGCCGCCTCGACGAGCTCCGGCGGTACGCCCTCGCGGGCGACGCGCGTGAGGATCGCGCGCACCTCCTGCTCGAGCGCATGCGCATCGCTCCCGGCGGTGAAGCCGACCGCCGCGTAGGCGAGCCCGGATTCGGGCAGCGCGTCGAGTGAGAATTCCGCGCCCACCGCCTTGCCCTGCGGCACCAGTCCGTAGAGATCGAAGCGGCGGCTGCCGAGTACGTCCGCGAGCACCTCGAGCGCGGCGAAGTCCGCAGCCTTCGGTCCCGGCGTGCGCAGCGCGATCATGAGCGTGCCACTCGGGTGGTCGGTGTCGACGGTGAAGGAAGTCGGCACGACCGGCCGGGGCTTCACCGCCGGGCGGGCCGGCAGCTTCCTCGGCTCGATGTCGCCGAACAGGCTCTTCACCTCGGTGAGCGCCGCCTGCGGGTCGACGTCGCCGGCGATCACCAGGATCGCGTTGTTGGGTGCGTACCAGCTGCGGTGGAAGCTCTGCAGCATCGCGGCCGTGGTCTTGTCGAACGAGGGCCGGGTGCCGAGCGCATCGTGCGCGTAGGGCGTGCCGGCGAACAGCCGCGCGCGCATCTTCGAGTAGAGCACGTAGCTCGGCTCCGACAGGTCCTGGGCCACCTCCTGCTCGATGGCGCCGCGCTCCTGGTCCCATTCCTTCGCGCTGTTGAGCGCGCCGCGCATGCGCAGCGACTCGATGTGGAGCGCCACGTCGAGGTCCTCGGCGGGGACCGTGAACAGATACTGAGTCAGGCCCTCGCGCGTGTCGGCGTTGAAGTCGCCGCCGAGCACGCCGCCGATATCGGCGAGCTGGTCCGCCGTGAGCCCGGGAGAGCCGCGGAACATCATGTGCTCCTCGGCGTGCGCGGTTCCCGGAAAGCCGGCCGGCGCCTCGTCCGACCCGACCAGGTAGTTCACCGAGGTGGTGACCACGGGCGCCAGCGTGTTGCGCACGACGACGACGCGCAGTCCGTTCCCGAGCGTCGCGCGCAGCACGCCCTCGTTCCCTCCGTCCGCGGGGGCGGCGGGCGCGGCGGCGTGGCGGCGAGGGCGAGCGCGGCCGCGAGGACGGCCTGACTGACAGGGCGCATGGTGGATGGCCTTCGAGACGTAAGCGGGGTGCGCAGTATAGGCGGGTGCCATCTTCTGCCACAAAGCATCCCCTGCGGTGACGTCTTTGCGTCATCGGCGCGTCCGGCGCGCGCGCTGAACTATCTCTCAGACCGAACCACCCCACGAGAGGACTGAAGATATGAAGACGCCAAACCTGAAGAGCTCCGGGATCGGACTGGCGCTCGCGGCGCTGGCCGCGACCGCACCCGCCTGGGCCGATCCCGCCGCCGCCGGCGACAGTAACGCCAAGTCCGAGGACCTCGGCATCGTCACCGGGCTCGCGGTCGGCGCCGCCGCCGGCGGCCCCATCGGCGCCGTGATCGGCGCCGCCGCCGGGGGCCTGCTCGGCGATCGCTATCATAAGGAGAAGGAGACCAGGGCGGCCCTCGCCGCGGATCTGCGCAAGAGCGAGGCCGAGCGCGCGCGCCTGGCCACGAGCGTCACCGAGCTCAACGGCTCGCTCACCGAATCGCAGACCCAGGGCGCGCAGCTCGAGCACACGCGGGCCGCGGCCGATGCGATCGGAATGGACGTGAGCTTCCGCACCGACGACACCGCCATCAAGGTCGAGGACATGGCGCCGCTCCTGAAGCTCGGTGCGCTCGCCGCGGCCGTTCCGGATGCGAAGCTGCGCGTCGTGGGCTTCGCCGATCCGCGCGGCGCCCCGGCCTACAACGACGAGCTGTCCAGGCGGCGCGCCGAGGCGGTGGCGGCCGCGCTCGAGTGCGGCGGCATCGCGCCCGGGCGGCTCGTCATCGAGGCGCATGGGGCCGCCGAGTCGGACAGCGTCGCCGGCGACCTCGACGCCTATGCGCTCGACCGCCGGGTCACGGTGCGCCTCGAGCGCGCCGCGCCCGCCACGCCCGCCAGTACGACGGTCGCCAGTGCGCGCGGCCCGGCTCCCGAGGGCACGCCGTGACGGGCGCAGCGGGACTGCGCCAGGTGGTGCCGCGGACACTTCCGTCCGCGGCGCCCCTTCGCGCTAGAATTTCCTGGCACCAGTACCTGAGCGCCGCCCTCATGAGCACTTCCATCGTCCGTCTCGACGGCAATCCCGCCGCCGACGTCAGCGAGCCGCCGGCCGACCGCCGGCTCGCCGGGACGCCGGAGCTGCGCGTGCAGAACTACTACACCGACGGCAGCCGGCAGTTCTTCGCCGGGCGCTGGGCGGCGACGCGCGGCAAGTGGCGGGTGCGTTATACGGAGAACGAGCTGTGCGTCATGACCGCCGGCAGGGTCGTGATCACGAGCGATTCCGGCGAGCGCGCGAGCTTCGGTCCCGGAGATGCGTTCGTCGTGCCGGCCGGGTTTTCCGGCACCTGGGAGGTGCTGGAGGACTGCGCCAAGATCTACGCCATCTTCGAGCCCGCCCAGACCTGACATAACGACAGCGGTCGTTGAAGCCCGTCGCAGAACCGCGACGGCTCAGTTCACGCCAGCCCCGTGCGGTGGGAATCTGACTCTCCGCTTGAGTCGGATTCGTGTCGCTTGTGGAGGTGTGTGGTGCCGGAAATCACGATCGTCGCATCGCGTAGCCATGGCTTTGGCCTCACCGAGATGGAGATGCTGATCGGCAGCGCGCTGCTGATTGCGCTGCTGGCGTGGACGGTGCTGTCCCGCGTCCGGCATTTCCGCGGCAAGCCGCAGGCCTGAGCGCGCCGGCCGGGTCCCGTACCCGGCAGCTCACTGCGCGCGCAGCACCTCGCTGAGCGTGCCGAAGATCCGCTCGATCTGCGCCCGCTCGATGATGAGCGGCGGCGAGAGCGCGATGATGTCGCCCGTCTGGCGGACCAGCACGCCGCGCTCGAAGCATTTCACGAACGTCTCGTAGCCGCGCGCCCCGGGCTTAGCGGGCTGCGCTGCCAGCTCGATGCCGCAGATGAGCCCGTAGGTGCGTACGTCGATCACGTGCGGCAGGCCTTTCAGGCCCTGCGCCGCCTCTTCCCAGTCCTTCGCCAGCGTACGCGCGCGCGTCAGGAGTCCCTCGCGCTCGTAGATGCCGAGCGTCGCGAGCCCGGCGGCGCACGCCACCGGGTGCGCCGAGTAGGTGTAGCCGTGGAACAGCTCGATGCCGTCCGGTCCCTGCATGAACGCCTCGTAGATGCGCTTGCCGACCAGCACGGCTCCCATCGGCACGCAGCCGTTGGTGATGCCCTTGGCGAGCGTGATCAGGTCCGGGGTCACGCCAAATTCCTGCGCCGCGAACGGCGAGCCGGTGCGCCCGAAGCCGGTGATCACCTCATCGAAGATCAACAGGATCCCGTGACGGTCGCAGATCTCGCGGACACGCTTCAGGTACCCCTCGGGCGGCAGCAGCACGCCGGTGGAGCCGGCGATCGGCTCGATGATGACCGCGGCGATGTTGGAGGCATCGTGGAGCGCGACGATGCGCTCGAGCTCGTCCGCGAGCTGCGCGCCATGCTCGGGCAGGCCGCGCGAGAAGGCGTTGCGCGCGAGGTCGTGGGTGTGGGGCAGATGGTCGACGCCGGGCAGTAGTGCGGCCGACCAGGTCTTGCGGTTGGGCGCGATTCCCCCGACCGAGATGCCACCGAAGCCGACGCCGTGGTAGCCGCGTTCGCGGCCGATGAAACGCGTGCGCGTGCCCTCGCCGCGCACGCGGTGCCAGGCGAGGGCGATCTTGAGCGCCGTATCGACCGACTCCGAGCCCGAGTTGGTGAAGAAGGCGTGATCGAGCCCGGCGGGCGCGATCTTCACGAGCTCGTTGGCGAGGCGGAACGCACCCGGGTGCCCCATCTGGAAGGGCGGCGCGTAGTCCATGCTCTCGAGCTGCGCGGCCACGCTGGCGGTGATCTCGCGCCGGCCGTGACCGGCGTTGACGCACCACAATCCCGCCACCGCATCGAGGATCTCGCGGCCGTCGGCGGTCCAGTACTGCATGCCGGTCGCGCGTGCCAGCAGTCTCGGGGCGGCCTTGAACTGCCGGTTCGCCGTGAACGGCATCCATAACGCCTCGAGGTCGCTGCGCGTGAGCGCTTCCGCCGGGGTGGCCATGACGTGCTCCAAAGCGGGTGGGGAGGGCCGGAGATGATAAAGAAAGTGGACAAAGCCGGCCACCGGAGCCATATTTTGCGGCCCTTCGTCTAAGATCCTAAACACCATGAGCATCGATGTCGGTGCACGGCTGCGTGGCGTCCGCTTGAGCTTCGGGCTCTCGCAGCGCGAGCTCGCCCGCCGCGCGGGGGTCACCAACGGACTCATCTCTCTCATCGAGCAAAACCGCGTGAGTCCCTCGGTGAGCTCGCTGAAGAAGGTGCTCGATGGCATCCCGATGGCGCTCGCCGAGTTTTTCACGCTCGACCTCGCCGCGGCTCCCCAGGCTTTCTTCGGCGCCGAGGAGCTCGTTGAGCTCGGCAACGCCGAGGTGTCGCTGCGCCTCGTGGCGGCGCAACGCGCCGGACGGCAGCTGACGCTGCTGCACGAGCGCTACGCGGCGGGAGCCGCCGCGGAGGAGGAGATGCTGGCACATCGCGGCGAGGAAGCCGGGATCGTGATTCGCGGGCGCATCGAGCTCACCGTCGGCAGCGCCACGCGCGTGCTCGGTCCCGGGGAGGCCTACTATTTCGCCAGCCAGCTGCCGCATCGCTTCCGCAATGTCGGACGCGAGCCGTGTGAGATCATCAGCGCCTGCACTCCGCCGACCTTCTGAAGGATCCAGCCCTCCCATGAATGCACAGCCTTCCGCAGTTTCCTGGCACGAGCGCGCCCGCGCACTCGAGTTCCGCACGCAGGCCTTCATCGACGGCCGCTACGTCGATGCCGCCTCCGGCGCCACTTTCGATTCGGTCAACCCGGCGACCGGTAAGCTGCTGGCGCGGGTTGCCGCCGGCGACCAGGAGGACATCAACCGCGCGGTGCTCGCCGCACGCAGTGCGTTCCGCAAGGGCGTGTGGGTGAATCTGCGGCCCGCCAAGCGCAAGCGCATCCTGCTGCAGTTCGCCGAGCTCATCACCAAGCACGCCGAGGAACTGGCGTTGCTCGAGACGCTCGACATGGGCAAGCCCATCACCAACAGCTTCAAGGGCGACGTACCGGGCGCGGCCGCCTGTATGCGCTGGTATGCCGAGGCGCTCGACAAGGTGTACGACGAGGTCGCGCCCACCGGGCCCGGGGCACTCGCCTTCGTGACCCGCGAGCCGCTCGGCGTGGTCGGCGCGATCGTTCCGTGGAACTACCCGCTGCTCATGGCGGCGTGGAAGTTCGCCCCGATCCTCGCCTCCGGTAATTCGCTGGTGCTGAAGCCCTCCGAGAAGTCGCCGCTCACGGCGCTGCGCGTGGCGCAGCTCGCCGTCGAAGCCGGGGTCCCGCCGGGGGTGTTCAACGTCGTGCCGGGACTCGGCCAGACCGCCGGCAAGGCCCTCGCGCTGCACATGGAGGTCGACTGCATCGCCTTCACCGGCTCGACGGCGACGGGTAAGCAGATCATGCAGTACGCCGGCCAGTCGAACCTGAAGCGCGTGTCGCTCGAGTGCGGCGGCAAGTCGCCCAACATCGTGCTCGCCGACTATCCCGACCTCGACAAGGCGGCGACCGCGGCGGCGCACGCCATCTTCGACAACCAGGGCGAGGTGTGCTCGGCCGGCTCGCGCCTGCTGCTGCAGGAGGGCATCAAGGACGCGGTGCTCGAGAAGGTGCAGGCCATGGCCCGCGGCATGCAGCCCGGCGACCCGCTCGATGCCGCGACCCAGATGGGCGCGATCGTCGATGAGACGCAGATGAAGCGCGTGCTCGGCTATATCGACGCCGGGCGCAACGCCGGCGCCCAGGTCCGCTTCGGCGGCCGCCGCGTGCGCGAGGACAGCGGCGGCTACTTCATCGAGCCGACGCTGTTCGAGGGGGTGAAGCCCGCGATGCCGATCGCCCGCGAGGAGATCTTTGGTCCCGTGCTCTCGGCGATCACCTTCAAGACCGTGGACGAGGCGATCGAGATCGCCAACGACGTGATCTATGGACTCGCCGCCGCGATCTGGACGCGCGATGTGACCACCGCGCACCGCGTGGCGCGGGCGCTGCGCGCCGGCACGGTGTACATCAACTGCTACGACGCCGACGACATCACCGTGCCGTTCGGCGGCTTCAAGCAGTCGGGCATGGGCCGCGACAAGTCGCTGCACGCGCTGGAGAAATACACCGAGCTGAAGACCACGTGGCTCGATCTCACCTGAGCGGTACGCGGCCGCCGCCGTGAGCGCAGCCGCGCTGCGCTTCCTCGCGAGCTCCCCACGGGGCCTCGCGGACCTCCTGGCGCGCGAGCTCGCCGCCTGCGGCGCGCACGAGATTCGCGAGCGTTCCTCGGGCGTCGCCTTCACCGGAGCCCTCGAGAGCGCCTACCGCGCCTGCCTCTGGTCGCGCACCGCCAATCGCGTGTTCCTCGAGCTCGCAGTGTTCGAGGCACACGATGCGCAGGAGTTTCACGCCGCCGTCGCGCGCCTCGACTGGACGGCGCACCTGGCTCCGGGCGCGACGCTCGCCTGCGATTTCAGCGGCCGCCATCCCGCGATCACCCATACGCACTTCGGGGCGCTCAAGCTCAAGGACGGCATCGTCGATGCGCTGCGCGCGGCGACCGGCGTGCGCCCCGACATCGATATCGCCCGTCCGAGCGTGCGCGTGCACGCGCACGCCCACGGTACGCAGATCACGATCGCGCTCGATCTCGCGGGCGAGAGTCTGCATCGCCGCGGCTACCGCGGCGCCGCCGGCGAAGCGCCGCTCAAGGAGAACGTCGCCGCGGGCGTGCTGCTGCGTGCCGGGTGGGAGGCGCTTGCCCGCGCGCCAGCGGATGGGGAGGCGCTCGCCCGGCCGCCAGCGCATGGGGAGGCACTTGCCCGGGCGCCAGCGGATGGGGAGGCACTTGCCCGGGCGCCAGCGGATGGGGAACCCCTCGCCCCCCAGGGTGCGGAGTTTCTCGATCCACTGTGCGGCTCGGGGACGCTCCCCATCGAGGCGGCGCTGATTGCCGCCGAGCGGGCGCCGGGACTGACGCGCGAGTACTTCGGTTTCCTCGGCTGGCGCGGCCACGATGCACCGCTCTGGGAGCGACTGCTGACGGAGGCGCGCGCGCGCATCCGCGCGGACGATGCGGTGACGGCTACGATCCGCGGCCGCGATCGTGACGCCGCCGCCATCCGCGCCGCGCGCGCCAACGCGGAGCGCGCCGGTGTCGACGGACTGGTGCAGCTCGGCGTAGGTGCGCTCGGCGATGCCGCGCCGCTCCCGGGCCGCGCTGCGGATCGTCCCGGGCTCCTGTGTACCAACCCGCCCTACGGTGTCAGGCTCGAGGACCTCGAGGCCGCGCGCGCGGTGCACCGCGAGCTCGGCGTTGTGCTGCGCGAGCGCTTCGCGGGCTGGCATGCCGCAATACTCACCGGCTCGCCTGCGCTGGGCCTGGAGCTCGGTCTGCGCGCCCATCGCACCCACACACTCTGGAACGGCTCGATCGAGTGCCGGCTGCTGCGCATCGAGGTGGGCGCGGCGAGTGAGCGCGCACCAGGCACGCTCGGCAAGGGGATCGCGCGCCTCGTGGACAGCGCCGGCGCGCGCATGTTCAGCAACCGCCTCGCGAAGAACTTGAAGCGCCTGCGCGGCTGGGCTCGACGCCAGGAGGTCTCGTGCTATCGGCTCTATGACGCCGACATGCCCGAGTACGCTTTTGCGATCGACCAGTACCGGACGCTCGAGCCCGGGCAGGACTGGCTGTACGTGCAGGAGTATGCCGCCCCCGCCGAGATCGAGCGCGAGGCGGTGCAGCGCCGCCGTGGCGAGGTGCTGGCGAGCCTGCCGGAGGCGACCGGCGTCCCGCCCGAGCGCATCCGCGTCCGCACCCGGCGCCGCACGCCGCGCGGCGAGCAGTACGGCAAGCTGGACGAGCGCGAGACGTTCCACGTCGTCGCCGAGGGGGGACTGAAGTTCCGCGTCAACTTCGACGACTATCTCGACACAGGACTGTTTCTCGACCACCGCATGACCCGCGCGCGTCTGCGTGAGGCGGCGCGGGCCGGGAGCTTCCTCAACCTGTTCGCCTACACGGGCACCGCCACCGTGTACGCGGCGGCCGGTGGTGCCCGCGACAGCGTTTCGGTCGACCTGTCGCGCACCTATCTCGAGTGGGCGCGCGAGAATCTCGCACTCAATGGCTTCGCGGGTCCCCCCCACGCGCTGATCCAGGCCGATTGCCGCGAATGGCTCCTCGAGGCCGGCCGGGACACCCGGCGCTTCGATCTCATCTTTCTCGACCCGCCGACCTTCTCGAATTCCAAGCGCATGGAGGGCGTGCTCGACGTCGTGCGCGATCACCCTGGGCTCATCGACGCCGGCGCACGGCTGCTCTCACCCGAGGGGCTGCTGCTGTTCTCCACCAACGCCCAGCGGTTCAAGCTCGCCGAGGAGCTCACCGCGCGCTATTCCGTCCGCGACGTCTCGGCCGCCACGCTGCCCGAGGATTTCGCGCGCAATCCGCGCATCCACCGCTGCTTCGAGATCCGGCTGCCGCCGCCGTCCTAGCGCGCCGCGCCCTGCGATTGCGGCGTACACCGTGGCGGCCCTTTACACGCCGACGCCGCTCAGGTAGGAACGGGTGACCGGGTCAGGAAGGGTTAACGGAGAGAGCGGGCATGAGTGCGGAGCGGCGCGGCAAGCCGCCGGTCGTGGCGATCGTCGGCGCCACCGGTGCGGTCGGTGTGGAGATGATCGGGTGTCTCGAGCGGCGGGCCTTTCCGCTCGCCTCGCTGCGGCTGTACGCCTCGGCCCGCTCGGCGGGCAAGGAGCTCGGGTTTCGCGGCGCGCCGCTGCGGGTGCAGGAGCTCGGCGAGGCGAGCTTCGAGGGCGTGGACATCGCGCTGTTCTCGGCCGGCGGCGCCACCTCGAAGAAATTCGCGCCCCTTGCGGTGCGCGCCGGCGCCACGGTCATCGACAACTCCTCCGCGTTCCGCATGGATCCGGCCGTGCCGCTCATCGTCCCGGAGATCAACCGCGAGGCGCTGCGCACCCACCGCGGGATCATCGCCAATCCCAACTGCACCGCCATCATCTCCATCACGCCGCTGTGGCCCATCCACCAGGCGAACCGCATCGTGCGGCTCCTGATCACGAGCTACCAGTCGGCCTCGGGTGCGGGAGCGGCCGCCATGGAGGAGCTGCGCGAGGCCACGCGCGCCTACCTCGAGGGGCGTGCCTTCGAGCAGCGCGTGATGCCGCACCCCTTCGCCTTCAACGTCTTCAGCCACAACACGCGCGTCGATCCGGTGAGCGGCTACAACGAGGAGGAGATCAAGGTGCGCGAGGAGACGCGCAAGATCTTCGGCGACCCGGAGCTGCGCGTCTCGGCGACCTGCATCCGCGTGCCGGTGCTGCGCGCACACTCGGTGGCGATCAGCTTCGAGTGCGAGCGGCCGATCTCCGCGGAGGAAGCGCGCCGCATCATCGCCGCGGCGCCCGGGGTGCGGCTCGTCGACGACCGCGAGCGCAACTACTTCCCCATGCCGCGCGATGCCTCCGGCGGCGATGCCATCCTCGCCGGGCGCATCCGCCAGGACGTGAGCGACCCGAGCGGCCGCTCGATCGCGCTGTTCGTGGCCGGGGATCAGCTCCTCAAGGGCGCGGCGCTGAATGCGGTGCAGATCGCGGAAGCGCTGTAGGGGCGACACGGCAATGCGACCACTGCGGTACTCGATCAACGTCACATTGGACGGCTGCTGCGATCACCGTGCAGTGGCCGCGGACGAGGAGCTGCATCGTCACGGTGTCGAGAACCTGAACCGCGCCGATGCCCTGCTCCTCGGCCGGGTGACCTATGAAATGATGGAGGCGGCGTTTCGCTCGCCGGCGTGGGCGGGAAAGATTCCCGACTGGATGGAACCGTTCGCCCGGACAATCGACGCGGCAAGGAAGTACGTCGTCTCGAGGACCCTGGAGCGGGTTGATTGGAACGCGGAGCTCGTTCGCGGGGATCCGGGGGAGGCGGTTCGGCAGCTCAAGCAGCAGCCGGGTAAGGGGCTGCTCGTGGGAGGCGTGCAGCTGCCGCTCGCGCTGGCGGAGCTGGGATTGATCGATGAGTACGAGTTCGTCGTGCACCCCAACGTGGCGGGCCATGGGCCGACGTTGCTCGCCGGGCTGTCGAAGCGTCTCGACTTGAGGCTGGTCAGCCGGCTGCAGTTGGGCTCGGGCGCGGTGGCGATGCGGTATGAGCCACGTTGAGGTCGTGTCCTAGCCCGCTGCGGAGCGCCGCGGCCTCGCGCAGGGAATGAGCGCCGGCACTTGCTCGCAGTACTGCTGGTACTGACCGGGGAACACCTCGCGCATGAACTCTTCTTCCTTGCGCAGCTTGCGCAGCAGCGCGGCGCCGATGAGGACGAGTCCGGGCACCGCGCGCAGCGTCCCGGAGCAGATGACGGTGCCGATCACCGCGGCGAGGATGCCGGTATAGATGGGATGGCGCACGGTGCCGTACGGCCCGGTGCGGATCAGCTCGTGGTCCTCCTTGACCGTGACCGCGCCGCTCCAGTTGCGCCCGAGATGCACGCGCGCCCACACCGCGAAGGCGAGCCCGGCGATCAGGATCGCGAAGCCGACACAATATATAAGGAATGAGCGTGGCCAGAGGCGCGTGCCGAGCACGGAAGCCCACGGGAGCTCGCGCACCCCGAGCAGCGCGCCCCCGATCAGCAGCGGCAGCACGTGGGCGAGGCGCGAGCCGAGCGGCTCGCGCCGCTGCGTCGTCTTGTTGCCGATCGAGGAGATCAGCCAGTAGAGCGCCCAGGCGCACCACGCCCACAGGATGAGATGGCGATAGAACTGCGGATCGTGCGGCACGCAGCCGATTACAGCAGGTCGCGCAGCCGGTAGTACAGCATCGCGAGCACCAGCGCCGGACGGCGCAGCGCCGCGCCGCCCGGAAAGCCGCCGTGCGGGATGCGCGCGAACACATCGAAGCGGCCGGCCGTACCGGCGACGGCCTCGGCCACCAGCTTGCCGGCGATGCCGGTGAGGGCGATGCCGTGGCCGGAGAAGCCCTGCAGGAAATACACATTGGGCGCGAGCCGCCCGAAGTGCGGCGCGCGATTGAGGGTAATGTCGACTTCGCCGCCCCAGGCGTAGTCGATGCGCACGTCCGCAAGCTGCGGAAACACCCGCAGCATGCGCGCCCGTGTCGCCGCCGGCGCATCGAAGGAACGCAGCCCCGAGTAGTTCACACGCCCGCCGAACAACAGCCGGTGATCCGCCGAGCGGCGGAAGTAGTCGAGCACCCAGTTCATGTCGCAGGTCGCGGTGTTGCCGGCGATGAGCTCGCGGGCGCGCGCTTCCCCGAGCGGCTCGCTGGCGACGATGTAGGTGGCGACCCCCATGATCTTCGCCGCCAGCGCCGGCGCGAGCGCCCCGAGGTACACGTTGCCGCACAACACCAGCTGCCGCGCGCGTACCGTGCCGCGCGCGGTCGTTACCTGCACGCGCCCCGCGGCGGCCGGCTCGTGCGACAGGGCGCGGCTGTCCTCGAAAATACGCACGCCGAAGCTCTCGGCCGCGCGTGCCAGTCCCAGCGTGTAGTTGAGCGGATGCAGGTGGCCGCTGTTGGCGTCGTGCAGCGCCCCGAGATAGCGCGTGGTGGCGAGCTGCGTGCCCAGCTCCGCGCGCGTCAGGTAGCGAACGCTCTGGTAGCCGTAGCTCTCGGTGAGCTCGCGGACTTCATCCTTCAGCTCCTCGACATGGCGCGGCTTGACCGCGGTCAGGAGATAACCGTCGGTCCAGTCGCAGTCGATGCGGAAGCGCCCGATCAGCGAGCGCAGCAGGGTAAGCCCCTCGACCGACACGTCCCACACCGCGCGCGCGTCCGCCGGGCCGATGAGGCGCCTGAGCTTCACCTGCGGGGCGGCGACACCGAAGAGCGCCTGGCCGCCGCTGCGCCCCGAGGCGCCCCAGCCGATGCGCTGCCCCTCGAGGAGTACGACCGAAAGACCGCGCTCGGCCAGGTGCAGCGCCGCGGAGCAGCCGGCGATCCCGCCACCCACCACGCAAACGTCGCACTCGACCGCGTCTTCGAGCGGGCGCCGCTCGGGAGCGGCGTGCGCGGAGGCGGCGTAGTAGGAGTCGACGTAATCCTGGCGTCCCATCGCAGGGGCTCCGGTGTGTTTAGGATCTTTAGCGCGGGCGTGGCGCGCGCGGGCTGCGCAGGATAGCGATCAGCCGGCGGCGGGGCAAATTGCGCATCCGTCGCGCGGAGTCCCGCGATGGCCCTTATGCCCGTGCTTTGGCCCATTACCGCAGTTAGCGGGTCTCTGGCAACCAGAGGCTTCCGTCCCCGGCCTGTGGTCTAATAGGCTCCATTCCGGAGGTTTCGACGGCGGGGTTTGTTTAGGATATTAAACACCTGCCGGCAGCTAGCCGTCATGGCACCCGCCCGCCCGCTCATTGGTATTCCCGCCGACCGGCGCATGGTCGGCCGTCATCCCTTCCACATGGTGGGGGAGAAGTACGCGCGCGCGGTGATCGACGCGGCTCACGGCGCGCCGGTGCTGATCCCCTCGCTCGCCGAGGAGCTCGGGTTCGAGGAGCTGCTCGAGCGGCTCGACGGGCTGCTGTTCACGGGCAGCCCGTCGAACGTGGAGCCGCACCATTACGACGGGTCCGCCGAGCGCGCCCGGGACGCTGCACGATCCGCACCGCGATGCGACCACGCTGCCGCTGATTCCGCGCGCGGTCGCAGTCGGGCGTGCCGGTGCTCGGCATCTGCCGCGGCTTCCAGGAGATGAACGTCGCCTTCGGCGGCACGCTGCAGCAGCAGCTGCACGAGGTGCCGGGGCACCTCGATCACCGCGACGACGAGAGTCAGCCGCTCGAGGTGCAGTACGGGCCGGCGCACGAGGTGACGCTCGAGCCGGGCGGCCTGCTGCGCGCGCTCGCCGGCGCGCGATCGCATCCGCGTGAACTCGCTGCACTAGCCAGGGCGTCGAGCGACCTGGGCGCGGGCCTGGCGGTCGAGGCGCGCGCGCCGGACGGCGTGATCGAGGCATTCCGCGTGCGCGCGCGCCGGCAGCTTCGCGCTCGCCGTGCAGTGGCACCCCGAGTGGCGGGTGATGGACAATCCGTTTTCGCGCGCGCTGTTCGCCGGCCTTCGGCAAGGCGGCCGGCGAGCGCAGCAGGCTCAAGTGAAAGGTGAGGTATGGCGAGTGAAATCCAACAGTTCTTCCGCGACCACGGCATTTCCGAGGTCGAGGCGATCATTCCCGACATGGCCGGGCATTGCGCGCGGCAAGATCATGCCCGCCGAGAAGTTCGCCGAGGACGGCGGCATGCGCCTGCCCGAGAGCATCTTCCTGCAGACCGTGACCGGGGACTACCCGCCCGAGACCGGCTCTGCCATGAGCCCGGCGGAGATCGACATCATCCTCAAGGCCGATCCGAAGACCGTGCGCCGGGTGCCCTGGGCGGCCGAGCCGACCGCACAGGTGATCCACGACTGCTTCTATTCCGACGGCCGGCGCGTGACCATGGCGCCGCGCCACGTGCTGCGCAACGTGCTCGAGCTCTACGCGCAGCGCGGCTGGGACCCGGTGGTGGCGCCGGAGCTCGAGTTCTACCTGGTCGAGCCGAACATCGACGCGGACTATCCGCTGAAGCCGCCGGTGGGGCGCTCGGGCCGCGCCGAGCCCGGCCGCCAGTCCTACAGCATCGCCGCGGTCAATGAGTTCGATCCGCTGTTCGATGACATCTACCAGTTCTGCGAGGACCAGGACATCGAGATCGATACGCTGATCCACGAGGACGGCCCGGCGCAGATGGAGATCAACCTGATCCACGGCAACGCCGCTCGATCTGGCCGACCAGGCGTTCCTCTTCAAGCGCACGGCGCGCGAAGCGGCGCTGCGCCACAAGATGTACGCGACCTTCATGGCCAAGCCGCACGCCAAGGAGCCCGGCAGCGCCATGCACATCCACCAGAGCGTGGTGGACGTGAAGACGCGCAAGAACATCTTCTGCAACCCCGACGGCACCCCCTCGACGCTGTTCTTCTCGCACATCGCGCGGCCTGCAGCGCTACCTGCCGGCGGCAATGGCCCTGCTGTGCGCCAACGTGAACTCCTACCGGCGCCTGACGCGCTACCTGTCGGCGCCCGATCAACGTGCACTGGGGCTACGACAACCGCACCGCGGGACTGCGCGTGCCGATGTCGGATGCGCAGGCGCGCCGCGTCGAGAACCGCGTCGGCGGGCGCCGACGCCAACCCCTACATCGCCATCGCCGCCTCGCTCGCCTGCGGTTACCTCGGCATGGTCGAGGGCCTGCAGCCGTCGGACCCGATCGTCGGCAGCGCCCACGACCTGCCGTTCGGGCTGCCGCGCTCGCTCGATGAGGCGCTGCGCGAGCTGCGGGCCTGCGACCCGCTGGTGAAGCTCCTGGGCGAGCCCTTCATCGAGGCGTTCACCATCGTCAAGGAAGCCGAGTACGAGGTGTTCCTGCAGGTGATCAGCTCCTGGGAGCGCGAGCACCTGCTGCTGAATGTCTAGGCCGCTGCCGGACGGGCCGTGTTCAGGCCCGCGCCAGACTTGCGCCGCGAAGAGCGAATCCTATAAGAAGACGTAAGTGAGCAGCGCTCCCCGACTCGCCCCCTTCGGCGCCCTGGCCGCGGCCCTGCTGGCCGCCTGCTCGGGCCCGCAGCAGCCGGGCGCGCGGGCGAGCGACTCGGAGCCGGTGGTCAACGTCGACAACTGGTCGGACTACATCCAGCCGAGCGTGATCGCGGATTTCGAGAAGGAGTACGGTGTGCGCGTCAACTACGACGTGTTCGACTCCAACGAGATCCTCGAGACCAAGCTCCTCACCGGGCACACCAACTACGACGTGGTCGTGCCCTCGGGTGCCTTCCTCGAGCGCCAGATCCAGGCCGAGATCTATCAGAAGCTCGACAAGGCCGAGCTGCCGAACCTGAAGAACGTCGATCCGGAGGTGGCGCGTGCCGAGGCGCTCTACGATCCCGGCAACCAGTACAGCGTCGACTACATGTGGATCACCTCGGGCGTTGGCTACAACGTGGCCGAGATCCGCAAGCGCCTCCCGGATGCGCCGGTCGACAGCTGGCGCATGGTGTTCGATCCGGCGGTGGTGGCGCGCTTCGCCGACTGCGGCGTTTCGATCCTCGATGCGCCCTCCGAGGTGGTGGCCACGGTACTCCTTTATCTCGGCCGCAATCCGAGCAGCAACTCGCCCGAGGACCTGAAGGCCGCCGCAGCCGTATTGAAGGCCATGCGGCCCTACGTGCGCTACGTCGACTCCTCGCGCTACATCGACAATCTCGCCAACGGCGACCTGTGTCTCGCGATGGGCTGGTCGGGTGACGTCAAGCAGGCGCACGACCGCGCCCAGGAAGCCGGTAAGGGCGTGGATCTTGCCTACTCGATCCCGCAGGAGGGCGCGATCGCCAACTACGACGTCCTGGCGATCCCGGCCGATGCGCCGCACGTGCGCAACGCGCACCTGTTCATCAACTTCCTGCTGCGCCCGCAGATCGCCGCGCGCAACTCCAATCTCATCAAGTACGCCAACGCGGTGAGCCCCGGGATCCAGCCGCTCGATCCCGCCGTGGTCAACGACCCCGGCGTGTACCCGCCGCCCGCGGTGCGCGCGCGCCTCTCGCCCGAGCGCGCCCGTCCCGCCGCCTACCAGCGTCTGCTCACCCGCATGTGGACGCGCTTCAAGACTGGAAGGTAACCCTCTCGTGAGCCCGCAACCCCCGGCCGCCGCCGCGGCTTCCGCCCCGGACTCGGGCTACGTCCGCATCCGCGACGTGAGCAAGAAGTTCGGCGACTTCACCGCCGTCGACCACGTCTCGCTCGAGATCCGCCGCGGCGAGATCTTCTGCCTGCTGGGCGGCTCAGGATCGGGCAAGACCACGCTGCTGCGCATGCTGGCCGGCTTCGAGGCGCCCACCACCGGCAGCATCGAGATCGACGGGCAGGACATCTCGCGCGTGCCGCCCTACGAGCGGCCGGTGAACATGATGTTCCAGTCGTACGCGCTGTTCCCGCACATGAGCGTCGAGAAGAACGTCGCCTTCGGCCTCGAGCAGGAGCGCCTGGGGCGCGACGCCATCCGCCGCCAGGTGGGCGAGATCCTCGAGATCGTGAAGATGGGGGGCTTCGGCGCCCGCAAGCCCCACCAGCTCTCCGGCGGACAGCGCCAGCGGGTGGCGCTGGCGCGCGCGCTGGTCAAGCGTCCGAAGCTGCTGCTGCTCGACGAGCCGCTCGCCGCGCTCGACAGGAAGCTGCGCGAGCACACCCAGTTCGAGCTGCTCAACATCCAGCAGCGCCTCGGCGTCACCTTCATCGTCGTGACCCACGACCAGGAGGAGGCGATGACGCTCGGCACGCGGCTCGGTGTCATGAACCAGGGGCGTATCGTGCAGGTCGGTACGCCGTCGGAGATCTACGAGTCGCCGGCCACGCGCTTCGTGGCCGACTTCATCGGCTCGGTCAACCTGTTCGAGGGTGAGGTGTACGCCAACGGCGGCGACGGACTGTGCATCAGGAGCGCCGACCTCGGCTGCACCGTGCGCGTCGAGCGCGCCGCCGCCGGGGCGGCCGGCGCCACCGTCTGGACCGCGATCCGCCCGGAGAAGATCCAGATCACGCGCGCGGAGCCGGCGGACGGCGCGGCGGCGGCCGATAACACCGCGAGCGGCACGGTGAAGGAGATCGCCTACATGGGCGACATGTCGATCTATCTGGTGCGTCTCGATTCCGGCAGCATGGTGCGCGTGACGCTGCCGAACGTGATGCGCGGCACCGAGCGGCCGATCGCCCGCGAGGAGCGCGTGGCGCTCTCCTGGCACGGCTCGAGCCCGGTAGTGCTCACCGAGTAGGGGTGGCGGTGCAACTCTCTCAGGCAACCGGCAGGCGCCTCGTCGCGGCGGTGCCGACGCTGTGGCTGCTGCTGCTGTTCCTGATCCCGTTCCTCATCGTGTTCCGCATCTCCTTCTCCGAGGTGCGGCTGGCGATCCCGCCGTACACGCCGCTCCTGAACTGGCATCACGGCGCGCTGCACTTCGAGGTGCACTGGTCGGCGTACTCGTTCCTCTTCACCGACCCGATGTACGTGAGCTCGTATCTGTATTCGCTGAAAGTCGCCGCGGTCTCGACGCTGTGCTGTCTGCTCATCGGCTACCCGATGGCGTATGCGATCGCGCGCTCGGGTCCGGCCACCCGGCCGCTGCTGCTGATGCTGATCGTGCTGCCGTTCTGGACCTCGTTCCTGCTGCGCGTCTACGCCTGGATCGGGCTGCTCAAGAACAACGGCGTCATCAACAACGTGCTGCTGTCGCTGCACCTCATCGACCATCCGCTCGCGCTCCTGCAGACCGACTTCGCCGTCTATATCGGCATCGTCTATTCCTATCTGCCGTTCATGATCCTGCCGCTGTACGCCAACCTCGAGAAGCACGACGAGACCCTGCTCGAGGCGGCCGCCGACCTAGGCGCCCGTCCGTGGCGCGCCTTCGCGCGCATCACGCTGCCGCAGTCGCTCCCCGGCATCATCGCGGGGTCGCTCCTGGTGTTCATCCCGGCGGTGGGCGAGTACGTGATCCCCACGCTCCTCGGCCGCCCCGACCAGCTGATGATCGGACGGGTGCTGTCGGATGAGTTCTTCGAGAACCGCGACTGGCCGGTGGCGAGCGCGGTCGCGATCCTGATCCTGCTGCTGCTGATCGTGCCGATCATGCTGTTCCAGCGGGTCGAGCGGCGGCAGCTGGAGACTGAAGCATGAAGTCGCGCGGGCTGTTCGCACGCGTCGCGCTCGTCCTCGGGCTCGCGTTCCTGTACGTGCCGATCGTGTCGATGATCGTGTTCTCCTTCAACAACTCGCGCCTGGTGACCGTGTGGGACGCGGCGCATTCGCCCACGCTCAAGTGGTACGGGGTGCTCATTCACAACGAGCAGATCCTCGCCGCCGCCTGGCTCTCGATTCGCATCGCCTTCGTCGCGGCCAGCGCCGCGGTCGTGCTCGGCACCCTGGCCGGCGTGGCGCTGGCGCGCTTTGGCGCGTTCCGCGGCCCGGCTGCTGCTCGCCGGCATGGTCACCGCCCCGATCGTCATGCCGGAGGTCATCACCGGCTTGTCGCTCCTGCTGCATGTTCGTCGCCCTGGAGCAGCTCATCGGCTGGCCCAGGGGCACCGGCGCGGTCACCATCGCGCTCGCCCACATCACCTTCTGCATGGCCTACGTGACCGTGGTGGTGCAGTCGCGGCTCGCCGGGTTCGATGAGTCGCTGGAGGAGGCCGCCATGGACTTAGGCGCTCGGCCGCTCAAGGTGTTCCTGGCGATCACGCTGCCGCTCATCCTGCCGGCGATCGCCTCCGGGTGGCTGCTGGCGTTCACGTTGTCGTGGGACGACCTGGTGATCACCCAGTTCGTCGCCGGACCCGGCTCGAGCACGCTGCCGATGGTGATGTTCTCCAAGGTGCGCTTCGGCGTGACTCCGGACGTGAACGCGCTCGCCACCATCCTGGTACTGCTGGTGGCCACCGGCATCGCCGTCTCCACCGTGTGGATGCGTTACCAACAGCGACGGCGCGAGCGCGATCTGCAGCTCGCCGCCGCCGCCAATCTGTGAGGCTCCCATGACTCGCAACGTGCTCGGAATCGATGTGGGCGGATCCTCGATCAAGGCGGGACTCGTGGACGTCGACTCGGGCCGCCTGGTGGGCGGACTGATCTCGGCGCACACGCCCCAGCCTTCGACGCCGCAGGCGATGATGCCGGTGCTGGCCTCGCTCGCGGCGCGGCTCGAGGGCGCGGTCGGCGGCGTCGGCATCGCCTTCCCGAGCGTCATCAAGCAGGGCACGACGCGCACCGCCGCCAACGTCGATCACGCCTGGATCGGCATCGACGGGGCGGCGCTCGCGGCCCGGGCGCTCAGCCGCCCGGCGTTGTTCCTCAACGACGCGGATGCGGCCGGCCTCGCCGAGATGCGCTGGGGGGCCGGGCGCGGCGTCGCCGGCACGGTCATCATGGTCACGCTCGGCACCGGCATCGGCACGGCGCTGTTCTGCGACGGCAAGCTCTATCCGAACACCGAGCTCGGGCACCTGGAGCTGCACGGCATGGATGCGGAGAAGTGGGCCTCGGCGCGGGTGCGCACCGCCGAGAAGCTCGACTTCCCGGCGTGGATCGCCCGCGTCAACGATTACCTGAAGCACCTGCACGACCTGCTGTGGCCCGATCTGTTCATCCTCGGCGGAGCGGTGAGCGAGCGCTTCGCGGAGTTCGGGCCACTCTTGCGCTCCGAGGCGCAGCTGCGTCCGGCGCACTTCGCCGGCCAGGCAGGCGTCGTGGGTGCGGCCATGGCCGCGGCCGAGGCCGATCTTTAGAGGGCCGATCCTTAAGATGAGGGCCAGCAAGCTCCCGGACGTCGGCACCACGATCTTCACGATCGTGTCGCGCCGCGCGCGCGAGCTCGGCGCGCTCAATCTCGGCCAGGGATTTCCCGACTACGACATCGATCCGCGGCTCGCGGCGCTGGTCGCCGAGGCGATGCGCACCGGGCATAACCAGTACGCGCCCATGGAGGGCACCCCGGAGCTGCGCGAGCGCATCGGGCTGAAACTGCGCGCCTGCTACGGCATCGAGGCCGACCCCGACACCGAGATCACCGTCACGCAGGGGGCGACGGAGGCGATCTACTCGGCCATCCAGGCCGCCATCGGGCCGGGCGAGGAGGCGATCGCCTTCGACCCGGCCTACGACTCCTACGAGCCGGCGGTGCGCCTCGCCGGTGGCCGTTGCGTGCGGCTGCCGCTCGCGCCACCCGATTTCCATTACGACTGGGACCGGGTGCGCGCGGCGCTCAACGAACGCACCCGGCTCGTGCTCCTCAACAGTCCCGCGAACCCCGCCTGCACGGTCGCCGCGGCCGGTGATCTCGCCGCGCTCGCCGCCGCGATCCGCGGCCGCGACGTGCTGGTGCTATCGGATGAGGTGTACGAGCACGTGGTGTTCGACGGCGCCCGCCACCACTCGGTGCTCACCCATGCGGAGCTCAGGGACAAGAGTTTCGCCGTGTTCTCCTTCGGCAAGACGCTGCACGCGACCGGCATGCGCATCGGCTATTGCATCGCGCCGCGTGCGCTCACGGCGGAGCTGCGCAAGGTGCATCAGTTCAACACCTTCAGCATCGCGACTCCGCTGCAGCAGGCGATCGCCGCCTATCTCGCCGAGCAGCCCGACGGCTGGCGCGGCCTCGCGCAGTTCTTCCAGGCGAAGCGCGACCGGCTGCGCACGGCGCTCGCGGGCTCCGGCTTCCGCCTGCCGCCGGCGCAGGGTACGTACTTCCAGTTGCTCGACTTCGGCGAGTTCGCCCCGCCCGATGACATGGCGTTCGCCGAGCGGCTGCTCACCGAGGGGGGCGTGGCGAGCATCCCGCTGTCGCCGTTCTATGCGGCGCCGCCGCCGCTCAAGTACCTGCGCCTGTGCATCGCCAAGCGCGACGACACGCTGGATGAGGCGGCGGCGCGGCTCACGGCGTTCGCCGCGCGGCTCGCAGGGGGTGGCCGGTGAGCCGCCTGCGCGTCACGCTCGTGCAGCAGCCGCTCGTGTGGGGCGATGCTGCCGCCAACCGAGCGCGCTTTGCGGCGCTGCTCGCGCCGCTCGCCGGCAGCACCGACCTGGTGGTGCTGCCCGAGACCTTCACTACCGGCTTCAGCATGGAGGTCGAGCGCCTCGCGGAGCCCGCGGCGGGACCGACCACCGTGTGGCTCGCCGACCTCGCCGCGGAGCTCGATGCGGCGATCACCGGCAGCGTCATCACGGCCGACGGCGGCCGCTACTACAACCGGCTGTTGTGGGCGGAGCCGGGCGGGGCGCCGCTGCGGCACTACGACAAGCGGCATCTGTTCCGGATGGGGCGCGAGCATCAGCACTTCGCGCCGGGCGCGGCGGCCTGGACCGTGCGCTGGCGCGGCTTCAACGTCTGCCCGCTGGTCTGCTACGACCTGCGCTTTCCGGTCTTCAGCCGCCGCCGCACCGGGCTCGACTACGAGCTGCTGCTGTACGTCGCCAACTGGCCCGCGCCCCGCGCCCACGCCTGGCGCACGCTGCTGGCGGCGCGCGCCATCGAGAACCAGGCGTACGTCGTCGGCGTCAACCGCGTGGGGCCCGACGGGCACGGCATCGCGCACTCGGGCGACAGCGCGGCGATCGATTTCCTCGGCCAGCCGCTCATCGAAGCCGGTGCGCAGCCGGCCGTGCTGACCGTCGAGCTCGATGCCGCGCGGCTCGCCGCCTTCCGCGAGAAGTTTCCGGCGCACCTCGACGCCGACCGTTTCACGCTCGAGCCTTAGAGCGCGCACCCATGAAGAAGCCCACCCGCGTCAATCACCCGCCGCCGGTCGAGCTGCCGCCCGGCAATCGCCCGTTGGTGGCGCCGATCTACCAGAGCGTCAAGTTCGAGTTCGAGGACCTCGCCGCGACCGAGCAGTTCCTGCGCGGCGAGCGCCCGGGATTCTTCTATACGCGCTCCGGTAACCCGACCAACCGCCAGCTCGAGCGGCTGCTGGCGGAGCTGCAGGGGCGCGAGGACTGCCTGGTCACGGCGAGCGGGATCGGCGCGATCTCGCAGGCGCTGCTGGCGCTCACTGCGAGCGGCGACCACATCCTCACCTTCATCGAGAGCTATAACCCGGCGCGCTACGTGATGCGCCGGCTGCTGGCGCGCTTCGGCGTCCGGCACACGCTGCTCTCGATCGAGGACACCGCCGGCATCGAGCGCGTGCTCGGGAGCGAACCGGTGCGCCTGGTGTATTTCGAGAGCCCGACGAATCCGCTCACCCGGATCGCCGACCTCGCGGCGATCACGCGCGCCGCGCGCGCCGCCGGGGCGCTCACCGTCATGGATAACACCTTCGCCGGGTTCCATCAGCACGGTGAGTACGAAGTGGACGTGTTCGTGCACAGCCTCACCAAGTACGCCTCCGGCGCGGGCGACGTGCTGGGTGGGGCGGTCATCGCGCGCGCCGAGCTGATCCGCGCCATGCACGCCGACTTCGGCGTGCTCGGCGGCACGCTCGACCCGCATGCCGCCTTCCTCATCCTGCGGGGGCTGAAGAGCTACTTCGTGCGCTACCGGGCGCAATGCGCGAGCGCGCTCACCATCGCGCAGCTGCTCGCGGCGCAGCCCGCGGTGGCGCGCGTGCATTACCCGGGCCTCCCGACCCACCCGCAGCACGCACTCGCCGCACGGCAGATGCGCGACTTCGGCACCATCGTCAGCTTCGACCTCGCGGGCGGGGAGCCGGCGAGCCGGCGCTTCGCCGATACCCTCGAGCTCTTCGCGCTCACGCCGAGCCTCGGCTCGGGGGAGTCGCTGGTGGTGACGGCGCACATCATGGGCGCACGCGATCTCGACGCCGGACAGCGCGGCGTTTCCGGGGTCACGCCGGGAACGGTGCGCCTTTCGATCGGTCTTGAGGATGTGGAGGATCTGGTCGAGGATGTGACCCGGGCGCTGGCTGCCGCGGGGGGCTGAGGATGGCGCGGTTCGTGCGGGTACTCGCACCGATGCTAGGTGCCGCCGCAATGCTGGCGGCGCATCCGGCGGCGGCGAGTCCCCCGATGCGCGCGCCCGCATCGCCGCCGATGCTCGTGCCCCTGCCGCCGCCGGCTCCCACGATCATGCTCGCGCCACGGCGCGCACCGCCCAAGGCCGTCCCTTCCACGGCGGACGGCATCCCGCTCGAGGCCTTTGCCGCCGGCCCCGAGATGGCCGAGCCGCACATCTCGCCCGACGGCGGCAAGCTGGTCTACGTCTCCTCGGTGTCGGAGCAACTGCGCATCGTGGTGCGGGACCTCGCGACGGGCCGCGAGCGCATCATCCTCAACGCCGCCGCCGATCCCTTCTCGGTGACCCACTGCGAGTTCAAGACCAACGACCGGCTGCTGTGCCATCTCGAAGGTGTCGCCCGGGCGGGCGATCCGGCGCGGCTGTTCCCCGCCACGCGGCTGCTCGCGATCGACGCCGACGGCGGCGCGATGAAGCTGCTGTTCCGCGACGCGCTGATCAACCGCGTGCCGCTGGCCGCACACGCCCAGTTCCAGGATCGCATCATCCACTGGCTGCCCAACGACGCCTACCACGTGCTCATCGAGCTCGACGACGCGGGCAGTGTGTTTCCCTCGGTCTACCGGCTCGACGTGTATCGGGGCGACCTGAAGCTCGAAGTCGCCTCCCAGGCGCCCGTCATGGACTGGACCGCGGACCAGGCGGGCGTGGTGCGCTTCGGCTACGGCTTCCGCGACGAGACCGGCGTTTACGTCGCGCGCAGCGGCCCCGACGCCCCGTGGCGCACGCTCGAGGAGTTCAAACGCTTCGACCACCAGCGCTTCGATCCACTCGCTTTCGGCGCGCAGCCCAACCAGCTGCTGGTGTTCTCGCCGTACGAGGGACGCGCGGCGGTGTGGCAGATCGATCTCAATGCACCGGCGAGCGGCATGCAGCTGCTGTTCTCACGCCCCGACGTCGACGTCGGCGGGATCCTCGAGTGGCCGCTGGACCGGCACGTGGCCGGCTACGTCTACGAGACCGACCGTCCGCATACTTATTACACCGATCCGCATGCGGCGGCCGTCGAGGCGCAGCTCGAGCACGCGCTCCCCGGTGCCTATCACGCGGTGGTCGATGCGAGCCGCGACGGCTTCAAACTCCTCACCGTCTCCTTCAGCGACGTGATGCCGCCGCGCTATCACCTGCTCGACACGCGCACCGGGGCCCTCACCGAGCTTGGCCGCCAGGGAGCGGGGCTCGGCACGGCGCAGCTCGCCGCGGTGCGCCCGATCACCATTCCCGGTCCCGACGGCATTGCCATCCCCGGTTACCTGACCCTGCCGCCGGGCGCCCGCCCGCACGAACGCCTGCCGGCCGTGGTGCTGCCCCACGGCGGCCCGTACGCCCGCGATCACTGGGGTTACGATCCGCTCGTCCAGGTGATTGCGAGCCGCGGCTACGCCGTGCTGCAGCTCAACTTCCGCGGCTCGACCGGCTACGGCCAGCAGTGGCGCGATGCGGGACACCAGGCCTGGGGCACGATCATGCACGCGGACATCACGGCCGGCGCGCACTGGCTCATCGAGTCGGGCGTCGCGGATCCCGCGCGCATGTGCATCGTCGGCTGGAGCTATGGCGGCTACGCGGCACTCACCGGCGTCGAGAAGGAGCCGGCACTCTACCGCTGCGCGATCAGCATCGCGGGGGTCACCGACATGTCGCAGCTGGCGGCCGACGACGAGCGCTTCTACGGCGGCAAGGACTCCGCCGGGGATGCCATGGGCACGGACCCGGCGGCACTGCGGGCCGAGTCGCCGCTCGCGCACGTCGAGAACATCCGCGTGCCGGTGCTGCTGGTGCATGGCGAGGACGATTACACCGTGCTCGCCGATCACAGCAGGGCGATGGACCGCGCGCTCTCGCGCGAGCACGTGCCGCACGAGCTGGTGCTCATCAGGCATGGCGAGCACAGCCTGGTGCGCCCGGAGATGCGCCTGATGCTGTATCGAAAGGTAACGGAATTCCTGCGCGCGAACCTCGGTCCCGGTCCGCGCGGCGCAGCGGCACCGGTGAGCGCGGCGGCGGCTCAATAGCGCACGGAACCGCCGCAGTGGGTGCGGGTCAAACGAAAACGCGCGATTCGCGAGGCAAGGACACCCCGCATGATGATCGAGACGCCGGTGCTGAGTTACGATTTCTCGGACCTCGAGCCCGCCATGTCGCGCGACTCGGTGATGTTCCACTTCCTGCGCCATCAGCGCGTGTGCTTCGAGCGCATGCGGGCGCTGGCGCGCGACACCGGCCTCGCCGAGCTCTCGCTCGAGGAGCTGATTCGCGTCACCGAGACGAGCCCCGCGCATCGTGCCCTCTACCGCTACGCCGCCGAGGTGTGGAACCACAACGCCTTCTGGCGCTCGATGCGTCCACGCGGCGGCGGCGCCGCGTACGGGCTCATCGGAGCGGCGCTCGCGGACCGCTTCGGCTCGTTCGAGCGCTTCACGCGCAAGCTCAAGGCGGCGGCCAGTGCCCATTTCGGCAGCGGCTGGCTGTGGCTGGTATGGCGTGCTGGCACGGTCGAGATCCAGGTGACGCACAACGCCGTGACGCCGCTCACGCGCGGCGACACCGTGCTGCTCGCCCTCGATCTGTGGGAGCACGCCTATTATCTCGATCACCAGAACCGGCGCGCCGCCTACGTGACGACCTTCTTCGAGGAGCTGGTCAACTGGGAGTTCGCGAACAGCGTACTCGCGGAGCTCACGCGGGTCCCGGACGGTGCGGCGCAATGGACGCGCCTGCCGGCCGGGGTCCGCGCGGAGCGCCCGGTACCGGCGCCGCGCTGACATTGGGACAGGCGTTGCGATCGATCAGTCGCCTTCAGCCGCTGCTCGCCACGCGCACGCGTGCGGGTGGCGGGTCCAGGACCCGCCATCTGCCGTGGTAGCGTCGATTTCCCTGAACCGGACGTTCGATGCCTCGAACCCGGACCCCAGCCTTAGCTCTTTCGAAGTAAATCAGCGGTGAAGCCGATCGCCGCGGCGCGGTGGCTCGGCGTGCGTCGCATAACGCCCGCGAATCGCCCGCAACTGTTCAGGACGTTAGCGGCCTGGATGGCGCCGTGTTCGGTGAAGGCCCAGGGAAGCTTGCGCCGCCCCCCACGCCCTGGATTTGATATCGCAATTTGCGATATCAAAGCAGCATGCTCCGGCGCCGCGTGACGCCTGCTGGCCGGCAGCGGAAGGTCGCTCGAGTGCCGCGCTCGACCCGCTGCTGTCTCTCGCGAGCGTCTGCTTTCGGGTGCCTTACCCGAGGATTACTGGTGATAGTCGGCGCCGAAGCGTTTTCTCGCACGAAAATCAGTCATTTACCACTCCGCTGGTAGCCGACCGTTCGACTTCAGGTAGACGTTGCTGCCGATCCACCGGTAGTGCCTTCATAGTTGCGACCAACCGCCATCGACCGGAAGTTCCATGCCGGTCGTGAAAGTCGCGTCGAACGCAAGGAAGAGGACCGCCTTCGCGATTTCCTCTGACTTCCCGAAGCGCTTCATTGGGATCATGCCGCTCGTCTTCTCCTTAACCTGAGCGACCACGTCTTTATCGGGAAACACTTTGCCGAGGATCGGCGTGTCGATGGGACCGGGCGTCACCGCGTTGACGCGAATTTCGCGAGGAAGCAACTCGACGGCGAGCGTCCGAGCGAGTGATCGCAGCGCGGCCTTGGCGGCTCCGTATGTGGCTTGGCCTGGCAGTCCCTTGACGTTGGCGACGGAGGTCGTGAGGACGACAGCGCCTCCCTGCTTTATTAGCGGCGCGAGCTTCTGTACCGCGAAAAATGGTCCCTTGGCGTTCAGGTTGAACATCTCGTCGTAGACGGCCTCGGTCACGCTCCCGAGAGGCGTCGGAATGCTGAACCCGGCGCTGATGGAGAGAAGATCGAAGGTGTCGAACTCGGCCTTCACTTGAGAGGCGAGGGCGTCGATGTCCTTCAACGATCGCGCGTCGCTCGAGACCACAATAGCTCGCTTGCCAATCTCTTTCTGCGCCGATTCCAGGCCGGCCTTCGAGAGACCCGTCACCAGTACGCGCGCTCCTCCATCGAGGAGCATCTTCGCCGTCGCGAGCCCCATGCCGCTCGTGCCGCCGATAATTACTGCCTTCTTGCCTTGGTACCGATCCATTTGTATCTCCTCGCGAGGTTAGGGTTACTGACCCGACGGCGCCGCGGGTTTGACGGGCGATAAATCGACGCCAGAGACCTTGACGACGGCCTGCCACGCGGCTTCCTGGTTGGCGCGATCGTGAAGGTGTGTCTGGCGCTGCACCTCAATAGGGCCTGAGAACTTCCCTTGAGCTGAGGCGAAGAATTGCCCTGAGAGGTCGGTTGCGAACTTTGATGCCTGGATATATCGGCGGGCCGCGGTCTCCGGCGTCTGATTCATGCCGGGAATGAGGTTCACAATTGGGATAAAGATATGCCTCAACGCCCAGCCAGCGCTTCGCACCACGTTGGTGCCGGTCGAGCCACCGGGCGACACGGCGTACACGGCCATGCCGGAGGGCAGCCGGCGGGCCAGCGCCGCGGTCCACCAAGCGACGACGAGCTTCGCGTCGGCATACGCATTATTGGGCACGTACTTCACGTTCGGCCCGTTGCGTATCAGGGCTTCAACAGCGGCGGTTCGATTGCCCTGGAACCGTTTGGCCGCGAAGGCTGGCAGGTCGGTGTATTTGAACATGGGTACGCCACCGCGGGCAGGTTCTGCACCTGCGATGACGATCCGCGCGTTGGGGCTCAGCAAGTTGGCATTGAGCAACCCAACCGTCAGTTGATGATGTCCGATAAGCGGGGCCTGAGAAGACTCGACGCCCGTCGCGGTGACTGCGCGCTTCTTAAAGGGAACCAACCCTGCATTGAGTAGCAGAAAATCGATCGGCTGGCCGCGCTTGACGAGCTCGGCAACGGCCGACTGAACCCTCGACGGCTTGTCCAGATCGAGCGCCAGCGGCGTGAAGATCACTGTTTTGTGCTCAGCCGCGAGTTGAGCGGCCGCTTGCTGGGCCCCGGCCAGGCTGCGCCCGGTGACGATGATCTCGCGCCAGCCCTCTTCGGCAAGAAGTCGGGCGGCCGCCTGACCGAGCCCGGAAGTGGCGCCGGTGACGAGAGCAATCGAATGTTCCATGGGCAGCTCCGTGGTGAAGGATGAAAGTCTTTGTTGTGAGGCCTCGTGAGGCCAGAATCGTCTTGCTAATTTAGAACTATTCAGTTATATATTCGGGCAGTACCCTTGTCAACGAGTTTTGAACCAAATGATTCAGAATACCGCTAGGCCGCGGGGCCGGCCGCGCAGCTTCGACGAGGCAGGGGCGCTGGAAAAGGCGACTCAGGTGTTCTGGTCGAAAGGCTACGACGGCGTGACCATTGACGATCTCGTCGAAGGGATGGGCGTGGGTCGGCCGAGCCTGTATGCCGTCTTTGGAGACAAGCGGGCGATATTCTTGCGCGCCCTTAAGGCGTACGCAGAACGCAAGGGCGCGGCAGCCGCGAAGGCACTTCTCTCGCCACAAACTCTTCGCGACTCGATCACGGGCTTTCTGAAATTCGCCGTCGAAAGTGCGACCGGCAAAGGGTCCGCCCGGGGCTGCCTCATGATGTGTGTCGCGCCGCTTGTAGACGACGCTGAGGTTCAGCGGTTCTTGCAGAACGCCGTCGCGGGCGGCGTGGCGTTGGTGGAGCGACGTTTCCGGGACGGGATCAGCGCGGGAGAAATCCCATCTGACTTTCCCGTAGCCGCGCGCGCAACCCAAGTCACGGATTTGGCGCGTGGGCTGACCATGCGTGCGCAGCTAGGCACGTCGCGCAAGACGCTCCTCAAAGATGCTGAGGAAGCGGCCGACCTGGTGCTCCTGCCGCAGCGCGCCTGACGGGTTACCGGAAGAAATTCACTGAGCAATGACCATGACAACTGACGTGAGCGGCGGACCCGGGGTGTTTCGTCGTCTGATGAGCCACCACCTCTGCCTACTGACCGACTGGTCCTGGCCCGGATGCTGACGTTCGTACGAGCTAAGGAGGCGGAACGATGGCCTTCATTCTTTTTGGCGGCCTGGAATCGGGACGCACTCCGATACCAAACGCGCGCTGCGGCTGATGCTGCGATCGCCCATCGGACCGCCGCGGGATGGCAGGTCCGAGAGATAGCAGACCCTGCCGACGTGTAGCGCCTTCGCGCCACCGCGGCCATCTCCGCGAGCTCAGCTGCTCAGCCGCTGCTCGCCACGCGCACGCGGTGCGGGTGGTAGGGAAGCACCTCGACGACTTCGCCCTCGCGCAGCCGCTGCTGCACGTCGCGCCAGTATTTCGCCGTGAGGATCTCCGCGTGCGCGCGCAGCAGCGCCGCCCGCTCGGCCTCGCCGAAGGCGAGGAAACGCATGAAGGTCTCGGGGAACACGTCGTTGTCGGCGACGTAGAACCAGGCCTCGCCGCGCATCTCGTCCTCCGGCGTCGGCGGCTCGGGCAGGTCGCGGAAATTGCAGTCGGTCACCCGGCATAGCTCGTCGTAGTCGTAGAAGATCACGCGCCCGTGGCGTGTCACGCCGAAGTTCTTCAGCAGCAGGTCGCCCGGAAAGATGTCGGTGCAGGCGAGGTCGCGCAGGCATTGGCCGTAGTCGAGCGCGGCGCGCGCCGCCGCCGCGGGGCTCGCCGCGCGCAGGTACAGGTTGAGCGGCACCATGCGCCGCTCGATGTACGTGTGGTCGAACACCAGATCCGGGCCGTCCTCGTGCACGCTCTGCGCGGTCTCACGCAGCAGCTCCTCGAGCAGCGCCGCATCGAAGCGTGCGCGCGGGAAGCGCAGCCGCCGGAACTCCTGTGCATCCACCAGGCGGCCGGCGCGGTCGTGGATGAAGACCATCTGGTATTTGGCGATGACCTCCTCGCGCACCACGGTCTTCGGCGGGGCGAAGCGGTCGCGGATCACCTTGAAGACCACGTCGAAGGAGGGCAGGGTGAAGCACACCATCACGAGTCCCCGCTCACCGGCGGCGTGGGTGAAGAGATCTTCGGTGCCCTCGAGGTGGCGCACCAGCTCGCGGTAGCGCTCGGTCTTCCCTTGCCGCGCGCGCCCCAGCACCGTGAACAGCTCGCTCACCGGCTTCCTCGGCATGATGGAGTGCAGGAACACCACCGCCTCGGCTACCCGCTCGAGGTCGACGTGGAAATAGGAGCGCGTGTAGCTGAAGACGATGCTGACGTCGTCCTCGGCCAGCATCACGGCATCCACCAGCATGCCGTGCTCGGTGTTCTTGAGCGCGATCACCAGCGGCGCCAGCAGCCCGCGTCCCAGCACCCGCCCGACGATGTAGGCGCGCGACATCTGGTAGAACACCGGCCGGATGACCTCGACGCGCTCGACCGCGCGCCGCTCGGCCTGCGCGTCGAGGTAGGCGCGCACCTCGCCGGCAACGTGCGCGACGCTCTTGTCGAGATCGCGCCACGGCGAGCGGAAGCGCACGTCACCGAGCAGGTCCTCGAACAGGAGCGGCAGCGAGCCGTGGTTCTGGTAGCTATTGGTGTCGACGCTGCGCACGCCCGCGAGCGGGTCGAGGTCGGTGGCGACGAACTCGATGTCGGGCGCGACGCCCACCGTGCCGAACAGGCGCCGGCTCACGGAGCTGAAGAAGGTCTTGGTGAATTCCGGGTCGGGAAGCTCGGCGATGAGCGCGGCGAACTCACGGCGGACCTCGCGCCAGCGCTCGCGCTCGAGCGCCTCGGACCCAGGCGCGGCGCGCAGCTCGGCGATCGTCTGCGCCACGAAGCGGTCGTAGAGCTCGATACGCTCCACCGCGTCGCGCTGGCTGCCTTTCCAGTCGCGGTTGTCGAAGCGCAGCGGCGCGCGGCGCGTAACGGCGCGGAACTCCGCGTTGTAGCTGGCGAAGGCGGCGACGAGGTGGCGGGCGCAATCCATGTGGGGGCGGTGGTGCCGTCAGTCGAAGTCGGTCGGTAGCGAGCGGTCGAGGTGGTGGCGATAGAGCCGCTCGATCTGCGGGGCGATCACTCGTCCGGTCGACAGGTCCGGGAGGGCGTCAACCGGGAAGAACTCGACCGCATCCGTCTCGGTGCTGGTCGCGGGGCTCCCGCCCACGAGCTCGCACACGAAGAACAGCTTGTAGATATGGTGCACGCCCGGCGGATGCGGGTGGCGGTTCTTGTCGACGAGTGCCGCGAGCTTCACCGCGCGCGCCTCGTAGCCCGATTCCTCGCGGATCTCGCGCGCCACCGCCGCCGCGGGTGCATCGTTCACGTCCACCCAGCCGCCCGGCAGCGTCCAGCGGCCATCGCTGCGCTCTCGCACCAGCAGCACCTCGGCGCCGCGGAACACGCCGCCGCGCACGTCGACCTTCGGGGTGGCGTAGCCGTGCTCGCCCTCCCAGAAGCCGTGCACCGTGGCGAGCGGCACGTCGAGCTCGGTGCTGAGCATCGCCGCCGTGAGCCGCTGGAGCTCCTGGTAGCGGTGGCGGTCGAAGGGGTCGCGGCTGAAGGCGAGCCCGTTCTGCGCGATCGCCTGCACCTTGCGCGCCCATTCGAGCACCGTGGCGATGCGTGGAGCCGGGCTCATCGGCCGCGCGCGCGCTCGAACGCGGCGCGCTTTCTGGCGAGCGGCGTGCCCGAATAGCCGCTGGCTGCGGCAGCGGCCGGGCGGCGCGAGCTCGGCATGCCGCCGCCGCCCGCGCTCAGAGGTTCTTGATCAGCGCGTCGGCGAACGCGCTGGTGGCGACTTCCTTCGCCCCCTCCATGAGGCGTGCGAAGTCGTAGGTCACGATCTTCTGGCCGATGGTACGGTCCATCGCCGTGATGATCGCATCCGCCGCCTCGAGCCAGCCCAGGTAGCGGAACATCATCTCGCCCGAGAGGATCACCGAGCCCGGGTTCACCTTGTCGAGGTTGGCGTACTTGGGCGCCGTACCGTGGGTGGCCTCGAACACCGCGTGCCCGGTGAGATAGTTGATGTTGCCGCCGGGGGCGATGCCGATGCCGCCGACCTGTGCGGCGAGCGCATCGGACAGGTAGTCGCCGTTCAGGTTCAACGTCGCGATCACATCGAACTCTTCCGGACGAGTCAGTATCTGCTGCAGCGTGATGTCGGCGATCGCATCCTTGATGAGGACGCGGCCGCTCTTGCGTGCCACGTCCATCTCGGCGTTGGCATCCTTCTCGCCCTTGGCCGCCTTGGTGCGCTCCCACTGCTCCCAGGTGTAGGTGGCGTCCGCGAACTCGCGCTCGGCCAGCTGGTAGCCCCAGTTGCGGAACGCGCCCTCGGTGAATTTCTGGATGTTGCCCTTGTGCACCAGGGTGAGGCTCTTGCGCCGGTTGGCGATCGCGTACTCGATCGCCGAGCGGATGAGGCGCTCCGAGCCCTGTTTCGACACCGGCTTGATGCCGATCCCGGAGCTGTCCGGAAAGCGGATCTTGGCGTAGGCCTTCGGGAACGACTGGCGGAACAGCTCGAGGAATTTCTGATTGTCGGCGGTGCCGGCCTCGAACTCGATGCCGACGTAGATGTCCTCGGTGTTCTCGCGGAAGATCACCATGTCGACCTTCTCCGGGTGCTTCACCGGGGAGGGCACGCCCTTGAACCAGCGCACCGGCCGCAGGCACACGTACAGGTCGAGCATCTGCCGCAGCGCCACGTTGAGCGAGCGGATGCCGCCGCCGACCGGGGTGGTGAGCGGACCCTTGATCGACACCAGGTATTCGCGGCACGCCGCCACCGTCTCATCGGGCAGCCAGGTGTTGAAGAGGCGGTTGGCCTTCTCGCCGGCGTAGACCTCCATCCAGTGGATGCGGCGCTTGCCGCCGTAGGCCCTGGCCACCGCGGCGTCCAGGACGCGTACGCTGGCGCGCCAGATGTCCGGACCCGTGCCGTCGCCCTCGATGAAGGGGAGGATCGGGTTGTCGGGGACGGCGAGCTTGCCGTTCGCGATCACGATCTTCGCCCCCTGCGCGGGAGGAGCGACCTTGGGGCTTGCCGGGGTGGACATGGGGCTTTCTCCGCAGGATTACACCGGCGAACCACGAGGTTCGCGGGCGCGCAATGCTAGCACAGCCTTTTTCCGGCAGGACCGCGTGCCGTGCGGGGCGCGCGTGTGAGAGACTCAGCGGCGCTGCGTCTTTCGGGGGTCATGCGGAGAGAGCATGTCGAACGCTATAAATAAGAGTGGCGCCGCGGGCGCGCGGCCCTCGATTCTGCGGCAGATGTGCGCGGTGCGGCCCATCGACCCCGTGGATGCGGCCGCGAAGAGCCGCTTGAAGCAGGTGCTGGGCCCCTGGGCGCTCACCGCCATCGGGCTCGGCGCCACCATCGGCACCGGCATCTTCGTCCTGACCGGTCAGGTCGCCGCCAACCAGACCGGACCTGCGATCACGCTGGCGCTGCTGATCGCCGCGTTCGGCAGCATGCTCGCGGCGCTGTGCTATTCGGAGTTTGCGGCGTTCCTGCCGGTGCCGGGCAGCGCCTACCGCTATACCTACACGACGCTCGGCGAAGGGCTCGCCTGGTTCATCGGCTGGAACCTGTTGCTCGAGTACGCGATCTCGGCGTCTACGGTAGCGGTGAGCTGGTCGGCATACGTGCTGAGCCTCTTCAACGACTGGCATATCCACCTGCCGGATGCTCTGGTGAACGCGCCTCTCGGAGTGGACGCCCACGATCACCTGATCCCGACCGGGGCCATCATCAACCTGCCCGCGGTACTCATCGTCGCGCTCTGCACCGTGGTGCTCTACATCGGCGTGAGCCAGTCGGCGCGCGCCAACACCTTCATGGTGACGCTGAAGGTCGCGATCATCGCGATCGTCGTGATCGCGGGCCTGAAGTACGTCGACACCAGCAACTTCCACCCCTACATACCGCCCAACGCCGGCACCTTTGGCCACTTCGGCTGGACGGGGGTGTTACAGGGCGCCGGCATCATCTTCTTCTCCTATGTCGGCTTCGACACGGCCTCCACCATGGCGCTCGAGGCGCGCAACCCGCAGCGCGACGTGCCGCTCGGGATCCTCGGCGCGCTGGCGATCTCGGCGGTGCTGTACGTGGCGATGTCGACGGTGCTCACCGGCATGGTGAACTACCAGCACCTGAACGTCGCCGCGCCGGTGGCGGTGGCACTCGATGCCCATCCGCAGCTCGCCTGGCTCGGCTGGCCGTTGAAGATCGGCATCATCTGCGGCATGACGTCCGTGATCCTGACTTCGCTCCTCGGGCAGCCGCGCATTCTCCTGTCGATGGCGGACGACGGGCTGCTGCCGGCCTCGATGAGCCGCTGCCATCCGCGCTTCAAGACTCCGCACGTGTCGACCGTGATCACCGGGGTCGGCGCCGCGGCGATCGCCGCCGTGTTTCCGCTCGACGTGCTCGCGGATCTGGTCTCCATCGGCATCCTGCTCGCCTTCGCCGTCGTGTGCCTCGGCGTGCTGGTGCTGCGGCGTACCCGGCCCGACGTACACCGGCCGTTCCGCGTGCCCTGGGCGCCCGTCACCTGCACGACCGGCACGCTGGTGTGCCTGGGTTTGACGCTGACGCTGTCGAACGGTACCTGGTGGCGCCTGTTGGTGTGGACGATCCTCGGCATGTCGATCTACGCCTTCTACGGATTCCGCAACAGCCGCCTGCGCCGATGACGCGCACACTCCCGGGTACGCCCGCCGCGGACGGCTTTCGGATGCCGGCGGAGTTCGCACCGCACGCGGGCTGCTGGCTGCTGTGGCCCGAGCGCCCCGACAACTGGCGCGCCGCCGCGCGTCCCGCGCAGCTCGCCTTCGCGCAGGTGGCGGGCGCCATCGCCCGCTTCGAGCCGGTAACGGTCGGCGTGTCGACGGCGCACTATCGCGTGGCGCGCGCGCTCCTGCCGGCGGGGGTGCGCCTCGTCGAGCTGGCGCACGACGACGCCTGGATGCGCGACGTGGGACCGACGTGCGTGACCGGCCCGCAGGGTGAGGTGCGCGGCGTCGACTGGCACTTCAACGCCTGGGGCGGGCTCACGGACGGGCTGTACTTTCCCTGGGATCAGGATGAGCAGGTGGCGCCTAAGGTGCTCGAGATCGAGCGCCTCGGGCGCTATCGCGCGCCGCTCGTCATCGAAGGCGGCGCGCTGCACGTCGACGGCGAGGGCACCGCGCTCCTCACCGAGGAGTGCGTGCTCAATCCCAACCGCAACCCGCGCCTCAAACGCCGCGAGATCGAGGTGCTGCTGCGTGGCTATCTTGGCGTCACGCACCTCATCTGGCTCGGCAAGGGCGTCTACAACGACGAGACCGGCGGCCACATCGATAACCTGGCCTGCTTCGTGCGCCCCGGCGTCGTGTGCCTCACCTGGACGGACAACCGCCGCGACCCGCAATACCGCATCTCGCAGGATGCGTGGCGGCGGCTCAGCGAGGCGCGCGATGCCCGCGGCCGCAAGCTCGAGGTGGTGCGGCTGCCGATGCCCGGTCCGCTCAAGATGACGGCTGAGGAGGCCGCCGGCGTGGTGCGCTGCGAGGGCACCCGAGCGCGGCGCGCCGGCGAGCGCCTCGCCGCCAGCTACGTCAATTTCTACATCGCCAATCGCGGCATCGTCATGCCGCTGCTCGAGTCACGCGCGGACCGCCGCGCCGCCACGATCCTCAAACGGCTCTTTCCGGGGCGGCGCGTGGTCGGGGTGCCGGCGCGCGAGATCCTGCTGGGCGGCGGCAACATCCACTGCATCACGCAGCAGATTCCGCTCGGCGGCGCGGACGGAACTCTGGAGCGCTGACACAGGCCGCCAAAGTCCCTGCGCCAACCTTGCTACGGAGTGCTCGGCTGCTGAGGTGATTGGAGCGAGGCGCATCGAGCCCCGCCTTTGGCGGCCGGCAATCGCGGTGATGTCCGCAAAATCGCCGCAGGCGATTTTGCCAATCAGAGAAGTTTGTTGGCGGCCTCGAGCCACTCGCGTTGCGCCCGGCGGTAGTGCCCCGGCGCGATGCGCGCGCGCTCGAGGAGCTCGCGGACCACGCGCTGCGCTTCGGCGGCCTGGCCCTGGGCCTTGAGCAGCTGCGCGTAACGCACCGAGGCTTCGGCTCCCGGATAGGCGGGCGCGAGCGTGCGGTATTCCTCGAGCGCTTTCGACACGTTGCCTTCCGCCTCGAGCGCGCGGGCGTACAGCAGGTGCCCGTCGGGCGAACGGAAGTCCGGATTCCTGGCAATCAGCTCATCGAGCGTGGTGCGCGCGCCGCGCGCGTCGCCCTTGCCGAACTGCGCCTGCGCGACGCCCAGCATCAGGTTCGGGTCGTGCTCGTAGAGGCCGGTCAGCGCCTGGCGGTACTGCGCGATCGCCTCGTCGTAACGCTGGTGACGGGTCAGCTCCTCGGCATAGCGCTGGCGGCTGGCGACGTTGCCGGTGACCTGCGCCTCGTTCTCGTAGCGGCGCAGGTCCGCGCCCGGGTCCATGGCACGCTTGAAGCCGCGCGCGGTGCGGCGCGCCGTGCGACTGCGGAACAGATCGGGAATGATTTCCGCCCCCACGTACACGAGGGCACCCAGCCCGTACGGCAGCAGGATGAGCACCCAGATCCACAGGAAATTTCGTCCCGTCTTGATGACGTGGACGATGAGCAGCGCCTGGATGATGTAGGGCAGGATCAAGAACAGCATGCGGATCTCCGCTCTAGTGCGCCGTCGGGGCGCGAGCCGGCACCATACCGCGTGGCAGGGCGAAGGCGATGAGGGTGTCGCCGCGGGTCGTGCCGAGCGGGCCGTGGCCGCCGGCGCTGATCACGAGGTACTGCCGCTCGGCGCTGCCGGCGCGGTAGGTCATGGGCGTCGCCTGGCCGCCGGCGGGCAGGCGGTGCTTCCACAGCTCACGCCCGGTCTCGATGTCGAAGGCGCGCAGGAAGCCGTCGAGCGCGGCGCCGACGAACACCAGGTCGCCCGCGGTAGCGATTGGGCCGCCCATGTTCGGCATGCCGAAGTCGCGCACCAGGGGCCAGGGCGCGAAGCCCGCATTCGACCCGAGCGGCACCTGCCAGACGATGCGGTTGCGGCGCAGGTCGACGTTCACCAGCGTCCCCCACGGAGGCGGCGTGCACGGCAGCCCCCAGGGCGAGAGCAGCGGCTCGCGCCGCACCGCCCACGGCGTACCGGCCTGGCGCCCGTACTCGGCGTTCGGGTACGCGTGCGAGCGCTGCTCGCTCTCGAGCTGCGCCGGCGGAATCAGCGTCACCACCATGGCTAAGTCGTTGACCGCGGCGATCACGCGCCCGCGCTGCTCATCGAACGCGACGCCCCCCCAGTCGACGCCGCCGAGGGAGCCGGGAAACTCGAGCGTGCCGCGCGTGTCGGGCGGCGTGAACAGACCCTCGTTACGCAGCGCCGCGATTCGCTCGCGGCACTTGCCGCGATCCCAGAAGGTGATGCCCCACGCATCGTCGGGCTCGACGCGGCGCTGTGGCACGAGCGCGGGGAGCGAGGAAAACGGCTGGGTCGGCGCCGCCTGCTCGCCCGGCACCCGGCTCTTCGGCACCGCGCGCTCGGTGAGCGGGAAGAGCGGCGTGCCGTTGGTGCGGTCGAACACGTACAGCATGCCGGTTTTGGTGGCCTCGATGACCGCCGGCACCGGCACGCCCTGCACGTCGAGATCGCCGAGCGCCGGCTGGGCTGCGAGGTCGTAGTCCCACAGGTCGTGGTGGATCAGCTGCTGATGCCAGACGAGCCTGCCGGTGCGCGCATCGAGCGCGAGCAGCGAGTCGGCGAAGCGGTTGGAGCCTAAGCGCATGCCGCCGTAGAAGTCGGGGCTCGCGGAGCCCGTGGGCGCCAGCACCAGCGCGTGCTCCTCGTCCACCGTGATGACACCCCAGGCGTTGCCGGCACCGGTGCCCGCTGCCTGCGCGGGATTCCACTGCGCCGCCGCCGCATGGGCCGGGGAGTCCGGCAGCGGATCGAAGGACCACAGCAGCGCCCCGCTCACCGCGTCGAAGCCGCGGATGACACCGCGCTCGACGTCGGCGGCGCGGTTGTCGCCGATCGAGGAACCGACGACCACTACGTTGGCGTAGATCGCCGGCGGCGAGGTGACGAGGTAATCGGGCCGGTCGCGGATGCGCAGGCCGCGTGTCAGGTCGACCTGGCCGCCGGCACCGAAATCGCTGCACGGGCGGCCGGTATCGGCATCGAGGGCCAGCAGCCGTGCGTCGAGCGTGCCGGTGAACACCCGGCGCGCGCACGCTCCGCTCCAGCGCGGGTCGGTGCTCGCCCAGACGCTGACGCCACGTGCGCTGCTCTCGGCGTAGCGCACCGTGCGGTCGATGCGCGGATCGAAGCGCCACTGCTCGCGGCCCGTTTCAGGGTCGAGGGCGATCACGATGTTGGTACCGGTCTCGAGATAGAGCTTGCCGAAGGCGAGCACCGGGGTTGCCTCGAAGGTGAGGCGGCGCGCCTGGGCGTAGCCGGCACCGAGCTCGCCGGTATGGTAGGTCCAGGCCACCGTGAGGTGCGCGACGTTGCCGCGATTGATCTGATCGAGGCTCGAGAAGCGCTGGCCGAACATGTCGCCGCCGTAGTAGCCCCAGTCGCTCGCTTCGGGCGATTGCGCCGGGGCGCGCGCCGCGGCCAGCAATGCCACCGCGAGCAGCGCCGGCAGCGCCACACGCGGCGGCCGCGGTGCGCGACGGCGGCTGCGGGTGCTGGCGAGGGTGGTAGCCTCTGTCATGGTCGCATTATCCGCGAGGCGGGCGCGGCGGTGCGAGCCGCAGCGCGCCCTGCGGCGCTTGCTGGTATTCTTTCCGCCGTGAGTTCACCACGGGCGGTCATGTCCCGTTTCGGGGCGTTGCGCTTCTTGCTCCTCGTTCAATGCCTCGCGATGGTGGCAGCCGCCAGCGCCTTCGCGGCCGAGGCTCCTCCCGGCGCCGCCGCGCCGCCCGCCGCCCGTCCGCGGGTGGGCCTGGTGCTCTCGGGCGGCGGCGCGCGCGGCGCCGCGCACGTCGGCGTCCTCAAAGTCCTCGAGCAGATGCACGTGCCGATCGACGCGATCGCCGGCACCAGCATGGGCGCGGTGGTTGGCGGGCTGTACGCGAGCGGTTTCTCGGCCAGCGACGTCGAGAAGATCATCACCTCGCTCAACTGGCAGACCGCGTTTCGCGACCGGCCGCCGCGCGAGGATCTGACGCTGCGCCGCAAGCAGGAGGATGAGGACTTCCTGGTGGCCTTTCCGCTCGGCGTGCGCGGCCACAAGGTGGTGCTGCCCAAGGGGCTCATCGAGGGCCAGGGCCTGAGCCAGCTGCTGCGCCGGCTGACGCTGCCGGTGGCGCGCATCACCAACTTCGACGACTTGCCGACGCGCTTTCGCGCGGTCGCCACCGATCTCGAGAGCGGCGAGGCGGTGGTGCTCGACTCCGGCGACCTGACGAGCGCCATGCGTGCGAGCCTCTCGGCGCCCGGCATCTTCGCGCCGGTCGAGCGGCAGGGGCGGGTGCTGGTCGATGGGGGAATCGCCGACAACGTCCCGGTCGACGTCGCGCGCGCCATGGGCGTGGACCTCGTGATCGTGGTGGACGTCGGCTCGCCGCTCGCGCAGCGCGGCAAGCTCACCGATGTGACCGCCATCTCCAACCAGATGCTCGCCATCCTCCTGCGGCGCAACGCGGAGGAGCAGCTCGCGACGCTCGGCCCGCGCGACATCCTCATCGAGCCGCCGCTCGGAGACGCGTCCTCTTTCGACTTCGGCGCGGTGGCGCGCTACATCAGCGTCGGGGAGGCCGCGGCCCGCACCGCCGTCGAGCAGCTCGCGCCGCTCGCCGTGAGCGCCGAGCAGATGCAGCGCTACCAGCAGCGCCGCGAGGCGCTGCGACTGCCGCCCCCGGTGATCCACTTCGTGCAGGCCGAGGGCGGCTCGGACGCCTACTCGCAGTCGCTCGACCGGCTCTTCAGGGATATGAACGGCAAGCCGCTCAATCCGGACGCGGTGGCACGGCGCGTCACCGGCCTGTACGGCTTAGGCGGTCTCGACACGCTCGACTACCGTGTGGTGGGCCACGACGACTACTACGGACTCGCGCTCGATGCGCGTCCGAGCGCGATGGGGCCGAACTACCTGCGCTTCGGCCTGAGCTTCCAGGACGACTTCGAGGGTCACGCGACTTACGACGCGGCAGTGCGCTTCGTCATGTCGGACATCACGCGCAACGCCGGCGAGTGGGTCACGGACGTGCAGGGCGGCACGACGTCGCTCGTGTCGACGGAGCTGTTCCTGCCGCTGGCGGAGTTCTCCGGCTGGTTCGTGATGCCGCACGTGACGGATGAGGCGCGCGAGCTCGACTGGTTCAACGGCCAGACGCTCGAGGCCGAGTACCGCGTGCACACCTTCCAGTATGGGTCTGATTTCGGCTACCAGTTCGGCAACTGGGGCGAGGCGCGCCTCGGCGCGCAGCGGGAGCAGGGGCACTACGTGCTCGAGATCGGCGATGCCACCGACCCCAATCTGCCCGAGCAGAGTTTCACGCCCTTCAACCTGATCAACTACTTCGCGCGCTTCACCTACGACCGCCTCGACGACATCAATTTCCCGCATAGCGGCCAGCAGGCGACGCTCGAGTGGAGCGCCAACCGCGATGTCTCGGGACTCGGCCAGTACTCCAACCAGGTGACGGCGAGCTATCTTGGCGCCTACTCCTTCGGCCGCGATACCTTCTCGTTCTCCGCCTCCGGTGGCACGACGCTCGAGGCGAACGTCACCGACCTGAATCTGCTGTTCCCGCTCGGCGGGTTCCTCAATCTCTCCGGGCTCAGGGCCGATTCGCTCCTCGGTGCCAATTACGGCATCGCGCGCCTCATGTTCTACCGGCAGATCGGCCGCGGCGGACCCGGCTACTTCGACGTGCCGACCTACCTCGGCGCCTCACTCGAGGCGGGTAACGTCTGGCAGAGCCGCACTGAGGCGAGCTTCGGCAACACGCGGAAGGACGCGAGCCTGTTCCTCGGCATGGATACGCTGCTTGGACCGCTTTACGTGGCGGTCGGATTCGATCAGCACGGCAACCAGGCGTTCTACCTGTTCCTCGGCCGTACGTTCTGAATCAAGCGTCGCCCGTCGGGACGATCGCGGCGGTTTCGGCCATGAGCACCACGGTGCGCTCGGGGGCGCGCGTGCGGTGCACGACGCCCCTGGGCACGACGAAGCCCTCGTGCGGCTCGAGCTCGATCGTCCGCCCCTCGAGGTCGATGACGAAGCGGCCCTCGAGCACGAAGAAGAACTCGTCGTCGTTGTCGTGCTTGTGCCAGTGGTACTCGCCCGGCTCGAACACACCGAGGCGGATGACCGAGTCGTTGACCTTGCAGAGCGTCTGGTTGTACCAGCGGTGGCGAACCTGCCCGAGGAGCGCCGGTACGTCGACCACCTCGAGGGGTGCGAACTTGATATCGAGGTGCGTCTCGTAGGGGTAGTCCGTCATGGAGGCGGCTGCCAAGCGACTACAGCCCGCGGCTCTCGGCGAGCTTCTCGATCTTTTTGAAAACCAGCGCGGGCTTGTCGCCGGCGCGCGAGTATTCGTGCCGGCGGCTCATGTCCTCGAGGGCCGCATCGCGCTCGGCCGGGGTCGGGTACCAGTGCAGGCGCTGCCATTCGGGACCGAGGAGCTTGCGGAACGGGTCCCCCGGCGGCAGGCTCACGCGGATGCCGTAGGGCCGCAACTTCTCGATCGGCGGCGTGGTCAGGTTCTGTGGCTGGCTTATGCCCATGTGTGAGGAGCTTAGCACGGCAGGATCGGGGGTCTTGAGTCACCGACCCGTTGTCCCCACACTGCGAGGCAATAGCAAAGGAGGCTTCCATGGCCCTGGCACGCAAGAGAGCCGACATGCCCACACGGGCGGATGCACTGCCCGGTCGCAGCACTGCGCTCAAGGTCCGCGAGAGTCATTTCGTCAACGGCCATCGTACGGTCCCGCCGTTTCCGGCCGGACTTGCCGAGGCGGTGTTCGGACTCGGCTGCTTCTGGGGTGCCGAGCGGCTCTTCTGGGAGCTGCCCGGGGTCTATTCGACGGCGGTCGGCTATGCGGGCGGCTTCACGCAGAATCCGACTTACGAGGAAGTCTGCACCGGAGAGACCGGCCACGCCGAGGTCGTACGCGTGCTCTACGATCCGAAGAAGATCGGTTACGACCAGCTGCTCAAGGCGTTCTGGGAGTCGCACGATCCGACCCAGGGGATGCGCCAGGGGAACGACGTCGGTACCCAGTACCGCTCCGTGATCTACACGCACGGCGATGCGCAGCACGCGGCCGCCGAGGAGTCGCGCCGCATCTACCAGGGAGGCCTCAGCGGTGCCGGACGTGGCAGCATCACCACCGAGGTTCTCGAGGCACCCGAGTTCTTCTACGCCGAGGATTATCACCAGCAGTACCTCGCCAAGAACCCCGACGGCTACTGCGGCCTCGGTGGCTGCGGCGTGCCGTACAAACCCGCGAAGCCGCAGGCGGTGTGAACCGGTACAGGACGGCGCCACCCGAGCGCCGCCTGGATCGGTAGAATTCGGGCGGCTGCCCATACCAATACAAGAAAGGGAATGCGCCATGCCCAGGCGTCTCGTCAATGTCGTGGCCGCCGCCGCTCTCGCGCTGCCTGCGCTCGTGCTGGCCGCATCCGCGGCGCAGAAGAACGCCAGGGTTCTCACCGCCGCGCAGAGCGCGCGCACCGCGCAGCTGCAGCTCCTCGAGCAGGTGGTGAACATCGACTCCGGGACGGGCGACGTCGAGGGCGGCCGCAAGGTCGCCGCCGTCCTGATTGAGCGCCTCAGGGCGCTCGGCATGACGATCGAGTCGGTGCCGGCGGAGCAGGCCGGGCTCGCCGAGAACACGGTGGCGACGCTCGCCGGCCACGGCAAGAGCCGCATTCTCATGATCGGGCACATCGACACGGTGTTCGAGCCCGGTACTGTCCAACGGCGCCCCTATCGCACCGACGCTAAGCGAGCCTATGGTCCCGGCGTCTCCGACGAGAAGGGCGGCGTGGTCGAAGGCGTGTATGCGCTGCAGATCCTGCACGACCTCGCCTTCACGAATTTCGCCAAGATCGTCTTCCTGATGGAGACCTCGGAGGAGCGCGGCTCGCCGGGGACGCGCGCCCTCATCGGCAGACTCCTCAAGGATGCCGACGTCGAGCTCAATCTCGAGCCGGGTGACCTCCCGGACACCCTCACCGTGTGGCGCAAGGGATCCACCAACTTTCACATCGAGGTCAAGGGACGTGCGGCACACGCGGGCATCGCTCCCCAGGACGGCCGCAACGCCGCGCTCGAGCTGATCCATCAGCTCGCGGGACTCGACGCGTTCCCGAAGTCCGGCGACGGCATCACGGTGAACCTGACCGTCATGCATGCCGGCACGCGCGCCAACATCATCCCCGAGGACGCCTGGGCCGACGTGAATGTACGGGTGCGCGATAAGGCCGACTTCGCGCGGGTCGAGCGGGTTTTGCGCAAGAATGCCGAGACCACCGTGATCCCCGACACCCGGGTCACCGTGAGCGGCGGCGAGGGCTTCCCGCCGCTACCCGACAATGCCGCGACCGATCGGCTCGCGGCACGGGCGCAGAGTATCTACGCCGGCATTGGCCGCACGCTGGCGGCCGGCGGCAACGGCGGGGCCTCCGAGTCGGCGCTCGCCGCGGATGCCGGAGTCGCGGCGCTCGACGGACTTGGCCCCGTGGGCGGAGGCTTTCACTCCGAGAAGGAATTTCTCGAGTTGGATACCGTCACCCCGCGGCTGTACCTGCTGACCATGCTGCTGATCGACCAGGCCAGGAATTGATGAATCGGTAGCGCGGGGGCGCCGTTCGTTCATCGGCCGGAACGCTACGGGCTCCCGGCAACTTCCGCCAGCCGCGCGGCGGGCTCGGCTGCCGCCGCATAGATGCGCCAGGTGTTGCGCCCCGCCTTCTTCGCCTCATAGAGCGCGACATCGGCCGCCTTGTAGAGCTCGGATTGCGAGACGCCGTGACGCGGGTAGACGGCGCCGCCGAGGCTGATGCCGACCTGCACGGCATGTTCTTCGCACGCGACCGGGGGAGTGAAGCTCTCGAGCAGCCGCGCGCATAGCGCGGCGATGGCATCGGGGCTGCTCGTGGCATCGAGCAGGATCGCGAACTCATCGCCCCCGAGGCGCGCCACCACGTCGACCTCGCGAGTGGCGGCTGCGAGGCGCTGTGCGGTGGCGATCAGCACCGCATCGCCGACGGCGTGCCCGAGCGTGTCGTTGATGGCCTTGAACTTGTCGAGGTCCACCAGCAGCAGCGTGAAGCCGACGCGGTTGCGGTCGGCCGACGCACGGAAGTTGGCGAACCGCTCGGCGAACAGCCGCCGGTTGGGCAGGCCCGTCATGGCATCGAGATACGCGATCATCTCGATCTGCTGCTTGCTGCGGCGCAGCTCCTCAGTGCGCCTGGCTACGATGCCTTCGAGGCGCTGCTTCACCCGGCGCAGATACGCCGTGCGCGCATGCACCAGCATCGCCACCATGCCGACCGCGGCCGCCGCCGCCAGCAACCGGAACAGCCAGGTCTGGTACCAGGCGGCCCGTACCTGCAACGGGATGCGCAGCATGGCGGAGGAGTAGGTTCCGGTGCGATCGGTGCCGCGCACCAGCAGCGCGTAGTCGCCGGGACTCAAGTTGGTGTAGGCCGCCATGCGCTTGGTCGAATCGACCACGGTCCAGTCGGTGTCGTAGCCCTGCAGCCGGTAGGCATAGCGCAGGCTCTGGGGCGCGGTGTAGTCCGTGGCGGCGAATTCCACCTGGAAGGAGTTGGCGTCCGGGCTGACGATGATCGGCGCCGTCGTGGAGGCACCGCTCCCCTGCGGCGTGGCCGCGAGCGCCCGGCCGCCGACGGCGATGCCGCTCACCAGCAGTTGCGGCTCGAAGCGCCGCACCGCGAGCAGCGCGGGGTGCACCACGGTGAGCCCACCGACGCCGCCGAACACCAGGTCACCTTCGGAGGTGCGGGTCGCCGCGTGCGCCCAGTAGTCGCCGAAGCGCACGCCGTCCGCGCGCCGATACCGTCGTGCGTGCAAGGTGCGCGTGTCGATCATCGCGAGTCCGTTCGCCGTGCTCACCCAGGCGCCGCCCGCAAGATCGGGCTGCAGCGCATCGACGTTCATCGACGGCAGTCCGTCCTGCTCGGTCAGATGACGGACCGCGAAGCCGCCCGTCTGCGGCGTGAGCAGGTACACGCCGTCGTCGATGGTCGCCACCCACAAGCGCTCGTCCGGCGCGCTCCACAGGTCGACGATGAAAGCCTCGGTCAGGATGGCGCCGCCGGTGTCGGTGCCGGCGAAGCGTTCGGTCCTCCCCGAGGCCGGATCGACCAGGTTGAGACCCTTGCGGGTCCCGACCCAGAGCTTGCCGTCGGCACGCTGCGCGAGCGAGACCACGAAGGGATCGGAGAGCTTGCCCGGCGTCTGCGCGGCGTAACTGCGCCAGCGTCGCGAGCGCGGCTCGTAGCGCATGAGCCCGCTGCGCGTGCCGACCCAGAGGTTCGCGCCGTCTGCGAGCAGCCGCTGGATGTTGGGTCCGGAAGGATCGTCCGGGAAGCGCACGGCCGACGCCTTCCACCCGCGCACGCCGTACAGGCCGCGCCGCGTTCCGATCCACACGGTGCCGTCGGCGGTCTCGGCGAGGCCGTAGACGCTGTGATCGGCCTTGGCGGCATCTCCGGTGCCCTGAGGTTGCAGGGTGATCAGCCGCGCACCGTCGGCGCCGAACACGTCGACGCCGCTGCCGTGATGGCCGATCCAGAGCCGGTCGTGGGAGTCGACGAAGGTCGCGAGTCCGTTGCCTTCGGTGATCCGGTCGGGACGCATGCGATCGACCACGGCCGTCTCGAAGGCGGTCTGTGACGGGTCGGCGACGCTCAACCCCGCCTCGGTCGCCACCCACAGGAGGCCGGAGCGATCGCGCAACAGGCCATAGGTCTGGTCGTCCAGGAGACTGGTCTGGTCACTGTCGCTGTGCGCGATGTGACGCACGGCCAGCGTCGAGGGGTCGACGACGAAGAGTCCCGCACCGTAGGTCGCCAGGATGAGCTTGCCGTCGGGTGCCAGCACGATGCCACGCACCGACTGATCCGCGAGCGTGGCCGCGGCCGGCCCGTTGAGCCGCGGCAGGGTGAAGTCGCCGTGCGCCTTGCGCAGCGCCAGGCCGTGGTTGCTGGTGCCGGCCCACAGCCGATGCGAGGCATCCTCGGCGAACACGGCGACTCCCGTCGCCACGGGATTGCCCGCGGCGTCGGTGATGGACAGGTGCTCGTAGCCTTGTGCCTCGGGACGCAGCCGCGTGAGGCCGCCGCGGTCGCCCACCAGCAGCCCGCCGTCGTCCTCGCGATGCAGCGCGAGCACGAAGTCGTGCGAGAGGCCGTTGCTCTTGCCCGTGTCGAGATGAGTCACCGCGCCGGTCGCGATGACGAGGCGGTCGACACCGCCGTCGGTTCCAACCCACAGGCCCCCGTGGCCATCTTCGAGGACGGCCTCGATGTCTGCGGTACGGATGCCCGCGGGCCCGCCAACCGGGTAGGTGAGGAACCGGCCGTTGCGTGCGTCGTAACGCGCCAGCCCCGCGTTCGCCGTGCCCACCCAGAGATTGCCCTGTGGGTCGGTGTGGAGCGACTGCACGAAGTTGGACGGAATCGACCCGGGATCGTGCGGGTCGTGCTGGTAGGTGCGGAAGCGGTAGCCGTCGAAGCGCATGAGCCCGCTCTGGCTGCCGATCCAGATGAAACCGTCCCGGTCCTGCGCGAGCGCCGTGAGCGCGCTGTTGGCGAGTCCCATGTCCACCGTGTAGCGGCTGAACTGCCAGGAGGTAATGGACTCCCAGCGCGTGGCGTCGGCCGCCGCCGCGCTCGGCCGGGGCGCGAGCGCATACGCGGCGAGCAGACACGCCGCGGCGGCCATCCACGGCCCGACAGGCCGCCGGCCGCTTGCGGGCGGGATCGAAGTGCGCTCGCTCATGACTTTACATAGTGTCGCGGTTCGGCTGGCGGGACTCCTGGGTCGATGGATCGGCCGCGCACGCCGCGGATGAAGCGGCGGGCGTGCGGACCGTGACGCAGTGATGGTTTGGGCTCAGGAAGCCGGGCCGCGCACGCCCAGTAGTACTCGTCGGGAAAGGCGGTGGTGAACGCGCTGATGCGCGTGTGCGGCGCGGCGGCCGCATTGGTAGATTAGCGGCCAGCTTGAATCCCCCGAGCGCCCGATGAGGAGGCCGCCATGCCGACGCGCCCGCCCGTTCCCCCGTTCACCAGCGAGACTGCCACGCAGAAAGTGCGCATGGCCGAGGACGCCTGGAACAGCCGCGACCCCGACCGCGTGGTGCAGGTCTATACCGAGGACACGCACTGGCGCAATCGCGCCGAGTTTCCCGTGGGGCGCGCGCAGGTGCGCGCCTTCCTCGAGCGCAAGTGGGCGCGCGAGCTCGACTACCGGCTGATCAAGGAGCTGTGGGCTTTTACCGGCGATCGTCTGGCGGTGCGTTTCGCCTACGAGTGGCACGACGACTCCGGTCACTGGTACCGCAGCTACGGCAACGAGAACTGGCAGTTCGACGCCGACGGTCTCATGCAGCGGCGCTTCGCGAGCATCAATGATCTGCCGATCACGGACGCGGAGCGCAAATTCCGCTGGCCGCTCGGCCGCCGGCCCGACGACCATCCGGGCCTGAGCGAGTGCGGACTGTGAGGCGGCCGTACATCGGGCTGCAACATTGACCGACTAGCGTCGGACCCCCGACTCACAGCCGAGGGTCCCATGCACTCCAATCGCGCCGTTTCCATCGCCGTCGCCCGCACACTGGCCGGCTGCGCCGCCGTCCTGTTCGGGGGCGCCGCGCCGCTCGCCCAGGCGGATGACTCATTCCTGCAGCCCGACTCGCTGGTGATCAGCAGCAGCCGCTACGACCGCACCCAGGGGGCGGTCGCATCGCTCACCGCGGGCACCACGCAGCTCGCCAACACCAACACCGCGACGATCACGGCGGTGGCCGGCAACCTCTATCCCGAGGTGTGGAACAACGCCGCCATCGACGGCAGCTTCGGCGTCACCTCGCCCATCAGGCTGTGGGACGTGGACGCGCGCGACGGACGGGTGCTGCGCACGTTGCACGTGCCCACCGATCAGGTGGTCACCAGCTTCTCGTCCAAGTCCGAGCTCGGTCTGCACATCGCGCGCGCCCGCGACGGGCTGCGCCTCACCTTCATGGGCTACGCCAGCCCCGGGGTCGGCGCGCTCGACGTCTCCAATGCCGATGCCGTGGCCGGTCAGGATCCGACCAACCCGGTGACCTTCGCCTTCGGCAGCAGCTACGCATTTCACCGCACTATCGTGGCGGTGAACGAGCGCGGCGAGCTCGCCTTCACGCCGACCGTCGACTACGGCGGCAACAACGGGCGCTCGGCGCTGCTCGGATCGAACGGGCTCTACTACACCGTCGGTAACGCCAACAACGGCAACGCGGCGGCCTTCGGCGCCGCGAACGGCACCGACCCCGACGTGACCGAGACCACCGGTCTCGAGGTGGTGGGCCCGATCAATGGCCGGCGCGCAGACGTGGCGATCCCCGCTGGTAATTCGGCCGAAGTCGATCCGCTCGTTCAGTACACCTTCGTCAAGGGCAAGCTCGACAAGCCGGGCAAGGACGACAACTACCGCGGCCTGGCCGAGTACCAGGGCGCCCTTTATTTCACCAAGGGCAGCGGCAGCAACGGCATGGACACGGTGTACACGGTCGGCGCGCTGCCGACGGTCGCCGACGCGGCCGCGCAGACCATCAGCGTCGTCCCCGGCTTCCCCACCGACTCCGCCAAGGCCACCGGCGGCGACTTCACGCCGTTCGCGCTGTTCTTCGCGAACCCGACGACGCTGTATGTCGCGGACGAGGGCTCCGGCAACGTCACCGACGTCGCCGCGCACGCGGGGCTCGAGAAGTGGAGCCTGGTCGCGGGCAGCTGGCAGCTGGACTACGTCCTCACCAACAACCTGGTCGGCGTCGTAGCCACCAACCTCGACGGCTACGACGGCCCCTATCCCGATGTCACTACGGTCGGACTGCGCAATCTCACCGGGCGCGTGAACCGCGACGGCACCGTGACGCTCTGGGCGACCACCTCGACCGCGAGCGCCGCGGGCGATCAGGGTGCCGATCCCAACCGCGTAGTGGCGATCACGGATCAGCTGGCGGCCACCACCCTGACGCCCGAGGTCGCCGCCGAGGCCTTCACGACGATCGCCGGGCCGACCTATGGCGTGGTGTATCGGGGGGTCGCCTACGTGCCGTGCGATTCCGACCACGACGGCCACGGGCGGGACGACTGGAGCTGCGGACGCGTGAGGTTCTGATCAGCTGATTCCTCGCCGCCTCACCCGTTGGCAATTCCGTGAACCACGTAGTACGGCGTGGCACCTCGTTTGCACCTCTTGATTCTGCTTCCCGGACCCGGCGTGTCAGCGCCGCGGCCCGCGAGGAAGCGAGGATTGCAAACGGAATCAGCGGAGTACGTGATCATGTTGCGGCACCCGATCCCCGTCCAGCGAGCGCCACTGCCGTGGCTGGTACGCACGCATCGGCAAGGCTTTGCCGGATTGTGGCGTCTCGGCGGCAAGCTCTGGCCGAAGCTTTCCGCATCGGTCGCCGGTGCGCCGCTCACCGGTTCGCATTGAACACTCAAGGAGTCACAGCCAGTGTCCATCTCGAGCATCTCGAACCCCACGGCCCTGCTGAGCCAGGTGACCGGCAAGAACCCCTTCGCGGTCGCCACGCCCTTCGGCGCCGGTAGCTTCGTCAGTACGCTGCTGCAGGAACTGCGGCAGTCCGGAGCCAGCGCCGCCGCCAGCAGCGCATCCGGCGCCACCTCGGCGCTCGCCGCGCCCGCCACGACCAGCGCCACCGGCGCCGACGCCACCGCCGGCGCGGGCGGCAGCGCCGCGACCAGCGCGCTGCAGGCTCACTTCAATCGGCATGGCCATCACGGCGGCGGCATGTCACAGCTCATGTCGCTCCTGCAGCAGAACCAGACGAGCGGCAGTGCGGGCAGCGGCGCGGCGAGCTCCGCCAGCTCGTCGCTCCAGCTGCAGGCCCTGCTGCAGAGCCTGAAGAACGGCGCATCCGCCAGGCCCGGCCAACTGCTGAGCACCGCGGTCTGACCCGTGAGTGCGTGTCGCCGGACGCTAAAGTCCGGCGCGCGCATGCCGCTAAAGCCACGCTCTCCCGGATTTCCGGCGCCGCCGCACGGGGGCGCGTGAGGCCCTTCATTGGGATCTGTGAACCAGTAGCGAGCGCGTGATGAGCAAGACGGTACGCAAGACCCGGTCGCCGGGCGCAAAGCAAAGAAACGCCCGGCCGGGCACCGCGGCATCCGAGAAGCTGTCGTATGCGGATCTCGCCGGCCAGATCGCGGCGCTGCGCCGCTCGCAGGCCGTCATCGAGCTCGCGCTCGACGGCACGATCCTCTGGGCGAACGACAACTACCTCAAGGTGTTCGGCTACACGCTGGAGGAAGTGCGCGGGCAGCACCATCGCATCTTCGTGCCGCCCGCCGCCCGCGATGGCGCCGAGTATCGCGCCTTCTGGGACAAGCTCGCGCACGGCGAGCCCCAGTCGGGACGCCAGCGGCGCTTCCACAAGGAAGGCCGCGTGGTGTGGATCCGCGCGAGCTACAACCCGATCGCCGATGCCGCCGGCAAGCTGATCAAGGTCGTGGCGCTGGCGCAGGACATCACCGAGACCATCCGCAAGTCGACCGAGTACGAAGGCGAGCTCAAGGCGGTGAGTAACGCCCAGGCCGTCATCGAGTTCGCGCCCGACGGCACGATCCTCACGGCCAATGAGAACTACCTCGGGGCCGTCGGTTACACGCTGGAGGAGCTGCGTGGCAAGCATCACGGCATGCTGCTCGATTCCGCGCAGCGCGGGACGGCCGAGTTTCGCTCCTTCTGGGACAAGCTGGCGCGCGGCGAGGGCGCGGCCGGTCAGTACCGGCGCCTCGGCAAGGGCGGCCGCGAAGTGTGGCTGCAGTCGACCTACAACCCGATCCGCGACATGGACGACCAGACCTTCAAGGTCGTCGAGTACTCGACCGACATCACCGAACAGGTGCGGCAGAGCGCCTTGAACGCCGCCTTCAAGGGCGCGCTCGACAATTTGTCCGCTAACGTGATGGTGGTGGATACCGGCCTCAACATCATCTACCTCAACCATGCGATGCGCGAGATGCTGAGCGCCGCGCAGGACGATTTCCGCAACGATCTGCCGCAGTTCGACGCGAGCCGCCTGCTCGGCGCGAACATCGACTCGTTCCATCGCAATCCCGCCCACCAGAGGAACCTGCTGGCGGGCCTCGACAAGACCTTCACCTCGCAGATCACCATCGGCGGACACAAGCTGCGCATCAGCGCCAATCCCATGGTGGACGCGGGCGGCAAGCGCCTCGGCACGGTGCTCGAGTGGGCCGATCGCACCGTCGAGCTCGGCATCGAGGCCGAGATCAAGACGCTGGTGCAGAGCGCGACCTCGGGCGACCTCACGCAGCGCATGGACCTTAGCGGCAAGTCGGGCGTGTTCGCCGAGATCGGCAAGGGCATCAACCAGCTCACCGAGAATATGAGCGAGGTCGTGAGCATCGTGCAGGCCGCGGCGACCGAGGTGTCGCGCGGCGCGGTCGAGATCTCCCAGGGCAACGCCGACCTGAGTCAGCGCACCGAGGAGCAGGCGGCGAGCCTCGAGGAGACCGCTTCCTCCATGGAGCAGATGACTTCCACGGTCAAGCAGAACGCCGACAACGCCAGCCAGGCGAATCAGCTCGCCACCGCGGCGCGCGATCAGGCGGACAAGGGCGGCAGCGTGGTCGGTCAGGCGGTGCGCGCCATGACCGAGATCAACGACGCCTCGAAGAAGATCGTCGACATCATCGGCGTGATCGACGAGATCGCTTTCCAGACCAACCTGCTGGCGCTCAACGCGGCGGTCGAAGCCGCGCGTGCCGGCGAGCAGGGGCGCGGCTTCGCGGTGGTGGCGAGCGAGGTGCGCAACCTCGCCGGCCGCAGCGCGACCGCCGCCAAGGAGATCAAGGGTCTGATCCAGGACAGCGTCCGCAAGGTCGGGGAGGGCTCGCAGCTCGTCACCCAGTCGGGCCAGACGCTCGATCAGATCGTGACCGCCGTGAAGAAGGTGACCGACATCGTCGGCGAGATCGCCGGCGCGAGCCGCGAGCAGTCCTCCGGCATCGAGCAGGTCAACAAGGCCGTGATGCAGCTCGACGAGATGACGCAGCAGAACGCCGCGCTGGTGGAGCAGGCGTCGGCGGCCAGCCAGTCGATGGCCGATCAGGCCAAGGCGCTCAGCCAGATGATGGAGCGCTATCAGGTCTCGGCACAGGCGGCCGCGGCCGCCGCGGCGCAGGCCTCCCTCCGGCGCGGTGCCGCGCCCGCCAGGAAGGCGGCCCCTGCAGCGGCGGCCGGCGCCTCGGCCGGGCGACGCCCGGCGCCGGCGCCGGCTCCCCGGGCGCAGCGGCCGTCCGCGAAGGCCGCGGGCGGAGCCGACGACTGGACGGAGTTCTGATTTCGCGCCCGTTGCGGGCAGGGACGCTCAAGAAGTTCTGCCGCGAGCCGATGTCCGGTTCACGGAGACAGTGCGCAGGAGGCGTGCATGAAGATTTCAACCAAGCTGATCATATTTTTCTGTGGGGTCGTGGCGCTGTTCGTGATGTTGGCGCTCGCCCTGCTGGCCCAGACGCGGACCGTTTCCGCCGGCTATGACGCGCTGCTCGCGCAGCAGGTGCGCCAGGCCGAAGCCGCGCGCGTCATCCAGGTCGATTTCAAGAAGCAGGTACAGGAATGGAAAGACATCCTGCTGCGCGGCCACGCGCCCGATGACCTCGCCAGATACACCCGGCAGTTCCACGCCGAGGAGTCCGAGGTGCGCAGCGGCGCCGCCGCCCTCGCCACCGCGGTGCAGGACGCCGAAGCGCGTGAGCTGCTCGACCAGTTCCTCGCCGCGCACAAGACCATGAGCGAGAAGTATCAGGCCGCCTACGACGCTTACGTCGCCGGTGGCTTCGACTTCAAGGTCGCCGACAAGATGGTGCGCGGCCAGGATCGCGCGCCCACCAATCTCTTCGATCAGGTAGTACAGCGGCTCAACGACCAGGTCGTGGCCTCGGTTGCCACCCAGGAGCGCGCGGCGCGTGCGGCCCGCAACCTGGCACTCGGCGCGACCGGCGGCCTGCTCGCGGGGCTCGGGCTCGTCGGCCTGCTGACGGTGCGCACCATTCTGCAGCGTCTGGGGCGCCTCAAGGCCGTGTCCGACCGCCTGGCGAAGGCCGACATCGAGGGCCTGTCGGTCGATATCTCAGGACCCGACGAGATCGGGCAATTCGGCGAGAGCATGAAGGGAGTTCATGCGGCCATCGAGGAGCTGTCCAGGCTGGCTACGGCCGCCGGACAGGCCTGAAAGAGCCAAGGAGGCACGATCATGGCAGTCAAACTGAACGAGTATTACAAGCAGGCGGCCCAGGAATTCGGGCTCGCCGGCCGCATCAAGCTGGCGATGCTCACCAAGATTTCCTCGGAGAAGGCCGAAGCGGCCGAGGACTCGCCCGAGAACATCCGCATCTTCGAGCAGGCGCTCCAGCAGCTGCGTTCCGCCGGCTGAGGGGCGGCGCCCGGCCACACTGACGCCGGGATCCACCGTGCGCGTCGGCGCCGCTCAGGCCTCGGCCTGTACCTGGATCGGCACGCGGTGCGTCGCGATCGCCTCGATGGGCATGGGGCGGCCGAGGAAGTAGCCCTGCGCCATGTCGCACTGCAGGGACTGCAGCAGCGCGAGCTGCTCGGCGGTCTCGACGCCCTCGGCGACCACCCGGACGTTGATGTTGCGGGCCAGCAGGATCATCGCGTGCGCCACCGCGACCAGCGCCGGTCCCTGGGCGCTGCGCATGCTGGACGCCATGAACGAGCGGTCCAGCTTGAAGATGTCGATCGGGAACTCGTGCAGGCTCGCGAGCGAGGAGTAGCCGGTGCCGAAGTCGTCCACCGACAGCCCCACTCCGAGCGCCTTGAGTGCCTCGAGCGTCTGCTTGGCGACCGCGAAATCGGTGACCAGCTCGCTCTCGGTGATTTCCAGGTGCAGGTGCTGCGGCTCGAGCTGCGCTTCGTGCAGCATCGCGGCGAATTTCAGCGGCAGGCTCGGATCGCCGAGCTGGCGGCGCGAGACGTTGACGCTCACGAACTCGGGCGCGGCCGCGCCCATCTGCCGCCTCAAGCGGGCGAAGTCGTGGCAGGCCTTGCGGGTCACCCACTCCCCGAGCGGCTTGATGAGCCCGCTCTCCACCGCGACCGGCAGGAAGTCCGCCGGCGACATCATGCCCTTGGCCGGGTGCTGCCAGCGCACCAGCGCTTCGATGCCGACGACCACGCCGCTTTGCAGGTTGACGATCGGCTGGTAGACGAGCGCCAGCTGTTCGCCGTCGATGGCGGTGCGCAGCTCCCGTTCGGTATCGACGCGCAGCCGGATGCGCTGGCTCATCGAGGAATCGAACACCGAGTAGCGGCCGCGTCCTGCGGCCTTGGCGGCGTACATCGCGGTGTCGGCGTCGCGCAGCAGGTCGCTGGCGTTACGGTAGCCGCCGTCGCTGTGCACGATGCCGATGCTTGCTGAGATAGTCACGCGGGTCCCTTGTATCCAGTAATCGCCGGCGAGTGCGCCGAGCAGCCGCTCGGCCATGGCGAGCGCCTCTTCCGGGCGCGACAGCTGCTCGAGCACCACGACGAACTCATCGCCCCCGAGCCGCGCGGCGGCATTGCCGCGGGTCGCCGGCAGCACCGCATCCGTGGCGCGGCTGGTGGTGCGCACGCGCTCGCCGACCTGGCGCAACAGCTGGTCGCCGGCCTCGTGCCCGTAGGCGTGGTTCACGAGCTTGAAGCGGTCCAGGTCGAGGTAGAGCAGCGCGAAGCCGTTGCGCGGCTGCGCCGCCGCCCGCTCGATGGTCTGCGCGAGCCGGCCGAGCAGGGCCTCGCGGCTCAGCATGCCGGTGAGGCGGTCGCGGACCGGTGCCTCCTCGGGCTGCTCGCCCTCGAGATCGACGTCGAGCACACGCAGAATCTGGGTATCGGTTTCCACCATGTCAGTTCACCAGGCCGTCGAGCAGCGCCGCCTCGGCGGCGCACTGGGCGCCGAGCTCGGGCAGCTCGGCCTCGGTGAGGCGGAACAGCGCGAGTGGCAGCTGCGAGTCCTGCGGTCGCACGTCCTTGCCGAACTCATCGCCGCCGTGCATGGCGCACTGCTCGGCGACCGCCAGGAGCGCCGCGCCCATCGATGCCGGGCTGGCCGCGCAGTGGTGGTGGTCGCGCACCGCGTCGATGAACTGCGCCGGCAGCTGCCAGTGTGCGAACAGCGCAGCGCTCAGCAATGAGTGCTCGGCCGGGTCGAACGTTGAGGCGCTCTCGCGGCGCAGCGGCCGCCCGGGCTCGAGCTGCACGTGGACGATCCAGCCGAGATCGTGCAGCAGGCCGACGACGAAGGCGGCCTCACGATCCCATTGGCTGTTCCCGGCGCGCGCGGCGAGCGCCTTGGCGGCGACCGCCGTCATCAGGCTGTGGCGGCGCAGCGCGCGCAACTCGCCGGACTTCGGGCCCTGCGGCGCGAGGTTGACGTCGAACCGCGCCACCATGGCGATGCCGGCCACCGCCACCGCGCCGAGTACCGTCAGGGCACGGTCGATCGAGGTGATCGAGCGCGAGCCGTAGAAGGCGGAGTTCGCGACCTTGAGCACGCGCGCGGCGAGCGCCGGATCCACCCGCAGGAGCTCGCGCAGCTGCTGATACTGGACGTCGACGTCGCGTTCGGCGAGCACCTGCATGAGGCGCGGGTCGAGCACCGGCAGCGGCGGCAGCCGCGCGATGCGCTGCCGCGCGGACTCGAGCGCGATATCGAGAGGTTCAGTGAGGACGGTTGCCATTCCTTCCCTGGATTGCAAGCATCGTTCCAACGGGCTCCGGCTCCCGGTAAATGCACCGCAAGCCACGGGCCCATAACGTATTTATCCGAGTTCAGCGTTTCGATCCGTGACGGCCCGCGCAGAGCCGGCGTCCCGGAAATGGGACAGTCCGTCCCAGGAGTAGGAGAATGTCCCGGCGGCTCCCCCCCAGGGCACACGACAGGGATGCGCAAGAAGAAGACCGCAAAACGTAAGCGCACCGTGCGCCCACGGGCGGCTGAGGCCCCCCGCGCGCAGCGCGGCGTGCGCGCAGGCCGCGCGGGCGAGGTCGGCATCGACGGCAGCTTCCGCGCCGTGATCGAGCAGGCCCCCGAGGCGATCGGCATGACGCGCGAGGGTCTCGTGATCTATGCCAACCGCCGCTACGCCAGGCTCTATGGCTACCCGGACGCGGCGGCGGTGATCGGTACGTCGCTGACCGACCACTGGGCGGCGGAATCGCGGCCGATCGTCGAGGACCGCCGCGAGCGCATGCGCCTCGGCCTGCCGCTGGCCGAGACCTTCGAGGGTGTGGCGCAGCGGCTCGACGGCAGCCGCTTCCCCGTGCAGGCATCCGTCGCCGATATCGCACTGCCCGATGGACCGGCGCGCATCGCCTTCATCGTCGATATCACCGAGCGCAAGCTCGCGCAGGACAAGCTGCTGGAGAGCGAAGCGCGCCTGCGCAGCTTCTTCGAGCTGCCGCTCACCGGCTTCGCGATCACGTCCCCCGACAAGGGTTGGGTCGTGGTCAACGATCGTCTCTGCGAGATGCTCGGCTACTCGCGCGCGGAGCTGCTCGCCACGACCTGGGAGCAGCTCACGCACCCCGACGATGTCGCCGCCAACACGGTGCAGTTCATGCGCATGCTGGCCGGCGAGCTCGACGGCTACACGCTCGAAAAACGCTACGTGCGCAAGGGCGGCGAGGTCATCTGGGCGAGCATCGCCACGGGCTGTGTGCGCAAGCGCGACGGCAGCGTCGATTACCTCTGCACGCTGCTCGCCGACACCACGGCCCGCAAGAAGGCGGAGCTGCGCGTGCAGCAGCTGAATCGCATGTACGCCATGCTGAGCGACATCAACGCCATGATGATGCGCGAGAAGGATCCGCAGCGCCTGTTCGAGGCCGCCTGCACCATCGCGGTCGAGAAAGGCAGGTTCCGCGGCGCCTGGATCGGCGTGCCCGACGCCGGCGGCCGCTGGCTCAAGCCGGCCCAGGCCGCCGGTGTGATCGACGGGTATCTGGAGTTCATCAACATCGACCTGCAGGATGCGGTGCAGTCCCGGGGGCCCGCCGGGCGCTGCTACCTGAGCGGCCAGTGCACCACCTGCAACGACATCGCGACCGATCCGAGCTTCGCGCCCTGGCGCCGCGAGGCTCTCAAGCGCGGCTACCGCGCTTCGGGCGTCGCCCCGCTGAAGATCGAGGGCCGGGTGGTGGGGATCATCAACCTCTACGCCAGCGAGCCCGACTTCTTCGACATCGAGGAGCTCTCGGTGGTCGGGGAGCTGGCCGGCAACATCGGGCTCGCGCTCGAGGTGAACCGCCGCGAGACGGCGCGCCAGCACGCCGAAGCCAATCTGCACGAGAGCGAGGAGCGCTTCCGGCAGCTGGCCGAGAACATGGACGAAGTGTTCTGGATGACCGACGTCGCCAAGCACGAGATGCTGTACGTGAGTCCCGCCTACGAGACGATCTGGGGGCGCTCGTGCGCGAGCCTGCGCGCCGCACCGGTCACCTGGATCGAGGCCATTCATCCCGAGGATCGCGAGCGGGTGCGCCAGGCGCTCGTTCACCAGGTATCCGGCCGGTACGAGGAGACATTCCGCGTGGTGCGCCCGGACGGCTCGGTGCGCTGGGTGCACGACCGCGCCTTCCCGGTGCGCGGTGCCGATGGCGTGGTGCAGCGCATCGTCGGCACGGTGGATGACATCACCGAGCGCCGCCAGCTCGAGGAGCACCTGCGCCAGTCGCAGAAGATGGAGGGCATCGGCCAGCTCGCCGGCGGCGTCGCGCACGATTTCAACAACATCCTCGCGGCCATGCTGATGCAGACCGAGCTCACCGAGATGATCGAGGGGCTGCCCGAGGCGGTGTACGAGAAGCTGCGGCAGCTGCGCAGCTTCGCCGAGCGCGCCGCGAACCTCACGCGGCAGCTGCTGCTGTTCAGCCGCCGCCAGGTGATGCAGCCGCACGACCTCGATCTCAACGAGGCCGTGGTCGGTACCGCCAGGATGCTGCAGCGGATCATCGGCGAGGATGTACAGCTGACACTCAACCTGCACGCAGGCGAGCTGCGCACGCATGCCGATCCCGGCATGCTCGACCAGGTGTTGATGAACCTGCTGCTGAACGCGCGCGACGCCATGCCCGCCGGCGGTACGCTCACGGTCGAGACCTCGCACAGGACCTTCACCGCGGCCGCAGCGGCCCGCACGCCCGACGTCGCCGCCGGGCATTACCTGTGCCTGCGCGTGACCGATACCGGCTGCGGCATCGCCCCCGAGCACCGGCTGCGCATCTTCGAGCCGTTCTTCACCACCAAGGAGCCGGGCAAGGGCACCGGTCTCGGGCTCGCGACGGTATTCGGCATCGTCAAGCAGCACGGCGGCGCCATCACCGTGCACAGTGCGCTCGGCCGCGGGACCACCTTCGAGATCCTGCTGCCGGCCGTCGAGCGCGCCGCACCCGCGCCGGCCGGTGCGACGGGCGTGCTGCCGCGCGGCACCGAGACCGTGCTGCTGGTCGAGGACGAGCCCATCGTGTGTCAGGCCATCACCACCACGCTCGAGCGCGCCGGCTACCGCGTGCTGCGTGCCGCCAACGGCCCCGAGGCCCTGCGGCTGTGGGAGGAGAACCGCCAGGAGATCCGCCTGCTGCTCACCGATATCGTCATGCCGCAGGGCATCAGCGGACGCGAGCTGGCGGCGCGGCTGCGCACCAGCGATGCGGCACTGCGGGTCATTTTCATGAGCGGCTACAGTCCCGACATGGCCGGGCGCGAGCTGCACCTGCAGCCGGGGCAGGACTTCATCCAGAAGCCGTACTCCTCGCAGCAGCTGCTCGAGGCGGTGCGCAGCTCGCTCGACCGTTACCCGGCGCAGGCCGCCGTGGCGCCGTCCTGAGCCATGCCCAAGACCATCCTGCTGGTGGACGATGAGCCCATGATCCGCGCCCCGCTGCGCGAGTTCCTCAGGTTGCGCGGTCACGAGGTGGTGGAGGCGGGCTCGGGACAGGCCGCGCGTGCCGCTTTCGCGAGCGCGCATCCGGACCTGGTGCTGCTCGACTACTCGCTCCCCGATGCCAACGCGCTCGAGCTCATTCCGCGCCTGCGTGAGCTCGACGAGAGCGTTCCCATCATCGTGGTCACCGGGCACGGCACCATCGATCTTGCGGTGCAGACGATGCGCGAGGGCGCCGAGTACTTCCTCACCAAGCCGGTGGCGCTCGCAACGCTCGGCGTATTGCTCGAACGCATTTTCGAGAATGCCAAGAACCGGCGCGTGCAGCTCGCCTCGCGCTCGCGCGCCTCGCGCGCCGCGCCCGATCCCTTCACCGGAGTGAGCGAGGCGATCGGCGCGCTGCGCGCCGAAGTTGCGAAGATCGCGCCCAGCGACCGGCCGGTATTGATCCACGGCGAGACCGGCGCGGGCAAAGGCGTGCTGGCCGCGTGGATGCACCGGCACGGACCGCGCGCCGAGGAACCGTTCATCGATCTCAACTGCGCGGGCTTAAGCCGCGAGCTGCTCGAATCCGAGCTCTTCGGCCACGAGAAGGGCGCCTTCACGGGCGCGGTCGATGCCAAGGCCGGACTGCTCGAGGTCGCGCATCGCGGCACGTTCTTTCTCGACGAGATCGGGGACCTGGACCTGCTCATCCAGCCGAAGCTACTCAAGGTGCTCGACGAGCGGCAGTTCCGCAGGCTCGGGAGCGTCCGTGACCGCTCGGTCGATGTGCGCCTCATCGCGGCGACGCACCAGGACCTGGCGGAAGGCGTGCGCGCGCAGAGGTTCCGCAGCGACCTCTATTTCCGCATCAGCACACTGCAGATCCGCATTCCGAGCCTGCGCGAGCGGCGCGCCGATATCGCGCCGCTGGCGGAGTCGATCCTGCGCAGCTTCGCGGCCGAGCTCGGCCGCGAGATGGCGCTCACGGCGGATGCGGTCGATACGCTCACGAGCTACCCGTGGCCCGGCAACATCCGCGAGCTGCGCAACGTGCTCGAGCGCAGCGTGCTGCTCGCCGAAGGCGCCAGGCTCGGCGGCCGGGACCTGCGCTTCGATCCGGCGGCGATCCTGGCCCGCGCCACGCCCCCCGAGGCTGCTGCGCATACGCTCGATGAGAGTGAGCGGCGCCACATCGAGGAGACCCTCAAGGCGCAGGGCTGGCGCGTCGGCGAAGCCGCGCAGCGGCTCGGCGTCTCACGCAGCGCGCTGTACCGCAAGATCAAGGACTATGGGCTGCGCCGGCCCTGACGCCGCAGTGTGCTCAACACCGTACTGATCCGCCGCGCCGATCCGGCCGAGCCCCGGCTGCGGGCACTGCTCGAGCGTCACGTGGCACGGGCGCGTGCCGAGACGGCGCCGGGCAGCGCCCACGCGCTCGACATCGAGCAGCTGCGCTCGCCCGCGATCGCCTGCTTCGCCGCCTGGGACGGCGAGGAGCCGCTCGGCGTGATCGCTCTGAAGCGTCTCGCGGCTGCTCACGGCGAGGTGAAGTCGATGTATACGGCGGAGCAGGTGCGCCGCCGCGGTGTCGGCGCGGCGCTGCTCGCGCGCGTCATCGCCGAGGCCCGCAGTCAGCAGCTGACCCGCCTCAGCCTCGAGACCGGGTCGTGGGACTACTTCGAGCCGGCGCGCAGCTTCTATCGCCGCTGCGGGTTCCGCGAGTGCGGGCCGTTCGCGGACTACCGGGCTGATCCCAACAGTGTCTTCATGACGCTCGAGCTGCCAACGTCCCTCAACCCACCTTGAGCTCGGCGGCGTGGGCCTCGCGGCCGAGCCAGGTCACGACGATGAGCGCCAGGGCGACGCAAGCCAGCGTCACCGCGAGGACGTGCGCGTAGTCGTTGCCGTGTGCCTCGGCCACGCCGGTCTGCAGCGGCGCCATTTTCGACATGGCGAGATTGCCGAGCTGGTAAGCGAACCCGGGCAGGATGGCGCGCACCGAGGGAGGCGAGAGCTCGTTGAGGTGCGCCGGCACGATACCCCACGCCCCCTGCACCATGAACTGCATGAGGAAGCCGCCGATCGCGAGCGTGACGGCCGTCTGCGAGTAGGCCCATAGCGGGATCATGGGCAGCGACAGCGCGGCGGCCAGCATGATGGCGCGCTTGCGGCCGATGCGCTCCGAGAATGCGCCGAAGCAGATGCCCCCGAGCAGCGCGCCGACGTTCATGACGATCGCGATGGAGCCGGTGAGGCCCGGCGAGAAACCGTGCTGCTTCTGCAGGAAGGTGGGATAGAGGTCCTGCGAGCCGTGCGAGAAGGCGTTGAAGCACGCCATCAGCGCGACCAGGTAGAGGAGGGTCGGGAAGTAGTGGGTCACCGCGCCCCAGATCTCGGCGGCGGAGGCGCGGTGCGGGGCCCGGCCCGCGACCCACGCAGGAGACTCCTGCACTCCCATGCGGATATACACGACCAGCAGCGCCGAGGCCGAGCTGAGGATGAACATGCCGCGCCAGCCGATGTGCACGAACAGCAGTGCGAACACCACTGACGCCAGCAGGTAGCCGATCACGTAGCCTTCCTGCAGCAATCCGGAGAAGAATCCCCGGCCCCGCGCCGGCAGCGTCTCGAGAGCGAGCGCGGCGCCGACTCCCCACTCGCCGCCCATGGCGAAACCGAAGAGGGCGCGCAGCGCGAGCAGCGTCGCGAGGTTGGGAGCGAACGCCGTGGCGAGCTGTATCGCAGAAAAGCTCACGACGTTCACCATCAGGATCGGCCGGCGCCCGTGCTTCTCCGCCAGCCAGCCGAACACCAGCGCCCCGACAGGGCGGAACGCCAGTGTCAGGAACACACCCTCGGCCACCGCCTTGACGGTGGTATGAAACTCGGTGCTGATCGCACTCAGGCTGAAGACGAAGATGAAGAAGTCGAGGGCGTCCAGCGACCAGCCGCCGAGAGCTGCGAAGTAGGCGTGCAGCTGCGGCCGGGTGAGCATTCTGAAGTAGTTGATCACGGCCATCCCCGCTTGAATCGAGGCCGCCGGCGAGAATAACACGCGCGGCGGCCGGTACCGCGCGCCGCCGAAGGCAAGCAGGCCGCGCCCGCCGCGGCAGGATGTTATGTGACGCGCTTCGCAGATCGCACAAAGGGCGTGTCGTAGCGAGCCGACAGCTATCGCGGGCGCCGGACTTTCACTAAAAGGTGCTGATGGAGAAACGCATTTTCGCGCGCTGCGCGCCGCGCGCGCGGCTGGTGCTGCTGCTGGTCGCGGCGGCCACCGCGCACGGCGCTGCCGCCGAGCTCAATCCGGTTCGCACCCACCCGCACGCGGCGGCGCCGCTGGCGGCGCCGCAGCGCGTCATCGTGAAGCTGCGCGCCGTGGCTGCGGCGCCCGCGAGCGGCCAGCCATCCGAGCCGGCCGCGCGCCTCGGCGCGCTCACCACGCGCAGCGGTGTGAGGCTCCTCGGTCACCGGCCGATCACGGCGCGGCTGCACGCGCTGACGCTCGAGCCGCTCGCCGGGGAGTCGACCGGCGCGGTGCTCGCACGACTGCGCGCGGATGCGGACGTGGAGTACGCCGTCCCGGATGAGCGCCGTTACATCCACGGCGCACCGGACGATCCGCTCTACACGCAACAGTGGTATCTGCAGGTCGCGGCCGCGACTCCGAGCGCGGTCGATGCGGTGGACGCGTGGGGTGTCACGACCGGGAGTACGACGCTCGTCATCGCCGACATCGACACGGGGGTGCGAACCGATCATCCGGACCTTGCCGGAAAACTCCTGCCCGGCTACTGCTTCATCTCCGTTGCCTTCGTCGCCAATGGCGGCGCCTGCCCCGGACCCGGAGCGGACGACCCCGGTGACTGGATCACCAGTGCCGATATCACCGCCAACCCCAACGAGTGCAGCAACCAGACCGCCGCGCCGAGCTCCTGGCACGGCACGCGCGTCGCCGGTCTCCTCAGCGCCGCCACCAACAACGGCGCCGGCGTGGCGGGCGTGACCTGGGGCTCGCCGATACTGCCGGTGCGCGCCCTCGGCAAGTGCGGCGGACTCGACTCCGACATCATCACCGCAATGCTGTGGGCCGGCGGCGTCGCGGTGAGCGGCGCACCCGTGAACCCCAATCCCGCCAGGATCATCAACATGAGCCTCGGCGGCACCGGCGCCTGCCCGACGAGCTATGTCGATGCCATCGGGCAGCTCAACGCGCTCGGCGTGCTGGTCGTGGCCTCCGCCGGCAACGAGGGCGGCCAGGTGGATGCGCCGGCAAACTGCCCGGGCGTCGCCGGGGTCGCGGGCCTGCGCCAGGCCGGTACCAAGGTCGGCTACAGCAGCCTCGGGCCCGAGGTCGCGCTCGGCGCGCCGGCGGGCAATTGCGGCGACTCGTTCACGACCGCCGAGTCCGCCTGCGTCTACTCGATGATGACCACGACCAACCTGAGCGCGATGAGCCCGGGCACGCCGGACGCCAACGACTACACGGGCCTCTACTACTGCGATGCGACCAGTGGCAGCTATCCGGGCTGCACGATCGCCGCCGGTCAGTACCGCAGCTACAGCATCGGCACGAGTTTCTCGGCGCCGGTGGTTGCGGGGATCGCAGCGCTCATGTCGACCGTCAACAGCAATCTCAACAGCTGCCAGCTGATCGCACGCCTGAAGGAGGGCGCGCAGCCCTATCCGCAGACCTCGCTCGATGCGACCGGCAGCCAGCCGCCCATGTGCCACGTGCCGGCGAGTGCCACCGACCTCCAGGAGAGCGAGTGCATCTGTACGCGCGACGATCAGACCTGCGGGGCGGGCATGGCGAACGCGCCGGGCGCGCTCACCGCGGCACTGCGCCCGATCGCCGCGGTGGCCGTGCCGGCCAGGGTCACGGCCGGCCAGACTCTCACGCTCGACGGCAGTGGGAGCGGGGCTGCCAACGGCCACAGCATCGCGAGCTACCAGTGGAGCCCCGTGAGCGGCGGTCTCACCTTCAGCATCACCGGCGCGGCGACCTCCAAAGCAACCGTCAGCGGGCCGTCCTGCGGGGTCGGCACGGTTGCGCTCACCGTAACGGACGAAGCCGGCCACAGCGACTCCGCCGACGTCGTCATCACGCCGGATTCGGCTACCACGAGCGCGCCGGCGACCGCCGGGCAGAACGCCTGCGCGGTGAGCGCGGCGGGCATCGTGGTCGCCGTGTGCCCGGCGAGCGACAACGTGCAGACCGGGGCCACCGCGACGCTGACCGCGACGCTCGCCAACACGAGCAACGCGGCGGTGACCTGGGAAGTGAACGGTATCGTCGGCGGCAACGCGGCGCTTGGTACCATCACCTCGGCGGGCGTCTACAGCGCTCCGGCGAGTGTCCCCGCGACGGCGACTGTGACCATCACCGCGGTGTCGCAGGCGGATGCGAGCGCAACCGGCGCCTCACAGCTGACGATCACCGCGCCCGCGCCCGCGGGCGGCGGTGGGGGCGGCGGGGAGCTGGACCCCGGCACGCTGCTCGCAGGAGCGGTGCTGCTCGCGGCACGGCTGCTGCGGCGCCGCCGCGGCGCGCCCGAGTGAGGGATGTGCGCCCGCTTCCCGCGGGCGCGTATCAGCTTCCTGCCTCGAGCGCACCCTCTGGCGGCCTTTTTCCACGGCCCTGATCGCGTGCTCGTTGGCGTGCATCGCCGGCCCGGATGGTCGGCCGGCGCGTCGACCTGCGCGTCGACCTGCGCATGGTCGGTGCTCGAGCATCCAGCGCGCGGTGCGCACGTCCGACAGAGCATGCAGGTAGTAGTTTGGATAGGGAGACGGGATAATCGTTCGCGCACGCGCGCATCCCGGCGCGTGCATCGAACGGGAGCCCCATGAACGCAGCAAGGATCTTCGGGTTGACGGCGGTGCTGGTGCTGGCCGCCGGCGGGGCGCGCGCCCAGACACCGCGCCAGCAGCTGGTCAGCCTCGCCCAGGACATCATCTACACGACCGCCGCCGTCTATCCGATGTCGGCGACCTACCTCGGTATCCCCGGACATGACGGTGAGCTCGAGGCGCCGAGCGAGACGTTTCGCGCCGCCCAGGTGGAGCGGCTGACCGAATGGCGCGGCCGGCTGGATGCGATCGCCGCGAGCTTCGATGCGCAGAGTGCGCTCAGCGACCGCGACGATGAGCGCTTGCTGCGTGCCCGGCTGACACGCAGCCTCGATGAGCTGCTGGTCTATCAGACCGACCGCAAGAATTACGCCGACGCCGCCACCAGCCTGGTCGCCGTGGTGTTCACCCAGTTCCAGCATCTGCCGGTGGCGGGCGCGGAGGGCGCCACGGCGGTGGACGTGCGCCGCGCCTGGCTCGACATCACGCGGCGCCTCGCCGGCGCGCCGGCCTACCTCGCCGCCGCGCAGCAGCTGGTGACCACGCCCTGTCACCTGTACGGCGTGGTTGGCTCGCGCGAGCTCGCCGGCGCACCCGACTTCCTCAAGGTGGCGCTCTCCGATGCGGCGCGCAGCCAGCTCGGCCCGCACTCGCGCGACTACGCCGCCTTCATGCGCGCGCGCGATGCGGCGCTCGCCGCCCTGGTGCGCACCCGGGAGTACATCGACGCCCACGTCGCCGCCTGGCCGGAGAACTACGCCATCGGGCGCGCGGCCTACGACCGCATGCTGAAGGAGGAGCAGCTGCTGCCGTTCGATTCGCGCGACGTCGAGCGCATCGCCCGCGACGAGCTCGCCCACGGCTGGGCGGAAGAGGCGTGGGTGCAGAACGCCGCGCAGCGGCGCGGCGTGGCACTCGGTGCCGCGAGCGGCGGCGGGCTGGCCCCCGGCGGCGCCGCCCTCGTCGACTACTACCGCGACTGCATCGCGCGGCTGCGTAAGTTCGTGACCGAGCAGCAGGTTGTCACGGTGCCGGACTGGCTCGGCACCATGCGCATCGTCGAGACTCCGGCCTTCCTGCAGCCGGTCTCGCCCGGCGCCTCCATGAATCCGCCGCGCCTGTTCTCGCTCTCGACCACCGGCTACTACTACATCACCCCGCCCAAATCCCTCGCCGAAGCCGCCGCGCGGCTCGACATGAACGAGGATTTCGACCGCGACCGCATCGAGTCGACCGCGGCGCACGAGGCGCTGCCCGGACACTTCATGCAGCTGTCGATCGCCAAGCGACACCCGGACTTCGTGCGCCGCATCGCCTTCGACGGCGTGTTTGCCGAGGGCTGGGCCTTTTACGGCGAGGAGATGTTCGTGCGGCTCGGCCTCTACGGCGACGACCTGGACGCGCGCCTCTTCGTCGCGCGCTGGGAGCGGGTGCGCGGGGCGCGCGCGGTGGTGGATCCGCAGCTCGCGAGCGGCGCGTGGACCTACCAGCAGGCGGCCGAGTTCTTCGCCGCCGAAACCGGCTTCACCCGCGAGCAGGCCGAGGCCGCTGTGGCCGGCATCGCCACACGCCCCGGCTACGCCATCGCCTACTCGATCGGGAGGCTGCAGATCGAGAACCTGCTCGCCGAGTACCAGCGGCGCAAGGGCGCTTCGGGCTCGCTGCTCGATTTCCACGACCGGCTGCTGTCCTACGGCACGACGCCGCTCGCGATCGTGGGTCCCGAGCTCCTCGCCGATCTCGACAAGCCCGCGAGCGAAGTACGCGCGGCGGCCAACTACTAGAGAGAAGAAAGAAGAGCATGAGGACCGCGGGCGGTGCGGCCGCGCTATGGCTTCTCACCTGCGTCGCGACGTTCGCGGTCGGGGCGCCGTTCGATTTCGACCGCGCCCCGGGCCGGCTGCCCAAGAATGTGGTGCCGGTCGACTACCGGATCGCGGTCGTACCCGACATCGCCGCCATGACGATATCGGGAAATGAGTCGGTGGCGCTGCGGGTGCGCGCCGCGACCCGCGCCGTGGTCTTCAACTCACTCAACGAGAAGCTGACCGATGTGCGCCTCGACGGTGTGCCGGCCGCGGCCGTCGAGTCCGACGACAGCAGGCAGCTCACCACCGTGACACTCACCGCACCGCTGCCGCCCGGCGAGCACACGCTCACCTTCACCTACACCGGCCGCCTCGAGACGCAGCCGCACGGCCTGTTCCTGCAGCCCTACGTGAACCCCGACGGCTCGGCCGGGCAGCTGCTGTCCACCAAGATGGAGAGCACCGACGCGCGGCGCCTGTTTCCCTGCTGGGACGAGCCGGCCTTCCGCGCCACCTTCGAGCTCACCGTGACCGTACCGGCCGGCTGGGCCACGGTCTCGAACATGCCGGTGGCGACGCGCACCGAGCACGGCGCGCTCGCGACCGTCACGTTCCAGCGCTCACCCAACATGCCGTCCTATCTCATCGAGTTCACCGGCGGCGACCTCGAGTCGATCACGGCGCCGGCCGGCGGCGCCACGGTCGGCATCTGGGCGGTGCGCGGGCGTGAGCACGATGCCCAGGTGGCGCTCGCCGACGCGCAGCTGATCCTCGGCGATTACAACGACTACTTCGGCTTCGCGTTCCCGCTGCCGAAGCTCGACTCGATCGCGGTCCCGGGCGGTTTCGGCGGTGCCATGGAGAACTGGGGTGCCATCACCTACAACGACCGGTTGCTGCTGCTCACGCCCGACAGCACGCTCGCCGATCGCCAGGCGGACTTCGCCGTCCAGGCGCACGAGATCGCGCACCAGTGGAACGGCGACCTGGTGACCATGGGTTGGTGGGACGACCTGTGGCTGAATGAAAGCTTCGCCTCCTGGCGCGGCACGTCCGAGACCGACCAGCGCTTTCCCGAGTGGCGCTGGTGGGAGCGGCAGGATGCGGCGCGCGATGCCGCGATGCGCTCCGACGCGCGGCTGGCGACGCACGCCATCGAACAGCCGGTGGCCGACGAGCTGCAGGCGGCCAATGCCTTCGACCAGATCACCTACCAGAAGGGGCAGTCGGTGCTGCGCATGCTCGAGAGCTATCTCGGGCCCGACGTGTTCCGCGACGGCATCCGCCGTTACGTGCGCGCGCGCGCTTTCGCGAACGCCACCGCGACCGATCTGTGGGACTCGCTCGCCGCCGCCAGCGGCCAGGACGTCGCGCAGGTGGCGCGCGACTGGACCGAGCAGGCGGGTTTTCCGCTGGTGAGCGTGGCGGCGAGCTGCGATGCGGCCGGCGAGCGCACGATCCTCATCAGCCAGCGGCGTTTCACGCCGCGTGCCGATGACCGGGCCCCCGGACGCTGGAGCGTGCCGTTGCGGATCCGCGCCGGGAGTGCTGCGCCGCGCATGGAGCTGCTGACCCGGGACGCCCAGGCGAGCCCCGCCGGCCGCTGCGGCGAGCCCTTGAGCGTCAACGCCGACGCCATCGGCTTCTTCCGCGTGCAGTACGACGCGCCGACGCTCGCGGCGAACACGCGCGGCTTCGAGGCTGCGCCGGACGGCGACCGCATCGCGCTGCTCGATGACAACTGGGCGCTGACGCTCGCGGGCGCGCAGCCGCTCGGCGCCTATCTCGCGCTGGTCCCCGCGATGGGCGCCAACCGCGACCCGCGTGCCTGGGAGCAGATCGCCGCCGCCCTCGCCACGCTCGAGCATTACGAGCGCGGCACGCCGGGTCACGACGCCTTCGCCGCGCGCGCGCGCGCCCTCGTGCGGCCGGTGTTCGCCGGCTTCGGCTGGGACGCGAGGCCGCGCGAGGCGCCGGACGCGGTGCGGCTGCGCCGCGCGCTGCTCGCCGTTCTCGGCGAGCTCGGCGACGGCGGCGTCCTCGCCGAGGCGCGCCGGCGCTTCGGGCTGTTCCTCAAGGATCGCCGCGCGATCCGGCCGGACGACCAGGACACGGTCCTCGGCATCGTGGCGCGGGGCGCGGATCCGGCCACCTTCGAGCGGCTGCACTTGCTGGCCGCGGCCGAGAAGGATGCGGGCGCGCGCCGGCGCTACTACCTGGCGCTGATGCGGGTGGGCGATGCGGCACTCGCCGCGCGCGCCGCGCGCATCGCCCTGTCGGCGGAGATTCCGCCACAGGACGAGCTGTTGCGGCTGCGGCTCGTCGGACAGCTCACCGACCGGCATGCCGCGCTCGCCTGGGCGACGTTGCGCGACCATGCCGACCGGCTGCTCGCGCCGTTCCCGAAATACGCCCCGCTCATCATCTCGGAGCAGATCCCCGAGGTTTACTGGGAGGGTGCCGCGCCGCAGGAGCTCGAGAGCTGGGTACGCGCACGGCTGCCCGCGGAAATGGCCCCCAACATCGCGCGCGGCATGGAGAGCCTCAACGAGCAGCGGGCCGAGCGGGCGGCGCTCCTTCCTGCCGTGGACGCCTGGGTCGCGCAGCGGCGGTAGCGCCGCGGCCGCGCGCGCCGATCACAACGCGCCGAACACCTTCTTGATGAGCGAGTTGGCCTGTCCGAGCGGATCCTTGCGGATGGCACGCTCCTCGTCGGCGATGCGGCTGAAGAGGCCGTCGAGCGCTCTCGCCGTGACGTAGTCGTCGAGGTTTGCGTCCTCGGAGGAGACGAGTCCGAACTGCGCGGCCCTGCCCGCGAGCTCGTCGTACTGCGCGGCGAGCTTCAGTTTGGCGGTGGCGGCGGCGACGATCGGCTTGAAGCGGGTGGTGAGCTGCGCGCTGGTGGTGCGGCGAAAGTACTGGGTGCCGGCGTCGTCGCCGCCGCTGAGGATTCCCCTGGCGTCGGTGACCGTCATGTGGCGCACGGCGTTCTCGAAGACCGGTTTGGCGGCGGCCACGGCCTGCTCGGCGGCGTGGTTCATGGTGGCGTGCAGCTCGTCGGCCTGCCCGCCCATGCCCACCATGCGCAGCGCGCGGTCGGCCTTATCGAGCGCCGGCGGCAGCGGGATCGCGACCTTGGGATCGTTCAGAAAGCCGTTGGTGGCGCCGAGCTGGGCGACCGCAGTGCCGACGCCCTGCGACAACGCCGCGCGCAGTCCGCCGGCGGCATCCGCGGAGCTGAGCGCATCGAGTGCCGCGGCGCCCGCGAATCCCGCCGGCACCACGGCCAGTACCAGGACCATGACACGCATGAGAGGCGATGTTGTTCTGCGCAATTGACTTCTCCGTGAGCCGCAGCGGTCGGTCGGAGCGGGGAGTGTAGACTGCCGTGAGGTGCAGGGGGGAGTCACTGCGGTGAGCAAGGCGGAACCGGGCTTCGGCGCCATCGTCGAACGCGAGCGCGGGCTCAAGCGCACGCTCGGTGCAGGACGACTCGCCATGATTGCGATCGGCGGCGCGATCGGCACGGGACTGTTCCTCGGCAGCGGCTTCGCCATCAGTCTCGCGGGGCCCGCCGTACTCGTGAGCTACGCGATCGGCGCGCTCATCGCGCTGCTCCTCATGGGGTGTCTCGCCGAGATGACCGTGGCGCATCCCACCACGGGGTCCTTCGGCGCCTATGCTGAGTACTACCTGGGGCCGCTCGCCGGTTTCCTGGTGCGCTATGCCTACTGGGCCTGCATCGTGCTCGCGGTGGGAACCGAGGTCACGGCGGTGGCGCTCTACATGCACTACTGGTACCCGGCGCCGCCCGGCTGGCTGTGGATCCTCCTGTTCTCGGGCCTGCTCATCACCGTGAACGCGCTCAGCGTCGATGTGTTCGGTACGGTCGAGTACTGGTTCTCGGCCATCAAGGTGGCGGCCATCGTGCTCTTCGTCGCGCTCGCCGGATGGATCGTGCTGCGCGCGAACGGGGCCGGTGCGGCGGCGCCCGGCTTTCACTACTACTTCGATCATGGCGGCTTCTTTCCCAACGGGCTGTGGGGCGCGTGGGTGGCGGTGATCATGGCGGTGTTCAGCTACCTCAGCATCGAGATGATCGCGGTCGCCGCCGGTGAGGCCGCGCATCCGGAGGTGGCGGTGGTGCGTGCCTTCCGCTCCACCTTGGCGCGGCTGGTGCTGTTCTATCTGCTGACGCTCGCGCTGGTGCTGGCGATCGTGCCGTGGACGGCCGCCGGCGTCGACGAGAGTCCGTTCGTCAAGGTCATGCGTGCGCTCGGCGTACCCGCCGCCGCCGGCATTCTCAACTTCGTGATCCTGATCGCGGCGCTCTCGGCCATGAACAGCCAGCTCTACATCACCACCCGCATGATGTTCAGCCTGGCGCGCGCGGGCTGCGCGCCGCGGCGCTTCGGCGTGCTGAGCGGGCGCGGCGTGCCGCTCAACTCGCTGCTGCTCTCGAGCTCAGGTGTCGCGCTCGCCACGGCGCTCAGCGTGCTCGCCCCGCAACGCTCCTTCATCCTCATGGTGGCGATCTCCTCCTTCGGTGCGCTCTTCACCTGGATGATGATCTTCGTCACGCACTATTACTTCCGCCGGGCACGCGTGCGTGCCGGCGCGCCACGGCTGCCCTTTGCGCTGCCCGGCTTCCCTTACACGACGCTGCTCGGCGCGGGGCTCATGGCGGCGGTGCTGATCACGACGGTCTTCACGCCGCAGTTCCGGATGACACTGGTGTCCGGAATTCCGTTCCTCGCGGCGCTGGCGCTTGCCTACCGCCTCAGGCATGATTCCAGGCGGCGCTGACACGGCGCCCGGGGGATACAAGAAGAAGGACTCGAGACCCGCGCGCCGCAGCGGGCAGCGACCCCATGGTTTTCAATTCACTTACGTTCATCGTGTTCTTCGCGTGCGTGCTGCTCATGCACTCGCTCCCTTTGGGCTGGACGACGAAGAAGATCAACCTGCTGCTCGCCAGCTACCTGTTTTATTCGGCGTGGAATCCGCCATTCGTCATCCTGTTGTGGATCTCGACGGTCGTCGACTGGTACGCGGCGCAGGGGCTCGTCAAGGCACGCCGCGAGCCGGTGCGCCACGCCTGGATGCTGCTCTCCGTGGTGGCGAACCTCGGCATGCTCGGCTACTTCAAGTACGGCCAGTTCCTGCTGGATAACTTCACCACCCTCATGTCGGCGCTCGGTGTCGCTTACCACCCGGCCCACTACGACATCGTGCTGCCGGTCGGCATCTCCTTCTATACCTTCGCCACCATGTCGTACACGCTGGACGTGTACCTGCGGCGCGCTTTGCCGGCGCGCAACCTGCTCGACTACGCGCTGTTCGTGACTTTTTTCCCGCACCTGGTGGCCGGTCCCATCATGCGTCCGACCGAGCTCGTGCCGCAGTTCGAGACGCCGCACCGCGCGAGCGCCGCGCAGCTGCGCTTCGGGCTGGCGCTCATGACCATCGGGCTCTTCAACAAGGTCGTGCTCGCCGACAGCTTCCTGGCGCACGTCGCCGAGAGCGTCTACGACGGCACGAAGGTACCGGGGGCGCTCGATGCCTGGGCCGCGACGCTCGCCTTCAGCGGCCAGATCTTCTGCGACTTCGCCGGCTACTCGACCACCGCGATCGGGGCGGCGCTGTGTCTGGGCTTCGCGATGCCCGACAACTTCCGCTTTCCCTATGCGGCGGTGGGCTTCTCGGATTTCTGGCGCCGCTGGCACATCACGCTGTCGTCCTGGCTGCGCGACTATCTCTACATCCCGCTCGGCGGTAACCGCCACGGCGCCGGCCGCACGTACGTGGCGCTGATGACCACGATGCTGCTCGGTGGACTATGGCACGGGGCGAACTGGACCTTCGTGGCGTGGGGCGGCCTGCACGGGATCTACCTCGCGATCGAGCGCTTGCTGCGCGCGCGTTTCGCCAATTACCGCCCCGGACCCGTCGCATTCCTGCTGCTGGGGCTCCTCACCTACACGCTGGTGAACCTGACGTGGGTGTTCTTCCGCGCCAAGACCTTCGGCAAGGCGTGGGTGGTGCTGCGCGGGATGGTCGGCGCGAGCGCCGCGACCGAGCCGATTCTCGATACCTTCAGCTTGCTCACGGTGCTGGTCATCGTCGGCGGCATGCTGGTGACGCACTGGCTGATGCGCGGGCGCACGCTCGAGGCGGTGATCGCGCGTGCGCCCGCGGCGCTGGTATGCGTGGTGTGGGCGCTGCTCGCCGGCGCGATTGTCATTGCCCAGGGAGCCGGAAGTGCCTTCATCTACTTCCAGTTCTGAGGCGTCGCACCCCATGGCGGATCGCTACTCCCGTCAGACTGCAGCGGACCGTCCGGGAGTCGCGCAGCCGGTGCCGGTACGCCCGGTGCCCGAGCAGCCCTGGGGGCCGATCCTGGCCGGCGCCGCGCTCATCTTCGTGCTGCTGCTCACGGGCTGGGAGGCGTACTGGCGCGCCTATGGCGTCACGCCGAGCATCGCCAATAGCAATGGCCTGTGGGCCATCCAGCGCCGCCGGATCGATGCCGGTGAAGGCGACGCCACGGTGATCGTGGCCTCTTCGCGCCCGTTCTTCGACATCCAGCTGCCGGTGTGGGAGCGGCTCGACGGCCGCCGCCCGATCCAGCTCGCCTTCGAGGGGACCTCGCCGCTCGCGTTCGTGGAAGACCTGGCCGACGACCCGCGCTTCACCGGTCGCCTGATCATCGGCGTCGATCCGCAGGTGTTCTTCCAGGGATACGCCTTCCACGCGGATGCCATTCCCTACACCCGCAAGCAGTCTCCGTCGCAGCACATCGGCCAGTGGCTGTCGATGCACCTGATTGAGCCGTACCTTGCGTTCGACGATCCGGACTACGCGCTCGAGACCGTGCTGGCGCGTCAGCCCTGGCCGGCGCGTCCCGGCAGACCCTGGCTCACGCAGGTGCGTAAGCTCTCCGATACCGAGGCCGACCGCAACACTCATTTGTGGAGCAAGGTGGCCGACGATCCGCAGTACCGCGCGCTGGCGCGCGGCATCTGGCACGAGCGTTTCGCGCCTGCGATGGATCCGCCGCCGGAGAAGCTGCGCAAGACCGTCCAGGAGCAGATCGACCGCACGGCCAAGGCGGTCGCGAAGCTGCGCGCACGCGGCGTCAGGGTGCTGCTGCTGCGCTCGCCGAGCGATGGCGAGTACCTCGCGTACGAGAGGCGGCTCTTCCCGCGCGCGGCGACCTGGGACGCGCTGCTCAGGGCGAGCGGCGCGCCCGGGCTTCATTTCCAGGATTATCCCGAGCTGCAGGGCTACTACCTGCCGGAGTGGTCGCACATGACCCGCGCGGAAGCCGAGCGCTACACCGTGGCACTGTACGGCATCATTCAACGGGACTTCTGGGGTTCGCCTGCGCGCAGCGAACCGCCGGCCGAAGCGTCGCGTGAAACCGGCGCCGCACACTAGCGAGGATCGCTACGCGCGCCAGACCGCGGCCGACCGGCCGGGGGTCGCGCAGCCGGTGCCGGCGCGCCCGGTGCCGGAGCAGCCCTGGGGTGCAATCCTCATCGGCGCGCTGCTCATCTTCGCCGTGCTGCTCGGCGGCTGGGAGGCGTACTGGCGCGCCTATGGCGTGCGCCCGAGTATCAGCAATAACTACGGGCTGTGGGCCATCCAGCGCCGGCGCATCGATGCGGGCGAAGGCGATGCGACCGTGCTGCTCGGCGCCTCGCGCGTGCTGTTCGACATCCAGCTGCCGGTGTGGGAGCGGCTCGACGGACGGCGCCCGATCCAGCTGTCGTTCGAGGGGACTTCACCGCTCACGACTCTGGAGGATCTCGCGGACGATCCGCACTTCACCGGGCGCGTGCTGGTCGGTGTGGCTCCCGACGTGTTCTTCTCGGGCTTCGAGTACCGTGGCGGCGCGATTCGCTACACGCGCAAGGAGTCACCCTCACAGCGCGTCGGCCAGTGGCTGGCGATGCATTTCATCGAGCCGTTCTTCGCCTTCGATGACCCGGACTTCGCACTGCAGCGCGTGCTCGATCGGCAGCCCTGGCCGAAGCGGCCGGGGAAGGAGTGGTTCATCGGAGTGCGCAAGCTCGCCGATACCGAGGCCGACCGCAACACGCACCTGTGGAGCAAGGTGGGCGATGATCCCGCGTACCGCGACCTGGCGCGCCGCATCTGGGCCCAGGACTTCGCGCCCTCGGAGGACGATCCGACGCCGCAGGAGGCCCTCGAGACCGAGAGGCGGCAGATCGACCGGGCAACGAAGGCGGTGGCGAAGCTCAGGGCGCGCGGTGCCAGGGTGCTGTTCGTGCGCATGCCGAGCGTCGGCGAATATCTCGCCTACGAGAACCGTGAGTTCCCACGCGCGCGCACCTGGGACACGCTGCTCGCCGCGACGGGTGCTCCTGGAATCCATTTCGAGGACTATCGGGAGCTGCGCCCCGACGTGCAGGGCTACTACCTGCCGGAGTGGTCGCACATGGTACGCGCCGACGGCGCGCGCGTGACCGCGGCGCTGTACCGCATCGTCGCGCGGGATTTCTGGGGGGCGGCGGCAACGCCGGCCGCCGCCGTCGCGCCGCAAGCCGCGCCGTCCGCCGCTGCACCGCGCTAGCGCTCAGGACGGGTTCTTCACCCAGCCGCGCGGCTTCTTGTTGAAGCCGACCTGCACGTCGACCAGCTTCTTGCCGCAGCGGCAGCGGAATCTCGCGATGATCTTCGCGAGCGGCTCGTCCCAGCCGGCGCGGCAATGACGCGCGAGGAACGCCGGCGTCAGCTCGCGCGCATGCTTGCAGTGGCGGCAGGTCACGACGATCACGTAGTCCCCGAAGTGATCGCGCAGCCGCTCGATCGAGTTCCACGGAAGCATGGAGCCAAGTGTGGGCAGGGCGCTGGCCGCACGTCCAACCAGTGCTAAAGTGCGTGCGCTACTGGTTGCAGCGCACGGAGACAGCCAAGCCCATGTGCGGCAAGTACATCCTCGCCCAGGCCGCCAAGGCCGAGCGCGCGCTCGGCATCCGCCGCGGGCGCTGGGACTACCCGCCGAGCTATCGCGTGCTGCCCACCGAGCAGGTACCGGTCGCCGTCGCCGAGCACGGCGAGCCTGCCGCGGCCATGATGCGCTGGGGCCTCATTCCTTTCTGGGCGCGCGGTGTGCCGCTCAAGGCCTCCACCATCAACGCGACGGTGGAGCGCATGGAGACGGCGCCGAGCTATCGCGACGCCTGGGAGCGCCGCCAGCGCTGCATCTTCGTCATGGGCGGCTTCTACGAGCCGCACGTCGCTGGGGACGGCACGCGCGAGCAGTTCTTCATCCACCTCGCCGACCGCGAGGTGTTCGGCGTCGCGGGCCTGTGGGATCGCTCACGGCGCGAGGACGGCAGCTGGGTGCACTCCTGCGTGCTCATCACCGTGCCCGCGAACCGCCTGCTTGCGACGATCCACAACGAGAAGCAGCGCATGCCGGCGATACTCGCCGAGAGCGCGCATGAGGCGTGGCTCGGCGGCCAGCGCGGCGCGGCGCGCGCCCTGCTCGCACCTTATCCGGAGGAGCTCATGGTCGGCTGGCAGGTAAGCCGGCGCGTCAACAACCCGCGGCTGCCGAACGATGCCAGCCTGATCGAGCCGCTCGGCCGTTCAGAAGCCGTTCAGCCGGCGCAGGGTGTCATGGCGCTCTACAGAGGGGGCAAAGCTCCCGGGGAGTGATCCAATGCGAAGCGTCCATTCAATCCTGATCGTCGCCGCGCTCGTGGGCGGCGCGACCTGCGCCGAGGCGCAGAACGTCAGTATCAACGCCGTCATCACGGGCGAGGTGGTACCGGGTGTCTACGGCCAGGTGGTACTCGGCAACCGGCCGCCGCCGCCGGTGGTGTATCAGCAGCCGACAATCATCGAGCCTCCGGTCATGGTGGCCGGGGCGCCGCCGATGCAACCGATCTATCTGCACGTACCCCCGGGGCATGCCAGGAACTGGCGCAAGCACTGCCACGAGTACCACGCCTGCAACCGCCCCGTGTACTTCGTGAGATCCGCCGAGTATGAGCCGGGGTTCGATCGTGAGCGCTGGGAGCGTGAGCACGGGCACGGCCACCACGGTGACGAGCACGGCGATCACGACCACGATCGGGATCACGATCACTAGAGACGCACGCTGAGTAGCGGGCGAGAGCCCGTGCGTGCGCGAGACTGCGACCGTACGGCCCGGTCGGCCTGCGCGCAGGGCGAAACGCCCTGCGCGCCAGTCGACTCAGAAGCGCTGTGAGAACTTGATGCCGATGGTGCGCGGCGTCGCCGGCAGGATGTACACCTGGTTGTCGTTGAGCGGGTTGGTATTGGCGAAGCGCGACAGCTGTGCGCGCTTGTCACCCGCATTGGCGCAGTACATCTCGATCGTGAAGTTGTCGAAGTTGACGCCGGCCGCGAGGTCCAGGATCCCGTAAGCCGGGATCATGCCGAGGATCTGGTTGATATCCCCCTGCAGCTGCGGCGAGGTCTGGCTCTGGTAGACGTAAGCCGCCTGGGCATACGGGGCCATGTTGTTCACCCCACCGAAGGTGTAGCGCGCGACGAGGTTGCCCTTGAACTTCGGTACCACGGGCAGATTGGTTCCCGTGGGTGCGAGCGGCCCGATCCACTGTCCGCCCGGCAGGAAATCCGAGGTGGCGGTCACCTGGCCGGCGCAGCTGGTGACTCCGGAGACGCCGCAGTAGTCCTGCGTCAGCACCGGATTGAGCAGCGTGAGGTTCGTGCTGAGGAACAAATGGTCGGTCGGCACGAAGTCGAGCTCGTTCTCCAGGCCCTTGATACGCGCGTTGCCGCCGTTGGCGATCGCCGTGATGCTCGGCGGCACCAGGAACGAGAACTGGAAATTCTTCCAGTCTTCCCAGAACAGCGAGCCGTTCCAGCGCACGCGGTGGTCGGCCGACTGCACCTTCCAGCCGAGCTCGTAGTTGGTGAGGTAGTCCGCCGCGTAGGGCTGCGCGCCGATCACGCGGTTCACGCCGCCGGGCCGGAAGCCCTTGGAGTAGGTGGCGTAGAGCATCGCGTCCGGGGTGATCTTGTAGGTCAGGTTGACGCGCGGCACCGTGCCGCTGCCGCTGACTTCCTTGCTGAAGTTCTCGCAGGGCGCGCCCGGGATGCCGGCGGGGATTGCCGGGGCGAAGCACGCCGCCTCGCCAGTATGCGAAGAGTAACCCGCGCCGTAGCCGAAGAAGCCCTCGAGCGAGTTGTCGTACTTGTAGTAGCGCAGGCCGAGGGTTCCCGACCACTGGGAATTCATGTCCCAGGTTACCTGCGCGAAGGCAGCCTGGTCGCGATCGACGCGCTGCTCGTCGGTGAGCCAGATCGCATCCGGGAAGTTCGGCAGCGACAGCGAGGTGGCCAGGCCGTTGGGATTGCCGATGCCGACGTTGCTGTAGTCGAAGCCCGGCATGGTGTACAGCTGCCAGATATTGTGCAGCTGGCGCTGAACGAAGAGGCCCACGGTAGCCTTGACCGGCTCATCCACCGGCGTGCTGACGCGCAGCTCGTGGCTCCACTTCTCGAAGTAGCCGCCGCCGTCGACGAATTCCTGCGGCATGATCGGATTGCCGCTGTTGCCGACCCAGTAGGCTCCCGAGCCGAAGACGCGGTCGTAGAACTCCGAGTAGTCGCTGTACTCGCCGATCGAGGCGGTCTCGCGCTTGAAGTAGCCGCCGGCGTAGACGATGTCGAAGTTGTTGACCTTGCCTTCGACGGTCAGTGCCGCCTGGTAGAAGGAGTCGCTGCTGTTCTCCGGTCCGAAGTGCACGACCTTCAGGTCGCCGACCCCCGGATCGTAGCCGAAGAAGCCTTCGGTGCTCATGCTCTGCGCCAGCACCGTCGGCGTCACCGTCCAGTTGTCGCCGAGATTGAGCTTGAGCGCGGCGCGGCCGCCGCGGATGTCCACGGTGTTGTAGTTGGCTGCCACCGTGCTCGCATTGCTGATCGCGCCGGCGCCGACCGGTGCCACCGTTGGGCAGGAGGTGGGCGAGGGCGTCTGGCCCGCCCAGCTGGGGAAGGTGCGCACGCCGTTCTCGATGCAGGCGCTCGGGTTGCTGCCCGCCACGTTGCTGATGTAGCCCGCGTCGCGCTCGTCCCAGCCTACGAGGCGCACAGCGGCGTTGGAGCCGAGCGGGATATTGACGAAACCCTCGGCCTCCCAGCCGGCGCCGCCGTCGGTCACCTGGTTGCCCTGCACGTCGTAGCCGGCGGAGAAGTGGCTCGGGTCGGGTTTGTTGGTGATGATGCGCACCGTGCCCGACTCGGAGCTCGCGCCGAAGAGCGTCCCCTGTGGTCCCTCCAGCACTTCGATGCGCTGGATGTCGTAGATGTGGACGTCGGGCGTGCCGTCGATGGTGGTGATCGGCTGCTCGTCGAGATAGACGCCGACGCTCGGCTGCGAGCCGGAGTGGTTGCCGTCGCCGCCACTCACCACGCCGCGGATATAGATGTGCGCATTGCCCGGTTCGCCGTTGCTGCCTTCGCCCTGGCCACGCACGTAGGAGATGCTGGGCGCGTACTTCACGTAGTCGTCGAGGTTGACGATGCCGAGCTGATCGAGCTTCGCGGCATCGAACACCTGGACGCTGATCGGCACGTTCTGCAGGTTCTCGACGCGCTTCTCAGCCGTGACCACCACTTCCTGCAGGCCGCCGGTGGTCTCGGCCGGCGCCTGAGCCTGTGGGGCATTCTGGGCGAAGGCCGCGGGCACAGCCGCGAGTAGCGCGGACGCAACAGGTATCCCCTTGCGCACGATGCGGCGCGAACTGAGTGCCTGATCACGCGCTATTTTCCGACGTCGACTACGAGTCATTGCCGCCCCTCTTTTAATAGGTGGTTGTGGTAATCGCGCAGCTGCCCCCTCGGCCCCCCAAGCCTACGCGAAGCGCATCCATTTTAAAATGCGTCCGGCATCCGCGGGTACGCCGTGAGGACCGATCCCAGCGCGGACTTGAGGGGGTCGAGCCAGGGCTCGTAGTGTCGCCACTGTTCAAGCGCGTCCCGGAAGATCGGCTGACGGACCTGCTCGGAGCTCGGCGTGCGCACCGCGCGCTCGTTCTCGTAGAACCTGAGGCATGCGTCCTCGAACGGCAGTCCGCAGTACTCGAGCAGCCGGCGCACCTCGGCCTCGGTGTCGCCGATCATGTTCTCGTAAAACACGCGGTGTACCCGGCCGGGGAGCACCGCATCGAAGTGGTGCATCAATCCGACGTAATCCCGGTAGTAGTGCCCCAGATCCCCGAGGTCGTAGGTGAAGCTCTGGCCGCGCGCGAACTGTTGCTTGAAGCACGAGAAGCAGCAACCGAGCGGGTGACGCCGGGTGTCGATGAGGCGCGCGTTGGGCAGGATGAGTTGAATGAGACCGACATGGAGCCAGTTGTTCGGCATCTTGTCGACGAAGAAGGGTGCGGCGCTGCGGCGCAGCGTCCGGGTGCGTGCCAGGTAGCGCTCGCCGAGCTCGCGCAGCCCGGGCGGCGTCAGAGCCGCGAGCGCCGGCAGGAAGCCAGCCTCCGGTCCCTCCTGACTGCGCGCGGCGATCTCGCGTGCCAGCAGCGGGATATCCGGCAGCTCCATGGTGCCCTCGACGAGCGAATGGCTCGCGAGGATCTGCTCGACCAGAGTCGAGCCCGAGCGCGGCAGCCCGAGGACGAAGATGGGATCGTGAGCCTCGCACCCGGCGCCGTCCCGTGCGGCGAAGAACTCGCGCGTGAAGAGTGCGCGCGAGCGCTCGACGAAGCGGGTGTTCTCGGCAGCGCTATACGGGTGCGCGGCGCGCCGCAGGGCGTTGCCCTGCGCGTAGTGGGCGAAGGATTCCTCATAGCGCGCGGCATCCTCGAGCGCCTTGCCGAGCGCGAACTCGAAGTGCAGGCGGTCGTCGTCGGCGAGCTCGGCGCGCGCCAGTGCCGCCCTCAGAGTCGCGATGTCCGCGTCGCTGAAGCGAAAGGTCTTGAGGTTGGCGAGACTCCAGTACGCCTCGCCGAGCGTCGGCTCGAGCCCGATGGCGCGCCGGTACGCGGCGATGCTCTCGTCCTGGCGGCCGGCGGTCTTGAGCGAGTGACCGAGGCTCATCCATACGCGCGCCTGCCGCGGGAATTCCTTGAGCACCGCCTCGTAGATGCGGATCGACCCCTGGTAGTCGCCGAGGTTGGCGAGCACCGCCGCGTGGAGATTGCGGTAACCGGGATGGCGCGGCTCACGCGCCAGCAGCTGCTCGACCTGCGGCAGGGCGAGCTCGGCCTTCCCCTGGCGGTTGAGGACGAGTGCGTAGTTATGGCGGGCCGCATCGAAGCCCGGCGCGAGCTCGAGACAGCGCTCGAGCAGCTGCTGCGCGTCGCGGTAGCGGGCGAGGCGCCCCGCGACTTCCGCCAGCATGCGCAGCGCCGCCACGTCGGTCGGAAATGAGTCGAGGTGCGCACGCAGCCGCGCTTCCGCGAGCGGCAGCTCGTTGCGCACCAGCGCGGCGGCCGGCTCGAGCAGCCGTGGGTCGTGCGTCGCGGCCCCGAGATAGCGCGCCCGCGCGGTGTCCGCAGCGTCCGCATCGCCTTGTGCGTCGAGCGCATCGGCGAGCGCCCGCCAGGCGTCCGCGGAGTCGGGCTTCACCAGCAGCGCGCGGCGCAGCGCCGCGGCGGCCTGCGCGGGCCGGCCGGCTTCGCCGAGCGCAATGCCGAGCTCGAGCTGCACGGGGGCGGCGCGCGGCTGCTCGCGCGAGAGCGGCTCGAGGATCTCGAGCGCCGCGTGGGTCTGGCCGCGGATCCGGTGCGCGGCGCCGAGGATCAGGAGCGCGAGCGGGTGTCCGGGAGCCGCCTCGAGGATCTCGAGCGCCTGCGTCGCGGCGAGGCCCGGATCCTTTGCGAGCAGCTGCCGGGCGTGCGCCAGCGCGACGTTCAGCGTACCGAGAGGCTGCGGCGACTCACCCACTCCCGAAATCCCCCGAGCTTCCAGGTATTAACCCAGTGTAGTGGCGCCCGCCGCGATGTTCTACGATAGCCCCATAAGAAGAGAGGGAGCTCCGTGGGTTTCACCCGGCGCCAGATCATCCTCATCGCGGCTGCCCTGGTGCTGCTCGCCGTCTATGCAGCCGCCGGCTTCCTGGCCGTGCCCCATTTCGCGCGCCAGGCGGCGAGCGACTTCGTGCGCACCCACTACGGACGCACGCTCGCCATCGGCGATCTGCGCTTCAATCCCTTTACGCTCAACCTCGATGTCTCGCAGGTTGCACTGCCGGATGCGGACGGCGAGCCGCTCTTGTCATTCGAGCATCTGCACGTCGGGCTGCAGCTCGCGAGCCTGTGGCGTCTCGCCCCGAGCTTCGGCGAGATCGTGCTCGAGCGGCCCTACGTGCGTGCGGCCATCCGCCCGGGCGGGGAGCTGAACCTCGCCGACCTGGGCAAGGGCTTCCCGCCGGCCCCGCAGCCGCAGAAGCCGAGCAGCCCGCCGCGGCTCTACATCGGCCGCCTGGCGGTGATCGATGGCGCCACGACCTTCGAGGACCACACCCGGCCGACGCCGTTCCGCGCGGACTTCAAGCCCATCGCTTTCGAGCTGCGCGACTTCAGCACCACGGCGGCCACCGGCGACAGCTACACGCTGCACGCCGCGTCCCCCCAGGGCGAGCGGCTCGACTGGAGCGGCACGGTGCATCTCGCGCCGTTCGCCTCGCACGGCGCCTTCGGAATTGCCGCTCTCAAGGCGCGCACGCTCTGGAGCTATCTCTCGGGCAGCGTGCCGTTCGAGATCGACTCGGGCGTCATCGCGCTCCAGGGCGAGTACGACGTGAGCGCCGCCGCGGCCGGTCCGCTGGCCGTCGGGCTCGACGTCCACTCGGTCACGGTGAGCGGCTTCGGGATCAAGCCTCAGGGCGCTGCGCAGGACTACGTGACGCTCGCGCAGCTCGAGGTGGACGGTACGCACGTCGATCTCGGCCAGCGCTCCGTCACGGTCGCGAAGGTCGAGCTGACCGGCGGCGACGTCGAGGCGTGGCTCGGCGCCGACGGGCGCGTCAATCTCCTGGAGCTCGCGGGTGCCCCGCCACCGACGCCCGCCGCGTCGGCGCCGACGTCCGGGCAGGCGCCGGCGGCGGCATCGGTGCCGGCTCCGGTGCCTGCGGCTGCGGGATCGGGCGCAGCGCCCGCCCCCTGGACGGTTTCGGTGCCCGACGTCACCGTGAAGGGGCTCAGGATCTCGGCCGAAGACCGGCAGGTGAAACCCGCCGCGGCCGTGGTCCTCGCTCCGCTCAACGTGCACGTCGGCGGCTTCAGCTTAGCGCCCGATGCCACGCTCGCTATCCGGCTCGATTCCGCCGTCAACACCTCGGGCCGGATCAGCGCGCAAGCGAAGGTGGCGCCGCGCACCGGTGCCGTCACGGCGCACGTCGAGGCTGAGCACCTCGGCCTCCCGGCATTGCAGCCGCTGCTCGGGAAGTACACCTCGATGACGCTCCTCAAGGGCGAGCTCGGCGCGCGCATCGACTTCGAGCGGCGCGAGGACGGAGCCTTGAGCGTCAAGGGCGACACGCGCGTCTCGGACCTGAGCACCGTGGACGATGCGCTGAAGAAGGACTTCATCAAGTGGAAGGATCTGCGCATCGCCGACGTCAGCTATCGCTCGCAGCCGGCGAGCCTGCGCATCGGCAGCGTCACGGCGCTCGAGCCCTACGTGCGCATGATCATCGCGCCCGACCGCAGCTTGAACATCAAGGAGGTGCTGACGGCCCCGGGCGCGAAAGCTGCGCCGGCGGCGGCGGTTGCACCCGTGGCCGAATCCACTACCGCCACGGCCAGCGCCGCCCCGGCCGCCGCGCCGGTGCCGCAGGCGACGGCGCCCGGGGCGAGGGCTCGCAAGGGCAAGCACGCCGCACCGCCCGCGACCGCTTCCGCAGCGCCGCTCACTCCCTTCCCGGTCTCGATCGGTGCGGTTCGGATGATCAACGGCGCGGCGGATTACACCGACCTGTGGATCAAGCCGAGCTTTGCGCTCGACATCAAGGCGCTCAATGGCGGCGTGAAAGGGCTGTCTTCCGATCCCAACTCGCGCGCGCGGGTGCAGCTCGACGGCAAGCTCGCGACGTACTCCCCGCTGCACATCGGTGGCGAGGTGAATCTCCTTTCGGCGGCGCTCTACACCGACGTCACGCTGAGCTTCAAGGATCTCGATCTGACCATCGTCAATCCGTACTCCGGGTACTTCGTCGGCTACAAGATCGACAAGGGCAAGCTCTCGGTCGACGTGGCCTACAAGATCGAGCAGCGGCAGCTGAGCGCCACACAGCATTTCCTCGTCGATCACCTCGAGCTCGGTGACCGGGTCGAGAGCCCCGAGGCCGTGCACCTGCCGCTGAAGATCGCCGTGGCGCTGCTCAAGGACCGCAACGGCCTCATCGACCTGGCGTTGCCGATGTCAGGCTCGATCGATGATCCGAGCTTCAGGATCGGTCCCATCGTCTGGAAGATGTTCGTCAACCTGATCGTGAAGGTCGCGACCGCACCGTTTGCGCTTCTCGGCCACCTGTTCGGCGGCGGCGAGCACATGAACATCGTGGAATTTGCCGCGGGTAGCGCCGCGCTCGACAAGCCGGCGCAGGATCAGCTCGCCGCGCTCAGTAAGGCGATGAAGGAGCGGCCGCAGCTGAAGCTCGACGTGCCGCTCGTCTCCTCAGCGGGTCTCGATCGGCCGCAGCTGGCGCAGACCCGGTTGCGCGCCGAGCTCACGGCGCGCGTGGCGAGCAGCCGCCAGGGCAGGAAGCACCCGGAAGAAGCCGCAGAGCTCGCGCTGGCAGATCCGGCTAAGCACCTGCAGCTGCTCATCGAGCAGTTCCATGCGGATCTCGGCAAGGACGCCGCTCTCCCCGCATCGGTTGAGGCCGTGCAGGCGGGCAAGAAGAACGAGCCTGCGGATCCCGATACGGCGATCGCCGATCTCGAGTCCGCGATCATGAGTCACATCCAGGTCCCCGACACCGACCTCGAGGCGCTCGGCCGCTCACGTGCTCAGGCGATCCAGAACGCGCTGCTGGCGGACAAGCAGATCGACCCCGCGCGCGTGTTCATCGTGAACGCGCAACCCAAGCCCGACTCCGGTGACACCGTAAAAGTCGAGCTGGCCGTTCATTAATTCATTGGCGGCAGCGCCAGCGCTGCGGGCTTCGGCCGCCGCTCATCGTCATACAGTCCCCAGTACGCTTCCTCGGGTCCGCTCGCCGCGCCCGGCAGCGCCCCGGCGTCGTGCGCCCGCCAGGGCGCGTCGAAGGCGGAGAAGTAGGCGAAGGCGCGCTCGCGAGTGGGAACGAAGCGCCGCCGCAGCTCGGCGTAGAACTGCGCCTGCCGCGTGGGCGTGTAGCCGGCGCTCGCCGGCGCGGTCGGCTCGCCGGTCTCCTTCACCAGGACGGGTCCGCAGAAGTGCTGCGCGAGGTCCGCGACCACGTTGACCACGAACTGCGCCGAAGTGGCGGCGGGCGCGCCGCGGAACCAGGGCTGGAACACCGGGTGCACGTTCACCAGCAGGAAGTCCATCGAGCGCAGCAGCGGGACGCCGGCTTGCTGCTCGTAGAGATGGAACGGCTCGGTCGTGGAGAGCGCGAGGCGCGGGGCCCGCGCGCGCACCGCGACGATGGCCGCCGCGAGCGTGCTGAAGCTCTGGCGCCGCCCGTAGATCGACTCGTTGCCGAGCGACAGCCCGACCACCAGCTGCGGGTAGCGTTGTGCGGCCGCCAGCGCCGCGGCGAGCTGCGCCGGATCGGCCGGATCCCAAACACCGATGATGAGCGCACGGTACTTGAGCGCCGCCGCGATGCCGGGGATCGCCTCCGCGCCGTGGACCGCGTCATAGCTGATCAGCGCATCGAAGCGCGGGCGCAGTGCCTCGAGGTCGGCGCGGATACTCGCAGGATCGGCATCGTGGGCCCGGCCATTGACGAGCGCGAGCGAGGTGGGCTCGTAGGCGATGAAGCGGCCGTGCGCCATCACCGTGGCGAGCTGCGTGCGGGCGGCGGCCGCCGCCGGCTCCCGCGCGCATTGAGGCTCGGCTGCCGCGAGCGGTGCAGCGAGCGCCAGCACGAGGGCCAGCACCGGGGCGAGCGCCGTCGTGGCGTGTTGGTGCCGCATCGACGGGGAGCCTAACATGGCACCGGTGCGGGACAGGCGGCCATCGTGGCCTGAAGGAGAGTGTGCCGTGAATCCGATCCAGTCCGGGCAGGCCATGCGCTTCAGGGCGCTACACGAGCGTCCCGGTGTCTTCGTCATCGCGAACGTCTGGGACGGCGCCTCGGCGTGCCTCATGCAGGGCATGGGGTTCGAGGCACTCGCCACCTCGAGCTCGGCGTGCGCGGCGACGCTCGGCAAGCTCGACGGCGGCATCACGCGCGCGCAGGCGCTCGAGCATGCACGCAGCATCGCGGCGGCAAGCGACCTGCCGCTGTCGGGCGACCTCGAGCAGGGATTCGCGGACGCGCCCGAGGCGGTGGCGGAGACCATCCGGCTCGCGGCCGCGGCGGGCCTCGTCGGCGGCTCGATCGAGGACGCGAGCGGCAATCCGCGCGCGCCCATCTACGACTGCGGATTCGCGGTCGAACGGGTCGCGGCGGCGGTGGCGGCGGCACGGCAGCTGCCGTTCCCCTTCACGCTCACGGCGCGCACCGAGAACTACTTCCACGGGCGCCCCGATCTCGATGACACCGTGCGGCGGCTGCAGGCCTTCGAGCGCGCCGGCGCCGACGTGCTGTTCGCGCCCGGGCTGCCAGACCTCGCCGCCGTGCGCACGGTGTGCGCCGCGGTGGCTAAGCCCGTCAACTTCATGGTCGGCATCCGCGGCCGCTCCTTCAGCGTGGCGGAGCTCGCCGCCGCCGGTGTGCGCCGCATCAGCCTGTCGACCTCGCTGTACCGGGCTGCGATGACCGGCCTCTACGCCGCCGCGCGCGAGGTGCGGGAGTCCGGGACCTTCGGCTACCTCGAGACCATCATGAGCGGCGGCGATCTCGAGGAATTTCTCATCAGGTCGCGCGCCTAACGCGGTGCGCGCTCTCCGGGTGCCGCCTGCCGCGCCCACTCGAGGAAGCGCGCGACCCCGGGCTCGCCCTCGGCCGGTGCCCAGGGCGCGAATTCGGATGCGGTGGCGGGATCGTAGGGTCCCTGCTTCACCTCGAGGAAGGTGGTGGCGTCTTCCCTGACGACCACGGTGTGCCAGATGCCCGGACCGTTCTCGTAGGCGAGGTTGCCCGCACCCGCACCGAAGGCGTGGCGCGCCGTCACGCCACCTGAATCATCGAACACGATCAGCTCGAGTGCGCCGCGCACGATGAGGGCGAGCTCGGCGCGCGTCGCATGACGGTGCGGGCGGAAGTACGAGCCGCGATTCGCCACCACCAGGTAGCGCTGCACCAGGTCCGTGGGCGAGGCGTGCAGGTTGTAGTGCGTGCGGCCGCGCGGGCTCGCGCCGGCGGCGGCGGCCAGCTCCTCCAGCAGGCTCGGGGAGATCAGCTTCATGCGCTAAGGCGCGGTCGCTTCCGCGGCGGGTTCGACCTGCGCCGGCGGCCCACGGTGGTGCCGCACGTCGGGCAGGAGGCCGGTGAGCAGCCCGATGAGCGGCAGGAAGGCGCAGATCTGGTAGACGGCAGCGATGCCGAAATGGTCGGCGAGCTTGCCGAGCACTGCGGCACCCACGCTCCCCATGCCGAAGGCGAGCCCGAAGAACAGGCCCGCCACCGCGCCGGTGCGCCCGGGCAGCAGGTCCTGCGCATACACCACGATCGCCGGGAATGCCGAGGCGATGATGAGTCCGATCGGCACCGTGAGCACGCTGGTCCAGAACAGGTTCGCGTGCGGCAGCAGCAGCGTGAAGGGCAGGACGCCGAGGATCGAGATCCAGATGATCTTCTTGCTGCCGATACGGTCGCCGATCGGGCCGCCGACGAAGCCGCCGACCGCGGCGGCGGCCAGGAACACGAACAGGTGCAGCTGCGCGCTGCGCACCGACTGGTTGAAGTGCTCGATGAGATAGAAGGTGTAGTAGCTGGTGATGCTCGCGAGATAGAAGTACTTGGAGAAAATCAGCGCCAGCAGCACGCTGATCGCGCCCGCCACGCGCCTTGGGGAGGCCTCGATGGCGCGCGTGCGCGCCGCGTGCTGCAGGCGCGTGATGCCGTGAGCTTTGTACCAGTGCCCGACGTTGAACAGCACGAACATGCCGAGCAGCGCCACCGCCGAGAACCACGCCACGCTCGACTGACCGTAGGGCAGCACGATGAAGGCCGCGAGCAGCGGCCCGCAGGCGGAGCCGAGGTTGCCGCCGACCTGGAACACCGACTGCGCGAGTCCGTGCTTGCCGCCCGAGGCCATGCGTGCGACCCGGGAGGACTCGGGATGGAACACCGAGGAGCCGGTGCCGATGAGCGCCGCCGCCACGAGCAGCAGCGGGTAGTTGCCGGCGAAGGCGAGCAGCAGGAGCCCCGCGAGCGAGAAGGCCATGCCGGTCGCGAGCGAGTAGGGGCGCGGGGTGCGGTCGGCCATCGCCCCGACGATGGGCTGCAGGAGCGACGCCGTGAACTGGAAGGTGAAGGTGAGGAGCCCGATCTGCCCGAAGCTCATGTGGTAGGTGCTTTTCAGCATCGGGTAGAGCGCCGGCAGGAGCGACTGCATCATGTCGTTCAACAGATGGCAGAAGCTGATCGCCGCCAGGATGGTGACGGCGGTACGGCCGGCGGACTGGACGCCGGCGAGGCGCAGGGCGGATTCGTTCATACGAGGGGGGAATCTGACCCAATCCGGGGCCGAAGCCAATCTCCCGGAGGGGGCGGAACCGCCGCCATGGCCGCCTCGGCGGTAGCCACAGCCCCCGGGCTCATCTAATGTGGCGGCGCACTCATACAGGGGGAGCGATGAAGGATCTGACCCAGGGCCCGATCACCCGGCAGCTGATCGCGATGGCGGTGCCGCTCGCCATCGGCATGCTGTTCCAGACCCTCTACCTGCTGGTCGACATGTACTTCGTCGCGGGGATCGGCGAGGCGGCAATCGCCGGAGTCGGCGCCGCGGGCACCATCATGTTCGTCATGATGGCACTGACGCAGATGCTCGGGGTCGGCACGGTCGCGCTGGTCTCGCACGCCGTCGGCCGCAAGGACCAGGCCGAGGCCAATCTCATCTTCAACCAGTCGGTGCTGCTGTCGGCCCTCTGCGGCGTGCTGACGCTCGCGACCGGGTGGCTGCTCGGCGGCATCTATGTGCGCTCGATGGCGGCCGATGCCGCCACCGCGGCCGCCGGCACCGCCTTTCTCTACTGGTACACGCCGGGTCTCGCGCTGCAGTTCGCCATGGTCGCGCTCGGCTCCGCGCTCCGTGGCACCGGCATCGTCAAGCCGACCATGGTGGTGCAGGTGCTGACCGTGGTGCTCAACACCATCCTCGCGCCGATCCTGATTGCCGGCTGGCTCACGCATCGCCCGCTCGGCACCGCCGGCGCGGGACTCGCGAGCAGCCTCGCGGTGGTCGCCGGAGTCGTGTTCCTGTGGATCTACTTCGCGCGTCTCGAGCACTACGTGAAGCTCGACGTGCGGCAGTGGGCGCCGCAACCGGCGGTCATCCGCCGCATCCTCAACGTGGGGCTGCCCGCGGGTGGTGAGTTCCTGATGATGTTCGTGATCCTCGGCGTCATCTACTGGGTGATCCGCGGCTTCGGACCCGGGGCGCAGGCCGGCTTCGGCGTCGGCGGGCGGGTGATGCAGGCGCTGTTCCTGCCGGTGATGGCGATCGCCTTCGCGGTGCCGGCGGTGGCCGGCCAGAACTACGGTGCGCGCAAGTTCGAGCGCGTCCGGCGGACGTTCTGGAGCGCCGCCGTCATTTCCTCGGTGCTGATGCTGGGGCTCACCCTGTTCTGCCAGTGGCGGCCGGAGCTGTTCATCCGGTTCTTCAGCCGCCAGAGCGAGGTGGTCACGGTCGGCGCCACTTACCTGCGGGTGATCTCACTCAACTTCGTCGCCACCGGGCTCATCTTCACCTGCTCCGGGGTGTTCCAGTCGCTCGGTAACACCTGGCCGTCGCTCGCGAGCTCGGGCTCGCGTCTCATCACCTTCGTATTACCCGCGGTATGGCTCTCCACCCGGCCGGGCTTCTCTCTCGACCAGGTGTGGTATCTCTCGGTGACGACGGTGACGCTGCAGGCGCTCACCAGCTTCGCGCTGTTGCGCTGGGAGCTGCGGCGCAAGCTCGGTACGCCGATCGCGGCGGGCGCTGCCGCAGCGCCCGCCGGGCCGCGCGGCCCGGCCTAGGCGAAACGCACCGGCCGGCGTTGCGCGGTCAGCGCGGCTCGCTGCCGGGTTTCGGATCGGCCAGCGGGAAGGACTGCGCGGCGGCCGGTGTGGCCGGCGCCGGTGCCGGCGCTTGCGGCCGCGGAGCGGGTGCTGCGGAAGCCTGGCGCTCGTTCTCGGTGCTGGTCGAGACGGCGGCGAGGAAGCGCCGCGCCGAGTCATCCTGGCTCTTCACGCTCCCCGACATGATGTCGCCCGCGAGCACGTCGGGCTTGCCGTAGAAATCGGCATCCGAGCCGTCGTCGATCGAGATCACCGTACCGTCGAGCGCGAGCCCCACGAAGGCGCCGCGGCTGCGCGAGTAGGAGTAGACCTCGGCCTTGAAGGTGGCATCCGTGGCGGCGGACGCGTCGCGCCCCACCGGACCCGCCGCGACCGACAGGTCGCCGCCGAGGGTCACCTTGCCGCCGTTGATGCCCTGCACGCCGCGGGGCGTCGTGAACACCAGCACCACGTCGGTCGACTGCACGCCCCACTGAAAGCCAAAGCTCCCACCGGTCATGGTGACGAAGATCGGGCTCGAGAAGCGGCCGTCCTTGTCGCGTACGACCAGCACGCCGTGTCCGCGGCGCCCGCCGACGAACCAGGCGATCTTGGTCGTGTCCGGGATCACCGCGATGCCGTAGGCACGCTCCAGCAGACGGTCGGGGATGGCCTGATCGCGCGAGCCACGCATCTCCTGCAGAACCTGGCTCGCCATCAGGAGCCGCCCTTCCTCGCGTGCCTGGGCGTGGGCGGCCGCGGCCGCGGCGGTGAGCACGAGACCCGCCAGCAGGGTGAAAAGCTTGGTGCCTGTGCGCATGAATAGTCCCTCCTACGCGCGGCGCTGTCGGCATCCGCCGACACGCGCTGCAGAGCCATGAACGAATGGGCGGAGCTTAACCCAGTCGGGGCCGCGCGGCGCACCGGGTGTGCGTCGCGCGCGCGTTCAGCCGCGGTTCAGCTCAGTACCAGATAGACAGGAAAACTTCGAGGACGTTCGCGTCGAGCTTGTAGAGCGGCTCGTTGCCGGCGCCGTACTGGGCGGCGAGCAGGGCGTCGCGGTAGTCCTTGTAGTTGATCATCAGGCGGTCGTAGCGGATGTTGGCGGTGCTCTTGTGGATCCACGGCACCTGCGGAACCTGGAACTGGTAGGTGGCGCCGACGCCGACCGTCACGCTGTCGAAGGCGGCGAGCTCGCGGTCGCGCGCCATGAAGTTGGAATAGTTGGCGTAGGGGAACAGGTCGCTGAAGAAGCTGGCGTGGGTCTGCGTGTAGTAGCGCAGGCTCCCGTCGAAGATCCAGCTCTTCCACACCGGCAGCGTGTAGTCGGCCTCGATGGTGCTGCCGGTTACGTTCCAGGTGTCGTGGTAGAAGCGGTACGAGCCGGTGAGCGTGGCGCGCCACGGCAGGTAGTACTTGAGCAGCACCGAGGCGGCGTTGCTGGTGCGCGTGTTGGGGTAAATCTGCGGCGCGAGCGTGAAGCCGGCGCCGCCGGTGGACTGGTAGCGGATCTGACGGTAGGGATTGGCGAGGTAGCCCTGGTCGGTGTCGATCTCGTAGTTGAGCGTCGCCAGGAGGTTACGCGTCAGGATCTGCGTGAGCCCGAAGCTGTAGCCCCAGTGATCGGCCCGCTCGTGGAAGGTCGGGTCGTTGATGATATCGGGGCACTCGGAGTTGGTCGGGTGCGGCGCCGCGCACAGGTCGCGGTACACCTGGTCCCAGCCGCGGCGGTAACCGAGCGTGATGGTCGTCAGGTCGCCGAACATGTCCTGGCTCAGCGAGTAATAGCTCGTACTCGCGATGTAGTCCGGCTCCTTGCTGTAGATGTAGCCGACGCTGTAGGTGGTCTTGCCGTGCAGGTAATCGGCGCCGAAGCTGTTCTGCTTGCGGATCTCGTGGTAAGGGCTCGCCGACAGCTTCACGTCGATCGAGGCGCTCGAGATCATGTCCTCGTAGTAGTTATAGGTGAGCGACAGGCTGTCGCCGAGCTTCTTGCGGACGAGCACCGAGGGACCCTGCACCGTGATGTCGCCACCCTGGTAGGAGTGGTACATGAGGTCGGCCTCGTCCTCGGGCAGCACTCCGCCCGAGGCCGGGGCCGCGAGCACCGCGAGCGCCAGCAGCGTGCGCGCGAACGGCGGCAGCAGCCGTTCGGCTAGTTGCATCCGCAGCCGCCTCCGACGCCCCGGTGGCACCGTGGGAGCCCTCGCGGGTCTCGAACACGTGGTCGAGGTAGGTGGCCGCGATCGAGTTACGGCCGAGCGACATGATGGGATCGGCGAGGTGCTCACGCTCGTAGGGCTTGACCCACGGCTCGATCGGCGTGCAGCCGCCGAGCGCCGCGCCGAGGGCGAGCACGGCGAGCAGCGCGCCGCGCACGCGGCCCTCTGCCGACCCGCGTCTGCTGCGCTGCGCCCCGCCTGCCCGCATCGTCGTTACTCCCGCACCAGCGTCCGGATGCTGTCGAGATACTCGTTCTCGTCGCCGGGCTTGTAGCCCCGGTGCAGCACGCGCACCTTGCCGGTGCGGTCGATGATCACCGTGCTCGGCATGCCGGCGACGTCGTACATCCTGCTGACCTTGCTGTCCTTATCGTAAAGAATCGGGAAGCTCACCGGGGTCTGTTTCAGCCATTGGTTGGCGGCATTGGAATCCGGCTCGACGTTCACGCCGATCAGGGTGAAGCCCATGCGGTTGTACTTCTTGTAAATGCTTTCGAGCAACGGCATTTCCTGGCGGCACGGCCCGCACCAGCTCGCCCAGAAGTTGAGCATCACCACCTGTCCCTTGTACTGGGCCAGGTTGACGTTGGAGCCGGCGCTCGAGCCGAGCGTGAATGCCGGGGCCGGTGAGCCGGTCGGATCGGCCGCGAGCGCGGGCAGCGCGAGCGTGGCTGCGGCAATGATGGCTGCTAAACGGTTCTTCATCACACGTCCCTCATGACTAGAAGAAGACGGTCGCACCCATACGCGCTTCGATGTTGTTGGTGAGCTTGGTGACACCGAGCAGGCTCGTCTGGAAGACGTGATCCTGCACCGTCGACGTGTAGCGCCAGCCAGTCCGTCGGTACGACGCGGTAGCCGGCGCCGAAGTTCACCGTGAACTTCGTATCCCCGGCGAAGTCGGTGGCACCGAAGCCGCCGAGGAGATAAAAAGCGCTCGTCATGGCGACGCTGCGACCGATAAAGACCTCGCCCGGCAGGAAGTTGTAGCCGAGAGAGAGGTCGTAATACGTGAAGCGCCTCTCAGCTTCGGTAAGCAGCTGGATGTTCCCGCTCAGAGTCTCGAAACTGGTACGCCCGCCGCGCGAGCGGCCCGCCTCGCCCTGGACGAAGAAGTCCTCGGTGATGTGGTAGGCGGCCGTCACCCCGTAGTCGGGGTTGGAGCCGAAGTCCTCGATGGACAACGCCCCGTAGAACAGGCCCAGCTCCACGTTCTGAGCTCCTGATCTTCGGCACCTTGACCTTGCGGCGCTCGACCTGCGGCTCGATCACCCGCGGCGGCGTGGCATCGTCGTTCGCGGTGGTGGTGGCGGAGGTGTCGGTCGGCGGTGGTGGAGCTCTTGTTGCCATGGTGGAACCAGCCGCGCACCGTGGCGCAGCCGGGAAGCACGGCGAGCGCTGCCGTCAGTAGAAGAACGCGAATCCCAGTTTCCATTCGTCCTCTTCCTCGTTCTCGTTGCGCTTCGTGAAGATGTAGTGCGCCTTGTACTCGACCCGCAGGAAAAAGCGCCGCGTCAGGTAATAGCGGATGCCGGCGCCGACGTAGGCGGTCTGCTCGGTGCGATTCGCAGGCGTGACCAGCGTCGCCTTGGGCTCGATATGCGCGACGCCGATGCCGAGCATCAGCAGCGGCGACCAGCGCGATTCGGGCGAGATGACGTGGGTGAACCCGAGGTCCCCGGTCTCGCCGTTCGCGAAGCGTGCCGAGGAACTGCCCCGCGGTGGCTTCCACCGCCAGCTGCGGGTTGAGCGACAGCGACCAGTAGGCGGAGATGAGGTTGGCGCCGCCGTACTCACCGGCGAACGCGCCGAGCTCGTAGCGGTGCGAGCTGAAGCCGGCCTGGTCGCCCACCTCGAACTTGAAGGGCGAGCCGTCGGCCAGCACCGTCTTCAGCATGTCGGCCTGGGAGGCCCAGCCCTCGACGCCGCGCTCGGTGCGCACCTTGAACCAGTCGGTGCGGCGGAACAGCACGTCGACGCTCTCATCGCGCGGCACCGCGTGGAACACCGGGTAGCCGCGCCCCGGGCCGGTGTGCAGCTCGAGGTACGGTTCGGCGACGAACAGCTGCAGGTACTCGCGCGCGTGCGCCATTGCCGGCAGCAGCGCGCCGAGCAGTACGGCCGCCACGGCGAGCGCAGCCGCGCGCGGGCGCCGTCGCGCACGGTGCATCAACTCTGTCCCTGGCTCACATGGGTGCCGCTGGGGCGAAGGGGCTGTTGTGGTACTGCGCACCAATGTCCAGCCACTCCGACAGCAGGCGCATCTCCGCGATGTTCAGCCAACCTACATGCGACGGGTTGGTGCATCCGGAACCTGTTGTGAAGCAGCTGAAGAACGCGCTCGAGGCCCCGCCATTGGCGCTACCCGCATTCATGAACGGACCGACCGTCGGTCCCGGCTGGCCCATGATAACCGTAGTGTGCGGGGTAAGCAGCTGTCCGTAGGAGGTGAACTCGTTGATGTTCGCGTCGACGGTACTGGTCAGGTCGAGATTTCCGGCCGGAGTCTGAGCCGCGCCCGCGGCGTCGACCGGGTTGTGACAGCCACCCTGCGAGCAGGTGACGCTCGCCGGCACGCCGGCGAGCGTGCCCATGCGTGCCGCGTCCCAGATCGGCTGGATGTGCTGCGGGTAGTTGATGACGATGCGGCAGTTGGCCGTCCAGGCCGTGGCGCACAGCGCGGTGGTCGGGATCGCCGGCACCGGATTGGTCGGATCGGTGTAGCTGTAGGTGATCGGCGTGCCGGGGGTCGCCTTCGCCGGGTCGGTCCACAGGTCGGTATAGAGCACGTTGACGCTCGGGACCATCTGCAGGCACGGCGGCGCGTCGGTGCTGCAGCTCACCGCCATGTGCGCCTGCGCCATGGTCTCGTTCTGGTTCTGGGGGATGAAGGCCGCGGGCCCGCTCGCGATGGTGTCCGGGAAAGCGGTGCCGGCGGTGCCGCCGAGCCACGCCGAGTTGAAGGTGCCCTGGCGGCCATGCGACATGGGGTTCACGCCGCCCTGGGGCTTGTGGCAGCCGTTGCAGGAGACCGTCTCGCCCGGCTGCACCTGCAGCCACACGCCCGTCCCGGGGGTGATGGCGCGCGCATTGGCATCGAGCACGTCGAGGTGCAGGGCGACCTGCGCCGGCACTTCGATGTGCACCGAGCCGTCGGGCTCGATGGGCGCGTAGCCGAGGATCTCCATCATGTTGCCGGTGACGCCGAAGTCGGCGTTGGTGAGCGTGACGACGGTCTTGTCGGGGATCGAGACCGCCTTGGAGACGCGGATGAAGCGCGCCGGCCGCTGGGCGACCGGGGTCTTCACCGTATCGGCGATGTTCGCGATGTTCACCGGCGCGCCGCTGGCGGGGTTCACCGGCATGCCGTCGAAGTCATAGACGCTGCGGATGTCGAGGACGCCGACGCTGGCGCTCGCAAAGGTCTCGGCCTGTCCGGTCGGCAGGGTGTCGAGGTACACGTGGGGCACCGGCTTGGGCTGCGTCGCCACGACGTCCGTGATCATGATGCCCTCGACCGGGGCGACGATCGGCATCATGGTGCCGTGTGCCGGGTCGAGCATCCACAGGCTATAGAGGGGCAGGGCGCTCTGCGCCGTGGGGCTCGCGAGCGCGCTGGTGGTGCAGGGCACGATGACCGGCGGCGTCTGTGTGATGTCGAGCAGCCGGCATTCCGACCAGCTGACGATGATGCGATTGGTGCCGTCCCACAGCGGGTAGGCGGAGCTGAAGCGGCCGCCGGGCGATGGGCCCGGGACGGTGTAGACGTTGTTGAGGGGCGTCGCCTGCAGCTGCGCCGGGCCCGGGTAGGTCGCGGGGCTGAAATCGTAGGGCGTTCCCTGCAGCGTCTGGGTGTTGTCCACGTAGTGCACGCCGTCGATCTCGACCAGGTTGCCGCCGTCGTCGACGTCGGTGTACTGGCGCACCAGGCTCATGATGTTGCCGTTCTGCATCTCGTGCGGACGCGTGAACTCGATCACCGTGGGCGTGGTGGTGCCGGGCGCCGGCGTACCGGTCATGTGGCTGTTGACGCCGTAGTAGAGCTCGATGTCGGTGCCGTCGGGGTAGGACGAGTACAGCGACATCGCGTCGTGCCCGAAGGCGCCGTCCCAGCGGCTCCACAGCACGCGCCCGCTCTGCAGCACGGTCGCATCGAGATCGTGGCTCTGGTTGAAGGAGATCTGGTGGATGTTGGTGCCGTCGGCGTTCATCACCTCGAGCACGAAGGCCGGCTGGGTGCCGCCCTGGTCGGCGGCCGACTGGTCATCGAGTGCGCTGAACTGCGGGTTGCCCTCATCGAGCAGAATGCCCTGCGCGTTGGTCTGCCGCGAGCTCGAGAATACGATGCGTCCGTCCGCCAGGTAGTGCGGCGAGACATCGTTGACGGTGAGCGGGTCGGGGTCGATGGCCGGATTGATCACCGGCGCGAGCGTGTCGGTGGTGATCACGTACTGCCAGATGCGCCACGAGGGCGGGTTCTTGGCCTGCTGATTCTTGGTGAGCGGGCCGCGCATGGCGAACACCACGCGCGTGCCGTCGGCCGACACGTCGACCTGCTTCACGTCGTACCTGGAGCCCGCCGTGACGCGCGCCGTGATGTTCACCTCGGCGGCGCTCGGCGAGGCGGTGGCGCGCATGTAGAGATCCGCGCCGCCCGGCACCAGGTCGCGCGGCACGCGCAGGTCGTCCTGCACCAGCGCCCCGGCGGCGTTGGTCGGCACGGAGCGCTTCACATAGAAGATGGGGTAGTCGACGGTGGCCGGATCGCCCGCCTGGCCGTTGGCGATGTTGACGCTGCCGGAGCCGCCGGAGCCGTTGCCGGCGCAGGCAGCGAGCGTCGCGGCGAGCGTCGCGGCGAATGCGCCCGCCCAGCGTCGCGGCGTACCGCGCACCTCATCACACTCCACGCCCTCTGAACTCGTCCTCACGTTGCACCACCGTTTCCGCACGCGCCGCGCGCCATGCGAATGTAACGTAATTATCCGACCCACCGCATTCCGGGATAAGTTTCCTTGCGACGGCATTCCGTCACGGTACCAGCGCGCCGCGCGTGCTCTGCTCAGCTCGCGCACAGCATCGCCGGTACGACCGCTACTGGTAGTCATTCGGGGCGGTGCCCGCCGTGATCTGGCTCGCAGTTTGTCGCGCAATGATCCATGCGCATCGACTCAGCGCAAAACTGTCGGCGAGCTGCGACGTCAGCCGGTTGAGACATTCTTGTGGGGTTGCGCGGTCCGTATAGTCGGCTTGCCCTTACAGGGCCTTTGAGGGAGACGATGAACGCCATGACTACAGGCACAGGTCCAGGCCGCGCGCGCCGCGCCACGCTGACGGCGTGCGCGCTGCTCATGCTTGCGCAGCCGTTCGCGCCCGCGTACGCGGGTCCCTACGAGCAGGCCAAGCGCATCTACGAGCGCATCGCCGGCGTACCGCCGACCCCGGCCATCCTCAACCAGATGGCGAGCGCGATCTGCGGCGGTACCTGCGCCGCGGGCGCCGCGGGCGCCGCGCCCGGCAGTGCCGGACTCCTGCAGGCCGCGCAGATCGCCACCAACGCGCCGACCTTCTACAACGTGACGTTGAAGAACTGGGCGATGCCGTGGACCAACCGCAGCGCCACGGTGTTCTCGCCCCTGAATGACTCGGTGGCGACCGTCATCGGCATGGTGCGCGACGGCGTGCCGTTCAACACCGCGCTGTCGGCCGACATTCTCTATACCAGCAACGCCGCCGGGCTCCCGGCCGCATCGCCCGCCAACAACAACCACTACGCGATGGCCGAGACGAACGGCGTCAACCTGATGGCCACCCTGGTGAAGACCACGCAGTCGGGCACCTACGGCACGCCGAACGCCGCGGTCGCGGGCCTCTTCACCACGCGCGGCATGGCCTCCGCGTTCTTCATCAACGGCACCAATCGCGCGATGTTCCGCTTCACGATGATCAACCAGTTCTGCAACGACCTGCCGGCGATGGCCGACACCACGCGGCCGACGGACCGTGTGCGCCAGGACGTGGCCCGCTCGCCAGGTGGCGACAGCCAGATCTTCATGAACACCTGCGTCGGCTGCCACAGCGGTATGGACGCGATGGCGCAGGCCTTCGCGTACTACAACTACGACGCGACCGCCGGCGCGATGGTCTACACCGCGGGTGCGGTGCAGCCGAAGTACCTGATCAATGCGACCAACTTCCCGTTCGGTTTCGTGACTCCCGATGACAGCTGGGTGAACCACTGGCGCCAGGGTCCCAACACCGTGCTCGGCTGGTCTGCGAGCCTGCCCGGCAGCGGCAACGGCGCCGCCTCGCTCGGTCAGGAGCTCGCCTCGAGCACCACCTTCGCCCAGTGCCAGGTCTCCAAGGTGTTCCAGGCGGTGTGCTTCCGCGCGCCGCAGAGCAGCGCCGACCTCGCGACGGTCGCCTCGCTCACCTCGAGCTTCACCTCCGGCGGTTACAACCTGAAGACCGTGTTCCAGCAGACCGCCGCCGCCTGTCCGGGCTCGTAAGGGAGCGCCTCCACATGCACGCCGCATTGAGTAACGCCATGGACCAGATCCTCGCCCGCCGCACGCTCGCGCTTTGCGCCGCGGTCGCCATGCTGGCCACACTGGCCGCCTGCAGCTCCTCCGGTGGAGCGGCGACCACGGTCAACAGCCCGCCGCCGACCTCGACGACGCAGACCTACTCCGGTCCGCCCGCGCAGAACGCCGACATCGAGGCCTTCCAGGTCAACCTCTGGCAGAACATCATTGCGTCCAACCGCTGCGGTGGCTGCCATCACCAGGGTGGGCAGTCGCCGATGTTCGCGCGCTCGGACGACGTGAACCAGGCGTACAACGCCGCGCTGCCGCTCGTGAACCTCACCAACCCGAGCCAGTCGACGCTGGTGCTGAAGGTCGGCGGCGGCCACAACTGCTGGGTCGCGGACCCGTCCGCCTGCGCCGCCACCATGCTGGTATGGATCCAGAACTGGATCGGCGCCGGCAACTCTTCCACGACCGCGGTGATCCTGAACGCCCCGCCGGTGATGGCCGCCGGTGGCGGCAAGCAGTTCCCGGCGGATCCGACCGTGGGCAACCCGAGCTACCAGAGCACGGTCTATCCGATCGTCACCCAGTTCTGCTCGGGCTGCCACAACCCGGCCTCGGCCAGCCCGCAGCAGCCGTACTTCGCCGACCCCAACAACATCGACGCCGCCTATCTCGCGGCGCAGCCGAAGATCAACCTCGCCACGCCCGATTTGTCGCGCTTCTATCAGCGCCTGGCCGACGACCTGCATCACTGCTGGCCGACGGCGAGCTCGGGCGGTGCACCCGACTGCCCGGGGAGCGCGGCGGCCATGCTGGCGGCGATCACGGCTTTTGCCAACGGCATACCGGTCACGCCCATCGACCCCTCGCTGGTCGTCTCGAACGCGGTCACGCTCACCCAGGGCACGGTCGCCTCGAGCGGCAGCCGCTTCGAAGGCTCGATGATCGCCAAGTACATGTTTGAGACCGGGCAGGGCAGCACCGCCTACGACACGAGCGGTGTCAGTCCCGAGGCGGACCTCTCGCTCTCCGGCAACGTGACCTGGGACAGCGCCTGGGGCGTGATTTTCGCGCAGGGCAGCCAGGCCCAGGCGTCCACCAGCGCGAGCTCGAAGCTCACGACGATGATCCAGGAGTCCGGTGAGTATTCGATCGAGGCGTGGGCGGCGCCTGCCAACGTCACCCAGACCAACGCCTGGATGGTGAGCTACTCGGGCAGCAACACCACGCGTAACGCCACCCTCGGCCAGGATGCCGAGCAGTACCAGGGCTTCGCGCGCTCGAGCGTCACCGACACCAACGGCATGCCGCCGCTCACGACGACGACCACCAACGGCGCCGCGCAGGCGGCCCTGCAGCACATCGTGCTCACCTACGACCCGGTCAACGGCCAGAAGCTCTACGTCAACGGCGTCTTCACCGGCGACATGGATCCCTCCAAGGGCGGCTCGCTCGCCAACTGGGACAGCACTTTCGCGCTGGTGCTCGGCAACGAGACCAGCGGCCAGCGGCAGTGGCTGGGTGAGATCAAGCTGGTGGCCGTCTATAACACGGCGCTCACCCCGACGCAGGTGCAGCAGAACTTCAACGCCGGTGTCGGACAGAAGTACTACCTGCTGTTCAACGTCAGCGCGCAGACCGGCGTCAACCAGTCGTACGTCATGTTCACCGCCAGCCAGTACGACAACTTCAGCTACCTGTTCTACCAGCCGCGCTTCATCAGCCTGGATCCGAACGCCACGGTTCCGGCCAGTATCCCGGTGAAGGGCATGCGCATCGGCGTGAATGGCCAGCTGGCGCCCTCGGCACAGTCCTACGCCACGCTGAACACCACCATCGGCGGCTCGGCCTACACGGCGGGCGTCTCGCCTTCGAGCGGCCAGGCCCTGTCGCAGCTCGGTACGGTGATCCCGGTGAGCCTGGGCTCGGCGAACGACCTGTTCTTCCTGTCGTTCGACCAGCTGGGCACCTTCAGCCACACGTTCGTCGATCCGCCGGGCACACCGGTGGCGCCGGTGCCGAACAATACGCCGGTGCCCGACTACGGCATCGCCACCTACGAGCGCATCAATAACAGCTTCGCGCTGATCACCGGCGTGCCGATCACCGACCCGGTGGTGCAGCCGCTGTTCGAGAGCTCGCAGCAGGCGATGCCGGCGACGTCGCTGATCGCGGGCTTCATCGCCTCGCAGCAGACGGCGGTCTCCTCGCTCGCCAACGCCTACTGCAGCGAGCTGATGGCGAGCGGCGCGCGGCGCGATGCCTTCTTCGGCACGGGACTCGACTCGAGCCTCACTGCCAGCTCCTCCAGCTTCTTCGGTGCGAGCGGCAGCGGCAATCGCGCCATCGTGATCAACGCGCTGGTGAACGGCGCGGTGGGCACGAGCGTGTCGCCGCAGTCGGCGAGCGCGGTGCAGAGCGAGGTCGATGCGCTGCTCACGAAGATTCCCACGGTCAACCCGGCTGCGACGGTCACGCAGGCGACGGTCGCGGTGTGCACCGCGACGCTCGCCAGCGCCGCCGTCACCCTGCAATAAGGGATTTGGAGAGGTAACTCAGATGCTGATTCGCAAGCGTCCGCCCCGGCCCACCCCGCCCGGTACCCCGTTCCGGCACGAGAACCACGCGCGCCCGGTGACGCGCCGCGACTTCCTCGCGGCCGGCATGATCGGCGCCCAGGGCATGGTGATCGGCTCCGCATGGCTCGGCGCCCTGCTCAAGGCGCAGGCGGCCCGCGCCAGCGGGCTCGATGTCGACATCCAGGCGTTGACCGCCCAGGGTCAGTGCAACATTCCGACCGGCTCGGGATCGCTGCCCTTCATCGTGTTCGACCTCGCGGGGGGCGCGAATCTGCTCGGCTCCGAGGCGCTGGTCGGCGTCAAGGGCGGCCAGGCGAACTTCCTCTCGACGGCGGGCTACGGCAAGCTCGGGGTGCCCGGCAACATGGTGCCGAGCTCCAGCGCCAACATCAGCAGTGCGCTCGGGCTGCTGTGGCAAGCCGACGGCGCCATCCTGCGCGGCATCCAGTCGGTGGCTGCGGCCGCCACCCAGGCCGGCGTCAACGGCGCGGTGATCCCGGCGATGTCGCAGAACGACACCCAGTCGAATACCACCAACCCGATCTACGGCATCGCGGAGGCCGGCGCCAAGGGCACGGTGGTCAACCTCGTCGGCTCGAACTCCTCGGTGTCGGGCGGCAATTCGATGGCGCTCATGTACACCATCAATCCCGCGCTCCAGCCCGCTACCATCCAGCAGCCCTCGGACGCGGTGGCGCTCGCGCCGCCGATGCCTCCCGGGGGCGTCGACCCGCTGGCGCTCCCGGAGCTCGAGTCGGAGGCGCGCATCAGCAGCGGTAGCGCTCCCTACCAGGGTGCGAGCTCGACCGGCAGTGAGTTCACGGGTGTACTCGGCGCCGCGAGCGGCTCGGCGCCCGGCGTGCAGCTCATCGCGGGCGGCGGCAGCGCGGATGCGGCGCTCAAGAACCAGGTGCGTTGCGCCTACGTACAGGCCTCCAATACCGCCAACATCTTTGCCGCCGGCCCGGCCGGGCTCGATCCGACGCAGGATCCGCTCATCGTGGGCGGCACGACGCCGATCTTCACCGCAGCGCAGATGCAGCAGAACGGCGACATGGCGACCACCGCCTCGATCATGAAGCTGGTGATCGACGGTTACGCGGGCGCCGGCACCATCTCGCTCGGCGGCTTCGACTACCACGACGGCACGCGTGCCAGCGGCGAGACGAAAAACTTCCTGGCCGGACAGATGATCGGCGCGGTGCTCGAGTACGCGGCCCGCAAGGGTTCGCCGGTCATGATTCAGGTGTTGAGTGACGGCTCGCTGTCGGCGAACAGCATGGTCGACACCAGCACCGCCGGGCGCGACAAGCTCGGCTGGCAGGGCGACAACTCCTCGGTAGCCGGGACCTTCTTCCTGGTCTACAGCCCCAAGGGCCGCCCGGCGCTGCGCAACGGCGTCGCCGGCCAGCAGATCGGCTACTTCAGCTCCGACGGCTCGGTAGTGTCGGGGTCGAGCCCGGCTGCCAACTCCGTGAACCAGATCCCGGAGCTCATCATGCTCAACTACATGGGCCTGGTCGGCAGCGACTCGCAGTTCGCGACGCTGTTCCCCATGCAGGGACTCGGTTCCACCTCGGCGCTCGCGGCCATGACGGTGTTCGAGCCGATCATTTAGGCACTCTGCGGCAGCGACGGCCGGCGGCAGACTGTCGCCGGTCGCCGACTGCACGGACCTCAGGTGGCCTCATCCCGGCCGTTTCCGCGGGCTGCTTCGTTGACAGTCCCGACTGCGCTGTGCGAGGGTTCCCGCGCTTGCGCGCAGCTCGGCTTACCAGCCCGAAGGATCTTCTTTTGAGCTTGCAAAGACCCGACGGTCCGGCGGCGCGTGACCGCCGGTCACGCGTGCGGGCTTTCCTCAGATGCGCGGCCGCGGCGCTGCTCGGCGTCGCGACCGTCGCTGTCGCGCAGCGCACTTACGACCTGATCGCGCAGCCGGCGCCCGACTTCACGCTGCACGCGGTCCTCGGGGGGAACGTGCGCCTCTCCGAGCATCGCGGCGAAGTGGTGGTGCTGTCCTTCTGGAGCAGCGGCTGCGGCACCTGCCGCCGCCAGCTGGACGCTCTGAACAGGAGTCTCGGCACCTACCGCTCCGCGGGACTTCAGGTCTACGGGATCGGTGTGGATGACTCGCCGGCGCACGCCTCCGATTTCGCGCGCGCGACCCCGGTCGGCTTCCCGATGCTGCTCGATCCGGATAAGGCGGTGGGCCGGGCCTACCACGTCGACAACCTGCCGATGACCGTACTGATCGATCGCGGCGGCACCATCCGCAACGTGCTGCGCGACTACAGTGTCAAGAGCGATGACCTCTACCTCGAGCAGTTGCGGACTCTGTTGAACGAATGATCGGAACCACCATGCCCGATGCCTCCCCGACTCGCATGTCCCGCGCCGTGAGGGGCCTCAGCGCCGCAGCGCTCGGTTGCATGCTGCTTGCCGCGGCGCAGCTCGCCGCCGCGCAGGCGACGCCGGCCGCGCCGCCCGCGGCCACGCCGCCGCCGGCGGCGGCTACCCCGGCTCCCGCGGCCAGCGCCGCGTCCGATGCAGCCGCGCCTGCCGCTGCCCCGCCTGCCTCTGCCGCCGATGCCGCCAGCGACACCCGCGGGCTCGATCAGCAGGTACAGGGGCTGAAGAAAGACGTGGTCGATCTCAACCGCGACCTCTTCATCCTCGAGGAGGAGCTGCTGTTCCCGGCCAACACCCAGGTCGCGGTGTTCCTCGCCGTCGATGTGGGCGACTTCTTTGCGCTCGATTCGGTGCAGCTCAAGATCGACAACAAGGAGGTCATCAACTATCTCTACACTCCGCGCGAGGTCGAGGCGCTGCTCAAGGGCGGCGTGCAGCGGCTGTACCTCGGCAACCTCAAGGTCGGGCAGCACGAGCTCGTGGCGTTCTTCAACGGCAAGGGACCGAACGACCGGCCCTACAAGCGCGGCGCCTCGATCAAGTTCGAGAAGGGCATCGGGGCGAAATATCTGGAGCTGAAGATCAACGACCGGCAGAGAAAGCTCCAGCCGGAGTTCGAGATCAAGGACTGGGAATAGCGCGCTCATGATCCGACCGTTCGTGCGCGCGCTGTGCGCGGGACTGCTTCTGGCGCTCGCCGCGGCGCCGGCGCTTGCGCGCCGCCACGATCCGGAGAAGCTGCCCGAGATCCGCGTGCGCGACCTGCACTACGGCGACGCGCTCTTCTATTACTACCAGCACGACGACTTCGAGGCACTCACGCGGCTTGCGGCCTACGAGCACTGGAACCGCATGCCGCATCATGAGAACGATGCGCAGCTGCTGATGGGCGGGCTGTATCTCGCCCTCGGCATGCACAACGAGGCCGGCCGGCGCTTTGAGGCGCTGCTCAAGGACCCGGTGCCCACGGGCGTGCGCAACGTCGCCTGGTTCTACCTGGCGCAGATCTGGTACGCCCGCGGCTACCTCGACCAGGCCGCCGGGGCGCTGGCGCGGGTCAACGGGCGGATGTCGGAGGAGCTCGAGGCGCAGAAGGAGCTGCTGCTCGGCAACGTCCTCATCCACCAGGGCAAGCTCGAGGAGGCGATCCACCTGCTCTCGAGCTGGCGCGGCACCTACCGATGGTCGGCTTACGCGCGTTTCAACCTAGGGGTCGCGCTGGCACGCAGCAACCGCCTCGCCGACGCCGATCCTTTCCTCACCGGCGTCGGCACCATGCCGGTGAGCTCGGAGGAGCTGCTGGCCCTCAAGGACCGTGCCAACCTGGCGCTCGGCTTCGCGTATCTGCAGGGCAACGAGCCCGCCAAGGCGCTGCCGGTGCTCGAGCGCGTGCGGCTCAACGGACCCTATTCGAACAAGGCGCTGCTCGGCACCGGCTGGGCGGAGGCCGCGCTCGGGGATTACCAGTCCGCGCTTGGGCCGTGGATGGAGCTGCGCAAACGCAACGTGCTCGATGCGGCCGTACAGGAGTCCTTTCTCGCCGTGCCGTACGCCTTCGGGCGGTTGAACGCCAACGCGCAGTCCGCCGAGGGCTATGAGAGCGCGGTCGAGTCCTTCCAGGCGGAGAACGGCCGCCTCGACGCAGCCATCGGGCGCATCGAGCAGGGCGACATGCTGAAGCGCGTGCTGCAGAGCGGCCGCGGCGGCACTGAGACCTTCGGCTGGTTCTGGCAGCTGAAGAACCTGCCGGACGCGCCCGAGTCCCGCTACCTCTACTCGGTGCTGGCCGGCAACGATTTCCAGGAAGGACTGAAGAACTACCGCGACCTGGTGCACATGGGCGACCTGCTCGAGCGCGGCGGCTACGACATGGAAGCCTACGAGAACATGATCGACACGCGCGAGCATGCCTACGCGGAGCGCTTGCCGCGAGTCGACGCGCTGCTCGCCTCGGGCGCGGTCACACAGCTGCAACAGCGCAACGTGGATCTCGCCGGGCAGCTGCAGACCATCGAGGCGCGGCGCGACGTCGCCGCCCTCGGCACCGACACCGAGCGCGACCAGTGGGCGCGCATCCAGCGCATCGAGGCGGCGCTCGCGGGCGCGCCCGACACCCAGGAGAACGCCGAGCTGCGCGAGCGCCTGGCGCTGGTGCGGGGGGTGCTGTTCTACCGTCTGAACGACGCCTACAGCGCGCGCCTCTGGGAGGAACACCGCTCGCTCAAGGACCTGAATCTCGCGCTGCACGAGGCGCAGAGCCGCTGGATCCGCGTGGAGCAGGCGCGGCGCAACGTGCCCACCAACACCGGCGAGTTCGCGGAGCGGATCGCCGCCCTCAAGACACGCATCGAAGCACTCGAGACGCGGCTCGCGGCCACCGAGGACGCGCAGCGCGACTACCTCGAGCGCGTCGCCGTGAACGAGCTCGAGGACCAGAAGTAGCGCCTCGCCACCTATCAGATCCAGGCGCGCTTCGCGCTCGCCAGCATGTACGATCGCGCCGCCAATGCCGGCGCCGCGCCCGCCAAGGCCCCGGCCGCCGAGCAGAAGGGCGCCGGCGAGGCACCGCCTGCGGCCGAGGCGCCTCCCGAGGCTCCGGCGCCGGAAGCCGCGGCTCCGCAGGCGCAGCCGCCCGAGACGCCCCCGCCACAGACGCCCCCGCCACAGGCAACGCCGCCCGGGACGCCGCCGCCGCAGGGCACGGAGCCGCCGCGGTGAGGCGCTGCGCGCTCATCCGTGTGCTGACACTCGCCGCCGGCGCCCTGTCGACGCCGCTCGCGGCGCAGTCACCGCCGCCGGGAGCGACCATCGGGGACCTGAAGTCGCGTCCCGTCGAGGTTCACCGGGACGCCGCGGCGAGCCCGAGCGTCGAGAAAGCGATGGAGAACTACCGGCGCTTCCTCGAGCTGCAGAACACCGATCCCAAGCTGCGCGCCGAGGCGATGCGCCGCCTCGCGGACCTGAATCTCGATGCCGGCGAGCTGACGCGCATGGAGCAGGAGGTGACCGCCCAGGACCTGCAGGGTGCGGAGGCCATCCGTCTCTATACGACGCTGCTCAAGGCCTATCCCGACTACGCGCGCAACGACCAGGTGCTCTACCAGCTGGCGCGCGCCTACGAAGTCACCGGGCAGCCCGAGCCGGCGCTCGCCGCGCTGGACCGGGTGGTGCAGCGCTATCCCAACACACCGCAGCTCGCCGAGGTGCAATTCCGCCGCGGTGAGCTCCTGTTCTCCGCCAAGCGTTACCCGGATGCCGAGCGCGCCTATGCGGCGGTGATCGCCCGTGGCAACACCTCGGGCTTCTACCAGCAGAGCCTCTACAAGCACGGCTGGTCGCTGTTCAAGCAGGGTCGGACCGATGAGAGCCTGCCGTCGTTCGGCAAGGTGCTCGATCTGGTGCTCGGCACGAGCGGCAAGGGCCGCGCACTCGAGAGTCTCAAGCGTGCCGATCGCGAGCTGGTCGAGGACACGCTGCGGGTGATGAGCATCACGTTCTCCTACAACGAGGGCGCGGGCTCCCTCGAGCAGTACGTGAAGGCCGAGGGCGCGCGGCCCTACACCTATCTGCTGTACCCGCGGCTCGGCGATCTGTACGTCGAGAAGCAGCGCTACCAGGACGCCGCCACGACCTACCGCGCCTTCGTGGCGCGCGACCCCTACAGCGACCAGGCGCCGAATCTCGCCATGCGGCGATCGAGGCCTACCGCAAGGGTGGCTTCAGCCAGCTGGTGCTCGACGGCAAGCACGAGTACGTCGAGCATTACAACTTCGATTCGCCCTTCTGGAAGACGCGCACCAGGGCGGCGAACCCCAGGGTGGTCGCCGAGCTCAAGACCAATCTCAAGGACGTGGCGACCTATTTCCACGCCAACGCGCAGAAGTCCGGCCGCACCGCCGACTACGAGGAGGCGGCCCGCTGGTACCGCTCAACCCTCAAGTCCTTCCCCGACGATGCCGACTCCGCCGCCACCAACTACCTGCTGGCCGAGGTGCTGTTCGAGAGCCGGCAGTACGACGAGGCGGCCACCGAATACGAGCACACCGCCTACGACTACCCGAAGAACGACAAGTCGGCCACCGCCGCTTACGCGGCGCTCGTCTCCTACCAGAAGGGCGAGGTGGACTTGAGCGGCCCCGACAAGGATGCCTGGCACAAGCGCGCGACCGATGCCGGCGTGAAGTTCGCGCAGGTTTTCCCCGAGCACCCCGACAGCGCCGGCGTGCTGACGCGCGCCGCCGAGGACATATTCGCGGCCGGCGATCGGCCGCGCGCCATCAGCGTGTCCCGGATGCTGCTCGCGCGGCAGCCGCCTGTCGATGCCGCCAAGCAGCGCATCGCCTGGACCATCATCGGCCAGTCGAACTTCGACCAGGGCGAGTACGCCAGGGCGGAGCCCGCCTATCAGCAGGCGCGCGCGCTCATCGGCAGACGACCCGAAGCTGCGCGCCGATCTCACCGAGCGCCTCGCCGCCGCCGTCTACAAACAGGGCGAGGCGAAGCAGAAGGCCGGCGATGGCGCCGGCGCGGTCGAGGACTTCCTGCGCGTCGCTCGCGTCGCGCCCGACTCCAAGATCCGCTCCAATGCCGAGTACGACGCCGCCGCGCAGCTCATTCAGCTGAAGCAGCTGGGACCGCGCCATCGGCGTGCTGGAAGGCTTCCGCCGCGACTATCCGGCGAGCCCGCTGTCGGCCGAAGTGACGCGCAAGCTCGCGGTCGCCTACGGCGAGGCGGGCCGCCCGGGCGAGGCGGCCGCCGAGTTCGAGCGCATCGCCGCGAGCCCCACCGAGGAGCCGGGCGTGAAGCGCGCCGCGCTGCTGCAGTCGGCGGACCTCTACGCCAAGGCGGGCAACACGCCGAAGGCGGTGGCGATGCTGGAGAAATTCGTCGCCACCAACCCGACGCCGCTTGCGGACGCGGTCGAGGCCCGCCAGCGCCTCGCCGACTACGCCACCAAGGGCGGCGATCTCAGCCGCCGCGACTACTGGTACCGCCAGATCATCGCGGTCGACGCCCAGGCGGGCGGCCAGCGCACCGAGCGCACGCACTACCTCGCGGCCAAGGCGCAACTCGCCCTCGCGGTCCCGGCGCGCGATGCCTTCCGCGCGGTGCGTCTCACGGTGCCGCTCAAGAAGAGCCTGGCCGTGAAGCGCGATGCGCTGGAAGCCGCGCATGGACGGCTACAAGGCGGCCGCCGACTACCAGGTCGCGGAGGTCACCACCGCCGCCACCTACGAGATGGCCGAGCTCTACCGCACGCTGGCGCACGACGTCATGAATTCCGAGCGGCCGCCGAACCTGAAGGGCGATGCGCTCGATGAGTACAACTCGCTGCTGGAAGAGCAGGTGTTCCCCTTCGAGGAGCAGGCCATCAAGGCGCACGAGCTCAACGCCGCGCGCGCCAAGGACGGCATCTACGATGAATGGGTACGCAAGAGCTTCGCGGCGCTCGCGGAACTCAAGCCCGCCCGCTATGGCAAGACGGAGCTGACCGAGGATGTGGTCGCCAGGCTTCAATAATCGCGCCGCGGCCTGCGCCGCGCTGCTCGCGGCCGCGCTCGCCGGCTGCCACTCCGCGCCGCCACCGCAGCCGGAACGCGCCGCTGTGCCCGTGAAGGCCCCGGCGCCGGCACCGGCGGCGACCAAAGGCGCGCCCGCGACTCCCGCGCCCGCTGCGGCCGGCGCCAAGGCCCCGGCCAATGCCGCCCAGGGAGCCGCTGCAGCAGCCGCGGGCGCAACACCCGCGCCCGCCGCTGCCGTGCGTCCCGAAGTGCCGCCGGCGGCGAATGCGGATTTCGCGCGCGCGGTGGGCTACATGCGCGCCGGCAACGCCACCGAGGCGGAGCTCGGCTTCAAGCAGGTCGCGCTGCAATACCCGCAATTCGCCGCGCCGCTCGTCAATCTCGGCATCCTGTATCGCAAGGCCGGCCGGCTCGAGGACTCCGAGCAGGCGCTCAAGAGCGCCGTGGATCATGAGGGGGATGATGCCGTCGCCTGGAGCGAGCTGGGCGTCACGCAAAGGATGCGCGGGGAGTTCAAGGACGCCGCCGCCTCCTACGAGCAGGCCATCAAGGCCGACCCGCAGTTTGCGCCGGCGTAGCGCAATCTCGGTGTCGTGTCGGACCTGTATCTTGGCGATCCGCAGCGTGCGCTCACCGCGCTCGCGCGCTACCAGGAGCTCACCGGTGAGGAGAAGCCGGTGAGCGGCTGGATCGCGGAGCTGCGTCAGCGGCTCGGGTTGCCGCCACTGAAGAAGCCCGCGGCCGCGCCGCAGCCGGCGGCCGCACCGCCGGACACCGCGCCGGGAACCGCGCCCGCCGCGGCCCCGCCGGCGCCCGCGGCCAAGTCCGGAGCAGGAGGCTGATCATGCGCATACTTACGACGCTCCTCCTGGTTCTGGCCCTCGGCAGTGCGCAGGCGCAGGAAAAGCCCGCGCCCGTCGCGCCGCCGCCGGCGGACCTCGAGCCCGCCGTCGATACCAGCAGGACGCTGCCGGCGACCCCGGTACCCGCAGCCCGCGCCCGCACCCGCAGTGGCGCCAAAGAGAGACAAAGCCGCGCCCCGGCGGCCCAGGGGAGCGCCGCGGCCGGCAAACCCGGCGCCGCCAGGGCGGGCAAGGGCAACGACCGTGTCGAGCTCGAGACGACCGAGATCACCGGCAACCGCGAGCTGCCCAAGGTGCTGTACATCGTTCCCTGGAGGCGCTCGGACCTCGGGGACCTGGTTGGCAAGCCGCCGAACAGCCTGCTGGACGAGGTGCTGCAGCCGATAGATCGTGACGTATTTCTGCGGGAAAATCGCTATTACGACGCCCTGAAGCCCGATGTGGCGGGCCCCAGGGCGGGCACAGTGCCGGGTTCCGGCGAGAAGCCCTAGGCCCCCGCCCGGAGCCCTTTCAGGATGAGAACTGGATCGCAGCTTTTTAGGCTTATGTCATTCAGTTTTCGATTTCGCTTAGCCTCGCGTCCCTATGTGTGTGTGGATTTGTTGACCGGGAGAGTCAGATGCAGTTCTGGAATCTGATCGTGCGTTTCTTTCAGGGTGGCGGGGACTTCATGTACCCGATCGCCATCGTGCTCGTGATCGGCCTGGCGATCGCGATCGAGCGCTAGATCTACCTCGCGCATACCGCATCGCTGCAATCGCGGTCTGTGGAACGAGATCGTGCCGATGCTGTCGCAGGGCAACTTCCGCCGGCGTCGTGCAGGTGACCTCGAAGTCCGAGGTCGGCCATCGGACAGATCCTCAACTACGGCCTGGCGCGCATTCAGTCGGCGCGCCGGCGCGATGACATCGAGAAGGCGATGGAAGAGAGCCTGATGGAAGTGGTGCCGCGCCTCGAGAAGCGCACGCACTACCTGGCGACCTTCGCCAACCTCGCGACCCTGCTGGGCCTGCTCGGCACGGTGATGGGTCTGATCCACGCCTTCGCCGCGGTCGCGACGGTCAACCCGGCCGAGAAGGCCAACCTGCTGTCGGCCAGCATCTCGGTGGCGATGAACTGCACGGCCTTCGGCCTGATGACCGCGGTGCCGCTGCTGTTCATCCATGCGTTCCTGCAGACCAAGACCACGGAGCTGATCGACAGCCTCGAGATGGCGTCGGTGAAGTTCCTGAACGCCGTCACCGAGCGCCAGACCGCGCCCGCGGCGCCTGAGGCCCCGCGCCGCGCGTCTGGCACGCGCTGAAGGAACGCGCATGCGCCGTTCATATCAACATCCGCAAGCTCGAGCGCCACGCGCGCAAGCCGGCCGAGCTGCTGCTCGTCCCGATGATCGACATCTTCACCGTGCTGGTGACGTTCCTGCTGATGACCGCGGTGTTCTCCCGCACCGTGATCCTGCAGCTGAACCTGCCGACCGCCGAACGCGGCGTGCCAGGAGCCGCCGCCGGGACTGCAGCTCGAGGTGATGGTGCGCAAGGACCTGCTGCAGGTCGCCGACCGCAAGACCGGCCCGCTCGCAACCTTTCCCAACACCGCCGAGCGGCTACGACTACGACGGCCTGACGGAGTACCTGAAGCGCGTGAAGGCCAAGTTTCCCGACAAGACCGACGCCACGCATCCTGCTGGAGCCGGACACGCCCTACGACACTCTGGTGCAGGTCATGGACCGCGTGCGCGTGTTCGAGGTCAGCGCAGGGCTCAACACCGTGCAGGCGGAGCTGTTCCCGACATCTCGATCGGGGATGCGCCCCGACCACGATGCGGCCCGGGAGCGCCCGGTACGCCGGTGGCGGCGGCGCCGGTGCCGGCGGCGGCGGGCAAGGGAGGCATCATGAGCATGTCCAACCGCGCGCGGCGCATGGCGCAGCATCACCTGCGCCACAAGGCCGGACGCGGAGCTGAACCTGATCCCGCTGATCGACATCCTGTCGGTGATGGTGTCGTTCCTGCTGGTGTACTCGACCGAGGTCGAGGTCATCCAGAACACCAAGGGCATCGAGATTCCGCAGTCGATCGCGCAGACCGCGCCGAAGCAGTCGGTGGTGGTGATGATCACGCGGACGACCTGTTCGTGCAGGGCGAGTACATCGCCACGGTGAAGGAGATCCAGGCGCCGGCGAATCCGCTGATCGCGCCGCTGCGCGCCGCGCTGAAGCGGCCGATGCTGGTCGGCCAGGACCATCACCGACCAGGACGCTCGCAGCGCGAGATCACCATCATGGCGGACAAGTCGCTGCCCTACGAGGTGCTGAAGAAGGTGATGAGCACCTGCACCGACGCCGACTACGGCAAGATCTCGCTGGCCGTGATGCAGAAGGAAAAGCCGGTCGCCGCCGGCCAGGTCAAGACGGGTAGGCGCGCATGATCCTCGCTCCTTACTACCGCGAGTTCGAGCTGCCCTGGGAAGGTGACGAGGAGTCGAGCGAGCGCTTCCGCAAGATCCTGCAGGTGCTGCTCGTCATCCTGGTGGTGCTCGGCATCCTGTTCCCGCTGCTGCCGACCCCGAAGCGCGAGACCGCGGTGGACATCCCGACGCGCCTCGCCAAGGTGATGCTGGAGCAGAAACCCAAGCCGCCGCCGCCGAAGCCGGTGGAGCAGCCGAAGATCGAGACACCGAAGGTGGCGGTGGTGAAACCCGTCCCGCCGCCGGTCGATCTGAAGGAGCTGGCCCACAAGAAGGCGGAGAAGCAGCTCAAGCAGGTTCAAGGACGAGCTGGCGGATCTGCGCCAGCAGATGGACCTGACGCCGCTCGAGACCAAGAACCTCTCGGGCGCGGTGGGTGCCGACTCGCACGCCGAGCGCTCGATGATCACTTCCAACGTGGGGGCGGGCAGCGGTGGCATCACCAGCGCCAACGCCAGCCGCGGTTTCGGCACCGGCGCGGGCTCCCTCACCGGCCATACCGCCACCGCGGTCACCTCCTCGGTCGCCCTCGCGAGCGCCGGCCAACGCGCAACGTCGCATTCGGGCGGCAGCGGCAAGCCCGCGCGCACGCCGGAAGAGATCGAGCTGGTGTTCGATCGCAACAAGGGGCGCATCTACACCCTGTACGCGCGTGCGCTGCGCGACAACGCGGAGCTGCAGGGGAAGCTCGTGCTCGAGTTCACCATCGCCCCGAACGGGACCGTGACCGACTGCCAGGTGGTCTCGAGCGAGCTCAAGGATCCGGAGCTCGAGAAGAAGATCATCGCTCTGGTACGGCTGTTCCAGTTCCAGCCCGAAGACGTCGACGCCGTCACCGCCACCAAACCGATCGACTTTTTCCCGACCTCGGCCTAACCTCACCCCAGCAACCGACGCATGAGGCAGCCATGAACCTCAACTCCGAAATCGAGTTCTTCGGTGAGCTGCGTGTGGTGGACAAGGCACGGTTACTCAATCTGTTCCTGCACGAGCTCGCGGAAGAGGCGCGCGCAACTTACGGCCCGCGGCGCCGAGCAGGTGCACGACGGGGCGCACCTGCGCTTCGTCAACGAGCTGGTGTTCCGCCTGACGCGGGTCGTCGAGCAGCTGCTCGCCGAGGATGCGACGCGGCCCGCCGATGACGTCGTACTGCGCATGCTCCTCACCCCGCGCGCCGACAAGGTCGCGGAACGCCTGGTATTCAACGCCTACGGCCGCGCCATCCAGGGCTTCGAGAGCTACGACACGACGGTGTTGATGGGCGGCTGAGCCCACACGCCTCGCAAGACAACGAGCGGCCGCCGCGTGCCGCACCGGGGAGAATCATGAGCGTCGAAGCGCTGCGCCGGCTGCGGGCCGCGGCAATCTGTGCCGTGGCGTTGATCCCGATCGCACCCGCGGGCGCGCCGCCGCGGACCGCGCGGTGCTGCTGCGCCCGGCGCGCGTGTGGACCGCCGGTGAGCCGCCGCACCCGGGCTGGGTCGTGCTCACCGACGGGGCGCGTATCGCCGCGGTGGGACCGGCGGCCGAAGTGCACGCACCGGCGGACGCGCTGGTGATCGAGCTGGCGGGCGCGACGCTTCTGCCCGGGCTCATGGACATCCATTCGCACCTGTTCCTCCACCCCTACAACGAGACTGCGTGGAACGACCAGGTACTGAAGGAGCCGGTGCCCTACCGGACGCTGCGCGCCGGCGTGCAGGCGCGGGCCACGCTACTCGCCGGATTCACCACGCTGCGCGACCTCGGCACCGAGGGAGCCGACTACGCTGACGTGTCGCTGCGGCAGGCCATCGAGACGGGACTGATCGAGGGTCCGCGGCTCTTCGTGGCGACGCGCGCCATCGTCGCCACCGGCAGCTACGGTCCGGCGCCGCGTGGCCTGCGGCCCGACGTGTGCTGCACGCCGCAGGGGGCCGAGGAGGCGAGCGGAGTGCCGGAGGTCATCCGCGCGGCGCGCGAGCAGGCGGGACGCGGCGCCGACTGGATCAAGGTGTACGCCGACTACCGCTGGGGCCCGGGCGGCACGCAGCAGCCGACCTTCAGCGAGGAGGAGCTCAAGGCGCTGGTCGAGGCCGCGCACTCCTCCGGCCGCCCGGTGGCCGCGCACGCCACCACCGCCGAGGGCATGCGGCGTGCGACGCTCGCCGGCGTCGACACCATCGAGCACGGCTTCGCCGGCACGCCCGAGGTATTTCATCTCATGGCCGCGCGCGGCGTCGCCTACCTGCCGACGCTCACCGCCGAGGAGGCCTACGGGGAATACTTCGAGCACTACGTGCGCGGCACCAGTCCGCCGACGGCGGGGATGGCCCAGGCGGCGCAGGCCTTCCGCTATGCGCGCGCGGCGCACGTCGTCATCGGCTGCGGGAGCGACGTCGGCGTATTCGCGCACGGCACCAACTACCGCGAGCTCGAGTGGATGGTGCGTGACGGCATGACGCCCGTCGAGGCGCTCACCGCCGCCACCGCCACCGACGCGCAGATCCTCAGGCGCGCGGATCTCGGCGCGGTGCGCGCAGGCGCCCTGGCCGACCTCGTGGCGGTGAGCGGCGACCCCACCGCGGACATCGCCGCCATCGAGCACGTGGTGCTCGTCATGAAGAACGGGGTCGTTTACCGGCGGCCCTGAGACAGGCGCAGCGCGCGTGCCGCTCAGTCGCTGGCCCAGGTGGAATCCGCCAGATGCTCATCGAGCGACTTGCCGGGCGCGCATTCACTCGAGTAGTACGTGCCGGCGAGTCCGCCCACGGCGCTGCGCCACTGATAGACGGTACTGTAGTAGTCGCGGGCGTTGCGCCGCGCCACCTCGTCCGCGACCCCGAGCAGGCGGGCGGCGCGGGCATTGCGCTGCACGGACTGGCATTCCGTGACCGCCTCGTTGAGCTCGCCGCGCACGTGCATGCTCTCGTGCGTCAGGAGGTTCAGGCTCGCGAGCTCCTGCGAGTCGGCGTGCTGCGGGTGGCGCAGGTACGAGCTCAACCGGTCACACCACGGTGCCTGCACGACGATCTGGCCGGTTTTTGGATTGGCGTGGCCGGCGGCGAGCATTGCGGGATCGAACATGGTATCGAGCAGGGTGTTGCAATGGACGTTCGCCCGGTTGCCGTCGGCCAGCATCGTCGCGATGCCGGACAGATAATGCTCGAAGTACCAGCGGTGCAGCGTCGGCCAGGCGAACCCCGCGGCCAGTATCAGCAGCAGGGCGAGGTAGGGCTTGTAGACCGGCCGCGTCAGGTCGTAACCGGCCGGCGGGACGATCGCAGCGCTCACCTCGCGGTAGGCGCACCAGAGAAAGAACAGTGAGATTGCGATCCAGAGCATCTCGGAATCAGTCGGGCGTCCGGCGCCGCAGGAACACGTGGCCGGCGCGCTCGCCGGCGAACTGGCTCGTGCACTCGTAGCCGAGCGCGGGGAGGTCCAGGCCCTGGAAGAGCGGCTCGCCGGCGCCGAGCAGCACCGGCCGCATGGCGAGATGCAGCTCGTCGATGAGGCCCGCGCGCAGGTACTCCCGCAGCGTCGCGACGCCGCCCCCGACACGAACGTCGGCGCCGCCCGCCGCGGCGCGCGCCTGCTCGAGTGCCGCGTGAAGCCCCGCGGTGATGAAGTGGAAGGTGGTCCCACCCGCCATGGCGAGCGGCGCGCGGGCGTGATGCGTCAGCACGAACACCGGCGTGTGATAGGGCGGCTCCTCACCCCACCAGCCGCGCCAGCCCTCATCCGGCCACGGGCCGCGCACCGGGCCGAACATGTTGCGCCCGATGATCCAGGCGCCGATCCGTGCGAAGCCCCGCTCGGCTACCGCGTCGTCGACGCCGCTTTCGCCGCCGCCCTGACCGTGCATGCGAGCGAAGCAGCGGGTGCTGAAGAACCACTCCATGATACGCGGGCCCCCGACACCGAGCGGATTGGCGAGATCCTGATTCGGACCCGCTCCGTAGCCATCGAGGGACACCGCGAAGCTGCGCACCACGAGTCTCGACATCTGCACGTGCTCCTACTCGGCGTCGGAATGAGTCGCTGCCAGGCGCGCCAGCGCCGCGCCGTCCAGGCGGTAGGTGGTCCACTCGCTCTGATCGATGGCCCCGAGGCTACGATAAAAACCGATCGAGGGCTCGTTCCAGTCGAGCACCGCCCAGTCGAGGCGTGCGCAGCCGCGCTCGAGCGCGGTCCTGGCGAGGTACGCGAACAGGCGTTTGCCCGCGCCGCGCCCGCGCGCCTCGGGGCGCACGAACAGATCCTCGAGGTAGATGCCGGGCTTGCCGATGAAGGTCGAGAAGTTGTGAAAGTAGAGCGCGAAGCCGACCGGCGTGCCGTCGAGGCAGGCGAGGGCAACCTCGGCGTAGGGGCGCGGCCCGAAGAGTGCCGCCTGTACGTCGGCCTCGGTGGCGACGACTTCGTGCTCGAGATGCTCGTAGAGCGCGAGCTCGCGGATGAAGGCGAGCACCAGCGGTACGTCGGCCGGCGTCGCCGCGCGGATGCTGACGCGGGCGGCGGCGGCGCTCATGTCAGCCGGTGCTCTGCAGGCCCTGGGCGATGCCGCCGACGCTCGCGAGCAGCGCCTCGAACAAATCGCGGTCCTCGCGGCCGCTCGCGCGCCAGCGCTTGAGCAGGTCCACCTGCATCAGGTTCATCGGATCGACGTAAGGGTTGCGCAGCCGGATCGAGCGCTGCATGGTCTGGTCGGAGTCGAGCAGTTCGCGGCTGTCCTTGATGGCGAGGATGCGCTCACAGGCGCTGGTGTACTCGGCGCGGATGCCGCCGGCGAAGCGCCGCAGCGGCGCCGGAGCGAGCGCGTCGTAGTGCTGAGCGATGTCGAGGTCGACCCGCGCCAGCATCGTCTCGATGTCATCGAGGAGGTTGCGCATGAAGAACCACTGCGCGCAGGTTTCCCTCAGGCGCGCCAGCCCGAAGCGCTCGAGCGCGGCAGCGAGACCGGCGCCGGCGCCGTACCACTCGGGCAGCATGTAGCGGGTCTGCGACCAGGCGAACACCCACGGCACCGGCAGCAGCGTCTCGAGACCTTCGCCCTCGGCACGGTGGATCGAGCGTGAGCCGATCTGCATGCGCTCGATCACGTCGATGGGTGTGATGGCGCGGAAGTAGTCGTAGAAGTCGCCGTCCTGGTACACGAGGCGCCGCCAGGCCGCACGGCTCTCAGCGGCGATGAGCGCGGCGCACTCGAGGTGGGCGGGGTCGTCGGGCTTGAGCGTCCCGCGCCGCTGCGCCGCGCTGGTGAGCGAGAGCGCGTTGAAGGCGCGCTCCAGGGTGCGCATGGCGATCGGGCGCAGCCCGTATCCCTGGCGTACCGTCGCTCCCTGCTCGCGGATGCGCAGCACGCCGTCTATCGCTCCGCTCGGCGCCGCCTTCACCAGCGCCTCGATACGGCCGCCGCCGCGGGCGATGCTGCTGCCGCGTGCGTGGAATACGACCGTCTGCTCGCCGGCGGAGCCGAGTACGCGGGCGAGCTCGCGCTGCGCTTCGTGGATGAAGACCCGCGAGGCGCAGGCGCCGGCCTGCTTGTTGCTGTCGGAGTAGCCCACCACCACACACTGCCGGCTGCCGCGCGACAGCACGTGGCGGCGGTAAAGCGGGTCGGCGAGCAGCTCCTGCATGGTCGCGCCGCAGGCGGCGAGCGCTTCCTCGGACTCGAACTGCGGCGCGATGTCGAGCGCCACTTCGCCGGTGCGCTTGTCGTAGGCCGAGGCCCAGCGCGCCAGCAGCAGCGCCGCCAGCACGTCGTCGGCGCCGCAGGCGCCGCTTACGATGAAGTAACCGATGGCATCGGCGCCGTAGCGGTGACGGCTCTGCACGATGGCCTCGAACACCGCCAGCGCGCGCTTGCCGAGGGCGTCGAGCTCGCGCACCGGGCCGCGGTCGCGCTCGAGGGCCTGGGTGAGGAGCTCGCGCCGCTCGCGGGCCGTGCGTCCGAGCCAGGCGGGATCGTCGAAGCCGCGCCCGATCACCTGGTGCAGCACACTCGCGTGCTACGCGCACGTCGAGCGCGGCGAGATGGAAACCGAAGGTCTCGATACGACGCAGCAGCCGCTCGACGTAGAAGAGCCCGGCGTGCGCGCCCTTATTCGCCCGGAGACTCGCGGCGATGAGCGCGATGTCGGCGCGGAACTGCTGCGGGCCCTCGTAACCGGCCGCGCGGCCGTCGTAGGCGTGGCGCAGCCGCTCGCCGATCTGCGCCAGGAACAGCCGATACGGCATGCGCTCGTGATGCACGCGGGCGGTTTCGCGCGCCGCGGGCAGCAAGGCGGTGTAGCGCTCGATGCGCCGCGCCAGCTCGGGGGAAATGCCGACGCGGCTCGCGCTCTGCGACAGCCGCTGCGCGAGACTGCGGCACTCGGCGAAGTAGCTGTTCACCAGTACCTGCTGCTGGCGTGCCAGGCTCTCGCGGATGGTCTTGGCGTGCACGTCGGGATTGCCGTCGATGTCGCCGCCCGCCCACGAGCCGAAGCGCAGGATCGCGGGCACGCGCACCGCGACCGGGTCGGCGCCGTAGACCTTGACGAGCGCCTGGGCGATCTCCTCGTAGAAGGCCGGCACGACCTGGTAGAGGACCTCGATGAGATAGAAAAGAATCTGCTCGCGCTCGTCGGCCACGTCGAGCCGCTCGCGCGGCAGCTCCTCGGTCTGCCACGCCGCGGTCATCTCCATGCGGATGCTGCTCCAGAGACTGCGCTGCTGGTTCGGCGTGAGCGCCGGATCGAGCCGCTCGAGCAGGCGCTGCGCGATGCGCTGCTGCTTGCGCAGCAGCGTACGGCGGTTGGAGTCGGTGGAGTGGGCGGCGAACACCGCCTCGATGGACAGACTGCCGAGCAGGTCGAGTACTTGCGCGAGCGTCCAGCCATCGCGCTTGAGGCTCGCGATCGCATCCTCGACGCCGCCGGGCTGCGGCCGCTGGCTGTCCTTGAGGAAATAGTCGCGGCGGCGACGGATGCGGTGCACCTTCTCGGCGAGATTGACCGCCTGGAACCAGCTGGAGAAGGCACGTACCAGGTCGCGAGCCAGCGCCGGCGGCCGGTCGCGTACGCAGGCGGCGAGCTCGGCGCGTGCCGCGCTCTCGCCGCCACGGGCACGGATGGCGGCCACGCGGTCGAGCTCGACCAGCTCGTAAAGCTGCTCGCCACCCTGTTCGCGCAGGATCTCGCCCACCAGCGCGCCGAGCGCGTGCACGTCATCGCGCAACGGCTCGTGCTTGGGCGGGAACTGGATATCGTCGCGCTTCACCCGTCAGTCCCAGCTGTTGGCACGTGCCGCGAAGTCGGGGCGCTGCGGACGGACCACGCAGAAGCGCTGCCCGGTGGGCGCCTCCATCACGTACCAGCTGCGCACCGCACCGATGCGCTTCGCGCCGAGCCGCTCGAGCCGCGCCACCTCGGCTTCGAGGTCGTCGGCTTCGATATCGAGGTGCACCCGGCTCGGGTGATCGACCTGCTGCACCTCGAGATGCGGCTGGTCGGCGGGGGTCGCCAGCAGCCGGTAGCCGGTATCCTCGGCCGCCGCGGAGGCGCGCAATTCGAGGCCGAGCGCCCGGCTCCAGAAGCGCGCCGCGGCGTCCAGGTCCTCGGTCCGGCAGTCGATGATGAATCCGGCAAGGCGGCTCTTGTGCATGATGGGTTCCGGCGTGGTGGCGGCGGCGGTTCGGCATTCTACCGCCGGAAGCCACGACCCTGAGGTTCAGGCGGAGGCACGGAATCATTCGCGCCGAACAGACCTCGGGACTACCATCCCCAAACCCGTGAGCACCCTGATGGAACGCTTGCCGCCGGGTCGCGCCATGAACTCCAAAACCCGGGCCGAGCTCTTCGGTCAACTGGCCGCGCTGGAGGAGGCGGGCCTGCCGTTCGACCGGGTGCTCGATATCGTGCGTCTGCCGCCGAGCGAGGACGCGCGTCTCGAGGCGACGGCCAGGTGGTTCAGGCTCGGGGTGGGCATCGCCGACGCCGGACTCCGCAGCGGCCTGTTCACGCCACTGGAGGCGTCCCTGGTCCGTACGGCGACCGTGTCCGGCAGCCCGGCCCGTACCTACCGTCTCATCGAGGATCAGTGCGCGCGGCGAGCGGCACGCATCAAGGCGCTGAAGTCGCGCCTCACCATTCCGGCGATCATGATCGCGGTCTGGATCCTCCTCGGGCCCGTGCCGAATCTCGTCACCGGAAGTCTGACGCTGCGCGGCTACCTGCTGAGGCACCTGCTGCCCTGGATCGGTGCGGCAGTGATCGCGTATCTGCTGCTCGCGCGTTTACGGCGACGCGAGCCCGCTGCCCAATCATCCTGGGGAATGCTGCTTGATGGAGTCGTGCCGTTCGTGCCGCTGTTCGGCCCGATGGAGGTGCGGCGCAACCTGCGAACCTTCTTTGACAGTCTGGCGCTGCTGCTGGAAGCCGGCGTACCGATCCTGGAGGCCTTCCCGGTAGCGCTCGATACGGTGCGAAACCAGGCTCTCAGATCTCAGCTGGCTCAGATCAAACCGCGGATCGAGGCAGGGTGTTCTTTCGGGCAGGCACTCGCAGGGTTGTCGCTGTTCGGCCGAACGCAGGCCTACGAGCTGATCCGCACGGGCGAGGCGAGCGGCACGTTGCCGCGTATGTTGCTGCGATATTCCGTGGCCGAAAGTGCCGCGATCGATCGATTCGACGATCTGGTGACGGAATGGATACCACGACTGGCCTATACGTCGGCGGCTTTGCTCATCGGCTACGGGATGATTCACGGCGGCGCCTTCATGCCGTCGCTTCCGCAAAGCCTGCGCTGACTGGCAGTCCGGCGACGATCATTGCAGCCTATTGGTCTGACTTCGGTGGCAGCCGCGCCTTGATGTCCTTCAGCTCTTCCTTCAGTCGCCGCACCTCCTCTTCCAGGCGCTCGAGGCGGGAAGGAGCGGGCGCCGCGGCGATTGAAGACTCCGTGAGCGATTTCTCCGCGAGGGCGGCAATCGTCACGGCTCCGCTGAACAGGTGCGCGTAGCGCGATTCGCGGCGACCAGGTTCGCGCGGCAGCCGCACGACGAACGGTCCATCGGTGCGACTGCTCAGGCTCTCCAGCGCCGTCTCGACCTGCCCCACTTCGGAAAGGGACGCCATCCGGGCTGCTCGGGTGCGCAGCTCTCCGGGGGTTTGAGGTCCGCGGACGAACAGCTCGCAGACGATTGCAAGCTCTTGCGGCGTGAACTTCAGCGACCCGAACTCGGTGTTGCAGAACCGGTGCTGGTACTTCGGCACCCGACTGCCGAAGCCTGACTTCTCGACCACAAAGTGCTTCCTGATCAGATGATCCAAGGTGGCCTGGATCGCCGCCTCGTCCGCCGACATAACCGGCTCGCGGTTACTCTTCTGGTTACACGCATTGACCAGTGCGTTCAATGACAGCGGATACTGGTCCGGTGTCGTGATCTGTTTCTCGATGAGGCAGCCGATAACGCGCGCCTCGATCGGCGAGAGCTCGATGTTCAACCGTACACGCTCGTGTTCGGACGGCAATAAGAGACGCCACGCTCAGCTGCGTCGCTTCCGGCCGGCAGCAGCCATTCGCGCTCAGGTTCACGCCGCCCGAAAGCGGTCGGTGCGTTGACTGGGCCGGTTCCGATGCTCGGGTGACTTAGTGCGCCGCACGTTCCGCGATTGATGTTGACCGTTCCTATTGGGTCGCCTTGCTTCCCGCGATACTCCAGAACCACGACGACGCCTTGGTCGATCAGCGGTCGCAAGTCAGGGTTTGCGCAACCGTTTTCCTTGATCGTCGGAGTCAATAACGGCTCGAATGTCGCACTGTCGACGCCGTTCGATTCGGCGTTCACGAGGGTATACGTGACGGTCAGTCTCAGTCCCGGCCCGGCCTTCGCGCCATCCAATCTGGTATTCGGATCGACTACGGCGGGGGCGGCGCCATTGGCCTGGCCGGCGATCTGTGCGATTCTTCTTTGAAGCGTCAGACCGGCCTTGAATTTCGCGGATTCCTTCGTATCGCAGGCCGTCAGTGTGGCGCACACGATTACCAGGCACCCCAGCAGCATTCTCAGCCTCACGCGAGGGAAGCGCCGTGAAGTCTCAGCGGTCCCGGTCCTCGTCATACGGGCGAACCTGCAAGTTCGTAACCATCGTAGTTGTCCCTGTGGTATCCAACGCGGCATTCAAGCTGTCGGCCAAGCTGCTGTCTTGCGCTGCCGCACGGACGAACGCATAGCCAACTTTAGGTCCGGCTGCAGTTATCAGGAAGCGGAAGCCATCTATCTCTCGGCCGCCCGCCGCAACGCCAGTGACTGGCACCACGTACAGATTCTGAGTGAAAGAATGGAAGTGGGACCACCCATGATAAACGAGCCGGTAACCGATAAGCCGGTCGTGCAGCGCGTCGCGGTCGTGTAGCGCGGTAACCTGATATTCGCCCAATGTGTAGCGGCGTGGCGCTGACTCCATCGCCTGGTGCGCCATCGCAAAGGCTTCCGATTGCGACACCACATAGATAATCTTCGGACTATCGAGACCGGGCGTCAGAGCCGAATGGTTCGTTGAACACCCTGCGAGCGAGAGTGCTATCAACAGTGCCGCGGCGCGTTTCATGACTTGGAACCTCCAGCATCGAGGCTGAGTTGGTTCGCGAAGGCCAGTACGCTCTACCTGCCGGTGATAATAGGCCTATTCGCGAATCCGGCTCGGAAATTAACGTTTCTTTAATCCCGGATTAATCCTGCAGGCGGGGAACCGTTCCGCAGCCGTCGGACTAACCCGCCAGCAGCACCGCCTCGGCGCGCTCGAGCTCCTCGGGCTGGCCGTAGATGACGACGATATCGCCCTCGTGCAGCACCGTGTCGGGCGCGGGCTCGCGTCCGAGGATCCCCTGGCGGCGCACACCCGTGAAGGTGGCCTCGACGCCGCGCCCGCGCACCTCGGCGAGCGTGCGGCCCACCACCCAGGCGCCGGGCGGTACCACCACGGAGCGCAACGCCTCGCGTGGCCCGCTGAGCTCCTCGAGGGGATGCGCGTCGTCGCGGCGCACGATGTTGCGCAGCACGGCATAGCGGCTGCTGCGGATGTCGCCGAGCGTGCGCAGCACCCGCGGCACCGGCACGTGCAGCAGCATCAGCACGTGCGAGACCAGCATGAGGCTCGCCTCGAAGGTTTCGGGCACGACGTCGGTGGCACCGGCGTCCTGCAGCTCCTTGAGGCGGGCGTCGTCCGCGGTGCGCACCAGCACCGGCACGTCGGGGCGCAGGCGCCGCACGCTGCGCAGGATACCGATCGAGGTGGCGGGATCGGAGAAGCTGATGACCACGGCGCTGGCCGCGCTCAAGCCCGCCTTGGCGAGCATGTCCTCGTCGGCGGAATCGCCGTACATCACCGGGTCGCCCGCCTGGCGTGCGGCGCGGATGCGCGCCGGATCGAGGTCGAGGGCGATGTACTCGAAGCCCTGCGATTCGAGCACGCGCGCCACGTTCTGACCGACGCGCCCGAACCCGCACAGGATCACGTGCTCGCGGCGCGCAATGCCGCCGGTGGCGGCGTCCTCGCGCTCGACCGCGGTCACGCCCGGCGCGTGCTCGCGCAACAGGAAGCGCGCCACGCGCTTGTTGTTGTTGAGGATGACCGGCGACAGCATCATCGACAGAACGATGGCGATGAGGAGCGGCTGCCCGAGCCGCTCGGGCACCAGCCCCGCTTCCAGCAGGATGGTGCACAGCGCGACGCCGAACTCCCCGCCGATCGAGATGACGATGCCGGTGCGCAGCGCCTTGAAGCGCGAATCGGTGAACGGGCGCGCAACGAGCGCCGCAACCGCCGCCTTGAGGGGCACCATCGTCACGAGCAGCAACGACACCAGCGGCAGCTCGTGCAGCAGCAGCCTCAGGTCGAGCAGCATGCCGACCGAGATGAAGAACAGGCCGAGCAGGATGTCGCGGAACGGGCGGATCACCGCCTCGACCTGGTGCCGGTACTCGGTCTCGGCGAGCATCATTCCCGAGAGGAACGCGCCGAGCGCGAACGACAGTCCCGCGACGTGCGACACCCAGGCCGAGGCGAGCACCACCAGCAGTACCGTGAGCGTGAAGAGCTCGCGCAGGCGGCTGTGGGCGATCTCGTGAAACAGCGGACGCAGCAGCCAGCGTCCGGCAGCCAGCACCGCGCCGATCGACAGCACGCCGCCGACCACGGCCACGAGACTCTCGCCCAGATTGAAGTGGCCCGCGCCCTCGACCAGGGCCGCGGCGAGCGCCAGGAACGGCACAAACGCCAGGTCCTGGAACAGCAGCATGCTGAAGGCGAGCCGCCCGTGGGTACGGTTGAGCTCGGCGCGCTCGGTGAGCTGGTGCAGCAGGATCGCGGTCGAGCTCATCGACACCGCGCCGCCGAGCACGATCGCCGCCAGCCACTCGACCCCGAGCACATGCGCGATGAGGGCGCACAGCGCGCCCGTGACCCCGACCTGCAGGGCGCCGAGCCCGAACACCTCGCCGCGCATCGCGAGCATCCGCGGGAGCGAAAACTCGAGCCCGAGCGTGAACAGCAGGAACGCCACGCCGAGCTCGGCGAGCAGCCGCGTGGTGTTCGAGTCCGACACCACCGCGAGCGCATGCGGTCCGAGCGCCAGCCCGAGCGTCAGGTACGCGAGCGTGGTCGGCAGCGCCAGCCGCCGCGCCAGTGTTACGAGGAGCACCGAGCCGCCGAGCAGCAGCAGCACCTGGGAGAGCGGAGCGATCATCGGCACCGAACTTAGACTGCGCCGTGAGGCAAACGCAACGGGTGCCCGGGCGCGCGCCGCGCCAGAGCGCCGCGTAGCTGGAATCGGCTTAGGTCAGATTCCCGACTGCCAGGTGCTCGGCATGCCGGCCTTGCCGATGGCATCCTCGATCAGCAGGCACGCCTCGCGCGCCTCCGCCTGCGCCCTCAGGCTGCGCGCGATGGAGTTGAGGAAGCGGCACATGACGGCCAGGTTCGGGTGGCTCGTGTGCATCTGCTCCTCAACGCAATCGATGGCTTCGATCAGGTCTTCCTGATCGCAGATCGGGAATGTCATGCTCGTGACGGCATGTTGTACGGACACCAGCGCCTGATGTATTGCGGCCTGTTGCTCCCCGTCCATGGGATAAATTTGAACTTTTTGGACGCCCCCTGCAAGTCCCGCCCCCGCAAAGCAAGAAGCCCCGCCGTTTGACGGGCGGGGCTCCTCAAAGTGGACTGAAAAAGCTTACTTCGGCGGCGTGGTCGAGGACGAATCCGTCGACTTGGCTTCCGTGCTCTTCTTCTTGTGGTGCTTCTTATGGGTGGTCGACTTGGCGTCCTTCGACGCGTCGGCGGCGGGCGCGGCCGCAGGAGCCGGAGCCGCGGCCGGGGCCGGGGTCGATTTGGCGAAGGCCGGGCCGGCGATCAGGGCCAGGGCGATGACGGGAATGAGCTTCTTGAACATGTGGACTCCAGAGAATTGAGTGAGCGCGTGCGTGCGCGAAGCGGGCGTATTATTACCCGATTCCCCGCGCCCAAGGCCCATATGACTGCAAAGTAATGTTGTGGTCCGACACTCTGTAAACATCTGAATAAAAAGGGATATTTAGTCTGAACGGCGGCTGAAGCGCGCTTCAGTGTCCGGTAAAGGAGACGAGCGTCTGCACCGGCACGCCAAGAGTCGCGAGCTTCGCCGAGCCCCCGAGTTCGGGCAGATCCACGATGAAGCAGGCGGCGAGCACGCCCGCGCCCAGCGAGCGCAGGAGTTGCACCGCTGCGGCGGCGGTGCCGCCCGTGGCAATCAGGTCATCGACCAGGATGATCCCCTCGCCGGCGCCCACCGCGTCGCGGTGCATCTCCATCTCGTCGACGCCGTACTCGAGCGAGTAGGCGACCCGCACCGTCGTGTGCGGGAGTTTGCCCTTCTTGCGGATCGGGACGAAGCCCGCGCCGAGACGCTGCGCGAGCGCGCCGCCGAGGATGAAGCCGCGCGCCTCGATCCCGGCGATGCGGCTGACGCCGGCGGCGAGCCACGGCTCCGCCAGGCGCTCGACCACGCTGTGAAACGCGCGCGCCTCGCCGAGCAGCGTCGTGATGTCGCGGAACACGACGCCGCGCTTGGGGTAGTCGCTGATGGTGCGGATCGCGGCGCGGATCTCCTCGGTCGTGAGCAGCTGCATGGCGGGGAACTCTACACCTCAGCCCGGATGCCGCCACACGAGCGTCTGGTTGTTGGCCGGCATTGCATGATCGGCCGCGAGCTCGAGCCCCTGCGCGGCGGCGAGCGCGCTGAGCGCCTCGAAATCGCGGATGCCGCTCGCCGGATCGCGGCGGCGCAGGAAGCGGTCGAACTCGGCGTTGCTGTCGCTGGTGTAGGCGCCGCGATAACGGAACGGGCCGTAGACGCACAGCACGCCGGGCGCGGTGAGCACGCCCCCGACGCCGCGGAAGAAGTCCTCGACCGCCTCCCACGCCATGATGTGCAGCGTATTGGCGCTGAACACGGCATCACAGCCCACGCCCCGCCAGGGGAGTGCGCGCACGTCGAGCTCGATCGCGGCCGCCAGGTTCGGCGGACCCTCGAGCGCGATGCGCTCGGCGAGCGGCCCGAGCCCGGCGGCGCGCTCGGTCGGCTGCCACCTGAGGTGCGGCAGATGGCGCGCGAAGTGCACGGCGTGCTGACCCGTGCCGCTGCCGATCTCGAGCACCGCGCGGCTCGCGGCCAGGGCTCCGGCGAGCACCTCGAGGATCGGGCCCTTGTTGCGCTCGCAGGCTTCGGAGACGGCCAGCACGGGTGCGAGTCTGCGACAATGGGCTCATGCAAGCCATAGATGCCCTGCTGACGCGCCGCTCGGCGGTCACCCTGACGGAGCCCGCGCCGGACGCGGGTGCGCTGCAACTGATGTTCGCGAGCGCGGTGCGCGCGCCCGATCACGGACGGCTGCGCCCGTGGCGCTTCCTGGTGATCCGCGGCGCCGCGCGCGAGCGCTTCGGCGCGCTGCTCGGTGAGCACCTCGCGCGCACCCAGCCCGGTGCGACCGCCGAGGCGCTGCAGCGCGAGCGCGACAAGGCGCTGCGGGCGCCGCTCATCGTCGTGGTCGCGGCACACGTGAGCGAAGTGGCCAAAAAGATCCCGCCGATCGAGCAGGTGCTGGCCGCGGGAGTCGCCGCCGGCAACATCATGCTGGCCGCGGTTGCACTCGGTTACAACGCGATGTGGAAGACGGGCGGCGCGGCCTACGATCCCGCGCTCGCCGCCGCGCTCGGCTTCGGCGGCGCCGACACCATCGTCGGATTCCTCTACCTCGGCACCGAAGCCGGCAAAGCGCCCGTGGCACGCGGTGAATGGCGCGACCTGGTGCGCGAGTGGCAGGGCGCTGCCGTATGATGCGTCGCTCTCACCCCCGCTGAAGGCGCGCAAGTCCGATGAGGTTGCTGCTGTGGACGGCGGCGCTCGCCGCCCTGGTGGCCTGCGCCGCGAGAACCGCGAGGGAGGACCCCGTGCCCGCCGTTGCTGCTGCCCCGATCCTCACGCCCGCTGCACCCGCCGATCCACCGGCACCTGAGGCGGCGGCACACGCCGCAATCGGCGACTTCGGCGTCGATCTTGCGGCGGGCGATCACGGGGTGCGCCCGGGCGATGACTTCTTCGCCTACGCCAACGGCAAGTGGTACGAGAGCTTCGTCATCCCGGCCGATCACTCGAGCTTCGGCCCCTTCAATGAGCTCGAGGAGATCTCCACCGAGAACGTGCGCTCGATCATCGAGGCCGCCGCGGCCGCGCATCCGGCCGGCGGCACTCCCGAGCAGCAGATCGGCGACTATTACGCGAGCTTCATGGACGAGCAGTCGATCGAATCGGCGGGGCTGGCGCCGGCGCAGGCGGACTTGAGGCGCATCGCCGCGGCCACCTCGCGCGAGGCGCTGGCGCGGGTGTTCGCGCTGCCGGGCTTCGCCTCGCTCTTCGACATCGATCTGCCGCCGGATCTTCACAACCCGGACCGCTACGCGGTCGTGATCAGCGAATCGGCTCTCGGACTCCCGGACCGCGACTACTACCTGAGCGAGGAGGCGACGCTCAAGGCGGTGCGCGAGAAGTATCTGGCCTATGTCGGCCAGATGCTCGCGCTCGCTGGTACCGCCGATGCCGCCGCCCGGGCGCGCGACATCCTCGCCTTCGAGACGGCGGCCGCGAAGGTACAGTGGCCGATCGACCAGCGGCGCGACGTGGAGGCCGCCTGGAACCCGCGCACCCGCGCGCAGCTCGCGGCCTTCGCACCGGGCTTTCCCTGGGACGCGTTCCTCGATGCCGCACAGCTCTCCGGGCGCGAGCAGCTGGTGCTGGCGGAGCTCACCGCCGTGCGCGATCTCGCCGAGCTCTTCGCGCGCACCCCGGTAGCGACGCTGCAGGCGTGGCTCACCTTTCAGTACCTGAGCGGCCACGCACCCTATCTGCCGCGGCGCTTCGATGCGGCGCACTTCGCCTTCTACGGCACGGCGCTGCACGGACAGCCGCAGCAGCGCGAGCGCTGGAAGCGTGCCGTGGACGAGGTGAACGCGACGCTCGGCGAGCCGGTCGGCCGGCTGTACGTGGCGCAGTACTTTCCGCCCGAATCGAAGGCCAGGATGCTCACGCTGGTGAGCGACCTGCTGGCAGCGCTCAACGAGCGACTCGATGAGCTCGACTGGATGACGGCCGAAACCCGTTCGCGCGCTCACGAGAAGCTCGCCACCTTTACCGCCAGGATCGGCTACCCGGACGAGTGGAAGGATTATTCGAGCCTGGTGATTCGCCGCGCCGACCTGCTCGGCAACGTGCAGCGCACCGCCGCGTGGCACTGGAACTACCAGGTGGCGCGGCTCGACAAGCCGGTCGATCGCGCCGAGTGGCAGATGAACCCGCAGGACATCAACGCCTACTACAACCCTTCCAACAACGAGATCGTCTTTCCAGCGGCGATCCTGCAGCCGCCGTTCTTCGATCCCAACGCCGACGCCGCCGTCAACTTCGGCGCCATCGGCGCGGTCATCGGCCACGAGATCGGCCACGGGTTCGACGACCAGGGACGCAAGTTCGGTCCCGACGGCGGGCTCGAGGACTGGTGGACGCCGCAGGACGCCCGGGTGTTCACCGCGCGCACTGCACGGCTGATCCGCGAGTACTCCGCGTTCGAGGCGCTGCCGGGACTGAAGGTGAACGGCGCCAACACGGTCGGGGAGAACATCGGCGATCTCGGTGGGCTCAACATGGCCTACGAGGCCTACCGCATCTCGCTGCACGGCGCGCCGGCGCCGCTGATCGACGGACTGACCGGGGCGCAGCGCTTCTTCCTTGCCTACGCGCAGGTCTGGCGCAGCAAGTACCGCGACGGCGCGCTGCGCGAGCTGGTGCTGTCCGACGTGCACAGTCCCGACCGCTTCCGCGTCAACGGTCCGCTGCCCAACATCGACGCCTGGTACGAGGCGTTCGACGTGCAGCCGGGGGACAAGCTCTACATCAAGCCGGAGCAGCGCGTCAGGATCTGGTAGGTGGGGGCGGGCGGCGGCGATCGACGCTTTGGTTCATGGCTTTACCACCGCCAGTATCACGATCGCGATCAGCAGTACCCCCGGCACTTCGTTGAACAAGCGGTACCAGCGCTGCGTACGCCCGCCGCCTGCGGCGAGCTGGCGCATGAGCGCGCGGCACCACAGGTGGTAGCCGATCAGCAACAGTACCAGCAGCAGCTTCGCGCGCAGCCAGCCGAAGGCGAGGTAGGCCGGCTCCGCGGCGACCATCGCGAGGCCGAAGAGCACGGCGCCGATCGCACCGATCGTCATGATGATGTAGAGCCGGCGCTCCATGAGCTCGAAGCGCACACGGCCTTCCGGCTCGGTGGTGGCGACGTGGTAGACGAACAGCCGCGGCAGGTAGAAGAGCCCGGCGAACCAGGTGACCACGAAAATGATGTGAAAGGCTTTGAGCCAGAGCATCGGCACACTTTCCGCGCAGCGAAGCCGTGATTGTAGCCAGCCGCCCACGGGTAAGGCGAACAGGCGTGCGCCTCTGGTAGCATCACGCCCCCCTGACTCTCTGATACCAGCACACCAGCCATGTCCAGCACGCCGGCCGCCGCACCCGTTCCCTTCCCGAGCAACATCGAGATCGCGCAGCAGGCGCGGATGCGACCCATCGAGGCGCTGGCGCACGAACGGCTCGGCATCCCGGCTGAGAGCCTCGAGCCCTACGGACACTACAAGGCGAAGGTGGCGCTCGACTACCTCGCGCGGCTCGACGGCAAGCCCGACGGCAAGCTGGTACTCGTCACCGCGATCTCGCCGACGCCGGCGGGCGAGGGCAAGACCACCACCACGGTCGGACTCGGCGATGCGCTCAACCTCCTCGGTAAGCGCGCCATGCTGTGCCTGCGCGAGCCGGCGCTCGGTCCGGTGTTCGGCGTCAAGGGAGGCGCCGCCGGCGGCGGCTACTCGCAGGTGGTGCCCATGGAGGACATCAACCTGCACTTCACCGGCGACTTCGCCGCCATCGCCGCCGCCAACAACCTGCTGGCGGCGATGATCGACAATCACATCTATCACGGCAACGCGCTCGGCTTCGACGTGCGGCGCGTCGCCTGGCGGCGCGTGGTCGACATGAACGACCGGGCGCTGCGGCAGATCGTGGTGGGACTCGGCGGCACGGCCAACGGGGTGCCGCGCGAGGACGGCTTCGACATCGTGGTCGCTTCCGAAGTGATGGCGATCCTGTGCCTCGCCTCGAGCCTGCGCGACCTCAAGGAGCGCCTCGGCAACATCGTGGTCGGCTACCGTGCCGATCAGCAGCCGATCCGTGCGCGCGACGTCAAGGCGCAGGGCGCCATGGCGGCGCTGCTGAAAACGGCGCTCGCGCCGAACCTGGTACAGACGCTCGCCAACAACCCGGCTTTCATCCACGGCGGCCCGTTTGCCAACATCGCGCACGGCTGCAATTCGGTGATCGCCACCCGTGCGGCGCTCAAGCTCGCCGACTACGTGGTGACCGAGGCCGGCTTCGGCGCGGATCTCGGGGCGGAGAAGTTCGTCGACATCAAGTGCCGCAAGTCGGGCTTGAGGCCGAGCGCCGCGGTCATCGTCACCACGGTGCGCGCGCTCAAGTACCACGGCGGCGTCGAGCTCGCGGATCTGAAGGCCGAGAACCTGGCGGCGCTCGAGAAGGGCGCGGTGAACCTCGAGCGCCACATCGACAACGTGGCCAATCACTACGGCCTGCCGTGCGTCGTCGCCATCAACCGCCGCGCCGAGGACACCGACGCGGAAGTTCGCCTGCTCACCGAGCGCGGCGCGGCGCACGGCGTGCGCGTCATCGGCGCCACGCATTTCGCCGAGGGCGGCAAGGGGGCGCTCGAGCTGGCGCGCGAGGTGGTGCGCCTGTGCGGCGAGCCCAATCGCTTCCACTTCGTGTACGAGGACAGTGCGACGCTCTGGGACAAGATGAAGGCGATCGCCACCAGGATCTATCACGCGAGCGACATCACCGCCGACAGCAAGATCCGTAACCAGATCAAACAGCTGCAGGAGGCCGGCTACGGCCACTACCCGGTGTGCGTCGCCAAGACGCAATACTCCTTCTCCACCGACCCGAAGCTGCGCGGCGCGCCCTCGCATCACGTGGTCAACATCCGTGAGGTGCGGCTCGCGGCCGGCGCCGAATTCGTCATCATGATCTGCGGCGACGTCATGACCATGCCGGGCCTGCCCAAGGTGCCGGCCGCCAACAACATCGACGTCGACGACCACGGCCGCATCACCGGGCTCTTCTAGGGCTTGCAGGAGGCGGGCCGGTGCCGTTCTGCGAGGCCGATCCCTGGAGGCTGCAGTACTTCGAGGGCGTCGCCTGCCCGCCCGGCCTGCGTATCCCCACCGAAGACCCGGATGCCTGGCAGTGGAATCCCGCGCACCGCTGGGTCTACAACAAGCTCGCGGTGGCCGAGTCGCAGGGGCTCGAATGCGCGCCGCACGGCGTGCGGCCGAGCTCGTTTCCCGTGTTCAGCAAGCCGATCACGAACCTCCATGGCATGGGGGTCGGCAGCCGCGTGCTGCCCGACCTCGCGACCTACGAGCGCGAGGAGACCGCGGGGCATTTCTGGATGCCGCTGCTCACCGGCGAGCACGTGAGCACCGACGTGGCGGTCGCGCGCGGGCGGCCGCGCTGGTTACGACACTGCCGCGGCGCTCCGGGCGTGGGTGGCACCTTCGACTACTGGGTCATCGAGGCCGGCGCGCGCGCCTCGCTCGCGGCGTATCTCGATGTGTGGATCGAGCGGCACCTCGCCGGCTACACCGGCATGTTCAACGCCGAGACGATCGGCGGCCGCATCATCGAGGCGCATTTGCGCGTCGCCGATCAGTGGCCGGACCTCTACGGCACCGGCTGGCTGGATGCGGTGGTCGGGCTCTACGCAAGCGGAACATGGAATTTCGCCGACACCGACCGCCGCGACGGCTACAGCGTCGCGCTGTTCGGTCCGCATGGCCGCGCGTACCGCCATCCGCCGCCGCAGCTGCTGGCGGACGTGCGCCGCATGCCGTACGTCAGCAGCGTGCAGATCACGTTCCACGCAGACCGGCCCGCCGAGGCGCACGCCATGCCGCCGGGCGGCTTTCGCCTCGCGGTCGTCAACGCGGCCGAGCTCGAGGCGGGCCTGTCCGCCCGGGCACGCCTCGCGACCGCCTGGGGGCTGTGAGGATTCAGTGCGTCCAGCCGCGCGCGCGCGCGGCACTCTCCGCGGCCGCATCGAGCGGCTCGCCGGCGATCAGCTCCGCGAGGGTCTCCGCCACGGCTGGTGGCAGCGCTGAGGCGGCGGGACGGAAGCCCGCGCCGGCCGGCTCGGACTCGGCGCGCGCCAGCGTCTCGATGCGCCACGAGTTCTGCTCATGGCAGGCGAGGCCCCCGAGCCCGCCAGCCTCCTGGAGTGAGAACGTCCGGCAGTACGCACCGCCGCGGCTGCGGAAACTGACGCCGATACGTACCGGCGCGCCGGCGGGCTGGCTGCTCGCAAGCTGCTCGGCCAGGGCGCGCGCCAGCGCGCCGCCCGCCGCCATCCGCCCGCCACGTGTATCGATCAGGGAGGCATCCACGCCCGGACGCAGCAGCGGCGGCCCGAGCAACGCGCCGGCGACGAGGCTGGCGGCGATCGCGCTCCACTGTGGCCAGCTCCAGCGCGCCCGCGCCCGGGGCTGCAGCGCAACGACGTTACCGGCGCGCGGGGCGGCCGCGGCGCCGCGCACGCTCGCGAGCAGCCGTTCCGGCACCGGCTCCTCGAGCACCGGCGCGAACGCGGACTGCAACTGCGTGCGCAGCGCCTGATGACGGGCGATGCGCTGCGCGAGCCGCGGATCGTCCGCCATGGCGGCCTCGAGCGCGGCGCGCGTGGCGGCATCCAGCTCGCCGTCGGCATACGCGATCAGAGTTTCCTCGCTGTAAATCATCACTGGGCTCCGCTTGGCTCACCGAGTATTGCCTGCAGCGCCTCGCGGGCGCGCGCCAGGCGGCTCGTCAGCGTTCCGATCGGCACCTCCATCACATGGGCGGCCTCCTTGTACGACAGGCCCTCGATCAGCACCAGCGCGACCGCCAGGCGCTGCTCATCGGGCAGTCGTCCCAGGGCGTCCTGCACCGCCAGCGACTCCGCCGGGCCGGCATGCGCGGCGTCGGCGACCTGCTCGCCCGACTCCGCCGCGGTGAGCAGCCGCCCGCGCCGCGCGCGTGCGCGCTGCTCGTCGATCCAGGCGTTGCGCAGGATCCCGTAGAGCCAGGCGGCGAGCGGCGCTCCGTCGCGCAGCTGCGCGGCGTGTAGCAGCGCGCGCTCCACCGCCGTCTGCACCAGGTCGTCGGCGTCCTGGGGATTGCGCGCCAGTGCGCGCGCAAAGCGGCGCAACCGCGGCAGCAGTGCGACGAGTTCCTCGCGCAGGCGGTCGACGGACAAGCGCTATGACCTGACTACGAACATCGCGCCTATTTTCTTCCATTTCTTCCATGCGCAGCCACATTCAACTATGGTCATTGCATGCGAGTGTTGGTGGCGGCACTGCTGGTGTGTCTTACCGGGACGGCCGGCGCGCAGATCGGCTTGCCGCCGGTGCGCGTGCCAGCGCTGCCCCCGGTGAACGTTCCGGGCGTACTGCCCGGGTTGCCGGGCACGGCCGACGCCGCCATGGCCCAGCTCGACAGCGCGCAGCTGCGCGAGCTGCGCCATGCGCGGATCAGGGAGCTCCTGCGGCGCCATCGCGATGTGCTCGAGGCCGACAGCCACGGCGAACCGATCGTCCGCGGCCAGGTGCTCCTGCTGTCACCGGATGCTGCCTCGCTCGCGGCCGTGACGGGCGCCGGCTTCACCATCGAGCGCGAATCCGCCCTCACCGGGCTCGACGCGCGGCTGCTGGTGCTGCGCGTGACCGGGGACACGGCGCGCGCCCTGCAGCGCCTGCAGACGCTCGATCCCGCCGGCAGTTACGATTTCAATCACATCTACCTGGAGAGCGCCGGTCCGGCGGGGCCGGCAACGCCACCTCCGGCGGCCGCCGCTGCCGGCGCCGCTGCGCCGCCCGTTGTCGCGCGCCTCGGCCTCATCGACAGCGGCGTGGATGCGGGACACGGTGCCTTCGCCGGCGGCGTGCTGCATCGGCACGGATGCGGGGGCGCCACGGTGCCGGCTCCCCATGGCACCGCGGTCGCCTCGCTCCTCATCGGTCACAGCGGCGCGTTCCAGGGAGCGGCTCCCGGCGCGGAGCTCTATGCGGCGGACGTGTTCTGCGGATTGCCGACGGGTGGGTCGGTGGACGCAGTCGCCGACGCCTTTGCCTGGCTGGTGGGCGAGCGCGTCGCGGTGATCAACGTGAGTCTGGTCGGCCCGCCCAACCGGATGCTCGAGAGCATCGTGCGCAACGTGGTGGCGCGGGGCTTCCTGGTCGTCGCGGCGGTCGGCAACGACGGTCCGGCGGCGCCCCCGCTGTATCCGGCGGCCTGGCCGGGAGTCGTCGGCGTGACGGGCGTCGACGCGCGTGGACGCGTATTGCCGGAGGCCGAGCGCGGGCCGCAGGTGAAATTTGCGGCACCCGGCGCCGATATGGCCGCGGCCCGCCCGCCGCACGGCTATGTGCTGGTGCGTGGCACGTCCTTCGCCGCGCCCATCGTCGCAGCGCTGCTCGCGCCTGGACTGGCGGTGCCTGATCCTGCGGCAGCCGCGCGTGCGATCGAGGCACTCGCCGCCCGCGCGCAGCACGCGGGCACGGCAGCCCCCGATGCGGCGTACGGCTACGGCGTGGTCGGTGCCGAACTGCGCCCGCCGCCGTCGCTGGTGAGGCTGCGCGGGGATTAAGTCAAGTGAGGCGAATCGCGGATCGCGGGGGAAGATTTCGCGACAGCCGGTCGTAGTACTCATTGAAAGGTCGCGGATCGACCGCGGCTTCGAGAGGAGACGACCATGAAGACGACTCATCTTTTCACGAGTGCCGCGCTGGTGCTGCTGTCGGTTGCGGCCCTGCCTGCACAGGCTCAGCTTCTCGGTGGCGGGGCGCGCGGTGGCGTCGCTGGCTCGCTCCGCGGGCCGTTCGGCGCTGCGCAGGCGAGTGAATTCGACAGCGCCCGCGCAAACGCGCGCACCCGCGCGGCGATGAATACGGCGCAGGCGGGCGAGCGTGCCTCGACGAATGCGAGCCGTACCGCGAGCCACACCGCGGTGAGCGACCGCTCGAGCGCCGTGGGCGGCGCGGCTGCCAGCGCGCGCGACGGCTATGCCAGAGCTGCGACCGGTGCCTCGGCTGCCAGCCAGACTGCCGCAGCTGCCAGGCCTTCTGCAGGCAACAAGCCCACGACGGGCGAGAAGCCCGCGACGACCCGCAGCCCGGCGCCGCAGCCGAGCGGGCCGCGCGCGCGGGCCGGGCTCGCGGGATCTGCCTCCGGCAGCGCGAGCACGACGCCGCAGGGCGTGTCCGCCGGAGCGTCCGGCAATGGGGACGCGCCGGTCTCGGTCAGTCCCCCCCACTAACAGGGTGAGCCCTCAGGGGCGGCGGGCGGCCGGAGCGGGTGCTCCGGCCGCTCGTCATTCGTGCGGGCGATCGCCGCTGAACTTGATCGGCGTCGCGCCCTCGACCGGTCCGATGGTGGCGCGATCGCTGACGTAGAGTTTCACTGCGCGCTCGAACTTCAGGGTGCCTTTCACCACCGAGCCCGGGCCGATGACGATGCGCGGCGGCTCCTGCGAGTCCGAGTCGTCCGAGTGGTGGTTCTTGCGCACGAGGATGCCGCCGTCGACATGCGCGTCGGGGCCGATATCCATGCCGCCGTTCACGGTCGTAATGTCGCCGCCGACGTGCGCGGCGCCGAGGCGGATGGCGCCGTTCACATTGGTGAGTCCCTCGGCGACCTCGGCGCCCCGGCCGAGCGTCAGGGAGCCGTTGACCGTCACGACGCGCCCGCTGACCCGGGCGCCGTCCTCGAGCTGCACCGAGCCGTTCACCGTCTTGGCCTCGACGGCTGTCGCCTGCGATTCGAGCGTGATGCTGCCGTTGACGGTATGGGCGTTGGCGACGGCCGCGCCGTGGCCGACGCGGATCGAGCCATTGACCGTCTTGAGGTCGCCCCGATGCTCGCCGGGGCTCACGGTGATCGAGCCGGTCACCATCGTGATGTCATCGCTGTCGTGGGCGCCGGCGGTGCCTGCGAGAGCCAGTGCCAGCACAGCCAGGGCGGTGGCGCAAGCGCGTAGGTGAGTCATCTGATTCCTGACCTTTCGGGCGGCGGGCGAAGTGCCTCGCCCCCTTGGATGCACGGCCGCGCCCCGCGGTTTACATCCGCGCCGGCTGCACCGCAGAATCCTCCGATGCCAGGGAACAGGACCGCAGCGCCGCCTCGCGCGCCCCGCCGCATCCTCGTCATCGACGTCGGCGGCACACACGTCAAGTTCCGCCTCGACGATCGCGGGCGTATCGCCAAGTTCCGCTCGGGGCCGAAGCTCGGTCCCGGGCGCATGGTGCGCAAGGTCCTCAGGCGCACCGCCGGTGTGCGCTATGAGGCGGTGTCGCTGGGTTATCCGGGCCTCGTGTTCCGCGGCCGCATCGCCGGCGAGCCGCACAATCTCGGCTCGGGCTGGGTGGGATTCGACTTCGCGGCCGCCTTCGGCAAGCCGGTGCGCATCGTCAACGATGCGGCCATGCAGGCGATCGGCAGCTATCGGGGCGGGCGCATGCTGTTCCTCGGGCTCGGCACCGGGCTCGGCGCCACGCTGATCATCGACGGCGTGGTCGAGCCGACCGAGATCGGCCACATGCCTTACAAGCGCGGCCGCACGTTCGAGGATTTTCTGGGCGAGCGGGGTCGCCGGCGGCTCGGCACGCGCGCCTGGCGCAAGGCGGTCGCCGACGTGGTGGGGCAGCTGCGCCTCGCGCTCGTGGCCGACTACGTGGTGCTCGGTGGCGGCAACGCCGAGCGCCTGAAGAAGCTGCCTGCCGGGCACGCGGCGCGGCGACAACCGCAACGCCTTCATCGGCGGCGTGCGCCTCTGGCATGACGCCGGCGGCCCCTTCGGCCGGGCCGGTGTGCCGGTGCGCCGATGAGCGCGGCGCCGGGCGGCCCGGGACTCGCTCCCACCTGGTGCAGCAGCGACAAGGAAGTCGTCGGCTGCTCGCTCGGGATGTCGCGCGTATGGTTCACGATCGGCGGCGGCATCGTCAACGAGGTCTACTACCCGCGCGTCGATATTCCGCAGATCCGCGACCTCGGCTTCATCGTCGGCGACGGAGCGGGCTTCTGGGTCGAGGTCAAGCGCATGTGGCGGCACGACGTGGAGCTGGCGAACCTCGCGGCTCCGGCGGTGAGGATCGTTCACCGCCACGAGCGCTTCGAGCTCGCGCTGCGCGTCACGCCCTGCGAGGACCGCGACGTACTGCTCATCGAAGTGACGCTCAGCGGCGACCCCCAGCTCAGACCCTATGCGCTCATCGCGCCGCACCTCGGCGGCACGGGTCTCGGCAACCGCGCCGCCGTGGTCGAGTACGGAGGGCGGCGCGCGCTCACCGCCGAGCAGGGGCCGTTCGGGCTCGCGCTGGTCGCTGCCACGCCGACCCAGGGGGAAGCCTTCGGGCGGGCCGGCGCCGGCTACGTGGGCGAGAACGACGGCTGGCAGGACTTCCACCACCACGGCGCGATGACCTGGGAGTACAGCGAGGCGGGTCCCGGCAACGTGGCGCTGCTCGGTGAGCTGCCGCGCGAGTCGGTGCTCGCCCTCGGCTTCGGCACCAGCGCCGAATCGGCCGCGACGCTCGCGCGCACCGCGCTGGCCGAGCCGTTCGCGGCGAATTGGGACCGGCAGCAGGCGGCGTGGGCGCACTGGTTCACGACGGGCCGTACGATCGAGGGGCTGACGAACGATCTGCCGGCGGAATGCCTGGTGCAGTTCCGCCTCTCTGCCATGGTATTGCGCAGCCACCGCGACAAGACCTACCCGGGCGCGATGGTGGCCTCGCTCAGTGTCCCCTGGGGCAACACGCGCGAGGAGCGCGAGGGCTACCACCTGGTGTGGCCGCGTGACCTGGTGGAGTGCGCCGGGGCGCTGCTCGCCGCGGGCGCCCGTTACGAGCCCCACAACACGCTGCGCTACCTGATCGCGACCCAGAACGCGGACGGGCATTGGAACCAGAACCAGTGGCTCGGGGGCAAGAGCTACTGGTCCGGGATCCAGCTCGATGAGGCGGCTTTCCCGGTGCTGCTCGCCGCCGCGCTCGACGAGCGCGACGCACTCGGCGGCACCGAGGTCGCCGACATGGTGCGGCGCGCGCTCGCGTTCCTGGTGCGCACGGGACCTGTCAGTGACCAGGATCGCTGGGAGGAGGACGCGGGCCTCAACACCTTCACGCTCGCGGTGTGCATCTCCGCGCTCGTGGCCGGCGCGCCCTTCCTGCCCGCCGAGGCGCGCGAGCTGGCGCTCGCCTTTGCCGACTACTGGAACGCGCGGCTCGAGGCGTGGACGACAGTGACTGACACCCCGCTCGCGCGCCGTTACGGAATTCCCGGCTACTACCTGCGGGTCGCCCCTGCGCAGGCGCTCGCCGACCGCTGCGCGCCGGACTCGCCCATGGCGATCAAGAACCGCGCGCGCGATCCCGGTATCCCGCTCGCCGAGCAGGTCGGCGTCGACTTCCTGCAGCTGGTGCGCTTCGGGTTACGCCGCGCGGATGACCCGCTGATCGCCGCGAGCGTGGTGATCGCGGACGCGTTGCTCAAGGTCGACACGCCCTGCGGTCCCGCGTGGCACCGCTACAACGGCGACGGCTACGGCGAGCACTCGGACGGCCGGCCCTACGATGGCACCGGTCACGGGCGCCCCTGGCCGCTGCTCACCGGTGAGCGCGGCCACTATGAGATCTGCGCCGGCCGCGATCCCATGCCGCTCATCGTGGCCATGCACCGCATGGCGTCCGCCGGCGGCATGCTGCCCGAGCAGGTGTGGGACAGCGCGCCGATCCCCGCGCGCGGACTTGCGCCCGGGCGTCCCACGGGCGGGGCGATGCCGCTCGCCTGGGCACACGCGGAGTACATCAAACTGGTGCTCTCGCGCGGGCTGAAGCGGCCCTACGATCGCCCCACGGCCGTGTGGAAGCGCTACGGCGGGCAGCGTCCGGTACTGAAGCGCGTGCTCTGGTGCGAGCATGCGCCGGCGCCCGAGCTGCCACAGGGCTGCAGCCTGACGCTCGCGCTGCGCGAGCCCGGCGCCTTCCGCTGGGGGCTCGACGGCTGGCAGGACACGCGCGAACAGCAGACCTCGGCGAGCCCGCTGGGGCTGCATCTGCTCGAGGTCGATACGACGCGCCTCACCGCCGGACGGCGCATCGATCTCACGTTCCGGCACGCCGCCAGCGATGCCTGGGCCGGGCGTGACTTCGCCATCCGCATTACCGCGCCCGCGGGCGCAGCCTAGGCGCGCCGATGCCATTCACGCTGGCGCATCCGGCCGCGGTTCTGCCGCTGCGCTACTTGAGGCCGCTGCGCACCGCGCCGCTGTTCATCGGTGCGATGGTCCCGGACGTCCCGTACTACCTGCCGCTCATCGGCAATGGCCGCCTCATGAGCCGGGCCGACACCCATAGCATCACGGGCTCGTACGCCGTCGATCTGCCGCTGGGGATTGCGCTGCTGCTGTGCGTGGTGCTGCTGCGCGAGCCGCTCACGGTGCTGCTGCCGGCGCGGGCGCGCTGGCTGTGCCTGCATGCGCTCGAGCCCTTCACCAAGGGCGCCTCCGAGTGGCTGCTGGCGCCGCTCGCCATTCTGGTCGGCACCTGGACGCACCTCGTGTGGGACTCGTTCACGCACGGCGAAGGGTGGGGCGTGCGGCACTTTCCCGCGCTCGGCCGGACGGTCACCATCGGCTGGTACACGGGGGAGATCTACCACGTCCTGCAGTACCTGAGCTCGGCCATCGGGCTCGCGATCGTGGTGCTGTGGTACACACGGCTGCGCGTGCCGGCGGGAGCGCCGGTGGGGGAGGATGCGCGGCTCGCCCATGCCGGCCCGGCGCTGGCGCTGATCGCAGGCGCGGCGCTGCTCATCGGCGGCGTCGAGGCGCTGCGCTACTACGTGCACTCCGAGGGCGCCGTCTACGGCACGCTCGACGCGCTGTTCACGCGCGGCCTCGCCTGGTACGTGCTGCTGCACCTGTTCGCGGGCGCCATCGTCGCACTCGAGCACCGTACGGTCGGCGCGCGCCCGCACTGACGCCCACACCCATGACGGCATCCGCGGACGGGCAGCTCAGCGCCACCGGCTGGCCGTGGCGGCCCGGCAACGCGTTTGAGCTGCTCAACGGCGCCGCCGAGTTCTTCCCGAGAATGCTCGCGTCCATCGAGGCGGCGCGCGCGCACGTGCTGCTCGAGATGTACCTGATGAGCTCCGGGCGCATCGCGAGCGCCTTCATCGAGGCGTTGACGCGCGCCGCGGCACGCGGGGTGCGCTGTTGCGTGGTGATCGACGGCTTCGGCGCCCTGGGTCTGTCCGCCGCCGACCGGCGGCGGCTCGAGGCGGCGGGGGTGCAGCTGCGCGTCTTCAATCCGCTCCACTGGCGCAGCCGGCTGCGCAACTTCCTGCGCGACCATCGCAAGCTCCTCGAGGTCGACGGCGCGGTGGCGTTCGTCGGCGGCGCGGGCCTCGCGGACGAGTTCGCGCCGGGCCCCGACGGCTGGCGCGAGCTCATGATCGAGGTCCGCGGTCCCGTGGTGGCGGACTGGGAGCGCGCCTTCGCCAGCACCTGGCGGCGCCTCGGCCCCGGGCTGGCGCTGCCCGCAGCGCACATCGAGCCGCTCCCGGGCGGCGCCACGGGCCGCCTGTCACTCAGCGAGGCGCGCGAGCACTCGGTGCTCGCGAGCGGCGTCGTGCGGCGGATCGATGCCGCGCAGAGCCGCGTGTGGCTGGTGAGCGCCTATTTCGTGCCCTCGCGGCGCTACCGCAAGGCGCTGCGGCGCGCGGCACGCCGCGGCGTCGACGTGCGCTTGCTGATGCCGAGCGCGCGCACCGATCACCCGTGGGTGCGCCACGCGGCGCGACGCTTCTACGGCCGGATGCTGCGCAACGGCGTGCGCATCTTCGAGTATCAGCCGAGCGCGCTGCACGCGAAGATGATCGTGTGCGATGCGTGGCTGTCGATCGGCTCGAGCAACCTCGACCGCTGGAGCTTCAAGTGGAATCTCGAGGCCAACCAGGAGGTGGCCGATGGGCGGGTGGCGGATGCGGCGGCGGCGCTGTTCGCGGCCGACCTCGCGGTGTCCGAGGCGCTCAGCCGCCGCCAGTGGCCGCAGCGCGCGCGGCTCGATCGTCTGCGCGAGCGCATCGCGGGGCGCCTCGATCGCTGGCTCGAGGGTTGGCGGCGTCCGCGCTAGAGGTTCGCTCACGGCGGCGCCGTGAACAGCTCCGTCGTGCGCACGAACGACAGCAGGAAGGGCCCGAGCGTCAGCATCTGTGTCGGGTAGGCGCGCACCGCGGCGAGCTTGGCGTCCTCCTCGGCGGGCGTGAGCACGAAGGCGCTGACCGGCGTATCGCCGAGGAGCGGCGCGCGCGTGAGCGGCAGTCCCGCCGAGAGCTCGCGCGGGCCCGGCCAGCCCTCGCCCCCATGCACGATCCAGCAGCGCACCGCAACGCTGCCGCCGCGGCGCGCCAGCAGGCGCAGCGCCAGCAGCCCCGCCGCGGCGTGATCCGGATGCGCATCGCGCGGGCTCGGCACCAGCACCAGCGTCGGTTGCACGCGCTCGAGCACGGCGGCGAAGTCGCGCTCGAGGCTTGCGTAGGTGTAGGGATGGCCCGCGAACGGCGACTCGGAGTAGGGCACCGCCGCCGCGCCCGTGAACGGCGAGCGGTAAGGGGCGGCGCCTGATGCGTCGCTCAGGTGCTCGAGGCCGCGGTCCGGGTAGCCGAGCAGGAACTGCGCGGACTGCGGCACGCCGAGGAGCGCGGTGGCGGCACGCGCCTCGCGCATGCGCCGCTCGCCGAGGTCGCGCAGCTTCGCGGCGCTGCCGAGGAGGCTGCGCTCGACGAGGAGCAGATCGAGGAACGAGGCATCGCCGCTCGTGATCCACGCGACACTCACGCGCCCGCCGGCGTGCGCCACGCGCTGCAGGATCCCGGCGCAGCAGAGCGTCTCATCGTCCGGGTGGGGCGCGACCACCAGCAACGAGGTGCGGGCATCAAGCGGCGGGAGTTGCGATTCCCCGGGTCCGGCCCGCGCCGCGGATGCCGCGAGCGCCGCGAGCACCGCGGGCAGGAGCGACGCCATTCGTCTGCCATGAGGACGCAACACGACTGCCGTAGCGTAGCGCAGCAGGATGCCCGTCGTGTGCGGTTAGATCCACGAGAGCAGGCGGCCGGAGCGGAACGAGGGATCGTTCCGCTCCGGGGGGCGGGTGAGCGCTGCGCCGGGTGTGTGCCACACTAGGCTTTGGCGCGGCGCAATGCCGCTTCCCGGAGCCGCCCCCCATGGCGCACAGCCCCCCGCTCGCCTACCACGATCCCAAATTCATCGATTCCGACGATGGGCGGCCCATCCGCATCGTGTCAGAGTACCTGGCGCCGCTGCGCGCCTTCTCGGACGCCTGCGTTACCGCCACGGTGGTGTTCTTCGGCTCGGCCCGCGCGCGCAGCGGCGGGGTGCTCGGCCGCTACGTGGACGAGGCCACCGAGCTCGCGCGGCTCGTGACTGAATGGAGCCGCGGCCTCCCCGGCGGCGGCGAGCGGCTCATCGTGTGCTCGGGCGGCGGCCCCGGCATCATGGAGGCGGCCAATCGCGGCGCGGCACTCGCCGGCGGCAGCAGCATCGGGCTCAACATCGGGCTGCCGCAGGAGCAGCGCCCGAACTCCTTCATCACTCCGGGACTGTCCTTCGAGTTCCATTACTTCTTCATGCGCAAACTCTGGTTCGCGCATCTGGCGCACGCGCTGGTGGCTTTCCCGGGCGGGTTCGGCACGTTCGATGAGCTGTTCGAGATCCTCACCCTGGCGCAGACGCACAAGCTCGATCGCTCGATCCCGGTGCTGCTCTACGGCTCGGCGTACTGGCAGGAAGTGGTCAACTTCGAGGCGCTGGTGCGTCACGGCACCATCGCGCCCGAGGACCTGAAGCTGTTCTCCTTCGTCGACGATCCGCAGGCCGCGCTCACGATGCTCAAGAGCCGCATCGTGCTGCCGCACCCCTCACAGCGCGCGCCGTGCTTCGCCAAGTCGCGCGTGCCCGGCGTGCAGTAGCGCGCGGCGCCGCGCGGCGGCCTCTCAGGCGACCGGCAGATCCGGCTCGATCTGCGCGGCCCAGCCGAGCATGCCGCCCTCGAGATTGCCCGGTGAGGGGATGCCCGCGGCGAGCGCGAGCCGGCAGGCGCGCAGGCTCCGTCCGCCGCTGCGGCAGATGAACACCGGTGCGCCGTCGCGCGGGATCTCCGCGAGACGCTGCGGCAGCTCGCCGAGCGGAATGTTGCGCGCGCCCTCGAGGTGGCTCACCTCGAACTCGTACGGCTCGCGTACGTCGATGAGCGGCGGGGCGGGGTGTCCCGGGGCGATGAGGCGCTCGAGCGCCGGCGCGGTGAGGCGGCGCACGCCGTCCTCGACCGCTGCGGCCGGCGGGGGCGGATCGTGTGGCTCGGTGATGCTCGGCGCATCGCCGCACACCGCGCAGTCGGGCCGCCGTGCCACCTTGAACTCCTGGAAACGCAGCTCGAGCGCATCGTAGGTGAGGAGCTTGCCGGTGAGCGGCGTGCCGGCGCCGGTAATGAGCTTGATCGCCTCGGTGGCCTGCAGCACCCCGAGCACGCCCGGCAATACGCCGAGCACGCCCGCCTCGGCGCAGTTCGCGACCATGCCGTCGGCCGCCGCGGGGAACAGGCACCGGTAGCACGGGCCGCGGCCCGGCACGTAGGTCAGGAGCTGTCCCTCGAAGCGATGGATCGCCGCCGACACCAGCGGCTTGCCGGCGATGACGCAGGCGTCGTTCACCAGGTAGCGGGTCGAGAGGCGATCGCTCCCGTCGATGACGAGATCGTAGCCTTCGAGAACGCTGCGCACGTTGGCGGCGCGCAGCTCGAGCGTATGCGCGATCACGCGGATCTCGGGATTGAGACCCATGAGGCGCGCGCGCCCGGCTTGCGCCTTCGGCACGCCGAGCGCCGCGGTGTCGAACAGCACCTGGCGCTGCAGGTTCGAGACGTCGACGCGGTCGAAATCGAGGAGACCGAGCGTGCCGCAGCCGGCCGCCGCGAGGTACAGCGCCGCCGGCGAGCCGAGCCCGCCGGCGCCGACGATCAGCACGCGCGCCGCCTTGAGCTTCTCCTGGCCCGCGCTGCCGATCTCCTGCAGCGACAGGTGGCGCTGGTAGCGCGCGCGTTCGCTGTCCGTGAGCGCCATGGTGCTTCAGCCCCCCGAGAGCGCGCAGATCACGTGCACGGTATCGCCGCCGCGCACCGCCGCCGTGAGGTCGCGCGCCTCGTCGGCGTTGACGAACAGCCGCAGGTGCGGACGGATGCGGTTCTGCTCGTCGATCATGCGGAAGCGGATCCCGGGAAAGCGCGCCTCGAGATCGCCGAGCACCGCCTCCAGCGTGTCGCCGCGCCCCTCGACCGCGGCGCGGCCTTGCGTGTAGGAGTGGAGCGGACTCGCGATGCGCACGGTGCAGCCCACGGTGCGCCTCAGTGCGCGTGACTGACGGAGTAGATCTCCGGCAGGTGGCGCGCGAGGCAGCGCCAGCTGTCCCCCGAGTTGGTGCTCGCCCAGACGTCGCCGCCGGTGGTGCCGAAATACAGGCCGGTGCGCGCATGACCGTCGGCGCACATGGCCTGCCGCAGTACGGTGAACCAGGCCTGGTTGCGGGGCAACCCGCGGTCGAGCCGCTGCCAGCTGCGGCCGGCATCGCGGGTGCGGTACACCGCCGGCCTGCCGCCGATCGAGGTGCGCGGCCATACCGTCGTGCCGTCCATCGGCAGTACCCACGCGGTGTCGGGATCGGCCGGATCGAGCACCACGGGGAAACCCACGTCGCCTATTTTCTTTGGCATCGCGTTGCCGATCCGCTCCCAGCGCCGCCCGGGACGATCCAGCCGATAGATGCCGCAGTGGTTCTGCTGGTAGAGCCGGTCGGGATTCGCCGGATGCATGGCGACGCAATGCGGGTCGTGACCGTAGGGCACGGCCGGATCGGGCATGAAGTCCGCCGCGCAGCCCTCGTTGAGTGGCGCCCAGTCGGCGCCGCCATGGGTCGACTCGAACACGCCGCCGATCGAGATCGCCACATACAGGTGCTGCGGATCGCGCGGGTCCACCAGGATCGAATGCAGGAACGCGCCGTCGGGTGTGCCGTGCTCGGCCCACTTCGGGCGCATGGGGTGATCGTTGAAGCCCGCGACCGGCTCCCAGCGTTCCCCGCCGTCCGTCGAGCGGAACAGGCCCGCCGGCGCACTGCCCGCGTACCAGGTGCCGCGCTCGCTCGCGTGCCCCGGGGTCAGCCAGAAGACGCGCTCCACGGCGCGCGCTTCTTCGCCACCTGCGGCCTTGCGGAACGCGGGCGGCTGCGCCGCCTCGCGCCAGCTGCGGCCGCGATCGGCGGAGCGGAACACGGTCGGCCCCAGGTGTCCGGTCTTGGCCGCCACCAGCAGCACGCCCGCAGCGCGCGGGTCCTGTACCACGTGATGGATGATGTGTCCGAGGAACTGCGGACCGGAGAGTCTCCAGGTACGGCGGCGCGCATCGGCGCGCAGCGCAAACAATCCCTTGCGGGTTCCAAGCCACAACGTGTTCGCCATGGCAAGAGCATCCACGTCCCCCGCCGAGCCTGTCAACGCCCCGCGCCGCGAGTCGCCGGCCACGGGGTGGGGTTATGCTGCATACCCCGTGAATCGTCTCCGTTTCACCCCCGGGCTCGGGGCGCTCATCGCCTGCGCGGCACTCGCCGGCGCGGCACCCGCCGGCGCGCACCGCCGTCGCCGTCGCCGTCAGCGGCGGCCGCCGCGCCCGCTCCCATGCCGGCGCAGCCCGTCGCCGTGGCACCGCGCGCACCCGTGGCCCACCCGGTGCAGAAGCGCCCCTGGGCGGATGGGCGCTTCGCGATCCTCGAGCACGACTTCGTCGTGTACTTCCTCGGACGCTTTCCGGTGGTCGCGACCTATCTTGGAGGCGCGGCTTTCGATCCGCAGCTCGCCGGCGTCGATGCACGGCTGCGCGATTATTCCCCTGAGGCCATCCGCGCGGAGGACGCGCAGCTGGCGCAGTTTCGCGCCCGGTTCGCGGCGCTCGCGCCCGCGGGACTTTCCGCGCGGCGCCGCATCGACCGCTCGGTGGCGCTCGCCGAGATCGCCTTCCTCGAGCATCAGCACGGCGTGCGGCATCTGCAGCAGAAGTCGCTCGACTCCTACGTCGACGAGCCGGCACGCGGCGTCGACTGGCAGCTGCAGGGGATGAGCGCCAGCGGCGCGGCGAGCTTCGGCACGGATGCCGAGTGGCAGGCCCTGCTCTCGCGCGTGCGCTCGGTCCCGCAGTACCTCGCGGTGGCCGAGCGGCAGCTCGCCGCCGGCCTCGCCGCCCACAACGTGCCCGACGGTCGCATGCTGATCGACTTCGGCGTGCACGGCGCCGCGGCCGACGCCGACTACTTCGCCGACACGCTCCCGCAGCTCGCCGCCGCCGCCGACGGCGGCGCGCAACGCGAGGCATTGCTGCGCGAGCTGCGCACGGCGGGCGAGGCCGCGGCGGCCGCTTACCGGCATCTCGCCGCGATGGTGACGGAGGCGTTCTTCAGTGGCGCCGCGAGCGGGGAGCCCGCACTCAGGGAGGCCTACCGCGCCGATCGCTTCGCGCTCGGCGAGGCCGAGTACGACTGGGCGCTGCGCAACAACCTGCGCCTGAGCAGCACGGCGGGCGAGCTCTACGCGCAGTCCTGGCCCGCGGTGGAGGCGACGCGCGGCGAGATGATCGCGCTGGCGCGCGCTATCGCCGCCGCGCACCAGTGGGGCGCGGCGGGCGAGGGCGCGGCGGTGGTGCGCGCGGTGCTCGAGCAGTTGAGCCGCCAGGCGCCGCAGAGCGATGCCGAGATGCTGGACGGCTACCGCCGTGCCGGCCTGCGGCTGGTCAACTACGCGCGCGCCACACAGCTCTTCGACGTACCCGCGGACTACCAGCTCGAAGTCATCGCGACGCCGCCGCCGCTGCGCGCCTCGGTCCCGGTCGGCGGCTATTACCCGGCGCCGCCCTTCAAACACGCGGGCGCGGGACGCTTCTACGTGACGCCGACCGGCGACGACGCGGCGCTGCTGCGCGCCGAGCACAACTATGCCGCCATACCCGACAACGCCGCGCACGAGGGCTTCCCCGGCCACGACTGGGACTTTCGCGTCATGACCCAGGCGGGAGAGGCGATCTCGCCGCTGCGATGGCTGTTGCCGGGGGCGGTCGAGGATTCCTCTTCCATGTGGCAGGACTCGATGGCCACCGAGGGCTGGGCGCTGTACTCCGAGGCGCTGCTGGCGGAACCGGCGCCGGGCGCGCCGCACGGTTTCTACACGCCCGAGGAGCGGCTCTACCAGCTGCGCGGCAAGCTGCTGCGCGACCTGAGGGTACGCATCGACACCGGCATCCACACCGGACGGCTCGGCTTCGAGGAGGGGGTGACGCTCCTCTCCGAGGTGGTGGATTTCCTCCCCGGGGGGTGCCGCGATCCGCTCCCGCTCAGGCTCGACCTGAAGCAGGCGAGCTGCAACGCCGCGCGCGCCGCGCTCGCGCGCTATGCGCGCTGGCCGACACAGGCGATCACCTACCGCGTGGGCAAGGAGCAGATCCTGGCGCTGCGCCGCCGGGCGCAGCTCGAGCTCGGCGCGCGCTTCTCTGCGCAGCGCTTCCATCTCGAGTTCATGCGAGAGGGCACGATCCCCGCCGGCTACTTCGGGGATGAGCTGCTGCACACGCTGCGCACGCACTGATTTAATCGGACGAAATCGCAGGAAGCGATTTCGTCGGACAGCACCTGGTTGCCGCCGGCGAAAGACGCGACTTTCGCCGGCTGCGCAGCGCTCAGGCCGTGGCGGCAGCCCGGCAGAAGAACAGGTACGCCGGCAGCACGTTGAGCGGCTCGAATTTGCGGGCGACGTAGCCGAAGGTGCGCTTCAGGTCCGCGAGCGCGCGCGTGGTGAACTGGAAGACGAGGAACGTGCCCCCCGGCGCGAGCACCGCGCGGGTCTTGTGCAGGATGCGCGCGCGCAGCGCACCGGGCATCGAGCCGAGCGGGATGCCGGAGATGATGTAGTCGGCCTCGCCCGCGCCGTAGCGAGTGAGGATCTCGTCGACCGCTTCCGCGGAATCCTCCACCACGCGCAGCCGCGGGTCGGGCAAAGCGCCGCGCAGGTAGGCGACGAAATCCGTGTTCGTCTCGATCGCGATCAGCAGCGCATCCGGGCGCATGCGCCGCAACACCTCCGCGGTGATGACGCCGACGCCCGGGCCGTATTCGACGATGACCCGCGCGCGCGTCCAGTCGACGGGCGAGAGGAGCTCGCGGATCAGGAAGCGCGAGCTCGGAATGATCGAGCCGAGCATGCGTGGGTGGCGGAAGAAGTTGCGCGCGAACAGCAGCACGTGGCCATCGCGCATCGCAGGCGCCGTCTCTCGGTGGTCGTTCACGTCATACCCTCGGCCGCGGTACAGATTGAGTACTTTACCATTCAGCCCCCGGCGCGTTTCGCCTCGTAGCCCAGCTTGAGGAGCTCGGCCACCAGGCGGTCGCGGTGCTCGCCCTGGATCTCGATGGCGCCGTCGCGCACACCGCCGCCGGCGCCGCACAGCCGTTTCAGGCGCGTCGCCAGCTCCTCGAGCGCCGCCGGTGGCAGTGGCAGTCCGCGGATCACCGACACGCCCTTGCCGCCGCGCCCGGCGACTTCCCGGCCCACACGCACGCGCGCCACCGGCGGCTTATGTCCCGCGGTGCGCAGCACGACTCCCCGGAAGGTGGCTCGCGGCTTCACGAGGGCTCCGCTCGTAGTGTTACCGGTGTGAGGCGATTACAATCCTGCCGAAGCGAAGCCCGCTACTCAACCTTCAGCCGAAACGGCCCCCCATGACCCCACGCTCGCGCCTGCACGTTCCCGAGCCTCCGGCACGCCCCGGGCAGGAGCCGGACTTCAGCTACGTGCAGATCTCGCCCGCGGGCGCGGTGAGCCGGCCGGAGGTCACCGCGACGGCGCGCGACGTCGAGCCGTTGTCGCTCGGCATGGTGCGGGTGCTCGATGAGGAGCAGCGCGCCGTTGGGCCGTGGAACCCGCACCTGGAGCCCGGGGAGCTGCAGGTGGGGCTGCGGCACATGCTGCTGACGCGGCTCTTCGACGATCGTATGCAGAAGATCCAGCGCCAGGGGCGCATCTCCTTCTATATCAAATCGACCGGCGAGGAAGCGGTGGCGGTCGCCGCCGGCATGGCGCTGCAGCCGACGGACATGCTGTTCCCCTCCTACCGCCAGCAGGGCCTGCAGGTCGTGCGCGGCCGCAACCTCGTCGACCTCATGTGCCAGTGCCTGTCCAACACGCACGACATGTGCAAGGGACGGCAGATGCCCATCATGTATCACTGGGGCAGCGGCAACATCTTCTCGATCTCCGGCAATCTCGCCACGCAGTTCCCGCAGGCGGTCGGCTGGGCGATGGCCGCGGCCATCAAGGGCGAGGACCGGATCGCCGCCAGCTGGATCGGCGAGGGCTCGAGCGCCGAGGCCGACTTCCATTACGCCATGACCTTTGCCGACGTATACCAGGCGCCCGTGATCCTCAACCTGGTCAACAACCAGTGGGCCATCTCGACGTTCCAGGGATTCGCGGGCGGGGAGCACAAGACCTTCGCGCAGCGCGGCCCGGGCTACGGCATTCCCGGGATCCGCGTCGACGGCAACGATTTTCTCGCGGTGTACGCGGTCACGCAGTGGGCGGCGCAGCGCGCGCGGCAGAGCGGCGGACCGACGCTCATCGAGCACGTCACCTACCGCGCGGCGGCGCATTCCACCAGCGACGATCCCTCGCGCTACCGCCCCAAGGAGGAGTGGCGCGCCTGGCCGCTCGGCGACCCGGTCACGCGCCTCAAGCAGCACCTGATCGCGCTCGGCGAGTGGTCCGAGGAGCGCCATGCGCAACTCGAGAAGGAGCTCGAGGCGCACGTCAACGCCTCCTGGAAGCAGGCCGAGAGCTACGGAACGCTCACCACCGGCCCGTGGCTCGATCCGCTCACGATGTTCGAGGACGTCTTCAAGGAGATGCCGCCAAACCTCAAGGAGCAGCAGGGTGAGCTGCGCGCGCTGCGCGAGGCGCAGGGCGAGACGCGTGCCACGCCGCCGCCGTCCGCGGCGCGCGAGGGGTGAGCCGATGGCGCGCATGAACATGGTCCAGGCACTGAACTCCGCCATGGACGTGATGCTCGAGCGCGACCCGCGCGTGGTCGTCCTCGGCGAGGACGTCGGCTATTTCGGCGGCGTGTTCCGCGCGACCGACGGACTGCAGCGCAAGCACGGCCAGCACCGCGTGCTCGACACGCCGATCGCCGAGGGCGGCATCATCGCGACCGCGCTCGGCATGGGCGTGAATGGACTGAAGCCGGTGGCGGAGATCCAGTTCGCCGACTACATCTATCCCGGCTACGACCAGGTGGTGAGCGAGCTCGCACGACTGCGCTACCGCTCGGCGGGCGACTTCTGCGCGCCGGTGACCATCCGCACGCCCTGCGGTGGCGGCATCCGCGGCGGCCAGACGCACTCGCAGAGCCCGGAGGCGATCTTCGCGCACGTCTGCGGCATCAAGGTCGTGATGCCCTCGAACCCCTACGACGCCAAGGGGCTGCTCATCGCCTCCATCGAGGGCGAGGACCCGGTCGTGTTCTTCGAGCCCAAGCGGCTCTACAACGGGCCCTTCGACGGCGACCCGCATAAGCCCGCGGTGCCCTGGAGCGCGCATCCGCGCGGCGAGGTGCCGCAGGGCCACTACACCGTGCCGCTCGGCCGCGCGGAGGTGGTGCGGCCGGGAAAGGATGTGAGCGTGCTGACCTACGGGACCATGGTGCACGTCGCCGAGGCGGCGGTGCGGGCCTCGGGTCTCGATGCCGAGATCGTCGACGTGCGCACCATGGCGCCGCTCGACACCGACACGCTGTGCGCTTCGGTGTGCAAGACCGGACGCTGCGTGGTGGTGCACGAGGCGACGCGTTTCAGCGGCTATGGAGCGGAGCTGGTCGCGACCGTGCAGGAGCACTGCTTCTGGAATCTGGAGGCGCCGGTGCTACGGGTGACGGGCTGGGATACGCCCTATCCGCATGCGTTCGAATGGGACTACTTTCCCGGACAGGCGCGCATCACCGCGGCGCTCAAACAGGTGATGGAGGCCGCATGAGTCGCTACGTGTTCAAGCTGCCGGACCTCGGTGAAGGCACGGTGGAGGCGGAGATCGTCGGCTGGCGCGTGAAGCCCGGCGATACGGTCGCCGAGGACGACGTGATCGTCGAAGTGATGACGGAGAAGGCCGCGGTGGAAGTGCCGGCGCCCGCGAGCGGGCGTGTCGTGTCGACCACCGGCGAGCCCGGCGACATGGTGCCGGTGGGCTCCGAGCTCCTGGTCCTCGAGACCGAAGCGAGCGCGGCGGTTGCGCCGGCCGCGGCGCACGGCGCGCCGGCCCCCGGGGGATCGGTCGCGGCTGCCCCGGTGGCGGTGGCCGCGGCGGCGCGCAGCACCAACGGCCACGGCGCCGGGGCCGCCGCCGAGGCTCACGTCGCCATCGCCGCGGCTCGTGGGCGCGTCTCGACTTCGCCTGCGATCCGCCGCCGGGCGCACGAGGCGGGCATTGATCTGAAGCAGGTCGCGGGCTCGGGTCCGAGCGGGCGCATCGTGCCGAAGGATCTCGAGGCGTATGTGGCGCGCGGTACGGCCGGGCAACCGGTGCCGCTGCGGCCGGCGCCGCGCGCGGTGCAGGCGGCGAAGCCCGCCGCACGCCCGGCAGGGGCCACCGAGGAGATCAAGGTCATCGGGCTGCGGCGTCTCATCGCGCAACGCATGACCGAGGCGAAGCGCAACATCCCGCATTTCGCCTATGTCGAGGAGCTCGACATCACCGAGCTCGAGTCGCTGCGCCGCCACCTCAACGGCAAGCTCGAGCGCGGCGCGCCCGCGCTCACCTATCTGCCGTTCCTGGCGCTGGCGCTGGTGCGGGTGCTGAAGGACTTCCCTCAGTGCAACGCCCAATACGACGCCGAGCGCGGTGTGATCGTGCGCCACTCGGCGGTGCACTTAGGGGTCGCCACGCAGACCCCCGACGGACTGAAGGTCCCGGTGGTCCACGACGCCGACCAGCTCGGGCTGTTCGAGCTCGCGGCGCAGATGCGCCGCGTGAGCGAGGCTGCGCGCAGCAACAAGGCGACGCGCGAGGAGCTCTCGGGCTCGACCATCACCATCACCAGCCTCGGCAAGCTCGGCGGCATTGCCAGCACCCCGATCATCAACGCCCCCGAGGTCGCGATCATCGGCGCCAACCGCGCCGTCGAGCGTCCGGTGGTGTTCGAGGGTGCGATCGCCATCCGCCGCACCATGAACCTGTCCTCCTCCTTCGATCATCGCTTCGTCGACGGCTACGACGCGGCCGCCATGATCCAGGCACTGAAAGAGTGCCTCGAGCACCCGGCCACGATCTTCATCGACGGCTGAACGCCGCGCATGAGGCGCGCGCCACGGTTCCTCGCCGCCCTGCCCCTGGCGCTGCTCGCGGCATGCGGCGGCGGAGGCGGCGGGGGAGGCGGCACGGTGCCGACCCCGCCCGTTTACAGCTCGGTGACACTGGTACAGGTATCGAAGGCCTCGGCCTTCATGCCCGGTTGCGACGAGGTGGCCCCCACCGGCACGCTCTACACCGACACGGCCGCGGAGCCTTCCGTGGTCGTCAATCCCACGAATCCCATGAACGTGATCGCGGCCTGGCAGCAGAACCGCTGGTCGAACGGCGGCTCGCAGGGACTGAGCCTCGCGACCTCCTTCGACGGCGGGATGACCTGGACGCCCGCGAACGCGGCCTTCTCGCGCTGCACGGGCGGCGACAGCAGTAACGCCGGTGACTATGCGCGCGCGAGCGACGTGTGGCTCACCGCGTCCCCCGACGGCACGGTGTACGCGCTGTCACTGTCGTTCACGGGCGCCGCGCAGGCACCCGGCTCAGCGAGCGCCATGCTGGTGGCGCAGTCGGTGGACGGCGGCCTCGACTGGAGCGCCCCGGTGGCGCTCATCACCGACACCGCACCGTTCTTCGACGACAAGGGCTCGATCACCGCCGATCCGACCGATGCGAGCGATGTGTACGCGGTGTGGGACCGGCTCGGCGGCGCCACCGCGGGGCCGGCCACCCTCGCCGTCAGCATCGACGCCGGCGCCAGCTGGGCCGCGGCGCGCAGCATCTACGACCCCGGTCCCGCCAACCAGACGCTCGGCAACCAGATCGCGGTGCTGCCGACTGCGCAGGTGCTCGACGTCTTCACGGAGCTCGATGAGTCCGGCAGCGGCACCACCGCGGCGCTCGCTCGCCTTGTCTCCTCGGGCGATCACGGCACGACCTGGTCGGCGGCACCCGTGACGATCGCCGACCTCGAGCCCGACGGTACGGCGGATCCGAAGACCGGTCAGGCCGTGCGCGACGGCTCGGACATCGTCTCGGTGAGCGTGGCCCCAGGTGGCGTCATCTACGTCGCCTGGCAGGACTCGCGCTTCGCCGCCGGCGCACACGATGGCATCGCACTCACGCACTCCACCGACGGCGGCGCCACCTGGTCGGCCCCGATCGAGGTGAACGGCGATCCGTCGGTGCAGGCCTTCACGCCCACCGTGCACGTGGATGCGAGCGGCACCATCGCCGTGACCTATTACGACCTGCGCAACGATGTGTTCGCGCCGCTCGGCGAGCTGCTCGCCGATGCGTGGATCGTCACCTCGAGCGACGGCAGCAACTTCACCGAGGCGCATCTCTCCGGGCCCTTCGACATGAATCTCGCGCCCGACTCCGGGGGCTTGTTCGTCGGCGACTACGAAGCGCTCACGAGCGTCAGCGGCTCGCTGCCGTTCTATGCGCAGACCGACGCCGCGGCAGTGCGCAGCGATGCCTTCATGGCGTTCCCGCCAGCGACGGCCGCGGCGGCCGCCGCACGCGCAGGAGTGATCGCAGCGGTCGGAACCTTCCGCGCGCAGCGCGCGCCGCCCGGGTTCACGTTCCCGGCCGCGGCCCGTGCGCGGATCGCCGCGCGCATCGAGCAGCGGCGCATCGAGCGCCGCCGCGAGCCGTAGTTCAATTGGCCACCTTCGGCGGCGGGCACGTCCGTGTGCCTGGTAGGACGCGCCGCGCGCTCTACAGATGGTGGTCGGTCCCGCCGGCGTATTTCTTCTCGCCCGCCGTGACGCGCAGGCTGAGCCGGTTCTGCCACGGCGGCAGCGGGCAGGTCGCGAACTCATTGAGCGCGCACGGCGGGTTGTAGGCCTTGTTGAAATCCACCGGCACGGTGTCGCCCTTGGGTGTCGGGATGTAGAGGAAACGGCCGGCGCCATAGCTCTCGTGGCCGCTGGTGCCGTCGGCGAACATGACGAACAGCTCCTGGTCGCCCGGCTCCTCGAGCACCGTGTCGAGCCGCCACTCGTGCCCGTCCTTGGTGAACACCACCGCGCCGGGTGAGTCCATCTCGAGCTCCATGCCGAGGATGTTGATGATCCTGACGTGATGCGCGGGCCTGTAACGCTCGAAGCGCGCGTTCACCACCCACTCGGTGCTCACCGGGAAGTACTCGAGACCGCGAAAGCCGAGGCGGTGGGGGTTCTTCAGATCGCGCACGCGTACGCCGAGGTTGCCGGCGCGCTCGATGACGAAGAAGCGCAGCGCGCCGCTCTCGAGCACGGTCGGGTCGCCGCTCGCATCGGAGGCGAGCTCGAGCGTCGCGACCGGTGCGCCAGCGTGCGTGACGCCGCTGCCGGTGCGGGCGACGAAGCGCACCTGCGAGCCGCTGCGCACGAAGGATCCGGCGGTGTCGGCGAGCGCCGCGTTGTCGAGGATGAGCGCGTTGCCCGGTGCGCGCCCGAAGGTGTTCTCGCCTTCCTTCAACCAGAACAGCCCCGCGAGCGTCAGCCAGCCATTGTCGCTGGTGAGGCTCGCGACGCGTGCGCTGCGCCACTGATCGATCGCCGCCTGCTCGCTTTGCAGCGCCGCGCCGCCGGCCGCCGCGGGCGCCTCGGCCGCGAGGGCGAGCGGCGTGGCGAGCGCCAGCAGCAGCGCGAGCGGCGGTGCGTGGCACACGCGCCCGGGTCGCGGGAATTGCGTCATGGGGCCCTTCCTCCGTGGGTGGGCGCCTATGATGCCATCAGGCGTCGCGCCCGAGGATCTCCTCGCGCACGTCGGCGATCTCGCGCGCCCGCGACGGCGGGGCCTGCTCGCAGCGCTCGCGGCGCGGGCAGCGGCTGCTGCGCGGGCAGATGATGCGCGCCGGAACGCCGAGTGCGTCGGCGATCCAGGCGATGTTGAGCACGTTGGCGAGCGCCCCGAGCGCGTGCGCCGCCTCCTTCGGGATGCGCGCTTCACCGCGCCGGTGCAGGCACTCACTCAGGATCGCCTCGACCGTGCCGGCACGGTCGGCGCCGTTGGCCTCGAGCGCCGGCGCGAGATCGACTCCGACCGAGAGCACGTGCGGGTTGCCCGCCATGTCGCGCATGCGCACCGAGTGACAGCAGTAAAGCAGCGAGCGCTCGCCGTCGCGCAGCACCGAGATCTGCGAGCCCGATTCGCCGTGCCGCGCCGTCGATCATGCGGAACACCGCCCAGTTGGGGCACGGGTCGCTCACCTGCGCCAGATTCCCCCAGGGCAGCGGAATGCCGTTGCCGCGGTACACCGCGCGCAGGTATCCGGGCGGATAGGCGTCGAAGAAGTGCCAGTAAGGGTAGGGCGAGACCTTGGTCATGCGGCGCATGACGACGGCGGGCGTGAGCTCGAGTTTTGCGCCGGCTTCGACCCGATAGCTGCTCGCGCGTCAGGAAACGGCGGAAGGGCACGCTTGGGGCGAGCAGCGCGCCGGCGAAGAAGCTGCACTCGAAATCGCGCCAGGCGTGCAGCACGTCCTGCGGCTCGAGCCCGGTCGCGCTGCCGCGCCCTCGGGGCTGCCGCCCATCTCCCCGCCGGTGGCATGCGCGGACTTCAGGCCGTCGCCGCCGTGCAGCACCTTGTGGGCGATGTGCGCGGCGAGGTCGAACTTCAGCCGCGCCGGATCCGCCTGCAGCGCGCGGTTCAGCGTACACGATACCCGGCGCCTCGAAGAACGAGCGCACCATGCTGCGCACTTCGCGGTCCTTGTCGCGCGCCAGCACGGGCTTGCGGTCGAACCAGCGGATCTCGAGCCCGTGCTTCTTGCACAAGCCGCGTCAGGTCGTCGACGCCGAGCGGGAAGCGCCGCTCGCCGACGCTCTCGGCGGCCCGCTCGAGGTCCGGGAAAGTCGTTGCGCGACATCTCCTGGTGGGAGCGGATCAGCAGATGGGCGAACTGGCGGCCGCTGGTGCCGGTCTGTGCCAGCAGCTCCGGGATCGCCGCCTGCAGCAGGCTCTTGGAGAAGAGGAACGCGGGCTCGAGCGGGATGCGCGCGACGGCGCCCGCGCCGCTCGCCGCGGCCGGGCCGGCGCCGGGGACGGCTCCCCCTCGGTGCTCTCATCGAGAAACCAGGCCGGGGCGCGCTGGAACACCGCCGCCAGCAGCTCCAGGAGCTCCGCAGAGGGCATGCGCTTGCCGCTCTCGATCATGCTGAGGTAGGAAACCGAAGGCGCGATCGCGGCATCGACGCTGGATACAGCGCACCGAGAGCTCCTCCAGCGTCAGGCCGTTGCGCTTGCGCAGCGCGCGCAGCTTGGTGCCGAGGAAGTGGCCGCGGCGCATGAGTTCCGGCATATGTTCACTCGGGGAATCGGGCCTCTTGTGAAATTAACAGTGTGAAGTTTCTATAGTCAAATTCCCTGTGGAGATGGGTATGCTGAAAGATATGCAGGGCTCAAGCGCCACGGAGCGGGTCTATTCCCGCGAGCCGACGGGTCCCCGGGTCGAGATCCTGGGTCCCCACGTCGAGCGCCAGGAAGAGGCGCTGACGCCGCTCGCGCTGCAGCTGCTCGCGAGCCTGCACCGCCGCTTCAACCCGCGGCGCCTGGAGCTCCTCGCCGAGCGCACCCGCCGCCAGGGTGAGTTCGATGCCGGCGCACTGCCGGAGTTTCCCGCGGGCACCGCCGCGATCCGTGCCGGGGACTGGCGCATCGCGCCGGTGCCCGCCGACCTCGCCGACCGGCGCGTCGAGATCACCGGTCCCGTCGACCGCAAGATGATCATCAACGCGCTCAACTCGCGGCGCGAACGTCTTCATGGCGGACTTCGAGGACTCGCTCGCGCCGACCTGGGAGAACGTCGATCCGCGGCCAGGTGAACCTGCGCGACGCCGTGCGCCGCACCATCAGCTTCGACGGACCGCGCGACCGGCAAGGACTACCGGCTCGACCGAGCGGACCGCGACGCTCATCGTGCGGCCGCGCGGCTGGCACCTGCCGGAGAAGCACGTGCACGTCGACGGCGAGCCGGTCTCCGGCGCGCTGTTCGACTTCGGGCTCTTCTTCTTCCACAACGCACGCAGCGCTCAGCGCGCGCGGCACCGGGCCCTACTTCTACCTGCCGAAGATGGAGAGCCACCTCGAGGCGCGGCTCTGGAACGACGTGTTCGTCGCCGCCCAGGACGCAGCTCGGCATCCCGCGCGGCACCATCAAGGCCACGGTGCTCATCGAGACGCTCCCCGCCGCCTTCGAGATGGACGAGATCCTCTACGAGCTGCGCGAGCACTCGGCGGGCCTCAACTGCGGCCGCTGGGACTACATCTTCAGCTTCATCAAGAAGCTCAGCGAACCGACCCGGACTGCCGTGCTGCCCGACCGCGCGCAGGTCACGATGGACGCGGCCCTTCCTGCAGCCTACGTCGACGCTCCTCATCAAGACCTGCCACCGCCGCGGCGTGCACGCGATGGGCGGCATGGCGGCGCAGATCCCGATCAAGGACGACCCGGAGGCGAACGAGGCGGCGCTCGCGCAAGGTGCGCGCCGACAAGCTGCGCGAGGCGCAGCGACGGCCACGACGGCACCTGGGTCGCGCACCCCGGCCTCGTGCCCGTCGCGCGCGAGATCTTCGACGCGTGCATGCCGGGGCCCGAACCAGCTCGGCGTGCTGCGCGAGGACGTGCGCGTCGCGCGCGAGCGACCTGCTGCGCGTTCCCGACGGGCACGCGATCACCGAGGCGGGCCTGCGCCACAACGTCCGCGTCGGCGTCCAGTACCTCGAGGCCTGGCTGCGCGGGCAACGGCTGCGTGCCGCTCTACAACCTGATGGAGGACGCGGCGACCGCCGAGATCTCGCCGCGCGCAGGTGTGGCAGTGGCTGCACCACGGCGCGCGCACCGGCGACGGCGCGCCGGTCACGGTCGAGCGCTTCGACGCGCTGCTCGCACGAGGAGCTGCGAGCGCATCCGCGCGCGAGGTCGGGCGCGGCGCGCTTCACGGCGGGCCGCTTCCCGAGCGCGGCGCGCGCTCTTCGAGCGGCATCACCACGCGCCGAGAGCTTCGACGAGTTCCTGACGCTGCCGGCCTACGACCTGCTGAGCTGACACGACCTCGCACGAAGATCGCGCATGACCGACAGCCATCACGAGCCTGCCCGACGGCTGCCGATGCCGAAGCTGCGCCGCACTGGCACGAGCACCCGCGCTGGCGACGGCATCGAGCGCCGCTACGCGGCGGCCGACGTCGAGCGGCTGCGCGGCATCGTCCAGGTCGAGCACACGCTCGCGCGGCTCGGCGCCGAGAAGCTCTGGGAGCTGCTGCACACGCGAAGCCGTTCGTCGACGCGCTCGGCGCGCTGACCGGCAACCAGGCGGTGCAGAAGGTGCGGGCGGGCCTCAAGGCCATCTACCTCTCCGGCTGGCAGGTCGCGGCCGACGCCAACACGCGCCGGGCAGATGTACCCCGACCAGAGCCTCTACCCGGTCGACACGCGTGCCCGACGGTGGTGCGGCGCATCAACAACGCGCTGCAGCGCGCCGACCAGATCGAGCACGCCGAGGGCGAACGACGCGCATCGACTGGTTCGCGCCCATCGTGGCCGACGCCGAGGCGGGCTTCGGCGGCCCGCTCAACGCCTTCGAGCTGATGAAGGCGATGATCGAGGCGGGCGCCGCCGGCGTGCACTTCGAGGACCAGCTCGCGTCGCGAGAAGAAGTGCGGCCACATGGGCGGCAAGGTGCTGGTGCCGACCCAGGCAGTTCATCCGCACGCTCGTCGCCGCGCGCCTCGCGGCCGACGTCTGCGGCGTGCCGACGCGTGCTCGTCGCCCGCACCGACGCCGACAGCGCGAAGCTCCTCACCAGCGACGTCGACGAGCGCGACCGCGCCGTTCATCGTGACCAGGCGAGCGCACGCCGGAGGGCTTCTTCCGCGTGAAGAGCCGGCGTCGAGCACGGCGATCGCGCGCGGCCTCGCCTACGCGCCCTACGCGGACCTGGTCTGGTGCGAGACCGGCACGCCGGACCTCGCCGAGGCGCAGCGAGTTCGCCGAGGGCATCCACGCGCAAGTTCCCGGGCAAGCTGCTCGCCTACAACTGCTCGCCGTCCTTCAACTGGAAGAAGAACCTCGACGACGCGACCATCGCGAAGTTCCAGCGCGAGCTCGGCGCCATGGGCTACAAGTTCCAGTTCGTCACGCTGGCCGGCTTCCACGCGCTCAACTTCGCGATGTTCGAGCTGGCGCGCGACTACAAGGACGCGCGGCATGGCGGCCTACATCGGAGCTGCAGCAGGCGGAGTTCGCCGCCGAGGCGCACGGCTACACGGCCACGCGCCACCAGCGCGAGGTCGGCACCGGCTACTTCGACGAGGTGACCCAGGTGGTGAGCGGCGGCGCGTCCTCGCTCACGGCGCTCGCCGGCAGCACCGAGGAGCAGCAGTTTGCGAGCGCGAAGCCGCGCCTGGAGAAGGCGGGGTAGGGACGCCTCAGACCAGACACAGGCAGAGCAGGTCGGCCTCCAACAGCCATTGGATCGCTGCCCGCCGCGCTTCGATCTCATCGAGCGCTGCCACGAGCCGACTCGGATCGTGTGCAGCCGAAGGCTCGTAGATCGCCGGCGGCGCCGCGCAGCCGATCGTCTCATCCACCGATGACGCGTGAGTCGCGCGAGGCATCGCCAAGTCCGCATCGACCATGCTGTGCACAGGCTTGCCATGCTCGATGCGACCGGCGGGCCCGCTCGTGCCCAGGGAATCCAAGCTCGTCATGTGCTTGACCTCCACTCGCTGCCCAGCTGTGGCTGGAGCCCCTGCAACGTGCGTGCCATGGAAACCGACCGGGAATCGGGCTCGCAACCCCACGGCCACGTCGATCCGCGCCTCAAGACAGAGCGGTGGCGTACAGCGATGTTCGACCGTGGTGCGCGGTGCGCGTTCCCCTGGGATCCGCGCGGATGATTGTCGGGTGACCGCTTCTGGCCGGGTCTTTCCGCTGCGGGTCGCGATCGCGCGTCTTGTCGTGTCGGCCTGGCCTACCTGGCCGTCGGCATCGATGAACTCGGCGCCCTTGGGCGTCGACTCCGGCCAGCGCTGCATCACGCTCTTCTGGCGGTGTAGAAGCGCACGCCTTCCTCGCCGTAGGCGTGCATGTCGCCGAACAGGCTCCGCTTCCAGCCGCCGAAGCCGTGCCAGGCCATCGGCACCGGGATCGGCACGTTGATGCCGACCATGCCGACCTGCGACGCGGCGCGCGAACTCGCGCGCCACGTTGCCGTCGCTGGTGAAGCAGGCCACGCCGTTGCCGAACTCGTGGTCGTTGACGAGCTCGACGCGCCGCGGCGAAGTCGGGCACGCGCACGCAGGCGAGCACCGGGCCGAAGATCTCCTCCTTGTAGATGCGCATCGCCGGCGTCACGTGGTCGAACAGCGTGCCGCCGGTGAAGAAGCCGCTCCTCGTGGCCCGCGGCACGCTTGCAGGCCGCGGCCGTCGACGACGAGCTTGGCGCCTTCGCTCGACGCCGATGGCGATGTAGCCCTCGATGCGCTCGAGCGCCTGCCGCGTGACGATCGGGCCCATCTCGGCGTCGAGCTCCATGCCGTTCTTGATCTTCAGCGCGTCGCGCGCGCTCGGCCAGCTCCGGGCATCGATCCGGTCGGCGATGTCGCCGACCAGCACCGCCACCGAGATCGCCATGCAGCGCTCGCCGGCCGAGCCGTAGGCGGCGCCGATCAGCGCGTCGACCGCCTGCTCGAGGTCGGCATCGGGCATCACCACCATGTGGTTCTTGGCGCCGCCGAGCGCCTGCACGCGCTTGCCGTGGCTGCGCGCCGGTCTCGTAGATGTAGCTGCGCGATCGGCGTCGAGCCGACGAAGCTCACCGCCTTGACGTCGGGGTGCGCGAGCAGCGCGTCGACCGCCACCTTGTCGCCCTGCACGACGTTGAACACGCCGTCGGGCAGGCCGGCCTGCTGCGAGCAGCTCGGCCATGAACAGACCGAGGCGACGGGTCGCGCTCGCTCGGCTTGAGGATGAAGGTGTTGCCGCAGGCGATGCGCCACCGGGAACATCCACACGGCACCATGCACGGGAAGTTGAACGGCGTGATGCCGGCGACCACGCCGAGCGGCTGGCGCAGCGTCCAGTTGTCGATGCCGGTCGAGACCTGGTCGGTGTAGTCGCCCTTCAGCAGCTGCGGGATGCCGCAGGCGAACTCGACGATGTCGATGCCGCGCGTGACCTCGCCCTGCGCGTCGGTGAACACCTTGCCGTGCTCGGCGGTGATCATCGCGGCGAGCGTGTCGCGGTGCTCGTTCAGCAGCTGCAGGAAGCGCGTCAGCACGCGCGCGCGGCGGATCGGCGGCGTGTCGGCCCAGGCCGGGAAGGCGCCTGCGCGGCGGCCGACGGCGGCGCGCACTTCGTCCGCGGTGGCGAGCGCGACGCGCCGTGTCACGGTGCCGGTCGCCGGATTGAACACCTCGAGCAGCGCGCCGTTGCCGCGCACCGCGCGCCCGCCAATCCAGTGCGGCACGGTATCGCCGGCGGCGGATTCTTCCGGGGGACGCGCGGGCAGGATGGAGACGGCCATACGCTCGATCATAGACCTAAGGCGGCGCGGGTGCGCATACTGCGGGCCTCACCCATGACGCTGCAGGCGCTCTTTCCGACCCTGGTGTATTCCGGCGCGCTGCGCGGGCCGCGCGCCCGCGCGCTCGATACACGCCTGCTGCGCGAGTGCCGGCAGCTGCGCGCCGATGATGCGGCCGGCCGGCGCTGGTCGGCGCGCAACTACCCGGGCGGCTATACCTCGTACGGTTCCGCGAACCGGATGCACACGCTGTCGCCGACCTTCGCGACGCTCGCCCGTGCACTCGATGCACACATGGCGCGCTTCGCGCGCGCGCTCGAGTTCGATCTCACCGGCCGTGCCCTCACGATGACCGACTGCTGGGTGAATATCATGGGGCGCGGCGCCGTCCACGGACTGCACCTGCATCCGCTCTCGACGATCAGCGGGACCTACTACGTCGCGACGCCGCCGCGCTCGGCGGGACTGAAGTTCGAAGACCCGCGCCTCGGGCGCTACATGGCCGCCCCGCCGCGGCGCAGCAACGCCCGCCGCGCGCACCGTCCCTGGGTGGTGATGGCGGCGCGCGCGGGGAGCTTCCTGTTGTTCGAGAGCTGGCTGCGGCACGAAGTGCCCGCGAACGAGTCGGGCGGCGAGCGGGTCAGCATCTCTTTCAATTACAGCTGGTTCTGACGGCGCGCGGCGGCTTTGCCCGACTGCGCTCGGGTCAACGCGCCGCGGCGGGGCGCGTTGCGAAAGATGCGGACGCGGTACGGCCGCGGGCTTGCCTGAGATTCAGGAGCGGTTCAGCCGGCGGCGGTCAAGGTCGGTGCAAAGGAGACCTCACATGCGAAAACTCTTCCACGGTCTCATCGCAGCGACGCTGCTCGCGACGCTGCCGGTCGCATCCGAGGCCGGCGTGTTCGTGTCGGTCACGATCGCCCCGCCGGCGCTGCCCGTGTACGTGCAGCCGCCGATGCCGGCACCCGGCTACATGTGGACTCCGGGGTACTGGGCCTGGGACGGCAGCTACTACTGGGTGCCGGGCACCTGGGTGATGGCGCCGGTGGGGATGCTCTGGACGCCCGGCTACTGGGGCTGGGTGGACGGCGCCTACCTCTGGAACGCCGGATACTGGGGCCCGCACGTGGGGTTTTACGGCGGCGTCAACTACGGCTTTGGCTACGGCGGCGTCGGCTTCGCCGGCGGCGAGTGGCGCGGCGGCCGGCTGTTCTACAACCGCGCCGTAACCAACTTCGGCACGACCAACGTGACTAACGTCTATAACCGCACCGTGGTCAACAACGTCACGGTCAACCACGTGAGCTATAACGGCGGCGCGGGCGGCATCGAGGCGCGGCCGAACGCGCAGCAGATCGCCGCCGCGCGCGAGCGGCACATGGGTCCCATCCAGGCGCAGACCGAGCACCGGACCATGGCCTCGCACGACAACGCGCTGCGCGCTTCCTTCAACGGCGGTCACCCCGAGGTCGCCGCGACTGCACACGCTGGAACTTTCAGGGGTGCCGGTGTGGTCGCATCGCGCGGTGCCACCCCGGCGGGCCATGGCCGCGGCGCGGCGGCGATGCCGCACGGCGGTGGCCCCACGCCCTCCGGCGGAACCCATGGCGGACCGTACCCGCAAGGTCGTGGCGGCCCGGGTGCGATGACGCGTCAGGCCACGCAACCGCAGCGCGGCGGCTACCGGCCGGAGTCTCAGCCGCAGCATGCGCAGCCTCAGCCCCGGGGTAATCCGCAGCGCGAGGAACGCCCGCAGCGTGAGGAACACCCGCAGCGTGAGGAACACCCGCAGCGTGAGGAGCGCTCACCGCCGCACCAGACACGCGCCGCGCAGACGGCACGCCCCGAGCGCGTGGCGCACATGCCGGCGCCGCAGGCACGGCCGCAGCAGCGCGTGGCGTATGCGCCGGCGCCGCAGCCACGGCCGCAGCAGCGCGTGGCGCATGCACCGGCGCCGCAGGCACGGCCGCAGCAGCGCATGGCGCATGCACCGGCGCCGCAGCGCCGGTCCGGCAACGGCGGTGAGCCGCGCGACGACCATCGGCACGGCTGACTTCAGGCCACCCCCGACAGCCGGCCCTCCGCGGCCCTAGACCACCGCGCGCAGCCACTGCGCGATGTCGGCCACTTCCTGCGGGCAAACGCTGTGCGGCATGGCGTAGGCATGCCACTCGACGGAGTAACCGGCTGCTTCCAGCGTGGCGCGCGCCTGCTCGCCGAGCACCGGAGCCACGATCGGATCCTGAGTGCCGTGCGCGAGGAAGATCGGCGTCGACTGATTGGCGGCGGCGCGCTCGGCGGCGAAACGCCCCGCGAGCAGCAGGTAGCAGGACAGCCCCATGATCCCGGCGAGCTTCTCGCCGTAGCGGGTGCCGGCGTAGAGCGCCAGCGCGCCACCCTGGGAGAAACCGGCGAGCACGATGCGGCCGGTGGCGATGCCGCGCGCGTTCTCGCGGCGGATGAGGGTGTCGATCGCCGCCTGCGAGGCACGGATGCCGCTCTCGTCCTCGGGGCCGCGGCGCTCGAGGCTCACGATGTCGTACCAGGCGCGCATGGCGTAGCCGCCGTTGAGCGTCACCGGCCGGATCGGCGCGTGCGGAAACACGAACCGCAGCGCCCGCTCGCCGGGGCGGACGAGCTCCGGGACGATGGGCTCGAAGTCGTGGCCGTCGGCGCCGAGTCCATGCAGCCAGATGACCGCCGCCGTAGGATTGGCGCCCGTTTCAATCTCGACCGCTTCGCGTGACACCGACCACTCCTCGCTCACCGCACCTGCGGGCACGGCATGTTAGCGGAGGCGCGCGATGAGCGCCCGCCGCCGACGGCGGCGGCGCTGGCGGCCCTGGCCCGCGGCACGCACCCGGCGGCGCTGGCTGCGCGCCTTGCGGCGCGCGCCGCGCTCACTGCAACTCGGCGCCGCGGGCGCGGCTCTGCTGCTGCTCGCGCTCGCCGTGAACGGCGTGTACCAGCTGGTGCGCAAGCCCACGGAGCTCTTCTTCCCGGTGAGCGGCGCCCTCTACAAGACGCCGAGCGAGACCTGGCGCGACTACGGGCCGCTCTTCCGGCGCTACTCGACCGGGCGCATCGAGCCTGAGCTGCTGGCCGCGCTCGCCCAGGTGGAAGGATCGGGCAACCCGCTGGTGCGTACCTACTGGCGCTGGTCGTGGGCGCGGCAGCCGTTCGACGTGTACCGCCCGGCGTCGAGTGCCGTCGGCATGTACCAGATCACCGACGGCACCTTCGAGGTGGCCCGGCACTACTGCATTCATCACCATGCACTGGCGCGCGAGGGCCGCTGGGACGACTTCGGCTCCTGCTGGTTCAACGCACTCTACCTGCGCGTGTTGCCGGGAGATGCGGTGGAGCTCACCGCTGCGTATCTCGATCTCGAGGTGGCGAACGCGCTGGCGCTGCGGCGCGGGCGCAGCGCCCCGTCCGAGGTCCGCCATATCGCCGCCGTCACGCACCTGTGCGGCGCGGGTGCCGCGGAGTCCTACGTGCGGCGGGGACTGCGTTTCAGCGCGGGCGAAAAGTGCGGGGATCACGACCCGCGGAGCTATCTTGCGCGGGTCGACGGGATGTACGGGGTGTTCGCCGGTCTGGCGGCGGCGGATGGTGCCGCTGAGTGATGCTCAGTGGTGGTGGCCGCCGGCTCCGTGCACGTGGCCGTGGGCCAGCTCTTCCTCGGTGGCGGCGCGGATCGCGGTGATCTCGACCTCGAAGTTGAGGTTCTGACCGGCGAGCGGGTGATTACCGTCGAGCGTCACCATGTCGCCGGCGATGCGGGTCACCGTCACGGTGTGATGGCCGTGGTCGGTGCCGGCCTGCAGCCGCATGCCCACCTGCAGGTTCGCGATGCCCTTCAGGGCGCGCCGCGGCACCTGCTGCACCAGCGCCTTGTCGTACTCGCCGTAGCCCTCCGCGGGGACGATACGCACCTTCAGGTGGTCACCGACGTTCTTGCCCGTGAGCTCGCGCTCGAGGCCGGGAACGAGATTGCCGTGGCCGTGCAGATAGGCGAGCGGTTCCCCGGAGGCGGAGCTGTCGATCACCTTCTCGGCATCGTCGCGGAGTGTGTAATGGATGGTAACGACGTCGTTCTGTGCAATGGCCATAAGTTAATGCGTCCGGCGCGAAAAGCTGCAGCAAATGGCGCCGCAGAATACCATTAGCGCCCGGTTCGATACCGCCCGCCCCCTCGAGGGCGCGGGCCAGAAGAAAGGATCCCATGCGCTTCGTCCGACTCGTGCTTCTGGCGGCCCTGCCCCTGATGGCCGCTCTCGCCGCCGCCGCGGACACCAAGGATGCAGGAAATACCACCATGGCTGTCGATAATCCCTTCGCCCACCCGAGCCCGCTGCCCTTCGAGTTCCCGCAGTTCGACAAGATCAGGGACTCGGACTACCTGCCCGCCTACCAGGCCGGCATGCGCGCACAGCTCAAGGAGGTCGAGGCCATCGCCCATAACTCCGAACCCGCGACGTTTGAGAACACCATCGTCGCACTCGAGCGCTCCGGACGGCTGCTCGACCGCGTGGATACGGTGTTCTCGAACCTGAGCTCCTGCAACACCGACGACGAGATGCAGAAGGTCGACACCGAGATGGCGCCGAAGCTTGCCGCGCACCAGGACGCGATCTTCCTCAATGCAGCGCTCTGGGGGCGGATCGATGCGCTGTACGGCAAGCGCACGAGCCTCGGCCTCGATCCGGAGTCGCTGCAGCTCCTGACGCGCTACCACACCCAGTTCGTGCGCGCCGGCGCGCAGCTCTCCGCCGCCGACCAGCAGCGGCTGCGGGAGATCAACGAGCAGCTCTCGACCCTCACGACGCGCTTCCGTCAGAACGTCCTCAAGGCCACCGCGGATGGTGCGGTGGTGGTCGACAGGCAGTCGGACCTCGACGGCTTGACCCCGGTGCAGATCGGCGCCGCGGCGCAGGCGGCGGCCGCCCGGGGGTTGAAGGACAAGTGGGTCATCGCGCTGCAGAACACCACCAACCAACCCTCGCTCGCGAGCCTCACCAACCGCGAGCTGCGCGAGCGCATCTATCGCGCCTCCATCGGCCGGGGCTTGGCGGGCGCGACCGATAACCGCGAGATCGTCACGCAGACGGTGAAGCTGCGCGCCGAGCGCGCCAAGCTGCTCGGTTACCCGAACCACGCCGCCTACGTGCTCGAGGACGAATCGGCGGGCAACCCGACCGCCGTCGCCGGCATGATCCGGCAGGTCGCCCCGGCCGCGCTCAGGCGCGCGCGCGAGGAGGCCGCGGACATCCAGAAGCTGATCGATGCTCAGGCCGCCGCGCGCGGCGTCCCATCCTTCCAGCTGCAACCCTGGGACTGGTCGTTCTACGCCGAGCAGGTGCGCAAGGCCCACTACGATTTCGACCAGGCCCAGGTGGCCCCCTACCTCGAGCTCGAGCGCGTGATGCAGGACGGACTGTTCTACGCCGCGCACGAGCTCTACGGCCTCACCTTCAAGGAGCGCAAGGATCTGCCGGTGTACCAGCCGGACGTGCGCGTGTTCGAGGTCTTCGATGCCGACGGCAAGCCGCTCGCGCTGTTCATCGCCGATTACTTCGCGCGCGACAACAAGCAGGGCGGCGCATGGATGAACAGCTACGTCGCGCAGTCCAAGCTCATGAAGCTCAAGCCCGTGGTCGCCAACCACCTCAACATCCCCAAGCCCCAGCCGGGGCAGCCGGTGCTGCTCACCTTCGATGAGGTCACGGGCATGTTCCACGAGTTCGGCCACGCCATTCACGGCATGCTCTCGAACGTGCGCTACCCGACGCTGTCGGGCACCGCGGTGCCGCGCGACTTCGTCGAGTATCCGTCCCAGTACAACGAGATGTGGGCGCGCGAGCCGAAGGTCGTGGCCCACTACGCCCACGACTACCGCAGCGGCGCGCCGATGCCGCCGGCGCTGCTGGCGAAGGTGCTGGCGGCGCAGAAGTTCAACCAGGGCTACGCGACACTCGAGTACATCGAGGCGGCGCAGGTCGATCTCGCCTGGCACCTGATCACCGCGGCGCAGGCGCCGCAGCCGGCCGCGGTGCCGGACTTCGAGGCCGCGGCGCTCAAGGACGCCGGCCTCGAGTACGGCCCCATCCAGCCGCGCTACCACTCGGACTACTTCTCGCACATCTTTGCCGGCGGCTACTCGGCCGGCTACTACGCATATCTCTGGAGCGAGGTGCTGGCACGCGACACCGGCCAGTGGTTCCACACCCACGGCGGCATGACGCGCGAGAACGGCGATACGCTGCGCCGCATGGTGCTGTCGCGCGGGCGTACCGAGGATCCGCAGGTGCTGTTCCGTAACTTCTACGGCCACGCGCCCGACATCGCGCCGCTGCTCGAGTACCGCGGGCTCGCCGGCGGCGGCTGAAGTCCCGTCAGGCCGGCGGCGCGCGCCGCGTCCGATCGATGCCGGCGACGAGGTGGCGGAAACAGTCGAGCATCGGCAGCGAGAGTCCGAGCGCGTGGGCGCGCTCGAGCGCGTAGCCGAGCGTCTCGTTCACTTCGAGCGGGCGTCCGGCGGTGAGGTCCTGCAGCGCCGACATGCGGTGCTGCGGCGCGCTCGTGCGGTACTGCTCACCCGCCCTGACGATGACCGCGACGGCGGCGTCCTCCGGTCCCGCGCACAGAGTCGCCACCGGCAGGATGGCGTGATCGCTGAGCGCGATGCCGAGCGCACCGGCGAGCGCACCGACGTCGCGTACCAGCCGCACCAGGATCAGCGCCGCATCCGGGTCGCAGAGGAACTTCCAGCTCTCGGCGCGCGTCGTGACCGAGAGCGCCATCAGCCCGACCCAGCCGCAGAACTTCGACCACTCGAGAGTCACGATCTCGTGGGTGGCGGCGGCGCGTACCCCGGATGCGTCGAGGGTGCCGGCCAGGTCGCGGGCGCGGGCGCTGTCACTGCCGTCGAGCTCGCCGATCATGATGTTGACGTTGCGGGTGAAGAGCACGTCGCCGCCGGCGAGCAGCTCGCCGCTCGTGTCGGCGAGCGCCCCGAGCACGCGCGCTGCGCCGAAGGCGCGCGTGAGCAGCTCGTTCTTCAGGGGTCCGTTCTGGATCGAGAGCGCGACGCCGAGCTCGGCCTCGTTGAGCGCCGCGAGCGCGGCCTCGGTGCCCGGTGTCTTGGTCGCGACGATGAGGGCACCGGCGCTGCGCAGCAGCGCGGGGTCCTTGAGCACGTGCACCGGGACGGTGAAGTCGGAGAGCCCGCGGATGGTGAGTCCGGAGCGCTCGAGAGCCTCAGCACGCGCGCCGCGCGCCAGCATCGCCACCCGGTGGCCGGCGCGCGCCAGGTGGGCGCCGACGATCGAGCCCATGGCACCCGCGCCGAGGATCGCGAAATCGAAGTCAGGCATGGCGCCGCCTCAGCTTACAAGGCCTCGGCGATGTCCTGCATGAGACCGCGGTCCTGCGGCCGGGTCTCGGGCGGATAGCGCTTCAGCACCCGGCCGTCGCGGCCGATCAGGAACTTCTCGAAGTTCCAGCTGATGTCGCCGGCGATGCCGGTGTCGGGTGAGGTGAGGAAGGCGTACAGCGGATGGCGGCCGGCGCCGTTGACCTCGAGCTTGGCGCTCATGGGGAAGCTCACGTCGTAGGTGCTCTTGCAGAAGCCGGCGATCTCGGCCTCGGTCCCCGGCTCCTGCGCGCCGAACTGGTTGCAGGGAAAGCCGATCACCGTGAAGCGCTCGGCGCGCAGCTCCCGATGCAGCTCCTCGAGGCCGGCGTACTGGGGCGTGAGTCCACAGCGGCTTGCCACGTTCACCGCGAGCGTCACGTTGCCCCTGAGCGCCCCGAGGAGATCGGCGCTGCCGTCGAGGCCGCGGACCGCGATGTCGTAGAAGGCGCTCATGAGGCTTTTACGATACACCACCGGCGGGCTTAACATCCCCCACTACGTCTTCCGGGGGAGACAAGCACCATGGCTTCCGGGCTCAGCAAGGCCGACACCGTCAAGGTCGTCGAGACCCTCAACCGCATCCTCGAGCTCGAGCTCGCGGGACTGGTGCGCTACCTGCACTACAGTTTCATGGTGTTCGGCCATAACCGCATCCCGATCGTCGGCTGGCTGCGCGCACAGGCCGACGAGTCGCAGGCGCACGCGGTACAGGCGGGCGAGCACATCACCAACCTCGGTGGTCACCCGTCGCTGCGGATCGGCGCGCTCCTCGAGACCCACAAGCACAACGTGGATGAGATCCTGCGCGAGGCGCTGATCCACGAGGAGGAGGGCCTCACCGAGTACCGCAAGCTCCTCGAGCAGGTCGCGGATCGCAGCATCATGCTGGAAGAGTACGCGCGCACGCAGATCGCCGCCGAAGAGGCGCATCTCGCCGACATCGGCAAGATGCTGCGCAAGCCGGGCTCGATCGCCTGAAGCGGCACGCGTGCGGATCATCGCGGTCACCAACATCAAGGGTGGGGTCGGCAAGACCACCACCGCGGTGAATCTCGCCTACCTGTGCGCACGCGCCGGGCATGCGACGCTCCTCTGGGACCTCGATCCGCAGGGTGCCGCTACCTATGGACTGCGGGGCGAGCCGCATGAGCACGCCTCGGCGAAGAAGCTGCTCTCCGGCAAGCGCGAGCTGCCGGAGCTGGTGCTTGCCACCGGCTACCCGGGACTCGACCTGCTGCCGGCGGATTTCTCCTACCGCAACTTCGCGGTGCATCTGGCCGAGCGCCGCCACCCGACCGAACGGCTGCTGCGCATGAGCCGGCCGCTGCGCGAGATCTATCACACGCTGTTCCTCGACTGTCCGTCCGGGATCTCGCTCCTCACCGAGAACGTGCTGCGCGCCGCCGACGCCGTGATCGTGCCGCTGGTACCCTCGCCCCTCTCGGTGCGGGTGCTCGGGCAGTTGAGCGAGTTCCTCGCGCGCGAGGGCTGGACCGATCTCACGGTGCTGCCGTTTTTCTCCATGGCCGACCGGCGCCGATCGCTGCACCAGGAGCTGATGGCGGAAACGCGCGCGCGCTTCCCGCAGACCCTCGCCACCGCGGTGCCTTACTGGAGTGAGATCGAGCGTATGACGGTGCGGCGCGCGCCGCTGCCGGCGTTCGCGCCGCACAGCGATGCCACGCGCATCTACGCCGCGCTCTGGGCCGAGATGGAGGAGCGCATGGCGGCGCGGCCGCAGGAGCGCGCCGCCGCGGCCTCGGGCCCGTGGGTCGGCGGCGCCGCTGCCGCGACCGAGGTGCGCCTCTAGGCGGAGGGAAGCGGCGCGGCCGCGGTCGCGCTCTCTGCCGCGGTCACCGTGATCGCCTCGACCGAGTAGCCCGCCTCGATCCAGGCATCGAGCCCGCCGGCGAGCGGCCGCACGTGCTCGAAGCCGTGGTCCATGAGGAGCCGCGCCACCTTGGCGGCCGATGCCTCGTTCGGGCAGTTGCAGTAGAGGATGATCTCGCGGTCGCGCGGCAGCCCCGTGAGGTGTCGCGCGGCGTCCTGTACCGCTACGTGCAGCGCCCCCGGGATGCGGCGCAGCTCGAGCGTCTGCGCCGTGGACGAGCGCACATCGACGATCAGCGGCGCCGTGCCGTCGTCCATCTGCCGCCGCAGCTCCGCGACGCTGATGCGTGCCATGTCGAGCGCGGCGTAGAAGCGCCGCCGCTCCCACCACTTGAACGCGATGTAGCACCCGAGCAGCACCAGCAGCACGCCGGCGGCGGCGCCTCCCACCTGCGCCGCCTGCGGCAGCAGCAGCTCGATCTGCTTGCGGAACAGCACCCCGGCCGCGAGCGCCGTGCCCACCCAGAGGGTCGAGCCGAGGAGACTGAAGGCGGCGAACCGCGGCAGTGGCATGCGGGTCGCACCGGCGAGCGGCGGCGCAATGAGCGCCAGCCCCGGAACGAACTTGGCGAACAGCAGCGCCTTGGGCCCCCAGCGCTCGAAGGTGCCCTGCGTCTGGCTGACGCAGGAGTCGGGCGACAGGGAGATCTGGCACAGGAGGCGCATCACCCGGTTGCCGTAAACGCGGCCGGCTCCATACCAGACGCCGTCGGCGATTACGCAGGCGCACACCGCGAGCGCGTACAGCGTCGCGCCGGACAACTTGCCGCTCGCGGCGACGGCGCCGGCCACCACCAGCGTCGGAACCGCCGGCACCGGGAAGCCGAGCTGCTCGAGCAGCACGTTGAGAAACACGAAGCCGAGACCGAAGGGGCTGCGCACCGACCGATCTTGCGCCGCCCGGGGGTGAGCGACAAGGAGACCGCCGGGGGACGCCGCGCTCCCCCGATCGAGGTCAGTCCGATCGGGATCAGCTCGGGAAGTGCGTGAAGAGTGCGGCGACCGCGGCGTCGATCTTCTGCTCCGCCGCAGCGCCGGTCGCACCGGTCAGGTTCTGGTCAACCGAGGCGTGCCAGAGCGCTTCGCGGGTCTTGCCGTCGTAGAGGTCGATGCCGATCAGACCCTGACGGTAGACGTAGGGGCCGTCCCAGCCCCAGGGTCCCCACGGTCCGCCCCATCCCCAGGGACCGGGTCCGTAGCCGTAGCCGTACCCGTACCCGTACCCATACGGGCCGCCCGCGAAGCCGGGGTCGACGACGAGGCTCGAGCCGATGCCGTAGCCGACCAGGCAATCGGGGTTGTCCTTCACCAGCTGCACCCCGACGGAGGCCATGTGGGCGGTGATCGCGGCACGCAGCCGGCTCTCGTTCACGGGGTTGGCGATTCCGCCGCGCATCGGGTTATCGGTGCGGAAGGCGCCGACGAAGGCGAAACTGTGACACTGGCCGGCGTGGTATGCCGTGCGGTTGAGATCGGAGCGCACCTGCAGCGCGCAGCCGCCGAGGAGGCTTGCGGCGCCGATCGCGGCCAGGGTCAGGGTACCGATTTTCATCATGTGCATAGTCCTCGCGCCACGGGGTGTGCAGCAGCGCCCCGCGCATCCGCCCAACGCGTTGCCCGCAAGGCGGTTGACCGCGATGATGCGCCGCCGTTCCCGCGACGGCAACGCGCGCTAAGCGCGAATCGCTATTGATTACAGATGATAATGATCCCGTGAAGGTTCCCAAGGCGTACATCTCCTGGAGCTCAGGCAAGGACAGTGCCTACGCGCTCTGCGAGGCGCGTGCCGCCGGGCTCGCGGACGTGGTCGGCGCCATTACGACCTTCAGCGAGGTCTACGACCGGGTCGCGATGCACGGCGTGCGCGCGAGTCTTCTCGACCGCCAGATCGCCGCCCTCGGGCTTCCCTCGGTCAAGGTCATGCTGCCGAGCCCGTGCTCGAACGAGATCTATGAGGCGCGCTTCGGGGAGGCCTGCGAGCAGCTCAAGCGCGAAGGGATCCGGCACATCGTCTTCGGGGACCTGTACCTCGAGGACATCCGCGCCTATCGCGAGCGACAGCTCGCCGCGCTCGGCATGACGCCGATCTTCCCGCTGTGGCGGCGGCCGACCGCGGCGCTGGCGCGCGAGATGATCGCGAGCGGCCTGGTGGCGCACCTGGTGTGTGTCGACCCGCGGCGTCTCGCGCGCGAGTTCGCCGGACGACGCTTCGATGCGACGCTGCTCGATCAGCTGCCGCCGGACGTCGATCCGTGCGGCGAGAACGGCGAGTTCCACACCGTCGTCACGGCCGGTCCGATGTTCGGATCGCCCGTCGCGGCGCGCGTCGGCGAGGTGGTCGAGCGCGACGGGTTCGTGTTCGCCGACGTGCTCGACGTTTAAGCGCGACCCCGTGCGCGCACGGCTCGCGGCAGCCGCGCGGCTAGGATCCCGAGTAGCGCGATCACCATCCAGAGCTCGAGCGCGCCGCCGCCACCACCGCCACCACCGCCCGGCGGCGCCGCGGTCACCGTCAGCGTGGCCGAGCCGGCGGTCGAGGTCCCGTTGGCGTTGCTGCAGATGAGCGTGTAGGTCTCGCGTTCCGACGGCGGCGGGCGTGATCGTCATGCTGCCGCTCGTGGTTTGGCTGCCGCTCCAGCTCCCGGAGCCCATACAGCTCGTCACATTGATGCTGCTCCAGGTGAGCGTCGTCGCCTGACCGACCGCGATCGAGGCGGGGGTGAGTTGAGAGACGGTGGTCCGGGAGGCAGCGAAGCGAGCGCGGCGACCTGCCTGAATGAATCCATAGCCCGTGCAGCGTAGTTGCGCGACGGGCTTTGCATCGGGCGCCGCGGTGCTGCGCATCGCCGTCGTAGATCTGTGTCGGCGTCAGCGTCGGAGTTCGCCTGCAGCATGAGCGCGGCGAGACCGGCCGCGTGCGGGGTCGCCGCGGAGGTGCCGAAGTAGTTCGGGTAGTTTGCATCATCCTCGCAGCCGATGATCGTTCGAGCTGTCGGTGATCCCGGCGATCGACAGCGTGAAACCGAAGAACGTGGTGTTGACGCCGTCGGGGCCGACGAAATCGGGCTTCTGCCGCACGGTACTAGGGCGTCGGCACTGCCGGGTGCCCGTCGCTATCGAAGATGATCGGGAGCCGCCGAACGAGGAGAAGTAATCGAGTACGCGGCCGGTCATGACGCCGCAGAGCGGGGCGTGTCGAGGAAAAAGGCCGCCCCCACAGCCGCCGCGCCCGCCGCTCCCGGGTGGCCCTGGATGGTCGGCTTGGTGGTGGGGACGAAAGTTGGCGAAGGTGCTGCCGGCGCCGTCATCCTCCCAGGCGATCTTGACGCGCCCGGCGGCGGTCGCCGCTTGGCGAGGCCCACGGTGACGCTGACCGTACCGTGGCGGTGGTGTTGCCGCCGTGGCGTTCGCCGGGATTGCCGATGATGAGGCCCTGTACGGGATCGTTCCCCGTGGCATTGGGCCCGCTGCAGGTGGTAGCCGTCGTCGTGAGCTCGCTGTCGGAATCGAGATTGAAGATCGTGTAGCTCGGAGGCGTCGCGACGCACAGGTCGATCGCGCGTGTCGCGCCGCCGCTGTTCGGGGAGCCCGTGACGTACGGATCGTCCCACTCGAGCACGACCGCGATGAACTCGCCGGGCACGAGCGCCGGCACGTTGATGTTGAGCGTCGATACACTGGTCGCGCCAGTCGCGTCCATGTTGAGGAGCTTCTCGCCGGCCTGGGCGCCACTGCCGGTGATGTTGAAGCTCGGGGTGGTGTTGTCGTAGGCCAGATTGCTCTCGTTGCCGGCCGCCGAGAAGTAGGCGACACCCTGCGACTCCACCGCATCGATCGCCTGGGCGACGAGCCCGTCCTGGAAGAACGGCTCATCGTAATACCCGACGTCGTCGGCGATGACCTTGGCGCCCTGGGTGGCGAGCGTCTGGATACCGCTCGCGAAGTCCGCCTCGCTGTTGTCGGCCGTATAGAAGGCGAGCCCGCGTCCGGGGCCACGGCATGGACGATCTGCAGCATCGCGCGGCCCTCGTCCGCGAAGGGCAGCTCGAGGGGCGCGCCGTAATTCATGCAGTCCTGGCTGCCCGCGGTCGGGTAAGCGCCGCCGACTTCCTCGAGGACGTTGACGTTCGAGGGTAGGGCGCCGGTCGAGGCGTCGGTCTGAGCGTCCGCCGTAAAGGTGTTCTGCGCGTAGCCGGTACCGTTGGGTTCGGTGGGGGGCAGGCCGTTCGCGGCGTACACCGCGTAGCAGTTATAGCTGTCGGAGAGCACGCCGACGGTGATACCCGAGCCGTTGAGGCCGCTCTCGGTGCTGCGCAGCGCCGCTGTACCCTGCGCGAAGTCCCCCTGAGTCGCGACCACGCCGCGGGTGTGCGCGAGCGCCGCGCGCAGCGAATGCACTTCGGCGCCGGCCGCCGCCGTCTCGATCGCGCTCACCGGCAGCCAGCCGCCGACGTCGTTGAGGTACACCGCCGGATGCTCGAGACCTAGGCTGACCAGTGCTGCCTTGAGGCGCTGCGGATCGCCGCGCGTCACGGCATCGATCGCGATCAGGGGCTCGGAGCCCGGGTCGCGCTGCATGAAGTGCGCAGCCGGGCTCATGGAATGGAGGTCGGCAAGGGCGTGTGCGGGCCGCACGCGACTCAAGTGGCGCGAGAGGTCGGCGAGCGCGGCGTCGAGCTTGCCGCCGACGCCGCTTTTCGTCTGGGCGGCGCTGCGGCCGCCAAAGGCCCAGAGCGGCGCTGTACCCGCGGCCGGCGTCGGGTGCCTGAGTACGGGCCGGGAGGGTGAGGTCGCCGAAGCCGCCATCACTCCGAGCAACGCCACGGCCGCGATTCCAAAACGGTGCGATGACATCGAGACGACCCCCCAATGAGCGTTCCGGCGTTGGACTTACTTATAGCCGATCGGTTCGCACAAAGCAGTCACCCCGCGGCGTGGCGGGGTGTCTGGTTGGAATTGGTTGCAATTGTCGCCGCATGGCGCCAGTGGGCGGCGGCTCAGTGGGCGGCGGCGCCGCCCGAAGCCTGCGTCCGGCGGCGCTTGAGCAGCGCGTAGCCGCCGATCCCGAGCCACACGACGTTGAGCGCCGCGGAGGGCAAGGCGCCGTTCCAGCCGCTGTTCACCACGAAGCCGATCGCCCCGCAGATGTTCATCCAGTGATAGGCGCGCGAGTCGCCCTTGAGCTTGCCTGCAGACAGCAGCGCGTAGGCTGCGATGATGAGGGTCGCGCCGATCCAGCCGACGATTTCGACGAAGAGCTTCATGGGGCCTGCGTGCCTCGGGTACGGAGTCCGGCCGTGACTCTATCTCAAGCCGAGATCGAACACCGGTCCGCCGTCGTAGGTGAAGTAGGCCCGGTGTTGGCTGGCCGAGATATAGATGTGATGCGACAGGAAGAAATCCGCCCCGAGCAGCATGTCGGTATCGCTGAGACCCAGGTCGCCGATGCGCAGGTGCGTGTGGAGTATCTGCTCGTCGCCGATCCTGAAGCTGTCGAAGGGCGCGATCCAGGTCTCGATCCTGCCGGACCCGCCGCCGAGGATCGGAGCCGCGGGCACGACGCCGGCACTGTCGGACCTCACGCCCGCGCGCTCGGCGGCGCGCAGCGCGAGCAGCGAGACCGAGGCTCCGGTATCGAACACCACGCGAATGCGGCGGCCATTGACATAGGCGGTGCCCCGCGGCGGCTCGACGGACTGCGCTCCCCAGTCGAGGTTGACGACCGAGTATGGCTGCGAGGTGGCCCAGTACGCGAGATCGGAGCCGCCGCAGTCATGCGGACGCATGAGGCGGATGAGGCCGCGCGCGAGGTCGTATTCGGTGTCGAACAGGCCGAGGACGTTGTCGCCGAGGACGCCGACCGCCCCCGGGGGTCCGTTGCCGGCGACGATGAACTCGACGTTGGGGAGTGTGGCGGCGCCGAGCGCGAACGTCCTGACGGTCGTCACGGAGGCGAGCGCGTCGCCACCCACGGAGTGACTGACAATCGGCGTGCGCGGCGCCCCGACGCTCAGCCGCAACCGTGCCGCGCCCGCCGCCGACAGCGTGCTGAAGAAGGTGCCGCTGTCGGCGAGCAAATGCACCTCGTGGCCGTTGATGCCGGCGGTCACCATGGCCCGGTGGCCCTGCATCGTGACGGGGAGATCGAATTTGCCGAGCTCGCAGGTGCCCGCGGCGCGCCCCGCCGCGGCGCAGCTCATCGCGAGAAGCGCGGCCGACACAGCGCGCGGCGGTAACCCTGCTCGTGGAAATCCGTGCACGGATCACAACTCCGTGACGTCAACGTTAATGCACTTTAATGAGAGGAGTGCCGCCGCGCCATCGCGGCCGAGTGTGCGCTGTGCACTCTCTCTTCCGGTGGACGCCGCGGCGCCCGGCAATCTCTACAATCGCGCCCGCTGACAGACCCAAGGAGATGCGGCATGGAAGTTTTATTTGCAATTGAGATCGGCGTGACGTTTGCATTGGTGCTCGGACACATTGCCATGGTGGTCGGTGACCGCCTGGCCCGTCCGACGGCTTGAGCTGAACGCTCTGCGTTGATCGCCAGCGCCGCCTGCGGGCGGCGCCGTTGTTTCTGGCGTCCCCTCAGGGCGCCTTCAGGTGGCCGCGGCCGCGGCCCCATGCCGGCTGACGGCGCTGCCGTCGCCGCGCTTCAGTCCCGTGAACACCAGCGTCGAGGCCAGCGTCGCGAGCCCGAGCACCACGAGGGCCTCGTGGATGCCGTGCAGCAGCTCGCCCGGCCCGGTGTGGAAACGGTCGGGAACGAACAGCGCGGTGACCAGCGAGGCGGTCGCTACCGCGAAGCTGATGGACAGCTGCTGCCCCGTGCTCGCGATGGTGCTGGCCTCGCTCGCCGCCTGGGGGCTCACGTCCGCGTACACCAGGGTGTTCATGCTGGTGTACTGGAGCGAGGCGAACAGGCCGAAGGCGAACACCTGCAGCACGATCAGCCACACCGGGGTCGCCGCGCCGATGGTGGCGAACAGCAGCATCAGGGCGCCGAGCATCAGCGTGTTGGACACCAGCACCGCGCGGTAGCCGAAGCGCGCGAGGATCCGCGGCATGATCATCTTGAGGCTCATCGCCGCGAAGGCCTGCGGCATCATCAGCAGGCCCGACTGGATCGGCGTGTAGGTGAGGCCCACCTGGAAGAGCAGCGGCAGCAGGAAGGGGATGCCGCTGATGCTGATGCGGGTGAAGAAGCCGCCGCTCACCGCCGTGCGGAACGTGCGGATGCGGAACAGCGCGAGGTTGAGCAGCGGATGGAGCATGCGCGCGGCGTGCAGGCCGTAGCCGGCGAGCAGCGCGAGCGACAGCGCGAGCAGCGCGAGGATCGCGGCGGTGCTGAGCGAGTGCTCGCCGAACACCTCGAGTACGTAGGAGAGGAGCGCGATCCCGGCCCCGAACAGCACCAGGCCGGCGAGATCGAGCCTTGGTGAGTCGCTCTCGCGGAAGTCGGGCAGATAGCGGCGGATGAGGTAGAGGCCGGCCATCCCGACCGGCACGTTGATGAAGAAGATGACGCTCCAGTGCACGTAGCCGGTGATGAGACCGCCGGCGATCGGTCCGAAGAGGGGGCCCAGGAGCCCCGGCACCGCGACGAAGCTCATGGCGCGCACCAGCTCGGACTTGCCGAAGGTACGCACCAGCGTCAGCCGGCCGACCGGCACCATCATGGCGCCACCGCAACCCTGCAGCATGCGGAACGCCACCAGCCAGTGAATGTTGCGTGACAGGCCGCACAGGAGCGAGCCGAGTGTGAACAGCGCGATAGCGCTGCTGAACACGCGCCGCGTGCCGAAGCGGTTCGCCATCCAGCCGCTGATCGGAATGAACACCGCGAGACTCAGCGTGTAGCTCGAGAGCACCGCCTTCATGCTCAGCGGGGCGACCCCGAGCGCGCGCGCGATGCCGGGAACGGCCGTGTTGAGGATGGTCGTATCGAGCGCCTGCATGAAGAAGGCGACCGCGACCAGCCACGGCAGCAGCCTTCGGGCGGCCTCGTCGGGGACGGTGGTGTCAGCGGCCGGCATGGATGGCAGTCCGGGAGCGATATACTGCGCGCCCGATCCGCGTGCGGAGAGCATCCATGTGCGACAACGATTCGATGGACGACATGATCGAGTATCAGCTGAAGTCGGCACAAATGTCGCGGCGGCGCTTCGGGGCCTTCACCCTCGGCGCCGGGGTCGTCTCCATGCTGCCGGCGGCGGCGCGTGCCGGCTGGATCGAGGAGAGCGAGGTCGAGATCAGGACGCCGGACGGCACGGCGGATGCCTACTTCGCGCACCCGGCCGACGGGGCGTATCCCGGGGTGCTGATGTGGCCCGATATCTTTGGCTTGAGGCCGGCGTTCCGGCACATGGGCCGGCGGCTCGCCGAGGCGGGCTTCTCGGTGCTGGTCGTGAATCCCTTCTACCGCACCAAACGTGCGCCCACCGCGCCGGAGAATCCCGACTTCAACGACAAGCCGACGCGCGAGGCACTCATGGCCCTGATGGGCAGCCTCAGCCCCGACACGGTGGTGACGGATGCCAGAGCCTTCACCGGCTGGCTCGACGCGCAGCCCTCGGTCGACCGCAAGCGCCGCATGGGCACCATGGGTTACTGCATGAGCGGTCCCTATACGCTGCGCACGGCGGCCGCGCTCCCCGAGCGCATCGGCGCCGGCGCCTCATGCCACGGCGGCGGCATGGTGACCGATAAACCGGACAGCCCGCACCTCCTCATCCCGAAGGTGAAGGCGCAGTTCCTGGTCGCGATCGCTTCCAATGACGACCAGCGCCAGCCGGAGCAGAAGACGGTGCTGCGTGAGGCCTTCGATAAGGCCAAAGTGCCCGCGGAGGTCGAGGTGTATGCGGGGGCACTGCACGGCTGGTGCCCGCCCGACTCGCGCGTCTATAACGACGAGCAGGCGGAGAAAGCCTGGAGCCGTGTGCTCGCGCTCTTCAAGACCGCGCTCGGCGGGAGCACGGCCAAGGCGGCCTGAAAAGCCGCAGGGGTCAGCCGCTGCCGGCCCCGATGATGCGTGCCGAGAGATCGCAGGCCCGGTGGGCCGGGCGATGTTCGCTCGCCGCCCCCTCCGGGCGCGTGGCGCACGTCAGGCTCGCGTAGGTCAGCCAGCAGAACAGGCATACCGAGAGTCCGCAGAGCAGAAGAAGCAGGTATCCGACGGTCGTCAGTACCACGGAGAGACCCCCAAAGAGCAATTCGCCCTGGACGCAAGTGTCTCGCCGCTGGCGTCGCCTGTTCCATGCTGTAGATCACAGGAGACTAGCAATTGTATCGGTGCTGTGAATGTGCGTTCGCGGCACGCGGCGCGCTGTCGCGCAATCACGCAACACCAGCACGCGCCGCTTCACTTAATGCGCGTGTAGCGCGCGGGAGTTTTACATAGCCGAGCGGCTCAGCGCGGCTCGATTCCGTCGAGGCTCGACCATGCGCCATCGGGCGAGCGCAGCATGAAATGCGCACCCGCCTGGAGGACCGTCGCGCCATTGTTCTCGGCAACGAAGGGAGTCTGCGGCAGCGCTTCGACGTAATCGCCGAAGCCCGCGACGGGCGCAGCATAAGGATTGTGGCCGATGAAGCGCGACAGGATCTCGTTCAGCGCCGGGTAGCTCAACGGCGCCGCGACGCGACTTTGCGCGACGGCGGCGCCGCGCGGCGCGTTGACGAGGGCGATCGCGACCGGCACGCGGGCGATGGCCGCGGTAGGGATCTCGCGCAGGCCCGGGATCTGGCGACGGTCGCCGTTGAGCGCCGCGCCGTGCTCCGCGATCAGTACGACGACCACGTGGCGGCCGGAGGCGCGCAGCAGCTCGAGGAAGCGGCCGACGTCGGCCGAGAGGTTCGCGAAGCGCGCAGCGTAGGAGGAGTCTGCGCCCCCCACGACGCGATTGCCGTCGTGCAGGCTGATGCTGTTGTAGTAGAGCACCACCCGCGGCGCCTGGTTCGCCTGGCGCTTCGCCCACCAGCGCGACAGCACCGAGTAGTCACCATAGACCGGCGTCCCGTCGAAGGCGGTCTCGGCGGGCGTCGCACCGGCGTTGTCCTCGAGTGGCACGGCGAGCCCGCCGCGATCGCGCACGTCGGCGAAGAAATTGCCGAAGTGGCCGTCGTGGTTCATGACCCATTGCGGCGCGAAGCCAGCCGCCTGCAATCCGTTCACGACCAGGCAACCCGGTCCCGCGGGGTCGTAGAGACGTGCTTCGGGCGTCGCGCCGCAGCTGCCGCGCAGCAGCCGGATGGCGGCGGGCCCGCTGTAGCTCGCACCGGAGGAGAAATTCGTCAGCACCACGTCGAAGCGCCCGAAGAGGCCCTCGGCGCCCGTCTTGAGCGTCTTCAGGTCATCCCACGACAACGAACAGATGTGCAGGATGACGATGTCGAAGGCCGGATCGTCGGACGCCGGGTGGGCGAAGCGGATCTGAACCTCCTTCTGCTGCGCGTAGAACTGCGCCAGGCGCTCATCGAGCGCCGCGGGCGCGAGGTCGACCTCCTCGTGCGCGAGCGGGGCGGCGCCCGCGGGCCGCGCCGCAGAGGCGACCGCGGCCCACTGTCTGGCCGCCGGAGCGACCATCACGGCGAGGATCCCGAGGAACACGAGGGTGCTGAGCCGGAGCTTGCGCCGCGCCAGCGAGTACACCACCGCGAGGGCGAGCGCGCCGAGCAGCAGCCGCCAGCTGACGAGCCGCCCGGCGAGCTCCAGCAGGTAGGCGGCGCTGAACGTGCTGAGGTTCTCGAGATCCACGATCGCCTGCGGCAGCGGGGGGAGCCAGGAGTCGTGATAGAGGAGCAGCACCCCGAGCGGTACCGCGATCAGGTTCTTGGCGAGCCGCTGGCGCGCATTCCCCGGCGGCAGCGCGGTGAGCACCGCGAGTCCGAGATTCAGCCACGGGCTGAAGTCCAGGTAGCCGAGCGCGTACAGCGCGAGCTTGGCGAGGAAGTAGGCGCTCCAGAGACCCATGCCGTGAGACTTCAGCGCGCCGCAGCGAGGCGGGTGCCGCGCAGCCAGGCGCTCACCTTGTTATACAGGCTCTCCGCCAGGCGCACGTAGCCCGTCGCGCCGAAGGAGAATACTTCGGCGAAACTCGCGAGCGGCTTGTCCTCCGCGATGCCGCTGTCCCAGTCCTTCCAGGCGTCGCGCGCGCCGAAGGTGCAGCGCACGTAGGCACGCTGCTGCGCAATGTCGAGCTCCTCGAGCAGCAGTCCGATGTGCTCATCGCGCACCGTCGCGACCCGCACGGGAAAGTCGTGCGCACCGTCGTCACCTTCGAGCGTCACGCGCAGCCGGTCGCCGATATTGAGCGAGGTCGCCGGCACCTCGAGCTCGAGCCCCAGGCCCCCCATGGCGAAGTCGGTGGTCTCACAGGCGACCCAGCCGCCGTGCGCCAGATGCAGCGTCGCCGGCATCCGTTTGGGCACGCGCGGCGTCGAACGCACCTGGCGAGTCTCGGCGGCCACACCCAGCACCGCGCCCAGCATGACGATGTTGAAGAGCGTCCAGATGAGGTTGAGCGCCACCGTATCCGCTTCGTAGGAGTTCCAGAAGAGCAGGCGGGGAATTGCCAGCAGCGCGCCGCCGATGTTGAGCACGACCAGCACCAGGTAGGGGAGCGAGATGCGCCAGTCGAAGAAATCGCGCTCCACCAGGCCCCCTTTGGCGGTGACGTTGAACTTGCCGCGGTGGGGCGCGAACAGGGCCACCGTCGTCGGCAGGGCGATGTACCAGGACAGCACCGCCTCGTAGGCCTCGTTCCAGAACGAGTGGCGGAAGCGCCCCTGGATGTGGGAGTTGGCGAGACTCGATTGCACCAGGTGCGGCACGGCGTAGAGCGCGATGGTGGTGGCCGCGGCGTTGATGATGTGGAACTGGAAATAAAGGTAGGCGAGCGGCGCGGTGAGGAACACCAGGCGCGGGATGCCCGAGAAAAAATGCAGCATGGCGTTGCCGTAGCACAGGCGCTGCAGCGGACTTAAGCCCTCGCCGAAGAACGGATTGTCGAGGCGGAAGATCTGCGCCATGCCGCGCGCCCAGCGGATGCGCTGCCCGATGTGTCCCGAGAGACTCTCGGTCGCGAGTCCCCCGGCGAGCACCTCACGCAGGTACGCGGTGTTGTAGCCGCGCCGGTGGAGCTTGAGCGCGGTATGCGCATCCTCGGTCACGGTCTCGACGGCGATGCCACCGATCTCCTCGAGGGGCCCGCGCCGCAGCACCGCGCACGAGCCGCAGAAGAAGGCGGCGTTCCACAGATCGTTGCAGTCCTGGATCAATCCGTAGAAGAGCCGCCCCTCGTTCGGTACGCGGCGGAAGGTGCCGAGGTTGCGCTCGAACGGGTCCGGCGAGAAGAAGTGGTGTGGTGTCTGCAGCATCGCGCAGCGCGGATCCTTGAGGAACCAGCCCATGGTGGCCGTGAGGAAGGTGCGCACCGGGATGTGGTCACAGTCGAAGATCGCGACGTACTCGCCGTGCGTGACGCCGAGCGCGTGATTGAGATTGCCGGCCTTGGCGTGGGCGTTGTTGCCGCGGATCAGGTAGCCGGCGCCGCATGCGGCGGCGAATTCGCGAAACGCCGGCCGGCGGCCGTCATCGAGGAGGTAGACCTTCAGCCGCTCGGCCGGCCAGTCGAGATTGAGCGCGGCGAGCACCGTCGGGCGCACCACTTCGAGCGGCTCGTTGTAGGTCGGTACGTAGACGTCCACGCTCGGCCACTCGCTGCGGTCGCGGGGCAGCCGGTGTGTGCGGCGGCGCAGCGGGCGCGCGTTCTGCACGTAACCGAGCACCATGATGAGCCAGGTGTAGCACTCGGCGGCCACCAGCCCCGCGCCGAAGAAGGTCTCGTAGCCGCTCGCGAGGTCCAGGGTGTGAGTGCAGCGCCACCAGATGTAGCGCGAGGAGGCGACGATCGAGAAGGCGATGAGGATCAGTCCCGGGCCGTAGCCCGGGAGCTGGCGCACCAGGAGCGTGAGCAGCCACATGAGTGTCAGCAACGTCAGCTGCGGCCCGGCATCGAGCGGGGTCGAGGCGATGAGCACGAACACCGCGAGCGCGGCGACCCCGAGGCCGACCCGGGTGGAGTGGCTCGCCGCGGCGTACCCGCGGGCGAGCGCCGCCGAGTAGCGCTCCAGACGCGCCGCGAGCCCGTAAAGGAGCGGCGCGACGCGTGGCGCGATCGGGTGGTGCAGCAGCGCGCGCAGGGAGGCGACCGGGCGCGTCGCGCCGTACTTCTCGGGATCCGACCACGAGCCCTCGGGCGGGTCGGTGAGAAAAAGGTGCAGCACCCAGGCACGCACGCTGCGCACGTTGGGGACGCCGAGCTCGGTGGCGAGCTGACCGATGAGCGGCCGGAACAGCCGCTGCACCCAGCGGGGCCAGGGGCGCGCGGCATCGGGGGCCAGCACGAACAGGTGCCACAGCCAGCGCCCGAACTCCTGCGCCCAGCCGACCTGCAGCGGCCGGCCGGGGGGCGTCAGCATCGGCGGCACGCGCAGCCGCAGGGTTTCGCTCGTGTCCAGCATGACGGGGCTCATTCTCCTTTCCGGTCCCCGGGCAAACGTGCAGCACTTGGCAGTTTTTTGAATTAATCCGGGCGGCGCATCGCCGGGGTGTGGTAAACCTTTGGCCAGCTTAAGATTTTGCGCGGAGACCGGGGCTTAAGGCCATGGACACGCGGAAGTTGAGATCGGGCGGACTCGCTGCCGCCGTCCTCACGCTCGCGCTTGGCAACGTGGGGGAGGCGGCCCAGCCGCCCGCCGTCGCGCCGAAGGAACCGCCCGTCCGGGAAGTCCGCGCCACGTTCGCGGAGCTCGGAACCGGTGCCATGACGCTCCAGGGCGTGACCGCGACCGGGGCGGTGAACTTCGGCATCCGGGCCGATCAGCTGGTGAGCGGCGGGACGCTGCATTTGGTGCTCACGGCATCGCCGGCGCTGCTGCCGGACCTGTCTCACATCCGTGTCACGCTCAACAACCAGACGGTCGCGGCCGTGCCGCTCACCAGGGCCGACGCCGGTCACCCGGTGGAGCGCGCGATCCCGCTCGACCCGCGCTACTTCAGCGACTTCAACCACATCCAGCTCGATCTGATCGCGCACTACACCACCGGGTGCGAGGATCCGCAGCACTCCTCGCTCTGGGTAAAGGTGAGCGAGGACAGCGACGTCACGCTCGACGTGCGCCCGCTCGAGCTGCGCGATGAGCTCGCGCTCCTGCCGGCGCCGTTCTTCGATGCGCACGACAACCGCGGGCTGGTGCTCCCCATCGTGCTCGCCGCGCACGCCCCGCGCGGGGTGCTGCGCTCGGCCGGCGTCGCCGCCTCCTGGTTCGGCCAGCTGGCCGACTACCGCGGTGCGCGCTTCCCGGTCAGCTTCGACGCGCTCCCCGCCCGGCACGCCCTCGTCTTCGCGACCAACGACTCCCGCCCGGCGGGCCTGACGCTCGCGCCCGTGGCGGCCCCGACCGTCAGCATCGTCGACAACCCCGCCGACTCCACCCTCAAGCTGCTGGTCTTCCAGGGCAAGGACGAGGCGCAGCTGCGCCAGGCGGTCGAGGGCCTGGTGCTCGGCAACCCGGTGCTGAGCGGCAACTCGGCCACCATCGAGGCCGTCAGCTACCGGCGCCGCGCCGCCTACGATGCGCCGCGCTGGCTCAGGAGCGATCGGCCGGTGCGGCTCGGCGAGCTGATCGAGGACCCGGGGCAGCTCGAGGGGCAGGGCGTCGCGCCGCAGCCGATGGCGGTCAACCTGCGGCTGCCGCCCGACCTTTTCATCTGGAACAAGGCCGGCGTGCCGGTAGACGTGCATTACCGCTACACCGCGCCCGCCGAGCGCGACAACTCGGTGCTCACGGTGTCGATCAACAACCAGCTGCTGCGCTCCTACCGGCTGCCGCCCGAGACCGAGGCCGGGGCGAGCGGGCGGCTGCTGGTGCCGCTGCTGCAGAGCGACAGTGCGCGGCAGAGCCGCGGGATCCTCATCCCGGCGTTCCAGCTGGCGAGCGACAACCAGATGGTGTTTCAGTTCTCGATGGACTTCCATCGCGAGGCGAACTGCAAACAGGTGTTCATCGACAACACCCGCGAGGCCATCGATCCGGACTCGACCGTGGATGTCTCCGGCTTCGCGCACTACACGGCGCTGCCGAACCTCGGGCTGTTCGCCAACTCCGGCTTCCCGTTCACGCGCTACGCCGATCTTGCCGAGACCGCCTTCGTGTTGCCGGATGCGGGCGATACGTCCGCGCTCGAGGAGATGTATTTCCTGCTCGGGCGCATGGGCCGGCAGACCGGCGCCGTGGCGCTCGCTTACCGGGTGCTCGACGCGAAGCAAGCGCTCGCCGCCCGCGACCTCGATCTCATCGTCCTCTCCGGCACGGGTGCGGACGGGTTGCTGCAGCAATGGAAGAAGGGCCTGCCGCTCACCCTGACCGAGCTCCGCCGCGACTACCGCGCGCTCACGCCCGCCGCGCCCTCCGTGGCCGCGCCGCCTCGCGCCGCGACGGCCGCGGGTGAGCCGCCGCAGGTGCAGATCCAGGCGGGAGGCGCGATCGCCGCGCTGGTCGGCTTCGAGTCACCACTCACGGGCGGGCGCAGCGTCGTCGCACTCCTCGGGCGCGACGCCGCCGCCTCGCAGGCGCTGGTGGCGGTGCTCAATGACAACGCTCGCGTGCCGCTCATTCGCGGCGAGCTCGCCGTGATCCGTAACGGCGCCGTGCAGAGCTTCGAGGGGGCGGGCTTCTACTACGTCGGCTCGCTCCCCTTCTGGCAGTGGTTCTGGTTCCACTTCTCGCAGCACGCCTGGGCTCTCATCGTACTCGCGCTCGGCATCGCGATTGCGGCCGGGCTCCTCGTTTACGGCGCCCTCGAGCGGCGCGTGCAGCGGCGCCTGGAAGGCCAGGGGAAGTGACCGATGCGCGCGCGCCGCGCCTGTGGGCTGCTGTGCGCGGCGGCGCTCTTCGGCAGCACGGCGCAGGCCGCGCCCGCGGGCGGCTGTGCGCCGTGGCCCGAATGGCAGGCGTTCAAACGGCTCTATGTCAGTGACGACGGCCGCGTCGTGGACGCCAGCACGCCGGAGGCGGCCACGGTCTCCGAGGGTCAGGCCTACGCGCTGACCTTCGCGCTCATCGCCGACGATCAGGCCGCCTTCGCGCGCATTCTCGCGTGGACGGGTAACAACCTCTCGGCGGGCGATCCGGCGCACGTGCTGCCTGCCTGGCGCTGGGGGCGCTCGGGCGACGGTTCCTGGACCGTGCTCGATCGCAACTCCGCTTCCGACGCCGACCTCTGGATGGCTTACGCACTCGCCGAGGCCGGTCGCCTCTGGCACAACAACGCCTACACGCAAGCCGCGCGCGCCATGATGGCGCTGATCCTGCGCGAGGAGGTGGCGCTCGTGCCGGGTCTCGGCGCCACGGTGCTGCCCGGCCCGCGCGGCTTCGTGTCGCACGGGGCCTGGCGGCTGAATGCGAGCTACCTGCCGATCGAGGTGCTGCGGGCTCTGCAGCAGGAGGGCGATGCGGCGCTCTGGACGCAGGCGCTCGAGTCCTCGGGCCGCATCATCGTCGGCTCCGCCCCGCGCGGCTATGCCGCGGACTGGATCCTCTACCGCGACGGCCAGGGGTTCGCGGCGGATCCCGCCACGCACGGCGCCGGCAGCTACAACGCCATCCGTGTCTATCTCTGGGCGGGAATGCTGCCCGAGGATGAGCCGCAGGCCGAGCGCCTCGTGCGGCAGCTCGAGCCGATGGCGCGGATCGCCGCGCGCGGTGCCGCCCCCGAGTCGATCGACACGGTGACGCTCGAGGCGCACGGCGAAGCGCCGGCCGGCTTCCTCGCGGCGCTCCTGCCGCTGCTGGTTCACTTCAGGCTCGATGCCGCTGTCGAGACCACAGCTAAGCGCCTGCGCGCGCAGGCGCTGCGCGACAACCAGCACTACTACAACGACGTGCTCACCCTGTTCGGGCTCGGCTGGCTCGATGACCGCTTTCGCTTCGACCGGCATGGGCATCTGCGCCTGCCTTGGAACGGCTCGTGCCGCGCCGACTGATCGCCGCCGCGGCGCTCGCATGGTGGGCGGCGGCGGCCGCGGCGCCCGTCCTGCCGCCGGCCGATCAGGAGCTGCTGCACAACGCGCGCTTCTGGGAAGCGCACGAGCGCGGCGATCTGGCGCAGCTCGCCCTGAAGAAGCTCGTGGCGGCCCGCCCCGACATCCCCGAGCCGCTTCTCGAGCTCGGCGAGCTCGATCTGCGCCTCAACGACTTCCAGGCCGCAGCCGACATCGAGAGCCAGCTCGCGCGGCGCTTCCCGGGATCCGCCGCGGCGCGCGATTTCGCCACCGAGGTGCGCGTCGCCACGCGCGACCGGCTCGAGCTCGCCTCCATCCGCCGCCTGAGCGAGATCAACCGCACCTCCGAGGTCCGGGCGCAGCTCGAGCACCTCTTTCCGCACGGCGCGCCGGGCGGAACGCTCGGCATCGAGTACGACCAGCTGCTCGCGCGCACCCCCGGCGGTTTCGCCGCCGCGCGTGCCGGCCTCGAGCGGCTCGTGGAGGCTCATCCCGGCGATCCGCGCTACCGGCTCGCGCTGGCGCAGCTTCTGGTGAAGAACGCGGACACGGCACTCGAGGGCGTGACGCTCCTCGATGAGCTCACCCGGCGCGACGACGTGCGCCGCGACGACGTCGACCGGGCACTCGCCTCGGGACTCGGCCGGCTCGGTCCGGAGCGCGCCCCCGGGGGCGTCCTCGATGCCTACCTGGTCCGCAACCCCCAGGACACCGAGCTCCTCGAGTTGCGCAGCGAGCAGCAGGTCGTACGCGAGGAGCGGCGGCTCGAGTCCGCCGCGACGGCGGCCGCAGCGCTGCCGGCGCTGCAACGGCAGGTGGCCGCGAAGGTCTCCTCCGGCACGCTGCCGCCGGCTGCGCGCGCCGTGGTGCGCGTTTGGCTCGAACGCAGCCGTGCCGCGCTTGCCGCCGGGGAGCCGCAGCGCGCGGCCGCGGAGCTGCGCGCGGCACTCGTCTTCGCGCGCGGTCAATACGAATCCGGGATCGCAATCGCGCAGGATCTCGATGCCGCGGGGCTTCCCGGCGAGGCGGACGAGCTGCTCGCGAGCGCCGTGCAGCTCGATCCGAAGTCCACGTGGCTCTTCGAGACGCGCGTGCGGCGGCTCATCACGCAAGGAAACATCGCGGAGGCCGTGGAGCTCCTCCACGGGCGGCCGCCGTCGGCGAAGTGGACCGCGCAGTCGCGCGATGCACTGCTCGCGGGCGCGCTCGGGCAGCGTGCCGCGGCCGAGGCCGCGGCGGGACACGGGGAAGCGGCGGCCGCCGATCTCGAGGCGGCGGTCGCGCTCGCACCGCTCGATCCGTGGCTGCGTTTCCGTCTGGCGGGTTACTACCGGGAGCACGGCGGTGCGCCGCGTGGCCGCGCTCTCATGAACGACGGTGTCCGGGCGGCCCCGGACTCAGCCGAGATGCGCTACGCGCAGGCGCTCTATCTCTCGCAGATCGATGCATATCAGGAGGCGCTTGCCGCGGTCGACGGCATCGCCGCCGCGCAGCGCAGCGCCGGCATGAATGCGCTCCACGACCGCATGCAGGTCGTGGTGGCGCGCGCCGAGGCCCGGCGCCTCGAGGATGCGGCCGACGTGGCGGGCGCGCGCGCCGTGCTGCTCGCGGCCGAGCCGGCGGCGTCGCGCAGTTTCGACCGGGCGCGCGAGCTCGCCTACTCGTGGATCGAGCTCGGCGACCGCGAGCACGGCCTCGGTCTGGTTGAGCCCTGGCTCGCGGGCGATGCCGGCAAGGACCCGCACGTGCTCCTCGGCTGGGCGGGCGTGCTCGCGAGCGCCGAGGACGACGCACGGCTGCACACGGTGCTCGAGGAGCTCGACGCCGTGCCGCAGCTTGCCGCGGACGACCGCGCGGACCTGCGCCGCATCCACCGGGCACTGAGCCTGCGCGAGATCCGCGTCCTCGAGCAGCGCCAGCGCTACGCCGAGGCCGCGCGGCGGCTCGATGAGCTGCTCGCGGCCGAGCCCGAGGACCGGCAGCTGCGCGTGGCGCGTGCCGAGCTCGAGCTCGCGGCCGGCGAGCCGGCCAAGGCGCGCGACCGGCTGGCGGCACTCGTCGCCGAGGATCCCGACGATCTCGACACCCGGCTCTCCTATGTGCGCGCGCTCACCGACTCGGGCGACTTGAAATTTGCACGCACCCAGCTGGCGGCGGTCGAGGCGCACGGGCCGCTCAGCGATGCAGAGCTCGAGTTGAGCCTCGCGCGGCGCCAGCTCGGTCTCGGGTACGCCGACCGAGCGCTGAAGACTCTCGCGCCGCTGCTCGCCGCGCCGCAACCGCGCGGGGACGCCCTGATGCTCGCCGGCCGCGCCGAGCTCGCGCAGGGACACTTGCGGCAGGCTGCAGGCTATTTCGCACGCGCGGCCGCGCACAGCACCGGGGCCGATGCGCTCGCCGCGCGCCGTGCCAGCGAGGACGCGCAGGCGCGCCTGCAGTCCAGTGTGACGGCCGGACTCATCGGCTGGCATCAGCCGGGCGACGCCGGCATGTCGCAGCTCGATCTGGTCACGCTGCCGAGCTCCTGGGCGCTGGCGCGCGAGGATGGCGCGCGGATCGTCGCGCGCGCCGATGCGGTGTGGGTCGATGCCGGCCGCTTCAGCGCGCTCTCGGCGCCGCTCCTCGGCACCATTGCGCTCGCGGGCCCCGGGGCGACGCTGCGTGAGACGAGCGCGAGCCAGACGGGCTTGAGTCCCGCCATCGGCTACGAGACCACCTCCTTTACCGCCGACCTCGGCACGACGCCGCTCGGGTTTCTGCTGCCGAACGTGGTCGGCGGGATCGAATGGACGTCGAGCTACCGCTCGGTGGACCTGACGCTCGGGCTCGCGCGCCGCGCGGTCACCTCGAGTGAGCTCTCGTACGCGGGCCTCAGGGATCCGGTGACCGGCATCACCTGGGGCGGCGTCGTGCAGACCGGGCCCTACGCGGGCTTCGGCATCTATCGTGCGAGCTACGACATCTCGGGGAGTGTGCGTTTCGAGGAGATTACGGGGACCCGCGTGCCGGACAATCAGCTCGCGGCGGCGCGCATCGGCAGCAGCTGGAAATTCTTCTCCGCCCCCGAGGCGAGTGCCGAGGCCGGCGTGACCATCAACTACTGGAGCTACGCGCGCAATCTCTCGAACTACACCTTCGGCAGCGGCGGCTACTACAGCCCGCAGTCGTACCTCAGTTTCTCGTTTCCGGTCGAGCTCACCGGCAGGTCCGCCGGCTGGTCGTACCGGATCCGCGCGGCGCCGTCGTATACGTTGAGCCAGGTGAGCGCCATCGCGTTCTACCCGGATGACGCGGCGCTCGAGGAGGAGGCCGCCCATACCCCGCTTCCCGCGGGCTACACCACGCCATATTTTGCCGGCTACCGTAGCAACGGGTTCGGCTTCAGCGCCTCCGCCGCGGCGGAGCGGCAGCTGACGAGCGCGCTGGTCCTGGGGGTCCTGCTCGACATCGATCGCACCGACTACTACCACCCGACCTCCGTCGCGCTCTATGTGCGCCATGCGTTTGGGACCGGTGAGACGCGCGTGGCCGCACCGCCGCGGCCGATCCGGCCCTACAACCCGTGAGCGGCTGAGCGTGCGCGCGACGGTGCTGCCGCTCGCTTTGCTCGGCGCCGTGCTGGGCACCGCCCGCGGCGAGCCCGCGCAGACGCCGCCCGCGCAGGCGCCCGAGCAAGCCGCGCATCGCGGACCACGTGCTGCGGTTCGACGCGAGCGGCCAGCTGCTGTCCTGGATCTCGTGGACCACCGCGCTCGAGCGCGAGATGCATTTCTACCAGCAGTGCCCTGCTGCGCATGGCTATCCGCTCTTCGTCAGCGAGACTTTTCTCGATGGCGACTGGTTGCCCGACCCGAGCCGCCGCGACACGATCCCGGCGACGCAGAACGGTATGGGGGTCGTCTCGTATCTCAAGATGTACGCGCGCACCCGCGAGCGCGCGTACCTCGGGACGGCGCGTGCCATGGGCGACTACCTCACCCGCGAGACGCTCACGCCGGATGGCGGGGCCTATCCGCGCTTCACCCGCTCGACGGGCACCCGCGGGGAGTTTCCGCTCGCGGCCGATGCCGGCTCGCAGAGCGATCACCCTTACGAGATCGAGCCGGACAAGGGCGGCATCGCGGGCTACGCGCTCGTGCGGCTCTTCGAGGCGAGCGGGGAGCGGCGCTACCTCGAGCAGGCACTGCAGAACGCCCGCGTGCTGAGGCGCAACCAGCAGCCGGGCGATGGCTCACATTCGCCGTGGCCGTTTCGCGCCGACTATCGCACCGGGGCGCCGCGCGGCGCGGTGTCGGGCAACATGACCTACATCCTGCGTCTCTATGAGGCGCTGGAGCGTCACGGCCATCGCGAGTTCGCCGAGCCGCGGCGCGCCTTATGGAGCTGGATCGAGCGCTGGCAGATCCCGAGTGCGGCCGCCGATGGGGCGCTGTTCGCCCAGTTCTTCGAGGATCACGACGCGCCCACCAACCGCACCGCCTGGGCACCGCTCAACCTCGCGCGCTATCTGCTGGAAGAGCGCGCGGCGCTCGATCCGCGCTGGCGCGCGGATGCCGGCACGCTGATCGAGTTCGTGCGGCGCAACTTCACGCACCTGGAATTCGGCGTGCGCGTCTGTCACGAGCAGGATGAGGACCAGGACGCCTGGGGCGGCGTGAACTCCACCTATGGCGCGGTGCTTGCGATGTACGCGAAGGCCGTGGGGTCCGCCTCGCTCGCGCGCGAGGCGCGCCAGGCGCTCAATTTCACGCTCTATTCGATCGATGCGGCGGGCCGCCCGCGGGACCTCTTCAAGCACTCGAGCCCCGGCGGCTGGCAGGAGGACGCCCACACGGACGTCATCCACAACTACCTGGACGCGCTCGAGGCGTTTCCGGAGTGGGCCGGGGGTCCTAAAAAATCTAACTAAATCAATGGTCGGGGTGACAGGATTTGAACCTGCGACTCCTACGTCCCGAACCTGGCTGGCAGCCGTTGAAACCAACGCTAGGGTTTCAGCCAATTTTGCACCGATAGTCCCGGGACGCGCCGGAATTCCCGCTCATTGCCGGTAACGAGCGTCGCGTTGATGTGCCGGGCGTGGGCGGCAATAAGCAAGTCGTAGCTGCCGATCTTTGTCCCCTTGCGCTCGAGGGCTACGCGTATCTCGGCATAGTCATCCGCGGCCGTGGCCGGAAAATCATCGACCTGAAACAACGCCAGGAAATCCTCGAGCGTCTCCTTGCGCACAATCGATACGTCGCCGGCTTCCATTCCGTAGCGGATCTCGACCCAGGTGATCGCCGAGAGCCTCAGTTCTCCTGGAGACCGTCCCGACAACCGGCGTTTCACATGGTCACTGCCCCGCGTGCCATTGATGAGGTGCCCGATCGTGTCGGTATCAAGCAGCCAAATCATCGCCACGAGCGCTTCTGCATCGCCGGCTGGCGCCTCACGAAGGAGCCGCTGAACTGTGCGAAGACGGCCTCGACCTGCTCCGGTGTCGTCTTTTTTGGGATCAGCAAGACTCCCGACGGAGTCCGCTTGATGTGCACTTCCTTGCCCTCAAAGCGAAATTCCTTTGGCAATCGCACCGCCTGGCTATTGCCGTGCTTGAAGATCTTTGCGGTTTGCACGCTGTGCTCCGGTATATACGTTAGGTAGACACTAAGTATATACGCAGTGTATCAGACCGCAAGCTCGATGGCGGGTCGCTGTCCTCGAAGAGGCGCAGGCGATCATTGCTACAGGGGCAACTCTCGACCTCGGTCATGGAGCGCATCACCCGGCCTGGAACCGGCCTGTTCCCGTCGCCGAGGGAGATTTCCTTCAGCTGCAGCTGCCTGGATTCCGCCGCGATGTGCAAGCACGTCGCCGCGACCCTCTATGGGATCGGCGCGCGCCTCGATGCGGAGCCGGAACTTCTGTTCGGTTTGCGTAAAGTCGACGCGAGGGAATTGATCGCACGCGCCGGGGAGACCGGGGTACCGGTGCAAAAACGGCCGGGTGCTGGCCGGATTCTGGACTCGTCTAGACTAACCGACGTGTTCGGCATCGACTTCGGCGGTGCAGACGCCAAACCATTCCGCGAACTCGCGGCCAAGAAAAGGAAGCCGCCAGCTCCTCGTGCGCAAAGATCGGTGAACCGTGTCGGCAGACAATCGGCGCGCAGAAAGTCGGGCAACGCTCGATGACCGCTGTCGCGAGTTTCCTGCGGCTACACCGGACCCCAATTGGACCCCAGGGGTGGCTGAGCCTAGACCCCCAGGCACTTGATTCAAGAAAAACATCAGGGAAATCAATGGTCGGGGTGACAGGATTTGAACCTGCGACTCCTACGTCCCGAACGTAGTGCTCTACCAGGCTGAGCTACACCCCGAAAAGGCGAGAGTGACTGCGCGACCCGCGCGGGCCGCGCAGTCTACTGAAGGGACCTGCCGCCTTCAATGGCGGCCGCCCATCACAGAAATGCCTCGAGCAGGTCCGCGGGCAGGTGCTCGGCGGCCGCGTCGGCCGCCAGCTCCGCCGCCCGCGCCTTGGCGTCCGGCAGCGGGATGACCTTGCCGAGGTGCATGACCATCAGCGGGTGCTCGGTGGCATGGATGTCACTCAGCACGTTGCCGGGCACCGCCACCACGTCGGCGACCTTGCCGGCCTCGAGTGTGCCGACATCCGCCTCGATGCCGAGGAGCCGGGCATCGTCGCGCGTGCCCGAGAGCAGCGCCTGCGCCGGGGTCATGCCGAGGTTCACGTAGGCCGCGAATTCCTGGTTGTTCATGCCGTGCGGATAGACGCCCGCATCGGTCCCGAGGGCGATCCGGACGCCGACGCGCAGCGCCGTCTTCATCATGTTGGCGTGGGCGGCCGCTGCGGCACGCGCCTTGGCGGCGATCTTGGGCGGGTAGGTGTCGACCTTCTTCATCACCCACTCGACGGTGATGCGAGTCGGCACGAGCCACACGCCCTTCGCCTTCATGAGCTTGAGCGTGTCCTCGGTGAGGAAGCTGCCGTGCTCGATGGAGTCGACTCCCGCCTCGATGGCGAGCCGCGCCGCGGCATCCCCGTGACAGTGCGCGGCGACCTTGCGCCGCCAGGCATGCGCCTCGGAGACGATCGCCTTCATCTCTTCCAGCGTCAGCTGCGGCACGTCGACCGGATCGGACTCCGACAGCACGCCGCCGCTGGCGGCGATCTTGATGACGTCCGCCCCCCACTTCATCTGGTAGCGCACCGCCAGGCGGCATTGCTCCGGTCCGCTGCAAATGCCCTCGATCGGACCCTCGGGCTTCACTGTATCCGGCGGAAAAGCGGCGTTGTCGAAGTGTCCACCGGGCGAACCGATACCGTGGGCCGCCGTGATCATGCGCGGTCCCTCGGTGATCCCGGCGTTGATCGCGTTGCGCAGCGCGATGTCGGTGAAGTCGCCGGCGCCGACGTTGCGCACGGTGGTGAAGCCGGCTTCGAGCGTGCGCCGGGCGTAGAGCGCGCCGTAGAGGGCGTCTTCGGCGGGGAAGCGCAGCAGGTTGTCGTGGAACATCTTGTAGTAGTTGTCCGAGAACTGCATCGTCAGATGCGTGTGCGCATCGATGAAGCCGGGCAGCAGCGTCGCGTCCCCGAGATCGATGACGCGCGCGCCGGCCGGCACGCCCGCGGCGCCGACCGACACGATGCGATCGCCCCGCACCACCACCACGCCGCCGTCCCTGAGCGTTCCGTCCTTCGCATCGAAGATGTGCGCGGCCTTGAGGACGATCGTTTCGGGGGCTGGCGACCCATCGGCGTAGGTGGCGCGAATCGGGAGCAGCGCGGCTGTTGCCACACCGGCCAACAGGATGCCGACGAATCTAAGGTTTTTCATTGGTATTCTCCAAAAACGACGGACGCGGGAAGTCTAGGGGCGCGGCGCGGCTGGAGCAATTTGGCGAGGGAGCGGGGCGGCGATTATTCTGTGCCGGGGGGTCTCGTCCGATGCTGCTGTCTCGCCCGCTCCTGCTCGCGCTCGGCGTTCTGCTGTCCACGCCGGTCGCCGCCGACCTCGTCACCGCGCAACTCGCCTACCGACAGAGCGATTACCCGCGGGCGTGCGGCAAAGCGACATCAACGCCTACGCGTGGGCGACTCTCGCGGCGGAGAACGGCGAAGCACGCGGGCGTGTGCTCGCCGATGAGCTGCGGCCGCTGCTCGCGCCGGGATCGGAGAAAATCGCCAACGACATCATCGCCCCCTTCAAGCCTGCCGAGCTCGACGCGCGATTGATGCCCATTCTCGCCGACGACGCGGGCGCCGAAGCACGGTGCGGCGCTTTCAAGTCCCCGCACGTGGATTATCCCCTCGACGCGCAGGACCGCGGCGTCGAGGGGAGCGTATTCGTGTCGTATGTTGCCATGCCGGACGGGAGCGCTCGTAGCCCACGCATCCTGTACGCATTGCCGGTGGGCGTGTTCGACGGTACCGTCCGCCGTGCGATTCTCCATACACGGTTTCCTGCGGTCGACTCCGGGGCCAAGCCGATTCACTGTAATGTGCTCTACCGGTTCGCTAACGGGCGGGCCGCCGGCAACTCTTCCCTCGATGCTTTCATCCGCATGACGCGCACCAGTGCCGAGCAGGGCGATGGCCAGGCCCAGTTTCTTTACGGGATGATGGTAATGGGACTGCCGGAGCTCAACCGCAAGCAAAGCGAAGCCATTCCCTGGTTCGTAAAGTCCGCGCAACAGGGCTTGCGCAACGCGCAGTACTTGGTTGGCTCGAGCCTCCTCATAGGGATGGGCTGCCAGTGTCAGGAGAGCAAGGCCGAGGTCTGGCTGCGGGAGGCTGCACAGGCAGATCAGCCAGATGCCCAAGTGACACTCGCGGCTTATTCATTGCGCGGCGATCCAGACGCAGCCGCCACGCATCGGGCACTTGTGTGGCTGGAGCGGGCGGCCGCAAGCGGCCACCACGGCGGCATGTTCTATCTTGCGGGTTTGCTGGCAGCAAGCCCGATAGACGGGGTGCGCAACCCGAAGCGCTCGCTCACGCTGGTCGATAGTGTTCGGGACGATTGGCGCGGTGATCCGGTGGGGCGTGAGATTCGTGCGGCCGCGCTTGCGGCGTCGGGCCGGTACGTTGATGCGGTGAAAGAGGAGCAAGAGGCGATCTCGCTCGCGAAGGGATTGCAGTGGGATCTGAGCCCGCTTAACGAGCGGCTTGCCAGCTACGAGAAACACCAGCCCTGGTTCGGGAATCTGCTCGTCCTCTGAGCCTCACGTCGTGTGCTCGACCGCGAAGTGTGCCAGCGCGGCGAGCCCTTGCTTATACGAGGATTCCGGCAGCACCGAGAGCGCGCCGAGCGCGGCGTCGGCCTCGGCGCGCGCGAGCCGCGCCGCGTAGTCGAGCCCTCCGGTCGCCTCGATCGCCTCGACCACGGGGCCGAGCTGTCCGCTGCCGCCGCTCTGGATGGCCGCGCGGATCGCCTCGCGCTGCGCCTCATTGCCGTGCCGCAGCGCATGGATGAGCGGCAGCGTGGGCTTGCCCTCCGCGAGATCCTCGCCGAGGTTCTTGCCCCGCTCGGCGGGGCTCGAGCGGTAGTCGAGCACGTCGTCGACCAGCTGATAGGCCGTGCCGAGATGCCGGCCGTAAGCCGCGAGCGCGCTGCGCAGTCCCGGTTTGGCACCCGCGAGCACCGCGGCCACTTCGGCGCCCGCCTGGAAGAGCCGCGCGGTCTTGCGATAGATCACCTCGAGATAGCGCTGCTCGGTGGTGTCCGGGTCGTGGGCGTTCATGAGCTGCAGCACTTCGCCCTCGGCGATCACGTTGGTCGCCTCGGACATGATCTCCATCACCGGCTGCGAGGCGACGGCTGCCATCATCTGGAAGGCGCGCGAGTAGACGAAGTCGCCCACCAGGACGCTCGCCTGGTTGCCGAACACCTCGTTGGCCGTGTAGCGCCCGCGGCGGAGCGAGGAGCCGTCGACGACGTCGTCGTGCAGCAGCGTCGCGGTGTGGATGAACTCGATGAAGGCCGCAGCCTCGATGAGCTGTGCGCCGGAGGGTCCGCAGGCGCGCCCCGCGAGCACCACGAGGAGCGGGCGCAGCCGCTTGCCGCCGCCGCCGATGATGTGCTCGGCGACCTGGTCGACCAGCGGCACGGCGCTCTTGAGGCGCGCACGGATCACGTCGTCCACGGACCGGAGGTCCGCCTGCACCAGGGCGCGAATCTCGGCGAGGGTCATGACGTTAAGCGGAGTTCCTCGAGGCGGGGCCGCGCGCTCACGGGGGCGGCCGCCGCAATCCTAGCGGAAAAGTGCCCCTAAGTGCCTGCGGGGCTTGATAAAATGGCGGTTTGACCGCGCCCAGGTCCGCCAGTAGAATGCGCGGCCTTTCTCCGAGCCCATTCCTCTTTATCTCTTAGACCACTATGTACGCAGTCATCGCCACAGGCGGCAAGCAGTATCGGGTGACGAAGGACGGCGTGTTGCGCATCGAGAAGCTCGACGCGGAGCCGGGCGCCACGGTCGAGTTCGCCGAAGTACTCCTCGTCGGAGAAGGGGCCACCGTCACCGTCGGCAAGCCGACCGTGAAGGGCGGCAAGGTGCTCGCCACCGTGGTGCGTCACGGCAAGGGCGACAAGGTGTCGATCGTGAAGTTCAGGCGCCGCAAGCATTACCTGCGGCAGAAGAACCACCGGCAGCTCTACACCGAAGTGAAGGTCACGGACATCCGCGCCGGCTGAAGCCGCGGGATTTGAGGTCAGGTCATGGCACATAAAAAGGCAGGCGGCAGTACCCGGAACGGGCGCGACTCCCACTCCAAACGCCTTGGGGTCAAGCGCTTCGGCGGTGAGCAGGTGCTCGCCGGCAACATCATCGTGCGTCAGCGCGGCACGGCGGTGCGCGCCGGCTCGAACGTTGGCGTCGGCACCGACCACACCCTGTTCGCCAAGGTGACCGGCAGGGTGCAGTTCCAGAAGAAGGGCGCCGAGCAGCGGATGCACGTGAGCGTGCTGCCGGAGCCGGAGAAGGCCTGAAGTCAGGCTCGCAAGAGGCCCGGTATCGAGCCAAGCCCCGGCCTCAAGCGCCGGGGTTTTCATTTGGAGGTTGGACTGGCGCTTTGCCAAGCGGGCAAAAGCCGCGCCTTTTGCCCGCGGGGCGGAGTTCAGAGCCAGGTTGGCCCGCTGACAGGGCCGCAGGCCCGGTCAGCCAAATTAGAATACATCATGAAATTCGTCGACGAAGCCCGGGCGCGGGTGCAGGCCGGCAACGGCGGACGCGGCAGCACCAGCTTCCGCCGCGAGAAGTTCGTGCCGTTCGGCGGACCGGATGGCGGCGATGGCGGCAACGGCGGCAGCGTCTATCTGCGCGCGGCGACCGGCATCAATACGCTCGCCGACTTTCGCATCGAGCGCACCTTCAGGGCGGGTCACGGCGAGGCCGGGAGCTCGAACGACTGCACGGGCCGGGGCGGCGCCGATCTCTACGTGCCGGTGCCGATCGGCACGGTGGTGCGCGACTGCGACACCCAGGAGCAGCTCGGCGATCTGACCCGCGACGGGGAGGAGCTCCTCGTCGCGCGCGGCGGCAAGGGCGGCTGGGGCAATCAGCGCTTCAAGTCGAGTACCAACCGCTCGCCGCGCCAATTCGGCCCCGGACTCCCCGGCGAGAAGCGCGCGCTCGAGCTCGAGCTCAAAGTGATCGCCGACGTCGGCCTCTTGGGTCTCCCGAATGCCGGGAAATCGACGCTCATCCGCGCCGTGTCCGCGGCGCGGCCCAAGGTAGCGGGCTATCCCTTCACGACGCTGCACCCGAATCTCGGCGTGGTCGCGGTGGGCCAGCATCGCAGCTTCGTCATGGCCGATATCCCCGGCCTCATCGAGGGCGCGGCGGACGGGGCGGGCCTCGGGCACCGGTTCCTGAAGCACCTGCAGCGCACCCGGCTGCTGCTGCACCTGGTGGATATCGCCCCGCTCGACCCCGCGGCCGATCCGGTGCGCGATGCGCGTGCCATCGTCGCGGAGCTCAGGAAATTCAGCCGCGACCTCGCGGTGAAGCCCCGCTGGCTGGTGCTCAACAAGCGCGATCTGCTGCCGGAGAAGGAGGCGCAGGAGCGCGCCCGGGAGATCGTGCGGCGGCTGCGTTACCGCGGCCCCCACTTCCTGATCTCAGGCGCGACGGGGGCCGGAACGAAGGAGCTGTGCGAGGCGGTTATGAGGCTTTTGGAGGAGCACGATCGCGCGGCACGCGAGCGCGCATCATCTCCAGAAGGAACTGCCGCCGGGCCGCGGGCCGCAACTTGAGCGGCGTCGGGACGACGGGGGTCGGGATCCGGGACTTGTCATTGCCGTTCATCGCAGCCTCACTACATCGCGCGGATGCGCGCCGCCAGGCGGCTCTTGTGCCGCGCGGCCTTGTTGCGGTGGATGATCTGCTTGCCTGCGAGCGCATCGATGACCGGGACGGCTTCCTTGTAGGTGTTCTGGGCCGCTGCCTTGTCACCCGTGGTGATGGCCGTGGTTACTTTGCGGACCGCCGTGCGCATGCGCGAGCGCAGCGCGACGTTGCGGGCGCGGTGTTTTTCGGCCTGGCGGGCGGCTTTCTCGGCGGACTTGGTATTGGCCACTCAATCTCCGGTTCGGTACGTCCCCCGGGTGCGGGGGCCGGTAGTCTCGCTACCGAGCCGGGCCTTGTCAACGCGAACTGCAGTGCTTAACTTAGTCCTTACAGTTCAGTAACTTAAGAGGTTCATGGAGCTCATTCGTGGCGCAGCGGAACTGCCCAGCCGGCACGGCGGCTGCGTGGTGACGATCGGGACCTACGACGGGTTGCATCTCGGGCACCAGGCGCTCATCGCCCGTGCCCGTGAGCAGGCGGCGCGGCGCGGGGAGCCGGCGGTGCTGCTCAGCTTCGAGCCCATGCCGCGCGAGTTCCTCGCCCCGAACGACCCGCCGGCGCGCCTCACGACCTTGCGCGAGCGCTGGCGGATTCTCTCGGGCGCCGGGCTCGACTATTTTTGGCTGCTGCGCTTCGATGAGGCTTTGCGTAACCTCTGCGCGGAGGACTTCGCGCAGCTTCTGGTGAGCCGCGTGCGCGCCAGCGTGGTGGTCGTGGGGCACGATTTCCGCTTCGCCAGGAAGGGCGAGGCGACGGCGGCGGTGCTCACGGCGGCAGGCGTCCGGCTCGGCTTCGCGGTCGAGGTGCTGCCGGCCGTCGCGCTCGCCGGCGAGCGGATCTCGAGCAGCGGGGTGCGCGCCGCGCTCGCCTGCGGGGACTTCGCGCGCGCCGGGCGCTGGCTCGGCCGGCCGTACTCGATGCGCGGCCGGGTGATCGCGGGGCAGCGCTTGGGGAGGGACCTGGGATTCCCGACCGCCAATCTCCCCCTCGGCCGGCGCCGTGCGCCGGTCGCGGGGATCTTCGCGGTGTGGGTGCATGGCATCGAGGGCGCGCCGCGTCCGGGTGTGGCGAGCCTCGGCACGCGCCCGACGGTCGGCGGCACCGAGGCGCTGCTCGAGACGCACGTGTTCGATTTCGATGAGGATCTCTACGGGCGGGAGATCGAGGTGGAGTTCGCCGCGAAGCTGCGCGACGAGCAGCGCTTCGCGACGCTCGCGGCGCTCACCGGGCAGATGCAGCGCGACGCCGCGGACGCCCGCCGCATCCTGAATGCCTGAAGCGTTGCTGGTTAAGTTAAGGACCATGGCCGACTACAAGCAAACGATCAACCTGCCGCGCACCGAGTTCCCGATGAAGGCGGACCTCGCGCAGCGCGAGCCCGCCATGGTGCGCGCGTGGGAGGAACGCGGCACCTACGCGCAGCTGCGCGTGATCGCGCGCGGCCGCCCGCGCTTCGTGCTGCACGACGGTCCGCCGTACGCCAACGGCGCGATCCACATCGGCCACGCGGTCAACAAGATCCTGAAGGACATCGTCGTCAAGTCGCGCTCGCTCGATGGCTTCGATTCCCCCTACATCCCGGGGTGGGACTGCCACGGGCTGCCGATCGAGCACCAGGTGGAGAAGAAGTACGGGCGGCCGGGCGTCAAGCTCGACGCCCAGGCGTTCCGCGCCGCCTGCCGCGCCTTCGCCGCCGAGCAACTCGACCTGCAGCGCACCGACTTCAAGCGCTTAGGGGTGCTCGGCGACTGGGACCATCCTTACATGACGATGGCGCCGCGTTACGAGGCGCAGCAGCTGCGCGCCTTCGGCCGCATCATCGAGAACGGCCACCTCTACAAGGGGGTGAAGCCGGTGCACTGGTGCATCGACTGCCGCTCGGCGCTTGCCGAGGCGGAGGTCGAGTACGAGGACAAGACTTCCCCTGCGATCGACGTCGCCTTCCGGGTGAGCGACAACGCCGACCTCGCGCGCCGCGTGGGTTTGGGTCTCGCCTCCCTCGGCGCGGCGCCGGTCGATGTCGTCATCTGGACCACGACACCCTGGACGCTGCCCGCCAACCAGGCGGTCGCGCTCGAACCGCAGTTCCGCTACGTGCTCATCGAGGGCGTGCGCGACGGCGAGCGGCGGCGGCTGATCCTCGCCGAGGATCTCGCGGCGGCGTGTCTCAGGCGCTATGGGATGACCGCGGGCGCGGTACTCGCCAACGTCGCCGGTGCCGATCTCGAGGGACTCGAGCTCGAGCACCCCTTCCAGGACCGCCAGGTGCCGGTGGTGCTCGGCGAGCACGTCACGCTCGAGGCGGGCACGGGCGCGGTCCATACCGCCCCCGGCCATGGTCAGGAGGACTTCGTCGTCGGTCAGCGCTACGGACTGACGGTGTCCAATCCCGTGGGCAACGACGGGCGCTTCTTCCCGGACATCCCGCTGGTGGCCGGCCTCAAGGTGGACGAAGCCAACCCGGTGATCATCGCCGAGCTCGCCGGTCGCGGCCGGCTGTTGCACGAGGAACCCGTGCTGCACAGCTACCCGCACTGCTGGCGGCACAAGACTCCGGTGATCTTCCGCGCGACTCCCCAGTGGTTCATCAGCATGGAGCAGGCGGGGCTGCGCCAGCACACCTTGCGCGACATCCCGGGCGTCGCGTGGACGCCGGCCTGGGGCGAGCCGCGCATCACCGGCATGATCGAGAGCCGGCCCGACTGGTGCATCTCGCGCCAGCGCACCTGGGGCGTGCCGATACCGCTGTTCGTGCACCGCCAGTCAGGGACGCTCCATCCGCGCACGAGTGAGCTGATCGAGGCGGCCGCGCAGCGCGTCGAGCGCGGCGGCATCGATGCCTGGTTCGCGCTCGACCCACGCGAGCTCTTAGGTCATGACGCCGAGACTTACGACAAGGTCACCGACGTCATGGACGTGTGGGCCGACTCGGGGCTGTCCTTCGAATGCGTCGGCGCCGAGCGCCCCGAGATCGCAGCTCCGGTCGACCTCTACCTCGAGGGTTCGGATCAGCATCGCGGCTGGTTCCACAGCTCGCTCCTGATGTCCGAGGCGCTCTATGGACGCGCGCCGTACCGCGGCGTGCTGACGCACGGTTTCACGGTGGACGAGAAGGGCCGCAAGCAGTCGAAGTCCTTGGGGAACGTGATCGCCCCGCAGAAGGTGATGAACAGTCTCGGCGCGGACGTGCTGCGCCTGTGGGTCTCGGCCACCGACTACGCCAACGAAATGAGCGTGTCGGACGAGATCCTCAAGCGCATGGCGGACTCCTACCGCCGCATGCGCAACACGCTGCGGTTCCTGCTCGGCAACCTCGCGGGCTTCGACCCGGCGCGCGATGCGCTGCCGGCCGCCGAGCTGCTCGCGCTCGACCAGTGGGCGCTCGGGCGCACGCGTGCGCTGCAGGCGGAAGTGGTCGAGGCCTATCGCCGCTACGCCTTCCATCTCATCTACCAGAAGGTCCACAACTTCTGCAGCGTGGATCTCGGCGGCTTCTACCTCGACGTGCTCAAGGACCGCCTCTACACGACGCCCGCCACCGGCCGCGCGCGCCGTTCGGCGCAGACCGCGATCTACCACGTCGCCGAGTGCATGGTGCGCTGGCTGGCGCCGATCCTGTCGTTCACCACCGAGGAGGCGTGGCGCTACCTGCCGGGAGGGCGCGCCGAGTCGGTGTTCCACGCGACCTGGCACGAGGCCCCCGCGGTGCCGCCGTCGTCCATCGACTGGGCGGCGTTCATGGAGCTGCGCACCGATGTGACGCGCGAGCTCGAGAAGCTGCGCGACACGGGTTCCATCGGCGCGCCGCTCGATGCCCGGATCGAGGTGTACTGCCTCGCGGGTGAGTACCGGCGCTTCGCAGCGCTCGCCGGCGAGCTGCGCTTCCTGCTCATCACGTCCGAGGCGCGCGTGCACGAGGTCGGGGAGCCGCCGGCGGGCGCGGTCCCGGCTGCCAACCTTCCGGGCGTGTGGCTGGTCGCCGCCGCCGACACCGATCCGAAGTGCGTACGCTGCTGGCAGCGCCGGCCGGACGTCGGCAGCCATGCCGCGCACCCCGAGCTCTGCGGCCGCTGCGTGGGCAATCTCGCGTTGCCGGGCGAGGAGCGGCGCTTCGTATGAGCAGCACTTCGCTCCCGGCCGCCGCGAGCGGGCTGCGCTGGCTGCCGCTCACCGCCGTGGTCATCGCCCTCGACCAGGCGAGCAAGCTGTGGATGATCCACCACTTCTTCATCCTCGAGCGCGTGCGGCTGCTGCCGGTGCTCGACATCGTCCTCACCTACAACACGGGCGCCGCGTTCAGCATGCTGGCGCAGGCGTCCGGCTGGCAGCGCTGGGTGTTCGTCGCACTGGCGCTCGCGGTGAGCGCGGTGCTGCTCGCGTGGATGCGGCGGCTCGCGGCCTCGACCCAGGGGCTGATCAGTTGTGGGCTCGCGCTCATCGTCGCCGGCGCGCTCGGCAACCTGATCGACCGCGTGCGGCTCGGCCATGTCATCGACTTCATCTGGGCGCACTGGGGCGAGCATTACTTCCCGGCCTTCAACGTGGCCGACTCCGCCATCACGATCGGTGCGGCACTGTTGCTGCTGGACGCCTGGCGCGAGTCGCGCGCCGTGAAGCGGAGCGGCTGATGCAGGTGCTGCTCGCCAACCCGCGGGGTTTCTGCGCCGGCGTCGACCGCGCCATCGACATCGTCGAGCGGGCGCTCGAGCTCTTCGGCCCCCCCATCTACGTGCGCCACGAGGTGGTGCACAACCGCCACGTGGTCGAGCGGCTGCGCGCCCTGGGTGCCGTGTTCGTCGATGAGCTCGACGAGGTGCCCGCGGGCGGCACCGTGATCTTCTCGGCGCACGGCGTCTCGAGCGCCGTGGAGCAGGAGGCGCATGGCCGGCGCCTCACGGTGTTCAACGCCACCTGTCCGCTCGTGACCAAGGTGCACATGGAGGTGCAGCGCTACGCACGCGAGGGACGCGACGTCGTGCTCATCGGCCACGCCGGCCACCCGGAGGTCGAGGGCACCATGGGGCGGTTCGATGAGTCCTTCGGCGGCCATATCCATCTGGTCGAGGATCTGGGCGACGTGGCGGCCCTCGGGGTGCGCGATGCGGCGAGCCTCGCGCTCGTCACGCAGACCACGCTCTCGGTGGACGACACCGCGGAGATGGTCGCGGCGCTGCGCGCGCGTTTTCCGGCGCTCGCCGCGCCGCGCCACGAGGACATCTGCTACGCGACGCAGAACCGCCAGGACGCCGTGAAAAAGCTCCTCGAGCAGTGCGACGTACTGGTGGTCGTGGGCTCGCGCACCAGCTCCAACTCCAACCGCCTGCGCGAGCTCGCCGACCGCGCCGGCGTTCCCGGCTACCTGGTCGACGGCCCCGATGACCTGCGTGCCGAGTGGTTCGCGGGCAAGCGAGCCGTCGGCGTCACCGCGGGCGCTTCCGCTCCGGAGCTGCTGGTGCAGCAGGTGGTCGCGCGGCTCGCCGACTGGGGCGGGGAGCTGCCGCGCGAGGTGACCGGCCGCGAGGAACGGGTGTTCTTCACGCTGCCGCGGGAGCTGCGCCGGAGCGCGACCGCCGAGTCCAGCGAGCCCGTGCGCCGCTGAGGTTCCAACACGGCGTTCCGCGGCGCGCCGATGCGCGTTCCCGCCGGCGCTCGAGCCGAAACCGCCGCGCACGCGCGCGCCACCCACTGGCGGACCAACAACCAGCGGGACCAAGCCATGCACGCGCGTCATCCATTGCTCGGAAAATTCCTGATTGCTTCCTGCGCCGTACTGGGCACGTTGCTCGGTGCCTGCGGCGGCTACGGCAGCAGCTATTCGCCGATGGGCGCGGGGCCGGGCGCCACCTGCGGCGGTGCCTACAGCGTCGCCTGTCCGCCGCCGACCGTTTCGCTGACGGCACCGGCGGCCAGTGCGACCGTGAGCGGCACGGTGACGCTCACCGCCGATGCGTCCGCTTCGGCGACTTACAACCTCACCGTCTCGAGCGTCAACTTCGAGGTCGATGGCGCGTCCGTGGGAACGGCGATGAGCTCGCCGTTCACCGTGATGTGGGACAGTACCAAAGCGGCCAACGGCAACCACACGCTGACCGCGATCGTGACCGACAGCGCCAACGGCACCATGACCTCGACGCCCGTCACGGTCACGGTGCAGAACGCCGCCGCGGCCGCCGCCGTCATGGGGCCTGAGCAGCTCTTTCCGGCGCCGGTCTCGAAGGCTTCCGGCATGGCGCATCTCACGGCCCAGTCGGACAGTGGCGCACTGAGCGGCACGGTCACCTTGAGCGGCATGAACGCTACGGCCGTGACGCTCAATGCGGGCTTCGCCGGCTCGAGCGGGGAGGCGCTGCTCGCGCTTGCGCCGCGTTCCGGGCACACCGGCGAGTGGCAGGTGCCGGCCAACACCACCTTGAGCGGGGCGCAGGTGACCGCGCTCAACGAGGGTGGGCTCTACCTCCTCGCCACTTCCAGCGCGCACCCGGCGGGTGAGATCCGCGGCCAGCTCGCGCCGGGCGGAGTATCCGTGACCATCTCCCCGCTCAGCGTGTCCCCCGAGGCCACCGCGCTCGGGGTGGCCGCCGCCGGGGTCGCGGCCGCCACGCTCGATACACGCGCCGGCACGCTCACGGTGCACGTGAGCTCAGGTGGTATCGACGATGCAAGCGCCGCGCAGCTCTCCGGCAGCACGGGCGCGACGCTCGCCGGGCTCGCCCGCGATCCTCTCGACATGGGTCACTTCTCGATCCGGGAGATGCGCTTGAGCGCCGCCCAGGTGGCCGACTTCGAGGCCGGCAGGCTGTCGGTGAGCGTCGCCGCGGCTTCGCTCCCCGAGGGAGTGCTGCGGGGTGCCATCGGTCCGTAAAGGCCCCATCGGCCCGTAAAGGCCCCTCCGGCCGGCCCGTGCGCGATGCGCGGGCCGGCACTTTTTCAGACCGTGCGGTCCTGGTACACCGACTTCTTCAGCCGCCAGCGCTTGTGCGACCACGGCCAGTCGGGAGGCGCGGCGCGGATCTGCTCCTCGACGAGGCGCGCGTAGCGCTCGGTGAGCGCGCCGGGCGAGAGGGGCTTGCCGGCGGCGGGGGCGAGCGGCAGAAACTCCATCTCGTAATAGCCGCGCGACCGGCGGCGTATGGCGATGAAGAACACCGGCAGGCGGGTGACGCGGGTGATCTCCTCCGGGCCCATGTAGAAGGCGGTGTCGCGATTGAGGAACCGCGTCCAGTACTTGCGCTCCGCTTTGGTCGGCTCCTGATCGGCCACCATCGCGATCGCGCGCACCACGCCGCGGCGCCTCAGGATGTCCGGCAGCAGTTCCTGCGCGGGGACCAGGCGGCTGCCGAAGCGCGTGCGCAGCTTCCTCATCTCACGCTCGGCCCACTCGTTCACCAGCGGCTTGTAGGCGGCATCGAGCGGATAGCCGAGCTCGAGGGACAAGGCGAGCAGCATCCACTCCCAGTTGCACTGATGAGCGGCGACCAGCAGCACCGACTGCCCGCGCCCGAGGAGCGCGCGCGGCTCCTCCAGGTTGACGATGCGCACCCGGCGGCGCAACTCCTCGGGTCCGAGGGCGGAGGCCTTGAGGAGCTCGGCGAACATCTGCGCGAAGCCGCGATAGTAGCGGTGCCGCACCGCGCGCCGCTCGCGCGCGTCGAGCTCCGGGAAGGCCGTGGCGAGGCTTGCATCGATCATGTGGGCGCGGTATGGCACCACGCGGAACGCCAGCCAGGCGGCGAGCCCCGCGACTGCGTACAGGACGGGAAGCGGCAGGTGCGACAGGAGCCGCGCCCACCAGGCCGGGGGCTCGGACGGGACGGCGGGCGTGCCGGCTGCTTGCGGCGGAACCAGGGCGGGCATTGCCCCCTAGTTTACCGGACGCGGCTGCGCCGGCCCCGCCGCCGGTGGCGGCTGCGGCATCAGCACGCGGCCCATGCGGGGTGCCAGCCACCGCTCGACGTCGTCGATCGAGCGTGAACACGGCCGGCACGATCACCAGCGTCAGCGCGGTCGAGGTGATCAGGCCGCCGATGACCGCGATCGCCATCGGCTGGCGGAAGGCGGTGTCGCCGCCGAGTCCGAGCGCCACCGGCAGCATGCCGGCGATCATCGCCACCGTCGTCATGACGATCGGGCGGGCGCGCTTGTGGCCGGCCTCGAGCAGCGCCGTGACGCGGTCCTTGCCGGCGCGCATCTCCTCGATGGCGAAGTCGACCAGCAGGATCGAGTTCTTGGCGACGATGCCCATCAGCATCAGGAGGCCGATGAACACGCCGAGCGAGAACGAGCATGCCCGTGAGCAGCAGCGCGATCACCGCGCCGCCGATCGAGAGCGGCAGCGCGAAGAGGATCGTGATGGGCTGGAACACGCGCGCGAACAGCAGCACCAGCACGGCGAACACCATGCAGGATGCCGGTGCCCATGGCGATGCAGAAGCTGCCGATCAGCTCGTTCATGTACTTGCGCAGTCGCCGACGTCGACGCGGTGCACGCCCGGCGGCAGGTGCTTGAGCGTCGGCAGGTCATAGATGCCTTCATCGCGGGTCCCAGCTCCATGCCCTTCAGGTCCGCGTCGAGCGAACAGGCGCCGGCTCTGGTTGTAGCGGCGCACGCGCGTCGGTCCCTGACCGAAGCTGATGTCGGCGACCGCCTTGAGCGGCACGGTAGCGCCCGCTCGCGGTGGGCACCGGCAGGTTCTCGAGCGTGGTGATGCTCTGCGCTGCTGATCCTCGAGCAGGCTCACGCGGATCGGTATCTGCCGGTCGGCGAGCGAGAACTTGGCGCTGTTCTGCGTCGAGGTCGCCGAGAGTTGCGATGCGGATCGTGTCGCTGATCGACTGGACCGTCACCCCGAGCTGCGCGGCGAGATCGAAACGCGGGTGGACCAGGATCTCCGGCCGCGGCAGGTCGTCGTTGATGCGCGGATCGCGCACGAACGGGCAGCGTGCGCATCTCCTCGACCACCTTGCGGGCGGTGTTGTAGGTGAGCTGCGGATCATCGCCCGTGATGTAGATGTTGACGTCACGGCCGTTGCCGTTGCGGTTGAAGTGCAGCTGCGCATCGGGGATGGTCCTGAACTGCTCGAGCATGCGGTCCTCGAACTGGCGCTGCGTCGCCTTGCGCTGCGACTTCGGCACCAACTGCGATCTCGAGCTCGCCGGCGCGTACGCCCTCGTCGCTGTCGCCAACCTACTCGACGACGTCGCGCACCTCGGGCTGGCGCGCCAGCATCCGGTAGGCGGCCGCGGTCGCCGCCGAGGTCTCCTCGAGGCGTACGCCGGGCGGCAGCTCGACGCTCGCGAAGGAGAAACCGCTGTCGGATTCCGGGATGAACGAGAACGGCACCAGCGCCACGCCGACGATCGACAGCACGAAGAAGGCAAGGCCCGCCAGCACCGTCTTCCAGCGGTGCACCGTGCACCAGCGCAACAGCCGCTGGTACCAGGCCATGATCGGGCCGTCGGTATGCAGCGCGACGCCGTCCGACTTCAGCGTATAGGCGGCGATCACCGGCGTGATGAGGCGCGCCACCAGCAGCGAGAAGAACACCGCGGCGGCGACCGTGAGGCCGAACTGCTTGAAGTACTGTCCGATGAGGCCGCCCATGAAGCTCACCGGCACGAACACCGCGATGATGGTCGCCGAGGTGGCGACCACCGCGAGCCCGATCTGGTCGGCGGCATCGAGCGCCGCCTGATAGGCGCTCTTGCCCATGCGCATGTGACGCACGATGTTCTCGATCTCGACGATGGCATCGTCGACCAGCACGCCGGCGACCAGCGACAGCGCCAGCAGGCTGATGGAGTTCAGCGTGAAGTCCATCCACTGCATGAAAGTGAACGTCGGGATCGCCGACAGCGGGATGGCGAGCGCCGAGATGAGTGTCGCGCGCGCGTCGCGCAGGAACAGGAACACCACCAGGACCGCGAGCATCGAGCCCTCGATGAGCGCGCTCGATGGCCGAGTGATAGGTGTCCTCGGTGTAGTCGACGCTGGTGTAGATCTGGGTCAGCGTGGCCTGGGGATTTTCCTTGCGGATCTTGACGAGCTCCGCCTGCACGCCCTTGTCGACGGTGACGTCCGAGTAGCCCTTGGCCTTGACCACGCCGAAGGTAGTCGCCGGGCGCCCGTTGAGGCGGGCGATCTGACGGATCTCGCCGACGCTGTCGCGCACCTCGGCGAGGTCGGAGAGCCGGGCGAAGCGCCCGCCGGAGAGCGCGATCTGGGTCTGACCGAGCGCGAGCGCCGTGCGGGCGCCGCCCAGCACGCGGATCGACTGCTCGCCGCCGCCGAGCTGGGCGCGGCCGCCGGGCGAGTCGAGATTGAGCGAGCGCAGCTGGTTATTGACCTCGACGGCGGTGATGCCGAGCGCCTCCATGCGCGCCGGATCGAGCTCGACGCGGATCTCGCGATTCACGCCGCCGCCACGCTGCACCTGCGCGACGCCGGTCACCGACAGCAGCCGCTTGGTGATGGTGTTGTCGACGAACCAGGAGAGCTCCTCCTCGGTGAGGGCGCTCGAGCTCACCGCGTAGTACTCCATCGAGCCGCCGTCGACGTTGATGCGCTGCACGACGGGCTCCTGGATCCCCTGCGGCAGCAGCGGGCGCACCTTGGCGATCGCATCGCGCACGTCGGCTACCGCCCGGTCGACCGGGGTGCCGATGTCGAACAGGATGTTGATGTTCGCCGTGCCCTCCACCGCCCAGGAGGTGATGTTGTCGATGTTGCCGATGCCGGCGACGGCGCCCTCGACCTTCTGCATCACCTGCGTCTCGAGCTCCTCCGGAGCCGCGCCCGGCTGATCGACGGTGACGATCACGCCCGGGAAGGAGATGTCGGGATCGGCGGTCACCGGCAGGCGCATGAACGCCACGATGCCCATGAACAGCAGCACGACGAACAGCACGATCGGCGGCAGCGGGTGCCGGATGGCCCACGCGGAGATGTTTTTCACGACCTTATCTCCCTCTGGAGCGGACCGTCAGCCGGCGGTAAGCCCGGTGGTCGTGACCTTCACGGCCTCACCGTCGTGCAGGAATCCGCCCGCGGTCGTGACCACCTGCTCGGTGCCGTTCAACCCCGAGGCGATGACCACGCCATCATCGGAGGTGTCGGCGACCACCACGCGGCGCAGCACCACGTGACTGTCGGCGCTTACCACGTAGACGTAGCTGCCCTGGCCGTCGGTGAGCACCGCGGTCTGCGGTACGACCGGCCGCCTGGCGTTGCCGACCGCGACCGAGCCGCGTGCGAAGGCGCCGGGACGCAGCGCCGGATCGGGCTTCAGGGCGATGCGGATCTCGCCGAGCCGGGTCGTCGGATCGATGATCGCGCCGAGCAGGCGCACCTTGCCTTCGAAGGACTGCGGCAGTCCCGTGAGGCGCACGCTCGCGGCGTCGCCTTGCTTCACCTGCGCCAGGTCCTGCTCGGCGAGCTGGCCACGCATCTCGACCTCGCCGCCGCTCGCGACCCGGAACAAAGCGTCGACCGCGCCGGGGTTGGCGATTTGACCGACCTCGGCGTGGCGCGTGAGCACGGTGCCCGCGATCGGCGCGACGATGCGGGTGCGGTTGAGGCGCGCTTGCGCTTCCGCGAGCTGCGCCGCCGCGACCTTGACGTTGGCGGCATCCGTCACCGCGGTGGCGCGCCGCTTCTCGATGTCCTCGGCGGAGAGCGCGCCGGCGGCCTGGACGCCGAGGGCGCGCTTGTACTCGGCGGCGGACAGCTCGGCCTGAGCGCGCGCCTGCTCGAGCGAGGCCGCGAGGCGGTTCGCCTGCGGCACGAGGATCGAGTCGTCGATGCGGGCCAGAACCTGACCCCTCTGCACATGGTCTCCCGCCTCGACGTAGACGGCGACGATGCGGCCGGTGTCGCCGTCGTTGCCGATCGGCATGTCGTAGCGGGCGAAGATCGCGCCGGTGAACGTCACGCTCGAGGTGACCGAGCGCACGCCGGGAGTGACCACCGAGATGAGAGGCACGTTCTGCTGATTCGCGAGTGCGACGTGCGCCGGGCCGCCGCGATGGGTCGCCCAGACGATCGCGCCGAGGACGGCGAGCACGCCCACGCCGATCGCGATCCAGCGGGTGCGTGGGTTGGCGGGCAGGGTGATGGTCGGGCCGGCTTTGGCGGCCGGCTCACCGCTCGCCCCCCGTTCGAATCCCGCGCGGTCACGGCCGATCCAGGTGATCTGCTCGTCGCCCTCGAGAGTGCTCAGCTGTTCCGGGTTCGTGCCCACGGAGATTCCTTCAATGAGACCTGTGCGCCGGCAGTGTTTAGAACCGGCGCGTTGCGGCGAAGTTTAATCAAGCAAACAAGTATTTCCGCCCGTAACGCGGCGAAGGGACGCGCGCGGGCGACGGGCCGAGCCCGCCGCCGAACGCCGGCGCCGGCGGACACCGTCCTTGGCCGGGCGCGGAGTCTACCCGGAAACTGATGTGAAATCAGTCCTTTCCGGTCACAGAAACGCGGATTTCAGGCCTTGGGCGTGGCCGGCTTGCCGAGGAAGCCGCCGAGGAGCAGCGCGGCGCCGAGCAGCCCCGCGATGGCGGCCACCCACAGGAGCGGCGGCGCGCCGGCGGAATCCGGCAGCGTGTAGCGCAGCACCGGATCGCCGGTCTCGTTCTGCGTCTGCTCCGCGCCCCGTGCCCCCTTGGGGAGGTGGATGCGGAACGACTCCTGCGTGATGCCGCCCTCGTCGGGGTAGGTGGTGGTGAATTCCCACAGCGTGTCATTCACCTTCGAGGCCTGGGCGCCCTTCGGCAGCGCTCCCTGCCATTGGCCGTTGCCGACGTATTCGGCGGTGGCTTGCGCTTTCCAGCTGAGCGTCGAGACGCGGTTCATCTCGTCGTTCGTGAGCGCGATGTCGCGCAACTCCATGCTCGAGTACTGGTGTTGCAGGTCGCGTTTGAGGAGCGACGGGTTACCACCGTAGTTCGACTTGTACTGCTCCCAGTCGATAGCCGAGCGCGTCACCTTGTCGATGAAGATCGCGTTGCCGACCGCGTCGACCGTGACGTCCAGCTCTTCCTGCTGCACGCGCGGGGTGTTCTGTGCCCACGCCGGGCCGCCGAGCGCGGCGGTGCCGAGCACTGCGACGAGGCTCGCGGCGATCCGGCTCGTGACTCGTTGCGCTCTCATGTCAGGCTCCCGGGTCGAAGGTGGCGAATATCTGGCGCAGCCGTGGCAACACGGGGACCAGCTGCCCCTGCTTGGCCTGGAGTGAGAACATCACCGTGCCCTGCGGGAAACTGCGCACGTAGGTCACCCAGTCGATCGAGGTGCCCTGGGAGTAGCGCGTGCCGCCGTAGTACTGCAGGTACTGGCGGCCGCCATTCGTCACGACCGGCTGTTCGGTGGAGCTCATCTGACCGCCCTGCGAGGCGACGTAGCTGCGTACGCGGCTGAACGCATCGTCCGTCGACGGCACGCCCGGAAAGACCAGCACGGCCACTGCCATGGTCGAGCCGGCATCCGAGGCCGTTAGTGCAAGCGAGCGAAAGCCCGCGGACGGATACGGGTTGACGTGCCAGCCGGCCGGCAGCGCCACCGTGAAGAAGCCGTTGGGATCGGAGTAGCGGTTACCGCCGCCGTCTGCAGGGGCGGGTGTCGCGGAGGGCGCTGGCGGCGCGGGCGCCGTGCGCGGCGCCTGGGCGGAGGCGCTGCGTGCCACCGGGCGCGGCGCCGGCGCCTGCTGCTGCGCGCTGCCCGCTCCACCGAGCAGGCGCGCCAGGATCTCGTCGATCTTCTGCCGTGCCGCCGGGTCGTCCGGGAGCTCCGGCGGGACGATGCCGCTCACGTGATGGAGGTAGTGCAGATCGAGCATCATGATGCGCTGACCGATCTGGCGGTTGCCGCCGTTCAGCCACATGTCCTTCTCTTCCATGCCTCGCTTGAGCGCGGTCTCGAAGGGCACGCGCTTCTCGCCCATGCCGGGGATGCCGACGGAGGTCGCCTCGAAGCCGACCAGCTCGTTGTTGACCTTCAGTCCCGGGAAGGCATGGATGGTCGTCATGAAGATGACCGGGTCGAGGCCGGCCGCCTCGGAGATCGAGGCGAAGAGCGCGGCGAGCTCGATGCACAGGCCCGAGCCGCCGAGCAGCACCTCGCGTGGCAGCCGCACCTTCTGGATCATGGTCACCGAGGAGCCGCTCTTTTCCGGCAGGCCTTCGGTGCCCGCATACACGATTCCGGAGAGCTGCTCGAAGGCGTACACGGTCGCCATGAAGCGCGCGATCTCCTTCGGATCGGCTCCCGCCCCGACCATGGTTCCGCCCATGGCCTTCGATTCGAGCTGCGCGACGAAGTACTTGATGACCGGGTCGTCCGGGGTCACGAAGGCCGCGGCGAGATCGGTGTTCTCGTAGAGATCCCGGACGTTCAGGACCTCCGATTCCGGCAGCGTCGTATAGATGAGGTCGTTGCGGCCACGCAGCTGGAAATCCATCTGGCGCGACTCGTGCTGCTCACCGCGGCGGTCGGCGTATTCGACCTTGAGCTCCACGTGTTCCGTCGTGGTCGTGGTCTTGGTCGCGAGGCTGTCGGGCAGCTGCGGATAGTAGAGCGAGACGATCGTCTGGCCGGGGAGGATGCGCGGATAGGTCGTCGGCGTGCTCCAGTCGATGAGTCCCGGAACCCGGTACGAGGTGGACACGTTCTCGAGCGCCGAGCCGCCCTCGTTCTTGAGCACGACCTTGCTCAGCCAGTAGCGGCCGTTGCCGACGGCGCGATTGCCGTAGACCTTGTAGGCGGCGCTCATGAGCGCGGGCTTGGTTTCGATCGCGAGGGTCAGTCTGCCCGGCGGGGCCCGGTTGACCATGTAGGTCGCACCGGCCGCGATCGCCACCGCCAGCAGCGCCCCGCCGCTCACTTTCAGGATTGCTCGCCCCACAGCGCTCACCTCGACTACAGGTCGCCGCCCGTCGACGCGGGCTCAACGAGGAGAACGGCCTCGAGTCGGCCGCCTCCTCAGCCTCAGCTCACCGCTCCCCGGTCTTCAGCAGGTTCCGCCGCCGTGATCGCTGTACTGGTGGCCGCAGTTGCTGCAGAGGTTTCCGTTTCCGGCGAACCCGCAGCAATAGCAACCGCTGACAGTGCACTTGCCGTAAGAGGCGTGCGCACGACGGGGCGTGAGCAGGCCGGCTGCCGCAAGGCCAACACCAGCCAATGCGAGGTAGCGGATCGCGCTACGACGCTTGAGGTTGGCAGTGTCCTTCTGCGGCTGCTCGGCTTCGTGACCGTCAGTCCGAGGCTGGCGGTCTTTGTCCCTGGAGTCGCTCATTTTCTTATACCCCCAAATGGATTGTAGAGAGGTCCCCTACAGTGAGCAATGGCGTAAGCGGGGCCGATTTCGTATCAGCCAGCGCTCTGCGGCGCCTGAGGTCGGCAGTTGCCGAGTCATGGCGCAATGGAGCTGGCTTTCGTATCAGCGATTCAGCTTCGCGGCCCAGCTGTCGGCCGCCTGCGGCCGGTTCATCTCCTTATAGAGGTCTCGCAGCGCGGCGTAGGCTTCCTGCGTGCGTTGAAAGGACGGGCCCCGGAACTGCGTCAGCCCGGCGGCCGCCTCGAGGAGGATGGGCTCGGCCTCGCCGAAGCGATGCAGGCGCGTGAGACAGGAGCCGATATCGAGCCCGGTGGTGTAGATCAGCCGGTGTCCCGCCGGCAGCGTACGTCCGCGCACGGCCGCGACGCGCTGCAATGCCGCGAGTCCTTCGCGCTCGTGGCCGCCGTTGCACGAGGCCACGCCGTACTCGTTCCACGCGAACAGGGCATACCAGCTTTCCGGGCCCAATGTGGCTTCCATCGCATGCGCCACCGAGGCAGCCAGCTCAGCCGCCTCCGGGTAGCGATGCAGCTCGATGAGATCGTTGCCGAGGCCCAGCTCGGTGACCAGCGTATCGTGGTGCTGCGGGCCCAGGACCCGGATGGAGCGTGCCATGGCGTCGCGAAACAGCGGCTCGGCCTGCGCGGGCCGGCCCAGGTTGCGCAGCGCCACCGCATACGCGTCCTCCAGGCTGAAGCGGTCGGGGTCATCCGGGGGCAGCCGCTGCGCCAGCCCCCACCCCTCGGCTGTGTAAGCCGCTGCCTCCTGAAAGCGACCGAGCTCCAAACCGAGCAGCACCGCGATCGACATGTCGGCCTGCATTTGTTGGCGCAGCAGTTTCGGACCTGCGGACTTCTCGATCGCGAGCTCGCGCTGCAACGTCGCTCCCGCGGCATCGAGCTGCTGCAGGTTCAGCTGCGCGGCGGCGAGGTTGTCGAGCGCCGTGCACAGCTCGCCCGCGACTCCGAGCGGCTCGAGCTGCGCGACCGCCGCTTCGAGCGCACGCGCCGATTCCGCCCAGCGGCTCTCGTAGCGGTAGAGCTGACCGTTGAGCGACAGGGCCCGGCCGAGCTCGAGCGCGCCGCCGCCGTGGTTGCGCAGGATCTCGAGCTCGCGGTCGTTGGCCGCGTGCCCTTCGCGCACGCGCCCGAGTCCCATGTTGGTCTGGGCGATGAAATGCAGCATGGAGGCCTGCACCAGCGGCTCGCCGCGCAGCCGCTCGTCGACCTGGGTGCTCGCCCGGTCGAGGAGCTCCGCCAGCGTCGTCACGTTGCGGTCGCCGCGATACGGATCGGCCGACCGCAGCAGGCTCTCGAGGAACTCGTCACGCCGCGCCGCGGTAAGCTCCGCCTGCGCGACGCGCCGCTCCTGGCCGAAGTAGATCGCCGCGCCCGCGAGCAGGCCGCCCCCGAGGAGCGCCGCGACCGCGAGCGGCAGCGCACGGCGCCGCGCGAACTTGCCGAGCCGGTACGACCAGCTCGGCGGGTGCGCATTGACGGGGCGTCCCTCGAGGTAGGACTCGAGGTCGGCTCTCATCTCCTGCACGTCGGCATAACGGCGTGCGGGCTCGCGCTCGAGCGCCTTCGTCAGGATCGCATCGAGATCGCCGCGCAGCCGCGCCGCCGGATAGACCTGCGCACTGGCCGCGGCGGCGACGACGCTCGGCTGCGCGACGTCTTCCTGCGTCACGGCCATCAGGTAGCCGACGGCGCTCGTCACGTGGGCGTAAGGCTCGCACCCGGTGAGCACGCGATAGGCGAGCGCGCCCAAGCCAAACACGTCGGTGGCCGCCGTCACCGGCTCGTTGCGCACCTGCTCGGGCGCGGCGTAGTGCGGCGTGAAGAGCTTGCCCACGTCCGCCGTCGCCTCGCGCGTCTCGCTCGGCTTGGCGAGCGCATAGGCGATGCCGAAGTCGATGAGCGTCGGTTCACCCGTCTCCGTGACCAGTACGTTGCTCGGCTTGATGTCACGGTGGACGATGAGGGCGCGATGCGCGGTCGCGATGGCATCCGCCACGGCGAGCAGCAGCCGTATCCGCTCGGGCAGCTCGAGACGGTGGGCGTCGCAGTACTGCGTGATGGGCTGGCCGCGCACGAATTCCATGGCGATCCAGCCCTGGCCGTCCCTCACGCCCACGTCGATGAGACGCGCGATCGAGGGGTGCTCGAGGCGCGCCAGCATTTGCGCCTCGCGCAGGAACAGCGCGCCGCTGGCGGCGGTCACCCCTTCGCGCAGGATCTTGACGGCGACGGTCTGCGCAACGCCGTCGGTGCGCTCGGCGCGGTACACCGTGCCCATGCCGCCGACGGCGAGGCGCTCGACCAGACGGAAGGCGCCGTACTCGCGACCGATGCGATCGGGGTCGGGGGGACCGAAGTCCGGCAGCAGCATGCCGGTCGCGGTCGCATCCGTGTCCGCGATGGCGAGCAACCGCTCGACCATGCGCCGCTGCGCCGGATCGGCCCTGCACCTGAGGTCAAGCAGCGCCGCGCGCCGGGCCGGCGCCAGCCCCAGGGCGTCGGAGAAGATGCGGTAGGCCGCCGCGCGATCGGCCCGTGCGCTCATGCGCCCGACAGCAGCTCGTGCGCGAGCCACGCCTTGCCGGTGGCCCAGCGCCGGTTGACGGTGGCGACCGAGAGATCGAGGGCCTCGGCCGCCTCCTCGATGGACAGTCCCCCGAACACGCGCAGCGAGACCACTTCGGCGGCCACGTCGTCGATGTCCTTCAGCTCGGCGAGCACCGAATCGACATCGAGGGCGTCGTAGGCCGCCTCGCTCCCGCCGATGTTCTCGTCGCTGAGCGTCACCGGGGTTCCGCCGTCGCGTTTGTCGGCGCGCCGGCGGCGCGCCTCGTCCACCAGCACCTGGCGGGCGACCCGGGCGGCGAGTGCGAGGAAATGCGCGCGGTCGCGCCAGTTCGGCTCGCGCAGCGCCACCATGCGCAGGTACACCTCGTGCACCAGGGCGGTCGGACGGATGGTCAGATGCCGCTCGCCGCGCAGCTCGCGCTCGGCGATTGCGTGGATGTCGCGGTAGAGATGGGCGAGCAGCTCATCGAGTGCGCGGGGCTCGCCCTCGACCCAGCGAGCGAACAGTCCCGAAGTCCTCGAATCGTCCGTCGGCTCGCTCAAGGTGGCTGGCCCTGGTTCTTTTTATCGACGCTTTGGGCCACGAGATTGGTGCCGGGAATAGGATTCGAACCTACGACCCACGCATTACGAATGCGTTGCTCTACCAACTGAGCTATCCCGGCACCGGGAAATCAGTGAGTCTCGCGGGGAGTGAGGAATTCTACTGCTTTTTGCGTAGCCGGATCACCAGATCGATCCCCGCGACCTCGGTTCCCGGGGGTGGGGCGGGCAGGCGGCTGAACTCGACGTCGGGCACCGGAACGTCGATCAGCGCACCGCTCGAGAGATCGTGGAAGTGGTAGTGGGGATCGACGTTCGAGTCGAACCAGGCGCGCGCGCCGTCGACCGAGAGCTGGCGGATCAGACCGTGCGAGGCGAACAGGTTGAGCGTGTTGTACACCGTGGCCTTCGACACGCGCGCACCGCTCCCGCGCAGACTCGCGAGGATCTGCTCGGCGGACAGGTGCTGCGGCGCCTGCAGGAGCACGGTGGCGATGCGCACGCGCTGCGCCGTCGGGCGGATCCCGCAGGCGGCGAGGCGCTGCTCGCAGCGCATGCCGGCCGGCGGCGCGGCGGTGTCGATACTCAGCATCGGCGCATTATAGGCACGCAGGCCACCAAGTCAAAATAATTCCTTATATTTCATGGCGTTGAGCTTACGCGAGCTTGGTCTCCAGGTGCTTCGCGAGCTCGGCGATCGTCGGGAAGTCGAAGAGCTCGGTGAGGTCGATCTGGCCGGGATAGAGCCGGTCGATCTGCTCGTGGATCTCGATCAGCTTCAGCGAGCTCGCGCCGACCTCGAAGAGATTGTCGTTGACGTCCACGCGCTTGCCCTCGAGGGCGGTGTCGCAGATGGTCTTCAGCTGCTCCTCGAGCTCGTTGCGCGCGCGCTGGGCGGGGTTGCGCTGGGCGGCGCGCAGCGCCGCGATCGCCGCGAGCTCCGCATCGAACTCGCCGTCGACATAACTCACCTCGAGCAGGTGCCGCTGGATCTTGCCGCTGGTGGTCTTGGGGATGCGTTTCACGGGCACGACGTCGGCGACCTCGAGCCCGGTCTGCTCGTTGATGAGGCGCGCCACCTGCGTGGCTACGGCCAAGAAATCCTCAGGCCCGCTGCGATGCAGTACGAAGACCACCAGCTGCTCGGTCTGCGCTCCCCGGCGCCGCACGCCCGCAGCCACGACCTTGCCGAGCTCCAGTCCCGGCGCGCGCTGCGCGATCGCCTCGAGGTCGTGCGGATAATAGTTCTGCCCGTTGACGAAGATGATCTCTTTGGCACGCCCCGAGATGTAGAGATCGCCACCGTGCTTCAGACCCAGGTCGCCGGTGCGCAGCCAGCCGTCGGCGGTGAAGGCAGCAAGGTTGGCCGCCGGGTCCTCGAAATAGCCGCGCGTCACGTTGTCACCCGTCATATGCACGTGACCGATGCGGTCCTCGGCGAGCTCCTGGTCGTCATCGCCCGCAATGCGCACCCGCGTGTAGGGGATCGCCTTCCCCTCGCTCACCAGCTGCAGCGCCTGCGGGTCGTGTGCCGGGATCGGTTCCACCGGATCGCCGGGGTTCATGCGATGACGGTTGAGCGTGATCGTCTTCAGGGGCGCGCCGACCGGCGGGAAGCTCACGGCGAGCGAGGCCTCGGCGAGCCCGTACACCGGATACATGGTGTTGCGGCCGAGACGCGCACCCGCGAGGCGGGTCAGGAACTCTTCACACAGCTCGACCGAGATCGGCTCGGCACCATTGAAGATGAGGCGCACGGACGCCAGATCGAGGCCCTCGACCGGGCGGTCGCCGAGTACCTTCAGGTAGTGCTTGTAGCCGAAGTTCGGCGAACAGAGGATGGTGGCGCGGACGCGCGCCGCGAGCGTGAGCCACAGGAGCGGGCGGCGGATGAACAGCTCCGTCGGCATTAGGTGCGAGTGCACGCGGTTCGCGAACATGATGAGGTGGAAGCCGATCAGCCCCATGTCGTGGGTGAGCGGCATCCACGAGAGGCTCACGTCGTTCTCGTTGAAGCCCGCCGCCTCGGTCGAGCCGCGCCAGTTGGCGATGATATTGCCGTGGGTCAGCACCACGCCCTTGGGTTCGCTGGTCGCGCCCGAGGAGAACTGGATGAAGGCGGTGTCGTCGGGTGTCACGCGCTGGATGCTGCCGGCGCGCGAGATGTCGTCGAGATCGTCCACCAGGAAGGTGCGTGCGCGCAGGCCCTCAAAGAGCTGCGTCTCGCTCACCGCAGCGGCGAAGGCGCCGATGCGCTCCAGCGAGCGGCGCTCGGTGTAGAGGTAGGGGGCGCCGAGGCGGCGCGCGATCCGCAGCAGCTTGTGGCGGTGCTCGTCGCTGATGCCGAGCGCCACCGGCACCGGCACGATGCCGCCGAGGACCGCGGCCCAGAACACGTCGATGAACTGCTCGTTGTTGCCGAGGAACACCAGCAGCTTGTCGCCGCGCCGGGCGCCGAGACGCTGCAGGTGATAGAGGATGCCGAGCGCGCGCTGGTAGAGCTCGGAAGCCGAGACGCTGCGCGACTCGTTCTCGCCCTCGAGATAGGTGATACCGCGCGGGAAGTCGCGGTTCGCCTCGAGCACTTCGGTGAGCGTGTTGGCGTCGATCATGTGCGGCGTTCCAGCCTCATGTGCAGCGGGTGACGGGTGCGCAGATTGATCTGCGCCTCGAGCTCGAGCGGTTTGTCCGGCACGTACACCAGGCGGTAGCGGCGCGCCACTTTGTAGAGGTGTACGAGCATCTCGTAGAGCGCGAACGCCTCGCCTATACAATGGCGCGGGCCGGCGGCGAACGGCATGTAGGCGAAGCGCGGCCGCTCGGCCTCGTGCTCACGGTCGAAGCGCTCAGGTGCGAAGCGGTCGGGATCCTTCCAGTAGCGCGGATGGCGGTGCAGGAGATAGAGCGGCAGCAGCACGTTGGTGCCGGGCGGCACGGCGAAGCCGCCGAGCACGTCCGCCGCCACGTTGCGGCGCGACAGCAGCCACCCCGGCGGGTAGAGCCGCAGCGCCTCGTTCACCACCTGACCCGTGAAAGCGAGCGCTTCCATCCCGGCGAGGCCGGGTGCCGCCATCGCGGGCGCCGCGTCGAGCTCGGCGTGCAGGCGCCGTTCGGCTTGCGGGTGCTGCGAGAGCAGATACCAGGTCCAGTTGAGCCCGCTCGCGGTGGTCTCGTGACCCGCGACGATCAGCGTCATGACCTCGTCGATGAGCTCGCGCTCGCCCATCGGCGCGCCGCTGTCCTTGTCGCGCGCCGCCATCAGCATCGCGACGTAGTCGAAGTGCTCCTCGGGCTCGGCACGGCGCCGCGCGAGCAGCTGCGCCACGAGCTTGGTGAGCGAGCGGAACTTGTAGGCGAACTGCAGATCGCGGCTCTGTTCTCTGGTGACCACCTCGAAGGGGTTGGCGCCGAGCTGCCCGGTGAGGCGGTCGAGGTCGCGGCCGAAGATCGAGCGCAACACGATCTCGAGCGTGAGATCGCTCATCTCGTCGGTGAGGTTTACCGGCTCGCCGCGCGCGGCGAGCTCATCCCAGCTCGCGAGGCGCCGATCGTTGGCCGCGGCGATCAGCTGTGCGAACTCGGCGATGACGCGGCGGTGGAACAGCGGCTGCATCATGTAGCGCTGACGCTTCCACAGCTCCCCTTCGCTGGTCATGATGCCCTTGCCGAGGAGGATCTTGACCCGGTCGAGCCCGACGCCCTTGGTGTAGTTCTTGTGGTTGCCGACCAGCACCCGTTTCACGTCGTCCGGGTGGTGGATCACATAGGTATAAGATTTGCGTGCCGGAACGAACACGCGATAGGTGTCGCCGTGGCGGGCGAACAGCTCGACCATGCGCTCCAGCGAATCGTCGGTGGAGCCGACGTCGAATTGCGGCTCGGCTTCGGGGGGCAGGGGGTTCGCGGACGCGGCGGCGGTCATGCAAGCTGTTGAAAGCCAAACTTTAATCTTATATCACACGGACCTGCGCGGTCAGTGGCCGCAAGCGGCGGCGCGCGCGCTCGCAGGCCGCTTGCCGTACGCCAAGCGGCTCGAGGTGGCTTCCCATGCCGCGCGCGCGCCGCAGACGCTCGCCGGCGTCGCTCTGGCACTCCATGCCCTCGGGAAGCTCACCGGCATGCGCGTCGCACCCGGCGACCTCTCTTTCCCCGATGGCGGCAAGCCCCACCTGGCGCGCACTGCGGCGGCCGCCGCGCGGCCGCCCGATTTCTCCATCAGCCACTCGGGTCCCTGGGTCGGATGCGCCGCCGTGGCGCACGGGCTGGTCGGCTTCGATCTCGAGGCGGGGACCGAGGCGCGCCTCGCAGAGTGGGCCGCGCGCGAGGCGGCGCTCAAGGCCTGCGGGGCGGGCCTCACCGAGGCGCGCGACGTCGAGCTCACCAGCCGCGGCGCGCGTTGCCGCGGCGTGGCGCTCGAAGCGCGCAGCCTCGGGCTCTTTCCCGGTGCCGTGGCCTGCGTGATGACCAGCCTCCGGGTCGAGCGGATCGAGGCGCACGCGCTGCCGCTCGCGGAGCTCTTCGAGCCATGAGCGACGGCGGCGACGGGAATCTGCGCAACACGCTCTATCGGACCGCCACCCGCTCGAGCCGGCGCATGACGCGCGCGCGCCGCGCCCTGTATGCGCTCGCCGCGCCGCTCGGCGTTGGCATCATCCGGCTCTGGTGGCGGACCTGCCGCGTGGTGCGCATCGAGGGCGAGGAGCATCTGACGATGGCGCTCGCACGCGCGCCCTCGCTCATTCCCTGCTACTGGCACCAGCACCAGCTCTACTGCGGAAAGTACCTCTTCGGGCAGCGCGCCCGGGGACTCTCGCCGGGCTGGCTGATCAGCCCTTCGGTCGACGGCGAGCTCGGCGCCATGATGGTGCGGCGCCTCGGCGGCGCGGTGATCCGCGGCTCCTCGACCCACACCGGCGCGCGGGCGCTGCGCGACTACTACCAGGCGCTCACCCGGGATGGGGTCTCCCCGGTGATCACCCCGGATGGCCCGCGCGGCCCGCGCTTCAAGTTCAAGCCCGGCGCGCTGCTGCTCGCACAGATGTCGCAGCGGCCGATCCTGCCGATGGCCTACGCCGCCTCGCGCGCCTGGCTCGTGAAGTGGGACAAGTTCGTGATCCCGGTGCCGTTCCTCGCGCGCATCGCCATCGCCATCGGCCCGCCGCGCTACGTGCCGCGCGTCACGGACGCTGCCACGCTCGCCACGTCGCAGGCCGAGATGGAGCGCGAGCTGCAGCGCCTCTACGGCGTCGCGCGCGAGGCGCTGCGATGAGCGTGCCGGCGGCGGGGGCCGTCAGCGCGACGGTGGTGCGCGACGCGCAGCGGCCGCCGCTCGTCATGCGCTGCGGGGCCTTCGGCGACATGGTGTTGCTCACGGTGTTGCTCGAGCAGCTCTACGCCAGGTTCGGACGCCCCGCCGATGTCATTGCATCCGGCACCTGGTCGCAGCCGCTGCTCGCGGGACACCGCGCGGTGGGCCGGATGTTCGTGCTGCGCAGCCGCCGCACTCCCTACTGGCTGAGCCTCACGCAGCGGCGCCTGGTGGCCTGGCTGCGCGCGCGCGGCCCCGGCCCCACCTGGTTCTGCGATCGCGGCGAGGGTCGCGAGCTCCTCGCGCGCGCGGGAATTCCCGCCGCTTACGTCTGCGATTCGACCGCGTACCCCTTCGTCGACGGCGAGAATTTCGCCGACCGCTACCTGCGGCTCGGGGCGCTGACGCCGGATGCCTTCGCGGGGCTCCTGCCGCCGGCGGTCGCGGGCGTGCCGCGCGCCGCGCGGCTCGAGGTCCCGGAAGCGGGGCGGCGCGAGCTCGAGGAGTGGCTCGTGCGATGCGGGCTCGGCGGGCGCTCCTACCTGGTGATCCATCCGGGGAGCCGGCATGTCGCGCGGCGACGCTTTCGCGCGCGCTCCGGAGCGTCGAAGTACTGGCCCGAAGAGCGCTGGGCCGAAGTGGTGCGCGGCGTGCACGCCCACCGGCCGGACCTGGCAATCGTGTTCTCCGGGACCGGCGCCGAGGGCGCCTTCATCGCCGACGTCCTGCGCCTCGCGGGCGTCTCCGACACGCTGAATGCCGCGAACGACCTGCCGGCGCGGCGGCTGTTGCCGCTGCTCGAACGCGCGCACAGTCTCATCGCGGTGGACACCGGCCCCGCGCACGCGGCGGCGGCGCTCAACTGTCCCACGGTCGCGCTCTTCGGCCACATCGACCCCTGGCTCTATCGTCCGGGCGGCGCGACCACCCCGGCGGCTACGCTCACCGGCACCGTCGACGGCAAGCCCGACATCCTCGGCATCGAGCCGGCGCAGGTCATCGAGGCCTGGCTTACCCTCACCGGCATGCACACAACGACGGCGGGCAGGGATTCTGTTAAATCCACAGAACAGTAAAGCCGTTCTTCAACAGGGCGTTAGCTTGTAATCCTGTTTCAGTGTGCGAGAATCGGACGTAACCCCAAGAAAGCGGCAATGAATCACGAACTCCGTGACGGAGTGATACGTCGGGGGCGTGGGAGTTGATCTAGGCTGCGGCGGTTCGGGAATGGGAGGTCACGGATAAATGGCGATTCCGCCCCCGCCGGATAAGCCAGCGGACTTCACCGCGTCCGACATCCTATCGGCTGACGCCTGGACCGGCCGTCACACCAAGCCCGCCATCGGCCTCGACGTCGCCTGCACCAAGATCGCGGTCGACTTCCAGAACATGCGCCGCGAAGAGGTGGATGCCTGTGTGCGGCGCAACCTCGAGCTGCTGCGCGGGTCCGCCAATGTCGACAGCGCGTTCCTCATCGCGCTGCACCCCGACGAGCCGACCATCCAGGAGGTGCAGGTCGCGCGCAGCGCCTTCGCACAGTGCAAGCCCGAGGGACTCGCGGGTCTCTCGCTCGATACCTTCCCGTGGCTGAAGTCACGGCTCGAGCATCTGCGGCTCTCGGAGCTGCGCGACACGAGCTCGCCGCGCAAGGAGCAGGCCGCCGAGGCCGCCAAGCTCGCGGACCTGCAGATCGGCTCGGCACTGCTCATCTCGCTGCGCGTACAGGGCAAACCCGCCGGCATCCTCGGCCTCGCGCAGACGCTGCCGCGCGGCGCCTGGGACGTGAACCTGCAGCTGCTGCATGAAGCTCATCGGCACGAGCCTCGCCACCGGCCTCGAGCGCATCCGCACCGAGGCACGGCTCGCCAAGCTCGAGGAGCGCACCAATCTCTTCCAGGCCGCCGCCAACGACGGCCTGTGGGACTTCGACGTCGAGAACAACGAGGTGTACTTCTCGCCGCGCTGGAAAGCCATGCTCGGCTACGCGGACGAGGACATGCGCGGCTCGCCCGACTGGCGCAGCCTCGTGCACCCCGACGACCTGGCGCGCGTGCAGACCGCGATCCGCGACCACGTCGCCGGCAAGACCCCGATCTTCGAGAGCACCCACCGCATGCGCCACCGCAACGGCGAGTGGCGCTGGGTGATCAGCCGCGCCACGGCGCGGGTCGACAAGCACGGGCGTCTGCTGCGCCTCGTAGGCGTCGAGCTCGACATCACCGAGCGCAAGCTCTACGAAGAGGCGCTGTTCCGCGAGAAGGAGAGCGCCCAGATCACGCTGCAGTCGATCGGCGACGGTGTCATCACCACCGATGCCAACTCGACCATCGACTACATCAACCCGGTGGCCGAGGAGCTTACCGGCTGGCGGCTCGAGGACGCCATGGGCCGGCCCGTCGAGGAGATCTTCCGTGCCTTCCACGAGGAGACCTGCGAGCCGCTCGAGAACCCGCTCACCGTCTCCATCCGCCGCATCCGTCCCATCAAGTCGGTGCGGCCGATGCTGCTCATCCGCCGCGACGGCAACGAGCTCTACGTCGAGAGCACCGCGGCCCCCATCCGCGACGGCCAGGGGCACGTCGCCGGCGGCGTGCTCGTGTTCCACGACGTCAGCGAGTCGCGCGAGCTCAACCGGCGTCTCTCCTATCATGCGAGCCACGACCTCCTGACCGGACTCGTCAACCGCCGCGAGTTCGAGAGCCGCCTCGAGCGGGCGCTGAAGAGCGCCAAGGCACGCGAGGCTGCCTACGCGCTCTGCCACCTCGACATCGACCAGTTCAAGATCGTCAACGACACCTGCGGCCACTCGCGCGGGAGATGCGCTCCTCGGACAGGTCGGCGCGCTGCTCAAGTCCAAGGTGCGCTGGCGCGATACGCTCTCGCGCCTCGGTGGCGATGAGTTCGGCATCCTGCTCGAGAGCTGCTCGCTCGATGAGGCGATGCGCACCGCCGAGACGCTGCGCGAGGCGGTACGCAACTTCCGCTTCACCTGGGAGGACCGCGTGTTCCGGCTCGGTGCCTCGATCGGCGTCGTGCCGATCACCGCCGAGAACGAGGACGTGGCGTCGATCCTGTCCGCCGCCGACAGCGCCTGCACCGCGGCGAAGGAGGGGGGCCGCAACCGCGTGCACAGCTTCGCCGAGAACGACATCGAGCTGATGCGCCGCCGGCGTGAGATGCAGTGGGCGGCGCGCATCAACGCCGCCCTCGAAGAGGGTCGCTTCGAGCTCTACCGCATGGCGATCCAGCCGCTGCAGCGGCCCGAGCCGGGCGCGCACTACGAGCTGTTGCTGCGCCTGAGCGACGAGACCGGACGCATCGTGGCGCCGAACGACTTCATCGCCGCCGCCGAGCGCTACGGCATCACCCCGGCGATCGACCGCTGGGTGATCGAGAATGCCTTCCGCTGGCTGGTCTCCGAGGCCGACGAGCGCGCAGAACCTGTTCCAGTGCTCGATCAATCTCTCCGGTCAGAGCCTGGGCGACGACAAGTTCCTGCCGTTCGTCATCGAGCAGTTGCGCCACAGCGGCCTCGATGCCTCCAAGATCTGCTTCGAGATCACCGAGACGGCGGCGGTCGCGAGCTTCTCGCAGGCCAACCGCTTCATCCAGGCGCTCAAGGAGCTGGGCTGCAAGTTCGCGCTGGACGATTTCGGCACCGGCCTGTCCTCGTTCGGTTACCTCAAGCACTTCCCGGTCGACTATCTCAAGATCGACGGCAGCTTCGTGCGCGAGATCCTGCGCGATCCGATCGACCGCGAGATGGTGCGCTCCATCAACGAGATCGGGCACCTGACCGGCAAGCAGACCATCGCCGAGTTCGCCGAGAACGCCGAGATCATCCAGATGCTGACCAGCCTCGGCGTCGACTACGCGCAGGGCTACGGCGTCGCGCAGCCGCAGCGCGTGCTGAAGTCCGCGGTCGCCTGAAAGCCTGACCCCCATCGCCCCGCTGGATTGGAGGGGCTCGGTCGGAGTCTCCAAAACGGCCAGGTTCGAAAAGCATCGAACCTGGTGTTGTTGAGGCCCGATTCAGGCGCTCAACGCGGACAAGTTCGACGCGCATCGAATCAGCGCCAGTTGAGCCCCGATTCACCTGGGGGCGAAGAAATAGTAATCGGCGCTATACGGGATCCACGTCTCGGCGCTCGGCTTGGACGGGTCGCACTTCTGCGCGGGCGGCGCCACGCCACCCTTGGTGTGAATACGCTGGATGCTGGTGACGCGCGTCAGTACGCCGTTGCCCTCATGGCTCACGACGGACACCAGCAGCCAGGGGATCGAGGCAGGGTCGGGGGCGGGCGCTTTGGCCAGCAGCTTGCCCGTCACGGAGCTGCCATCGACATGCTTCCAGGAGGGACCCGCGGAGTGGTGGCCGATGAGGGCGCCTTTCAAGTCCCGCAGCTGCGCCTCCGGCGCCTTGAGCGTCCATTGCGGCTTGCCGTCATCGCCCTTGCCGCAGGTGTAGATCTGCGAGCCTGCGGCGTGCGCCACCAGGACCACCTGCTCGCCGGCGGGGGCCTTGATGGCCTCGGGAACGTCCGGGCGCGGCGGGTTCTGCGCCTGCGCGGCGGCGCTGGCGATGAGTGAAGCGGCGAGGACGATGCGAGCGGCGATCGGTACGGACATGGAGCCAGGCCTCGTAATGCGCGTGGAACGGAAATGCTACGCCGTGCCGGCCTGAAAAGCCCACGCTATCAGCCATGGGCGCACGGCCCGTCGCGTGCGCTGGCGCGCGATGCATGTGCTGGGCAACAATCAGCGGATGTCGCCGAGGACGCAAGGTACCGTCCCGCATCCGTTGCGCAGCCGCGCCGGCCTCGGGCCGCTCGAGGTGCGGCTGCTCGATCTCCTGTGGTCGCGGGCCGGTGCCGCGACCGTGGGGGATGTGCAGCAGGCCTGCCCCGCGCTGGCCTACACCACGATCATGACGACCCTCGACCGGCTCTATCGCAAGCGGCTGCTGCTGCGCCACCGCGCTGGCCGCGCCTTTGCGTACCGCCCACGCTGCAGCCGCGACGAGCTGCTCTCCGAGCTCGTCTCGGGCCACGTGACGGGACTACTCGGCGCCTCCGCCGAAAGCCACGTGGTCCTCTCGACGCTGGTGCGCGCCGTGCGCGACGCCGATGCGGCGTTGCTCGATGAGCTCGAGGCCCTGGTGCAGGCCGAGCGCGCGCAGCTCAGGGGCCGTGGCCCATGAGCGCCATCGGGCTCGCCGGCCTGGTGGTGCTCGCGACTTTCGGGCTCGCCAGCGTGGCACTGTCGGGCCTGCTCGCTCTCGTGTGGCGCCTCGCCGCGCGGCGCCGCGCCGCCGCGTCCCTCGACCTGCTGTCGCTGCGGCTGCTGCCGGCCGTCGGCGCTGCGTTGCTGGCGCTCGCCGTCGTGCTGCCCGCGTTTCTCAGCTATGAGCCGCCGCGTGAGGACGAAGCGGCCGGTCCCTGGCTGTGGATGCTCGCGGCATTCGCCGCGGTGTGCCTCGCGCATGGCATCTGGCGCGGCGCACGCGCGTGCAGCGCGGCGCGCTCGCTCCTCGGGCGCTGCGGTCCCGCCGCGCCGGGTGACTGGCTCCACGGGCATTTGCTGCACGTGCCGCAGGCCGGCGAGCCTCTCGCCGCGGTGATCGGCGCATGGCGGCCGCGTGTGGTCGTTTCCGAGTCGGTGCGTGCGGCGTGCAGCCCGGAGGAATTCAGCGAGGTGCTGGCGCACGAGGCCGCGCACCTGGCGAGCGGCGACAATCTCAAGCTCCTGCTGCTGACCAGCGCGCCGGACGCGCTGGCTTGGACCCCGCTCGGTGCCGACCTGCTCGAGCACTGGCGCAACGCCGCCGAGCGTGAGGCGGATCAGCGCGCCACCGGCGCCGATCGCGAACGGCGTCTGGCGCTCGCCTCCGCCCTCATCAAGGTCGCGAGGCTGCAGCAGGGTCCCGGTGAGCCGCGCGCCGCGCTCGGCATGCCGGTGGCCGCGGACGATGTGGCGGGGCGCGTGCGCGGGTTGCTCGCGCCGCCCTCGGGTGCGGTGCGTCCGGCGATTGCGCTGGCGCTGGCGATGTCAGCGTTGCTGCTGCCACTGATTGCCGTGCCGCGCTATGCGTTGCTGCACGAGCTGATCGAGCACCTGGTCGCGCTCGGCCGCTAGGATTTGTGGTAGGTCAGCCGCAGCCAGAGCATGCGGACATTGAGCAGATACAAGGACTCGCTGCCGAACTCGCTGGCGCTGACCGGCGGGCGCTGGTTGCTCAGGTTCGTCCCCTCGAGATCCACCTCGTAGTGCCCGAAGCGGCAGCCGAGGGTGGCATCGATCCGCGTATAGCCGCCGACGGGTGCGATGTTCTCCTCGTCGAGATAGCGGCGTCCCACGTAATTCAGGACCAGTGAGCCGTTCAGGCCCTGCGGTGGCTGAAACAGCACGCCGGCCGAGGCCAGCTGGTGCGGCGAGAGCGGCAGCTCGTTGCCCGCCACGTTGACGGTGTTGCCCGTGTCGCCGTCGAAGAACTGGTACTGCGTGAAGTGCGCGTCGTGGTAGGTGTAGTTGGCGGCCACGCTGAGATCGCGGCTGAAGGAGTAGCGCGTCTCGAGCTCCACTCCCTGCAACCGTTCGCCGGCGGCGTTCGTCAGGAATCCTGACTCGGTCGCCACCACGAGGTTGGTGAAGTCGAGCCGGAAGGCCTCGGCCTGCCAGGCGAGACGGCCATCGGCCGCGGCGCCTTTCAAGCCCACCTCGTAGCTCCTGGCGGTCTCGGGCAGCAGCACGGCCGGCTGATAGTCGGGCCCGAAATCGAGCGCCGACGGCTTGAAGGCGTTGCGGTAGTCCGCGTACATCACCAGCTCGTCCTTGCCCTCGCTCCAGGCACGGTAGCTCACGCCGGCGGTCTCGGTGGGGCGGGTGATATTGCGGCTGTCGCTCTCCTGGGCGTACTGCCCGGTCGCCGTGAAGGGCGGGAGCGTCAGGTCGCTCGAGAGCTTGTCCTCGTTCGCCTCGTTGAGGCGCACGCCGAGCAGCAGGTCCCACCGTGCGTCGGGCTTCCAGTCGAGCTGCGCGTACTGCCCCGCGAAGACTCGCTTGTCGGCGACGAAGCCGACCTCGTTGACCGGCAGCTGCGTGGTCGGCGGCGGCACCACCGAGCCATCGAGCGGCACGGTGTAGGCGCCGTTGCCGTTGAGTGTCACCTGGCGGCCGTAGCCATAGAGCAGGTCGGCACCGAACAGCAGCGACACCGCGCCGAGATCACGGGCGAGGTGCGTGTCGAAATAATCGTCGATGATGGAGCGGTTCTGGTTCTGCGTGTCGGCGGCGCCGCTCAAGTCCGGGTGCAGGAAGGCGCGGACGTCGTCGACGTGCGAGCGCGACACCGACGCCAGGGTCTCCCAGGTACCCCAGTCCGTCGGGCGCGAGTAGGCGACGGCGAGCTGGTACTTGTCCTCATCGAGCGCGGCATCCGCGGGGTTGAAGTTGGCGTTGATCGGCGCGAGGGTGGTGAGCGCGCTGCCTGCGCGGATGACCGGGCTCGGAGGGACGTCGCGCACGATGCTCACGTTCGCGTCGACCCGCAGCTCCCCGGTCCCCAGGTCGAGGGCGCCGCGATACAGCAGCCGGCCGTCGGAGATCTTTTCCCGGGCATCCGCAAACCCGAGGTTCTCACCGTCGGCGGCGAAGGACTGGCGATAGTCGCCCAGCTGCGGCAGAGAGAACGCCGCGGCGCCGCGCGCGGAGCCGTAGCTGCCGAGCGCGACGGAAGCGTCATCCGACGCCTCGCCCGCCGGGTAGTGCAGCACGTGCACGACACCGACGAAGGAGGTCGCGCCGTACATGACCGGAGCGGCGCCCTTCAGCACCTCGACGCGCTCGACGTCGTTCAGGTTGAGCGTCGTGATCGCCGGATTGAACGCGCCTCCCCAGGGCACCTGGTCCATGACGAGCAGGAAGGCGTCGAACTCGTGCAGTCCCCAGAAGGCTGGCACCGAGCTCGACGGACCCGCATCGCCCCCGGCCGGGGCCTCGACCCCGGGAACGAGGCTGAGTGCGGAAGCCATGTCCCAGGAGTCGCGCGTGCGCAACGCGGCGCCGGTGACGGTAGACACCGAGGCCGGAACGCGGTCGACCGGCTCGGGGATCCGCGTTGCGGTGATCGTGATCTCCTGCAGCGCGGACACATCGGGCGCCGCGTCGGTCACGTCGGCCGCGGCGGCCGCGGCAACCGGCACCGCCGGCAGGGCCAGGCCGAACAGCAGCGCGCGCACTATCGACCCGCAGCCAGACCGCTCTCGCACAGCTGTTCCTCGCGCCGCGCAGGGTGTGGCGGCAAACGAGCGCAGGGTTTACACGCCGTGGCGAACTACTACCAGCGATAGGAGGGCTGATCGAGGCCGCTCAGGGACGAGCCGTGCTGAACTCCAGCCGCAGCGAAAAATCGATCGCGCGTATGTGCTTGGTGAGCGAGCCGATCGAGATGTAGTCGACGCCGGTCTCGGCGATCGCGCGCACCGTCTCGAGCGTGACGCTGCCCGAGGCTTCGAGCTTCATCGGGCCGCGGAGCCGGCGCGGTTGCAGCGCCACCGCGGCGCGCAGGTCCCGAGCGTGAACTCATCGAGCATGACGATGTCGGGCGCGGCCGCGAGCGCCTGCCGGAGTTCGATCGAGCGATCTCGACCTCGACCTCGACCGTCACTGCCGGGCGAGTGCGCTGCGCGCGGCGCGATCGCGCCGCGGCGATCGAGCCGGCGGCGGCGATGTGGTTTTCCTTGATGAGCACGCGGTCGTAGAGGCCGATGCGGTGGTTCTGGCCGCCGCCGCAGCGCACCGCGTACTTCTGTGCCGTGCGCAGCCCCGGCACGGTCTTGCGCGTGTCGAGGATGCGGCAGCCGGTGCCGGCGACCGCCTCGACGTAGCGCCGGGTCGCGGTCGCGGTTGCCGACAGCAGCTGCAGGAAATTGAGCGCCGTGCGCTCGCCGGTGAGCACCGGACGCGCGCGCTGCCGGCGATGCTCGAACAGCGACGTGGTTCGGCGGCGATCGGCGTCGCCGTCGGCCGCGTGCCAGGCGAGCTGCACGTGCGGATCGAGCTGACGGAAGGTCGCATCGACCCAGGGCCGTGCCGCGAGCACCGCGTGCTCGCGCGTGATCAGCGCTGCGCGCGGACCCGCTGCGCCGCCGGTACCAGCGCCGCCGTGACGTCGCCGCCGCCGATGTCCTCGCGCAGCGCGGTGTCGACCTGCTCGGCGAGATCGCGCGGGCGGCTCGGGCATCGGGCCCTTCATTCGGGAGCGAACAGCATCAGGTGACGTCGCTCCCGCCATGCACATCAGCATCGGGATCGACAGCACGAAGTTGATGCGCGAGGCCAGCCGGCGGTCTTGCGTGCCCGGGCCTTTTCTTCATCGGTGGCGGCCACGATGCCGAGGATCTTCTTCTGGTTCGGCCAGATCAGGACCCAGACGTTGAACAGCATGATGGTGCCGAGCCAGGCGCCGATGCCGATCGATGTGCAGGTAGTAAGCCGAGTGCGCCCGGGATCCGCAATCGCGCCGAAGGTGAAGGCGCTGAGCGAAGCTGGCGCCGAGCAGCCACGCACCGCGCGAGCCAGGTCGCGAGTGCGCGCCCAGCGGAACCAGAACAGCGCGCGGGGAGCGACGTACTTGGTGATGCCGGCGCCTCCCGGGCCGCCCTTGTCGGCCGCCGCATCGGCCAGGGCCGGAGTCTGCACGACGTTGAAGTAATAGAGCAGACCGATCCAGAACACGCCGGCGACGATATGCAACCAGCGCGCCAGGCCCAGGGCGTAGAAGTTGACACTGAATCCGGTGATCACCAGCGCGAGCACCAGCGCGATGACGATGCCGAGGATCAGGGAGTGGCGATGGTTGCTGAGGGGGTTCATTGCTTCGGTCTCCAAGTTATTGTTTCGATTGACCTGAGCCTTTGATTGCGCGTTTGAAGAATAGGCGAGCGCACCCCCATAATTCAACGCATGCGGAATCGAGCGTGACCGAGGCGTCCGTGCCTGCAGCGCCGCCCGAGCGCCCGCCAACACCCTGCATCAATGTCTGCGCGCTCGATGCCGAGGGCTACTGCAGCGGGTGTCTGCGGACGGGGGCGGAGATCGCGCCGGTGGCTCGCCATGAGCGCGGCCGAGCAGTGGCGCCTGATCGCCGAGCTCGGTGAGCGCCGTAAACAACGAGGTGGCTAGTGATGGACGTGGTCGAGAGAATCAAGTACGGAGCTGGGCGCGGGTCCCGTCGTGCTGTTCATGAAGGGCACGCCGGATTTCCCGCAGTGCGGCTTTTCCGCGCAGACGGTCGCGGCGCTGCGGGCCGTGGGCGCCAACTTCCGCTACGTGAACATCTTCGAGGAGCCGGAGATGCGCGAGGCGCTCAAGCGCTTCTCGAACTGGCCGACCTACCCGCAGCTGTACGTGAAGGGTGAGCTCGTCGGCGGCTGCGACATCGCGCTCGAGATGCATCGAGAGCGGCGAGCTGAAGAAGCTGCTCACCGAGGCGGGAGCGGCGCAGTAGCGCTTCAGTCGGGCGTCTCCGTCCGCGGACGCCCGCCTCGTCCGCCGGTGCATTGAGCCAGCCGAGCGCCTGCGCTCGCTCGCTCGCCTGCGCGAAGCTCTCGCGCAGCCGGTTGCACACCGAGCAGAAGATGTCGGCGGTGCGTTCGGCGTCGTAGCTCGCCGATGTGCGCGCTGCCCGCATCCCATTCGAGTCCGGCGACCGTGAGCGCCTTGGCGAGCACGGTCTGTCCGAGCGCCGCGCCCGCGAGCGTCGCGGTGTCGAAGCAGGAGAACGGATGGAAGGGGTTGCGCTTCACCTGCGCGCGCGCCACCGCGGCGTTGAGGAACCCTAGGTCGAACGCGGCGTTGTGGCCGACCAGGATCGCGCGGCGGCAACCGTAGGCGCGCTCCGCATGGCGTACTTCGCGGAACATCCGCTGCAGCGCGTCGCGCTCCGGGATCGCCGGGCGCAGCGGGTGATGCGGGATCGATGCCCGTAACCGAGAGTGAGGCGGGATCGAGTCGCGCGCCCTCGAAGGGCTGCACGTGGTAGCTGTGGGTCGCGCCGCGGCGCAGCGTGCCGCCCTCGTCGACGTCGATGATCACCGCGGCGATCTCGAGCAGCGCGTCGGTGGCGCGCATTGAAGCCGCCGGTCTCGACGTCGATCGCCACCGGCAGGAAACCGCGGAAGCGCCGTGCCATGAGTGCCGCGGCCACGGGCGTGGGCGGGGCGGCTACGGGCTCGCTCATGAGGCGAGCCGCCAGGCGATGCGCTCGCCGGCGCGCAGCGGCACCAGCTCCTCGCCGCCGAAGGGATAATGCCCCGGGACATCCCAGGGCTCGCGCTGGAGCGTGATCGTGCCGCTGTTGCGCGGCAGACGATAGAAATCGGCGCCGTGGAGCGCGGCGAAGCCTTCGAGCTTGTCCAGCGCGCCCGCGGCTTCGAAGGCCTCCGCGTACAGCTCGATGCCGGCGTGCGCGGAGAAGATTCCGGCGCAGCCGCAGGCCGTCTCCTTGGCAGGAGCGCGCGTGCGGCGCGCTGTCGGTGCCGAGGAAGAAGCGCGGTTCGCCGCGCGCGACCGCCGCGAGCAGCGCCTGCGCGGTCGGCCTCGGCTTCAGCACCGGCAGGCAGTAGTGGTGCGGGCGGATGCCGCCGGCGAACAGCGCGTTGCGGTTCATGCAGCAGGTGCTGCGGCGTCACCGTGGCGGCGACCCCGGCGCGGGCGCCGCGCACGAACTCCACGGCGGCGCGCGTGGTGATGTGCTCGAACACCACGCGCAGCGTCGGGCAGCCGCTCGACGAGCGGCGCGAGCACCTGCGCTCGATGAAGCGCGCCTCGCGGTCGAAGATGTCGACGGCCGGGTCGGTGACCTCGCCGTGCACCTGCAGCACGACGTCGAGCTCCGCCATGCGCGTCGAGCACCGCGTCGATGCGGCCGACGTCGGTGACGCCGGCTGTCGGAGTGGGTGGTGGCGCCGGCCGGATAGAGCTTGCAGCCGATACACGCAGCCGCTGTCCCTGGCGCGGTCGATCTTCGGCGGCCGGCGTGTCGTCGGTGAGGTACAGCGTCATCAGCGGCTCGAACGCGAGGCCCGCGGGGAGCGCTGCGAGGATGCGCGCGGCGGTAGTGCGAGCGCCTGCGGCGGTGGTCGTGACCGGCGGGCTTCAGGTTCGGCATGACGATGGCGCGCGCGAAGCGCGCCGCCGTGAACGGCAGCACCGCCGCCGAGGGCCGCGCCGTCGCGCAGGTGCAGGTGCCAGTCGTCGGGACGGCGGATGCTCGAGTGCGGTCAAGCGCGCCGTTCCAGCGCGGCGCATGCCGTCCGGCTCACTTGCTTTACCTGTCGCCGCTAGCCATCATTACTTGCTCATTCTATCGCGACGCGGCACAACACGCCTGCGACGGAAGACCTGCGATCGCGCCGTCGGGCAGGGCTTGAGCTCGCGCGCCGTACGCAGCAGGCAGACCACATGACCGAATCACCCAAGCTCGAAGACCTGGATCCCGTCGAGACCCGCGAGTGGCTCGAATCGATCGACTCGGTGCTGCAAGACGCACGGCCCGGAGCGCGCGCACTTCCTGCTCGAGCGGCTCATCGACACACGCGCCGCTCACGGCGCCTACCTGCCGTTCAGCCCAACACCGCCTACCTCAACACCATCGCCGTCGGGCGCGAGCCGGCGTATCCCGGCAACCGCGAGCTCGAGCGCCGCATCGAGGCCTATATCCGCTGGAACGCGCTGGCGATGGTGCTGCGCGCCAACCGCATGTCCACCGAATACGGCGGCCACCTGGCGAGCTACGCCTCCTCGGCGACGCTCTACGAGGTCGGCTTCAACCACTTCTGGCGCGGCGCCGTCCGACAATCACCCGGGCGATATGGTGTTCATCCAGGGGCATTCGTCGCCGGGCATCTATGCGCGTTCCTTCCTCGAGGGGCGCCTGTCGCGAGGAGCAGCTGCGCCACTTCCGCCAGGAAGTCGACGGGCGCGGCCTGGGCTGTCCTCCTATCCGCACCCGTGGCTGATGCCGGACTTCTGGCAGTTTCCCGACCGTGTCGATGGGCCTGGGTCCGATGATGGCGATCTATCAGGCGCGCTTCACCCGCTACCTCGAGCACCGCGGCCTGGTGAAGGCCTCCGACCAGAAGGTGTGGGCGTTCCTCGGCGACGGCGAGATGGACGAGCCCGAGGCGATGGGCGCGCTCACCATGCCGGTGCGCGAGGGCCTCGACAACCTGGTGTTCGTCATCAACTGCAACCTGCAGCGCCTCGACGGGCCGGTGCGCGGCAACGGCAAGATCATCCAGGAGCTCGAGGCGGCGTTCCTCGGCGCGGGCTGGAACGTCATCAAGGTGCTGTGGGGCTCGCGCTGGGACCCGCTGCTGGCGCGCGACACCAAGGGGTTGCTGCGCCGGGTGATGGAGGAATGCGTCGACGGCGAGTACCAGAACTTCAAGGCCAAGGGCGGCGCGTACACGCGCGAGCACTTCTTCGGCAAGTACCCGGATCTGAAGGAGATGGTCGCCAACATGTCGGACGACGAGATCTGGCACCTGAACCGCGGCGGCCACGATGCGGTCAAGGTGTACGCCGCCTACGATGCGGCGATGAAGGTCAAGGGGCAGCCGACCGTGATCCTCGCCAAGACCGTCAAGGGTTTCGGTCTGGGCCAGGCCGCCGAGGGGCAGATGGTCGCCCACCAGCAGAAGAAGCTCACCACGGAAGACCTGCGCGGTATCCGCGAGCGCTTCAACATTCCGGTGACCGATGAGGAGATCGCGAACCCTGCTTTCCGCAAGCCCGACGCGACCTCGGACGAGGCGCGCTACCTGCAGGAGCGCCGCGCCGCGCTCGGCGGTTATCTGCCGCAGCGGCTGCACGCGGCTCCGCCGCTCGTCATCCCGCCGATCGAGGCCTTCGCCTCGATCCTCGAGGGCACCGGCGAGCGCGAGATCTCCACCACCATGGCGTTCGTGCGCGTCCTCACGATCCTCCTCAAGGACAAGAACATCGGGCGCAACATCGTGCCGATCGTCCCCGACGAGGCGCGCACCTTCGGCATGGAAGGCCTGTTCCGCCAGATCGGCATCTATTCGTCCGTCGGCCAGCTGTACACTCCCGTGGACGCCGAGACCCTCATGTCCTACCGCGAGGACAAGAAGGGGCAGATGATCGAGGAGGGCATCAACGAGGCCGGTTCTCTGTGCTCGTGGATCGCCGCCGGCACCGCTTACAGCAACCACGGCATCAACATGGTGCCGTTCTATATCTTCTACTCGATGTTCGGTTTCCAGCGGGTCGGGGACTTCATCTGGGCCGCGGGCGACATCCAGGCGCGCGGCTTCCTGCTCGGCGCGACCGCGGGGCGCACCACGCTCGCCGGCGAGGGCCTGCAGCACCAGGACGGCCACAGCCAGCTGGTGGCGACCACCGTGCCGAACTGCATCGCCTATGACCCGGCGTACGCCTACGAGCTCGCCGTCATCATTCACGACGGTCTGCGGCGCATGTTCGCCGAGCAGGAAAGCATCTTCTACTACCTGACCGTGATGAACGAGAACTACGCGCAGCCGGCCATGCCACCGGGCGTGGAGCAGGGGATCCTGAACGGCGCCTATCTGCTGCAGATCGGTGGACGCGGCAAGGTGCGCGCGACGCTGCTCGGCTCGGGCACGATCCTGCGCGAGTGCCTGGCGGCTGCGAAGATTCTCGAAGACGACTACGGCATCCCCGCGGACGTGCTCTCGGTCACGAGCTTCAGCGAACTGCGGCGCGAGGCGCTCGAGTGCGAGCGCTGGAACCTGCTGCACCCGGGTGAGACGGCGCGCGTTCCCTACATCCGCTCGCTCCTCAAGGACCGCGAGGGGCCGGTGGTGGCCGCGACCGACTACATGCGCACCGTGCCCGACCAGATACGCCAATGGGTCGGCGGACGCTACGTGACGCTCGGGACCGATGGCTTCGGCCGCTCCGACTCACGGGCGGCGCTGCGCCGGCATTTCGAGGTCGACCGCAACTACATCGCGGTGGCGGCGCTCAAGGCGCTGGCTGACGAGAAGCGCGTGGACGCCAAGACCGTCGCCGGCGCCATCAAGGCTCTCGGCATCGATCCGGAGCGCCCGGTCCCGTGGAAGACCTGAAGGCGAGCCGCCGATGAGCGCGTCCCCGCTGCTGGAAGTGCGCGTGCCCGACATGGGCAACTTCAAGGACGTCGCCATCATCGACGTGCTGGTGAAGCCCGGCGAGAGCGTCGAGGTCGACACGCCGCTGGTGACGCTCGAGTCGGAGAAGGCCTCGATGGATGTGCCTTCGACCGCGAGCGGCGTGATCGAGAAGGTGCACGTCGCCAAGGGCGGTACGGTCTCGACGGGCGATCTCATCGCGACCGTGCGCGCCGGCGGGGCGGCGGCGAAGCCGGCTACACCACCGGCTCCCACCCCGGCCCCCGCCGCGCCGGCTCCCGCCGCGGCGGCGCCTGCGGCGGCCACACCTGCACCTGCACCCGCGCCGGCCGCCCCCGGCGGCAAGCTCGTCTCATTCGCGCAGCTCGGAACACCGACCTCCTATCGGTCGGACCTCGCGGCCATCGACGAGCCGGGTTTCTCGCGCGCCCACGCCAGCCCCTCGGTACGGCAGTTCGCGCGCGAGCTCGGCGTCGATCTCGCGAGCGTCAAGGGCACGGGGTTCAAGAGCCGCATCACCCATGAGGACGTCAAGGCGTTCGTGAAGCGCGCGCTTGCGGCGCCCGCCGGAGCTGCAGCTGCGGCGGGCGCACCCGCCGCGGGTACCCGCCCGGCGCTGCCCGCGGTTCCCGTGGTCGACTACTCGCAGTACGGACCGGTCGAGACGCAGCCGCTCACCCGCATCCAGAAGATCTCGGGTCCGCGCCTGCAGGCGGCCTGGGTCAACATTCCGCACGTCACGCAGTTCGACGAGGCCGATATCACCGATCTCGAGGAGCTGCGCGCGAGCCTGAAGGACAAGGCACACGCGGCCGGCGTCAAGCTGACGCCGCTCGCCTTCATCATGCGGGCCTGCGTCAAGACGCTGCAGGAGTTCCCGCGCTTCAATGCGGCGCTCGATGCCGACGGCGCCAATCTCATCGTGCGCAGGTTCATCCACATGGGATTCGCCGCCGACACGCCCGGCGGACTCGTGGTGCCGGTGGTGAAGGACGCGACATCGCAAGGACATCTACGAGCTCGCCCGCCAGCTGGCGCAGCTTTCCGAGAAGGCACGCTCCGGCAAGCTCCCGCCGCTCGACATGCAGGGCGGTTGCTTCACCGTCTCGAGCCTGGGCGGCATCGGCGGCACCGCCTTCACGCCCATCATCAACGCGCCCGAGGTGGCGATCCTCGGCGTGTCGCGCTCCACGCTCAGGCCCGTGTATCGCGGCACCAACCTCGTGCCGCGCCTGATGTTGCCCTTGTCGCTGTCCTACGATCATCGCGTCATCGACGGCGCGATGGCCGCGCGCTTCACCACTTACCTCGCCCAGACGCTGGCCGAGCCGCGCTCGCTTCTCGAGGCGGTGCTGTGAGTCGTATCGAGCTGGCGGTTCCCGATATCGGTAACTTCAGCGACGTGGAGATCGTCGACGTGCTGGTGAAAACCGGCGAGCGCGTCGAGGTCGACACACCGCTCGTCACCCTCGAGACCGACAAGGCCTCGATGGATGTGCCCTCGACCGCCGCCGGCACGGTCACCGAGGTGCTGGTCAAGCGCGGCGACAAGGTCTCGAAGGGCTCGGTACTCGTTCGTGTCGACAGCGCCGCGCCCGCCCCTGCGGCTGCGGCGCCCGCCGCGCCGCCAACCGCCGCGGCGCCACCCGCGCGCTCCCTGCTGCGCCGTCACCCGCTGCGCCGCCACCCCCTGCGCCCACACCCGCCGCGCGCATCGAGGCGAAGGGCGACACCGTGCGCATGCCGGCGCAGCAGGGCGGGGCGGCCGAGCGGGCCGCAACGGATTTCAACCGCGAGACGCAGCTGCTGGTGTTCGGCGCGGGACCGGGCGGCTACACCGCGGCGTTCCGGGCCGCCGACTTAGGGCTCAAGGTCACGCTCGTCGAGCGCTGGCCGGAGCTCGGTGGCGTGTGCCTCAACGTCGGCTGCATCCCGTCCAAGGCGTTGCTGCATGCGGCCAAGGTGATCGAGGACGCCGAGGAGATGAGCGAGCGCGGCATCGCCTTCGGGGCTCCCGAGATCAACCTCGGGAAGCTGCGCGAGTGGAAGACCTCCGTGGTGCGCAAGCTCACCAGTGGGCTGCGGGTGCTCGCGCGGCAGCGCAAGGTGGAAGTAGTCCAGGGGAGCGGGCGCTTCGTGAGTCCGAACGTGCTCGAGGTGATGGGCACGAGCGGCTCGCAGCGCATCCGCTTCGATCAATGCATCATCGCCGCGGGCTCCGAGCCCATCGGGCTCCCGGGCCTCCCCTCGGATCCGCGCATCCTCGACTCGACCGATGCGCTCGAGCTCCCGGAGTTCTCCGGCGGCATGCTGGTCATCGGCGGCGGCATCATCGGGCTCGAGATGGCCTGCGTGTTCGATGCGCTCGGCACGAAGGTGAGCGTCGTCGAGCTCACATCGCAGCTGATGCCTGGTTGCGACCCCGACCTGGTGCGTCCGCTCGAGCGCCGCATCCGTGCGCGCTACGGCCAAATCCTGCTCGGCACCAAGGTGACGTCCATCGAGGCGCAGCCGGCGGGGCTGCGGGTCAGCTTCGCGGGTGAGAAGGCGCCGGCAGCGCAGATGTTCGAGCGGGTGCTGGTCGCCGTGGGGCGCGCGCCGAACGGCCACAGCGTGGGCGCCGAGCTCGCGGGAGTGAAAGTGTCCGACCGGGGCTTCATCGCGGTCGACCGGCAGATGCGCACCAACGTGCCGCATATCTTCGCGATCGGCGACATCGCCCAGCCGCCGCTGCTGGCGCACAAGGCGATGCACGAAGGCAAGGTCGCCGCCGAGGTCGCCGCCGGCTTGAAGCGCGCCTTCGATGCCCGCGTGATCCCGTCCGTCGCCTACACCGACCCGGAGGTCGCCTGGGTGGGACTCACCGAGATCGAGGCGAAAGAGAAGGGCATCAAGTACGCCAAGGGCAATTTCCCGTGGGTGGCGAACGGGCGCTCGCTGTCGCTCGGCCGCGAGGAAGGCTTCACCAAGCTCTTGTTCGATCCGCAGACGCATCGCGTGCTCGGCGGCGGCATCGTCGGCACCAATGCCGGCGAGCTCATCAGCGAGGTGGCGCTTGCGGTGGAGAACGGCTGCGATGCCGCCGACATCGGACTCACCATCCATCCGCATCCGACCCTGTCGGAGACCGTGGCCGCAGCGGCCGAGGCCTTCGAAGGGACGCTGACGGATCTTTACCTGCCGAAGAAAAAGTAGGCGCTGGCGCCCGCGGCGCACGAGGCTCGAACGTGACCCCCATGGTGCGCAGTGTCCTCGGCGTGGTGGTCGGCGGCGGCGCATGGATGGTGGCGTTCTTCGCCCTGGCCAGCCGATGACCTTCCCGTACATCTCCGTGGAAGAAGCGCGCGCTCGCGGCGGGCTGCGCATGGTGGTCATCGGCAACGTGCCGAGCCCCTGGGGCGAGGCCGCCAAGGGCATCCTGCACATCAAGGGCATCGCGTGGGCCGCCGTACGCCTGGTCTACGACGACGATTCCCTGAAGGAATGGGCCGGGCAGCGCAGCGGCCCGGTCGCGATCTACGACCACGAGCCGCCGCGCGCCGGCTGGGCTGAGATCCTGCTGCTCGCCGAACGCCTGGCGCCGACCCCCTCGCTGTTGCCCGCGGATCCGGCCGAGCGGGCGCTCATGTTCGGCATCGGCCACGAGATCTGCGGTGAATCGGGTCTGGGCTGGTCACGCCGGCTGCAGCTGATCGAGGCGCGCGTGCACAACGCCGGCGGCTTCCCCGAGCAGGTCGCCCGCTACCTCGGCAAGAAGTATGGCTACCGCCCGCAGTCCGGTGCGGCCGCCACCGTCGCGGGTGGCGGCGCTGCTTGGCATGCTGGCAGCGCGCCTCAGGTCGCAGCGCGGGCAGGGGAGCCGCTATTACATCGGCCGCTCGCTGAGCGCGGCTCGATGTCTACAGCGCGACCTTCATGGCGCTGTTCCGCCCGTTGCCGCCCGCGCAGTGCGCGATGCCGGACACGACCCGGGCGGCCTTCGAGACGCGGGATGCGCACACCGAAGCCGCACTCGATCCGCTGCTGCTCGAGCACCGCGACATGATGTACGCCGAGCACCTCGAGTTGCCGCTGTCGCTGTAGCCGCTGGAGTCAGTTCGACTCGGGGTGGGTTCCAATCCCGACGATCAGTCCGTAAGGATCCAGGATGAGTTGCCACGAGGCGGCGCCGCGCTCGAAGCGCACGAGGTACTGATCCCAGCCTCTGGAATCTACCCCGCGGAACTCGATGGAGCGAAGAGCGCCCCAGGGTTTCATCGTCGCCTGCAGGTCGGTCAGCAGGGCCTTCGTGCCCCCTGCTACCTGCGGGCTCAACTCCTCGTACGTCGGACTCCCCGACTCGATCCCGGTGATCAATTGGCGCAACGCCGCCTCGCTGCCCGGTGCCGACGCCTGCTTGCGCACGCGCTCGCCGACGGAGCGGTCGATGGCACGCACGCGCTCAGCGTCGATGCGCGGCACTTCCGTGGCGATGCCGTTCTGTTGAAGGACCGCGCCGATCACGTGTCCCGCGGCATCGGTGGCAAAGCGCATGTAGGAATCAGTATCCGGGGAACAGCAAGCGACTTTCCCGTAGCGAAACAGCTGCCCGGACAGTGGCGTCAGCGGTACCGAATCTGCGGTCAGGTGCCCGTCTTGCAGCCGGATCCTAAGAACGGACATCGATAGCTCATAGTCGCCGACGTAGCGTTCGAGAGCGGCCGGCTCCGCGGCGCTCCCGGTGATTGCCGCAACCGCTGCGGGTATCGCGGGGGGCGAGATGAGCACGGCCGCGGCTGCGGCCGCCAGGGAGAGCAGGGCGCCGGCGGCGGTCCGTGTCCGCCAGCCGTGAATTGCGGGGGTGCTCATGAGCAGGATCCTCCGTTCAATGCATGAGGCAGAGCCCGGCGAGGCCGCGAGGCCGCCGATAAACACGGGCCGTCGCGTGCCGATGTCCACCAGGGCGCGCGCGTAGCGGCGCGCATCGTGGCCGCCGCGCAGCACGCGCCGGTCGCAATCCACTTCGATGGCGAGACGCAAACGGTGCACATGCCACCACACGAGCACGTTCCAGGGCATGAGGACTGCGATGGCGAAGCCGAGGGCCAGCAGACGCGGATCGCGCGCCTCGACGTGGCTGCGCTCGTGTGCGATGACGAGCTGCAGCGTTTCCGGCGCGGCGGTGAGCAGCCACTCCGGTACGACGATCTCCGGATGGAGCAGTCCCACGGTCGCGGGACCGGCATCGCTCGCGACGAGCAGCGGCGTGCCTGCGACCGAGATACGCCGCCAGCCGCGGCGTCGCCGCCGCCCATACTCGCATCCGGCGAGCACCACCAGCGCCGTCGCTGCCGAGCTCGCGAGCCAGAGCGCGGCGATGAGAGCGTCGAGATCCGGCGCCGCGGATCCGCGTGGTGGTGCGAGGAGTCGCACGTTCTCCCTCGCCGATACCCCGGGCGCAGCGGTCGTCGATGCCGCCGCGGACGGCGGCCGGTTCGCGGCGCTGCCGGTAGGGATCCCGCGCGCAGCCGATGCGAGTATGACCGGCAGCCCGAGCGATGCGCACAGCACGCATAGCCATATCCAGCGGATCGTGAGCCCGTGCGGACGGATTGAGCGCTCGAGAGCGAGTCCCGCGACGCTCAGGATTCCGGAGACGAGCAGCAGGTACGCGACCCACGCAAGCATCAGGACGGGTCCTCATCGCGCGCGTCCCGCAGCAGCTGCCGCAGGCGCTTCACCTGGGCGGGCGAAAGCCGCTGCTCCGACACCAGGTGCGTGAACAGCAGCTCCGAGGAGCCGCGGAAGAACTTCGCTACCAGATGGCGCACGGCGCTCTGTCGCGCGGCCTTCTCCGGAAGCAGAGCGAAGTAGCGATGCCCGCGCCCGTCGGCCTCGCGCCGCACGAATCCCTTCTCCTCGAGGATCCCGAGCATCGTCAGAACCGTATTGTGGGCCAGCGGATCCCTGAGATGGCGGCGCACGTCGCTCACGCGGCTGGCGCCCCGGTCCCAGAGCACCTGCATGATGTCGGACTCGCGGTCGGTCAGCGTTTTCGACATGCCGGAGCACCCACCTAAGTGATTAGGAGATAGTACATCGGGATGCGACCCTGTCAACTAATTAGTTAGGAGGAAGGGCGGCGCGGGAGTCCTATTGAGGCGACGGCCGCTCGGCGACCAGCCACACGCCCGCCATCGGGACCTCGGGGCAGCGGCTCGCGACCCGCTGGCGCTGTTTGGCGATGTCGTCGCGGTCGGTGCGCGAGTCGGGCTTTTCCATGTCGGCGAGCCGGGCGCGCTCGAACGCGCACTCAGGGGAACGTCCCTGGTGCAGACGCCGCGCCTCGGTTTCAGCGCCGGCCCTGGCCGCGGGGTCGCTGCTGCAGGAGGCGCTGATCAGCTGCCGCACGCGCGCGAGCTCGGCCGGGCGCTGCGCATCCTCGAGGTACAGCCGGGAGTCGGGCGTAACGAGCTTATAGACGGGAAGCTCTGTCTCGAGAGCGGCCTCTTGCTCGAGCGCGTTCGCGCAGGGCGCCGGTGGCTGGTCGGCGAGCGCCGGGCCTACGAGTGCGGCCATGGCGAGCAACGCGAGGCAGGATCGCATCATGTGCTGGCCCTCCCTTTGGGTGTGCGCGCGCCGGCCCGGCGGGCGCCGCTGCGGCGGATGGCGGCACTGACGCCGCGACGCTTCGCCCCCGGCGCCGGCGTCTTGTGCTGGTATTCGCACAGATCGCGGATGATGCAGGTCGGGCACTTCGGCGCACGCGCGGTGCATACGTAGCGGCCGTGCAGGATCAGCCAGTGGTGCGCGTCCTTGCGGAACTCGGGGGGCGTGCCTGCGACCAGGCCGTCCTCGACCGCACGCGGTGTCTTGCCCGGGGCGAGTCCGGTGCGGTTCGCCACGCGGAAGATATGCGTGTCCACCGCGATCTCCGGCTGCCCGAACACCATGTTGAGGATGATGCTGGCGGTCTTCCTGCCGACGCCCGGCAGCGCCTCGAGCGCCGCACGAGTCTCCGGCACCTCGCCGCCGTGCTGCTCGAGGATCTGGCGCGCGAGCGCCACGAGGTTCGCCGCCTTGGTGTTGTAGAGACCGACGGTGCGGACGTAGGGCTTCACACCCTCGACGCCGAGCGCGGCGATGGCCGCGGGGGTGTTGGCGACCGGAAACAGGTTGCGCGTCGCGGCGTTGACGCTCTTATCCGTCGTATGCGCGGACAGCATCACCGCCACCAGCAGCTCGAACGGCGTGCGGTGGAGAAGCTCGGTCGTCGGCGCCGGGTTGGCGGCCCGCAGGCGGCGATAGATGGCGGCGCGGGTCGCAGGACGCATGCCTGGCTACCGCGCCGCCTGCTTGCGCGCGGCGAGGAGCGCCGCGCGCTCGGCGGAACGCCGCGCGAGGCGCGTTTCGTGGGCCGCGAAACGCCCGCGGTTGTCGGCCGCCGTGGGGGCGGCCGGCGCGGCGGGCAGGCCCGCGCGCGGCACCATCGCGATGCAGTCGACCGGGCAGGGGGCGACGCACAGCTCGCAGCCGGTACACAACGCCAGGATCACCGTATGCATGCGCCGCTGTGCGCCAACGATCGCATCCACGGGGCACGGCGGCAGGCAACGCGCGCAGCCGATGCAGACCTCCTCGTCGATCTGCGCCACGAGCTCGGGGCCCTCGAGGCCGTTGGCCGGATTGAGCGGTAGCGGCGCTCGCTCGAGCAGCGCCGCGAGCGCGCCGATGGTCGCGGCGCCGCCGGGCGGACACTGGTTGATGGCAGCCTCCCCGGAGGCGATCGCCTCGGCGTAGGGGTGGCAGCCGCTGTAGCCGCAGCGCGTGCACTGGGTCTGCGGCAGCAGCGCCTCGATGTCGTGCGCGCTTGCCATGGGTGTCAGCTGACCTTCATGCCGGGCGTGGCACCGCGTGTCGGGCGCGAGCAGGTGCAGCCCCGGACCCGCGCCGCTCGCGGCCAGCACCATGCCTTCCGAGACGCCGAACTTCATCTTGCGCGGGGCGAGATTGGCGACCACGACGGTGAGGCGGCCCTCGAGCGCGGCCGGGTCGTAGGCCGACTTGATGCCGGCAAACACGGTACGCTCTCCGCCGCCCAGATCGAGAGTCAGCTTCAGCAGCTTGTCGGAGCCCTCGAGGGTCTCCGCCCGCACGATGCGGGCCACGCGCAGGTCGATGCGCCGGAACTCGTCGATGGAGATGGTGGCGGGCGCAGCGCTACCGGCTGGGGTCGCGCCGGTCGGCGGTCGCGTCGGGCGAGGCGGCCGCGGATCTCACCGCGGCGGCTTGCGCCGGCGCGGGCGCGGCGATCTCGCTCTCGAACAGCGCGTCGAGCTGGCGTGCCTCGACGCGCGTCATGAGGTGCTGGTATGGGTTTACCCGCTCGGGCAGCACCGCGGCGTCGCTCCAGCGGAACGGCCGCTCGAGCCCGAAGAGCTGCTGCGCGACGCGTGCCGCCACCTCCGGCAGCACCGGCGCGAGCAGCACGGAGAGGAGCTTGAAGCCGGCGAGCGCGCGTGAGCACACGTCCTGCAGCTCCGCGGCGCGTGCCGGATCGCGCGCCAGCACCCAGGGCTGACGCGCATCGAACTCCTGGTTGATGTGGTCGGCCACGGCCATGATGTCGCGCATGGCCTTGCCGTACTCGCGCGCCTCATAGCTCTCGGCCACCAGTGCCGCCTGTGCCGCGGCGAGTGCCGTGAGCTGCCCCGTGTCGCCGCTGTAGCGCAGCGCGCCGCCGAAATGCCTGGTGAGAAAATTGGCGGCGCGGCTCGCGATGTTGACGTACTTGCCTACCAGGTCGCTGTTGACGCGCGCCAGGAAGTCATCCGGGTTGAAGTCCAGGTCCTCGACGCTGGCGTTGAGCTTGGCGGCGATGTAGTAGCGCAGCCACTCGGCGTTCATGCCGACGTCGAGGTAGCGCAGCGGGCTGATGCCGGTGCCGCGCGATTTGGACATCTTCTCCCCGGAAACGGTGATGAACCCGTGCACCCACACGTGGTTCGGCACTTTGTAGGGCGGTCCGGCGAAGCGCAGCATCGCCGGCCAGAACAGCGTGTGGAAGTAGATGATGTCCTTGCCGATGAAGTGGATCTGCTCGGTATCGGCGGCGGCGAGGAACTCCTCGAAGCCGCGCGGTTCGCCGTTGGCGCGCGCCTTGCCGGAGTTGAAATAGCTCTGGAGTGAGGCGAGGTAGCCGATCGGCGCATCCAGCCACACGTAGAAGTATTTGCCGGGCGCATCCGGAATCGGGATGCCGAAGTAGGGGGCATCGCGCGAGATGTCCCAGTCACTTAAGGTCCGGTCGCCGCCTCCGGAGAGCCACTCACTCGCCTTGTTGGTCACCTGGGGCTGCAGCCGGCCGGGGGCGGCGAGCCACGACTCGAGGAACGCCACGCACTTCGGATCGGAGAGCCGGAAGAAGAAATGCTCCGAGCTCTTCAGTACCGGCTTCGCGCCCGAGAGCGTCGAGTAGGGGTTGAGAAGCTCGGTGGGCGCGTACACCGTGCCGCACACCTCGCAGGCGTCCCCGAACTGGTCCCGCGAATGGCAGTTGGGGCACTCGCCCTTGATGTAGCGGTCGGGCAGGAACATGCCCTTCACCGGGTCGAAGAACTGCTCGACGTCCTTCTTATAGATGAGGCCGCTGTCCTTGAGCCGCGCGTACACGTCCTGCGACAGGCGCGTGTTCTCCGGCGAGTCGGTCGAGTGCCAGTGATCGAAGCTCAGGTGAAAGCCCGTGAGGTAGCGCGGTCGCCCGGCGGCGATACGCGCCACCAGCTGCTGCGGTGTCACGCCTTCGGCCTCGGCCTTGAGCATGATGGGGGCGCCGTGCGCGTCGTCGGCACAAACGAAATGCACCTGCTGTCCCTGCAGGCGCTGGAAGCGCACCCAGATGTCCGCCTGGATGTACTCCATGATGTGGCCGATGTGGAACGGGCCGTTGGCGTAGGGGAGCGCTGTGGTGACGAAGATGCGCCGGGTCATGCGCCTAGTCTAGCGTCCCGGCGCGCGTCCGAGGAGCCGCGCTTTCAGGCAGGGTCGCGGAATTCCTCGAACTTGGCCTTGTTGATGGCTTTCTTGTAGGCCTCGTGGCCGGTGATCTGCCGCGAGTCGAGCAGCTGTTGGATCGCCGAGTCCATGGTGCGCATGCCGAACTGGCCGCCGGTCTGCATGGCGTTGTCGAGCTGGTCGAGCTTGCCCTGGCGGATGAGGTTGGCGGCGGCGGGGGTATTGACCAGGATCTCGAGCGCGGCCACCCGGCCGTGCTTGTCGGCGCGCTGCAGCAGCTGCTGGGACACGACGCCGCGCAGCGAGGTCGACAGCATGGTGCGCACGTGCGACTGCTTGTCGGAGGGAAACACGTTGATGATGCGGTCGACGGTAGGCGCGGCACCGTTGGTGTGCAGCGTCCCCATGACGAGAATCCCCATCTCGGCGGCGGTTACCGCGATGCTCATGGTCTCGAGGTCGCGCAACTCGCCGACCAGCACCACGTCCGGATCCTCGCGCAGCGCCGAATGCACCGCGGAGGCGAAGCTCGGGCTATGCACCCCGATCTCGCGCTGGCTGATGAGGCAGTTCTGGCGCTCGTGCACGAACTCGATCGGGTCCTCGACCGTGAGGATATGGCCCTTCACCCGCCGGTTGATGTCGTCGATCATCGCCGCGAGCGTCGTCGACTTGCCCGAGCCGGTCTTGCCGGTGACGAGAATGAGCCCGCTGTTCTGCCGGCACAGGCCGCGCACCGCTTCCGGAAGTTTCAGCTCATCGAGGGTGAGCGCCTTGGAGGGGATGGCGCGGAATACGCCGCCCATGCCGTTCAGCTGCCGCATGACGTTCACGCGAAAGCGCCCGTGGCCCTCGAGGCTGTAGGCGAAGTCGGCGCCGTCCTTCTTCTCGAAGCGCTCGACCGCGGTCTTCGGCATGATCTCGTAGAGCGCCGTCTTGACGAAGTCGACGCTGAGCTTTTCCTGCCTGAGCGGCGTCAGGTCGCCGTAGACGCGCACCCGCGGTGGGTCGCCGGCGAGGAAGTGCAGGTCCGAGCCGCTCTTCTCCAGGATCTCCCTGAGGTATGTATCGATCTGCGCCACGGCGCCTCGCTCAGCCCGAGGCCGCCGCCGGCGGCGCGCTGTCGAGTTTCGGCAGCATCGTCGTGTCGGTGACGAACTTCTGGAAGTTGCGCTTCTCGGTGGCGTAGTTGTAGGCGTCGTCGGGATCGATGGTGCGCGCGGTGATGGCCGCGAGCAGCGCCTGATCGAGCAGCTGCATGCCGAGGTCGCGCCCCATCTGCAGCTGGCTCGGGATCTGGTGGGTCTGCTCGGTCTGGATGAGCTTCGCGATCGCCTTGGTCATCATGAGGATCTCGCACACGGCGCGGCGGCCGTGCCCGTCGGCGGTCTTCACCAGCACCTGGGTGACGACCGCAAGCAGGCTCTGCGCCAGGAAGCTCTTGGTCTGCTCGCGCTCCTCGACCGGCAGCGCATCGATGATCCGGTCGATGGTCTTGACCGCGCCGGTGGTGTGGAGCGTCCCGAGCACCAGGTGCCCGGTCTCGGCGGCCGTCATCGCCATGGAGATCGTCTCGGCGTCGCGCAGCTCGCCCACCAGGATCACGTCCGGGTCCTCGCGCATGGCCGCGCGTACCCCCTCGGCGAAGCTCGGAATGTGCGTGCCGAGCTCGCGCTGGATCACCTGGCTCTGCTTGCTCGAGTGCACGAACTCGATCGGGTCCTCGAGGCTGATGATATTGAGCTTACGGGTGGCGTTCAGGTGGTTGATCATCGCCGCGAGCGTGGTCGACTTGCCGGTACCGGTGGAGCCCGTGACCAGCACCATGCCCTGGTGGAAGTCGCACAGCTTGGTCACGATGGCCGGCAGATCCAGGCTCTCGAGCGTCGGCACGGCCGAGGGGATGGCGCGAAAGGTGGCACCGATGCCGGTGTCCTTGCGGTAGACGTTGACGCGAAAGCGCCCCCCCTCCGCGGAGACGTAGGAGAAGTCCAGATCGTTGCCCTTGGCGAAGTGCTCGTTCTGGGAATTGGTCAGGATATCGGCGATGTAGCCCTCGAGCTCCCCGGGCCGCAGGTCGCGGAACTTGATCGGCAGCAGATCGCCGTGCATGCGCAGCATCGGCGGCACGCCGACCGCGAGGTGCACGTCGGAACAGCCCTGCTGCGTGCCGAGCTTGAGGAACGCATCTATACGCGCCAAGCGACCACTCCGGCCAAGGAACTCCTGTCTGCTGTCCCTGTTTAGCCCGCGGGGGCTTCAGGATCAACAGCTTGAAGGCGGAAATTTGACGTAACGCACGAACTTTTACAAGGCGCCCGGTGCTGCGCGTGCCGCCCGGCACGAGACCGTCGGAATGTGCGCTGGTTAACTGAACCGTTCGAGCGCGGCGCGCAGCTCGTCCATGGTCTGGAAGCGCTTGTTCTTGTCGACCGCCATCGCCTTCATCACCAGGTCCGAGAGCCCGGGCGGCAGGTTGGGATTCAAGTCCTGGGGGACGCGCGCCTTGCCCTGCACGTGCTGGTACATGACCGACATGTGATCGCCGCGGGAGTAGGGCGGGACGCCCGTGGTCATCTCGTAGAGCATGACGCCGAGGGCGTAGATGTCGGCGCGCTCGTCGACCTTCTTGCCGAGGATCTGCTCGGGCGCCATGTACTTCGGCGAGCCGATGACGTAGCCGGTCTTGGTGAGCTGCGTGTCGCCCTCGCGCTGCGCGGCGGCGACGCCGAAGTCCACGATCTTGACGAGTCCTTCCTGGTTGATGAGCACGTTGGCGGGCTTGAGGTCGCGATGCACGATGCCCTGCTGGTGCGCCACCGTCATGCCGGTACAGATATCCATGCCGTACTGCATGGCGCGCTTCACCGCGAGCGGCTTGTCGTTCACGACTTCGCTGCCGAGCGTGTGCGAAGGGAAGTACTCCATCGAGATGGCGTAGTTCCCCTGGATGTAGAGGAAGTCGTAGATGCGGATGACGTTCTTGTGCGTGATCTTGCGCGAGTAGCGCAGCTCGTGGACGAAGCGCTTCATGACCTCTTCGTCCCCCGAGACGTTCGGGTTGAGGAACTTGAGGATGAGGCGTTCGTCGACCACCGTATCCTCCATGAGGAGCACGGTGCCGAAGGCGCCGCGGCCGATGCGGTCGATGTACTTGTAGCGGCCTTCGAGGATATCGCCGGGCTTGAGCGTGCCGATGTCGAGGCGCGCGGCGGCCGCGGCCGCCGCTTCCGCCTGGCGCCGCGCCTGGTCGTTGATCACCACCGTGCGCGTGGGCTCGGGGGCCGAGCCCTGAGCCGCCCGTGCGCCGCCGTGCGCCGGCGCCGCCGGCAGGGGCGGCGGGAGCGCGGCCGCGGTCGGAGTACCCGCGGCGAGCGTGGCGATGCCCGCCAGGCGATTGTCGAGCTCGGTGACGGCGGCCGCCGCCAGGCGCGAGATGGTCTGGTCCTGGGAACCGGCCTGCGCCTGCAGTTGCGCGCGCACCTGCTCGGCGCGCCCCTCGTCGGCGAGTTTCGACAGCGCCTGCATCGCCTCGATGCGGATCTCGCGCTCGGGGCGCGCCACCAGCGGCAGCAGCTCATCCACCAGCTGGGCGTCGCCGAGCTTGCCCAGTGCGCGCACCACGATCGGCGTGGCCTTGCCGTGGCTGCCGGTGTGCAGCATTTCCATGAGGCGCGGCACCGCCCGCTTGCTGCCGATCTCGGCGAGGGCGTCCACCGCGCGCTCGCTCACCCACCAGTCGGCATCCCGGGTGGCCTGGATGAGCGAGTCGACCGCGCGCTCGTCCTTGGTCTGATTGAGGATCTCGATGGCCGCGCGGCGGATGTCCTCGTCCTTGTCGCGCACCAGCTGCAGTACCGCCTCGATCACCTTCGGGCCGCCGATCTTGCCGAGCGCGTCCGCGGCGCGGCTGCGCACCCACCAGTCGCTGTCCTTGAGCGCCTCCAGCAGGAACTTGACCGACTTGGCGTCGCCGACCTCGTTCAGCACCTCGACCGCCGCGCGCCGCGCGTTCTCGTTCTCGTCCTTCAGCACCGCGATCAGGTGGCGAATCGTCTCGGGATGATTGGCTTTGATGACGACGTCGACCGCCTTGTTGAGCACGTCGATTTCCGGGTCGCGCAGCAGCGCGCACACCTGCGCGATGTCGATGGGCCCGTCCATGCGCTGCATCGCCGAGAGCGTCGCGCCGCGGATCAGCTTGTTCGGGTCCTTGAGCAGCCCCTGCAGCGCGCTCTGTACCTCCGGCGTGTTGAAGCGTCCCAGGGTATTGATGATGTGCACCCGCGCGATCGGGTCCTTGCCCTGCACGCGCCCGATGAGCTCGGGGAGCGAGGCCTTGTCGGCGATCTCGCCGATGATGCGGAACAATGCCGCCTTCTCGTTCGGCTCCTGGACGTAGGCGGCGGTCAGGAGCTCGCGTACCGTGAAGCGCGTCTTCTGCGCGGTGATGACATCGAGCAGCGCGGACTTGGAGATGCCCTGGGTATTGAGCGCATCGAGCAGCAGATGCGCCGGATAGCTGCGGTTGCCGCCGAGCGCCCAGGAGATGCCCGAGATGACCCGGGGGCTCCCTTCGATCAGGCCACGCATGAAAGTGGGGAAGGTCTTCGGGCTGACGAGCGTCCCGAGCACGTCCACCAGCGCCATGGTCGCGCCCTTGTCGGCGTCCGGGAGAGCCCCAAAGATCGCCTCGATGGCGCCGGGTCCCACCTGCTTCAGGGCCGCGACCGCCTTCTGCGTGGCCGGACTCGACGCGTCGGCCGAAGTGCGGATCTCGTGGATCAGCCGGTCGGCGCGGAGGTTGGTAAAAAAGCTCATGCGGAGCCTCAAATTATGCCATAGGGGCGATTGCGGACCCCGCCGCGATGCGCGCCGCCCGCCCAACCACTACAATTCCCCGTCAGACCCGTCGGACCTTCCAAACATGACCCCCGATTCCCCCGTCACGGCCGTGCGCGCCGCGCTCGACGCCTACATCGATCCGTACCTCGGCGAAACGCTCGGCTCGGCGGGGGCGGTACGCGAGGTCCGCGGGCAGGACGCAGGTTACACGGCGCGCATCGTTCTGGGGTTTCCCGTCGGCGGCTACCAGGACGAGCTGGCCGCCGCCCTCGGCGGGGCGCTGGCGGCGGCCGGGATCCACGCGCCGCTCGCCCTCGAGCTGGAAGCGGAGATCGGCGCGCATGCCGTGCAACGGGGGCTCAAACCCCTCGGCGACATCCGCAACATCGTGGCGGTCGCCTCGGGCAAGGGGGGCGTCGGCAAGTCCACGGTGGCGGTGAATCTGGCGCTCGCCTGGGCGGCCCAGGGCGCCCGCGTCGGCCTTCTGGATGCCGACATCTACGGTCCGAGCCAGCCGCTGATGCTCGGGCTCGCAGGAGCGCGCCCGTCGACCCCGGACGGCAAGCATCTCGAGCCCCTCGAAGCGCACGGCGTCAAGGCCATGTCGATCGGCTTTCTGGTCGATGCCGAGCAGCCGATGGTCTGGCGCGGCCCGATGGTCACCCAGGCGCTCAACCAGCTGCTCGGCGAGACCCACTGGGGCGCGCTCGACTATCTGGTGGTCGACATGCCGCCCGGCACCGGGGACATCCAGCTCACCCTCGCGCAGCGCGTGCCGGTCGCGGGCGCCGTGATCGTCACCACACCCCAGGACATCGCACTCGCCGACGCCCGCAAGGGCCTCAGGATGTTCGAGAAGGTGTCCGTTCCGGTGCTCGGTGTGGTCGAGAACATGAGCGTGCACGTGTGCGCGAACTGCGGGCACGCCGAGCATATTTTCGGGGCCGGCGGAGGCGCGCGCATGGCGGCGCAATACGGCGTGCGCCTGCTCGGCGAGCTGCCGCTCGATGCCAGCATCCGCACCGAGACCGACGCCGGGCGCCCGACCGTGGTCGGCGCACCCGGCTCGCCGCGGGCGCGCTGTTATCTCGAGATGGCGCGCCGCACCGGCGCGGCGCTCGCGCAGCGCGCGCGCGACCGCAGCAGCGTGTTTCCGAAGATCGTGGTGGAGGACACCTGATGCAGTCGGGCCGGCCGGAGGGAGTGACCTTGCCCGAGGCACCGACCCGCTCGGCGGTGTACACCGGGATCCTGCCGTGCCAGAAGATCGGCGAGATGGTCGCGAATGCGGAGATCGCGCCGGTCGGGATCCTTTCCGACATTCTGGCGGATCAGGTGCAGCCCGCGAGCATCGATCTGCGCCTCGGGGACCATGCCTATCCGGTCGATGCCAGCTTCCTGCCGGGGAGCGGCGCCAGGGTCCTCGACAAGATGGCCGAGCTCGATCCCGACTTTCGCAGCTTCGGCATGGAGCTGCGCAGCGGCGCGGTGCTCGAGAAGGGCCGCGTGTACGTGGTGCCGCTGCTCGAGTCGATTCGTCTCAAGAGCGAAGTGGCGGCCTTCGCCAATCCCAAGAGCTCGACCGGACGGCTCGACATTCTGACCCGCCTGATCGCCGATGAGGCGACGCTGTTCGATCAGGTCGGGGAGGGCTACGAGGGTCAGCTGTACCTCGAGGTGGCGCCACGCAGCTTCAGCGTCGTGGTCCGCAGCGGCACGCGGCTCAATCAGCTGCGCTTCCGTCGCACCCGCGGCGAAGCACCGCGACCGGTCACCGCCACGGACTGGCGGCAGCTGCTGAGCGAGGGGCAGATCTCCGACACCGGGGAAGTCAGCGATCGAACCGGCTACCTGCCGTTCTCGATCGACCTGGTGGGATCGGGTGAGGACGGGTGTCTCATCGGTTGGCGCGCCAAGAAACACACCAAGCGCGTCGATCTCGACCGGCGCGACTACGATCCGCTCGACTTCTGGGAGCCGCTGTACTTTCATCGGCGCGCCTCGCTGGTTCTCGACCCCGACGAGTTCTATATCCTCATGACCAAGGAACCGATCGCGGTGCCGCCGGATTTTGCCGCCGAGATGCTGCCCTACGACACGCGTGCCGGTGAATTCCGCGTCCACTACGCCGGATTCTTCGATCCCGGCTTTGGCTGGGACCCGGCGACCCGGCGCGCCGGGAGCAGCCGGGGTGTGCTCGAGGTGCGCTCCCACGAAGTGCCGTTCGTTCTCGAGGACGGCCAGCGGGTCGGCTGGCTGCGCTACGAGCGGATGGCCGAGCGGCCGCACACGCTTTACGGCCGCGAGATCGGCTCACACTACCAGGGACAGGACCTCAAGCTCGCCAAGCAATTCAGGCCAGCGCGGATCTAGCGCGCCCCGGCGCGCGCGCTCACGGCCGCGAGAGGCTCTCGATCTCGAGCGTCCACTGCACCTCATCCCCGCGGGTTTGCTCCACCTTGAGAGGGATGTAGCCGCGGTCGGGCGCGCACCAGAAGCGCGTGATGCGCGGCGAGCCCGCCTTCTGCGCGCGGTACACGACGGTTGCGATCGCGCCCATGGGCGTCTGCAGCGTGGCCGCGCCGTCGCGCGCGAACTGGTACTGCCGGGTGCCGTCCTTGTCGATGACCCGAAAGCTCGCCGGCGTGCGGCCCGCGAGCAGCTCGACGGTGAGCCCCAGCTGCACCGAGGCGTCATCGCGCACGTCGGGAGTCAGCGGCAGATCGACCGCCGTGCCTTCGTACGTGCCCGTCACCCGGTGCGCCGGCCAGTCGTAGGCGAGCTCGACGGACTTCGAGCTCGCGCCGCCCTCGGACTTGAAGCTGAGCGGCTGCAGACCTGCGCTGGTCAGGCGCACGATACTCACCTGGCGTGGCGGGAACACGCCGGCGGCGAGCCGCCCGAGCCCGCGCGGCGAGCTGCTCGAGCTGTAGGTCCAGGTGTCGCCGGTGTGCTCGAGTTTCAGATCCGACACCGCGACGGTCATGCCGTGCCAGATGCCGCGGTAACTCGCCTCGTAGGGCCGCAACCCCCCGGCGCCGGCCGCGCCGCTCGCACCGAGCAGGCATAGCAGTGCGATCGTCTTCATGGAAATTCCTCCACCACCGGGGCCGTGAGCGGCCGGCCATCGAGCCAGGCGCCGCCGTCGCGCCAGGCCAGACGTCCGGCGGCGAACCAGCCGATCGCCCTGGGGTAGATGACGTGCTCGCTCGCGAGCACGCGCGCGGCGAGCGTCGCCTCGGAGTCGCCGCGGCGCACCGGGACGCGCGACTGCAGGATCACGGGCCCCGCATCGAGCTCCGGTGTCACGAAGTGCACGCTCGCGCCGTGCACCGGCTCGCCCGCCGCGAGCACCCGCCGGTGCGTGTCGAGCCCACGGTACCGCGGCAGGAGCGACGGGTGGATGTTGAAGAGCCGCCCGGCGTAGCGCTCGACGAACTCGGCCGACAAAACCCGCATGAAGCCGGCGAGCGCCACCGCTCCCGGGCGGTAGCGTTCGAGCGTCTGCGCCAGCGCACGCTCGAAGGCGGCACGCTCGCCCGCGTGCACGACGGTCGCGGTTTCGATGCCGAGCGCACGCGCCGTCTCGATGCCGGCGGCCCCGCCGCGGTCGGCGATCACGGCGGCGACGCGGGCCGCGAGCGCGCCGCTCGCGCAGGCGCGCGCCAGCGCCTCCATGTTGGAACCGCGCCCCGAGATCAGGATGGCGAGCTCGAGCGTCGCGCCGGTGCTCATTCCATGATGTGCACGCCGCGTCCGCCGGCGCGCACCTCGCCGATGATCGCGGCAGTCTCGCCCTGCGCCGCGAGCAGTGCGAGCGCGGCGGCGGCGTGCGCCGCCGGTACGATCGCCACCATGCCGATGCCGCAGTTGAAAGTGCGGTACATCTCGGCCGGTTCGATGTGTCCGGCGTGCTGCAGCCAGTCGAACACCGGGTCGCGCGGCCAGCGCGCTCGCTCGAGCACCGCTTCCAGCCCCTCCGGCAGCACGCGCGGGATGTTATCGGTGAGGCCGCCGCCGGTGATGTGCGCCAGTGCGTGCACCGGCAGGGCGCGCAGCAGCGCGAGCAGCGGCTTCACGTAGATGCGCGTCGGCGCGAGCAGCCGCTCGAAGAGCGGCATCCCGCCCACCAGCGTGTCGGGCGTGGCCTGGGCGTGGCTCAGGAGCTTCCTGATGAGCGAGTAGCCGTTGGAATGCGGCCCGGAGGAGGTGAGCCCGATGATGGCATCGCCGGCCGCGGTACGCGTGCCGTCGATGATGGCGTCCTTCTCCACCACGCCGACGCAGAACCCGGCGAGGTCGTAATCCTCGCCGTGATACATCCCGGGCATCTCGGCGGTCTCGCCGCCGACCAGCGCCGCCCCGGCCTGCACGCAGCCCTCGACGATGCCGCGCACCACCGCCTCGGCCACCGACACGCGCAGCTTCCCGGTGGCGTAGTAGTCGAGAAAGAACAAGGGCTCAGCCCCCTGTACCACGACGTCGTTGGCGCACATCGCCACGAGGTCGATACCGATCGTGTCGTGCCTGGCGAGATCGATCGCGAGGCGCAGCTTCGTGCCGACGCCGTCGGTGCCGGAGACCAGCACCGGGTGGCGGTAGCCCGCGGGCAGCTCGACCAGTGCGCCGAAACCGCCGATGCCGGCGAGCACCTCAGGGCGCTGGGCGCGGCGCACCAGCGGCTTGATGCGCTCGACCAGCTCGTCGCCGGCGTCGATGTCGACACCGGCATCACGATAGGTAATGCCAGGATGCTCGGTCATAAGGTTCGGGCACGCGGCCTCGCCGCCGTCGGGTGAGCGGCGCGTATGATATTCTACATTTCGTCCAACGCCCGCGTGTGCGATCCGGACAATGCCTCGACCGAATCCAGGAACAACAGCCGCCCGGCGGCGCGCGCGTGCGGCTCTCGCCACCCTGATCGCGCTCGGCGCGACGCTGCCGCAGGCCGCCTGGGGCGCGCGTCCCGTGCGGGTTTACGAGGTCGACCTCGAGGAACAATCGCCGCTCGCGGTGCAGAACGCCATGCGCCAGGCGCTGGTGCGCGCCACCGGGCGCCGCGAGTCGCCCGACGACCCGGCACTCGCCGCACTGGTCGCCGACGCCGCCCGCTACGTGAAGAGCTACGCCGCAGGTCCCCGCGGCGAGCCGCAGGTGGTGTTCGATGGCGCCGCGGTCGCCCAGGCGATCGCGCTCGCCGGGCGCAGCGTCTGGGACCGGGAGCGGCCCTTCACGCTGGTGGTGCTCGCCCCGCCGCCCGCGCGCGGCGAGGCCGATGCGGCCCGCGCTGAGCTCGAGCGCGTGGCCACCGAGCGCGGCCTGCCGGTCAGCGTGATCCCGCTGCCGCTCACCGATGCCGGCGGCAACGCGCTCGGCGGCGAGGCGCTGTTGCAATCGGCGCAGCGCTACGGGGGCGATGAAGTGCTGGTCGGCCACGCCGACGCGGCGGGGCTCGCCGCGGGTCAGCTGCAATGGACGCTGTACACGCGGGCGGCGGCGCAGAGCTGGTCGGGGCCGCTCGGCGCGGGCATCGATCGCACCGTCGACCTGCTCGCCCCGCCCCCCGGAGCTGCGGGGAGCGACGCGCAAAGCGTCGCGCGCGTGCGCATCGAGGGCGTCGCGGGACTCAGCGACTATGCGAACGTCGAGCGGCTGCTGCAGAGCATCCCCGGCGTGCGCCGCGCCGATGTCGCCGAGCTCGACTCGACCAGCGTCACCTTCGAGGTCGAGCTGCGCGGCGGTGCCGCGGCACTCGAGCGCGATCTCACCGCCTCGCCGCGCATGCAGCGCGTCGCGCCCGGCGCGGCACGGCTCGTGTACCGCTATCAGCCGCCGGGCTGAGGACCGACGCGCGCCGCCTCCCAAGGTCGTCCTCGCCGTGCGCCACCTTCCCAACCTCATCTGCCTGATCCGCATCGCGCTCATCTGGCCGATCGCCGTGGCGCTCGATCACGGCGACATGCCGACGGCGCTGCTGCTGTTCGTGGCCGCGGGCGTGTCGGATGCGCTCGACGGCTATCTCGCCAAGCGCTTTCGCTGGACCTCCGAGCTCGGCAAGGTGCTCGATCCGCTGGCCGATAAGCTGCTGCTGGTCACGGTGTTCGTCGAGGCGGCGTGGCTCGAGCTCATTCCGTGGTGGCTGACCGCCGCGGTGGTGGCGCGCGATGTGATGATCGGGCTCGGGGCGCTCGTTTACCGCCTGTGGTTCGGGCCGCTGCACGGGCGGCCGACGGTGTTGAGCAAGATCAACACCGCGCTGCAGCTCGGATACGTGACGCTCATCGTGCTGCGCGCCGCCGTTGGCGTGCCGCCGCGGGAGATGCTGGATGCGGCCGCGGCGCTCACGCTCGCCACCACAGTGCTGTCGGGGCTGCACTACGTCGCGAGCTTCACGCGGCGGGTATGGACGCCCGCGCGCCTCGCTTGAGTGCCATGCGTCAGCTCCCGCTCGGCGTACGCCTCGCGGATCGCGCGCTGTTCGAGAGCTTTCTGCCGGGACCCAATGCCGAGGCCCTGGCGCATGCGCGTGCGGTCGCGCGCGGCGAGGCGCACGGCGCGACCTGGGTGTGCGGGCCGCCCGGCGCCGGCAAGAGCCATGTGCTGCAGGCGATTTGCGCCGCCGCGGGAGCGCGGGCGCGCGCCGGCTACCTGCCGCTCGCGCAGGTTGCGCCGCTCGGCGCCGGCATGCTCGACGGGCTCGCGCAGCTCGGCTGCCTGTGCGTCGACGACCTCGAGCGGGTGGTGGGCGAGAGCGAGTGGGAGCGCGCGTTGTTTGCGCTGCTGCGCGAGATCGAGGAGGCCGGTGGGGCGCTGGTGGTCGCCGCGCGCGAGCCGCCGGCGCTGCTCAACTGGAGCCTGCCGGACCTCGGCTCGCGCTTCGCGGCGGGTGCGGTGCTGGCGCTGCGGGCGCTGGATGAAGCCGAGCAGCACGCCGCACTCGAGCTGCGGGCGCGGCTGCGCGGGCTCGAGCTGCCGGCGGAAACCTGGCGGTGGCTGCGGCGGCGCTACCCGCGCGACATGCGCCGCCTCTATGAGCTGCTCGACACCCTCGATGAGGCGGCCCTCGCGGCGCAACGCCGCCTCACGGTGCCGTTCATTCGCGACGTGCTGCGCTCGGCGCCGCGCTCCTGAGCGCCACGGCGAGCGCCGCGACGCGCTTCCCAAGCGCCTGGGCGAGCGTCTTTTCCTCAGCGCTGAGCGCGCCGGCTGCGCTCGCCGTGCGAGCGACGTGCGAGGCTCCGTAGGGTGTGCCGCCGCCCGCGGTCTCATTCAGGGCGCGCTCGGTGTAGGGCAGCCCCACCAGCACCATGCCGTGGTGCAGCAGCGGCAGCATCATCGACACCAGCGTGGTTTCCTGGCCGCCGTGCATGGTCTGAGTCGAGGTGAAGACGCCGGCCGGCTTGCCGGCGAGGGCGCCGGTGAGCCACAGGCTCGAGGTGCCGTCGAGGAAGTACTTCAGGGGCGCCGCCATGTTGCCGAAGCGCGTGGGGCTTCCCATGACCAGGCCCGCCGTCTCGGCCAGGTCCTCGAGTGTCGCATACGGCGGCCCGCTGACCGGCACGGGCCGGGCGGGCTCCTCGCTCGCCGCGGCCACGGGCGGCACGGTTCGCAGCCGCGCGCTCGCACCGGGTACCGCCTCGACGCCCCGGCAGACCTGGCGGGCAAGCTCAGCGGTCGCGCCGCTGCGGGAGTAATAGAGCACCAGGATCTCTGCCATGTTGGAACCAGTCTCCGTGGCCGATTGTCACGTGGGTCAAGTACTATTGTGGATCGTGCGGCGGGGGACGCAAGCCGGGCATGGTCTGTAAGAGGTGCGTGGTGGAAGGGCGTGTCCAGGGCGTGTACTACCGTGCCACCGCGGCGCGGCGCGCGCACGAGCTCGGCATCCGCGGCCACGCCCGCAACCTCGCGGACGGGCGCGTCGAAGTGCTCGTCTGCGGCGAGAGCGCAGCCGTCGAGGCCTTCGTCAACTGGCTGTGGATCGGCTCGTCCGCCTCCAAGGTGAGCGCCGTCGTGACCAGCGACGCGGCGGTGGATCCGCTGCCGCCCCCCGGTTTCCATTGCGCCTGAAGAGGACCCGATGCTGAAGCGCGGACTGCTGCTGCTCGTCGTGCTCGCCTGTGTTGCAGGGTGCGCTGCGCAGCGGGCGCAGCCCGCGCCACCCGCCGCCGCGCCGCCGGCATCCGCGCCCGCCGCCCCGGCGCCGCCGGCAGCGAATCCTCCCGCGGTACCCGCTGCCGAGCCGGGTGCGACACCCGCATCGCTCCCGGACGCGCAGCCGCTGCCGGCGCCGTCCGCGAACGCAGCAGCGCCCGCCGCCGAGTCGCTCCCGCCGCCGCAGCCGCCGCCGGCGCCGAAGCTCAGCCTGTTCCACCGCCGCCCGAAGGGGCAGGCCTGGGTGGCCGCCGCCAATCCGCTCGCGGTGGATGCGGGACTGGAGATTCTCGCCAAGGGTGGCAACGCCATTGATGCCGCGGTCGCCGTGCAGACCATGCTTGGACTGGTCGAGCCGCAGAGCTCTGGTATCGCCGGTGGATCGTTTCTCATGTACTACGACGCGCGCACGCACGAAGTGAGCGCGCTCGACGGCCGCGAGAAGGCACCCGCCGCGGCGCCCGCCAACATGTTCCTCGACGCGCACGGCAAGCCGCTGCCGTTCCTCGAGGCGGTGCGCAGCGGTCGCTCGACCGGGGTGCCCGGCGCGATCGCCATGCTCTACGCAGCGCACTCGAGGTTCGGGTCGCTGCGCTGGAAGGACCTGTTCCAGCCGGCGATCCGCGCCGCTGCCCAGGGTTTTCGCGTACCGGGGCGCCTCGCTGCGTTCCTCGGCGAAGGCTCGCCGTTCCCGCCCACCAGCGAGATCCGCTCGCTGTTCTCGCGTGCGAGTGGCGAGCCGCTCGAAGTCGACGACCTCTTCCGCAATCCCCAATACGCCAGGACTCTCGAGGCCATCGCGCACGACGGCCCGCGCGCGCTCTACTCGGGAGCGCTGGCGCGCGCCATCGTCGCCGAGACCCACGAGGAGCCGCTGCCGGGCACCATGACGCTGCAGGACCTCGCAGCCTACCGTGCCGAGTGGGACCCGCCGCTGTGCCGTCCCTACCGGCACTACTCGGTGTGCGCACCGCCGCCGCCGGCGGGCGGCGTGTCGCTGCTGGAGCTCCTCGGCATGCTGGAGAAGACCGACATCGCCGCGCGCGGCCCGAACGACCCGCAGGCCTGGTTCCTGTTCGCCCAGGCGAGCCGTCTCGCTTACGCCGACCGTGACCGCTACGTTGCCGATCCGCACTTCGTCAGCGTGCCGGTCGAGCGGCTGCTCGATCCGGCGTACCTGAAGCTGCGCGCGCAGCTGATCGGGGCGCACGCCGGACCCGCGCCGCTCCCGGGCGAGATCTCCATGCCGCGCGGACGCGATGCCACCACGGAGTCACAGGGTACCAGCCACTTCGTCGTGCTCGACGGCGATGGCAACGTGGTGTCGATGACCACGACGATCGAGTCGGTGTTCGGCTCGGGACGCGCGGTCGGCGGCTTCGTGCTCAACAATCAGCTCACCGATTTTTCCTTCACCCCGAGCGACGACGGTCAGCCGGTCGCCAATGCGGTGCATGGCGGCAAGCGCCCGCGTTCCTCAATGGCGCCGGTGATCGTGCTCGATCACGACGGTAACTTCGTCGCCGCGCTCGGCTCGCCGGGCGGCTCGGCCATCACCGAGTACAACGCCAAGGCGCTGGTGGGACTGCTCGCCTGGCGGCTGTCGATCAAGCAGGCGATCGAGCTGCCGAACCTGATCGCGCGCGGCGACACCTTCACCGGCGAGCTCTCCAAGTTCACCCCCGAAGTGCTCGCGGGACTGCGCGAGCGCGGCATGGTGCTGAAGGCGGGACGCGCCGAGAACTCGGGGCTCCACGGCATCGTGCGCCTGGCCGACGGCACCTATCAGGGTGCCGCCGATTCGCGCCGTGAGGGAGTGGCCCGGATGCTGGCGCCGCGCGCCGCAGGCAAACGGCCCGTGCATTAGCAGCACCCGGCAAAAGCGCCGCAGGCGACTTTTGCCCGATAAACTAACGTGCGGTCGCCGTGCCGGGGAAGCCCAGGTCGTCGGCACCGTTCCAGCGCCGCCACGCGGTGAGCACCAGGTCCGGATAATCGCGTTTGCCGGGGCTGCCGTTGTAGCGCGCCAGCGCCTTGCGCACGTCGTTGTGCTCGAAGCCCAGGTAGTAGCGCAGGATCGCGCAGCCCATGTGCACGTTTGGCGCGATGTGCACCAGCTCGTAGCGGCGCATGCCGAGCTGCTCGGGCCAGAAGGGCATGACCTGCATGAGGCCGACCGCACCCGCGCGCGAGACCGCCCAGCGGTCGAAACGGCTTTCGACCGCGATCAGCGCCATTACCAGTCCGGGCGGCAGCCGCGCCTCGCCGGCACGGTGCGTCTCGCAATACACCTGCTTGAGGATCTCGAGCCGCTCGGTCTGATCGTGCACGATGGCGCGCAGCCGCGGCTCCATGAGCGTGTACCACACGGCCGAGTCGTAGTGGTCGGTGAAGCATTGCGCCTGGGTAATGGCGTGCGCCACGACCTCGCGCAGCGCCGGATCGAGCTGCTGGTCGGCGCGCGCCCGGGGAGCGGCGCACACGGCGACGGCCGCGAGCGCCAGCGCGGGCAGGGCGGCCCGCATCAGCTCACCCCATGCGCGCACGCAGGAAGCCGAGCGCTTCGTCCGCGGGGAACTCGGTGCTGGCGCTGTCGCGGCGATGGCGATACTCGAGCTTGCCCGCCTCGAGGCCGCGCTCGCCCACGACCAGGCGGTGCGGGATGCCGAGGAGCTCCGCGTCTGCGAATTTGACGCCGGGGCGCGCGTCGCGATCGTCGAGCAGCACTTCGATGCCGGCGGCGGTGAGCTCGGCATACAGGCGGTCGGTGGTGGCGCGGACACGGTCTGACTTGTGCAGGTTGAGCGGTACCAGGATCAGCTGGAACGGTGCGATCGGATCCGGCCAGATGATGCCGCGCTCATCATGATTCTGCTCGATGGCCGCGGCAACGATGCGCGTCACACCGATGCCGTAACAACCCATGAAGAGGGTGACCTCGCGGCCGGCCTCATCGAGCACCGTGGCCTTCATCGGCTCGGAGTACTTGCAGCCGAGCTGGAAGATATGTCCCACCTCGATGCCGCGCGCGATCAACAGCCTGCCCCGGCCCGAGGGGCTGGGATCGCCCTCCACGACGTTGCGCAGATCCGCCGCGACCGCACCGCGCACGTCGCGCTCCCAGTTGACCCCCATGAGATGCAGGTCCTTCTCGTTGGCGCCGCACACGAAGTCGGCGAGCGCGAGCGCCGCATGGTCGGCGTAGAGCGGGCACTTGAGTCCGATCAGTCCCACGTAGCCCGGTGCCGTGCCGGTGGCGGCGAGCACCCGCTCGGCGCTCGCCATGCGCAGCGGATTCGCGACGCCCGGGAGCTTCTGCGCCTTGACCGCGTTCAGCTCGTGATCGCCGCGCAACGCGAGCGCCACCACGCCGCCGTCCGCGCCGTCGACGATCAGCGTCTTCAGGCAGCGCTCGGGGCCGATCCTCAGGAACTTCGCCAGGTCCTGGATGGTGCGTGCGCCGGGTGTCTCCACCTTGCGCAGCTCCTCGCCCGGCGGAGGGCGCGGTGCCGCGGGCGGCAGCGCCGTCGCGGCCTCGAGGTTCGCGGCGTATTCGTCGCCGTCGGAGAAGGCGATCGCATCCTCGCCCGACTGCGCCAGTACGTGGAACTCCTGGCTGACGTCCCCGCCGATCGCGCCCGAGTCGGCGCGCACCGCGCGGAAGGTGAGCCCGGTGCGCGTGAAGATGCGCGTGTAGGCGTCGTACATGGCACGGTAACCGGCGCGCAGCGATTCCTCGTCGACGTGGAAGGAGTAGGCGTCCTTCATGATGAACTCGCGCGCGCGCATGACACCGAAGCGCGGCCGCACTTCGTCGCGGAACTTGGTCTGGATCTGGTAGAAGTTCACCGGCAGCTGGCGGTAGCTCTTGATCTCGCGCCGCACGATGTCGGTGATCACTTCCTCGTGGGTGGGACCCAGGACGAAGTCGCGCTCGTGGCGGTCCTTGAAGCGCAGCAGCTCCGGTCCGTACTCGCTCCAGCGGCGCGATTCCTGCCACAGCTCACCCGGCTGCACGACCGGCATGACCATCTCGAGCGCGCCGGCGCGGTTCATCTCCTCGCGGATGATGCGCTCGACCTTCTGCAGCACCCGCAGTCCGAGCGGCAGCCAGCTGTAGAGCCCCGCCGCCAGGCGCCGGATCAGCCCGGCGCGCAGCATCAGCCGGTGGCTCACGACCTCCGCGTCGGCGGGGGTCTCCTTCAGGGTGTTGATCGGGTATTGCGAGAGACGCATCGCCTTGAGCCGTCTTCCGGAGTCGAAACAACGAGTTGGCATCTTAGCAGGACACCCCTGATAAGATGCCCGCCGATTGGCCATGAGCCCGGACACCCAGCCCACACCCCGGCCACGCAGCCGGGCGATCTACCTGCTGCCGAACCTGCTGACGACCGCGTGCCTGTTCTCCGGCTTCTATGCCGTGGTGGCGGCGATCGACAAGCACTTCGCGCCGGCGGGCATGGCCGTGTTCGCGGCCATGATCTTCGACGGCCTCGACGGGCGCATCGCGCGCCTCACGCACACCGAGAGCTCCTTCGGCAAGGAGTACGACAGCCTCGCGGACATGGTGGCCTTCGGGCTGGCGCCCGCCATCGTCGCCTACCAGTGGGGCGTGGTGCGCATCATGGAGTACGGCCACTACTGGGGCCGCTTCGGCTGGCTCGCGTGTTTCTTCTATGCCGCGGCGGCGGGGCTGCGCCTGGCGCGCTTCAATGCCCGGGCGGCGACCGCCGACAAGCGCTACTTCGAGGGACTGCCGAGCCCGTCGGCCGCCGCCATCGTCGCCGCCTTCGTCTGGTTCTCGAGCGAGTGGCAGGAGCCACGGCTCGTCGGGCTGATCGCCGCCTTTCTCGTGACCGCCACCGCGGGCGTGCTGATGGTGAGCCGCTTCGGCTACCCGAGCTTCAAGCAGTTCAATCTCGACCGGCGCATCAAGTTCGTCTACATGCTGTTCGTGCTGCTGTTCTTCGTGGCGATCGCGGTCGACCCGCCGAGCATTCTGCTCGCCATGTTCGGGGTGTACGCGCTTTCGGCCCCGCTCCTGTGGGCCGGACGGCGCATTCGCCGCCTGCTGCGCGGCCCACCCCACGCGGGTGCCTGAAGATGGGCCCGCCCGCGCAGCAGCGCCGCGAGTACCTCGAGGCGCTCGGTATCGAGACCTGGGTGCCGCGCGGCGCAGCGCCGCCCCCGGCCGCAGCGCCCGCGCCACCCGCGACCGCCGCAGGAGCGACGGCACCCGCCGCGCGCGCGCCCGCCGCGCCGCCGCCACCGGAGGCGGCCGATGCGCCGCTCTGGGAGGCGCTGCGCGCCGAGGTGCTCGCCTGCACGCGCTGTCCGCTGCATCTCACGCGCACCCAGGGGGTGTTCGGCGTCGGACCCAGGCGCTGCGACTGGCTGGTGGTCGGGGAAGCGCCGGGCGCGGAAGAGGACCGGCGCGGTGAGCCGTTCGTCGGCGCCGCCGGTCAGCTGCTCGATGCGATGCTGCGCGCCATCGGCCTCGACCGCGCCACCAATGTCTACATCGCGAACGTCCTGAAGAGCCGCCCGCCCAACAATCGCGACCCCAGGCCCGAAGAGGTCGCGGCGTGTCTGCCCTACCTCGCGCGACAGATCGCGCTGCTGAAGCCGCAGATCATTCTGGCGGTCGGGCGCATCGCGGCGCAGAACCTGCTCGCCACCGAGGCGCCGCTCGGACGGCTGCGCGGCGCGGTGCATCACTTCGGCGAGCTGAAAACGCCGCTGGTCGTGACGTATCATCCCGCTTATCTGCTGCGCACGCCCGCCGAGAAGCGCAAGGCGTGGGAGGACCTGAAGTTTGCGCGCAACGTGTACCAACAGCTGACGCAGGTCGCCGTGACCGATGGCCACCGCACCTGAGCTCCTCAATCCCGCATCCGAGGCGATACGCGCGATGCGCGAGGGCGACGTCGCCGAGGTCGTGGCGATCGAGCGCTCGGCGTATCAGTTTCCCTGGAGCGAGGGGATCTTTCGCGACTGCCTGCGGGTCGGCTACACCTGTCGCGTGGCGACCGCCGGCAAGCACATCGCCGGTTACGGTGTCATGAGCGTCGGCGCGGGCGAGGCGCATATCCTGAACCTGTGCGTCGGCGAGGCATTTCGCTGCCGCGGTCTCGGTAAGCGGCTGCTGACGCTGCTCCTCGAGCGCGCCGCCGCGGCCGCCATGAAAGAGGCCTTCCTCGAGGTACGTCCGTCGAATACCGCGGCCATCCGCCTGTACCTGGCGCATGGCTTCGAGCAGGTCGGCATGCGGCGTGGCTACTACCAGGCGGTGGGCGGGCGCGAGGACGCCGCGGTGCTGCGCCTCGGATTGCGGGCGGCGCGCGGTCACCCCGGCTGAGGCGAGGGAACCCGCGCGTTCAGCCGGCGCCGGCGCGCTGCCGCAGGGCCTGCGTCCCGGCGACCCGGGCCCGCTGCCAGGCAGCGAAACTCAAGCGAATTTTCTCTACATGGCGAGGAATTGTGGCGGGATCAGATTCAGCGGTTTCCAGTGAAATCGAGCGGCGCCGGACCTTCGCCATCATCTCGCACCCGGATGCGGGCAAGACCACGCTCACCGAGAAGCTGCTGCTGTTCGGCGGTGCGATCCAGATGGCCGGTACGGTCAAGGGCCGCAAGGCGGCGCGCCACGCGACCTCCGACTGGATGCGGCTCGAGCAGCAGCGCGGCATCTCGGTGACCTCCTCGGTGATGCAGTTCCCGTATCGCGACTGCATCGTGAACCTGCTCGACACGCCGGGCCACGAGGACTTCTCCGAGGACACCTACCGCACGCTCACCGCGGTCGACTCCGCGCTCATGGTCATCGACTGCGCCAAGGGGGTGGAGGAGCGCACCATCAAGCTGATGGAAGTCTGTCGCTTGCGCGACACGCCGATCATGACCTTTATCAACAAGCTCGATCGCGACGGACGCGCGCCCATCGAGCTGCTCGATGAGATCGAGCGGGTGCTGCGCATCGGCACGGCGCCCGTGACCTGGCCGATCGGCATGGGCCGCGAGCTGCGCGGTATCTATCACCTCGCCGAGGACCGCATCTACGCCTATGCGGCCGGCGAGCGCGGCCGCGTGGGCGAGAACCGCACCATCGAGGGCCTGACGAGCGCAGCGGCGCGCGAGTTCCTCGGCGATCTCGCCGGCCCCTTCCTCGAGGAGATCGAGCTGGTCAAGGGCGCGACCCACGCCTTCGACCGCGACGCCTATCGGGCCGGGCGCCAGACCCCGGTCTTCTTCGGCTCCGCCATCAACAACTTCGGCGTCGAGGAGCTGCTCGCGGCCTTCACGCGCAACGCCCCGGGCCCGCTGCCGCGCACGGCGCGCGAGCGCACCGTGGCCGCTGAGGAGCCCGAGCTGTCCGGCTTCGTCTTCAAGATCCAGGCCAACATGGATCCCGCGCATCGCGACCGGATCGCGTTCCTGCGCCTGTGCTCGGGGAAGTACGCGCGCGGCATGCGCCTCTTCCACGTGCGGCTCGACAAGGAGGTGCGGGTGGCGGACGCGCTCACCTTCATGGCCGCCGACCGGGCCCAGGCCGAGGAGGCCTATGCCGGCGACATCATCGGGCTGCACAACCACGGCACCATCAACATCGGCGACACCTTCACCCAGGGCGAGCGGCTCGCTTTCACCGGCGTGCCGAATTTCGCCCCGGAGATCTTCCGGCGGGCCGTGCTCAAGGATCCGCTGCGCATGAAGGCGCTGCAGAAGGGTCTGACGCAGCTGTGCGAGGAGGGCGCGACGCAGCTCTTTCGCCCGCTGCGCAACAACGAGCTGATCCTCGGCGCGGTGGGGCCGCTGCAATTCGAAGTCGTGGCATTCCGCCTGGCGGATGAGTACGGCGTGCAGTGCGTGTTCGAGCCCGTCACCGTGCATACGGCGCGCTGGATCGACGCCGACGACCCGGCCCGCCTCGAGGAGTTTCGCACGCGCGCGCACGACCACCTGGCACTCGATCACGCCGGCGCGCTCGTGTACCTCGCGCCCTCGCGCGTGAATCTGCAATTGACGATCGAGCGCTGGCCGGGGATCCTTTTCCGCGAGACGCGCGAACACATGACCGACTGAGCCGCCGCGCTGGTGCGCAGGCGACTTTGGTCACGGAGGCCCCATGAACGACGTTCCGGCGGTCGCGAGCCCGTTCGCCCAGCGCGAGATCCTCGTCAATCTGCTGTACGAGGCGGCCGAGCTCGAGCACAACCTCATGTGCACCTACCTGTACGCCGCCTTCAGCCTGAAGGACGGCGAGGCGGAGGGGCTGAGCGCCGCCGAAGCGGCGGCGGTGAAGCGCTGGCGCCAGGCGCTGCTCGGCGTCGCGATCGATGAGATGGGTCATCTCGCCGCGGTGTGGAACATCACCGCGGCGCTCGGCGCGATCCCGCGTATCGGACGCGCCAACTTTCCGCTCGATCCGGGCTATCTGCCGGCCAGCATCGTGGTGAAGCTCGCGCCCTTCAACGCGGCGACCCTGCAGCACTTCGTGTACCTCGAGCGGCCGCGCGGCTCGGCCGAATCCGAGGGCGAGGGCTTCGTCTGCGAGCGCACCTACGTGCGCGGCACCGAGCGGGCGCACCTGACTCCCATGGGGCGCGACTACGACACGGTGGGCGACTTCTATGCGCGCATCGGCGAGGGGCTCAAGGCCTTCGTCGAGCGCTACGGTGAGGCGGTGGCCTTTGCCGGCGACCGCGCGCTGCAGCTCTCGCCGGCGGAGGTCAATCTCGCGGGCGCCCGACCCGTCATTTGCCTCAAGACCGCGCTCGGGGCTTTCACGGCGATCGTCGAGCAGGGCGAGGGCGCGCCGCGCGACTCGGCGGGCTCGCACTACCAGAAATTCCTGGCGATCCGCACCGAGCTCGCCGCCTGCCAGGCCAGCAACCCCGCCTTCCAGCCGGCGTTCCCGGCCGCCACCAACCCGGTGCAGCGCCGGCCGGCGCGCCCGGAGGGGCGTGTGTGGATCGAGAATCCGGACGCCTTCGCGACGGTGGATCTCGCCAACGCCTGTTACGCGCTCATGCTGCGCCTGCTCGGCTACGCGTACGTCGTGCCCGGGCCGAGTGCGCAGAAGTCGCTCACCGTCGATCTCGCCATCGGCCTCATGCAGGCGCTGGCGCCGCTCGCCGAGCGGGCCGCACGGCTTCCCGCCGGCCCCTCCAACCCGCACTGCAACGCCGGCGTGTCGTTCATCGCGCTGCGCGACTCGAGCCCGCTGCCGCCCGGGTCGGCGGCGCGGCGCGTGTTCGTCGAGCGCTTCGCGCAGCTCGCCGAGACCGCAGCGCTCCTGGGGGCGAGTGGCGATGCCCGCGCGCGCGCTGCCGCCACGCAGCTCGCCGCGCTCTCGGCGCGCGCGCAGCGGGGCTTCGACCTCGCCTCACCCGCCGCGGCAGCGTCCGCCGCCACGGTGGTCCCCGCGCCGCGCGCCGCCGCCGCGGCCGTGGCCGCACCGGCCACGCCGACGGTCGCCGGCGTCGAGACAGTGCGCGGCGGGAAGCTCGAGCTCGAATTCGAGGCGCACCGCTGCATTCACTCGCGCTTCTGCGTGACCTGGGCGCCGCAGGTGTTCCTCGCCAACGTCAAGGGTCCGTGGCTCCACCCGGACGCGATGGCGGTGGAGCGTCTGGTGGAAGTGGCGCACGCCTGTCCGTCGGGCGCCATCCGCTACCGGCGGCTCGATGGCCAGCCGGACGAGGCGCCGCCGCCGGTGAATCTCGCCACGGTGCGCGAGGCGGGGCCGTACGCGTTGCGCGCCGAGCTCACGATCGACGGCGCGCCCGCCGGATACCGCGCCACGCTCTGCCGCTGCGGGGCGTCCAAACACAAGCCCTACTGCGACGGCTCGCATCACGCCGTCGGCTTCGATGCGAGCGGCGAGCCGCCGAGCGGGGAGACCGGGATGCTGCCGGTGCGCGACGGCGTGCTCGCGATCGACCCGCAGCCCGACGGGCCGCTGCGGGTGCGCGGCAATCTCGAGATCGTCAGCGGCACGGGCCGGGCGGTGGCGCGCGTCGAGTCGGCGTCTCTGTGCCGCTGCGGCGGCAGCGCCAACAAGCCCTTCTGCGACGGCACGCACGCGAAAATCGGCTTCAGATCAGGCTGAGCGCAGCCGCCGGACGGCGCGCGCGAACGCCTCGACCTGACGCGCGTGGGTTGCGGGATTCTCCACGCCGTAACGCAGCTGCGCGTAGTGCGCGAGGAGCGTGCGCGCCTCGCCGGCGAGCGCGGGGTGCGCCGCGGCGAGGGCCGTGCCGTAGTCGACCGGTCCCTGGTGCGGGGCGCGCGCGAGACCTGAGCGGGCGAGCTTGCGGCACAGCGTTGCGTAGGCGCGTGCCAGCGGGTCGGGACGCTGACCGCGGCCGGCGGCGCCCCGCATCTGCCAGGCGATGAGCGCGAGCCAGCCGAGGAGCGCGGCCACGAATGCCCAGCCGAGCACCCAGGCGTCGGCCGAGCGGAACCCTAAGCGCTCGAGCAGGTTGAGCTGCATGCCGTAGTCGAATTTCACCACCCGCTCGTTCCACCAGCCATTCGCTGCGTCCCAGCGCTGCAGCAGGCCGAGCAGCCACGGTGCGCCGTGCAGCAGCCGGGTCTGCACCGACAGCGCCTCGGGCATGAGGTCGAGCAGCCCGCGCGTCAGCCGCTCGGGCGCCACCACCGCGGTCGGATCGACGCGCTGCCACCCGCTGCCGGCGAGCCACACCTCGACCCAGGCGTGCGCGTCGGACTGGCGCACCACGAGATAGCCGCCCACCGGATTCCACTCCCCGCCGAGATAGCCCGTCACCACGCGTGCCGGGACGCCGGCGGCACGCATCAGCACCGTGAACGCCGAGGCATAGTGGCCGCAGAACCCGGTGCGGGTGCGGAACAGGAAGTCGTCGATCTGTTCGGGGCCGAGCTTCTCCGGCTCGAGCGAGTACACGAAGCCGCCGCTGCGCAGGAATTCGAGCGCGGCGGCGACGAAGGCGGCATCGGTGCCGGCGCGCGCGCGCAGCTCGTGCGCCAGCGCGCGGGAGCGCGGGTCGCGCTCGCGCGGCAGGGCGGTGTTCTCGAGCTGCTCCCAGTCCGAGAGCGGCTCGGCCGCGCGCGCGCTGGTGTACGACAGCGCCTCGTAGTCGGTCTGATCTGCGACCGGCCGCGCCGCGAGCAGCTCGTAGTCCTGGGTGAGGAGGACCGCGGGATCGGGGGACCGCGCGGGGGTGTCGAGTGCGAACCACCAGCGGCGATGGCTCGGCTCGAGGGCGATGTGATAGCGATAGGCGGGTCCGCTGAACTCCCACGGCGCGGCGCGTCCGCCCACGCCGCGCCTCCAGGTGGCGCCGTCGAAGTCGTGCAGCACCGGGCCGCGCCAGTAGCGCTGCTGCGGCGGTGGCAGCGCGCCCTCGAAGCGCGCGCGGAAGGCGATGTCGTAGGAGGTCGTGAGCTCACCGATGCTGCCCGGGCTCATGGTGTCGGCGAGGCCGGTGACCGCCTCCTCGCCGCGCGGCAGCGACCAGAACGAGCCCGCGAAACGCGGAAAGAACACAAACAGCAGCACCGCGAGCGGCAGCGCGTAGAGGAGTGTGCGCCCCGCGAGCGCGAGCGCGGCACGTCCCGGGAAGCCCTCGGTGGCCACCACGGCCAGCGCCGCGCAGCACAGCCACACCTCGGCGAGGTAAAGCGGCGCGCGCAGCAGGCTCTGCCGATCGAGGCAGGCGGCGAGCAGCAGGAACAGTCCCGCTCCCACGAGCACCATGCGGTCGCGGCGACGCCAGGTCTCGAGGAGCTTCAGCGACGCCATGAGGATGAGCAGCGCCGTTCCGGCCGCGAGTCCGTTGAGGGTGTGGAAGCGCACCAATACGGCGATCGCGACCAGCACGGCGAGCAGCACTCGCGCGAAGGCGCCCGGCAGAGGCACCCGGGCGCGCGTCGCGGCGAGCCGCCACACGAGCAGAATCAGCGTCGCGGCCGATACCCACGCCGGCACGCGGTCGACGTGCAGCAGCATGCCGCCGCCGAGCGCGGCGGCCGCCCAGCCGAGCGAGCGGTCGTCCTCACGCGTGGGCATGCAGCGGCCTCGCGCCCGCGCGCGGCGCGCGCGCGGGCGCCGGGTCGTCGATCCCGTAGAGCGCGAGCGCCGCCAGGCAGCGGTGGCGGTGCTCGGGTCCGCGGTTGGGCGCGAGCTCCGTGCCGGGGAGCTTCAGGCCGTAGCGCTCGCCGCCGCCTTCGGCGTCGACCACCCAGCGGGCGAGCTGGGCGAGCCGCGCCTCCGGGTCGGGGAGCGGAAGCTGCGCAAAGTCCAGCAGGCTCAGGTCCGAGCCCATCGCCACGTATTCCTTGACCAGAAGTGGCGCGCCGCGCGCGTACGCCTTCCAGGCGACCTGGCGCGGCGAGTCGCCGTCGCGGAAGGGCTTGAGCCCGAGCCACTCATCGCCCCCGAGGGAGCCGTGCGGGTGCGCGCCCGTCTGGGAGCCGCTCGCAATGGGCCGCGCGAGCGAGCCGGCGGGCCGCGGATACACCAGCACTTCGACGTCGAGGTGCACCCAGGTCCAGGTCCGGAACAGCCCGAAGGGGTGCGTGCTCGTCAGCCGCAGCCGCTCGATGCGCAGGATCCCGCGGCGTGCGGCGGCGAGCGGCAGCTCGAGCCGCGCCCGGCCCTGCGGCGGGAGGTCGACGCTACCGAGCGGGCCGTCATCGAGCGCCGCCTGCACGCCGGGCCGCGCCGCGCGCGCCGCGTTCCCGAAGGAGAGGGAGAGCGTGCCCGCGCCGTGCGCAAACATCGGCGGCGCGCTCACCGCGACCAGCGTCGCGCCGAGGAGATTGCGGTGGCACTCATGCATCGCCACCAGCGCGAAGCCTGCCAGCAGGAAAGTGAGGAACAGCGCGAGACTATTGCCGTAGTTGAGACCGGCGAGCAGCATCATCAGCCACAGCAGCCCGAAGGCGATGCCGGCGCGGGTTGGCAGGATGTACAGCCGCCGCCGCGTGAGCGTCACCGGCAGTGCATCCTCGCCCTGGCGGCGGCGCACCCAGGCGGCCATGCGGGCACGGGCGGCCGCGACGAAGGGCAGTCTCACCGCGATTCCCGCTCTAAAGAGGTACCGGCACGCCGCGGATGATGTCCGCGGCGAGCGCGCCGCCGTCGCCGCCGCCGGGCTCGCGCCGCTCGAGACGGTGCGCGACCACCGCCGGCAGCACCGCCTGGATGTCCTCCGGCAGCACCGCCGCGCGCCCGTCGAGGCAGGCCCATGACTGGGCCGCGCGCAGCAGGCCCTGGCCGGCGCGCGGCGAGAGGCCGAGCTTCAGGTCCGCGCGCTCGCGGGTCGAGGCGATCAGCGCCTGGGCATAGCCGAGGAGCGCATCCGAGACGTGCACCGCGCGCACCTGTTGCTGCACGCGCAGCACCCCGGCGGGATTGAGCGCCGGCGGCATCTGCGGCAGCAGGTCGCGCCGGTCGCCGCCGCGCAGGAGCTCCCGCTCGTGCCCGGCGTCGGGATAGCCGAGCGTTACCCGCATAAGGAAGCGGTCGAGCTGCGATTCGGGCAGCGCGAAAGTGCCGAGCTGCTCGTGCGGGTTCTGCGTCGCGACCACGAAGAACACGTCGGGCAGCCGATAGGTGGTGCCGTCGACGCTCACCTGCCGCTCCTCCATCGCCTCGAGCAGCGCGCTCTGGGTGCGGGGACTCGCACGGTTGACCTCATCCGCCAGCAGCAGCTGCGTGAAAATCGGACCGCGGCGGAAGTCGAAGCGCTGATGCGCGCGATCGAAGATCGAGACGCCGATGATGTCGGCGGGCAGGAGGTCGCTGGTGAACTGCACGCGCTGCCAGGCGAGCCCGAGGAGGTGGGCGAGCGCGTGTGCGAGTGTGGTCTTGCCGACGCCCGGGACGTCCTCGATCAGAAGGTGGCCGCGCGCCAGGAGGCACGCGAGGCACAGGCGAATCTGCCGCGGCTTGCCGAGGATGACGGTCTCGAGCGCGGCGAGCGCCGCGCTCACCGCCGCCGCGTCGGCCCCGAGCTCCTCGCGGCCGCTCATGGGGGCAGAAGTCCCTGCACACGCTCGAGCTGGGCGCGCAGCCCCGTCACGGTGCGCTCGAGCTCGGCGAGCCGCTCGCGGTCGGCGGCGACCACCGGCGGCGGAGCGTTGGCGACGAAACCCGGGTTGGCGAGGCGCCCGCGCACGCCGGCGAGCTCCTTGTCGGACTTGGCGATGAGCTTGCCGAGTCGCTCGGCCTCGGCGGGTGCGTCGATCAGGCCCGCCATCGGCACGAGCAGCGCCAGCCGGCCGACGAGCGCGATCGCCGACTGCGGCGCGCTCGCCCCGGCGGCCATTACCGTCAGGCTCTCGAGCCCGGCGAGACGCTCGAGGAGATGGCGATGGCGCGCCGCCCACTCCTCATCCTGCGCGGCGGCGTCGCGCAGCAGCAGCGGGATGCGCCGCGCGGGGCTGATGTGCATCTCGCCGCGGATCTGGCGCACGCCGAGGATCACCGCCTGGACCCAGGCGGCCTCGCGCTCGGCGGCCTCATCGCCCGGGAACTCGCTCGCCGCCGGGTAGGGCTGCAGCATCACCGTCTCGCCGCTGACGCCCGCGAGCGGTGCGGCGCGCTGCCAGATCTCCTCGGTGATGAACGGCATGAACGGATGGAGCGCGCGCTGCAGCGCCTCGAGCAGCTGCGCGAGCGTGCGCCGCGTGCCCTCGCGGGCGGCGGGCGTCGATTCCGGCGACTGCAGCACCGGCTTGGTGAGCTCGAGGTACCAGTCGCAGAAGTCCTTCCAGGCGAAGTCGTAGAGCGCACTCGCCGCGAGGTCGAAGCGGTAGTCGCTGAGCGCCGCCTCGACCGTCGCCAGCGTGCGGCCGAAGCGCGCACGGATCCAGCGATCGGCAATCGAGAGCTCGGCGTGCGTGCCGGCAGGCGCGCCCGGCTGCTCGCCGATCGCGAGCATGACGAAGCGCGCCGCGTTCCACAGCTTGTTGCAGAAGTTGCGGTAGCCGCCGACGCGACCCAAGTCGAACCGCAGGTCGCGGCTCGGGGACGCAAGCGTCGCGAAGGTGAAGCGCAGCGCATCCGTGCCATGCGGCGCGATCCCGTCGGGGTACTGGCGGCGGGTGGCTTTTTCGATGCTGCCGGCGAGCTTCGGCTGCATCAGCCCGCTGGTGCGCTTCGCGAGCAGGGCATCCAGCGTGATGCCATCGACGATGTCGAGCGGGTCGATCACGTTGCCCTTGGACTTGGACATCTTGTCGCCGTGCTCGTCGCGGATCAGGCCGGTGATGTAGACGTCGCGGAACGGGACGTCACCCATGAACTTCAGCCCCATCATCATCATGCGCGCGACCCAGAAGAAGATGATGTCGAAGCCCGTGACCAGCACGCTTCCCGGGTAGAAGCGCGTGAGCGCGTCGGTTTGCTCCGGCCAGCCGAGCGTCGAGAACGGCCACAGGGCGGAGGAGAACCAGGTGTCGAGCACGTCCTCGTCCTGGCGCAGCGCGAGCCCCGCATCGAGCCCGTGGCGGGTGCGCACCTCCGACTCGTCGCGTCCGACGTACACGTTCCCGGCGCCGTCGTACCACGCGGGGATGCGATGGCCCCACCACAGCTGGCGGCTGACGCACCAGTCCTTGATGTTGCGCATCCACTCGAAATAGGTGCGCGTCCAGTCCTCGGGCACGAAGCGTGTGCGGCCTGCCTCGACCGCGGCCAGCGCCGGGGCCGCGAGCGGCGCGATCTTCACGTACCACTGGTCGGTGAGCCAGGGCTCGAGCACCGCGCCGCTGCGGTCGCCGCGTGGAATGACGAGCTTGTGCTTCTCGACGCGCTTGATGAGTCCGGCAGCCTCGAGCTCGGCGATGACGCGCTTGCGCGCCTCGAAACGGTCGAGGCCGCGGAAGCGCTCGGGCACCGAGTCGTTGAGCGCGGCGTGCGCGGTGAAGATATTGATGAGTGGCAGTGCGTGCCGCTGGCCGATCTCGTAGTCGTTGAAATCGTGCGCCGGCGTGATCTTCACGCAACCGGAGCCGAAGTTGGGGTCGACGTACAGATCGGCGATGATCGGAATGACGCGCTTGGCGAGCGGCAGCACCACGGCGCGGCCGATCAGGTGCCGGTAGCGCTCGTCGTCGGGATGCACCGCCACGGCGGTGTCGCCCAGCAGGGTCTCCGGCCGCGTGGTCGCGACCACCACCTGCCCGCTGCCGTCCTCGAGCGGGTAGCGCAGGTGCCAGAGCTCGCCTTCCTCTTCCTCGGATTGCACCTCGAGGTCGGAGAGCGCGGTGAGCAGCACCGGGTCCCAGTTGACGAGACGCTTGCCGCGGTAGATGAGGCCGTCCTGGTACAGCCGTACGAACACCTCGACGACCGCGCGCGTGAGGCCCGGATCCAGGGTGAAGCGATCGCGCGACCAGTCGACCGAGTCGCCGAGGCGGCGCATCTGCCGGCCGATGGTGCCGCCGGATTCGGCGCGCCACTGCCACACCCGCTCGATGAAGGCCTCACGGCCGAGATCGGTGCGGTGCGCTCCGGCGGCGTTCAGCTGCCGCTCGACCACCATCTGGGTGGCGATACCGGCATGATCCGTCCCCGGCTGCCACAGGGTGTCGGCGCCGCGCATGCGGTGATAGCGCGTCAGCGCATCCATCAGCGTGTGCTGGAACGCGTGCCCCATGTGCAGCGTCCCGGTCACGTTCGGCGGCGGGATCATGATGCAGTAGGGCGCACCCTGGCCGCGCGGGGCGAACCAGCCGCGCGACTCCCAGCGCTCGTAGATGCGCCGCTCGATGTCCTGCGGCGCGTACACCTTGTCCATTGAATGCAACGGGAACCGAAAGAAGTCGGTGGATTATAGCTGCGCGGCCCCGCGCAGCCGCGCGGCCGCGCCGCGGGCGCCAAGCGCTCTAGCGCTCGGCGCGGCGGATGAGGAAGTCGGCGAGCAGCGGCGTCGGTCGTCCGGTGCTGCCCTTGGCGGCGCCCCCCTGGTAGGCGGTGCCGGCCATGTCCAGGTGCGCCCAGGAGAGCCCGTGGGTGAACTTGCCGAGGTAAGTGCCGGCCGTGATCGCCCCGCCGTCGCGGCCGCCGACGTTGGCGAAGTCGGCGAAGTTGCTCTTGAGCTGCTCGGCGTACTCCTCCGTAAGCGGCAGCTGCCAGCAGCGGTCCTCGGCGCGCACCCCGGCCTCGAGCAGCTGCCCGACGAGGGCCTGGTCGTTCCCCATGACGCCCGAGTGGTGATGGCCGAGCGCCACCACGCAGGCGCCGGTGAGCGTCGCGATGTCGACCACCGCCGCCGGACGGAAGCGCCGCGCGTAATGCAGCGCGTCGCACAGGATCAGGCGTCCCTCGGCGTCGGTGTTGAGGATCTCGACCGTGAGACCGGCGGCGCTGGTGGCGATGTCGCCGGGCTTCACGGCCTTGCCGTCGGGCATGTTCTCGACCGCGGCGATCAGCCCCACGACGTTCAGCGGCAGGCGCAGCTCCGCGGCGAGCGTGAGCGAGGCGAGTACCGCGGCCGCGCCGCTCATGTCGAACTTCATCTCGTCCATCCCCGGCGGGTCCTTGAGGGAGATGCCGCCGGTGTCGAATGTGACGCCCTTACCGACCAGTACGACCGGCGCCTGGCCGGCCTTCCCGCCCTTGTACTCGAGCACGATGAAGCGCGGCGGCTGCTGGCTCCCCTGCGAGACGGCGAGCAGGCAGCCCATCTTCTCGCGGCGGATGGCTGGCTCGTCCAGCACCCTGGCGCTCAGGGCCTTGTGGCGCCTGGCGAGTGCGCGCGCCTCCTCGGCGAGGAACACCGGGGTGCAGATGTTCGGCGGCAGGTTGGCGAGGTTGCGCTGCAGGGCGGCGGCGGTGCCGATGGCGGCGCCGTGCCTGAAGCCGCGTGTCGCGGCCTCGGCCTTGCGCACCGGGCCGGCGAGCACCTTCTTCAGCGCCGCGGCCGCGGGCTTCTTGCCGGTCTTCAGGTCATTGATGCGGTACAGGGTGGCGCCGGCGATCTCGGCGACCGCGCGTCCGAAGTAGTAGTCGTCGAGCTCGCGCGCCGCCGGACGGTCGAGCGCGAGCGCGACGCTCGCGATGCGGGTGCGGCCGAGCGCCGCCACGGCGTTGCCCCAGGCACGCCGCCAGGTGCGCCTCGAGAGCTGCGCACGGGCGCCGAGCCCCACCAGCAGCACGCGCCGCGCCGGGAGCTCCGTCACCTCGGTGACGAGCAGCGTGTCGCCGGCGCGGCCGGTGAAGTCGCCGCGCGCCAGCAGGCGCTGCAGCCGTCCGCCGCAGGCCGCATCGACGCTCTTCGCCTCGCCGCCGAGCTCCGTCTCCTCGAAGACGCCCACGGCCAGGCAATCGACCGCGAGCGTCGCCAGGCCCTTCGTCCATACCCCAAATTCCATCCGCTATCCCCTTGCCGTTGAGGCGTGCGAGCGTCTGATTTACCTTAGTCGCGGCTCTTAAGCGCCTTGCTCCGTTGATGTTGTTCAGCAGCGTCGTGCTGCGACGGGTGCAGGCGGTTACAGTGTAACCCATTGGGAACGATACTCGGACGTTACATTCTGCGGGAAGTCGCGAGCGCGTGGCTGGTGGTGACGGCCGTGCTGCTCGTGATCCTGCTCGCCAACCAGGTGGTCGGGGTACTCGAGCGCGCCGCCGCCAACCAGTATCCGCAGAGCGTGGTGCTCGAGCTGATCGGGCTCGGCGCGCTGCAGTATCTGTGGGTGCTGCTGCCCGTCGGGCTGCTGCTCGGCGTGGTGCTCGCCTTCGGCCGGCTGTATCACGACAGCGAGATGGCGGCGGCCTTTGCCTGCGGCGCGGGACCCGCCAACGTCTACCTGCCGGTGGCGCTGCTGGCGGCGTTGCTGACCGCTGCGCTCGCGTGGCTTACCCTGGTCCTGGCCCCGGCGGCCACGGTGCGGGCACTGAGTCTGCGCAACGAGGCGCTACGCGCCGGGCAGTTCGCGCCGATCGCACCCGGCAAGTTCAGGAGCTTCGGCGGCGGCAACGCGGTGGTGTACGCCGAGGAGGTGAAGCCCGACGGCACGCTCGCCAACGTGTTCGTGGAGCGCAACCGCGGCCCGGTGGTCGAAGTGGCGCTCGCCCAGCGCGCGCGCCGCGACGTCACGCCCGACGGGCTCACGCACATCCTGACGCTCTATGACGGCGAGCGCTTCGAGGGAGTCCCCGGGAGCGCGGAGTTCCGCATGCTGCGCTTCGCCGAGCAGGTGGTGCCGGTGCGCGTGCCGCAGTCGGGCGATACGGTCACCGCGCCCGAGGCGCGCCCGACCGCCTCGCTCCTCGGCTCGGCGGGCCTGCCCGAGCGGGCGGAGCTGCAGTGGCGCATCGCCATGCCGCTCACCTGCATGGTGCTGGCGCTGCTCGCGGTACCGCTGTCGCGCCTGAAGCCGCGCCAGGGCCGTTACGCGCGCGTCTGGATCGCGGTGGTCATCTACTTCCTGTATCTCAATCTCGTCTCGGCCGGCAAGGTCTGGATCGCCCGGGGAACCGTGCCGGCGCCGCTCGGACTTTGGTGGACGCACGCGGTGGTGGTGCTGCTCGCGCTCGTGGTCATCGCGGGACCGAACCTGGTCAACCGGCTGCGTTACCGGATGCGGCGCGCATGAGCGTGCTCGACCGCTACATCGTGCGCACCATCGTCAGCTCCGTGCTGCTGGTGATGATGGTGTTCCTGATGCTCGGCGGGTTGTGGGTGCTGATCGATCAGCAGGACGACATCGGCATCGGTCACTACACGGCGTGGAGCGCGCTGTGGTACACGCTGCTGAATCTCCCGCAGCAGGCCTACGAGCTGCTGCCGATCACCGTACTGATCGGGGCGCTGCTCGGCTTAGGCTCGCTCGCCCGCGGCAGCGAGCTCACGGTGGTGCGCGCTACCGGCGTGTCGGTGATGCGCATCGCCGGCACGACTCTCATGGCCGCCGCGCTCCTCATCGGCGCGGAGCTGGTACTCGGGGAATTCCTCGGGCCGCCGCTGCAGCAGGTGGCACGCGAGGAGAAGGCGTTCAGCAAGCTGAGCAACGTGAGCTTCGGCACCGGCAGCGGCGCCTGGGTGCGCGACGGCGACCTGATCCTGAACGTCGCCGGCCAGTCGGGCGAGCGGCAGTTCGGCGGCATGCAGATCTTCGAGCTCTCGCCCCGGCACCAGCTGCTCGCGCTCGGACGCGCGCGGCGCGCCACCGCCGGCGCCAACCGTAAATGGCTGCTGACCGACTACGCCGAGTCGCGCTTCGCCGGTGATACGGTGAGCGCGTCGCCGTCCGCCGAGCGCATCCTCGAGTCGAACGTCACCGCCGGTTTTCTCGGGCTCGCCGTGCAGGATCCGGATCAGCTGACGATCGGCGCCTTGTGGCACCTGATCCGCTACTACCAGAGCAACGCGCTCGACGCGCGTGAGTACGTATTCGCCTTCTGGTCGCGCATCGCACGCACCGTGGCGATCGCCTTCTGCGCGATCCTGGCGATTCCCTTCGCGCTCGGGCCCCTGCGCTCCACCGGCTCGGGCACGCGCATGCTGCTCGGCCTCGTGCTCGGCATCGGCTTCTTCCTGATGCAGCGCCTCATCGAGAGCAGCACGGTGGTGTTCGCGCTCAACCCCGTGCTGCTCGCGTGGCTGCCGACGGCGCTGCTCGCCACCGTCTCGCTCGCCCTGCTGGCACGAACGCGTTAGTTACGGCAGCCGAGGTCACGTTCACGCTCGACAAGCAGCCGTAACACGCTCGCAGTGAGACGCCGGGAGCCTGATACGCAGACCTCCCGGCATTGCGGGCGCGCGCCTTCGGCGGCGCGCTACTTCGGGGGCGGAGCTGCGGCTGGTGTCGCGGCGGGCTGCGGCGCGGGCTTCGGTGCGGGCTTCGGTGCGGGCTTCGGTGCGGCCACCCTGGCCGCCGCGGGTTTCTTCGCGGGCTCGGGGAGCTTCTGCAGCAGCTCCTCGAGCGGCCGGAATAGCACACCGTACTTGTAGTCCGGGATCTCGAACTCCCAGCCGCCGAGTCGTGTGTTGAGTTGCTGCGCTTCGCCCTCGGTTGCGGGCGCCGTCGCGTGTGCGCTGAAGGCGATCAGCGAGCGCGTGCCGTCCTTGCGTCCGGTGACCGTGACCTCGAGGTCGTCGAAGGTGCGGAACACGGCGCGCGACACCTTGGCATCGGCCGGTGCCGCGCTCTTCTGCACGTCCTCGAGGGTGAGTCCGCCCAGGGCGCCGGCGAGGGAGTCCGCGGCGCCGGGGCCGGTCAGCTGACGGCCCTTCGGGATGCCCGTCACGCTGAAATCCGCCTGCTCCTTCTTGTCGCGCGCCGCGGCATAGGCCGGCCCGTCGAGGGGCTTCTCCTCCACCCGCCGGATGCGCGTCACCGGCATGTCGATGAGCGAGTGCTCGAGCCAGGTCTTCGGATCCGCATCGAGCGTCAGCAGCGGGGCGGCGAGCAGACTCGCCGCGCTCCCGGCGACCCGCACGTAGCCGGATTTGCCACTCGAGGTCTTGCCGACGATCAGCGAGTACGTGTGTCCCGGGGTCACCACGTCCACCTGGGTACCCGTGGCCTTCGGCGTGGTGACGTCCTCGACGCCGAGCCGCGGGTAGTTCTCCGGCAGCCGGGTCTTCTCTTCGACGACGTTGAGCGCGCCGAGATCCAGCAGGAGCTTGCGCACTTTGCCGGGCTCGGCCGCCCACTCGCGCTCGCCCACCACCCAGCCGGCACTCGCTTTCTTCAAGCTGGTGCGGGTGCCGTCGCCGCGGCGCAGGTCCACCTCGCTCACCGCGTTGATGCGGGCCTGGAGGCCGGGAAGCACGAGGTCGGCGGCGAGCGTCGCACGCTCGAGGTGCCGGCGGGACGCGAGCCAGATGGCGCCCGCGATCACCAGCAGGCCACACGCGAGCAATACCGCCACGCGGCGCGGCGTCATGACGCACCTCCCGCGGCGCGGCGGCGGATGCGGCGGCGCCAGTAGCCGAAGGCGAGCGCCAGCAGTGCGAACAGCGCCGGAATCACCACGATGTCGACGATCTTGATCTCGGTGCCGAGCCGGCGGATGTCCTCATCGAGCCCGGCACGCACCGCGCGCAGCTCCTTGCGGATGCGCAGCTTCTCCTGGCCGAAGTGCTCGATCTCCTGCTGCTCCTCGGGAGTCACGATCGCATTCTGAGCGCCGCCGCCGCCCTTGGACTCGAGCGCCGTCAGCTTCTGCTCGGTCGCCTGCAGCTGCTGCTCGAGCTCCTGCTCCTTGTCGCGGAAGCGGTCGTCGGCGGCGTGCCGCAGCTTCTCGACGCGGTCGAAGGGGCGCGTGAAGGTGGCGCGGCCGCGCACGCTGATGAGATCGGCGCTGCCGGCGAGATTGTCGAGGGCGTTCAGCACCAGGTCGCCATTGCTGGCCCACGCCTGCGTCAGGCGCTGGCCGAAGAAGTCCTGGCTGTGCACCCAGAGGTAATCGGCCAGCAGATCGCTGTCGGCGATCACGACGAGGTGGAGCGGGTGCGTCGAGGCCTTGAGGGCCGTCTCGCCCGCGGCGAGCGTCACGCCCGCCGGCGCGCCCTCCGGGAAGGCGCTGTGCACGTCGCCGGTGACCCGCGCGGCGAGCGTGTAGCGCACGCCCGTCGGCTTGAAGCCGTCGCGCAGCGTCGCCGGATCGAACAGCATACGGAAGCGCTCGACCGGGATCAGCGCCGCATCCGTGCTCGAGCTGAGCAGCGGCTCGAACTTCGTGCTCGCGCCCTTGAGCGCCTCGAGATAGCCGGCCATGGCGAGGTTGACGTTGGAGAGCCCGGAAGTGATGACGTCGGCGGCGGCGAAGCTCGACTTGTCGAGGCCGAGGACCCCTAAGTGCTCGACCGGCGGCTCGTTCTGGTGCATCGACACCGAAAGCGCGTGGCCGCGGTCGGCGACCACCTGGGTGGCGTCGAACTTGACGCCCCAGGCCGTGAGCAGGGCACCCAGGTGCGAGGACTTGTCGGCGCCCATGGCGGCCATCGGGTTGCGCGGGTCGTTGCCGGAAGGATCGGCCTCGGCGAGCGGATCGACGAAGGCGAGGATGTGCCCGCCCTTCAACGCGTACTGGTCGATGGCGAACTGCAGCGCCGGGGAGAGGTTCTTCGGGTGCACCAGCACCAGCACGTTGACGTCGGGATCGATTTTGGTGGCGGTCGCATCCAGCGGGCGCACGTCGAAGAGCTGCTCCGCCTGCCCGTAGATCACCCACGGCTCGCGCATCTGCCCGCTCATCTGGTCGAAGCCCGGCGCCATCGGCAGCGTCGACAGCCACGCCAGCACCGGCTTCTTCGGATTGGCGAGCTGGTAGATGAGCTGCACCACGTCGTACTCGAGGAACTGCTCCTTGTTGGGATCGAAGAACTCGATCGCCTTGTGGCCGTCGGTGGAGTTGGTGCCGGCGAGCCCGAAGTAGAGCTGGGTACCCGCCGCTCCCACCGGCGCGCCACGCACGCCGAGCTCGGAGGCGCGGTCCTCGTCCTCGGAGAACGGCTGCGGGTCGATCACGTGCAGGCGCAGCATGCCGTTGGAGCGTGCGGCGAGCTCCTCGAGGAACTCGCGCACCCGCACGCCGTAGGTCTTGATCTGCGGCAGCTGGCCGGCGGTCTTCTCGGAGAAGAAGAAGTAGAGATTGATCGGCTCGTGGATGCTCTTGAGGATGCGCTCGGTGCCCGGAGCGATCGTATACAGGTGGTTCTGCGTGAGATCGATGCGCCAGCCGCGCAGCGTGTAGTTGAACAGCACCGTGAACCCGATGCACAGCAGCGCTACCGCGAGCAGCGTGGCACCGCCGAGTGTGGAGCGTTTCATCATGGTTCAGTCCGCCTTGCGCAGCTCGAGGGCGATGGCGGTGGCGAGCAGGAAGAACCCGATCAGCATCGCGAAGTAGAGCAGATCCCGCACGTCGATCACGCCCTTCTCGATCGACTGGAAGTGGGTGAGGAACGAGAGCGAGGCGATCGCATCCGTGAGCGCCTGCGGCGCCCAGCCGCGGAACACGTCCAGCACCAGCGGGAACCCGGCAAGCAGGAACACGAAGCACACCACCACCCCGAGGATGAAGGCCACCACCTGGCTGCGGGTGAGCGCCGACATGCACGAGCCGATGGCGAGGAAGCCGCCGGCCAGCAGCAGGCTCCCGAGGTACGCGGCGAGGATCGCGCCGTTATCGGGGTGACCCAGCCAGTTGACCGTGATCCACAGCGGGAAGGTGAGGGCGAGGGCGAGCGCGGTGAAGAGCCAGGCCGCCAGGAACTTGCCGAGCACTGCCTCGGGCAGCGTCACCGGCTGCGTCATGAGCAGCTCGATGCTGCCGGACTTGCGTTCCTCGGCCCACAGCTGCATCGAGACCGCGGGGATCAGGAACAGGTACAGCCACGGATGAAAGGTGAAGAACGGCTCGAGGTCGGCCTGGCCGCGCTCGTAGAAGCCGCCGAGGTAGAAGGTGAAGGCGTTCGCCAGCACCAGGAAGATGAGGATGAACACGTACGCGAGCGGAGTCGCGAAGTAGCTCGCGAGCTCGCGGCGCAGAATGATACCCACGTTGCGCATGTGCTTCGGTGTAGTCAGGCGGTGATGGTGCGGAACACTTCGTCGAGGCGGCCGGACTCCAGATGCAGCTCCTTGAGCTTCAGCCCCTGGCGGGCGGCGAGCTCCGACAGCGCCGGCAGGATGGTGGCGCCGGCCCTCGGCAGGGCGGTGAGGCGCGCGTCGCGCTCGCTCACCTCCAGATCGGCCACGCCCGGGAGCGCGGTGAGCGCGGCGCGCGCCGCAGCGAGCTGCGCCGGATCGTCGAGCTGCATGGACACGGCGTTGTGGTAGCGCGAGCGGGCGGCGAGCCCGGCCGGCGTGTCGTCGGCGACGATGCGGCCGCGGGCGATGATGATCGCGCGCGTGCACACCGCGTCCACCTCCTCGAGGATGTGGGTCGAGATCACGATGATCTTGTCGCGCGCCATGTCGTTGATGAGCGTGCGCACCTCGTGCTTCTGGTTCGGATCGAGGCCGTCGGTCGGCTCATCGAGGATCAGCACCGGCGGGTCGTGCACGATCGCCTGCGCGAGCCCGACGCGGCGCCGGAAGCCCTTCGACAGCGTGTCGATGGTCTGCCCGAGGACCGGGGCGAGCTGCAGCCGCTCGATCACGTGCGCGAGGCGCGCGCGGCGGCGCTCGCCCGCGAGCGCGCGCAGGTCGGCGATGAAGTCGAGGAAGGCCCGCACGGTCATCTCGCCGTAGCTCGGCGCGCCCTCCGGCAGATAGCCGAGCGCCGCCTTGGCGGCGAGCGGGTCGCTGCCGATGTCGTGGCCGCAGATGCTGGCCGTGCCGGAGGTCGGGGTGATGAAGCCCGCGAGCATCCGCATGGTCGTGGTCTTGCCGGCGCCGTTCGGTCCGAGGAAGCCGAGCACCTCGCCCGGTCCCACCTGGAAGGTCACGTCGTCGACGGCGGTGAGCGCGCCGTAGCGCTTGGTCAGATGTTCGGTCTTGATCATGTCGGCTGGGGTCTAGAGAGGTGAGTCCACGTGAAGTTCCATCGCATTTTTTGCGGGCGCGATTTTGACGGGAGCCGCCGCGGATTGCCAATGTTGCGCTCGCGGTGCGGCGCCCGGGGAGGTTAGTGTAATTAAATCTTATATTTAGTATCCATATCTTGAGTGGATTGTGACTCTCTTGAGTGGATCGTGACTCGCCCGGCGAGGATTTCTGGTCACGCAGCCGCCACCGAGGCGTCATCCGGGCGTCAAGGCGGGACGCGAGACTCTCCCAATGCAGCCCGCATGGCTCGCTCACGACGCCCGCACCGATCGCGCGTACGTCGCGGACGATGTGCTCAGCGCCGACGGCGAGCTCGAGCGCGGCGCCCCTTTCTGTGCCAACTCCGCCTGCGTATTGCACGTGCGGGTGTTCGACGCACGGGTCGTGGGCGGGGGCAACTGGGTGCGATTGCCGGACGGGCGCGTGTTCGGGCGCGCCCGCTACGGCCGGGAGCTGCTGTGCGATGCCTGCGGCACGCGGCGCGGGCCGGTGAGCCTTCAGGTCGAGCCGAAACGCTGCCGCGCGCGCCAGTAGAGAATGCACAGCGCCCCGCCCAGCATGCCGCCGAGATGGGCGAAGTGCGCGACGCCCTGCTGCGAGCCGGTGACGCCGAAGAAGAGCTCGACGAGGCCGTAAATCGTCACGAACAGCCACGCGGGCATCGGCACGATGAAGTAAACCGCGACCCGCTGGCGCGGAAAGTACCAGGCGAAGGCGAGCAGGATGCCGAACACCGCGCCCGAGGCGCCGATGGTCGGCCCGGCGTCGCCCCCCGCCAGCTGCTGCACCGCGAGCTGGGTGAGGCCCGCGCTGATGGCGCACACCAGGTAGAACATCAGCAGGCGGCGGCCGCCCCAATAGCGCTCGAGCGTGCCGCCGAACATATAGAGGGCGAACATGTTGAAGAACACGTGCGCGACGGTGCGGGGGTCGTGCAGGAACGCGTAGGAGAGCAGCTGCCAGGGCTCGAACTGGGGGCTCGCGAGCGGCCAGAGCGCGCACCACTGGATGAGAGCGTCGCCCGCCCACTGCTCGAGCAGGAACACGCCGACGTTGATGAGGATCAGGGCCCGGGTGACGGGCGGCAGCGATAGCATCGGCGTTAGTCTAGCGGGCCTCAGGCCGCTTCGCGCAGCGACTCGCGCAGGAACTCGATGAGCGGCGGGCTGGTGCTGTGCGTGACGTTGAAGCGCAGCCACTCCCGGCAGCCGGCGCTGGGTGAGAACAGCGAGCCGCGGGCGAGCAGGATCGAGCGGTTGCGCGCCCGCGGGACGAGCGCCTCGACGGACGCCCCCTCGGGGACCCGGCCCCAGAGGAACATACCTTCGCCGTGCGCCGCCTCGAAGCCGATTCCCGCGGACTCGAGCGCCGCGCGGGCGTCGCGCCGCATGCGCGCCAGGCGCGCGCGCGTACGCTCGACGTGACGCTTGTAGCGCCCGCCGTCGAGCACCTCGGAGACGAAACTCTCGAGCAGCGTCGAGCCCGAGAGCACCGACAGCACTTTGCGCTCCACCAGCTGCGCGATGAGCTGCGGCTCGGCGGCCACGAAGCCGACGCGTAGCGAGGGCCCGATGAGCTTGGTGTAGCTGCCGACGTAGATCACGTGGCGCAGCCCGTCGATTTGCGCGAGGCGCACCGCCGGGCCCTCGTAGAGATCGCCGTAGACGTCGTCCTCCACGACGGCGAAGCCGTACTGCTCGGCGAGCGAGAGGATGCGGTGGCAGTGCGCCGGGTCGGCGCTCGAGCCGGTCGGGTTGTGCAGCAACGTCTGCATGAAGAAGGCGCGCGGCCGGTGCGCGCGGCAGGCGGCCTCCAGTGCCTCGAGATCGGGTCCGTCGGCGCGCCGCGGCACGGGGATCAGCCGCACGTGGTGCGCGCGCAGCTGCTCGAACAGCACGAAGTAGCCGGGATCCTCCACCAACACCGGATCGCCGGGCGCGAACAGGATGCGCGACAGCAGGTCGAAGGCCTGGCTCGCCCCGAAGGTGGTCGCGATGTTGGCGGGGCCGGCGGCGATGCCGTGCTGCACGAGGCGCGCGGCGATCTGCTCGCGCAGCTCCGGCAGTCCCTGCGGCGGGCACGGGAGCCACGCCTGGCCACGCCGTCCGCGCAGCAGCCGCGTCAGCACACCGGCGCAGCCTGCCTCCAGCAGCCAGTTCTCCGGCAGGAAGCCCGAGCCCGCGGGAATGATGTCGCCGCCGTGCGCCAGGCAGAGGCTCGCGAGCGCCACCGCATCGTTGGCCGACTCGGGCGAGGCCTCGACCGCCACCAGCGGCGCGACGATGCGCCGCTGCGCGACGAAGAAGCCGCGCCCGGCGCGCGATTCGATGAGCCCGCGGGCGACCAGCCGGTCATAGGCGTCCACCACGGTGAAGGCGCTCGCGCCGATCAGGCGCGCGAGCTTGCGGATCGAGGGCAGGCGCGTGCCGGTCGGCAGCTGTCCGGCGCGCACCAGTTGCGTGATGCGCTCGCAGATCTGATCGACCAGCGGGACGGAGGACTGGCGCGACAGCTCGAACATGGGCCTGCGGATGACGCCGTTAGAGGACCATCATGACCGCGGTGACGCCGAGCGCAAGCGCCATCGCGGAGTTGAATGCCAGGCGGCCGCGCGGCCGCGTGAGCACGGCACGCAGTGAGGTGCCGAACAGCGCCCAGACGAGCAGTGCCGGCGAGGGCAGCAGCATGCCCCAGAGCAGCATGTAGCCGGCCGCCGCCACCGGGCCGAGCGTAGCCGGCAGGAAGAGCGTCGCCGCGGTCAGGCTCATGACCCACGCCTTGGGATTCAGGAACTGGAACGAGGTGGCCTCGAGGAGGGTCAGCGGCCGGGGCGTGTGGCGGGCGTCGGTCCCGGCGGGCCGCAGCAGCCGCCAGCCGAGGTAGACCAGGTAGGCGGCACCGAGCCAGCGCAGCGCGTCCTGCAGCTGCGGCCAGCGGGCGAAGAGGGCGCCGAGTCCGGCGCACACCGCGAGCAGCTCGAGCGCGCAGCCTGCGCAGATGCCGAGCATGTGCGGGAGCGTACGCCGCAGGCCGAAGTTGGCGCCCGAGGCCGTCAGCATCACGTTGTTGGGACCGGGCGTGATCCACATGACGCAGGAGTAGGTGGCGAAGGGCAGCGGGTCGACCATGCGTAACGAGCATCGCGCCGGCGGCGATGGCGCGGCAGATACGCACGCGGCGCGCGCGCGGCGCACTGTACCGGAGCCACGCCGGTACGGCGCCCAAAGGCGATATGATGAAGACATGACGGAAGCCTTCATCTGCGATGCGGTGCGCACGCCGATCGGCCGCTACGGCGGGGCGCTCGCCACGGTGCGCACCGACGATCTCGCCGCGCTGCCGATCGCGGCGCTCCTGAAACGCAATGCGGGGCTCGACGGCGCCCAGGTCGACGAAGTGCTGCTCGGCTGCGCCAACCAGGCGGGCGAGGACAACCGCAACGTGGCGCGCATGGCGGCGCTGCTCGCGGGACTGCCGGTGACGGTGCCGGGCGCGACCGTGAACCGCCTGTGCGGCTCGGGGCTCGATGCGCTGGCGATGGCGGCCCGCGCGGTGCGTGTGGGCGAGGTCGCGCTCGCCATCGCGGGCGGCGTCGAGTCCATGTCGCGTGCGCCGTTCGTGCTGCCGAAGGCCGCAGGCGCCTTCGCCCGTCAGGCGGAGATCTACGACACCACCATCGGCTGGCGCTTCGTCAATCCGCGCACGCGCGCGCAGTACGGCATCGACTCGATGCCAGAGACCGGCGAGAACGTCGCCGCTGAATACCACATCGCGCGCGCCGACCAGGACGCCTTTGCGCTGCGCAGCCAGCAGCGCGCGGCGGCCGCTTACGCGCGCGGCTTCTTCGCCGGCGAGCTGATCCCGGTCGAGATCCCGCAACGCAAAGGCAAGCCGTTGATGGTCGAGCGCGATGAGCACCCGCGTGAGACGACCCTCGAGCAGCTGGCCTCGCTCCCGACGCCGTTCCGCGCGGGTGGCAGCGTGACGGCCGGCAATGCCTCGGGCATCAACGACGGCGCCTGCGCGCTCATCGTCGCCTCGGAAGAGGCGGCGCGGCGCTCGCAGCTCACGCCGCGTGCGCGGGTGGTGGCAGCCGCCACGGCCGGCGTGGCCCCGCGCATCATGGGGATGGGACCTGCGCCCGCCACGCGCAAAGTGCTGGAGAAGGCGCGCCTTACCATCGCCGACATGAATGTCATCGAGCTGAATGAAGCCTTCGCCGCCCAGGCGCTCGCGGTGCTGCGCGAGCTCGGGCTCCCCGACGACGCGGCGCACGTGAACCCCAACGGCGGCGCCATCGCGCTCGGCCACCCGCTCGGCATGTCCGGTGCCCGGCTCGCGACCACGGCCACGCATGAGCTCGCCGCGACGCGCGGCCGCTATGCGCTGTGCACCATGTGCATCGGGGTGGGGCAGGGCATCGCGCTCATCCTCGAGCGGGTGTGATCCAGGGGAGCGTCTCGAGGTCGAGGTTCCCGCCGCTCAGGACCACGCCGACCCGTTTACCCTGAAGGTCGGCGCGGCCCTCGGCCACGGCCGCATAGGCCGTCGCTCCCGAGGGCTCGACGATGATCTTCATGACCTCCCAGATGGCGCGCATCGCGGCGACGATCGCCGCATCCGGCACCGTGAGGATGTCATCGACGTGGCGGCGAATCTCCGCAAACGGGCGCACCCCGACGGTGGCACGCAGCCCGTCCGCGATCGTATCGGGCCGCTCGCACGGGACGATCCGGCCGGCGCGCAGCGAGCGCACGGCATCGTCGGCCCCGGCCGGCTCGACCCCGAGGATGCGCAGCTGCGGACGGAGCGTCCGCGCCGCCACCGCGATGCCGCTCAAGAGCCCACCCCCGCTCACCGGCGCGAGCAGCACGTCGAGATCGGCGACCTGCCCGAGGAGCTCGATCGCAACCGTCCCCTGACCGGCCATCACGGCGAGGTCGTCGTAGGGGTGCACCAGAACAGCGCCGGTGGCGGCGAGCACTGCGGCGGCGGCGCGCTCGCGGGCCGCCTGGGTCGGCTCGCACAGCGTGATCGCCGCGCCCTCTCGCTCGACGGCGGCGCGCTTGGAGCGGGGCGTGTTGTCCGGCATCACGATGTAGGCGGGGATGCCCCGCAGGCGCGCGGCCCGCGCCAGCGCCCCCGCGTGGTTGCCGGAGGAGTGGGTGGCGACGCCGCGGCGCGCCTGCGCCTCCGGCAGGCCGAAGACCGCGTTCGAGGCACCGCGCGCCTTGAAGGCGCCGCCCTTCTGGAAATTCTCACACTTGAAGAAGAGCCGCGCCCCGGCGCGCGCGTCGAGCGTCGCGCTGGTCATGACCGGCGTCGCGTGGACGAACGAGGCGATGCGCGCCCGCGCCTGCTCGATCAGCGTCCAGGTGAGGCCGGGTGGCGGGCTGCCCATGCGCGCGGCAGCATGGCCACGCCCTCAGAGGCCGTCAAGCGCGTGGCCGGCGAGCACCGGGCAGCCCTGCGCATCGCCGCGGCCGCTGCGCACGGCAGTACAGGTGCGCCGCTGCGAGGAATCGAGGCGCGCGAGTGCCGCGCCTGCATTCACCACGCCCGGGCCGGCACCGCCCGCGACGACCGCCGTCGGTGCCGGCCGCAGCAGCGCGAGGATCGCATCCGCGGAGAGCCGTGTGCGTGTCGCCGACATGAGGAGCGCGATCACGCCGGTGATCTCGGCGGTCGACACCGAGGTCCCGGACTCGAAATCGTACTGCGCCTGCGGCCGCAGCGTCAGCACGTGCTGGGCCGGGGCAGCGAGGGCGCCGGGGGGGACGACACCCGCTTCGCTGCCCGCGGCCCCGATGACTCCGGGAACGCCCGCGGGGAAACCGCCGCCGGCCGCGCGCGCGCCGACGAATATGATCCCGCGGCGCACGCCGGTGGCGATGAGCGCCGTGAGCAGCGGGTCCTCGGGGCCGGCCACGCTCAGGTTGACCAGCGGGGCGCCTGACTCGAGCGCCGCGGCGAGCGCGCGCGCCAGGGTGAAGGTATTGCAGACCGCGGCGTCGCGGTCCGGCTCGAGCTGCCAGCAGGCCTCGTACACCTCGAGCTCGGCGCGCGGCGCGATGCCGACGACGCCGATACGATTGTTGGCGACCGCGGCGATGATGCCCGCCATCGCCGTGCCATGGCGCTGCGAGCCGCCCGCGCCGCGCTCGCCGCCGATGAAGGAGCGGCTGCGCGCGATGCGGCCGGCGAGGTCGGGGTGGCGCTCGTCGACCGCCGTATCGATGAGCGCGACACGCACGCCAGCGCCCTGGGCGCGGCGGTGCGCCTCCGGCACGCCGAGTGCCGGGAGATTGGTCTGCAGATCGTAGAGCGGGTCGTCGTAGGCCGGCGTATCGGCGGGCGCGCTCAGCGTGTGGAACTCGTGCAGCGGTTGTGCCAGCAGCACGCGCGGATCGCGTGCCAGCGCTGCGAGCACCTCCTCGGCCGCACGGCCGCCGCCGATCTCGTACACCACGCAGTGCATGGCGAGCTCGCGGATGGGCCAGCTGGCGATCGGGCGCAGCGCGTAGTCGGAAGCGACGCGCCGCGCGGTCAGCTCGGCGCTCTGCGACAAGTAGGCGCCACCCGCATAGTGCGGCCCGGTCGAGCCCGCCGGTCCCGGCGCGCTGCGCGACTCGTTGGCGAAGGCGACCACGATCCGGGGCAGGGCCGTGGTGCCCGTCGCTGGCACCGCGCTCGCGGGTGCGCCTTGCCCGGCGGGTGCCGCGCCCGCGGCCAGCGTCCCGGCGAGCGCCAGCACGGCGAGCAGCGTGCGGCCGCGGCGCATCAGGGGCTCCGCGGCAGCGGCTCGATCCAGCGCACGTGCGCGTCCGCTCGCAGCCGCTCGGCGAGTGCGTGCAGCTGCGCATCGCGCTCGGCGGGGGTCGCGGCGCCGGCCGCCGGTGCCACTGCGAACACGCCGCTCGCGTCCGGCCCCTCGACGACGCGCGCCCCGGTGGCGAGCAGCAGCCGCTCGGCAGCGCCGATGGCGAGCGAGCGCTCGAAAGCGAGGTGCACCACACCCGCGGACGCGGCCGAGGGTGCGGTGTGGGTCACGTACAGAGGCTGCGACCAGCGGTACGCGGTGACGGCGAAAGTGCCGAGCGCCACGCATGCGACGAAGCTCGCGGCCCAGGCGAGCCCCGGCGGACGCCACGCCGCGCGCGCGCGCGCGGCACGGGCCGCCGAGGTCGGCGCCTCGGCGCCCGTGCCCCCGGTGCCCGGCGCTGCCCGCGGCGTCGATACGCTCCATGAGCTTGCGGAAGGAGGGGGCGGGCGCGTAGCTGACGCGCTCGGGGGCAGTCAGTGCGTCGCACCAGAGCCGCTGCAGCGAGAGCTCATCCGCGCAGGCCTCGCAGCCGCGCACGTGCCGCTCGAGGCGCGCGCGCGCGGCGCCCTCGAGGCGCCCGTTGGCGAGCCACGGCAGCAGCCGCCAGGATTCCTCGTGCGACAGCAGGGCGTCTGCGCTCATTCGCGCTCCCCGGTGGCGCGCGCGGGCCGCGCCGCGCCGGACAGTTCGGGCAGCCGCTTCTGCAGCTTGGCGCGCGCGTGAAACAGGCGGGTCTTAACGGTGTTCACCGGACATTCCATGATGGTCGCAATCTCCTCGCATGAGAGACCGAGCTCGTAGCACAGCTCGATCGCCAGGCGCTGCTCGACCGGTAATTCGCCGAGCGCGTGGGTCAGCCAGTCGCGCAGCTCCTGCGCGCGCGCCGGCTCCTCGGTGGTGAGTGGAAAGAATGGCGCCTCGAGGTTCTCCCGGGCACGCGCCCGGGCGGCGCTGCGGAACGCGTTCCGGGCCTTGCGGTAGGCGATCCCGAGAATCCAGGTCGAAGGCTGCGAGTCGCCGCGGAAGTTGCGGGCGCTGCGCCACACGACCCAGAAGGTGTCGTTGACGATCTCCTCCGCCAGGTCATAGCGGCGCGTGAGCCGCGTCAGGAACCGCGCGAGGCGGCGGTGGTAGAGGTTATAGAGCTCCTCGAACGCACGGCGGTCGTGCCGCGCGACACGGGCGATGAGCTCGCTCTCGTGCGCCGCCCCGCCGCGTCGCGTCGTTTCACTTAAGTCGTCGTAGCCGCTCGCCATCGATGACGCGCCCTCCAACCGGTAAGTCTCCACGCCGCGCCGCCGGGTTCAACCCGGTCCGGCACGGCGGTGCGCATCGGCCCTGCGCATCGGCCCTGCGCATCGGTCGTGCGCATCGGTCGTGCGCATCGCTCGTCGTGCGCTTCGGTCATGCGCTTCGGTCATGCGCTTCGGTCATGCGCATCCGCCTCAGAACTGCCAGCTGACCGTCCCCGCCAGGCGGTTGGCGACGGGGTAGGGGAAGAGCTCATCGGCGCGGCGCTGCGCGGCGAAGTAGCCGAGGTCGACGCGCCAGCGGCGCCACTCGAGCGCCAGCCCCGCATTGCCGTAGAGGTAGCCGATGCCGGGAGCGCCGTCGACCTGGGCAGGCCGGCTCTGGTAGTAGTAGCCGGCGGCGGCCGTCGCGTAGAGAGCGCCGCCGAGGAGCCCCTGGCGCAGCAACCACTGCCCGGAGGCGTCCCCGAGGAAGGCGGTGCTGCGGTAGACCTCGTAGTAGTAGTGCAGGGGCACGCCGGCGCCGGCGGTCAGGGTGTAACGCACCGCGCTCGGGATGACGCTGACGGAAAAAGTGCAGCGATCGAGCCAGCTGAGCGAGGCGGACAGCTCCTGGTAGTCGCCCGAGTGATCGGGAGAGCCGCCGACGAAGTAATCCGCACGACCGGAGAGCGCTGCGCTCCAGGCGCCGCCGAGGGTGAAGTGCTGGCCGAGGTAGAGCTGCACCTCACCGGGGGTGCCGGGCTCGAGATCGCGGTCGCGCGTCGAAGCCCATACCCCTGCGAACGTGCCGCCGGCGGTGCTCGCGTGCAGGTCCGCCTGCACGGCGCCCTGGCCGTCGCTCTGGGAGACGCCGCGGTAGATGTAATCGCTCGTGACGGCGATCGTGCCGCCGAAGGACGCCGGATCGGACTGGCAGCGGCCCGGATAGGGTGCCAGGAGCAGGGCCGCACACGCGCACAGCGGCGCCCGGCCCCTCCGGATACGTTCGGCAACAATCAACTGAGGGCCTGTTCAGCCATGCAGACGGGCTTATACAAAGCGCCGGGGGCCTCCCGGACGTATACTGTTGCTCTCATTATGCAGACGCTAAATTCGGGCGATGCCGCCACCGTGCGGCGGATCGTCGCTGATTTCAAAGGTAGACCGGGACCGCTGCTCGAAGTACTGCACGCCGTGCAGGCAGCGCTCGGATACGTCCCCGAAGGGGCCGTGCCGCTGGTGGCGGAGGGACTCAACCTCTCGCGGGCCGAGGTGCACGGGGTGATCACCTTTTATCACTACTTCCGCCACAGTCCTCCGGGCAAGCATACCGTGAGCCTGTGCCAGGCCGAGGCCTGCCAGTCGCAGGGCGCGGAGGCCCTCGCGCTGCACGCGCGGGAGCGGCTCGGCATCGACTTTCACGGCACCACCCCCGACGGGCGCTTCACGCTCGAGCCGATCTACTGTCTCGGTAACTGTGCCTGCTCGCCGGCCGCGCTCATCGACGGGGAGCTGCACGGGCGGGTCACCCCCGAGCGCTTCGATGCGCTCATTGCCGAACAGGCCAAGCGCTCATGACGGTGCGCGTCTACGTTCCGGGCGATGCGGCCGCGACCTCGGTCGGTGCGAACGAGGTGGCGCGGGCGATCGCGCAGGAGAGTGCCCGGCGCGGCGCAGCACTCGAGCTCGTGCGTAACGGCTCGCGCGGCGCCTGCTGGCTCGAGCCCCTGGTCGAAGTCGAGACGCCCTCCGGGCGCATCGCCTACGGGCCGGTCACCGCCGCCGACGTGCCGGCGCTCTTCGCCGCCGATTTCCTCAAGGGCGGCAAGCACGCCCTCGCCCTCGGGCCGACCGACCGCATTCCGTGGCTGGCCGGACAGCAGCGCCTCACCTTTGAGCGCGTCGGGATCGTCGACCCGGCGAGCGCCGCCGATTATGTGAAGCATGGCGGCTACCAGGGCCTCGGCCAGGCGCTCGCGATGAACGGCGCCGCCGTGGTGCAGGCGATCACGGCCTCGGGCCTGCGCGGCCGCGGCGGCGCGGCCTTCCCGACCGGCATCAAGTGGAAAACGGTGCTCGACCAGAACAGCGCGCAGAAGTACGTGACCTGCAACGCCGATGAGGGCGATTCCGGCACCTTCTCCGATCGCATGCTGATGGAGGGTGACCCCTTCACCCTCATCGAGGGGATGACGATCGCCGGTATCGCGGTCGGCGCGACCCAGGGATTCATTTATCTGCGCGCCGAATACCCACACGCCCACCGGGCGCTGAAGACCGCCATCGCCGCCGCCTACCAGGCGCACTACCTCGGCGCCGACGTCGCCGGCTCCGGCAAGCGCTTCGACCTCGAGGTCCGTCTCGGCGCCGGCGCCTACATCTGCGGCGAAGAGACCTCGATGCTCGAGAGCCTCGAGGGCAAGCGCGGCGAAGTGCGCGTGCGCCCGCCGCTGCCCGCCATCAAGGGCCTCTTTGGACAGCCGACCATCGTCAACAACGTCGTGACGCTTGCGACTGTGCCGTGGATCCTCGCGCACGGCGGCGAGGCCTACGCCAACTTCGGCACGGGCAAGTCGCGCGGCACACTGCCGATCCAGCTGGCCGGCAACATCAGGCGCGGCGGGCTGGTCGAGCGCGCCTTCGGCTTGACGCTGCGTGAGCTTCTCTACGACTACGGCGGCGGCAGCGCCAGCGGCCGGCCGATCCGCGCGGTGCAGATCGGTGGCCCGCTCGGGGCGTACGTGCCGCCGTCGCAGTTCGATACCGTGATCGATTACGAGGCGCTGTCGGCGATCGGCGCGCTGCTCGGCCACGGCGGTATCGTGGTATTCGATGACACCGTCGACATGGCGCGTATGGCGCGCTACGCGATGGAGTTCTGCGCGATCGAGTCCTGCGGCAAGTGCACCCCGTGCCGCATCGGCTCGACCCGTGGCATGGAGGTCATCGATCGGATCCTCGCGGGCACGGACGGCGAGCGCAACGTCCGCCTGCTCGAGGAGCTGTGTGACACCATGGTGCAGGGATCGCTGTGCGGCCTGGGCGGCATGGCGCCGTTTCCGGTGCAGAGTGCGCTCAAGCATTTCAGGGAAGACTTTCGCGCGCGCACCCGACAGTAGCGCGCATCGAGGCGGAACATGTACGCAATAGATTACGAAGACTTTGGCACCCCGGCCCCGGCCGACGCGAGCGGCAGCGTCACCGTCGAGATCGACGGCCGCAGCGTCACGGTTCCCGAAGGCACGTCCGTCATGCGCGCCGCGGCGCTCGCGGGTGTCAGGGTGCCGAAGCTCTGTGCCACCGACACGCTGAAGGCCTTCGGCTCCTGCCGCCTGTGCCTGTGCGAGATCGACGGGCGCAAGGGCTACCCCGCCTCCTGCACCACCACGGTGGCGCCCGACATGAAGGTGCGCACCGAGTCGCCGAAGCTCTCGCAGCTGCGTCGCAGCGTGATGGAGCTGTATCTTTCCGACTACCCGCTCGAGCGTCAGCCGACCGAGGCGGAGGCGCGCACGGAGCTCCTCACCATGGCGCGCTCGCTCGGGGTGAGCTCCTCTCCCTACGCCAACGGCCAACGTCATCAGGGCCAGGCGAAGGACGAGAGCAATCCGTATTTCACGTTCGACCCGAATGCCTGCATCGTCTGCTCCCGCTGCGTAAGGGCGTGCGACGAGATCCAGGGGACTTTCGCGCTGACCATCCAGAGCCGCGGCTTCGATTCCAAGGTGGCGGCGAGCCAGGATGAGCCGTTCCTCGAGTCGGAGTGCGTCTCCTGCGGCGCGTGTGTGGAAGCGTGCCCGACCGCGGCGCTCACCGAGAAGTCGGTCATCGGGCTCGGCGCCGCCCGAGCGCGCCGTGAAGACCACCTGTGCCTACTGCGGCGTCGGCTGCTCGCTTCCAGGCGGAGGTGCAGGGCGAGGGAGCCGACGCCGAGGTGGTGCGCATGGTGCCGGACCGCGAGGGCGGCGCGAACCACGGCCATGCGTGCGTCAAGGGACGCTTCGCGTACGGCTATGCCACGCATCCCGACCGCGTCAGCTGAAGCCCATGATCCGCAAGACGCATCCGCGACCACTGGCGCGAGGTCTCGCTGGGACGAGGCGATCGGCTACGCGGCGAGCGAGTTCAAGCGCATCCAGGCGAAGTACGGTCGCGACTCGATCGGCGGCATCACCTCGTCGCGCTGCACCAACGAAGAGACGTTCCTGGTGCAGAAGCTGGTGCGCGCCGGCTTCGGCAACAACAACGTCGATACCTGCGCGCGGGTGTGCCACTCGCCGACCGGCTACGGACTGAAGAACACTCTCGGCGAATCCGCCGGCACGCAGGCGTTCGACTCGGTCATGAAGGCGGACGTCATCATGATCATCGGCGCGAACCCGACCGACGGGCACCCGGTGTTCGCCTCGCAGATGAAGCGGCGCCTGCGTCAGGGCGCCAAGCTGATCGTCGTCGATCCGCGCGAGACGGGACTGGTGCGCTCGCCGCACGTCGAGGCGGACGAGCACCTGCAGTTGAAGCCCGGCACGAACGTCGCGCTCATGAATGCACTCGCGCACGTCGTGGTCACCGAGGGGCTGACCAGGGAGGCCTACGTCGCCGAGCGCTGCGAGACCGACAGCTATGCCAAGTGGAAGGCGTTCGTCGCCGAGCCGCGCAACTCCCCCGAGGCCACCGAGAGCATCACCGGCGTGCCCGCCGAGCTGCGTGCGCCGCGCGGCGCGCCTCTACGCCCAGGCGCCGAACGGCGCCATCTACTACGGCCTCGGCGTGACCGAGCACAGCCAGGGCACGACGACCGTCATGGCGATCGCGAATCTCGCGATGGCCACCGGCAACCTCGGCCGCGAGGGCGTCGGCGTCAACCCGCTGCGCGGCCAGAACAACGTGCAGGGCTCGTGCGACATGGGGTCGTTCCCGCACGAGTTCAGCGGCTACCGGCACGTGTCGGATCCGGTGGTGCGCAAGAGCTGTTCGAGGAGGCCTGGGGCGTCGCACTGCAGAGCGAGCCGGGGCTGCGCATCCCCAACATGTTCGAGGCCGCCCTCGACGGCAGCTTCAAGGGCATGTACATTCAGGGCGAGGACTTCGTACAGTCCGATCCCAACACCCATCACGTGACGCGCGGCGATGGAAGCGATCGAATGCGTGCGTGGTGCAGGACCTGTTTCTCAACGAGACCGCCAAGTACGCGCACGTGTTCCTGCCGGGCTCCTCGTTCCTCGAGAAGGACGGCACCTTCACCAACGCCGAGCGGCGCGTGTCGCGCGTGCGCAAGGTGATGGAGCCGCTCGCCGGCTACGCTGACTGGGAGATCACCTGCCTGCTGTCGAAGGCGCTCGGTTATCCCGATGCACTACCGGCACGCGAGCGAGATCATGGACGAGATCGCGCGCCTCACGCCGACCTTCACGCGCATGACCTTCGAGAAGATCGATGAGCTCGGCAGCATCCAGTGGCCGTGCAACGACGAGCATCCGCAGGGCACGCCGACCATGCACGTCGGCCAGTTCGTGCGTGGCAAGGGCAAGTTCTGCGATCACCGAGTACGTGCCGACGACCGAGAAGGTCACGAGTCGCTTCCCGCTGATCCTCACCACCGGCCGCATCCTTACGCAGTACAACGTCGGCGCGCAGACGCGCCGCACCGGCAACGTCGTCTGGCACGCCGAGGACGTCCTCGAGATCCATCCGCACGACGCCGAGGTGCGTGGCATCGCCGACGGCGACTGGGTGGGGCTCACGAGCCGCGCCGGCAACACGGTGCTGCGCGCGAAGCTCTCCGACGCGCATCGCCCCGGGCGTGGTGTACACCACGTTCCACTTCCCGGAGACCAACGCCAACGTGGTCACCACCGAGAACTCGGACTGGGCGACCAACTGCCCCGAGTACAAGGTGACGGCCGTCGAGGTGGTGCTGGTCAACCAGAAGGACGCCTGGCAGAAGCGCGCGCACGAAGAGCGCTCGCTGCCGCGTCAGGACCACAAGCGCAAGGACCGGGCGCCCGCCTGAGCGGCTTGCGCTCGCCACCGTGAGCGCTGAGCTCCCGACGCCGGCGGCGGTCAGTGCCGAGGTCGTCGTCGACCGCTGGTCGCGCGGCGCCAGCGCGCACACGACCGACCTCGTCGCCGAAGAGACGCCGGTCGCGCTCGTCTACCACGACGTGCCGCACGTGGTGATGCTTGCGACTCCGGCCGACCTCGAGGACTACGCCGTCGGATTCACGCTGAGCGAAGGACTGGTCGGGCGGGCCGATGAGATCCGTGGGGTCGAGGTCCGTCCGGGCGCGGCCTCCGTGGACGTGCACGTCACGGTGGCGTGGGAGCGCTTCACGCAACTGCTGCAGCGCCGCCGCAATCTCACGGGACGGACCGGTTGTGGCCTGTGTGGCGCCGAGACCGCCGCGGATGCGATCCGGGATCCCGCCGCGGTGCCTGCGGGCACTGCGGTAACGGTCGCGGGTCTGCACGCCGCCATCGAGCAGCTCTCGCAGCTGCAACCGATCAACGCCCGCACCGGGAGCGTCCATGCGGCCGCCTGGGTCGTGCCGGGGCAGGGCATCCGCCTGGTGCGCGAGGACGTCGGCCGGCATAACGCGCTCGACAAGACGATCGGGGCATTGACGCGCGCGGGCGCCGATCTCGCCGCGGGCTATATGCTCATCACCAGCCGCGCGAGCTACGAGATGGTGCAGAAGTGCGCCACCGTCGGCATTCCGTTCCTGGCGGCGCTCTCGGCCCCGACGGCGTTTGCGGTGCGGCTCGCCGAGCGCACCGGAGTTACACTGGTCGCCTTCGCGCGGCGCGACCAGCACGTGGTCTACGCGCATCCCCAGCGGTTGACGGACGCGACATGAATATCGATCTGCTCATCAAGATGGCCAACGAGATCGGCGAGTTCTTCTCCGGCGCGACGGGGGACCAGGCCGCGCGCGATGTGGCCACCCACCTCAAGCGCTACTGGGACCCGCGCATGCGCGTGCAGATGCTCAAGTACTACGAAGAGCGCCACGGGGCGGGACTCTCCGACCTCGCCAAGACCGCGGTCGGCATCCTGTATGCCGAGAGCAAGGCTGCGCCGGGCCCGGCACCGGCGCCCGCGTCCGCACCGCCAAAGCCGGCAGCCCCGGCGGCCGGCGCCAAGACGTGAGCCCCCCGCCCCCGGCCCCGGGCCGGGCGCTGATCTGCGGCTCGCTCGCCTACGACACCATCATGGTGTTCGGCGACCGCTTCGCCAATCACATCCTGCCCGACAAGATCCACATGCTGAGTGTGTCGTTCCTGGTGCCGCAGCTGCGCCGGGAATACGGCGGCTGCGCCGGCAACATCGCCTACAACCTCGCGCTGCTCGGGGACGACGGCTACCCCATGGCCACCGTGGGACGCGACTTCGGTCCCTACCAGGAGTGGATGAAGAAGAGCGGCGTGCCTGCCGACCATGTGCGCGTGGTGGACACCGAGATGACGGCGCAGGCCTTCATCACCACCGACCTCGACGACAACCAGATTACCGCCTTCCACCCGGGTGCCATGCAGCACTCGCACCTCAACCAGGTGGCTGAGGCGCGCGGCATTGCCCTCGGCATCGTGGCCCCGGACGGACGCGAGGGCATGATCCGCCACGCCGAGCAGTTCGCGGCCGCGGGGATTCCCTTCATCTTCGATCCGGGGCAGGGGCTGCCCATGTTCGGCGCCGAGGATCTCGAGCGCTTCGTGTCCCAGGCGGCCTGGGTGACGCTCAACGAGTACGAATGGCAGATGGTGGAACAAAGGACCGGCTGGACGGTCGACGGCCTCGCCCGGCGGGTGAAGGCCCTGATCGTCACGCGGGGTGCCGCCGGCTCCACCATTCATACGCGCGATGGGGTGATCGGGATCCCCGCCGCCCCGGTGCGCGCGGTGGTCGACCCGACGGGCTGCGGGGATGCCTACCGGGCAGGGCTGATCCATGGCCTGCTGCACGGCCTCGACTGGCGTGCCACGGGACACATCGCCTCCCTCCTGGGGGCCATCAAGATCGAGTCGCGCGGCACGCAGAACCACCATTTCACGCGCGCGGCCTTCCAGGAGCGGCTCGACGCCGTCACGGCGGGAGCGGTCCGGCTGGGTTAAACTGGGCGTCTTTGGCATATACGGATGCAGGAAAGCCGCCAGATGTCGAACGACTACCTCTTCACCTCCGAGTCCGTGTCCGAGGGCCATCCCGATAAGGTCGCGGACCAGATCTCGGACGCGGTGCTCGACGCGATCCTCAGGGAAGACCCGCGCGGCCGCGTCGCCTGCGAGACGCTGGTGAAGACCGGCGTCGTCATCGTGGCCGGCGAGGTCACGACCAGTGCCTGGGTGGACGTCGAAGCGCTGGTGCGCAAGACCGTGCTCGACATCGGCTACGACTCCTCCGAGATGGGCTTCGACGGCGCGAGCTGCGGCGTACTCAACATCATCGGCAAGCAGTCGCCCGACATCGCCCAGGGCGTCGACCGCAAGGACGAGCGCAAGCAGGGTGCCGGGGACCAGGGTCTCATGTTCGGCTACGCGACGAATGAGACCGACGTGCTGATGCCCGCGCCCATCACGCTCGCCCATCGTCTGGTGAAGCGCCAGGCTCAGGTACGCAAGGCGGGCAAGCTCGAGTGGCTGCGCCCCGATGCCAAGAGCCAGGTGACGCTGCGCTACGAGGACCAGGAGCCGGTCGGTATCGAGGCCGTGGTGCTCTCGACGCAGCACAGCCCCGAGGTCTCCACCAAGGCGCTGCGCGAGGCGGTGATGGAGGAGATCCTGAAGCCGGTGTTGCCGGCCAAGTGGCTGGACAAGCGCACCCGGTACCACATCAATCCCACCGGCCGCTTCGTCATCGGCGGACCGGTCGGAGACTGCGGGCTCACCGGCCGCAAGATCATCGTCGACACTTACGGGGGCTTCGCACGCCACGGTGGTGGCGCCTTCTCCGGCAAGGACCCTTCCAAGGTCGACCGCTCAGCCGCCTACGCGGCTCGCTACGTCGCCAAGAACATCGTCGCCGCCGGCCTCGCCCAGCGCTGCGAGATCCAGGTGTCGTACGCCATCGGCGTCGCCGAACCGACCTCGATCATGGTCGAGACCTTCGGCACCAGCCGTCTGTCGGGCGAGCACCTGACGCAGCTGGTGCGCAAGCACTTCGACCTGACGCCCTACGGGCTGCGCGAGATGCTGGACCTCGTGCGGCCGATCTACCAGAAGACCGCCGCCTACGGGCACTTCGGGCGCTCGGAGCCCGAGTTCACCTGGGAGCGCACCGATCGGGCCGCGGCGCTCGCCGCCGACGGCAAGGGAGTACGTGCCGCCTGAGGCGGCGCACCCGGCACGCTGAGGAGCGTTGCGACAGGGCGATGGCCGGGAGGCCAGCACGACCCTGCCAGGCTCAGCGGATCCGAGGTCAACTCGCACGGCGCTCGCTCTGACTGCGGAGTATCGGGTATGAACGCCACACTGAAATCCACCGGCCACAAGGCCGACCACCACGTCGCCGACCTGTCGCTCGCCGACTGGGGCCGCAAGGAAATCGCGATCGCCGAGACCGAGATGCCCGGTCTCATGGCGATCCGCGAGGAGTTCGCGCCCACGCAGCCGCTGCGCGGCGCGCGCATCGCGGGCTCGCTCCACATGACCATCCAGACGGCGGTGCTGATCGAGACGCTGCAGGCGCTCGGCGCCGAGGTGCGCTGGGCCTCCTGCAACATCTTCTCCACCCAGGACCACGCCGCCGCGGCGATCGCCGCGCGCGGCACGCCGGTGTTCGCCTGGAAGGGCGAGTCGCTGGATGACTACTGGGAGTACACCCACCGTGTCTTCGAGTGGCCGAGCGCACCGGCCAACATGATTCTCGACGACGGGGGCGATGCGACGCTGCTGCTGCACCTCGGGGTGCGGGCCGAGAGCGATACCAGCGTGATTGCCAAGCCCGCGAACGAGGAGGAGAGCTCGCTGTTCGCCTCGATCCGCGCGCACCTGAAGTCCGATCCGAAGTGGTACTCGAGCCGCATCGGACACGTGCAAGGCGTCACCGAGGAGACCACCACCGGGGTGAAGCGCCTCTACCAGATGGCGAAGGAGGGCAAGCTCGCCTTCCCCGCGATCAACGTCAACGACTCGGTCACCAAGAGCAAGTTCGACAACCTGTACGGCTGCCGTGAATCCCTGGTGGATGCCATCAAGCGCGCCACCGACGTGATGGTGGCCGGCAAGGTGGCCGTCGTGTGCGGCTACGGCGACGTCGGCAAGGGCTGCGCGCAGGCGCTGCGGGCGCTGTCAGCCCAGGTGTGGGTGACCGAGGTCGACCCGATCTGCGCGCTGCAGGCGGCGATGGAGGGCTACCGGGTGGTGACCATGGAGTACGCGGCCGATAAGGCCGACATCTTCGTGACCGCCACCGGCAACTTCCACGTGATCACCCACGAGCACATGTTGCGCATGAAGCACAACTCGATCGTGTGCAACATCGGCCACTTCGACAGCGAGATCGACGTGGCGAGCCTGAAGCAATACAAGTGGGACAACATCAAGCCGCAGGTGGATCACGTGATCCTGCCTGACGGCCGGCGGCTGATCCTGCTCGCCGAGGGACGGCTGGTGAACCTCGGCTGCGGCACCGGACACCCGAGCTATGTGATGAGCTCGAGCTTCGCCAACCAGGTCATCGCGCAGGTCGAGCTCTACACCAACACGCAGCAGTACCCGGTCGGGGTGTACGTGCTGCCGAAGCTCCTCGACGAAAAGGTGGCGCGGCTGCAGTTGCAGAAGCTCAACGTCGAGCTCTCGCAGCTCACCGACACACAGGCGCGCTACATCGGCGTCGACCGGGCCGGGCCCTACAAGCCCGAGCACTACCGCTACTGATGGGCGGGCCGACCATGGAGGCCGTGCGTACGGCCGGCGGTGCCGCGCTGCTCGACGGCAAGGCGGTGGCGGCGCGGGTGCGCGCCGAGGTGGCGGCGCGCGCCGCCGGGTTCGCGGCGCGCCACGGCCGCCGTCCCGGGCTCGCCGTGGTGCAGGTGGGTGAGGATCCGGCCTCCAGCGTCTACGTGCGCAACAAGCGCAAGTCCTCGGCAGAGGCCGGCATCGAGTCCTTCGCGCACGATCTGCCGGCTTCGACTCCGGAAGCACAGATCCTCGCACTCGTACATGCGCTCAATCACGACGAGCGTGTCGACGGCATCCTCATCCAGCTGCCGCTGCCGAAGGGCGTGAACGCCGATCGCGTGATGGACGCGGTCGATCCGGCCAAGGACGTCGACGGCTTCCACCCGGTCAACACGGGACTGCTGGCGCAGAAGCGGCCGCGGCTGCGGCCGTGCACGCCGTATGGCGTGATCAAGCTCGCGCAGGCCTATGGCATCGGCCTGACCGGCCTGCGTGCCACCGTGGTCGGAGCCTCCAACATCGTCGGGCGGCCGATGGCGCTGGAACTGCTGCTGGCGCGCTCGACCGTGACCGTGTGCCACACCGGCACGCGCGACCTGCGCGCCGAAGTCGAGCGCGCCGAAGTGCTGGTGGCGGCGGTCGGCAAGGCGGGCTTCGTCCCCGGGGAGTGGGTGCGGCCGGGCGCTGCGGTGTTCGACGTCGGCATCAACCGCGGGCCGGACGGCAAGCTCGTGGGGGACGTCGAGTTCGAGGCAGCCGCCCGGCGTGCCGGCTGGATCACCCCGGTGCCGGGGGGCTTGGGTCCCATGACCATCGCGATGCTCCTTTCCAATACGCTCGATGCCGCCAACCTGCGCTTGGGCGGCAGGGAATAAACTCACCCCGCCAGAGGTCTCACCTGTAAGGCTCGCGCGCGCGCGCCTTGAGCGGAGCTCCGGGCCGTCTGAATGGATGACAAACGCAGTCGTTTCGAGGCGCTGGTGCTGCCCCACCTCGACGCCGCGTACCGGCTGGCGCGCTGGCTCGCCCGCTCGCCGGGCGATGCCGACGACGTCGTACAGGAGGCCTACCTGCGTGCCTTCCGTTCCTTCGACACGCTGCGCAGCCAGGAGGCGCGCGCCTGGCTGCTGGCGATCGTGCGCAACTGCTACCTGAGCGCGCTCGCCGAGCGGCGGCGCCGCGCCGCCGAGCCGCTCACCGAGGAGCACGAGATGCATGCCGGCGTCGGCGCTGCCCCGGCAGTGCAGGATCCCGAGGGCGCCTCGATCGAGCGCGACGAGCGGCGCACGCTCACGCGGCTGATCGCAGCGCTCCCGGACGAGCACCGCGAGGTGCTGTTGTTGCGTGAGCTGGAGGACATGAGTTACCGCGAGATCGCCACCGTGACGGCCGTGCCGATCGGCACGGTCATGTCGCGCCTGGCGCGCGCGCGCGCCGCGCTGCGCGAGAACTGGCGGCAGCAGTGCCGGAGGGAGCCGCGTGCAGTGCGCTGAGCGTTTGCGAGTCCAGGCGTGCTTCGACGGCGAGCTGGACGCAGTCACGGCGGCCGCGGTCGAGCGGCACGCCGCGCAGTGTGCCGAATGCCGCGCATTGCTCGAGGACCTCGAGCGCGCGCGCGCGCGGCTGCGCGCCGCACTGCCATACGAGCAGGCACCGGCGGCGCTGCGGGTGGCGCTGACGCGCATGCTGGAGACGGAGGCCGCCGCCGAGCAGCGTGCCACCGCGCCGCGCGCGCCGTGGCGCGGCCGGCCGTTCTGGCTCGGCGCGTTCGCGGGCGCGGGAGCCGCGCTCGCGGCGAGCGTCGCGGTGGTGCTGCTCGCGCCGCTACTCTTCGCGCAGCTCCCCGAGGAGCTGATCGCCGCCCACCTGCGTTCGCTCCAACCCGGGCAGCTGACGCAGGTGATCTCCACCGACCGGCACACGGTGAAGCCCTGGTTCGCCGGGCGTGCGGATGTCTCCCCGGTGGTGGCGGATTTCGCGCCGCAGGGCTATCGGCTGGTCGGCGGCCGGGCGGACCCCCTCGAGCACCAGCGTGCGGCGGTGCTGGTCTATGCGCACGGCGCGCACGTCATCAATGTGTTCGCCTTCCTGCCGGGGCGCGTCGAGCCGCCTGCGGAGCTCACGCGCCGCGGCTACCACATCGCCTGCTGGCGCAGCGGCGATCTCGATTACTGCGCGGTGTCGGACGCCGGCTGGGAGGAGCTCGCGACGCTCCGTCAGCTCATCGCGGATCTCGGCGCGCGCGATGCCCGCTGAGCGGGAATAAAATCGTCCTCAGCCGAGTCTCCCTGGTACACAAACCGAGGAGTGCCGACATGCCTGACGAGAGTTCCAGGGTATCGCGCCGCCAGGCGCTCGCGTGCATGGCCTGCGGCGGCGCCGGGACGCTGTTCGCGCTCGCCGGCGGCGTGCTCACCCCCGCGGCACTCGCCACAGTCGCCGCCAACCCCAAAGGCGCCGGCGCGCTCGGCAAGCCGCTGTTCGTACAGATCAGCGACACGCACATCGGCTTCAACAAGGAGGCCAACCCCGACGTCGGCGCAACGCTCAACAGGAGCATCGACCTCGTCAACGCGCTGCCGCAGCAGCCGGCGCTCATCATCCACACCGGCGACATCACCCACCTCTCCAAACCCGCGGAGTTCGACCTCGCGCAGCAGCTGCTGTCGCGGTTGCGCGCGAGCGAGCTGCACACCGTGCCGGGTGAGCACGACACGACCGACCCCACCGTGAGCGAATACTTCAACCGCTTCGGCAAGCCTTCCGCCAATCGGGGCTACTACAGCTTCGACCACGCCGGGGTTCACTTCCTTGCCCTGGTGAACGTGCTCGAGTTCAAGCCCGGGGGCTTAGGGACGCTGGGACCTGAGCAGCTCGCCTGGGTGGCGGACGATCTCAGGGGCCGCTCCGCGAGCACCCCCATCGTGGTGTTCGCGCACATGCCGCTATGGACGATCTACGAGCCGTGGGGCTGGGGCACGGGCGATGCGCCGCAACTCATGGAGCAGCTGCGGCGCTTCGGCTCCGTCACGGTGTTGAACGGCCACATCCACCAGGTCGTGCAGAAGGTCGAGGGTAACGTGCTGTTCCACACCGCGCGCTCCACCGCCTACCCGCAGCCCGAGGCCGGCGTCGGCGCCGGGCCGGGACCGCTCAAGGTCCCGCCCGAGCAGCTGGCCTCGATGCTCGGGGTGTCGAGCGTGACGCTCGTGAACCGCGGGCGCTCACTCGCGCTCAGCGATGCGACGATTGCCTGATTATGAGGTACATCAGAGGCCCCGGCCCGCTGCTCCTCGCCCTCGCCCTGGCATCCCAGATCGGGGCGCAAAACGCCGCGCCGGCCGCCGACGGCGCTGCGGGCGTGGTGATCGCCCGCGACTTCATGTTTGCGCCGCTGACGGTCACGATTCCTGCGGGCACGACGTTGACCTGGACCAACCGGGACGCCGAGCCGCACACGGTGGTCAGCGACACCGGGCTGTTCCGCTCCGGTGCGCTCGATACCAACGAGAGCTTCTCCTTCAGGTTCGAGAAGCCCGGGACCTACCACTACGCCTGCTCGATCCACCCGCGCATGGTAGGCACGATCGTGGTGCGGTAGTGCGCGGCGCGCCTTCTGGGCCGTGCAGCACGGCATCAAGATGAGTGCCCGGGAGTTGGTATCGGCGGACCGGCGCAACAAGTGCGCTGAAAACGCGCCGGCTCGTTTTCCAACATGTTACAGATCCTTGGGCGCGCGCGCCGCGAGGCATCGGTGTATGATCCCAAACCCGCCCTTGAGTTGGGTAAGACGGAGTAGGAACGATGGCACGACGTCCGCCGAACGACGGCGCTTCCTGGAGCGCACGTGAACTGAAGACCCTCAAGGCGCTCGCCAAAGCGGGCACTCCCACCAGCCAGGTCGCGAAGCAGCTCGGGCGCACGGCCGCCGCGGTCCAGCAGAAGGCCATGCGCTGCGGCATCTCCTTCAGGGCGGCGAAGCGCGCCGGAGCGCGCAGAAAGAAATAGCGCGAGACGACAGCGGTCTTGGGTCCGGGCCGCCGCACGGCGCGCCCGGCTGCAGAGGGGGCGGCATGTACAAGTTCATCCGGCTTGGCTTGATCCCGGCGGCGCTCGCGCTGAGCGCCTGCGACGTGCAGGTGAGCGACACCACTCCGGCCGAGTATCAGGCCAACAACGACATCGGCATGTACAAGGTGAGCGCGACCGCGGCTCCCGGCGCGCTGGTGACGCCGGGCTCGCTGGTGATGTTCGCCATCGGTGAGGACAACAAGAAAATCGAGCTGCGCCAATACTCGGACGGCAGCTGGCAGGGTCTCTACCCGACACGCTGCCACAGCAGCTTCCCGTTGCAGATCCTCGCGGTGTGGCGCCTGCAGGGACTGTCCACCCGCCAGGCGCTCGTGCCCCCGCAGCCGCGGCAGATCAAGCTCACCGAGCCGCCGCTCACCAAGCAGGAAGGGTTCGACACGGCCAAGCCCGCCGAGGCCAAGGCTGCGAAGGGAGCCAAAGCCAAAGCCAAGGCCGAGTGGGAGGGCGTGGTGGACTACCGCTTCGTCACCATGCCCGTGACGCAGATCCAGGCCGCGCACATCGAGCCCTCGAGCTCCTCCGCCGAGGACGTGGCGGCGGCGCGCGCGATTTCGGTGAAGACGACGCTGCCGCTGCAGGCGCCCTGCGGCGAGGACGCCAAGATCACGCTGGTCTCCACCGAGCAGCGCGCCCACGGCACGCTCGACATCGAAACCGACAATCCGGGCCTGCAGCGCTGGCAGACCTACGTGGAGTTCTCGCCCAAATGAGCCGCGCGGCGCCGCGGCGTGCGGCCGCGGCGCTCGGCGGCGCGCTGCTTGCCTGCCTCGGCGCCGCAGTTTCCGCGGCGGCAACGCCCGCGCCGCCCGCAGCCGCGGCGGCACCGCTCAGAATCGGCATCATCGGCGCCGGGCACATCGGCGGCACCCTGGCGCGCCTGTGGGTCGCGGCGGGTCACGAGGTGCTCGTGTCCTCGCGCCATCCCGAGGAGCTCCGGGGCCTCGCCGCCGCGCTCGGTCCGCGCGCGCACGTCGGCACGCCGCGCGATGCGGCGCTGTTCGGCGAGGTCGTGGTGGTGTCGGTGCCCTACGGTGCGCTGCCGCAGGTCGGGCGGGATCTGAAGGTCGAGCTCGCCGGTAAGATCGTGCTCGACACCTGCAACCCCTATCCCTCGCGCGACGGCGAGATGGCGGTCGAAGCGCGGCGCCTTTCGACCGGCGTGGCCGACCCGCGGTTCCTGCCGGGCACGCGTCTGGTGCGCGCCTTCAACGCCATCAATTCCGGGGACCTCTCGAGTGAAGCGCATCGCGGGGGCGAGCCCGTGGCGATTCCACTCGCAGGCGATGACGCACAGGCGCTCGCGGTGGCGCAGCGCCTGGTGCGCGATGCGGGCTTCGAGCCGGTGGTGGTCGGCCCGCTCGCAAGCGCGCGCGAGTTCGACGTCGGTACCGCCGTCTACACGCGTCTCCTCACGGCGCCGCAGCTGCGCGCGGCGCTTGGCCTGAAATAGCGCTCAAGCCGCTGGCGGAGGCTGGCGCTCGACCTGCGGCAGCCGCTCGTCGATGCACGCCCAGCTCGGGGCGCTCGCGGTCCAGATGGTGAGCGATGGACGCGCGATCTCCGGGTCATCGAGCGTGCCGGCGCGGACGAACACCAGGTGCGGGCGGGCCTCGGAAGCGCTGAAGAGGTGCGTGCCACAGACGGGGCAGAAGCGCCGGTGCGCGGCGTTGCCGCTGTCGGCAATCATGCGGTAGTCGCGCAGCTCCCCCGTGACTTCGAGCGCCGCGCTCGGAAAGCAGCTGTTCACCGTGGCGCTGCCGGCACCGATGTACTGGCATGCACGGCACCAGCAGCTGCGCGTGACGATGGGAGCAGCGCCGATCGTGTAGCGCACCGCTTTGCACAGACATCCACCGGTGATTTCCACAGTGAGCTCCTCGGGCCGCGTGGGGGCGAGGATAAATGAAAGCACCGGTGTGCCGCATGCTCGAATCCGTGCCCTGAAAAATGGTGCCCGCGCTTGAAGGGTGGGCGGCTCGGGAGCATGCGCAACCGGTGCGAGTGTGAGTATCGGCGAGCGTCGCTGAACCCGCCGTGAATGGCGGCACGGATTGCCGGCGGCACTGTGAGAACTGCTACTCGCGCAGCCGCGCGCGCAGCGCGGCAATTTCGGCGCGGCTGAGGCCGATTTCGCCGAGATACGCGCGCACGCCGCCGGCATGCGCGAGGAATTTCAGCATGTTGTACGCACCTTCTTCAGGACAATGTAAGGCCGCGAGGATGCGCTCGGGATCGGCGTCGGCGTAGCGCCTGAGGTACCCCTCACGGAGGTTCGCGCTCGAGAGGGCGTAGTCGCGTGCGATGGAGGCGGGGACGACGTCGGCGAGCGCGAGCAGCAGCGCCGCGATGAGCCCGGTGCGGTCCTTGCCCGCGATGCAATGAAAGAGGAGCGGACCCGCGGGCGCGGCGGCGATGGCCGCGAGTACGCCGCGCAGCTCCGTGCGCACGCGCTCGAGCACCACGCAGTTCCATAGCTCCTTGCCGGCATCTTCACTGCGCAGCCGCCATTCATCCTCGCTCGGGGTGAGGAGCGAGAGACGCAGGTAACGCACCCCGGGGAGCGAGTGCGGGACCGGGCTCGGGTGGCGCTGCGCTTCCTCCGGCCAGCGCAGGTCGACGATCGTCTCGATACCCAGGCCGGCGAGCGCGCGCAGGCCCGGCGGCTCGAGCTGCGCGAGATCGTCGGCCCGCAGGAGCGAGCGCCAGCGGGTCACGGCGCCATCGAGCGTCGGGTGGCCGCCCAGGTCACGGGCGTTGAGGAGCTGCGGGAAATCGAGCCGCCGACGCAGGTCATCGGCGGTCGGGGCGGGGCCGGGCGGGGTGGCGGCTTTGCGTGCCGCCATCACTTGGCCGCGGGGCCGCGCTGCTGGCTGATGGCGACGCCGGAGAGAATGAGGGCGCCGGCGAGTGCCATGCGGGCCGTGAGCGGCTCGCCGAGGATGAGCCACGCCCAGATCACGCCGAAGAGCGGAATGAGGTAGGTGACCGTCGAGGCGCGCGCCGCGCCGATGCGCGCGATCAGGCGGTAATAAAGGACGAAGGCCGCGCCGGTGCACAGCACGCCCAGCAGCACGGCACTCGTCCAGGAAGCGCCCGGGATCGGCCGCGCGGGCCAGGAGTAGAGCGCGAACGGCGCGAGCAGCAACGCGCCGCACAGGAGGTTCGCCGCGGCCACCGCCGCGGAGGGGAGCCCGGTGAGATAGCGGCGCACCAGGTTGATGCCGAAGCCGTAGCAGACGGCCGCCGCCGTTCCCGCGAGCGCCGCGAGCGTCACGTCAGCGCCCGCGGTCTTGCCGCTCGCGAGGATCGCGACCCCGACGAAGCCCGCCGTGAGGCCGACGATGCGCCGCACGCTGATGCGCTCGCCGAACAGGAGCCACGCCACCAGCGTCGTGAACATCACGGTCATGGCGTTGGTGATGGCGCCGATGCCGGCCGGGGCGCGCTCGGCGCCCCAGGCGAAGAGCGCGAACGGGACCACCGAGTTGATCGCGGCGATGCCGGCGATCCGCAGCCACAGCGCCGCGGTGAACCGCGCGCGCGCGCGCCACAGGAACGGGGTCAGCACGAGCCCGCCGAGCGCGAGGCGCGCCTCGACGAGCGGCAGCGCACCGAAGTCCGCGGCCGCCACGCGCATGAAGAGGAACGAGCCGCCCCAGATCGCCCCGAGGACGGTGAGCTCGACCGGCGTGCGCCACCGCTGCGCGGGACTGGCGGTGGTGGCGGAGGCCGTGTTCATCGTGGTTGACATGGTGACGTGGATCTTCGGCGTACGCAGCGCGCTGCGGCCACCCGGAACTTGCGCTCGCGCGGCCTCAAGCGAGCGCCTGCGTGAAGTCCTCCATCAGGTCGTCGGTCGACTCGACGCCGACCGAGAGGCGCAGCAGTCCGTCGGTGATGCCGAGCCGCAGCCGGTCCGCGCGCGTCAGCCCCGCGTGCGAGGTGGTGGCGGGGCGGGTGAGGAGCGTGTGCACGCCGCCCAGGCTCGGGGCGACCGCGGGGATGCGCACGCGCGCGGCGAACTCATCGGCGCGCGTCGCGCCGCCTGTGAGCTCGAAGCTCAGCACGCCGCCGAAGCCCGCGAACAGCCGCCGCGCGCGCTCGTGCCGCGGGTGGCTCGCGAGCCCGGCGTAGTGCACGGCGGTGACGGCGGGATGCGCTTCGCAGGAACTGCGCGAGCTTCAGAGCGCTGTCGTTCTGGTAACGCACCCGCAGCACCAGGGTCTTCAGTCCCCGGTTCAGCAGAAAGGCCGCGTGCGGGTCGAGCGAGCCGCCGAGGTGGTTGGCCTTGTGGCGGATGCGCTCGATCAGGTCGCCCCGGCCGATCACCGCGCCCGCGACGATGTCCGAGTGTCCGTTGAGATACTTGGTGGCGCTGTGGAGCGAGAGATCGAACCCGGCCGGGATGGGGCGGAAGTTGACCGGGCTCGCGAAGGTGTTGTCGATGAGGGTCACGAGGCCGTGGGCGCGCGCGAACTCGACCACCGCGGTGAGGTCGGCCACCTCGAGCAGCGGATTGGTCATCGCCTCGACGTAGATGGCGCGGGTGTTGGGCTGCAACTGCTTGCGCCAGCTATCGGGACGGTCGGCGTCGATGAAGTCGGCGCTCAGCCCCAGGCCTTTGAACTCGCGCGTGACGAAGTCGTGCGTGCCGCCGTAGAGGCAGCTCTGCGCGAGCAGATGATCGCCGGCGGAGAGCACGGTGAGCAGCGTGGTGGTGATCGCGGCCATGCCGCTCGCGGTGACGAGGGCGGCTTGCGCGCCCTCGAGAGCTGCGAGCTTGGCGTGCAGCGCCAGGTGGTTCGGCGTGTTGTTGAGACGCAGGTAGCGGACGTCGTCGTAGCGCGCCTCGCCGCGATACTCGAAGGTGGCCGACTGGAAGATGGGCATTTCGACCGCGCCGTCGATGCGCGGGCGCGGCTCACCCGCGTGCACCACCTGGGTCTCGAGGCGCTTGAAGGGACCGGACATGCTCAACCTCGTTGGCAGGGCGACATTGTCATGAGCCTAAGTTACCGTGTCCTGATGTCTTTATGGAGAGGCGCGCGCCGGGGCGCCGGCGCACACTGTGCCGGCATGCCGCCAGTACAGCGATGATCCGTCCGACCGAGCGCTTCACCACGCGCGCCGGGGATTATGCGCGTCATCGTCCGAGCTATCCGCCGGGCGCCCTCGATCTGCTCGCGGCGCGCTGCGGCCTGACCGCCGCGGCACGCGTTGCCGATCTCGGCTCCGGCACCGGTATCCTCACGGGCCTGCTGCTCGAGCGCGGTGCCGAGGTCTTCGCGGTCGAGCCGAACGCTGCCATGCGGACGTGCGCGGAGGCGCAGCTCTCGGGCCGTGCCGGCTTTCACAGCGTGCCGGGGAGCGCTGAGGCGACCGCGCTCCCGCCGGCGAGCATCGACCTGCTGGTGGCAGGCCAGGCCTTTCACTGGTTCGAGGTGGCCCCGGCGCGCGCGGAGCTGCTCCGGATCCTGCGCCCGGGCTCCTGGGCGGCGCTCCTGTGGAACGAGCGGCCGCCGCAGCCCACGGCATTCCTGGTCGAGTACGATGCACTGCTCACGCAGCACGCGAGCGACTACACGCGCATCGTCGCGAGCCGCGCGGACACCGGCGCCATGGGCGCGTACCTCGGCGCGGGGATGGAGGTCAGCACTTTCCCCAATCAGCAGATCCTCGACTTCGAGGGGCTGAAAGGGCGGCTCATGTCCTCCTCCTACGCGCCGCAGCAGGCGGCGCCGGACTACGAGCCGATGATGGCGCGGCTGCGCGCGCTCTTCGACCGCCACGCCAGGGGCGGCCGCGTCGTCATGCCCTACGAGACGCTCGTCTACTTCGGGCGCCCCGCGGCGCGCTGAGCGCCTACCAGCGGCGATCGCGGCGGGAACGACGTGCGCGTGGCGCTCGCAGGCGTGCACAGTCGCGGCCGCGAGAACCTGCATCGTGCCTGGGACGGCGAGCTCGTGAGCCTGGCCCTGCATACCGGCAACCGCCAGCAGCCTCCGCCGGATAGCGACGCGCTGGCGCTCGAGGCGCGGCGGCTGGTGCTCGCCGCGGGCCAGGGGACGCCCGCCGAGTGGGCGCGCCAGTCCAATCGGCTGGCGGCGAACGTCGCCTACCGGTATCCCGGCTTTGTCTGCGGGCGCGCGCCCGATGGGATCGTGGTGCTCGATCGCGACTACCAGCGCGAGGCGCGCGACATCGTGCGCGAGCGGCTCCTGCTGGCGGGCGGCCGGCTCGCGAATCTACTTAACGAAGTACTCGTAACACACTGACAAAAATAGAAATCATTGCCCCGCAGCGGCATGGCGGAGGGCATGTTAGATTAAGACTCCCCGGAACAAGGAGCGCTGCTGTGAACGCCGTCGAGAAGAGCCTGGCAGGGGCCACGAAGCACACCGACAGGGCACGTGGGGGCGAATCGTCCGCCCTGGACGATGCGCCGGACGAGGCGGCCAAGACCGGGCGCTGGCTGCTGCGGCGCGTGGCCGCCGTCCTCGGCGATCCGCCGATCGAGTTCGCCATCCGCGCCGGCGCGCGCGTGCGCAGCGTCGCCGCTCCGGTCGGTCGCGTGGTCTTCGCGAGCCGCGCGCACCTCGCCTCGATGCTCGCCGATCCCTGGGTGCGCTTCGGCGATGGCTACAGCGACGGCACCTTGAACGTCGAGGGCGACCTGGTCGCGGTACTGGAGTCGGTGTACCGCGCCAGCACCATGGGGGACAAGCCTTCGTGGCTGCGCCGCGCGGCCGAGCTCGCGCATCGGCCGCACGTCAACACGCTGCGCGGCTCGCGCGACAACATCCACCGCCACTACGACATCGGCAACCAGTTCTACTCGCTGTGGCTCGGCAGTACCATGGCGTACACCTGCGCCTACTACCCGACGCCCGCCGCGACGCTCGATGAGGCCCAGATCGCCAAGATGGATCACGTGTGCCGCAAGGTGCGCCTGCAGCCCGGCGAGAGCGTGGTCGAGGCGGGCTGCGGCTGGGGCGCGCTCGCACTCCACATGGCGCGTCACTACGGCGTGCGCGTGCGGGCGTTCAACATCTCGCACGAGCAGGTCGCCTACGCGCGCGAGCGGGCGGCGCGCGAGGGACTCGCGGGACAGGTCGAGTACATCGAGGACGACTACCGCAACATCTCCGGCCACTACGACGCTTTCGTGTCCGTCGGCATGCTCGAGCACGTGGGCGTCAAGAACTATCCCGTGCTCGGGCGCGTCGCGCGCCGCTGCCTCGGCAGCAACGGGCGCGGGCTCATCCATTCGATCGGCCGCAACCACCCGGCGCGGATGCAGCCGTGGATCGAGAAGCGCATCTTCCCGGGTGCCTATCCGCCGGCATTGAGCGAGCTGTCGCAGATCTTCGAGCCCTGGGACCTGTCGGTGCTCGACGTGGAGAACCTGCGCCTGCACTACGCGCAGACGCTGCGCCACTGGCTCGACCTCTACGAGGCGGCGGGCGACAAGGTGCGCGCCATGTTCGATGAGAAGTTCGTGCGCATGTGGCGCCTGTATCTCGCGGGCTCGGTGGCGGCGTTCTCGACCGGCACGTTACAGCTCTTCCAGGTGGTGTTCGCGACCGCGGACAACAACGACATCCCCTGGACGCGCGCGCACCTCTACGGCTCCTGAGGGCGCATGCGCTGCGTTGACGTACTCATCGTCGGCGGCGGGCCCGCGGGCTCGAGCGCCGCGCGGGTTCTCAAGCGCGCCGGTGCCGACGTACTGCTTCTCGATCGGGAGACTTTCCCGCGCCTGAAGCTCTGTGCCGGCTGGATCACGCCCGAAGTGGTGCGCGAGCTCGAGATGGACCTCGACGCCTACCCGCACCGCCTGGTCACCTTTCCACGCCTCCGGGTGCACTACGGGAAGCTGAGCGTTCCCGTGCCCTGCGTGCAGCACTCCATCCGGCGCTTCGAATTCGACGCCTGGCTGCTCGAGCGCGCGGGCGTCCCGGTCGAGCAGCACAATGTGCGCGAGATCGTCGCCGACGGCGACGGCTTCATCGTCGACGGCACCTGGCGCTGCCGCTATCTGATCGGCGCCGGTGGCACGCGCTGCCCGGTGTACCGCAACCTCTTCAAGGAACTGAACCCGCGCGCGCACGAGCTGCAGATCGTCACGCTCGAGCACGAGATCGAATACCGCTGGGAGGATCCGGACTGCCATCTGTGGTTCTGCGACGAGGGGCTGCCCGGGTATTCGTGGTACGTGCCGAAGGAGAACGGCTGGCTCAACGTCGGCGTCGGCGGATTCGCCGAGCGCATCAAGAGCGCGGGGCAGGACATCAAGACGCACTGGGCGCACTTCGCGGGCAAGCTCGACGCGGGACTCACGCGCGGCGCGCACTACGATCCGAGCGGCTACAGCTACTTCCTGCGCGGCCGCGTCGACGTGGTGCGCCGTGACAACGCCTTCATCACCGGGGACGCCGCCGGGCTCGCGAGCCGCGATCTGGGCGAGGGGATCGGGCCGGCGATCAGGAGCGGCGTGCGTGCCGCCGCGGCGATCCTCCACGGCGCACCCTATCGCCTCGATGATGTGACCGGCATGAGCGTCACCAGTATCGCGAGGAGCATGCTGACGCGCGCGGCGCGTCCGTTCGGCCCGTACGGGCGGCGGCGCGCGGGCGAGGGAGGAGCAGCGGATGGCTTACGTCACGATAATCAATGAGCACCAGCACGTTCAGCAGGTCGTCTCGGGGCATCACCACCTGACGGCGGACGAGGCGGTGACCGCCGGCGGCAGCGATGCGGGATTCGCGCCGCGGGAGCTGCTGCTCGCGAGCCTCGGCACGTGCACGGCGGTGGCGCTGCGCAGGCACGCCGCGCAGCACGACTGGACGCTCGGCAGGATCACGGTCGGCGTGCGCTGGTCGCGCGATGCGGCGGGAGCCGAGCATATCGAGCGGCGCTTGTCGTTCGCCAAGCCGCTCACCGCCGAGCAGAAGTCACGGCTGCTGGAAGTCGCCGAGAGCACGCCGGTCACCGGCGTGCTGCGCGCCGGCATCAGGATCCAGTCACTGGTGGTCGACTAGAGAGCGCAGGCTGGCCGTCCTGAGCCGCGCACTTCCTTAGTAGTTCACGCTTACCGTGATGGTGTCGCCGTAGGTGCCGGGCAGGGGGTCCTGCCGGGCGAGGACGCTCCCGTACACGGTGAGGGTGGCGATCGGTGTCCTCTTGCGGATGGTCGCGCTCGCTTGCGTGCTGCCGCCGGTGCCGTTGCCCCAGATCTCGGTGTTGGCTGCGTCCTGGTAGAGGTTGTAGTTGAGTGTGGCGGCACCGGCCTTGAGGGTGCGTGTCGTGTAGAGGCCGCTCGCCCCCTGGCTCAGGTCGATGGTCACGGTGTTCCTGCCGGTGACGCCGGTGCAGCTGATGGTCACCGTGCCGGTGGAGGCGAGCACCCCGGCTTGCAGCGGTGTGTAGGTTCCGAAGGCGACGCTGGTGGCGGTGGCGGTGCAGGAGGTGATGCTGGCCGCGCGTGCCTGCGGCGCACTCATGAGCAGCACGGCACCACAGAGGCTTACCAGGCTGGGACGCGCGGCGCTGGATGCACTCTTTTTCATGGAGCCTCCTGCCACCTTAGTAGGCCACCGATACGGTGATGGTGTCCAGGTACGTCCCCGGCGCGGGGTCCTGGCTCGCATTCACCGCGCCGTAGACCGTCAGGTTCGCGGTGGGTGCGAAGAACCACAGCACCGCCTGCCCCGTGCCGGTGCCGCCGGTGCCGTTGCCCCAGATCTGGCTGCCGTTCGCGCTGGTGTAGAGATTGTAGTCGAGTGCCGCCGCGCCGCTCTTGAGCGTACGGTTGGTATAGGTACCGCTCAATCCCGTGCTGAGGGACACGGTCGCCACGTCGTACAGAACCCCCGTGCAGCTGACGGCGATCGTGCCGTTCGCCGCGAGTGCCCCCGCCTGCAGCGGCGTGTAAATGCCGAAAGCGACGCCGGTCGCCGTCACCGAGCAGGAAACGGCCGCGTACGCTGCCGGAGCACCGAGGACAGCGAGCGCCGCGCCCACGCGCCGCGCGGCGGCTCGAGCCCTTGTGCAAGTCGCCGGGCTCACGGAGCGCTCCGGCAGGCGATGACGCCGAGATCGGGTTGGGGGTCGCCGGAGGGCGGCGGCGGCAGGCGGAAGCTGCACTTGCCGCCGGCCCAACGCGCCTCGCCCGTGGTGCCGTGATCGAAGTTGGTGATGTAGGCGAGCCCGTCGAGGCCGATCGGGAAATCCTCGCCGTCGAAGGTCACGACCGCGCCGGAGGGCACGGCGCTGCCATCGGCGAGATGCAGCCGGAACACACCCGCGTGGATGCGCCTGATCGGGAACCGGACCAGGGTGCCGCTGCGATAGGGCGGCACCACCTGCACCTGGGCGGTCGCGAGCTGCGCATCGAGCGGCAGCTGCTGCGGGTCGACGCTCAGGCGGTTGACGTCGTAGGAGCGCAGGTCGCGCACCACCGCGATGCCGTTGGCGTCGGTGGTCGCGACGGGCTGGTTTTCGAAGTACACGGTGACGTTGGGGATGTCGGCCACTTCGACGGTGGCGAAGCTGTCGCTCACCGTGCGCGCGGCGCGCAGCTCGCCCGCCATGTAGGTCGCGCCGCCGCTCAGGGTGAGGGTCTCGGCGCTCTCGTTGAAGAGCCGCGCCGCCGCCGCCTGGACCAGCAGCGCATCCATCTGGCGCTGGTACTGGAGGTTATAACTGCCGTCGGTGCCCGCCGAGAGCATGTAGCCGTCGCCGACGCCCGGCGGCAGGTTCTTCTGCAGCGTCTCGACGAGGGCCGCATCGGGCGCGGGCAGCTGATTGTCGTAACGGAACTGGGTCGAGGTGCTGCGGCGACTGTCGAGCGGCAGCACGTAGAAGACCGACAGGCTCTCATCGCGCGTGTCGCCGGTGGTGCGGCTGGCGGTGGCGCTGAAGCTCCCGGGTCCGATGTTGACCTGGTAGGTGATGCCGAGCGCCTGCTGCCGGGTGTCGTCGGAATTGCGCTGCGCGACGAACGCGACCTGCAGGTTTCCGGGCCTGCCTAAGTTCCAGCCGACCTGTGCGAGATCGCGGTCGAGCGGCGTCGGGATGCCGCCGATGCTGCTCACGTCGCGGAAGCCCTGGCTGGCGTGTTGCGCCTCGAGGATGATGCTCAGACGCTCGTTCACCCGCTGGATGCTGAGCGCTGCGTAAGTGCCGGAGCTCGCGGGCTGCGGTCCGCCCTCGTAGATGCCGCTGGTGGCCGACTGCCCGCCGTAGGCGAGATCGAGCGTCACGACCGCCCAGTGATCGATCGCCTGCGCAATGTCGATGCCGGCGGCCTGCGGTCCGTCGTGCACCGCCTCGGCGTGGAACTCGCCCGTGAGCGAGGAGCTGAAGCCGTGTCGCCAGGTGCCCGAGGCAAACAGCGGCCCGTAGTCATCGCTCGCGAGGCCGTAGTTCTCGCGCACGGGACCGAAGTCGACGTCGTAGAGCGAGAGGCCCGGTTGCAGCATCACCGCGGCCGAGTAGAACGGCACCGAGACGACCTGCTGTTGCCCGAGCGCGTTGCGCACCACGATGCTCACGTCGCCGCTGCCGTTGAGCGCCGGCACCTGGTTGACGACGAAGGGTCCGGCGGGCACTTCGGTCGAACCGACCGCCTTGCCATTGACGAACACGTCCACCGTCGAGGGCACGACCGCGGTGCCGGTCGCGGCCAGGAGCGGCGTCGTGACGAGGTCGGGCCGGATGCCATAGTTGGCGCCGAACTGGATGCCGCCGAAGCGCACCGCGTCGGCCCACGAGCCCGGCACACTGATTGCGTCCCCGAGGCGCAGCGTCTCGAGCTGGTCCGGGAAGTCGTGGCTGAAGGTGGTACCGAGTCGCACGAAGGAGCTCATTCCCTCGGTGGTCTGCTCGGAGGCGGTGTTCACCAGCACGCCGAGCGGACTGAAGATGCCGAGCTCGCCGTAGCCGCTCGCCACGTCGGCGCCGGTGTACTGCCCGGTCTGGCCGAACAGCACGTAGTTGAAGAACGCGCCCGTGCCGCTCGTCGACATGGGCGGGCGATTGACTCCGGTGAGTGTCAGGCTCGAGCTCTGGAAGGCGGCAGCCGGGGCGGTGATGCTCGCGGCACTGTGCACCTCGTCGAAGGCGACGCGGGTGCCGGGCAGGGCACTCACCGGGAAGTAGCGCTTGCCGTCGGCGAGATGCGGCGCCGCCTGCGGCACCTTCAGGCGCAGCCGCGCGAAGTCGGCCTCCTCGAGCCACAGTCCGCCTGCGGCATCGCGCAGCGCGACCACGTCGGTGTGTGCGAGTACGCCGTTGATGCGCAGCTCGAGAACCGCCGCGCGCCAATCCGGGTCAGGACCGCCCGCACCCTCGGCGTGCACCGCGGCGGCACTGCACATAAGCAGCAGCGCGCAGACTGCAGCTGTCCTGCGGGGGACTTTCCCCATGGCGCATGCGTCTTATCAGGGCGTACCCGGCGCGCTGGTGACGGTGAAGTCGCCGGCGTCCGAGTGACCCTGGATGACGAGCCGCACGTCGCGAGCGAACGCACTGCCCGGGTGCAACTGCCAGTGGATGACGGTTCCCGGCAGCAGGTAGTGCGAGGCGTCGGCGTGCACTTTGCTGCCCGGCGCACCGGCCCCCTGCACGTCAAAATCGAGGATCTGAAGGTGGGCGGTGCCGCGGTTCTGCGCCACGACGTCCAGCGTCCCGTCGGCGAGCCACTTGTGGCTCCAGAGGAGATCCGGCGCACTGTGTGCCTGCGCCGCGATGAACACCGGCAGCGTAATGCGCAGCGCAACCCGCAGCCCCGTGGTCTCGGTCGGAGTTGCCGGCGGCACCTCCGACAGTACCAGGCGGTAGCCGAGCTGGCGGCTCGCGTCCGCGTCGCGCAGCAGCGCGATGCGCAGCACCTGCGTCCCCCTGCCCGGGATGGTGAAGATCGGTGGCGTGACCACCAGATCGTGAGTGTCCTCGAGCTGGTCTTCGCCCTGCGGCTGCGACCAGGCCGCCGGACGCGCCTGTACCACCACCGGCGCGTCGTCCTGGTTACGTACGGTGAGGACCGCCGTGCGCTTCCCGGAGCTCAACTCGACGCGGATCGGCGCAACGCTGATAGAGCTTGCTGCGGCCGTACCGGCCGCAGCAAGCATCCCCATTGCCAGCAGCGATACCGCGATCGACCGCATGCCGCTCAGTACGCGACGCTGACGGTGATCGTGTCGGTATAGGTGTTCGGCGGCACACCCTGGTTGGTCGCGTTGTCCGGCAGACTGCCGTACACCGTGAGCGCCACCGGCGTGGCCATGCCGGCACCGGTCCCGGCCTGCTTCACCGAGCTGCCGGTACCGTCACCCCACACCGTGGCGAAGCCCGAGGTGGTGTAGAGGTTGTACTGCAGGGTGTCGCCCGCGCCGTCGCTCATGAGGCGCTGCGCGATCGTGCCGGTACCGGTCGTACCTTTGTCGAGCGACACCGTGAAGGTGGTGCTCTTGGTGCAGCTCACCGACACCGTGCCGTTGGCCGCGACGGCGCCGGCGGTCGGGGTGTAGTTCCCGAACGCGACGTTGGTGGCGGCGACCGTGCAGTTCTTGAGGACCGTCGCCGAGACGCCGAACGTCGCGGTGGCGGGGTTGGCGGCCTGAGCGGCGCCGGCGGAAGCCAGCAACGCTCCCGCGCTGAGACAGGCAATAAAGTTACGCATAGAACTCCCGAACGTTTGTGGAACACCGAACCGCGCGCGGCATTCCTTGCCGCTTGTTGGGGGCGATCTTGCGGTAAACGCGCCGTCGGCTTGCGGACATATGTCCCACTTCAGGGACGCCCGCGCGGTGCTTTATGCGTATCTGAGAGGCGATCGAACCTCTGCCGGCCCCGGTACCGGAGCCAGCCGCGGGTGGACTGTGCGCCAGATCTCAGTCAGTAGCTGATCGTCACCAACACCGTGTCGGTGTAGAGGCCGGGCGGCAGCTGCTGGTTCGCGGCGCTGTCGGGCAGCGTCCCGTAGACGGTCTCGGTAATCGCCTCACCGCTCGAGAGCCCCTTGCCGGCACCGGCCACCACTGCGGAGCTCACCGAGCCGTCGCCCCAGACGGTCGTGCGCGCCGCGCTGGTGTAGAGGTTGTATTGCAGGTGTGCGGCGCCCTGCGCCATCAGGCGCTGCGCGAGCGTGCCGCCGCCGGCGCCCGCGTCCATCGCCACCGTGAAGGCGGCGCCGCGCGAGCAGCGCACCAGCAGTGTCGTGTTGGCGTTGAGTCCGCCGTTGCCCGGATAGTAGGTGCCGAACAGCAACGGATTCGCCGCGACGCTGCAGGTGGGTGCGACCGTGACCGATACCATGAGGGCACCGCTCGTGGTCGCGGCACTCGCCTCGTGTGTGGCACCGAGCAACGCGCCTGCCCCGAGGCAGGACATGAGCATCCTCTTAAGTGAAACCATAGTGCCCTCGATCCGTGGACGCAGGAATCAGCCGACTGCTCGTGAGCGGTCTGATCCGTTATCGTCCGAACCATCCGTTTCTTGAGCGCGGAGTGGTCCTGTAGCAGGGCCGGTCGTTTACGGGAAGTGACGCGTCGCTTTGATCCCTGTCGTCGTTTGTTGTTTCGCCGTGTGATGTTGCTCCCCGGGCGCGCCCCTCGCAAGGCGCCCCGGGTGGCGGGGCATTAAGTTGAGTTGCGCACCCGCCGGGCGAGCAGATCGAGCTCGCCGAGACTGCGGCCGCGCGACTCGCGGCCAAAGAGCGCGATCAGGATCGTGGCGACGACGGCCGGAGCCGCGATGCAGGCGATGACCACGGAAAGCGGCGGGACACCGCCGAGAACGCCGAGCCCCTGGGCGGCGAGACCGCCGAATTTGCTGCAGGCCGCGACCCAGCCCGTGGCGCGGCCGCGGATGAGCAGCGGATAGTTCTCGGCCGCGTAGGGGAGGAGCATGGAGATCACGCCGCAGGAGCCGAGGATCACCAGTGCGAGCGGCAGCAGCGGCCCCGCGGCGCTGCGCAGTCCGAACGCGGGCAGCGCGAGCCCCGCGAGTCCCAGCAGCATCACACCGGTCACCGCGATGAGCGACCACTTGGTGCTCCAGGCGGAAAACAGCCAGGCGCAAATCACGATGGTCGGCGCGGCGAGCAGCGTCGACTTCGCGATCAGCGCGCTCGAGGCGGCAACGCTGCGTCCCTGGGCGACGAGCGCGCCGGGAAGCCACAGCAGCAGGCCGAAGTTCACGAGCCCCCAGGCAAGCGCGGCGAGTGTCAGCGCGCTCGTGATGCCGAGGAAGCCGTGGCCGAGCGGCGGCACGGGTGCGTGACTCTCGTGCGGGCTCCTGTCGGGCCTGGCGGCGACCGGCGCGAGCACCACGCCGAAGCGCGCGAGCGTCGCACGGGCGAGCTCGGTGCGCCCCGTCTCCTGCAGGAAGCGCGCGGACTCCGGCAGCAGCGGACTCAACACGACGAGCAGCAGCCCCGTCGGCAGGTTGAGCAGCCACATGATGCGCCAGCCGAAGGTCGGCTGCAGGAGCGCCGAGAGGTAGCTCGCCGCGAAGTAGCCACCGACCGCGCCGATGCCGCCGATCAGCACCAGGCTCCAGCCGCGGTGGCGCGTCGGCATGATCTCCGCGAGCAGCGCGTAGGCGACCGGCAGCATGCCGCCGGCGGCGGCGCCCATCATGAAGCACATGCCAACGTTCCACCAGAAGTCCGGCATCGCCCCGCAGATCGACGTGCCGACGAACATGACCGACGACAGCACGATCGAGGCGCGCCGCCCGTAAATGTCGGCGAGCACGCCCCAGACGACCGAGCCGATCACGGTGCCGGCGAGCGCTGCGAACGGCAGCCATGCGACCGTTTGCGCGCCGACGTGGTATTCGCTCTTCATGCCGGGGGTCACGAAGCCGAGACTCGCCGGCTTCATGATGTCGATGACGAGCGCGATCGTGAGCACTGCCGCCACTCGCCAATGTTCGGGCCCCAGGCGCGCGTTATCGAGTGAGCCGTGCACATCGAGCACCACGGAAGCCTTGCGCGGTGCGCAGGGCAGCAGGCCGTACGCTGCGGCGCCCACGCCGGCGACGATCGCCGCCATGCCGGCCAGCATCCCGTACCCCATGGGCATGCCGACGAGCACGTAATGCGTCGCGCGCCCCATCATGAACATCGGCAGGTGCGCGAGCACACCGGCGGTGACGAGCGCGCAGCCGAGCCAGAAGACGAGCGCATTGCGGCGCTGCGCGAAGACGCTGCCGGTCATACGGGAATCTTATTCTATATATGAGGTCGCGACGCCCGGTATGATCGCGCAGCTTCGCCACCCCTCGAGGACGCATCCATGCAGGTATCCCACGGAAACGGCCGTCGCCACCCCGCCGCGCACCGTTGGCTGGTGCTCGCCGCGGGACTCGTGCCGCTCGCAGCCGCGCAGGCCGCGGGCGATGCGACGCCGGGTCTGTTCGGCTTCACGGCACCCGAGGCGGCCACGCAGCGAGCGCTCGAGCAGCGCTTCGATGGCGCGCTGAATCCGGCGGACCTGCGCGGCTGGCTGCAGAAGCTGTCGTCCGCCCCGAACCAGGTGGGCTCGCCCGCACGACAAGGCGAACGCCGAGTACGTCCGCGACCTCTTCAGGCGGTGGGGCTGGCAGGCACAGATCGAGGTATTCGAGGTGCTCTATCCGACCTTGAAGCAGCACAGCCTCGAGCTCGTGGCACCGAGCCACTTCACGGCGAGCCTCAGCGAGCCACCGGTCGCGGGCGATGCGACCTCGGCGGGCCGCCGACGATCATGCCACCCTACAACGTCTACGGCGCCGACGGCGATGTGACGGGCGAGCTCGTGTACGTCAACTACGGCATGCCGAAGGACTACAAGGACCTCGCGCGGCGTGGCATCGACGTGAAGGGCAAGATCGTCATCACGCGCTACGGCGGCGGCTGGCGCGGCCTCAAGCCGAAGCTCGCGCAGGAGCACGGCGCGATCGGCTGCCTCATCTACTCCGATCCGCGCGACGACGGCTATGCGCAGGGCGACGTCTACCCCAAGGGCGGCTGGCGGCCGCCCGAGGGCGTGCAGCGCGGCTCGGTGCTCGACATGACCCTCTACAGCGGCGATCCGCTGACCCCGGGCGTCGGCGCCACGCGCGATGCGAAGCGCCTCGCGCTCGCGGACGCGAAGACGATTCTGAAGATCCCGGTGATGCCGATCTCCTACGCGCGACGCACAGCCGTTGCTCGCCGCGCTCGGCGGCCCGGTGGCGCCCGCCCGCTGGCGTGGCGCGCTGCCGATCACCTATCACATCGGACCGGGACCCGCGCGGGTGCACCTGGCGATCAGCTCCGACTGGGGTTTGAAGCCCCTCTACGACGTCATCGCGAAGATCCCGGGGCGCGAGAGCCCGAATGAGTGGGTGGTGCGCGGCAATCACCGCGACGGCTGGGTGTTCGGCGCCTGGGATCCGCTCTCCGGCCACGTGGCGATGCTCGCCGAAGCGCAGGCGATCGGTGCGCTCGCTCAAGAGCGGCTGGCGGCCGAAGCGCACGCTCGTCTACGCCAGCTGGGACGGCGAGGAGCCGGGGCTGCTCGGCTCCACCGAATGGGCCGAGACCCACGCCGCGGAGCTCGCCACCAAGGCGGTGCTCTACCTCAACTCCGACACCAATGCGCGCGGCTTCCTGTCGGTCGGGCGGCAGCCACGCGCTGCAGCACCTCGTGAACGAGGTCGCGAGCGCCGTCAAGGATCCGGAGACCGGAGTCAGCGCCCAGGCGCGGCTGCGGGCGCGCATGCTGGCCGAAGGCTACGAGCGTGGCTCATCGGAGGATGAGGACGCGGACGAGGCGCGCCGCGAGACGCGCCTCGCCGCCGCGGGCGGGGACCTGCCGATCCGCGCGCTCGGCTCGGGCTCGGACTACACGCCGTTCCTGCAGCACCTAGGGCTCGACCGCGCTCAACATCGAATACCACGGCGAGGACGATCAGGCCGGGGTGTACCACTCGGCCTACGACTCCTTCGATCACTACGTGCGCTTCGGCGACCCGAGCTTCGCCTACGGCGTCGCGCGAGGCCGAGACCGTCGGGCACGTGGTGCTGCGCGTGGCGGACGCGGACGTGCTGCCGCTCGAGTTTGCGGGCTTCGCCGACACGATCGGCGCCTACGCGGAGGAGCTGCGCCATGCGGTCGAAGAGCGGCGCAAGAAAAGCGCCGAGCTCGCCAGGCTCCTCGAGCACAACGACTTCGGCCTCGCCACCGACCCGACCCGGCCGGTGGCGCCGCCGGCGCGCGAGGCGCCCGTGCCGCCGCTCGACTTCGCGCCGCTCGACAGCGTCGTCGCGCGGCTGAAGGCCAGCGCGCGTGCCTACGATGCGGCCTATGCGCGGCTGCTCGCCGGGACCGTGAAGCTCGATGCCGCGCGGCGCGCCAGGGTCAACGCGCTGCTGCAGGGCATGGAGCAGAGGCTCACGGATCCCAGGGGACTTCCCGGGCGCGCATGGTACCGGCACTTCCTGTACGCCCCCGGCATGCTGACCGGCTATGGCGTGAAGACGCTGCCGGGCGTGCGCGAGGCGATCGACGGCAACCGCTGGGATGAGGCGGCGGCCTACATTCCCATCACCGCGGCGGTCCTGGCGCGCTACTGCGACGCGATCGATCAGGCGACCGCGCTGCTCAAGGGTGGCTGAGCTCGCCTGGAGCGCAGGGCGCCAAAGTCGCGTCTTTGGCGCCCGGAAACGAAGCTGATGTCCGAAAAATCGCCTGCTGCAGGCGATTTTTCCAATCAACCAGCTAACGCGCGAACAGCTGTCCTGGGTCCCTGAAGGACTTGAACTCCAGGGCATTCCCGGAAGGGTCCAGTATGAAGAGAGTCGACTGCTCCCCCGGGGCGCCCGCGAAGCGCACGCACGGCTCGATCACCCACTCCACGTCGTGCTCTTTAAGGCGCGCGGCGAGCTCGGTCCACTGCGCGCCCGCGAGCACGACGCCGCAATGCGGCACCGGCACGCCGTGGCCGTCCACGGGGTTGAAGTGCGAGGTGATGCGGCCTTCGCGGCCGAGGCGCGGATTCAGGTGACACACGAGCTGGTGGCCGTAGAGGTCGAAGTCGACCCAGTCGCGGGCGCTGCGGCCTTCGGGGCAGCCGAGCACGCCGCCGTAGAAGCGCCGCGCCTCGGCGATGTCCCTCACCTGGAGGGCGACATGGAACGGGGTCAGCGTCACGTGGGTCACCTCGCCTTGAGCGGCCGTTCGTAGATCGTATACGATCCTGGGCATGACAGCCCACCTCACCTGCAACTGGACCGGGGTGTTCCCGGCGGCTACCACGCAGTTCGACGCCGCGCTCGAGCTCGACCTGCCCGCGACGCAGAAGGTCCAGGCCGCGCTGCTGCGCGACGGGGTGCACGGGCTGGTGCTGATCGGCACGGTGGGCGAGGGCAATTCGCTCTCCGCCGCCGAGAAGCGCCAGGTGGTGCGCGCAGCGGTCGAGGTGAGCGAGGGGCGCGTGCCGGTGATCGCCGGCGTGTCGGAGTTCACCACCGCGAGCGCGGTCGCCTTCGTGCGCGACGCCGAGCGCTTAGGTGCGAGCGGCTTCATGGTGCTGCCGGGCATGGTGTACGTACCGACCGCCGCCGAGCTCGAGCACCACTTCCGCACGGTGGCGGCGGCCACCTCGCTCCCGATCATGCTCTACAACAACCCGCCCTCGTACCGCGTCAACATCGAGCTGCCGACGCTCGCGCGGCTCGCCGAGGTTCCCAACATCGTCGCCATCAAGGAATCCGCCCCCGATCCGCGCCGCTTTACCGACCTCGTCAACGCCTGCGGCGAGCGCTTCGTGCTGTTCGCGGGGCTCGACGACGTGGTGTTCGAGGCGGTGACGCTCGGCGCGCGCGGCTGGGTGTCGGGACTCACGAACGTCTTCCCCACCGAATCGCTGGCCCTGTACGCGGCGCTTCAGGCCGGGGATCTCGAGCGTGCGCGCCGTATCTACCGCTGGTTCATGCCGCTGCTGCATCTCGACGCCGAGCACGACCTGGTGCAGTCGATCAAGCTGGCCGAGCAGCTGCTCGGGCGCGGCTCCGAGCGGGTGCGGCCGCCGCGCCTGCCGCTCGCCGGTGCACGCCGCAGTGAGGTCACCGCGCTGGTCGAGAGGGCGCGCGCCACGCGCCCGGCATGAACCGCATCCGGATCGTCGACTCGCACACCGGCGGTGAGCCGACGCGCGTGGTGGTCGAAGGCGGCCCTGACCTCGGCGCAGGGCCGCTCGAGCAGCGCCTCGCGCTGCTGCGCGAGCGCTACGACGGCTTCCGCAGCGCCGTGGTGAACGAGCCACGTGGGTCGGACGCGATCGTCGGCGCCTGGCTGGTGCCGCCGGTCGATCGCACCTGCGCGGCGGGCGTCATCTATTTCAACAACGCCGGCTACCTCGGCATGTGCGGCCACGGGACGATTGGCCTTGCGGTGACGCTGCGCTATCTGGGGCGGATCGCCCCCGGCGTGCATCGCATCGAGACCCCGGTGGGAGTCGTGACCGCGACGCTGCACGAGGACTCCTCGGTGTCGGTCACCAACGTGCCGAGTCACCGCGCCGCCCGCGGGCTGCGGGTCGAGGTGCCCGGCATCGGCGTGGTGACGGGCGACGTCGCCTGGGGCGGTAACTGGTTCTATCTGGTCGAGTCGCACGGCCAGGAGCTCACGCTCGCCAACGTCAACACGCTCACTGACTATTGCATGCGGGTGCGCGCGGCCGTGAATACCCAGGGGCACCCCGAGGTCGACCACGTCGAGCTCGTAGGTCCCGCGCAGCTTCCCGGTTCGAACGCCCGTAACTTCGTGCTCTGCCCCGGGGCGGCCTACGATCGCTCGCCGTGCGGCACCGGCACGAGTGCCAAACTCGCCTGCCTCGCCGCCGACGGCAAGCTCGACGCAGGCGTCGAGTGGGTCCAGGAGAGCATCATCGGCAGCGCCTTCCGCGCCAGCTACGTGCGAAGCGGCGAGCGCATCGTCCCGACCATCCGCGGCAGCGCCTGGGTGAACGCCGAGGCGACGCTGCTGCTCGATGAGCGCGATCCCTTCTGCTACGGGATCCGGCGGTGAGCGCCGTGCCGGAGTCGCCGCTCGCGCGCAGCGTGACCGCGCAGCTCGCCGCGCGCATCCGCGCCAAGATCCTGAGCGGCGTCTACCCGCCCGGCTCGGCGCTGCGCCAGGACGGCATCGCCGCCGAGTACGGCACCAGCAAGATTCCGGTGCGCGAGGCCCTGGTGCAGCTGCGCTCGGAGGGCCTGGTCGACGTCTACGTGCATCGCGGCTTCCAGGTGCGTGCACTGTCGCGGCATGAGGCGCAGGAGGTATTTCGGCTGCGCCTGGCGATCGAGCCGGCGGCGGTGGCCTTCGGGGCGCGCGCGGCGAGCGATGCCGACCGCGAGCAGGCCCGCGCTGCGCTCGCGGCCTTGAGCGCCGCGCTCGTGGCGCAGGATCTGCCCACGGCGGGCGCTCGTAACTGCGAGTTCCACCTCGCGCTCATCGTGCCGCAACGGCAGCCCGTGGCGGCCGAGATGCTCTATCGCCTCCATAACCTGGCGCAGCGCTACGTGCGCTTCCATCTGCTCGGACCGGGGCGTTTGCGGCGTGCCAACCGGGAACACACGGCGCTGTGCGAGGCCTGGGCCGCGGGCCGGGTGCGTCAGGCGCAGCGCCTCGCCCGCGCCCATATCGAGGAGACGCGCGGGGAGCTCTCACAAGTGCTCACTGGGTGAACGCGCGGCGCGCAGCCGCGCACTCACCAGCGGCGCACCTTGAGCGCCCCTCGCGAGTGAGTGCCCCGTGAACCGCCGTTCCCCTCAAGCCCCCGCGATCGCGATCCCTCTGGCGCTGCTGCTGATCGCGCCGCTCGCCGCCGCGGATCCTGGCTGGGTCGCGGATCCGGGGGTGCAACGGCGTCTTGCGGCGGGTGAGATCGTCGTCGAGGCCAGCGCCGCCGCAGATCGGGAGCGGCCGAGCGGGCGCGTGCGCGCCGCGGTGCTCATCCATGCACGGCCCGAGGCCATCTGGGGCGTCATGACCGACTGCGCGCAGACCCTGCTGTTCGTGCCGGGACTGAAGCGCTGCCGCCGGCTCGCGGGCGCCGCCGACGGCCGCTGGGAGGACATCGAGCACGAGATCCGCTACTCCTGGTATCTGCCGACGGTGACGTACGTGTTCCGGGCGGACTACGACCGGCCTCGCCGCATCGATTTTCGCCGGATCAGCGGCGACCTCAAGGAGGAGGACGGCACATGGCTCCTGAGCGCCACCGCCGACGGATCGGCCACGGTGGTGGAGTACGAGATGTACCTCGACCCGGGCTTCTGGGTGCCGCAGTTCTTCATCAACCGCTCGCTGCGCAAGGACCTGCCCGCGGCACTGGCCGGGTTGCGCGATCGCGTGGAATTGCCCCGCAAGGCACCCTAGCGGGGCAGGCGCGCGTAGTGTTCTCGCACGGCTGCCGGTAATCTGTCGCGGACGGAGCGCGTTTTCCGGGGACTCAAGGGGGGCGGGATGCCGGCCGGCGGTCACACCACGGTCATTCAGCGGGTTTTGGAGAGGCGGGCGCAGAAGCCCCCGACCACCGAGGAGGGCACCACCGCCACGGTGGCGGTAATGGTGCGGGTGCTGCCGCCGCCGAAGGCGCTGCTGATGTTCGAGGAGGCACCCATGCGGCTCTTCATGGAGCAGCGCGTGCGGCCGGACATGCTCGACTTCGAGTCGGTCGAGACGCAGGCCGAGGCGCTGCGGCGCTTCGAGGCGGAGTTCCGCCCGGTGGTGCTGACCGACAGCCCCGAGCTGGTGCGCAATCTCCGGGCACGCGCCACGCAGCGCGCTCCTTATATTCTGTACATCTCGGAGCTCGACGACTCCGTCGAGCGCGAGGCGGGGCTCACCGCCGGCGCGGATGACTGCGTCGGCCGCCGCGTGTCGGAGCGGGAGTTCGAGGCGCGGGTGGGCGCGGCCAAGCGGATCGCCGAGCTCGAGGCGGCGCTGCGCATCACGCTCGCCGAGAACCGCAAGCTCTCCGCGACGGATGATCTGACGCGCGTCGCGAGCCGGCGCTTCTTCGGCAAGCACTTTCCACGCGAGGTCGAACGCGCCGCGCGCTACGGGCGAGCCCTGGCGCTGATCCTGTGCGACATCGACAACTTCAAGAAGATCAACGACACGCTCGGGCACGCGGGGGGCGACGACATCCTCAGGCAGTTCGGCCCACGGCTGCAGCGGCAGCTGCGCAAGGGCATCGACTGGGTAGCGCGCATCGGCGGTGAGGAGTTCGCGATCGTCATGCCGGAGACTTCCTACGAGGCGGCGCTGGGGGTCGCACGCAAGCTGCGCGCCGCGGTCGCGGGTGCCAGCTTCAAGGCCGTCGGCAAGCCGCTGCAGGTGACGGCGAGCTTCGGCCTGTGCGGGGTGGACCGCGTGCCCGTCGGGGAGCCGCGCCTCGCCGAGCGCATTCTCAAGATCGCGGATGCGGCGCTCTACCGCAGCAAGAACGACGGCCGCAACCGCGTCACCGCCGCCGCCATCAAGCCGGCCGCGTGACGCACTGGCGTCGCGAGGCTACTCCGCGGCTGTTTCACCGCCATTAACATAACGCGACGTCGCTGCACTGGACTGGGGGAACGTTCCGGGGCGTGCCGTGGTTGACTTGCACTCCTCGGGGAGCGTACGTTGCCCGGCAACAAAAATGCGCATTTCGGGGATGAATGCGCTGTCAGCAGGGACGCCCGAGCACAACGCCAACAATCGCAAGGGGAATCCATGAAGACGTTTGCCAGAGTCGCAATGTTGATTGCTGCGTGCCTGTGTGCCGCGGCCGCGAGCGCGGCGGCACCCGGCCGCCACTCGCTCCTGGATCGGGCGACCGACCTGGGCCCGGTGAACGGCGCCAGCCCCATCGAGATCACGGTATGGATGAAGCTGCGCGACCAGCAGGGACTCGATGCCCTGACGGCGAGCCAGCAGGCAGGCAACGGCAGCTATCTCACCATGGATCAGCTGCGCGCGCAGCACGCGCCGAGCGCCGCGGACGCCGCCAGGGTCGCCGCGTTCCTCAAGGCGCAAGGGTTCAAGGTGAGCCCGACGCAGGACACTCTCTATGTGAAGGCCACCGCCACGGCGGGGCGTGTTGAGAGCGTGTTCAAGGTGGACCTCCACCAGTATCAGCTCGGGAGCGGACGCACTTTCCGCTCGAGCAACACCAAGGCGACTCTCCCGGCCGAGATTCAGCCGCTGGTCGCGGCGGTCGGCGGACTCTCGACCCTCGGGGCGGAGCCGCAGATCGCGCGTGCCGTGCGGACGGGCGCAACGAGTACTCACACCGCAGCGGAAGCTGAGGGCCTGGCGCCGCAGGGCGTTCCCTTCAACGCCCAGTCGAACGGCCTGTACTTCGCGGCGCAGTGCTTCTATGGCACCACCTCGGAGAGCTTCTCCGGCAATGGTGTGACCGCCACGTATCAGGGCAACCGTTACGGCGCTCCGATCACGAACGGCCCGCCGAACCTGGCGCCCTGCGGCTACCAGCCGAGCGACCTGCAGACGGCGTACAACCTGACGCCGCTCTACCAGCGCGGACTGGATGGGACGGGCACGACGATCGCCATCGTGGATGCCTACGGTTCCACCACGATCCAGAACGATGCGGCGGTGTTCTCGGCTGCCATGGGCTCTGCCGCCGATCAACCTGACCGTCATCGGTACGCCGACCGAATCCAACTTCTCGACGGATGCCAACGCCGGATGGGCGGCGGAGACGACGCTCGATGTCGAGTGGGTGCACGCGGTCGCGCCCGGCGCAAAGATCATCCTCGTGGTTGCACCCACGAACTACGACTCAAGACCTGTTCGCGGGGATCATCACGGCGGCATCGCAACCGGGTGTGGTCTCCATCTCCAACAGCTGGAGCGGCTTTGACACGGCGGTCTTTGGGATCGCCGCCGAGTCTTCGCTCTACACCCCGCCGACGGTATCCTGCAGGCGATCGGTGCCGCCGGCATCTCGATGATTTCAGCACCGGCGACTACGGCGACAACGCGGGTCTGCTAGCCCTCGATTACGGCTGGGTCGGCACCTCGACCGGCTGGCCGGGGAGCTCGCCCTTTGCGACCGGCGTCGGCGGCGTGAGCGTCGCGCTCGACTCGCACAAGCACATCGCCTGGCAGACGAGCTGGGGCACGCAGCTCACCGAGATCGTGGACACGATCGCGCTCGGCAGCCCGCCGCTCGATGTCGCACCCGACCCTACAACGAGGGCTTCGATGCCGGCGGCACGGGCGGCTACAGCGATGCCTATCCGAAGCCGTTCTGGCAGTTCGGTGTTCCCGGGCAACCGACGCGGCACGCCCGACATCTCCTGGGTCGCGGACCCCTTCACCGGTGTCGAGATCATCTACACCGCCGACGCGGCGGGTGACCTCAACATCAGCGTGATCGGCGGCACGAGTGTCGCCTGCCCGATGTTCACCGCGCTCTGGGGCATCGCCACCAGCGGGCCCACCACCTGCTCGGACAGGCGGCGCCACGCCTCTATCGCCTGTCGCCCTGGTCCGGAGCGATCACCGACATCGTTAACTTCAGCTCGCCGAACAACGTCACCGGCACGATCACCGACTCGAGCGGCACGAACCCGATGCGGGCGTGTGAGCTGGCGGCGCCGCTGAACAACCAGCCGCACTTCCTGAGCGCGCTCTACAACAGCCCGTTCTCGACGCGCTGGTTCGTGATCGACTTCGGCGTCGACCGCACGCTGCAGGCCGGACCTGGCTGGGACACGGCGACCGGTCTCGGCACTCCGAACGGCTGGGCGTTCGTCCAGGCCGTCGCGGGCGGACAACGACGGACCTGATTACCGTCGTGACCCTTCGAGCCCGCGCACCGGTGACGCCGGTGCGCGGGCCTTTTCTTGGTGCGCGCTTTCAGCGCTCGTAGCGGATGAACGACGTGCGCCGCGCGAGCGTGTCGTAGAGGGCGCGCCCGTCCGCGTTGAACTCCTGCGTCAGCCAGTACACGTTCGCCGCCCTGGCGCGGTCCGCCTCCGCGTACACGGCGCGGATCAGCGCGCGGCCGACGCCGTGGCCCCGCGCAGCCGGATCGACGTACAGGTCCTCGAGGTAGCAATAGTCGCGCAACGCCCAGGTCGAGGGGTGGAACTGGTAGTGCACGAAACCGGCGAGTGCGCCCTCGCGCTCGGCGACCAGCCCGTGCAGGCGTGAGCCCGGATCGATGAGCCGGGCGAAGGCGCCCTCGGTCACTTCAGCCGGGAGGCGGTGCCGGTAGAAACGCAGGTAGCCCGCCCACAGCGCCTCCCACTGCCTGCGGTCATCGGCGCGCAGAGCTCTGACCTCGGCCATCGCGACACCTCGTCGATCAGCGATCCAGCTCCGGATAGTGCCGGAAAAGATCCTCGTTGTTGAAGGGGTGGCGCCGGCCGGAAGCGGCGTAGCGGGCGAGGCGCGGTCGCCCAAACACCGCATCGTGCAGGCGCGCGAGGTGCGGACGGGCGCGCAGGGCGCGCGCGGACGCTTTCGGGAAGGCGTAATTCAGTCCCGCGATCACCTGCCCCAGGGCGAGATCTGCGTAGCTGAGCCGCGCGCCCACCAGCCACGGCTGCCGCGATCGATTGAGCGAGAGCACTTGCTCGAAGTAGCCGAGGAACTTCGGCAGCCGCACCTTGAGAAAGTCGCGGGTGCGGCGCTGCGCGGCCGCTTTCTGTTCCTCGTATGCGTAGCCGTCGCCGAGGGGGTGGTGCGTGGCAAAGATCTCGGTATAGAGATCGAGGACGGTGAGTGTGAGCTGGTGAGTCCACAGTTTTCCGCGCTGATCGCCGGGAGCGAGTCCGAGCCGGCCACCGAGATAGAGCAGGATGTTCGGCGTCTGGGCGATGCGCAGGCCGCCGGCTTCGAGGACCGGCACCGCGAACGGCGGCCGCCGCTCGCCGCGCGCTGCGAGCATCCGCAGGATCGCCGGCACGCCACCGCGCGCACCGCGAACCGACGCCACGTCGAGGTAACGCGCGCCGCCTTCCTCGAGCGCCAGCCGCACGAATTCGCCGCGTCCCTGAATCCCTGGCCAGTAGTAGAGGCGGTACTGCACGGTGACGGTCCTCCGGCGCGTGGGTGCGCCGCGATCCTTTATACTGACACGCATGAGCGCGCTTGCGCCGACGATCCGCCCGTTGTCGCCGGGCGATCATGCCGACTGGCTGCCGCTGTGGCGCGGATACCAGCACTTCTACCGCGTAGACATCCCGGCCGAGGTCTCGGACGTCACTTTCGGGCGCCTGATCGCCCCGGCTGAGCCCATGGCGGGCGCCCTCGCGTGGCTCGATGGGAAGGCCGTGGGTCTGGTGCACTTCATCCGCCACCGCTCCTGCTGGACCACGGCGGACTATTGCTATCTCCAGGATCTGTTCGTCGCCGCCGAGTGTCGCGGCGCGGGCATCGGCCGCCGCCTGATCGAGTACGTGTATGCGCGCGCCCGCGAGCTCGGCCTCAATCGCGTTTACTGGCTCACGCACGAGACCAACACCGAAGCGCGGCAGCTCTACGACCGGATCGCCGATCGCTCCGGGTTCATTCAGTACCGCCACCTGTTGAAGGGGTAGCGGGCGGGTTGCCCTCGAGGCTCTCGGGACTCACCTTCGCGAGCACTACGCGGTAGAGGTCCTGGAGCTGTGTCGACGGGGCCGCATCGCGCTCCCCGCTGCGAGCCGCCCGATGGCGCTGGTAAGCCTCGACCGCCTCGGCGGCGCGGTGCGCGCGGTTCAGCGTGAGCATCAGGCGGTAGCAAAGCGGCTCGTGGGCCGGCTCGCATTCGCAGGCTCGCGTATAGAGCTCGACTGCCGCGTCGGTGCGCGAGACGCGATCGGCCGCCTGACCGGCGGCGGTGACAATGCGCACCAGCGTGTCGCAATACTCGCGCCGCACCCGTCGGGCCCATTCACCGACGCTCTCGCCGGCGAGCAGCGGACCGCGATACCAGGCGAGCGCCTGGCGCGTGAGCCGCAACAGCTCCTCTGCCGGCGGGGCGCCGCGGCCGGTGCCGGCGCCGAGGGCCCGGATCGCCTCACAGGCCGCCGCGAACGCCCAGGTGTCGGTCCATACGAGATTGCGGTCGATGGAGGCCACTCCGCCGGCCACCACCACCATGCCCTCCATCCCGGCGAGCGAGCGCAGCCGGTGCAGCGTCGTGTTGAGCGAGCGGTGCGCGTCCTCGGGGTCGACGTGCGGCCAGAGCGCCGCCGCGAGGCGCTCGAGCTTCACGCGCTCGCCGCCGAGCGCCACCAGCGCCTGCAGCAGCTCGAGCGGGCGGCCGCCACCGCGCTTCTTCTCCTGGCGCACGACTTCGCTCGACTCCAGATGGAAGGCACCGAGCACGCGGATGCGCAAGCGCCACGGCCAGCCGGCGAGCGCATAGGGCGGCGGATCGGGCAGGAGCCCCCGGCGGCGGATGAGATGCCGCACGTAGTCGGGCTCGATGTTGGCTTCGAGCGCGAGCTCGCACAGCCGTGCCAGCTGCCGTGGCTCGAACCACAGCGTGTGCATGATCTTGCGCTGGCGGGCGAGAGCGAATCCCGCGCGCAGGTAGTCGAGCGCCGCGGCGCGCTCGCCGCTCTCGAGCGCCAGGATCGCGCGGCACAGGAGCGTCATGAAGTCGAGCAGCCGGTTCTTGAGCCGCGCGCCGATCTCGATCGCGCGCTCGAGCTCACGCTCCGCAGCGGCGCGGTCGCCGCTCCTGAGCAGCGTGTGGGCGAGCGCGAGACCGCCGGCTGCCTCGAGGAAGGGCGCGCCGAGCGTATTGGCGAGGCTGACGGCGTTCTTCAGGTGCTGGTGCGCGAGAAAGCCTTCGCCGCGCAACATGGCGTACCAGGCGAGCCCGTAGATGTGCAGGAACGCAGGCAGCGGGCGCTGCGCGGGCGGGCGAGCCTCGAGGTCGCGGATCACCTCGGCGGCGAGCTCGAGATCGCCGTCGCCGAGGGCGGCGAGCAGCCGTGACACGAGGAACACGTCGCTCCAGAGCCGCACGCCGCTCTCGGCGACGATTCGCAGTCCCGCCTCGGCGGCTTCCAGGCAACGCGCGCGATCGCCGCTCAGCATGAAAAAAATCGCCTGCGCCTGGGCGAACTTGGTGGCCGAGACCGCCGTGACCTGCGGCGCCTGGGCAACCTCGCGCATGAGATCGATCAGGCTCTCGGCGGTGGCGAAGTGGCCGATCCAGGCCGAGAGCGTCACGAGCACCGCGTTGATGCTGAGCCGCACGTTGGCGTCGGCGTGGGTCTGACTGACGCGCTGTGCCTGGTTGCGCCAGCGCCGCGCATCGGGGTGCCATGGCTGGCGCATGACGAGCGCGAGGCACATATTGGAAGTGAGCCGCGCCTCGAGATCCGCGTTCGGCCAGCGGGTGAGCGCGGCGGTCCAGCGTGTCGCGGCATCGATCCACGGGTCGAAGAGCGCGAAATGCTCCGGGTCGTTGAGGCTTGCCTCGAGTCCGCCGTTGATGGCGCTCAGCACGGCTTCGAGGGGCGGCGGATCGACGCCGATCGAGAGCTCGTAGGCGCGCGCGAACAGCTCGCGCGCCGCGCGCGGTGAGAACGGGAAACGGCTCTGCCCCAGCCAGATGAGGAACCAGGGATCGGACTCGCGGATCGAATCGGGGAGCGCTGTGATCCAGTGCTCGAGGGTCTGGCCGCGTCCCTGGCGCAGGAGCGGTTCCGCCTGGGCGCGGATGTGCGCGGCGAGCTGCTCCCAGTCGAGCAGCCGGATGCGCAGCGCACAGGCGGCGTCGAAATGCTCGTGCGCGATGAGCACGTCCGCCGCCAGACTCTTGCGCTCGAGCCGCTCGGCGCTCGTGCCGGTCTGTTCGGCGCGCGCCTCGAGGAAGTCGCGCAGCAGCGGGTGGAGCTGGTAAACCGGGTTCGGCGCCGCCGCCACCGTGGTCACGAGGAACTGGTGGCGCGCGAGCGCGGCGAGCTCGACCCGCGCCGCGGGCGGAATGCCGAGGCCCTCGGCCATCGACTCGGTGATCTGCGGCAGGTACGCCAGACGCAGCAGCGACTCGCGCACTTCCGGCGCGCACTGCTGGAAGAACTCCTCCGCGAGGTAGTCGAAGATCACGGTCGGAGTTTCGGCCGCCCGCGCCGAGCTGGTGCCGGGATCGGACGCCTGGGTCTGCAGCAGCAGCATGATGCCCGCGGCCCAGCCCTGCGTTCGCTCGTGCAGCCTCCTGAGCTCGGCATCCTCGAGCGTGGTGCCGCGGGCAGCGACGATTCCACGCGCTTCATCCAGCGTCAGGCGCAGGTCGTTCCAGCCGAGGACCTCCATGCGGCCGCGGGCCCGCAGACGGGCGAAGCCCGCGGGAGGTGCGCTGCGGCTGATGATGAACAGCCGGCCGCCGTCGGGGAGCTCGTCGACTGCGACGCGCAGCACGGTGAAGAGCGGCGCCTCGGCGGGCAGATCCTGGCAGTTGTCGAACACCAGGAACGGCGTCTTCAGCTGGTTGTAGAGCTCGCGGAAGTAGCCGCGCGCAAAGGCCTCGGTGTCGCCCAGGTAGGCCGGCTCGAAGCGTGGCAGGGGACCGAGCGCGGCTCCATGCGCGCGCGCCGCCTGCGAGAGATAGAAGAAGAAGGAAGCGATGTCGGCATCGCCGCGGTCGACCTGGTACCACAGGCAGTTGCTGCTGCGGCGCGCGGCGTAGTCAGCGGCGAGCGTGCTCTTGCCCGAGCCCGGCGGGCCGGCGAGCCATACCACCGGAGAAGCCTGCGGGCGGTCGAGCCGCTCGATGAGCCGCGCACGCGAATGCGCCAGCGATGCCGCCGGCCTCGTCAGCTTGGCGAGTGTCGATCCCGTTGCCACGCGGACTCGGACCCCCCTTGGTTCCGCTGCAGTGAGCAGCATAGGCTCCGTCACCCGGTACGCCAATGCTGCGCTGCGCCGCGGCGCCGCGCGCTTACAACTCGCTTACAGAGGCCTGCAGACCCCCGCCGCGGCGCGTGGTTTAGCTGTTAGCCGGGTGTAAGCGCTCTGCGAGCGAGGTGTAAGCAGGCACCCGGATCCTCCCGGCTATACCAACACGGCCGGCGCAAATCGCGCCAAACACGACGGAGGACAGATGAACAGCAGACAGACGACGATGATCGGCCGGACGACTACGATGTTGGTATCCGCGCTCGCGGCCGCGGCGGTCGGCGGCTGCGCCACGATCGTCCAGAGCCCCCGGCAGCAAGTGTCGGTCGCCAGTACACCGAGCGGCGCCACCGTCTCGATCGACCACGTCGAGCGGGGGAAGACCCCGCTGGTCGCCGAGCTCAAGCGCAAGGACTCGCACGTGCTGCGGATCGAGCTCGCGGGCTACCAGCCCTACGAGGCGACGCTCAACCGCAGGGTGAGCGGCTGGGTGTGGGGCAACATCGTGTTCGGCGGGCTCATCGGGCTCGCGGTCGATGCAGTCACCGGCAGCATGTACAAGCTCAACCCCGAGCAGGTGTCGGCGGCGCTCACGAGCGGACAGGCGGCCACGCAGAAGAACCAGGACGGCGTCTACGTGTTCGCGGTGCTCGCCCCGCAGCCCGGGTGGACCAGGGTCGGGCAGCTGACACGTAATCCGAGCTGACGGTGCTTGCAGGCCCCGGCCAGGGACGCCGGGGCCTCTTTTTTCACCCCCCGCCACCCGCGCGACCATGTCCGCCGCTGCCCGCCTCATCGATCTCATCCTCAGCACCGTCCTCATCGTCGGTGGCTACCAGGTGTATTTCTGGTGCCAGCGCCGGCGGCTCTTCCCGGTGCGCGAGTGGCGCTCGCCACTCGACGCGCGGATCCCCAGGATCGCCGGCTGGGTGTGGGTTTACAGCTTCCTCTACTACCCGGCGATCCTGTGCGTGAATCTCGCGATGCGATCCGCCGAGCAGTTCACGCGCGTCGCCATCAGCTACCTGCTGCTGCTGCTTCTGCAGGCGGTGTTCTTCGTGCTCTTCCCGGTGCGCACACCCGCCGCGTGGCGCAGTAGCACACCGGGCACGACGCTCTCGGAGCGCTTCCTCGCGCTGGTGCAGCGCTTCGATGCGCCCACCAACAGCTTTCCGAGCATGCACACCTCGGTGGCCATGCTCACGGCGCTGCATCTGGCGGGCCCGTTCGGGCCGCTGGTGTTCCTGTTTCCGGTGTTGATCGGCGTGAGCTGCGTGCTCACCAAGCAGCACTACGTCGCGGACATTGCCCCTGGAGCGGCGCTCGGCTGGGCGGTGTACGAGGCGTATCTGAGGCTGATCGCCGCCTGAAGGGGCGGCGGGAAGCGCACGAGCCGCCCCCGCCGCCGCGGCTCTTCAGTGGTTACGGATCACGCCGGTGCGCGCGAAGGCGCTCTCGCGGACCGACAGGGCGACGATGGCATGAGCAGCCGTCGTCGGGTGGATGCCGTCCCAGAAGAGGTAGGTCCAGGGCTGCGCACACACGGCATCCTGCGCCACACCGAAGCGCAGGCAGGGGTCGGTCACATCGCGCAGCAGGAACGCGGACGGTCTGGCGATGATCGCCGCGACCAGCGCGTTATCGTCGTAAGTCGCGATGTGGGCCTGCGGCATCAGCTGCTGCAGCTGCCCGATCATGCCGGCGAGTGCGCCGTTGAAGGCGGCGGACAGCTGCGCGCCGCCGGCGACGGCGGTGGGGCCGAGCATCTGCACCGCGGGGGCGTGTGCGACGTCGGGCGCCGTCATGATGAGGAAGTTGCGGGCGCCGGAGCTGCCGAGCGCCACCAGGTTGTCGGCGATGCCGGTGATCGCCCCGCCGATGATGGCGCTGGCCGCCGCCTGACCCTCCGCCGCAGTGTCCGCGGTGGCGAAGGCGGTGAGCGCATCGCGCAGGTCGTCGCCGCCGATCCACAGGATGTAGGTCGGCTGCGCGCAGGCCTGTCCGCCGTAGTCGCCGAGGAACGCCGCGACCTGCGTGCTGAGGTCGAAGGAGCCGGTTCCGGAACGCGCCCGCGCGCCACCGACCGCGTAGTTGGTGAATACGCCGTGAGCGACGAACGCCGGCGCGCCGCTCTCCGGGGAGAGCGTTTCGAGTGCCAGCCATTGCGCCCAGGTCGGTCCGTCGCTGAAGGTGCGGGTGATGTAAGGCGCGGAGGGAATCAGGCTGAACGGTGCGCTCGACACCTGGCCGGTGAGCGCGTAGGCGTTGCCCGGGTCGGTGAGACTGTCGCCGAAGACCACGAAGCGGTTGTCACAGCCGCGCGCTTGCGCCAGTGAGGCGCAGCCGAGCATCAACGCCAACAGCATCCAATCGATGAACTTGCGCATGGGTACTCCCAATAAGTAGTGAGGGTTCATGCAGGCGGCTGCCCCGGGGTCCGCGGGTCCTTAAGGCAGCGCCTGCCGCGGCCGAACGCCGGTGATCAAGTACACCGGCGGCCGCAGGAAAGGATGTTGACGCTTAAGGAGCGCGGGGCACTGACAGTTGACTTACAGATGCCGCGGACACCGTGGGGTGTAAGTCAGCTGTAAGCGCCGCTGCGCGGCGGGGGGAGCCGATCAGGTAGGGTGATGCCAGCTCATGCAGCTATTTCCGGGCCCGAGCCTAATCGGCCGGGACCGTGCGTTCCTTCGCCCAGTCGCGCAAAGCGGCGACGTTCTCCGCCATGATCACGGCCAGCGGTCGGGTGGCGGCGATCTCGCTCGCCAGCAGCTGCGCATCGGGTGCCACGCGCTTGGCGTGCGCACTGTAGAGCGCCGCGACGATCGCCTGCTCGATCTCGGCTCCGGAGAAACCCTCACACTCGCGTGCCAGAGTGCTCAAGGTGGCACCATCGAGCGCGATGCCGCGCCGGGCTGCGTGGATGCGCAGGATCTCCGCGCGGGTGGCGGAATTGGGCAGATCGACGAAGAAGATCTCATCGAAGCGACCCTTGCGGATCAGCTCGGGAGGGAGCGCGGCGATGTCGTTGGCGGTGGCCACGACGAACACGCGGCTGGTCTTTTCCGCCAGCCAGGTGAGGAACGCACCCAGCACGCGCCGGGTCGCGCCACCGTCGGAATCGCCCGAGGCGAAGCCCTTCTCGATCTCATCGATCCACAGTACGCAGGGTGCGAGCACATCCGCGGACGCGAGCGACTCGCGCAGGTTCCGTTCCGACTCGCCGATGTACTTGTCGTAGAGCGCGGCGCAATCGAGCCGCAGCAGCGGCACCTGGAAGATGCCGGCGCTGGCGCGTGCCGCGAGACTCTTGCCGCATCCCTGGACTCCGAGCAGCAGCACGCCCTTGGGCGCATCGAGCTGCGGCGCCGAGCCATCGAAGGCAGCGACGCGCTTCTCGAGCCATGCCTTGAAATTGACGAGGCCGCCCACGTCGGAGAGCTGCGCGGTGTCGTGCTCGTAGCGCAGCACGCCCGCGTGGTTCAGCAGCTCGTACTTCGCCTGCATCACGAGCGGCACGTCCGACAGCTGGATCGCACCGTGATCGTAGATGGCCTTGCGGGCGAGACGCTGGGCATCGGCGGCCGAGAGTCCGTTCATATTCTCGACCAGCAGGTCGAGGGCGCGCGGATCGATCTTGACCGCCTGGCGCGGATTGGCCCGCATCCACTGACGCGCCACTTCCTCGACCAGCTGGCGCCGCTCGTTGCGATCGGGCAGGGCGAGTGCCACGCGCGCCGCCAGATGCTCGAGCTCATGCGGAATCACGGTTTCATAGCCGATCAGTACCACGGTGCGCGGGCAGCGCTCGTAGTCCTGGGCGATGTCCTTCAGCAGGCGGACCAGGGTCGGATCCTGAAGGTAAGGGTGGAAGTCGAGCAGCGCATAGACGCCGGCGAACATCGAGGCGCGGATGTGCTTCAGGATGTCGGGTGGCTGTGCCACCGTGCGCTGCGGCGGGCCGACGTCGACGTCCAGGCGCTTCAAGCCGTCCGTCACGGTCCACTGAAAAAGGGGCAGTCCCGAGCGTGCGGGGGCCGTGGGAGTCGCAGACGCAGCCGCAGGAATGGGTGCAGGAAGCGGGAGCTTTCTGCAGGCGCCACGCAGTGCGTTCAATACCTGCGCTTCGTCGCGCGAGTCGACCACGATGATCGGTACGCGTGAGCGCAGGAGAACCTCGAGATCGTTCGCTGGCATATCGCCCTGCATCCATCCCCGATGGCGGTTCAGCCCGCACACCATCTTAGGCCGCGAGTCGACGTCTGCACATTGAGACATCTTGCGCGCATGTCTGCCAAGGGCTTTACTCGCAACACGCAGGGCAAACTCGCCGTGAGGCGGGGACGCAAAGCCACCGGGATCTGGCTACGCCGCGCCTGCTTGCGGCCTCGTTTCGAGGCGTCGTCGCAAGTGTCGCAAGTGTCGCAAGTCGCAGGAGGCGAAGACAATGTGGCAAATGATCGTCGCCCTGAATCTCTCATTTCCCGGCCCGGTGCTCAACGTCGAGGGCAAGGACGGGCTCACGCATCCCATCACGATGCAGACCCGGGCCTTCAAGCTTGCCATACAGGGGTTCCCGAGCCAAGCCGACTGCGAGACTTACACCGGTTACCAGAACGTGCCGATGGTCTTCACGAATGCGCTTGGCGTGATGACGCCTGAGACGGTGACGGCGACCTTCGTCAAGTGCGAGAGGGAGCCAGCGACGTAAGAGCTCGCCCGCGCGGGGCGTCTTTCTCAACGCTGCCGACTTTGACGGGGCGACCGTGAGGTTGGCGCACCGAAAAGGCAGGCCGCCGAAGCGGCGTCCCAGACACCGGATCAAGCTTTCCCTTTTGGCGCTTCGTTGCGGATTGTTGTAGCGGTAACCCGGTTGCGGCCGTCGTGTTTGCTTCGATAGAGCGCCGCATCGGCGACCTTGAGCATCCGTTCAGCCAGACGACGGTCCCCGGCAGGAACTCGATCCACACCGCAGAGGCCAAGGCTCGCGGTCACGCGGATGCTGCGGCCCGCTGCCTTATAGGCGGCCTGGGAAACGCCACTGCGGAGCTTGCGCGCGACGTTCAGAGCTGCCTCATAGGGGGTTTCTGGCAATACGATCGCAAACTCCTCCCCACCGATTCGTGCCACCCAATCGATCCCGCGCCGCAGCATCTTGTGCATGCGAACCGCAAAGTGCCGCAGAACCTCGTCTCCGCCCGGATGCCCGACCGTCTCGTTGACCGTCTTGAAATGGTCGATGTCGCAAAGAATGAGCGACAGCGCACGCCCGTAGCGCGCGGCCCGCTCCACCTCTCGGGGGAACTGTTTGCCGAAGAACCGCCGGCTCGCGACCCGGGTCAATTCATCGGTGGAGGAGAGCTTGCGGTTTTCCACCATCGTGATACGGAGGACGGTTTCAAGCTCAGCAATGCGCCGGGCGGCACCGATGCGCGCGTTGAGCTCGTGGTCGTCGACTCGCCGTCCGATGCACTCATCGGCACCGGCCCTCAGACCCGCCGCCCGCTCCGGCGAGTCATCAAGCTCGGCGACGAAGACAATGAAGGGAGCGCGCGCTCCGGCGGGTCGCGCGCGTAGTTGTCGTATCAACTCCTGGCTGTCGGTGAGTACGACGGGGCGAAACTCCACGTCGAATAGGCGCAGTGCCTCCTGATCGCTCTGGATCGATTCGAAGTCGAGGAGGTCCGCCGTGATATGGCTTTCGATGTCCTGTCGAATCAAGGGATCAGAGAAGACCAGGAGAGCCTTGGGCGGAGGGAGCACGCGCAGCATCACCGCGACCGTCGCGGTCGTGCCTTCTTCGCCCGTCGGTGGCTTCTCAGCTCGTCGCTGGAGAACTCTTTGAATGACCGTGGTGTGTCCGCCAGTCGTCATTAGCTGGCTCGTTTTCTAGGGTTTGCGCGACGCCAGGGCTGGCGTTGAGGGGTTCGAGGCTGTCGACGGGACCAGCCACTTCTCGATTTCCACGCGAGGTACGGGACGGCTGTGCAGGTAGCCCTGCGACTCGTCGCACCCTTGACGCGCCAGGTACTCGAGCTGGGCGCGCTCCTCGACACCCTCGGCGATGGTGGTCAGGTCGAAGGCATGCGCGAGATCGATGATGGAGGAGACCAGCGTACAACTCTTGCGGTCACCGGGCAGTCCCTGAATGAATGCCCGATCGATTTTCAGGGTATCTATAGGCAGCTGCGACAGTCGTCCGAGAGAGGAGAAGCCCGTACCGAAATCATCGATCGCGATCCGCAGGCCGGCTGCCCGGAGCAACCGCAGGGTGTGTACACACGCGGCAGAGTCGTCGACCAACGCACCCTCGGTTACCTCGATGTCGATGCCCCAGTGCTCAGGGCCGACCAGGTCACCAACGCACTCGAGAATCTCACGGGCGATGTTGCGGCGTCGCAGCCCCGTTGGCGACATGTTGACCGCGACTCGCACCGCCGCGAGCCCGCTCCGACGCCATTCACGACAGTCCGCCACCGCCTGTTTCAGCACCCAGGCATCTGCAGCGGGCATCAACCCTGCGGACTCGAGGAGCGGCAAGAACACGGCCGGCGAAGTGAGGCCGCCTTCCGGATCCTCCCAGCGCAGCAATGCCTCCACCCCGACGATCCGCCCGCTCCTGACGTCGACCTTGGGCTGATAATGCAGGCGGAACTGTTCCCCATCGAGCGCCTCACGCAGGCGCTGCTCCATCGCCACGCGCCGCGCCAGCTCGGAGTTCATCTCGATACGATGGTGCAGATAGCGCTCGCCGGATGCTTTCGCCTCTTTCAGCGCTGCTTCGGCGTTGTGTACGAGCTCGTTGGCTTCGCGGCCGTCATCCGGGTAACAGGCGACCCCGCTCTTGATGCGCGCGATGATTTCCCGGCCATCGACCGTGAACGGGCGGTCGAAGACGCGGTTCACTTCCTCATGGGAATGGGCCTGCTCCGCCGCATTCTCCGGGAGCGCCGTCATACAGACAAAAGTGCCGCCGCCGAGATGTGCCAGCTGCTCGCTGTCGGGGTAGTGGCCCTTCAGCCGGTCCGCCACACATTGCAGTAGACGATCGCCTGTGTGTCGGCCGAAGGAGTCGTTGACCACCGCGAGATGATCGATGTCAAACACTGTGACCGCGAGCCGCGGCAGGCTCGCGGCGCCGCGCGTCAGGAGCCGGGTCAGCCGTTCACAGAATAGCGCGCGCTTGGCGAGACCCGTAAGCGGCTCGAAATAGGACAGGAAGTGCACGGCTTCCTGCTTGTCGAGATACTGAAGCGCGAACGACAGGTTGGCCGCCACTTCCTCGAGGAGCTTCATTTCGTCGTGATCGATGATCGAGTCCGCGCCGGTACCGCACAAGAAGCTGCCGACCGGAGTGTTGTCGACGCGCAAGGGCAAGCACGCCAGCGAGCGCACGCCGGTACGTACCAACTCCTGACGCCCATGCACCACGTAGCCGGGATTCTCGATATCCGCGCACAAGACCGCCTCGCCGGTTCGGATGACCCGCCCCATGAGGCTGGTGTCGCCCGCCTCGCTGTCCGCGACCGGGAACTCCCCTCCCGGATCGCGAAGGAAGTCATAGCCCGCCCACCCGACCGGTCGAGCCATGCGTGTCGCAGGATTGATGAGCCCGACCATCACTACTGCGTAGCCGCCGACGCGGTGTGCAAGGCGACAGGTCTCACGCATCACCTCCTCACGGTTCTGGATGCGCACCAGCGCCGAGTTGATCCCGGAAAGCATTTGCAGCACGCGGCTCAAGCGCGCCACGCGCTTCTCGGCCAGGCGACTCTGCCGGCGCAGGACCGCATCCTCGAGGGCGCGCTGCACGGCCGGCACCAGCCGCTTGGGATTGGACTTCAGCACGTAATCGATGGCGCCGCTCTTCAGCGCTTCAATCGCACGCTCCTCGCCGATCGTGCCGGAGAGAAAGATGAACGGCACCTCGGGTGCAATCTCCCGTGCGACGGCGAGTGCCGAGATGCCGTCGAACTGCGGTAGGCTGAAATCCGACAGGATGATGTCGGGCAGCTGCGCGGTGAGCGCCGCGCGCATCTGCGCTTCGTCCACCACGCGCTGATGAGTGCAATCGTAGCCACCCTGCTGCAGCCGCAGAACGGCGAGATCCGCATCGATTGGCGAGTCTTCGACGAGCAGGACCCGCAGTTTCCTTCTGTCCGTTGCCTCCGCCGGCTTCATGACGCGCGTTCCTTCGGCATTGCGCCTGGCGCGGTTGCGAGCCCCGGAAGGCTGAAGTAGAAGGTCGTGCCCTCGCCCTTGCGGCTGTCCGCCCATACCCTGCCGCCGTGTCGGGTTACGATGCGGTGCACGATCGAGAGACCGATGCCGGTGCCTTCGAATTCCTCGGTGGTGTGCAGGCGTTGAAATACGCCGAACAGCTTCTCGGCGTAGCGCATATCGAATCCCACGCCGTTATCGCGGATGTAGTAGGCGGGCGCACCCTGCTGCTGTTCAATACCAAATTCGATGCGCGCCTTCGAGCGCTGGCTCGAGAACTTCCAGGCATTTCCCAGGAGATTTTCGAGTGCGATTCGCAGCAGGCGGGGATCGGCAGCGGCACAAACCCCGTCTGCAATCACCAGGTCCACCCGCCGCTTGGGGTACGCATCGTGCAGCTGCTGCGCCACCTCACGCACCAGACCGGATAGATCGAGAGAACGACGGACCAGATCGCCACGGGTGATACGTGACAGCTTCAATAGATCATCGATCAGTTGTGCCATGCGGTTGCCGGACTGAACGATCAAGCCCAGGTACTTCTGGCCCTCGGTGTCGAGCTGCGACAACTTGGTCTCGCTCAGGATTTCCGCCATGCCATTGACGCCGCGCACCGGTGCGCGCAGGTCGTGGGCCACGGAGTGCGTAAAGGCCTCGAGCTCGCGGGTACGCTCCTCGACGCGTTGCTCAAGCGCGCGGTTCATCTCGCGCAGCTCCGTCACCAGGGCGGCACGGGCGAACGCGGTGGCGGCGGTTCGCGCCAGGACATCGAGCGCCTTGAGTTGTCCGACGCGCGCCCGATGCCGCGTATCCGCGGAAGTGAATCCGAGGACTCCAAAAAGCTCCCCGGCTGCCAGGATGGGAAGCGCGATGCCGAGCGCCGGATCGAACGGATGCTCAAACAGCGCCGCCACCTGGCTCGCTGCAGTGAGCGTCTCCAGCTCATGAGAGGCGTGTGCTACCCAATCGGCAAGAACACTCTCGGAGAGAGTGGCGTTAGCGAGCGGTCGCGCTGCGGGCCCCGCGCTGCCGGCGAGGCGCAGGGCCGGCGCCACCGCCTCGGTCTGCTCGAGGAGGTATGCCGCCGCGCAATCGCTGAGTGCTGCGGCGGCCGCGAGTGTGCGATCGACGACCTCGGCTCGACTCAAACCCTGGGTGATCGCACGCGCGAGCTCGTAGATCGAGACTGACTCGCGCAACTGAATGTTCTCGAACTGCAGACGGCGCAGGTCCAGGGCCCGCGTGAGCGCTGCGAGGATCTGAGTCACATTGAAGGGCTTCATGACGTAGTCGTCGGCGCCGGCTTTGAGCGACTCGACCGCGGTCGAGACCGTCGCGTGCCCCGTCATGACGATGCAGGCGAGATCGCGATCGACTTCGCGGCAGGCGCGCAGCAGCGTGATCCCGTCGATCTGCGGCATCATGAGATCAGTGAGCAGTGCGTCGAATGGCTCCGCGCGCAGTGCCGCAAGCGCCTCGCGACCGTCCGCAAAGCCGCGAGTGAGGTAGCCCTCCTGTCCAAGGATGTCGCACAGCGCACGCAGTTGCGCCGCCTCGTCATCGACGATCAGTAGCCGCGCGACAGCCGGGGCGCTCATGCAGAGGCTTCCGCGGATGAGGTCGGGGCGGGGTCGGGTACGAGCTCGGCGAGCGTCGCACGTACCTCGGGCATCCGCGGCGGTTTGCTCAGAACGCGGTCGACGTGCGGTGGGATGTCGTTTTCCGCGAGCAGACGCTTACCCCAGCCGGTCAGAAGAATCACGGGCGTATGGCTCGAGGCGGCCTTGACGGCCGCGGCGACTCTGCGGCCGTCCACGTAAGGCATTCCCAGGTCAGTGATCACAACTGAGAACGGGTTGCCTCTCTCGACGGCGGCGGTGAAAGCCTCGATCCCCTTCTGCCCGCCGTCAGCCACGCTCACCTCGTGACCATCCTCCGTGAGCACGTCCCTGAGCGACTTGATAAGCATCGGATCATCATCGATGAGGAGTATCCGCAGGTGGCTCGGTGCCACCGGCCTCGGCTGCTCGGTAGCCGGCAGCGCGAATGGCTCAGCCACTGCGAATATCAGGCGCACTGTGGTGCCGACGCGCAGCGTACTCTCGATCTCGAGGTCGGCGCTATGGCGCTGGACCATTCCGTAGACCATGGCGAGGCCCAGACCAGTGCCGCGCTCCCCCTTGGTCGTGTAGAAAGGCTCGAGGCATCGTCGCCGGGTCTCTTCGTCCATGCCGATGCCCGTGTCCGTCACCTCGATGCAGACGCGGCGCGGCTCATGGCCCAGCTCGGGCGCACTCCTGCCGAGTTGGCGAGTACGGAGCGTCAGCGTGCCGCCTTCCGGCATGGCATCGACCGCATTGAAAATGAGATTGGTGAGCGCATCGCGGATCTCGACTTCCGATCCCATGACATCGGGCAGTTCGCTCCCGAGTTCGCTTTTGAGCTCGATGACGACGCCGCGCTGTTGCGGCTGATCGCTCCAGCGGGCACGGGTGAGGTTTACGACCTGATCGACCAGTCGATTGCAGCCGACACGCGCAAGCACCAGCTCCGCATCCCGCGGGCGATAGAATTCGCGCATCCGCGCTACGGTCTCCGCGACGTCTTCGATGGCCGTCTGGATGGTCGTCAGGTAGCCCCGCGCACGCTCGCTCAGGTTCGGCTCGCGCTCGAGGAGCGAGGCGGTGTAGAGCGCCGCCGGTGACATGGCGTTGTTGATGTCGTGGGCGATGCCGCTCGCCATCTCTCCCAACGCACGCAGGCGTTCTTGCTGGAGGATGGCCTGCTGCGACTGACGCAGGTCGTCGTAGGCGCGTTGCAGATGGTCGTACAGTTGCCCTTGGTTTGCGGCGAGCGCCACGTGCTCGCTCAGCTGGCGCAGGAATTCGCAATCGGCGCTGCTGAAGCATTCCGCGGCGCGTCGCGCCGCCACCAGCACGCCAAATACCCGCTTCTCCGCCAGCAGCGGCGCCACGACCAGGGCGTGGAGGCCGGCGCTGGCGAAGCGCTGCGGGAAGGGGAACGGCACGGCACGCGTGTCGGGCTCGTAGACAAGCTCGCCGCCGACGCAACGCGCAAGCCCGTTCTGGTCGATTGTTACGGGCTGCTGCTCCGTCAGAGACAGGACGCCGGCAAGCCCGGTGCTCGCCGGCCCGATTACGGCGAGCGTCAGGGCCGCGCGGCTCGGGTCGTGGAGCAGCATCGCGGCGAAGTCGACTGGAAGATCCTCTTCGACGTGGTGCAATACGACGCGGAAGAGGCTTGCGAGGTCGTGTCGCTCGCCGGTCGCCCGTGTGATGCGGTGGAGGAGACTCAGGCGTCCCAGCTGACTGTGGAGCTTGGCCTGGTCACCGTCGATCCGGGTCAGCATGTGATTGAAGGCGTTGGTCAGCTGGGCGAACTCCTGCACCTCCGAGCTCTCGGCACGTACCGTGTAGTCCCGCTGCTCGGACACCTGCTGGGCCGTGGCGGCAAGCGCCAGGATTGGTTTGGAGACCAGCTCCTGCAGACGTCTCGAGATCAGATAAGCCGCCAGGCACACGAACAGCGTGAAGGCCGCACCGAGCACCAGGAAGAGCTGGAAGTGCTCGAAGATCTCGCCGAGATCGGCTTCGACGTAAAGCGTCCCGAGGCGGCGTCCGTCCTGCTCCACCGGTTGCACGCCGCGGAGGCGCCCGGCCTCGAAGCGATAGCCGTCGGCGCTCCCAGCGCGCGGCGGCGGATCCTTGCTCGCGCCGTCCGGATACGATGCGATGAGCTGTCCATCGGCGAGGTAGAGCCGCGCGGACTGCACGTGTGGCTGCGCCTTGAAGGCGGAGAGCGCCTCGCGCGCATCGTCCGAGTTGTCGAACGCGAGGGCCGCGGTACTGTTCGCCGCAATCGCCTTCCCGAGGATCTCGAGATTGCGCAACGTGAACTGCCGGAAGGTGGTGTATTCGTAGGCGAAGAAGGCCGCGGACGTGAGCAGCATGACGGCGCCGCAGGTGAGCAGGTTGACGCTCATCAGAGTTCGGCGGATAGGTCGAGCGTGGGTCGACATCCTCTAGCTCCCTGCGCCCACGATCTGCGCCGGCCGCAACAGCTTCGAGCTGATCGTCAGGTTATTCGCCTTGGCGGCCGCGAGATCGATGCGCAGTCGGATATGGCTATCTTCCTTGAGGAGCGCGATGACCACGCCCGGCGGCGCGGGGCCGTCGGTCACGGTAAGGACATTGCGGCCTCTGAGGACATCCAGAATCTGCGCCAGGTGCGGCAGCTCCGCTGCGGGAATGAACAGGATCTGGCAGTTGCGCAAGCGCGCGACGTCCGGGTAGCGCTCAATGGTGAGCGGATGGCGGCTCACAGTCTCGCCACGCACAACCTCGTCCAGGCTGCTGCCGAAAGGATCCTTGCCGAGCACACCGATCACGAAGGGGCTGTTGTCGGCGGCCATCGCGCCGGGCGGCCAGTCGACGAAGTGGGCGAAGTTAAAGAGAAAGACGGCCTTCAGCTGATATTCGGAAACCGGTGCGGCCGCGCCCACGAGTCCCCACAGGCTGACGAGCAGCGCGAGGCCGAGCGCCCGGGAGCGGGTTGCGATGTGATTTAGTAACCCCACGTGAGTCGGGCGAACACGCTGCGCGCAATCTCCTCGCGCGTCGGGGACGGAAAGCCGTACTCGGGGTGATACTCGTGGAGCAGGTTCTGGCCGGTGACGGAGAGTTCGAGCTTGCGGCTGATCTTCCAGGCCAGCCGTGCATCGAGCCCAAAGTAGCTCGGGACCGTACCCACGACCGCTCCGCCCGTGGGTCCGTTGTTGATCCATACCGTGTCCACCCAGCGCAGGGCGGCGTCAAACGTGATGCCGCGAGGCAGATCCATGCTCGAGCGCAGCATCACCTGCTGCTGCGGGTCGGCCGTCTCGTTGGTGGCCCCGGTTGCATCCGTGGCGCCGGGCCTGACGTGGATGTTCTCGCGCAGCAGGTCGTAACCCAGGTGCAGCCGCCACCACTCCAGGATCTGGTAGGAGGCGCTCAGCTCGGCTCCGTAGGTGTCCCCCTCGAGGTTGTTCTCGAAGAACGCCGGGTAAGGGAACACGTACGTGGCCGTGGTCGGGGTCAGGCTGACACTGCGCAGGTCCTGGTAAACGTTATAGAAGGTTGAAAGCGATCCGGTGAGGCGCGGTCCGAGCACGGCCCGATAGCCCGCCTGGTAGGCGATGAGCGTTTCTGCCTCGAAGTCGGAATTGCCCGTGAGGTACGCGGGCGGGAACTGATAGGGCGGTGGCGCGTTGACTAAACCGCTCGGCACCTCGAGGTCGTGATCGTAGCGCGAGGGTGTGCGCACTGCGCGCGAAATCGCCCCCCATGCGAGCTGCTCGGGGCTGAGGTTCCAACGGATCCGGGCGCTTGGCTCCGCCTCGAACCCCGTGTAGTCGTTGTGCTCGAGCTTCGTGCCCACGGTTAGCGCCACGGTGCTCGCGAGGGCAATCTCGTCCTGGAGGAAACCGCTGTAGAGAGTCTGATCCAGTACGGGGGGCGTAAAGCGCACCACGGAGAGATCGAAGTCGGCCTCATGAGTGGCGCGATACTCCAGCCCCCAGGTGAGGCTCTGTCGCGTGCCCCACGCGAAGTGGTGCTGGAAGTCGAGGTCGGTCGTGTCGAGGTTGTCGGTCAGGGAGGCGTCCGGAAAGCCGGTGTAGTACTGCGCCGGGGGACTCGCCGCAAAGGGCTGCGAAAGATACGTGTGGTCGTAGTAGATCTGCAGGCTCATGGAGTTGCCGCTTGAGACGCTGTGTGTCCAGCGACCGAGCACGTTGCCTCCCGACTCGCCGGCTTCGCCGATCGCGCCGTCCTGCTCGGTACCGTTGTAGAGATCCCCCTGCAGAGTCCAGCGATCCTCGGCAGACGCCTGCGCGTCCATCCGGAACCCGCCGCGTGCCATGTGCCACGCGTCCTGCGGCATTGGTGCCGGTCGCTCGTGACCTCATCCCCGTAATCGGTGTACTTGCCGTACACCCGCAACGCCACGGCGCCGAGCTGCGTGCCGTAGCGCACGCCATCCTGCTCACGCAGCTGGTCGCCGCCTGCGCCCGTCGCGTACAGCCCCTGGGTATCGGCTGCAGACTTGGTGACGATGTTGATGACGCCGTTCACGGCGTTGGCACCCCACAACGTTCCTCCCGGGCCGCTGATGACCTCGATCCGGTCGATGTCCTTGAGGAGGTAGTCCTGCACGTTCCACAACACGCCGCCGTAGAGAGGTGTGTAGACGGCCCGGCCGTCGATCAGCACCAGCAGCTTGTTCGCGAGGTTCGCGTTGAAGCCTCGCGCGCTGATGGCCCAATCGTGGGCGTTGATTTGCGCAACCTCGAGGTTGTCGGCAAGTCGCAGCGCTTCGGGAATGCTGGTTGCGCCTGAGCGGCGGATGTCCTCCGCCGTGATGACCTGGATCGAGGCCGCTGCCTGCAGGAGGCGCTGCGGCTCCTTGCTGACGGACGTCACCTCGACGTTCATCAGCTGATCGAGCGTGAGCTGCTTCAACTCGCCGGTTGAATCGGGGGCCGCATTTTGTGCGGGCAGCTCGCGCGGCTGTGCGACGAGCACGCAAGCGAGGAGCGGGATTGCGAACATCCGCAAATCCCGGCCCATGCAACTCAAACCCGAGCGCCGCCAAGCGGTCTCGGAAATGGAGTCTGTTCCGGCGAACACCGCGGCCTCCATTGTCGCGTGCCGATCCCTGTTTGCTGCGTGCGTGCGGTCGCCATGCCCGCAGCCGAAAGAAACAACAGCTCTGACACTGCGGAAACTACGGATGTCGCAGTGCAGCTACTGCGGATTACGTCACATGAGAAGAAGTACACACATTAACGCCAGAGTGATCGTGATCCCGCTCACGAATCGGCAGCGCTATGAAGCAGATCCAAAGAAATAGTGGAAAGAGCCGTAGGTTGAGGCTCCCTGGGCGCGACGCGCTGACTGCGAGCGCGTCGGGGACTCGATCGCGGTCTTGACACGTCGCCGCGCGCCGCGAGCTGCTTTCGCGTTGCCAACGAACTCGGGAATTCCGGCGATAGCAGCGACTCCGAGCCCTGCCCGCAAGCCCGGCTGAGTCCCTTGCCGCATGCCGACTGGCGCGACGATCTGCGCCATTGCTCTCGGCTTATGTCCAGGGACGAGGCAGCGTGTTTTACCTAACGCCAGTCAGATGCGATCGAGTCGACAGAAACGTTACAAACGATTGAAACGATGTATTCGATGTGGGAGAGTGCTGACCACGGAACCTCAATTGGAGTTGGAAGCAGTCATGACACGGACCCCATCGCGGATTGCCCAGACGCCCGGTGCGGCGGACCTGCGCCGCGCCATCGATGAGCACGATCTGACGCTTTACTACCAGCCGAAGTTCGACTGCGCGGATGAGCGCACCCTGATTGGAGTTGAAGCGCTGATCCGCTGGAACCATCCCGAGTTGGGCGTCCTGGCGCCGAGCTGCATCCTGCCGCTTGCGAGAGACGCGAACCTGCTGGCTGAGGTTACCGACTTCACGATCACCGAGGCGATCCGCCAACACGCGGCATGGCGCGATCAGGGCATCGATCTCCCGGTGTCGGTGAACCTGGCGCCCGGTCTGATCGGCGACGCCCGGTTCCCCGAGCGGCTTCTCAATGGTCTGCGGCAGTTCGACGTGCTGCCTTCGCGACTCACGCTCGAGCTGAAGGAGACCGAGAGCGTGGGCGACCGGGAGTTGTGCGTCGGTGCACTGGAGCAGCTCCGTCGTGCTGGCGTTGGCCTCGCACTCGATGACTATGGCGCGGGCTTAAGCTCGATCACCGAGCTCTACAAGCTGCCCTTCACGGAAGTCAAAATCGACCGCGAACTCGTCCTGGACGCTGCGCGCAACATGCAGGCGCGGTTGGTTCTGCGGTCGATCGTTCGTCTGGCGCATGCACTCTCCATCGACGTCACCGCGGAGGGCGTGGAGACGCGCTCCGATCTCGTCTCGGCGATGGCCGCCGGCTGCGACTGGGTGCAGGGCACGCTGTTGTGCGAGCCAACTCTTCCGGTCGGTGTAGCGGAGGTTCTGCGCACCGACGGTGTCCGGCTTGAGTGCAAGCGACCTCTGGACCGCGCGTCTGAGCGGCGCCTGGCCACTCACTAAGCACGCGGCTCAACTCGAGGATTTTCGCATGAACATCTCGACAATGAAGCCGGTCAACATGCAGCGAGCCATGGCGCGCCTCGCGGCGGTGTTCGCGGGTTGCGCGCTGCTCGCAGTCGGGCACCCGGTGCAGGCCGGCGAGCGGAGCGCTGAGATTGCAGTGAGCGTCACCGTGATGGCGCGCACGCTGATCGATGCTGAGTCGAGCCCGCAGCAGCTGGAGGTGTCGGCAGCAGACGTGGCGCGCGGCTACGTCGAGGTGCCGGGCGCGACTCGGCTCGTGGTCACCAACACCAACCGTCGTGGCTACCTGTTGAGTGTTTGGCCCCAAGTACAGGTGTTCTCCACGGTCATGGTGCGAAACGGGGACAGCCAGGCCGAGCTCGGCGCCGACGGCGGGGAGATCTTCGAGCGCCGCTGGGGCCAGACGCTCGCGCTCGCGCTCGATTTTCGATTCATGCTGGCCCCTGGCGTGAAACCCGGCGTCTACCCCTGGCCGGTCAAACTCCAGGTTTCGCCCTTGACCTTCTGAGAGAAATGAGACGGAATCGATGAAATCGATCATTTCGCTTGATAGGACGCAACCGAAACCAGATCCTCCGCGTCGAGCCGCATTCGACAAGATGGAGTTCAAGGTGACGATTCCAGCGAAGGCCTATTACACCCCCAAGGAGGCCGCAGCGCTCCTGATGGTGTCGCCGGTCACCGTGCGGGAGTGGACAAGAAAAGGACTTCTGCGCGCGGTCTCAACGGCCGGCGGCCATCGCCGGTTCCTCATCGAGGAGTTGCGAACGTTTGCCGCCGCACACGGAATTCGCATGGAGAGTGCCACCCCTGCCGCAGCCACGGGGCTCAGTCGTGTGTTGCTCGTAGATGATGACCCGGTCTTTTCGACGTATCTGCGGCAGATCATTCTGGCCGCAAAGCCTGACCTTCAAATCGAGAGCGCGAGCAATGGATTCGAAGCGGGGCAGCTCTCTGAATCCTTTCGCCCGCAGCTGGTCGTCCTCGATATTCAGATGCCCCGCGTCGACGGAATCGAACTCTGTCGCCAGTTGAGGGCAAGCCCCACGACCGCGAATGCCGACCTCGTCGTGATGTCCCATGCGCTGAACGAAGAGAACATCGCGGCGGTGCGGGCCGCCGGAGCCAATAGATGGCTCGAGAAGGGAGCATCGCGGGCGGAAATTCTGTTGGCGCTTGGCTTCGTGGGAGCGGCTGTCCCCGGGCGGTCCAGGCAGGCCTCCTGACTCATCCCGTTGAAATCGCTGCTGCGCTTGCTTCCCGAACGTGCTTCGCAGCGGCCTACTGGACCCCACCGGTGATCCCGGTGGGGTCAATTTTTGCTAGGGCTCGAGCGACCGGCCACGCCTGTGAACCAGGTCGCATCATCCCTGGCGAGGTTCTTCGGCCAGTCCACAGAGTGCACCGGGCGCCAGTGCTAAGGTCCTTAATCGGCTAGCCCCCTTTCGCGGGTGCGGCAGCGTCCTTGAGATCAGCGCGCGGTATCAACGATGTCTGGGCATGCGACACAGAAAATTCGCATCCTGCTCGTCGAGGATAACGAAGCCGACGCGGAGTTGGCTTCGCTCCACCTCAGGAAAGCGGGATTGCAGTGCGTGTGGAGGCGTGTAGAGACGGAGCCCGCCCTGCGTGCGGCGCTCGTCGAGTTCGCACCGACCCTGGTTCTCTCGGATTTCACGCTTCCGCAGTTCGACGGCATCTCGGCCCTGCGGACTGTCCAGGAAGTCGGTCCGGATGTGCCCTTCATATTTGTCTCTGGAACCATTGGTGAGGAGATCGCGATAGATGCCCTGCGTCGGGGTGCGATCGACTACGTTTTGAAGAGTAATTTGGCGCGCCTCGCGCCCGCGGTTCGGCGTGCCCTTGGCGATGCGCAGATCCGGGCGGAGCGTCGGGTTGAGCAGTCGCGCATAGCGCGTCTGGACCGGGTGTTGCGCATGTTGAGCGGAGCAAACGCTCTCGTCGTGCGAATCCGGGACCGCAAGGAGTTGCTTCGTGAGATCTGTCGGCTCGCGGTCGCGGTTGGTGGCTACGCGACGGCCGTCGGCTACTACAGACTCCCGGGCGCTCCCGGCCTTCAAGTCGTGGGTGGGAGCGGCGAGAATCCGGCAACAACCGACTCCCTCGGAGCGGCGTTAGTGCAGACCGGCAAATCTTCGCAGAGCCTCGTCGAGCGGGTCGTGCAGACAGACAAGCCGTTCATTCTCACCGACGCAACGGCAGCCACCCTCGGCGAAGAGGCGACGACTCTGCTCCGTCAAGCGGGGCTGCGCTCGCTGGTTGCTCTGCCAGTCACGGTCGACAACACTGCGGTGGGCGCGCTCGTCCTGACGGCGCACGAAACCGGAGCGATCAGCGACGAAGAACTGCAGATGCTGCTCGAGGTTGCCGGAAACGTCTCCTATGCGCTGCAGTATATGCAGAGGGATGTGACGGTACGCTTTCTCTCGCATTTCGATTCTCAAACAGGACTCGCGAAGCGCTCGCTCTTCTGTGAACGCCTTTCAAGGCTGACGGATCAGGCCGCCGCGCGCGGCTCGCGCCTCGTTGTGGCGGTCCTGGATATCGAGCGCTTGAGCCTGATCAATGACTCCTTCGGCCGGCGGACCGGCGATCTGCTCCTGCAACACGTGGCGGACCGGCTCAAGCGTCGATTCCCCCAAACCGAACAGGTCGCCCACTTCGGCGGCGGCACTTTCGCCGTAGTCCGCGACCCGGGTGCGCGGTCGATTGAGGAGACGTTGGCGGCGGCGCGTGAGCACGGCATGGCTCTGTTCGGCGAACCGTTTGTGATCGAGAATCGGAAGATTCCTGTGGCAGTCAGATCGGGTTTCACGATCTTTCCTGAGCAGGGCAGGGACGCGCACGCGCTCGTACATCAAGCCGAAGCGGCATTGCACGGTGCTCGGGCCACCGGTGAGCGGCGCCTGTATTACAGCCCGCAGGTGCAGTCGCAGCTCGTAAGCGGGCTTGCTTTGGAGCATAAATTGCGGCTCGCTCTGGAGCGCCAGCAATTTGAGCTGCACTACCAGCCAAAAGTAAATGTCAGGTCGCGGCGCATTGAAGGGGTTGAGGCGCTGATCCGGTGGCGCGATCCGGAGCGCGGCCTCATCTCGCCAGCCGAGTTCCTGCCGGTCCTGGAATCCACCGGGCTCATCGTCGAAGTGGGAGACTGGGTAATCCGGCGCGCGGCGCTCGATTGCCAGCGGTGGTTGAGCGCGGGGCTGCCTCCCTTAAGGGTGGCAGTGAATGTTTCCCCGAGTCAGCTGCGGCTGACCGACTTCGTGGAGGAGTTTTTCAAGTCTCTTGGTACGTGGTCCAGTCCGGAGGCCGGGCTCGATATTGAGATCATTGAGGGCTCGCTGCACGAGGAACTCGCCGAGGAGGTCTCCAAGCTCAAGCTGCTTCGCGCTGGCGGTGTCAGGGTAGCAATCGATGACTTCGGCACCGGGTACTCCTCTCTCGGGCGCCTCGCGAAGCTCCCGGTGGACACACTGAAGATTGACCAAGGCTTCATCTCTCAGGTGCCTGGGGATCCCGTTAGCCGCAAGCTCGTCGAAACGATCGTGAGTCTGGCCCGCGCCTTCAACCTGACCACCGTCGCAGAGGGAGTGGAGAATCAAGACCAGCTCGATTTCATTTGGCATATGGGTTGCGACCAGTCGCAAGGCTATCTTCATAGCCCGCCGCTCCCTGCCGAGGAGTTTATGCGCCTGTTGGAGCTCGGTCAGGGGCACCTCGTTCGCGCGTCCGAGTCGGCTAATGTTGCCGAGCGCTCTACTGGGTGACAGCCGTCAGCTGGACCCCACAGCCGGATGGTAGAAAAGCAGTGTTAGTCAATTCAATGTCTTGCCAGGGGCGCCCGTTGCAATTGGCACGACGACGCACAGCTGAGCTCGACTGATTTCCGCAAATCTCCCGCAGTAGTTGCTGCTCAAGGAGCCCGAGCACCCAGGCATCGTCTCAGTGCCTCGCGCAGATCGCGCAGCCTCGGCGGCTTACTGAGTACGTGGTCGACGTGCTGCGGCGTGTCGTTGTCGGCGAGGAGCCGCTGACCCCAACCTGTGAGCAGGATGACGGGCGTGGAAGGTGATGCGCCTTTCACAAAGCTCGCAACCTGGCGTCCATCGAGATAGGGCATGCCAAGATCGGTCAGCACGACGTCGAATGTCTCCCGGCTGGCCAGCGCCGCGGCAAAGGCATCGACGCCCTGTTGCCCACCGCTGGCCGTGAAGATCGTGTGGCCGTCATCCGTGAGTGTGTCGCACAGTGACTTGAGCAGCAGCGGATCGTCATCCACGATCAGAATGCGCAGGTTCCTCGGGACAGGATCCGCGCTCGGCGCGGACATGCTTGCGGGAGCGACTTCCGAGGGTGCGGCAAAGTTCAAACGAATCGTCGTCCCACGGCCCAATTCACTTTCAATCTCGATGTCGCCACTGTGCCGCTGCATTGCGCCGTACACCATGGCCAGTCCCATGCCGGTGCCGCGCTCGCCTTTGGTCGTGAAGAAGGGTTCCAGGCAGCGTGTACGGGTCGCCTCGTCCATGCCGAGGCCCGTGTCGCTGACCTCAACACTGACGCGATCCGACTGCCGCGCGCGCCCGCGCACAGTCAACGTGCCGCCCTCCGGCATCGCATCGACGGCATTGAAGATGAGATTGGTGAGCGCATCCCGAATCTCATTCTCTGCGCCCATCAGGGCGGGCAGATCCGCGGCCAGCTCGGTGCGCAGGTTGATCACTACCCCGCGCTGCTGTGGCATATCGCTCCAACGGGCGCGTGTGAGCTCCACGACCTGTGGCACGAGTTGCTTCAGATCCACCGGCATCAGCGTCAATTGCGGCTCACGGTGACGATAGAACTCGCGCATGCGCGCAACCGTCGCCGCGACGTCATGCACCGCCCGTTGGATTACCTCGAGAGATCGGCGGCCTGGTTCGCTCAGCTGTGGCTCTTTCTCCAGGAGAGATTCCGTATAAAGAGACACCGGAGACAGGGCGTTGTTGATGTCGTGAGCGATGCCGCTTGCCATCTCGCCGAGCGCTTTCAGGCGCTCCTGTTGCAGGATGGCTGCCTGCGTCAGCCGCAGATCTTCGTACGCGGACTGCAACGCGCCGTATAGCTGTGCGTGATGTGCGGCGAGCGCGACATGCCCGCTTAGTTGCCGCAAGAACTCGCACTCGCCACTGCTGAAACTTCCCGGTTCGCGGCGGGCGGCAATGAGGATGCCGAAGGTCCTGGCTTCAATCAGCAGCGGGGCGGCGACCAGGGCGCGTAGTCCGCCGGCCGCCAGCCGTTGTGGGAAGGGAGCGGGCAGGCGACTGATATCCGGCTCGTACACCAGCGTGCCGCGTACGCACTGAGAGAGTCCATTCTCGTCTATCTCGACTGTTGATTGCTCGGTAAGCGCCAGCTCCATCGCGAGCTGGTGGCTGCGCAGACCAACACGAGTGACGGTGAGCCGCGCAGTGGCCTGCGTCGTAGAGGCAAACACACCCGAAATCGAGCGGCAGCTGGTCCTCGAGCGTCCGGATCACTATCTGGAAGATGCTGGCAAGATCCTGGCGTTCACCGACCGCGCGGGTGATTTCCTGCAGGAGGTTCAGGCGCGCAAGCTGCGCCTGTAGGCGATTCTCCGCCTGCTTTCGGGCGCTGATGTCGCTGAACAGGATGCCGACTTTACGACTCTCCGTGCCACCGACCCGCCATGCACGCACGTCGTAGTAACGCCCCAGCGCCCTTGCTTCGTTCTCAAAGTGCACCGGCTCGCCCGTCAGGGCGACTTTGCCGTAGATTTCGAACCAGTGCGCTTCATGATCCGGTGCCAGGTCGCGCATCAGCTTGCCTTGCGCGTTGCGCAGCCCGGTTTGGCCCTCGAACGCCGGGTTTATTTCCAGAAAACGGTAATCCGTGGGTTTACCGTCAGCGTCAAAGATCATTTCAATGGTGCAAAACCCCTCGATCAGCGTCTCGAAGAGAGTGCGATACCGCACCTCGGACTCGCGAACCGCCTGCTCGGAGCGCTTGCGCTCGGTTACATCGCGCGCAATCTTCGAAGCACCGATGACCTGTCCGTGAACGTCGTGGATCGGCGAGATCGTGGCCGAGATCTCGACCCGGCTTCCGTCTTTCGCGACCCTGACGGTCTCGAAGTGATCGATCCGTTCGCCCCGTGCCAGCCGTCGCAGAATCTGCCGCTCCTCGTCAGCCCGCTCCGGCGGAATGAGCATCTGCATCGACTGACCGATTGCCTCCAGTGCCGAGAATCCAAACAGCTTCTCCGCGCCGGAATTCCAGCTGGTGATGATTCCTTCCAGCGTCTTGCTGATGATGGCGTCGTCGGAGGATTCGACGATGCCACGGAGCAATTGCTGGCTGGCGAGCAGCTCCGCGGAGCGCTCCCGCACCCGCTTCTCGAGCCCATCGCGCACCTTGTGCCCCGGGTTCTGCGGTTTACGTCCCTTAACCATGAGGCTGAAGCTGGCGCGCCTCGGGGAAGGCGTCCCACGCGGGACTCCCTATACCGGAGTGGCAGAAGACTCTGTCGAGCATCGCGGGCGTCCGTACCCCACATCCCCGGACGCTACGAGTCCGGAGACTTCATTGTACTTGGTCCCATCACTCTATCGGCCTTGGTCCCATCACTCTATCGGCGGCAACCTTGAACGTAGACTTGACCTCGGGTGGTGCGCGAGCCGTTCACGCGAAGGACCAGTGAGATAACACCCGATTTACCGCGGCCTCGTCTGTGGAAAGCGCATCGGCGTTTAAGGCCAAAGTTGTACGGACAGTCTGATCGAGTTGCGCGCCAACCGAGTCTGCAGGGACGTCCGTACATGGACATTCTCCACTTCACCCCAGGCTCGCTGGACCCTGATAACGCACGTCGTCGAGGGAGTGTGGCCCACATGGCGCTAGCCTCCGGCAGCGGGGAATTCCAAGCGTCCTGTCTGTACCTCGCGCCGGGAGGCCAGATCGCGGTGGAACCCACGAGCCAGGGCCGACTCCTCCTCGTGGTCAACGGGAAGGCCAGCGCGACTTTCCCCAATCGGATTTGCTTGCGGGCATTAGCCGGTATGGGACTACTGCTCGAGCCAGGTGAGCAATGTCAGCTGGCATCTGAAACGGGTTCCGTAATCTTAAGCCTCGAGGCAGGTCACCTCACAGCGGATCCGTGTGGCATCTCCCATCCCGAGCGCGTGATGCACCAGCAATGGCCGAATTTCGAGAGCAATTAGGCCGAGGAGTGAGTCGTGCCCTGGAGCGCCGGCGTGGCCCGGGCTCGGCCGGCCAGACCGCATACCTTAGACCTGTAGCATGGAGGATAGAATGCGAGAGAATTGCGGTAAAACAAAGGCGACATCTGGTCGCCTCAATAGGTAGCCACCTGAGGGCGGATCGACGATGGGACTGGAAGACGAGCTGACCGCGGCGCTCATCGATGGTTACCAAAGGGCCGGGAAAGAGGTCGGTTACTGGGGGCGCCGATTCCTTCAGGCCGTTCGCCGCAACGGGGGCCATGCGACGGTCAGACGTATGATGGCGCCTCGCAACGCTGGCCAACGAGCAGGTCTTGATGCTCTGCTTGACGCTGGTCGCCCCGATCTGACCGTGGAGGCGATCATCCTCCAGCCCAAGTACCGTGGACTCTTCACCAAGGCTGAGCTGTCGGTGGCCGCGGAACGCCTCGGCGAGTATGGAAAGACAGCAGCCAAGCGGCTTGCTGCTCGCGAACGCCTATTCCCCGATGAACTGGAACCGGGACAGAAGTACGTCGAAGGCGCGCGAAAGCAGGTCCGAGTGAATGCGTATGAACGAGACCCCCGGGCTCGGCAGGCTTGTCTCAAGAAGCACGGATTCAACTGCGCAGTATGTGGCTTAAACTTCGAGGCGCGATACGGTGCCCTTGGAAGGGGCTTTATCCACGTTCACCACTTGAAACCACTCGCGCTGGTGGACGGCGAGTATGAGTTGGACCCGGTCGCGGACCTGAGGCCGGTCTGCCCGAATTGCCATGCAATGCTTCATCGTCGCGAGCAGACTCTCAGTATTGAGGAACTACGGGCGGTTTTGGAAGCGTCGGGTGGCTAACAAACAGTTGCAGCGGACGGCCCTGCTGAACCGGAACGGTAGGCCGCGAGTCAGGTCGTGCCCAGGCCGATAAGCATTCGACGTCTTCGGGACACCATCAAGAGTCTCCCGTCCGACAGACCTCGTGTTACACCCGGCAAGTGGTACCAAACGCAAAGGGAACACTGGTTGGGCTGGCTAGCCGAATATCACGGCCCCGGCTTTTACAACCGTCAGGCTTCGGCGGGCCGCGACGCTCGCTTTGCGTACAACCACATTGTTGAAGTGAAGATGCTGTTGTGGCTTGCCAAGGCGGCGGGTGTATCTGCTAGCGCGCTTGCGAGAGCGCGTAGAGCGGAGCGCGGTGCCGAGACGCTCCCGGCCAAAGCGGCTGCCGTACGCGGTGTGGTGCCATGGAGATTGGTCGAAGAAAAGTTATATCGCTTAAGGCGTTGAGGGTTGAGGTCAATATGGCGGAGCAAATCAAAGTGCTGCTGAAGGACTCATTTGGAGCCTGTTACTTCAGCAAGATGAGCCCGGGTGAATTGTCGAACAGCACAACCACGGTAAATTTCAAGTTGTCTTTTGAAGACGCGCTGAAGCTCAATCTTGCGATTGACGAATGTGTTCGCAAGCTCAACGGCTACAACCGCGCAAAGACACGGGGCAAGAACGCCGCACTTGTCATTGTGTGCCACCTTGACAAGCGACGTATTCGGATTGTGGAAGGCAAGCTTTAGATGCGCGGGACGTAGCTGTCTCGGGCTTCAAGCCAGGAACAGTATTGCCAAACTGCTAGTCCTGGAACACCACGGCGGGTACGGCGGTGGATTCAGTCCCGGCTAACATCAGCTGCCCAGACTTCGCGCACGAGGTGCGGCAGCACCTCTCCAGCCGGCCCTCGCAAGACAAAGGTCGCTTCAGCATCCGCCTCGGTCGCGTTAAGGTTGACCAGCACGGTCACGGCGCGCGCGCGATTGGCGAGGTCAAGGAGGGAGGCGGCGGGCTGCACGATCGCGGACGTGCCGACGGAAAGAAAGGCGTCGCAGCCCTTGACGGCTTCAAGCGCGGCGAGCCATTCGAGCTCCGGTAGACTCTCCCCGAACCACACCACCCCCGGGCGGACGCGCGCGCCGCACGCCTCGCAGCGCGGCGGCTCGAGCTTGCTGCCGCCCTCAGGCAGCTGCGGAATGCCGGCACGGTGGGCGTAGGGATTTCGGCAGGCCTCGCAATAGGGACGAGCTAACTCGCCGTGCAGATGGAGTACGTGCCGGGAGCCGGCTCGTTCATGCAGGTCGTCCACGTTCTGCGTGATCAGCGTCAATCCGGGTACGCGCTCGGTCATCGCGGCAATTGCCTGGTGAGCGGGATTGGGCTCGGCGCGCAGAACCCGCATGCGCCGCCATTCGTACCACCCCCAGACCAATGCCGGGTCGCGCTCAAACGCTGAAGGCGTCGCCAGCTCGGCGGCGTCGAAGTTCTCCCACAGCCCTGTTTGTTTGTCGCGGAAGGTCGGAATGCCACTTTCGGCGGAGACTCCGGCGCCGGTGAGCACTGCCACGCTCCTGGCGCGCCCGAATGCCGCAATCAGCTTCGCGTCCACCTTTGTAGTTTGGGCCAGTTGTCCTCGGTCGATCGTGTTGGGCTAGGGCGGTTGTCTTGCTGATCGTTCCTAAGTTCCGGGAGCGCGAATCACTTCTTTCAGGCTCGCTAGCACTTTCGGTACGTCCTCTCGCAGCGCGCGGCTTAAAGCCTCCGTCGCCCTTTCAGCGATGTTCTCGAGCTCGCCGTAGTCTTTTTTCTTTAGAAGATCCCGAGACAGAATTGTGGTCCATTGAGGATATAAAGTCGTCATGCCGCCTGGGAAATTTTCCCGATGGGCTTGCGAGCACGCAAAGATAGCCTTCCGGAACTCGACCGCCGAACTGTCGTCCTTCCCGACCGGACCAATCACCAGCTTGAGCTTTAGAGAATCGGGACCGTTGCCTAGCTCGAACAGGGCGACTCTCTTTGTCGGCGTCCACAACCCGCTGCCCAACTTCTCTCGAGGGTCGCGGTCCCACTCGTCGGGGAAAAACCGGACAGCGCTCTTCGTGCAATGATCGAGATGTAGTTCGGGGTGCCTTCCTATTTCTTCTTCAAGCACGGCTTTGAGGTCCATTTGAAGATCCGGCTTGTGCTCGAAGATCAGATCAAGCGCATCTTTGTGCTGTCGATAGATCTGCCGGCAAAGCTTCGCAATCTCCGATTCGCCCACGATATGTCTCCCAACCATCGTTTCGTAATGCTCAAGCGTTGTGATCACCGCACTGCCGAGGGTAGAGCGACGGGTCTCGAGGACCATATGCACCGCATCTATCAGCGCTCTGTAGGAGAGCGGAAGCCACTGGATTGGATCCGATGGTTCGTCCCCGTCCGGCGTCAGGTAGATAAGCACTCTCCGGTATCCCGGGAACTCTCGTTGCACCGTTTCACGATATCGAACTAACTGATTCGAATGCTCAGCCGAGTCGATCTTGTTCTTGAATGCAATGGCCAACTTGCACCGTTCGGAGTGCACCAAGATATCGATGCTCCAACGTTCTCGTTCTGCAACAGCGTCCGAGAGATCCGCAACATCGATGCCGATTGCTGAAACGTCCGACCCGATGACGCCAACCAGACAGCGCTTCATCAATACCTTTAGGAAATACTCTCCGAGTCCGTGGTTCTCGCCGGGATCAAGTAGAAACCGGAGAAAGTTCGAGTGGCGTAGTTCCACACGGGTCGCGCCGCGCGCCTCAAAAAGGTTGAATTCGCCTAGAAGATCTTCCAGCCGATCAAGATCCCGATTGGCGACTACCAAAGCCTCCAAGGCCCACAACTGGGGGTCAAGCACGTCGTTCATAGAATGTGTCTATAGCCTTGTGAGCTTGTGAGCTCTGCTACAGCCTGCTTCCTTCGGCAATATGACTCGGACTCCCAGAGCAGAATGACTGTGCTCGTCCGCATTTAAGATCGTGGAGATATTCCCATACCTCCTGGACCAATGTGATCACGCTCCGCTTGAGCCTCACAGCTGCAATCCGTCCGACCAGTCTTCCGGTCTCAGCGCGCGCAGGTATGTGTCGGCGGCGTTCAGCACGCCTTCGCGGGCGGCATACTCAATCTGCTCTTTCAGTCGTTGCCGCTTTTCCTTGGCATCCGTAAAGTGCCAGGCACCTAGGATTAGTGGGACAGGGGCCTCTTTGCGGGGCGCGCGCGGCAAGACCTCCCAGAAGCGGTGCCAACACATCGGTTTTGGACACACACGTCGCTCGGACGTCACGTATTCCAGCAATGCCGACAGTTGATCGTTCATGACCCAATGTTCGCGCCAGCGTACGCCTGCGCGTGGCACAGCGTATTCACCAGCGCCATCTGCTGAATCTTGCTGCAGGACGCTTCCAACAGCCGCGGGCTCGCCACGACGATCGCCAGGGACTCGGCCCTCGAGATCGCCACGTTGAGGCGGTTGCGACTATAGAGGAACTCCATTCCCCGGGGTACGTCCTCCGCCGACGAGGCGGTCATGGAGACGATGACCACAGCGGCTTCCTGACCCTGAAACTTGTCCACGGTGCCGACCCCGCGCGGCGGCGAGGATGACTGCAGGTGATTCACCTGGATGTTGTAGGGGCTGACGACCAGGATGTCGTTGACTTCGAGCGGGCGCTCGCCTTTGTCGGGATCCACCCAGCGCTGCTGAAGTAGACTTGCGAAGAGCCGCCGACGCGTTGCCCTTCTTCCTCGCTCTTCTGACGGCGGTCCTGGTGCGCAACGGCGACGAATGACAGCCGGAAGGCTTGAGGGTCGGGTCGGCGTCCCTAGAGAGAATTAGTCGCTGCAGCTCGGTGCCGGGGTAGGAGTGCAGCCGACCGTCGTAAACGGCGTCGGAGATGAACCGGCAGACGTCGGGGTGCATGCGTCGGGTGACCTCAAGGAATACGCCGCGCTCCGGGGGAACAGTGGCGTACCCCTCAGGATAGATATTCGAGGGTCGATAGGCCCGATCGACCCGGGTGTGTTCCCTGGATCGGCTGGGTGAGCTGCATCTGGTCGCCCACCAGCGCGAGGTTTCGCGCGGCGAGTCCCATGGCGACCAGATTCCCGAGCGACACCAGGCCCGCCTCATCCACGAAGAGCACGTCGAGTGTCTGATCGAGGTGTGGATCGGCAAAGAGCCAGGCCGTCCCGGCGACCAGCTGGTGACGGGGTGTCACTTCGTCATTGTCGAAGACGTCGTCGATCATCGGGAGATTGCAGCGCTGCTCGTCTTCGCTGCATTTCTTGCCCCTCGGAAGGCCACATGAGCGGCCTGCGATGCTTGGTGACCTCCTCGAGTAGCCGATTGATTGCTTTGTGCGAATGTAGATGCCACGCCGACCCGCCGTCCTCGGCGTAGCAGCTCCACGACGGCGGCGGCTCGAGATGGTTTTTCCTGCGCCCGGAGGTCCCTGAACGAGGACGTAACTCTGCTCGAGGTCCGCAATCGCGACGATCGCGCCGCTGACTGCCTCATCCTCCGCTGCCGGCACAGGCGCGCCGAGCGCTCGGCCCCGATCCGCGGCAACTCGCGCTTCAGTAAGGAGGTGACCGCCGCGTACCGGTTGTCGCCCACGATTACGGCTGTGGCGTATCGGAGGACGGCCTCCCGCAGCACTTTGTCGTCGAACGGAGCCTCCGGAATCAGGGACAGCAGGTCATCGAGTGCTGGACCCTTGGGTCCCAGTTTGAGCTGCAGCCGCCGCGCATGCTCGTCGAGGGAGAAGATCTCGCCGGCAGGCTCGCGTGTGCCGGCGCGCCGAGGGCGGCTACCCTTCTTCATCTTGAAGTCTGGGGCGGAAACGAGAACGTGTGGACTGTCGAGCGTTTCTCGGCAAAAGGCCCAACCGATGTGTCGCGCGTGAGGCCTCCGATGCACTCGGCATCGTCGATCAGTTCTTCTTCGCTCATGTCCATGCACTGGAACTGGCGCCACCAAGCGGGCTTGGCTTCCCCGGCGGTGGAACTCGAGGAGCTGGCTCACGACCTCATGCGACGCCTGCTCGGCAGTGGGTCCGCGCATCAATTGCGCCACGGTGTCGGCCAGCCTTGTGTCGGTCGCCTGTCGATCGGCAGCGCGTCGCACTTCTTCTGCATCTGCACCGGGGCGTTCATGCCCTGCGAGCTCAGCAGGTCTTAAGCCGAGGAGCCATTCGTGGAGCTTCAGGGTGGAGACGCAATCCGCCTCGTTATAGCGCCTCGATCTCAACGAGCAGTTGCGGGTCCTGAGTTTGCGCAGCGCTTGCGTAGACTACGACGCTGGCTCCCGCCGTCGTGACCTCGCCCTGGCGCGGCGGCATGCCGAAGACTTCGATGTTCTTGAGCGAGTACGCAGGCTCCGAAACCCGCACGGACTCGCGTACCACCTTTAAGAGATCGACCAGCTTGCCGCGACGAACCAGATCGTCTACCGCGGCCTCCCGCGTGCCGTGTCGCATCGCGAGCCGAAGCAGGGCTGCCTTCTCGTAGTCCCCATAATGGTAGACATGTGCGTCGGGATGGTGGACGAGTCGCGCGGTGATGAAGTCGATCGCGCCTTCAAAAGCAACTTTCTCGGTCGCAGGGTCGTGTCCCCAGAAGGCCAGGAAGGTGGACCCGGCACCTTGGATCCATGCAAATCCAAATAGGTATTCAAGTCCGACGGCGAGGAGGGGGTCGCCTTCCATGTCGAAAAAGAGGTCGCCGGAGTTCGGCTTGGGGAGCCGAGCAAATCCTTTGCCCCCGACGAGCGGCAACACCTCCTGATGATTCTTGCCGTCGCGGCGCTTGGCGTCTTGCAGCGCCGCCTGGCTTCGTAGCCGGGCGAGAGCGTCTGGGTTCACGCGCTCTATGCGCTGACTCTCGGGGAGGTTTGCGAGCTGCGCGACGGTCGTGACGCCGGCGGCATTCAGCTTCTCAATCTGCGCGCTGGTGATGCGGGCCACCAGGCTCAAGTGATCCGCGGCCTCCCATTCCCCGCCGCAGCGCTCGCGCCATCGGCAGAGTTCGCACGCTCGGCACGGAATGCCTTCTGACGTCGGAGGTAGCGCATCGACGAACAACTCGAAGCGGCCGCGGGCATGGGCAAGGTAATAGCGGAAGTCGGCGGTCTGAAGCGTCTCCGTCTCTCCGGTGCCGAGCAGAATGTGTAGCCGTTCCGGCTCCCGACCTTGCGCCGCCGTCAGGAGGTCCGCATACACCGCGAGCTGGACGACGTGTTTGGGCTTGGCGCCGTGCGCGAGCTTCGTGTCGAGCGGCTCGTCGTGGTAGGCGCCGAGCTTTGATGCGCCGTCGGCTCGTCTCAAAAAGTCCGCGTAGCCGTGCCATGCGCCGGAGAGGAACGCGCCCTGGTAGATGACGTCTGCGCCAGCCCGCATCGCGGCCAAAGTGGCCGCGGTTCGGGCTCTTCCAGAGAGCCCTTCGGGGCGATCTCGACGACCCGCTTGCCCTCGGCCTGGAACCGAGCCAGCAGGGAGCGCTCGTACTCGAGCCCTTTCTCCTGCAGGAGCTGGAGGTACTCGTCGTCTTCGGCGACCGGGACCGGATTATCCAGCTGGCGCCGGTCAAGAAACGTCGCGTGCCGACATCCAGGAATGCGACGAGGTCGGACGCCGAGTACAGGATCTGTTCGTTATAGCGCCGCAAGGGTTTCCTTAAGCGGCGCTCTCGGAGGGTCCAGACTCGGAATTGGCGCTCTGCGGCAGGCGGCCGGCGAAGTCGCGGTCACTGCGCAGGAGGCGGGATTAGAGGCTCGATCGGCTTCAAGGGGACAATCTCCTCGGCCGTGCCTTCGACTTCCAGTTCGTTAAACCGCCGGACCTGCGGCATTACAGACTGCTCCAGGCTCCCGATGAACTCATTGAAGCACTTCACGGACTTCGTTAGCGCCCCGCCGCAGTTCTGGATGTGCTCGGCCATCACGGTGATGCGGTGATAAGCTCCCGCCCCAGATCGTGGACCTTGCGCGCATTCTCCGCGACCTTTTCCTGGCGCCAGCCGAAGGCGACGGCCTTGGCGAGCGCGATGAGGGTGGAGGGGGTGACGATGATGACGCGCTGCGCCACGGCGTCCTCGAAGAGCGCGGTATCCCGCTCGACGGCCGCCGAGGAGAAGTTATCACCCGGGATGAACATCACTACGAAGTCCGGCGTCTCGGTAAGCCCGTCCCAGTAGCTCTTGGACGCGAGCTTCTTCATATGCTCGCGCGTCTGGGCGGCATGCAGTAGCAGGTGCCTCTCGCGCTCCTCGTCCGTGACCGCCTCCACCGCATCGAGATACGCGGAGGTCGAGGTCTTGGCATCGACGATGAGGCTCCGGCCGCCGGGGAGGCGGACCACCACGTCAGGCCGGACCCGGCTATCCCAGCGGTCAAAAGTCTCCTCGGTCTGGAAATCGCAGTACGGATACGGCCCGACAGCTCGAGTACATTCTGCAGCGTGTGCTCACCCCAGCAACCGCGGGTCTTGGGCGAAGCGCGCAGTGCCTGGACAAGTTTCGAGGCTTCCATTCCCGCAGCACATTCTGGGTCTCGGCGACGGACTTGAGCCGCCGAAGAGGGCGCCGTCAGGCCTCCGACCCGGGAGCGCTCGAGCTCGGTCGTCTGCTGGCGGTAACTGGCGGGTCTCTCTCGGGGTGCGATGAGATCGGCCACTGCTTTCTGCCGGGCCTCAAGTTCGGCGTCGGCGCCGACCTTATGCTTCTCAAACGCCTGGTTCGCGAGCTCGAGGAATGTCCCTTGATTGGTCTTGAGCACGTCGGCGACGAGGCCTTTAAGGCCGGTCTCGATGCCGCTCTTGACGTCAGTCAGAGCGGCGAGCTTCTCCTGGTGCGCCTGAGCCTGCTCTTGCATCTGGGCCATGAGCCCCGCGTTGGTGGATCGGAGTCCTGTGATCTCACCCAGTAGAGCTGCGACCTGTCGCTCGAGCGAGGGCACGCGATCGGCCGTAGTTTCCAGGCGGGACTTCTGGGCGGTCCAGGTGTCCGGGCCCGTTCGCGGAGGTCGGCTCGCTCCCTCCCAGCTGGCCGACGAGCTCGACCTGTGTGCTAGCGCGCGCGAGCTTCGAGCTCCATGGCGCCGATGTGCAGGCCTGGCCACCCTCGGCCTCAGCGCGTGCCCGAGCGGTCCGTAGATGCGCCCAGACGGCCCAGCCAGTGGTGGCGGCGACAATGACCAGCAGCAGAATTCGTGTTCATGGGTTCGCTCCAAAGGTCAGATGCGCGCGATGCGGCGGTAGCGATGGCCGACGGTGACGATCGTCCCCGACCCATCGGTGACGGCGTAGAGGCGCTTGAGGCGATCGCGCTCGCGGATGCGCTTGCCTCGACGGCCGAGCTTGGCTGTCGGCGCGTCGAGGAAGATGACTTGGCCGCCACCCGGGGCAGGGGAGGTTTCGCCGACTGACAGGTCGGACGCCTTCGGGGAAATGCCCCGCTGCTGCATGCGCACGCGGGCGTGGGTGCTCGGGATCAGTCACCATTGGCGCTCTCCACTACTCCAGGTACCAGTTGTCGCGGTAGTGGACGAGGCGCTGCGGGGAGACCTCGCGTTCGGTGACGCGGTCATCGCCCCGGTTGTAGTGGCGGATGAAGAGTCGCGAGCGTTTGAGGAGCGCTGCAGCAATGACACTGAACCAGGCGGCGTCTCCCTCGCGGCGCTCGGGTTGGAAGATGCGGATGCGCTTCTCGACTTCCTGCCGAGGCGATCGCCGCTCCCCAGGATGGCTCTCAGGCGCTCAATCAAGCGGTCCGTCTGGGTGCCGAGCTCGCCGGGTTGGAGGTTGCCGAGGAGCTGGAGGGTGGTGAGGAGGGTGTAGATTTCGGTGGCGTTGAACCAGTAGGCTGGGGAGCCCGTAGCGGGGGCCGGCGCGGGGTTTGCCGAAGCGGTAGCCGTTCGCGGAGCGGACGTATTGATGGGGGCGTTGAAGCGTTCGCGCATGTATTCGAGGTCGCGCTTCACAGTCGCACGCGAGACCCCGAGGATCTCGGCGAGCCGCGCGAATGGGACTATCTTGCTGTCCTTCAGCAGCTGATCGATCTTGTAGAAACGCTCGGTTCGGTCCACGACAACCTGTAGTGTTACGTCCGCTAACGCTCCAACCACAGCGCCCGAAAACGGCGATATCCGAGCTCGGGTCGCGCGGCTCGATAGTTGTCCTCTAGGTTATGATGTGGCAGGTTGCGGTCCCGCCAAAGCGCTCACCGCGTAACCCGCGACCGACCATCTGCTCATACAACACCTGACTCACGGTCGGTCTTGCCATGATGACGTGCGTGACCTTCGGCGCGTCGAATCCTGTGGTCAGAACTTCGCAGTTGCACAACACCTGTACGCGACCCGCCCGAAAATCATGGATGATCTTTCGTCGGGTCACATCCCGGGTAGCGCCGCTGACGAATGCCGATGCCCTGCTGCCGAAGTAGAAAGGCCATGACTCCTCGGCATCTTGCACACTCGGCCCGAAATAGATGATCGAACTTCTTGGGTCGGTGCAGATCGCTCGGAGTTCTTTGAGCACCAGCATGCGGCGATCGGAGTTGTCGGCGCGGAGCTTCAAGGTGTAATCGATTTTCTCATATCGCTCTCCGTAGGATTGTCGAGGTCGATACGCCCGCCGGAGCCTTCAGCTGGGTCTTGGTCTTGATCTCGGAGAAGTGAGGCTGCGCGAAGTATCCGCGTATCTGCAGCGCCTCACGAGGCTCCTCGCCAAGTGTCTCGATGGGCTCGATAATCCGATTGAACAGCTCCCGCAGCTCGCGCGTACCGGCGATGGGATCATTCGGAGCGTACTCCTGGCGAAAAGGCGTCGCCGTGAGGCCCACGACAGACGGGCCTGTCGGAGCTTTGGTGAAGGACTGGATGATGCGACGGTACGAGGGCGCCGCCGCCCGATGGGCCTCATCGATAACGACCAGGCCCGTCAAGCGCAGCAGCGTCTCCACTATGGTTAGACCGCCAGCCACCGCGCCCTCCATCAGGTTGACCAAGCGATGGGGAGTCGACACGATACCGTCGGCTGCTGATCCAATGCCTGTAGCGTCTCACCGTGCTTTTGTAGATCGCGCGTATAACCGCCCCAGAAGCGGAAGAGCAGCAAGGGGCACACGGCGCTGGATGCCTGCCAAACCTCCCGGAAGCAAGCGTAGGCCTGTTCGCACAGCTCATCGGTATGAGCGAGCCACAGCACGACGTTCCCTTGCCCGGTCTGCGACTGGCGTAACGTTCGCTGAGCCAGTCCCGAATCGTGTCCACGGCTACGCGGGTCTTGCCAGCACCTGTTGGAAGCGTGACGATGGCTCGTCCGGAGGGGGCGTTGATGACTTCACGGAGCTTGCGTTGGACTTCCACTTGAAAGTCCTGCAGAGCAGCTAAATCGATCCGTCCTTCCAAATATTCGAAATCGGGCGGAGTTTCCTCGGCGGGAATTCCGGCATACTCCGGCGGGAATCCCGTCGCCGCAACGAATGCTAGCGCGGATCCCTTCCCTGGGTGCCACCGCTGCGGCCACTTCACTCTAGCCCTCTTGGCGACGAGCGCGCGCACCTCGGTATCCGCGAAGAGATCGATACCCAGCTTGGTAAGCAGCGCGGCGGCGAGCTCTGCCTTGCTTCCGCGGCGGTCTTCGCCGGTCAGCGCCTGTCGTGCTTTGCGTATCGTGTAGACGAGCGGACCGCCCAGCAAATCTTCGAAGTCTTGATGTGATAACAACTCCCGAAGCCGCTCCGCCGCTGCTTCTTCGGACGCCGTATCAAATTCTACTCGCTGTGATTCTAGCTCCTCGGTCGTGGATTTAGGCCTCTTGTTGAAGCGCGCGATGAACCCGCCCTTACCCTTGGGCCCTGGTTCAATCAGCTTTTCCTTGGCGAGGCGATCCTTCAGGGCGTCGTAGGCGTCCTCGGACACGTCCCAAAGGAGACGTATGTCGTCCTTGGAGAGCTCACCGCGATCCAGGATCATCTTGATGATGTCCACGATCGGTATTTTCGAGGCGACTGGCAATTGGAACTGCATTTGATCTGTCATCTTCGTGTGTTCCGGCAAGATTATTCCCGATAGGCCGCTCGGAATCGTTGATACCTCTGCTCAAGCGAGTGCCTGTTCGGCTTCTGGTCAGCCCGGGACGGCAACACGATCGCCTGCTCGTGCAGGCCCTGCAGGCCGTGCTTCAGCATCGGTCCATCAGTCTCGCTTAGGATGTCGCGCCGGATCTCAACAATGTAGTCGGGACGGATCGCGAGGAAGTGCTTGTCAAATGCAGCGTGGTGGAGCTTGCAGAGGGCTATGCCGTTGCTGGTGACGGGCTCGCCTTCCGGATCGCTGTCCGGGACGATGTGGGCCGCATCCAGCAGAACGCCATGCTTCAGCCGGCACAGCGCACACTGCTGCCGATAAGCGTGGAGAACGCGCTCTCGAAATGCCTGTTGGTGAATGCGTTGCCGCGCCAGACGGGTAATGTAGCCGCGCCGAATTGCGCTATCTGCCTGAACCGATGACTCTTCAGGGAATGCCTCTAGTTGCCGTAGGGCGATCGAATCATCCACAGCGACTGTAAACGTCAGTCCGGGTTCGTCATCACCAACAATGAACACCGGCCATGCGGGGACGTACGTTCCTTCCTCAATACCGTGAAAGTAGACCAGCGGTTTGCGTTGGCGCATGCACGTCCGCAGGCCGACATTGTCGCGATGCTGCGGATCGGTCCCGCGATAGCGGTAGCTCAATAGTCCGTCCGGGCGGAAGGAATCGGTGTAGGGGCCACCCGCCACGGTTGTGATCGACAGGGGCAGCTCGAGACAGCGTGGCTTGAAGATCCCCTGCGGCCCGACCAATCGGATCTGCTCACCGTCCAGTGAGAACCCCTCGGCAAGAATGGACCGGTCCAAAGAATCACCGTGAACTCCTGCCTGCTGCTCGAGCCACGCGAAAGTAGCCTGCCTGACGGACCGATCGTCCATTAGATCACTGTAGCCCCCGTACCCAGCTCGGCAGAGGTGTCTGGCCGGGCAACGGCGGATTGTATTGAGGACTTAGGCCGGCTCTCAACTCGTGCCGCCGTGAATTGCAGCAACACGTTGAAGCGAGAGCGCATGTATTCGAGGTCGCGCCTCAACTGCGCCCTGGAAAGCCCCAGCGCCTCGCGGAGCCTCGCGAACGACACGATCTTGCTCCCCTTCAGCGGCCCGTCGATTTTGTAGAACCGCTCGAGTCTCTCCATTCGGAGGTTCCTCGCCGAAGCGCAGTGGGGCTTCAGCGCCGCTCGCTCGCCACGCCGGCAGGCGTTAGGAGTGGCACAGACGCTAGCCCGCGTCCAAAAGATGTCTCCCCGGCAGCATCTGTCGCAAGAAACTGTTGAAAGCACTTGCGAGCAACTCACGCCGCTGCGCCCAGAACTCCTCCGCGCGATCAATGCGCCACACATCTCGGTCGATCGGTATGCACTGGCTTGCGAGCACTCGTTCGGGAACTTTCGCGAGGTAAACATCCGGAGAAGCTGCGCCTACAGCCCGGTTAACCTCCCCGGTGATGAAGGCAATGTTTGCGACCACGTCAGCGGTCGCTCGTTTGCGTTCGTCAAATTGAGCTCTCGGAAGAATATGGTGACGATCAACGTTGGCCTGCAGCAATATCTGTGTCCCCGAAAACAGGTCGCGCAGACCCATCTGGCGGCAGGCGACATAGGCCGCGAACATGGCGCCCTTGTCGTTTAACGGACCCTTGAAGTCGTTAGCAATAGCGCCAAAGGCTCCCTCGTCACGTCGGACGTTCGTAAGAAGCTTTCCAATCGGATCGTCGGATCGACATGCTCGCAGATCTTGGTCCAAAGAGGTCTCTGTTGCGTGGCTGTAACGGTGGAGGAGGGCCGCCATGGCCAACCACCCGGCAGTGCCCCCCGGATCGCGATCGCGAGGCCCAGTCGACGCGCAAAGTGCGATGACGGGGACCAACAGGGCACCGCTCCAAAGTATGTCCATGTTCACGAGGCCAAATTGATTGCGGATTATTGCAATTGCCTCCTGAGTGGCACGCTTCGTCTTGGTCCAGGCCGCGGAGACCTCACCTCGGCTCAACTCGTGCAAGGGCGTACGGCTACGCCCGTCTGGCAGAGCTACAAATGCGCAAGCGCGGAACAGATGCATGATATTCAGACGCGAGAAGCCTTGATGCCGAAGTTCCATGACGAACGGCGTGACCTCATCGGCGATGAAGCCACTATGACGCGCCGCGATTCGAGCACTGTGAATGTCTTCCGTCTTCAGCTTTACCCCGAGTGTATTGATCCTGGTGAAAGCATCCACGGCTTGATCAAAGGTATGTCCTATCATTCGCACAGCCGGAATCTCGTACTCTCGCGCCTGCCTGACTCGTTCAAATTGAGCCTCGCGCTGCTCTCCTTTCGCACCCTCAGGAAGCCCGCGGCGGATCTGCCGGTATGATTCGTCGTCGAGTAGTTCGCTCACTCTCACCCAGTTCCTGTCCTTTCGGGTTGCGGCGTTGGCTAGCCGAAATGTGTCTTCGTCGGGGTTGAAGACGACATCGATACCTTCATCGCCACTGAAGATGCGCGAGAGCGTAATTACGCGTTGTTGTCCATCGATCAGCCAGGACATGAGGCTCGCACGCGACGGTCGTGGATCGCGCCGGCGCGCTCGAGCCTCGACGTCACTCGACCAAATTAGAAGGACTGAAACCGGATACCCTCGATAAATCGAGTCTAGGAGTTTTGGCGCGCGGCTGGGCTTCCAGACGTACTCGCGCTGAAATTCAGGAATGACAAGGCGACCGGTTCGATAGTCGTCGATCAGCTGCTTCACTTTTAGCTGCTGGATTTCAAGTCTGGCCGTCACGGCTTGCCCCTTTTGCCTTTCTTGATGTTGTCAGCCGGCGAAGGGCGATCTCAATTCCTGGTCAGATCGCCCAAGAATTCCGAAGCCGGCTCCACCCCCGTCACCAGGAGATGATCTCGCGCTCGTGTACAGGCGACATAGAGCAGGTGCCGTTCCGTGTCGTAGATCTCCTCAAGGTCAGCGTCGTCCCCCGCTGCTTCGATACGTGCCTGGAGTGGAATTACCTCATCATCACACGCCATCACGACAACACCGCGGAACTCCAGCCCCTTGGCAAGGTGCATCGTGCTGATCGCCACGTACCCGCTCGTGGTCTCAACGTGATCGTCCAGCACCTTGAATGCGAGATGGGCACGCGCCACGGCGCGCTCGGCGCGAGGCAGCTGTGCGGCCGATCGGACGAACACGGCCAGCTCGTGTGGTGCGACGCCGGAAGCTGAGCGCTCGGTCAGCCACTGACTCACGGCTGCGACCTCCGCCGCTTCCTCCGCGTAAGTCTCGATTGTCGGTGGAGGGCCGTTCAGGACCGAGATGGTGTCGCGCCGCACCTCAGTATTGCCATCGACGTCGGTCAGCTCAGGCGATAGGAGCCGATCGGCCTGAGATCTAATCTGGTGCGAGGTGCGGTAGTTGACCCGCAGCGTTCGTGAGCGGCCACGAATATTGATTCCGAGGGCCTTCCAGGAGAACGGCTGCTGGAAGATGCGCTGGCCTAGGTCGCCGGCCAGGAACAGCCCGTTGGGCCGATCGCTCGCGAGGGCTGCCAAGAGCTTAAGCTGCGGGATGCCAACGTCCTGCGCCTCATCGACGACCACGTAATCGTAGATGATCTTCTGACCGGCGCGAATTGAGTTCGCGAGGGTTGTGAATAGCTGCCCTGAGGTGAGGAGGTGGCGCTCCGTGAGAGTGACGCGGACGCGCTCGAAGATCGACCAGAGGACTTTCCGTTGCGCCTCAGAAACGCGCGTCTTACGCCCGAGGCGTGGCGCGCCGCGGTAGGCCTCCCAGCTATCGACTTGCCACGGGTCCACGATCTCCTCCCACTCGGAGACAAGGAATCGCAGGCTGAAGCGATGGTCTGGAGTGGCTGCGGCTGCAGCGCCGATGAGCTCGCGTATGGTCTGTGCTTTGGCGAGGACCGGCGCAGCGACGTGGGCCTTGTAGAGTCGTTCTCCGAGGTTCGGGACCGAGTAGACGTCGATGCGTTCCCCCAGGCGGGGCTCGGCAGCCACCAGGCGGCGCAGCATGGTGCGAAGCACCTGAGCGAGGCTCTCAGAGAAAGTTGTGAGTAGCACTCTGGCGTTCGGGTTACGACGTGCCAGATATACGGCTCGATGGACGGCGACGATGGTCTTGCCGGTGCCAGCGGAGCCGGCAACCTTGGCGGGGCCGGCGAAGTCCTTCTCCACCCAGTCCCGCTGGTCGGGATGGAGAAAGATCGTCCATTTGTCCCAGGGGTAGTCGAGTGCCTCTCGAAGCTCTTCTGCGGTCTCAACCTTCCGAAATCGCCGCCGCGCGTCGGGGTGTTCAAGGGCCTGGATCGTTGCGTCTTCAAACACCGGTATTCCCGGGGAGAGAAGCTCATGGTCCGGTGTCGGCTCTTCCTCGTCAACCATGAGCGGCGCGGCTAGAAAGTCCGACGTCTCCTCGAGAGGCGCGCCCGCGTTCGCACGCACCGAGGCGACGACGGATGTTCCGCCTGTGGCCAGTTCGAGCAGAGCTTCAACGGCCTCTGCCGGCAGGTGGTCGGCGAGTTTCAGAAACGAATCTTCGGTGGCCGCACGCACATCGCCCAACCACTCCGGAGGGACACCGTACCCGAGTAGTGCTCCATCTGACATAGAGCTGAACATCCGCTGCGCGCGCTGAGGCTCATCGGCTGCCGGCTGCACGTAGACCGGAACAGCGATCTCCTTGACGGTTTGCCGGATTTCAACGAGCTGGGCGGCGCCCGTCTTCGGGTGCACCTCGAGCTTTCTGCGCTCGGCCCAGGCATAAGCCTTGTCGTGATGATCGACGTAGCAGAGGAGGAGACTCGCCGCCGAGCGGTGCACGATTAGGCGGATGTCGGCGCTGGCCCGTACCGACCAGAAGTTTTTGTCTCGTGCCCGGTCGAGCTTGTGGAAGCTCATGCCGGGGTTGGCCGGATTCAGTTGCAGATCGAACGCGGTCGTCTTGGCGGCTTTCTGTTCCTCCCCGGTCAGGCGCGCGAGGCTGGCGGTGAACGTGTCGGCAATGCGGAATTCCATCACGCTCGTGCCGCCGGCGCGAGAACGAAGCGCACTCGCTCGCTCCGAAGCATCTCGAATGTGGTCAGGAAGCCAACTCCGAGTCCGACACAAACGTTCGGGATTTTCACCCGGCGGCGTGCCCCATCAGGGCGCTCGTGCGTAACCACCACATGCGCGTGGGCGTGTGCCATCGCTACGAGATAGTAGTCTGCCGCCTGTAGAAATATGTTGATGGCCGCCGGATCATAACTCTGCTGCAATACCCATTGTGACACCGTCGCCATCGAAGCCACCGTGGCCGCATCGGGCTCGCGAAACATTGCCTGATGTTCGTCCGCCCACTGTGCCAGTCGATCATTCCCTGCTGCGAGTTCGCGGCCCACCTGCGCGACGCTCACAACGGTTCCCCCTGTGTGCCCTGCTTCGATCCAGTCCCAGAAGGCCGGGCAGAAATCGAATCCGTAATGAAACCTGTTGGCTTGGATAAAGACGTTCGCATCGAGCAGATAAGCCATCAGACCGCCACGCCCACGGAGCGGCCCAATTCGTGTAGGGTCTCCACTCTGGCGACGCCAGCCATACGCATCGCATCCCGGTACAGCGTGTGACCTTCGAGCGCGCTTACCACCAACGCGCGCGTGAAGCGTCTGCTGATACGGGCGGCTTGTGAAAGATAGAAGTTTCCGCCGTCGCTGACTCGCCGGAGCGCCACCAGGCGCTCTAGTTCGGAACGGTACCGATGCCAAAACTCCTCGGCAGAGATCCTTCGTGCGTCGAGAAGCCGGCGGAGAATGACTAGGGTGCTGACCTTAAAGTGACTCGCTAGGTGTCTCACCAGATCGTCTGGTGTTTCGCGGTCACGCAGCAGCGGTCGAAAGTCACGCAGCGGAACTAGCAGCTCCGCCGCCACGCCGTTGCACCACCGCTCCACATGATTGCCGCCTCGTCCAGGGATATCCGTGTTAGACAAGGCCGACTGCCCGAGCCACAGATGTGCCAACTCGTGCGCCAGAGTGAACATCTGAGCGGCCTTGGTGTCCCCGCCATTGATAAAGACAAGCGGGGCTCGATCGTCGGCGAGCACAAACCCTCTGAACTCCTCAGGATCGAGGGTGCGGCGGTTGTTACTGCCTACCACGCCGCTGCACATCACCATCACGCCGGCATCGTCGGCCAGGGCAATGAAGTGCCGTAAAGCATCTTCCCACGTCCGGAAGCCTCTCCGAGCGGCGACCTCAAATCTGAGCCAGGCGCGGATTCGGTCAGCGGCTTCTTCGATCGGCGCGTCAATTCGAAGGGAGCCCACGAACTCAGCGCGCCGAAGGCCCTGCTCCTGAGCGTATTCTCGATACCACTCTTGCCGCTGCTGGCAGAGGTAAATGGTGTCGAGCAGGTTCGGACTTGTACGCTCCACTTGTCGGTTGCCCATTGTCCGGAAATCGGGAATGGGAACTTCTTCGGCGATCGGTTCAGGGAGCAAGAGAAAGCCGACAGGCGTCAGAGTCGCGCGTGCATATTGCTCGAGTTGCTTCAGGGTCGGCTGCCGCTGTTCACTCTCCCATTGCGCCAATTTTGGAAAGCGAGCGAGCAAGTCGGCGTGCTCGACGCCCGAGCGTTCGCGGGCCCAGCGATACATCTCTGGTTTGACGGCTACTCGGGTCATGGTGCGTCGGCTTCCTTGACTCGCTAGCTTACCCGGAACACTTTCATGACTTCATCCCCGAGATGATTGATGACTTTTACGGCGATCCGGCCACTCTTGGGCTTAGGAAATACCCGCGAGGTGTCGCTGTGGAGGCTCTCCCAGGCTTCGGCGTCGATCTCGGCTTTGAGGGTGGTCTTCAGGGCGTTGTAGGGGTCGTTGGCCCCGAGAAAATAGGCCTGACGTACGAAGAAGCTCTCTTCGCTGTAGTCGGTGTCGACGAACCAGCAGGCGATTTCGTCAGGGCCGTTGCTCACGACCTCTCCGGTCTGGGGTTTGAAGACGTCAACGCCCTTGATCTTCACGCGAAGGCGATTGCCTTTCTCGTGGATGAGTTCGATGTCGGGCTCGCCGAAGATGACGAAGAGGTTGCCTTTGCCAGTGTTCTTGAGGTCGGTCGCCATGTGGAGGTCGGCGTTCATGCGGGCCTTCAACACGGGGATCCGGCCAAGCTTGTTGAACTCGGTGGTGTGGGCCTCGTAGTTGAAGGCGCAGGCGATGAGGACGTCGAACCCAGAGTCGCCCGCTTCGCGGGCGGCGGAGACAAGGTCAGCGCGTTGAACGGTGCCAAATTCCGGGCCGATGAAGATGGCGGCGCGCTTTTCAGCAGTGCCTTCGAGGTATTTGCCTTCGGCGCAGACGAGCTCACCGGGCCATGGGGCAAGGGAGGTGAAGGTGATGTGATCGTCTTTGTGGGCTTGCTGGACGCCAGCGATGCGCAGGTTGTCGAGGATCATTTCGGGGAAGGACTGCTTGGCGCTCGGTTCGGCGACGCTGTGCTCGAAAGGATCGATTAGAGAGTCGTCATCGTCGACGCTGAGGGTGCGATGCGGAGACAGGCTTTCTACGGTGAACGGACCGGCCACTCGCACTTTACGCTTGTCTTCGTAGGGCCTGTCGTATAGGTATTCAAAGTCTGCCTTGGACGCTACGGAAATGTCGACCTCCCTCTGACGGGCAATGCGCGCATCCCACCAGGCCGAGTGTGGTTCCATCGCCGGGGACGCCCATCCATCATCCGCCTCGCGCGGTATCTCCCACTCTTCCCAGTGCTCCCTCAGAGCGCTGTTGAGCGCTTGGCGCAACGGCTCGAGCCTTTGCTGCCACTTTTCCCAAATCACATCGACCTCTGCATTGTTGGCGATCGACTTCAACGTTATATGCGGAATGCGCTCGTAAACGAACCCGTGTCGTACATCGCCAGCCGTTGGCTGTGTTGACGGTGCCGCGCGGTTCACCTCTGCCTCCTTCAGGTGGCCATCACGCGAATCACTGAGCAGAAAGTAGGGGTACCGTGCGCCCATAATCCGGGCGCGCGCCAACGCCAGGGCGACTCGTGAGGTGTCAACCGTAATCCAGCGGCGTCCCCAGTGCTCAGCAACGTAGGCGGTGGTTCCGGATCCGCATGTTGGGTCAAGCACCAAATCCCCGGGATCGCTGGTCATTAAGAGGCATCGACGCACAATGCTTGTGTTTGTCTGTACGACATAGATCTTGTCATCCATGAAGCTGCTGACGACGTCTGTCCAGATATTGTCAATGTCCAGCGCCGGATAATCTGACAATAGGCGTATGTAGCTTATTGATTTTGGTTTCACCAGCACCCGACCCGCTCTGAGCAATCGGGTCATTCCGGTCTCCGTCGTTTTCCAACTCTTTCCAGCAGTTGGGTTGTATTGAGCGGAACCCAGGCAGAATTGATAGATGCAGCTTGGGGTCGCGCCTGAAGAGGAGAGGTCCCCGATTGCGGCAACCATGTTCTCTGCGATTGAGGAATGATCGGCTGGAAGCGGGACGAGCCGGCCGGGGGCAATCAGGTAGTGCTGGTACGTTGTGCCCCCTTCGTCACCAACGACCTTGTCCCGAAAAATGGGCCGAACTTTGCGTGCTTGTACTCTCTTGAGTACCAAAGGATGTAGTCGGTGGTGTTCTTTATAAAGTCCTGTCCTAGGCCGCTCGATTTCCGCATCGAAATTACGCTCACGAAATTACTCTCACCAAAAATCTCATCCAAAAGTGAGCGTACGCGGTGCACATTTTCATCGCCAATTTGCACAAAGATGGAGCCAGTTTCCGCGAGTAAGTCGCGCGCGGCGGTAAGCCTATCCCGGAGATAAGTTAGGTAACTGTGTACCCCTTCGCGCCATGTATCGCGGAATGCCTTCACCACTTCAGGTTCACGAGTAATGTTGTCTGCTCTATCCTTCACTTCGCGGGTTGTCGTACTCCACTGGAAGTTGCTGTTGAATTTGATGCCGTAGGGGGGATCGAGGTAGATGCACTGGACTTTGCCGCGCAGGCCTTCGCGTTCGGCGAGGCTGGCCATCACCTGGAGGGAGTCGCCTAAGATCATCCGGTTCGACCAGTTCTGGTCGTGCTGGTAGAACTCGGTTTTGTCGACGCCTTTGGGGACGCCATTGAAGTCGGCGAAGAGGTCGGCGGTGGTTTCGCCGGCTTCATGCGCGCGCTCCTTAGTCTCGCGTAGCAGGTCGTCGATCAGCGCCTTTGGGTGGACCTTTTCTTGGATGTAGAGCGGTGGGGCGGGGACAACGAGGTCGGACCAGTCCTGTTCGTCCTTGCCGCGCCAGACGAGTTGGGGGTCGAGGTCGGTGTTGCGGGGGTACTTAAGCGTCCGCGGCTGTTCCTGCTCCTTCTCGAGCATGGGTTGAAATTCCGCGGTGGGAATGTTCTTACGCTTGGCTTCCTCGTGCTTGAGCGTTTCGACGCTCTTGCCGCGCGCTGTCTTGCGGCCGGGCGCCGGTCTGGCCGCGCGCGCGGATTTCTTGCCTCGAGCCATGCTGCTAGATCTCCTGTCTGTCAGGGTCGCACGGTCGGCGTGCTCGGCCCGGTGCCGCCGGATGGATGGCGGCAGTGATCATCTGATCGAACTCACTCGCGATCTTCGCCGCGAGCTCTTCCTCCATCGTGTATACGTCGGTGAATTCGGCAAAGGCCCAGCGACCGAAGGTTTTCAGGTGGTTCACGCCCGGCACCCAATAGGTTTCCATGGTGGACTTCTTCTCCTTGGCGTCCTCGCGCCGGTAGCCTTTGATCTCGACGACGAGGTGAAGCGGATCCGTAGGACCGTGGCCGTCGTCGACTTCGACAATGAAATCGGGTCGGTAGCGGCGATTTTCGGAGCCGAAGCGATACGGGACTTCGAGGCCGAGGTTGTGGTTCTTGGTATAGGCGAGCACTTTTGGGTGTTCCTCGGCCACGCGGCAGAATTCTGCTTCCCAGTCGCTGTCGAGGATGACCCAGTTCACGTGGTTCTTAGGCGGTGGTCCGCCCGTCTCCCAGCGATCCGTGCGCGAGGTGTTGAAGCGAACGTGACGCGTCGAGCCCGATGGGTTGTAAGGATCGAGCAGAACTTTAATCGGTCGATCCCCGAGAAATTCGCGGGTGATGGCGGCGGTGATGCGCTCGCAGGCTATGTCCGCGAGGTCCTGATAGAGGAGCAGGGCGGGGTAGGTGTCGCCCTTGCAGGTGAGACAGGTCTCGAGCCACTTCTTGGTGATGCGCTTCAACTGACCGAAGAGATAGAGCCGTGGCTCTTCGCCCGGGTCCCGCCACTTCGTGTAGAGGAGGCGCTTGGTCAGATGCATGAGGAGCGTCGAGGTGCGCACGTCCCGCAGGTGCTTGAGGTTCAAGTCCACGGCCTCACCGATGATGCCGGCATTGCGGGTGTGCGAGGGCCCGACCAGATCGGGACTTAGGACCAGTTTCGAGTCTTCGTTAAAGCTCGCTCGCAGTCGATCCTCCGGCAGCTCGACCCGGTACCCCTCGACGCGCGGAAAGCGGATCTCGAGCGCATCGCGTTCCGGACTGACCGCTTTGACCTGTACGGTCTCGCGGGGAGGTTGCGGCGGCGCTATGACAGGCTTGGCGGTGAAGTCGAAGGGCACACCGAACACGTCTGCATACTCGACGTTAAGGAGGTCGTCCTCGTTCAAGTCGTACGACTGGCGGCGGAGCGCTCTGCCGATGACTTGCTCACACAAGAGCTGGGTGCCGAAGGCCCGGACTCCTAGGGAAGCTCTGCACAGGTAGGTGTAGCTGATGGATACTGCGTGCAGTTGGCAGTAGCCCTCAGGGCTCGAGGGGAACGATGAAGCAGACCACCTTTGCATCGGCGGCTTGGGACAAGAAGGGCAAAGTGACGCGGCGGGAGCGCTTCCTGAAGGAGATGGATGCGGTCATTCCCTGGAAGCACCTGAACCGGCTGATCGAGCCGCATTACCCCAAGGCCGGCAACGGCACTCAGCCGATGCCGCAGGAGCGGATGCTGCGCATCTACTTCATGCAGCAGTGGTTCAACCTCTCTGACCCGGCGATGGAGGATACGCTGTACGACTCCGAGTCGATGCGGCGCTTTGCCGGCATCGAGCTCAGCGACGATGCGATCCCGGATGAGACGACGATCCTGCGTTTTCGGCACCTGCTCGAGAAGCATTACCTCACGCAGGCGATCTTTGGGCAGATCCGCACGCTGCTTGAGCAGAAGCGCTTGTTGCTCAAGTCCGGGACGATCGTGGATGCGACGATCATCGAGGCGCCGCCTTCGACCAAGAACGAAGAAGGAGCGCGTGACCCTGAGATGCACCAGACCAAAAAGGGCAAAGACTGGCACTTCGGGATGAAAGCGCACGTGGGGACGGACAAGCGTGGGATTGTGCATAGCTTGAGCACCACGGCGGCCAATGCCTCCGACATCAGCCAGATGCCGCAGCTGCTGCACGGGCAGGAGCGCGAAGTCTTTGGCGATCAGGCGTACTGGAGCGAGTCCCACCGCCAGGGGGCCCTCAAGCGCGGCATCCGCTACCGCATCAACCGGCGCGGTACGAGCAGCAAACCGCTGACCGAGTACCAGCGCTTCATCAACCGCTGTCGCTCGAGCGCCCGGGCGCGCGGCGAACACGCCTTCCACGTGGTGAAGCGGCTGTGGGGCTTCGCCAAGGTGCGTTACCGCGGACTGGCGAAGAACACCGCCCGGCTCTTCACCGCATTTGCCCTCGCGAACTTGTACCTGCTCAGGCGACGGTTGATCACACCACAGGGGACGTGTCCCTGGTGAGTATGCAAAAGGCAGAAAGAACCGAGAACTCGAGGCCAAATCGGCTCCGGCGCTCTGCGTTTCCGCCTCTCGCATGATTGCTGACCCAGTTTTCATCTCATCCAACCCCTGCGTGACCACCTGCGCAGAGGTTCCCTAGCACGTGGGTCACGGTGTTGGCGTCCCAACCCTCAGTCAGCATAGAGACCGACACGACGCAGCGGACGCTCTCCCCGAGCTGACCCACCTTGCCAACGGTATTCATGACCTCGCGCAGAAGCTCGTGGTCCGTGATCCCTTCGCCCTGGCGGATGTCTCCCGTGCGCTCGATGCGATCGCGCCGGAAGCGATCGATCTCGTCGGCCGCCATGGCGCGGAAGTTCGGGTCCAGGGCATCTCCCGCTTCGAGCTGCGCGCTGTCGATCAGGAGCGTATTAGGGCGCGGAAGTGGATTGCCTGTCACTTCGTCAAAGTTGCGGAACAATGCAAATTTGCCGTTGACGAGCGTGCTCGTGCCGTCCTCATTGTCGCGTTGGAAGCCCGAGATGAAGTCGTAGATCAGTTTCGAGATTGCCGTGTTCTGGCACACCACAATGAAGCAGGGTGGTACTTTGATGCCGCGCTCGCGCCAGATATGGAAGGTCTTCTCGTAATGGCCGTAAAGGGCTTCGAGCGCGGTCTGCAGTCGCGTCGGGAGCTTCTCGGGGTCGAGGTCGCCGGACTTCCCGCGGCCTTTCTTCGGCATGTCCTTGCGGATGTTCTCCCACAGATTGCGGAACATCGGCATCTCACTACCCGGGATGTTCTCTGCGACCGGCACGCGCGGGAGCTTCACGATGCCGCACTCGATGGCGTCCATGAGCGAGAAGTCGCTCATCGTCCATGGAAAGAGAGTGCCCTCCGCGTAGCCGGATCCCCGGAGGAAGAAGGGCGTCGCAGAGAGATCCAGGACACGCTGGACGCCGAGGACGCGATTCGCCGCTTCTAGGCCTGAAATCCAGACCCGCGCCGCTTCATTGTTCTTCTCGGCTTCCTTGCGCTCGTCTCCCTTCAGTTGTTCGTCGTCGGGGTCGGGAGGCTTTTCCCGGTAACAGTGATGGGCCTCGTCGTTGATGACGAGGATGTTCTTCATCCCCATGAGCTCGGGCATCACGCGCTGGAGCATCTGACCTTCCGTCTCGAGAGTGTCGAGCTCCGGCCCCGTGCGACCCTCAAGCAGCGCGCGGCCGCCCGCCGAGAGCTCGAGCTGCTCGCGGCGCCGGAGTGCATGAAAATTCGTGATGACGATCTTGGCGTGTTGCAGCTCGCCTAAGAGGTCACTCGGCACTAGCTCGCGGTTGCCGTAGTAGCTCTCCGGGTCATTAGGGAGCAGGACCCGCAAGCGGTCCTTGATCGTGAGCCCTGGCGCGACGATGAGAAACCCGCGGGTGAAGTGCTTGCTGGTCGGTCGCCGATAGGCGTTGAGGGTCTGCCATGCGATCAACATCGCCATGACCGTCGTCTTCCCGGCCCCGGTCGCGAGCTTTAGGGCCAATCGCGTCAGTAGCGGGTTTGCGTCCCGATTGGCGTTCTCAAGATACGTGAGATAAGCCCCACCCGATTTGCCCAGCTGTGGCGCGACCTCGGAGAGCCAGATCGCCGTTTCAACAGCCTCTATCTGGCAGAAGAAGGGACGAATATCGGTGAACGGGTGGTTGCGCCAATGCTGCAGGAGTCGCGCGGTTTCCGGCGTCACGCGCCAGTCGCGCGGATTTGGAATCTGACGCCAACGGTCGACATGCTCGCGAAGCCCCGTAATGATCGCGGTGTGAGCGTATTGCTGCGTCTGGGTGGAGAGCCCCTCTTCACCGCCGAGGAGCAGTGGAGCCTGCTCGCCACCCGCTCGCTTCTTCGGCTTAGGGATCGGAGTGATGAACCGAGCTTCCCGCCTCTTGTCGATGATCTTCTGGGTGGGCTGACCGCTTTCATCAAGCTCCCAGTGCCGATCCGGGTACCTGTAGGGCGAATTTAGGATCGGCTTTTCGAAGAAGTCGTTGTTCATCGTGAGGCTTGCGCGCGATCCCTGGGGCCCCCGAACGCCTATTCTCTCTGAGTCTGTCCCGAACGCGATGAGTGTCCCAGGTGCCGCGGTGCCAGGCGACCCGCCCACGTCTGCCTGCACGGCCAGGGCTGCTGACCTGGGTTACCTAAATATTACCTAAGCACCGTTGAGAGGAGGCTTGAAGCATCTCAAGCCATTGATTTTATTGGCGCTCCCTACCGGATTCGAACCGGTGTACTAGCCTTGAGAGGGCTATGTCCTGGGCCTCTAGACGAAGGGAGCGTCTTCCCGGGGCCTATATCGGGAGCGCGGTATTATAGAGAGCGGCCCCGATTGCTCAAGCGAAAGCCAGAATTGAACTCACCCGACGCGTCCGTCGCGACGCCCCGAGCCACCCCGCGGATCATTCCCCGATCCGAGCACTCGATTTCCCGCTCCCAGATCTCCCCGAACGCACTGCGGGTGCTGTACCGGCTGCGCGAGGCGGGCTACATGGCGTTCCTGGTCGGGGGCTGCGTACGTGATCTGCTGCTGGGTTTGACCCCGAAGGACTTCGACGTCGCGACTGACGCGCTGCCCGAGGAGATCAGGAAGCTCTTTCGCAACTGCCGCCTCGTCGGCCGGCGCTTCCGCCTGGCGCACGTATTCTTCGGCCGCGAGACCATCGAGGTGGCGACCTTCCGCGCCACCAGCGCCCCGAGCCAGGGAGATGAGCCGCTGCCCGATACCGACCCCGAGGACGGGGAGGCGCCGGAGCTCGACGACGAGAGCACGGCGCGTGCCTTCGATGCCAGCGGGCGGATCCTGCGTGACAACGTCTACGGCACCATCGACGAGGATGTCTGGCGGCGCGACTTCACCGCCAACGCGCTCTACTACAACATCGCCGACTTCTCGGTGTGGGATTACGTGAGCGGCGCCGAGGACATCGCGGCGCGGCGGCTGCGCCTCATCGGCGACCCCGAGACGCGCTACCGCGAGGATCCGGTGCGCATGCTGCGTGCGGCGCGCTTCGAGGCCAAGCTCGGATTCACCATCGACGCGGACACCGCGCGGCCGATCGCCACTTTGCGGGAGCTCCTGTCGGCCGTGCCGCCGGCGCGGCTCTTCGATGAGACGCTGAAGCTCTTCCTCACCGGGCATGGCGCGAAGAGCTTCGAGGTGTTGCGCCGCCGCGGGCTGCTCGCCCAGCTGCTGCCGACGGTGGACTCCTGGTTCGTGAGCCATCCGGGAAGCCTGGTCGAGCGGCTGCTGCTGCAGGGCCTGCGCAATACCGATGAGCGCGTCGTCGCGGACAAGCCGGTCACGCCGACCTTCCTGTTCGCGCTCCTTTTGTATGGGCCGATCGCGGCCATCATCGAGGGGACGCCGCCGGAGCGCTGGCACGAGCTCGCCACCATCCTCGATGCCTGCGACCGGGCGGTGCGCGACGCTCAGACTCACATCGCGATCCCCAAACGCTTCGCGCTCGGCGTGCGCGAGATGTTCGCCCTGCAGCCGCGGCTCGAGCACCCGCGCGGCCGCCGGGCGCTGCGCGTGATCGAGCATCCGCGCTTCCGTGCCGGCTATGACCTGCTGCTGCTGCGCGCCGAGTTCGGGCTCGCGCCGCCGGAGATGGCGACGTGGTGGACGCGGCTGCAGGAAGTGAGCCCCGAGGAGCGCGTGCTGCTGGCGGATGCGCTCACGGGCGAGACGCGCGCCCCGCCCGCGGCGCGCCGCGGTGGACGCCGCCGGCGCCGCCGCCCGAAGGCGCGAGCCGCTGCGCCCTGAAGGATCGCGCGCCGTGGCGCTGTGGCGGCCCGCGTACGTGGGACTCGGCAGCAACCTCGACGACCCGCGCGGCCAGGTGCTCAACGCACGCGCCCGCCTCGGGGAGCTGGCGCTCACCCGCGTGGTGCTGACTTCACCCCTGTATGCCTCGCGCCCGCTCGGCCCCGTCGCGCAGCCGGACTACGTCAACGCGGTGGCGGGCCTGCTGACACAGCTCGAGCCGGAGGCGCTGCTCGCCGGGCTGCGCGCCATCGAGGCGGCGCTGGGCCGGCCGGCGGTGCGCGAGCGCTGGGGCCCGCGCGTGATCGACCTCGATCTCCTTTCTTACGCGCACGAGCGGCGCAGCGGCGCCGATCTCACGCTGCCGCACCCCGGGATACCGGAGCGCAACTTCGTTCTGTATCCTCTGGCCGATATTGCCCCGGATGTCGACCTTCCCGGGCTCGGGCGCGTCGCGGGGCTCCGGGCGCAGGTCACGGCCGAGGGGCTCACCCGGTTGTAGGAACACGACGCGGTTAACGGATATGGCGAACGAGACGACTCACCGCTTCATCGTGGTCGAGGGGCCGATCGGCGTCGGCAAGACGAGCCTCGCCCGGCGCCTGTGCATCAGCCTCGCCGCGCAGGGCGTGCTCGAGGAGGCCGCGCAGAATCCGTTCCTCGAGCGCTTCTATCGCAATCCGCGCGCCGGCGCGCTGCCCACGCAGCTGTACTTCCTGCTGCAGCGGGCGCAGCAGCTGGCATCGCTCAAGCAGCAGGACCTGTTCGCCGCGGTGCGCGTGTCGGACTACCTGCTCGAGAAGGATCGGCTGTTCGCGCGCGTGACGCTCGATGACGCCGAGTACGCGCTCTACGAGCAGCTCTACGCGCGGCTCGACATCGAGGTGCCCAAGCCCGATCTGGTGGTGTACCTGCAGGCGCCGGTCGATGTGCTGCTCGAGCGCATCGCGCGGCGCGGCGTCGACTACGAGCAGTACATCGATCGCGGCTACCTCGAGCGCCTGAACGAGGCCTACGCGCGCTTCTTCCATGAGTACGATGGGGCGCCGCTGCTCATCGTAAACGCCGCCTCGATCGACCCGATCGCCAACCAGCGCGACTACGAGGAGCTGCTGGCGGCCATCAAGCGCATGAGCCGCGGGCGGCTCTACTACAACCCGTTGCGCAGCCGCGCGATCTAGCTACACTCGCCCCCATGCCGATGTACAAACATCTGCAGCGCGATGCCAGCCGGCCGCCGGTGACGCTCGCGACGTTGCAGCGCATGAAGGCGGACGGCGAGAAGATCGCCTGCCTCACCTGCTACGACGCCAGCTTCGCGCTGTTGCTGGATGCCGCCGAAGTCGACGTGGTGCTGGTCGGAGACTCGCTCGGCATGGTGATCCAGGGGCACGACACGACCGTGCCGGTGTCGATGGACCACATGGTCTACCACAGTGCCGCCGTGGCCCGCGGCCTGCAGCGGCCCTTCCTCATCGGCGACATGCCCTTCATGAGCTACCCGACGAAGGAGCTGGCGCTCGAGAACGCCGTGCGCCTCATGCAGGAGGGCGGGGCGCAGATGGTCAAGCTCGAGTCCGGCGGCAAGCAGACCGAGATCGTCGAGTTCCTCGCCGGCCACGACATCGCCGTGTGCGCGCACCTGGGACTGAAGCCCCAATCGGTACACAAGACCGGGGGCTTCCGCGTCCAGGGGCGCGAGCGCGAGGCGGCGGCGCGACTTCTCGATGAGGCGCGTCAGCTCGAAGCCGCCGGTGCCGACATCGTGCTGCTCGAGTGCGTGCCCGCGGCGCTCGGCAAGACCATCACCGAAGTGCTGCACGTGCCGGTGATCGGCATCGGCGCCGGCCCCGACACCGACGGCCAGATCCTCGTGCTCTACGACATGCTCGACATCACCACGGGCCGCAAGCCCCGCTTCGTACGTAACTACATGGAAGGCGCGGGCGACAGCCTCGAGGCGGTCAAGCGCTACGTGCGCTCGGTGAAGCAGCGCGAGTATCCGGCGCCCGAGCACTGCTTCTGACCCGTTGGAGACCGTTGCCACCATCGGGGGGGTTCGTGAGCGGGTGCAGGCCTGGCGCCGCGCCGGGGCGCGCGTGGTGTTCGTGCCGACGATGGGTAATCTACACGCCGGTCACGTGAGCCTGATCGAGACTGCGCGCCGCTACGGCGAGCGCTTCGTCGCGAGCATCTTCGTCAATCCCATGCAGTTCGGTCCGAACGAGGACTTCGCCCACTACCCGCGCACGCCGCGCGAGGACGAGGGCATGCTCGGCGCCGCCGGCTGCGATCTGATGTTCACGCCGGACGTCGCCGAGATCTATCCGCACGGCTCCGAGCGCGGCACGCGGGTCGAGGTGCCGGGGCTGTCGCGCATCCTCGAGGGAGAATTCCGGCCCGGGCACATGGAAGGCGTCAGCACCGTGGTCGCCAAGCTCTTTCACATCGTCGAGCCCGACGTCGCCGTGTTCGGCGAGAAGGATTTCCAGCAGCTCACCGTCATCCGGCGCATGGTGGCGGAGCTGTGCATGCGGGTGGAGATCGTCGGCGCGCCGACGCTGCGTGCCGACGACGGCCTGGCCCTGAGCTCGCGCAACCAGTACCTGACACCCGCGGAGCGCAAGCTCGCGCCCGTCATCTACCAGACGCTCGTGGCCGCCGCGGCGCGCATCCGCGCGGGCGATGCCGACTTCGCCAGTATCGAGCGCTCCGGCTTCGAGACACTCGAGCGCGCGGGCTTTCGGCCCGACTACTTCTCCGTGCGCCGTGCCGAGGACCTCACCAGCGCTACCACCGAGTCGCGCGCCCTGGTGATCCTGGCCGCGGCGCGCTTGAGCCGGGCGCGGCTCATCGACAACGTGCAGGTGGCGCGACCTTAGCGGGCGCTGCGCCCTTGAGGGGTTGCGCCTCAGGCCGCCGCCCGGTGGCGGCGCAACGCCCACTCGACGTGCTCCCGTACCAGGAGCGACGCATCGGCGCGCCGCGCCGCGAGCGCACTCAGCACTTGCGGCGACGTCGGCGCGTTGCCGAGCGCGACCGCGACGTTGCGCGACCAGCGCTCGTAGCCGAGCCGGTAGATGGCCGAGCCGCGCATGCGCTCCTCGAACTCGGCGGGGGTCCAGCCGAACAGCTCCGGGAGCGAGGTCGCATCGAGCGCGTGGCGGACCTTGAAGTCCGGATGCGCCGCCGCGCGGGCGAACTTGTTCCAGGGACATACCAGCTGGCAGTCATCGCAGCCGTAGATGCGGTTGCCGAGCGCCGGGCGTAACTCTTCGGGGATGGCGCCCTGGTGCTCGATGGTGAGATAGGAAATGCAGCGGCGCGCATCGAGCCGCCAGGGGGCGACGATCGCCTGCGTAGGGCAGGCCGGAATACAGGCCGCACAGGTGCCGCAGTGGGGTGCGGCCGGTGCGTCCAGCGGCAGCGGCAGGTCGGTGAGCATCTCGCCGAGAAAGAACCACGAGCCCGCGTCGCGGGCGATGAGATTGGTGTGCTTGCCGATCCAGCCGAGGCCGGCGTTACGCGCATGCGCCTTCTCGAGCACCGGGGCGCTGTCGACGCACACGCGGTAGCCGAAGGGGCCGAGCTGCCGTGCGAGGCCGGTGGCGAGATTGGCGAGCGCGCGGCGCAGCACCTTGTGGTAGTCGCGACCCAGGGCGTAACGCGAGATGTAGCCGAGCGTCCGGTCGGCGAGGACCTCCTGCGCGGCGCGCGCCTCGCCCGGCCAGTAGTCCATGCGCACGCTCACCACCCGCACGGTGCCCGGGAGCAGCTGCTGCGGCCGTGCGCGCAGCGGCAGGTTGCGGCGCATGTACTCCATGTCGCCGTGCAGCCCCGCCTCGAGCCACCGGATCAGGTGGCGCTCGTCCTCGGCAATATCGATGGCGGCGACGCCGAGTGAGTCGAACCCCAGGGCGCGGGCTTTGGCGGTGAACGCGCTTTTGGCCGCGTCGAGGTCGATGGCGGGAGGCTCGGTCATGGCACGGGTACCCCGCTCAGTATAATGAGCCCATGGCGCTGCCGATCGCCTTGTACTCCAGCGCGCAGGTGCGCGCCCTCGACGCCCACGCAATTCAGGCGCTGGGCATCCCCGGCTATACCCTGATGAAGCGCGCCGGCGAGGCCGCGCTGCGGCAGCTGCGCGGACGTTACCCGGTGGCGCACCGCATCGTCATCGTCTGCGGCGGTGGTAACAACGGCGGCGATGGCTACGTGCTGGCGCGCTTCGCGCAGGCCGCGGGGCTCACCGTCACCGTGCTCGCCGCCAGCGATCCCGAGAGGCTCCGGGGCGAGGCGCGCCAGGCTTTCGAGGATTTCCGCGCGAGCGGCGGGCGGCCGCGCGCCTTCGCCGCCGCCGCCCTGACGGAGGGGGAGATCGTGGTCGATGCGCTCCTCGGCACGGGCGTGAAGGGCCCGGTGCGCGAGGCGACATCCGCGGCGATCCACGCCATGAACCGGTGCGGCCGGCCGGTATTTGCGCTCGACGTGCCCTCGGGCCTCGATGCGGATGCGGGCGTGCCGCTCGGCGAGGCGGTGCGGGCCGATTGCACCGTGACGTTCGTGGGGCTCAAGACCGGGCTCCTGGTGGGCGATGGGCCCGAGTACACCGGAACGGTGTTCTTCGATGATCTCGAGGTCGAGGCGTCGCCCGGGGAGTTCCCGCCCCGTCTGACGCGCATCGTTCAGGGCGAGATTCAGGCGGCGCTGCCGCGCCGGCCCCGTGCCGCCAACAAGGGCGACTTCGGCCGCGTGCTGATCGTCGGCAGCGGCGTCGGCATGCCGGGCGCGACGCGCCTCGCGGGGGAGGCCTGCCTGCGGGTCGGGGCGGGGCTCACGACGGTGGCCGTAGCGCCCGAGAACGTGGCGGCGATCGCCTCGGGGAGGCCGGAGCTGATCTGTCTGGCACTCACGGAGACGCGGGTGCTCACCGAAGCGCTGGCGCGTGCCGATGTGGTTGCGATCGGTCCGGGCCTGGGCCGCAGCCCCTGGGCGCGCGCGGCGCTCGATACGGTGCTCGCGGCGGACAAGCCGCTCGTGATCGATGCGGACGCGCTCAATCTTCTCGCCGAGTCCGAAGTCAGGCCGCGCGCAGACTGGATCCTGACGCCGCACCCGGGGGAGGCGGGCCGCCTGCTCGGGGTCACGATCCAGGAGATCCAGCAGGATCGCCTCGCGGCGCTGGATGCGCTGCTCGCGCGCTATCACGGCACCATCGTCCTCAAGGGCGCGGGCACGCTGGTCGGCTCGACCGGGCAGACGCCCGGGGTCTGCGAGCGCGGCAACCCCGGCATGGCGAGCGCCGGAACCGGGGACGTGCTGACCGGGGCCGTGGCCGGGATCCTCGCGCAGTGCCGCGACCCCTGGGCGGCGGCGCGGGTCGGGGTGCTGGTGCACGCCATGGCGGGCGATGCCGCAGCCCGGGCCGGCGAGCGCGGCGTGCTGGCGAGCGACCTGGCGCGGGAGCTGCACCACGCCGTGAACCTCTGACCGCGGCTCGATGCGCGCGCGCACCCACTCGGAGCAGGAGACGGAGGCCTTAGGCGTGCGCCTCGCCCGCGCGCGGCCGGAGCCCGGATCTCTCGCGGTGCTGTATCTCGAGGGCGATCTCGGCGCGGGCAAGACGACCTTCGCACGCGGCTTCGCGCGCGGCATGGGGGTCACCGCGACCGTGCGCAGCCCCACTTACACGCTGCTCGAGCTCTATCCGGCGAGCGACGGCACGCTCGTGCACCTCGACCTCTACCGGATGCGCGCGCCGGCCGAGCTCGACACGCTCGGTTTGCGCGAGTGGGCGGCGCCGAATCACGTCTGGCTCATCGAGTGGCCGGAGCGCGGAGCGGGCCGCCTGCCGGCGGCGGATCTCAGGTTGCGCTTCTCGGGGAGCGCCTGCGGCCACGACATCGAGGCGAGCGCTGCCTCCGCACTCGGCGCGGCCTGGCTGGTCCAACTTGAAAGTGGGACGCGAACGCCGTAGATTACGCGGCAGATTGCGCAGCGAACTTGATGATTAGAAAGACTTTTCTAGTTAAAATCGCCGCTTGTCTCAGCGCCGCGGCTGCCTGCTCCGCGGCGGCCGCCGCGCAGCTGCGCTCGATCGACCTCACCGCGACCTCCGACTCGGCGGTGATCATCCTCGCGCTCTCCGACGGCCCCGCGGCCAAAGTCTTCACGCTCGATAACCCCGACCGCGCGGTCATCGACCTGCCGCGCACCCATGCCGATCATCTCGTCGTGCCCGCCGGCAGTGGGCTCGTGACCGACGTGCGCGTAGGGCAACAGCCCGGCGGGACGCTGCGTCTCGTGCTCGAGCTCAAATCCGCCGTCGCAGTCAAGAGCTCCTCGGCCACGGGCCAGGGAGGACGGCGGCTGACGGTATCGCTCGGCGCGCCGGCGGCCGCGGCTGCCGCCGCTTCGGGACCGAAGACGGTGCGCGCCGCGCACGCTCCCGGCGACGGCGACCGCGACGTGATCATCGCGGTGGACGCCGGACACGGCGGCGTCGATCCCGGCGCCATCGGCCACGGTGGCACGCGCGAGAAGGACGTGACGCTCGCGATCGCCCGCGCGCTCGCCGAGCGTATCGACGGGGAGCCCGGCATGCGCGCCGTGCTGACGCGCGACCGCGATGAGTTCCTGGAGCTCCGCGACCGCATCCAGCGCGCCCACGCCGCGCACGCCGACATGTTCATTTCGGTGCACGCGGACTCGATCGCCGATCGCAGCATCTCGGGCGCCTCGGTCTACATCCTCTCGGTGCACGGCGCCTCGAGCGAGGCGGCGCGGGTGCTGGCCGAGGGGCAGAACGCGGCGGATCTCGTGGGCGGCGTGCGCCTTTCCGACATCGGAGCAGCGGAGCCCGTGGCGCTCGACCTCATGCAGCAGGAGCTCATCGGCCTGTCCGCCACGGCCGCCGAGCGCGTGGTGGCCGCGCTCGAGAGCGTCGGCGAGGTGCGCAAGGCCCAGGTGCAGCGCGCCGGCTTCGTGGTGCTGAAATCCACGGACATTCCCTCGATGCTGATCGAGACGGCCTATATCTCCAATCCCGCCGAGGAGCGGCGCCTGAAGAATCCCACACAACAGGCGCGCCTCGCGGATGCCATCTGCGGTGGCGTCCACAGCTACTTCGTGCAGAACCCGCCCGACGGCACACGCTTCAAGCAGGAACGGCGCGTCGCGAGCGCCGGCAACGTCACCGCCGCCGCCAGCGGCGTGCCTGCCGCTACGGCGCAGTAATCGCCTGTACACTCTCGGGCGCGCGCACCTAAGCGCGCCTGCATCCTCGTGCCCATGCCGATTCGAGTCCTGCCGAGTGAGCTCGTCGATCAGATCGCCGCCGGCGAGGTGATCGAGCGCCCGGCCTCCGTGGTGAAGGAGCTCGTCGAGAACAGTCTCGATGCGGGGGCGCACCGCATCGAGATCGACGTGGAGCGCGGCGGCATCGGGCTCATCCGGGTACGCGACGACGGCGCCGGGATCACGAGCGCAGAGCTCGCCACGGCGGTCGCGCGCCACGCCACCAGCAAGATCGCCTCGCTCGAGGACCTCGAGGCCGTGACGACGCTTGGCTTTCGCGGTGAGGCGCTGCCTTCGATCGGCTCGGTGGCGCGCTTGAGGATCGCCTCCCGGGCGGCCGGTGCGGCGGCGGCGGCCGAAATCACCGTCGACGGCGCCGCGGTCGGCGGCGTGCGTCCCGCGGCGCACCCGCGCGGCACCGGCGTCGAGGTGCGCGACCTCTTCTTCAACGTGCCGGCACGGCGCAAGTTCGTGCGCTCGGACGCCACCGAGCTTGCCCACATCGTGCGCCTGGTGGAGCGGCTCGTGCTGTCGCGCTTCGACGTCTCCTTTCGCCTGCGGCACGGATCGCGCGTGCTGATCGAGACCGCCGCCGCGGCCGGCGCGGGCGCGGCAGCGGAGCGGCTCGGCGCGGTGTTGGGGCCGGACTTCGCTGCGAGCGCGGTGCCGGTCGAGCACGCCGCGGGTCCGGTCATGCTGTCGGGGTGGGTGGGGCTCCCGACGCGCTCGCGCGCCCAGCCCGACCAGCAGTTCTGGTTCGTGAACGGACGCGGCGTTCGCGACCGTCTCCTCATGAACGCCGTGCGGCTCGCTTATCGGGACGTGCTCTACCACGGGCGCCATGCGGCCTACGTTCTCTATCTGACGCTCGATCCGAAGCTCGTCGATGTGAATGCGCACCCCGCCAAGCTCGAAGTGCGCTTCCGCGACAGCCGCCAGATCCATGACTTCGTGTTGCGCGCCGTGCAGCGCGTGCTCGCCGGCACGCGACCCGCGGCGAGCGGGGCGCCTGCTGCCGAGGCCGCCGCGTCCCACGCGCAGGATTCACGCGCAGGATTCATGCGCGCAGCGGCCGCAGGCGGCAGCACCACGGCGGCACCGCTCCCTTTCTACGATGCGGCGCGCGATCCCTGGTCGCTCCATGCCCTGGTGCGCGACAGCGCATCCGCCGCCTCGAGCCCCGCGCCCCTGCCCGAGGGCGTCGAGCCCCTCGGCAGCGCGCTGGCGCAGCTGCACGGCATCTACATTCTCGCCCAGAATCGCGACGGCCTGGTGCTGGTCGACATGCACGCCGCGCATGAGCGGGTGCTCTACGAGCAGATGAAGGCCGAGCGCGAACGCGCGGCGAGCGCCAGTCAGGCGTTGCTCGAGCCGCTGGTCTTCGAGTTGAAGGAGCACGAGCTCGGCGCGCTGCTCGAGGGGCGCGCCGACTGGGAGCGCGCCGGCTTCGAGCTCGATGCGCTCGGACCCACGCGGCTTGCGGTACGGCGCGTGCCGGTGCTGCTCGACGCGCGCGACGTCCGCGAGCTGGTCGGCTCCCTGGTCCGCGACCTCGCGCTCGACGCCGGCGGCCACCACCTCGAGGCCGCGGCCGACCGGTTCCTCGGCACGCTCGCCTGCCGCAGTGCCATCCACGCGCATCGCCGCCTGACGCTCCAGGAGATGAACGCGTTGCTGCGGCAGATGGAGGCGACCGAGCGCGCCAACCAGTGCAACCACGGCCGGCCCACCTGGACCCGCCTGTCGTTGCAGCAGCTCGATCAGCTGTTCCTGCGGGGGCGTTGAGTGTCGGGCGAAGCGAGCGGCGGCGCGCCGCGGCTGCCCGTCTATCTCCTCGGTGGGCCGACCGGCGCCGGCAAGACGGATTGGGCGATTCGGCTCGCCGAACACGCCCCCGTCGAGATCGTGAGCGTGGACTCGGCGATGGTCTACCGGGGACTCGATGTCGGCACCGCCAAACCCTCCCGCGAGGTGCGCGCGCGCATCCCTCACCATCTCATCGATATCTGTGACCCGGCCGAGCGCTACTCCGCCGGCCGGTTCGTGGCGGATGCGCTCGAGAGCATCCGCGGCATCCACGCCCGCCGCCGGGCGCCGCTCCTGGTCGGCGGCACCATGTTGTATCTGCGCTCGCTCCTGACGGGGCTGGCGGAGCTCCCCGAGGCGCGCCCGGAGCTGCGGGCGCAGATCGATGCCCGCGCTGCCGCGGCCGGCTGGCCGGCGCTGCATGCCGAGCTGGCGCGGCTCGATCCCGTGGCCGCCGCCCGCATCGCCGCGAACGACGCCCAACGCATCCAGCGCGCGCTCGAGGTGTGCTACACGGCCGGGCGCCCGATCTCCGAGCTGCAGCGCCGCACGGTGAGCCCGCTCGCCCCCTTCGAGGTGCGCTACTGGCTGCTGAACCCGCCCGACCGGGCCATGCTGCACCAGCGCCTGGCGGAGCGTCTCGACCGCATGATGGCCCAGGGCTTTCTCGATGAGGTGAGGGGGCTGCGCGACCGGGCCGACCTGAGTGCCGCCCATTCCTCCATGCGCTCGGTAGGCTATCGACAGCTCTGGGCCCACCTCGACGGGGACTACGACCTCGCCGAAGGGCTCCGGCGCACCCTTGCCGCGACGCGCCAACTGGCCAAGCGGCAGCTGACCTGGATGCGGTCGGAGCGGCGCGCCGAGTGGCTCGAACCGGCGGCCGAGGGGGCGTGGAGCGGCGATATATGTCAAGGGCTGCGCGCCCTTGGGTTCTGACAGGCGCCCCCGCATGTTAAAATGCCCGTGTCGGGCCGTTGCCTGCGGGCGCGGTTGTACTTGCTTGAATCTCTTGGGATCGCGGAACAGGGAAGCTCGATTGCGGTCCCTTCGTGCCAAGAACTCGAATTCGCACAAAACAAGGAGAACCCTATGGCCAAAGGACAGTCTTTGCAGGACCCCTTTCTGAACGCCCTGCGCAAGGAGCGGGTGCCGGTTTCCATCTACCTCGTGAACGGCATCAAGCTGCAGGGGCAGATCGATTCCTTCGACCAGTTCGTCGTGCTGTTGAAGAATTCCGTCAGCCAGATGGTCTACAAGCACGCGATCTCGACGGTTGTGCCGGCGCGCAACGTCCGCCTGTCCTCGGAAGAGGGTGGCGAGGGTGTGGAGACGCCGGCCGAGTGATGTCCGCGCCCCTCCTGGATAGAGCGAGTGTTCGAGCGCCCCCGCTCCGGTGAGCGCGCCGTACTGGTGCGCTTAGGGCTGGGCGCTCCCGTCGATCCGGAAGACCTGCAGGAATTCACGCAGCTGGCGCTTTCGGCCGGCGCGCAGCCGGTCGCGACCGTCACCGGCCGCCGCGACCGTCCCGATCCGCGTTACTTCGTCGGCAGCGGCAAGGCCGAGGAGCTCAAGGCGGCCGCCCAGGCCAACGACGCCGACGTGATCCTCATCGATCACGCGTTGAGCCCCAGCCAGGAACGCAACCTCGAGAAGCTCATCGAGCGGCGCGTGCTCGATCGCAACGGCCTGATCCTCGACATCTTCGCGCAACGCGCCCGCAGTCACGAGGGCAAGCTCGAAGTCGAGCTGGCGCAGTTGAAGCACATCGCCAGCCGTCTGGTGCGCGGCTGGACCCACCTCGAGCGGCAGAAGGGCGGCATTGGACTGCGCGGTCCTGGCGAGACGCAGCTCGAGACCGACCGGCGCATCATCGGCCAGCGCGTGCGCGTGCTCGGCAAACGCCTGGCGAAGCTGCAGCAACAGCGCGAGACCGGCCGGCAGATGCGTGCCGAGATTCCGGTCCCCTCCCTCGCCCTCGTCGGTTATACCAACGCCGGCAAGTCGACGCTGTTCCGCTCGCTCACGGGCGCCGACGCCTATGTGGCCGACCAGCTGTTCGCGACGCTCGATCCCACGGTGCGCCGGATCACGCTTCCCGGGGGCACGGCGGTCGTGGCCGCCGATACCGTCGGCTTCATCCGCGAGCTGCCGCACGAGCTGGTGGCCGCCTTCCAGTCGACCCTCACCGAGGCGCGCGAGGCGACGCTGCTCCTGCACGTCGTGGATGCCAGCAATCCGCGCCGTGCCGAGCAGCTCGCGCAGGTCGATGCGGTACTGAATGAGATCGGCGCCGGGCACATCCCGCAGCTGATCGTCTACAACAAGATCGATCGCCTCGAGCTCGCGCCGCGCATCGACCGCGACGAGGCGGGACGTGCCACCGCGGTGTGGATCTGCGCGGCGCGAGGCGACGGGCTCGATCTTCTCATCCGCGCGGTGGCCGAGCGGCTGGCGCGGTTCGTACGGCGGGCGCGCCTGCGGATGCCGGCGAGCGCCGGGGCGCTGCGCTCGCGCCTCTACTCCGCACAGGCGGTGCGCGCCGAGGAGTCGACACCCGACGGCTCGATCGAGCTCGCGGTCGAGCTCCCCGACCTCGAGCTGCTGGCGCTGGCCCGGACCGCCGGGGTGCAGATCCTCGAGGTGCAGGGACCCGACAGCGCTTGTGCCCCCTCGGGGGCCTACCTACAATCCTCGGGCACCGTGAGCGCGACCAAACTGCGCTGACTCGCCGCAGATCTTTCCCTATGCCGTGGAATCAACCAAACGGTCCGAATAATCCGTGGGGACGCCGTCCGGGACAGGGCGGCCCCGACATCGACGAGCGCCTGAAAAGCTGGCAGAAGCGGCTCGAGTCGCTGTTGCACTCGGGCGGTGGCGAGGGCGGCTGGCTGGTGTGGGCGGTGCTGGTGGTGCTCGGGCTGTGGCTGGCGAGCGGCTTCTACCAGGTGAACCCGCCCGAGCGCGGCGTCGTGCAGCGATTTGGGCGTCTGGTGCTGCCGATACGCAATCCCGGCATCGGCTGGCGATTGCCCTGGCCGATCGAGACCGTCACCAAGGTCAACGTCGTGAGCGTCAACTCGAGCGAGTCCAAGTCGCGCGTGCTGACGTCGGACGTGTTCCTGGTCGATCTCACGATCTCCGTGCAGTACCAGTTCTCCGATCCCGTGAAGAAGCTCTTCAAGGTGCTCGACCCCGAGACGACGCTGAGCGAGGTGAGCGAGAGCGCCATCCGCGAGATCATCGGCCGCAGCACGCTCGATGAGGTGCTGGTCGGCAACACGCGCCCCGAGATCACCCGGCGCACCAAGGAACTGATCCAGCAGGTGCTGAACAACTACGACGCCGGCATCACGGTGACGACCGTGAATCTGAAGGACGTGCAGGTTCCGGACGCCGTGATCCCCTCGCAGCGCGATGCCAACAAGGCCCAGGCCGACAAGGAGCGCTCGATCCTCGAGGCCCAGGCCTATACCAACGGCGTCATTCCGGTGGCGCAGGGCGCCGCCAGCCGCTTGCAGCAGGAAGCCCAGGCCTACAAGGCGCAGGTCACCGCGCTCGCCGAGGGTCAGGCTTCGCGCTTCACGCAGCAGCAGGCCGCCTACGCGCAGGCACCCGATGTGACCCGCCGCCGCATGTACATCGAGACCGTCGAGGGCGTACTGGCTCGGGCGCACAAAGTGCTGATCGACACCCGCGCCGGCGGCAACATGATCTATCTGCCGATCGACAAGCTGCTCGACAAGATGACGAGCGGCACGATCGAGCCCGCCGAGCAGCCGAGCGGCGCCGGCAAGCAGCCGGCCGATTCGGTCACCATCGAAGCCCGCGGACGGGGAGAGCGCTGATGGGAGGCCGGCTCATCCCGGTGGCGTTCGTGCTCGCGGTGCTGGCGGTGATCGCGGGGCTGTCGCTGTTCACGGTCAGCGAGACCGAGGTCGCCATCACCACCGAGTTCGGCGCCATCACCGGCAGTCATTACGCACCGGGGCTGCACGCCAAGTGGCCCTGGGACGTGGCGTACAAGTTCGATCACCGCATCCTCTCCCAGTCCTACAACGGCGAGACCTTCCTCACCAACGACAACCGCGGTCTGACCGTCGACTTCTACATCAAGTGGCGGGTCAAGGACCCGGTGCAGTTCTACAACGCGGCGGGCGGCAAGCCGGAGCTCGCCGGCTCGCGCCTCGCCGACATCGTCAAGGACGGCATCAAGAGCGTCGTGGCGCAGCGCACGCTGCAGCAGATCGTCTCGGCCGAGCGCGCCGCGGTCACGAGTGAGATGTTCGGCCAGGCGAGCAAGAGCGCCGTCAGTCTCGGGGTCGAGATCGTCGACGTGCGCGTGCAGCGGATCGACCTGCCGGACGACGTCGCCTCGCGCGTCTACGAGAGCATGAAGCAGGGCTTCGAGCGCACCGCCAAACGGCTGCGCGCCGAAGGCGAGAGCCAGAAGAACAGCATCGAGGCCAACGCCGACCGCCGCCAGATCGAGATCCTCGCCGATGCGCAGCGCGACGCGCTCAAGATCCGCGGCGAGGGCGATGCCACCGCGACCGCGACCTACGCGCGTGCTTACTCGAAGGACCCGGAGTTCTACGCGTTCTACCGCAGCCTCCAGGCCTACGAACGCTCCCTCGGCAAGGACGGGGATCTGCTGGTGCTGACCCCCGACGGGGAATTCTTCAAGTACCTGAAGGACCCGGACAAGCGCCGGGGAGCCAAGTAAAGCTAAGCGGCGTGAACCTTTCCGACCTCACGGCCGCGTTCGGCCTGTTCCTCGTGTTCGAAGGCATCGCCCCGTTTGTCAACCCGCAGGGCGTCAAGCGTGCCTTCGCGCGCCTTCTCGAGGTCCGCGACCGTGAGTTGCGCATCGCGGGGCTGGGCAGCATGCTCGTCGGCGTGATCATCCTCTTTCTGGCGCGGTAGGCACGCATGGGCAGATTCGTCGTCGTCATCGGCACCCAGTGGGGCGATGAGGGCAAGGGCAAGGTCGTCGACCTGCTCACCGAGCGCGCCGCTGCGGTGGCCCGTTTCCAGGGCGGCCACAATGCCGGGCACACGCTGGTGATCGGCGGCAAGAAGACCATCCTCTCGCTGATCCCTTCGGGGATCCTGCGCCAGGGGGTGCGCTGCTTCATCGGCAACGGCGTGGTGCTCTCGCTCGAGGCGCTGCTCACCGAGAGCGACATGCTCATGAAGCAGGGCGTACCGGTGTTCGAGCGCTTGCGGCTCTCACCCCAGTGTCCGCTGATCCTGCCCTCGCACATCCTGCTCGATCAGGCGCGCGAGCGGGCGCGCGGCGCGAATGCCATCGGCACCACGGGCCGCGGCATCGGGCCCGCCTACGAGGACAAGGTGGCGCGCCGCGCCGTGCGGGTCGCGGACCTCTTCCTGCGCGAGCACTTCGCCGCCAAGCTCGGCGAGGTGCTCGACTTCCACAACTTCCTGCTGCAGCAGTACTACAAGGTGCCGCCGGTCGACTTCCAGAAGACGCTCGATGCACAGCTCGCGCATGGGCGAGCGCATCGCGCCGCTGGTCACCGATGTAACCCACGCCCTCGAGGCGCTGCGCACCGCCGGCGCCAACGTGCTGTTCGAGGGCGCGCAGGGGGCGATGCTCGATGTCGATCTCGGCACCTACCCGTTCGTCACATCCTCCAACACCACGGCGGGCTTCGCCGCCACGGGCACGGGCCTCGGTCCCCGCGTGTTCGACGGCGTGCTCGGCATCGTCAAGGCGTACACCACGCGGGTCGGCGCCGGGCCCTTTCCGACCGAGCTCTTCGATGTGTACGGCGAGCACCTCTCGCGCGTCGGGCACGAATTCGGCTCGGTGACCGGCCGGCGGCGCCGCTGCGGCTGGTTCGATTCGGTGGCGTTGCAGCGTGCGATCGTGAATTCGAGCGTCTCGGGCCTGTGTATCACCAAGCTCGACGTGCTGGACGGTCTCGACACCATCCGCGTCGGCATCGGCTACCGCACCGAGGGGGTGGTCTCGCCCGAGCCGCCGCTCACGCTCGAAGGCTACGCCGGCATCGAGCCGGTGTACGAAGAGCTTCCCGGCTGGCGCGAGTCGACCGTCGGCATCACCGAGTACGCGGCGCTCCCGGGTAACGCGCGCCGCTATCTCGAGCGGCTCGCCTCGCTCACCGGCGTACCGATCGACATGATCTCCACCGGACCGGACCGCGAGCAGACCATCGTGCTGCGGCACCCGTTCGGTGGCTGAATCGCCTGACGCGACGGCCGCGCGCGCGACCCCGGCGGCGCGGGTGGCGCTCGCGCTGATCATCCTCGGGGCGTGCGTGCTGGTGGCGAGCACCTGGCACGTGTTCTTCGCCACCTGGGACGAGCCCGAGCACCTGGCCGCAGGCGTCGAGCTCCTCGACCGCGGCTACTACGATTACGACACCGAGCACCCGCCGATCGGCCGTGTCCTGCTCGCGCTCGGCCCCTGGCTCGCGGGCGCCCACTCCTACGGCACCGCACCGCCGAGCGGCGTGACCGAAGGCGAGGACATCCTCTACCGCGACGGCAAGTACGATCTCTATCTGACGCTCGCCCGCGCCGGCGCACTGCCGTTCCTCGCGCTGCTGCTGCTCGTCACCTGGCTGTGGGCGCGGCGCATGCTGGCAGGCGAGGGCGCGGCGCTGCTCGCGGTGATCCTTCTCTTATCGGTGCCGGCGGTGCTCGGGCACGCCGGCGTTGCGGCGCTCGACGTGGCGGCCGCAGGTACCATCCTCCTCGCCCTGTACACGCTCGATCGCTGGCTCGACACCCCGAGCTGGTACACCGCGCTCCTCTTCGGACTCGCGAGCGGCTTTGCCGTGGGAACCAAATTTTCTGCGGTGCCCTACATCGGCATGTCGCTGCTGGCGCTGGCACTCACGCACTGGATCTTAGGCAAGCGCACGCCGCCCGCGCACCGCGCCACCGTGGGAATGCGCCTCGCTGAGCTCGTGGTGGTCGCGGCCGCGGCGCTGGTGCCGCTCTTTATCGCGTACGGGATCCGCGCGCCGAACGAGGCCCGGGTCGGCTTCCGTTACGACTGGGCGGTGTCCTACCTCCTGGGGCAGGGCGGCATGGACCACGCGCTCGGCGTGCTGCTTTCGCACCTCTGGCTCCCTCGCGAGCTGAAGGATCTCGTCAACGGGATCGTTGCCGTCAAGGCGCACAACGACGGCGGGCATCTGTCGTACCTCCTCGGCGAGACGCGCATGATGGGGTGGTGGTACTTCTACCTGGTCGCGCTCGCCGTGAAGACGCCCTTGCCGCTGCTCGCCGGCGGCAGCGTCGGCGTGGGGCTGCTGGCCCGCGAGGGCTGGCGCACCGGGGACAACTGGCGCTTCACACCCGCGGTACTCAGCGTCGCGATCCTGGCGTTCGCGAGCGGCTTCAGCCACATCAACATCGGCATCCGCCACGTGCTGATCCTCTATCCGCTGCTCGCGCTCGGTGCGGCGTGGCTGGTGACCCGCGTATGGCAGGGATTGAAGCGGGTGGAGGACCGGCGTAAGGCCATGGCGGGCAAGGTGGTGCTCGCCGCACTGCTCGCCTGGCAGCTGAGCACGCTCGTGACCGCATGGCCCGACTACCTCGCCTGGTTCAACGAGACGGTCTCGCATCCCGAGCGGGTGCTGGTGGACTCGGACCTCGACTGGGGCCAGGACCTGCGCCGCCTCGAGCAACGGGCGGCGGAGCTCAGGATCCGGCACCTGAGCCTCGCCTATCGCGGCACGGCGGACCTGTCCCGCGAGCCATTGCCGGCCTACGCGATTCTGCCGCCGCACCAGCCGACGAGCGGATGGGTCGCCGTGTCCTGGCTCGCGCGCACGCGCAATCCCACCGACTACGCCTGGCTCAACGCCTACCAGCCGGTCGAGCACATCGGCAAGTCGATCGACCTCTACTACATCCCTTAGCGGCGGGAGCATCCGGCATCAAGGGCGATGTGCGGCTGACCTCGCCCCGCACCGTCCCGGGCCGACTCCTACTCCACATCAGCCCGGCAGGCGCCGCTGACGCCGGCATCGTATTGCTCATAAATGGCGCCGCCATCGGCGAACGGCATCACGATGGGAGCCGCGTTTCGTAACGCACCGAACTCGATGGGGCGCACGCGGCGCAGGTTCTCGGCGCGCGTGTTACCGGCGCCGATCCCGAGGGTGCCGAGAATGTTCGGCGCGTAATTGGGTCCGGTGGCGGCAAGCGAGCCGATCGTGATGTCGATCTCGCCGCTGGCGTTGATCACCACCTGCAGTGTATTGGGGGAGGTCGTACCGGCAGCCGGCACCCCGAGATAGGTCACGATCACGCGCTGGGCGCCCGTATCGTAGGTCGCGAAGACACCGCCGCCGGCCGTGGCGGCCTTGCTGTCGAGGTCCTTCATGAGGGCGCCGATGGTGAGCCGGCCGGTGAGGAGCAGCTGCCCCCGCATGTACCAGGGCGAGCCGTTGTCATCGACACCGGTGTAGTCGCCCGCAGTGCGCGTTGTGATCGCACCGTCCTCGCTCACGAAGAGCGCCGTCACCGGATCGGGCGTCCCCGGTACGGGGAACGAGAAGCCGGTGTAGCTCACCAGCGCGGTTCCGTTCCCGCCCACCGCGAGCGGCGTCGTGCCGGCCGGAAGCAATGCAGCGCCCGACCGCACCGTGACCTGGTAGGAGTCGCCCTGCGGGACGAACGCGATCTGGTCCCCCGCTCCGAGATCGAAGGGGTGCGGTGGTACCTGCTCGCAATCCCTGACGACCTGTACCAGCGGACTGCCCAGGTCCGGCGGATCGCGCTGCTCGTGCCTCAGCGTGGAATCGAAGAAGGCGAGGGCGTATTCGGTGGTGAGACGTGTCGTCTCGGGAATCGCCAGCGCCGGCTCGAGCGGCATGGAGCCCTGCAGCGCACTCACCGCCGCCATGATCTGTGGGTTGCCGAAGAGGACCGCCTGCAGTTGCGCGTCGGTCACGCCAGCGAACACCGACCCGGGGCAGAAGTTGTACACCCCGTCCTCGTAGGCGCCCGTGTAGCTCCAGTAGAAGGTCGAATCGAAGGTGAAGTTGGCGATGTCCGACGGATTCAAGGTCGAGGGATCGATGAAGGCCTGCGGAAAGACGGCGGGATTGATCGCCACGAGCGAGTTATGAATGTCCTGGCACCAGCTCGTCTGATAGCCGCCGACGTGGTGATTCCAGCCGGCGACATCGACGCGGTATTTCCTGGGGCTGCCCGTGAAGGCATTGAAATTCGAGTAGACGATGCCCGTGTCGTTGCCGAAGAACATGAGCGGCACGGAGGCGTTCGCATAATCGGCGGCATTCATGAGGAGCCCGTAATTGCTGCCGGCGCCCATGAATGCGGCCTTGACCCGGCGGTCCGCAGGAAGCGACTGCGTGCTGATGCCCGTGACGGTGGCGAGCGAGGTCTGACCGCCGAGTGAATAGCCGAGCACGCCGATCTCGTCGGCGTCGATGCGGGCCGCGAAAGGTGCGCCGGTGCGATCGGCCTTGCCGGCGAGGACCGCGCTGATGACGAAGCTGACGTCCTTGACGCGCTGGAAAATCGTGGCGGCGTAGATGCTCGGGTTCGGACCGAGCTCGAGTCCGACGTAATTCTCCATGAAGTAGGTCTGATACCAGACATCGTCATCGCCCGTATGCTCGACGGACGCGACCACATAGCCGTGGCTCGCGAGTGACTCGAGCGTATCCGGCATATTCTTCGCCGCTGCGACCTCGTAGCCGTGGGTTGCCACGAGGAGTGGAAAGCGGCCTTGGGCGAGCGGCGCACCCTCGGCAATCTCGTGCGCCGAGGTACTGCCGGCGAAGGTGAGCGCGGGGGTAGCGGGCAGTCCCGGATAAACGCTGCCCCCCGTGTTCTGGTTGTAGATGGGGTTGTTCCAGCTGTACTGGATGTGTCCGTTGGGACGAGCCCGGGTCGGATACCAGACGTGCAGGTACAGCGGCCGCCCCGCGGTCGTCACTGGCGTCGAGCCGTCAGGGTTGCGCGAGGTGTCCGTGATGACCAGGGTCGTATGCCCGATCGAGTACGGCCCGGGTTGCTCCCACGGATCTGCAGTGGCGATGGCGGGCAGCATGCCCATCAGCAGCACGATCAACGCGAGCAGGGTGTGGCGTGTTTGACGGCACTCGATCGAGGTGTGCATGGAAACTGCTCCCTGAGGGTCCGATCAGCGCGGACGAAAGCCGAAGCCGCGGGCTGTGTGCGACCGCTGACGGTCGCGTTCCGCGATAGCTGTCCGACGGTTGAAGCATATACCGGCAGGTGTGACAGTTCCGGCTGCGTCGCCGCGGCACAATCGCCTGCGACCAGGATGAATGCGGGAGTCAGCGTTTTCAGATAAGCCATTGATTAAATGAGCCTTGCGGCTCTCGAGAGCGCCCGCCCCGGCAGCGGCTGAAGCGGCTCTTTCGCCGGCTGGCGAGCATTCGACCCGCCGCCTGCGGAAAAAAAAGGGGCCGCCTTGCGGCGGCCCCGTCTCGTCATCGACCTCGTGTGTACGCTACCAGCGGTCGCGCGAGGATGGGAAGTTGAAGAACTCCCACAGGTCGCCGATCGCCGCCTTGCCGGGCACGCCGTCCACATACGGCACGTAGCCGGAGGGGTCGACGAAGCCGCGCCAGTCGCGCTCGCACGGGCAGCTGCTGCGGGTTCGGGAGGTTGTCGCGGCTGCGAGGGGTCACCGTCGGCAGGCGCCAGTTGCGCTCGATGAACTTGAGGATCGAGACGTGATCGGCGTACTGGTGCGAGATGTAGCCGGCCGCCCGCAGATACTGCGGCGGCGCGACCACGATCATGGGTATGCGGGTGCCGTCGCCGAAGAAATCCACCGGCTGCACGTAGCCTGAGTCGTAATAGCCGCCACCCTCATCGAAGGTGATGAAGATGGCGGTGTCGTTCGCGTACGCGGAGCTCTGCACCGCGTCCACGATCTTCTTCACGAAGCCTTCGAACAGGTCCAGCTTCGAGGATGCCGGGTGGCCGTCCACCAGGGCGCTCGGCTTCGCGAACGCAACCGCCGGCAGGTTGGTACCGCTGGCGATGTCCGCGTACAGGCTCGTGGTGTCCTGGATGTGCTGGTTCACGTCCGGGCTTTCCATGATCGACTGGTCGTACTGGAACGGGTTGCAGATCTGGCAGTACTCGTCCGGCAGCTGGCCTTTGGCGGGGCTGTTGGTCGCGTGCGGGTCCGTGTGGAACACGTTCAGCTGGTCGCCGTAGTACTTCCAGGAAACGCCCGCGTTGTTCAGCGTGTCGCCGATGCTGTTGGTTTTGGAGGGGTCCTTGCCGTCGCCGTTGCGGTTCGGCGGCATGGTGAACGCGGTCGCGCCGTCGCCGAGGACGTAGTCCTGGTAGTAGGCGTCCTGCCAGGTGCCGTCGAAGGTGCCGGCGTCTTCGTTGCTCAGCGTGGGCTCGTAGCCGGGGTTGTAGTTGTTCAGCAGGTAGTAGTGGCCCGGCTCGCAGCGCGAGGCGACCCGCAGGCTGCGGATGTACGCCAGCACGGCCCCGACGCCGGGCTGCGTGGCGTCGGAGCAGTCGCTGTAGGTGCCGCCGCCGAAGTAGTCGCTGCCGGCCTTGTCGAAGCCGCCGTAGCCGTCCTCGGTGTACCAGTTGTTGCTGCCGAGCGCGGCCGCAGCCGGGTTGGGATTCGGATTCTCGATCTCGCTGAGAGCCCCCCGCGGGTTGCTGATTGGATTGGGCGGGGGCAGCGCGTTGCCGCTTTCGTCCTGAAAGTAGAGCGCATCGCCGTGGCCCAACATGATGTGGTTGGCACCGGTGCCGCCCTGGAATGACTGATGGAAGTTGTCGCTCATGGCGTAGGTGTCCGCCAGCTGCTTGAGGTAGGGCGCATCTCCCTGTTGGACGTTGTAGAACCCCAGGGCCGTGGCACCCTCGCCGGTGGTGACCGGGGCGGGGCTTGCGCCGGTGGTGTAGTTGGTGGCGAAGGTACCCGTCTGTTTGTCGTCCGCCGTATCGGGAGTGCCGGTGTAGCCCGGCAGGTTGCCGTTGGAGCCTGCGCCGAAGGTGGTTTCGACCGATGCGAACAGCTTGCCGTCGCAACCGGAGGGGTTGCGCCAGTCCCACTCGCGGGGCCGGCAGTCGAGCTGCTGCTGCATCTGGTAGAAGCGGTGCACCGGGCTCGCGGCGTAGGCCGTGTACGCGAGAGTCGCGCCGGTCAGCTGGAAGGGACCCGGCAGCAGGTTGTTGTCCTGCACACTGCCGCCCGCCCACTGGATGCGTGTGTCGGGCGTGCCCGAAGTGACGCCGGTGCCGCCGGAGGCAAGCGAGGCGTAGTAGGCCGCATCGGGCAAGCCGGTTTCCACCTCTTCCGCAAGTCCGGTGCACTGCGCCAGGCTGGTGCACAAGCCCGTGAGGTTGGCGAACTGACCCGCCGGGCCCCCGGCGAGCGGATTGGGCAGCTGCGCGTAGTCCCGCGACGGCGGGCTCAGCGTGAACTCCGATTCCTGCGCGGACACCTGCTTCTGCACGGCCCGCTGCCAATTCGGCCCGGGGACCGCGGTGGTGCCTTGCAGGCTGATGATGCCCTCACTCAGGAGGTTGAGGATCTCCTGGGGACGGCCCCTGATGGCTGACGGCTGATAGGTGGCGAAGACATGGTCGAAGCTGCGATTCTCACCGATGATCACGATGACGTGCCTGATCGGTGACTGCGGCCTGCCGAGACTCCCCGGGCTCGGCGAATCGTTCGCAGCGGCGGCTGCGGTGGCCACCGCCGGACCTATGGACATCTGGATCATGGCGAGCGACAACGCTGTCGCGCGCAGGCCGCGCAGCGTCTGCGCAACAATCGTGCTGACCCTCATGGCTTTCTCCCTCCAAGGAATTGGCAAGGCGCCCGGTGGCGCGGCGGGATGATAGGAGGGCGCGTGTTGCAGACTGGTGATGCTTTGTTGAACTTGCGCGGTCGCCGCGCGCGTGAGCCCTCCCGACTAGCCTGCCTGCGTCGGCAGCCTTTCGTAGCCGAGTGAGCGGCTGGGCCCGCCGTTGCTCGGCCCATAGATGGCAAGCAGCCGCGCGTAGCATGGCGCCCAGTACCTGCCGGCTGTCCCGGCGGGAACGCGCACGACGTCACCCGCATGCGCCTGCACCGTGACGCCTGCGGATTCGACGTAGAGCTCGCCCTCAATCACGAAGTTGTACTCCGTGTGGCTGTGCGCGTCGCTCCACGACTCGGCCCTCAGTTCCCACTCGAACATGGCGGGCTCACGCCATCCGCCGGGCGTTGCCGGCAGGATGGTGCGGCATTTCGGCCGGTCGTGCCCGCCGAGTTCGGTTCGTGGAATCTTCAATGGCGCGTTCGCAGCAGCATCCGCCATCGTCGTCGCTCCTGTATTCGTATACCGTGTCGGTCTCGAGGCGAGCGTATACCTTCAGGAGCATCAGCGTTCCCGTGGCAATGCCTGGCACGCAGCGCGCGGACCAGTCCGGCAAGCGGCGCACTCACTCCCGCTTCGTGGGGGTCGACCTGCTGCGGGGACTCGCCATTGCGATGATGGTCGGCTATCACTTCTGTTACGACCTCGCATATTTCCGCCTGGCGCCCTGGACGCCGGACGACATGCTGATGCGTTGGGGCTGGATCGGGTGGCGGGACCTGATCGTGGCGAGCTTCCTGCTTCTGGTGGGCTTGTCGCGGGCTCTGAACGCCGAGTTCAAGCCATCTGCGGCGGATTTCTGGCGGCGCTGGGCGCAGATCGCGGGCGCGGCGCTGCTCGTGAGTCTCGCCAGCTACGGCTTCGCCGGGGAACGCTGGATTTACTTCGGCATCCTGCATTTCATCGCCGTCGCACTCGTGCTTTGCCGGCTGGTGTTGTATCGCACACAGTCCGCGCTGTGCGATTGCCGTCGCTGGGCGGCACGGCGCTCGCCGCCGGAGCGCTCATCTCGACGCCGGCCATGGACGCGCCGCCACTCAACATCCTCGGCTTCGCGGCGCACAAACCGCCCACCGAGGACTACGTGCCGCTGTTCCCCTGGATCGGCGTCGCCCTCATCGGCCTGGCGGGCGGCGTTCTGTGGAGGTCGCGTGATTTCGCGCCGCTCCATGCGCTCGAGCGCCTGCGTGCTCTCGTTCCGGCGCCGGTTCAGCGGGCGCTCGCCGGGGCGGGGCGCTGGAGTCTCAGCATCTACCTGGTGCACCAACCGGTCCTGATGGGCATGCTCGCGGTGATCGCCGGCGTAGCCCGGTCGCGAACCCACTAGGTCGGGGGCTCCTGCTCGAGCAGCTTCGTGATGCGTGTGAGCGGCGGCGGATGCGAGTAGTAGAACGCCGCATAGACGGGATCGGGAGTGAGCGTGCTGGCGTTGTCGCGGTGCAGTTTCACCAGCGCGCTCGCCAGCTCCGCGGCGCTCGCGTGTTGGCTCGCGAAAGCGTCTGCCTGGAACTCGTGCAGGCGTGACCAGGCGGAAGAGAGCGGCGTCAGGAAGAAGGTGAAGGCCGGCACCACCAGCACGAAGAGGAGCAGCGCCGCGTGCGTCGAGGGCGTCGGCACGCCGAGCGCGTGGTAGAAGCCTGGCTGCCGCGCCAGCCAGCCGAGCAGCGCGAGACCTGAGAACGCGACCGTCACCGACACGAGCAGCCGTTTGCGCACGTGGTGGAGGCGGAAATGGCCGAGCTCGTGCGCCAGCACCGCCTCGACCTCCGGAGCGCCGAGCGTGCCGAGCAGGGTATCGAAGAACACGATGCGCTTGTGGCGTCCGATCCCCGTGAAGTAGGCATTGCCGTGGCTCGAGCGGCGCGAGCTGTCGACCACGAACACGCCCCTGGAGGTGAAACCGCAGCGCTCGAGCAGCGACTCAATGCGTGCCTTGAGCGCCTGGTCCGCGAGCGGCGAGAAGCGGTTGAAGAGCGGTGCGATCAGCACCGGATACGCCCACGCCATGAGCAGCATCACCGCGAGCCACAGCGCCCACGCCGCGAGCCACCACCAGCGGCCGGCCCGCTCCATGAGCAGCAGCGTCGCCGCGAGCAGCGGCCCACCGAGCGCGACCGTGAGCGCGAGGCCCTTGGCGAGGTCGGCGAGGTACAGTGGCACCGTCGTGCGGTTGAAGCCGAAGCGTGCCTCGAGGCGGAAGGTACGCCACACCGAGAGCGGCAGGCTCACGAGGCGAATCGCGAGCGCCGCGCTACCGATCACCGCGAGCCCGAGCCAGGGCTGCGCGAGCGGCGTGCGGCGCCAGAGTGAATCGATCAGCGCGAGTCCGCCGCCGATCGTGAGGCCTAAGGTGAGCGCGGTGTCGACCAGGAGGTTGATGCGCGCGAGGCGGATTTTCGCGACCGTGTAATCGGCCGCCTTCGCATGCTCCTCCGCGGAGATGCTCGCCGCGAAAGGTGCGGGCACCGTGCCGCGGTGCCGGGCGACCGCGCCGGCCTGCCGCACCGACAGCCACCACTCGATGGCGGCACCCGCGAGCACGGCAAGCAGGAACAGGGGCGTCAGAAAGCCCATGGTGATCTTAAGCGGGCCGGCGTGCGGTCGCGGCCCCGCGATCGAGCAGCCACAGCACCAGCGTGCACAGGAACGCCGCGAGGCTCAGCAGCCCGAAGAACCACAGCATCGGCGCGTAGCCGCCGGGATTGGCGACGCTCGCGCCGCTCGAGTCGTTGAGATATCCGGCGATGAGATTGGCGCCGGCGAGGCCGGCATTCTGCAGCGCGGTCATGAGCCCGTAGGCGGTGCCGAGATGCCCGGGCGCGGTATAGCGCACCACCGTGGGCCACAGCACCGCCGGCAGGAACGAGAAGCTCACGCCGAGGAGCACGGTCGAGTATCCCGCGCCACCCGGCAGCGTCAGCACCAGGAAACTCAGGGGCAGCAGCACCGAGCCGAGCGCCAGGAGCGGCGCGTTGCGCCCGATCCGATCGAGCAGGAAGCCGAACACCGGGGTCGCGAACACCGCGCCGAGAAACACGTAACTGTTGAGCGTGCTGGCGGCATCGAGCGTCAACCCGTGCGCCTCCTGCAGGTACTTGATGGCGAAGGTGCTGCGGAACGGGAAGATGACCGAGTAGAAGGTCACGCAGATGCCGACCAGCAGCCAGTACTCGCTGCGGAAAGAAAGCAGATGTCGCCAGTCGAAGCGCTCGGGCGGCGGCGGCAGCGCCAGCGTGCCGCGCGGCGCCTCGCGGCGGTCGAGCCAGTAGTAGACGAGAGCGCCGCCGAAGGAAAGGGCCGCGAAGCCCACGGCGAGCCACAGCGGCGCCTGCCAGCCGTGCGCGTAGAGTGAGCTCGCGAAGTGGGGCGAGCGGTCGGCGAGGTAGGAGCCGAGGCGCGCGAGCGACAGGTTGAGCGCGAACAGCAGCGCAAACGAGCGTCCCGCAAACCATTGGGCGAGCGCGACCGTAGTGGCGACCGCGAGCGTCTCGGACCCGACGCCAAAGAGCAGCCGCCCGACGGCCATCAGCGGAAACTGCGTGCCGAGCGCGGTGACCACCGCGCCCACCAGGCACAGTGCCGTCGTCAGCAGCACCATGAGCCGCGCCGAGAAGCGGTCCACCAGCACCCCTCCCAGCACCACCAGGAAAATGTTGGGGAGGCTATAGATGGCATTCAGGGTGCCGATCTGCGTATCGGTGAAGTGCAGCTCGCGCGAGAGCTGCTCGGCGACCGGTGCGATGGAGTCGTACCCGTAGTAGTTGCCGAGCATGACGAACGCGACGCCGGCGTACATCAGCGCCTGGACGGCGAAGGAAGGGGTGGCGGAACGCTGTTGCATGCGGTGCAGCATTGTATCCAACCGCCACCGTCAGCGCGCGACCCACCCCGAGTCGATGAGTCCCGCGTCGAATTCACGCACCACGCGCGGATCGGGCCGGGCGAGCTTGCGCGAGACATCCGGCACCGGCACACGCGCGAGGATGTCCCGGATTACGTTGAGTCGCGCCTGCTCCTTGTCATCGGCACGCACCACCATCCAGGGCGCCTCACGGCTGTGGGTTCGCTCGAGCATCCGGTCGCGGGCGCGGCTGTAATCCTTCCAGTGCTGCTGCGCCGCCTCGTCCACCGGGGAGAGCTTCCACTGCCTGAGCGGATCGCGGCGCCGCTCGCGCAGGCGGCGCGCCTGCTCGGCGCGGCTGATGTCGAGGTAGTACTTGAGGAGATGGATCCCGGAGCGCACCAGCATGCGCTCGAAGCCCGGCGCCGCTTCCAGGAACTCCTCGCTCTCGGCGCGCGTGCAGAACTTCATCACCACCTCGACGCCGGCGCGGTTGTACCAGCTGCGGTTGAACAGCACGATTTCCTGCGCCGCCGGCAGCTGTCCGGTGAAGCGCTGGAAGTACCATTCGGTCTCCTCGCGGTCGCTCGGCTTGCCGGGCGCCACCACCCGCACCTCGCGGGGACTCAGGTGCTCGGCGATGCGCTTGATGGTGCCATCCTTGCCGGCGGCGTCGCGCCCCTCGAGGATCACGAGCACCTTGCGGCCCCGGGCGATGACGTGTCGATGGAGCTTCACCAGTTCGATCTGCAGCCGCCGCAGCTCGCGTGCATAGCGGTGCCGGCCGAGTTGCGGGGCGGCGGGTGGGGCGTGCTTTTTGGCCATGCGTATCTCCTTGTGGGGGGCGCGCGCTTGGTACAGTCTAGGCCCAACACCGCAGGAGTCAGCCATGACCAAATCGAAGACCGGGCCGAAGGTGGTGGTGACGAAGAACGGACCCTACCTGGTGAGCGGGGCGGTGCCGCTCTCGCGGCAGACCATCGTGGCGGATGCCGAGGGGGGCTCGGAGGAGTGGCGCGAGACTCATCCTTATCCGGCGCAAGGCGCGGGCTACGCGCTGTGCCGCTGCGGGCACTCCGCCAACAAGCCCTTCTGCGACGGCACCCATCAGAAGGTGAAGTTCGACGGCAACGAGACCGCCAGCCGTCAGCCCTACCGCGAACAGGCGCAGCGCACCGAAGGGCCGCAGCTCGCGCTGACGGACGCCGAGTCGCTGTGCGCCTTCGCGCGCTTCTGCGACCCGCACGGCCAGGTATGGAGCCAGGTCGAGCGCACCGACCAGGCCGAGGTACGCGCCACCTTCGTCAAACAGGTGAACAACTGTCCCTCCGGGCGGCTGGTGGCGTGGGAGCGTGGTACGGGCAAGCCGGTCGAGCATGCACTGCCGGTCTCGATCGGCGTCATCGAGGATCCGCCCGAGGGCGTGAGCGGCCCGCTGTGGCTGCGGGGCGGTATCCCGGTCATCGCCGCCGACGGCTTCGCCTACGAGGTGCGTAACCGCGTGACGCTGTGCCGCTGCGGCGCGTCCAGGCACAAGCCCTTCTGTGACGGCTCGCACGCCGCCGTCAAATTCCGCGACCCGGGTGCGAGCGGCTAGAACGGCCGTGAGCATCTACGACCAGGATCTCGACCGGACGGCGGCCAACTACGTGCCGCTCTCGCCGGTGAGCTTCATCGAGCGCACGGCGGAGGTGTTCGGGGATCTGGTGGCCGTCGTACACGGCGAGCGCCGCTACCGCTGGGCGCAGGTGCGCGAGCGCACGGCGCGTCTCGCGGCGGCGCTGCGCGCACTCGGAGCAGGGCGCGGCACCACGGTCAGCGCCATGCTCACCAACACGCCGGAGATGATCGAAGCGCACTACGCCGTTCCGGCGCTCGATGCGGTGCTCCACACCCTCAACACGCGGCTCGATGCGCCGCTGCTCGCCTGGCAGATGCAGCACTGCGAGGCCGCCGTAGTCATCACCGACCGGGAGTTCTCCGGCGTGATGCGCGCGGCGCTCGGGATTCTGCGCGAGGAGCACGGCCGCACGCCGCTCGTGATCGACGTGTGCGACACGGAGTTCACCGGCGCCGGCGAGCGCCTCGGCAGCTACGAGTACGAGGCGCTGCTCGCCGCGCACCCGCCGCTTAAATCTCTCGAGGGACCCGCGGATGAGTGGGATGCGATCGCGGTGTCCTACACCTCGGGCACCACCGGCAACCCCAAGGGGGTCGTCACCCACCACCGCGGCGCCTATCTCAATGCGGTGTGCAACGCCGTGTCGTGGAGCATGCCGCAGTTCCCGCGGTATCTGTGGACGCTGCCGCTCTTTCACTGCAACGGCTGGTGCTTCCCCTGGACGGTGGCGCTGCTCGCGGGCACGCACGTGTGCCTGCGCAAGGTCGACGCCCGCGCGATCCTGGACGCCATGCGCACCCATGGCGTGGATCACTACTGCGGTGCACCGATCGTGCACAACCTGCTGATCAACGCCGATCCCGCCTGGCGGGCAGGCATCACGCAGCGCGTGCGGGCGATGGTGGCCGGCGCCGCGCCCCCCGCGGCGATGATCGAGGGCATGCAGCGCATCGGCTTCGACCTGACGCACGTCTACGGCCTCACCGAGACCTACGGACCGGCGGCGCTCGCGGCGCGCCGGCCAGTCTGGAGCGAGGCGAGTCTGGCCGAACAGGTGAGGCTCAACGGCCGCCAGGGTGTGCGCTACGTGCTGCAGGAGGGCATGACGGTCATCGAGCCGCAGACGATGCATGAGGTGCCCGCGAGTGGCGAGGCGCTGGGCGAGGTCATGTTTCGCGGCAACATCGTGATGAAAGGCTACCTCAAGAACCCCGCAGCGACTGTCGAGGCGTTTGCCGGCGGCTGGTTCCACACCGGCGACCTCGGCGTGCTGGAGAGCGACCGCTACGTCAAGATTCGAGACCGCAGCAAAGACGTCATCATCTCGGGCGGCGAGAACATCAGCTCGCTCGAGGTCGAGGACGCGCTCTACCGGCATGCCGCGGTGCAGGCCTGCGCCGTGGTGGCGCGGCCGGATCCCAAGTGGGGTGAGTCACCGCTCGCCTACGTCGAGCTCAGGAGCGGTGCCAGCGTCACTGCGCAGGAGCTGATCCTCCACTGCCGGGGCCTGCTGGCCGGCTACAAGGTGCCGCGCGAGGTGCGTTTCGAGGCGATCCCCAAGACCGCGACCGGCAAGATCCAGAAGTTCCTGCTGCGCGCGCGGGCGAGATCCTCGAGCGCCATCGAATAGTCGCGGGGCGGTAATCGGCAGCGCCAGCGTGCCCGCCCTGATCGCCAACGGCGGCTTTTTGCCGCATCATCTGCTGCGCCGGGCAGGCGCCGGGAAGGGCGCCGCCGGTACCGGGGAGCAGGCACCGGACACTGCAGTGAGTCGGAGGCGATCATCGAGAAGGCGAGCGGACACCTGGGGGACGTGCTGGTCGTGGGCGGCGGGCTCGCGGGCCTCGCGAGCGCCTATGCCCTCCACGAGGCGGGCTTCTCGGTCGAGGTCCTCGAGCGGCGCGAGGATGTGGCACTCGAGACGAGCTTCGCGAATGGCGGGATCCTGACGCCCTCGATGCCGGATCCGTGGAATGCCCCCGGCGTCCATTGGCGGCTGCTGCGCTGGCTCGGACGCGAGGATGCACCGATGCTGCTGCGCCCGAGCGCCATTCCGGGCTACTTCGGCTGGGGACTGAAGTTCCTCGCCGGCTCCTCGCCCGACTCGTTCAATGCCTCGATGCGCGCCAACTACCGCCTGTGCGCCTACAGCCTCGAGCGGCTGCGTGCCTGGCGCGCTGCGCTCGACCTCGAGTACGCGCAGGGCACCCACGGCACGCTCGAGGTCTATCGCGATCCGCGCTCGTTTGCACAGGCGGTGCACGAGCTCGCGACGCTGGCGCCGCTCGGACTGAAGGGCACGCCCCTCGATCCCCCCGCCACGGCGCGCCTCGAGCCACTGCTCGATGAAGTCCGGGCACAGCTGGTGGGCGCCATCCATTTTCCGGCGGATGAGAGCGGCGATGCGCTGCTCTTCTGCCGGGCACTGCGCGAGCGCCTGGTGGCGCGCGGTGTGAGGGTGCGCCTCGACACCCGGGTGAGCGCCGTGCGCGTCGCCGGCGGTCGGGCCACGGGTGTCGAGACCGAAGCCGGCTTCCTGCCCGCCTCGCAGGTGGTGCTGGCGGCCGGACCCTGGTCGCGCGAGCTCCTCGCCGCCTGTGGCGTGCAGGTCGCGGTGCGCCCGGTGAAGGGTTACTCACTGTCGATCCCGATCGATCCGGCCTCCGGTCCCCGGCACGCACTATCGGATGACTCGCTCCATGCCGTCATGACGCCGCTCGGCGCGACGCTGCGCCTCGCCGGCACCGCGGAGTTCAGCGGCTGGGACATGACGCTGCGACCCAAGCGCGTCGCGGCGCTATGGCGGCTGCTCGAGGCCTTGAGTCCCAACCTCGCTCGGCGCGTCGATCGCGCCGCGGCGCGCCCCTGGTGCGGATTGCGCCCGATGTCGGCCGACGGCCGCCCCTACGTCGGGGCGAGCGCGGTCGCGGGACTCTACGTCAACACCGGTCACGGTCATCTCGGGTGGACGCAGGCGGCGGGCTCCGCCTCGCTCCTGGCGCAGCTGATGACGGGTGCGCCGACCGCCATCGACCCGCGACCTTTCGCGCTGTCGCGCACCGAGCGCGGCGCCTGGCGCGGCGAGATTCAACCCGCGGAGCAACCGTCATGAGCGATCCCCGGCCGCTGGTTCCTGGCCTCGCAGCCCTGGCCCTCGCGATCGGCTGCCAGGCCGCCCTCGCCGCAGCGCCGCCCGCCACGGCGGCGCGGCCGCCCGACTACGACGTGGTGATTCGCGGCGGCAGCGTGTACGACGGCACGGGAGGCGCGCCCTTCATCGGCGACGTGGCGCTGCGCGGCGATCGCATCGCCTACATTGGCGCGCACGCGCCCGGACGCGCCGCTGAGGAATTCTCCGCACGCGGCAAGGCGGTGGCGCCGGGCTTCGTCAACATGTTGGCGCATCCGGAGGAGTCCCTGCTCATCGACGGCCGGGCGCTGAGCGACCTGCGCCAGGGGGTGACGCTCGAGGTACTGGGCGAGGACTCGATGGGCCCGCTGTCGCCGGAGATGAAGCGCTTAGGTGCCCAGCGCCAGGGCGACATCAAGTACCCGATCGACTGGACCACGCTCGGGGAATATCTCAGCCGCCTCGAGAAGCGTGGCATTGCGCCGAACGTCGCTTCTTACGTGGGCGCCGGCACCGTGCGCACGTACGTGCTCGGTGAGCGCGACGTGCAGCCGAGCGCAGAGCAGCTCGAGCAGATGCGCACGCTCGTGCACCAGGCCATGGAGGAGGGCGCCGTCGGCGTCACCACCGCGCTCATCTACAGCCCCAACGACTACGCGAAGACCCCGGAGCTCATCGCGCTCGCCGAGGAATCGGCGCGCTGCGGCGGACTCTACAGCGCGCACATGAGGAGCGAAGGCGACCGCCTGCTGGAGGCCGTGCAGGAGACGGTCGACATCGCCCGCGCCTCGGGCGGTCCGGCCGAGATCTATCACCTGAAGCAGGCGGGCAAGAGCAACTGGGGCAAGCTCGATGCGCTGGTGCGGGCGGTCGATGCGGCGCGCGCCGCCGGGGTGCGCATCACCGCCGACATGTACGTCTACACCGCGGGTGCCACGGGCCTCGATGCCGCCATGCCGCCCTGGGTGCAGGACGGCGGACTCGAGGCCTGGATCGCGCGGCTCAAGGATCCGCAAGTGCGCAAGCGCGTGCTCGCCGACATGCGCGATCCGAAGCCCAAGTGGGAGAACCTCATGGGGGCGGCCGGAGCCGAGGGAACGCTGCTGCTCGGCTTCAAGAACCCGGCGTTGAAGCCCCTCACCGGCAAGACGCTGGCCGCGGTCGCCAGGGCGCGCGGCGTGAGCGCCCAGGACGCGGCGATTGATCTCGTCATCGAGGACGGCTCGCGCGTCGAGGTGGCCTACTTCCTCATGTCGGAGGACAACATCAAGCGGGAGGTGGCCCTTCCCTGGGTGAGCTTCGATTCGGATGCGGACGCGCCGGCACCCGAGGGGGTGTTCCTCAAGTCGAGCCGTCATCCGCGCACCTATGGCAACTTCGCCCGCGTGCTCGCGCACTTCGTGCGCGAGGAGAAAGTGCTCACGCTGCAGCAGGCGATCCACAAGCTCGCCGCACTGCCGGCGGCGACGCTGTCCCTGAGCGATCGCGGCCTCCTCAAGACGGGTTATTTCGCCGACGTCGTGGTGTTCGATCCGGCCAGGGTGCAGGACCATTCGACCTACCAGCGGCCGCAGCAGCTCGCCACCGGGGTGGAGGACGTCTGGATCAACGGTGTGCGCGCCCTGCGCCACGAAGTGGCCACCGGAGCGGCGAGCGGCCGGGCGGTGCGCGGGCGCGCCTGGACGGGCGGTGGCGGGGGCGGGTGCCGCGCGAAGGCCGCGGACTGGACCTGGTCGCGCTAGTTGACTGGCGGAAAGCGCTGCCGCGCTTTCCGCAGGCCGACCCGTCAGCGATGGCGGGCTCGCGGGCAAAAGGCGCGGCTTTTGCCCGCTGGTCAGCAGGCCGGTTCAGGCCTCAAACGGACGCGCGAGGTCCATGCGCGCGGTCACCGGCGGCATCGGGTACTTCAGTCCGCTCGCGCAGTTGAAGAGGATCACGCGATCGGTGGGCGAGATTCGCCCCGCACGCGCCGCCGCGAGATATGCCGCATAGGTCGCGGCCCCCTCGGGACTCAGCAGCAGGCCGTCCTTTGCCGCCACCTCGCGCCGCGCGTGCTCGATCTCCTCGTCCTCGATGGCGAGCGCGAAGCCCCGGGTCTCGCGGATCGCCCTGAGAATCAGGAAGTCGCCGATCGCCGCGGGCACGCGGATCCCGGAGGCGATGGTGTGGGCGTTGTGCCAGGGGGTGGCACTCTCGGCGCCGGCTTCGAAGGCGCGCACGATCGGCGCGCAGCCGGTCGACTGCACCGCGACCAGACGCGGCATCGGGCCCTCGATCCAGCCGAGCGCGGCGAGCTCGGCCCATGCCTTCCACATGCCGATGAGCCCCGTGCCGCCGCCGGTCGGGTAGAACACCACCTGGGGCAGCCGCCACTTGAACTGTGCTGCGAGCTCGAGCCCCATGGTCTTCTTGCCCTCGATGCGGTACGGCTCCTTCAGCGTCGAGACGTCGAACCAGCCGTAGCGCTCCTTGCCGAGTCCGCACGAGGCGCGCGCAGTCGTTGATGAGGCCGTTGACGCGCCAGACGCGCGCGCCCTGCAACGCGATCTCGCTCAGATTGATCTCGGGCGTGTCGTCAGGACAGAAGCAGAACGCCTCCATGCCGGCGCGCGCGGCATAGGCGGCCATGGCGGCGCCGGCGTTGCCGTTGGTCGGGATCGCGACGCGGCGCACGCCGAAGGCGCCCGCCATCGAGATCGCCAGGCACAGTCCCCGTGCCTTGAAGGAGCCGGTCGGCAGACGCCCCTCGTCCTTCACCGTCGGCGGCACGAAGCCCGCGGGCCGCGCGCTGTGGAGCAGATCGATGAGCGGTGTCTCGACCTCACCGAGGCTCAGGGCTTGCGCGGGATCGCGCACCGGGAGGAGCTCGTGCCAGCGCCAGAGGTTGGCCGGGCGCGACTCGACCTCGCCGCGCGCCACCTCGCGCTTGAGTGCCCCGAGGTCGTAGCGGGCGAGCAGCGGTTTCCCGGCACGCGACAGTCCCTGCAGCACGCCGACGTCGTGACGCTCGGCGGTCGCGCTGCATTCGAGATGGGTGGCGTAGGAATAGGGCATGTGTGATACAAGGAGCCGATGACAGGGGGGCCGACCACCCGCCCGGCACCGCAGCTGGTGCGCGCCATCGGCCGCTGGAGCATGGTAGCACTGGCGGTCAACAGCATTCTCGGCAGCGGGGTGTTCTTACTGCCGTCGGTGGTAGCGGGATTCGTCGGGCGGTGGAGTCCGCTCGCCGTGCTGCTGGCCGGGCTCGCCATGGGGGTCGTCATCGCCTGCTATGCCGAGGTCGCCTCGCAGTTCAGCGAGACGGGCGGACACTATGTCTATGTGCGCCGGGCCTTCGGGCGCCTCGCCGGGATCGAGGTCGGCTGGCTCAATCTCCTCAGCCGCCTCACCGCCTGCGCCGCCTCCGTCAATCTCCTGGTGATCTCGCTCGGGCAGTTCTGGCCGGGGGCCGGTGCGCCGCTGCCGCGCTTCATCGTCATGTCGCTCCTGGTCGGCACGCTGGCGGTCGCGAACTATCGCGGCGTCGCCGCCGGCACGCTGGTCAGCAACGTCTCGGTGGTGGCGAAGCTCGTGCCGCTGGCGCTGGTGTGCGCCGTGGGGCTCACCTATCTCGCCGTGCACGGCGGCGGCGCGCCGCAGGCGCCAGGCGGCGGCGTAGACGCGTGGCTCAAGGCGATGCTGGTCCTCTTCTTCGCCTACGGCGGCTACGAAGCCGCACTCAATCCCATGGGCGAGGCGCGCGATCCGCGGCGTGATGCGGGCTTCGCGCTCTTCGTGGCGCTCCTCATCATCACCCTGCTCTACACGGCGCTGCAGCTGATCGTGACCGGCGTGCTGCCCGACGCCGCCCACAGCGAGCGTCCGCTCGCCGACGCCGCGCGCGTGATGATGGGCACGGCGGGCCCGGTGCTCGTGTCCATCGGGGCGCTGATCTCGGTGTACGGATACCTGAGCGCCAACCTCCTCACCGTGCCGCGCGGCACTTACGCGCTGGCCGAGCGCGGCGACTTCCCGGCCGCCTTCGCCGCCATCCATCCGCGCTTTCGCACGCCATACCTGTCGATCGTGGCCATCGCGCTCGCGGTGTGGGCGTTTGCACTCTTCGGGAGCTTTGCCTGGAACGTCACGCTGTCCGCGGTGGCGCGCCTCTTTTACTACGCCGCGGTGTGCGCCGCGGTGCCGGTGCTGCGCCGCCGCCAGCCCGGGGCGGCGCTCTACCGCCTGCCGGGCGGCGCGCTGCTGCCCGCGCTCGGGGTGCTGATCTGCCTCGCACTCCTGACGCGGGTCGACTTCAGCAAGTCCGTCATCCTGCTCGGCGTGGTGCTCGCAGGCCTCGCCAACTGGCTGGCGGTGCGCCATCGCGGCACAATGGCTTGAGGAGACGACCCATGAGCAACGACGAGCCGCTGGTGAAGCGCAGCCGCGATGCGCGCGGCGCGGTCATCCTGACCCTCAACCGCCCGCAGGCCTACAACGCGCTCTCCGAAGCGCTGCTCGCGGCGCTGCAGGCGCAGCTCGACGCGCTCGCGGCGGATGACTCGGTGCGGGTCGTGGTGCTGGCGGCGGAGGGCAAGGCGTTCTGCGCCGGCCACGACCTGCGCGAGATGCGCGCCCAGCCCTCCCACGAGTACTACCAGCGGCTCTTCGCACAGTGCAGCGCGGTGATGCTGAGCCTGACCCGCCTCCCGGTGCCGGTGATCGCACGCGTGCAGGGGATTGCCACCGCCGCCGGCTGCCAGCTGGTCGCGCAGTGCGACCTGGCGGTGGCCGCGAGCAGCGCGCGTTTCGCCGTGAGCGGCGTCAACCTGGGGCTCTTCTGCTCGACGCCGGGCGTGCCGCTGGCGCGCAACCTCTCGCGCAAGCAGGCCTTCGAGATGCTCGTGACCGGGGACTTCATCGGTGCCGAGGAGGCGCGTACGCGCGGTCTCGTCAACCGCGTGGTCGAGCCCGGGGCGCTGGATGCGGAGATCGAGCGGCTCGTCGCCAGCATCGTGGCGAAGCCCCGGGTCGCGGTGGCGATGGGCAAGGAGCTCTTCTACCGCCAGGTGGAGCTGCCGCTCGCCGCCGCCTACACGGCGGGCGGCGAGACCATGGCGTGCAACATGATGGACGAGGCCGCGCTGGAGGGCGTGCAGGCCTTCATCGAGAAGCGTCCGCCACGCTGGGGGGGTTGAAGCGTGCGGCGCGGGCTCTCGGCGTGAATCCCGGCAGCGACGAGCCGCTCACTCCGCTAGCGCGCCACACCGTTGGCACGCCCATTGCGCTCGAGCTCGAGTTGACTGGTGACGACCCCGCTGACTCCCGGAACCGACTGAGCGATCCGTTGGGCGGCGTAAATCGCGTCAGCGCTCCACACGTAGCCGCTGAGATAGGCGACACCGTGGTCGATTCTCACCTCGACATGACGAAAGTAGTACGTGGGGTCGGCGTTCAGCTGCGAATAGACGGTGTTCGCCAGGACCTCGTCGGCGGCAACGGGTTTAGCTGATGCCGGGGGTGGCTGCGTAGGAGCCGATGCGCAGGACGCCGTCAGCGTGGCCGCGGCGATGAGGACGGTTGTCCACCGGGTTCTCCATCCGTGTGTCACGCCTGACCTCCGTCAGCTGACCCGGGCGCCGGCTGGATGTCGCAGCCGATCGCGGCCACAGCTCACTGCGATCCCGCGCTGTCGCCACCGCCTCTGTTGGCCTGACGCTCCAGCTCCATCTCGTCGCGCACGCCAGCAACGCCGGGTACGCCGCGGGCGATCTGCTGCGCATGATACAGCGCATCGGTCGTCCACACGTAGCCGCTCAGCCGCGCCACGCCGTAATCCACCTGCACCTCGACATCACGGAAGTAATAGATCGGATTCGCCTCCAGCGCCGCATTCACCCGCTCCGCGATCGCCGCGTCGGCCCGTTCCTGCTGAGGTGACTTTGGAGGAGTTGTCGAGCAGGCGACCACCAGCGCCGCGATTGCGGCGAGGACGGAGGAGGCACCGCCTCTTCGCTCGATCGTCACATCGACCTCCCGGGTGGGCTACCGGAACGATCTGCCTGTCCTCATGGGACCAGCGTGACGCTCGTCCGTTCGCGAAACCGAGCGGCAGTCGCGCTGGCCTGGACGTTTCCTCACACTCCGCAGGGTTTTGTCACGCTCCGGATGCAATCCCGCGCCGCCAGCGGCTCCTGGCGGCGCGTCAGGATCTACCGCGCAACAGGCGAGTTCTCGTTCCCGTTCCGCTCCAGCTCCAGGTCGTTCACCACCTGGGTAACGCCGGGGACGCCCTCCGCAATGAGCGTAGCAAGGTCCAGGTCCGGCCGGTCCCAGACGTAGCCGGTGAGGCGCACCACGCCGCTGTCGGCGTGAACAACGATGTGTTTGGCGTAGAGCACCTTGTCTGCGTTCAACGCTGTCTCCACGCTTTCGGCAGTCACCTTATCGGCCTGTAATTGCGTGTCGGTCTTGCGTGGGCCGGATGCGCAGGCACCGACGCCGCACAACACCGCCACTGCGACGGCGAACGACATGCGCTTCATCAATGGGGACACCTTCGTTCCCTCCTCGTTTGTCGATGCGATATATATCACAACCGCGCGGCCCCGCCGGTACCACCGCGGCGGCACGGCTCCATCACTTGCAGTCGGCGACCGGGACTTGCAGGCGCGCGAGGGGCCGCCGGAGCGGCCCACCCCCGGTGCTGCCACCGTGAGCGGGCCGATCCAGTCGTGCCTGATCGTGGCCGTGCCGCGCGTCAGAACTTGAAGTTCAACCCTGTCGAGACGCCAATGGGATGGCAGCCGCCCCAGGTCGTCGGGCCGGCGCTGCTGTAGTCGATGAACGTCGTGTGCGTGGCATCGTGACAGTCGGTCTTGATTCCATGGCCGCCCGCGCCGATGTCGTAGTGTGCGTTGACGTCGTTCAGTGTCTCGGCAAAATCAAAGTACCAGGTCAGCTGCTTGTCGAACTTGTGCCAGTAGGCGAACGTGTACATGTTCGCCTCGTTGTTGCCGATGCCGCCGGGGTAGTAGTTGTGCTGTCCACCGGGGTCGCCCGGCGTGGCACCCGCATGCGCCCAGCCCGCCGCCATCCGGTCCCTGCCGCCCGGGAACTCGTACTCGACGGACAGCCAGTCCCCGTTGCGCTGCCGCTCGTTCTGGAACTCCATGACGGCGGGGACGTTGCGCTTCATCTCTTCCCACAGGTAGGAGACGGTGAGCCCGAAGCCGAAGCGGTACTGCCCACCGAGTTTGACCGCCGATTCGTCGGCCGTGTCGTACGCGTCGCTGTACGGGGCCGAGCTGACGGCGGCGGCTCCCGGATATTCCGCCGCATAGGCCAGGTAGGTGCCGCAATCGAGCAGCGGCGAAGGCGTGGGGTTGGTGCAAAGGTCGCCCCCGCCGGGCAGGGCCCCGTAGTACGGGTTGTTCGAGCCGATGCCGTCGCTGGCGCGGTTCACCTGGCTATGGAGCTCATAAGCCAGCACCAGATAAAGACCGCCGGTCTCGAACTTCAGGTCCCCGCCGTACGAGTAGTTGAAGCCGCCGTCATCGCAGTTCAGGAACAGGTTGCCGCTGCCCGGGGTGTTCCCGCCGGCGCAGTCCGGCGACCCGAGCGGCGTGAGGTTGTTGTACGGGTCCGGGTTCTGGCCGAAGGAGTAGGAGGCGTCGAAGCTGAATCCGGACCAGTTGGGTGAGTCGTAGACGATGACGTGATCCATGCGCGTGCCGAACTCGGTCCGGTTGTCACCGCCGGTGTTGCCCATGACGACGCTGTAGTTGCCGAGCAACCCCGCGAAGGGGTTCAGCCGGTCGGTCGACGTCTTGTAGGGCGTGAACAGCTCGCCGAACTTGATCTGCCCCCACGCTTTGTCGCGCAGGCCGATGTAGGTGTCGCCGAGCCCGATGGCGCCCTGCACGACATTCGAGGACTTGGTCCAGGTGTTATTCAGCCCCGGCGCGGCCGCCATGTCGACCGATGTGGCGACCTGGTAGATGAAGTTGACATCGGACGAGCCGATCTTGTGACTGCCCCGGTAGCCGATGTTCGACCCGTTGCTGGCCATCATCGGCATCCAGCTGACCCGTCCGTACGGTCCAGGGGGCGACTTCGCTCCGGCGTTGACGTAGGGCGGGCCGCCGTTCGGAGCGGAGTTCCAGTGATAGGCGATCATGTCCGACATGCCCTTGGTCGTCTCGTCGATGGACACGTCCAGAGTGCCGAAGAAACCCTTGATGAACGTGTTCCACGCCTTGTCGACCGTGGTGACCGATTTGGTCGTCTTGGCCTGCTCCTCCTGCATGGACTTGAGGTCCTTGGTGAGGGCATCGATGCGCTCCTGGAGAACGCGCATCTTCGCCTCCTGCGACTGATCGGCGGATTGTGCGAAGGTCGCAGCGGAATAGCTGCCAACCATCACTGCGGCCGCGACGAAGGCGACCAGCGACTTTAGCACTCGGGTGCTACACATAGAGATCCCCCTTTTCGAGGTTTGATTGAACCGAGACGCTACCTCAAGAAACGCACGCAGCCCGCGGCCCCCTGTTGCGGTGCTCATATCGCGGGTATGAGACCGGCGCCGCGCGCCCAACGATATTTGGCGCCGAGCACGGCGACCGGAATCTCGGTCGAGTAGGCGTAGGCCGGAATGCCGTGCTGGTAGAGATATTCGGCGGCTTCCTCCACCTCGACGTCACCGGCGAGCGAGGCCACCACCGGCTTGACGATGCCTTTGGTGCGCATGTCGTCGACCACCTCCACCATGAGGCGCGCGAACACCATCGGCGGCGTGATGATCGTGTGCCAGTAGCCGAGGATGAGCGCGTGGATGCGCTCGTCCGTCAAGCCCGAAGCGCACGGTGTTCTGGTAGGTGGTCGGCGGCTCGCCGCCGGTGATGTCGATCGGGTTGCCGGCGGCGCCGAAGGGCGGGATGAACTTGCGGAACGCGGCATCGAGGTCCGGCGGCATCGCCATGAGCGACAGCTGGTTGTCGACACAGGCATCGGACAGCAGCACGCCCGAGCCACCCGCTCCGGTGATGATGACGACGTTGTTGCCTTGCGGGGTCGGCAAGAGAGGGATGCCGCGCGAGAACTCCAGCAGATCGCGCAGCGAACGGGCGCGAATGACACCCGACTGCTTGAAGACATCCTCGTAGATCTTGTCGTTGCCGGCGAGCGCACCGGTGTGCGAGCTCGCGGCGCGCGCGCCCATGCTGGTACGGCCCGCCTTGAGCACCACGACCGGTTTCTTCTTCGAGACGCGCTTGGCGACCTCCGCGAAGGCGCGGCCGTCCTTCAGGTCCTCGAGGTGCTGGCAGATGATCTGGGTGTTGTCGTCCTGCTCGAAGAAGGTGAGCAGGTCGTCCTCGTCGATGTCGCACTTATTGCCGAGTCCGACGATCGCCGAGACGCCCATCTTCGAGGAGCGCGAGAAGCCGACGATCGCCATGCCGATGCCGCCCGACTGGGAGGAGAGCGCGGTGGCCCCCTTGACGTCGTAGGCGGTGCAGAAGGTCGCGCACAGGTTCTTCGGCGTGTAGTAGAAGCCGTAGATGTTCGGCCCCATGAGGCGCACATCGTACTTGCGCGCGACCGCCACTATTTCTTCCTGGCCCTTGACGTTGCCGGTCTCGGCGAAGCCAGAGGGGATGAGAACCGCGCCCGGGATCTTCTTCTCCCCGACCTCGGTGAGCGCCTGGGCGACGAACTTGGCGGGGATACAGAATACCGCCACGTCGATCGCACCCGGCACGTCCTTGACGCTCTTGTAGGCCTTCTTGCCGAGGATCTCCGCGGCGTTCGGGTGGATCGGGTAGATCGCGCCCTGGTAGCCGCCGTTGATGAGGTTCTTCATCACCGAGTTACCGATCTTGCCGTTCTCGGCCGAGGCGCCGATAACCGCCACCGCATCGGGCTTCATGATGCGGTTCATCTGCCGCACGATGGTCGCCTGGTCGGGGCGGTAGCGCACGACCTGCGGCTGGAAGTCGAGCACCACGCGCACGTCGGCCGCGGTCGCGCTCTTTGCCGTGGCGAATACCGGGTTGAGATCGAGCTCCGAGATCTCGGGGAAGTCGCTCACGAGCTGTCGAGACGTTGACGATCATCGTGGCGAGCGCTTCGCGATCGACCGGCGCCGCGCCGCGCACGCCCTTCAGGATCTCCGCCGCCGCGATGCCATCCAGCATCGAGAGCGCGTCCTCGCGTGAGGCCGGGGCCAGGCGAAAGGTGATGTCCTTCAGCACCTCGACCAGTACACCGCCGAGGCCAAAGGCCACGAGCTTGCCGAAGGCCGGGTCGGTGACGGCGCCAATGATCACTTCCTGGCCGCCGGTGAGCATCTGCTGGACCTGCACGCCCTCGAGGGTGGCCTTCGGGTCGTAGCGGCGGGCGTTGGCGAGGATATTGGTGAAAGCCTGCTCCGCCTCGGCGGCGCTCTTGACGCCGACCACGACGCCGCCCGCTTCGGTCTTGTGCAGGATCTGCGGGGAGACGATCTTCATGACCACCGGGAAGCCGATGCTCGGCGGCGAGCTGCGCCGCGTCGGCGGCCGTCGTCGGCCACCGCTTCCTTCGGTATCGCGATGCCGTAGGCCTCGCAGACGCCCTGCGCCTCGGGCGCGGTCAGTGAGCTGCGGCCGGCAGCCTTGGCGGCATCGAAAATCCTGCGAACCGCACTCTTGTCGTGCCCCATGCCCTCTCCCCGTTCCCTTCCCGGCGTGGCGCGCTCAGCGCGCACTACGCACACTCTTTCAAATCAATCAGACGTTCAGGTTCTCAGATGACCTTTTCCGCACGCAGGCGCGCCGATCTCCGCAGCGCTCGAAGCCCAGCTCCCCGAGGACCTCCTCGGTGTGCTCGCCGAGCAGCGGCGAGCGCTTCACCTCGGTCGGGCTGTCGGACAGCTTGATCGGGTTGCCCACCGAGAGGTACTTGCCGCGCTTGGGATGATCGACCTCGACGATCGTGCCGGTGGCGCGCAGCGAGGGCTCGCGCGGCGAGCTCCTCCATCGACAGGATCGGGCCGCAGGGGATGTCGTGCTTGTTGAGCTCCTCCATGGCCTCGAACTTGGTCTTGGTCATGGTCCACGCTTCGATCGTGTCGAACACGTGCTTCAGGCGCGGCAGGCGCGCGTCCGGCGTGGCGTAGTCGGGATGGGTGATCCACTCCTCCTTGCCGATGACCTTGCAGATCTCGGCCCACACCGGCGCCTGGGTGATGAAGTAGAGATAGGCGTTCGGGTCGGTCTCCCAGCCCTTGCACTTGATGATCCAGCCGGGCTGGCCGCCGCCCGAGGCGTTGCCGGCGCGCGGCACCGCGGAGCCGAACTTGCCGTCGGGGTACTGCGGGTATTCCTTCATGACGCCGGTGCGCGCGAGGCGCTGCTGGTCGCGCAGCTTCACGCGGCAGAGGTTGAGCACCCCGTCCTGCATGGCCGCGAGCACCCGCTGGCCGCGGCCGGTCGTGTTGCGCTGGTAGAGCGCGGCCACGATGCCGAGCGCGAGGTGCAGCCCCGTGCCGCTGTCGCCGATCTGCGCGCCGGTGACGAGCGGCGGGCCGTCATCGAAGCCGGTGGTGGAGGCGGCGCCGCCGGCGCACTGCGCGACGTTCTCGTAGACCTTGCACTCCTCGTAGGGACCGGGACCGAAGCCCTTGACCGAGGCGTAGATCATGCGCGGGTTGAGTTGCTGGACGCGCTCCCAGGTGAAGCCCATGCGGTCGAGCGCGCCCGGGCGCGAAATTCTCGACCAGCACGTCGCAGTGCTTCACCAGCCGCTCGAGCACCGCCTTGCCGCGCGCGTTCTTGGTGTCGAGCGTGATCGAGCGCTTGTTGTGGTTCAGCATGGTGAAGTACAGGCTGTCGACGTCCGGGATGTCGCGCAGCTGTTCGCGCGTGATGTCGCCCGCGCCCGCGCGCTCGACCTTGATCACGTCGGCGCCGAACCACGCCAGCAGCTGCGTGCAGGTCGGGCCCGACTGCACGTGGGTGAAGTCGAGGATGCGGACGCCGTCCAATGCCTTAGCCATGTGAGTCTCTGCGCTCCTGCCGCTTACTTGTACATTGTCTGGTTCTTGGTGCCCGGAGCGTATTCGCGCGGATCGACCCAGATGTTGATCACCGCGCACTTCTTCAGCTTGCGCACCGACTCGCGCGCGCGCTGCAGCGCCGGGGCGATCTGCGCCGGATCGCGCACCTCCTCGCCGTAGCCGCCGAGCATCTCGGCGAACTTGCCGAAGGGCACATCGCCGAGCAGGTTGCCGACGTTGCCGCGCTGCTCGCCGTACTTGGCGAGCTGGCCGTAGCGGATCTGGTTCATGGCCGAGTTGTTGCCGACCACGCGCGATGTAGGGCACGCCGAAGCGGTTGGCCGTCTCCATGTCGAAGGCCGTCATGCCGAAGGAGCCGTCGCCGTAGTAGCACAGCACCTCCTTGTCGGGATGCGCGAGCCCCGCCGCGATCGCGAAGCCCGTGCCGACGCCGAGCGAGCCGAGCGCGCCCGGGTCCATCCACTGGCCGGGGCGGCGCGGCCGCACCGCCTGCGCGGAGATCGTCACGACATCGCCGCCGTCGCCGATGTAGATGGTGTTGTCGGCGAGGAACTCGTTGAGCTCGTAGGCGACGCGATAGGGATGGATCGGGCGGTTGTTGGACTTGAAGAGCGGCATCAGCTTTTCGGTGGCCGTCTCTTCCAGGCCCGGCGAGCTTCTTCATCCACTGCTGGCGCGCCTGGCGCTTGTCCTGCTTGATGCGCCCGGAGGCCGCCTGCAGCACCGCGCCGAGGATCGCGCCGGGGTCGCCGACGAGCCCCAAGTCGATGTCGCGGTTCTTGCCGACGGTGCGGTAGTCCATGTCGATCTGCACGAGCTTCAGCTTGTTGCTGATGCGCTTGCCGTAGCCCATGCGAAAGTCGAACGGCGTGCCGACGATGACGATCACGTCGGCCTCGGCGAAGGCGTTGCTGCGCGTGCGGTCGAAGTGGTGCGGATCGCCCGGCGGCAGCAGCCCGCGGCTGCCGCCGTTGAAATAGCCGGGGATATCGAGGCCGCGCAGCAGGGCGATCGCTTCCTCGTGGCCGCGCGCGGTCCACACCTGCTGCCCGTAGAGGATCGCGGGGCGCTCGGAGTCGACCAGGATGTCGGCGAGCTTCTCGATGTCGCGCGGATCGCCGAGCGCGTGGGTCGAGGCGCGGTAGTGGCCGGGCTTCGGCATGACCGCCTTGGTGACGTCCACCTCGCGATCGAGCACGTCGCGCGGAATCTCGAGGTACACCGGTCCCGGGGCGCCGTTGAACGCCTCGCGCACCGCCATCGAGATCATGTCGGCGACGCGCTCGGTGCTCGGCACCGTGGCCGCGAACTTGGTGATCGGGCGACATCATGTCGACGTGCGGCAGGTCCTGGAGCGAGCCCATCTTGTGCTGCGTGAGAGCGCCCTGGCCGCCGATGTGCAGCACCGGGCTCTCGGAGCGGAACGCGGTGGCGATGCCGGTCACGGCGTTGGTGCAGCCCGGGGCCGGCCGTCGTGACCACGCAGCCGAGCTTGCCGGTCTGGCGCGCGTAGCCGTCGGCGGCATGCGCCGCGACCTGCTCGTGGCGCACGTCGATGATGCGGATGCCCTCATCGATGCAGCCGTCGTAGATGTCGATGATGTGCCCGCCGCACAGCGTGAAGATGGTGTCGACGCCCTCGTTCTTGAGCGCCTTCGCCACCAGATGCCCGCCCGAGACGACGCCCGCCTCGCGGCTCTTGCGCTGCAGGGTGTCTTCGGCGGTCGTCGTCTTCAGCGGGGTTGGTATGGGATTTGCGGTTGCCATGGCTCCTCCAGCCTCTCGATCTGCTTTGCCACCCGCTCAGGCAGCGCAGCTCGCGCAGCCTGAGCGGGTCACGTCCTTGCTCAATCGTTGCTGTCTGACCTACGCGGTCGCCGCTCGGGCTGGCGCGTCGGCCGGCGGTCCGACCGCGAAGTGCCGGGCCCGCATGGGCTTGAGCACAAACAGCGCCAGCAGCGCCGCGACGATGTTGAACGTCACGAAGAGGGTAAACATCGAGCTGTAGCCGTGCGTCTTGGTCATGGCCGCCATAATCGGTACCAGCAGCGCGCCGGTCCCTTTGGCCGTATACAGCATGCCGGCGTTGGCGGCCGCGAACTTCGAGCCGAAGGTATCTCCCTGGGTCGCCGGGAAGAGGCTGAAGATCTCGCCGTAGACGCCGAAATAGATGGCGGTCACCAGCACGAAGCCCACGGGATTCGACCCGCCGATCTGGCTCAACGTGAACAAGCGCCCCGGCACCGATCAGGAAGGCGAGCGCCATGGTGTGCTCGCGGCCGATCCGGTCGGACAGCCAGCCGAAGAACGGCCGTCCGACACCGTCAAAGATGCGGCTCAGCGACACCGCGAATATCCCCGCCGCCAGCGTGATCCCGAAGAGATCGACCGGAATCTTGTCGATCTTGAGATCGGCGGCCATCGGTTTCACCGCCGCCGTCATGGTCAGCCCGCCGGCCGCGATCAGCACGAACATCACATAGAGCACGTAGAACACCGGGCTGCGCAGCACCTGTCGCGGCGTATAGCCGTAGGCGGTCGTGCTCGGTTTGACCTTGGCGGCCATGATCGACGGCGGCGGCACGAGCAGCGCCATTCCCATGATGACGACGATCGCGCCTTGCAGCAGGCCGAAGAACATGAAGGCGTGCTGGTAGCCATCGGAGCTGATCATGTGCGAGATGGGGATAATGGTGAGCGCCGCGCCCGCACCGAAGCCGGCGGCGGTGCAGCCCGCTGCCAGCCCCCGGCGTCCCGGGAACCACTTGAGGGCGTTGCCGACGCAGGTGCCGTAGACGCACCCGGTGCCGATGCCACCGATGGCGGCAGCGATGTACAGGAGCGGCAGCGAATCGGCGATGGAGTTCATGACCCAGGCGATGGCGACGAGTACGCCGCCGCCGATGACGATCGGGCGAGGGCCGAAGCGATCGACCAGATAACCCTCTACCGGCACGAGCCACGTCTCGATCAGTACGAAGGTCGTAAAGGCCACCTGGATCGCCGCCCGCCCCCAGTGGAACTTGGCGTCGATCGGGTTGACGAACAGCGTCCAGCCGTACTGCAGGTTGGCGACCGAAGCCATGCAGATGATGCCGAGGACGAGCTGCGTCCAGGGATTCTCGAAGAGCGACTTCGCGTGAGGTGTGGAATCGGTGCTCATGGAACTCCCCCCGAATGAAAGTGGGTTATCGGCCGAAGCGATGCCTTCTTGAGGCACGTTGTGAGCGGAGCGCAGACTTCCAGGCCGGTGCGCTTATGACGCATCGTGAGTTCGCCCAAGGCCCTGGAGTGGTGCATGGGTCATCTGTTATTTTGAGTCGCGGGCGACCATATGTGATATATCTCCACCTTGTCAACAGACGGTAATGAGACCAGATCCGGTGCAATGAGTCGGCTCGGCCTGGCTTGAGCTTGAGCGGACGGCCGCCGCTGCCCCAAATCGGGGCAAAGACATGCCTGGTGATATTTCGTATGTCAGTGTTGCAATCCGTTACGATTCCCGCGCGCCCGCCGGGGTCTTCGGGACGTACTCTTATATTTTCATGAGCGGGACGCGGAGGCGCCGTCGGTGAGTGCGATCGCGACGCTGCACAAACGCCGGGCCGGCCGCCTCGAGCTCGGCCGGCTGAACACGGTGAGCCTGCGCGATCAGGCCTATTCCCTCCTGAAGAAGGCGATCGCCAACACCGACATCTACAGCGAGCGTCAGCCGCTGCGGCTCGATGAGCGCGAGCTGATGACGGCACTCGGTGTGAGCCGCACGCCGGTGCGCGAGGCGCTCTCCATTCTCGAGCAGGAAGGCTTCGTCCGCACGGTGCCGCGCCGCGGGATCTTCATCGTGCGCAAGTCGCGGCGCGAGATCATCGAGATGATCCAGATGTGGGCGGCCCTCGAGAGCATGTCGGCGCGCCTCGCGACGCTGCACGCCCCCGATGCGGAGATCGCCAAGCTCCGTCACCTGTTCGATGAGTTCCAGAACTCACCACCCGCGGAGCACCTCGATGAGTACTCGGACGCCAACATCGCCTTCCATCAGGCGATCATCCGCCTCGGCGGCTCGCAGCTGATCGAGGATGCGACCCACAATCTTTTCCTGCACGTGCGCGCCATCCGCCGCGCCACCATCTCGCAGAACAACCGCGCCGCGCGCTCGATCATCGAGCACCTGAAGATCATCGAGGCCCTGGAGCGGCGTGACACCGAGCTGGCCGAGCGGCTGACGCGCCAGCACACGCTCGATCTCGCCGCCCACGTCGATCGCTACTGCGATTTCCTCGACTGACGTTTGCCGGGCTTGCCCGGCGCGCGCGCCGCGGCCGGCGTCGTTGCTTCGAGGGGCACGAGCCGCTCGATGAGCGCCGCTCCCTCGTGCAGCAGAAACTCCTTGAAGGTGGCCGCCACCGGCGGCAGGCGTTTGCTGCGGTTGTGCACCAGGTACCAGTTGAGCATCGCGGGAAAATCCTGCACGTCGAGCACCACCAGCTGCCCGGCGAGCAGGTCGAGGGCGATCGTGTGGGCGGAAAGGAACGCGATGCCGAAGCCGGCGACCACCGCCTGTTTGATGGTCTCGGTGCTCTGGATCTGCATCGCGATGTTCAGACGCGGGAACTGCCGGCCGAATACCTCGCGCATCGAGTTCCAGGTATCGGACCCCTGTTCGCGCACCACGAAGCGCTCGCGGTTGAGCGCCGCGCGCGGGATGTGCCGCGCCCCGGCGAGCGGGTGATCCGGGGCGGCCACGATCACGTAAGGGTGGGGCGCGAAGGCGGTCGCGACGATGTCCATGTCGCGCGGCGGGCGCACCATGACGGCGAGATCGGTGAGGTTCTCGGCCAGCTGCCGCAGGAGGGCTTCGCGGTTGTGAACGGTGAGATTGAAGACGACTCCGGGGTGCTGCGCGCCGAAGGCGGCGAGCAGGCGCGGAAAGAAGTAGTCGCCGGCGCTGATGACCGCGACGTTGAGCCGCCCACCGGTGACGCCCTTCAGCCGTCCGAGGGAGTCCTCCGCTTCGTGCAGCCGCTGCACGATCGCACGGGCGCAGGCGAGCATCTCCTCGCCGGCCGGCGTCAGGTAGGTGCGCCGCCCGATGCGCTCGAACAGCGGCAGCCCGGCATCCCGGGCGAGCTCCTTGATCTGGGTCGAGACGGCCGGCTGGGTCAGGTGCAGCTCCTCGGCGGCGCGCGAGAAGTTCATGTAGCGGGCGGCCGCCAGGAAGACGCGCAGCTGGCGCAGGGTGACGTGCTTCATGGCTCATGTATACATGAAATCGTATGTTAGCGATAGAAAGCTTTCACTTTTAATATAGATGGCCCGGCTCTAGAGTGGCAGCCACTGGCCAACCGGCTCGCGACAGCGGCACTGACCCGCCGAAGGTAAACACGGTGACAGTCATGGCAACCAAGGCGAATGACCCCTTCGATGCGGAGCTCGCGGCCTGGAACCACGCGTTTTGTGAGCTGGAGCTCCCGTGGCGCTGGGATGAGCCCACCTTCCGTCATCTCAAGAGCATCGCCGCCGATCAGGACCTCGTAGGCACCTACGTGGAGCGCAACCAGGCGCACCTGCTGCGCGCCTACGAGAAGGCGTTCCTGCGCGAGCTGGTGCAGTCGGCGCGCGACCGCTACCGCGAAGAGAGTCACACCGCCGCAGGCTGAAGCGCACCGCCGCGCGTGCCGCCGCGCACCGCGTGCGGCCCCTTGCAGGGGATCGGGTAAGCTTAAGCCCATGACCCCGGGCGGCAGGATCGATGCGGCGCGCACTTTCACCCCGCTCGCCATCGCGGTGCTCACGATCTCCGACTCGCGCGATGCCGCGAGCGACACCTCCGGTGAGCTGCTCGCCGCGCGCATCGCCGGCGCGGGTCATCGCCTGGGTGCCCGCGCCCTGGTAGCCGCCGACATGACCGCGATCCGGCAGCAGCTGCGCCGCTGGATCGACGATCCCGCCATCGACGCCATCATCACCAACGGCGGGACCGGGCTCAGCGCGCGCGATGTAACCCCGGAGGCAGTGCGCGAGCTGCTCGATCGGGAGCTCGAGGGATTCAGCGCGCTCTGGCACCTCATCTCGTACGAGACGGTCGGCGTGTCGACGCTGCAGTCGCGTGCCTGCGCCGGACTGGCACGCGGTACGGTGATCTACTCGCTGCCCGGATCGAATGGCGCCTGCGCCGACGGCTGGGACCGGCTGATCGGGCCGCAGCTCGACAGCCGCCACCGCCCCTGCTCGATCGTGGAAGCGCTGGCACGCTTTCAGCGCGATCGCGCCTGAGGGTGCGTCAGCGGTCGGCGCCGCCCCGCGGCACGAGCGCGCCGTCCCTGATCTCCCAGCGCTCCTCATAGACGCGCTCGCCGTGCAGGTCGCGGTAGTCGATCGCGAGCGCCGCGCCCGTGAAGACAAGCTGAACGTAGCCGTTATAGCCGAGCTCGAGACCCTCATCGTTCGGGTAGCGTCGCGGGTCGGTGAAGAGCAATGCAGGCACCGCGCCCGCATCACGTGCCGGTGGCTCGACCGGCATGCCGCCGTGTCCCACGTTCCTTCCCCAGACCGTCAGTCCCGCGCCGCCCGCGCGGCGGTCGTAGACCGCGAGCCGGTGCTCGTGCCCGAAGAACCACAGGACCCCCCGGCGGACCCGCTGCTGCAGTTGCCGCGCGGCCCGGCTGAGTCCGCGCCCCTGGGGCCCGTAGGGCGAGTGATGAGTGAGGATCACGAGACCGCGCGCATCGGCCGCGGGGCGCGCCATCTCTTCGAGCCAGCGCAGCTGCGCCGCGCCGAGCGCGTTTGAGGGCGCAAAGGGCGCGAACGGCAGCTCCTCGAAGAGCGGCCAGCCAACCGAGTGGTAGGCGGTGTCGAGCGCCAGGACGCGCCAGTGGGCATTCTCCAGGCAGAAGAAGCTCGTGCGCTGCGCGGGACCGGCACTCAGGCCGAGCGCCGGCAGCAGCACGTCGAAGTAGGCGGTGCCGCGCGCGTACATCTCGTGATTGCCGTTCAAGGCGAAGCTGCCGACCGAGCCGCGCGGCCAGCCGGTCGGCTCGTAGCCGCAGCTGCGCTCGCCGAGCATGCTCGAGCGCACCTCGCGTTCGTCTCCGACGTAGTAGACGTCACCGAGATGGATGGTGAAGTGCGGCTCGCAGGCGGCCATGGCGCGCGCCACCATGGCCGCCTCGTCGGTGCCGCTCGCCCAGTCGCCCGCGATCGCAACGCGCGTCTCGGCGTCGTCGTCGCCGAGGCGATGGATGCCCCGGTCCGCTCCGAGCGCACCGTAGTCGGGCAAGGCACGACGGGGACCCAGCCGCCCGCGTACGTAGCCGCCGAGGGCCGCGAGCAGTGCCGCGCCGCGGGATCGGGCCGGTCTCCCGGGACACGGGTCGAGGGCCTGTCGCAGATAGTTGAGCGCCACCGAGCGCGGCAGGTGCCGCAGCGGCGCCAGATCGCGCCGTTTCGCGGGGGCGGAAGGCGGCATTAATAAGAGTGTAACGCAGCCGGCCGCTGCCGCGGCCTGCAGCGCCCGGGGGCGTTGGTGGAGCGGGGCGGCGTTGGTTTAGAGTGCCGGAGTGATGAGCCTCGGACCTTCAGCGGACGCGCGCATCCCCTTAGGGCTCGGCGGTCTCGCCGTGGCACCCCTTGGCTGGGGCATGTGGCGACTGTCGCAACCCGGCGCGGCGAGCCCGCGTGAGCGCGTGGAAGCGGCTCTCGAGGCGGGCTGCACGCTCTTCGACACGGCCGATGTGTACGGCTACTCACGCGGCAGCGGCTTCGGCACCGCCGAGACGCTCCTCGGCGCGGTGCTGCGCGAAGCGCCGCAGCTACGTGCCCGCATGGTGCTCGCCACCAAGGCGGGCATCACGCCGCCGGTGCCCTACGACTCCTCGGCCGAGCACCTGCTCGAGGCCTGCGACGCCTCGCTCCGCCGCCTCGGCGTCGACACCATCGATCTCTTCCAGATCCACCGCCCGGACTTGCTGGCGCATCCGGCCGAGGTGGCGCAGGCGCTCGAACGGCTGCGCCGTGCGGGCAAGATCCGCGAGGCCGGCGTGTCGAACTATGGCGCCGCGCAGCTCGATGCGCTCGCCGCGCACCTGCCGTTCGCGCTCGCCAGTGTGCAGAACGAGTTCTCACCGCTCGCCATCGAACCGCTCGCCGACGGCACGCTCGATGCGGCCATGCGCCGTGGCACGGCGGTCATCGCCTGGTCGCCGCTCGCGCAGGGGCGCCTTGCGACCCCGCCCGGCGCGCTCGCCGAGGATGCGCGCATCGACCGGGTGATCGCGGCACTCGATGCGATCGCGCGCCGCGACGGCACGCCCCGTACCGCGGTGGCCTATGCCTGGATCATGGCGCATCCGTCGCGGCCGATCCCGCTGATCGGCAGCCAGGACCCGGCGCGCATCCGCGAGGCCCGCAGCGCCTACGCCGTGCACCTGACGCGCGAGGACTGGTACCGGATACTGGTGGCGGCGCGCGGCGCGCGCCTGCCGTGAAGGGGAAGGTCATGAACGAACAGGTCGCAACCATCAGTCACGCCAAGGACACGCTGCTGGACCTCGCGCTGCGCTTCGGTCCGCGCCTCGCCACCGCCATCCTGATCCTGGTGGCCGGCTTCATCGTCGGCAGGTGGGTGAGCGGCTGGTTCGGCGGCGTACTCGAGCGGCGTCAGCTCGAGCCGCCGATCCGGGCGCTGTTCACGCGGGTCGTATGGGCGCTGTGTGTGCTGCTGTTCGCCATCATGGCGCTGCAGAACTTAGGGGTGGAGCTGCTGCCGCTGGTCGCGGGCCTCGGCGTGGCCGGCGCGGGCATCGCGCTCGCCACCCAGGGGGTGTTGAGCAACGTGGTCGCCGGTCTCTCGATCATCTTCGCCAAGCCTTTCAAGGTCGGTGAGTACATCGCGATCGCCGGCGTCGAAGGGGCGGTCACGACCATCACGCTCTTCAGCACCACGCTCACGCACGCCGACCGCTCGCTCGTGGTGATCCCGAACCGCAAGATCGTCGGCGAGATCCTCCACAACTACGGCCGCATCCGCCAGGTCGATCTCACCGTCGGGGTGGCCTACGACACCGACCTGCCGGCCGCGCTGGCGTTGATCCGCGAGGTGCTCGGCGCCAATCCGAGCGTGCTGCGCGATCCGCCGGCGGTGGTGCAGCCGGTACGGCTCGGCGATTCGGCGGTCGCCATCGCGGTGCGCCCCTGGGTGGCGGTGGAGCACCTCGGCAGCGCGAGCGGCGAGGTGTGCGGCGCGGTGCTGGCGGCGCTGCGCAACCGCGGGGTCGTCATGCCGTTTCCGCAGCGCGAAATCCGCATCCTCGGCAAGCAGGGCTGAAGCAGCGCACCGCGCGCGGTCGCCTCTTCAGTTCGCAGCGCTGATGTAGTGGGTGATGCGCGGCGGCTCGTGCGTGAAGGCGCGTACGCGGTCCTCGAGCACCCGGTCGGCGCGTGTGGTGCGCTCGTGCTGGCGCAGGTGCTCGAGCCATGAGTCGACCAGGTAGGTCTCGAGCATGCGGCCCTGATGCGCCGTGTCCTCGAACACGCCCCAGGAATACGCGCCATCGCGTCGCCGCGTGCGTGCCAGCCGCGTGAGGGCGGCGAGGAACGCCACGCGGTCCTTGGGGTCGATGCGGTACTCGACGCTCACCAGCACCGGCCCGGCATCCCCGTCCACCGGGTGCGCCAGCACCGGCGCCGGCCAGTGGGCGCAGGGTGCCAGGTCGAGCTCGCCGTCCCCCTGCAGCCGCCAGCGCCGGGTGAGCGGGATCGCGAGCAGCGCGACGGCCGCGGCCATCAGGTGCGCGGAGGAGACGCCCGCGCGCGTAGCGGCAAAGCCCCACAGCGCGCTGCCGAGGCTCATGGTGCCGAAGAACACCGTGGCGTAGACCGCGAGCCCGCGCCCGCGCACCCATTCGGGCAGCGCGAGCTGCGCCGCCACATTGAGGGTCGCCAGCACCAGGATCCACGAGCCGCCGGCGAGCAGGCAGGCGATGATCGCGAGCGGCGCCGAATGCGCCAGCGCGAACAGCACCAGCGCGCCGGCGGTGCCGAGCTCACCCGCCACGACCAGGCCATCGGGCCCGAGGCGTTCCTTGAGCCGCGGCAGCGCGAGCGCGCCCGCGACTGCACCGCCGCCGAGCACTCCCAGCAACACGCCGTAGAGAGTGGCCGCGCCGTGCAGCTGGTTGCGCGCCAGCACCGGCAGCAGCGCCCAGTAGGCGCTCGCCGAGATGAAGAATCCTACCGCGCGAATGAGCGCAGCACGCAGCGGCCCATGGTTGCGCGCGTAGCGCAGTCCCGCGCGCACGGCGCCCGAGAAGTGCTCGGGCGGCAGCACCGCCGCGCCCTGGGCCGGCGAGCGCCAGGCGAGGATCACGAAGATCACGCCGAGATTGCTCACGGCGTTCACCCAGAAGGGCGCGGCGATTCCGATGCCGAGGATCAGCACGCCGGTGAGCGCGGGTCCCACCACGCGGCTGATATTGACGCCGAGGCTGTTGAGCGCGATGGCGGAGGACAGCGCCGGCTTCGGCACCAGGAGCGGCGTGATCGCCTGCCACGCCGGAGTCTCGATGGCTCCGAGGGTGCCGATGAGCGCGATGAAGACGAGCAGCACCACGGGCGTGACCTGCTTCCAGGCCACCAGCAGCGCGAACGCCGTGCAAAACACCGTGGTCAGGATCTCGAGCACCAGGATGAAGCGGCGCTTGTCGATCATGTCGGCGAGCGCGCCCGCCGGCAGCGCGAAGATGAAGAGCGGCAGGCTGTTGGCCACCTGTACGAGGGAGACGATGAAGGGGTCGGGGTTGAGGCTCGTCATGAGCCAACCCGAGGCGGCGTTGTACATCCAGCCGCCGATGTTGTTGACGACGGTGGCGAGCCACAGCCAGCGGAACACCCCGTAGCGGAGCGCGCCCCACGGGGAAACCGGGGCCGCGCCAGCGGTGTGCGCGGGGTCGGCGTGCCGTTCGGTCGCCTTGGACATGCATCACCTGGCCTGCAGGGCCGCGGCGGCCCCGCGGCTCTACTGGCCCGGCGAGCGGGTGACCGTGATCCTCAGTGACGGCGTGACGCTCGCGCTGAACTCGAGCGTCACCGGCCTGCCGCCGGGAAGGGCGAACTCGACGATCTTGTGCGGGGCGCTGCAGCCGGAACGCCCCTGCGCGTCGCGTGAGGGCAGCACCGTCCCGTTGACCACCACGTCGACCCAGGCGGGCTGGTCGAGCGCAAAGCGATAGACGCCGGCGGACTCGACGGTGAGCCGCGCAAGTCCCGCGTAGGTGGCCTCCTTGGGCCAAACGCGGCTCGGCGGCGCCGCAAAGCTCACCTCCGGCTGGGCACGCAGCTCGAGCTCGTACAGGTGCTCGGGTGCCAGCGCCGGGGCGTCGGAGAGCGCCTTGCCGCTCGCGAGATCGAGTGCCTCCTTGCCGAACAGATCGCGCTCGTGGTGCACGTCCCAGGTGAACGCGGCGCACGGGTCGTCGGCCCGGGCGGGGGCCAGCGGTACGGCCGCCAGCGCCAGCACCAGTAACCCTGCGGGCGGACGTGTCATTTCGCGAAGCTCCCCCGGCGCCACTGACTCATAAGCCGGGCAATTATATGACAGGCGCACCACCCGGCTAGATGAAGATCTGGCGGCCGAGGTCGATCCGCTGCTCGCGCGGCACCTCGAGATAGTCGGGGGCGTGCATGGAATTGCGCAGCAGCCGGTGCCAGATGCATGACCGCGGCTTTTAGCGCAGGAGCGGCGGGAGCCGCGCGCCCACCCAGCCGGTCGCGAGGTCGTAGGCAGCGCCCAGCTGCAACACGGCAAAATCCATGTGGCGCGGGCCGATGATCTGCAGCCCCATGGGCAGATCCTGCCTGCCGAAGCCGACCGGCACGTTGAGCACCGGGCCGGCGAGCAGGCTCCCGGGAACGACCACCTCCATCCAGCGGTGGTAGGTGTCCATCGCGACGCCGTTGACGGCGCGCGGCCAGGTGAGGCTGGCATCGAACGGGAACAGCTGCGCGCTCGGCAGCAGCAGGTACTCGAAGTGCTCGAAGAGCCCGGCCGCCGCCTGGTACCAGGCGGATCGCGCCGCCGAGGCGCGGTAGACATCGTGCGCGCTCAGACTCTGCGCGCTCTCCACCTCCCAGCGCGCTTCGGGCTTCAACCGCGCGCGCGCGACCGGCTCCTTATATAAGGGCTCGAGCTCCCCGGCCACGAGCCAGTGGCGCAGCGTGCACCACGCGTCCCAGAGCGCCGCGGGGGAGCAGGGGAGCGCGGCCTCCTCGATCGTGCAGCCGAGCGACTCGAACGCCGGAAGCGCCCCGCGGCACAGCTCGAGCACTTCCGGCTCGAACGGCAGGTAGCCGTTGAGATCCCCGAGCCACCCGAGGCGCGTCCCCTTGAAGTCGCGCTCGAGCGGCTGCACGAAACCGGCCGGGTCCTCGCCGCCCGAGAGCGGTGCGCGCGCATCGGGTCCGCTGATGACACTCATCAACAGCGCGACGTCGGCGACGCTGCGGCCCATCGCCCCACAGACCGACAGCTGGTCGAGGAACAGCTCCTCACCGGCCGAGGGCACGCAGCCGTAGGACGGCCGGAAGCCGAATACGTTGTTGTAGGCCGCGGGGTTGCGCAGCGACCCCATCATGTCGCTGCCGTCGGCGAGCGGCACCATGCGCAGTGCGAGCGCGACCGCCGCGCCGCCGCTGCTGCCGCCGGCCGTTTTGCCGGGGTGCCAGGCGTTGAGCGTCGTGCCGAACACCGGGTTGTAGGTCTGGGATCCCAAGCCCAGCTCCGCGGTGTTGGTCTTGCCGATGAGGATCGCCCCCTGGGCGCGCAGGCGTTCGACCAGGATCGAGTCCCGTTCCGGCACCGCATCGAGGAGCGGCGAGCCGCGCGTGGTGCGGATACCCTTCGTGAAGGCGAGGTCCTTCACCGCATGCGGCAGGCCGTGCAGCGGTCCGAGGCATTCGCCGCGCGAGAGCTGCACGTCGCGCACCCGCGCCTGCTGCATGAGGCTCTCGGGATCCTCGAGCGACACCAGCGCATTGACTCTGGGGTTGAGGCGGCTCTGGTGGTCGAGGAACGTCGCCATCACCTCGGCGCACGACACCGTGCGCGCGCGGATCGCGCGCGCCAGGTCCACCGCGCTCATCATGACGAGCGGCGAAGCGGTGGCGGAGGTGCTCACGGCATCACCATCGTGCGGAACTCCCGGCCCTGTCAAGGGCGCCCGGCGAGCCTCGAGGGGCAGTGTATAGTTTGTGGCCATGGAGCCGCGAGACCCGAAGCTCTGGCCGCGCCTGCTCGCCTGCGGCGTGCTGCTTCTCACGGTCGCGGGCTGCTCGCTCCTGACCCTCAAGAGCCCGGAGCGTCCGCTCGCGCCGCGCGAGCTGAACGCCCGCATCCTGACGCGCGAGCTGTCGATGCAGTTCCTCGCCGCGGTGAGCCGCTGCGCCGACGATATCGCAGCCACCGAGCACGACCCGCGGGTGCTCGACGACACGCTGCGCTTCGAGATCGGCGCGGTCGCGGAGAGCCGGCGCGCAGCCACCCGCATGGCCCCGCTCATGAGCCTGCTCGATACCTGGGCGCTCGCGGCGCAGCTCGAGGCATTCACCGCGCCCGCTGCTCCCGGCGGGGCACTGTTCGGGGCCCACCAGGCGGCGGTGCGCGATCTGGCCGCGAATTTCGCCGACGACGCCCAGGGCCTCGCGCAACGGCTGCTCACGCCACAGGAACTCGCCACCTGGCAGGCATTCGTCGCGCACTACGCCCGCGAACACCCGCTCGCGGACCTGAGCTTCGCGCGCGTCTCGGTCATCGAGCTCTGGAGCCGCGCGCAGCAGCGCGGCACACCGCTGATCGACACGCTCGGTACGGTCCCTGAGGCGCTGGCGGATGCTTCCGACCGGCTCGAGATCTACGGCGACACCGTTCCTGCGCAGCTGATGCGCGCGACGCAGCTGGCGCTGCGCCAGTCGGGCTACGCCCAGGGCGACGTGCAGGCGGCGCTGCGGCGGCTCGATGAGCGGCTCGAGCGGCTCACCGCGGTGGCGGAATCGGCGCCCGAGCTGGTGCACGGCGCCGAGGCCGAAGTGCGCGCGAGCCTGCGCGAGGTGCTCGAGCGGCTCGATGCCTCCTCGCGGGCCGCGGGGGAGACACTGCACGCCGAGCGCGCCGCGCTGTTCGCGGATCTGCAGAGCGAGCGGCAGGCGGTGGTGGCGGCCGTCGACGCGCAGCGCAAGGCACTCGCCGAGGATGCCGCGCGGGTCTCGGCCAGCGTGGTCAAGGACGCGGGCGCACAGCTGCGCGAACTGGCTGCCGAGGTATTGCTGCTGCTCATCGTGCTGGCGGTCGTGGTGCTCGGACTGCCGTTCGTGGCCGGCTATCTCGTCGGCCGCGCGCGCGGCTCCCGGGTGCCAGGCGCCTGAAGGTGCGGGACGGTCCGAGTCACACCGCCTACCGGGTGGCGGTGAGCCGCGCCGCGCACCAGCTCCTCGACGCGCCACGTGTGCTCGAGGACCCGATTGCGCTCGCGATCGTGGGTGCGGCCGCGGTGGCGGCGATCCGCGCCGCGCCGCTGCGCTACCGTCTGCCGCCGGCGCGCTACCTGCGCGCGTTTCTGGTGGCGCGCAGCCGCGTGGCCGAGGAAGCCCTCGCGCAAGCCGTACGTCGCGGCGTACGGCAATACGTCGTGCTCGGCGCCGGCCTCGACACCTTCGCCTACCGAAATCCCTATCCCGCCGACAGCCTCACCGTGTTCGAGGTGGATCATCCGGCGACGCAGGCGTGGAAGCGCGGGCGACTCGGGACCGCAGGCATCGCCGTGCCGCCGTCGCTGCGCTTCGTGGCGGTCGATTTCGAGACGCAGCAGCTCGGGGAGCGCCTCGCGGGCGCGGGATTGCGCGCCGACGAGCGGGCGTTTTTCTCCTGGCTCGGCGTCTCGATGTACCTCACGCGCGCCGCGATCGGCGCGACGCTCGGCTACGTGGCGGGTTTGCCGCGCGGCAGCGGCATCGTGTTCGACTACGCAGTGCCTCCCGCGGGCTTAAGCCCGGTACGGCGCCTGGTGGTGCATGCGTTGCTCAAGCGGCTGGCCGTCGCGGGGGAGCCGTGGCAGACGTTCTTCGAGCCGCGGGCGCTGGCGGCCGAGCTGCGCGCGCTCGGGCTCACCGAGCTCGAGGATCTCGGTCCCGAGGCGCTCAACGCCCGCTTCTTCGGCGAGCGGAGCGACGGCCTGCGCACCGGCGCTCTCGGGCGCGTGATGTGCGCGCGTTCCTGAGCCGCCAATTCCTCACGGCCTCGTCACAGGGCGCGCGGGCAGGATAGGTAGTCTCCCCGAGGCCCCGACGATGGGCGGTGGGCAATCATTGCTGATGAGATGCCGGATATGAGCCATTTCCGAAGTTTGATCTGCGTGCTCGTTCTTGGGCTGGCGCTGCCGCAGGCACACGCAGCCGAGCCGAGCGTCGGCGCCATCGTCGGTACGGTGACGACGCCCGCGGGCGTACCGGTGCCGCATGCCACGGTGACCGCGCTGCGCGCCGACGGCGGTGCGATACGCGCGACGATCTCCGGGAGCGATGGGGTTTTCTCCTTCGGCGATCTGCCGCCGGGCGTCTGGACGCTCGACGCCGAGATCGCCGGGGCACCCGCGGTCAACGCACCCGCGCTCACCGTCGTCGCGGGCAAAGCGACCCGTCACGATTTCGTCATGAACCTCGTGGCACCGGCCGCAGCGCCAGCCCCCGCGGGGGCGCTCGCTGCCACACCGGCTGCCGCGCCGGCAACCACCGCGCCAGCCTCCGCCGCGGCCGTCGCTCAGGTCCTGCCCGAAGCACTCCAGGCACCGGCGCCCGCCCCCGAGGTCGACACCCAGACGCCCTTCGCGGTGGGTGACCTCGGCTGGATGAACGGCACCACGCGCAACTCGGCGCCGATCTTCGATACGAAGTTCTTCACGCCCGAAGTGCGCTTCGACATGAATTACCTGCAGGACTTCAATCACCCGGTCGACCACACCATCGTCGGCTCGACCGAGGAGTTTCGCTCGGGCGAGTTCCAGATCGAGCAGGTCAGCTTCGGCGGGAACTTCCACTGGAACAACGTTCAGGCGCGTTTCCTCTCCATGATGGGCCTGTTTGCGGTGACCACGCCGCGCAACGATGCGAGCGCGGGCGTCGGACAGTGGGATCTGCAGAGCGCCTACAAGTACATGTCGGAGGCGAACGCCGGCTATCACTTCGACGTGGACCACGGGCTCAACGTGGACGCTGGCATTTTCGTCTCCTACATCGGCCTCTTCAGCTACTACAACTTCGACAACTGGACCTATCAGCCGTCCTTCGTGTCCTCGAACACGCCGTGGTTCTTCAACGGCCTGCGCGTGCAGTGGTTCCCGACCCAGACGCTGAAGATCGAGCCGTGGCTGATCAACGGCTGGCAGTCCTACGCCAAGTTCAACAGCCGTCCCGGCTTCGGTGGCCAGATCCTCTGGATCCCGACCGAGAACTTCAAGATGGTCTTCAACACCTACTCGATCGGGCAGGACAATCTGGCGACCGGCAGCGGCCTGCCGAACAACGGCGGCAATCCCAACGCGGCGATCGGACTGCCCAATCCGAACGGGACTCCCATCAACTACGCCAACGTCACGCGCGTGCACGAAGACGACAGCCTGCTGTGGAAGTACTACCAGTCCCAGGGCCAAGGCCCGGGACTGTCCAAGATGGCGACCTCGATCACCTGGGACATCGGCTGCGAGTACGGCGGCGGCGTTCATTGCTCGAGCGGGCCCAACAAGGCCAACTTCTTCGGGGTGATGGCCTATAACCGCTCCTGGTTCGACCACGACCTGTACGCGGTGACCCTCGGCGGCGGCTTCATGAACAATCCCGGCCGCTACCTGGCGCTGCTGCCCCCGATCAACGGGGCGACCACCACGACCGGCACGCCGTACTTCACGGAAAATCCCGGGCAGAAGCTCTATCAGTGGGACACGCAGCTCAACTTCCAGTACATGCCCAAGCCGTGGATCACGTGGTGGACCGAGGTCACGTTCCGACATTCCAACGTGCCGTACTGGACGGGCACGGGCGGGGTGACGCCGCCACTCGGCAACACCGGCGCCCCGGCGAGCTACGTGTGCAACAACGGCAGCGTCATCGGCGCCGATAACTGCGCCGCCGAAGGCGGCGTGTGGGCCCCGGATTTACGCACCCGGGAGGTCGTCTGGGGCGCCGGGGTGATGGTCAAGTTCTGAGCGCCGCGGCTGCGCGCGGGCGCGGCTCAGACGGGTGGCAGCATCACCCGCATGGCGGTTACCGTCGACGAGGGTGCCTGCATCCGTGGCGAGCGCGGCGTGCGCGCTGCACGCCTGCGCCGCGGCACGCTCGTCGGTGCCACGGCCGCACGCCGCTCGACCTTCGATTTGAAGGTGTGCGGCTTCACCACCAGAACGTCGCAATCGAGCCGGTCGAGCACCCGCTCGGCCGTGTTACCGATGAACAGGCGCGCGAGGCCGGAGCGGGACACCGCGCCCATCACCACGAGTCGGGCGCCCGCGTCGCGAACCGCGGCCTGCAGTTCGCCGGCAACGTCTCCCATGTGAATGTGGCGGCAGCTGCGCTTGACGTCTGCGGTCTCGGCGAGCTTGTCGATGACGCGGGCGATCTGCCGTCCGTGTGCCTCCTCGATCTCAGGCGGCAGCGTCACGAGCGGAGCTGCGCCCATCGACAGGGTCGCGACGTTGACGAGCGGCATATAAGAGTGGAACACGTGCAGCCTGCCGTGCAGCAACCGCGCGAACCGGGCGCCGCTCGTGAGCAGCCCCGCGTCGAGATCCGCGGGCCGGGCATGGAACGGATCGACCGCGGCGATGATCGCGGGCTTGACGTACGGACGGCTCGTCTTCACGAGCAGCAGCGGCACGGGGCACTGCCGGATCAGCTCCCAGTCGGTGTTCCGCAGCAGCAGCCGCGCGCCGGGCCGGTGGTGGCGCGTTACTGCGATCACGAGATCGGAGCGGGTGTCGAGCGCGCGCCGCACGATGGCCTCGTGCGGCGGATAGTCCCAGCTCGCGGTGCAGCTCACCTTCACGCGGCGCAGAGCCGGATCGGCCGCGAAGCGCTCGAGCCGGCGGCGCGCACGCGCAGCGATACCGGCACGCTGCGTCTCGGCGGTCGTGGCGCTCGTGGTCCCGGGCCAACTCGCACCAGGATCCGACGCGTCGATGGCGTGAAAGAGCTCGAGGGACGCGCCGGCAGCCTGCGCGAGCGTCGCTGCCTTGTGCAGCTCGCTCTTCGGGGCGCGCCCGAGATCGCGGATCGTGACGAGAATGCGACGGAGGGACCTGGCCATGGGAACTCCCGCTGCGTGCGATGCCTCTAGCGACAGTAGTACGCGGGCCCGGTGCCGGTTATCGTGGCTTGCGCGTATGGCGCGCCGCTTCGGCGCAGCGCACACTTTCCTTATCCAAGGAGGAGCCATGCCGGCAAGCACACACACACCCGTCGGCCGCCTGGCGCAGCTGAGTCCCTTCGACCCCGAGCGCGCATGGCGGGACGAGCCAGGTCCGGCTCCAACCCCTGATGCGCGGTCCGCGTACGGGTGCGTCGAGTGGTTCCACTATCTCGATTCCCCGGCACCGCGAGCCGCGCCTGCCCCGACCGGCCGGCGCGCTGCGCGGCGGCCCTGACCGCCGCCACGTGCCCGTTACCACCGAAGATCCCCGACCGGGCCGGGCAACCGCGCCGCAGCGCGTGAGCGGCGCTCAGTAGAGCCGGGGCTGGACGCCGAAGTAGCGCGTCCCGCGGCGGGCACGCGGCGGTGGCTTGACGAGTCCGGGGGGCTTGACGACCAGAACGTCGCAGCTGAGCCGATCGAGGACCCGTTCGGCGGTATTGCCGATCAGCAGCCGCTTGAAGCCCGAGCGCGACAACGCGCCCATCACCACGATGGCGCTGCCGGTGCGCGCCGCCAGCTGTGCGATCGCATCGACCGGGTGGCGGCCGATGACGTGCAGCCGGCTCTGCGGGATGCCGACGCCGCGGACCGTGCGCAGCAGACTGGCCCGCGCCGCGCGCGTGTTGCGCGCCTCGAGTCCGAGGACTTCCTCGTCCGACAGCCCGCCACCCGAGAAGGCCGTGAGCGGCAAGGGCACGTAAGCGTAACCGGCGTGCAGTGCGCCATGCAGCGCGCGCGCGACCGCCGCGCCCAGACGCAGGATCTGCTGGTTGAGGCGCACGGGCTTGGCGAAGGTATGCTCCGGATCCACGGCGGCGAGCACCGCAGGCCGCCGGTACGGGCCCGAGCGCTTGACCAGCAGCACCGGTACGGGGCTGCGCCGCAGCAGCTCCCAGTCGTTGAGGTGCAGCAGGCCCGCGGCCAGGTGGCGTCCCGGATGCTGCTCGGCGACGATGAGGCCGGCACCGATGCGGCAGGCCTCGCGGACGACGGCTTCGTAGGCCGGGAAATCCGCCTCCGCCGTCACCGCAACTTTGAGTCCCGTGCGCCGCAGACGGCGCGCGATGCGCTCGAGGCGCGTGAGCTGCGCCTCGCGGGCGCGGCGCTCGAGGTCTGGCGGGTTGTCGTAGAGCAGCGAGACGTCGGCGTCCACGCCGCCGACGTACACCGGATCGGCGAGCGCGTGGAACAGGACCAGCTCCGCTCCGAAGGCCGCGGCGAGCCGCGCGGCCTTGCGTACGCCCGGAAAGCGGCGCGCTGCGGGATCCTTGACGGCGGCGAGGATGCGGCGGATACGGGCCATCGGTGCGCGACCTCTAGTGCTGCGCCTCGAGGAACGCGGCGACCGCGTCCATGTCGGCGAGATTCAGGTTCTGCGCTACGCCGTGCATGATGGCGACGTTGCGCATGTTGCTCTGGAAGGAGCCGAGCTGCTTCAGTACGTACTGCGCGTGCTGGCCCGCGAGTCGTGGAAAATCCGCCGTCCCGTGGGCGTCGGGACCGTGGCAGCTGCTGCAGGCCGGAACGCCCTGCGCCGCGACGCCCTGTTCATAGATCGAGCGCCCGCGGCCCGCGGCCGCTGACGGCGCGCGCGCGCTCGGCTCGGCCTTCTGCGCCGCATAATAGGCGGCGAGCGCCTGGATCGTGCCATCGTCGAGCTGGCTCGCCATGCCCCACATGTAGCCGATCGCATCCGGATCGCCGCGCGTCTGCGCGCGGAACGCCTTGAGTTGCGCGGCCAGGTAGTTGGCATTCTGCCCGGCGAGCCGCGGGTACTTGGGCTGCTGGCTGTTGCCCGTCGTCCCGTGGCACGTGCCGCAGACCGTGATGGCGAGGTGTTGGGCGTAGGCGCGGGTCGTGGCATCGGGTTCGTCGCCCCATGCCGCGGATGCGCCGGCGATGAGCGCCGCGCCCGCCAACCACAATGGGAGTGTTCTCATGATGATCACCTCAGTACGCGAACCACAGCAGCAGGTACAGCGAGTTGTTGTCGGAGGCATTGCGTCCGACGCCGTCGTAGTTGGAGCCCGCGCCGTTGAACTTGCTGTACCAGGTGTACTGCGCGGATATCTTGACGTTGAGCCACGGCAGATAGTTGAGCTCGGCGATGTAGCCGCGGGTATCGGGCAGGCCGTTGGCGCTGGTCACCACCCCGGGCGCACCGGCGGGGGTCGCCGGGTAGAGCCCGCCGTCGGCCGTGCCGGTGGTGGAGAAGTACTGCAGCGTGCCGCCGAACTTGCGCCGGTAGTAGTAGGTCGCTGCCAGCTCGGTCGTCGTGAGGGAGTCGTTGGGGTTCGCCGCGCCACCGTTCGCGAAGGCCGCGTTCAGCGTCATCGACTCGTGGATATGAGTCGCCTCGACCGAGAACAGGTGTTGATCGCCGATGAACTGGTACTGCAGGTCCTCGGCCACGTCGTTGAACTGGTTGAACGGCCCGTTGAGCGGTGTGGGGCTCCCCGAGGCCGATCCCGGCAGGACCTTCAGATCGATCCCGTACATGCCGAGCTCGAGGGAGTTGCGGTCGAAGTTGTACTCGTAGGCGAGGCGCCAGTAGGGCGCCAGACCCTGGATGACGTTCGAGGCGGTGCCATCGAGCGGGCCGGCGCCGCCCGTGAGCTGGTTGGTGACGCCCTGCTGCGCCGAGCGGTAGCCGCCGAGCTCCACGTACAGCGACTCGTTCCAGTAGAGGTAGCCGGTCAGGCCGGCGACGTTCTGCGCGAACGCGCCGTCGATCGCCGTGCCCGCCAGCGGACTCACATTGGCGTTGCTGCCGGCGTAGGGGATGCCCCAGGCGGGAGTGGAGTTCCACAGGTCCTGCACCGTCGGGTTGTTGTTGAGCGATACGCCGTAGGTGAGGGTGCCGCTGTCGGGCAGCGCGATCTCGTCGGCGAAGCGCACGTCGCTGTTGTCGATGCCGATCGTGCCGCCGTCATTCGCGTACGTGAGCTGGAACATGGCGCCGAGGTTCGGCGCGATCTTGCCCGCGTAGAAGAAGCTGAACTGCTGCGGGAAGCCGGCCGTGCCGTTCTGCGCGACGGCCGGCGCGCCGACCGCGGACAGATCGGGGACCCCGGTCTTCATCTGGGTATAGGAGATCTGCGCCATGATGGACAGCGGCGGGAACCCCGAGAGCTCGAGCATCTCCTCCTTCTTGCCCGTCACGTCGCGCACCTGCTTGACGTTGGTGAGCGTGTAGCCGTTCGCCTTGAAGACGCGGCCGAAGTGCGTCAACTCGGGAAACACGGTGTGGCAGGCCTCGCAGGCCATGCCGGTCTGGCGCGCGAAGCTCGGCACCGCGAGCGCGGCCGGAGCCGTGACCAGCCAGGCCGCCGCGCACGCCGCGACGGCGGTAAACTTATGAAGGAGACGAACCTTTGCGCCTGACATGCGGGGCTCCCTTGCTGTTAGCGTTGATCCGCAGTTGCGGTTGCGAGGCTAACGGGCACCCGTAGCGGCAGGTAGTAAGGGTTGTACCTATGATGTCCGTATTTGTCCTGACGGACCGCGGACCTGCCACGGGGGAGCATGCCGGCGCCAAATCCATGAGCGGCGACGACGTCACGACGATCCGGCCGTACCCGGGCGAGCTCGAGGAGCGCCGCGAGCACCGCGGGCGGGCGCTCCTGCTGCGGCCGATCCGGCCGCAGGACACGCCGCAACACCGCCAGTTCCTCTCCCGGGTGACTCCGCGGGACCTGTACACGCGCTTCTTCAGCGGTGTGCACGAGGTGCCCGAGTCGGACCTGGCGCACTTCACGCACATCGACTACGAGCGCGAGATGGCTTTCGTCGCCGTGGCGGCCGACGGTGCCGAGGCGGGCGACATTCTCGGCGTGGCGCGCGCCTGCGCGGACCAGGACTTCCGTGCGGCGGAATTCGCCGTGCTGGTGCGCTCGGATCTCAAGGGCCAGGGGCTCGGAAGACTGCTGATGGAGAAGCTCATCCGCTACTGCCGCGAGCGCGGGATCGGCGAGCTGCGTGGCAGTGTCCTCATGGAGAACGCCGCGATGCTCAAGCTCGCAGATTCGCTCGGTTTCCGCCTGCGCGGGACCGAGCAGAACGTCGGGGAGATCGTGCTCGATCTGCGCGCGGCTCAAACGGCGCGCGACAGCGGCACAGCCCCGGTGGCAGGCGGCGGCGCGCCGAGGTAGCGGTCGAAACACATGGCGATGTTGCGCAGTAGCAGTTGTCCGGCGGGGGTAGCGGTAATCGCCTCCGGCGCGAGGCGCACCAGGCCGTCGGTGGCGAGCATCGCAAGCCGTCGCAGCTCGTCGGCGAAATAGCCGCCGAAGTCGACGCCGTACTGCGCTTCGATCTGCGCCACGTCGATCGCGCCCTGACACATCAGCTGCCCGATCACCGCGCCGCGCACGCGATCGTCGAAGCTCAAGGAGAGTCCGCGCCACAGCGGCAGCCGCCGGCCGTCGACCGCCGTCTTCCACGCCTTGAGGTCCCGGTGGTTCTGGCTGAAGCTGTCGCCGATGTGACTGATAGCGCTCGCGCCGAGGCCGACGAGATCGCAGCGCGCATGGGTGGTGTAGCCCATGAAATTGCGCTGCAGGCTGCCGGATTCCCGCGCACGCACCAGCTCGTCGTCGGGCAGCGCGAAGTGATCCATGCCGATGTAGCGATAGCCCCCCGCCGACAGCTCCTCGATCGCAAGGCTGAGGAGGTCAAGGCGTGCGGCCGGCCCCGGGAGCGCCGCGGGGTCGATGCGGCGCTGAGCTTTGAAGAGCCCAGGCAGGTGCGCGTAGCCGTACACCGCTACCCGGTCCGGCCGGGCGGACATTACCGTGCGCAGAGTGCTGCGGAACTTCTCCGGGGTCTGGCGCGGCAGGCCGTAGATGAGATCGACGTTGATCGAGCGGAAGCCCCGGTCACGACAGGCGTCGATGAGATCGAGCGTCTCGGCGACGGTCTGGATGCGGTTTACGGCGTGCTGCACCTCGGGATCGAAGTCCTGCACCCCGAGACTGGCGCGATTGAAGCCGAGCTGCGCGAGCGTCGCGGCATAATCCTCGGGCCCGGGAAGCGCGCGGGGATCGAGCTCGATGGAGAAGTCCCGGTCTGCGGCCTCGCTCAGGCGAAACGCACGGCCGAGCCCCTCGAGGAGCCGGATGAGCGTTTCGCGGCCGAGGAAGTTGGGCGTACCTCCGCCCAGGTGCAGCTGCACGACCTCGCGAGTCGGGTCGAACAGCGCCGCCGCGAGCTCAACCTCGCTCAGCAGGTCGTCCACATAGCGCTCGCCCCGGGAGGTGTCACGCGTGATCACGCGATTGCAACCGCAGTAGAAGCAGGGGCTGAAGCAAAAAGGCACGTGCAGGTAGAGCGACAGCGGACGGCGCAGCGGCGTGTTGCCGCCGCTGGCGTGCTCACGCAGTGCCGCGGCGTCGAAAGCGGTGTCGAACTGCGGCGCCGCGGGGTAAGAGGTATAGCGCGGGCCGGGCCGATCGTAGCGGCGCAACAGCTCCGGGTCGAAACGAATCGTGGAACTCACCTCAGCCACCATTTAAAAAGAAGTACCGCGGGCAGGGGTCGCAGCGCCGTTACCCGCGGTCAAGTCGCCTTACTCCGCCCCTACTGGACCTTGATGGTAGTCGGCTTCCTTGCCTCGGCCTTGGTCTTCGGAACGTGGACGGTCAGTACGCCGTCCCTTGAGTCGGCGCGGATCGCGGCCTCGTTGACTGCATCCGGGAGCGCGAAGCTGCGCGAAAAGTTGCCATAGAAGCTCTCGACCTTATGGAACTTCTCGTCCTTGTGCTCCAACAGCTGGGCTCGCTCGCCGCTCAGCGTCAGCATCCCGTCCGCCACGGTCACCGCGGCATCCTCTTTCTTCACGCCCGGCAACGACGCGCGGATCAGATACTCCTCGTCGGTCTCGCTGATATCGACCGAGGGTGCCCAATCCGAGCTCGTCTCGAGCGCGCTGCCCGGCACGCGTGGCCAGCGGCCAAACCAGGCAGGAAAGCGATTGACCATATCGTCCATCGCGCTGAAGGGTTCCCAACGAATGAGGCTCATGTTCCTCTCCTTGATGCGTTACTGCTGACTCAGGTGCGATGGTAGGAAGCCGCAGGGGACTGCGCCATTCGTAGCTGTGCGTAGCGAGCCGCGTAATGGGTATCTGTACGTAGATGCGTGATCTACGTATCGCTTGCCCGCGTGAGGCGGCGTCAGGCAGCTGGCGGTGTCGGGCGGCTGGCGCGGCGGGCGAGCAGTACAGCGATCGCGCACGATGCGAGGCGCGAGAGGCTCTTGTCGGCGCGACTGGTGAGGATGACCGGTACGCGCGCTCCGAGCACGATGCCGGCGATGTGGGCGCCGGCCAGGTACTCCAGCTGCTTGGCCAGCATATTGCCCGCTTCGAGGTCCGGAACGATGAAGATGTCGGCCCGCCCCGCAACCTTCGAGCGGATCCCCTTGGCGCGGGCGGCCTCGAGCGAGACCGCGTTATCGAAGGCGAGCGGCCCGTCGAGCAACGCGCCGGTAATCTGGCCGCGCTCGGCCATCTTGCACAGAACGGCCGCGTCGAGGGTCGATCTGATCCGCGGCGACACCATCTCGATGGCGGACAGGATCGCCACGCGCGCCCGCCTCAATCCCAGGGCGCGTGCGAGGTCGATCGCGTTCTGGACGATGTCGACCTTTTCCTCGAGCGTGGGATAGATGTTCACGGCAGCATCGCTGACCAGCAGCGGGCGCGGATAGCCCGGAGCATCGATCACGAACACGTGGCTCATGCGCCGTGCGGTCCGCAGCCGCGGCTCGGCAACGATCGCACCCATGAACTCATCCGTGTGCAGGCTCCCTTTCATGAGCGCGTCCACCTTGCACTGCCCCGCGAGCGCCGCAGCCGCGGCGGCGGCGGCATGGCTGTGCTCCGTCCACAGGCATTCGTACGCGTCCAGGCTCACCGATGCCTGGCGAGCCGCCGCGCGGATCTTTGCTTCCGGCCCGACGAGCACCGGGACGATCAGCCCGGCCCTGGCCGCCTCGATCGCGCCACCGAGTGCGATCGCGTCCACGGGGTGCACTACCGCGGTGCGCAGCGGCCCGAAGCCGCGCGCCCGCCGCAGCAAGCGCAGGTGGTGGTGAGCCAGGGCGCGGCGCGCCGCTACGGTCAGCGTGCGCGGCACGCCGTCCCGCCTGCCTCGGCCCGGCCTCTTGAAAGCGGCATCCGTCACACGCATGGTAGAGAAGAGTCCGGTATTATTGGTTCATTATGTCCGGGCACCTTAGATACAAGAGCCTCGCTCCGCAACCGGGCCGCCGCAGCTTTCTCAAGGCGGTCGGCGCCGTGTGCAGCACCGTAGGGTCGTTTGCCGCCATGCCGGTGCTGGCCGCGGGCCGCGGCTCGCGCTGCGTCAGCTTCCTCCACACGCATACGGGGGAGGCTCTGACGGCGGCTTACTTCCAGGACGGCAACTACCAGACCGGCTGCCTGGCACAGGTCGATCACCTGCTGCGCGATTTCCGCACCGGTGAAGTGCATCCGATCGATCCCGCACTGCTCGACATCCTGTTCGAGCTGCAGGTGCGCGCCGACCGCGATGGCCCCTTCGAGGTGATCAGCGGCTACCGCTCGCCGGCGACCAATGCGATGCTGCAGCGGCGCTCGGAGGGTGTTGCGCAGCACAGCATGCATCTCGAGGGCCGGGCCATCGACGTGCGTCTCACGGGCTATTCGACATTCAAGCTCGCGGGGCACGCGCGCGCGCTCGGCAGCGGCGGCGTGGGGTATTACGAGCGCAGCGACTTCGTGCACGTGGACACCGGACGCGTCAGGTACTGGTAATCTCAAGGACGCGTCGCGACCGGCTTCAGCCCGAGCAGGGCCTCGAGACGGCGGTCCTGCCCGTAGATATCGTCGAAGAAATGCACGGCGCCATCCTCAGTGGCAACCGCCGTCCCGTACAGAATCAGCACGTGCACGGGTTGCGCCAGCGTGACGCGCAACGTCGCATCGCCGTTCATCGCCGCGCGGACCTTCTCCGGCGTCCACTCGCCCGCGGTGCCGCGCATGACGTCGGCGGCGAGCGCCACCGGGTCGCTGACGCGGATGCAGCCATGGCTGAATGCCCGGCGCGGCTCGGCGAACAGCCGCTGTGCCGGCGTTGAATGCAGGTACACGTCGTAGCCGTTGGGCAGCACGAACTTGATGAGTCCCAGGGCGTTGTCCGGACCCGGCCGCTGGCGCAAGCGCAGCCGGCCGGCCGCGAGCGCCTGCAGATTCGCCGGCGTCGCCATGAGGGTGGCCGCCGACTCCGCGGCGCCGCTGTCCACCAGCTCCATGTCGTGCGCCTCCAGGTAGTGCGGGTCGGCGCGCAGCTCCGCGAGCAGCTCGTGCCGGACGATGCTCGGCGGGATATCCCAGTAGGGCCGGAACAGCACCGCCGTCATATCGGCGGTGAACACCGGGGTGTGCAGCTGCGGAAACTGCCGCCCGACGATGACGTTCATGCGCAGCATTTCGGCCTCGTCATCCACCCCGGAGCGGATGAGGAACAGACGAAACTCCGGGATATTGACGATGAGCGTCGGCGGCCGCAGCGGTGGCACCCAGCGCCAGCGCTCGAGCGTCAACTCGATCTGCCGGACGCGTTGCGCGAACGGGACGCTGAGAGCGGCGAGCGTACTGCGACCGAGCGCGCCATCCTCCGCCAGCCCGTGCAGGTACTGGAACCGCTTCAGACCGGCCACCAGAGCATCGTCGAGCAGCGGGTCGGTGCGTGCGGCCTGCTGCAGCGAGAGGTCACCGACCGCCGCGAGGCGCGCTCGCAACTGCGCGGCACCCGCGTAGTACTCCCCGGGCTTTACCGAGCGGCGCGGCAGCGGCGCAGGGGCAGGCAGCTGCGCCGCCGCCGCCAGCTCGCGATAGCGGGCGAGCGACTGTCGCAGCAGGCGGTAGTGGAGATAGTTGGGCTCGACTGCGGACAGCACCGCGGCGGTGTCGCGGCGGGTGGTGAGCTGCCCAACGACCGCCGCCGGGTCGAATCCCTCCGCCCGGGCAGGCATATCGAAGCCGGCGGCGCGCGGATCGATGCGCCCGAAATGCAGATCCTGCACCAGGGTCAGCGCGGCGCTCGTCAGCTCCCGGTCGAAGCGCGACCACTCGGCAGGCTGTGACTCATGACTGGCGGCAAGGACTGCGAGTCGCGCGGCCAGCCCCGAGCCCCCGTAGTCGGCGGCCGAGAGCCCGTAGATGGACACCGACTGCAGTGCCTCGAGGAGCGCGCGCGCCTCCGGGGTCGCGGCGCCGGAATGGCTCCACAGGCGACCGGGCGCGTCCCCGGCGTAAAGCGCCCCCAGGGCACGCCGGATCGCGGGGCTCGCGGCTCGCGCCGTCGCCGGCTCCGGCGTGGACCGCTCGGCGGCCTGGCCGATCGCCGTTCCCGTGAGCGCGCACGCCACCAACGTCCGCGCGAGCCTGCGCAGCATCCGGCCTCCGAGAGTTTTCCTGCCGAGCAGACTGCCGCCGGGCGCAGGTCATTGAAATGGGTAGTGCTCCGTGGCGGCCTAGGTACTTGTCCCGACGCGCGACTGTATTCGGGCTCATGATGGAATGATGCGGATGCGGCACCCTTGCTGCCCTTGTCGCGGAGGCGATCATGCGGGCAATTCGGCGGATTCTGGTGGCTAGTCAAGGATCCCGGAGCGCGTGCGCTGCCCGCCGTAGCCAAGGCGACGCAGCTCGCCCGGTGCCTTGGGGCGGAGCTCGAGCTCTTTCATGCCATCGACTCCGCCTACTACGTCGACATGCTCGGCATGACCGCGGATCGCACCCGGCAGATGGAGCGCGATGAGACGGGTGAGTACCTGCAGCGCCTCGAGCGCATCGCGGCGCGCGCCCGGCTGCACACGCCGCGGGTGAGTGTGGCGGTGGAGTTGGACTATCCGGCTTACGAGGCGATCGTGCGCCGCGCCCTCAGGATCGATGCGGACCTGATCGTCGCCGAGTGCCACGCCGGCGCGCGTGTCGCCGCCGGATTATTGCGCCTTTCGGACTGGGAGCTGCTGCGCCTCAGCGCGGTCCCGGTACTGCTGGTCAAGCGCACCCGGCCTTATCACCATCCCACGGTGATGATGGCGCTCGATCCGAGCCATGCATTCGCCAAGCCCGCAAAACTCGACGAGGAGATCGTGCGGGCGGGCAGCGTGATCTCGGCGGGCCTGCGCGGGAAGCTGCACGCCGTGCATGCGTTCGCCACCGCAAGCGCGGGCATGTTCGGGCCGGCCGCGGCGACCGGTTCCCGGGTGCAAACGGCTGCTGCGGCCGGCGCGAGGGCGGGTCTCGATCGGGCGCTTCGGACTACGGATATTGCGCCAGGCTGCCGGCATCTGGTGGCCGGAGATCCGACGGCCGCGGTCCGGGATACGGCGCGGCGCTTGGCCGCCGACATCGTCGTCGCGGGGGCGGTCTCGCGCTCGGGGCTCAAGCGCGCGTTTATCGGCAACACCGCGGAGCGGCTGCTCGATTGCCTGCCCTGCGATCTGTTGATCGTGAAGCCGGAGGGATTCCCGAGCTCCGTGCCGCGCAGCGCGCGCGGCGCCCGGCTGCTGGCGGTCGAGCCCCTCGGCTGAGCGTTTTTGGCTATGCTATCCGTTGACGCCTCAACCGGGCACTCGGGCGCGTAGCAGTATAAGCATTCTCCATGCTGGGTCTTCAGGCGGAACTTGCGCGCACGGTGCTCGATGCATCGCCCGATGCGCTTATCGTCATCGACGCGGGCGGAGTGATCCGCTTTGCCAACCGCCAGGCGTCGGTGCTCTTTGGCTACGGGCACGACGATCTGGTCGGCCAGTCCATGCAGCGGCTGCTGCCGGAGCGATTCCGGGCCCGCCATGGCGCCTACCGCCAGGGCTACTTCGCCGCTCCGCGCCTGCGGCCCATGGGGGCCGGACTGCCGCTCTTCGCGCGGCGCAGCGACGGCGGCGAATTCCCGGTGGAGATCAGCCTGAGCCCCATCGAAGGGTCGGATCGGGCCCTGGTCGCCGCCGCGATCCGCGATGTGACCGAGCGCAAGGGCGTGGAGGCCGAGCTCGGCGCGGCGCGCGAGGCCGCCGAGCGGGCGCGCGAAGTCGCCGACCATCTGCGCGAGGTCGCGGACGAGTCTCGCCGTAGCGCCGACCGTGCCAACCAGGCCAAGAGCCGCTTTCTCGCCACGGCGAGTCATGATCTGCGCCAGCCCCTGCAGACGCTCGCGCTGCTCAACGGCGCCTTGCGGCGTATGGTGACGAGCCCGGACACGGCGGAGGTCCTGGCGCAGCAGGATCACGCCGTCGCCACCATGTCACGGCTGCTCAACGCGCTGCTCGACATCAGCAAGCTCGAATCGGGAGCCGTGAAGCCCGAGCTGCGCGATTTCCGCATCGCCACGGTACTCGCGTCAGTGCGCCGCGAGTTCGCCCCGATTGCCGAGAGCAAGGGACTGGAGCTCCTGGTAGAGGCCGCGGAGGACTCCGTGCGCAGCGACCCGGCGCTGGTCGAGCAGATTCTCAAGAACCTGGTCTCGAATGCCGTGAAGTACACGCGCCAGGGCCGGGTCGTGGTGCGCTGCCGCGGTGAGGGTGCGGCGCTGCGCATCGAGGTGGTGGACACCGGCGTCGGCATTCCCGCCGCGCAGCTTGCCTACATCTATGATGAGTTCTACCAGGTTGGAGTACCGGCCAACAGCTCGCGGGAGGGGTACGGGCTCGGGCTCAGCATCGTGCAGCGGCTGGTGAAGCTCCTCGACGTGCGCCTGGAGGCGACGTCCGAGGTCGGCAAGGGCTCGGTGTTCGCGCTGCTCCTGCCGCTTGCGCATTCGAGGGTCGGCGATTTCGAGTCACAGGATCCCCGCGTCGGGCTGTCTCCGGAGCCTGCGTCAGCCGGCGTTGAGGTCCTGCTGGTCGAGGACGACGCCAGCGTTCGCGACGCGACCGGCATGCTGCTGCGCGTCGAGGGCTATCGCGTGACCGCCGTCGCCTCGCTGGCCGACGCCGTGCGAGCGGCGACTGAGGCGGCTCCCGAGCTGCTGGTCACCGACTATCACCTCGGAAACGGCGAGCTCGGCACGCAGGTCATCGCGGCACTGCGCGAGCGCGTGGGCGCGGATCTCAGGATCATCCTGCTGACGGGAGACACGTCCGCTGTGATCAAGGAGATGCGCTCAGATCCCAACCTGCGGATCATGAGCAAGCCCGTCGATGCGGAGGAGCTCCTGCGGTTGCTGAGCGCGCTGCTGACGGACTGAAGACCGAAGCCCGGCGCGGGGCAGCCGGAACCGCCGTTCAGCCCGAGTGCTCCCCGCCTGCCGATTCCAGGTCCATCACCATGCGCACCAGCTGGGCGAGCGAGGCGGCGCCGCTCTTTTCCATGACCCGCGCACGATGAATCTCGACCGTGCGCTGGCTGACGCCGAGCTCCGCGGCCATCACCTTGTTAGGCTTCCCGCGGGTCATCAGCGCCAGCACCTCGCGCTCGCGCGGGGTGAGCGAGTCGAGGCGCTCGCGGATCTTGACGTGTTCCTCGAGGGAGGCGCGGTTGCGCGCGTCGCGCTCGAGGGCCCGCTGGATCCGATCGATGAGATCCTGATCGCGGAAGGGCTTCTGCAGGAAATCGAACGCGCCCTGCTGCATCGCTTCGACCGCCATGGCGATATCGCCGTGGCCGGTAATGAAGATCACCGGGATGACGGCGCCCCGCAGGTTCAGCTGCTGCTGCAGCTCGAGCCCGCTCATGCCCGGCATGCGCACGTCGAGCACCAGGCAACCCGGCTGGCTCGGCTTGCAGGTCTCGAGGAACTCGCTCGCCGAGGCGAGGAGGCGCGTCGCGAGACCGACGGATTTCAGGAGGAAACGCAGAGAATTACGGACGCCTTCGTCGTCGTCCACGACGAAGACCGTGGGTGCCTGTTGCTGCATGTCACTCGTGGGTTTGCGTCGGTAATACGATATAAAAACATGCCCCGGCCGGTGTGTTGGCCCGATAGCCTACGGTACCGCCGTGAGAGCGGGCTATGGTACTGCTGATCGCGAGGCCGAGCCCAGTACCGTTCTCCTTGGTCGAGAAGAATGGGTCGAACACCCGCTTGCTCACCTCGGGCGAGAGCCCCGGACCGTTGTCGCATACCGCAAGCTGCACGCCCTGCCCATCGGCCGCGGAGGTGGTGATTGCGATCCTGGGGTGGGTTACACGCTGCGTCGTGAGCGCCTCGAGGCTGTTACGCAGGAAGTTGAGAACCACCTGCTGAATCTGCCCGGCATCGGCGGCCACCTCGGGCAGGCCCGGGGAAAGATCGAGCGTCAGCTCGACGCCGTGCAGCGTGGCATCCGTCCTCATCAGCTCCTGAAGCTCCTCGACGAGAGCGTTTACCTCGACCGGCAGGTGCTCCTGGCGGCCGCGGGCGAGCGTGCGCAGCCGGCGGATGATGTCCGCGGCGCGGGTCGTCTGCGCTGCGATCTGACGCAGTGCCTCGCGCAGCTCGTTCGGATCGGCGCCCGGCCGCGCGAGCAACCGCTCGCACGCGTGCGCGTAGTTGGCAATCGCCGTCAGAGGCTGATTGAGCTCATGGGCCACTCCCGCGGCCATCTCCCCGATGGTCGCCATCCGCGACACGTTCAGGAGCCGACCCTGCAGGGTGACAGTGGGGTCGTACCCGGGCACCGTCCCGCTACCGGTCGTTTTCGGCGCCAACGGTGTCCCCCCGGCACGGTCACTGTTCATGCGACACTCTTTTACACATGGCGTGAGAAGCGAGAATCCACGATCGGACGGCCCCCGTCTGTACGTATCTTTCCTTTACAGGCCCGGCCGCGAGGGAGGTGGCGCCCCGCGGGCTTGCGTCCACCAGCCGCCGCCGAGCGCCGCATAGAGCGCCACCGTGTCCTGGTAGCGAACCGCTACCGTCTGCAGGTCGCTGATGAGGGCCTGGTGATACAGGGTGTCGGCGCTCAGCACATCGAGATAGGGGTCGAGGCCCGCCTCATAATTCGCCTGCACCAGGTGCAGGGCCTCCTTCGCCGTGGCGAGTGCCTCGTCCTCGGCGCGCAGCGCGGCGGCATCGTGCTCGAGGGCGCGCAGCGTGTCGGCGACCTGGGCGAAGGCTCCGAGAACCACCTGCCGGTACAACGCCGCAGCCTGGTGATATTGATCGAGCGCGGCCTTGCGCCGGAACCATAGCGTCCCCCCCTGGAACAAGGGCTGCGTCAACCCGGCGCCGAAGTCCCACGCCCGCCCGTTGGCCGCCGTGAGCTGACCGGTGCTGGTGCTGTTGGCGCTGTAGCTGCCGGTGAGGGTTACGCTCGGCAGCAGCGCCGCGGTTGCCGCCCCGACGTTGGCACTCGCGCCGTGTGCGGCGGCTTCGGCGACCAGCACATCCGGACGCTGCCGCACCAGCTCGGAAGGCAGGCTCACCGGCAGCTCCGCGGGCAGGGTGAGCTCGTTGAGGCCGATGTCCGGGGCACTCCATGTGGCGGGCACGTGTCCGACCAGCGTTGCGAGCAGGTCATCGCTCTGCGACAGCCGCTGCTCGAGCTGCGGCACGGATGCCGCGGTGGTGGCAAGCTGACTCTTGAGAGCCAGGACGCTGGAGTAGGGCGCCGTTCCGGCGGTCACCTGCACCTCGGCCAGCTGCACCTGCCGGCGCTGCAGTCCGATCAGCTCGTGGGTCGCATCGATCTCGGCGCGATAGGCGGCGCGGGCAACCACCGTGTCGACGATATTGGAGATGAGGGTGAGGTAGGTGGCCTGCTCGGTGGCGCGCTCGAGCTCGACCTGCGCGTGCAGGCCTTCGACCATGCGGCGCTCTCCGCCGAAGACATCGAGCGCATAGCTGACCGACGCCGACAGCGTAAACAGGTTGAAGATACTCGAGGTCGTGCCCGCCCCGAACTTGAGCGGCGAGAAGCGCTGGCGCGTCGCCGCGGCATCCGCCTCGGCCTGGGGATAGAAGATGCCATAGCCGCTGCGCAGGTTGTCCTCGCTGTGCCTCAGGCTCGCCTGCGCCGCATCGAGCCCGGGGTTGCCCTTGAGCGCCTCGGCCACGACCGCATCGAGCGGTTCGGAGCCGAACAGACGCCACCAGTCTGCGGCGACCCTGGCGCCGGGAGTGAAGCGCTGCGCGGCGCCGTGCGCCGTCACGGTCTCGGCGGGGTCGGTCCCGGAGACGTAGTGGTCGACCGCCGGCGCCTTGGGGCGCTCGAAATTCGGACCGACTGCGCATCCGGCGAGCAGCGCCCCGAGCAGCAGGGCTGCCCCGCGTCGCGCCGGCAACCGCCGCCGCAGACTATTTGGCGCCCACATAGACATCGACCAGCTGTCCGGGATAGAGATTCAGATCCTTCGGCTTCTCGAAGCGGAACACGATCGGCAGCACGCGTAAGTCCACCCGCTCGGCGCGCTCGTCCGACAGCTCGATCTTCGGCGATACGTAGGGCTGGATCCTGACGAAGGTGAGTGGCAGGTGGACGTTGGTGCCGCGCACGAACATCTGCGCCTGGATCTTCTCGGGCGGCGGCAGCTCGTGGACCAGGATCTCATCGATATAGGCGCGCACCTGCAGATGGCTCTGCGGCAAACCCATGACGAGGAGCGGGCCGAAGCCCTGCGTGTAGGTGTCATAGGCTCCCTGCGTGGATACGTAGCTGCCGACGCTGGAGTTCACCGCCATCACCACGCCATCCGCCGGGGCGCGGATCGTATACTTCGCGAGCAGCGCCGCAGCCGACTGATACGCCTTCTCGAGTGCGGTGTACGTGCGCTCGGCATTCTGGATGTCGTAGGTCCAGGCGCCGGCCCGGATGAGCTCGTACTGCCGCTCGATCACCTTCAGGTTGGTGGCGGCGATCTTCTCCGCGTTGCGCGCGTTGTCGAGGGCGTCGGCGCTGATCGACTTCGGGTCGATGTCGAAGGAGCGCTGCTGCTTGTCGAGCTGGTCACGGGCGTTCCTGAGGGTCGCCTGGGCGTTCTCCACCTGTGCCACCGAGACCGCGAGCGTCTCGCCGCGCGGCTGTGCGTGCAGCTCGCGCAGCAGGGCGTGGGCGGCTTGCGCCTGTGCCTGCAGCTGTTCCGCAGTCGCCCGCTGCACCGAATCGTCAACCGTGACCAGCGCGTCGCCCTGATGTACCTGCTGACCCTCCGTCACCAGGATGCCGGTGATGGGCGCGGCGACTTCGGGGTAGATGTTGATGTTCTCCCCGTGTGCCTGATCGCTCTCGACGATGCCGTTGGAGTAGATGCCGTGGGCGTACGGGTTGGCCGCGGGAGTGAACACCGGCGGCTGCGCGTTGGGCTGCTGGCTGAAGAGAATTGCGCTGACGACGGCCAGCAGCAGCCCGGCACCCGAGGCGATGAAGATGATCTTATTGCGCATCCAGCTGACTCCTGTCGACGCCGGTGATCCTGCCGTCCTCCATGCGCATGATGCGATCGGCGAATTCGTAGATGCGCGCATCGTGCGTGACGATGACGATGCAGCGCTGCGTCCGTGAGCAGCTGCTCGCGCACGAAGTGCAGGATATTGCGGCCGGTGTCGCCGTCGAGTGAGGCGGTCGGCTCGTCGAGAATGAGAATGTCGGGGCGGCTGACGATGGCGCGCGCGATGGCGACGCGCTGCTGCTCGCCGCCGCAGAGCTTCACCGGCGGCAGCTGCGCGCGGTTCGCGAGGCCGACGATCTCGAGGTTGTGCTCGGCCTCCTTTACCGCGGCATTCCATTCGCGATGCTGCAGGATGAGCGGAATGGCGACGTTTTCGGCGGTGGTGAGGCGCGGGAACAGGTGATAGTCCTGAAACACGAAGCCGATGCGCTTGAGGCGGAATTCCGCGAGCGCATCGCTCGACATACCCCAGATATCCGCGTCCTCGATCTTCACGGTGCCGGAATTCGGCCGCAGGATCCCGGAGATCATGCTGAGCATGGTGGTCTTGCCGCTGCCGGAGGGACCGACGACGTAGAGCATCTCGCCGAAATTGGCCTCGAAGCTCACGTCCTTCACCGCATGGGTGCGGATCGGCTCCTGGCCGAACCACTTGTTGATTCCTATCGCCTGGATGGCGGTCTTAGGCACCGCTAGCCCCGGAAGATGTCGAACGGCTCGATCCGCAGCACTTTGCGCACGCCGACGTAGCTGGAGATCGCGGCGATGATCACCACCATCACGAAGGCCATGGCGAGGTTGCCGAAGGTGATCATGGCGGCGTAGTCGGGCAGGTGTGAGCGCGCGATCCAGATGAGCGCCGCGCACAGTCCGACGCCGAGGCCGTAGCCGGTGAGCGCCACGAAGGTCGCCTGGAAAAGGATCATCTCGACGAGCTCGTGGCCCTTGGCACCGATCGCCTTCAGCGCGCCGAACTTCTCGAGATTCTCCAGGATGAACGTATAGAAGGTCTGTCCGGAGATCGACAGTCCGACGATGAAGCTGATGAGCGTCATCAGCAGCATGTTGGTGCCGATGCCGGTCTGATACATGTAGAAGTCCGAGATCTTCTGGACGAATTCCTCGCGCGTCAGAGCCAGGTAGCCGCGGGCGGCGATCCGCGCCTTGATCGTGGCGACGTCGGCCGGGCTCTTGGGCTCGACCAGCAGATACGAGATCGTAAAGCGCGTATTGGGGATGTACTGCAGCGCGCGGTTGTAGGTGGTGTAGAGAGTCGGCACCCCGAACAGCGCACTGGAGGCGACGCGCGCGATGCCGACGATCACGCCGCGGTGGTCGTTGAGCTCGAACTCGGTGCCGATCGCGGGATTCTTGAGTTTGTAGAACTCCGCGTCCTTGACGGCGATGAAGGCGTTTTCCGCGAAGATGTTCTCGATGTTGCCGGCGAGCATCTGCGGCCGGCCGAAGAGACTCGTGTCGTCGAGGCCGATGACGTTGGCTGCCTGGTAGGTGCCGTCGCGGAGCTTGAGCAGCGCCGCGCCCGAGTAGAGCGGCACCGCGTACTTGACACCCGGGATGCTGCGCGCTTCATCGATCACATTGTCGGGCAGCGGAATCGTGCTGGCGACGGTCTGCACGGCCGGATCCATCACCCAGATCGAGGCGCCGATATTGAGGACCGTCGAGGAGGAGCGGCTGAGGATGCCCGCGAACAGCGAAGTCATCTCGATCATCAGGAACACGGCAAAGGTGATCCCGACCAGGAGCGCAGCGAACTTGGTGCGGTCGTTGATCAGCAGCTTGTAGGCAATCTGGAGAATCCCGGGCATGCAACCGCTCGTGCCATCCATCGGGTACGGTGCGCGCATGATCGCGGGACCGCGCGCGCGAGGTAATCCGCGAAAGGCGCAGCGGGTCTCGGAAAGTACCTAGCACATCAGGCCGGTATCCGTGGACGGGAAGAGCGCCGCGCGGGCGCGGCCGGCCGATCGGTAGTTCTACGGATTCAGGCGGCGTCGCGCGGTCGCACTCTGGGTGAGGCCGTCGATGGTCGCCGCGGCGCGAGGTGTTATGAAGCCCCAGTATCGTTACATTCGCTTCTTCGAGGCGATCGGGCTGGACGACGTGCCGCTGGTTGGCGGCAAGAACGCTTCGCTTGGCGAAATGTACCGCAATCTGAAGCCGGCGGGCGTCAAGGTACCCAACGGGTTTGCGATTACGGCGGAGGCGTACCGCTACCTTCTCGCGCAGGCGGACGCCTGGGGCGCGCTGCACGAGGCGCTCGATGGCTTGCAGCCCGACGATATGGAGGATCTCAAACGGCGCGGCAAGCTGGCGCGCGCCATAGTGAGCAGTGCCCCGCTCCCGCAGGACCTCGCAGCGGAAATCCTCGCGGCCTATCGCGAGCTGCGCGCGGAATACGGCGAGGAGATGAGCCTGGCGGTGCGCAGCTCGGCGACCGCGGAGGATCTGCCGACCGCGAGCTTCGCCGGGCAGCAGGATACCTATCTCAACGTTCACGGCGACGCCGAGCTCCTCGATGCCTGCAAGCGCTGCTTCGCAAGCCTCTTCACGGACCGGTCCATACACTACCGCGTCGACCAGGGCTTCGATCACTTCAAGGTCTCTCTCTCGATCGGCGTGATGAAGATGGTTCGCTCGGATCTGGCGGCCAGCGGCATCATGTTCTCGCTCGACACCGAGACCGGCTTTCGCGACGTCGTGCTGATCAGTGCCGCCTACGGACTCGGCGAGAATGTCGTGCAAGGCACGCTCGACCCCGACGAGTTCATGGTCTTCAAGCCGACCTTCGCGCGCGGTTCGCGCGCCGTGCTGCGCCGCACGCTCGGCAGCAAGAAGATCAAGATGGTGTACACGCAGGGCGGCCCGGGTGAGGCGACCGGCAATGTCGACACGCCGCAGGCGGATCGCGAGCGCTTCTGTCTCACCGATGATGAGGTGCTGACGCTGGCCGGCTACGCGATTGAGATCGAGCGGCACTACAGCCGCAGAGACGCGCGACCGGAGCCGATGGACATGGAGTGGGCGAAGGACGGCGTTGATCAGCAGCTGTACGTGGTGCAGGCACGACCGGAAACGGTGGCTTCAAGGAGCCGGGCCGGCTATCTCGAGGAGTTCATTCTCACCGGCAGCGGCCAGACACTCGTGACCGGCCACGCCGTCGGTGCGCGCATCGGCGCCGGCACGGTACGGGTCATCGAGAGCGCAGCCCGCATTGCGGAATTCCAGCCCGGAGAAGTACTGGTCACCGACAGCACGACGCCGGATTGGGAGCCGATCATGAAGCACGCCGCGGCCATCGTCACCAATCGCGGCGGGCGCACCTGCCACGCAGCGATCGTGGCGCGCGAGTTCGGCATTCCGGCGGTGATCGGCTGCGAGGACGCGACCGAGAAACTCGCCAGCGGCGCGCTCGTGACCGTCTGCTGCGCGGAAGGGGATCTCGGCAAGGTCTATGAGGGCAGGGTGCCGTTCGAGACCCGCCGTACCGACCTGGAGACGCTGCCGCGTCCGCAGACCAGGATCATGCTCATCCTCGGCAATCCGGAGACTGCGTTGCGCAGCAGCTTCCTGCCCAATGACGGTGTCGGGCTCGCACGCATGGAATTCGTCATTACCGAGCACATCAAGGCGCACCCGATGGCCCTGCTGCACCCGGAGCGCGTGCAGGACGCGGCCGAGCGCCGCGCGCTGCTCGATCTCGCGCGCAATGACCGCACACCGGCCGATTTCTTTGTGCGCGCCCTGGCGGAGGGCGTGGGCACGATCGCCGCGGCGTTCTATCCGAAGCCGGTGATCGTGCGGATGTCCGATTTCAAGACGAACGAGTACGCCGGACTCCTCGGCGGCCGGTGGTTCGAAGCGCAGGAAGCCAATCCCATGCTGGGCTTCCGCGGTGCCGCGCGCTACGCGCATCCGGCCTACGCTGAAGGGTTTGCGCTCGAATGCGCCGCCATGAAGCGGGCACGGGAGACGATGGGGCTCAGCAACATCAAGCTGATGATTCCGTTCTGCCGGCGCGTCGAAGAGGGCAGGCGTGTCATCGAGCGCATGCGCGAGCTCGGTCTGGCCAGCGGCCGCGACGGACTCGAGATCTACGTGATGTGCGAGATCCCCAACAATGTCCTGTTGATCGATGAGTTCAGCCGGCTCTTCGACGGCTTCTCCATCGGCTCGAACGATCTGACCCAGCTGACGCTCGGGGTCGATCGCGACTCGGCGATCGTCGCGTTCGATTTCGACGAGCGCGACGCCGGCGTCAAGCAGATGATCCGGCTGGCGGTCGCGGGCTGCCGGCGCAACCACCGCCATTCGGGTATTTGCGGCCAGGCACCCTCGGATTTTCCCGAGATGGCCGAGTTCCTGGTGCGGCTCGGCATCGACTCGATCAGCCTCAATCCGGATTGCATCGTGAAGACGACGCGGCACGTGCTCGAGATCGAGAGAGAGCTGCGGCTGGCGGGCACGCCGCCCGCGACCGCTGAGCCGGGCGCTGAGCCGGGCGTTGAACCGGGCGTTGAACCGGGCGCCGGGCCGGCGGTCGGGCGTGCTGAGCAGGCGATCGCCGCCCGGGCGGCTGAGTAACGAGATGGCAGGCACTGCGCTCAAGCGCGTTGCCGTGCTGACCAGCGGCGGTGACGCCCCGGGAATGAATGCCGCAATTCGCGCGGTCGTCCGAGTCGGCCTGGCGCGCGGTTACGAGGTCTTCGGAGTCCGCCACGGCTTCAGCGGCCTGATCGACGGGCAGCTCAGGCAACTGGGCGTGCGCGACGTCGGCGGGATCGTCGATCGTGGAGGCACGATTCTCGGTACCACCCGCTGCTCACAACTGAAGACCGAAGCCGGCCAGCTCGCCGCAGTCACGCAGCTGCGCCGACACGACGTATCGCGCCTGGTCGTCATCGGGGGCAATGGCTCACAGGCGGGAGCACTTGCCCTGGCACGGCAGGGTCTTGAGGTGATCGGCATCGCATCGACGATCGACAATGATCTGCCGGGATCGGATACGACCATCGGGGCGACCACGGCGCTCGATACCGCGATCGAGGCCATCGACCGTCTGCGGGTGACCGCGTCTTCACATGAGCGGGCATTTCTCGTGGAGGTGATGGGGCGCGACAGCGGCCATCTGGCCCTGATGGCCGGAGTGGCCGGCGGCGCCGAAGCGATCGTGCTGCCCGAAGTCGCCACCGAGGCCGAAGCGGTCGCTGCCCAGCTGCGGGCGGCATATGAGCGGGGTAAGAGTCATGCGATAGTGGTGGTCGCTGAGGGCGCCCGCTACAACGCGGACGCGCTCGCCGGCTACTTCCGGGAGCACCAGGCGCGCCTGGGATTCGAGCTGCGGGTGACCAAGCTCGGGCACATCCAGCGCGGCGGGGCACCCGGCGTGTTCGATCGGATCATCGCCACGGAGCTCGGTGCCGCTGCGATCGATCACCTGAGCGCGGGCCGGCACGGCATCGTGCTTGGAATTGCCAGCGGGAAGGTTACCGCCCGGGATCTGCCCGCCGTCGTCGATTCAAAAAAGATGCTGGACATGCGCCTGCTCGACCTGGCGCAGATTCTGACCCGATAACTCACGGAGAACCGACCATGTTGCTGAAGTCGATCTGCACACCGGAGGTTGCCTGCTGCGGTCCCCGGACGACGGTGCTCGAAGCGGCTCATCTGATGCGCCGCAGGCACACCGGAGACCTGGTCGTGGTTGATGGTGACGAGGAGGGGGCGGCGCCGCTCGGCGTCATCACCGATCGTGACATCGTCGTAGAGGTCCTCGGTAAGGGTCTCGATCCGGCGGCTACCACGGTGGCCTCGATCATGCGCACGCCGGTTGTGATCGCCAACGAGGGCGAGGATGCCTCACAGGCCCTGGAGCGCATGCGACACCACGGCGTGCGCCGCCTTCCGGTCGTCGGCGACCGCGGTAAGCTGGTGGGAGTCGTGACCGTCGACGATCTGCTGAGGAGTCTCGCAGCGTATGCGGGCTCGCTCGCGGACGTCGTCGCCCGGGAGCAGAGTCACGAGCAGCGCAATCGAAGATGAGCAGGCCGGGCGATTCGCGGCCGGGGCGCGCGGGCGGGGCATGCGCCGCGGCGCAGCACGGAGGTGCAACGATGTTCGCGATGCGATCGACGGCATTCGGCGAGCGGGGGTCGATTCCGCGGAAATTCACTGCCGAGGGCGAGGACATGTCACCGCCGCTCGAGTGGGCGGATGCGCCCGCCGGAACGCGCAGTTTCGCCTTGATCGTCGACGACCCCGATGCACCTGATCCCGAGGCGCCGCAGCGCACCTGGGTGCATTGGGTCCTCTATAACATCCCCGCGGCCGTGCATGCCCTGAAGGCGGACGCGGACCGGCAGGGTCTGCCTGCCGGAGCCAGCCAGGGCCGCAACGACTGGCGGCGGACCGGTTACGGTGGCCCGTCCCCTCCGGTCGGGCGCCACCGCTACATGCACAAGCTGTACGCACTCGACGTGCTGCTGCCCGACCTGGGAGAGCCGACGAAGGCGCAACTGCTCGGCGCCATGGGCGGGCACGTGCTCGGCGAAGCACAGCTCATCGGTACCTATCAAAGCGGGCGCTGAGCCGCGTGGCCGCGATGACGCAGGTGAGTGCCGGCCTGCTGCTCTATCGACGGGACTCCGTCACCGAGGTCTTTCTCGTACATCCCGGCGGGCCCTACTGGGCAAGCAAGGATGCAGGTGCCTGGTCGGTGCCGAAGGGGCTGGTCGAGCCCGACGAGGAAGAGCTCGCTTGTGCGCGGCGCGAGTTCAGGGAGGAGACCGGGTTTGAGATCCCCGGCGCCGGCCGCGAGCACGACCTCGGCAGTTTTCAGCTGCCGGGCGGCAAGCGCCTGCATGTGTGGGTGGTCGAGGGCGATTGCGATCCCGCGGCGCTGCGCAGCAATCTCTTCGAGATGCAGTGGCCGCCGCGGTCGGGCCGCGTCGAGAAATTCCCCGAGGTCGACCGCGGCGGATGGTTTGATCACGCCGCGGCGCTGCGCAAAATCGCCGCAGGCCAGCGACTTGTCGTGGAGAGGTTCTACGCTGAATTCGATCCGCCGGAGCGTTAGGTGCAGGCATCACCCGACGGCGGAAAGAGGTTGCTCGACGACCTCGGCCTCGAGAGTACGGGTACCGCGCAATGAGTTGGCGATCAGGCAGCCGTGCTCGGCCCGCTCGAGGAGCTGCCGCGCCTTGGCCGCATCCGTTCCTGCAGCCACCACGAGTTTCGCTACGGTCAGGTAACGGGTGAACTGCAAGCCCGCGGCGGTGCGCTCGAGCGTCCCTTCCACGCGGCACTCGAGGTGCTGCCACTCGAGGGGGGCGGAACGACTCAGGGCACGGAAGGTGAGAATGAAGCAGTCGGCGAGTGAGGCACAGAGCAAGGTCTCGGGCGACCACACCCCCGCGGGGCCGTCGAATTGCGGCGGCGCGCTCGTTTCAAGCGCAGGCAGCTGCGGCGAGTCGACCGCAACGAGTCCCGCGCGCGCGCCTGAGGCGCGGGCGACATAGGTATGCGGATACGGGTGCATGGCTTAGCATCCAACCCGCGCAAGAGCCTGCGTCAGCAGCCGACGCACCTCCTCGGCCGTCGACTTGAGAGCAGGGTTCTCGGTGCGTTCCATCGCCGCGACCGGATCGACGCTGGCGACTTCGACTTTGTGATCGGGCGTCTCGCGCACGATAACGTTGCAGGGCAGGAGCACCCCAAGCTTGTCTTCGATCCGCAGTCCCTCCGCGGCGAAGCGCGGATTGCACGCGCCCAGGATCCGGTACTTCGGCATCTCCGCGCCCAGCTTCGCTTTCAGCGTCGCCTGTACGTCGATATCCGTGAGGAGGCCGAACCCCTGCTCCTTCAGCCGAGCCGTCACGTCGGCCACGACATCATCGAAGGCGCTTGCGACCGTCTTTGCGATGTAATAGCTCACGAACAAAGCCCTCCAGGGAAATGCTAAACGCGCGCAGCGGCAGCCGCCAGTGTGGACAATGCCTAGTATCGCCGCGGCCGCGGCCTCGCTACCTTGGTGCCCATGAGCGGCGTTTCATACACCTGCCCGATGCATGCGCAGGTGCGGCGCGACCTGCCGGGCAATTGTCCGGTGTGCGGCATGACGCTCGAGCCGCTCAGCCCGGTCCTGGCGGACGAGCAGGGAGTGGAGCTGCGCGACATGAGCCGGCGCCTCTGGGGCGCAGCGCTGCTCAGCACCCCGCTCGTCCTTTGGGACCATGTTTCCATGCTCGCGGTGCAGGCACCTCTCTCGCGTCCGCTCAGCAACTGGCTCGAGCTCGTGCTGGCGACTGCAGTGGTGCTCGGAGCCGGCTGGCCGCTCCTCACCCGGGCGTGGGCCTCGGTCCGCAACCGCGCGCTCAATATGTTCACCCTCATCGCACTCGGCGTCGGCGCAGCGTACCTCTACAGTCTGGCGGCCACCTGCGCCCCGGGGCTCTTTCCGCCGTCGGTGCGCCGCGCAGATGGCAGCGTCGCGGTCTACTACGAGGCCGCCGCGGTCATCATCGTGCTGGTTCTCCTTGGCCAGGTACTGGAGCTGCGCGCACGGACGAGGACGAGCGGCGCAATTCGCGCCTTGCTCAGGCTCGCCCCGAGAAGCGCCCGGCGTCTGACGGCATCGGGCGGGGAGGAGGAAATCCCGCTCGATCTGATCCGCCGTGATGACCGCCTGCGCATCCGGCCGGGCGAGACACTGCCGGTCGACGGCGTGGTGCTCGAGGGCGAGAGCGCCGTCGACGCATCGATGATCACCGGCGAGTCAATGCCGGTTGTGAAGACGCCTGGCGCCCGGGTGATCGGGGGAACGCTGAACGGCGCCGGCACGCTCGTAATGCGGGCGGAGGAGGTCGGTGAGGGCACCATGCTCGCGCGCATCGTGCGCCTGGTCGCCGAGGCCCAGCGCAGCCGCGCACCCATTGAACGGCTGGTCGACGGCGTCGCCGCCTGGTTTGTGCCGGCCGTGGTCGCCATCGCCGGCATCGCTTTCGTGACGTGGATGCTCTGGGGTCCGGCGCCGGCACTTCCCTACGCTCTGGTGGCGGCGGTTTCGGTACTGATGATTGCCTGTCCATGCGCGCTCGGACTGGCGACGCCCATGTCAGTCATGGTCGGGATCGGCAAGGGCGCGACGGTCGGCGTGCTGATCAGGAGCGCCGAGTCGCTCGAGCGGCTGGCGAAGGTCGATACGCTGCTCCTCGACAAGACCGGAACGCTCACCGAAGGGAAACCGCGGGTGGTCGGATGCGCCACGATGGACGGCTTTGATGAGGCGCAGCTCCTTGCTGCAGCCGCAAGCGTCGAGCAGGGGAGTGAGCATCCGCTGGCGGGAGCCATCCTCGCTTCGGCGCGTGCACGTGGGCTGGCATTGCTCCCGGTCAGCGACTTCCGCTCGGTCACCGGAGCGGGAGTGACGGGACGCATCGGCGCGCTGCAGGTGGCGATCGGCAGCACGCGGCTCGTCGCGAACGTGCCGCAGAGTCTCGAGAGCCGGGCCGCGGAGCATCGTCACACCGGAGCGACGGTCGTCTATGTGGCACTCGATGGGCGCCCCGCGGGTATCCTGGCGGTCGCCGACCCGATCAAGGCATCGACACCGGCGGCGCTCGCGAGCCTGCGAGCGGCCCACATCCGCATCGTCATGCTCACGGGAGACAATCGCGCAACAGCACAGGCGGTGGCGGCGGAGCTCGGCATCACCGACATCGAGGCCGAGGTGCTGCCGGAGCAGAAGCATGCGGCGGTGCGGCGGTTGCGTCAGGCCGGGCGTGTGGTGGCAATGGCCGGCGACGGCATCAACGACGCGCCGGCGCTCGCTGAGGCGGACGTCGGCATCGCGATGGGGACCGGAACCGATATCGCGCTGGAGAGCGCCGGCATCACCCTGGTGAGCGGCGACCTGTCGGGGATTGCACGCGCGTATGCGCTCAGTCGGGCGACGCTGCGCAACATCCGCGAGAATCTCGCGCTCGCCTTCGCCTACAACGCCGTGGGCATTCCGCTGGCGGCCGGAGTCCTGTTCCCGGTATCCGGCCTGCTGCTGAGCCCCATGGTGGCTGCCGCCGCGATGAGCCTCAGCTCCCTGTCGGTGATCGGAAACGCGCTGCGGCTTCGGACGCTGCGCCTGTAGCGCTTAGCTTAACCGGCCGGTCCCAAGGCCCTGAATCGACCGGTGGCACGCGTAGCGCCACCGAGGGCAACGCGTTTTTTTCCGGACACCTTGGCTTCATAGAGCTGTCGATAGGTAAATGTCTGGATTGCAGCCCTCGAGGCGCCTGGGGTTTCCTGCATGTTGGCGCTTGCGCGCCGAGGAGACTTTCATGCCCGATGAGTCTGCCCCCGTCCGCACGGATAAGGACCTGATCGAGACGTTCGAGATGCGCCGGAGCAATGCTTCGGACGAAACCGCCCGGCTGGTCGCAGCCGAGCTACATAACATCAGCGATATTTTGCTCGAGCTGCTGAAGCAGGTCCGGGTAATCGGGAGCCGGCCGCCAAAATGACACGTGCCGGCTCGAGGCTTCGAGCCCGGCGTTCGTGATCATCCTGGGCCAGCTCGCGGGCTATCTCAAAATGGAACTCTTCTTAGCGTCGGTCTCGCAGGGATGCGCGAACGGATGCGGCAACTCGGCGGCACGATGAGCCGCGTCGCACGTGGAAAGTGCCTATGGCCGCCGAGCACCCCGTCGTTAGAATGCTGCGTAAACACGGGGAAGATTGCCATGGCTGACCACTATCATGCAGTCGTATGGGTCGATCATCATGAAGCGAAGATCTTTCACTTCAGCGCTGCGAATTTCGACGCGGCGATAATCCATAGCTCGCAACCGCATCAGCATCTTCATCACAAGGCGAATACGGTCGGCAGCGGTCACGCTCCGGTAGAGAACCCGTTCCTCGAGCGCGTATCAAAGGCGCTTGATGGATCCGGGGCGGTGCTGATCACCGGTCCGGCCGGCGCCAAGAACGAATTGGCGGCGCACATCAGGAAACTTCACCCGCAGCTCGCGGCACGTATCTCGGCTGTCGAAACGCTCGACCATCCGACCGACGGCCAGATCGTGGCGGTCGCCCGCAGGTTCTTCCGGGCGGATGATCAGATGCATGCGCAGCAGGCCCGTTCGCCGGGGTCGCGAACCGGCGGGAACTAGCCAACGAGCAGTCCTGGTCGTTCACCGTGGTGGAGGATCGAAATCTCCTCGCCCGGGTCTCGGCCGAGTCCAAGACGTGCATGCTGGCGACGGCTTCCGGCGATATCGCCGCGCACCACCTGGAGGGGCATCTGCGTGACCCGGCCTTCGACATTTTCTATCACGCGCCGGCGCTGATCCTGATATCGAGCATCAGGGCGGACCGGTGGGCGGTGGAGAACTGCTCGCTCGCCGCGGAGAACCTGATGCTCGCCGCCTGCGCCGAAGGGCTGGGGAGCTGCTGGATCGGCTTTGCTCAGACCTGGTTGGCGAGCGCGCCGGGTAAGGCGGCTTTGGGCATTCCCCCGGCGTATCTGCCGGTGGCGCCTATCATCATCGGTCATCCGCGGGGTGCTGCACCTCCGGTGCCGCGTAAGGCGGCCGAGATTCGCTGGATCGGCTCGCCCGCACCTCAGTGATTGAGTGCGATACGCCAGGCGGAATCGGGATCGTACTCACGGATCGTGCGCGCGATGCTCGCGGTGTGTGGCCCGAGGTTCTTCTCGTGAACGATACCGTTCTGATTGACGATGAAGCTCATGACGCCGGAGTCGCCGTAGGCGGCCGGGTACGCGAGTAACGCAAAACCGCGGCTCATGCGGCCATCCGCCGTGATGTAATTTCTGGCACCGCCGGAGGCGTGCGTGCCCTGGCGGGTCAGGATCCGGTAGTAGTATCCGTAGTAGGGCTGGCGCCTGCCCTCGGGCCGCCCGCCCACATAGCCCTCGGCGCGTGCCTGCGCGACCAGTGGTCCGAACGGACTCTCCGCCTCCTCGCCGCTCACCGGCCAGTAGAGCCCGTCACGCTGTCCGGGATGACTCAGAAAGTGCTGTGCGTACTGCCGCTCACCGGGTGCGTTCGCCTGAATATCCGCGTACTCGCGCTGCGCCTCGACATATGCCCGGCAGACCTCGATGACGTTGAGCTCGTTGCGGCCGACGCGGCGATCGATGATCTGCTGCTCGCCGGAGCGCGTATCAAATCGCCAGCCGCTGCCCTCATGCACCAGCGGAATCGGCATCGGCCAATCCTCCGCGCCTACGAGCAGAGCCGCATGCCCGGAGCCCTCGTACTCGAGATGGTGGGCCTGGTCGTAGGCGGCGAGAAAGCGGTCGCGCGCCTCGCGGTCCGCTACTGCATCACCCGAATGGATGAGCTTCGCACCGCGCGGCCCGAGGATGCCGAGCAGGCTCTCGGGCGCGTCGGTGCGCGTCGCGCTCACCAGCGCCTCGACCGCCTGATCCGCCGTGGCAAACTCGCGTTGCGGCACACTCGCGCTCGCCGCGCAGGCGAGTCCCGTTGCCACGATAACCAGCAGCATTCCGCGCCGACCGCTCAGCGGCCGTGGTCGATCGCTACTGACGCTCACCGGTTGTGCTCCTCTCGGGCTCATGGCTGGTGGTGCCCAGGATGACCGCCGCCGCCCGACGGGGCCGACGGTGCAGAACGGCTCGAGGATCCCCGGGTTGCCTCGCTATGCACCCGCGGGCCGTGCCCGAAGGACTCGAAAGCAGGCGGCCCGGCGTGCGGCGCCGGCGCGACCGGTCTCTCGCGCGCTGGTGCGGGCATCGGCGTCGTTGGCCGGGGCGCAGGCGGTCTGGGAGTAACGCCCGGCGCGCCCTCCCGGCCCGGCGTCGGCGGTGCGGCTTGCGGTGGGAAGCCCCGGTATGCATGCCGCGTGGCGGCCGCGACTCCCTGATACCGTGCGGCCGCTGCCGCGTCACGATAGGGCACGCCGCCGCGATGCTGTGGGTCATGCCGCCAGGGCTGCGGGGACCCCCGCGGATGGAGCGGATACGGTCGTGGCGGGTTGCCCGGATGCCGCTGATAGGGGGGATAGACCACCACTCCACGACCCGTCCAGTCGAATCCGTACCAGCCCCACCAGGGCTCGAAGAATCCGATGCCGATGCCGAAGCCGATGAACGCGTTGCCGATGTATACATCGGGTGGCACCGCGAAGAAGTACGGCGGATAGTCCGGCCACTCCCAGGTGCCGAAGATCCCGGGCACGTAATAAGGCACGTACACCACGTCGGTGCTGGCGGGCTCGATCGTGATCACATTCTGATCGGTCGCCACGACCTGCTGCGGCGTGGACTCGAGCGTCCCCTGGGCGCGCGCGCGTTGCCGCAGCCGCTGTACCGAGTCCATGACGTCGGCTTGCTGCGCGAGGAAAGCATCACCCAACTGCTCGGTCCACTCGAGATTGCCGTCCATGAAGTGCAACACCTCAGGAAAGAGCACCAGCGACTTGACGCTGGGATCCCAGGGCTGCGGATCGACGGCGGCCGATAACTCCTCGCCCTTGAGCGTCGCGCGGGATGGGTCATCCAGCCAGCGCGCCGCTTCGACGACCTCCAGCGGATACGTGCAGGCGGGCAAAATCAAGCCGAGCAGTGGGTCAGGATACAAGGCCACCGGTGCCGTCAGCTGATCGAGCTGGCCCGCCGTCCAGTGCATGGCTGGGGGCGGTGCCTGACCGAGAGCCTCCCCCAGGCTCATACCGATCAGGAGCACGGCGGCAGCGACGAGTATCGTGTGCTTGAACATTCGCTTCCCGGAGCCGATGGTGGCGGATGCGCCGGCGTCTGCGTATACGGGCAAGTCCCTACGACCCGCACGCTCGAGAGCGCGTATTTTCACCAGGCTGAAAAAGGAGATGCCTATGGCTGAGCAATCCAATCCCTTCACGGATCTGGCGAAGCTCTTCGAGCACTTCAAAGTGCCGGGAGTCGACGTCTCGGCCATGGTTGAATCGGGGCGCAAGGACATGGAGGCGCTGGTCGAAGCCAACAAGGCGGCCTTCCAGGGCGTGCAGGCATTGGCGCTCAAGCAGAAGGAGATGCTTGCCGAGGCGATGCGCAAGATCGAGGAATACGCGAAACACGCCGGTGCGTCCTCAGCCTCGGCCAGGCAGACGGAGATGGCGCGCGACGCCTACCACAAGGTTCTGGCAGACATGAAGGAACTGGCGGAGATCGTCCGCAAGTCGCAGGCCCAGGCGATGACCCAGGTCACGGACCGCGCGATTGAGCATTTGCAGGAGCTGAAGCGGATGATCCAGCCGAAGTAGGGGCAGTCGGACAGGCGCGCGGGTCTCAGGTGGGCGAGCGAGGCGGTTTCACCAGCAAGAGGTCGCAATCCACCGTCTCGACGAGCATGCCGGTCAGTGCGCCGACCTGTGCGGCTACACCCGGGCGGTGAGTGAGCGCGCCGAGCACGAGGAGATCGTAGTCGCCGCGGGCGACGAATTCGGGTATGACCCGCGCCGCATCGCCCTGCAGGACGTGCATCCTGAGCGGACGAATCCCGGCCTCGACCGCCCGAGCCGCGAGCAGCTCGCGCTGCGCCGGTTCTCCAGCGCCCGGGACCTGCCCCGAGCGCTGCGCATATACCAATTCGAGGGTGGCTCCGCACTGTTCTGCCATGCTTTGCGCGGCGAGCAGAATCGTGCGGGTGCGTTCCGGCGACTCATCGCCCGAGACGTCGATCGCGGCGGCGGCGCGCGGCGCCCCACCCCAGGGTCTCCCGCGCGTCAACAGCAGCGGAGCCGGACAGCTCGAGACCAGATCGTAGTCAGACACGCTGAAGGTACGCACCGTGCCAGTGCCGATGCCGCGGATGACGAGGCCTGGCTTGCTGCGCCTGGTCCTGTGGTTGATGGCCTCATACAGCGGAGTCTCATAAACGACATCCATGCTCACGGGCACATCGCTGATGTCGAGTGACTTCCACATGCGGTCCATCCAGGCGCGCAATCTCGCCACGTCGGATCGCCGCAACCGGTCGCTGTCACCCGCGTCGTACTGATGCTGCAGCGCGGAGGCGCGCTCGGCTTCGCACAGAAAGATCTCGATGCGGGCATGGAAGCAACGCGCCAGCGTGGCCGCTTTCGCCAGGATCGGTTCCGGATTCTCCTCACGCCCGAGCGCGACGAGTATCAACTTGACCGGCGTCATTGCTTCAATCCCGCCCCGGACGGTTGGCGACAATCCTGCGCGGCGCGCGGCGCGCGGCGCCATACGCACTTGTGACGACGGGCGCGCGGCGCGCCCGCGGGGCATGCTCCACGGATGTCTACGGGTCTGCCGGGCGAGTTGACGGCACTGCTCGACGCCGCGGCGTACCCGCACGCGGTGGGTATGGTGCGCGTGGTCGAAACGCATCTCTCCTGGGTGTTCCTGACCGGCGAGCTCGCCTACAAGGTGAAGAAGCCCGTCTGCTTTGCGTTCGTCGACCTGCGCTCGGTGGAGCGCCGGGCGTTTTTCTGCGCAGAGGAATTGCGGCTCAATCGCCGCTTCGCGCCGGAGCTTTACCTCAAGGTGTGCCGGGTAACGCTCGCAGGGGGACGGGCACGCATCGAGGGCCGCGGCAAGCTCATCGACCACGCCGTGTGCATGCGGCAGTTCCGCGCCGAAGATGAGCTCGGGGCGCTGCTCGCAAACGGCTCGCTCGCCGCGCGGGAGCGCGAGGCAGCGGACGCCTCAGAGGCGGACAGCAGCGTGCTCGCCCTGCAGGAGACGCGCTTCGAGCCGGTCTGCGCAGCCGAGCAGCTCAGAGTGATCGATGTCGATACCACCCGTGCGGATGCCGTGGCGCAGGTGCTGGAGCGGTTGCTGCAGGCGGACGGCGCCCCTAGGCACAACTCCTGATGGCGGCAGCCGAGGCCGCGCATAGCGTGGTCGCTCGCCCAGGGAGTCGTCACGGAGGTCGGATGAAGGTACGGACGCGGGTCGCAAGAATGGTGCTGCTGCTCGCAGGGGTGACCTTGGGCGCGAATGCGGCGGCCGCGCCGCCGGCGCAAGCGGCGCGGGCCAAAGCCAAAGAGGAGCTGCGCGAGACCCTGCAGGCGAGTGCGGACAGCACGCATGGCGGGCAGTTGTTCAGCATTTGCGCCGAGTGCCATGGCACCCACGGCGAGGGGAATGCGAACGGCTGGCCGCCGCAGATCGCCGGTCAGCATGCCCGGGTGATAGCCAAGGAGCTCGTCGACTTTCGCACCGGGATGCGCTGGTACGATCCGATGGAGCGCATTGCCGGTCGCCACGTGCTGCAGCGGATGCAGGACATCGCCGACGTGGCCGCCTACGTGGCGGCTCTGCCTCCTTCGGCCGCCACGACGCCGGGTCCGGGGCGCTCTCTGCAGCAGGCCGCCCGGCTTTACGCGCAGCGCTGCGAGTGGTGTCACGGCGCACAGGGCGAGGGGAATGATGAGCGCTTCGTACCGCGGGTGGCGGGGCAGCAGTACGAGTACCTGCTGCGCCAGCTGCAGGACGCACGCGAGGGACGGCGTCCGAGCATGCAGACTCAGCACCCCCACCTCATCGCGAGCGCCTCGATGGACGAGCTGGCTGGTCTTGCAGACTACATGGCGCGCCTCGGCGGCGCTGCGCAGCCGTAGCTGCCCGCGCACTGCAGCGCCGCTCATTCCTCGCGCGGCGCTGCAGAACCTCTCCTCAAGACCTCAGGTCCGCACCATCAGCTCGTTCATTACCTTGGCGACGCCGGGAGCTGACCACGCGGTCTGCTGAGCCTGATCGCGCTCAGCCCAGGATCGAACCTCGCCACGCAGGGTCACGTCGGAGCCGTGCGCGTCCACGGTGATCTGGTTGGCATCGAGCTGTGCTATGCGGCGGAAAGCGTCCTCAATCCTGTGCTTGATGTCCTGCGGCGCAATCCTCGGCTCGATGCGGATCTGGCTGAGAACGCTGACCACCCCATCAAGCCGGCGCACGGCATTCTCGGCACGCTCGCGCTCGTAGTGCCACTCCAGCGTGCCTTCGAGCCTGACCCGCCCCTGTTGCACGACGGCCTTGATGCCCTCCCAGGCCAGCGGCAATTCGATCTTCAGCACACTGACGGCCGCACGCGCGATCTCCGGGTCGGTCGGCGCCTCTGCGAGCGACCGAACCTCGATGTCGTTCGCCACGGCGACGACTCCCTTGACGCGCTTCGCGGCAATCTCCGCCTGGTATTTCTCGAAATAACGATGTACGTAGCCGGTCAAGGTGAGCTCGCCATTGGTCACTTTGACCGCGATATCCGTCTCGTTCACTTCCGGGCTCCACCTGAGCTCGGCTTCCACGTCCCTCTTGATGTCGCTGTCGGGCTTCATGTTTCTTCACTCCTCTACTAACGTAAAAAACCAACATCGCGCCGACAGCCAAGATACCCCGCGCAGCGCGGCGGGCAATCTGTACTTATGCAGGGGACCATGGGCCTCGGTATCTTTGCGTATGTACGAGAGGTCCGTCGGTCAATAGCGTGGACGATCGGAGGCGACAGGATGGCGGCTGCGATCCGGTTCAAGGTCAATGGACGTCCGGTGAGCCTCGAGGCGAGGCCCGATGGGCTGCTGCTGTGGGCGCTGCGCGGCGAGCTGGGGCTGACGGGTACGAAGTACGGGTGTGGCGTGGGGATTTGCGGTGCGTGCACGGTACTCGTCGACGGTCGTGCCATGCGCTCCTGCCTCACCCGTCTCGGTGACCTCGAGCAGCGCGAGGTCGTGACCATCGAGGGTCTGGCCGGGGGCGAAGGGCTGCATCCGCTGCAACAGGCGTTCATCGACCACGGAGCCCTGCAGTGTGGCTATTGCACGCCAGGCATGCTCATGAGCGCTCAGGCGGTATTGCTTGCGACCCCGCACCCCTCACGTGAGGCGATCGCTGCGGCGCTGGATCATCAGCTGTGCCGCTGCGGCGCGCACCAGCGCATTCTCGCGGCGGTCGAGGCCGTCGCGAATCGCACGGACGCTCCTCATGAGTGAGTTGCACGGCGTCAGCCGCCGTGAATTTCTCGCGCTGGTGGGCGGCGGTATCGCCGTGTGCGTGGGCTCGTCCGCTCTTTCGGCCGCGACCGATGTTCGCAAGCCCCTCTATCCCGAGGACGTCGACGCCTATCTGTTGATCGGCGCCGACGGCCGGGTGTCGGTCTTTTCCGGAAAGATCGAGATGGGCCAGGGCGTCATGACGTCGCTCGCGCAGATGGCCGCCGAGGAGCTCGGTGTCGACCTCCACTCGATCGACATGGTGCTCGGCGATACCGATCGTTGTCCGTGGGACATGGGAACCTTCGGCTCGATGAGCACACGCATGTTCGGCCCGGCGTTGCGCGCCGCCGCGGCAGAGGCCCGCGCCGTGCTCACCGGACTCGCGGCCGCGCGCCTCGGCGTCTCCGCCGAGCGGCTGACGGTGCGCAGCGGCGTGGTATCCGTGCGCGATGCCCCGGCCCGCCGGGTGAGCTACGCGCAGCTCGCCCGCGGCCGCAGACTCGTGCGGCGGGTGGACGCCGCAGCGGTACTGAAGGCAGCCGCGGACTTCAAGGTCATGGGCCGCCCGGTTGCCCGGCTGGATGCGCGCGATAAGGTCACCGGGGCAGCGAAGTATGCGGCCGACATCCGCCTCGACGGGCAGCTGTACGCGCGTATTCTGCGGCCGCCGGTGCACCGGGCGCAGCTTCGCAGCCTCGACACGTCGGCCGCCGAGTCCATGGACGGTGTCACCGTCGTGCGCCGGGACGATCTCGTTGCAGTTCTGCACGCCGACCCGCAGCGCTCGAGCGAGGCGCTGGCTGCGCTGCGCGCACAGTGGCAGCTTCCCGAGGAGGCCGCCCCGGATCAGGAGAGCATTTTCGAGCATCTGGTCCGCTCCGGCGCCGCGCTCACGGAAACGGCAGCTCGCGGCGACGTGACAGCGGCGCGCTCGCGTGCGGCGCGCGTCTTCGAGTCGACATACCGCAAGGGCTATGTCGCCCATGCGCCGATCGAGCCGCACGCGGCGCTCGCCGGGATCTCGGCGGGACGGTTCACGGTCTGGGCCTCGACGCAGACGCCGTTTCCGACGCGTGAGCGCATCGCGCGCGCGCTCGGGCGCGCTCCGGACGCAGTGCGCGTGATCACGCCGTTTCTCGGCGGCGGCTTCGGCGGCAAGAGCGCCGACGCCCAGGCGCTCGAGGCGGCGCGCCTCGCGCAGATCTGCGGCCGGCCGGTGCAGGTCGCCTGGGACCGAAGCGAGGAGTTCTTCTATGATCGATTCGACCCGGCGGGGGTGGTGAGGCTGGTCTCGGGGCTGGATGCGCAGGGGCAGGTGGCGTTCTGGGATTTCACCGGCTACGCCGAGGGCGAGCGCGGTGCCGTGCACCTGTACGACATTGCCGATCTGCGCATCCGCAGCGGCGGCGGCGTCTCCTACGAGCAGGCCGCCGCGCCGCAGCAGCTGCATCCCTTCGCGGTGGGTCCGTGGCGCGCGCCGGGTGCCAACATGAACGTATTCGCGATCGAGTCGCAGATGGACATCATGGCAGCCGCCTGCGGCTCGGATCCACTCGAGTTCCGGCTGCGGCACCTGCGCGACGCACGCATGCGGCGCGTGCTGCAAGCCGCCGCCGCCGCCTTCGGCTGGAAGGCCGGCGCTGCGCCCAGCGGCCGTGGCTGCGGCATCGCATGTGCGAGTGATGCGGGCAGTTACGTGGCCGCGTGTGCGGAGGTAGTGGTCGACAAGGCGCACGGCAACGTGCGCGTCGCACGCGTCGTATGCGCCGAGGATCTTGGCCTCGCCGTGAATCCGGACGGGGCGCGTATGCAGATCGAAGGCGCCGTCACGATGGGGCTGGGCTATGCCTTGTCGGAAGAGCTGCATTTCCGGGGTGGGGCGATCCTCGATCGCAATTTTGACTCCTACCAGATCCCGCGCTTCTCCTCCGTGCCGCACATCGAGGCGCTGCTGGTGCCGAACGACGACCTCCCACCCCAGGGCGGCGGCGAGCCGCCGATCACGATCGTCGGCGCGGTGATCGCCAACGCCGTGTTCGACGCGACCGGGTCGCGACAATTTCGGCTGCCGATGACCCCGGAGCGCGTTCGGGCCGGGATCGCGACCGCAAAGCCGCTCCATGGAACCTGAGGTACCTGCCGTGACTGCATTCGGGATCCGCGCGCATGGAATGCTCGCGTTCGGGTTGGCGGCGTGGCTGAGCTCAGCGGTCAGCATGGCTGCGGATGCGCCGGACGTCCCGGATTCGCAGTACGGCATGTACCTTTATCTGCGCCACTGCGCCGCGTGCCACGGCCGGCAGGCTTGGGGAGACGGGCCGCGCGAGATTCCCGCGCTTGCCGGCCAACACGAGGCGTACCTCATCGAGCAGCTGCGGCGCTTCGCCGCCGATGAACGCACCGGTTCCGCCATGCACGGGTCGGTGATGCGCGACACGCTCAAGGCCACCGATGTCAACCGCGCTCCTGCGATTCGCGATCTTGCGGCCTACCTGGCCCACGCCCGTCCGGTTGCCGAGGCTGATCGGGGCGACGGGCGGGCGCTGGCGGCTGGCGGCGGCACGTACGTCAGACTCTGTGCCGGCTGTCACGGCCAGGACGGCGCAGGCCCCGACGGCGGGTCGTTGCCGCGTATCGGCGGCCAGCACTTTCCCTATGTGCTCTCGCGGCTGCGCGAGTTTGGTGCCACGCATGGCGGACAGGTCGAGCCGCCCGCGCTGTCGGCGCAGGAGCAGCAGGCGCTCGCCGATTTCATCTCGCGACTGCCGAGGGGTGCAAGCACACCTTAGGGCTCGCGTTCGCGGCCGGCGATGCGCTGAGCGCGGCCGGCCTTTCCTTCCTGCTGTTCGCGCTCGGTGCCCTGGCGGGCTAAGCACATTCCCTGATACCGCTGCCGGCGCCGAAAGCGCGAGCATGCATCTCAAGGCTCGAGGAGTCAGTCCGTGCCCTGGAACGAAGGCTACTTCCCACGGTCGATGGTGAATCTTGCGCGGCCCACGCGCCTCAAGGCGATCGAGATCGCCAACGCGTTGCTGGAGGAAGGGTACGAGGAGGGTCTGGCGATCCGCATCGCCATCTCGCAGGCCAGGCGCTGGGCGGAATCGCCGCGGGACCGGCGCTCGACCTCGGGTCAGTCGTTGACGCACGGCTAGCCGCAGTGATCAAGACCATCCTGGTGCCGACAAGCGGGTCCGCGACGGATCAAAGCGTGTTTGCGACCGCGCTCGCAGCGGCGCGCCCGCTGACCGCCCATCTCGAATTCCTGCATGTGCACCTGACCGCGGGAGTGGCGGCACTGCACGCGCCGCACGTCGACTTCCTGCAGGGCGCGGCGGTCGGCTCGGCGCTCGCGGAGCTGAGCCGCGAATCGGCCGAGCTTTCGGCGCGCTCGCTCGGGCACTTCAAGGAATTCTGCGAGCGGCACCGGGTGCTGATTCGTGACGCGCCGAACCCGGTCGAGCTCGTCAGCGCGCACTACTCGCAGCAGACGGATGCGCCACTGGCACGGCTGGTAGCGCACACGCGGCACAGCGATCTGGTGGTACTCGGACGGCAGCGCAACCGTGACCATCTCCAGGGCGGTCTGATCGAGGAGCTGCTGGCGCGTGGCGGCCGCCCGGTGATCGTTGCCAACGATCACCCGCCGCAGAGCCTCGCCGGCACCATCGTCGTCGCCTGGAAGGAGACCGCCGAGGCAGCCCGGGCGCTTGGGGCGGCCATGCCGCTCCTCGAGAAGGCGCGGCGCGTCGTGCTGCTCGCTGTGCGAGAGGAGGGTGGCGCCTCGAGCGAGCCGCTCGAGCATCTCGCGTGGGAGCTCGCCTGGCACGGTATAGACGCCGAGGTCAGCATTGTCGGTGATGCATCCCACCCGGCGGCGGCGCAACTATTGAGCCACGCATCCCAGCTGCACGCCGACCTCCTGGTCGTCGGCGCCTACGGGCATGGTGCGCTACGTGAACGGGTGTTCGGCGGCGTCACGCGCACGCTTCTCGAGCACGCCGACATGCCGGTATTCATGCTGCAATGAGGGCCTGCGGCATCAATCGACCGTGCCGCGGCCGTACCGCGTAGGCCACCCGCGCGCCTGATTGCCCCGACGCACCGACTTTGCGGACCGCGGCCGCGAGGTTAAGCTGCGCGCTGCGGGAGAAATAGGAAAGCTCGCGTGACATGGCGAAGGGCGCTCCGCCGCCACCTGACGTTGCTGCTGCTCGCCAAGTTTGCGGCGCTGGCGCTGCTGTGGGCGCTGTGCTTCTCGGGCGCGCACCGCACCCCCGTCGACGCTGCGGTCGCCGGCCGGCGGCTGGCACTCGTGCAGCCGCACGCCTCCATCAGTCACGCCGCGGCGCCACCTGGGGAGAGCACTCGTGATTGACCTCTCGGTCGTGACTCTGTCGCGCCTGCAGTTCGCGCTCACGGCCCTGTATCACTTCCTGTTCGTGCCGCTGACGCTCGGCCTGTCCATGAACCTGGTGATCATGGAAGCGGTGTATGTGATGACGGGGCGCGAGATCTGGAAACGCATGGTGCAGTTCTGGGGGATGCTGTTCGGCATCAACTTCGCCATGGGGGTCGCGACCGGCATCACCATGGAGTTCCAGTTCGGCACCAACTGGGCGTACTACGCGCACTACGTGGGCGACATCTTCGGCGCACCGCTCGCGCTCGAGGGCCTGATGGCATTCTTTCTCGAGTCGACTTTCGTCGGACTGTTCTTCTTCGGCTGGGAGCGGCTGTCAAAGGTCGGGCATCTGGTGGTCACGGCGCTGGTGGCGCTCGGCTCGAGCCTGTCGGCGTTGTGGATCCTGATCGCCAACGCGTGGATGCAGCACCCGGTGGGCGCACAGTTCAACGACCAGACCATGCGCATGGAGCTCACCTCCTTCTCGCAGGTGCTGCTCAATCCGGTCGCCCAGGCCAAGTTCGTCCACACGGTCGCCGCGGGCTATGTCGTGGGCTCGGTGTTCGTGCTGGCGATCAGCGCCTGGTACCTGCTGCGCGGGCGCAACGTCGAGGTGGCGCGGCGCTCGATGGCCGTGGCGGCGAGCTTCGGACTCGCCTGCTCCCTTTCGGTCGTGGTGCTGGGAGACGAGTCCGGGTATCTCGCGGGCGAGAACCAGAAGATGAAGATCGCAGCCATCGAAGCGGAATGGCACACCGAGCGAGCGCCGGCGGGCTTCACGCTGTTCGGCATTCCGGACGACCGGGCGCACGTCACGCGCGAGGAGCTCAAGGTCCCCTGGGTGCTGGGGCTCATCGCGACGCGCTCGGTCGATGAACCGGTGCTCGGCATCTTCGACCTCGTGGCCCGCGCCCGCACCCGCATCCGCAGCGGCATCGAGGCGCACGCGGCGCTCGGCGTGCTGCGTGCTCACCCGGACGATGCCGCGGCACGGGCGCTGTTCGAGGAGCACCGCGCCGATCTCGGTTACGGCCTGCTGTTGCTGCGCTACGTCGGCGACCCCTCGCGGGCGACGCCGGCGGATATCGAAAAGGCGGCCTGGTCGACGGTGCCGAACGTAGCGGTGCTGTTCTGGTGCTTCCGCCTCATGGTGGGCCTGGGGCTCTTCTTCATCGCACTGTTCGCGACCGCCTTCTACCTGTCGGCGCGCCACCGCTTCGAGCGGCATCGCTGGTTCCTGCGGACAGCATGCTTCAGCCTGCCGCTGCCGTGGATCGCGGCGGAGCTCGGCTGGGTCGTCGCCGAGTACGGCCGGCAGCCCTGGGCGATCGACGGGGTGCTGCCCACTTTTCTCGGCGCATCGCCGGTGCCCGCGACCAACGTGGTGCTGTCATTGTGCGGGTTCGCGATCTTCTATTCGGCGCTGGCCGCCGTGGACGTTTACCTGCTGGTACGCATGATCCGGCGCGGCCCGGAGGGGCTCGGATACTGGCCGGCGGCGCCTGCGCCCGTCGCGGCCCACTGAGGGAGGAGCCCCGTGCCCGATTATGAAACGCTGCGCCTGATCTGGTGGCTGATTCTCGGGGCGCTCCTCATCGGCTTTGCGCTGACGGACGGTTTTGATCTCGGGGTCGGCGCGACCTTTCGCTTTGTCGGGCGCAACGACGAGGAGCGCCGCGCGTTGCTTGAGTCCATCGAGCCGGTGTGGGACGGCAACCAGGTGTGGTTCATTCTCGCCGGCGGGGCGGTGTTTGCGGCCTGGCCGCTGCTCTACGCGGCGTCCTTCTCGGGCCTGTATCTGGCGATGTTCCTGCTGCTCGCGGCGCTCATCCTGCGCCCCGTGGGATTCGTCTTCCGCAATAAGATCGCCGATGCGCGCTGGCGCAACGGCTGGGACTGGGCCCTGACGCTCGGCGGCGCGGTGCCGGCGCTGCTGTTCGGGGTGGCGTTCGGCAATCTCTTCCTCGGCCTGCCGTTCCATTTCGACGAGCTGCAGCGCCCGGTGTTCACCGGCGGCTTCTTCGGACTGCTGCGCCCGTTCGCCCTGCTCGCGGGGCTGGTGAGCCTCACGATGCTGGTGACGCACGGTGCGGTGTACGCATGCCTCAAGGTGGGCGAGCCGATGGCGGCGCGCGCCGCGGCGCTCGGACGCTGGTCGGCGATCGTTTTCGTGATCGGCTTTCTCGCCGCCGGCGTGTGGGTGGCGAACGCCATCGACGGACAACGCATCCTGTCGGTGGTCGATCCTTCAGGTCCCGCCAATCCGCTGGCCAAGCAGGTAGCCGTCGTTTCCGGCGCATGGCTTGCCAACTACCGCGCGCATGCAATGCTGTGGCTCGCGCCGCTCCTGGCGGTCGCGGGCGCGGGGCTCACCTGGCTGCTGCTGCGCGCCGGCCGCCCGGGCCTCGCATTCGTGTCGAGCGCGGTCACTGTGACGGGCACGATCCTGACGGCGGGGATCGCGCTGTTCCCGTTCCTCATGCCTTCGTCGACACATCCGGATCAGGGACTCACCGTTTGGGATGCCTCGAGCAGCGCACGCACACTCGCCATCATGCTGGTCGCCGTGCTGGTGTTCCTGCCGATCGTGCTCGCTTACACTGTCTGGGTCTTCAGGGTGCTCAAGGGCCGGATCACGCTCGAGTCGGTTCGCCAGCACACGGGCCTCTACTGAGGGGAGCGCGACCATGTGGTATTTCAGCTGGCTACTCGGTCTCGGACTTGCGCTCACCTTCGGCGTGCTGAACGCCATCTGGTACGAGGTGACGCAGACCGCGCCGACGCCGCCCGCACCGGACATGCGAACGGACCCGCGCACTCTTTGACCGCGCGCAGCGCTCAGCCGGCCGAGTCCGTCGCGGCGGTCGTGCTGCGCGTGCGCGAGCTGTGCAAGAGCTACGGCGAGGTGCTGGCGGTCGATGGCGTCTCGTTCGACGTGCGACCCGGGGAGATTGTCGGGCTCCTCGGTCCCAACGGCGCCGGCAAGACCACCATCATCAACACCGTGCTCGCGGTACTCGCGCCGACCTCGGGCACCATCCGGATCGACGACCTCGATGTCGCGCGGCAGCGCTCGCTCGCACTGGCACGCACCAACTTCGCCGCCGTTTACGCCAGTCTCCCCGGCAATCTCACGGTGGCGCAGAACCTGCGCTTCTTCGGCCTCATCTACCGCGTGCGGGCCTTGAGCCGCCGTATCGAGGAGCTGCTCGGGCAGTTTGCGCTCACGGCGCTCAGGGACACCAAGTGCGGCGTACTGTCATCGGGCGAGCTGACGCGCGTGGCGCTCGCGAAGGCGTTGCTGAACCGCCCGCGGCTGCTGCTGCTCGATGAGCCGACCGCCTCGCTCGACCCGTCGGCGGCGCGCGACATGCGCGCCGCCATCCGCGCGTTGGTGCGCGATGATCACTGCGGCGTGCTCTGGACCTCGCACAACATGTACGAAGTCGAGGAAGTCTGCGACCGCGTGCTGTTCCTGTCGCACGGGCGCATCCTGCTCAGCGGCGACCCGCGGGCCCTGCCGCGCGAGCACGGTGTGCCCAACCTGGAGGAGCTCTTCATCCAGCTGGCGCGCGAACCCCTCGCACACCCCGCGGAGCAGCTGGCGTGAGAGCGCAACCGATCGCGGCCATCCTGCTGCGTCAGTGGTACCTGCTGCGCGGCAGTCCCGTGCGCGCGCTGCCGATGTTCGCCTGGGTCGGCATCGACATCGTACTGTGGGGGTTCATCTCGCGCTTCCTCAACACGGTGAGCGGCGCGGCCATCGACTTCACCGCGGTATTCCTCGGCGCGGTGCTGCTGTGGGACCTGTGCGGCCGCGTGATGCAGGGACTCACCACGGCGTTTCTCGAGGACGTGTGGTCGCGCAACTTCCTCAACCTGTTTGCAAGTCCGCTCTCCATCTCCGAATACATCACCGGCCTCGTGGTCGCCAGCATTGCCACGAGCCTCATCGGGCTGACGGTGATGCTGGTGCTGGCCGTGCCGGTCTTCGGGCTGTCCTTCCTCGCCCTCGGCGCGCGCCTGCTGCTGTTCCTCGCGGTGCTGTACGGCTTCGGCGTTGCGCTGGGGATCTTCGCCAGCGCCATGGTGCTGCGGTTCGGGCCGGCGTCCGAGTGGCTGGTCTGGCCGATCCCGGCGCTCCTCTCGCCGTTCTGCGCGGTGTTCTATCCGCTCACGGTGCTGCCGGCGTGGATGCGGGGGGTCGCGCACCTGCTGCCGCCGTCCTACGTCTTCGAGGGCATGCGCGCGCTACTCGCCGGCCGGCCGTTCGAGCCGCTGTCCGCCCTGGGCGCGCTGGCGCTGGCGGCGCTCGAGATCGCGCTCGCCGCCTGCTACTTCGTGCGCGTGTACCGCCGCGCGGTGCGCACCGGGCTGCTGGCGCGCTATAGCGCGGAAACGGTGAGCTGAGCCGTCCGCGGCGTGGGCGCGCCGGATGGGGGATGGGCGCATATGCACAATTACGGATTTGCGGCGCAGGGCAATCGGGCAAAGTGATGTCATGCGAATCAGCGAGATCTGTACTACTGAAGTCGTGTGCTGTGGACCGCAGACGACGGCCCTCGAGGCGGCGCGGCTCATGCGCATGAAGCACGTCGGCGACGTCGTGGTGGTGAGCGATCCGCACAAGGAGCGCGTCCCGCTCGGAGTCGTCACGGACCGTGATCTCACCACCGAGGTGCTCGGCAACGGCCGCGACGCGGGCATCACGGCGCTCTCCGGGTTGGTGCGGACGCCGGTGGTGATCGCCGCGGAGTGCGAGGACGTCCACGAGGTTCTCGAGCGTATGCGCGTCCACGGGGTGCGCCGTATTCCGGTGGTCGACGGCCGTGGCGCGCTCGTCGGGATCGTGACACTCGATGACCTGCTCGGCGCGCTGTTCGCCGACATGCACGCGCTGCTGGAAACCACCAGCCGGGCGCAGCGGCGCGAGCAGAGCACGCGGCGCTGAGCGGGCATCGGAGGGTGCGCCGCCGCCGGGAGCGGGGCCGCGCCATGCCCGACGAATTCCTGCAGGAAGCGCGCGGCGCTTACTTTTCCCTGGACATCGCGCCGCGCAGGGAGATCCTCACCTGCGCGGGCGAGCCCAGCCATGAGTTCCGGTGCGGCTCGCGTGAATACGCGAAGATGCGTAGTGACGGCGCGGCGCTCGGATCGCTAGCATTCTTCATGAGCTCCGTGATCTCCAGCACGAGCGGCGCCGTGACTGAAAACGGCGCATTCGTGGTATTGCACGTCGAGGACGACGTGGAGCTTGCGGCGAGCGTTGCCCGGCTGCTGAGGTCGGAGGGACTCGAGGCACTCACCGCGACCGAGGGCGCGGGCGCACTCGCGTTGCTCGCCGCCGGCGCTGCCGTCCCCGACGTGCTCATCATGGACGTCGATCTGCCGGGCGAGATGGATGGCGCCGACGCCGCCCAGGAAATCTGTCACGCGCTCGGGCACGTGCTGCCGACGATCTTCCTCAGCGGCGAGCTGTCGAACGTCGGCCTGCCCTGGCTGCCGGGTGCGCCGCTGCTGTTCGTGGCGAAGCCGGTCGATCCCGAGGTGCTGCTCGAGGCCGTGGAATCATTCGCCCGGCTCGGGCGCTTCATGCGCGCGCGCGCCCATCACTGAAGACGGGTGCTGCGGGCCGCCGCGAGCGCGGCCTCACGCTCAGGAGGCGAGCGCCTGATCCAGATCCTGCACCAGGTCGTGCGGCTCCTCGATGCCGATCGACAGGCGCAGCAGATTCTGCGGCGTGCGCGAGCCCGGCCCTTCGACGGAGGCGCGGTGCTCGATGAGACTCTCGACGCCGCCGAGGCTGGTGGCGCGCGCCAGGAGCCGGGTGCGTCCGGCGACCTGCATGGCACGCGCTGCATCGCCGGCGATGCACACGGACAGCACCGCGCCGAAGCCGCCCGGCATCTGGGCGCGGGCGAGCGCGTGGCCCGGGTGCGACTCGAGCCCCGGATAGAACACGCGCTCGACGGCCGGATGCGCCGCGAGGAAGCGCGCCACCTCCAACGCTCCCTGGCATTGCGCGCGCACGCGCAGCGCCAGCGTCGCGATACTCCGGCGCAGCAGCCAGCAGTCAAACGGCGCAAGTCCGGTACCCGCCATCCGCTGCCACGCCTGCAGCCGCTCGAGGAGTGCCGCGTCCTCGCGCACCACCACGGCGCCACTCAGCACGTCGCTGTGGCCGCCGAGGTACTTGGTGCCGCTGTGGATCACCAGATCGGCGCCGCAGCGGAACGGGCGCTGGCAAACGGGCGTGGCGAAGGTGTTGTCGCAGACGACCAGCGCGCCCGCGGCATGACCCAGGCTTGCGGCGAGCTCCAGATCGGTGACGTTGAGAAGGGGATTCGAGGGTGTCTCAACCCACACGAGGCGGGTGCGCTGCGCAAGCGCGGCCTTGACGGCCGCGGGATCGGCGAAGTCCACCAGCTCGAGCACCGTGCCGCGCTGTCGCGCCACCTCTATGAACTGCCGCACTGAGCCGTAATACGCCTCGCGCGAAGCCACCAGGCGCTCGCCGGAACCGAGGAGCTCGAGCACCGCCATGTTGGCCGCGAGCCCGGAGGCGAACGCGACCGCGCCGACCCCGCCTTCGAGGGAGGCCAGGCAGGACTCGAGGGCCGTGCGGTTAGGTGTGCCCTCGCGACTGTAGCGGTAGCCGCGCGGGTAGCCGCCATCGGCGTCACGCTCGAAGGTGGTGGCGAGCACGATCGGCTCGGCAATGGCGCCGCTCGTCGCGTCGGGCGTGTGCGCGGCATGCACGCACAAGGTGTTGAGGCCCGAGGGCTCCATGTCAGCCGTCACGGGCGGCAGGCCCTGAGGTCTGCCGCCCGCACCCCGGTCACGGTTATTTCTTCAGCGTCCAGCTGCTGCACCAGCCCGTGGCCTTGACGGCCTTGCCGGGGAACAGCAGGCAGCCGCCCTGGGCGGAGCCGGCCGCGCCCTGGTAGAGCGCGCAGGTGGCGCACTTGCTGCCGGGCTTGGCATCGGTCGACTTGCTCGCATCGGCCGTGTACTTCAGCGCCTTGGCCGTCGGGTCGTCGGGCGTGAGCAGCGGCAGGTCGGCGGCGGCGGCCGGGAACGGCGCGACCGCAATCGGCAGCAGCAGCGTGCCGAGGGCTGCATTCCTGAGGAGCTGCCGGCGGGATTCATCGAAGCGCATGGGTTCTCTCCGCAACGGGCGCAAGGCGCGCGCCTGTGAAGACTACGTAATGCCCCGGCCGCTGGGAAGTAGGGATTACTGCCGATGCGGAACGTGGGCCTCGTGGCGCGCCTGAAATCGCCGGGCCTTCATACGGTTGCCGCACACCTTCATGTCGCACCAGCGGCGGGTGTGATTACGGCTGGTATCGAGGAACAGCCACCCGCAGGTGTCGGCCGCACAGGCGCTGACGCGCGCGAGCGATGCGGACGTGACGAGCTCCGCGGCGCTCTGCGCGAGGAGCCACACCGGAAGCTCCGCGCGGCCCTCGAACCGGCCCCATTCCCAGCGCAGCGCGCCACCGCTCGTGCCGCGCTGCCGCAGTTCCCGATGCCGCTCCGCCCGCAGGAAGTGGCGCCCAAGAGTGCGCAGATCCGCCGCCTCGATGGGACGTCCCCCGAGGTGCGCGTAAAGCGCCGCGGCGAGCGCCTCGCGCAGCTCGCGCGCGCCGTGCAGCGCGCGTTCGGCCGGCGCACGCTGCGCCCGCGCCAGACCCCGGGCGCGCCGCGCATCGAGCAGCCCCACGTCAACGCTGAAGCCGAGCAGCGCTCCGTAATCGGTCAGTCGCTCGAGGCGACCGCTCTCGAGAAAGCGGTCGCCGAGCGAATTGACCAGGTCGAGCGCGGCATGGCCCCCGCACAGGTCGAACGCAGCCCGGGTGATCCTGTGTACTGGCATTAGCTAACCACTTAAAGTGATTTTACAGGTTATGAGGGCCGTGTCTATCATAACCATCTATGGAGATTTCACAGGTTACAGGCGCGGGGACGCGCCGTGCCGTGGCGCACCCCGACCTGCGCGAGTTGCTGGCCTTTGCCGCGATCTATCTCTTGTGGGGCGCGACCTTCCTCGCGATCCGCGTAGCGGTACTGGAGATTCCGCCGTTCCTCGCGGCCGGCGTGCGCTTCCTGCTGGCGGGCGGCCTGCTGTACCTTTTCATGCGGTTGCGCGGGCAGCCGCCCCCATCGACCGCCGAATGGCGCGGCATCGCGATCACGGCGCTGTGTCTGTTCGTCGCGACCTACGCCGCGCTCTTCTGGGCGGAGCAGTACGTCCCGTCCGGGGTCACCTCGGTAATCGAGGCGACGCTGCCACTCATGACGATCGTGTTCGAAGTGTTCGTGTTGCGTCTGCAGCCGTTTCGCTGGCGGCTGCTTGGCGCGGTCGCCCTCGGATTCGGCGCGGTCGCCTGGCTGCTCACCGGCGGCGGTGCCGGACCGGTCGCGGTGCTTCCGTGCCTGGTGATTCTCGCCGGAGGCGCCGCCTGGTCGCTCGGGGCGGTGCTGACGCGCTCCATGGCACGGCCCACTTCCGCGCCGCTCACCGCCGGAGCGCAGATGATGCTCGGTGGCGCGGTGCTGCTCGCACTCTCACTCGTCACCGGGGAGCCGCACGTGACGCCCCATGTCTCGCTGCGTGCCGCCGTCGCGATCCTCTATCTCATTGTCGGTGGCTCGTGGCTCGGCTTCACCGCGTATGTATGGCTGCTCGCGCGGCTGCCAGCGACGCGGGTGGCGAGTCACGCGTACGTGAATCCGGTGGTGGCGGTGGGCCTCGGTTACCTGGTGGCCGGAGAGGAGGTCACCGGGCGCACGCTGCTGGCGTCGCTTCTCGTGATCGCGAGCGTGTTTCTGATTCTCACGACATCGGAGCGCCGCGCGGGCGCGCAGCCTGAGAAGCGGCGCGCTCCGAGTGATTCGCGGAGCCTGTCTGCGAAAATGCGCCGCGCCGCCTGACTGCCGTCCGGTCCTAATGCGACGCCCATGCGCGCCGGACTGCCGATGCGCAGGCCCCGCGCTACGCACAAGTGCGGATGCTGCGCCGGAGGCTCCTGGGGCAAGCTCCCCGCCGTAGCCGCAGGAGGAGCAGTACATGGCAGCTTCACGAAACGGGGGTGGCATGCGCGCCTCCAGGTGGCCGCTGGTGGCTGTGGTGTCGAGTGTGGTCCTCGTGGGCTGCAGCTCGCTGCGCGTCGCAAGCGACTTCGATCACGCCGCCAGCTTTGCCGGCTATCACTCCTTCAGCTGGATGGTGCGGGACCATCGGGGCATTGCCAACCCGCTGGTCGTGCAGCGGGCGCACGATGCGATCGAGGCGGAGCTCAAGACCAGGGGCTTCAGCGAGACGGCGGATCCGGCCGCGGCCGATTTCGTCGTCGACTTCACCATCGGCTCGCGCGAGCGCACCGAGGTCAATACCTACCCGGCGCCGTACACGAGCTCGGGCTGGTGGAACGGCCAGGCCTGGTGGGGCTATCCCTATTGGGGTGGTGAGGTGGACGTGCGCCAGTACCGGGAAGGAACGCTGTCGATCGATGTGTTCGACGGGCACAGTCATCGGCCCGTGTGGCATGGCTGGGCGAGGAAGGAGCTGAGCCGCTCGGACATCGAGCACTCGGAAGCGCCGATCCGCGCCGCGGTCGCCGCCGTGCTGGCACAGTTCCCGCCCGCGCCGCGGTAGCCGCGCGGGGTCCAGGCTGCCTTGCGCGCGGCTGCTCGTTGAGGCCCGACGCGGAGTCGGCTTCAGTGCCCTTTGCCGAGCACCTCGGCGATGGGAGGCGCCGCAGCCGGCACGGCCGCCCGGTAGTCCTTGCCGAGAAGCGCGGCGATGGTGGCCGCGATCTGCGCCTGATGCACCTCGGCGGTCTGGGTGCGCTCGCCGAGCGCCGGCGTGTCCGGCCCCATCACCGCGATCCAGATGTTGTCCGAGCCCTTCTCCTCGACGCCGTGCTCCTTCCATTCGACCGGGCCGCTGCCGCGGCCGTGGTCGGTGGTGACGATGAAGGTGGTCTTGTCGCGGTAAGCGGGCAGGCTCTGCAGTTTGTTCCACAGCTGCTCGACGAAGTGGTCGAAGGAGTGGGCCGCGTGCAGCACCAGGTCGTAGCGGCCCATGTGCGCCCAGTTGTCGGTCTCACCATAGCCGACGAACAGCACGCGCGGCCGCGCTTTTGCGAACGAGTCCATCAGCGGGACCTGCAGGAACGCATCGTAGACGTCCGTGTCGTCGAGCCGGGTGGTGGTGCGGTACAGCTCGTTCATGAGCGCCTCGCGCGGGCCCAGCTCTCCGTTATAGGGTACGTCCCAGCCGACCTGCAGCGGCAGGTGGCTGCGGCTCACGTTGAAGATGTCCTTGAACGTGGCCCAGGTGGCGAACACCGACACCTTGCCGGCGAGATCCGGCCGGCCGTTCAGCCACTCGAACACCGTGACGTTCGGGTTCGGGCCGAACTCGTTGGAGTTGATCCGCGCGTCGGCGTGCCCTGACAGCATCTCGTTGTAGCCGGGGTAGGAGAACCAGAAGCCGTTGGTGACCCGCGCGACGCTGCCCTTCGCCTGGTTGCCGAAGATCTGGCCGCGCGCGGCGATCGTGGTCCAGAGGAAGGGGAACAGCGCCTTGCGGCGCTCGTTGACGTCGTCGCGCCAGAACTCGCGCTTGAGGTCCGCCTCGGCGTCCCAGATGCCGCCGTTCTTGTCATTGAGCAGCAGCGGGTCGGCGCCGGTGAACATCTCCTGCCAGCGCAACCCGTCGCTCACGATGAGCACGACGTTACGGGTCTTGAGCGGCTGCGGCGCCCGCGGCGAAGGCGCAGGGCAGGGCGGCGAGCAGCGTGAGCAACACGAGACGTTTCAGCATGGAAGTCTCCCCGGCGGATGCCGCTACAATAACAGGCACGCGACCGTGGAGAAGCACTCCCTATCTCGCAGCGCGTGCTGCGCCGTTCTCGGCGCGGTGCTGACCCTCGCCGCCGCGGCGCGCGCCGGGGTGGCGCCCGCCGCTGCCAGCCGCACGGTCGCCAGCCTCGTGCTGCATCGCTGCGCGAGCGCCGCGCCCTGGTGCGCGACCCTCGAGCGGCCCCTCGACCCGCGGGGTGAGGTGCCGGGGACGGTACCGGTCTACTTCGAGTATTACCCGCACACGGGCGCACGTCCCGCCGCGGGCACGCTGGTTGCGACCGAGGGAGGGCCCGGATACCCCGCTACCGATTCGCGCGCGGAATACCTCGCGCTCTTCGGGCCGCTGCGGCCGCGCTACGACGTCCTCATCATGGACAACCGGGGCACCGGGCGCTCCGGGGCCGTCGACTGCAAGGAGCTGCAGAACGCAGCCGCCCTCACCACAGCCGGCATCGGCGCCTGCGGCCGCTCGCTCGGCGCCGCCGCGCCGCTCTACAGCTCCGCGCTGGCGGCCGACGACCTGGCGGCGATCCTGGATGCGCTCGGGATCGCTCGCGTCGCTCTCTACGGCGACTCCTACGGGACCTATTTCGCACAGGTGTTCGCGCTGCGTCACGCCGAGCGGCTGCGTGCACTGGTGCTCGACGGGGCGTACCCGCTCGATGGCCTCGACTACGCCTGGTACCCGCACTACGCGCCGGCGATGCGCGACAAGTTCAACCTGGCGTGTGCACGCTCGCTCGCCTGCAGCGCGATCCCCGGCAGCTCGCTCGAGCACATCGCGCCGGCGCTCGAAGCGCTGCGCAGCCAGCCTTTCACCGGCACCGTGCGCTCCGGCGCGGGGCGTGCGGTCACGGTGACGGCCGATGCCACCGCGCTCGCCATTGTGATGCTCGGCGGCTCACCGGCGCTTTCCACGGTGCGCGAGACGGATGCCGCCGCGCGTGCCTACCTCTCGGGCGATCGCGCTGCCGCTGCTGCGCCTCGTCGCCGAGACGGCGAGCGGCGTCGACTCGCGCGATGCGACGCACGCACCTGAGAAGTTCAGCGCCGGGCTTGCCGCGGCGGTCTTCTGCCAGGACCCGCCGCAGATCTTCGACATGCATCTGCCCGTCGCCGCACGAATCGCGGCGCGCGATCGGATCATCGCGCGGCGCAAGGCGCAGGCGCCCGCGACCTACGCCCCCTTCACGATCGACGAATACCGCGCCATGCCACTCGACTACGCCTTTATCGACGAGTGCGTCGAGTGGCCGGAGCATCGGGATTTTCCGCCATCGCCGCTGATCTTTCCGGCTGCGAGCTACCCCGGTGTGCCGACGCTGGTGGTCTCCGGAGAGCTCGACAACATGACGAGTGTGGCCGACGGCGCGGCCGCTGCGGAGCGCTTCCCGCACGCGCATCACGTGGTGATCGCCAACGGCTTTCACGTCAACGCGCTGCCGCACGCGCGCAGCGAGTGCGCGGCGGTGCTGGTGCGGCGCTTCCTCGACACTCTGGCCATCGGCGATGACCGCTGCGCGGGGGCGGTGCCGCCGGTGCGGCTGGTGCCGCGTTTCGCCCGCGCCGCGCAGGAGCTCGAGGCCGCCCCGTCCGCCGCCGGCAATGCCGCCGCAGAGGCGCAGCTGCGCGCCGTGACCGCGGTGCTGCTGACGGCGGAGGACGCGATTGCCCGCGCAGCCGAGAATGGTGCGGGCGCCGGGGTCGGGTTGCGCGGCGGCGGGTTCACGGCGGTCGCCAGCGGCGCAGGGTGGCGCATCAGGCTGCACGCGCTGCGCTGGACTGAAGACGTCGCCGTCTCGGGCAGCATCGAGAGCGGCGGGCGCGCAGGGCCCGTGCATGCGACCCTCACGCTCTCGGGTCCGGTCGCCGCCGGGCCGCTGACGGTCGACTGGCACGAGGGAGTCAGCGGTGCGCGCGCCGCCGTTCACGGCACCTTGAACGGCAAAGCCGTGGCGGCAGACGCGCCGGCCCCCTAAGCGCGGCCCGTGTGGCGCGTCGGGTCGACGAACAGCCAGCCGGCCGCCGCGATCAGCGCGAAGCCGCAACCGATGAGGAAGGGCGAGCCCCACGACCCATGACCGGAGAAATACGCGGTCACGGGCGCGGCGATCAGGCCGCCGAAGTTACCTCCCGTGTTGAGCACTCCGCCCGCGGCCATGGTGTCGGCGGGCGCGCAATGCATGATCGCCGCCCAGTAGGGGCCTTCGTTCACCTGCTCGCAGGCGAAGGCGAGGGCGATCGCCGCCACGGCCAGATAACCGTTGGGTGTCGCCGCCGCCCCGAGCAACAGCACCGCGCACGCCGGCAGGCTGACGAGCGGTACCAGGCGCAGGCCCCGGCGCACCCCGAGGCGGATTCCAAGCGCGGTCGCGAGACAGCCGCCGACGCCGGCGCCGAGCGCGCCGACCACGGCGGGAGCGGCGGCCAGCCAGCCGCTCTCGAGTGCCTGGAAGTGCCGCTCCTGCACCAGATAGAGGAAGCACCAGTCGGCGATGAAATAGAACACGTAGTTGGCGCAGACATAAGAGAAGGTCAGCACCAGCACGTCGCGGTTGCGCAGCAGGCCGGCGACCCGCCGCCAGGAGAACTCGTGATGCACGGCGGTCTGTACGCCGATCTCCTCGAGCTCCGCGGCGCTCACCGCCGGGTGCTCGGCCGGAGTGTTACGGCCGTACCAGACCCACAGCAGCGCCAGCACGAACATCGGCACGTTGGTCCACAAGAGTGCCCGCTGCCAGTTGGACGCTTCCATCACATGCGCGACCAATGGTGCGGTGACGGCGAGCCCGACGCCGAGACAGGCGGCGGACAGTCCCTGCACCAGCGGCCACTGCCGCGGTGGAAACCACGCCTCGAAGATGCCGTTGGTCACCGGGAAGACCGGCGCCTGCAGCGCCCCGAGGAGCGCACGCCCGAGCAGCAGTGTGACGAACAGCGGCGCGCCGAGCAGCACCAGCGGCGCGAGCGGCACGATGAGGGCGGCGGCGCAGGCGCCGAAGCCGAGGGCTGCGAACACCAGCCGCGGGCGGAAGCGCTGGCCGAGGAGCCCACCGGGGAACTGCATGAGCGTGTAGCCGGCGATGAACGCCGTCTGCAGCCAGCCGATCTGCTGCTGCGTGATTCCGAGCTCCGGCATCATGCGCAGCGCCGCGACCGACAGGCCCTTCTGCTGCACGTAGGCGAACACGCCGAAGCCGAACATGAAGGCGAAGATCTTCCAGCGCACGGGCACGAGGGCGCGCGTGGCGGGCGGCGCGGGCAGCGGGAATGCCGCGGCCGGAGGTTGGCTCACGCCGGGTCGACCGCGTCGCCGATCCGCTCGAGGACGTAGCGGCGGATGTCGAGATTGAAATCCTCCATCGGCGCGTAGTAGCCGTGCGCGTGGACGCGCGCGCTCAGGCCCTGCTGCACCGCCTCGCAGATCGCCCAGTCCTGGCGGTTGACCAGATCCCAGAACTCGGTCGCATCGCGCGGGTCGAAATCGCTCTTGCCGAGCTCGTGGGGCTCGAACAGGAAGTGGCACACGATGTCGGTGCGCGCCGGGGCGCGGGGCTTGAGGATGAACACCGCCGCGTGGTCGCAGGCGAGACTCAGGAACAGATTCGGGTACGCGAGCTCACCCTTGTGGCGCACCCGCTCGTCCGCATCGAGCGCCGGGAAGGGCCGCCGGCGCGTCGTTCCCGAGGTGGTGAAGGTGTAGGCGCCTCGCCGGTGCGGCACGCCGCGCGCCCAGTCGAGATCGGCGCCGCCGCGCTCGCGGAAGGCCGGTACCACGGCGCACAGCTCCGGATGCACGCCGCCGCAGTGATAGCACTCGTTGTAGTTCTCGCACAGCACCTTCCAGTTGGCCGCGACCGAGTAGCGGATGGTGTGGCCGATGCGCAGCTGCGCGAGCGGATAGCGCTGCGTGCGCTCGGGGATGCCACCGAGCTGCGCGGCGAGCGGCGGCGCCTGGGCGGGGGAGAGGTGCACGAACACGAAGCCGCCCCAGCACTCGACCGCCACCGGGTAGAGGCTGAACTGCGCGCGGTCGAAGCCGGGCTCGGCGCTCAGGTGCGGCGCGCTCACGAGCTGGCCGTCGAAATCGTAGGTCCACTGATGATAGGGGCAGGTGATGCGGCCGGCCGCGACGCCTCCGGGGAGGGGCGTGACGGGCGGTGGATCCTGCGGGTCGCGGCACAGGCGTGTACCGCGGTGGCGGCAGACGTTGTAGAAGGCGTGCAGCGCACCGGCGCGGTTGCGGGCGAGGATGAGGCTCTCGCCGAGGACGTCGATGACGCGCCAGGCGAGCGGGCCGCTGAGCTCCTCCTCGCGTGCAACGCATACCCACTCGCGGCAGAAGATGCGCTCCTTCTCCAGCGCGAAAATGCGCTCGCTCGCGTACCAGCTCGAGGGGAGCGTGGGCTCGAGCCCGGCCAGCCGCGGCGGCAGCGGCGCGACGCTCACGCCGACCTCGCGAGCGGTGCATCGCGGCGCAGGGCGAGGCTCGCGGGATCGGCATCGAGCTCGCGCGCGAAGCGATGGCCGCTGTAGACGGCGTGCACCAGGGCGCCGGGCGCGAGCGCATCGCCGATGCGCGTGACCGAGCGGACCCCGGATTCGGCGAGCTCGGCGGGCCGCGCGGTAAGCGCCGCGTACAGGCCATCGTCGGCGAAGCGCGCCCCGACGATCACGAGCGAACGGCACTCGTGCCGCGACCCGACGTGGGTGAACTGGCTCTCGAGCCTGACGACGCCGCCCTCGAAGCCGGTGACGCGCGTCAGCGGTTGCACCGTGACACCCGCCGCGGCGAGGGCCCGATGAACCTGCGGCTGCTCGTTGCTCATGATGGTCCAGGCGGAGGCGTGTCCGGCCGGTGTGACGTAACGGACCGAGTGTCCGCCGCGCGCCAGGTGTTCGGCAAGCGCGCCGCCCATATAGTAGTTATCGAAGTCATACACCACGACCGGGTCCTGCGGCTGCGTGCCGGCGGCGATGTCGTCGGGAGTGAGGACACCCGGGCCCGGGACGCTGCCGGCGGGTACCTCGAGGGGCGACCACAGGAGCTTCGCCCAGCGCGCGCCGGTGGCAACGACGACGTGGGTGTTGCCGAGACCCAGGATCTCCTCGGCCGAGAGGCGGTTGCCGCGGTAGATGTTGACGTTGCCGAGCCTGGCCAGTTGTCCGCGTCGCCAGTCGAGCAGGCGTCCCCAGGCCGCAAGTCCGGGCAGCCGCGTCTCGAAGCGCAGCCGTCCGCCGATGTCTTCGGCCGCCTCGGCCAGCGTCACCTCGTAGCCGCGCCGGCCGAGCGAGAGTGCGCACTCGAGACCGGCGGGCCCGGCACCGACGATGAGTACCGAGGCGGAGCTGGCGGCGGGGGCGATGCGTTCGGGGTGCCAGTCGCGACGCCACTCCTCGCCGATGGTCGGATTCTGGGTGCAGCGCACCGGCACCGAGTCGTGCCAGCTCGAGATGCAGATATTGCAGCCGATGCACTCGCGGATGTCCTGCTCGCGGCCCTCATCGATCTTGCGCGGCAGGAAGGGATCGGCGATCGAGGGGCGCGCGGCACCGATCAGGTCGAGCACGCCGCGGCGGATCTGGCCCACCATGGTGTCGGGAGAGGTGAAGCGGCCGACGCCGACCACGGGCTTGACCGTCAGTCGCTTGACGAAATCGATGACGCCTTCGTGGCTGCCTTCGGCGGCGAAGCGCGACGGCGGGCAGTCACTCGGCGAGGAGTCGAGCTTCACGTCCCAGAGATCGGGGAGATCGGCGAGCAGGGCCACCAGCTCGTGCGCTTCGGAGGAGGCGCTGGCGCTCGGCCGGGCGCGCAGCTCCTCGAGACTCACCCGCAGCGCGACCGCGCATTTTCCGCCCACCGCATCAAGGGTCACTTCGAGGAGCTCACGCACGATGCGGGCGCGGTTGGCGAGGCTGCCGCCGTAGGCATCGGTGCGGGCATTCCATTCCGGCAGCAGGAACTCGTAGGGCAGGTAACCCATGCCGGCATAGACGTACACGATATCGAAGCCCGCCTGGCGGGCGCGGCGCGCGGCCGCGGCCTGCGCGCTGAGCAGTGCGCGGATGTCCTGCGTCTCCATGATGCGCGGCCGCTGGTTGCCCATGAAACCGACATGGGTCGCCATCCACGAGGTGCCGGAGGGTGACATCGGCGGCATACGGGTGAGGCGGTTCATGACCGAGCCGCCGCCGTGCCAGAGCTCGATGCCGGCGAGGGCGCCGTGCCGGTGCACCGCCTCGGTCATGAGGGCATGCGAGCGCACGTCGTCATCGTCCCAGAGCGTGGCGTAGGGGAGCGGCGCGTCATCGGAGCCCGGGTCGATCGACACGTAGCCGGTGCACACCACGCCCCAGCCGCCTTCGGCCTTGGTCTCGCGGAACGCCGCGCGCATGTGCGGCATGGAGTTGGTCATGCCGGCGGCGTGCGGTACCGCGTAGAAGCGGTTGCGAGCCGTCACCGGGCCGATCTTCACCGGCTCGAACAGCACGTCGTACCGCGGATTGCGCGCCATCGTCGGCAGTCTGCCTCTCGTTGAGCGAATGTTCAATAGAGAGCCGTATTGGCGGGGCGCTATACTGCCGCGCGTCCGCCGTCAGGGAGCGCAAACGCCCATGCTTCACAAGTGGCTCGTCCCCGCGATCCTCATGAGCCTCGCGCCGGGGCTCGCGCCCGCGCAGAGCGTGGCGCCCGACACAGCGGAGGCCGGCTCGATCGAGGAGATCGCGCGCGCCACCACCGAGCCGCGCTTCCTCTCGCCGTGGGTGGCGTACCTGCCCGGCTTCCTCCAGCGTGGTCTCACCGCGCGCTTTCCTGCACCGCATCCCCGGAGCCCCCGGGGAGCTGGTGGACTCGGCGGCGGCTTACGGTTATTGCCGCGCGCTCGCGGCCGCCTCGCCGCGGGTCCGCCTCTTTACCATCGGCCGCTCGGAGGAGGGCCGCGACATCGTGCTGCTCGCGATCGCCGACGAGCAGGGCATCGCGCGACCTCGAGCGGCTGAAGGCCGCGACCGCGGCGCTCGCCGACCCGCGCCGTACCGATCGCGGCCGCCGCCGAGGCGCTCATCGCATCGGCCCGCCCGATCTACTACCTCAACGCGGCGCTGCACTCGGACGAGACCGGCTCCACCGAATCGATGCTCGAGCTCGCCTATCGGCTCGCGGTCTCCGAGCAGCCGATGATCCAGCGCATCCGCGCGAGCCTCGTCGTGCTCATCAACCCGGTGTCGAACCCCGACGGCCGCGACAAGCAGGTGGAGTGGTTCTACCGCTACCTCAAGGGCAAGACGGACCTCGCGACCCTGCCGCGCCAGGCGCCGCCCTACTGGTCGAAATACGCCTTCGTCGACATCAACCGCGACGCCCACCAGCAGGTGCACGCGACCACGCGCGCCGTGTTCCACATGATGTTCGAGTGGCATCCGCAGGTGATCCACGACCTGCACGAGAGCGTGGCGCTGCTCATGACCTGGAACGGCACCGGCCCGATCAACCAGCACATCGACCCGATCACCTACGGCGAGCGGCTGGAGCTCAGCTTCCACGAGGTCGAGACGATGACCGGCCTCGGCATGCCCGGGCGTCTGGACCTGGAATTTCGGCGACGACTTCGCCCACCTTTATCTCGACTCGATCGCGACGAACCACAACGCCGATCGGCCGCGGCTACGAGACGTTCGGCAACGGCACCGCCGAGACGCTGCGTCCCGAGCAGCCCTCGCAGGACGATTCGGTCGAGTGGTACCGGCCGTTGCCGCCGCCCGCGCAGGGGAGCTTCCTCTGGTCGGCGCGCGACAACGTCAACTACAACGAGACGGCGCTGCTCGCCGCCCTCGATGACGCCGCACAGCAGTCGCGCACGCTGCTGCGCAACTTCTACCTCAAGGGCCTGCACTCGTACCGCCGCGGGCTCGAGCAGGCGCCCTTCGCTTTCGTGATACCCGACGGGCAGGGCGACCGCTGAGCGCGTTGCGCAGCTGGTCTCGCTCCTCATGCGCCAGCGCATCGAAGTGGCGCGCGCGAGCGCGCCGTTGACGCTCAACGAGGGCACGTTCCCGGCCGGCACCTACGTCGTACGGCTCGACCAGCCGTACCGCAACTACGCGGTGGATCTGCTCACGGCGCAGCACTACCCGAAGGATGCGGGCGAGGCCGTACGACGACGTCTCCTGGGAACTGCCGGCGCACTACCACCTCGCCGTCGATCCCGACCGCGGACGCCCGCGTGCGCAGCGTCGCGCTGACTGCGCTCACCGCGGCGCCGACGGTTGCGGGCGCGATCGATGGCGAGGGACCGGCGTTCGTGCTGAAGGACACCGGGCAGGAGGGGCTGCTCGAGGCGCGCTATCGCGCTGGCGCGCTTCAAGGTTGCGATCGCCGAGCGGCCCTTCACGCTCGCGGGCGTGCAATACCCGGCCGGCTCGTGGCTCCTCGCCGCGCAGGCGGGACTTGCGGCGGCGCTGCGCACCACGGCGCGCCGACCTCGGACTCGAGTTTGCCGGCGTCGCGGCGCTTCCCGAAGTGGCACACCACGACGCGCCGGTGCCGCGCCTCGGACTTTGGGTGCCGTGGGCCGACACGGACACGATCGGCTGGGTGCGCTACTCCCTCGACCAGCGGCACATCCCCTACGCCTACGTGCGCGATGAGGACATTCGCGCCGGGCGGTTGCGCGAGAAGTACGACGTGCTCCTCTACGGGCACGTGGACCTCGAGCTCGCCGAGCAGATCCAGGGCATCCCGAAGGCGTGGGGTCCGATGCCTTTCAAGAAAACGGCCGCGACGCCGAGCCTTCGGCACGCCGGCCGAGTCCGACGACATCACCGGCGGCATCGGCTGGAGCGGGCTCGCGGAGCTGCAGCATTTCGTCGACGCGGGCGGACTCCTGATCACGCTCGGCAGCGGCTCGATGCTGCCGCTCGAAGGCGGCATCGTGCGCGGCGTGCGGCGCGAGGCGGGCGGCGTTCCGCGCAGCACCCAGGGGGGCGGGGCGGCGGCGGCCGCGGCGGCGCAGTCGGCCGTGACCCGCACGCCCGGGGCGCACGTGCGCGTGACGTTCGCGCGGCCCGATCACCCGATCGCCTACGGCTATCCGGCGCGCACCTGGGTATTTCGGCAGAACTTCCCGCTCTACTCGGTGCCGCGGCGCTGGTTGCGCATGGCGTACTGCACCACCTGCCTCGACGGCCCGATCGATCGTAGCGGCGTGGTGCTCGAGTGGGGCGACCGGACGGCGCACCGTTGCTCGTCAGCGGCCAGGTCTGGGGCGAGGAGAACCTCGTCGGCCGGCCGGCGATCCTCGACCTGCCGTGCGGGCGCAGGCCACGTGGTGGCGTTCAACTTCAATCCGCTGCACCGCGACCTCAACCGCGGCGACCAGCGGATGCTGTGGAACGCGATCATCAACTGGCGCGCGATCGTCGCCGCGCCGTGAGGGTACGAGCGGGCCGCACGGCGTAGGCCGGACGCTGCCCCTGCGGGTCGTCGCCTACTTCGTCAGGCGGTTGTATTTCGCGAGCACCGCGCGCAGCTCATCGTGCGGGAGCGCGCGCACGTGGTGTCCGTCGATGCCGGTCATGTCGGTGGCGGCGACCATGGCGTTGACGATCGACTCCTCGGTGGCCTGCACGGTGGCCGCGAACAGCGCGTCCATGGAGTCGTTCGGCAGCATCTTGAGGTCCACCGGTCCGTGATCGATCTCGCTCGCGCCGGGATTGGCGGTCGAGAAGGCGATGAAGATGTCGCCCGAGCCGTTGCCGGCGATGCTGCCGTTGCGCCCGATGCCGAGCGACACGCGCCGCGCGATGCGCTTCAGCTGGTGCGGCAGGAGCGGCGCATCGGTCGCCACCACGACGATGATCGAGCCGCGCTCGGCGAGGTCGGAGGGCACGAAGGCGTACGGATCCTCGCTCTCGATCTCGCGCCCTACCGGGATGCCGGCGATGCGCAGATTCTGCCGCGTACCGTAGTTGCATTGCACCAGCACGCCGAGCGTGTAGCCGCCGGCCTTGTCGGTGAGGTGGCGCGAGGCGGTGCCGATGCCGCCCTTGAAGCCGTTGCAGATCATGCCGGTACCGCCGCCCACGGTGCCTTCCTCGACGGGCCCGGAGCGCGCGCCGTCGAGCGCATGAAATACGTGCTCGGGCTTCACGTGAAAGCCGTTGATGTCGTTCAGCCAGCCGTCCCAGGTCTCGGCCACCACGGGCAGCGACCACCAGGAGTCGGTAGCGTCCGCCGGGCCGTGAGCAACGCGCCAGGCGATCACCGCGTCGCGCACCACGCCGACGCTATGGGTATTGGTGATGAGCACCGGGCTCTCGAGGAAGCCCGACTCCTCGACCCAGGTGGTGCCGGTCATTTCGCCGTTGCCGTTCTCGGAGTACCAGCCGGCGAAGGAGAAGCGCTGCATGGACTCGGCGCCGCGCGGCAGCACCGCGGTGACGCCGGTGCGGATCGGCCCCTGGCCGACGACGAGCTTGCCGCTGCCCGAGATGAGCGTGGTCTGGCCGACGAGCACGCCGGCCACGTCGGTGATGGCGTTGAGGGGGCCCGGCGTGCCGTCGAAGGGCACGCCGAGGTCGCGTGCGCGGTCCTTGTGCGGGGGCGCATCGGCCGCGCCGGCTGCGGCAGCCGCGCTGCCGAGCAACAGAACGAGTATGAGGGTGAAGCGAGCGATCACGCTGAGCGGCATGGAAAACTCCTCGGCGAAGACTGTCAGGTCGCGAGCGCCGGCCGCCGCACAACCGCGTACCACCAGTAGACCGGCACGCCGGCCGCGCACGGGACCAGCGCCCACAGCAAGGACTTGCCGCCGATGCCGATCGAGGCCCAGACGCAGTAGATCGTCGCGAGAATCGCGGCCGCGATCCAGCGCGACTCGCGCGCTCGCAACTGACCGAGCTCGCCGCGGCGCCAGAGGATCACCACGGCGATCGCACAGCCGAGATACACCGGCAGGTTCGAGGCGGTGACGACCAGGTTGAGGAACGTGAAGGCTCCGGCGGTCGAGTCGTTGTAGCTCGACAGCGTCATGAGACTCGCGAGGATGGCGGTGAGTACGAACGCGCGGGTGGGTGCCCCGTAGGCGTTCACCTTGCCTAACGCGGGCGGGAAGCCGCCATGACGCGCGAAGCTCACCGTGAGCTCGCCGAGGATCAGCGTCCAGCCGTTGAGGCACCCGAGTCCGCTCACGATCACGAACACCGCGATGAGCTTCCCGGAGGCGGGCCCGAGAAAGCGCGCGAACAGATCCGCGAACGGCGCGCTGGAGACCGCCAGGTCGTTCTGCGGGATGAGCACCATGGGGATCAGCGATACACAGACGTAGACGCCCGCGACGATCAACGTGCCGATGAAGGTGGCGCGCGGGATGGTGCGGCCCGGATCGCACACCCGGCCGGCCGGCATGGCCGCGCTCTCCACGCCGAGCATCGCGTAGAGCGAGAGGGTCGACGCGGCAATGACTGCGCTCAGGGAGAAGGGCGTGGTCGGCAGGTGCACGGGCGAGATCTCATGGGGCGCTAACAATGCCCAGGCACCGAGCGCCACGATCCCGACCTGCAATACGAGCTTGACCACCGTGCTCCACACCTGCACCCAGCCGGCGGCGCGCACCCCGCCGACGTTGATCACCACGAATACCCACACCAGCGCGACGGCGGTCACGGCCGCCAGCAGGTGGTTGGTCGCGAGCGCCGGAAAGAACGCCGACAGGTAGCCGACCACGCCGGTCGCGAGCACCGCGTTGGTGACGACGGTGGAGATCCAGTAGCACCACATGATCACGAAGGCGACGCCGTGCCCGAGGGCGCGGCTCGCGTAGGCGTAAGGCCCGTCGTCCTGCGGGAAGGCGCGCGCCAGCCCCGCGAATACCCAGGCGACGAAAATGCAGCCGACGGTGGTGATCAGCCAGCCGGGCACGGCATTGAGCCCGTAGGGAGCGAGCGAGGCCGGCAGCATGAAGATACCGACGCCGATGGTGTTGCCCACCACGAGCGCCGTGCACATCAGGAGTCCGAGCGCGCGCGGTGGTGCCGCGGCGGTCATGCCTTGCCGCCCGAGGTTGCGGCGAGCGCTTCGGTGAGCGCGGGCTCGAGCAGCGTCAGCGCCTCATCGACGTGCCCGCGGTTGATCATGAGGGGCGGTATGAAGCGCACCGTGCTCTGGCCGCACGAGAGCAGCAGGAGTCCGTGATGGTAGGCGCGTGTCAGCACGGCCTCGCAGAGCTTGCGGGCCGGCGCGCGGCTCGCCGGGTCGGTGATCAGCTCCATGCCGATCATGAGCCCCTTGCCGCGCACTTCGCCGATCGAGGGGAAACGCTTCTGCAGGTCCCTGAGCCTGCCGATGAAGTACTCGCCCACCGTGGCGGCGTTGGCCGCGTACTCGCGCTCCACCAGATCGAGCGTGGCGAGCGCCGCCGCGCAGCACAGCGGATTGCCGCCGAAGGTGTTGCCATGCGCGCCGCGCTTCCATTTCTCCATGTGGATGCGCCGCGCGACGACGAGTCCCAGCGGCAGTCCCGAGGCGAGTCCCTTGGCGAGCGTCATGATGTCCGGGGACACCCCCCAGTGCTGGCTCGCGAACATGCGGCCGCTGCGGCCGATGCCGCACTGCACCTCATCGAAGATCAGGAGGATCCCGTGGCGATCGCACAGCGCACGCAGTCCCGCGAGGAAGCCGTCGGGCGGCACCAGGTAGCCGCCCTCGCCCTGGATGGGCTCGACGACGATCGCCGCCACTTCGGCGGCGGGTACGTTGTACTGGAACAGCATCTCGATGTAGTCGAGCACCGCGCGGCCCTGGTCGGCGCCGGCGAGCAGCGGGCGGTAGGTGTTGGGATAGGGGACGTGGGTGACGCCCGGCATGGTGGGAAAGAATCCCGCCTGCTGGGTGTACTTGCTCGCGGTGAAGGAGAGCGAGCCCATGGAGCGGCCGTGGAAGGCGCCGAGGAAACCGATGAAGCGCGGCCGCCCCGTCACGTAGCGCGCGAGCTTGAGCGCGCCCTCGACCGACTCGGTGCCGCTCTGGCAGATGAGTACCTGCACCGGCTCGCCCATGGGGTCGAGCTGGTTGATCCGCTCGGCGAGCCGCGTCATGCGCTCGTGCCAGTAGTCGGAGGAGATGTGCAGGAAATCGTCCGCCGCGGCCTTGACCGCCTCGACCACCTGCGGGATGCGCGTGCCCGGTGCTGGCGACGCCGATGCCGCTCATGAAGTCGAGGAAGCGGTTGCCGTCCACGTCCCAGGCCTCGGCGCCGCGCCCGCGCGCCATGACGAACGGGTAGTCGCGCGGATAGGAGGGCGTGGTGACGGCGCGGTCGCGCGCGATCAGCGCCTGCGCCTTGGGACCCGGGAGCGGCGTGCGGATATGCGGTGGGGGCATGGCGATTCCTCGGCTCGAGTCTCTAAAGTGGGATGCGGATGGGGCGGGAATGCGCCGCGCGCGTGCGCGCTTCGAGCTCGCGCAGCGTCGCGAGCTCCGCGGGCTGCGGCGGCGGCAGGGTCTCGATGCGCGCCGCGACCTTGCAGCGGCCAGCCGGTCGCCCGGCGCGCCGCTTCCGCCGTAATTCCCGGGTAGAGACCGGTGAGCTCGAGCTCCTCACTGTGCGGATGCGGGCGCAGCATGCCGAAGTCGGTGATCACCGCGCGCGGACCAGCGCCGGGCGCACCGCTCGCCGCGCGCTCGCCGGCGCCGCCGAGATAGCCGCACGAGGTGCGAAAGTCGAGCCGCGCGACGAAACTGCGCGGCGACTGCTTCATGATGATGAGCACTTCGCGCGCATAGGTGGCGATCTCGGGCGCGCCGCCGCCGCCCGGCAACCGCACGGCGGGGTGCGCGTAGTCGCCGATGACCGTGCTGTTGAGGTTGCCGTGGCGGTCGATCTGCGCAGCTCCGAGGAAACCGACGTCGACGCGCCCGCGCTGCAGGTAGTGGGCGAAGATCTCCGGCAACGGCACGATGCAGGTCGCGGTCTCGGCGAGCTCGCCGTCGCCGATCGAGAGCGGCAGGACGCTCGGCCTGACGCCCACGGTTCCGGATTCGTAGATCAGCACCAGACCCGGCGCATGGCTCAGGCGGGCGAGATTGCAGGCCGCGCTCGGCAGCCCGATGCCGACGAAACACACCGCGCCGTCCTCGAGCTGTCGTGCCGCGGTTACGGTCATGATCTCATCCGGGGTGTAGTCGGGCGCGCTCATGCCGCCACCCCGAGCAGGCGCAGCTGGGCGGCGTGATCCGGCACGCCGAGCACATGCCGCTCCATCCAGGCACCGAAGGCCGTGCGCTCGCGCGCGATCTCGTCCCAGGCGAGATAGAAGCGGTTGTCGCGCGGGTAGCAACCCTGCGCGTAGGAGGGGTAGGCGCCGCCCGGCACGAGACTCGCGCTCGCGATGAGCCACGCCGGCAGCACCACCGCGTTCATGCCGGCGCTGAGCGTCTCGACCCGCTCCTCGACCGTCACCAGCACGCGCCGCGCGGCCATGGCGGCCTCGCGCGCGGCGCCGACGATGCCGCGGATGAGGACATTGCCCGCGGCGTCGATCTGCTGCGCGTGCAGGATCGTGACGTCGGGATTGATCGCGGGCACCGCGGTGAGCTCGCGCTCCGTGAAGGGGCAGCGAAGCGTGCGCACGCTCGGCCGTGCGAGCTTCTCCAGATCGGTTGCGGCGTGATGCGGCAGCACCGCGCAGCTCATGCCGCTCGCGCCCGCCTGGTAGGCGAGGGCGAGCTCGGCGTGGGTGAACTCGGTGAGGTCAAGCCGCTCGGGCCACTCGTGCTCGATCGCATCGCGCAGGCGATGGAGCGACCCGACCCCGGGGTTTCCGCCCCACGAGAACGTGAGCCGCGCCGCGCAGCCCATGCCGATCATCTGGTCGTAGAGCAGATCGGGTGTCATGCGGATCAAATGCAAATCCCGGCGCCGCTGACGGATGATCTCATGGCCGGCGGCGAACGGAATGAGGTGGGTGAAGCCCTCGAGCGCCACGCTGTCGCCGTCGTGCACATGGCGGCCAATCGCCTCACTGAGCGGCAGGAGCGGCATGCGCCTCACTCGACTACGGTCTGCGACTGCTCGCGCAGGTACTGCGGCAGATAATAGAACGAGGCGATCGCCTTACCCGTCGTGCCCGAGCCCTTCCAGCCGCCGAAGGGCTGATAGCCCGGCCACGCGCCGGTGGTCGCGCCCTGCGGCCGGTTGGCGTAGGTGACGCCGGCCTCGATGTGCTCCTGGAACCAGCCGATCTCGTCCGGTGCCCCGTAGAAACCGGCGGTGAGCCCGAGCGGGGAGGCGTTGGCGAGCTGCATCGCCTCCTCGTTCGAGGCCACCCGGTGCACCATCAGGATGGGGAGGAACATCTCCTTCTGCCAGAGTGAGTGCGTCACCGGCGCCTCGGCCAGGGTCGGCGCGCACGTAGTAGCCGCGCTCGAGCGCCCCGTCCTTGAGCTGTGCGGCGCCGCTCAACACGCGGGCCTCACCACTGCGCAGCTCGGCGCTGTAGCGCGCGTAGTCCTCGTAACCCGAGGCGGTCGCGACCGGGCCGAGCCAGTGCTCGCGGCGCGCCGGGTCGCCGATGGCGAGACCGGTAAGCTGCGCGAGGAGCGAGTCGATCAGCGGGTCCGCTACCCTGCGATCGACGTAGAGGCGCGACAACGCCGAGCATTTCTGGCCGCCCATGCCGAAAGCCGAGCGCACGATACCCGCACGCCGCACGCGTCAAGTCCGCGCGCGCGGTGACGATGCAGGCGTTCTTGCCACCCATCTCCGCGATGCAGGGCTGCGGGTAGGCGCCGCTCTGCAGTTTGACGGCGATCTGGCGGCCGACCTCGTAGGACCCGGTGAAGGTGACTCCCGCGGTCGAGCGCATGCTCGACGAGCGCCGCGCCGATCGCAGCGCTCGAGCCGGAGAGGTAGTTGAACACACCGGGCGGGAGCCCCGCGTCGCGGATGCAGTCGGCGAGCAGGCGTCCCGCCCAGGGCGTCACGGTCGCCCCTTTCAGCACCACGGTGTTGCCGGTGATCAGAGCGGCGGCCACGGGGCCGGCGGCGAGGGCGATGGGGAAGTTGAAGGGCGTGATCACCACCCAGGCGCCGTAGGGCTTGAGCACGCTGCGGTTGTGCGAGGCGTGGCTCGTGAGCGGATCGTCGGGAAGCGCGCGCTCGAAACCGCCGTGCGCGCTCGAAATCATCGCAGTAGGTCGCGAAGAAGTCCGCCGCCTCCTGCGCCTCGCCGAGCGCCTCCATGCGGTTCTTGCCGACCTCGAGCGTGAGGCTCGCCGCGATGTCGTAGACGCGCTCCTCGAGCAGCTGTCCGACGCGGCGCAGGAGCCGGGCGCGTTCGTGCGCCGGCGTGCGCTTCCAGCGCGGGCCAGCGCGCCGTGCGCCGCGCGCAGCGCCGCGTCTGCATCGGCGGGCGCTCGCGGCGGCGAAGCGGCCGAGGACGCTCGGCGCGATCCGCGGGGTTGTGCTTGTCGCGGTGCTCTCGCGTGCGGCCTGCGTCGGCGCCCGCGACGTAGCAGTCGCGTGGGATGCGCCGAGGCGCGCGCGCACGCGCGCCAGGGCGGCCTCGAAGCGCGCGTGCAGCTCCTCCGGCGGGTTGAACATCGTGGCGTAGGTGAGCTTGAAGCTCATGAAGCGCACTCCACGGCGACGCGTGAGCTCGCCGAGCAGCCGGTCGAGGAGGGCGAGCGCGTCGGCGAGCTCGTCGCTCGGTGATCACCAGCGGTGGGGCGAGCAGCAGCAGATTGCCGCGCGCCGCGAAGGACACGCCCTCGGCGCGGGCACGCTCGACGAGCGCGCTCAGCGCGGGATGCATCGCCGGCCACGGCGCGAGCGGCTCGCGGCTCGCGCGGTCGCGTCACCAGCTCCACGACCGCGAAGAGGCCGTGGCCGCCGCGCACGTCGCCGATCACGGCGTGGCGCGCCTGCAGGCGCTCGAGCTGCGCGAGCATCGCGCGCGCCGAGCCGCCGCGAGCGCTCGATGAGCCGCTCCTCGCGCGTAGGCTCTCGAGGGCGGCGATTCCCGCGGCGCAGGAGAGCGGGTGGCCGCAGTAGGTGAGTCCCGTCGTCAGCATCTGCGTGCTCGAGGCGCGCGCGCCACCGTCGGCCGAGAGCACCACCGCGCCGAGCGGCAGGTGCGCACCGGTGAGCCCCTTGGCGAGCGTCATGAGATCGGGTCGGCCTGCCTCGCCGTAGCGCTGCCAGGCGAACCACTCGCCGCAGCGGCCGAAGCCGCTCATCACCTCGTCGGCGATCAGATAGCACGCCGCGCCGCGCGCGTCGCCGCGCGCAGCGCCGGCCAGAACGCCGTCCGGCGCGACGATGCCGTTGGTGCCGGCGTTCGGCTCCATGAGTACCGCCGCGACTTCGCCGCGCACCGTGCTCGTCGATCGCCGCCTCGACACGCTGCGCCGCGGCGGCCGCACGCGCCTCGGCGCTCGAGGCTGCCGAACGGGCAGCGGTAGGCGTAGGGCGGCGGCACGTGCAGCACGCGGATAGAGCTCCGGCTCCACCTGTCGCGCGGTGCGCGCGTCTCCCGAGAGCGCCATCGCCGCGTAGCTCGCCCCGTGATAGGAGCGGTCGCGCGTGATGACCCAGCCGCGCGGCACGCCCGCGCGGCTGGCGCGGCGAACTTGACGGCGTGCTCGTTGGCATCGGCGCCGCCGAGCGTGAAGAACACGCGCCCGCCGGCGAACCCGGCACTGCTCGAGCAGCATGCGCCGCGAGACGCGCGCGCGGCTGCGGCGCCCCAGGCGCTGGTGACGAAGCACAGCTCGCTCGGCCTGCGCGCGGATCGCTGCGACGACGCGTGGGTGCTGGTGGCCGAGGTTCGAGCACTCGGCGAGGCTGCTCATGTCGAGGATGGTGCGGCCGTCGTCGCGTGAAGCAGGCGCGCGCCGTCGCCGCCGACGATGGTCGGGCGCGTGCCAGTCGGCTCTGCACGCACCAGCTGTGCAGGACCGTCTGCCGCTCGGGAGGCGTGGCGGCCGCTGTGATTGTATGCGCGGGCATTGTGCTATTATTCAAGGTCTATCCGCACGGCGAATCACATTAGACGCGCGTCGTCCCCTCGTCAACGCGACGCGTGTGCGAACAATTTTCCGACTCGCCTGCTGGCACTCGCGCTCATCTCGCTGCCGCGCCTCCTCGGCGCGCAGCCACCGCCGCTGCCGGCGCTCGATCTGCCGCATTCGTACTATTTCCGCGAGATGTACCTGCCGCAGCTCACCAGCGGCCCGAGCGCACTCGCCTGGTCGCCGGACTCGCGCGAGCTCGTCTACTCGATGGCCGGGTCGTTGTGGCGGCAGCGGCTCGACTCGGGAGTGGCGGTGCAGCTCACCGACGGCCCGGGCTACGACTACCAGCCCGACTGGTCGCCCGACGGGCGTTCGATCGTCTACGTGTCGGCACGCGGCGAGGCGCTCGAGCTCGCGGCTCCTCGATCTCCAGACCGGGCGCAGCACCGAGCTGACGCACGATGGTGCGGTCAACGTCGAGCCGCGCTTTTCTCCCGACGGCCGGCGCATCGTCTACGTCTCGAGTGTCTACCACCGCCACTTCCACGTGTTCGTGGCGCAGCTCACGGGCGGCACGCTCGGGGAGCCGCAGCGCCTCACCGGCGAGAACAAGAGCCCGCTGCCGCGCTACTACTACAGCGCCTACGATCACGAGATCAATCCCGTCTGGACGCGCGACGGGCGCGGACTCGTGTTCGTCTCGAACCGCGGCCGCATCCATGGCACCGGCGGCATCTGGACGATGGCGGCGGTCGCGGGCGCCGAACCGACCGAGCTGCACTACGAGGAAACCAACTGGCGTACCGCGCCGGATTTTTCGCCCGACGGACAACGCCTCGTCTACAGCTCCTACCTCGGGCGCAACACGCTGCAGCTGTGGCTGCTGCCGGCGAGCGGCGGGCAGCCGTTTCCGCTCACCTACGGTGACTGGGACGCGACGGCCGCGCGCTGGTCGCCCGACGGCCACTCGATCGCCTGCGTGTCCAATCGCGAGCGGCGGTCTGACGCTGCAGGTGATCACGCTCCCGGGCGCGGCCACGCGCGAGCTCGCGGTGAGCGAACGCAGGCGTTTGCATCCGGGCGGGACGCTGCACCTCACGGTGCACGACGAGCGCGGCGCACTCACCGCGGCGCGCGTGGTCGTGACCGGCCCCGACGGCAGATTCTACGCGCCGGCGCTCGCGTGGATGCACCACGCCGAGTTCGACCGTAACGCGCTGCCCTTCGAGGCGCGCTACTTTCATACCGCAGGCGAGGAGCGCATCGAGGTGCCCGAGGGCGCGGTGAGCGTCGAGGTGATGAAGGGCCTGGCGCGGACCCCGGCCCGCCGCACCCTCAGCATCGCCGCGGGCGGGGTGCGTGATGTCGACGTGACGCTCCCTGCTGATCACTGGCCGGACGCCCCCGGGCGCCGCTGGGTGAGCGCCGACGTGCACGTGCACATGAACTACGGCGGCCACTACCGCAATACTCCGGCGCACCTCGTGCTGCAGGCACAGGCCGAAGACCTCGACATCGTCGAGAATCTCATCGTCAACAAGGAGCAGCGCGTTCCCGACATCGCCTACAGCGGCCACGGGGTCGACGCGGCTTCGACGCCGCAGACGCTCGTGGTGCACGGCCAGGAATTCCACACCAGCTACTGGGGGCACCTCGGGCCTCCTCGGCATGAAGGGCGCAACGCTCCTGCCAGGCTACGCGGGCTATCCCAACACCGCGGCGGCGAGTCTGTCTCCCACCAATGCCGACGTCGCCGACCTCGCCCATGCACAGGGCGCCCTGGTCGGCTACGTGCATCCTTTCGAAGAGGAGCCGCAACCGCTCACGCATCCCGCCCACACCGATGCCGACGAGCTGCCGGTCGACGTGGCGCTCGGCAAGGTCGACTACATGGAGATCGTCTCCTTCGCCGACCACCAGGCGACCGCCTCGGTGTGGTACCGGCTGCTCAACCTCGGATTCAGGATCCCGGCCGCGGCCGGTACCGATGCCATGGCCGACTACGCCACGCTCCGCGGCCCGGTGGGACTCAACCGCGTATACGCCTCGGTCCCGGAGGGGCCCCTCTCGAGCGATGTCTGGCTCGAGTCACTCAAGCAGGGCCGCAGCTTCGCCACCAACGCACCGCTCCTCGACTTCTCGCTCGGCGGACAGCCGCTCGGGGCGAATCTGACCCTCTCGCGTGCCGGGCGCGTGCCCTTCAGCGCGCGGCTGCGCTCCCTCGTGCCGCTCGATCACGCGCAGATCGTCTGCAACGGGCGCATGGTGCGCGAGCTCGCTCTGAGTGGCGCTCGCACGCAGCTCGAGGCGCGCGGCACGCTCCCCCTCGGGGCGAGCGGCTGGTGCGTGCTGCGCGCCTTCAGCCGCGAGGCGCAGTACCCGATCCTCGACAATTTCGTCTACGCGACCACGAGCCCGGTGTACGTCACGGTGGGCGGCGCGCGGCCGCGCTCGGGCGAGGACGCGCGCTTCTTCGAGGCGTGGATCGATCATCTGGCCGCGACCACCCGCGCCTATCCCGACTGGAACTCGCCGGACGAGAAGGCCGCGGTGCTCGGCGAGCTCGCGCAGGCACGCGCGGTCTACCAGGGTCTCGAGTGAGACCGTCGCAGTCTCAGTGCGGCGTGCCGAGGTACCTCGCCATCCAGTCGAGATAGCGCTGATAGCGGTCGACCAGGAAGCTCGGCCGATCGAGCGAGTGGTGCTCGCCCGGATACACGACGAGCTCGGTCGGGATGCCGAGCGTGCGCAACGCCTGGTACATCTGCTCGCCACCCCCGATGGGGACGTTGAAGTCCTGGCTGCCGCCGAGGAACAGGGTCGGCGTGCGGATCCGGTCCGCGCGGAAGAAGGGATAGGACACCTTGATCCACAGTGCCGTGTTCTTCCACGGCGGTCCGAGCTCGGCGTCGTACTGCACCACGTACTCATCCGAGCCGTAAGTCGCGGTCTGGTTGCCGCTGCCGGCGCCGCTGATGCCCGCCTTGAAGCGCGGGTCGCTCGCGATCAGATAGTCGGTGAGGAGTCCGCCGTAGCTCCAGCCGCCCACCCCTAAGCGCGCGGGATCCGCGATGCCCTGCGCGATTGCATAGTCGACCCCCGCCTCGAGATCCTCGACTTCGAGATGGCCCCAGTCGGCGAGGATGCTGCGGGCGAACTTCGCGCCGCGGCCGGTGCCGCCGCGGTAGTTGATCGCCAGTACCACGTAGCCGTGGCTCGCGAACAGCTGCCGCTCGAGCTGCGGCCCGTAGCTCTCGAGCTCGAGCGAGTGGTCATCCTGGCCGTTCGGTCCGCCGTGGATCCACACGATGGTCGGATAGCGCCGTCCGCGTACGAAACCCGGGGGCTTGACGATCTGCCCGTGGACCTGCGTGCCGTCGCGGCTCCGGAAGGCGATGTCCTCGACCGCGCCGAGTGAGAGCTCGCCGAACAGCGCCTGGTTGTGCGCACTCAGCGACCGCAGAGTGCCATTCTCGAGCGCGAACACCTCGAACGGTGTGTGATCGTCCCCGGCGAGCACGGCGGTATGTCCGCCGGCGGCGACCAGCTCATTGACGACGCTCGGGCCGGCGAGGCGCTCGACCGCGCCGTCCAGGAGGCGCACCTGCGCCGGGTATTGGTAGCCGTCGTCCTCGACGGCGAACTCGATCGCGCTGCCATCGGCCGTGAAGGCGGGGGAGAGCACGGCGCGGTCGAGGGTCCGGGTGAGCTCGCGGACCCTTCCCGAGCCCACTTCGGCCACCGCGAGGCGATCCATGATGTAGGAGTTGAACTTCAGCTCATCGCCCTCGAGGAACGCGAGCTGCGCGCCGTCGGGACTGAACTCGAGCCGCTGGTGATTGGGCGACCAGGTGCTGAGCAGCCGCCGTGGCGTCGCATGCGGCTCCGGGGCGATGAGCTCGATCTCATCGACGCCGGCGCCGTGCGGTCCGTCCATCTCGTTACTGACGTAGGCGATGGTGCGGCCGTCGGGGGCGTAGGCCGGCAGCGAGTCCTCGCGCGCCGTATCGCTGGTGAGCGGCTGGCAGTCGCCGCTGGCGACGTCGAGCAGATAAAGGTGGGTGCGGGAGGCGGCCGTGAGATAGCCGCGGCCATCCTGCTTGAAGTGATACGCGTCGATCACGAGCGGTTTCGGGCGATGCGCGGCCTCATCGTCCCCCGCCGCGTCCTCACCGGAGCGCATCACGAGCACGACGCGCCTGGCATCCGGCGACCACTCGTAGCTCGCGATCTCGCCGCTCACGTGCGTCAGCTGGCGCGGCTCGCCGCCGCGGCGGTCGAGAGCCCAGAGCTGCGTCGTGCCGCCGGCCGGCCGTGCCGAGAGAAAGCTCAGGTAACGGCCGTCGGGGCTGAAGCGCGGCTCGCTGACGCCTTCGCCGCGCGTCAGCTGCACGGATTCCCTGCCGCCCCAGTCGCTCAGCCACAGCTGGGCGACGCTCTCGTCCGTGTCTTTGTCATAACTCGTGACGAGGTAGGCCACGGCGGCACCATCCGGCGCAATGCGCACCGAGGTGACGCCATGGAAGCGGTACCAGTCCTCGGGCGCGAGCGGGCGTCCGGCGTGCGCGGCGAGCGGCGCGGCGGTGGTGAGCAGGGCAAGGAGGATCGGCGACAGGTGTCTCACGATGCAGGGCTTTCATTACGCTGTAGGTGCGCCCCCCGGGCGGGCGCGGGCCGCGCAGTGTAGCCTGAGCCCCCGCCGGCGGGGCAAACTCACGCCTGCTCGCAAGACCCGATGAACCTCCCGCAAACCATGTCCGGATTCGAAGCCAGCCTGCACCGTGCGCACGCGGCGCTGCGCGCCGGCCAGGCGGCCAGCGCCGAGCGCTCGCTGCGCACGCTCGAGGCGCAGCGCCCGGGTGAGGCCAACTGCCTGTGGCTGCTCGGCGCGGCGTTACTCGATCAGGGCAGGACCGAGGACGGCATCGCCATGCTCGAGCGCGTGCTGGCGAGCGCCCCTGGCTTCGCCGAGCCGCGCGTGGACCTGGCCCGCGCGTACCGGCGCGCGGGCCGCGCCGGGGATGCGCGCCTCGAGGTGCGGCGGGTGCTCGAGGCCAGTCCGCATCATCATCGTGCCTGGCTCGCCTACGGCGATGTGCTCGTCGATCTCGGACGGTACGAGGATGCGCGCGTCGCCTTCGAGCGCGCGCGGCTCACCGACCCCGAACGAACCGGAATCGAAGCGGCAACCGCCGCGCTGCTCAAGGACGACCGCCGCAGATCCGAAGAGCTGTTTCGCGAGATCCTGGTGCGCGACGCGAGTCACGTCGGCGCGCTGTGCGGACTGGCGGCGCTGTCGCTGGCCGCCGACGTGCCCCGCGATGCCGAGCGGCTGCTGCGCCATGCGCTCAGGCAGTGCGAGCATCTGCCGCTCGCCTACCGGGGACTCGCCCCAACGCTGCTCGGGCTTGGGCGGCTGACCGAGGCCGAGGCGGCCACGCGCTATCTCGCCAGGATCGAGCCACAGAGCCCGCAGACCTGGGTGAGTACCGCCGGGGTTGCGACCCGGCTCATGCGCCAGCAGGAGGCGGTCGAGGCCTACCGGCGCGCGCTCGAGCTGCGGCCCGAGGAAGCGGGTCTCAAGATGTCGATCGGGCACCTGCAGAAGACCCTCGGGCTGCGCACCGAGAGCGAGACTTCCTATAAGGAGGCTCTGGCGCTCGACCCGGGGCGTGCGGAAGGCTACTGGAGCCTGGCGGATCTCAAGAACTACGTCTTCACGGACGCCGAGATCTCGGCCATGCAGCGCCTCATCGCCTCCGACCCGCGCGGACCTTCCAACGAGGCGCAGTGCAACTTCGCACTGGGTAAGGCCTTCGAGCAGCGCCGGCGCTACCCCGAGGCGTTCGCGCACTACGCCCGGGGGGCGGCGTTGCGCCGCCGCGAGGCGCCCTTCGACATCGGGCAGTTCGAGCGGCGCAGTGCGGCCATCCGTGCATTCTTCGATGCGGCCTTCTTCGCCGCGCGTCGGGGCGCGGGGCACTCGAGCCGCGCGCCGATCTTCATCGTCGGACTGCCGCGCTCGGGCTCGACACTGGTGGAGCAGATTCTCGCCAGCCACTCGGGCGTCGAGGGCACGATGGAGCTGCCGAACGTCCTGAACATCGTCCAGGAGTTCGACGATATGGCCCCCGGACGCGGCGGCTACCCGCAGACCGTGCGTGACGTTACCCGCGAGCAGCTCGCCGGGCTCGGGCGCCGCTATCTCGAGCAGACGGCGCCGCTCCTGCAGCTCGAACGCAGCCGTTTCACCGACAAGCTGCCGAACAATTTCAGCCATGTCGGGCTGATTCAGGCGATCCTGCCCCACGCGACCGTGATCGACGTGCGCCGTCACCCGCTCGACGCCTGCTTCAGCACCTTCAAGCAATACTTCGCGCAGGGGCAGAACTTCAGCTACGACCTCGAGGATCTCGGACGCTACTACCGCTGCTACCTCGCGCTCATGGATCACTGGGACAGGGTTCTCCCCGGCAAGGTGCTGCAGGTCCGCTACGAGGAGCTGGTGCGCTCTCCGGAGGCCGCAATCCGCCGCCTGCTCGAGCACTGCGCGCTCGAGTTCGAGCCCGCCTGCCTGAGCTTCCACGAGACGCAGCGGGCGGTGCGCACGCCGAGCGCCGAGCAGGTGCGCCAGCCGATCTACACCTCGGCGATCGGCCACTGGCGGCACTTCGAGAAGGAGCTCGAGCCCCTCAGGCGCGCGCTGGGCGATTCCCTGCAGCGCTTCGAGAACGATCCGGGCCCGGCGCCCGGTATTGAACGATCGTTTGACTAAAGGCGCATCCTCGAAGGATGATTCCGGGGCGGCGTGCTATAGCATCATGGCCGTGACATAAAAAACGGGGAGACTGCCCGATGTACTCGAGGGGAATCCGCAGCTATTCGGTCGATGCGGCGCCGCGCGGCGCCGCGGGGTATGGCGCCACCACGAAAATCGGGCTGGCGGTCGCGACAGCGCTGGCCGGGGCGGGTGCCTGGAGCGCAGCGCAGGCCGATCCGGCGGCGACCACCGCCTCCACCGCCACCAGCGGGCTGCAGGAGGTGGTCGTCACGGCGCGCAAACGCGAGGAGAACCTGCAGGACGTGCCGGTCAGCATCAACGTCTTCAGTCAGCAGGACATGAAGAACCTCGCGATCAACAACATGGACGACTACATGCAGAAGGTGCCGTCCATCTCCTATATCAGCGCCGGCCCCGGCACCCAGCTGTTCGTGATGCGCGGCGTTTCCGACGGCAGCAACCCCAATTATGCCAACACCTCATCGACCGGCTTCTTCGTCGATGACATGTCGATGAGCTCCTCCGGAGCGCAGCCTGACCTGCACCTCTATGACATCGAGCGTATCGAGATCCTGAACGGTCCGCAGGGCACCACCTTCGGGGCCGGCGCGATGTCGGGTGCGATCCGTTACATCACCAACAAGCCGGACCTGCACGCCTTCAGCGCCGGAATCGACTTCGACGGCGGGCAGATCCAGGGCGGGCAGCAGAACTGGGGCTACCAGGGATTCCTCAACGCCCCGCTGATCGACGGCGTCCTCGGCCTGCGGCTCTCCGCCTTCAGCGACTCCCACGGCGGGTTCATCAACAACGCGCTGACGACGCGCACCTGGGTGAACGGCGCGGTGTCGGACAACTCGCAGTGGGCGCGCAACGATTACAACCGCGAGAACGTCGAGGGTGGGCGCCTGGAGCTCAAGGCACAGCTCGGCGAGGGCTGGAGTGCGCTCCTGACCTACGGTTTCCAGCGCCAGAGCACCCATGGGGCCTGGGACGAGGATCCGACGCTCGCGCCCCGCACCGTGGCGCGTTTCGGCCCGGAGTCGAACCTCTTCGAGACGAACATGGTGGATTTTCACCTGGACGGCGACGTCGGCATCGGTGATCTGGTATTCGCCAGCACCTACTGGAACCAGGAGCGGCGCCAGTGGGACGAGTACTCGCAATACGAGCAGAACTTCAATGTCGGAGCCCGCTACGGTACCGGCTTCCCGGGCACGCAGGAGGGCTTTACCTGCCTCACCGATCCTTACTATGGCGGCGCCGGTACCCCGTACACGGGGTGCAACCCGGCGCTGCAATACTACTCCTACAACATCAACCCGCAGCGCTGGTCGAACGAGCTGCGGCTGTCCTCCAAGTCGGGCGGGCGGTTGCACTGGGTCGCAGGTCTTTACTGGGAGCGGACCATCGACCGCAACTACAACAACACGTACTACATGCCGGGACTGCAGCCCAACGGTGAGGCCTTTCAGTACGAGCTCAACTACTACCAGCAGACGCAGCCGTCGCTGCCGCCCGGCGTCTGGTACACGTACACCGAGACTTCCTGGATCCTGCAGACCAGCGAGTTCGCCAACATCAATTTCGATATCACGGACAAGCTCAACGTGGAAGCCGGCGTCGTGCACTTCCACGATGACGAGACCTACGACACGTCGGCCCTGGCCTTCACCTACGGCCCGAACTCGCCGAGCTACTACACCACCAGCTCGCACAAGTGGGACAGCAAGTTCGGCATCAACTACAAGGTCACGGACCACGTGATGCTGTACGCCGACTTTGCCCAGGGGTTCAGGCCCGGAGGCGCGAACTCCGGAGATCCGTCCGGCTGCTATGCCGCGGGTGTGAGCCAGCAGTACACGCCCGACACGCTCAACAACTACGAAATCGGCTGGAAGACGACCAGCCTCAACAACCGGCTGCTGTGGAACGGCGCCATCTACGACATGGACTGGAAGGACCTGCAGGCGCTCATCTACGACGCGCTGGTATGTCCCTCCTCGAGCTACAACATCAACGTGGGCGATGCGCACATCTACGGCGCGGAGTCCAACATCGACTTCCGTGCGAACGAGAACTGGTCCACGCAGGCCTCGGTGAACTACACGCAGTCGAGCATCACCTCGACTACCGACCCGAACTACGTCTCCTACGTCGGCGAGCGACTGCCGTTCGCGCCGTACTTCAACTGGAGCTGGAACGTGCGCTTCACGCAGCCGGTCGCGAATGATCTCGCCGGTTACCTGCAGTTCGACATCGCCCACAAGGGCGAGATGTACAACGGTCTCGCTCCGGACGACAAGAACAGCGGCCTCGGGCGCATCCTGCAGCCGTCCTACTCGATCATGAACCTGCGGCTCGGGTTGAATCCCACCGAGGGCGACCGCTGGCTGGTGGAGCTTTACATCACCAACCTCGCCGACAAGAACGCGATCGTCTACAGCAATACCGGTAACTTCGATCTGCGCGAGACCACCAACGAGCCACGTGTCTACGGATTGCGCCTGAGCTACCGCTTCGGCAAGCAGTAGAATAGGCGTCCGGGATGAGGCGGCCGCCAGCGGCCGCCCGGACGGGTAGCACGTGAACGCCAATTCGCCTGGGGGGATTCCCAGCCACGCCCGCGTCGTGGTCGTCGGCGGCGGGATCATCGGCACCTCGGTCGCCTATCACCTGGCGGCCATGGGCTGGAAGGACGTCGTGCTGCTCGAGCGCGACCGCCTCACCTCCGGCACCACCTGGCACGCCGCGGGCCTGATGGTGACCTTCGGCTCGACCTCCGAAACCTCGACCGAGATGCGCAAGTACTCGCGCGATCTGTACCGCCGCCTCGAGAGCGAGACCGGGCAGTCGACCGGGCTCGCGCAGATCGGCTTCATCGAGGTTGCCGCCGACAAGGACCGGCTCGAGGAGTACCGGCGCGTCGCCGCGTTCAACCGCTACTGCGGCATCGACGTGCTCGAGATCTCGCCGCGCGAGGTGCGCGAGCTCTTTCCGCTGGCGCGCGTCGATGACATCGAGGCCGGCTTCTACGTGAAGGACGACGGACGCGTGAACCCGGTGGACGTCACCATGGCGCTCGCCAAGGGCGCGCGGCAGCGGGGCGTACGCATCATCGAGGGCGTACCGGCCACCGGAGTGCTCAAGGCGCGCGGGCGTGTCACCGGCGTGGCGACCACGCAGGGGGACATCCGCACCGAGGTCGTGGTCAACTGCGCCGGCATGTGGGCGCGGCAGTTCGGCGCGCTCGCCGGTGTCACCGTCGCCAACCAGGCCGCCGAGCATTACTACCTCATCACCGAGCCCATCAAGGACCTGCCGCCAAGATGCCGGTGCTGGAGGATCCCGGCGCCTGCGGTTACTACCGCGAGGAGGGCGGCGGGCTCATGGTCGGCCTCTTCGAGCCGGTGTGCGCGCCGTGGCGGGTCGAGGGCATTCCTGCGGACTTCTCCTTCGGCGAGCTGCCGCCCGACTGGGAGCGCATGACGCCGTTCCTCGAGCGCGCCATGGCGCGCGTGCCGATCACGGCGGAAGTCGGCATGAAGCAGCTTCTTCTGCGGGCCGGAGAGCTTCACGCCGGACCTGCGCCCGATCGTCGGCGAAGCGCCGGAGCTGCAAGGGCTACTTCGTGGCCGCGGGACTGAACTCGATCGGCGTGCTGACCGGTGGCGGACTCGGGCGGGTGCTGGCGCACTGGATCGTCACCGGCACTCCCGACGTCGACGTCACGGGGTTCAACATCGATCGGCTGCACGTCACGCAGAGCAATCCCGAGTACCGCCGCGCGCGTACCGTCGAGTCGCTCGGCATGGTCTACAAGTGCCATTACCCTTTCATGTCGCTCACTACCGCGCGCGGCGTGCGCCAGTCTCCGTTCCACGCCCAGCTCGCCGCCGCCGGCGCTTACTTCAGGGAGGTGAGCGGCTGGGAGAGCCCCGACTGGTACGCAGGTCCCGGCGTGCAGCCCGACCCAGGTCCCCTCGGCTGGGGACGCCCGAGCTGGTTCGCGCGCTGGCGCGCGGAGCACCAGGCGGCGCGCGCGGGCGTGATCCTCATGGACATGTCGTTCATGGGGAAATTCCTGGTGCAGGGACGCGATGCCGGAGCGCTCCTCAACCGCATTTCCGCGAACCAGGTCGACGGCGCCGCGGGGGTCATCACCTACACGCAGTGGCTGAACGAGCAGGGCCGGCTCGAGGCCGATCTCACCGTCACCAAGCTGGACGATGAACACTATCTCGTCGTGGTGACCGACACCATGGTGCGTCACGCCGGGACCTGGATGCGGCGCCACATCGGCGACGACCAGCAGGCCTTCGTCACCGACGTGACCTCGGCCTACGGGCAGCTCAACGTGCAGGGGCCGCGCTCGCGCGCGCTGCTGCAGCAGCTGACGAGCGCCGACCTCTCGAACGAAGCGTTTCCGTTTCGCACCGCGCGCGAGATCGACATCGGCTTCGCGCGCGTCCTGTGCGTGCGCATCACCTATCTCGGCGAGTTGGGGTACGAGCTGTACATTCCGGCCGAGCAGGCGACGCATGTGTACGAGCGGCTGCTGGCCGCGGGGCGCTCGCTCGGGCTGCAGCACGCGGGACTCAAGGCCCTCGGGAGCCTGCGCATGGAGAAGGGCTACCGCGACTACGGGCACGACATCGACAACACCGACGTACCCTACGAAGTGGGCTTAGGGTTCGCGCTCGACCTGAACAAGCCCGGCGGCTTCATTGGCAAGGAGGCGGTGCTGGCGCAGAAGGCGGCCGGACCTCTCCAGCGGCGTCTGGTGCAGGTGCTGGTGAAGGATCCCGAGCCCCTCATGTTTCACGCCGAGATCGTGCGCCGCGACGGCGTTGCGGTCGGCTACGTGCGCGCCGCCTCCTACGGCCACACACTCGGCGGCGCGGTCGGACTCGCCATGATCGAGCCGAAGGTGACGGTGGATGAGGCCTACCTCGGCAGCGGCCAGTGGCAGGTCGAGATCGCCGGCAGACTCTATCCGGCCGCGGTGTCGGCGCGGCCGTTGTACGATCCCGGTATGAAGCGCATCCATGCCTGAGGAGCGGCGGCCGGACCCGCCTCCATCGATGCCCCCAACGGAGACTCATCATGATCCCCGGCTACCGCGATCACGCCGCCAACGAGCGCACGTTCCTCGCCTGGGTCCGTACCGGGATCGCGATGATCGCGTTCGGCTTCGTCATCGAGAAGTTCAACCTGTTTCTGCTGGCGATCACGAATGCGGCGCTGAGCGCGCACACCCAGCAGCTCGTGACGCTGCCGGGCAGCGGTGGACGCTACGACGGGCTGGCGCTGATCTTCGGCGGCATCGGACTGGTCGTGCTGTCGACGGTGCGCTTCGTGCGCACCACGCGGCTGCTCGATGACAGTGCGGCCCACGACGCCTCGAGCGTGCGCACCGAGCTCGTTCTGTGCGCCTTCCTGGTGCTGGTGGTCGCCAGCTACGGGATTTACCTGGCGTTCGGCTGAGCGGCGCGCTCGATGAGCGGCACGACCGCGGCCAGGTTGGCGGCGAGCGTGGCCGGCAGCGCGTGGCGGTGCACGATGTACTGGGGGTCGTTCCAGGCGATCCAGACTGTTCCCGCGGCATCCTCGAAGATCAGCGCCTTCACCGGCAGATCGAGGCCGGCCAGGGCTTGCGCCTGCATGAGCGGCGTGCCCGCTTTCGGGTTGCCGAAGATCAGCATCTGCTCGGGACGCAGTTCGAGCCCGGAACGCGCGGCGTCGCCGCTGAAATCGATGCGCGCGAAGATCAGCACGCCACGTTCCTTCAGGAGCGCCTCGAGGCGCGCCGTGGTCTCGGGGACGGAGTGGGCGGAGGCGATGCGCACCACGCCCGTGTCGTTCGCAATGGGGCTGCTCATGGAGGGTCTCCGGGGGCCATGCGAGCCGCATTGTAGGCACTAAGCCGGGGGGCTCGTACGTCTGTGCCGGTATCATGCCTCTCATGAGATCGCTGGGAAGAAAGCCCGCCGGTGCACGGCTCGAGCGCATGCGGGCCTCGCCGCGCTTCGCGCAAGACCGGTTCCGTAACCTGTACCCCGTCCTGCCGGGGCTGCGCGATCCAAACGTGCCGATGCCCTCACTGCGCGAGTTCCTCTGCGGCGGCGAGCGCCGCCAGCCGCCGGCGCCGTTGCCTGCGGTGAGTCCGCTCGAGACCTGGAGGCGGCCGCCGGCGAGCGGGCTGCGGGCCACCTGGCTCGGCCACTCGACGGTCCTCATCGAGATCGACGGACGACGCGTGCTCACGGATCCGGTGTGGGGACCGCGGGCCTCGCCGTCGCGCCTCGTCGGCCCGAAGCGCTTTCAGCCGGTGCCCGTGGCCCTCAAGGCGCTGCCACCGATCGACGTCGTGGTCGTGTCCCACGATCATTACGACCATCTCGATTATCCGACCATCCGGGCGCTGCGCGCGCTCGATGTGCCGTTCGTGACCTCGCTCGGCGTGGGCGCGCACCTCGAGTCCTGGGGCGTCAACCCCGCGCGCATCGTCGAGCTCGACTGGTGGGAGTCATGGACGCTGCCCCAGGCCGACCTCACGGTGACCGCGGCACCCTCGCAGCATTTTTCCGGGCGCACCGTGCAGAGCCGCAACACCACGCTCTGGTCCTCGCTCGTCATCCAATCGGCGCGGCACCGCGTGTTCTTCAGCGGCGATACCGGGCTGACCGATGAGTACCGGTCGATCCGCGAGCGGCTCGGACCCTTCGATCTCACCATGCTCGAGGTGGGCGCCTGGCACGCCTCGTGGGGCGACATGCACTTAGGTCCCGAGAATGCGCTCAAGGCGCACGCGCTCCTCGGCGGCGGCCCGTTCCTGCCGATTCACTGGGGCACGTTCGCACTCGCCATGCACGCCTGGGATCAGCCTGCGGAAGTGCTGCTGGCGCACGCACCGGGCGCGCAGCTCCTGATGCCGCGACTCGGCGAGCCGGCCGAGCCCGCGCAGGGCAGGGACGTCGAGCCCTGGTGGCGCATGGGGCCGGGCGAGCGCATGCGCACCTGGCGCGAGACGCTGGTGGCATCCGCGGTGCCGAACTCGATCCAGGTACCGATGGACTAGCGGGGCAGCGCCGACCCCACCGCGTCGAACAGCCGCTCGAAACCGAAGGATACGTCGACGATCCGCCCGTTGACGAAGAACCCGGGCGTGCCGCGTATGTGGCTGCGCCGGCCGCCGTCCTGCTGTTCGCGCACGCGCTGCAGGTAGACGTGATCGTCCATCTCGGCGGTGAAGGCTGCGAGGTTGAGGCCGAGCTGCCCGGCAAACCCGCGCAGGTGATGCGGCGTCAGGCGGTCCTGGTTGGCGAAGAGCAGATCGTGCATCTCCCAGAACTTGCCCTGCTCGCCGGCGCTCTCGGCGGCCTCGGCCGCGCCCAGCGCCTGCGGGTGCGCCTCCTCGAGCGGGAAGTGGCGGAAAGCGACGCGCACGCGGTTGGCGAAGCGCTCGAGCAGCAGCCGCACGGTCGGTGCGGCCTGCTTGCACGTCGGGCACTGAAAATCACCGTACTCGACCACCACGACGGGCGCGTGCTCGGCGCCGAGCACGTGATCGGTCGCGACGAGCGGTACGGCCAGATCCGTGCCGTGGGAAGGATGCTCGGGCATGGGTTATCTTAACTCGGGCAGGGCGAACCGGATGCGGAACGCATAGCAGGAGCTCACCGGCCGCCCGTCCTCGGTGGCCGGCTGGTAGTGCCCGGAGCCGGCGTGCGCGAGCTCCAGCGCTCCGGCATCGAGCCGCGCACTGCCGGAGGACTGCGCGATCGTGGGCGCGCCGGTCAGCCGGCCGGCAGCGTTCACGCACACGCTGACGCGGGTGGCGCCCTGCTCATTCATGCGAATCGCTTCCGCCGGATAGTAGTCGGCGGTATTGGGGAAGCCGCGGCCCGGGCCTCCCTGCACCCGCTTCATCGCTTGCGCGGTGCCGGACGGCGGCGGCGGTGCCGGCGGCTCAATGACCGAGGTTTCGATGCCCGTATCGGTCAGATGCGGGGGCGTCCAGTCGGGGATCGGCGGCACATAGATGGTCGTGTGCTGCAGCTTCGCGACAGGAGGCAGCGGCAGCGGTGATTGCGGCGCCGCGGGCAGGAACGTCGTCTGCATGGAACCCGGCGGCGCCGGATCGATCATGCGCTGCAGGAGCCCGTTCGCGAGCGCCCAGATGAGGCCGACGTGCAGGCAGGCGATGAGGCCGAGCGCGAGCGCGCGGCGCGAAGCGAGGGGCGAGTCGGGCGGCCCGTAGCGCGTCAGAGCCCCGGCTCCCGCCGGCGCCGCCGCCGCGATCGTCACGGCGCCGTGCTCCCGGGCAATGATGGCCGTGGCCCAGCAGCAGCCGAGCGCATGGCGCAAACGTGCCCAGCCGCCGCCCCGTGCCTCGAAGTCCGCCAGCCATTCCTCGGCGAGCCGCTGCGACAGCGCGGGCGGGGCGCTGCGCGCCGCATATAAAAGGAGAGATCGGGTCAGCCGCTCGGTGGTGCTCATGCGGGAACTCCCCGGCCGAAGCTCGCGAACACTGCGCTCGCGCGCGTGAGGCCATTCGGAGTGAGGCGATACAGCCGCCGGCGCGGACGGCCGGCACTCGAGGGATCGATGCTCTCCCACCGGCTCACGAACCAGCCGGCGGACTCCAGGCGCAGCAGGATCGGGTAGAGCGTGCCGGAGGCGATGGCGCAGCGCTTCTGCACGTCGGCGCCGGAGAGCGGATCGGTGGGGTTCTCGAGGAAGGCCTCGAGCACCTTGAGTGTCTGCAGGGACATTCGTACGTCGCGATCCTGCCTGCCCATAGTTGTAAGTCTACATAGGGGTCGGGGTGAGCGCAAGTGCCGCCCGGGCACGGCTCATTGCGGGGCGCAGGCGGTGAGCCGTGCGCCCGGCCGCGCCGAGGACTATGCTCGACGGTGGTTGGCAAGCGTCATAGGTTGCTTCGTGTTGGCCCCGGACCGGGCGGATGAGGCTACGTTATGAGTAACACACAGAAGACCGTCGCCATCCTCGGCAACGGCGTCGTCGGCACCGCCATCGCAAAGGGCTTTGCCGGGCTCGGCTACCAGGTGATCTTTGGCACGCGCGATGTGCACAGCGCCAAGACACGGACGGCGCTCGATGCCGTACCCGGTTCGCGCGCCGCCGCCTTCGCCGAGGCCGCGGGCGAGGCCAGCATCGCGGTGCTGGCGGTGCCCTGGAGCGGACTCGAGGCGGCGATTTTCACCGCCGGCCCGGACAATCTCGCCGGCAAGCTCGTGATCGACCCGAGCAACCCGCTCGACTTCGCGGGCGAGATGCCGGCATTCGCCATCCCGGCCACCGACTCGGCCGGGGAGCTGGTGCAGCGTCTGCTGCCGAGGTCGCAGGTGGTGAAGGCGTTCAACATCGTCACCGCGGCGCACATGGTGCACCCCAGGCTCGCCGACGGCACGCCCGACATGCTGATCGCCGGCGACGACGCTGCGGCCAAGGCGCGCGTGGCGGAAATCCTCGAGGGCTTCGGCTGGCGCAAGCCGATCGACGTCGGCCCGATCGGGGCGAGCCGCCTGCTCGAGAACCTGGCGATGCTGTGGGTGATCTACGGGGTGCGCAACGACCACTGGACGCACGCCTTCAGCGTGCTCGGCCAGAAGCGCTGAGCGTTCACTTGAAGTAGGCGTGGATCACGTCGATCAGCTCGTCGGCGGCCCCGGCGCGCGCGCCGGTCGAGACGCGGCCGAGCAGGTGCTCGCGCACGTGGTCCTCGAGCACCTCGGCCAGCAGGCTGTTGATGGCGCCGCGCGAGGCGGTCAGGAGGTGCATGACGTCGGAGCAGTCCGCCTCGCCCTCGAGTGTGCGCTCGACGGCCTCGACCTGGCCGCGGATGCGGCGGATGCGGTTGAGGAGCTTCTGCCGGTCGCGGACGGTATGAGCCACGCGCATCTCCTTGATACCTAACAGGGGCAATGTATAGCAATGCGTGGCGGCGCGGAATCGATGCCCGAGAACGCTTACCGTGCCGCCTGGCGGCGCGCGCTCGAGGACCCGGAGGGTTTCTGGGGCGAGCGTGCGGAGGCGCTCGCCTGGGAACGCCGTTGGGAGCGGGTGCTGGATGCCAGCCGCGCCCCCTTCTATCGCTGGTTCGTCGGTGGACGGCTCAACACCTGCTACAACGCGCTCGACCGTCACGTCGAGCAGGGGCGCGGTGAGCAGGCGGCGCTCATCTACGACAGCCCGGTGACCGGCACGGTGGCGCGGCTGAGCTACCGCGAGCTGTGCGATCAGGTGGCGCGCTTCGCCGGCGCGCTCGCCGCACAGGGAGTCGCGCGTGGCGACCGGGTCATCATCTACATGCCGATGGTGCCGGAGGCCGTGGTGGCCATGCTGGCGTGCGCGCGCATCGGCGCGGTGCACTCGGTGGTATTCGGCGGCTTCGCGCCGCTCGAGCTCGCCAAGCGCATCGACGATGCGCAGCCGGTGATGGTCATCTCGGCGTCCTGCGGCATCGAGGTGCAGCGCGTCATCCCCTACAAGCCGCTGCTCGATGAGGCGCTGAAGGTTGCGCAGCACCGCGTCGGACGCTGCATCGTGCTGCAGCGGCCGCAGGTCGCCGCGACGCTCGTGGCCGGGCGCGATCTCGACTGGTCGGAGGCGGTGGCCGGGGCGCAGCCGGCCCCCTGCGTGATGGTGGACGCTACCGATCCGCTCTACATCCTCTATACCTCCGGCACCACCGGGAAACCGAAGGGCGTGGTGCGCGATCATGGCGGACATGCGGTGGCGCTCGCCTGGTCGATGCCGGCGATCTACGCCATGCAGCCGGGGGATGTGTTCTGGGCGGCTTCCGATGTCGGCTGGGTGGTCGGGCACTCCTACATCGTGTACGCGCCGCTCCTCGCCGGCTGCACCAGCATCCTGTTCGAGGGCAAACCGGTCGGCACGCCCGACGCCGGCGCCTACTGGCGGGTGGTCGCGCAGCACAGGGTCAATGCGCTCTTCACGGCGCCGACGGCGTTTCGCGCCATCAAGAAGGAGGACCCGGCGGGCGCGCTCATCCCGCGCCATGACCTCGCGAGCCTGCGTACGCTGTTCCTCGCCGGCGAGCGCTGCGACCCGGATACGGTGCTGTGGGCGCAGCAGAAGCTCGGCGTCCCGGTGATCGATCACTGGTGGCAGACCGAGACCGGCTGGCCGGTGGCCGCCAACTGCCGCGGACTGACGCCGCTGCCGGTGAAGCCGGGCTCCGCGAGCGTCCCGGTGCCCGGCTACGACGTGCAAGTGCTCGACGATTCCGGCAGCCAGGTTGCAGCCGGCACCATCGGCAACATCGTGATCCGGCTGCCGCTGCCGCCCGGAAGCCTGCCGACGCTCTGGCAGAACGATGCGGGTTATCGCGACAGCTATCTCGCGCGCTTCCCGGGTTATTACCTGACGGGAGATGCGGGCTATATCGATGCCGACGGCTACGTGTGGATCATGTCGCGCATCGATGACGTCATCAATGTCGCCGGGCACCGGCTGTCGACCGGAGCGATGGAGGAAGTGCTCGCCGGCCACCCGGACGTGGCCGAGTGCGCCGTCATCGGGGTCGGGGATGCGCTCAAGGGACAGCTGCCGCTCGGGCTCGTGGTGCTCAAGGCCGGCGTCGCACGACCCCCTGCGCAGCTGCGCCAGGAGCTGATCGAGCGAGTGCGGCAGCAGATCGGCGCGCTCGCCGCCTTCCGCCACGTCGCCGTCGTCACCCGGTTGCCGAAGACCCGCTCGGGGAAGGTGCTGCGTGCGACCATGCGCGCGATCGCCGATGCCCGCGGCTACACCATGCCGGCGACCATCGATGATCCGCGCGCGCTGGAGGAGATCGCGGCGGCGCTGCGCCCGCTCGGCTACGCCGTCGCCAATCCGCAAGTCCGGCCGTAGAATGCGCGCTCCGGCGCGCCGCGCGCCGCAGCCTCTTTCAAGGAGTTTTGCACATGACACGATGGCTCGCTGTTCTCTGCAGCGCTCTGCTCTTCGCGGCCGCCGGCACGCTGCGGGCCGATGAGTACAGCGATACGACGGAGCTCTTCCGCAACGCCGGCGAGAGCGCCGATTTCTTCAAGCACTGCTACGGCTACGCACTGTTCCCCACCATCGGCAAGGGCGGCCTTGCGATCGGCGGGGCCTACGGGAGCGGGCGCGTGTACGAGAAGGGGGTCTGGATCGGCGACGCGAAGCTTACGCAGCTCAGCATCGGCTTCCAGGCGGGCGGCCAGGCCTACAGCCAGGTGATCTTCTTCGAGGACAAACGGGCACTGGATGAGTTCACCAGTGGCGACTTCGAGTTTGGCGCGGATGCGAGCGCGGTCGCCATCACGGCGGCGGCCGGTGCCAGCGCCGGTACCGCGGGTGCGAGCGCCAATGCGAGCGGCGGCAAACGCGATGCGACCACGAGCGGCGCCTATTACAAAGGCATGGCCGTCTTCACCATCGTCAAGGGCGGCGCCATGTACCAGGCGGCCGTCGCCGGGCAGAAGTTCAGCTACAAGCCCCGGGGTAAGTAACGCACCTCAGTGGGCCGCCTCCGGCAGTGCGCGGATCCAGAGGTTGCGATAGCGCACCGGGTCGCCGTGATCCTGGAGTGCGAGCGGCAGCTGCCTCGGGCCCGCAGCGTAGGGCGGCCGCTGGTGATGGCCGGTGGGACCTGTGAGCTCGACGTCGTCCTGCACCAGCACCCCGTTGTGCAGTACCGTCATGCGCGCCGGGCGCGTGAGATGCCCGCTGGCATCGAAGCGCGGGCCGTGAAAGACGATGTCGTAACTCTGCCAGACCCCCGGTGGCCGTGAGGCATTGACCAGCGGCGGGAACTGACCGTACACGGCGGCCGCCTGGCCGTCGGGGTAGGTGGGACTCTTATAAGAGTCGAGCACCTGCACCTCGTAGAGTCCCTGCAGGAACACGCCGCTGTTGCCGCGGTTCTGATCCTCGCCCTTGGGCGGATCGGGCTCGGCGAACTCGACGTGCAGCTGACAGTCGCCGAAGGCCGCCCGGGTGTAGAGATAACCACTGCCCGGCAGCACCTCGAAAAAGCCGTCGCCGAGCTTCCACTTCGGCGCGCTGCCGTCCTGGTGCTGCCATTGGGCGAGATCCCTGCCCCCGAACAGCACCACCGCGTCCGCGGGCGGCCGGCCGGGCGCCGACTGGCTGCTCGCGGTGCCGGGATCGACCACCGCGGGTTGCGGGCGGTCACGGTCGTGGATCGGGTAAGCCGGGTCGACCTGCGTCTGCGCGGCTGCCGGCAGCCCACGCGTCAGCAGCAGGACACCCGCGAGGATCATCCATCGGATCGTATTCATGGCTCGCCCCACTTGAGGACCTCAAGCCCTATGCTATGGTCGCGCGCCTGAGAGCGGAAGTGCTGGCACCTTGCAGGAGGTAGACATGCGCAAGTATCGCTGTGCGGTCATCGTGGTCGGCTGCGTGCTGAGTCTGTTCGGGACGCCGGCCGTGGCCGCGAGCGTCGATCCCGCGCTCTTCGGCGCGCTCAAGTGGCGCAGCATCGGACCGTATCGCGGCGGGCGGGCGCTGGCCGTGGCGGGTCTTCCCGGCGATCCCGACACCTTCTATTTCGGTGCCGTGGCGGGCGGGGTCTGGAAGACCACCGACGGCGGGGCCACCTGGGCGGCGCTCACCGACGGCACGCCGATCTCCTCGGTCGGCGCCTTAGCCGTCGCGCCCTCCGATCACAACGTCATCTATGTGGGGAGCGGCGAAGCCGCGCCGCGCGGCGACATGACCTACGGCGATGGCGTCTACAAGTCGGTCGACGGGGGCAAGACCTGGACTCATGTCGGGCTGGCCGACAGCCGCCAGATCGGCGCGCTCATCGTCGATCCGCACAACGCCGACGTCGTGCTGGTCGCGGCCTTCGGCCATGCCTTCGGCCCGAACAAGGAGCGCGGCGTCTACCGCACCACCGACGGTGGCAAGAACTGGACCCGGGTGCTGTATCGCGACGCAGAGACCGGGGCGATCGACGTGTCCTTCGATCCCAACAACGCGAGCATCGTCTACGCGGCGCTGTGGCAGGCGCGCCGCCAGCCATGGAACTTCTCGAGCGGGGGACCGGGGAGCGGACTCTATCGCTCGACCGACGGCGGTCTCACCTGGACGCATCTCACGGGCAACGGCCTGCCCACCGGAATCCTCGGCCGCATCCACGTCTCGGTGTCGGCGGCGGACCCTAAGCGCGTCTACGCGATGATCGAGGCGCACGAGGGCGGCTTGTACCGCTCCGACGACGGCGGTGCGCATTGGGCGCGCGTCAGCGACGATGGCCGCCTCACGCAGCGGGCGTGGTACTTCTCCACCATCCTCGCGGACCCGAAGCACGCCGACACGGTGTACGCGGAGAACACGGGCCTGTTCCGCTCCACCGACGGCGGCAAGACCTTCGAGCTGCTGCCGGCGCGGCATGGCGATCACCACGGTCTGTGGATCGATCCGACCAATCCCGACCGCATCATCGAGTCGAGCGACGGCGGCGCCTCGATCAGCTTCGATCATGGGAAGACCTGGACCACCGAGGCCAATCAGCCGACGGCGCAGTTCTATCACGTCTCGGTCGACAACCGCTTTCCCTACTATCTCTACGGCGCGCAGCAGGACAACTCGAGCATCGCCATCGCCAGCAGGGACGATGAGGGCGCCATCCTCGAGCGCGACTGGTACGACGTAGCGGGCGGGGAGTGCGGCTTCATCATTGCCGATCCGCGCGACGCCAACGTCACCTACGGCAGCAGCGAGAATTTCATCGGCCGGCTCGACCGGCACAACATGCAGGAGCAGCTCATTCCGGTGTGGCCGGTCGATGCCTCGGGACACGCCGCCAAGGACCTCGAGCATCGCTTCAACTGGACCTCGCCCCTTGCCATGTCGCCGTTCGATCCCGACACGCTCTATTACGGCATGGAACGGCTGTACCGCACGAGCGATCGCGGCGCGAGCTGGACGGCGATCAGCCCCGATCTGACCCGCAACGACAAATCCAAGCAGCAAGCCTCGGGCGGTCCCATCACCAAGGACATCACCAGCGTCGAGTACTACGACACGATCTTCGCGATCGCCGAGTCGCCGCTGCGCAAGGGGCTCATCTGGGTCGGCACCGACGACGGACTGGTCCAGCTCACGCAGAACGCCGGCGGCAGCTGGACGCTGGTCACGCCGGCCGGCATGCCGGCCTGGAGCACGGTCAGCATGGTCGAGCCCTCGCGCTTCGATGCGAATACGGCCTACGTCGCCGTCGACCGTCACAAGCTCGACGACATCGAGCCCTATGTCTTCGTGACGCATGACCTGGGGCGCAGCTGGACGCGGCTGGACGCGGGTCTGCCGGAAGGCTCGTTCGTGCACGCGGTGCGCGAGGACTCGGTCAACCGCGAGCTCCTGTACGCCGCGACCGAGACCGGCGTATTCGTCTCCTTCGATGCCGGCGCCCACTGGCAGAGTCTCACGCTCAACCTGCCACGCGTGCCGGTGCATGACCTCGCCGTGAGCGGCAACGACCTGGCGATCGCGACTCACGGCCGCTCGTTCTGGATTCTCGACGATGTGACGCCGCTGCGGCAGGTCGCGGCCGCAGCCGCCGCGAGCGGCGCGTATCTCTATGCACCCGAGACCGGCTACCGGCTCTACTATCCCGACGCCGTCGACAGGCGGCCGCCGTCGGGCCAGAACCCGCCGGCCGGCATTCTCATCGACTACTACCTGCCGGCGCCGCCCACGGGCGCGATCACGCTCGAGATCGCCGACGCCGCGGGCAAGGCGGTGCGCCACCTCTCGAGCGTGAGCAGCAAGGGGCCGGAGCAGCCGCCGGAGTGGCCGGACCTGATCCAGCCCACCGACACGCTACCGGCCAGCCGCGGGATGAACCGCTTCGTGTGGGATCTGCGCTACGACGACCCGGTGCAGATACCCGGGGCGTTCTACGCGGGAGTGGCACCGCGCGGCCCGCTGGTGCTGCCGGGCGCCTACACGCTCAAACTCGGCTACGGCGGTGAGACGCACACGGCCTCGCTGACCGTCGCCGCCGATCCGCGCGACCGCGGCACCGCGCTCGCGGGACTGGAGAAAAAGTTCGCTCTCGGCATGCAGGTCTATCACGACCAGGACGCGCTGCATCGCGCGGTCAACGAGATCCGCGCCGTCAAGGCCGGCGTCGTGGCCGTCTCCGGCAAAGCGCACGGCAAGCCCCAGGCCGCGGCGCTCGCGGCCGACGGCGTCGCGCTCAGCGCGCACGCCGCGAAGATCGAGGGCGTGCTGATGCAGGTCAACATCAAGGGCTCCGAAGCCAACTTGAACTACCCCGGCATGCTGAACGAGCAGATCTATTCCTTCAGCCAGCTGCTCGACGATGCCGACACCGCGCCCAATCAGCAGGAGACCGAGACCTACGCCGGCATGCACGCGCGACTCGCGGCGCAGCTCGGCGAGTGGAGCGCTCTCAAAGCCACGCAGGTCGCCGCCTTCTGCAAGCGTGCGCACGAGGTGGGCGTCAGCGATTCCTCCATGCCCTGCCCGTGAGCCGACTTCAGAGGTGGCGCGTGTCAGCGGCGGAGATCTCCGCGCGCATCATGAGCGCGGCGAGCCCGAGCACCGGCAGCACGCAGAAGCACCACTTGCCGAGCAGCGTGTAGAGAGACGCCGCGAGCGCGCAGCCGCCGGCGAACGCCGCGACGCTGAGCGTCATGCGCCGGAAGCGGGCACGCGTGGCTGCGGCGACCTCCGGCCGCAGCCCGTGCAGCATGTCGCCGAGGTCGAGCATCACCTGGGTGGTGGTGCCCGTCATGACCGTCGACGGCGGGGTATGCGCGAGGTGCGCCCGGTGCGCCGCGTTCTGCATCGCCATCGCGGCGACCAGCACCATGCCGAGGGCGAGCCCGGGTCCGGCGTCGGGATCGTCGAAGGGCCCCAGCCAGACCGCGAGCGCCGCCGCCAGGATCAGCAGCAGCACCTGCACCTGCAGCAGCCGGCGCAGCACCGGATGGCCGCCAGCCTTCAGATGCAGCGCAGCGAGGCGCGAGACCAGCACCGCGAGGCAGAACACCGGCAGGGCGAGTGCCTTGGCGAGCGCACCGCTCCCACCGTAGACGAGGGCGGACCCGAGCGTGACGAAGTTCCCGGTCACGTGCGAGGTGAACAGCCCCTTCAGGGCCAGGTAACCGCTTGTATCTGCATAGCCACCCGTGAGGGTCTGAATCGTCGGGAGCGACCAGCGCATACCTGTCTCCTCGCGGCTGTCATGCCGCCATGATAGGCTCGCTGCCGCGTGGCCCGGATCACAGCGGGCGGCGCGCATTCCTATAAGAATAAGACCTTCGCACCGCAGTTTTGGGGGTGTCCCTTTGACCTGTCCTCTGGCGTCTTCAATCACCCGCGTGAAGGAATTGAAGTGGACGGTCGTTCGTCAGTATGACAAGTCCAACGATCGGCGGGGATTGACTCAGGCGCTGACCACCTTCGCGGGCCTGGCGCTGCTGTGGTGGGGGGTCTTCGCGGCGGCGCGGGTGTCGGGCTGGTTGCTGGTGCCGGTGGTGCTGCTGCTGAGCCTCTTCAGCCTGCGCGTCTTTGCGCTGATGCACGAGTGCGGACACGGGAGCCTGTTCCGCAGCCAGCGCCTCAACCGCGCGTTCGGCTTTGCGTTCGGGGTGGTGGCGGGCATGCCGCAGTACGTCTGGGCGCAGCACCACGATTATCACCACAATCACAACGGCAACTGGGAGAAGTACCGCGGCCCCTACACGACGCTGTCGGTGGAGGAATATGCGGCCTTGAGCCCGCGGCAGCAGCGCCTGTATCGCTGGAAATGCAGCATCGCCCTGTCGCCGGTCGCCGGATTTATCTACCTGATCTTCAATCCGCGTTTCACCTGGATGAAGGGCGGCATTGGCCTCATCGCGCACGTCGTGCGGCAGAAGATCGCACACCCGGCAGGATCGCTGCGCTCGCACGCGGCCACCTTCAAGACACGCTACTGGAGCTCCGCCCGCGAGCTGCGCCACATGACGTGGAACAACCTCGCGCTGCTCAGCGCCTGGGCGCTGATGTCCTGGGCAATCGGGGCGTCGCTCTTTTTCACGGTCTATCTCATCAGCCTGTCGTTTGCCGGCGCCGCGGGGATCGTGCTCTTCACCGTGCAGCACAACTTCCGGCACTCCTACGCGAGCGCCACCGACCAGTGGGATCGCGATGTGGGCGCCATCCACGGCACCAGCTTCCTGATCCTGCCGGGCTGGCTCAACTGGTTCACGGCCAACATCGGCTACCACCACATCCATCACCTGTCCGCGCAGATTCCCAACTACCGGCTGATCCAGTGCCACGAGGCCTATCAGCACCTCTTCGGTGAGGTCACCCGGTTGAAGCTCGCCGACGTACCGGGGTCGCTCAGGTACGTGCTCTGGGACATCCGTGCGCGGCAGCTCATCTCGGTCGCCGAATACCGCGAGCAGCTGGTGGCGGCGCACGTGCTCGCCTGAGCGGCGTCATGGGAGCCGTGCCGAGGCTCACCATCCTCGACGGCGTCTAGCCGCAGCGGCAACCGCTCGCCGGACCTTCAACCCCGACCTGCGTCTCGAGAGCCTGGACCTTCAGCGTCTGCAGAATTCCTGGTGCAGGACTGCGAGCACCTCGGTGACCACACCGGGAGGGAGCGAGTAGCGGACGGTCTGCGCGTCGCGCTCCGTGCCGACGATTCCCGATTCCCGCAACACCGCCAGATGCTGCGACAGCGCGGACTGGCTGAGTGGCAGGCGCTCGTTCAGCTGACCGACGGCGAGCGGTCCCTCAATCAGGTGACAGAGGATCATCAGTCGTTGCGCGTTCGCGAGCGCTCTCAGGAGCGCGGCCGCCTGCTGCGCATGAGGCTGCATCTCGCGCGCGCTGCGCGCGAGCCCGCTGGTCGGCAGCGACGTCGCCCGGCGGGCCGCGGTCATGGGGTCACCTCATGCATCAGCTTCCTGCATATAAGTATAGTTAGCAATATCTAATTTAGCAATTGCTAATATAATAGGGCGCCCTGAGTTGGGAAATACGCACTTATCCCCGGAGACCATCATGAGCATTGATCGGATCGTGATCGCGTTTGCAGGCACCATGGTTCTCGTGAGCCTGGCCCTTGGGCTGCTGGTGAGCCCGTGGTGGTTCCTGCTCACGGGGTTCATTGGCCTCAACCTGGTGCAGTCCGCGTTCACGGGCTTCTGTCCGCTCGCGATCGTACTCAAGAAGCTCGGCCGCGCGCCCGGCGCCGCCTTCTCCTGAGCGGGCGGCACACCGTGGGGAGCCGCAGGCTCGCGATGGTCGCTGCAGCGGCCGCCTGGCTGAGCGCCTGCAGCGGGGGGCATCGCAGCCCGGCCGCGCCGGCGCACGCGGCGCTGCGCAGCATCGTCATCGAGCGCGTCAGCACGCCGATCGAGCGCCGGCTCGACGGCGTCATCGAGGCGGTGAATCAGGGCACGGTCGCCGCGCAGACCGCGGGGCGCGTCGAAGCGATCCTCTACGACGTCAACGATTTCGTCCCGGCCGGGGCGGTGATCGTACGGCTGCGCGCGACCGAGCAACGCGCCGGACTGTCGCAGGCCCGTGCCGCCGTGCAGGAGGCGACCGCACGGGAGTCAGACGCGCAAACCCGCTACCAGCGCATCGCCGATATGTACGACCGCAAGGTCGTGCCGAAGGCGACGCTCGATGAGGCGGCGGTCAACAGGGCCGCGGCGGTCGCGCACCTCGAGGCGGCGCGGGCGGCGCTGCAAAGTGCCGAGGAGGGGGTCGCGTACACGGAAGTGCGGGCGCCCTACGCGGGGGTGGTGACGCGCCGGCTCGTGCAGGTCGGCGAGACGGTAAGCCCCGGGACACCGCTGATGAGTGGCCTGTCGCTGCAGTACCTGCGGGTCGCGGTCGACGTGCCGCAGTCGATCGTCGCGCAGGTGCGGCGCATCCGGCAGGGCGCGGTGTACGTCGAGGGGCGGCGCATCGAGGCGACCCGGGTGACGGTCTTTCCGGAGGCGTCCTCGCCCTCCAACACCTTCCGCGCGCGGCTCGAGTTGCCGGAGAACGCCACCGACCTCTATCCCGGAATGTTCGTCAAGGTGGGCTTCGTAACCGGCGAAGCGCAGCGCGTGCTCGTGCCGCGGCAGGCGCTGCTCGAGCGCAGCGAGATCACTGCCGTCTACGTGGTCGAAGCGGACGGCCGCACGGCGCTGCGCCAGGTTCGCATCGGCGATCGCTTCGACGAGCGCGTCGAGATCGTCTCGGGCGTCTCGCCCGGCGAGCGCGTCGCGCTCGATCCGATGGCGGCCAGCAGGGAACTCGCGCCACCGGCGGACGCAGGGCGCTCATGAGGCACCCGGTGGAACCCGGGGCCGAGCCACCCCCGGGCGGGGAGAGACTCGGCCTGAGCGGCAGGATCGCGCGGCGTTTCCTCGCGAGTCCGCTGTCACCGCTACTGGCGCTCGCCGCCGTGCTGCTGGGCGTGTTCGCAGTCCTCGTCACTCCGCGCGAGGAGGAGCCGCAGATCGATGTCACCTTCGCGAATGTATTCATAGCGTTTCCCGGCGCATCGGCGGCACAGGTCGAGAGTCTGGTGGCCTCACCGATGGAACAGGTACTCGGCGAGATCGCCGGAGTCGAGCACATCTATTCCGCCTCGCGTCCGGGGCTGGCGATTCTCAGCGTGCAGTTCCGGGTGGGTGAGCACCGCACCGAGGCGATCGTGCGGCTCTACAACGCCATCTATTCCAACCAGGACTGGCGGCCTGCGAACTCCGGCATCCTGCAGCCGCTGGTGAAACCGAAGGGGATCGACGACGTTCCGATCGTTACCCTGACGCTTTCGACCGCCGATCCGGGCCGCGGTGCCCACGAGCTCGGCGAGGTGGCCCGTTCGATCGAGACCGAGATCAAGCGCGTCCCCGGCACGCGCAACGTCTACACCATCGGCGCCCCGCAGAGCATCGTGCGCGTACAGCTCGACCCGCAGCGCCTCGCGGGTTTTGGGCTCACCGCCGCAGATCTGACGCGCTCGCTGCTCGCGGCGAACGTAGTCGCACACGCCGGGGCGCTCGAAGGCGCGAACCGCGTGACGCCCGTGGACGCCGGTGCGTTCCTCGCCAGCCGCGACGACGTGGCGGGCCTGGTGGTGGGTAGCAATCACGGGCAGCCGGTATTCCTCGAAGACGTCGCCGATGTATCGACGCGGCCGGACCAGCCCGACTCCTACGTGTGGCTCGGAACGGGGCCCGGGGCCGGCACGCGCGGACTGACGCCGGCCGCCTACGCGCCCGCCGTGACGATCGCCGTCTCGAAGCAGCCCGGGACCAACGCGATCGCAATCGCACGCCAGGTGCTGCGCCGCGTCGAGCAGCTGCGCGGCAGTTACCTGCCCGAGGGCGTGCAGGTCACCGTGACGCGCAACTACGGCGAGACGGCCAACGACAAGGCGGTCAAGCTCATCGAGAAGCTCCTGTTCGCGACGGCCTCCGTGGTGCTGCTGGTCATACTCGCGATGGGGCGGCGCGAGGCGCTGGTGGTGGGCGCCGCCGTGAGCATCACGCTCGCGGCGACCCTGTTCGCCTCCTGGGCCTGGGGCTTCACGCTCAACCGCGTCTCGCTGTTCGCGCTCATCTTCTCCATCGGCATCCTGGTCGACGACGCGATCGTCGTGGTGGAGAACATCCACCGGCACATGCTTGCCGGGGCCGGCACGCTCGCCGAGATCATCCCGCGCGCCGTGGACGAGGTCGGCGGGCCGACGATTCTCGCGACCTTCACGGTCATTGCGGCGCTGCTGCCGATGGCCTTCGTGAGCGGACTGATGGGTCCTTACATGAGTCCTATCCCGATCAATTCCAGCATGGGCATGCTGATCTCGCTCGCGGTCGCGCTCGCCCTCACGCCCTGGCTGTGCCGCAAGCTCCTGCACCCGGGACACGCGCCGGGCCGCGCAGACGGGCAGGCGCAGGCTCTGGCGCGCCTGTTCGAGCGCATGATGCGGCCGTACCTCGCGGGCGCGGATGGACGCGCCCGCCGCCACCGGCTCTACTGGGGAATCCTCGGTGCCATCCTGATCGCCGTCGGGCTGGTCGTGGTGCAGCTGGTGGTCCTCAAGATGCTGCCCTTCGACAACAAGTCGGAGTTCCAGGTGGTCGCCAACCTTCCCGAGGGCACCACCGTCGAGACGACCGCGCGCGCGCTCGACGAGCTGGCGCAAGTGATTGCTCGCGTGCCGGAGGTGAGCGACTACGAGGTCTATGCCGGCACCTCGGCGCCGATCAACTTCAACGGCCTGGTGCGTCAGTACTACCTGCGGCACGCGCCGCAGCTCGGCGACATCCAGGTGAATCTCGTCGACCGGCACCACCGCAGCCGTAAGAGTCACGAGATCGCGCTGGCGCTGCGGCCGGCACTGGCCGCCATCGGCGCCCGGTATGCGGCCTCGATTCAGATAGTGGAGGTCCCGCCAGGACCGCCGGTGCGCGCGCCGATCGTCGCCGAGGTCTACGGCGCGAGCTACGCGCAGCAGCAACGCCTGGCGAAAGAGGTGCGCGCCGTCTTCGACCATACACGGGACATCGTCGATACCGACGACAGCGTCGAGGCCCCCGCGCCGCGCTTCGTGATCGGCGTGGATCGGCAGAAGGCAGCCCTGCTCGGCGTCTCGCAGCAGCAGATCGCCGAGACACTCGAGCTCGGGCTGCAGGGATCCGATGTCACCTACGTGCACGCGGGGCGCGAGCGTTATCCGATCCCGGTGCGGCTCGAGCTGCCGGTCCCGGACCGCCAGCGCGTCGAGCAGCTGCTCGAGCTCGAGGTGCGTTCCACAGCGGGGGCGCGCATTCCGATATCCGAGCTCGTCGACGTGCATGAGACGACCTGGGACGGCACCGTGTACCACAAGGACCTGCTGCCGGTCGCTTACGTCACGGGCGACATGGCGGGCCGGCTCGACAGCCCTCTGTACGGCATGTTCGGTCTCGTGGGTCAGCTCGCGCGCCATCCCCCGGGCGGGGAAGCCCTCGCGCAGCGCTTTATCAGCCAGCCCGACGATCCCAGCGCGACTGCGATCAAGTGGGACGGCGAGTGGCAGATCACCTACGAGACCTTCCGTGACATGGGCATCGCCTACTCGGTCGGGCTGCTGCTCATCTATCTGCTGGTGGTAGCGCAGTTCGGCTCCTACGTCCTGCCGCTCATCATCATGGCGCCCATCCCCCTCACCATCATCGGCGTCATGCCCGGACACGCGCTGCTCGGCGCGCAGTTCACCGCGACTTCCATGATCGGCATGATCGCGCTCGCCGGCATCATCGTGCGCAACTCCATTCTGCTGGTCGACTTCATCGATGGGGAGATGCGTGCCGGGCGCACGCTGGAGGACGCCGTGGTGCGCGCCGGCGCGATCCGGGCGCGCCCCATCGCGCTCACGGCGCTCGCGGCCATGATCGGCGCCTGCTTCATCCTCGATGACCCGATTTTCAACGGCCTCGCCGTATCGCTCATTTTTGGAATCTTCGTCTCGACCGTGCTCACCCTGATGGTGATCCCGGTTCTCTATTACGCCTACCTGCGGCGGCGCGCTGCGCGTGGCGCCGCCGGCCTGGCGACTGACCAGGCGCTCACCGCGCCACGAGGAGCATGACCATGGCGCAAATCGTAATCATCGGTGCCGGAATCGGCGGAGTGCCGTGTGCCTTCGAGCTGCGCAAGCGGCTCGGCAAGCAACATCGGGTCGTTCTGATCGGCTCCTCGCCGTATTTCGAGTTCACCCCCTCGAACCCCTGGGTGGCGGTCGGCTGGCGCGAGCGCGAGCGCACGCGGGTGTCTCTGAGGACGCCGCTCGAGTCCAAGGGCGTCGAATGGATCGCGGAGAGCGTCGCGAGCATCGACGCGGAACGCCGTGAGCTCGCGCTGCGCGACGGCGCCACCGTACGCTACGACTACCTCGTCATCGCCACGGGACCTCAGCTCGCCTTCGAGGAAGTCCCGGGACTCGGGCCCGCAGGATTCACCCAGTCGGTATGCACGCAGGAGCACGCCTCGGAGGCGTGGCTAAAGTACCAGCAGTTCCTCGCGAACCCCGGCCCGGTGATCGTCGGCGCCGCCGCCGGCGCCAGTTGCTTCGGTCCGGCCTACGAGTTCGCCATGATTCTCGATGCGGACCTGCGCCGGCGCCGGATGCGCGACCGGGTGCCGATCACGTTCGTCACCAGCGAGCCCTACATCGGTCACATGGGACTCGGGGGCGTCGGCGACAGTAAGGGACTGATGGAGTCGCAGCTGCGCCATCGGCACATCAAATGGGTTACCAACGCGAGGATCGATGCGGTCACCGCCGGCGCGATGGCCGTCATCGAGCACGACGAGGACGGCAAGCCGAAAAAGCAGCATCAACTGCCCTTCAGCTACGCGATGGTGCTGCCGGCCTTCAAGGGAGTGGCGGCCGTGGCCGGCGTCCCGGGGCTGTGCAATCCGCGCGGCTTCGTGCTGATCGACCAGCGGCAGCGCTCGCCACGCTACCCCGACATCTACGCGGCGGGTGTCTGCGTGGCCATCCCGCCGGTCGAGGCGACGCCCGTGCCGACCGGTGCGCCGAAGACCGGCTACATGATCGAATCGATGGTGAGCGCAATCTGCGCGAACATCGTCGCCGAGCTCGCCGGCGAAGTACCGGCCGCCGAGGCGACCTGGAATGCGATCTGCCTCGCCGATTTCGGCGATACGGGCGTCGCGTTCGTCGCCTTGCCGGAGATCCCGCCGCGCAACGTCACCTGGGCGCGGGCCGGGAAATGGGTGCACCTCGCGAAGATCGCCTTCGAGAAGTATTTCCTGCGCAAGATCCGCACCGGCTCGGTGACTCCGGTGTACGAGCGCTATGTGCTCAAGGCGCTCGGGATCGTGTCGCTGAAGAAGGCCGGATGACGAGGATGCGCCCGCGGCTTGTGTGGCTGACCCTGACGGTACTGGCCAGTGTCGCCTCGCCCCGGCACGCCGCGGGCGCGGAGAGTCTCGCGGACGCCTGGCGGCTCGCGCTGTCGCGCGATCCGGCGCTCGCCGCGGCGAGCTCGGACGTGGACGGGGCCCGTGCCGGCGAGCAGGCGGCGCGCGGCGCGCGCTGGCCCTCGCTCGATGCCACCGCGGGCTACACGCGTCTGAACGCCTCGCCGGCTCTCGACGTGACGACTCCCGGCTTTCAGTTCCGTTCGGGTCCCATCTTCAAGGACGACCAGTTCGTCTCCGGCGGCGTGCAGCTGAAACTGCCGCTGTACACGGGCGGGCAGATCGCCGCCGGGATCGCCGCGGCGCATCAGGCATTCCTCGGTGCATCCGAGGACGAGCGGTCGGCGGTCGCGGCCCTGAAGCTGGAAGTGGCCGAGGCCTACGTGGGAGTCCTGCGGGCGCGCCGCACGCTCGGCGCGGCGCAGTCGCGGGTCGCGAGCCTCGGCGCGCACGCCGATGATGTGGCGCAGATGGTGGCGCGCGACCTGGTGCCCAGGACCGATCTGCTCGCAGCGCAGGTCGCCCGGGCGAACGCCGAGCAGGACCGGGTTCACGCCGCCAATTCGGTCGAGATCGCTCAGGCCCTCTACAACCGTCAACTCGGCGAGCCGCTCGGACGCGAGGCCGAGCTCGAGCAACGGATCCCCGCCGACGCGTTTCTTGCCGTCACCGCGCTCGATACCCTGGTACAGCGTGCGCTCGGTTCGCGCAGCGAGCTGAAGGCGTTGAGCGCCCGTGCCGGAGCCCTGGTCTCGCAGGCCCACGCGGAGGCCGGCAAAGCGTTGCCGCAGGTGGCGCTGGTGGGCGGATACACCCACTTCGACAACCAGATCCTGGATCGCGAGGACTTCTCCACGGTGGGCGTCGGTTTTACCTGGAATCTGTTCGACGGCGGACAGGCGCGCCACCGTGCGGCGGCCCTCCAGAGCGCCAGCCGCGCGGCACAGAGCCGTCTCGAGGATGCGCGCTCGCGCGTGGAGCTCGAGGTGCGACAGGCCTGGCTCGACGTGCACGAGGCGCAGGTGCGCCTCGAGTCCTCGGGGGAGGCGGTTTCGCAGGCCGAGGAGAATCTGCGCAGCTCCCGCGAGCTCTACGCCGTAGGGCTTTCGAGCAACACCCAGGTGCTCGATGCGATCGCATTGCAGACCGCCGCGCTCGTCAATCGCGACAACGCCGAGCTCGATGAGTCACTCGCGCGGCTGCGGCTGAGCTACGCGGTCGGGGACCTGTGAGGGGCGGCGCCGCGAGCGCCGCTAGTCCTCGGCGTGGTCGCGCTCCGCCTTGGCCGTCGCGGGCCGGCGGCGCAGGAGCTCCGCGTGCTGTGCGAGCCTGGGCAGCCGGGCGGCGAGCGGCTGTTCCGCTTCCGGGTACCAGGCGGCGAGCATGTGCAGATAGGGATCCACCGCCGAGAGCTTCTCACCCAACACGTAGGGAGAGAGCTCGCGGTGGATGCGCTCGAGGTGCGCGGCATAGTCGCTGAGCGCCTGCGCCTTGATCGCGGGCGCCGCGGGCGCCCCCGAGGTCGAATAGCGCTCCGCGTAGTAGTAGCGCAGCACCGCCTCGTAGAGGTTGGCGGACAGATACACCATCCACTGCAGGAAGCGCGCGTGTGCGCTGCTGCCGGGCGGCGGGGCCATGCCCGCCTGCGGGTGCGCGTCGGTCAGATGGATGAGGATCGCGGCCGACTCTGCCACCGTCGTGCCATCGGGCAGCACGAGCAGGGGGATCTTTCCGGCGGGATTCACGCGGCGCAGGATCTCGAGATCGGCCGGCGTCCTGCTGATCCAGATCAGCTCGTACGGTGTCCCGATCTCCTCGAGCAGGATTTGCGGCGCCAGCGAGCCGGCGCCCCTCCGGCCGTAGAGGGTGTACTTACCGCCGGTCATTAACGCGCGCGCCTCAGGCCGCCGCGGCGCGTGCCGCCGGCACGCCAGCGACCGAATACTTCGGCAGGGCGCTGGTGGCGAGGGTGCGTGCCAGGACCTTCTCGATGTCGCGCAGCAACGGCAGCTCGTCGGGCGCCACCAGCGACACCGCGCAACCCGCGCCTCCGGCCCGCGCGGTACGGCCGATCCGGTGCACGTAGTCCTCGGGCACGTTCGGCAGCTCGTAGTTGACCACGTGCGGCAGCTCCTTGATGTCGAGGCCGCGGGCGGCGACCTCGGTCGCAACCAGCGCGGTGATGCGCCGTTCCTTGAAGTCGGCGAGTGCCCGCACGCGCGCGCCCTGGCTCTTGTTGCCATGGATCGCGGCGGCGCTGATGCCGGCCGACTCGAGCTGCTGTGTCAGCCGGTTGGCGCCGTGCTTGGTGCGCGTGAATACCAGCACCTGGGCCCAGCGGCCGGAGCGGATCAGGTGCGCGAGCAGATGGCGCTTGTGCTCCTTCGGCACGCGATATACCTGTTGGTCGATGCGCTCGGCGGTCGCGTTGCGCGCGGCCACCTCGATGTGCTCGGGCGCGTGCAGGAAGCGCGCGGCCAGCTCGCGGATCGGTCGCCGAGTAGGTGGCCGAGAACATCAGGTTCTGGCGTTTCGCCGGCAGGAGCTTCAGGACGCGGCGGATCGCATGGATGAAGCCCATGTCGAGCATCCGGTCCGCCTCATCGAGCACGAAGCACTCGACGTGGCGCAGATCGAGTACGCCCTGCCCGGCGAGATCCAGCAGCCGTCCGGGAGTCGCGACCAGCAGATCGCAGCCCGACTGCAGCGCCTGGATCTGCGGGCGGATGCTGACGCCGCCGAACACCACGGCGGTGCGCACCGCGACGTACTTGCCGTAGGCGCGGGCGCTGTCGGCGACCTGCGCGGCGAGCTCGCGGGTGGGGGTGAGGACCAGCGCGCGTGGCGCGCGGCCGGTGCCGGCGGCGAGCCGCTGCAGCATCGGCAGCACGAATGCGGCCGTCTTGCCGGTGCCGGTCTGGGCGCCGGCGAGCACGTCGCGGCCGGCGAGCACGGCGGGAATCGCCCGCTGTTGAATGGGGGTCGGGGCGTCGTAGCCCTTGTCGGCGACCGCGCGCAGCAACTCGGGCGTGAGCCCGAGATCGGTAAATGACATGAGAAATCCTCGCAATCTGTTGACTCGCCCGCAGCGCCCGTTGGGGCTGCGGCGGTCAGACGCGAGAACAATGGTTTAACGGAAAATCGAAGTACGTCGGCTGGGACAGACTGCGAGCCAAACCGGGTGCTGACCGCGCACCCCGGATATTGAGCGCCGCGCACTCTACAGACTTTGCCGGCCGGCGTCCAATCCGCACAATGCACCCATGTCGCTGATCACACTTCGCGAGGCACAGCTCGCCTTCGGCGAGCGTCCGCTGCTCGACGGGGCGCAACTTACCGTGCTCGCCGGCGAGCGGCTCGGCCTGATCGGCCGCAACGGCACCGGCAAGTCGACGCTGCTCGCGGTGCTCGCCGGGCAGTTGCCGCTCGATGACGGCGAGTTGCAGCGGCGCGAGGGACTGCGTCTGACACTCGTCGAGCAGGAGCCGGAGCTGCCGGCGGCGCAGAGCCTGCACGAGAGCCTGCGGCTGCGCGCGCAGCTGCCGGCGGCCGCGTCCGCCGACGAGCCCGAGCAGTGGCGCCTGGAGTCGCGCCTCGCCGAGTACCTGCATCGCTTCGGCCTCGAGGGCGCCGTTTCTCCGCTCACCTGCTCCGGCGGCGAGCGTAAGCGCGCCGCGCTCGCCCTGGCGCTGGCGCTGCAGCCGGATCTGCTGCTGCTCGATGAGCCGACCAACCATCTCGACATCGAGGCCATCGAGCGGCTCGAGGAGCTGCTGCTCAAAGTGCCCGCCGCGATCGTCATCACCCACGATCGCGCCTTTCTCGACCGGATCACCAGCCGCATCGTCGAGCTCGATCGCGGCGTGCTGCGCTCCTATCCGGGCAGCTTCACCGCCTACGAGGAGCGCAAGGACCGCGAGCTCGCCGCCGAGGATAGCGCCCGGCGCCGCTTCGAGAAGTTCTGGCAGCAGGAGGAGGTCTGGATCCGGAAGGGCGTGGAGGCGCGGCGCACGCGTAACGAGGGGCGCGTGCGCCGGCTCGAGCGGCTGCGGCTCGAGCGCGCCGCGCGGCGCGACCGGCTCGGCAACATGCGCTTGAGCCTCGAAGCGGGCGAGCGCTCCGGCGACCTGGTGGCGGAGCTCGATGAGGTGAGCAAGCGCTTCGGTCCCCGGCCGCTCATCGAGGGGCTGTCGGCGCGCATCATGCGCGGCGATCGCATCGGGCTCATCGGCCCCAACGGCTCGGGCAAGTCGACCCTGATCCGGCTGATCCTCGGGGAGCTCGCCCCGGATGCCGGCAGCGTGCGGCTCGGGACGCGGCTGCGGGTGGCGTACTTCGATCAGCTGCGCGAGCAGCTCGATCCCGACGCGACCCTCGCCGAGGCCATCAGCCCGGGATCCGACTGGGTCGAGCTCGGCGAGGAGCGGCGGCACATCGTGAGCTATCTCGGGGAGTTCCTCTTCCCGCGCACAACGGGCACAGTCGCCGGTGCGGATGCTGTCCGGCGGTGAGCGCAACCGGCTGCTGCTGGCGCGGCTCTTTGCCCGGCCGGCGAACCTCATCGTGCTCGATGAGCCCACCAACGATCTCGACATCGAGTCGCTCGAGCTGCTCGAGCAGCGGCTGCAGGACTATGACGGCACGCTGCTGCTGGTGAGCCACGACCGGCGCTTCCTCGACAACGTCGTGACGCAGACGCTCGCCGCCGAGGGCGACGGGCGCTGGCGCGAGTACGCGGGCGGCTACAGCGACTACCTGCGGCAGCGGCCGCCGCCGCCGACCGGGCGGAACGAGGCCCGGAGCGCGACGCTGTCACGGGCCGCGCCGCGCAGCCCCGACCCGTGTCCGCCTCGGCTACAAGGAGCAGCGCGAGCTCGCCGCGCTCCCCGATGAGATCGAGACGCTCGAGCGCGAACAGACCGAGCTGATCACGCGCATGAGCGCGGCGGACTATCATCGGCAGGATCGCGAGCGGCTGCGCGCCGACCGCGCGCGGCTCGAGGAGCTCGAGGCGCTGTTGCTCGAGAAGTTCGCGCGCTGGGAGTGTCTCGAGGAGCTGCGGGCGCGGCAGTAGGTCACCCATGGCACCCCTGCACGGCCCTGTCCCGATGATCCACTGGCTCGAGAACGGCCAGGCATGCGAGGCACTGTGGCGCTCCCATAGCGATGCGCCGCCTGCCACGCGCGTCGTCGTCGCTGATGAGAAAATGACCGCGGACGAGGCCTATGGTCTCGCGTGTCAGGGGACCGCGCTTCTGTGGCGCGGCGACTTTCAGCAGGCTCGCCGGATGTTGAGCGCGCTGGGGAATCGCGCGGATCGTCCGCGGCGTAAATCGCGGGCTTCAGCCGCAACTTCGATCGCCGGTCCGGCCGAAGCGTTCCATCTCTACCGTCAGGCCAGGTCGCAACGGGCACGCACCCTCAACGCCTTACTGGTCCCGCTCAACGACGACTACACGATTCCGTTGCGAGGCGCGCCCGATATCCGCCAAGCCTGCGCAGAGGCCTACGGCCCCGCGGAGACTCCATCAGTCGCCTCGCTCCGGGCGTTGCTCGGTGTGATCGGCGCGCACGAGTGGCGCACGCAGGGCATCGAGGTGCCGGAGGCGGGAGGCCGAATTCATCCGCACTTCGGTGTCTTCGCGCCGATCCGCCGTGAATACGTGGACCTCGTCAGCACGGCGCCGCTGCCGGCCGTGTGCGCTTCATCCAGCGTTGCTTTCGATATCGGCACGGGGAGCGGCGTGCTCGCCGCGGTACTTGCACGGCGTGGCATCGAACGCGTGGTGGCTACCGATCTCGATCCACGCGCGTTGGCGTGCGCGCGGGAGAACGTCCGGCAGCTCGGGCTTGCGCAACGCATCGATGTCGTGCAAGCGGACCTTTTTCCGGAAGGTCGCGCGGCGCTCGTGGTCTGCAACCCACCATGGATTCCCGCGCGGCCAAGCTCGCCCATGGAAAACGGAATCTACGATCCCGATAGCCGCATGCTGCGCGGATTCCTGCGGGCGCTGCCGGAGCATCTGGCAGCCTGGCGGCGAGGGGTGGCTGATCCTCTCCGACCTGGCGGAGCACCTCGGTCTGCGGACCCGCGCGCAGTTGCTCGAAGCCTTCGAGGCGGCGCGATTGCACGTCGTGGGCCGCAACGACGTGACGCCCCGACATCCGCGCGCCGCTGACAAAACGGACCCCCTCCATAGCGCGCGTGCGGCTGAAGTCACCTCCCTTTGGCGGCTCGCGGCCCGCTAAGGCCAAAGGCAAGCCCGGGTGCGACCGTAGCGTGTGGGTGCGCGCGGTTGCCGGCAACGGGATCTCGCCGCGCTCAGAATTTTTCATCCGGACGCAAGTAGCGCCACTTGCCCACCGGCAGCCCTCCCAAGGGTACGTTGCCGATGCGGACGCGCTTGAGGGCGGTCACGACAACACCCACGAGCTCGCACATGCGACGGATCTGGCGCTTGCGCCCCTGGCGCAGCACGAAGCGCAGCTGGTGTTCGTTCTGCCATGACACCTGTGCGGGCTTGAGCTGCACGCCATCGAGCGTCAGGCCGTACTTGCAGGCGCTGCATGCCGTCGGTGGTGAGGGAGCCCTCGACCCGCACGAGGTATTCCTTCTCGATCGAGGAGTCCTCGCCGATCAGCTGCTTCGCGCGGCGTCCATCCTGGGTGAGCACCAGGAGCCCGGTTGAGTCGATGTCCAGTCGGCCGGCGGGGGCGAGCGCACGCAGGTGTTCCTGCCGGAACTTCATGGGGGAGGGATCCGCCGCCCAGCGATTCTCCGGGCGGATCAGCACGATGGCGGGTTGGTAGCCGTCCTCAGCCTGGCCGGAGACATAGCCCACGGGTTTGTGCAGCAGGATGGTGACCTGTCCGCTCTGGTGTTCGCGTGCGGCCCGGTCGATCTCGATGCGTGCCTCGGGTGAGACCCGTGCGCCGAGGGTGTCGACGACTTGGCCATCCACTCTGACCCAGCCGCTGGTGATCCAGCGGTCCGCCTCGCGCCGTGAGCACAGGCCGAGCTCGCCCATGCGCTTGGAGAGGCGCGGGTGTTCGGGGCTTTTTGGAGATGCGGGCGGGCGTGCCATGCAGAGAGACCTCGAGGCGCACAGATGTAGCAGTTGCAGCGGCGGATGTGAACCATCGGCTCTGCATGTCTCTTTTACGTCTCCCCGGCACGCCGTCGTTTCACGTTTTCGGCCCCGCCGTTTGCTGCCGACACGGCAGCCGAGTAGGCTTGCTCCACGATGACGACGCCCGCCATTGAGCGCATATCCGGGAAAGAGAAGCTCCGCACGCTCGAGGAGCTCTGGGATTCCATTACGCGCGAGGGCGAGCGCTACGAGTCGCCCACCGGGCACGAACAGGAGCTGAAGGCAACGGAGGCCCGCGTGGAGTCGGGCACCGAGCAGCCCATGGACTGGGCTGCCGCCAAACGCAAGCTCCGCCGATAATTCCATGCAGCTGCGGATCCTGCCGTCCGCATTCGATGACCTGGACCGCGGTAGAGCTTTCTACGCTCAGCACGGCGAGGAGCTCGGAGACTACTTCCTCGATTCCCTGTTCGCCGACATCGATTCTCTTGCTCTCTACGCAGGAATCCACATTCGCCTTTGAGGATTCCACCGGATGCTGGCTCGCCGGTTTCCCTATGCGATTTACTACCGCGTTGACGCTGTCTGCTGTCAGGCGCTCGCGGCTGTATGCAGGAGTGGACGATCGCCGCATAGCGCGTGATTCCGTCGGCTTGCTCGCGAACTTTGATCGTCGGCATGATGGCGCTCATAAACTCCCCGTAACCCGCAGGAATGACGCAGAAACGCCCCGCATGGAAAGCCCTGGAAAAATAGGCATTTTCTCCGATCAAAAGGCCGCAAAGATCGACCGGCGAGTGTCAGTCGCTCCCATGATGGATTGGACCGACGATCGCTAGTCGCGCTTAGTTTTCAAGTGCTTGGAGACGGCTGTGATCGCCTGTCTCCTATACGTCTCCTCCGCGAGGAGGGAGTGCTCGCTCGTCACTTGGCGGCGAGGTCCGCGGCGGCCCTTGCGGCGTTCTCGGCCGCTGCGGCGGCCGTTCTCTGCGCGCCGGGCTCCGGAGGGCCCGACTTTTGCGCAGCAGGGTTCGGACGCGAGTCCGCAGAAGCGGGGAGATCACTGGCCACACGCACAGCGGATGGTCCCCGTGCAGGAGTGATGGACGTCGTCGCAGGTGCTCCCGCATTACGCGTCCACGAGCGGACAAGCAGGCCGGCACAAACGCCGAGTGCGGTCAGCGCGCAGATCAGAACGAGCAATCGAGGCCGCATTCACGAATCATGCGAGTCGGTGATCATTGGTGTAAAGGCTAAGGTGGGGATTTTTTCGGACGCACAAAAATACTATCTGTCCTCACTCGCGTATTCATCTCACGCGGACATCAAAACGTCACAAACCGAAAGCGTTTTGGTTGATGACTCTTGCGGCGCGCTGAGTCACTGCCGCAAAATCGGGGCTGCTAAGGACGGTGATTCACGGGACCTCGAGAGTGTCCGGAAGCCGTTCTTAGGCAGTAGCGGGAGGGGTCTCAATGCGTGCCTTTGCTCGAACGGCTGCCGCATGCTGGCAGCACCTGGCTTGTTCGCTCGCCGTTGCAGCGGGTCTTCTTTCGCTGCTGGTTCTCGTTACGCCGGCCTATAGCTCCTCGCAAATACAAGTAGTGGATCTATTCATATTCGACGAACCATATTTCACTCCCCCGACGCCTTTTGAGACCTCCCTCTCCCAAGCCTGGGCAGACGTACAGGCCATAGAGGACTATTGCACGACCGCCGGCAGTACAACGACTTGCTACACAGTCCAGAATCTGCATCCCTGGACCACCGGGGCCGACGGAATCCTCTTCGACAACTCGGTCTACTACTGGAATTGGTTTGACCTGCAGACATGCATAACGAACTCCTCCGGCGAGACCTGCAGCACCCAGTCCAACTACAGCACCTTCCAGACCAGTAGGGTCTGCCCGCAGCAGCCGCACTTCCAAGAGTGGCTCCACTCCACCGGGTCCAACCCCACGCTAGATACGGTCTATTGCTATCTGACGCTGCCGCTTCCGCCGCCGCCGAAAGGGTGCAAGAGTTGCGTCGGAAATCCGATCTATGCGTCGGCGGGACTGAAGGCGCAGACGGAATCGGACTACCAGAGCCCGACCGGCCTCTCCTTTGTGCGCGCCTATCGCAGCGACAGTAGAACTTGGTCCTCGGTTGCTACGACTGCATTCATCGACTACTCGCAGCCGATTTTAACCACGACAAACGGCTGCTATCAGTCTTACTGGGTTGATCAGACTACTGGCGCCGCTGTGGCTCATTGCTACCCCTACATCAGCACCGCGCAGAATGCTTATCAGCTCGCAACCACCGACGGGCGATACATTGCGTTCTCCGGGCCGAACAGCGCGGTAACTCAGAACGCCGACATCAATGATCGCGTGACTCAGGTGAGCGTCGGCGGCGTGAACGAATGGCAGGTGCGTCGCGAGGACGACAGCACGGAACTCTACAATGCGGCCGGATCGCTCCTGCAGAGGGTCGAGCGTGGCGGACGTACCTTTACGTTCACGTACTCAAGCTCGGGGCAGCTGCTGAGCCAAAGCGATGCCTTTGGACACACGATTTCCTGGCAGTACAACAGCCAGTCGCAGCTGAGCCAGATGACAGACCCGGCTGGAGGAGTCTATCAATACGGCTACGACGGCACGGGGAATGTGACGGGGATCGTCTATCCCGATGAGAGCACGAAGACTTACTCGTACAACGAGTCTGCAGACACGGGAGGGGTGAACCTTCCGCGCGCCTTGACGGGAATCACGGATGAAAACGGCGTTCGCTTTGCCACCTTCCAGTACAAGAGCCAATCCGAAGAGGCTTTCGCCGTCAACACCCAGCACGCGGGCGGCGTGGATAACTACAGCGTCACGTACGATGCAAACGCCTATTACGGTTATGCGATCACGAGCGCCGTCGTAACAGATCCTCTGGGTACTAACAGGACCTACTCGTTCTCCACGGGCATCAGCTACAACGAGGACGTCAGCCTGCAGCAGCCGGCCGCCTCGGGTAGCGGGACTGTGACGGAAAGCTGGTCGCACGATGCGCATGGGAACATCTCGCAGCAGACGGATTTCAACGGCAACATCACAAAGTACGTCTACAACCTCACGCGCAACCTCGAGACCTCCCGCACAGAGGCGTACGGGACCTCGAGCGTTCGAACGATCACGACGGTCTGGGATGCCAACTGGCGCCAGCCAGATCTGATTTCCGTCTATAGCAACAGCACGGGCACCGGCACGCCGATCAAAACGACGGCGTTCACCTACGACTCCCTCGGGAATGTGCTGACCAAGACGATCACTGACACCACGGTGACGCCGAATGTGACCCGGACCTGGACCTATACCTACGACAGCTACGGGCGGATGCTGACCGCCAAGGGCCCACGGACGGACGTCAACTCGACGACGACCTACACCTATTACACCTGCACCACGGGCTATCAGTGTGGAGAGCTTCAGACGGTCACCGACCCGGTCGGGAACGTTACGACCTACAACACTTACAACGCGCACGGGCAGCCGCTGACGATTACCGATCCGAACGGCGTAGTGACGACGCTCACCTACGATGCCCGCACGCGTCTCACCTCGCGCCAGGTGGGGACCGAAACCACAGCGTTCAGCTACTACCCGACGGGGCTCTTGAAGCAGGTCACGCTCCCTGACAGCAGCTACGTTCTCTACACCTACGATGGCGCCCACCGTCTGACCGAGATCTCGGACGGGGCCGGGAACTCCATCCAATACACGCTCGATAACGCGGGTAACCGGACGGCGGAGAAGACTTATGACCCGTCCAACACGCTCCATCGCACCCACACTCGTGCTTACACGGCGCTGAACACGCTGTACCAGGACATCAATGCCGCCGGCACGTCCGCTGTCACAACAACCTACACCGACGACAACGACGCAAACCAGACCGCGATCAACGCGCCGCTGAGTCGCAACACGGCGAACACGTACGACGCGCTCAACCGGCTGAGTCAGATCACGGATCCGAACAGCGGCAAGACGTACTTCAGCTATGACGCCCTGGATGATCTTCTCTCGGTCAAAGACCCCCGAAGCCTGACGACTACCTATGTCTACAACGGCTTCGCAGACCTCAAGAGCCAGTCGAGTCCGGATACCGGCTCGACCAGCAACACCTACGATTCGGGCGGGAATCTTTCGACCTCGACGGATGCCCGAGGCGCCATCTCGACCTACAGCTACGATGCGGCAAACCGGGTGAGCTCCATCGTTTACTCGCTCGGCGGCTCGAGCGACCAGACGATCAGCTTCGGGTACGACTCAGGAACGAACGGCAAAGGCCGGCTCACCAGTGCCTCGGATGCCAATCACTCCCTCGCCTGGACATACGACTTTGCGGGGCGCGTGGTCGGGAAGGGCCTGACCGTCGGCACGGTGAATCTGTCTGTGGGCTACGCCTACACGAACGCCGACCGCACGGGGCTCGTGACCCCATCTGGCCAGTCCGTGACCTACGGCTACAACAGCGATCACCAGGTCACGAGCATCGCCGTGAACGGCACGACGGTGATCTCGGGCGTCACCTACGAGCCCTTCGGCGGCGTGAATGGCTGGACCTGGGGTGATGCCAGCACCGTCAGCCGGACCTTCACCGGCGATGGGCTCATCAGCCAGATCGTGACGGCCGGCGTCACGCTCGGCTACAGCTTCGACAATGCGAATCGGATTATCGGTATCAGCGACTCGTCCAACAGCGCGCTCACCTGGACCTACGGGTACGACGTGCTTGATCGGCTGACGAGCGCGACGACGAGCGCGATCAACGACGGTTGGACGTACGATGCCAACGGCAATCAGCTGACCCAGACCGGCAGCACGCCGAACACTTTCTCGGTGAGCTCGACGAGCAATGAGCTCACGGCGATCACCGGTACCCTCACCCGCAGCTATAGCTATGACGCAGCGGGTCAGACCTCCGGCTACGGGACACTCAGCTTTACTTATAACGACCGCGGGCGCGTGGCCGCGACCAGTGCCAGTTCCACCGACTATCTCTATAACGCGGTCGGACAGATGATTGAGAAGTCGGGCACGGGCGGCACGACCGTGTTCATGCAGGATGAGTCCGGGCATTTGCTCGGTGAGTACAACAGCAGTGGAAGCCTCATCGAGGAGACCATCTGGCTTGGAGATATCCCGGTGGCGACGCTTCAGCCCAATGGTTCAGGCGGCGTGAACATCTTCTACGTGCACACCGATCATCTGAACGCCCCGCGCAAGGTCGCGCAGCCGACCACGGGCACGCTCGCCTGGCGGTGGGATACCGATCCCTTCGGCACTGCGGCGCCGAACCAAAACCCGGCAGGCCTCGGAACCTTCGCCTACAACCTGCGCTTCCCAGGGCAGTACTACGACTCAGAGACCGGTCTTCTGCAGAACTGGAATCGCGACTACGACCCAATCGTAGGTCGATATGTGGAGAGCGACCCGATGGGGCTTCGCGGTGGCCTGAATACGTATGTATACGCTGAAGATGACCCCGTGATCGTGACTGATCGGCTCGGTCTGGACACTGCGATGTGCACTCGACCGCTCCATCACTTCCCTTTCAGTCCCGGCCCGCTCTATCACCAATACGTTTGCGTCGGCAACGCGAAGACCGGTTACACGTGCAAGGGACTTGGACCTTCAGGTAACAACCCTTTCAACACGCCCGGCGCCATGGAAAGCGACAGCTACTCACCCAGCGCCTGCAAGGCTCTTCAGCCGGACAACAAGTGCTTGGAGGACTGCATAAAGAAGAAATTTGCCGCGGCGCCGCCAAACTACAGCGTTGATCTCTCACAGGGCGAGAACTGCCAGTCGTACGCCAACGGGATCGTCTCGGAGTGTATGGCGCAGTGTCATGCCTCTGCACAGGGAGGGGGTAGCAAATGAAGATCGCGCGATGGGTGGCAATTGGATGGGTGGTTGTGGCCGCTCTATTGATAGTTGCGTCCACGCAGGGCGGTGACGCGACCATAGTTAGCGGTTTGCTCTGGTTGGTGTGGACGGCGCCGGTCGGGCTCATCTGGCAGTTCTTGATCTACGAGCATGTTTTGAAAGTGCTAGGAACTCAGGGGACTAACTGGCTCGGTGTCGCCCTGGTGTTTGTGGGCGCGTATTTGTTCTGGTTTCGCTTCATCCCCCGGCTCTTTCGAGCAGCTCGGCGTCGGTCCGCTGCACCGGGTTGACTTAGTTGGCCGGTTGCACCGCCTTGGCAGACCGTCGAGCGGCGTTCCCCTACAACCTGCGCTTCCCAGGCCAGTACTACGACGCAGAGACCGGACTTAACCAGAACTGGAATCGCGACTACGACCCAATCGTAGGTCGATACATCGAGAGCGATCCCATCGGGTTGAGAGGCGGCGTAAACACGTACGCCTACGTGCGCAGTAACCCAGTCGGCCGAAGTGATCCATCAGGGTTATTGGACAATCCGGCAGAGGTTGCGCCGCTGATGTGGCAGTACACCCATTCGCTTCCGCCTTGCGTGAAAAGGTGTCAAGGGAGCGATGTTTGGGCGGTTCATTTTCCCCTCGGGGGATACCATTGCGCGAGTTCTGACATGCAGTGCTACCTTGCCATGCAACGTGCCTTCCCACCGCATACGAACTACTACTCGAAATCCTGTTTGTTGGGGATGGGATTAATGATTAAACCCGCGGGAGCGGCGTCGGGGGTATTAGCCGAGGGGACGTGGCTGGAGCCGTTTGTCGGGTGGGAGGCCGGGCTCTTTGGGCTACCTTTCACCCTTATGGATATCGAGAATACTTGCCTATGCTCGACGAAAAATTAGAGGAGCCACGAAGCAAGGCGGAAGGCGCGCGATATCGCTTGCCGCTGTTACTGCTTGGTTTTTACTTGCTCAGTGGCAGCGTGTATAGCTTTTGGTCCGGCAAGTGGTTCCCTGGATTCCCGCCCCTGTTCGATTTTTTCGGCGCACTACCGCATGGTCCCCTGATAGAGGCGATAGTTAGTGCGCTTTTGGGCGCGATCGCTGTAATTACCGCCCTGATTAAACGCGCGCAACCACGGACTTAGAACAGCTCGCCTTGCTTGGCGAGCTCCACGGGGTCGATGCCGGTGCGCAGCAGGCCGATGAGGATGAAGGTGCGCGCCTACGGGGTCGAGGCGACCTGTCTCAAGAAGTTGCTTGGTGGATGTTGCGCGAGCGCCGCTCAGGCCGCGTTGCGGCGTGCAGAAGAGGGGATCAACTACTACTGCGGCACCAAAGCGCCATTTCCGTGAGGTACCTTATGAACTCAAGAGCCCTCATACTCGGTCTAGTGGGCTTGCTTCTATCGTGCGTAGCTCGGACAGAACCGCCTAAGGCCGCATCGATAGAGCCCTGCACAGCAGCAGCCGGACAAGAATCAAAGCCCATTACCAAAGAGTGCCAGGCTGCCGCGATTGCGGAAGATGCATTCCTGCGGGAAACGCAGCATCGAATCGTCAAGTACTGGATCTCTCCGATGCAGCACACTGCTGATCGTTGGAATTTCATGGTTTTTTCTGGCGACTGGGGAACACCGCCCGCACCGGGCGGTGAGTTTATGGTCTCTGTAAGCAGGGCGACTGCGGATGCCGTGGTCACACCTGGAAAATAACGGCAGGTGACGTCTGGACGGTTCGTCGCTAGAGTTTCGCTGCCGTCTGCGCCCAGAGGATTCGTTGGAGAGAGATGGGCAGGATAGCCTTTCGGCGGCTGTTTGATTCAAAGGTGTAGGTTCTGGCTCGCGTCGACTGTTCGACCGATGCGCCGGAGCAATCACAGGAATTCCCCGAAATGTCACCAAGTCGCCAAAACTCTGTTGAGTTTCGGCGAAAAATAAGCCTTGTTATGGGATAGCTTTTCGGCTGCTGTTTGATTCAAATGTGCCGCGTGGGAAATCGCAGCACGCATCTCTCCACCTGGGTCACCGCGGATCTCAGGTGCCGCTTCACGGCCGCGGCGGTGCGTCAGGGACTGTCAGAATCCGCGCTGCTCAAGCGCCTGGTCGAACAGATGCTCGCCGGCGCCGGTGAAGAGTTGACCGCAGAGCGTCCAGCCCCGATCGCCCGCGACGCGCGTGTGACTGTGCGCCTGGTGCCCGACGACAGCCTGCTGCTGCGCCAGCGTGCTGCAGCCCGCGGTATGCCGGCCGCGTCCTACGTTTCGACACTCGTCCGTTCGCACCTGCGGTCGCTCGCGCCGCTGCCGGACAGGGAGCTCGAGGCACTGCGATCAGCGGTGACGCAGCTCGCGGCCATTGGCCGAAACCTCAACGCCATGGCGCGCGCTGCGTTGGCAGGCGGGACGGCGGCTGGGCCGAGCCAGGAGCACCTGCGGCTCATGCTCAGGCTCTGCGAAGGGATGCGCGACCACGTCAAGGGACTCATTCACGCGAATATCGTCAGCTGGGAGGCGGGGCATGCCAAGACGCCTCGTTGACATCGGGCGCGAACTCGACATGCTCCTCGATATCGCGAGCTATGCGCTACGAGGACCTGGTGGTCGGTTGTCGCCCCAAGAGCTGGAGTTGATTACCCTCACGGCTCGACGAACCCCCGAGGTCATGGTCAAAGTATCGGGTGGCGCCGCGAGCCCGCAGGGTGTGCTGGCGCATCTGAAGTACATCGATCGCCACGGCCGGCTCGAGCTCGAGACCGACCAGGGCGAGGCCGTGCGCGGGAACGACGCCGAGAAATCGCTAATAACGGACTGGGAGCTCGATCTCGTGGCCGCGGAATCCCGATCCCCATATCGGGGAAAGGTCGGTCGTAAGGCGGCCAAGCTCGTTCACAACATCGTACTGTCGACGCCTGCGGGTACGCCGCCAGGGAAGGTCATGGCAGCGAGCCGCGAGTTTGCCCGCGAGGAATTCGCAGTCACGCACCGCTATGCGATGGTTCTCCATACCGACCAGGATCACCCGCACGTCCATCTCGTGGTCAAGGCCGTGAGCGAAGAAGGAAAGCGGCTGAACATACGCAAGGCAACGCTCCGGGGCTGGCGTCGACAGTTCGCAGCGCATCTTCGGGCGCAAGGTATCGCCGCGAACGCGACCGAGCGCGCCGCTCGCGGACAGGTGCGCGGGCCCGTGCGGGACAGAATCTATCGTGCCACGCTCCGTGGCCAATCCACGCACCATCAGGCGTGCCTCGACCGGATCGCGCAGGCGGCTCGTAGCGGCCACGCTGCGCCTGTACCAGGTGCAACGAAGCTTGAGGAGACGCGCCGCGCCGTGGTGCAGGGTTGGCACGCGGTGGCTGAGCGGGCGCTCGAGAATGGTCTCCCGCACCTGGCGGAGCAGATCTGGAAGCTCATCGGCGGCATGCCGGCCGCGCAAACCGACGAAGAACGTTTGCGTCACAGTCTGGCGCCAGCGCTGGACACCCATAGACGACAAGAGCGAGCCCGCTAAAATATTTTTGTCGAAACTCGGTGTTCTCGCGTGAACGCGCGTGTACTCGCCTGAGCACCTACGGACACATTCAGGCGCTACGCCACGCAGGAATTCGTGCTAACTCGACTTGCAAACTTACGAAGCGTGGCGACAATCTGGACGCGCATATCACGCCAAAAAAGGTCCATTCCGTGAATAGCACCTATTTCGGGTTATTGGCTGAGTTTGGAGAAGCCAACATTCCCCTCGCGCGCGTCTCTCCGAAATACTTTGGCTTGAGCTTCGGAGAGGCTCGACGCCGAGCACCGACGCAGATGTTGCCGTGCCGCGTATTCCGACTCGGGGGGCAGAAGTCCCCGTGGCTGGTCAGTGCGTTCGATCTCGCGGAGCTGATTGACCGGCGTAGAGGTCAAGCTGCGAAGCCTCCGGAGGCGCTGCGCGAGAATGGCGCGGAGCGCCGCCCGGCGCTGCCGGTGCCGTGAGCTCCGTCAGATCTTCGGGTCGCAGGTTCGCGTAACGCTTGAGCTCGTTCCACGAGTCGTGGAGCGTGAATTGCGCCACCTCGTGGATCTGGTAGCCGCGTTCGAACAGGCGACTGGTGGCCTCGTGGCGCAGGTCATGAAAACGGAGGTCCTTGATACCCAGGACGTGACACGCGCGGGTGAAGGCCGCCCCGATGCTTCGTGGTTCGTAGGGAAAGATGCAGGCACCGCTTCGGGGTTGAGCCTGCACGACCGCCCAGGCCTCCGGCGTGTACTTGAATCGGCGGTGATTGCCTTCCTTCGCGGTCGGGTGTTTCGCATCCCGGACGATGCCGGTACGGGTTCGCGGGTCGTTGTCCCGCCATTCCAGCCTGCAGATCTCCGACTCGCGCCGGGCGGAGGCGAGAGCAAACTCCATGACGCTCAGCATTGGGATCTGCGAGCGTTTGTCACGACGCCCAAAGTAGTCCCGCAGCTGCTCGAGCTCCCCCGGAGTCGGCCGCCGAGCGCGCTTGCGCGCCTTGCCGATGAGGCGCAGCTCCGCGCACGCATTGCGTGCCTCCTGGACGATCTCGGGTCGCACGGGAAGCTCCCTGACGCTCTTAGCGGCCCGGAGGACGACCCCGGTCCAGATGAGGTCGTTCGCAACCGTCGCCGGTCCTGCGCCTTTGGCGCGCCTCGAGCGCACATGATCGATCAGTGCGGCGGCAGTCAGGGTGAATGCGTTGCACTTGCCGAGCGCATGGCGCTCCAGGAGCTCCAGGTGTGCCTGTTTGCTCCGCTGCCACTTCGAGATGGTTTCGAACGTATCGATGTACCAGCGGATGAGCTCGGCGAGCGTGGGTGCACCGTGTTGAACGCGCGTGAGCGCGGAAGGATCCTCCAGGACGACCTCGCGGTGTCTTGCCCAGGTCACCGCGGCGGACGCGATGTGCGAACGTCCGGGCTTCCTGGTGCACGATTGTCTTGCCGCGACGAATGCCGCACGATCGCGGTGTAGCGCGTAGATCCATCAGACTTGCTTGCGACTCTTGATCGTAGCCATGGCGATCCTGGAGGCGACATGACATTCTTGTCGCCTATATGTCGCCTCTGCAACTCATAAACTCCCCGTAATGCGCAGAAATCCCGCAGAAACGCGCAGCATGGAAAGCCTGGAAAAATAGGCATTTCCTCCGATCAAAAGGCCGCAAAGATCGACCGGCGAGTGTCGGTCGCTCCCATGATGGACTGGACCGATCGGCATTGCCGCTACTTCCTGCGCGGCTTCGCACCCGATGTGCTCCTCTACACCGAGATGATCACCGCCGCGGCCATCCTGCGTGGCGACCGCGCGCGGCTCCTCAGGTTCGATCCCGAGGAGCACCCGCTCGCCCTGCAACTCGGCGGCAGCGAGCCGCGCGAGCTCGCCCGCGCCGCGCGCGCCGGCGAGGAGGCGGGCTACGACGAAATCAATCTCAACTGCGGCTGCCCGAGCGAGCGGGTGGCGAGCGGCGCATTCGGCGCCTGTCTGATGCGCGAGCCCGCGCGGGTGGCCGAGTGCGTGGCGGCAATGCATGCCGCGGTGCGCATTCCGGTAACGGTGAAGATGCGCATCGGCGTCATCAGCGCCGCGGGCCGCGAGGTGCGCGCGGCGGTGTCGCAGTACACCGAGGAGGACTTTGCCGCGCTCGTACACTTCGTCGGCGGGCTGCGCGCGGCCGGGTGTCAGGTCGCGATCGTGCACGCGCGCCAGGCGGTGTTGGGCGGACTGTCGCCCAAGGACAACCGCGAGGTTCCGCCGCTGCGCTACGAGGTGGTGCGGCGCCTCAAGGAGCAGCTTCCCCGCGCTGCCGGTGGTCGTCAACGGTGGGCTGCGCGACAGGGAGGCGGTGCTCGCGGCGCTCAGCTGGTGCGACGGCGTAATGCTCGGGCGCGAGGCCTATCACCGGCCGTTCGTGTTGGCCGAGCTGCAGCGTGCGCTCGCGCCCGCCGGGGCGCCGGCAGCGACGCGTGCGGCGCTCATCGAGCGCATGGCGCTCTACTGCCAGCGCGAGCTCGCCGCCGGCGAGCGCCTCGGCGCCATCACACGGCACATGCTCGGGCTCTACAGCGGTGAGCCCGGCGCGCGCGATTTCCGGCGGATTGCTGAGCGAAGGAGCGCGCCTCGCGGGGGCGGGCCCGGAGCTGTTGCGGCAGGCCATTCCAGCGGCCGCGCGGCCGTAGGTACCGCGGGACATTGCCCGGGGGCCTGCTTCTAGCGGCCCGGGGGCCATTGCGTATAATCGGGCCGCACTCATGGGCAAGGACATCGAACTCGCCATTCTGTTCGCCGACGTCGTCGGCATCGACCCGGCTCTACGAGCTGCTGGGCGACCTGCGCGCGCGCGACATGGTTGCGATCTGCATCGAGGTGATGCGCAGCGCGACCGAGCAGCGCCAGCGGCACGGTCATCAAGACCATGGGCGACGAGGTCATGGCGACCTTCCCGACGGCCGACGACGCGCTGAATGCCGCCGCGCAGATGCAGCAGCAGATCGCCGCGCACGCGGAGCTCAAGGTGGACGGGCAGCCCGTCGCGATCCGCATCGGCTGCCACTTCGGGCCCGGTGGTGCTCGAGAACCGCGACGTGTTCGGCGCCGCCGTGCACACCGCCAACCGCATGACGAGCCAGGCCAAGGCCGGACAGATCATCACCACCGCGGCGACCGTCGAGCGGCTCTCGCCCGAGTGGCGCGCTGCCTGCGCGCCAGATCGACGTCGCCACGCTCAAGGGCAGGGCGAGCGAGGTGGCGCTGTACGAGGTGCTGTGGCAGACCGAGGACGTCACCAGCATGCTGCCGGCGATCGCCGGCGATGCACGCCCGGGGCGCTCCCTGCGCCTGCGGCTGCGCACCGAGGATCGTGAGCTCGTGGTCGACGAGCGGCACTCGAGCGTCACCATCGGCCGCGCCGAGGACAACGACGTGGTGGTGCAAGGGCAACCTCATCTCGCGCCTGCACGCGCGCATCGAGATCAGCCGCAACAAGTTCGTGCTCGTCGACCAGAGCACCAACGGCACGTTCGTGCAGACCGCCGACGGCGAGGAAGCCTTCGTGCGGCGCGACAGCGTGCAGATCAAGGGTCAGGGCATGATCGGGCTCGGGCGCGCTGCCCGAGCAGCGGCTCGCCGCTCACGATCCGATTCGACTGCGAAGAGACCTGACGCGCCCGCGTCCCGCGGCGCGCCGCGCTCAGCCGAGCCGCTGCTCGGCGGTCTTGAGCTCCGCGAGCAGCGCCGCCGGCAGGCGGCTGCCGTAGCTCGCCGAGGTACGCGCGCATCTCGGCGAGCTCCTTGCGCCAGGCTGTCCGCATCGACGGCGAGCAGCTCGACTCGAGCGCGTCGCCGCGCGATGTCGAGCCCCGCGAGGTTGAGGTCCTGCGGCCGCGGCAGGCAGCCGATCGGCGGTCTCGACCGCGCCGACCTTGCCGGCGCAGCGGTCGAGCATCCAGGCGAGCACGCGCAGATTCTCGCCGATAGCCCGGCCAGAGGAACTTGCCGGCGGCGTCCGGCGGAACCAGTTGACGTGGAAGATGCGCGGCGGCGTGCTTGAGCCTGGCGCCGACGTTGAGCCAGTGCTGCCAGTAGTCGCCGAAGTTGTAGCCGCAGAAGGGCTTCATCGCCATCGGGTCGCGGCGCACGACGCCGACCTCGCCGGTGGCGGCGGCGGTGGTTTCGGAGGCCAGCGAGGCGCCGACCAGCACGCCATGCTGCCAGTCGCGCGCCTCGTAGACCAGCGGCGCGAGCTTCGCGGCGGCGGCCGCCGAACACGAGTGCCGTGATCGGCACGCCGCGTGGCATCCTCGGCTGTGCGGCGAGTAGCTCGGGTTCTGCTTCGCCGACACCGTGAAGCGCGAGTTCGGATGGGCGGCGGGTCCGTTCGCCGGATCGTAGGGGCGCCCCTGCCAGTCGAGCACCGGCGTGCCGCTCGTGCAGCCCTTCCCACCAGGGCTCGTTGTCGGCGGTCAGCGCGACGTTGGTGAACATCGTGTCGTGCCGGATCATCTCGAAGGCGTTGCGGTTGGTCTTCGCATTGGTGCCGGGCACGACGCCGAAGTAGCCGGCCTCCGGATTGATCGCCCACAGCCGGCCGTCGGCGCCCGGATGCAGCCAGGCGATGTCATCGCCGACCGTGAACACCTTCCAGCCGGGCAGCGAATCCGGCGGGATCAGCATGGCGAGGTTGGTCTTGCCGCAGGCGGAGGGGAAGGCGCAGGCGAGGTAGTGCGTCTCGCCGCGCGGATTCTGCAGGCCGACGATCAGCATGTGCTCGGCGAGCCAGCCCTCGGTGCGTGCCTGCCAGCTGGCGATGCGCAGCGCATGGCACTTCTTGCCGAGCAGCGCGTTGCCGCCGTAGCCCGAGCCGATAGCTCTCGATCGAGAGCTCCTCGGGGAAGTGCATGATGAAGCGGCGCTCGGGATCGAGCTCGCCGATCGAGTGCAGCCCCTTCACGAAGCGTGCCGTCGCGTGCGATGCGCTCGAGCGCGGCGCGGCCCATGCGCGTCATGATGCAGCATGTTGAGCACGACGTAGGCGCTGTCGGTGATCTCGACGCCGCAGCGCGACATAGGGCGAGTCGATCGGGCCCATGCAGTAGGGGACCACGTACAGCGTGCGGCCGCGCATGCAGCCGCGGAACAGCTCGCGCATGCTGGGCTGTGCCTCTGCGGGTGCCATCCAGTTGTTGTTCGGGCCGGCGTCCTCCTGCGAGCGGGTGCAGACGAAGGTGAGGTGCTCGACGCGGGCGACGTCGGTCGGGGCCGAGCGCTCCAGGTGGCAGCCGGGGAATTCCTCACCGTCGAGGACCGTGAGCTCCTTGCTGCGCAGCAGCTGCGCGGTCAGCTCGCGCGCCTCGGCCTCGGTCCCGTCGACCCAATGGACGGCGCGCGGCTGGGTGAGCTCGCGCACGCTGTCCACCCACTCGGCCACACTGCGGCTGAGATCAGGCAGCGGGGTCATCTTATGCGCAGGGGCGGCCATTCCGGGGCTTCCTCCTCTTTGAAACACAGAAGTATATCCCGGCCGGATGACGCCCCCTGCTAGAGTAGCTCTTTGCAGCAAATTCAGAAGGATATGCATCTCGACACCCGCCGTACGGCACGCGAGGATGCCGCCGGACAGACGCGCAACTGACGTCCGGATGCTCGATCTTCAGGACATATTCGGCCACGGTGGACCGCTCGAGCGGGCGCTGCCGGGCTTTCGGGTACGGCACGAGCAGCGGCGGATGGCCGAGCGTGTTGCCGCGGCGCTCGCCGACCGCGAGACCTTCGTGGTCGAGGCGGGGACCGGCACCGGCAAGACCTTCGCGTATCTCGTGCCGGCGCTGCTCTCGGGAGCGCGGGTGCTCATCTCGACCGGTACGCGCACGCTCCAGGATCAGCTCTATTCGAAGGATCTGCCGCTGGTCGGCGCGGCCCTCGGCCGGCCGGCGCGCGTCGCGCTGCTCAAGGGGCGCGCCAACTACCTGTGCCGCCATCGCCTCGGCCTGGCTGCGCAGGCACCCGAGCAACTTGCGATGGCGGGCGGCGCGCAGCCGCGCACGCGCGGCAACCGCGCGCTCCTCGCCCGGATCGCGCGCTGGGCCGAGATCACTACGAGCGGCGACCTGGCCGAGGTTCGCGGCCTCTCGGACTCCAATCCGGTGTGGAGCCAGGTCACCGCCACGCGCGAGGTGTGTCTCGGAGCCCGCTGCCCGCAGATCTCGCGTTGCCATGTCGCGCTTGCGCGGCGCGCCGCGCTCGAAGCCGACGTCGTCATCGTCAACCACCATCTGCTGCTCGCCGATCTTGCGCTCAAGGAGGACGGCTTCGGCGACCTGCTGGGGTCGGCGGATGCGGTGATCCTCGATGAAGCGCACCAGATCCCGGACCTCGCCACGCAGTTCTTCGGTGCGAGCGTCAGCGGCCGCCAGGTCGACAATTTGCTGAAGGACGCGCAGGCGGAGCTGCGCCGCGCGGCGGACGCCGCCGCCCTTGCCGGTGCGCTCGGCGCGGTGGAGGAGAGCCTGCGCGCGCTCCGCGCCGCGACGCCGGCGGCCCCGGCCGGCGTGCTCGCGACGCGTCTCGCCTGGGGTGAGCGCGACACCGGCCTCGCCCGCGGGGCACAGGAACTGTCGCGCACGCTCACCGGCCTCGGGGAAGCCCTCGCCGCGCGCAACGACGATGCGGTGGCCGCGCAGCTGGCCACGCGCGCCGAGGAGCTCGCCGCCGGGCTCGAGCGTATCGCGGCGCTCGATGAGCTCGACGGTGCGCGTGCGCTCGAGGTCGGCGCGCGGGGTTTCACGCTGAGTCTCATGCCGTTCGACATCTCGGCGCGCTTCCGTGCGCTGATCGAGGCACGTCGTGGAGCGTGGATCTTCACCTCGGCGACCTTGTCGCTCGGGGAGGAGTTTGGACACTTCACCGGGCGGCTCGGGATCGATGCGTGCGCGACATTGCGCATCGACAGCCCCTTCGATTACGAGCGCCAGAGCGTGCTGTACCTGCCGCCGGCGATGCCGCAGCCGAGCGCACCCGGCTACGTCGGCGCGGTGATCGACACCGCCCTGCCCCTGATCGAAGCCGCGGGCGGCGGGGCGTTCGTGCTCTTCACCAGCCATCGCGCGCTCGCGCAGGGTGCGGCGCTGCTGCGTGCCCGGTGGGGCGAGGTCCCGCCACAGCGCCTGTTCGTACAGGGCGAGGCGCCGCGCGAGCGGCTGCTGCAGGAGTTTCGCGACGACGGCAACGGCGTGCTGCTCGGCACGGCGAGCTTCTGGGAGGGCGTCGATGTGAAGGGGGAGGCGCTGCGGCTCGTCGTGATCGAGAAGCTGCCGTTCGCTTCCCCTGACGATCCGCTGGTGCGCGCGCGCATCGAGCACCTGAACGCGACCGGCGGCAATGCGTTTCGCGACTACCAGCTGCCGGAGGCCGCGCTCGCCCTCAAGCAGGGCGTGGGACGGCTGATCCGCAGCGAGGATGACTACGGCGTGGTCGTGATCTGCGATCCGCGCATGCTCGGCAAGAGTTATGGACGGGCGTTTCTCGCGGCGCTGCCGCCAATGACCGTCACGCGGGAGGAGGACGAGGTGCGCCGCTTCCTGCGCCGCCACGCGCCGCGCGCCGCCGCGAGCCTCTCGTGAGAATCCTCGCGCTCGACACCGCAACCGAGAATTGCTCGGCGGCGCTGCTCATCGACGGGCGCCTCGCGGTGCGCGAGCGGCTCGCCGAGCGCAGCCACGCCGCCGCGATTCTCGCGATGATCGATGAAGTGCTCGCGGAGGGGGGCGCAACGCTGGCGGGGGTCGACGCAATCGCCTTCGGGCGCGGACCCGGCTCGTTCACCGGCGTCCGTCTCGCCGCGAGCGTCACTCAGGGACTCGCTTACGGCGCGGGGGTTCCGGTGGTCCCGGTCTCGGACCTGCGGGCTCTGGCTTGCCGGGCCTTCGAGACGCAGCCCGGTGCGCAGCAGGTGCTGGTATGCAACGACGCGCGGATGCGTGAGGTCTACTGGGCATGTTTCAGCCGCTCCGCGGACGGTCCCGCCATCCCGGTGGGAATCGAGCGCGTCAGCCAACCGGCTGAAGTCGGGCTTCCGGCTGACTGGCTTCCCGGCGCCGGGCTCATCGGTGCGGGGACCGGATTCGCGGCGTATCCGCAGCTCGCGGCCCTGATCCCCGGGGGCGCCGCGTCGATCCATGTGCTGTACCCGCGCGCGGCGGAAATCGCTGTGCTCGCGGTGGCCGAGGTGGCGGCCGGACGTGTTTTCGACCCGGGGCTGGCCCTTCCGGTGTACCTCCGGGACAACGTCGCGCAGCCTGCAACCGCCGGTCATTGAACTGCAACAACCACTTGCGGGCTTGTCACGAATCTGCAACACAGTGCCCCTGTAATACTCGCGCAGCAGGCAGCGGAACGCGGCACGACATGCCCTCCAAACAGGTTCTGATCGTCGAGGACGAGCGCCCGATCCGGGAGATGATCGCCTTTGGTTTGAAGCGGGCCGGCTTCGAAGTCCGCGAGGCCGAGGACTGCCGGGCGGCCCGGGCAGCGCTCGCCGATACCGCGTCCGGACCTGCGTACTGGTCGACTGGATGCTGCCGGACATGAGCGGGCTCGAGCTGACGCGGGCACTGAAGCGCGACCGCGAGACGCGCGAGCTGCCGATCATCATGCTGACCGCGCGGGCGGAGGAGGGTGACAAGGTGGCCGGCCTCGAGGGCGGGGCCGATGACTACGTCACCAAGCCTTTTTCCCCGCGTGAGCTCCTCGCCCGCATCAACGCGGTGCTGCGCCGCTCGACCCCGAGCGGGGTGGATGAGCTGATCGAGTTCGAGGGCCTGGTGCTCGATCAGGGGAGCCATCGCGTCATGGTGGGTCCGCGCACCGTGGGCGCTCGGCCCGACCGAATACCGCTGCTCGAGTTCTTCATGACGCACCCGGAGCGCGTCTACACCCGCGATCAGCTGCTCGACCGCATCTGGGGTGGCAACGTCTACGTCGAGGAGCGCACCATCGACGTGCACATTCGCCGCCTGCGCAAGGCGCTCGAGGAATTCGGGTACGATCGCTTCGTGCAGACCGTGCGCGGCTCGGGTTACCGGTTCTCCGCCCGAACGGTCTAGCGGCGCCGGACGGCTTTAGGAGAGGGCGGGGCGTCGATGCAGCCCGCGACACAGATGTGGTGGTTCACCATCGGGCGGCTGTTCGCCACGGTGCTCGTGGGGCTCGGTGTCGGCTGGCTGTTCGGCAACCTCGGCGCGGGGCTGGCCGCCGCCCTCGCCGTGCATCTCGGCTGGCTGCTCGCCAACCTCTTTCGGCTCGAGTGGTGGCTGCGGCACCGTAATTACGCCGATCCCCCCGACGTCGGCGGCGCCTGGGGCGAGATCATCGCGCAGGTTGTGCGCCTGCACCGGCGCAAGCGCTTCCACAAGCAGCGCTTCGTGCAACTGATGCGCCAGCTGCAGCGCTCGACCGCGGCGCTCCCGAACGGCGTCGTCATCCTCAATGCGCAGCGCGAGATCATGTGGTTCAACCGCATGGCGGCGCGCCTGCTCGAGCTGCGCAGCACCGCCGATCTCGGGCTGCGCATCGACAACCTGCTGCGCGAGCCCGAGTTCGTGCGCTACCTCGCCCGGCAGGATTACTCGAACCCGGTCGTCATCCGTCCGGCCAGGGGCGAGGATAATTACCTCTCGCTCCAGGTCGTCCCTTACGGGGACGGACAACTGCTGCTCCTGGTGAGCGACGTCTCGCGGCAGATGCGCCTCGAGGCGATGCGGCGTGACTTCGTCGCCAATGCCTCGCACGAACTGCGCTCGCCGCTCACCGTGATCTCGGGCTACCTCGAGACCCTCGCGCAGGATGCGGCGCTCGACCCGGATCTCTCGGGTCCGGTCGCGGAGATGCGCCGCCAGGCCGAGCGCATGACCAGCATCATTCGCGACCTGCTCGAGCTCTCGCGGCTCGAGGAAACCGACGAGATCGTGGGCGGCGCCCCCATCGACGTGGCAGCGCTCCTGTCGCTGCTGCGCAAGGACGTGCTGGCGCGGGCGGTACATCCGCACGAGGTGCGCGTGCTGTCCGAGTCCGCCGCCCAGCTGATCGGCGATGACCCCGAGATTCACTCCGCGTTCTCGAACCTGGTCGATAACGCCGCCAAGTACACCCCGCCCGAGGGCTCGATCGAGATGCGCTGGTGGACGGATGCCGAGGGCGGGCATCTGGCGGTGAGCGACACGGGCTTCGGCATTCCGAGCGAGCACATTCCACGCCTCACCGAGCGCTTCTACCGGGTCGATGCCGGCCGCTCGCGCGCCACCGGTGGCTCGGGTCTCGGGCTCGCGATCGTCAAGCACGTGCTGCAGCGGCACGGAGCGCGCCTCGAGGTGCAGAGCACGCTCGGGGAAGGCAGCACCTTTACCTGCCATTTCCCTCCCGAGCGCCTCGCCAAGCCGCAGATCGCAGCGCTCAGCACCGAACCGGCTTAGGTTTAGCTCGCAAGCCTCTAAATTCGTAAGAAATCCTTATTGATGCTGTCATGCACAAGAAACATGGCGGTACGACCCTAAGCGCACCCCAGGGAGCCAGACGGGTGGGCGCGGCATGGCAAACGGCAACGCGAGACGCTCGGGCAGGACGCACGTCCGGACGCTCTTTCTCTCGGACATCCATCTTGGCTACCGCCACGCGCGCGCCCGCGAGCTCAACGAGTTCCTCGCCGGCGTCGAGGCGGAGAGCATCGTGCTGGTCGGCGACATCATCGATGCGCTGAGTCTCGCTCGCCGGGTGTTCTGGTCGCCCGAGCACACCCAGGTGATCCGCACGCTGCTCGCCCGCGGGCGCGCGGGCTCGCGGCTCGTCTACATCCCGGGCAACCATGACGAGAGCCTCGGGGTGTTCGCCGAAATGCTGCAGGGCCAGTTCGAGGTGCATCGCGAATGGGTGCACCGCACCGCGCGCGGCGAGCGGCTGCTGGTGCTGCACGGGGATCAGTTCGACGGTATCGTCAGCTGCCCGCCCTGGCTCACGCGCCTCGGGGATGCGCTCTACGAGGTCACGGTCCGCGTGAGCGACCGCGTCAACAACCTGCGGCGCGCGCTCGGCAAGGCCTACTGGCCGCTCGCCGAGCGCATCAAGCTCGCCGTACCGACGAGCGTGCGCTACATCGAGAAGTTCGAGCGCGTCGCCGCCGATCATGCCCGGGCGCAGGGCTACGACGGCGTGGTATGCGGGCACATCCATCGCGCCAATCTCCGCCATATCGACAGCACGCTTTACTGCAACACCGGCGACTGGGTCGAGTCCTGCTCGGCGCTCATCGAGGCCCCGGGCGGAGAATTGCAGCTCGTACGCTGGCCGCATGCCGCCGCCGCTCCACGGCGCGCCGCCGCCGGACTCATCGTCGACGCGGCGTGAGGATCGTCCTCGCAACCGCGGCGACCTTAGGCCGGGTCGGCCCGATCCCCTTGTCCGAGGCAGGCCTCGCACCGATTCCGGCGGCGCTGCGCGCCACACTGGCTGTCAGCCGCAGTTCCGTTATGATCGCTCGTATGACCGCGCGCCTCACCGCGCGCCGGCTGACCGAGTGATTCGGGAAGAGGCATCGATGGAAACCGCCGATCTCAGCCACCACATCTCGCGCCGTTTCAACGAGGACCTCGAGCGGGTACGCAGCAAGGTGCTCGGTATGGGCGGCTTCGTCGAGCAACAGCTGCAGAAGGCGATCACTGCGCTGGTGGAGGGCGACAGCTCCCTCGGCGAGTCGGTTGCGATGCGACGACTACCAGGTGAATAACATGGAGGTCGCCATCGACGACGAGTGCAGCCGCATCCTCGCCACCCGGGCACCGGCCGCGGGCGACCTGCGCGTCATCGTCGCGATCATCAAGACCATCACCGATCTCGAGCGCATCGGGGATGAGGGCGAGAAGATCGGCTACATCGCTTCCCGCCTCGCCACCATGGAGCGCCCCGCGGACAAGTACCGCGAGATCAAGCACCTCGGGCGCCTGGTGTCGGAGATGGTGCACGACGCCCTCGACGCCTACGCGCGCATGGACGTCGAGTCGGCGCTGCGCGTGGCGCGGCAGGACCGCCTGGTGGACGAGGAGTACGAGGCGATCCAGCGCCAGAGCATCACCTTCATGATGGAGGACCCGCGCACCATCCGCCGGGCGCTGGATGTCATGTGGGTGGTACGTGCGCTCGAGCGTATCGGCGATCACGCCAAGAACATCTGCGAATACGTCATCTACATGGTGCACGGCAAGGACATTCGCCACACCTCGCTCGATGACGTCGAGCGCGAGCTGCGGGCGGGTTCGGGCACCGCGGGAGCCGCTCCCTAGTTTGGCCCGGGGGGTCCCCGGGGAACCCCGCGTTTTGGCAGCAGGCGGCAAGCCGCTGCGCATGAGCCATGCGCATAACCTATGCGCATGAACGATGCGCATGAACGATGCGCATGAACGATGCGCATGACCTCTCAGGGTGTGACCTCCGCGCACGCCCCCTGCGGGCCTCGGTAACGCGCACTACCGTGCACCGTCGATCCGCTAAACTGCCCTCATGTCACGTCCCCGCCTCGTCAACCTGGCAGGCTTCGTCGCCTGCGCGGGCCTCATGGCCTACGCTCTCTACGCCCAGTACGGGCTCGGTCTCGAGCCCTGTCCCCTGTGCATTTTCCAGCGCATCGGCGTCACTCTCCTGGGGCTCGTGTTTCTTGCCGCAGCGCTTCATGACCCGCGGGGCGGCGGCCGCTACGTCTACGGCTCCGTGATCGCGCTCGCCGCGCTCCTCACGGTCGCGGTGGCTGCGCGCCAGCTCTATATCCAGAGCCTGCCGCCCGGGACGCTGCCGTCCTGCGGCGCGCCACTCGCGATGCTGCTGCGCTTCATGCCGGTGATGGAGGTGGTGCGGCGAGTGTTGAGCGGCAGCGGCGAGTGCGGCGAGGTCAACTGGACCTTTCTCGGGCTCGCCATGCCCGCCTGGGTGCTCATCTCGGCGGTGCTGCTGGGCGCCGGAGGCGCCCTGGCCAACTTCAGGCCAGGAGCTTCCGCAGCACGTTGAGATACATGCGCTCGAGAGCCTCGACGTCCGTGGCCCGCACGCATTCGTTCACCTTGTGGATGGTCGAGTTCACGACGCCGAGCTCGACCACCTGGGCGCCGAGCGGCGCGATGAAGCGCCCGTCGGAAGTCCCGCCGCCGGTCGAGAGCTTCGGCGCCGCGCCGGTCACGTCGGCCACCGCCGCCCCCACGGCCTGCGATAGCACGCCCGGTGCCGTGTAGAAGGGCTCTCCCGACACGTACCACTCGATCGTGTAGCGCACGCCGTGACGGCGCAGGATCTCCTCGACGGCGCTCTTGAGCTTCTCGAGCGTTTGCACCGGCGAGTAGCGCAGGTTGAAGCGCGCCTTGAGCTCCCCGGGAATGACATTCGGTGCCCCGGTGCCGGCGTTGAGGTTCGACACCTGGAAGGTCGTTGGCTGGAAATGCTCCGTGCCCGCATCCCAGACCTGACGGGTGAGCTCGGCGAGCGCCGGGGCGAGGGTGTGCACGGGATTCTCGGCGAGCTGCGGGTAGGCGACGTGTCCCTGCACGCCGTGCACCGTGAGGCGGCCGCTGAGTGAGCCGCGGCGCCCCACCTTGATGGTGTCGCCGATGGTCGCCTCGCTCGAGGGCTCGCCCACCAGGCACCAGTCGATGCGCTCGCCGCGGGCGGCGAGGGTTTCGACGACGCGCTTGGTGCCGTCGACGGAGGGGCCTTCCTCGTCGCTCGTGATCAGAAAGGCGATCGAGCCCGCATGCTGCGGATGGGCACGCACGAACTGCTCGGTGGCCGTGACCATGGCGGCGAGCCCCGTCTTCATGTCCGCGGCGCCGCGGCCGTAAAGGAAGCCCTCGCGCAGCGTCGGCTGGAAGGGGTCGCTGCGCCATTCCTCGAGGGGACCCGTGGGCACGACGTCGGTATGTCCGGCAAAGCAGAAGACGGGCCCCGACTTGCCGCGCCGCGCCCAGAGATTGTCGACGTTGCCGTAGCGCAGCGCCTCGACGCCGAATCCGAGCGTGGCGAGGCGCTCGCCGATCAGTTGCTGGCAACCCTCGTCCGCGGGGGTCACGGAGCGTCGGGCGATCAGGTTTTCGGCGAGCTCGAGGACGGGTGACATAGCGGTTCGCGTTTATACGGTGCACCCGGCTCCGGGGCAAGCCGGCTGTCACGACCGTGAAAACTCCCGCGGCAACACTACCGGCCGAGGTCACAGGGGAGTGGCCGGTATCGCCCTGTCATCCAAGCGTCACATTAGTGTCATCTAATGCGCGCAAGCGGTGGGGTGCCCTGAAGCGTTCCTCCCGATTTGCAGGAGTCCAGACCATGAAATCACGCAGATTGAGCTCTCTCCTGGTCGCCATGCTGAGCGCGGCCGCGGTGGCAGGTGTCGTGCAGGCCGCCGACATCTCCGGTGCCGGTGCTACGTTTCCGTACCCCATCTATGCAAAGTGGGCCGACGCCTACAAGAAGCGAGACCGGCATCGGCCTCAACTACCAGTCGATCGGCTCGGGCGGCGGCATCAAGCAGATCAAGGCCAAGACCGTCGACCTTCGGTGCCTCCGACATGCCGCTGAAGCCCGAGGACCTGAAGGACGCCGGTTTGGTGCAGTTCCCGATGATCATCGGCGGCGTTGTGCCGGTCGTACAACGTGAAGGGCGTGCAGGCCGGGGCAGACTGGCACTGACCGGACCGGTGCTGGCCGAGATCTACATGGGTGAGATCACCAAGTGGAACGATCGCGCGCATCCGAAGCTCAATCCCGAAGCTCGCGCTGCCCGCCATCGGACATCGCACCAGTCCACCGCTCGGACGGCTCCGGCACGAACTTCCTCTGTTCTCGCACTACCTGTCGCAGTCGAGCCCGGCGTTCAAGGAGAAGGTCGGCGAGAACACCTCGGTGCAGTGGCCGACCGGCATCGGCGCCAAGGGCAACGAGGGCGTGGCCAACATGACCGCGCAGACCGACGGCGCCATCGGCTATGTCGAATACGCCTACGCCAAGCAGAACAAGATGGCGTACTGCGACCTGATCAACTCGGCCGGCAAGGCCGTCGCGCCCGAAGCGCGAGTCGTTCCAGGCCGCCGCCGCCAACGCCGACTGGGCGCACGCGCCGGGTTACTACCTGATCCTGACGGATCAGCCGGGCGCGGGCAGCTGGCCGATCACCGGCGCGAGCTTCATCCTGATGCATACGGCACGCCGCCCGATACGGTGCGCGACCGGCGCGGCGCTCAAGTTCTTCGACTGGGCCTATCGGAACGGCGCCAAGATGGCGGAGGAGCTCGACTACGTGCCGCTGCCGGACGACGGTCGTCAAGCTGATCGAGCGACCTGGACAGGCTCGACATCAAGGCAGACGGTGCCCCGGTCTGGCCGGCCGCTAGCGCAGCCGACACCCGCCGCTGTATCCACGACGCCCGGCATTTGCGGGCGTCGCTGGCGCGGTGCGGCTTCGGCTCGCGATGTATCAGTAGCGCACATGAGACAACTGGCCACGATCCGTCGACCGCGGCAGCGCGCCGCATGCGGCTGCAGCGGTGAGCGAGCGGCTGTTCCGCGCCGCCACGTTGGTCGCGGCGCTGTTGGTGCTGATCGCTGCTCGGCGGTGTCGCGCTCTCGCTCGCTGCAGGGCGCCTGGCCGGCGCTCGCGCATTTCAAGCTGCGCGTTCCTCACGCGGCGAAGTGCTGGAACCCGGTGACCGACGCAGTTCGGCGCGCTCGCGGCCGTGTACGGCACCTCGTCACTTCGATCGATCGCGCATGCTCATCGCGGTGCCGATGAGCTTCGGCATCGCGATCTTCCTGACCGAACTGCGCCCCGGTAGTGGTTGAAGCGGCCGGTCGGCATCGCCGATCGAGCTGCTCGCGGCCGTGCCGAGCATCATCTACGGCATCTGGGGCCTGTTCGTGCTGGCGCCGCTGCTGCAGCGACACGTGCAGCCCTGGCTGATCGACACCCTCGGGTCCGCTGGCCGGCGTCGGGCAGCTCTTCCAGGGCCCGCCCTTCGGCATCGGCGTGCTGACCGCCGGCTCGTGCTCGCCATCATGGTGCTGCCGTTCATCTCGTCGGTGATGCGCGACGTGTTCGAGACAGTGCCGGACGTGCTGAAGGAGTCCGCCTACGGGCTCGGCGCCACCACCTGGGAGGTGATCTGGAAGGTGGTCGTGCCGTACTCGCGCACCGGCATGATCGGCGGCATCATGCTCGGGCTGGGGCGGGCGCTCGGCGAGACCATGGCGGTGACCTTCGTGATCGGCAACGCGCACCGCATCAGCGCCTCGCTCCTTGCGCCCGGCACCACCATCTCGGCGGCCATCGCCAACGAATTCACCGAGGCCGTCGGTGACCTGTACACCTCCTCGCTGATCGCCCTCGGTGTGCTGCTGTTCCTGATCACTTTCGCGGTGATCGCCGCGGCGCGCTTCATGCTGCTGCGCCTCGAGCGCGCGCGCGCTGTCGTCCGTATGAACCGCCGCGCTGCGTCCGCAAGCTCACCAATGTCGTGGCGCTCGGGCTGTCGGCGCCTCGCGACCGCGGTGGGCCTGTCCTTCCTCGGCGCGATCCTCTGGACGCTGCTGTCAAGAACGGCTTCGCCGGCATGTCGCTGGCCGCTGTTCACCGCAGATGACGCCGCCGCCGGGCAGCGGCGGCGGGCTCCTGAACGCGATCTACGGCAGCGTCGTCATGACGCTGCTCGGCATTCCTGATCGGCGCGCCGATCGGCATGCTGGCCGGCACCTACCTGGCCGAGTACGGGCGCAGCTCGCCGCGTGAGCGCCGTCATCCGCTTCGTCAATGACGTGCTGCTGAGTCGCGCCCTCGATCATCGTCGGTCTGTTCGTCTACGAGCTGCTGGTGGTGCCGCATGGGGCACTTCTCGGCGCATCGCCGGCGCCGTCGGCGCTCGCGCTCATTGCGCATGCCGGTCACGGTGCGCACCACCGAGGACATGCTGCAACCTGGTGCCGCAGGGAATGAAGGACGCCTCGACGGCCCTGGGCGCCTATCCCTGGCGCACCATCATGAGCGTCATCTATCCTGCCGCGCGCAGCGGCATCGTCACCGGCCTGCTGCTCGCCGTCGCGCGCATCAGCGGTGAGACCGCGCCGCTGCTCTTCACGGCGCTCAACAACCAGTTCTGGAGCACGAATCTCAATGCGCCGATGGCCAATCTGCCGGTGGTGATCTTCCAGTTCGCGCTGAGCCCCTATCCTCAACTGGCAGCAGCTCGCCTGGTCGGGGGCGCTGCTCATCACGCTCTCGATCCTGGTGCTCTCGATCACGGCGCGCGTCGTGGTGTCGCGCCTCGGACCGAGCGGAGGGAACGCGCTGATGGGCACCGCTGCGCCCGCGCTCGGCGCGCCAATCGCGGCCGACGATGGCGCGTACCCGGTGAAGTATCAGGTGCAGCACCTCAATTTCTATTACGGCGCGAGCCAGGCGCTCAAGGACGTCAGCCTCCAGCTCACCGACCGGCGCATCACCGCCTTCATCGGGCCCTCGGGCTGCGGCAAATCGACGCTGCTGCGGGTCTTCAACCGCATGTACGCGCTCTACCCGGGGCACCGCGCCGAAGGGGAAGTGCGGCTCGACGGCGAGGACATCCTCGCGCCCTCGGTGGATGTCGCCGCGCTGCGCTTTCGGGTGGGCATGGTGTTCCAGAAGCCGACGCCGTTCCCGATGTCGATCTTCGACAACGTGGCGTTCGGGCTGCGCCTGATGCGGCGCATCGCCCGCAGCGAGCTCATGGACCGCGTGGAGGAGGCACTGCGCGATGCGGCGATGTGGGAAGAGGTGAAGGACAAGCTGCACGAGGACGGCCGTGGCCTCTCCGGTGGCCAGCAGCAGCGCCTGTGCATCGCCCGTACCCTGGCGGTGCGGCCCGAGGTTATCCTGTTCGATGAGCCGACGGCGGCGCTCGACCCGATCTCGACGCTGCGCATCGAGGAGACGCTGCAGTCGCTGCGGGAGAAGTACTGCATCGCCATCGTGACCCACAACCTGCAGCAGGCGGCGCGGGTGTCGAACTTCACCGCCTTCATGTACCTGGGCGAGCTGGTCGAGATGGGGCCGACCGAGCAGCTGTTCACGGCGCCGAAGCACCGCCGTACCGACGACTACGTGACCGGGCGATTCGGCTGACCCCGCCATGAGCGAACCGACGCGCCAGGACCCGCAACTTCCCGAGGAGGGCGCCGCGCCCGCACCAGGAGCGGCTCGCGCCAATGGCGCCGCGGCTCCTGCACCGGGCGGCAACGGCTCCCTCGGCAGGTGCCGGGATTGCGGCCGGCAGCGCCACGCCGCCGGCTCCCCAGCGACACCTGGGCGAAGGCGGCCTGAATCTCAAGCCGAGCGGCCGGGTGCACGTCAGCGTGTCGGCCGCGGCGGGTCCTGCGCCGGGGTCGGGGCAGGCCGCGATCGAGGACCCCGTGTTCTCCTGCCGCGACGTCAACGTCTACTATGGCGGCAAGCAGGCCCTCAAGAACGTGACCATCGACGTCGGACGGCGCCAGGTGCTCTCGATGATCGGGCCTTCCGGCTGCGGCAAGTCGACGTTCCTGCGTTGTCTCAACCGCATGAACGACACCATCCCGGGGGCGCGCGTCACGGGAAGCATCACCCTCGACGGCGGTGACATCCATGATGCGCGGCGCGACGTGGTGCAGCTGCGCGCCCGCGTCGGCATGGTGTTCCAGAAGCCGAACCCCTTCCCCAAGTCGATCTACGACAACGTCGCTTTTGGGCCGCGTATCCACGGGCTGGCGCGCAGCCGTGCGCACCTCGACGACATCGTGTGCACGAGTCTGACGCGCGCCGGGCTCTGGGAAGAGGTGAAGGACCGCCTCAGCAGCCCGGGCACCGGCCTCTCCGGCGGCCAGCAGCAGCGGCTGTGTATCGCGCGCACGATCGCGGTGCAGCCCGAGGTGATCCTCATGGACGAGCCCTGCTCGGCGCTCGACCCGGTGGCGACCGCGCGCATCGAGGACCTGATCGACGAGCTGCGCGAGTCCTACGCCATCGTCATCGTCACGCATTCCATGCAGCAGGCGGCGCGCGTCTCGCAGCGCACCGCCTACTTCCATCTCGGTGAGCTGATCGAGGTCGGCGATACCGACCGCGTGTTCACCAACCCGCGCCATCGGCTCACCGAGGACTACATCACCGGGCGTTTCGGTTAGGACGCGGAAACGCGCCGCCAAACGAAAGGGCCCGCTTGCGCGGGCCCCATCGCTCAAGTCCGCCCAGTGAGCGGACCTCATTCAGGACACGTCAGAACTTGAAGCGCAGACCCGCGGTGGTCGCGATGTTGGTGCTGAAGAGATAGCCGTTCGCCAGGCCGTCCTGCACGCCGGAATACATGGTGCCGGCATAGACGTCGAAGCGCTTGGTGAGCCGGTAGTCCAGCACCAGCGACATCACGGTCTCGCTGCCGCTGCAGCCCCCGCTCACTTTGGTGCCGCAGCCCGTATTCGCGCCCGTGGCATAGGCGTCCTGGTTGTAGCCGTAATAGGCGGCCATCAGGTCGAGCTTCGGCGTGATGCCCCACTTCAGGCCGCCCCAGTAGACTTCCAGCACCTTCTGGTTGTTGTAGGCGGCGTTATTGGTGAACGCGAGGATATAGCCGCCGATGGTCAGCGACCCGGCCGGCAGCGGGTTGGTCGGATTGTCGAACTGGATGCGCTCATAGCCGGCCGACACCTTCACCGTTGAGGTCGGAATCGCGTACGAAGCCATGAGCGCGTAGGTCTGGTTGTCCGAGATCGTCCCGGAGAGCGAGGTGCCGATCGGCCAGCACTGCGGCGTCGCCGGTGCGGCCGCCGTGCAGGTGCCGGTCTGCAGCGTCGCCACCTGGGCCGCGCTCAGCGAGCCGACCCCGATCGCGTCGTACTTCTTGAAGTAGTAGCCGTCGACCGAGAAGCCCGCATAGTCGCCGCCGATCTGGAACTGGTAGCCGGTGTTGGTGCTGCCGCTCTGGCTGCCGAACTGGTACAGGGCACCGATGTGCAGCCAGTCGTACTTGGCGTAGTACTTGATCGACTGGTCGAGACGCCGGTCCTCGGTGTCGCCGCCGCCGGCGGTGGTGCCCGAGTAGCCGATCAGCGAGAAGGACTGCGCCGCTCCCATCGGGTCGTACTTGCCGACGCCGTCGGCGAGCAACGTCACGTTGCGCCCGAAGGTGAAGCTGCCGTAGGTCGGGGAAGCGAACCCGGCGACGGCCACGCCGGAGAACAGCTGACCGCAAATGCTGCTGTCGACGCCGGTCGTTTGCGCGGTGAGCGGCTTGCCGTTGTTGAGGGCAACGGCCTTGCAGGCATCCGAGATATCGCCCGACCAGGGATTGAAGAAGGTCTCGAAGCGGAACACGGCCGCCCAGTCACCGCCGATCGGCTCGTTGCCCGCGATGCCGATGCGCGACTGCGAGAGGTTGTTGCCGGCGACTCCGGTCGGCGAGTCGTAGTCGTTCTTGTTGACCAGCGAGTCCGACACGGCCGGGAAGTAATCGCTGAAGGGGGCGCTGTGGGTATCGTATTGGAGACCGATATCGACGATGCCGTAGAGGGTAATTCCCTTCCACGTGAGGCTGCTGTCCTCAGCCTTGGTCGTCGGGGCAGCGGTTTGCGCCTGGGCGACGCCCGCCACCGCCAACGAAGCCGTCAGTAGACAGGCACGGATGGATGTCATCTTCGCGATTCCTGTTGGTTTTGAGAAAGTCGACGCGGCACTGCAACGCCCACGCCCGATCGCTCGGGCGGAAAGTGTTGCGCTGCCGCAACCTCCGATGAACAGCCCCGTCAAGGGCTCACTCTGGTTCAGCTGTACGACACTTGTACCGCAGTCAGATGGCACTTTTGTTAACGGCCCGGGAAATTGGGCCCTGTGTGCCATTCGCCGACCACCGCTGTCCTCGCTATCCGAGCCCTTCTGACGGGCACGAAATGCTTCCATATCAAAGCTTTAAATGCAACTTCTATTTTTCTGAATGCTTTTTAATGGGGCATTCGCCAACCATTAATTCCGATGTGGTCTGCTGTGCATCTCGCCTATGGCTCTGTTGAGGGGTCGCAGCGGTGCGGATGCTCCTGGTGGAGGACGAGAGGAAGGTCTCCGATCTCGTGGCGCGCGCGCTGCGGCAGGAGAGCTACGCCGTCGACGTGGCCGACGACGGCAGACGTGGCTGGGAGCTCGCGCAGGCGTACGACTACGATCTCATCATTCTCGACCTGATGCTGCCGGGCCTTCCGGGCGAGGAGGTGCTGCGCCGGATCCGGCGCAGCAACCATCAGGTCCCGATCCTGATCCTCACCGCCCGGGATGCGACGGAAGAGAAGGTGCACAACTTCCAGGCCGGCGCGGACGACTATCTCACCAAGCCGTTCGCGCTCGCCGAGCTCGTCATGCGCGTCAAGGCCCTGCTGCGTCGCGGGCCCATCTCCCGCTCGAGCGTGCTGCGCGTCGCCGACCTCGAGGTCGACCGTTTCACGCAGCAGGTGCGCCGCGGCGGGCGGCGCATCGAGCTCACGCCCAAGGAGTACGCGCTGCTCGAGTATCTCGCCGCCAACCCCGGGCGAGTATTCTCGCGCACCATGATCATCGAGCATGTCTGGGATCAGAGCTTCGAGGGGCTCACCAACATCGTCGACGTGTACGTACGGCACCTGCGCGGCAAGGTCGACGATCCGTTCCCGCTCAAGCTGATCCGCACCGTGCGCGGCGTCGGCTACGGTCTCACGGGCACTCCCGTGGAATGAACACGCGCTCGCTAAGCTTCCGTCTGGTAGCCTGGTACGCGGGCGTGCTCACGACCGTGTTCGTCCTGCTGGGACTGCTCACCGTCCTGCTGCTGCGGCACTACCTCGAGGCGAACCTGCTCGACATCCAGGCGCGTCGCGGCCGGCAGATCGCCGACACGCTGGTGGCGCGCGCGCGCGGTGACGAGGAGCAGGCGCTGCGCGCCCAGGTCGAGAACCTCTATTCGCCCGAGGCCAACGACCGCTTCATCCGTATCACACGCTCGGACGGGCACGTGGTCTATGTCTCGGGCATGCCGCGGGATGCGAGTTTCGATCCGGCGCGCGTGCCCGTTGGGGCGCCTGGCACCACAGAAGCGGCGGTGCGCAAAGTCACGCTCGGCGGCGGCTCGCTGCTCATCGCGGCCCTGCCCGCCACCGCCGCCGACGGGACGCACTACCGGGTGGAAGTCGGCGCCGTTGGCGCGAGCACCGAGGCGACGCTCGCCCAGGTGCTCATCATGCTCGCAATCGGGCTCCCGGTCGCGGTCGCGGTCGCGGTCGCGGGCGGGTTCGTGCTGGTGCGCCGCGCCCTCGAACCGGTGGCGCGTATCGCGGCCAATGCCGAGGCCATCACCCAGCACAATCTCAGCCAGCGACTGCCGGCCGTCCAGAGCGGCGATGAGATCGAGCGGCTGTCGGTATCGCTCAACCACATGATCAGCCGCCTGGAGGATGCGATCCGCGGCTCCAAGCAGTTCGTGGCGGACGCGAGCCATGAGCTGCGCACACCCCTCACCGTGATGCGCGGGGAGCTCGAGGGGATGGCCCAGGACGCGCACCTGGGCCCCGAGACGCGTGAAGCCCTGGGCAGCGTCCTCGAGGAGGTCGACCGTCTCGGGGAAATTGTCGAGGGGCTGCTCGCGCTCTCCCGGCTCGATGCCGGGGAAGCGCACGCCGAGTGGGTGCGCTTCGACCTCGCCGAGCTCGCCGTGACCACCGCCGACCAGATGAGCCTGCTCGCCGAGGACAAGGACGTGAGTGTCGCCTGCGAGTCCACTTCCGGGATGACCGTAGAGGGCGATCGGGCGCGCCTGAAGCAGGTGGTGGTGAACCTGCTCGACAACGCCATCAAGTACACCCCGCGCGGGGGTCGGGTCTCCCTGAGCGTGCGACGCGAGGGGTCCTACGCGGTGCTGGATGTCACCGACAGCGGCATCGGCATCCCGGCGGACGCGCTGCCGCACGTGTTCAAGCGCTTCTACCGCGTCGACAGCTCGCGCTCGCGCGAGCAGGGCGGGGCGGGTCTCGGCCTCTCCATCGTGAAGTCCATCTGCAGTGCCCACGGCGCCGAGGTGGAGGTGGCGAGCGCCCCGGGCAGGGGCAGCACCTTCCGCATCCGCCAGCCGCTGGTGGCGGACGCCACCGGGAGTCTGTGATGGCGCGCAGCCTGGTGGTGTTCGGTGGACGCTGGCGCTGGGGCTGGCTGAGCCTGGTCGTGGCGGTGCTGGCCGTCGTACTGGTCGCGCGCGCCTGGCACGGCCGCGCCGCCCGGGCGGCCATCGCCGATGCCGGCGCGCTGCCGGCCGTTGCAGTGGCGCGGGTGGAACGCGAGGACCTGTTCCGGCAGATCTCCATCCCTGCGGAATTCCGCCCGTACGCCGAGGTCGAGCTGCACGCCAAGGTGTCTGGCTACGTCAAGGAGTTGAAGGTCGACATCGGTGACCGCGTCAAGCACGGGCAGCTGCTCGCGGTGCTGGAAGTGCCCGAGCTCAGCGACGAGCTGGATCATGCGCGCGCCTCGCAGCGCCGCGCGCAGGCCGACTATCGCGATGCCCACCTCGCCTACACGCGCCTGGTCGCGGCCAACACGCAGCACCCGAACCTGATCGCGCAGCAGGACCTCGATACCGCCGAGGCGCACGACGCCACCGCCGAGGGAGCACTTGCGGCCGCCAAGGCGGACGCCGACAAGTACCAGACGCTGGTCGCCTACACGCGCATCACCGCCCCTTTCGGCGGCGTCATCACCAAGCGCTACGCCGACCCTGGCGCGCTCATCCAGGCGGGCACGGCCTCGAACACGCAGTCCATGCCACTGGTGCGCCTGTCCGACAACACGCTGCTGCGGCTCGATTTCCCGGTGTCCGTGGACTACGTGCGCGGCATCCGCCTCGATGCGCCGGTGGCCGTCAGCGTAGGCTCGCTGGGCGGGCGCGTGTATACCGGCCGCATCAAGCGCTTCTCCGACCAGGTCGATGACAGCACGCGCACCATGATCGTGGAGATGGAGGTGCCGAATCCGTCGCTCGAGCTGGTGCCGGGCATGTACGCTACGGTGACGCTGAAGACCGAGGAGCGGCCGCACGCGCTGACGATCCCCACCGAGGCGGTGCCCCCCGGCGGCAAGAGCGTACTGGTAGTCGACGCCGCGGGCCGCGTCGCCGAGCGGCACGTGACGCTCGGGCTGGAGACTCCGGCGCGCTACGAGGTGCTGTCTGGCCTGCACGAAGGCGAGCTGGTGATGATCGGCAACCCGGGGCAGGTGCCACTCGGCGAAAAAGTCGAACCGCACCTGACGACGCCGCTGGCCCGCGAATGAGTGCGACCCCCACCCCGGCACCGCTGGTCGGCGTCGCGCAGCCGCGCCCGACGCACGCCGCGCCGCCCGCCTAGCCGGGAGTCACCTCGTGTCGCGCTTCGCCCTGCGTTTTCCGTACTTCATCATCGTCCTGTGTCTCATCACCTGCGTGGTAGGTATCACCAGCGTAGTGCGCATGCCGGTCGATCTGTTCCCGCCGATCCGCATCCCGGTGGTGGTGGTGGCGACCTTCTTTTCCGGCATGCCACCTGAGCAGATCGAGACCGACATCACCGGACGCTTCGAGCGCTTCTTCACCCTCGCCAGCGGCGTCGACCACATCGAATCGCGCTCGCTGCCCGGCGTCAGCCTCATCAAGATCTACTTCCAGCCGGGCTTCGATGCCGACTCCGCCGTCACCAGCATCGCCAACCTGGCGCTCGCGGACCTGCGCAAGCTCCCGCCCGGCACGCTGCCGCCGGTGGTGCTGAAGTTCGATGCCTCGAGCTTGCCGGTATGCCTGGTGACTTTGAAGGGCGCGGGCCTGAATGAGGCCAGGCTGCGCGACCTCGGGCAGTACGACGTCCGCAACCAGATCGCCAACGTGCCCGGCGCCTCGGTGCCGCAGCCCTTCGGCGGGCGCTACCGCCAGATCATGGTGTACGTCGATCCGCTCAAGCTGCAGGCGCACCAGCTGTCGGTGATGGACGTGGTGCGCACCGTGAACGATGCCAACCTGATCCTGCCGGCGGGCGATGTGAAGATCGGGCCATACGACTACAACCTGTACGCCAACAGCCAGGTCGACGCCATGGCCGACATCAACCGCCTGCCGCTGAAAACGGTGGGCGACGCCTCGGTGCTGGTGGCGGACGTCGGCAAGGCCGAGGACGCCTCCCAGATCCAGTACAACATCGTGCGCGTCGACGGGCAGCCTTCGGTGTACCTGCCGGTGCTCAAGCAGGGGGGCGATGCCAACACCATAGCGGTGGTGGACGGCATCCGCCGTGGCGTGCGCGACCTGCTCGACGTGCCCAAGCAGCTGGTCGCCTCGGTAGTGTTCGACCAGTCGCAGTTCGTGCGCAGCGCCATCGAGAACCTGATCCACGAGGGTGTGATCGGGCTGGTGCTCACCGGGGTCATGATCCTGGTGTTCCTCGGCAGCATGCGCGCCACCGCGGCGGTGTTCCTGTCGATCCCGCTGTCGGCGCTGGCGGCGTTCATCGCGCTGTCCTTCGGCGACAGCACCATCAACGCCATGATCCTCGGCGGGCTGGCGCTGGCCTTCTCGCGCCTCATCGACAACTCGGTTGTGGTCCTGGAGAACATCTTCCGCCACATCGAGCTCGGCGAGGCGCCGGCGGTGGCGGCCGAGCGCGGCGGCAAGGAAGTGCAGCTGCCGGTGCTGGCCGCGACGCTGACCACGGCGATCGTGTTCTTCCCGGTGATCTTTCTCTACGGCGTCAGCCGCTTCCTGTTCACCGCACTGGCGCTCGCCGTGGTGCTGTCACTGTTCGCCTCGTATTTCGTCGCCATGACCGTCGTGCCGCTGTTCTGTGCGCATCTCATCGAGGGGCACGGGCACACGGAGCTCGACGACGCGGCAACCGAGGACGCGCTGTCGGCGGCGGTCGCCGGCGACCCGCCGGGTCACCGCACCCGGCTGGCGATGCTCGGCCGGCGCTTCAGCCGGGCCTTCAACCGCCGCTTCACCGCCATGCTCGACGGCTACGAGGCGCGCCTCGGGCGGGCGCTGCTGCGCCCGGCGGCGACGGTGCTGACGATCACCGGCATGTTCTGCCTGTCGCTGGCGCTCTATCCGCTGATCGGCAAGACCTACTTCCCGCGCACCGATCCCGGCCAGTTCGTCATCAATCTCAAGGCGCCCACTGGCACGCGCCTGGAGCTGACCGACCAGCTGGTCGGCAAGGTGGAGCAGGTGGTGCGAGAGGTAGTGCCCGTCAGCGAGCTCAAGATCCTGGTCTCCAACATTGGCAGCACGCCGGGCTTCTCCTCCATCTACACTCCCAACTCCGGGCCGCACACCGCCTTCGTGCAGGTGGGCCTGCAGGACCGCCGCTCGCACTCGAGCTTCGCGTACATGGACGAGGTGCGCGCGCGGCTGCGCCGCGAGCTGCCGCTGCTCAGCACCTATTTCCAGACCGGCGGCCTGGTGGATGCAGTGCTCAACCTCGGCCTGCCGGCGCCGCTCGATGTGCAGGTGAGCGGCAGCAACATGCAGGCAGCGCACGCGGTTGCCGCGCAGATCGCGCATCGCGCCGCCGCGCTCCATGACGTCAGCGACGTGCTGCTGCCGCAGGACATCGACTATCCCTCGCTCAAGCTCGACATCGATCGGGTGCGCGCCAGCGAGCTCGGGCTGGACGAGAAGGAAGTGGTGGGCAACGTCATCACCGCGCTCACCTCCAACGCCATGATCGCGCCGTCCTACTGGGTCGATCCCAGGACGGGCAACGACTACCTGCTGACGGTGCAGTATCCGGAGAACCAGATCCACAACTTCGCCGACCTGCGCGCGGTGCCGCTGCGGGGTACTCACTCGCAGCAGACGACGCAGCTCGACACGGTGAGCACCATCACCCACATCAATTCACCGACCGAGGTGGATCACTATCAGTTGCGGCGCGTGATGGACGTGTACGTGTCCCCTGCGGGTGAGGACATCAGCGGCGTGCTGAATAGCGTCGAGCACATCATTCGCGAGGTCAAGCTGCCTGAAGGCGTGCGCGTGGTGGTGCGCGGCTCGGCGCAGGCCATGCGCACTTCCTTCAGCGCCTTCGGCTTCGGGCTGATTCTCTCGACCGTGCTCGTCTACCTGATCCTGGTGGCGCAGTTCCAGTCCTTCATCGACCCGCTGCTGATCCTGCTGGCGGTTCCGACCGGACTCACCGGCGTGCTGCTCACGCTGTTCCTGACCGGCACCACCCTCAACATCATGTCGCTCATGGGCGTGGTCATGATGGTCGGGATCGTGGTGTCCAACAGCATCCTGATCGTCGAGTTCACCAACCGCCTGCGGCGCGAAGGGCACGCGCTGCGCGAGGCGGTGTCGCTCGCCTGTCGCGTGCGCCTGCGCCCGGTGCTCATGACCTCGCTCGCGACCCTGATCGGACTCATTCCCCTGGCGCTCAAGCTCGGCACCGGCGCGGAGGCCTACGCGCCCTTGGCACGCGCCATCATCGGCGGGCTGGCGGTCTCCGTGGTGCTGACGGTGTTCATCGTGCCGGCCGCCTACTACCTCGTGCATCGCGGCGAACAGCCGGCGGCCACCGCATGAGGTCGCTGTGGCTGCTGCTCGTGGCGGGGGCCTGGGCCGCGCGCGCCTTGGCGCAGACGTCCCCGCTGCCGGCGGCCACGGTGCCGCTGACTCTCGCCGAGGCGCACGCCATCGCGCTGGAGAATCACCCGCAGATCGCCGCGGCGACCTACCAGGCGCAGGCCCAGCAGCAGGTGTATCTGCAGGCACGCTCCGGGCTGCTGCCGCAGATCATCGCCTACGGCGATGCGGTGCACGCCGACTCGGACGACACGCGCCTGATGGCGGGGGGCATCAACAACCCTTCGGTATTCAGCCGCACCGCCATCGGCGCCAACCTGACGCAGCTGATCACCGACTTCGGGCACACCACCAACCTCGCCGCCAGCGCGCGCCTGCAGGCGAGTGCGGCCGAGCAGAGCTTGCTCACCACGCGCGAGCAGGTGCTGCTGCAGGTCGACCTGGCCTACTTCGGCGCGTTGCAGGCGTACGGCATCGAGTCGGTCGCGCACCAGACCCTCGACACGCGGCAGCTGCTGCTCGATCGCGTCAGCGTGCTGGCCGAAAACAAGCTCAAGTCGGATCTCGACGTGAGCTTTGCGCGGGTCGCCCTGGAGCAGGCACGGCTGCTGGTGCTGCGGGCACAGAACGACGTCGACTCCTCGCTCGCCGCCCTGTCCGCGGTGCTCGGCTATCGCGAGCAGCGCACCTTCACCCTCGCCGACGAGACCTCGGTGCCGGTGCCGGCGAGCGCCGAGGTGCAGCCGCTCATCGACCAGGCGCTGCACGACCGGCCCGAGCTCGCCGGCTTGCGCGACCAGCGCGACGCCGCGCGGCGCCTCGCGCTGTCCTTCCGTGACGCCCGCCTGCCGACCATATCGGCGCTGATGGCGGCCGGCAACTCGCCCTCCCACGATGCGCGGCTGCCGGCCAACTACAGCGTTGGCGGTATCCAGGTGAGTGTGCCGGTGTTTGCCGGTGGCCTGTACGAGGCACGCCAGCACGAGGCCGAGCTGCGGGCGCGCTCCGCGGCCGAGTCGCTGCGCACGGTGGAGGATGACATCAGCCGCGACGTGCGCGTCGCCTGGCTCAACCTCAACAACGCGCGCCAGCGGCTGCGCACCAACCAGCAGCTCGCGCGCTATGCGGCGGATGCCTACGGGCTCGCCGATGCCCGCTACCAGGTCGGCAGCAGCTCGATCGTGGAGCTCAGTCAGGCACAGCTCGAGCTCACGACCGCGCAGATCGACGCCACCACGGCGCGCTACGAGGTGCTGCTGCGCGAGTCCGACCTCAACTACCAGATCGGCGCCACGGCGCGTGCCACGCCGCCCCCGGCCGAGCCGCGTCCGGATCCGAACGCGCTACCGTGAGGCTCGCTCTCAGAATGCCAGGCGCAGGGTACTGAGGCCGAGCAGCGCTATTCGGCGCCGCGCAGCAGCTCGTTGATGGATGTTTTGGCGCGCGTCTGGGCGTCGACCCGTTTGACGCCGACGGCGCAGCAGAGACCGCCGTGCGGCGGATATTTATTGCAGGCATGCGATATATATGGCGGAATATAACGCGCTGCGAACAGCGACCACCGATCTCCGGAAGGACTCATCATGCGCAATGTCCGCCTGGCCGCGACGCTTGCTGCGACTCTCATGCTGAATGTCGCGGCGCGCGCCGCGGATGGTCCGGCCCCGGCCCCGGCCCCAGCCCCGACGGCCCCCGCTGCCCCCGCTCCCACCGGCCCTGCGGGCTGCATCAGTACGCACGAGTTCTTCGCCACCGACTGCACGCTGACCTGGCACGGCATTACGCTGTACGGCGCCTACGACATCGGTGTGGGCTGGGTGAGCCACGGCCTGGCGGAGAATGCCTATAACTACGAGGGCGAATCGCTGGTCAACCGCAACGGCAACGGCTCGCTGTTCCTGGTCGCGCAGAACAACCTGTCACAGACGGGTCTCGGGATCCGGTTCAAGGAGGAGTTCGTCGAGGACTGGTACGTGGTGGGCAACGCCTCGACCGGCATCAATCCGCAGTCGGGGCAGCTCGCCAACATGGCCGCCACCAACACCATCAACGCGGGTCTCCCGCGGGGCAGCTATTCGTTCGTCGGTGACGGCGCGCGCGCAGGCCAGACTTTCAATGACGAGCTCTATGGGGGCGTCTCGTCCAGGGCGCTCGGTACGCTCACCTTCGGCCGTCAGCGTGCGCTCGGCACCGACGCGATGCTCGCTTACGACCCGGCGAATGGCGCCTATTCGTTCTCATTCATCGGCTACAACGGCCTGATGGCCGGTGGTGGCGATACCGAGGACACGCGCTGGGACGATGCCGTGAAGTACCGCCTCACGGCGGGTGCGGTGCATTTTGGCGCGATGTACAAGTTCGCCGACGGCTCGGGCGGCTGCTATTCCGCCACCGCGGGCTGGACCGCGGCCACCTGCACCCCGGAAACCTCCCACAACACCGCGCTCGGGTTCGATCTGGGCGCCGAGGTCGGCAAGCTCTCCGCCGACGTCGTCTACCAGCAGGTCAATCAGGCGATCAGCGTGGTCAATCCGCTGCTCGGGCCGCAGAGCCCCACGCAGCCTTATCAGTCGACCGTCAACAGCATCAACACCATCGAGATCACCGGCGCCAACGCGATCGACCCGAGCAACACCGAGTACGGCATCGTCACCGACAACAGCGCGCTCATGGTCGCTGCCAGATATGCCTGGGACCCGTTCAGGCTCTATGGCGGCTACGAGCACATTCGCTACACAAATCCGTCGGATCCGCTGGGGATCGGTGCCAGCGCGCAGGGCGGCTACCTCCTGAGCGGTGTCGAGGACAACAATCTCGACTCGCCCAAGATCGTGCAGGTGTGGTGGACGGGCGTGAAATACGCCTTCGACGCCAGGACCGACATCACCCTGTCGTACTATCACGAGGAGCAGAACGACTTCCGGCTGCCGCCCACCTGCACGCCGACGAGCTTCCGCGCCTCGTGCGCGGGTACTCTCAACGAGGTATCACTTTACGTGGATCATCACTTCACCAGGCGCTTCGACGTCTACGCCGGTATCGCGTACTCCAACGTGGGTGGCGGACTCGCCATCGCCATTCCCCACGGGCCGGGCGTTCCGTACTTCTACGACAACAACGTCGCGCCGACGATCGGCGGCCGCTTCAACTTCTGAGGCCCCGGGGCCGCAGGTGCGGACCTCTAGGCGGCGCCGTCCTCGGGCAGCGTGATGCGCACGGTGAGGCCGCGCGGTTCGCGGTCGAGGAGCTCGATGGTGCCGCCGTGGCCGAGGATCACCGAGCGCGCAATGGCGAGTCCGAGCCCCATGCCGCGGCTGTCGCCTTCGCGGGCGGCGTCGCTGCGGTAGAACGGCTCGAATACCCGGCTCTTCTCCGCCGCCGCGATACCCGGTCCTTCGTCCTCCACCTGGACCACGAAACCCGCCTGCGGCGCCCGCCGCAGGGTGACGCGCGCGTGGCGACCATAGCGGGCGGCGTTCGTGATGACGTTGGTGAAGGCACGCAGCAGGGCCTGCGGCTTGCAGTGGTAGCGGCCGCGCAGCTCGCCGTCGTACTCGACGCTGCCGCCGAGGTCGCTCACCATGTCGCAGGCCGTCTGCAGGAGCGAGGCGAGCTCGACGACGTCGTGCGCTTCGGCGTCGTCGACCCCGCGGATGAACAGCATCGTCGAGGTCAGCATTCCCTCCATCAACTCGATGTCGTCGAGCATCTTCGTCTGCTGAGTCCCGGCACGATCGGTCTCGATGCGCAGCCGCAGCCGCGTCAACGGCGTGCGCAGATCGTGGCTGATGGCGCCGAGCATGAGCGTGCGGTCGGTGAGAAACCTCCTTAGCCGCTGCTGCATGTCGTTGAAGGCGCGGATCAGCCGCTGCAGCTGCGCCGGGCCCTGCTCGGCGAGCGGCGGCGAGTTGATGTCGACGCCCACGCGCTCGGCGGCGCGCGCCACCCGGGTGAGCGGTACGTTGACCATCAGGGTGAGCCAGATCCACAGGCCCGCGGTGGCGAACACCAGGAAGGCGCCGAGCCCGATCTGCGCTACCAGGGCCAGGCGATGCTCGAGCCCGACCGACGTCGAGACTTCGAGCAGGCCCCCGCCGTGCAGCGGCACGCTCACCCGCACCGCGTCGGCGGCGTGCGCCCCGGGGCCGGCGCGCACCCGGATGTCGGATGGCGGCTTGCCGAGCTCCTGCGCGATCTGCGCGCGCAGCGCCAGATATTCCTCATCCGCGCCGCGGCCAGGATTCGTGCTGCTCCCGTACCCCTCATCCAGGTAACGCAGGCGGAAGCCCGCGTCCGAGCCCAGCTGCGCGAGCTCGGGGCGGCGCGCTGGCTCGACGGCTTCGAGCAGACGCACCACCATCCTGACGCGCGTTGCGGCCACGTCGGGCCGCAGCTCCGTCTGCCAGCGCGGCAGCAGCACCACGTAGAGCAATGCCGCCGTCAGCTGCGAAAGCGCGAGTCCGAGGAACAGAATGCCTGCGACCTGACCCCGCAGATCCGCAGGGAGCAGCCGCCGCAGGCTGAAGCTCATTCGAGCGCGACGTGCGGGGTGAACACGTAGCCGCCCGAGCGAACCGTCTGGATCAGCATCGGGTCTTTGGGGTCCTTCTCGATCTTGCGGCGCAGGCGGCTCACCTGGATGTCGACGCTGCGGTCTATGGTGGCGGGTGCGCGCCCGCGCGTGAAGTCGAGCAGCTGCTCGCGCGTCAGCACCTTGTTGGCATGCTCGCAGAACGCCACCAGCAGCTCGAACTCGCCGCCGGTGAGTGGCACACGCGTGCCGTCGTGGGAATACAGCCGCCGCGCGACGAGGTCGAGGCGCCACTCGGCGAAGCTCAGCACCGAGCGGCGACGGTCGGGCGCTTCGGCGGGGACATATTGGGCGCGGCGCAGCAGTGCGCGGATACGCGCCACCAGTTCGTGCGTGCCGAAGGGCTTGGTGAGATAGTCATCGGCGCCCATCTCGAGCCCGACCACGCGTTCGATTTCGCTGCCGCGCGCCGTGAGCATGATCACCGGCAGGTTGCCTGCGGCGCGCACGCGCCGGCAGAGGCTGAGGCCATCCTCCTTCGGGAGCATGATGTCGAGTACCAGCAGATCCACGTCCGCGGCCGCCATCACGCGGTCCATTTCCTCGCCGTCCTGGGCGACGGTCACGCGAAAGCCGCTCTGGCGCAGGAAATCGGCGACCAGGGCGCGGATCTCGGGGTCGTCCTCGACAAACAGCACGTGGGCGGCGGTGGAATCCATACTCGGGCCCTGCGTGGCAGCGAGCGTGTCATTGTCCGATTTCATACTAGCACGCGCGTGCTGAGCCTCAGGCGGCGCCACGGCGCGCCGCGCGCGCCCGGATACACGCCGTTACAGAGGCGAACGCCGCGTTGCGCGCCGGCGCTCACGTGTCGAGCGGCAAGCGCCGCAGCAGCAGCCAGCCGGCCGTCGCAGCGCGCAGTACCAGCACGTCGCGTCCCGAGAGCTCCCGGCGCCGGTGGCCGATCGTCCACTCGAGCTGCCAGCGGTAGCTGATGATGCCGATGTCGCCCGCGGCCCGTCCCTTGAGGTCGGTCGTGTTGTATTCGTGGACTTCGACGCCCCAGAGTTGCGAGCGCATGTGCTCGAGCACTGCGCGGCGACCGGCGATGGAAACACCGGGCGCGGCAGTCAACAAGGCCACGTCCGCCGCCAGGTAGCGCTCGAGCCGCGACCAATCGCGGCCGAGCCACGCCGCATCGTAGGCCTGTATCCAGCGCGCCGCCGCCAGATCGTCGAGCACGCCGGCGACGCGCTGCGGCGGATGCCCGTGCGCGTCGCCGTCCTGCAAAGTGTCGGGAGTCAACATGAGAGCACCTCCGCTGCGTCCGGCACCGGCTCTGAGGTCGCGCTCGTCGGGCCAGTCGGCGGACGCTCCGGCTGCCGCGACCAACACACCCAGCCACACGCACACTCGGTGTGCCCCCAACGAGCGCGACCTTGGAAACCGTGCCACTCGATCGTTCCATGAGCACGCCTCACCATGCCACGCGAACTTACCGCTAACGACCCACTGCGTCACGCTTGGTTGGCAACGCAGCGCGCCTGTGCGGCCATTGCAACACGATAGAAACACGCTGTTAGGATCCGACATGCTTGGGGGGCTCGACCGCCTCATACTCAGGGACGCACGTCAGCTCGACAATGCACGGGACGGATACACACTGAAACGCCGCATACCTGGAGGATTAATGTTTCGTTCGTCGTCGGTTAATGTTGGCGAGGTATGGTGAATATCCGGGCCTCCTCCTACACCCCCCCCTGTGCCCGGGCACTCGGCGGCGCCTCCCTCGGAGGCGCCGTTCTTTTTTTGCCGCAGCCTCGCCGCCGACGTGCGGGTATGGCTGCGGTAGGATCGCAGCGGAGGCACCCAATGCGGCCGGCAGTGCGTTTTCGCGTGGACTTCGGACGGGAAGGTTCCATCGGCCCGGGCAAGATCGCGCTGCTCGAGCGCATCGGCAGCGGTGGCTCCCTGTCGCAGGCGGCGCGCGAGCTCGGCATGAGCTACCGGCGCGCCTGGCAGCTGCTGGCGAGCCTCAACGCCTCCTTCGACGAGCGCGTGGTGCTGAGCACCAAGGGCGGGCGCGGCGGCGGTGGCGCGCTTCTCACGCCCTTCGGCCGGCTGCTGGTGCGCGTCTATCGCGACTTCGAGGCCGACCTGCAACGGCGGGCGGCACGTGCGTTCGCCGGCGTAGCCCCGCGCGCGCGGCCCCGCGCGGCAGCGGGTCCGCGCAAAAGTGGCGTCGCGACACGCCGGCGGCGACGCACGCGAGTCGTGCGTCTCAGCGCCCGTCCGCGCTAGGTCTCAGCGCTATTCGGCGCTGCGCAGCAGCTCGTTGATGGACGTTTTGGCGCGCGTCTGGGCATCGACCCGCTTGACGATGACCGCGCAGTAGAGACTGTGACTGCCGTCCTGCGCCGGCAGGGTCCCGGAAACGACGACCGAGCCGGCCGGCACGCGTCCCCGCAGGATCGTGCCGCTGGTCGCGATCGTAGATCCGGGTGCTCTGCCCGATGAAGACGCCCATGGAGATCACCGAGCCGGCTTCGACGATCACGCCCTCGACGACCTCCGAGCGCGCGCCGATGAAGCAGTCGTCCTCGATGATGGTGGGGCTCGCCTGCAGCGGCTCGAGTACGCCGCCGATGCCGACGCCGCCCGAGAGGTGCACATTGCGCCCGATCTGGGCGCAGGAGCCGACCGTGGCCCAGGTGTCCACCATGGTGCCAGGTCGCCGACCTAGGCGCCGATGTTCACGTAGCTCGGCATCAGCACGGCGTCCGGGGCGATGTAGGCGCCGCGGCGCACGACCGCGTGCGGCACGATGCGGGCCCCGTCGGCGCGCAGCTGCGCATCGCTCGCGTGCGCGTACTTGAGCGGCACCTTGTCGTAGAAGCGCGTGAAGCCCGCGTCCATCACGCGGTTGTCGTGCGCGCGGAAGTAGAGCAGCACCGCCTTCTTCAGCCACTCGTTGACCACCCAGCCACCGTCCGTCGGGCTCGGCGACGCGTGCCTGGCCGCTGTCGAGGAGCGCGAGGCACTCCTCGAGCGCCTCGCCGAGCTCGCGCGTGAGCGTCTTCGGGCGTGAGCGCGGCGCGGCGCTCGAAGGCGTCCTCGATCAGAGCGCGCAGATGGTTGAGATCGCTCACGGGCATCACCGGCGCGCCGGCCGCCGCGCAGCGCCTGGCTCTCGCGGTCGAGGGCGGCGATCATGCGCTCGCGCAGCTGCTCGGCGGCCGCGGTACCGAGCGGGCGGCTGTCGAAATCCGTGACGTAGAAGACGTCCTCGGCGCGCTCGCCGACCGTCATGATCTTGGCGGCGTGCAGCTCGACGCGCTCCGCGACCAGCACCTTGCCGACGTCGCGACAGGAGGCCCGGGCCGGTCGCCCGCGATGAGCTCGAGCACCGAGCGCTGATTGCGCTCGTCGATCGCTGAACGCGATCTGCGTCGGCGTGTGGAACATGCGCACCTGGCGCGGTGCGCGCCGCGATACCGACAGCGGCGCATCCGTCGCGCGCCTGTACGCGAACGCCACAGGGCCTGCTCGATCTCGATCATGCGGTCGTGGTCGGTGATCGCCCGCGCCGTCGTCCTCGAGCACGAGGTAGGTGATCGAGGCTGAAGCCATCGCCCGTCGGCGTGATGCGCGCATCGACGATGTTGAGTCCGAGCTGGTCGAGCACCGCGGTGGTGCGCGCGAAGCTGTGGCGGCGCGCGGCGCGTGAAGATCAGCACCGCGGTGGTGCCGCGCACGCCGTGTGCTCGACGACGCCACCAGCGGCTCATCGGACGCCGCGTCGCGCTCGGCCAGTAACCGCGTGTGCCAGGCGATCTCCTCGGGCGAGTGCCGCAGGAAGTAGCGTCGCCGAGAAGCGCGCCCAGGCGCGATCGATGTCGCGTCTCGGCGACGCCGCGCTCGATCAGGAGCCGCGCGCGCCGCGTCCTGCGTCTCGGCGCACCAGTTGCTCGTGGTCGATCGGCGCTCTCGAGGCCGCGGCGCAGTGCGCGCTTCACCCGCTCGTAGAAGTCCTCGAAGAGCGAGGCCTTCCAGGAGTTCCACAGCTTGGGGTTGGTGCCGCGCACGTCCGCGCACGGTGAGCACGTAGAGATAGTCGAGATGCGTCTCGTCGCCGACCTTGCGCGCGAACGCGTTGATCGACCTGCGGATCGGCGATGTCCTGCTTCTGCGCGGTCACCGAGAGCATCAGGTGATTGCGCACCAGCCAGGCGACCAGGCGCGCGTCGTAGGGCGAGAGGCCCTGCTCGAGGCAGAAGGCCTCGGCATCCACCGCGCCGAGCTCGGAGTGATCGCCGCCGCGGCCCTTGGCGATGTCGTGGAACAGCGCGGCGAGGTAGACGACTTCCGGCTTCGGCAGCGGCTGCATGATCGCGCGAGCCTCGGGGAGCTCGTGGTCGTAGCGCGCGATGCGCGAAGCGGCGCAGGTTGCTGACGACGAACAGCGTGTGCGCATCGACCGTGTAGGCGTGGAACAGGTCGTACTGCATGCGCCCGACGATGCGGCCGAAGGCCGGGATGTAGCGGCCGAGCACGCCGTAGAGTGTTCATGCGCCGCAGCTCGTGCGTCACGCCCGCCGGCGCGCGCAGGATCTCGAGGAACAGGCGGTGGTTGCGCGGGTTCTGGCGGAACTCCTCGTCGATCAGCCACAGGTTCTTCGCCGACCAGCGCGGATCGTCGGGCGCGCACGCCGCGGATCTCCGGGTTCTGCTGCAGCAGCGACGAACAGCTCGAGCAGCGCCGACGGCGTGCGCGCGAAGACGTCCTCGCTGACCGCCTCGAGCTAGTCGTTGCGCACCTGGAAGCGCGGCATTGAGCGGCCGCGGCGGCGTCGCGCTCGGTGAGGATCGCCTCGCGGAACAGCTGCAGCAGCAGCTCGTTGAGCAGGCTCACGTCCATCACCGTGCGGTAGTAGCGCTGCATGAACTGCTCGACCGCGAGCGTGTAGGTGGCATCCTCGTAGCCGAACATCTGGGCGAGGCGGATCTGGTGGTCGAACAGCAGGCGATCCTCGCGCCGGCCGGTGAGGACGTGCAGCGCCAAAGCGCACCCGCCACAGGAAGGCCTGCGCCTGGCGCAGCTGCGCGCAGCTCCGGCGCGGTGAGGAAGCCGTGGGTCACCAGTTCGTCGAGCGACTCGGCGCCGAAGTGGCGCTTGGCGACCCAGGCGATGGTCTGGATGTCGCGCAGTCCGCCGGGCCCGGTCTTGACGTTCGGCTCGAGGTTGTAGGCGGTGTCGTTGGCTTGCAGGTGGCGCTCGGTCTGCTCGCGCACCTTGGCCTCGAAGAACTCGCGTCGACGGCCAGATGCGGTCCGGGCGCGAGCGCGCGCGCGCATCGCCGCGCAGCAGCGCCGCGTGGCCGGCCAGCAGGCGTGCCTCGATCAGCGTCGTCGTGACGCCGACGTCGGCGACGCGCTTTCGTGCTGGCACTCGCTCGACCGTGCGCACGCTGTGGCCGATCTCGAGGCCGATGTCCCAGAGGAACGTCACGAGATCGCTCGAGCGCCGCGACGCCGAGCGCATCGGCGCGGCTGCGGCAGCAGCACCAGCACGTCGACGTCGGAGCAGGGGTGGAGCTCGCCGCGGCCGTAGCCGCCGACGGCGACCAGCGCCCACGAGCCGCAGGCCGGCCGCGCAGTGCACGCGCCAGGCCGCGCGCAGCACCGCATCGATCGAGCGCGGCCCGCGCGTGCACCAGCGCCTCGACCGGCTCGTCGGCGAGGAAGCGCGCTTCAGCTCTTGCATGCGCCTCGCGCAGCAGCGCCGCGACAGGCGGCCGGATCGCCGCCGGCGGCGGCCAGCCGCTCGGGAAGCCGCCGCGAGCAGCGGCCAGGGAGCTGCCGGCGGTGCGGCGGGCAGCGATGCCTCGAGCGACTCTGTCTCGGAGGCTGCCGATCGGCGCGTCATGTCAGCGATCAATGCGGCGTCGCGGTCGGCGGCGCCGAGCGTCAGCACTTCGAAGCCGGTCGCGCGTCACGAGGACCGTGTGCTCCCACTGCGCCGACAGCGAGTGGTCCTTGGTGACACCGTCCAGCCGTCGCGCAGCAGGCGTCACGTGGCGCTTGCCGGCATTGACCATCGGCTCGATCGTGAAGGTCATGCCGGCCTCGAGCTCGAGGCCGGTGCCGGCCTCGCCGTAGTGCAGGACCTGCGGGTCCTCGTGGTAGATCGCGGCCGATGCCGTGGCCGCAGTACTCGCGCACCACGGAGTAGTCGTTCGCCTCGACGAAGGTCTGGATCGCGTGGCCGATGTCGCCGAGGCGCGCGCCGGGGCGCACCGTGCGGATGCCGCGCCACATGGCCTCGAAGCAGGTCTCGGCGCAGCCGCTGCGCCTGCGATCGGGGGCTTGCCGACGCAGAACATGCGGCTGGTGTCGCCGTGGAAGCCGTCCTTGATGACGGTGACGTCGACGTTGACGATGTCGCCGGGCTTGCAGGCGCTTGTCGTCCGGGATGCCGTGGCAGACGACGTGGTTGACCGAGGTGCAGATCGACTTCGGGAAGCCCCGGTAATTCGAGGGTGGCGGGGACCGCCTGCTGCACGTTCACGATGTAGTCGTGGCAGATCCGGTCGAGCTCGTCCGTGGTGACGCCCGGGCGACCACGTGGGGGCCGATCATGTCGAGCACGTCGGCGGCGAGGCGCCCGGCGACCCGCATCTTGTCCTGTTCCGCGGGGGTCTTGATGGTTACATGCATAGGTGACTCAGATGGGGCCGGGGACGCTGCCCGCCAAGGGGCCACCGAGGCTCGCCTAACGACATTGTTCCGACGAGGACAGTTCATGGTATAAAGCGCGGCCTTTTTTGGCAACGCAAATCCACACGCGTATCGTCACGTGCTGGCTGGGTGCCCGGCAATGCCGCAAGGCCTCACCGGGTTGCCGCATGGGGATGCGCGGAGGCTCAACCCGAACAAGGAGTATTTCATGGCCAGCGTGTCCATGCGACAGATGCTGGAAGCGGGTGTCCATTTCGGACACCAGACCCGCTTCTGGAACCCGAAGATGGCCCCGTTCATCTTCGGCGAGCGAAACAAGATCCACATCATCAACCTCGAGAAGACGCTGCCGCTGTATAACGGAGGCGGCCGGCTTCGTCAAGGGCGTGGTCGCCGACGGCGGCACGGTGCTGTTCGTCGGCACCAAGCGCTCGGCGCGCGACGTCGATCCAGACGGAGGCCGACGCGCTGCGGCATGCCCTACGTCAACCAGCGCTGGCTCGGCGGCATGCTCACCAACTTCAAGACCATCCGCCAGTCGATCAAGCGGCTGGCGCGAGCTCGACGAGCTGCGCCGACTCCGGCGCGCTCGAGCAGCGCGGCAAGAAGGAAGCGCAGCAGCTGCGCCGCGAGATGGACAAGCTCGAGCGCAGCCTCGGCGGCATCAAGAACATGGAATGCGCTGCCGGATGTGCTGTTCGTGGTCGACGTCGGTCACGAGAACATCGCGATCCACGAGGCGCAGCAAGCTCGGCATTCCGGTGGTCGCCATCGTCGACACCAACTGCTCGCCCGACGGCATCGACTACGTGATCCCGGGCAACGACGACGCGATGCGCGCGATCCAGCTCTACGCGAGCGGGCATCGCCGATGCCGTGCTCGAGGGCAAGGCTCCGTGCCCGCAGGTGGCGGTGGGCGAAGACGAGTTCGTCGAGCTCGACGAGGAAGGCAAGCCGCGCAAGAAGTCCGCCGCGCGGCGCGGCGCGCAGGCCCGCCGCGGCGGTGCGCCGCAAGGCCCCGCGCGCGACGCCGTCCGGCGATCGCGCCGCCGCCGGCCGCCGCCGGTCGCCGAGCCCGTCGGCGCGGATCCCGAGGTGGAAGGCGAGGACGCCGAGCCCGCCGAGGTCGAGGTGGTCGCGGCGGCGCACTGACGCCCGCCGCGCGCCGCGGTCCGGCTCCCGCGCGCCGCGAAGCGGCGCAGCGATGGCGCGCCCGAGTAGGCCTGAGGAGGCTCCATGAACATCACGGCAGATACGGTCAAGACAGCTGCGCGAGCGCACCGGCGCCGGCATGATGGAGTGCAAGAAGGCGCTGGTCGAGACCGAGCGGCGACCTCGACGCGGCCGCCGAGATCATGCGCAAGCCGGGCCTCGCCAAGGCCGACAAGAAGGCGGCGCGCGTCGCGGCCGAAGGCGTGGTCGTGATCGCGAAGGCAGGCGACGGCCGCAGCGGCCGCGCTGGTCGAAGTCAACTGCGAGACGGACTTCGTCGCGCGCGAGCAGGACTTCCAGGCCTTCGCGGCCGGCGTCGCGCAGGCCGCGCTCGCCGCGCGCCCGGCCGACCGTCGAGGCGCTCGTGGCAGCGCGGCTCGCCTGCCGGCGAGACGCGTCGAGGAGCGGCGCCGCGAGCTGGTCGCCAAGATCGGCGAGAACATCAGCGTGCGGCGCTGCGCGCGTGCTCGCAGTCGCCGGACCAGCTCGGCGCCTACGTGCACGGCACGCGCATCGGCGCGCTGGTCGCCGTCGAGGGCGGCGACGCCGAGCTCGCGCGACGATCTCGCCATGCACGTGGCGGCGAGCAACCCGCAGTACCTGCAGCGCGCAGCGACGTGCCGGCGGACGTCGTCGCCAAGGAGCGCGAGATCCTCACCGAGCAGGCGCGCGGCGAGGGCAAGCCGCCGGAGATCGTCGCCAAGATGGTCGAGGGGCGGCTGCGCAAGTCCCTGGGCGAGATCACGCTGATCGGCCAGCCGTTCGTCAAGGATCCGGACAAGACCGTCGAGAAGCTGCTGAAGGGCGCGAAGGCCGAGGTGATCGCGCTTCGTGCGCTTCGAGGTCGGCGCGGGCATCGAAAAGAAAGCAGGAGGATTTCGCCGCCGAGGTCATGGCGCAGGTCCAGGCGAGCCGGGCAGCTGACGGACCGAGTGCTGTACGGGCAACGGATGAACCCCGCCGCGAGCGGGGTTTTTTCCATCGGCGGAGGTGAAGACGATGGACGCAGAGCGAAGTCGCCGCTGGTCGCGGATCCTGGTGAAGCTCTCGCGGCGAGGCGCTGCTGGGCGCGGGCGACTACGGCATCGACCCGGCGGTCCTCAAGCGCATCGCCGGCGAGATGCGCGACGTGCGTGCAGCTCGGACGTGCAGGTGGCGGTGGTGCATCGGCGGCGGCAACATCTTCCGCGGCGCGGGCCTCGCGCGGGCCGGCATGGACCGCGTCACCGCCGACCACATGGGCATGCTCGCCACCGTCATGAACTCGCTCGCGCTGCAGGATGCGCTCGAGTCGCTCGGCGTGCATGCGCGCGTCATGTCCGCGATCCGCATCAACGAGGTCTGCGAGGACTACATCCGCCGCCGCGCGGTGCGCCACCTCGAGAAGGGGCGCTGCGTGATCTTCGCGGCCGGCACCGGCAATCCGTTCTTCACCACCGACACGGCGGCCGCGCTGCGCGCCATCGAGATCGACGCCGACCTGCTGCTCAAGGCCACCAAGGTCGACGGCGTCTACGACGACGACCCGGTGCAGAACCCGAGCGCGCGAGCGCTATCACGACGCCTGACCTTCGACAAGGTGCTCGACGACCGGCTGAACGTCATGGACGCGACCGCCATCGTCATGTGCCGCGACAACCGCCTGCCGCTGCGGGTGTTCAACCTGAACAATCGCGGGCGACCTGACTGCGCATCGTGCGCGGCGAGGACGTCGGCACGCTGGTCGCGCAACGACTGAGCGCGAGAGGCCGCGAGGAGTCAGCCATGCTCGAAGACATGAAGAAAGACGCCGCCGAGCGCATGGCGAAGTGCGTCGCAGGCTTTCAGGACCGACCTGAAGAAGCTGCGCACCGGGCGCGCGCACCCGAGCCTGCTCGAGCATCTCAAGGTCGACTACTACGGCAGCGAAGTGCCGCTGCAGCAGGTCGCGAACATCACCGTCGAGGACGCGCGCACGCTCGTCGATCGTCGCCCTGGGAGAAGAGCGTGGTGCAGGCGATCGAGAAGGCGATCCATCAAGTCCGACCTCGGCCTCACGCCGATGACCGCCGGCACGGTGATCCGCGTGCCGCTGCCGCCGCTCACCGAGGAACGGCGCAGCGACATCACCAAGGTGCGTGCGCCACGAGGCCGAGAACGCGCGCGTCGCGGTGCGCAACGTGCGCCGCGACGTGATGAACGAGCTGAAGGACATGCTGAAGGAGAAGCTGATCTCCGCAGGACGACGACGCGGCGCGCAGAGACGACGATCCAGAAGCTCACCGACAAGCACGTCGCCGAGATCGACCAGTGCTCGCGGCCAAGGAGAAGGAGCTCATGCAGGTCTGAGCTGGCTGCAGCCGCAACGGCGCGCCAGGCCTGCCGCGCCACGTCGCCATCATCATGGACGGCAACGGCCGCTGGGCCGCGCGCCGCGGCGTGCCGCGCGCCGCCGGCCACCGGGCGGGCGCTCAAGCCCGTGCGCATGTGCGTCGAGGAGTGCGCGCGGCGCGGCATCGGCGGCGCTGACGCTGTTCGCGTTCTCGAGCGAGAACTGGGAGCGGCCGCGCGAGGAGGTCGGCGAGTCTGATGGAGCTGTTCGTCGAGGCGCTCGACCGCGAGGTCGCCGAGCTCCACCAGAACGGCGTGCGGCTGCGCTTCATCGGCGACCGCCGCAACCTGCCGGTGCGGCTGCAGGCGCGCATCGCCGCCGCCGAGGAGCGCACCGCCGGCAACCGTGCGGCTCGCCCTGCAGGTCGCGGTGAGCTACGGCGGCCGCTGGGACATCGTGCAGGCGGCGCGCGCACTTGCACGCGAGTGTGCGAGCGGGGCGCTGCGTCGCCGAGGAGATCGACGAGGCGGCTTTCGCGACGCGGCTCGCGCTCGCCGGGATTGCCCGACCCGGACCTGTTCATCCGCACCGGCGGCGAGCAGCGCATCAGCAATTTCCTGCTCTGGAACCTCGCCTACACCGAGCTCTATTTCACCGACGCGCTGTGGCCGGATTTCGACGACGCCGATCTCGAGGCCGCCCTTGCGCTTCTTCGCGAGCCGCGAGCGGCGCTTCGGCCAGCGGCCGGCGGCGGCGGCGAGCGGCTGATCGTGAACGACTCTCTGCGCCAGCGCGTGATCACCGCGGTGGTGCTGGCCGTGGCGTTGCTCGTCATCCTCCTGTGGCTGCCGCCGGTCGCGACGGTGATCGCGCTGACGGCGCTGCTGCTCGCGGGAGCCTGGGAGTGGTCGGCGTTCCTGCGGCTCTCGGCCGCGACGCGCCCGCATCGCCTATGTCGCGTTCGTGGCGCTGCTGCTGCCGCTCGCGTGGCGCGTCGGCGCCGATCACGGCGGCCGCGACCTGATCCTGCTCGCCGCGGTGCTGTGGTGGCTCGCGGCCTTCCTCTGGATCGCCTTCGCGCCGCGGCGCGTCAGGCCCTGGGCCGCGGGCGTCGCCGGGGTACTGGCGCTCGTGCCGCTCGTGGCTCGCGCTGGTGTACCTGCGCCTCGCGCCGCCGCCGCATGGCCAATGGGTGCTGTTCACGCTCGTGCTGGTCTGGGCGGCCGACATCGGCGCCTATTTCGCCGGACGGCGCTTCGGGCGCATGCGCCTCGCGCCGCGTCGTCTCGCCCGGGCAAGACCTGGGAGGGCGTGCTCGGCGGGATGGCTCTGAGCGCCCTCGTCGCGGTCGCCGGGAGCCGGTGGTTCCACGTCTCGCTCGCCGTGTTCCTGCCGCTGTGCCTCGCGGCGGTCGCCTTCTCGGTGGTCGGCGACCTCACCGAGAGCATGTTCAAGCGCTTCGCGGGCCTCAAGGACAGCGGGCCGATCTGTTCCCGGGCACGGCGGCGTGCTCGATCGCATCGACAGCCTCACGGCGGCGGCGCCGGTGCTGCTGCTCGGGCTGACGCTGCTCGGGGTGATCGCGTGATCGGGGTCGCGGTGCTCGGCTCCACCGGCAGCGATCGGCGAGAGCACGCTCGACGTGCTCGCGCGCCATCCGCGACCGCTTCGAGCTCGTGGCGCTCGCGGCGCACCGCAACGCCGCCAAGCTCGCGCGGCAGATCCTCGCGTGGCAGCCCGCCTACGCCGCGCTCGCCGACGCCGCCGCCGTGCCGGAGCTGAAGGCGCTCCTCGGCGCCGGCGCCCCGCGGACGCGCGTCCTCTGCGGCGCCGGCGCGCTCGAGGAACTGGCGGCTCTTGCCGAGGTCCAGTGTGTCATGGCGGCGATCGTCGGCGCCGCGGGGCTGCGCTCGACGCTCGCCGCGGCGCGCGCCGGCAAGCGCCTGCTGCTCGCCAACAAGGAATCGCTGGTGATGGCCGGCCCGCTGCTGCTGCAGGCGGTGCGCAGCGCGCGGCGCGACGCTGCTGCCGATCGACAGCGAGCACAACGCGATCTTCCAGTGCCTGCCGCCGCGGTGCGCGCCGGCGAGTCGCGCCGCCGGGCGTGCGGCGCGTGCTGCTGACCGCCTCGGGCGGGCCGTTCCTGCGACTGCGCCGCGCGAGGCGCTCGCGCGCGTCACGCCGGAGCAGGCCTGCGCGCATCCGCACTGGGGCATGGGCCGCAAGATCTCGGTGGACTCGGCGACGCTGATGAACAAGGGCCTCGAGCTGATCGAGGCCTGCCTGCTGTTCGGCGTGGCACCCGCGCAGGTCGAGGTCGTCGTACATCCGCAGAGCATCGTGCATTCGCTGGTCGAGTACGTCGACGGCTCGGTGCTCGCGCAGCTCGGCATCCCGGACATGCGCACGCCCATCGCCCACGCGCTGGCTGGCCGGAGCGGATCGCCTCCGGTGTAGAATTCCTCGATCTGCGTGCAGGCCGGCCGGCTCGACTTCGAGGCCCCGGACCTGCGAGCGCTTCCCCTGCCTCGCGCTGGCGCGCAGGCGGCGGCGCGCGCCGGGGGCACGGCGCCGGCGGTGCTGAACGCCGCCAACGAGGTGGCCGTGCAGGCGTTCCTCGAGCGGCGATTGAACTTTGCGGGCATCGCCGGCGGTCATTGAAGCCGTGATGAGCGACGGCACCGGGGGCGTCGATCGGCGATCTGGAGGACGTGCTGGCCGCCGACGCCGAGGCGCGCGCAGCGCGCCGCGGCGCTGGATCGTCGGCATTGCAAGACGTGCGTCGGTGAGGGGCGCTCACGCATGAGCCTGTTCTGGTATGCTGGCGTTCATCGTCGCGGTCGGCCTGCTGGTCACGGTGCACGAATTCGGCCACTTCTGGGTGGCGCGCCGGCTCGGCTTCCAGGTGCTGCGCTTCTCGCGTCGGCTTCGGCCGGCCGCTGCTCAAGCGCGACAGCGGGCGCCGACCGCACCGAGTACGTCGCTGGCGGCGATCCCGCTCGGCGGCTACGTGCAAGCTGCTCGACGAGCGCGAAGGTCCGGTCGACGGCGGCCGAGCTGCCGCGCGCCTTCAACCGCCGGCCGCACTGGCAGCGCATCCTCGTGCTGCTCGCCGGACCGGCCGTCAACTTCCTGTTCGCGATCCTCGTGCTGCTGGGGCCTGTTCTGGGTGAATGGCGTCAACGAGGCTGCGCCCGGTGGTCGGCGACGTCACCGCGGCTCGGTCGCGGCGCGCGCGGGCTTGCGCAGTGGCGACGAGATCCTGCGCGATCGACGGCACGCCGGTGGACGGCGATGCGCGACGTGGTGCTCGACCTGCTGGACGCCATGAGCGCCCGCGGCGAGGCGGATCTCAGCGTGAGCGCTGCGGGCGCAGCCGCCGCACAGCGCGCGCCTCGTGGTTGCCGACCCCGCCGAGCGCCGCCGCGCTGACCGAGCCCGGGGAGCTGCTGACCGGGCTCGGCTTCGACTTCTGGCCGCCGCCGTGCCGGCGGTGGTCGGCAAGGTCGAGGCCGGCGGACCCGCGGCGCGCGCCGGTCTCGCCGCCGGAGATCGCAGTGCTCGCCGTCGACGGGACGCCGGTCGCCGACTTCCCCGACGTCGTTGCGCTGGTGAACGCCGCATCCCGGCGAGCGCGTCACGCTCGACTACAGCCGTGGCGGCGTCGACGCCAGCACGCGCGTCGAGGTCGCGACCGAGGAGGTGCGGGGCCGGCGCATCGGCCGCATCCACATCGATCCGCCGACGCTGCCGAAGACCTGCCCGCAGTCGCTGCGCACGCATCGCGCGCTGTCGGCCGGCGGCGCGCTGCTGCACGCGGCTGAGCGAGGCCTGGAACATGACGGCGCTGCAGGGGCGGCTGTTCTGGCGCATGGTGCTCGGGCGAGGTGTCGCTCAAGAACCTGAGCGGCCCGATCAACATCGCCGAGTACGCCGGTGACTCGGCGCGAGGCGGGCCTGCCGCCGTTCCTCGGTTTCCTGGTGCTGATCTCGCCTGTCGCTCGGCTTCCTGAACCTGCTGCCGATCCCGATCCTCGACGGCGGGCAGATCGTCTTCCAGCTGGTCGAGTGGCTGAAGGGCAGCCCGCTGTCCGAGCGCGTCCAGGTGGTCGGCCAGCAGGTCGGCATCGCGCTGCTGGTCGCTGCTGATGGGTGTCGCGTTCTACAACGACATCGCGCGGCTGTTCGGCTGAGTCACCAATAACGCAAGACGAACGCTCGCGGGCGCGAAGTGCGACTCTGGGTGTTGCAGCTGGCTGCGCGTCGCTTTGGTCGCGTTCGCGCTGTTGCTGCGCGCGGCGCTGGTGTTCGCGCAAGGTGCCCCGGACTGACTTCACCGTCGGCGACATCCGCGTCGAGGGCCTGCAGCGCATCTCCGAAGGCACGGTCTACAACTACCTGCCGGTCAACATCGGCGATCACCTCGACGGCGCAGCGCGTGCGCGAGGCGATGCGCGCGCTGTACGCGACCGGCTTCTTCCGCGACGTCGAAATGCGCCGCGACGGCAGCACGCTGGTCGTCGTCGTGCTCGAGCGCCCGTCGATCGAGAGCTTCGAGATCACCGGCAACAAGGACATCAAGACCGAGGACCTGCAGAAGTCGCTGCGCAACGTCGGCCTCGCGGCCGGCAAGACCTTCGACCGCTCGATGCTCGAGGAGGTCACGCAGCTTCCTCACCGACCAGTACTTCAGCCGCGGCAAGTACGGCGTGCGCATCGACACCAAGGTCGAGGAGGTAGCCGGGCAACCGGGTCAAGATCAAGATCGACATCAAGGAAGGCAAGCGCGCGCAAGATCCGCCAGATCAACATCGTCGGCAACACGCGCTTCCAGCGACGAAGGACATGCTCGAGACCTCGAGCTCAAGACGCCGAACTGGCTCTCCTGGTACAAGCAGGACGACCGCTACTCGCGCGAATCGCTCCAGGGCGACCTCGAGAAGCTGCGCTCCTTCTACCATGGACCGCGGCTACGCCAACTTCGAGCTCGAGTCGACGCAGGTGGCCATCGCGCCCGAGAAGGACGACATCTTCATCACGCGTGAACGTGGACGAGGGCGAGGTCTACAAGATCTCGCGACGTGAAGATGGCCGGCACCTTCGTGGTGCCGCGAGGCCGAGCTGCGAGCGCTGCGTGCTGGTGCAGCCGGGGCAGATCTATTCGCCGCAAGCTCATCACCGCGACCCAGGAGCTGATCCAGAACCGCCTGGGCGCGCGACGGCTACGCCTTCGCCAAGATCGACCCGGTGCCGACCGCCGACAACGACAACCAAGGACCGTCGCGCTCACCTTCTTCGTCGATCCGGGCAACCGCGTCTACGTGCGCCACATCAACTTCATCGGGCGTCAACGCGCATCAACGACGAGGTGCTGCGCCGCGAGATGCGCCAGCTGGAGGGCGGCTGGCTGTCGAACGTGGCGCTCGAGCGCTCCAAGCAGCGCCTGCAGCGCCTGCCGTACATCGAGAAGGTCGACTTCGAGACGAACCCCGTGCGCCGGGTACGCCCGACCTGGTCGACGTCGACTTCAAGATCAAGGAGGGCCGCCGGCGCGCAGCTTCGCGGCGGCATCGGCTACTCCGCGACCCACAAGTTCCATGCTGAACGGCAGCTTCGCCGACACCAACTTCCTGGGCACCGGCGAGCGCGTGGCGGTGGAGCTCAACGGCGGCGCCTTACAGCAAGGTCTACAGCGTCTCGCCTACGAACCCGTACACGACCATCGACGACCTGTCGCGCACCATCTCGGTGAGCTATCGCGACGTCACGCAGTTCGTCTCCTCCTCGTCGAATTTCTCCTCGGAGACGCTCAGCGCCGGGCCCGACCTCGGCCTACCCGATCACCGAAACCATGTTCCTGCGATTCGGCGCGGTGTTCGAGTCGGCGCAGCTCCTCACCAACTCACTCAGCAGCGCCGAGCAGGCGGTCCAGTGGGTGACGGAGAACGGTCACCCGTATAGCCGCCTGGCGCACGACGACGCCAGCAACAACGACTACGTGTTCTACGGCGTCGAACTTCAAGAACGTGCAGGCGGTGCTCGGCTGGGACTGGGACACGCGCAACCGCGCCCTGTTCGCCGACCGCGGCATGCACCAGGCGATCAGCCTGTCCGCGACCACCCCGGGCAGCGACGTCAAGTACTACATCGCCAACTACGACTTCCTGCAGTACGTGCCGCTGTGGCACTCGTGGGCGTTCTCGCTTCCTCGAGCGGGGTCGACTACGGCGGGGCGTTCGGCGGCACGACGGCGATGCCGCCGTACCGCCAGTTCTTCGGCGGCGGCCCGGACACCGTGCGCGGCTTCCGCGAGAGCCGGCTGGGTCCGAAGGACCAGTTCGGCAATCCCTACGGCGGCAACCTGAAGCATCACCAGCCAGACCGAGCTCATCTTCCCGATGCCGGCCAAGTGGGCGCAGACCGCGCGCGTCAGCGCTGTTCTTCGACATCGGCGGGGTCTACGAGACCGGCAGCAAGCTGCAGTTCTTCGGCCCGGACAGCGTCACGCCGGAGGACTACCGCTTCACGGGCCCCTTGGAGCTGCGCCGCTCGGCCGGCCTCGCCGTGCAGTGGCTCGCCCCGCTCGGGCTCTTCCGGTTCAGCTACGGCGTGCCGCTGAACGCCAGGCAAGGGCGACCCCCTGGGCGTGAGGAGCTGGGGTGATGAGACAGAAGTCTTCCAGTTCTCGATCGGTCAGGCGTTCTAGGCAGCGCAAATGCCCTGCGGATCGCGCAACTTTAGGCGATACTACGAGGCTGGCCCCGGCCGGCCATCGAGGCCCCGGCGCCGCATTAATTCCAGCATACGAGGTGGGTGTTCCGTGAATCGCTCGAGCAGCAGGCGGATGGCGGTGTGGATGGTGGCGGCCCTGGGGGCCGTGGCTACGGTGCCGGCGTGGGCCGAAGCAAAGATTGCGGTGGTGAACTTCCAGCGGCTTGGCCAGGAATCGCCGCAGGGCAAAGAGCGTGCTCGATGCGCTGCGCGCCGAGTTCGCGCCGCGCGAGCGCGACGCTGCAGGCGACCGGCCAGGCCCTCAAGGCCAAGCAGGACAAGCTGCAGAAGGACGCCGCCACCATGACCGAGGAGCAGCGCGCACGCCCGAGAAGGATCTGCGCGACGGTGCGCGCGACTTCGAGCGGGCGCGCAGGCGAGCTGCAGGACGATGAGAACGCGCGGCGCAACGAGGAGCTCTCGCGGCTGCAGCGCACGCTGCTCGAGGAAGTGCGGGCCTACGCCAAGGCGCAGAACCTCGACATGGTCGTGAGCGGCGATGCGGTGCTGTACGCCGCGCCGACGCTCGACATCACGCCCGCGGTGCTCGCCGCGCTGCAGTCGAAAGCCGCCGCGGCTCCGGCCGCCAGGCCGGCTGCGGCTCCCGCCGCGCAGCCGCCGGCCAAGCCGCAGGGCAAATAGCGCTGCAGGGCTGAGGGGCCCGCGCGCGCCATGGCGGTCTCGCTCGGCGAACTGGCGGTCCGCTTCGGCTGCGAGCTGCGCGGCGATCCCCAGGCGCGCGTCGAGCGCGTCGCGACGCTCGCCGACGCGGACGCCGGCGCGCGGTCGCCTTCCTCGCCAACCCGCGCTACCGGCGCGCAGCTCGCGCACCACGCGGGCCGCGGCCGTGGTGCTCGAGGCGGGATGCGGCCGCGGAGTGTCCCGGTCGCCGCGCTGATCGCCGACAATCCGTACGCGACCTACGCGCGCATCGCGGCCGCTGCTGCATCCGACGCCTGCGCCGCGAGCCGGGCGTGCACCCGAGCGCGCTCGTGGCCGCGAGCGCCCGCATCGATCCGAGCGCCCACGTGGGGCCCTTGCTGCACCATCGGCGCAGCGCGTCAGCGTCGGTGCACGCGCCAGCGTCGGGCCGCACTGCGTGCTCGAGGACGGCGTCGAGCTCGGCGCCGACGTGCGCCTTGCGGCGCGCGTCACGCTCTGCCGCGGCGTTGCGATCGGCGCGCGCTGCGTGCTGCAGCCGGGCTGCGTGATCGGCGGCGACGGCTTCGGCTTTGCGCCCGACCGGCGGTACCTGGGTCAAGGTGCCGCAGGTCGGCGCCGTGCGCATCGGCGACGACGTCGAGATCGGCGCCAACACCACCATCGACCGCGGCGCGATCGACGACACGGTGATCGACGACGGCGTCAAGCTCGACAACCTGATCCAGATCGGCCACAACGTGCGCATCGGCGCGCACACGGTCATCGCGGCCTGCACCGGCATCTCCGGCAGCACGATCATCGGCGAGCGCTGCATGATCGGCGGCGCACGTGGGCATCGTCGGGCACCTCAGCATCGGCGACGACGTGGTGATCACCGGCTACTCGGTCATCAGCCGCTCGATCGCGGGCCCGGGGTATACTCGAGCATGCTTCCGGTCGAGGAGGCGCGCGCCTGGCGGCGGCTGGTCGCGCGGTTCAAGCGCAGTGCCCGGCTCGAGCGAGCGCGTACGCGCCGTGGAGCGGGCGGCGGGACTCACCAGCGGGCAGGAAGAGACTCATGAGTGAAGAAGTCGTGCAACTCGACATCCAGGCGATCCTCGAGCGGCTGCCGCACCGCTATCCGTTCCTGCTGGTGGACCGGGTGCTCGAGTGCGTGCCGGGCAAGAGCATCCGCGCGCATCAAGAACGTCACCGATCAACGAGCCGTTCTTCCCCGGCCATTTTCCCGCACCGCCCGGTGATGCCCGGCGTGATGATCCTCGAGGCGCTGGCGCAGGCCGCCGGCATCCTCTGCTTCGTCACCGCGGGCGTCATCCCGGACGAGGACACGCGTTTCTATTTCGTCGGCATCGACAAGGCGCGCTTCCGCCGGCCGGTCGAGCCGGGCGACCAGCTGATGCTCACGGCGACGCTCGAGCGCACGCTGCGCGGCATCTGGAAGTTCTCGACGGCGGCGCTGGTGGGCGACGAGGAGGTCGCGCACGCCGACATGATGGTGGCGCCGGAGGCACCGGTGAAGGCGCATCATGATCGATCCGCGCGCGGTCGTGTCCGCCGCGAGGCGCAGCTCGCGGGCGGACGTCAGGTCGGCCCCTTCGCCGTCATCGGACCGGGCGTGCGAGATCGGCGCCGCGCACCTGCGTCGGCCCGCACGCCGTGATCAATGGGCCCGACCGCGCTCGGCGCCGACAACCAGATCTTCCAGTTCGCCTCCATCGGCGATGCGCCGCAGGACAAGAAGTACCAGGGCGAGCCGACGCGCCTCGAGATCGGCGACCGCAACGTGTTCCGCGAGTTCTGCACCGTCAACCGCGGCACGGCGCACGGACCAGGGCGTCACGCGCATCGGCGACGACAACCTGTTCATGGCCTACTCGCACGTGGCGCACGACTGCATCGTCGGCAACAACATCGTGTTCGCCAACTGCGCGACGCTCGGCGGCCATGTCGAGCTCGGCGACTGGGTGATCCTGGGCGGGCTCTCCGGCCGTCCACCAGTTCTGCAAGGTCGGCGCGCACGCCTTCCTCGCCGAACAACGCCGCGGTGACGCGCGACGTGCCGCCGTACGTGATGGTCGTCGGGCACCCGGCCGACGCCGCAACGCGGTCAACAGCGAGGGCCTGAAGCGCCGCGGCTTCACGCGCGGAGCAGATCCGCAACCATCCGCGACGCCTACCGGATCGCTGTACCGCTCGGATCTGAAGCTCGCCGACGGCGCTCGAGCAGTCTCGAGCCGCTTGCCGCGACGCAGGCCGGAGATCCGCGCCTTCGTCGACTTCATCCAGTCCTCCACGCGCAGCATCGTGCGATGAGCGCGCCGCCGGTGCGCACCGACGCCGCGGCGCCGCTGCGCATCGGCCTGGTCGCGGGCGAAGCCTCCGGCGACAAGCTGGGCGCGGCGCTCATCGAGGCGCTGCGCGCGCGCGTGCCGGACGCTCGAGTGTTGTCGGCGTCGCGGGGCCGAGGATGGGCGCGGCCGGCTGCGAGGCCTGGGCACCGGCGGACGAGCTCGCGGTCATGGGGCTGGTCGAGGTGCTGCGGCACCTGCCGCGGCTGCTGCGCCTGCGCGCGCGATTGCGCGCGCGTTTCATCGCGGCGCGCCCCGACGTGTTCGTCGGCATCGACGCGCCGGAGTTCAATCTCGGCGCTCGCCGGCGCGCTGCAAGCGCGCCGGCATCCGCACCGTGCAGTACGTGAGCCCGCAGGTCTGGGCCTGGCGGCAGGGACGGGTGCGCACCATCGGCCGCGACCTGCGACCTCGTGCTGTGCCTGCTGCCGTTCGAGCGCGAGTTCTACGCCCGCCACGGGGTGCGCGCCGAGTTCGTCGGCCATCCGCTCGCCGACCAGATTCCGCTGGAGACCGATCGCGGTGGCCGCGCGCGCGGCGCTCGGCCTTGCGCGCGATGCGCCGTGTGGTCGCGCTGCTGCCCGGCAGCCGCCGCGGCGAGGTGGCGCGCCTCGCGCGGCCGTTTGCTGCGGCCGCCGCCTGGCTGCACGCGCGCCGCCCGGACTTGCAGTTCGTCGCGCCGATGGCCTCGGCCGCGTGCGCGAGCGCTTCGAGCAGGCAGCTCGCGCGGCAAGCGCCTGGCGTCGCCGATTCGGCTCATCGACGGCCAGGCGCAGCAGGCGCTGACGGCCGCCGATGCGGTGCTGGTCGCCTCCGGTACGGCGACGCTCGAGACGCTGCTGTGCCGGCGGCCCATGGTGGTGGCCTACCGGCTGGAGCTGGCTGACCGCGCTTGCCGCTGCGCACGCTCGCGGCTGGTGAAGGTGCCATTCTTCTCGCAGCCGAACCTGCTGGCCGGCACGGCGTCTGGTGCCGGAGTTGCTGCCAGGGGCAGGCGACCGCGGAGGCGCTCGGCGCCGCGCTGCTCGGCGCAGCTCGACGACGCCGCGCACGCTGGCGCAGCTGCGCGCCGAGTTCACGCGCATCCACCGCGAGCTTGCGCTGCGACGGAGCGGCGCGCGCGGCCGAGGCGGTGCTCGAGCTGCATCCGGGCGCACGATGAGGGCTGCCGGTGCGCTGATCGCCGGGGTCGACGAAGCGGGGCGCGGGCCGCTCGCCGGCCCGGTGGTCGCCGCCGCCGTCATCCTCGATCCGCGCCGCCGCATCCGCGGCCTCGCGCGACTCCAAGAAGCTGCCGCCCGCGGCAGCGCGACGCGCCTCGCGGCGACTGATCCGCGCGCGCGCGCTCGCGCTGGGCGATCGGCTGGGCGGAGCGCGACGAGATCGACGCGCTCAACATCCTGCAGGCGACACTGCTCGCGATGCGGCGCGCGCTGCTCGGGCTGCCGGTGTGCCCGACGCACGTCCGGGTCGACGGCAACCGCTGCCCGTGCTGCGAGGATCTGCGCCTCGGGTGCACGTTCGAGGCGATCGTGGACGGCGATGCCAGCATCGCCGCGATCAGCGCCGCCTCGATCCTCGCCAAGACGCAGCGCGACGCGATGATGCAGGCGCTCGACGTGTGCTATCCGGGCTTCGGGCTGGCGCGCCACAAGGGCTACGCGACGGCGGAGCACCTGCGGGCGCTGCGCGCGCCGCGGCCCTCGCCCGCTCCACCGGCGCACCTTCGCCCCAGTGCGGCGCCGCCTCCTGCTAGCATCGACGGCAATGTCGCCCGGCTTCGTTCACCTGCGCCTGCACACCGAGTACTCGCTCGGCGACAGCGTGGTGCGCGTGCCGGAGCTGGTCGCGGCGGTCGCCGCCGCCGGCATGCCGGCGGTCGCGGTCACCGACCAGCAACAACCTGTTCGCGATGGTGAAGTTCTATCGCGAGGCGCTGCAGGGCGGCGTCAAGCCCATCATCGGCGTGGACCTCGCGGTGCGCGAGGAGGGCGAGCGGCGCGAGCCGAGCCGCCTGACGCTGCTGTGCCAGAACCAGGACGGCTATCGCAACCTCACGCGCCTGGTCTCGCGCGCCTACCTCGAGGGCCAGGAGCGCGGCGTGCCGCTGCATCGAGCGCGACTGGCTGACGCCCGCGAGCCCTGCGGGGCTGATCGCGCTGTCCGGCGCGCCGCGAGGGCGATGTCGGCCGCGCGCTGGTGAACGGCCGCGAGCGCGGAGGCCGAGCACGCGCTCGAGCGCTGGCGCGCGCTGTTCGGCGACCGCTACTACCTCGAGCTGCAGCGCACTCGGCCGGCCGGCGAGGAGGCCTACATCGCGCGGCGCGGTGGCGCTCGCCGCCGCGCACGGCGTGCCGGTGGTCGCCACCAACGACGTGCGCTTCCTCGCGGCGGACGAGTTCGAGGCGCACGAGGCGCGGGTCTGCATCCAGGACGGCGCGCTGCTCGCCGATCCGGCGCGTCCGCGCCGCTACACGCGGCAGCAGTACCTGCGCAGCCCCGCCGAAATGGCGGCGCTGTTCGCCGACCTGCCGGAGGCGCTGGCCAACACGCGTGGAGATCGCGCGCCGCTGCAGCCTGGCGCTGACGCTCGGCGAGGCGCGCCTGCCGGAGTACCCGGTGCCGGCCGGCACCAGCACCGAGGAGTTCCTGCGCGCGCAGGCCGCGCGCGGCCTGGCCGCGCGCCGTTGGTCGCGCCGCCGGCGCGGCGGGCGCCGCGCTACCGCGAGCGGCTCGCCAGCGAGCTCGACGTCATCTGCCAGATGGGCTTCGCCGGCTACTTCCTCATCGTCGCCGACTTCATCCGCTGGGCGCGCGAGAACGGCGTGCCGGTCGGTCCGGGCCGCGGCTCCGGCGCGGGCTCGCTGGTCGCCTATGCGCTCGGGCATCACCGACCTCGATCCGCTCGCAGCACGACCTGCTGTTCGAGCGCTTCCTGAATCCCGAGCGCGTGTCGATGCCGGACTTCGACATCGACTTCTGCATGGAGGGCCGCGACCGGGTCATCGACTACGTGGCCGGCAAGCTACGGCCGCGACCGCGTCTCGCAGATCATCACCTACGGCACCATGGCGGCGAAGGCGGTGGTGCGCGACGTCGGCCGCGTGCTCGGCCATGCCCTACGGCTTCGTCGACCGCATCGCGAAGCTGATTCCGTTCGAGCTCGGCATCACGCTCGACGACGCGCTCGAGAAGGAGCCGGAGCTGCAGCGCCTCTACGAGGCGGAAGACGAGGTGCGCGACCTCATCGACCTGGCGCGCTCGCTCGAGGGCCTGGCGCGCAACGCCGGCAAGCACGCCGGCGGCGTCGTGATCGCGCCCTCGGTGCTCACCGACTTCGCGCCGCTCTACTGCGAAGCGGGCGGCGGCAGCGTCGTCACGCAGTTCGACAAGGACGACGTCGAGGCGGCGGGCCTGGTCAAGTTCGACTTCCTGGGCCTGCGCACGCTCACGATCATCGACTGGGCGGTGCGACCATCAATGCGACCGCGAGCTGCCGGCGGGCGAGGCGCCGCTCGACGATCGGCGCGCTGCCGATGGACGATGCGGCGACGCTACGCGCTGCTCAAGGCGTGCCGCACCACCGCGGTGTTCCAGCTCGAATCGCGCGGCATGAAGGACCTGATCCGGCGGCTGCAGCCGGACTGCTTCGAGGACATCGTCGCGCTGGTGGCGCTGTTCCGCCCGGGCCCGCTGCAGTCGGGCATGGTGGATGACTTCATCGCCCGCAAGCACGGCCGCAACGAAGCGCCGATCGACTACCTGCATCCGAGCCTGGAGCCGGTCCTGAAGCCGACCTACGGCGTCATCCTCTACCAGGAACAGGTGATGCAGATCGCGCAGATGCTGGCCGGCTACACGCTCGGCGGCGCCGACCTGCTGCGCCGCGCGATGGGCAAGAAAAAGCCCGAGGAGATGGCGCAGCAGCGCTCGGTCTTCGTCGACGGCGCGGTGGCGCGCGGCGTGCGCGAGCGCGCTCGCCGCGCACATCTTCGACCTGATGGAGAAGTTCGCCGGCTACGGCTTCAACAAGTCGCACTCGGCGGCCTACGCGCTGCTCGCCTACCAGACCGCCTGGCTCAAGGCGCATTACCCGGCGGCCTTCATGGCGGCGGTGCTGTCGGCGGACATGGACCACACCGACAAGGTCGTGACCCTCATCGACGAATGCGCCGACATGGATCTCGAGGTGCTGCCGCCCGACGTCAACGCCTCGCGCTACGAGTTCGCGGTCGACGGCGAGCGGCGCATCCGCTACGGCCTCGGCGCGATCAAGGGCGTCGGCGCGGCGCGGTCGAGGCGACTCATCGCGGAGCGCAGCGCGCGCGGGCCCTTCGCGAGCCTCGAGGACCTGTGCCGCCGCGCTCGATCTGCACCAGGGTCAACCGCCGCGTGCTCGAGGCGCTGATCCGCTCCGGGAGCCTCGATGCGCTCGGCGCGAACCGCGCCACGCTGATGGAGCGCCTGGCGGCGGCGATGCAGCTCGGCGACCAGAGCACGCGCGCCCATGCGGCCGGGCAGAACGACCTGTTCGGCGGCCTCGGCGCGCGTGGAACGCACGCGCCCGCACCGCAGCGCGCCGCCGAGCTTCCCGAGTGGAGCGAGGCGGTGCGCCTGGCGGGCGAGCGCGAGACGCTGGGCCTCTACCTGACCGGCCATCCGATCGGCGCTTCGAGCGCGAGCCTGCCGCGCTTCGTCGCGCATCGCATCGGCGACCTGGTCGGAGAGCGACCGGTGGCCGGCCGCGAGCCGGGGCGCTTCAGCGGCGGCAAGCCCGTCACGGTCGCCGGCCTCATCGTCGAGATGCGCAAGCGCGGCCCGCGCGTCATCCTCATGCTCGATGACCGCAGCGGACGGCATCGAGGTGACGCTGTTCGAGGAGATCTGGCAGCGGCACCGCGACCTCATCGCCAAGGACGCACTCGTGCTGGTCGAGGGCACGCTGCGCTTCGACGACTTCAGCGACGCCTGGCGGATCGCGGCGCGGCGCAGTTCCGAGCTCGAGCGGCTGCGCGAGCAGGAGGCGCGCCGCTGGTGCTGCGCTCCAGCGAAGCCGAGCTGCCGCGCCTCACCGAGCGGCTCGCGGCCATCCTCGAGCCCTGGCGCCCGGGCCCGTGCCCCGTCACCGTCCAGTACACGGGCGCCACGGCGAGCGGCGCGCTCGACCTCGGCGAGCGAGTGGAGCGTGCGGCCGCGCGCGAGCTCCTCGAACAGCTCGAGGGCCTGCTGGGAAGTGGCGCACTGGAAGTGTTGTACGCGGGGCCGGCCGCGAGTCCCGGCGGGGCGTTCAGCGCGGACGGGCGCTGAAGGGCGCTTACTTGCGCTCGGGTCCTCCCCTTACGTAACCTCGCCGCTGCTGCCGCGCTCACGCCGCGGCGCCACCCCTGAAAGCTCATGGCCGTCTCGTTCCTCGATTTCGAACAACCGATCGCCGAGCTCGAAGCGAAGATCGAGGAGCTGCGGCACGTCACCTCGGACGCGGAGTCCGGGTCAACATCCAGGACGAGATCGGACGGCTGCAGGCCAAGAGCCGCGCAGCTCACGCAGCAGCATCTTCGCGAATCTCACGCCCTGGCAGATCACGCAGCTCGCGCGCCATCCGCAGCGGCCCTATACACGCTCGACTACGTCGGCCGCCATCTGCGAGGAGTTCCACGAGCTGCACGGCGATCGCATGTACGCCGACGACCTGGCGATCGTCGGCGGCCTGGCGCGCCTCGAGGAGCGCGCGGTCATGGTCATCGGCCACCAGAAGGGCCGCGACACCAAGGAACGCGTGCGGCGCAACTACGGCATGCCCAAGCCCGAGGGCTACCGCAAGGCGCTGCGCCTGATGCAGCTCGCCGAGCGCTTCGGCCTCCCGCTGGTCACGCTGATCGACACGCCGGGCGCCTATCCCGGCGTCGGCGCCGAGGAGCGCAACCAGAGCGAGGCCATCGCGCGCAACCTCTTCGAGATGGCGGTGCTGCGCGTGCCGATCGTCAGCGTGGTGATCGGCGAGGGCGGCTCGGGCGGCGCGCTGGCGATCGGCGTCTGCGACCGGCTGCTGATGCTGCAGTACAGCACCTACTCGGTGATCTCGCCCGAGGGCTGCGCCTCGATCCTGTGGAAGAGCGCGGACAAGAAGGAGGTGGCGGCCGAGGCGATGAACATCACCGCCGAGCGGCTGCTGAAGCTCGGCCTCGTCGACGAGGTGATCGAGGAGCCGCTCGGCGGCGCGCATCGCGACGCTGCGACCATGGCGGCGCGGCTGAAAGCGGCGCTCATCCGCCACCTCGACGAGCTCGATGCGCTGCCCCGCGATCAGCTGCGGGCGGCGCGCGCCGCCAAGATCGCCTCGTTCGGCGTGTACTCCGAAACCGCGGCCTGAAAGGCGCGGGGGCGGCGCCTATCCTTTCGCGGGCGGATGAGTTCAACGCACGCTGGCTCGGCCGGCGGCTCGCAGCGCTCCTGCCGGACTTCCCGCAGCGCGAGTTCTGTCTCGCCTTCAGCGGCGGCGCCGACTCCACCGCGCTCCTGGCCGCGCTCGCCGCGCAGCCCAACAAGCTCAGGGCGTTGCGCGCGGTATACGTCGATCACGGCCTGCACCCGGACTCCGCCGCCTGGGCGGCGCGCTCGGTCGCGGTGGCCCGCGGTCTCGGTGTGACGTGCGAGGTGCTCACCGCGCAGGTCGTGCGCGGGCGCGGTGACTCCCTCGAGGCCCGTGCCCGCGAGGCGCGCTACCGACTGCTCGCCGGGGTGATGCGCTCGGGTGAGGTGCTCCTTACCGCGCATCACGAGGACGACCAGCTCGAGACCGTGCTGCTCATGCTGCTGCGGGGAGCCGGCGTCGCCGGCCTCGCGGCCATGCCCGAGCTCACGCGCTTTCCGCCCGGCCTGCTGGTGCGCCCGCTCCTCACGCGCTCGCGCGCGGCGCTCGAGGCGTTCGTGCGCGCGGCGGCGCTCCCCCACGTCGAGGATCCGAGCAACCTCGATGAGCGCCTCGACCGCAACTTCCTGCGCCGGCGGGTGCTGCCCGCGGTGCGCGAGCGCTGGCCCTCGGCGGCCGCCACCGTCAGCCGCAGCGCGCGCCATGCCGCCGAGGCGGGCCGGCTCCTCGAGAGCCTGGCCCGGTCCGACGTGGAGCGGGCCAGCCATGGCACGGCGCTCGCGGCCAGCGCGCTGCGGGCGCTTCCGCCGGAGCGGCGTCACAACGCGCTCAGGCTCTGGATCGGGGCCCACGGCCATCCACCGCCCCCCACGGCCCGGCTGGCCGAGATCTCAGGCCCGCTGCTCGCCGCGCGCGCCGACGCACAGCCGGCGGTGGAGTGGGCAGGGGTGCGGGTCGAGTGCCACGGCGGCCTCCTCAGGCTCCTGCCGGCGCGCCGGGCCGCGGAGCGGCGCTCCGGGGCGGCGGCGCGCCTGCCGGCCGGCATCCGGTGGCGCTGGGCGACGCGGCCCGTGTGCCCCCTGCCGGGCGATCTCGGGGCGCTCGAGCTCAGGCCCGATGCGCACGGGCCGGTGAATCTCGCCGCGCTCCCGGCCGCCCTCACCATCCGCTGGCGGCGCGGCGGCGAGCGGCTGACCGTCGCCCCGGGCGGCGCGCGGCGGGCATTGAAGAGTCTGCTGCAGGAATCCCGGGTGCCGCCGGCCGAGCGCGCGCGGCTGCCGCTGGTCTTCGGTGGAGCCCGGCTGTTTGCGGTGGCGGATCTGTGGGTCGATGAGTCCGTGCAGGCGGGCAGGGCGGCGCGCCGCCGTGGCCGCTTCCTCTGGAGGCAGGCGGCGCGAACGCGCGAGATGTGCTAACGTGCTGGCCCGTCGTCGATCTGCCCGTTCCGCGGCAGCGACCATACGCGACGGGTAACCCTGGCAGGAATGATGACCCGTTTTGTATTCGTCACCGGCGGCGTCGTTTCCTCGCTGGGCAAGGGCATCGCCGCCGCCTCGCTCGGCGCGATCCTCGAGGCGCGCGGCCTCAAGATCGCCATGGTCAAGCTCGACCCCTACATCAACGTGGATCCGGGCACCATGAGCCCGTTCCAGCACGGCGAGGTGTTCGTCACCGCCGACGGCACCGAGACCGATCTCGACCTCGGCCACTACGAGCGCTTCGTGCGCACCACCACCGGCCGCAACAGCAACTTCACCACCGGGCGCATCTACGAGCGCGTCATCGCCAAGGAGCGCCGCGGCGACTACCTCGGCGCCACCGTGCAGGTCATCCCGCACATCACCGACGAGATCAAGCGCTGCATCACGCTCGGCGCCGGCGATGCCGACGTCTGCATGGTCGAGATCGGCGGCACGGTCGGCGACATCGAGTCGCTGCCGTTCCTCGAGGCGATCCGCCAGCTCGGCGTCGAGCTGGGCCGCAACAACGTGCGTCTACATGCACCTGACGCTGGTGCCGTGGTCGGCGGCTCGGGCGAGATCAAGACCAAGCCGACGCAGCACTCGGTCAAGGAGCTGCGCGGCATCGGCATCCAGCCGGACGTGCTGCTGTGCCGCTGCAAGCGACCCGCTGCCCGACGGAGCAGCGCCGCAAGATCGCGCTGTTCACCAACGTCGAGGAGCGCGCGGTGATCTCGGCGGTCGACGCCGACGACATCTACAAGATCCCGCTGCTGCTGCACGAGCAGGCGCTCGACGACATCGTGGTGCGACAAGCTGCGGCTCGACGGTGCCGCCGGCCGACCTGGCCGAGTGGCGCCAGGTGGTGAGCGCCAAGGACGAACCCGGACAGGCCAGGTCGACATCGCCATGGTCGGCAAGTACGTGCAGATCCGCGATTCCTACATCTCGCTGCAACGAGGCGCTGATGCACGCGGGGCTCAAGACGCGCACGCGCGTCAACGTGCACTACATCGAGTCGACCGACATCGAGCAGCACGGCACCGCATGCCTTGACGGCATGGACGCGATCCTGGTGCCGGGCGGCTTCGGCGAGCGCGGCATCGAGGGCAAGATCCAGGCCGTGCGCTACGCGCGCGAGCAGCGGCATTCCCTACCTCGGCATCTGCCTCGGCATGCAGGTCGCGATCATCGAGTTCGGCGCGCAACGTGCTCGGGCCTCGACGGCGCGCACAGCACCGAGTTCAACCGCGCCACGCCGCACCCGGTGATCGCGCTGATCACCGAGTGGCAGGACCAGAGCCGGCGCGCAGACAGCGCAGCGAAGGCTCCGAACCTCGGCGGCACCATGCGCCTCGGCGCGCAGGAAGTGCTGCTCGGCGCCGGCACGCGTGCGCACGCGAGCTGTACGGCGCGCGACGTGATCATGCGAGCGCCACCGCCATCGCTACGAGTTCAACAACAACTACCTGCGAGCGCTACCGCGCGGCGGGCTGCGTTTCTCGGGCTTCTCGCGCGACGGCCTGGTCGAGATCATCGAGCTGCCGAACCACCCGTGGTTCGTCGCGACGCAGTTCCACCCGGAGTTCACCTCGACGCCGCGCGACGGGCATCCGCTGTTCACCGGCTTCGTCCGCGCCGCGCGCGCGCTACCGCGCCGCGCAGCTGCCGCGGCCGCCGGGCCGAGGCGCATGAGAGCTCGCCTGAGCTCGGACTATCGAGGTCGGCACTCGGACCGGCCGCTCTTCCTGATCGCCGGTCCCTGCGTCATCGAGAGCGCGACGCTGGTGCAGGAGATCGCCGGGCGCCTGCAAGGAGATCACCGCGCGAGCTCGGCATCCCCTTCATCTTCAAGGCGTCCTTCGACAAGGCGAACCGCTCCTCGCGGAACGAGCTTCCGCGGCCCGGGCATCGAGGCGGGGCTCAAGGTGCTCGAGAACGTGCGCAGCCAGCTTCGGCGTGCCGGTGCTCACCGACGTGCACGAGGACACGCCGCTCGCCGAAGTCGCCGCCGTGGTCGACGTGCTGCAGACGCCGGCCTTCCTGTGCCGGCAGACCAATTTCATCGTCAGCGTCGCCGCGCCAGGGCAAGCCGGTCAACATCAAGAAGGGCCAGTTCCTCTCGCCCTGGGAAATGCAGCAACGTGGTCGACAAGGCGCGCTCCACCGGCAACCAGCCGATCATGGTCTGCGAGCGCGGCTTCTCGCTTCGGCTACAACAACCTGGTCACCGACATGCGCTCGCTGTCGATCATGCGCGCCACCGGCTGCCCGGTGGTGTTCGACGCCACCCATTCGGTGCAGCTGCCGGGCGGCCAGGGCAGCGCCTCGGGCGGGCAGCGCGAGTTCGTGCCGGTGCTGGCGCGCGCCGCGGTCGCCGCCGGGCGTCGCGGGCGTCTTCATGGAAACGCATCCCGATCCCGAGAAGGCGCTCTCCGACGGCCCCAATGCCTGGCCGCTCGGGCGCATGGCGCTCGCTGCTCGCGACGCTGCAGGAGCTCGACCGGGCCGTCAAAGTCGGCGCCCTTCGAGGAATCACTGCTATGAGCCGAATCGTCGACATGTCACGGGCCGCGAGATCATCGATTCGCGCGGCAACCCCACCGTCGAAGCCGACGTACTGCTCGAGTCGGGCGCGCTCGGGCGCGCCGCGGTGCCCTCCGGCGCCTCCACCGGCACGCGCGAGGCGGTCGAGCTGCGCGACGGCGACAAGAAGCGCTACCTCGGCAAGGGCGTGCTCAAGGCCGTCGAGCACGTCAACACGGTGCTGCAGCGCGGCGCGTGCTGGGCGCGCGATCGCGCGCGACCAGGCCGGCGCTCGACGCGCGCATGATCGAGCTCGACGGCACGGACAACAAGGGCGCGCCTGGGCGCGAACGCGCTGCTCGGCGTCTCGCTGGCGGCGGCGCATGCCGCGGCGCAGCGATGCGCGCAGTGCCGCTCTATCGGCACCTCGCGGCTGAGCGCGACGAGCACGAGCTGGTGATGCCGGTGCCGATGATGAACATCATCAACGGCGGCGCGCACGCCGACAACAGCCTCGACATCCAGGAGTTCATGATCCTGCCGGTCGGGCGCGCCGAGCTTTCGCGAGGCGCTGCGCTACGGCGCGGAGATCTTCCACACGCTGAAGAAGATGCTGCACGAGCGCGGCCTCGCCACCGCGGTGGGCGACGAGGGCGGCTTCGCGCCCAACCTGCCGTCGAACGAGGCGGCGCTCGAGACTCATCCTCGAGGCCGATCGAGAAGGCCGGCTACCAGGCCGGGGCACGACGTCTACCTCGGCCTCGACGTGGCCAGCTCCGAGTTCTTCCAGGATGGCAACTACGACCTCGAATCCGAGAACCGGACGCTTCACCGCCGCGGAGTTCGCCGACTACCTCGCCGATCTCGTCGCCCGCTATCCGATCATCACCATCGAGGACGGCATGAGCGAGGCCGACTGGGACGGCTGGGCGGAGCTGACGCGCGCCTCGGCGCGGAAGATGCAGCTCGTCGGTGACGACCTGTTCGTCACCAACACGAAGATCCTGCGCGAAGGCATCGAGAAGCAGCATCGCCAATGCGATCCTGATCAAGCCGAACCAGATCGGCACGCTCACCGAGACGCTCGCCGCCATCGACATGGCCGACGCGGCGCGGCTACGCCGTCGGTGATCTCGCACCGCTCGGGCGAGACCGAGGACACGCACCATCGCCGACATCGCGGTCGCGACGCGCGGCGACCCAGATCAAGACCGGCTCGCTGTCGCGCTCCGACCGCATCGCCAAGTACAACCAGCTGCTGCGCATCGAGGCGGAGCTCGGCCAGGTGCGCTTCGCCGGGCGCGACGCCTTCCCCGCGAGGCGCTGATGGCCTTCGCGCACCGGGCGCCGTCTGCTAGGCTGTTGCTCCCATGAAGTGGCTCGCCGCCGCGCTCGCTGTCGTCGTACTGCTGCTGCAATACCGGATCTGGGTGTCCGACCACGGCGTGCGCGAGGTGCAGCGCCTGCGCCAGGCGGTAGCCGCCCAGCAGGCCGAGAACACCCAGCTCACCGAACGCAACCGCCAGCTGGCCGCCGAGGTCCGCGATCTGAAGACCGGGATGGGCGCGCTCGAGGAGCGGGCCCGAAGCGATCTCGGCATGATCGCCGGCAACGAGACCTTCTACCAGGTGGTGCCCCCGCGCACGGCGGCCGCGCCGGCGCCGCCGACGCGCACCGCGGCTCGTTGAGCCGCCGTCCGCTGAGAGCGCCGCAGGCGGCTTTCGGCCAATGAAATATTTTCTCGTCATGCCGGCGGCGGGCTCGGGCCGGCGCTTCCGGGCGACCAACCCAAGCAGTACGCGCCGCTCCTCGGCCGCAGCGTCATCGAATGGGCTCTCGCGCCCTTCCTCGGCGACCCGCGCTGCGCGCACGGGGTGGTGGTGATCGCCGAAGGCGATGCCAGCTGGCACCGGGTCGCCGCACGCCTCGGGAGCGACGCGGCTCTCCGCGACCCCGGGAGGCGGTGAGCGCAGCCTGTCGGTGCGCCGCGGGCTCACGGCGCTCGCCGGGCGTGCCGCACCTGAGGACTGGGTGCTGGTGCACGATGCGGCGCGGCCCTGCCTCGAGGCCGGCGATCTCGCAAGGCTGCTCGAGCGGGTGCGAGGCCTACGGCGGCGGCGGGCTGCTCGCGGCCCGCGCGGCGGATACCCTCAAGCAGGCGCAGCCCCTGGCCACGCCGGGCGAGGTGACCGTCGCGCGCACCGTCGAACGCGCGGAGCTGTGGCGCGCGCTGACCCCGCAGATGTTCCGCTACGCGGCTCTGCGGCGCGGCGCTCGATGCGGCGCACGCCGCCGGGCGGTACCCGACCGATGAGGCGCAGGCGCTCGAGTGGCGCGGCGAGAGGCCGCTGCTGGTCGAGGGCGCGGCCACCAACATGAAGGTCACGACGAGCGCGGACCTGAAGCTCGCCGAGGCGGTGCTGCGCGCGCGGAGGTCGGCATGAGGATCGGCTCGGGGTTCGATGTGCACGCCTTCGGCCCGGGCGACTCGGTGATGCTGGGCGGCGTGCGCATCGCACACGAGCGCGGCGTGATCGCTCACTCGGATGGCGACGTGCTGCTGCATGCGCTGTGCGATGCGCTGCTCGGGGCGGCCGGCTTAGGCGACATCGGCCAGCATTTTCCCGACAGCGATCCACGCTGGAAGGGCGTCGACAGCGCCCGCTTCGTCACCGCGGTGCTCGGGCTCGTGCGCGGCGCCGGCTTCGCCGTCGTCAACGTCGATCTCACGCTGCTCGCCGAGGCGCCGCGCATCGGGCCGCATCGCGAGGCGATCCGGCGTGAGGTGGCGCGGCTCCTCGCGCTCGCTCCCGAGCGCGTCAACCTCAAGGCCACCACCACCGAGCGGCTCGGGTTCCTCGGGCGTGCCGAGGGGCTCGCCGCGCAGGCGGTCGTGCTGCTCGAGGGCTGACGGTGACAGAGGAGGAGCCCCGGGCGGCGCTCGCGGCCGCGCTCGCGCCGCCGCGCGCCCATGGGGAGCCGGTGGCAACAGCGGCGCTGCGCACCGAGGCGGCCGATTTCGTGGTCGAGGAGGACCTGGGGTTCGCGCCCTCGGGCTCGGGCGCGCACCTCCTCCTCAAGGTGCGCAAGACCGACGCCAACACCGTGTGGGTGGCACGCGCGCTCGCGCGGCTGGCCGGCTGTCATCCGCGCGATGTGGGCTACGCCGGGCTCAAGGACCGTCGCGCCGTCGCCATCCAGTGGTTCTCGGTACCCCAGCCGCGCGGCGGCGCCGGGATCGCCGGGCTCACCGGGGCGGCCGGGGAGGGCTTCGAGGTGCTCGAGGTGCATGCGCACCAGCGCAAGCTCCCGCGCGGGGCGCTCGCCGGCAACCGCTTCGCCATCCGGCTGCGCGCGCCCGCGGGCGACGGTGCCAGCCTCGCGCGCTGCCTCGCGCCGCGTCTCGCCGTCATCGCCACGCGTGGCGTACCCAACTACTTCGGTCCCCAGCGCTTCGGCCGGGAGGGCGCGAATCTCCAGCGCGACGCCCGCGGCGGGTCGCTGCGCCTGCCGCCCGCCGAGCGCGGCTTCGTGCTCTCGGCGGCACGCAGCGTGGTATTCAACGCGCTGCTCGGCGCACGGGTCGAGGACGGCAGCTGGGAGCATCCCGGTGCCGGAGATCTCGCCGTGCTCGACGGACGCGGCAGCCTCTTCAGCGTGGACGCGACCGAGGCGACGCTCGCCGCACGCGCCGCACGTCTCGAGATTCATCCGACGGGCCCGCTGTGGGGGCGCGGCGAGCCCGGGAGCGCCGCGGGCGTACTGGCGCTCGAGCGGCGCATCGGCGCGCAGTTTCCCGCCGCGTGCGCGCTGTGCGCAGCGGCCGGCATGGCGCAGGAGCGCCGGAGCCTGCGGCTGCGCGTAGCGCAGCTCGATTGCGCGGTGGAGCCGCATGCCGTGCTGGTGCGCTTTCACCTGGCGCGCGGCAGCTTCGCCACCGCGGTGCTGCGCGAGCTCGTGGACGCTCCCCCCGACGCGGCAGGCGAATGAAGCGATTTTGTCCAGTCAACCAAGCAGTACGTACACCGCGCCGGTGCCGCCGTCGGCCTGCCGCGCGGACACGTACGCCAGCACCGCCCCCGTGCGCCGCAGCACGGCGTCGACGGCGGACTTGAGCACGGGCCCCCGGTGCCCGGAGCGCAGCCCCTTGCCGTGCACGATGCGCACGCACCGAACGTGCCCATGGAGCGCGTCGATGAGGAACTGCCGCAGCGCCTGCTTCGCCTCGGCCACGGTGAGCCCGTGCAGGTCGATCTCGCGCTCGATGCGGTATTCGCCGCGTCGCAGCCGGCGCAGGACCGCGTTCTGGACGCCGGGCCGCTGGTAGATGAGCTCCTCGCCTCCGGCGAGCGCCGGATCGGGCGGCTCGGGACCCAGGCTCTCCTGGAGCACCGCGGCGCGATCCGCGCGCGCGAAGCGGGCGCGCGGACGCGGCTTCGGCCCCCGCACCGGCGGGGTGCGCTCCGCGAGCGGGCGCACGCCACGGACGGCATCGCGGAACAGCCGGGCGGCGTCCTCCGCCTCGTCAGGGTCGTCGTCACCGCCTGCCTGGACCACGCCACCTCCGCCGCAAGTCATGAAAAGTATATAGTCACGCGCGCTCCCGAACGGCTCCCTGGGCTCCAACTCCCCCGCAGTGAAGATCCTGGTCAGTAACGATGACGGCTTTCGCGCGGAAGGCATTCGCCGGCTGCGGGAGGCGCTCGCCACGCTCGCGGAGGTGACCGTGGTCGCCCCCGACCGCAACAAGCAGCGGCGCCAGTCACTCGCTCACCCTCGACGTGCCGCTGCGCGTGTTCGAGTCCGAGCCGGGCGTGTACTTCGTGCCGGGGACGCCCGACCGACTGCGTGCACCTCGCCATCTCCGGCCTGTTCGATTTCGAGCACGACATGGTCGTCTCGGGTGTCAACGACGGCCCGAATCTCGGCGACGACGTGCTCTACTCGGGCACCGTGGCCGCCGCGATCGAGGGCCGCTTCCTCGGGCTTCCCACCATCGCGGTGTCGCTGTGTACCGGGACGGGCGGGGGCGGGCATTTCGCCACCGGCGCCGAGGTCGCGCGGCTGCTGGTCGCGCAGCTGCTGCGCAAGCCGCTCGAGTCCGCGCTGATCCTCAACGTCAACGTACCCGACGTGCCGTTCGCGGCAGCTGCGGGGCTTTCGCGCCACGCGACTCGGGTACCGCCATCGCTCCGAGCCGGTGATGCGCGCGCAGGATCCACGCGGGCGCCCGGTGTACTGGGTGGGGCCGGCCGGCCCGGAGCGCGGACGCCGGTCCCGGCACCGACTTCGAGGCGATCGCGCAGGGCTACGTGTCAGTGACGCCGCTGCACGTCGACCTCACCCGCCACGGCGCGCTGCCCGCGGTGAGCGCCTGGCTGGAAGGCGTCGATGACTGACCTGCGGCTCGCCGGCATCGGCATGACCTCGGCGCGCACCCGCGACCGCCTGGTGCAGCGCTTGCGCGACCAGGGCATCGCCAACCTCGCGGTGCTCGATCGCATGCGCAACGTGCCGCGGCACATCTTCGTCGACGAAGCGCTCGCGCAGCCGCGCCTACGAGGACACCGCGCTCCCCATCGGCTTCGGCCAGACGATCTCCCAGCCCTACATCGTCGCGCGCATGACCGAGGCATTGCTCGAGGGCGGCCCGCTCGAGAACGTCCTCGAGGTCGGTACCGGCTGCGGCTACCAGACCGCGGTGCTCGCGCCGCTCGTCACCCACCTCTACAGCATCGAGCGCATCGAGCCACTGCTCGCGCGGGCGCGTGAGCGGCTCAAGGAGCTCGGGGTGCGCAACGTCCGCTTCCGCCACGGTGACGGCTCGCTCGGCTGGAAGGCGCATGCGCCGTTCGACGGCATCCTGGTGGCGGCGGCTCCGCTCACCGTGCCCGAGGCGCTGCTGAAACAGCTGAAGGTTGGCGGGCGGCTCATCGTCCCCCTGGGTCCCGAAGGAGAGCAGCAGCTGGTGCGCTTCACGCGCCGCGAGCAGCGCATGGAGCGCGAGTCGCTCGGCGCCGTTGCCTTCGTGCCGCTCCTTGGAGGTACTGCTTGAGATATATTATATAACATCATGGTTTATATAAGTTTATTTTTATTGTAAAACCCGACTATCAGCTTTGGCAGCGGGAATTTCCGCGCGAAAACGCCGATTTTTCCTCACGCCGCCGCGGCGCTCGCGCAACGCGCGCGCGAAAAGTCCTTGCATGTCAAGGCGCTTGCGCGGGTATCTGCGACGTGATTACATGCACGCCCTGTCTCTCAACGACGACAGTCACGGGGAGGACGATCAGCAGAGGACACAGGGAGGAGGGAGTCGCAACAACAGCAATAACAGCTCAAAGAAAAACAAAAACAGTGCAATTGTTCGAGTCTGTCAGCTTCGAATGATTGTTTGGTTGGTTGAGCCTCCCCCTGTGTCTTCTGCCGATCGTCTTTTCCGCAGCGCAGCGCGCGCTAGCGCAGAAACAGTCCCGCGGCCACCCGCCGCCCCTCCTGCACCAGCACGTTGAATGTCCGGCACGCGGCGCCGAGCTGCATCGCCTCGAGTCCGATGCCGCGCCGCCCCAGCAGGGCACGAATCTCCGCCGCCGGAAAGTGTTGCACGGGCCCCGTGCCGAGCAGCACCAGCTCGGGCGCGAGCGCGAACAGCGCCTCGAGGTGTGCCGGACGCAGCTGCGCGAAGCTCTGCGGCTCCCAGTGCGTGATGAGCGTGTCGGCGGTGACGATGCAGCTGCCGCGCACGCTCTCGGCGCCGATGCGCACCTCTTCGTCCGTATAGCCGCGGATCAGGTTCGCGGGTGCGCCGGGTTCGAGAGTGAACTTCACGGGCGGTACGATACTGCCCATGCGCGAGGCCGTCATCGTCATCAGCGACCTGTACCTCGAGCCCGGGGAGCTCGCCGCCGAGCCGGCGCAGCCGCTTCCCGCGCTCGCCTTCAGCGGGCGGTTCGGCGCGCGCGAGCGCCTCGCGAGCGGCTGGCGCGAGTGGCTCCCGGGCTGGCTCGGCCACCCCGCGCTCGCGCGCGCGCCGGTTGCGCAGGTCGCCGCCGCGGCGTTGCGCGACCGTTACGCCGGTGCCACGCGCTGGATCGCCACTCCGGTGGAGCTGCTCGCGGGACTGACGCGCGTGCACCTCGAGCGGCAGGGACTCGTGCAGTTGAGCGAGCCCGAGCTCGCTCAACTGACGGCGAGCTTCGAGCGCACCTTCGGCGGCTCGGGCCTCGCGCTCGCGCCGCTTGGCGACGGGCAACTGCTGCTCGCGACCCCCGGCATCGCCCCGGTTGCGGCGAGCGAGCCGGCGCGCAGCGCCGGTGCGGTTCTCGAGGTGCCGCAGGGTCCGGCGGTGGCCGCGCTGCTGCGCCTGCGGGCGGAGATCGAGATGTGGCTGCACGCCGAGCCGCTCAACGCGGCGCGACGTGCCCGCGGCGCGCGCACCGTATCGGCGCTGTGGCTCTGGGGCGCGACCGGCGATGTCACGGCCGTGGACGTGCGCGACCCCCGGCCGGCCGCCACCGGCGGCGCACGGCCCGCGACGGCGGCCTTCGGTGCGGACGCATTCCTCGCCGGGCTCTGCCGCCTCACCGGCACACCGCTCGCGCCGCTGCCGGCGGACCCGGGCGCCGTGTTCGCGAGCGCCGCCGCGGAACGCCTGGCGCTGGTGACCGCGATGGCCGGCCAGCTGGCGCCGGAGGACTTCTGGAGCCTGCCGGCGGCGGCGGCGGCACTCGAGCGGCGGCTCATCGAGCCGGCGCTCGCGGCGCTGCGCCAGGGCGCGCTGGCGCGTCTCACCCTGATCGCGAGCGATATGCGCGTGACCCTCACCCGGTACAGCGGCCTCAAGCGCTGGCGGCGCGCGCGCGCCGGCCTTGCGGCCTTCGCATGAGGGGGAGCGGCCCATGAGGCTCACGGTGGTGCGACGCACGGGGCCGGCGGACGTCGCCCTCGGTACGGGGCTGCACCCGGTGCTGGCGCGTGCCTACGCCGCGCGTGGCGTGCGCTGCGCGGCCGATCTCGACGTCTCGCTCGCGCGGCTGCTGCCGGTCGGGACGCTCGAGGGCATCGCGCGGGCGGTCGAGCTGCTGCTCGCGCACCGCACCGGCGGACGGGTGCTGGTCGTCGGCGATTTCGACGCCGACGGTGCCACCAGCAGCGCGCTCATGGTGCGCTCGCTCCGCAGCCTCGGCTTCTGCGCCGTGGACTTCCTCGTCCCCAACCGCTTCCGGTTCGGCTATGGGCTGACGCCCGAGATCGTGGCGCTCGCCGCCGAGCGCTCGCCGACCCTGATCGTGACCGTCGACAACGGGGTCTCGAGCCACGCCGGGGTCGCGGCCGCGCGCCGGCACGGCATCGACGTGCTGATCACCGATCACCATCTCCCCGGTGCCGAGCTCCCCGACGCCAACGTGATCGTGAACCCGAACCTGACCGGCAGCCGCTTCGCCAGCCGCTCGCTCGCCGGCGTCGGCGTGGCGTTCTACATCATGGCGGCCCTCGAGCGGCGGCTCGCGGAAGTGGAGGGCGCACGCGAGCCGGTGGTCGCGCAGCTGCTCGACCTGGTCGCCCTCGGCACGGTGGCCGACGTCGTGCCGCTCGATGCCAACAACCGCGTGCTGATCGCGCAGGGCCTGAAGCGCATTCGCGCCGGACGTTGCGTCGCGGGGATCCGTGCGCTGCTCACGGTCGCCGGCCGGGGCGCCGCGGATCTGACCGCGGCCGACCTCGCCTTTGGTGTGGCGCCGCGCCTGAACGCCGCCGGCCGCATCGACGACATGAGTGTCGGTATCGCCTGCCTGCTCGCGGACGATGCCGCCGAGGCCGAGCGCCTCGCCGTACGGCTCGATGAGCTCAACGAGGAGCGCCGCGCCATCGAGGTGCGCATGCAGCAGGAGGCGCTCGCGGCGGTGCGGCGCCTCGCCGACCCCGTGCCCGGGGCGATCGAGAGAAACGGCGTCGTGCTGTTCGATCCGGACTGGCACCAGGGGGTTGTCGGACTCGTGGCGAGCCGCGTCAAGGAGCGCCTGCGCCGCCCGGTGATCGCTTTCGCGAACGCCGACGGGGCGATGCTGCGTGGCTCGGCGCGCTCGGTCCCCGGGGTGCACATCCGCGACGTGCTCGATGCGATCGCGGCGCGCCATCCCGACCTCATCAGCCGCTTCGGCGGACACGCGATGGCCGCCGGTCTCACGCTCGAGCGCGCGCGACTCGATGACTTCGCGCGCGCCTTCGACGCCGAGGTGGCGCGCCTGACGGGCGGCCGGGCGCTGAATGATGCGATCGAGACCGACGGCGAGCTCGCGGTCGAGGAGATCGCGCTCGAGACCGCCGAGGCGCTGCGCGCCGGGGGGCCCTGGGGCCAGGCTTTTCCCGAGCCGACCTTCGACGGTGTCTTCACCATCAAGAGCGCGCGTGTCATCGGCGAGCGACACGTCAAGATGTGGGTCGAGCCCGCCGACAGCGGCCGCTCCTTCGATGCGGTGGCGTTCAACCATCTGCAGGAGGGCGTCAGCGCGCCGGCGCCGGGCTATCGCGTGCAGCTCGTCTACCGGCTGGACGTCAACGAATACCAGGGTGAGCGGCGCCTGCAGCTGCTCGTCGATCATCTGTTGCCGGTCGCTCGCTGAACCGGGCGCCCGGGTGTTAGCATCCGGGGGCCTCGACAGCCGCGGAATGCCCATGGAAGTCAATCAGCTCAAGCGCCAGCTCAAAGACCTCGGCGAGCGGATCGGTTCGCTACGGGGGTTTCTTTGAGTACGACCGCAAGCTCGAGCGTCTCGAGGAGGTCGGTCGGGAGCTGGAGGAGCCGGCGGTCTGGTCCGACCCGGCGCGCGCCCAGGAGCTCGGGCGCGAGCGCGCGCGGCTGACGAGCGACGTCGGCGAGATCGATCGCACTACCTTAGGGATCGCCGAAGCCGCGGAGCTCCTCGAGCTCGCCGAAGCCGAGGGCGATGAGGTCGCGGCGCGCGACATCGAGCGCGACGCGCAGCGCCTCGAGGGCGAGGTGCGTCACCTCGAGCTCAAGCGCATGTTCTCGGGCGAGATGGACTCGCACAACGCCTTCCTCGACATCCAGGCGGGCGCGGGCGGTACCGAGGCACAGGACTGGGCGCAGATGCTGCTGCGCATGTACCTGCGCTGGGGCGCGGCGCGGGGCTTCCGCTGCGAGGTGATCGACACGAGCCCGGGCGAGGTCGCCGGCATCAAGAGCGCGACGCGTCGAAATGCAGGGCGAGTACGCCTACGGCTGGCTGCGCACCGAGACCGGCGTGCACCGCCTGGTGCGCAAGTCGCCGTTCGACTCGGGCAACCGCCGCCACACCTCGTTCGCCTCGGTGTTCGTCTCGCCCGAGGTCGACGACGACATCGAGATCGACATCAATCCGGCGGACCTGAGGACCGACGTGTACCGCTCCTCGGGCGCCGGCGGCCAGCACGTCAACAAGACCGAGTCCGCGGTGCGCATCACGCATATGCCGACCGGGATCGTAGTGGCCTGTCAGAACGAGCGCAGCCAGCACAAGAACCGCTCCACCGCCATGAAGATGCTGAAGGCGAAGCTCTACGAGCTCGAGGTCAACAAGCGCAACGCCGCGGCGCGCGTGCTCGAGGACTCGAAGTCGGACGTGAGCTGGGGCAACCAGATCCGCTCCTACGTACTCGATCAGTCGCGCATCAAGGATCTGCGTACCGGGGTCGAAGTCGGCAACACGACGGCGGTGCTCGACGGCGATCTCGATCAGTTCATGGAGGCCTCGCTCAAGGCGGGCGTGTAAGGGCATGAAGAAAGACCACAGCGACCCGCCCGCGGGCGGCGGCGGCGACGACGGGGGCGATGAGAACAAGCTGGTCGCCGAACGGCGCGCCAAGCTCGCGCGAGCTGCGCGCGCGGCCGGTGCCGGCGGGGCCTTCCCCAACGATTTCCGGCGCGATGCGCTCGCCGGCGAGCTGCACGCGGCCTACGGCGAGAGCGAGCGGCGAGTGGCTGGACGCGAACCCGGTGCGCGTCACGGTCGGCGGGCGCCTCATGTTCAAGCGTGTCATGGGCAAGGCGAGCTTCGCCAAGATCGCCGACCGCACCGGCCAGATCCAGCTGTATCCTGCAGCAGGAGACGCTCGGCGCGGCCTACGAGGCCTTCAAGGGCTGGGACGTGGGCGACATCATCGGCGGCAGCGGGCGTGCTGTTCCGGACCCGCACCGGCGAGCTCTCGGTGCGCGCGGATGCGCTGCGCCTGCTGGTGAAGTCGCTGCGGCCGCTGCCCGACAAGTGGCACGGGCTCGCCGACACCGAGACGCGCTACCGCCGCCGCTACGTCGACCTCATCATGAGCGAGTCGAGCCGCGAGGTGTTCCGCACGCGCGCCCGCATCGTGCGCTACCTGCGCGATTTTCTCGATGCGCTCGGCTTCCTCGAGGTCGAGACGCCGATGATGCAGCCGATCCCGGGCGGCGCGACCGCGCGCCCGTTCCGCACCCATCACAACGCGCTCGATCTCGACATGTACCTGCGCATCGCGCCGGAGCTCTATCTCAAGCGGCTGATCGTCGGCGGCCTCGACCGCGTCTACGAGATCAACCGCAACTTCCGCAACGAAGGCCTCTCGACCCAGCACAACCCGGAATTCACCATGCTCGAGCTGTATCTCGCATAGGCGGACTACCACGACATCATGGACTGGGTGGAGAAGGCGACGCGCGGCCTCGCCGATACGCTGAACGGCAAACGCGCAGCTCACCTACCAGGGCCGCGCCTACGACCTCGCGCAGCCCTTTCGCCGCGTGACGGTCGAGCAGGCGATCATCGACAACAATCCCGGCATCGATCCGCTCTCGCTGCGCGATCCGACGTATCTGCGCAAGCGCTGCGATCAGCTCGGCATCGCCTGGCAGCGTGACGACGGCGCGGGCAAGCTGCAGATCGAGCTGTTCGAGAAGACCGCGGAGGCAAAGCTCCTCGACCCGACCTTCGTGTACGCCTACCCGGTCGAAGTGTCGCCGCTGTCACGCCCGAACGACGCCGACCCCTTCATCACCGACCGCTTCGAGTTCTTCATCTGCGGGCGCGAGATCGCCAACGGCTTCTCCGAGCTCAACGATCCGGAGGACCAGGCGGCGCGCTTCCGCGCCCAGGTGGCGCGCAAGGAGAAGGGCGACGAGGAGGCGATGTTCTACGACGCCGACTACGTGCGCGCGCTCGAATACGGCATGCCGCCGACCGCGGGTCTAGGCGTCGGCATCGATCGCCTGGTGATGTTCTTCACCGACTCGCCCTCGATTCGCGACGTCATCCTCTTTCCGCACATGCGCCCGGAGGCGTGAGGCTTCGCTACGGAACCACGCGCGTACCCGCGAGCGTGGCCTGTACCGGGGCGCCGGAGGGCCGTCCCGCCGCATCGTAGGTGCGCGCCTCGGCCGTGCCGCTGAACGCGTCGCCCGTCACGCGCAGCGAGAAGGAAATCTCGGTCCAGCTTACGAGCTGGTGAGTCGCGCGGTCGGCGGCGACTTCCATCAGCTTGCCTCTCACGCCGGGGCCGTCCGCTCTCCAGACGCCCATGAGATTGCTGTCGCTGGTTCGCGGATCGCCGGCGTCGGGGTTGGATTGCTCGACCGTTCCGTCCGAATGGAATGCGAACATATGCAACGGGAAGGGCGCTTGCGGCGCCCGCACCAGCCAGACACCGACGATCGGCGGCGCGGAGCGTTCGCCGGGCGAGGAGCTGGCGCAGCCGCTCGCGACCATGATGAGCGCGAGCAGTGCGGGTGTCCGGGTCATTCGGGCGATGGTATCGGCACCGGGAAGCTGCCATCGGGACTTTGCGGCAGCCGGTCGTCGATCGCGTAGTAGTCGCCCTTGTCGGCGACGTGGATGTGGCAGGCGCTCGTCAGGTTCGTGGCGCCATCGAGCGTGCCGGCGGCGATCGAGATGGCGTCGCGCCCGCCGGCCTGCCAGAAGAGTGTCGAGCCGCACTGGCCGCAGAAGCCGCGCCGCGCGGATGCGGAGGATTCGTACCAGCGCAGCTGCGCTGCGCTCGTCAGGCGAAAGTCACGGTGCCGCGCGGCGGTCGCCGCCATGAAGTGGCCGGTATTGCGCCGGCACTGCGTGCAGTGGCAGTAGACGACCGGCCGCAGGGGGCCGGTGACCTGGTAGCGGACCGCGCCGCACAGGCAGCCGCCGGCATGAGTCTCTCGGGTCATTCGGGCAGCTCGTAGGGCAGGGGGAGTGGAGTGGCTTCGAGGCGCGGGGTCGCCGCGGCTGCGGCCGCCTCGCCGCTGGCTGCGCCGATGGGTGCCACGGCGAGGAATTCGCAGCCGCCGTCCGGATTCTCCGCCACCTCCACCACCCGCACGGTCCGGCCGTCGGCGAGGGTGCCGGCGCCGCCCGGGGCGAGCGGCAGTGGCGCGGCGCTGCCAAAGCGCTGCAGCCGCCGTTTGACGCGCCCGCGGTAGTGAGCGCGCGCGATCACTTCCTGCCCGGTGTAGCAACCCTTGTCGAAGGCGATGGCACCGAGCACGTCGAGGTTGAGCATCTGGGCCACGAACTCCCCGCTGGTCGCCGCGTAGACCTCCGGCAGCCCGCGCCGCACGGCGAGGCGCCGCCAGAGGCTCGGGTCGGCGCTCGCGCAATCCGCAAGCCCCGCCGGCCGTTCGCTGACCGCCGCCGCGGCGGGAGAGACGCTGAGCCAGCGCGCGGGGTCATCGTCGATGCGCACCAGGCGCGTGCTGCCGAGGTGCGCTACCGCGCCCGCGATCGCGGGCAACTGCGTGGCACAGGCCGGTGCGGGGCCGGCGTCCCCGGCACCCGGGCCGATGAGACCCTCGATCCGCCAGGCGTTGGATTCATCCGCCAGCTCGACCCTGGATCGCAGTACGAAGGCCTTGAGGCGCCCGACGATGGGGCCGACGAGCTCGCGCGGCAGCACCGCGAGCACCTCGCCTGGCTCGCCCTCGAGGAGGCGCACGAGCGCCAGCACGCGTCCCTGCGGGTTGTGGCAGCCGGCAAGGAGCGAGTGCTCGCGCGTGAGCGTCGCCACGTCGGCCGAGAGCTGTCCCTGCAGAAACGCGACGACGTCGCGACCACGGGCACGCATCACCCCGAGGGATGCGAGGGTGAGCAGATTCCATTGGGAGTACATGGACTTGAGCGTTGTTTTTCCTTGGCTTTCCATGGCCGCAGGCCCCGAATTCTGTCAGACTAAATAGGTATGTCGACGCCGCAACGCAAGGGGCCCGGAAGGCCTCCGTCCGCCGCCTCCGTTCCTCCCCCGTCAGCCGCTTCACCCGCTCCCGCGAACGGGGAGCCGGCCGCCGCCCCGCCCGCATCCGCGCGCGAGATCGGCGGCGTCGCCGGGCCCGACCCGACGCGCTTCGGTGACTGGGAGAAGAACGGGCGCTGCATCGACTTCTAGTCTATGGCGCCACGCCCGATCTCACCGCATCTCTCGGTGTACCGGATGACCCGGTACACGCTCGCCACCTCGATCTTCAATCGCTTCACCGGAGTGGGCCTCTCGCTCGGGCTGCTGCTCCTGGTGTACTGGCTGACGGCGGTCGCCGCGGGCGCGGCCGCTCAGGCGCGTGCCCAGCACCTGCTCGCGCACCCGTTGATGAAGCTCGTCTACGCCGCGCTCATCGTCTCGTTCTGCTACCACCTCGTGGCCGGGATCCGCCACCTGGTGTGGGACACGGGCCGAGGGCTCGAGCGCGCGCAATCGCAGCAGAGCGCCTGGCTGGTGGTTGCGGTCAGCCTCGCGCTCGTGCTGCTCATCGGCTGGTGCGTGTTCGCCGCCGGGGGGCGCACGCCGTGACTCTGCGCACACCACTGCGGCGCGTGCTCGGCACGGGCTCGGCCAAGGAGGGCGTGCACCACTGGTGGCGGCAGCGGCTCACCTCCGTGGCGCTGGTGCCGCTCACCGTCTGGTTCGTGGTCTCGATCCTGGCGCTGCCTTCCTTCGACCATGCGACGGTCGCGATCTGGATGCACGGCAACAGCACGGCCCTGCTGCTCATTCTCCTGGTGCTGGTCGCCACCTGGCACTCGCAGCTCGGCGTGCGGGTGGTGGTCGAGGACTACGTGGCCGCTCCCGGGGCGCGCACCGTGACGCTGGCGCTCCTGACCTTCCTGCATGCGTTGCTCGCGGCGGCGGGGGTGTTGGCGGTGCTGCGGGTGGCGCTCGGAGGCCCCGCATGAGCGCGTCCGCGTTCATCGATCACACCTACGACGTGGTCGTGGTCGGCGCCGGCGGCGCGGGACTGCGCGCGACGCTCGGGCTCGCCGAGAGCGGGCTCTCGACCGCCTGCATCACCAAGGTGTTCCCGACGCGCAGCCACACGGTCGCGGCGCAGGGCGGCATCTGCGCCGCGCTCGGCAACATGGGCGAGGACGACTGGCGCTGGCACATGTACGACACCGTCAAGGGCTCGGACTGGCTCGGCGACCAGGACGCGATCGAGTTCATGTGCAAGGAGGCGCCGGCGGCGGTCATCGAGCTCGAGCACTACGGCGTGCCGTTCTCGCGCACCGAGACCGGACGCATCTACCAGCGGCCCTTCGGCGGCATGACGACGCACTACGGCAAGGGCATCGCCCAGCGCACCTGCGCGGCGGCCGACCGCACCGGCCACGCGATGCTGCACACGCTCTATCAGCAGTCGCTCAAGCACGAGGCGAAGTTCTTCATCGAGTACTTCGCCATCGACCTGATCATGGAGGACGGCGCGTGCCGCGGCGTGGTGGCGCTCGACCTGGCCGACGGGCACGCTGCACCGCTTCCGCGCGCACACGACGATCCTCGCCACCGGCGGCTACGGCCGCGCCTATTTCTCCTGCACCTCGGCGCACACCTGCACCGGCGACGGCGGCGGCATGGTGCTGCGCGCCGGCCTGCCGCTGCAGGACATGGAGTTCGTGCAGTTCCATCCGACCGGCATCTACGGCTCGGGCTGCCTGATCACCGAAGGCGCGCGCGGCGAGGGCGGCTACCTCACCAATTCCGCGGGCGAGCGCTTCATGGAGCGCTACGCGCCCGAATGCCAAGGACCTCGCCTCGCGCGACGTGGTGAGCCGCGCGATGACGATCGAGATCCGCGAGGGCCGCGGCGTCGGCCCGAGCACGGACCACATCCACCTGCACCTCGAGCACCTCGGGGCCGGACGTCATCCACGAGCGCCTGCCGGGCATCGCCGAGACCGCGCGCATCTTCGCCGGCGTCGACGTGACCCGCGAGCCGATCCCGGTGCTGCCGACCGTGCACTACAACATGGGCGGCATCCCCTGCAACGACCACGGCGAGGTCGTGACGCTGAAGGAAGGCAACCCGGACACCGTGGTGCCGGGCCTGATGGCCGTCGGCGAGGCGGCCTGCGTCTCGGTGCACGGCGCCAACCGCCTCGGCTCGCAACTCGCTGCTCGACCTGGTGGTGTTCGGCCGCGAGGCGGCGCGGCGCTGCGCCGAGCTCGTGACGCCCGGGCGACGCGCACGCGGCCGCTCGCCGCCGGCGCCGGCGAGCGGCGCCGTGGCGCGCCTCGACCGGCTGCGCAATGCCAACGGCGCGCGCGGCACGGCCGAGATCCGCCTCGAGATGCAGAAGACCATGCAGCCCGATGCCGCCGTGTTCCGCACCGGCGAGACGCCTCGGCTGAGGGCATGCGACCGCATCGGCCAGACCTTCGAGTCGTTCGCGGACGTGCGCGTCAGCGACCGCTGCGCTGATCTGGAACACCGATCTCATCGAGACGCTCGAGCTCGACAACCTGCTGCTGCAGGCGATGGCCACGATCCACTCGGCGGCCAACCGCAAGGAGAGCCGCGGCGCGCACGCGCGCGAGGACTTCCCGGAGCGCGACGACGCGAACTGGATGAAGCACACGCTGGTGCTGGGTCGAGGGGCCGAGGCAGCGTGCGCATCGACTACCGGCCGGTGCACCTGAACACGCTGACCGACGACGTGGAGTCGATTCCGCCGAAGGCGCGCACCTACTGAAAGGCCGGCTCGATGGCTGAGTTCACGTCTGCCTCCGAACTCCGCGTCGACCGTGCAGGGCGAGACCCATCGCGCCGCCGGCGGCGCGGGAGCGTGCGCACCTTCCGCATCTACCGCTTCGATCCGGACGGCGGCGAGAACCCGCGCGTCGACACCTACGAGGTCGACATCGGCGAGCTGCGGTCCGATGGTTCTCGACGCGCTGATCAAGATCAAGAACGAGATCGATTCCGACGCTCACCTTCCGCCGCTCCTGCCGCGAGGGCATCTGCGGCTCCTGCGCCATGAACATCGAACGGCGTCAACACGCTCGCCTGCACCAAGGCCATGCGACGACGTCGGCAGCGGCGAGATCCGATCTATCCGCTGCCGCACATGCCGGTGGTGAAGGACCTGGTGCCGGACCTCACGCAACTTCTACGCGCAGTACGCCGTCGGTGAAGCCCTGGCTGCAGACGCGCACGCCGGCGCCGCCGGATCGCGAGCGGCTGCAGTCGCAAGGAAGACCAGGAGAAGATCGACCGGCCGTCGGCCTGCATCCTGTGCGCCTGCTGCTCGACCGCGTGCCCGAGCTACTGGTGGAACAGCGACCGCTACCTGGGTCCGGCGGCGCTGCTGGCCGCCTATCGCTGGATCATCGACAGCCGCGACGAGGCGACGGGCGAGCGGCTCGACGAGCTCGAGGATCCGTTCCGGCTGTATCGCTGCCACACCATCATGAACTGCACCGAGGCCTGCCCGAAGGACCTGAACCCGGCGCGGGCGATCGCCGAGATCAAGAAGATGATGGTCGAGCGGGCGGGCTGAAGCGGTGGACGCGAACGCCAGCCGGGCTCCGGGGCGGCTGCTGTGGCGCTGCCGGCGCGGCATGAAGGAGCTCGACGTGCTCCTCGAGCGTTTCGCGCGCGAGGGCCTGCCGCGGGCCTCGCCCGCCGAGCACGCCGCGTTCGAGCGCTTTCTCGGCCTCGCGGATCCCGAGATCGCCGCATGCCTGCTCGCCGACGGGCGCCTCGAGGACCCCCTGATGCAGGCGCTGGCGGTCCGGATCCGCGATTTATGTCACGGTTCTCCGGTATGCTGAACTTTTACAGGGGGTCCGGGTCTATCCAGCGCGCGACGTGGCGGCCTTCGCCTGCAAGGTAGAGGGGCGCATGGGCGCCGACGCAAGTGATCTGAGCCTGGTACGCCGCGTGCAACGCGGAGATAAGGGGGCATTCGATGTGCTGGTCCTTAAGTACCAGCATAAGCTCGTCAAGCTGGTCATGCGCTACGTGCGCAACCCAGCCGAGGCCGAGGACATCGCCCAGGAGGCCTTCATCAAGGCCTACCGCGCTCTGCCGCAGTTCCGCGGCGACAGCGCCTTCTATACCTGGCTCTACCGGATCGCGATCAATACCGCCAAGAACGCCGTAGTGTCCCGCGACCGCAGCCCGATCGAATACAACATCGACCGCAACAACGAAGAGTCCTACGAGATGCAAGGACGGATGAAGGATTCCGAGACGCCCGAGGGACTGGTGCTGACGGATGAGATCCGCTCGACCGTGAATGCCGCCATCGAGGCGCTGCCGGAGGACCTACGCACCGCGATCGTGCTGCGCGAGCTCGAAGGGCTCTCGTACGAGGAGATCGCCGCCGCCATGGACTGCCCGGTGGGCACGGTGCGCTCGCGCATCTTCCGCGCGCGTGAAGCGATCGACCGGCGCTTGCGCGAAGTTTTCGAAGGCGGCCTGGGCCGTACCGAGGAGCTGGGATGAACGAGGAGCTCGACAGCCAGTTGTCCGCGATGTTCGACGACGAGCTCGCGCACGCCGAGTGCGAGCTGCTGGCGCGCCGCCTGTCGCGCGACACCGAGCTCAAGTCCCGCTGGGGCCGCTACGCGATGATCGCCGCGGCCATCCGCGCCGAACGCGGCGTGCGCCTGCACGTGCAGGTGGCCCAGCGGGTGAGCGCGCTCGTGATCTCCGAGCCCGCACTCGGCGCGCCAGCGCTGGCGCGCGTCGCGCCGCCGCGCTGGTGGCGTCCGCTCGCGGGGGTCGCGGTCGCAGCCGGTGTCGCCGCGGTGTCGATCCTCTGGCTGCGCGGGCAGCCGCCGCTGCCGGATAGCGCGGTGCGCTCGCCCCTGACCGCCGCGGCGGACGCGCGCGCGGTCTCGACCGCGGCGCCGGTTGCCGCCGCGCTGCCGGCGCGCACGCCGGCCGGTTCCGACAGCTATGTGGTGCCGCCAGCCGCGCACGGTGCGCCGGCGCTCGTGCCGCCGACCGAGTTCGCCAACTACGTGGTGGCGCACAGCCTGTTCATGGCGCCGGTGGCCCGCGGGAATCTGCTTTCCTCGTTCATGACGAGCGAGTCGGGGACCGCGGGCACGGCCGCGATGCCGCTCGACGCCCCCCAGGATCCGCCTCGCGATGCGCCGGGCCACGCGCAGTAGCGAGCGCCTCAAGGCCCCGGCGTTCGCCTGGGCGCTGGCCGCCGCCAGCGGGGCGTTCGCGGCCACCGAACCCGCGGCGCCACCGGCGCCGGCGCAGTGGCTCGAGCGCATGAACCAGGCGCTCAACACCCGCAACTACGATGGCACCTTCTCGCACTGGCACGGCGGCACGGTCGAGATGCTGCGCATCATCCACCGCCAGCGCGACGGCCACGTCGCCGAGCGGCTGGTGTCGCTCGACGGCTCGGGGCGCGAGATCATCCGCGCGGACTCGACCCTCACCTGTTACCTCCCCGACCGGCGCACCGTGCTGGTGGAGGAGCGTCCGGTCGGGGAGTCGCTGGTGGCGTTTCCGGCCGTCAGCAGCCAGACCGCGAGCAACTACGACATCCGCGAAGTCGCGCGCATGCGGTTGAACCGCCACGACACGCACGTGATCTCGGTGGCGCCGCGCGACCAGTATCGCTACGGCTACCGGCTGTGGATCGACGACGCCACGGCGATGCCGCTCAAGACGCAGCTGTGCGACACCGACGGCCACGTCATCGAGCAGCTGGTGTTCGCGGATCTCTCGATGCCGGCACATATCGCCGACAGCGCGTTCCGGCCCGAGGTTTCGACCGCGGGTTTCCAGTGGCTGCGCAACGATGCGCCGGCACCGGCCGCCGCGCCGGCCGTGGCGACGGTGTGGGGCGCGCTGAAGCTCCCGCCCGGCTTTCGCATGATGCTGCACGGCGCGCAGACGCTGCCGGGCTCGAGCCTCCCGGTCGATCACCTGGTGTTCACCGACGGACTCGCCTCGGTGTCGGTGTTCATCGAGGCGCAGGCCACGCCGGCCGGCGTGGGCCAGGTGACCGAAGTGCGCGCGGCGCGCGTCGGCTCCTCTTCGGCCTTCTCCACCGTGGTCGACGGACACAAGATCACGGCCGTGGGTGAGGTACCGCCGGCCACCGTGCGCCTGATCGCCACGCAGGTGCGGGCCGAGGCCGCCGCCGCACCCGCCAGCGCGCACCCTTAAGTCCGCGCTATGACAGCGCCGCCGGCCGCGGCCGCACGCCTCACCCTGGTGGAGCGCCACGATTGCGAGCTGTGCGAGACCATGGCGCACGAGCTCGCCGTGCTCGCGCGCCGCGAGCGCCTGCCGCCGCTCGAGCGCCTCGACGTCGACTCCGATCCGCAGCTCAAGCGCCGCCACGGCCTCGATGTGCCGGTGCTGCTGCTCGACGGGCTGGTCGTGTGCCGGCACCGGCTCGAGCCGCAGGAGCTGCTGCGGCTGCTGCGCCCGGGGCCGGCCCCACCCGGCTGAATCTGCGGCCCGAACGGGCCATAAGCACCGAATTTCCCTATAATCCGCCCCGCCGCTGGACTTGGCCACGGCGTGGTTGAGCGGCATTCCCTCCCTGCATGCGGAACATACGTAACTTCTCCATCATCGCCCACGTAGATCACGGCAAATCGACGCTCGCCGACCGGCTGATCCAGCTGTGCGGCGGACTCGCGGATCGCGAGATGCAGGAGCAGGTGCTCGACTCCATGGACCTGGAGCGCGAGCGCGGCATCACCATCAAGGCCCAGAGCGTCACGCTCTATTACAGCGCCCGGGACGGTGAGCGCTACCAGCTCAACCTGATCGACACCCCGGGGCACGTCGACTTCTCCTACGAGGTGTCGCGCTCGCTCGCGGCCTGCGACGGCGCGCTGCTGGTGGTCGACGCCTCCCAGGGCGTCGAGGCGCAGAGCGTCGCCAACTGCTACACCGCCATCGAGCAGGGGCTCGAAGTGGTGCCGGTCATCAACAAGATCGACCTGCCGTCGGCCGACCCGGAGCGCGTCAAGCGCGAGATCGAGGAGATCATCGGCATCGAGGCGGCGGATGCGGTGCAGGTCAGCGCCAAGACCGGCGAGGGCGTCGCCGAGCTGCTCGAGGTGCTGATCCGGCGCATTCCCGCGCCGCGCGGCGATCCGCGCCGCCCCGCTGCAGGCGCTGATCATCGATTCCTGGTTCGACAACTACGTCGGCGTCGTGTCGCTGGTGCGCGTGATCAACGGCAGCGCTGAAGAGCGGCGACAAGATCCGCGTGATGTCGACCGGCCGCAGCCACCACGTCGACCAGCTCGGCCGCTTCACGCCCAAGTCGCTGGTGCAGCAGGAGCTCGGCCCCGGCGACGTCGGCTTCGTGGTCGCCGGCATCAAGGAGATCGATGGCGCGCCGGTGGGCGACACCATCACGCTGGAGAACCGCCCGGCCGCCGCGCCGCTGCCCGGTTTCAAGCAGATCCAGCCGCGCGTGTTCGCCGGCCTGTTCCCGGTGAACTCCGAGGACTACGAGAACTTCCGCGACGCGCTCGCGAAGCTGCAGCTCGAACGACTCGGCGCTGCACTACGAGCCGGAAGTCTCCGACGGCGCTCGGCTTCGGTTTCCGCATGCGGCTTCCTGGGTCTGCTGCACATGGACATCGTGCAGGAGCGGCTCGAGCGCGAATACCAGCTGACGCTGATCACCAGCGCGCCGACGGTGGTCTACGAGGTGGCGCGCACCGACGGCGACGGTCGACGTACGTCGACAACCCGGCCAAGCTCCCGCCGGCCGACGAGATCGAGGAGCTGCGCGAGCCGATCATCATCGCCAACATCCTGGTGCCGCCGGATTACGTCGGCGCGGTGCTGGAGCTGTGCAACGACAAGCGCGGCGTGCAGAAGAAGATGCTGCTACCTCGGCACGCAGGTGTCGCTGCAGTACCAGCTGCCGCTGGCCGAGGTGGTGCTGGATTTCTTCGACCGGCTGAAGTCCGCGAGCCGCGGCTACGCCTCGTTCGACTACGAGTTCAGCCATTTCCAGGCGGCGCCGCTGGTCAAGCTCGACATCCTCATCAACGGCGACAAGGTCGATGCGCTGTCGATCATCGTGCACCGGACAGCGCCTATCAGCGCGGCCGCGAGCTGGTCGACAAGATGCAGGAGCTGATCCCGCGACAGATGTTCGAGGTGGCGGTGCAGGCGGCCATCGGCAGCGCACGTCATCGCGCGCGCCACCGTCAAGGCGCTGCGCAAGAACGTGCTCGCCAAGTGCTACGGCGGCGACGTCTCCCGCAAGCGCAAGCTGCTCGAGAAGCAGAAAGAAGGCAAGAAACGCATGAAACAGGTCGGACACGGTCGAGATTCCGCAGGAAGCGTTCCTCGCGGTATTGCAGGTCGGCCGCAAGCACTAGCCATGGCAAACCTCATGTCGCTGCTCGTGCCGCTCGCCTGGCTCGCCGTGCCGGTCGGTCTCATCTGCATCGTCGACGACTGGTTCCTGCGTGCCGCGCCGCGGCGCGCGCCGGGAACGCCCGACGGGCCGCTGATGCGCGTGCTCTACATGGCGCTGCCGCTGCTGATCGGCGCCGGGGTGCTCAAGCTCCTGGTGGCCGAGCGGCTCGACTTCAGCGCTCGTGCTGGTCGCCATCACCGTGGTCACGGGACTGGTGTGGGCGTTCGACGCCGCGGTGCTGCTTCCCAGGCGCGCTCGCCGCGGCGCGCGCCGCCGGCCGCGATCCGGCCACGACGGTCGAGCCCGGTACGGTCGACTACGCACGCAGCTTCTTGCCGGTGGCCCTGGTGGTGCTGGTGCTGCGCGCGTTCATGTTCGAGCCGTTCCGCATTCCGTCCGACTCGATGATGCCGACGCTCGCTCGACGGCGACTTCATCATCGTCAACAAGTTCGCCTACGGGCTGCGCCTGCCGGTGCTCAATCGCAAGATCCTCGCCACCGGGGAGCCGCAGCGGGGCGATGTGGTGGTGTTCCGCTATCCGCTGGACCCGAGCACCAACTACATCAAGCGCCTGGTGGGGCTGCCGGGCGATCATGTCGAGGTGCGCGACAACCGTATCGTCATCAACGGCCAGCCGGTGCCGTTGCGGCTCGACGGCAAGTACAACGACGGCTGCTACGTGAATCTGTCGCTGGCCGAGGAGCAGCTTGGCGCCCACACGCACCAGGCGATATCCTGTCCGGTGGCCATCGACCGGACGCCGACGCTCCCCGCCTGCAACCGCAGCGGCCTGCGCGGCTACGTCTGCGGAGACGAGGATGCGCCAGGGTACCTGCGCACCCCGGCGTGGTCCGGCGAGGTGCCGGCGGGGCAGTATCTGATGATCGGCGATAACCGCGACAACAGCGACGACGGGCGCTCCTGGGGTTTCGTGCCCGAGGAGAACCTGGTCGGCAAGGCGACCCGGATCTGGTTCAATTGGGATCCGCACCGCGCCGGCTGGCCGCTCTGGGCCCGCGTCGGCTCGGCGATCCACTGAGGAGCTTCGATGCGCAACAGACAACGGGGTGTGACCTTCATCGGCTGGATCGTGCTGCTGACACCGCTGGCGATCGTCGGCTACGCCGGGATGCGCCTTGCGCCGGTGTACCTCAACTACATGAAGGTGGTGCGGGCGCTCAGCCTGGTGGCGAGCGATGGCTCCGGGCACGGCGATCCGAACTCGATCCGCACCACCATCGACAAGCACTTCGAGATCGACATGGTCGACTATCCCACCTCCAGGGACATCAAGGTGACCAAGAGCGCCAACGGCGGGTACGACGTGGAAGCGTCCTACGACGACGAGGCGCCGCTGTTCGCCAACATCTCCCTGCACGTGGTGTTCGACAAGATCGTGCACACCGGCGGCGGGAGCGGACCGTAGCCCATGCGGAGGCGCGCGCGCGCGACATGACGGGCGCCGACCGGCCGGTTCGCTGGCTGCGCGAGTCACTCGGCTACGAGCCGCGCGACGCCGCACTGTTCGCCGCCGCGCTCACTCACCGCAGCGCCAGCGGACCCAACAACGAGCGGCTCGAGTTTCTCGGCGACGCCGTCCTCAACCTGGTGGTCGCGCACCACCTCTACCAAAGCTTCCCGCACGCGGCCGAGGGGGATCTGAGCCGCCTGCGCGCGCGCGTGGTGAGCCGCGAGCCGCTGGCGGAAGTGGCAGCGAGCCTCAAGCTCGGTGAGATGCTGCAGCTCGGCTCAGGGGAGCTCAAGAGCGGCGGCTTCCGCCGCCAGTCGATCCTTGCGGATGCACTCGAGGCCGTGTGCGGGGCGATCTTCCTCGACGGCGGCCTCGCGGCCGCCGAGCAGGCGATCACGCGGCTGCTCGCGCCGCGGATCGCCGCGCTTCCCGACCCGGCGACGCTCAAGGACGCCAAGACCCGCCTGCAGGAATACCTGCAGGCCCGCAGCCTCGCACTGCCACGCTACGAGCTCGAGCGCATCGAGGGCGAGCCGCACGCCCAGACCTTCCGCGTCAGCTGTGAGGTGCCCGCGCTCGGGCAGCGCGTGCATGGGGGTGGCTCGAGCCGCCGCCGCGCCGAGCAGCAGGCCGCCGAGCGGATGCTGCGCGAGATCGCGCCGGGCGCCGCCGCAGAGCCGCCGCCGTGAGCGCGCCCGCGGCAGTGCCGTTCCGCAGTGGTTTCGCGGCGCTGGTGGGCCGCCCCAACGTCGGCAAGTCGACGCTCCTCAATGCACTCGTCGGCGAGAAGCTCAGTATCGTCACGCCGCGGCCGCAGACCACGCGCCATCGCATCCTCGGCATCGCGAATCTGCCCACCGCGCAGATCGCCTTCGTCGACACGCCGGGCCTGCACCGCGAGGGCCGGCGCGCGCTCAACCAGGCCATGAACCGCACGGCGGCGGCGGCGCTCGATGACGCCGACCTCGTGGTGCTGGTGGTGGAGGCGCCGAATGGGAGGCGGGCGACGACCTGGCGTTGACGCGCATCGCGCGGGCACAGCGCCCGGCGGTCCTCGCCGTGAACAAGATCGATCGCGTGCGCCCGCGCGAACGGCTGCTGCCCTACCTGGCGGCGCTCGCCGCGCGCTACGCGTTTCTCGCCATCGTGCCGGTGTCGGCGCTGAAGTCCGACAACGTCGCGGACCTGCGCGACACGATTGCCGCGCACCTGCCGGCGTCCCCGGCGCTGTTCCCCGCGGGCGAGGTGACCGATCGCGGCGCCGCGTTCCGGATCGCCGAGCTGATCCGCGAGAAGCTGACCCTCGAGCTCAATCAGGAGCTGCCGTACGGCATCGCGGTCGAGGTCGAGCAGATGCAGGAGGAGGACGGACAGCTGATGATCGATGCCGTCGATCTGGGTGGACCGCGAGGGCCAGAAGCCGATCGTCATCGGCGCGCGCGGCGAGCGGCTGAAGCGCGTCGGCCGCGCGGCCCGCCTCGAGGTGAACGAGCTGCTCGGCCGGCGCACCCACCTCAATCTCTGGGTGAAGGTGCGCGAGAACTGGGCGGACAACGCGCGCGCGCTGCAGCAGCTGGGGGTCGAATGACGGCGAGTCCGCGCCGCGTGGCCCTCGCCGCGGGTTACCTGTTGCACCACTACCCGTGGCGCGACACCAGCCGCATCCTCGAGGTGCTCACCCGCGAGCACGGCCGCCTGACGCTGTTCGCGCGCGCGGTGCGCGGACCCGGCGCGCGCCTCGCCGCGGTGCTGCAGCCGTTCCGGCCGCTGCTCTTTTCGTGGAGCGGGCGGGGTGAGGCGGCGCAGCTGACGCACGCCGAGCGGAGCGACGACTGCGCGGCGCTCCCACCGGCGAGCGTGATGGCCGCGTTCTATCTCAACGAGCTGCTGCTCAAGCTCACCACGCGCCACGACCCGCTGCCGGCGCTGTACGATCACTATCACAGCACGCTCGCGGCACTGCGTGCCGGGGCGGCGCTCGAGCCGGCGCTGCGGCTGTTCGAGAAACGGCTGCTGGAGCAGCTCGGCTACGGTCTCGAGCTCGCGAGCGAGGCGCATGGTGGGGCGGCGCTCGAGCCGGGCGGCCACTATCACTTCCACCCGGCGCGCGGCCTGGTGCGCTCGGGCACGCACCATGCGGGCGCGCTCGCGGGCGACTCGCTGATCGGGCTGCGCGAGGAGCGCCTCGAGGGGGCGCGGGCGCTCGAGGATGCCCGGCGGGTGCTGCACGCGGCGCTCGCCGCCTGCCTCGAGGGGCGGCCGCTCGCGACGCGGGCGGTGGCCCGATCCATGCTGCGAAAGGCGGTCGAGTCATGAGCGCTCCCATTGCCCTCGGAGTCAACATCGACCACGTGGCGACGCTGCGCCAGGCGCGCCGCGCCGCTGAGCCCGACCCGGTGCACGCCGCGCTCGCCGCCGAGCAGGCCGGCGCCGACAGCATCACGCTGCACCTGCGCGAGGACCGGCGCCACATCCAGGACCGCGACGTGCGGGTCCTGCGGGGCGCTGCTGCAGACGCGCATGAACCTCGAGATGGCGGTCACCGAGGAGATGCTCGCGATCGCCGCCGAGGTGCGCCCCGCCGACTGCTGCCTGGTGCCGGAGAAGCGCGCCGAGCTCACCACCGAAGGCGGGCTCGACGTCGCCGGCCAGGCGGCGCGCATCGCCGCCGCGTGCCACGCGCCTCGCCGCCGCGGGCATCCGCGTGTCGCTGTTCATCGACCCGGACCCGGCGCAGATCGAAGCCGCCGCGCGCAGCGGCGCCCCGGTGGTCGAGCTGCACACCGGGCGCCTACGCGGGCGCCGCCGGGGCGACGCGCGCCACCGAGCTCGAACGGCTGCGCGGTGGCGCCCGGCTCGCCGCCCGCCTGGGGCTGCGGGTGCATGCCGGCCATGGGCTCGACTACCACAACGTGCAGCCGGTGGCGGCCATCGCGGAGATCGTCGAGCTCAACATCGGCCACGCCATCATCGCGCGCGCGGTGTTCACCGGGCTGACCGCGGCGGTCGCGCGACATGAAGGCGCTGATGCAGGCGGCGCGCGCGATGATCTTCGGCATCGGCGTCGACGTGCTCGAGGCGGCGCGCATCGAACGCACGCTGCGAGCGCTTCGGCGAGCACTTCGTCGACCGCCTGCTGCTGCCGGCCGAGCGCGCGCAGTTCGAGCGCACGCAGCGCCGCGAGCGCTTCCTCGCCATGCGCTTCGCCGCCAAGGAGGCGATCGTCAAGGCGCATGGGCACCGGCTTCGCGCACGGTGTGTGGATCCGCGACGTCGGCGTGGTGCAGAACGCCTGGGGCAAGCCCGAAGTGGTGTTCTCGGCGCGCGGCGAGCAGGTGCGGCGCGCGCTCGGCGTCGGCGACGGGCACGTGACGCTCACCGACGAGGCCGGACTCGTGGTGGCGGTCGCGGTGCTGCTCAAGGCCGCATGAATACGCTCGTCTTCGACATCGAGACGGTGCCGGACGTCGAGCTCGGGCGCCGCCTGCTACGACCTCGGCGACCTCGCCGACGAGCAGGTCGCCAGGGCCATGTTCGCGCGGCGCCGCCAGCACACCGGCGCGACTTCCTGCCGCTCGAGCAGCAGCGCGTAGTCGCCATCTCCTGCGCGCTGCGCAAGCGGCGACAGCTTCACGCTGTGGAGTGTCGGGGAGCCGGCGACCCCGGAAGGCGAGCTGGTGCAGCGCTTCTTCGACGGCATCGACGAAATTCACCCCCGACCTCGTGTCGTGGAACGGCTCGGGATTCGACCTGCCGGTGCTGCAACTATCGCGCGCTGCTGTGCGGGCGTGCAGGCGCCGCGCTACTGGGAGACCGGCGACGGGGAGACCGAGTTCCGCTACAACAACTACCTGCAGCGCTATCACTGGCGGCACATCGACCTCATGGATGTGCTGTCGGGCTTCAGCTCGCGCGACCGCGTCTCGCTCGCCAACATGGCGTGCCTGCTCGGGCTCCCGGGCAAGCTCGGCTTCGCCGGCGACCAGGTCTGGGACGCCTTCCAGCGCGGCGACCTGCCGCGGCATCCGCCGCTACTGCGAGACCGACGTCCTCAACACCTACCTCATCTGGCTGCGCTTCGAGCTGATGCGCGGGCGGCTCGACGCCCCCGGCGCACGACGCCGAGGTCGAGCGCGTGCGGGCGTACCTGCGCGCTGCCGCCGAGCCGCATCTCGCGCAGTTCCTGGCCGCGTGGGGCGCGCCATCCTGAGCGGCGCTGCGCCATGAGCGTGCCGGCCGGGGAAGTGGCGATCGTGAGCGCGCTCACCCACGAGGGGGAGGGCGTCGTGCGCGCCGGCAAGACGGTGTTCGTCCCGGGCGCACTGCCCGGCGAGCGCATCCGCTTCCGCCGTACGCGCCGCCACCGCCAGCACGACGACGCCGAGCTCCTCGAGGTGCTGGACGCGTCCCCGGCGCGCGTGGTGCCGCGCTGCGCGCACTTCGGCGTGTGCGGCGGCTGCGTGCTGCAGCACCTCGATCCGGCCGCGCAAGTCGCCGCCAAGGAGACGGAGCTGCGCGAGGCGCTGGAGCGGATCGGCGCGCGTGGAACCGCGCCGCTGGCTCGCGCCGCTCGCAGGTCCGGTGTGGGCCTACCGGCGCCGCGCACGGCTCGGCGCGAAGTTCGTCTACCGCAAGGACCGGGTGGTGGTCGGGTTCCGCGAGCGCGCCGCGCCCTACGTGGCCGATCTCGGCGGCTGCGAAGTACTGGCGGCGCCCGCGGGCGCGCTGATCGCCCCGCTCGGGGCGCTCCTCGGGCGCCTCGCGATCCGCGAGCGGCTGCCGCAGATCGAGGTCGCCGTGGCCGATGAGGCCACGGCGCTCGTGCTGCGCGTGCTCGAGGAGCCGGGCGAAGCGGACCTCGCGCTGCTGCGGGAGTTCGCCGGCCTGCACGGCGTGCGCCTGTTTCTGCAGCCCGCGGGACTTCAGTCGGTGCGGCCGCTCGATGCCACCGCGGGCGCGCCACTCTCGTACGCGCTGCCCGCCTTCGGTCTGACATTCGAATTCCTGCCCACCGACTTCATCCAGGTGAATGGCGCGGTGAATGCGGCGCTGGTGGCGCGGGCGGTCGAGCTGCTCGAGCTCACGAGTGCCGCGCGGGTGCTCGACCTGTATTGCGGCCTCGGCAACTTCACGCTGGCGCTGGCGCAGCGCGCGGGCGAGGTGGTGGGCGTCGAGGGCGAGGCGGGGCTGGTCGAGCGTGCGCGCGGCAACGCCGCGCGCAACGGGCTCGCGAACGCGGCCTTCCACGTCGCCGATCTTGCGGCGGAGCCCGGCCTGGATGCGCCGTGGCTGCAGGGCGGCTACAGCCACGTGCTGCTCGATCCGCCGCGCACCGGGGCGCGCGCCGTGCTCGGGGCCCTGGCGCGCCTCGCGCCGGCACGGGTGTTGTATATTTCGTGTCATCCGGGGAGCCTGGCGCGGGACCTCATGGAGCTGGTGCACCAACATGGCTTCACGCTCGAGGCGGCGGGCGTCGTCGACATGTTCGCGCACACCGCGCACGTCGAGTCGCTGGCGCTGCTGGTGCGTCCGTGAGCCTCGGGCCCCTCATGATCGACCTCGAGGGCGGTGCGCTGAGCGCCGCCGAGCGCGAGCTGCTGCGCCATCCCCTCGTCGGCGGCGTGCTGCTCTTCACACGCAACTACGCCGACCCCGGGCAGCTCGCGGCGCTGGTAGCCGAGATCCACGCGGCCCGTTCCCCGGCGCTGATCGTGGCGGTCGATCACGAGGGCGGACGCGTGCAGCGCTTTCGCGAGGGCTTCTCGCGGCTGCCGCCGGCGCGGCGCATCGGCCATGCCTTCGACGCGGATGCGCGCGGCGGCCTCGCGCTCGCGCGGCAGCTCGGCTGGCTGATGGCCGCGGAGCTGCGTGCCGTGGGCGTCGATATCTCGTTCGCGCCGTGCGTGGATCTCGACCTCGGCGTGAGCGAGGTCATCGGCGACCGGGCCTTCCACGCGGCGCCTGAGGTCGTGGGACAGCTCGCGGTGGCCTACGTACACGGCATGCGCGATGCCGGCATGGCGGCCACCGCCAAGCACTTCCCGGGCCATGGCGCGGTGGTGGCCGACTCCCACCAGACGCTGCCGGTGGACCGGCGCGGGCTCGCCGACCTCGGCGGCGACCTCGCCCCCTACCGGCGTCTGATCGGCAACGGTCTGCCCGCCGTCATGGTCGGGCATCTGCTCTTCCCGGCGGTGGATCCGGCCCCGGCGAGCCTGTCGGCGCGCTGGATTCGCGACGTGCTGCGCGGTCAGCTGCGCTTCCAGGGGGTAGTGTTCGCCGACGATCTCTCCATGGGAGGGGCGGCCGCCGCGTACGGGGACGTCGTCGCGCGGGCCCGCCAGGCCCTGGCGGCGGGCTGCGACATGCTTCCGGTTTGCAACAATCGCGCGAGTGTCACCGAGCTTCTCGACCACCTCGAGGTGCGGGTACAGCCCGCCTCGAGCCTGCGCCTCGTACGGCTGCACGGCCGGGCGGCGCCGGGCCGGACGGAGCTGCTGGCCGGCGCCGAATGGGCGCGGGCGAACGCCGCCCTGGCCGCGATCGAGGCGGCTCCACCCCTGACGCTGGTAGCGGGCAGCGACCCATGAATAACTGGTCGGGTGAGGCCTGGCAGAACCTCGTCGAGAGCGCGCCCGAGGGCATCGTGATCTGCGATGCGACGGTGCCCGACTGCCCGGTGGTGTTCGCCAATGCGGCCTTCGCCCAGATGTGCGGCTACCCGGCCGCGGCGCTGCTCGGCAACAACCTGCGTATGCTCCAGGGTACCGATCGCGACCAGGAGTCCCGCACCCGGTTGCACGAGGCGGTGGGTAAGGGCGAGCCGGCGCGGGTGCTGCTGCGTAACTACCGCCCGGACGGCTCGCTGTTCTGGAACGAGACGGTCATCCAGCCGGTGCGCAACGCCGTCGGTGAGCTCACGCATTTCGTCGGCTTTCACCGCGACGCGAGCGAGCGTCTCAAGGCGCCCGATCGCGCGCCCGCCGGCCTGCCGTCCTGGCTGCGCGAGGACCGCCTCACCGGCCTCTACTCGCGCGCCTATCTCGAGGAGCTGTTGCAGCGCGACTGGCAACTGGCGCAGCGCGATTCGCACGAGATCGGGCTGACGCTGTTCGACATCGACGATCTCGGCGCCTACAACGAGAAATTCGATCGCGCCGCAGGCGATGCCTGCATCCGCCGCGTGGCGCGCGTCGTCGGCGCCTCCTATCGCCGCGGCGGCGACCTGGTGGGCCGCTGGGAAGGTGGCACATTCGTGGTGCTCACCCAGGGCGAGGCGGCCGAACGCGCCGCCGAGTACGCCCGCATCGTCGCGCAGCGGGTGCGCGAGCTCCTGATGCATCATCCGACCGCCGGGGCGGGACGCTACGTGACCATGAGCGCCGGGATCGCGAGCCTCGTGCCGCCGCGCGGGCTGCCGCTCGAGGGGCTCTTCAAGGCCTGCCACGCCGCGGTGAAGCGCGCCAAGACCAACGGCAAGGACGGTATCGCGACGGCCGAGGCCGCCGACTTTCAATAACTACTGGCCAAAATCGCAGGAAGCGATTTTGGCGGACATTACTCCGTCGGCCGCCGGCAAAAAGCGTCGTTTTTGCCGGCTACGCAGTGCCTGCTGACGTCGATTTTGGCCTATCGCCCGGGCGCGCGCGGGCCCTGCGCCGGCGTCACCAGCGCGATGACGCCGAAGGCGGGGTGATCGTAGTAGTTGCGCTCGTAGAAGCGCACGCGGCGGGTCTCGTTCAGCGTGAAGGCGGTTCCGGGCGCGGCTTTCAGCCCGTCGGCGGGGCTCTCCATCGCCCAGGTGAGTGAGAGTCCAAGGTGCAGGAACTGCCCGTGCTCGAGGTAGACGTTGCCGGAGAGGCCCGGCACGTCGATGCCGAGACGCGCGACCGGAAAGCCGGCGCGCGTGCCCCAGGCGCTCGCGGTCTGCGACCAGGCGGCATGGGCGACCGGCACGTAGGTGCCGCTGGCGCGCAGGCGGCTCTCGAGCTCGTTCAGCTGGTAAGCCGCGGGTGGCAGCAGCGCCACGAAACGGCCCACCTGCAGCGAACCGCTCGCGGATTCGTCCCCGGCGATGCTGCTCGCGCCCGCTTCCTCGCTCCAGTTCTCCGCAGTCCCCTCGGCCGCGGCGCTGCGGAACACGATGATCTCGACGTTGTAGACCGGGCCGGTACTCTCCTCGGAGGCCGCCGGGAGCACGCCTGCGAGCGCTGCGGTGAGCGCGAGCGTCAGGGTGCGCAGCACGGTGCGGAGCTTCATGACCGGCATTCTAACCGTCCTGTGGCGCGCGCGCCGCCGCAGGGGCGAGCCGCCCGAGGAGCTCGGCCGCGTATTCGAAGCGCGCCGCCTCGTTCGGCAGCGAGCGCGCGATGCGCAGCTTCTGCGGGCCCTCGAGCCGCAGCTCGCGCGCGCTCCTCTGGATGAGCCGCACGAGAGTCGCGGGATCGACCGCGGTGCGCTCCTCGAACAGTACCGAGCCGCCCTGGGGACCCAGGTCGAGCCGCCGCACGCCGAGGCGCCGCGCGGCGAGCTTCAGCTTCGCGATGCGCACGAGGCTCGAGGCCGCAGGCGGCAGTGGCCCGAAGCGGTCGTGAATCTCGGCGGTGAGCTCATCGAGCGCCGGCTCGCTGTCGGCGGCGGCGATGCGCTTGTAGAGCGAGAGCCGCACGTGCACGTCGGCGACGTAGACCTCCGGCAGGAAGGCCGGCAGGCGCAGCTCCACCTCGGTGGCGGCCGCGAGCGGCTGATCGAGCTGCGGCTCGCGGCCGGATTTGAGCGCATCGACCGCGTGCTCGAGCATGTCGAGATAGAGCGACAGCCCGACCTCGGTCATGTTGCCGCTCTGCTGCTCGCCGAGGAGCTCGCCCGCGCCGCGGATCTCGAGGTCGTGGGTGGCGAGCACGAAGCCGGCGCCGAGCTCCTCCATCGACTCGATGGCCTCGAGCCGCTTGGCGGCGTCGCGCGGCAGCGCCTGCCGCGGCGGGGCGATCAGGTAGGCGTAGGCACGGTGGTGCGAGCGGCCGACCCGCCCGCGCAGCTGGTGCAGCTGCGCGAGCCCCATGTGGTCGGCGCGGTTGATGATGATGGTGTTGGCGCTCGGCACGTCGATGCCGCTCTCGATGATGGTGGTGCACACCAGCAGGTTGAAGCGCCGGTGGTAGAAATCCACCATCAGCTGCTCGAGCTCGCGCTCGCGCATCTGGCCGTGGGCGATGCGCACGCTGGCCTCCGGCACCAGGGCCTGCACCTCGGCGGCGATTTTGGCGATGGAGCGCACCTCGTTGTGCACGAAGTAGATCTGGCCGCCGCGGCGCAGCTCGCGCAGCGCCGCCTCGCGCAGCGTCGCGCCGTGCCATTCGATGAGGAAGGTTCTGATGGAGAGCCGTGCCGCCGGCGCGGTTGTGATGAGCGACAGGTCGCGCAGACCCCCGAGCGCCATGTTGAGGGTGCGCGGAATCGGCGTCGCGGTAAGGGTGAGTACGTGCACGTTGGCGCGCAGCGCCTGCAGGCGCTGCTTGTCGCGCACACCGAAGCGCTGCTCCTCGTCGATGATGAGGAGGCCCAAGTCCTTGAAGCGCGCGTGCGCGTGCAACAGGCGGTGCGTGGCGATCACGATGTCGACCTTGCCGTGCTCCAGCCCCGCGAGCGTCGCCTGGGTCTCCTTCGAGGTCCCGAAGCGTGACAGCGCCTCGATGCGCAGCGGCCAGTCGGCGAAGCGGTCGCGGAAGTTGGCGAGGTGCTGCTGCACCAGCAGCGTCGTCGGAGCGAGCACCGCCACCTGCTTACCGGCCTGGGTCGCCACGAAGGCGGCGCGCATCGCCACCTCGGTCTTGCCGAAGCCGACGTCGCCGCAGACGATGCGATCCATGGGGCGCTCGGCGCCGAGGTCCGCGAGCACCTGGCGGATGGTTTCGGCCTGGTCGGCGGTCTCCTCGAAGGGAAAGCCGTTGACGAAGGCCTGATAGTCGGCCTCGGCGGCGGCGAGCGACAGGCCGCGCTGCGCCTTGCGCCGTGCATAAAGATCGAGAAGCTCGGCGGCGACGTCGCGGATCTGCTCGGCGGCGCGCCGGCGCGCCCTGGCCCACTGATCGGTGCCGAGCTTGTGGAGCGGCGCGCTCTCGGGGGCCGCGCCGGTGTAGCGGCTCACCAGGTGCAGCGCGTGCACCGGCACGTAGACGCGGTCGCCGTCCTGGTATTCGAGCACCAGGAACTCGCCCGGCTGACCCGCGATGTCCATGGGCATGAGGCCCGCGTAGCGGCCGACTCCGTACTCCTCGTGCACCACCGGTGCGCCGGGGTTGAGATCCTGCAGGTCACGCAGGATCTGCTCCGGGTCCACGGCGCGCTTGCGCCGGCGCTCCTGGCGGGCGCGCGCACCGAAGAGCTGCGCCTCGGCGATGACGGCCAGCGGCGGCGCGGTGAGAGTCAGGCCCTCGAGGTCGGGTGCGACCGCAAGCGCGAGCGGGGCGCTGCCCGCGGCGAAGGCCTCCCAGCCGGGCACGATGGCGGCCTCGTGGCCGTGCGCGCGCAGCATCTCGGCGAGCATCTCGCGCCGCCCGGGCGAGTCGGCGGCGATCAGCACCCGCCCGTGGAACTCGCGCACGAACTGATCGAGCGGCGCGAGCGGCTCGGCGGCGCGCATGTCGAGACGCAGCTCGCGCGGCGCCGTGCTCGGGAAGTTGTGCAGTGTCGGCCGCGCGGCTCCCAACTCGGTGTCGGCCTTGAAGGCGTCGAGTCGGATGGAAGCGAAGCGCGCCAGGCTCGCCTCGAGCTGCGCCGGCGCGAGGAACAGCTCCGCGGGGCTGAGTACCGGCCGCTCGATGTCGTGGCGGCGGTCCTCGTGGCGTGTCTCGATGTCCGACCAGGCGCGCGCCAACGCCTGCGGCAGCACTGCGTCGTGCACGATGACGGCGTCGGCCGGCAGGTAATCGGTGAGCGCCGCGAGCCGCTCGAAAAACAACGGCAGGTAGAACTCGATGCCCGCCGGCGCGAGGCCCTCGCTGACGCCGCGGTAGATGGCGCTTTTGGCCGGGTCGCCCTCGAAGCGCGTGCGGTAGCGGCGGCGGAATTCGCGCACCGCCTCGCGGTCGAGCGGTACCTCGCGCGCCGGCAGCAGCCGCACTTCCTCCAGCGCATCGAGCGAGCGCTGCGTCTCGGGGTCGAAGCGCCGGATCGCCTCGATCTCCTCATCGAACAGGTCGATGCGCAGCGGCGTGGCGCTGCCCATGGGAAAGACATCGAGGAGCGAGCCGCGTACCGCGAACTCCCCGGGGCTCACCACCTGGCCGACACTCGCGTAGCCGGCCTCGATGAGGCGTTCGCGGAACGGCTCGAGGATGAGCGACTGGCCGCGCTGCAAGTCGAAGGCACGCCCCTGCACGTAGTCGCGCGGCGGCAGGCGCTGCAGCAGTGTCTCGGCGGCGACGATCAGGCAGCCGCGCTCGATATGCGGGAGCTCGTGCAGCGCGCGCAGCCGTTCGGAAGTGATGTCGGGATGGGGCGAGAACAGGTCGTAGGGCAGCACTTCCCAGTCCGGCAGGCGCAGCAGCGTGAGCGAGCGGTCCCCGTAGAAGCGCAGCTCCGCGCTGGTACGTTCGAGCTCGCGCGCGCCGTCGGCGATCACCACGAACAGGCGCGTGTCGGCGCGCAAAGCCTCGGCCAGCGCCAGCGAGCCGGCGCTGCCATAGAGTTGGCGCCAGTCGAGGTGCGGCGTGGCTGCGCCCGGCAGCGGTGGATTGAGGAGCGCCGTCGACGCCATCTTCAGGCGCCGGCGGGCTCCGCGGCGAGCTGGATGCGGGTGCCGAGCGGCACGCAGAAGATGTCGATGGGATGCGAGCGTCCGCGCAGCTGCAACGGCGGCAGCGGCGTGGCGCCGATGTCGAGGCCCTGGCTGTCGAGCGAGCGCTTGAGGGTGCTCGAGAACAGCATTTCGCCGGCGCGGGCCCGCTGGCACAGCCGCGCGGCGATGTTCACCGTATCGCCGATGATCGTGTAGTTCATGTAGGCGGAGGAGCCGATGTTGCCGGCGACCACGTCGCCCTCGTTGATGCCGATGCCGAGGCCCGCCTCGATCTGGTAGCGCTCGCGCCACGCCAGCGACAGCTCGGTGAAGCGCGCCAGCATCTCGCGCGCCGCGCTCACCGCGCGCTGCGCGCTGTCGGACTGCTCGTGCGGCACGCCGAAACCGAGCATCAGGCAGTCACCCGCCATGTGAAACACGGTACCGTCGTACTTGAAGGTGATCTCGGTGAGCAGCGAAAAGAACTCGTTGAGGAGCGGCACGATGTGCTGCGCGTCGAGCTGCTCGGCGATGCTGGTGAAGCCGCGCAGGTCGGCGAACAGCACCACGGCATGGGCGCGCATTTCCACCGGCGCAACGGGGGCGAGCAGCGTGTCGCGCAGCTCCTGGTCCTCGAGGATCTTGTCGGCGACGCGCGGCGAGACGTAACGGCGGAACGTCTGCCGCAGCGACTCTTCCCGGCGCCGGATATCGCTGCCCGCGCGCAACAGGGCCTCGATGCGGGCCCTGAGAGGCTCATCAACCGACACGTGTTCCCCGATTCTTTGGTGTTGGCGCGGAGCCTACCATTGGCGCGTGGCGGGGTGCCAGCGCACGGGGAAGGAGCGAGCGGCGCGCGTCTTAGGCGGGCGGTGCCGGTGCGGCGCTCGGTGCCGCGGTGGCCGCGCCGGTGGCTACCGCGTGGATGACGCGGTCCCCCTCGAAGAACACCGCGAAGCCGCTGTAGTCCCAGCGCGTGATCGGCGGGCGGTGCGGGCTGCCGCCGCCGACTGCCGGATGGCGGGTCACCGGGGCGCCGAAGTGCTTCTCCACTTCGCTCATGGTGACGCCGCGCTTGGGACGATCGACCTGGGATTCGCGCACCTGCACCTGGTCGTTGACGACCACGGTGTCGGCGAAAGCGCTGCCGGCGGCTGCGCAACCGCACAGGAGCGCCGCGAGAATTCGAGTCTGCATGCGAGTTCCTCCGGTCCGGCGCGACTATAGCACCGCAGGCAATCTGTCAAAGCGGCCGCCCGGCGCGCGGCCCCCAATCTGTGACACAGGTCTGAAAAGCGGCCCATCTGTGGTTAAATCGCGACGATGTTCCATCCGCTGCCGTTGTACGTCGGCCTGCGCTACGTGCGCGCGCGCTCGCACAAGTTCTTCGTCTCCTTCATCACGTGGGCGTCGCTCGTCGGGGTGTGCGTCGGGGTGGCGGCACTCATCGTGATTCTCTCGGTGATGAACGGCTTCGAGAGCGAGCTGCGCGACCGGCTGCTGTCCTTGAGCGCCCCGGTGCGCGTAATCGCCGCGGGCGAGTCCGCCGCGGTGGATTGGCAGGACGCCGTGCGGCGCGCGCGCGCGGTCGCCGGCGTCGCGGACGCGACGGTGTATGCGCAGCTGCAGGCGCTTGCCGTACGCGACACCGAGATGCTGCCGGTGGTGCTGCGGGGCGTCGAGCCGCGCGACCCCGCTACCGTGCGCGAGCTCGGCCCGGTCATCACCCACGGCCAGCTCACGGATCTGGTGCCGGGTTCGGGCCGGGTCATCGTCGGCGAGCTGATCGCCGAGCGCCTCGGCCTCGCGCGCGGCGATCAGCTGACGCTGCTGGTGCCGACGCTGAGCCCTGACGGCACGCCGCAGGGGAAGCTGCGCAGCTTCACTGTGGCGGGAGTGTTCGAGGTGGGGCTGCAGGATCATGACGGCACACTGGTGTTCGCTCCCCTGAGCGACGTGCGCGCGCTCCTGCCGCCGGGCGCGCTCGGGCAGGGGTTGAGCGTGCACGTCACCGACGCGCTGGCCGCCCCGGCGGTGGCGGCGCGGCTGCGCGCGGCGCTCCCGCAGGTCTACGAAGTGCGCGACTGGACGCAGGACAACGCCAACTACTTCCGCGCCATCCGCATCGAGAAGACCATGATGTCGCTGATCCTGCTGCTGATCGTCGCGGTTGCCGCCTTCAACATCGTCGCCATGCTGGTCATGGTGGTGACCGACAAGCGCACCGACATCGCGATCCTGCGCACCTTCGGGGCGGCACCTGGCCGCGTGATGGGCATCTTCATCACCCAGGGACTGGTGATCGGCTGGCTGGGGGTCGCGCTCGGCGTGGCGTCGGGCCTGGCGCTGGCGCTCAACGTCGAGACCATCGAGCCGTTCCTCGAGCGCACCTTCCACTTCCAGATCCTCGACTCGAACGTCTACTACAACAGTGTGATCCCCTCCGAGGTGCACGCCGCCAACGTGGTGGCGATCGCCGCCGCGGCCCTGGTGCTCACGACGCTCGCTACCATCTACCCGGCGATCCGCGCGGCGCGCACCGCGCCCGCCGAAGCGCTGCGCTACGAGTAAGCATGGCGGCGACTCCCTACGAATGGCTGATCGGCACGCGCTACCTGCGCTCGGCGCACCGCCGCGGCTTCGTGTCGTTCGTCGCGCTGATGTCGGTGTGCGGCCTGACGCTCGGCGTGGCGACGCTCATCGTGGTGCTCTCGGTCATGAACGGCTTCGAGCGCGAGCTGCGCAGCCGCATCCTCGCCGTCACTTCGCACGCCGAGCTTACCGGCACGTCGGGTCCGCTCGCCGACTGGCGTACGCTCGCCGCGCGCGCCCGGCGGCAGAGCGGCGTCGTGGCGGCGGTGCCCTACGTCGAGAGTCAGGCGATGCTCGCCAACGGCACCGCCATGGCCGGCGCCACGCTGCGCGGGGTGCTGCCGCAGGAGGAGCGCTCGGCCACGGGTCTCGCGCAGCGCATGACCGAGGGACACCTGGCCGACCTCACACCGGGGGGCTACGGCATCATCCTCGGCAGCGCGCTCGCGCACGAGCTCGGCGCGCACCTCGGCGGCACCGTGGTGGTGATCGCGCCGCAGGGCACGGCTACCCCGACCGGGGTGGTGCCGCGGATGCGCCGTTTCCGCGTGGTGGGCATCTTTTCTTCGGGGATGTACGAATACGACCGCGGGCTGGCACTCACCGAGATGTCGGACGCGGCACGTCTGTTCCGGCTCGGTGAGGGCGTCACCGGCCTGCGGCTCGCGCTCACCGACCCGCTGCGCGCGCCCGAGGTCGCAGTGCGCGTGGCGCGCGCGCTCGGCGGCGACTTCTACGTGAGCGACTGGACACGGAACCACGCCAACTTCTTCCGCTCCATCGAGATCACCAAGTCGATGATGTTCGTGATCCTGCTCATGCTGGTGGCGGTCGCCGCCTTCAACATCGTCGCGACCCTGGTCATGATCGTGAAGGAGAAGCAGACCGACATCGCCATCCTGCGCACGCTCGGCGCGGCGCCACGCAACGTGCTCGCGACGTTCGCCGTGCAGGGTGTGCTGATCGGGCTTGCCGGCACGGTGCTCGGGGCGGGCCTCGGCACGCTCCTGTCCGACAACCTCGAGACGCCTCGTCGGCGCGCTCGAGCGGCTGACCGGCGTCAAGTTCCTCGACGCGAGTGTCTACTTCCTGAGCGACCTGCCCGCGTACGTCGAGTGGCCGGACGTGCTCAGAATCTGCGGGGTGGCGTTCCTCCTGTGCGCCCTCGCCACCATCTACCCGGCATGGCGCGCGGCCCGCACCGCGCCCGCGGAGGCGTTACGGCATGAATGAGCAGGTTCTCCAGGCGCGTGAGATCGCCAAGACCTTTCGCCAGGGGCCCGAGCTGCTGCCGGTGCTGCGGGGGGTATCGCTCGCGGTGGCGGCGGGCGAGCGGGTGGCGATCGTCGGCGCCTCGGGTTCGGGCAAGACCACGCTGCTGCAGATACTCGGCGGGCTGGATGCGCCGAGCGGTGGCGCGGTGCTGATCGCCGGGCGCGACATTCACGCGCTCGGCGAGCGCGAGCGCGGCGCGTTGCGCAACCGGACGCTCGGCTTCGTCTACCAGTTCCATCACCTGCTGCCGGAGTTCTCGGCGCTGGAGAACGTGGCGATGCCGCTGCTGGTGCGGCGCACGCCGGTGGCGGCGGCAAGCGCCGCGGCCCGCAGCCTCCTCGAGCGCGTGGGTCTCGGCGCGCGCCTCACGCACCGGCCGCATCAGCTCTCGGGCGGCGAGCGGCAGCGCGCGGCGGTGGCGCGCGCGCTGGTGACCGAGCCGCGGCTGGTGCTGGCGGACGAGCCGACCGGCAACCTCGACGGCGTCAACGCCGAGCAGGTCTTCGCGCTGATGCTCGAGCTTGAACCGTGAGCGTGGCACGAGCCTCGTGATCGTGACGCACGACCCGCGGCTCGCGCACCGCATGGAGCGCGTCTTCGAGCTCACCAACGGGACGCTGGCCCAACGCCAGTGAGCGGCCGTACCTCAGGTGCAGGGCGCCGTCAGGCGATTTTTTCCAATGAATGACGAGCGCGGTAGCGGCTGGCGACGTGCCAGCGCCATACCAGCTCGAGCGCTATCCAGCCGAGCACCGAGGTGGCGACGGCGCACACCAGGCAGCCCACCAGGAACGGCTGCCAGACCGGCGTGAGCCCGTAGCGCAGCCACTTCCAGTCGGCGACGAAGCGGAAGTGGTGGGGAGGAACTGCGAGGATCGCCACGCCCACGCGGTAGGCGAAGTAGTAGAGCGGCACCAGCGAGAAGGGATTCGCGAGCAGCCAGGTGGTCCCGTACACCACCGGCAGGTTGATCCGCCAGAAGAGCGCCACGATCACGGCGAGCAGCAGGTGCACCGGCAGCGGCACGAACGAGATGGCGAGGCCGGCCCCGAAGGCATAGGTAACCGCCCGCCGGTGCAGCGTCCACAGCTGCGGGTCGGCGATGCGCTCGCCACAGATCCGCACCGGCCAGCGATCGCGCAGGGTGGCGGGAGCCGGAAGGATTTTTTTCAGCAGCCGGCGCGGCATCGGGACCGGGGACTCTACCAGAAGGCCCGGCGCGGGGAGTGTGCCGCGGTTCCGGTATGATTGCCGCTGGCGTAACCGGCCGTGCCGGTGCTGGGGGCGTTCAGAATGTGGGAAATAGTGCGGGCCGGCGGCCCGTTGATGTGGCCGATCATTCTGTGCTCGATCGTCGCAGCGGCCATCATTCTCGAGCGCCTGTGGACGCTGCAGGACAAGCGGGTGCTGCCGCGGGAGCTGCCGCAGAAGGTCTGGCAGCTCATCGAGGCGAATCAGGTCACCGACAAGGTGATCGCCGGTCTCGAGCAGAACTCCCCGCTCGGGCGCCTGCTCGCCACCGGACTGGCCAACCGTCACCGGCCGCGCGACATCCTCATGGAGCGGCTCGAGGACACGGGACGCCACGTCGTGCACGAGCTCGAGCGCTTCCTGAACACGCTCGGCACCATCGCCGGCATCGCGCCGCTCCTTGGCCTCCTCGGCACGGTGACCGGCATCATCCGTTCCTTCAACGCCATCGAGGCGGGCGGCATGGGCGACCCGCGCGCGCTCTCGGGCGGCATCGCCGAGGCGCTCATCTGCACGGTCGCGGGACTGTGCGTCGCGATCCCCGCGCTCATCTTCTATCGTTACCTGCGCGGGCGGGTCGAGGGCATCGTGGTCGATATGGAGAAGCAGGCGATCCGCATGGCGGATGCGCTCGAGGCGGCCCGCCCCTAGGAGCGAAGCTGTGAACCTGAGGCCGCGCCGCACACTCGAGGAACCGGAGATCAACGTCGTCTCGCTGATCGATGTGGTGCTGCTGCTGGTGGTGTTCTTCATCCTCTCGAGCCGCTTCACCGACGAAGGCAGGCTGCGCGTGCACCTGCCGCACGCCAGCGCCGTGCCCACCGAGCGGGTCGGCAGCGAGCCCCTCGTCGTGAGCGTCACCGAGGCCGGTGGCTATCTCGTCAACCAGCGCGAGCTCATCAACTCGAGCCCCGAGACGCTGCGCGCGGCGCTGCTCAAGGAGGCCGGCACCAGCCGCAAGATGCCGGTCACGCTGCGCGCCGACGCTCGTGCCACGCACCAGTCCGTCATCACCGCCATGGATGTGCTCGGCCGGCTCGGCTTCGCCGAGATCAACATCGCCACCGTCAAGGAACAGGCGGCGGGCAAGCCTTGAACGACCAGCGCTCCCCGGCCGGCGCGCGCGCGGCGAGCTCCGCGCCCGGCGCCGACGGCGGCTGGGACGCCTACCGGCGTCTGCTCGGCTACGTGCGGCCCCACCGCGGCCACTTCGTCCTCGGGGTACTGGGAGCGATCCTCTACTCGGCGACCATGGCGAGCTTCGCACTGCTCGCCAAAGTATTCGGCGACGGTACGTTCACGCAGCGCGATCCGCGCACCATCGTATGGATTCCGGTGGCGGTGGTGGCGCTGTTCTTCCTGCGCGGCCTCGGCGATTTCACCCAGACCTATTTCATGGGTTACGTCGGCCGGCAAATCGTCGCGCGCCTGCGCAGCCAGGTGTTCCGCCGCATCCTCGATCTGCCGCTCGGCTTCTTCGACCGCAACTCCTCGGGGGTGCTGCTGTCGCGCCTCACTTTCAACACCGAGCAGATCGGTCAGGCGACGACTGACTCGGTGGTCGTGGTGGTGCGCACCGCGCTCACCATCATCGCCTCGGTTGGGCTGCTGCTGTGGCTCAACGCGCGCCTGGCGCTGCTGGCGCTCACCATGGGCCCGCTGCTGGGCTGGCTGGTCTCGGTGATCAACCGGAAGTTCCGCCGCTACAGCCGCCGCATCCAGGACTCGATGGGCGACGTCACGCGGGTGGCCAAGGAGAGCTTCGAGGCGCCGCGCCTCATCAAGGTCTATCAACGCCCAGGGGCACCTCGCGCAGCAGTTCGACGCCGTCAACGAGCATAACCGCCGCTCCAACATGAAGCTGGTCCTCACCAAGGGGCTCTCGAACCCGGTGGTGCAGCTGCTCACCGCGATCGGGCTCGCCGTCGTGCTGTCGATCGCCATCGCCGATGCCGTACGCGGCCGCACGTCCATGGGCGATCTGCTGGCTTTCTTCACGGCGCTGGTGAGCATCGCGCAACCGCTGCGCGATCTGGTGGGAGTCGCCGGCCCGCTGCAGCAGGGTATCGCCGGCGGCCAGAGCATGTTCCAGCTGCTCGATGAGCCGCCCGAGCCGCAGGGCGGGACCCTGCGCGCCGCGCGGGTACGCGGGGCGGTCGAGTTCCGCGCAGTGTCCTTCGCCTATGCGAGCGGCAACCACGGCGCCGGCGCTACGCCGCCGGTGGGGCGCCCGGCGGCGCTCGAGAACGTCTCCCTCAAGGTAGCCGCCGGCGAGAGCCTCGCCATCGTCGGGCGCTCGGGGAGCGGGAAGTCGACCCTGGTGAATCTCCTGCCGCGCTTCTACGACGTGCGCTCCGGCAGCGTGACCATCGACGGGCACGACGTGCGCGAGTACGAGCTGCGCTCGCTCCGCGAGCAGATCGCGGTCGTCAGCCAGGACGTCGTGCTGTTCGACGACACCATCCGCAACAACATCGCCTTCGGACGCGACGTGCCGGATGCGGCGATCGAGCGTGCCGCGGAGGCGGCCCACATCCTCGAGTACATCCGCGCGCAGCCGGGGGGGCTCGATGCGCTGGTGGGGGATCGCGGCATGCTGCTCTCCGGCGGCCAGCGCCAGCGCATCGCCATCGCGCGTGCGCTCCTCAAGGACGCGCCGATCCTGATCCTGGATGAGGCGACCTCGGCGCTCGACACCGAGGCCGAGCGCCACATCCAGGCGGCACTCGCGCAGCTGCTGCGCGACCGCACTACCTTCGTGATCGCGCACCGCCTGTCGACCGTCGAGCGTGCCGACCGCATCCTGGTGCTCGATAACGGCGTGATCGCCGAGCAGGGCACGCACGCGGAGCTGCTGGCGCGCGGCGGCCTGTACGGCAGGCTGCACCAGCTGCAGTTCTCCGACTGAGGAGGCTACCTGCGGTGCAGCGCCTCGAGCGACTTTGGTATGCGGACGCCGCGGGCCCCTCGCTCCTCGCCCCGCTCGGCTGGATCTACGGTGCGCTCGGCGCAGCGCGCCGCGGCGCGTATCGCGCGGGGCTGCTGCGCCCGCGGCGCCTGGCGCGCCCGGTGGTGGTGGTCGGCAACCTCACCGTCGGTGGCACCGGCAAGACGCCGCTCACCATCTATCTGGCGCGCGAGCTCGCCGCCGCGGGGCTCAAAGTGGGTATCGTCTCGCGCGGTTACGGGCGGCAGGGGCGCGAAGCGCGCGCGGTGCAGGCGGACTCGGACTGGCGCGACGTGGGCGACGAGCCGTTGCTGCTGGTGCGCCGCAGCGGGTGCCCGACCATGGTGGCGGCGGATCGCGTGGCGGCCGCCCGCACGCTCATCGCGCGCGGCGCCGAAGTGATCCTCGCGGACGACGGGCTGCAGCATCTGCGGCTCGGGCGCGACTGCCAGATCGTCGTGATCGACGGCAGCCGCGGCTTCGGCAACGGCCGGCTGTTGCCGGCGGGGCCGCTGCGCGAGCCGGCCGCGGGCCTCGGGCGCGCGGATCTGGTGGTGGTGAACGGCGAGCCGCTGCACGGCTCGCTCGCCGGCGGGGTGCTGCCGGCGGGCGCGCTGCGCATGCAGCTCGTTTCGCAGCCCGCCGTGCGACTCGACGGCCGCGGGCTCGCCTGCGAGCTCGGCGCCTTCCGCGGCCGGCGCGTGCACGCAGTGGCTGGTATCGGCAACCCGCAGCGCTTCTTCCGCGAGCTCGCCGGGCGCGGCATCGAGGTGATCGAGCACCCCTTTCCCGACCATCATCCCTTCACCGCGCACGAGCTCGCCTTTGGCGACGAGCTGCCGGTCCTCATGACGGAGAAGGATGCCGTAAAATGTGCGCCGTTCGCCAACGCGCGGCTGTGGTACGTGCCGGTGAGCGCGGTCTTCAGCGACAGTGATGCGCTTAAGCTGCGCGCCGGACTGCTCGGCAGGCTGCGCGGCGCACCCGGAGGTTAGAACTGCGATGGATCCCCGACTGCTCGAGATACTCGCCTGCCCCGTGTGCAAGGGAACGCTCAAGTACCAGCGCGAGGCGCAGCTGCTCGTGTGCCGCATGGACCGCCTGGCGTTTCCGGTCCGCGACGACGTGCCGGTGATGCTGGAGGAGGAGGCCCGCCAGCTCGCCGCCGACGACCCGCTGCTCGAGCGCTGAAGACTCGAGCGTGTTCCGCGTCGTCATCCCTGCGCGCTACGCCTCGGTGCGCCTGCCCGGCAAGGCGCTGCTGCCGATCGCCGGCAAGCCGCTGGTGCAGTGGGTGTACGAGCGCGCCTGCGCCACCGGTGCCGCCGAAGTGCTGATCGCTACCGACGATGCGCGCATCGCGCAGGTCGCGCGTGCCTTCGGTGCCGAGGCGGTGATGACCGCCGCAAGCCATGCTTCCGGCACCGACCGCATCGCCGAGGTCGCCGCGGCGCGGCGCTGGGCGGGGAGCGATGTCGTGGTGAATCTCCAGGGCGATGAGCCGCTCATGCCCGCGGCTCTGGTCCGGCAGGTGGCGGAGCTGCTCGCGGCGGCGCCGCGCGCCGACATCGCCACGCTCGCAGCCCCGATCGGCTCGGTGGCCGAGCTCCTCGACACCAACGTCGTGAAAGTCGTGAGCGATACGCAAGGCCGTGCGCTCTACTTCAGCCGCGCCCCCATTCCCTGGAACCGTGCCGGAGCGGCCGGCGAGCTTGCGAGCCAGAAGGACGCGGCCGGAGCGCGGCGTCACGTCGGTATCTATGCGTACCGGGTGAACGCGCTCGCGCGCCTCGCCGCGCTCCCGCCGGGCGCGCTCGAGATGCGCGAGAAGCTCGAGCAGCTGCGCGCGCTCGAGAACGGCCTCACGATCCAGGTCGCGGATGCGTGCGCCGCGCCAGGCCCGGACGTGAACACCGCGGCGGACCTCGAGCACGTGGCAGCGCGCCTCGGCGCACCCGCGCCCTGAGCGCTACACTACGTATCTGTAGCGGCCGGAGCGGCCGCGGGCTCACAATTAAATACTTGGTGCAACAGGAACTTAAGCCTTTGCGGCGGCGTCCAAGCGCATGTGAGTGAGGGGGGCTTGAGTGTCAACCCGGCGCCCGCACTTAACGTTGGTGCCAACAGCGATTCGCTTAACATGGGAACCCTCCCGATGATCAACCGAGCCCATACTTTCCGGCGTGCCGGCCTGGCCGCCCTCACTGTGAGCCTCGCCGCAGCCGTACTGGCTGGGTGCGTCGCCGCCCCGCCGCCGCGCCCGGTGTACGACCCGCCGCCGCCGCCGCCGCCTCCGCCCGTGAGCGAGGTCTATGCCTACCCGCTGCACGGCCAGCCTCCGCAGCAGCAGGATCGCGATCACTACGAGTGCAGCACCTGGGCGACGCAGCAGACGGGTTTTGATCCGAGCGCCCCGGGTGTACCGCCTCATGAACGCGTGCAGGTCGTCTCGGCCGGTCCGCCTCCGGGAACGAACACCGCCATCGGCGCCGTGGCCGGCGCGATCCTCGGCGCGGCCATCGCGCCGCGCTGGCAGGCGGCGCCGGCGGCGCTCGCCGGCGCAGTCGTCGGCGGGGCGATCGGCAGCTCGGCGGACGCCGCCAATGCGCAGGCGACGCGCACGGTGGTGGTGCAGGACCGCCGCGCCGCCGCGGCGCAGGAACAGCAGGCCGCGAGCTACCGGCGCGCCATCAGCGCGTGTCTCGATGCGCGCGGCTACAGCGTGAAATGACCAGCGAGAAACTCATGAAGCAGGCAGCAATGTGGGTGCGGGTGTGCGGCGTGCTGCTCGCGGCCGCGACGGTTTCGGTGGCGAGCGCGCAGCCGCCGGACCGCGGCTATCATCCCGGCGGGCGCGTGCCAGAGCACATGGACGCGCGCTTCGCCCATAACCACTACTACCCGAACCGCGGCGCCTACGTGGCCGGGCTCCCGGGCCGGCCCTATGCGTTCGATCGCCGGGGCGGCCGGTTCTTCTATTCCGGCGGCGTGTGGTACGCCCCTTACGGGCCGCGCTTCGTAGTGGTCGGCGCGCCGCTCGGCGTGTTCGTGCCGGTGCTGCCGGCGTTCTACAACACCATCTGGTTCGGCGGCGTCCCGTACTACTACGCGAACGACACCTACTACGTGTGGAGCCAGGCGCAGGGTGGCTACGAGGTCGTGGCGCCGCCGGGTGATGCGGGTGACCCGAACGATCCTGACGCTGCCGCGAGCGCACCACCGCCGCCCCCGCCGGCGCAGGGCGACAACCTCTACATCTACCCGCAACAGGGCCAGAGCGCCGAGCAGCAGTCGAGCGACCAGTACGACTGCCACAAGTGGTCCGCGTCGCAAACCGGCTTCGATCCGACGCAGCCTTCGGGCGGCGTGCCTCCCGACCAGCTCGGTGCGCGCCGCGCCGACTATCAGCGCGCCATGATCGCGTGCCTCCAGGGGCGCGGCTACAGCGCGCGCTAGCATCCGTGGCACGATAGGGCCCATGCGGGTCCTGTTCGTCTGTCTCGGCAATATCTGCCGATCCCCGACCGCGGAAGGCGTGCTGCGCACGCTCGCCGCGCGTGAGGCGCCGGAGATCGCCCTCGAGGTCGATTCCGCCGGTACCGCGGCCTATCACGTGGGACAGCCGCCGGATCCGCGCACCCGCGCGGCCGCGGCGCGCCGCGGCTACGACCTGAGCGCGCTGCGGGCGCGCAGCGTCGAGCCCGCCGACTTCGAGCGCTTCGATCTCATCCTGGCGATGGACCGCGAGAACCTCACGGTGCTGCGCCACCGGGCGCCGGCGCACGCACACGAGCGGTTGCGGCTGTTCCTCGAGTTCGCGCCGGACGCGGCGCCGGCGGAAGTACCGGATCCGTACTACGGCGGACCCAACGGCTTCGAGGAAGTGCTGGACCTGGTCGAGACGGCGACGCGCGGACTGCTCGCGCACCTGCGCCAGCGTCCGCGCGCCACCTGAGCCTCAGGCCCCCCGCGGGCGGCTATTCCTCCGGACTGCGATTGCCGTCCACGTCCTTCGACGGAGCGGACGACCACACCACGTACGGTTTGCCCTGACCGGCGGCTGCCTCCGGCTTCGGCGCCGGCTCGAAGTGCGCCAGCGGCGCCGGTTCGTGCGCGGCGGCACTCTCGCGCGGCTCGGAGTGGTACTCGCGGGCCGGCGCTGGCTCGCTGCTCTCGTGCGGCCGTTCGGCCGGAGGCTGCGAGGAGGCCGGCGCGAACGAGGCGGGCGCCTCATGCGAGCCGTTGGTTGGGGGGGCGCTCTCGACCGGCCCGGGCGCGCCCGGTGCCGGGCTCATGCCCTCGCGCAATCCGCCGCCGCCACCGCGGCGTCCGCGCCGGCGGCCGCGGCGACCGCGCCGCTCGCCACGCTCACCACGCGGTCCCGCGGCCTCGCCTGAGGGCGCGGCGCTCTCGGGGGGAGCCGGGGCACGCTCGGCGATCTGGCGATTCTCTTCCGGCGCTCGCTCGCGGCTCGCGCGGGGCTGGTCGGACCTGGGGTTGCGGTCGCGGCCGTCGCGGCTGCGGCCGCGATCGCGGCCATCACGGCTGCGGCCATCGCCGCGATCGCGCCGGCTGCCCTCGGCAGAACGGCCGTGCCGCGCGGGCCCGCGGCGTCCGTCGCGGCGTTGCCCTTCATCGCGGCGCGCGCTGTCGCCCGAGGCGGGCGCAGCCGACTGAGTCTCGGCGGGTGCGGCCGGCTCACCGGCCAGCAGCCGCTTGAAGCGCGACCAGAAGCCCGCCTGTGCCTCGCGCGGCTCCTCGGCCGAGGCGGTGTGTGCAGCGCGCGCGGGTGCCGCGGCGGGTGCACCCATCGGCGCCGCCGTTGCGGGCAGGAGCGTGGCCACCGCCGGCGCCTCCTGCGGCGGCTTCTGGTCCTGGGCGCTGCCGGGCTCGGCGACCTCGGGCGCGGTCGGCATGAGATAAGTCGCCTGCTTGTTCTCGGGCAGCTCCATCTCGTCGTCGCGCACGCGGCGGATCGAGTACGTCGGGCGTCTGCATGTTCTCGTTCGGGACGATGATCAGCTCGACGCTGCTCTTGTCCTCGAGCTTGCGCAGCCACTCGCGCTTCTCGTTGATGAGGTAAGTCGCGACGTCCACCGGCAGCTGGGCGATGACGCGCGCCGTGCGATCCTTGCGCGCTTCCTCGCCGATCAGGCGCAGCACGGCGAGCGCCATGCGACTCGACGCTGCGGATCCTGCCGATGCCGCTGCAGCGCGGGCAGACGATGTGACTCGACTCGCCGAGCGAGGGACGCAGCCGCTGCCGCGACATCTCCAGCAGGCCGAAGCGCGAAGACGCGCCGATCTGGATGCGCGCGCGATCCATCTTCACGGCATCGCGCAGCCGGTCCTCGACGTCGCGCTGGTTCTTGCTCGACTCCATGTCGATGAAGTCGATGACGATCAGGCCGCCGAGGTCGCGGATGCGCAGCTGCCGGGCGATCTCGTCGGCGGCCTCGAGATTGGTGTTGGTACGCCGTGGTCTCGATGTCGGCTGCCGCGCGTGGCGCGCGCCGAGTTGATGTCGATCGACACCAGCGCCTCGGTGTAGTCGATCACGATGCTGCCGCCCGAGGGCAGCTGCACCTTGTGCGAGTACGCCGACTCGATCTGGCTCTCGATCTGGAAGCGCGTGAAGAGCGGGACGTCGTCGGTGTAGAGCTTCAGCTGCCGCTGCGCTTCCGCGGGCATGAAGCGCTGCATGTACTCCTGCGCCTTCTCGAAGGCCGGCTGGCTCGTCGACCAGGATCTCGCCGATGTCGTCGGAGAGGTAGTCGCGCAGCGCGCGGGTGACCGCGTCGCTTTCCTGGTAGACCAGGAACGGCGCAGGGCGGTCATTGGCCGCGGCCGCGATCGCGTCCCAGCTGCGCCGCAGGTTGTCGAGGTCCCACTGCAGCTCCTCGGGCCGGCGGCCGACGCCGGCGGTGCGCACGATGGCGCCCATGCCGTCGGGGATCTGCAGCTGGTCCATGACCTCGCGCATCTGGTCGCGGTCCTCGCCCTCGATGCGGCGCGAGACGCCGCCGGCGCGCGGGTTGTTCGGCATCAGCACCAGGAAGCGTCCGGCGAGGCTGATGAAGGTGGTGAGCGCCGCGCCCTTGTTGCCGCGCTCCTCCTTCTCGACCTGGACCATGATTTCCTGGCCTTCGGAGAGGAGCTCGCGGATGTTGATGCGGCCGCCCTGCGGCTGGCTGGCGGAAGTACTCGCGCGAGACTTCCTTCAGCGGCAGGAAGCCGTGGCGCTGGGCGCCGTAATCGACGAAGCAGGCTTCGAGCGAGGGCTCGATGCGGGTGATGCGGGCCTTGTAGATATTGGCTTTCTTCTGCTCGCGGGACGGTAATATCGATGCTCAGGTCGAACAGCTTCTGGCCGTCAACCAGAGCGACGCGCAACTCCTCTTCCTGAGTTGCATTGACTAAGCATTCTCTTCATGTGCCCCACTACTCGTGCGTTGAGGGGCCGGCAAGCAGACGACGGGAGGCCGCGGGACAGCAAGTCCGCGGCAGCGAAGATTCCTTACGGAGGAAGGAGAGCGAGTCTCGTTATTCACGTCTTGGACCGCCTCGGAGAGGCGGTGGAAAAGGAAACCTTCGGTGAACTCAACCGACGGCTCCAGCTGCGGAAGTTCTCGACTCGAGAGTCTCTACGCAGCCGGCGCGGTCTTGTCGGCCCAATGCGATGGCCTCGATCCAGAGGTCCAACTAAGAGGCTCGCGGCGCGAGGCCGTTGAGCCATTGGTGCGTCCGCTTCGCGGACGACGCCCAAGAGTATACTCTTGAGACCGTTGTAGAAACAATGCCTTACGTTGAGGACCCTTTGCCGGAGCAGGAAAGAGCGGAAATCCGCACCCAGGTCCAGCACCTGACGGTCACGGCGGAGGAGGCCGGCCAGCGGCTCGACAACTTCATCCACAAGCGCCTCGGCGACATGCCGCGGAGCCGCATTTACCGCGTCATCCGCAAGGGTGAGGTGCGGGTCAACGGCCGCCGGGCCGGTCCCGAGCAGCGTCTCGCGGCCGAGGACCGCATTCGCATCCCCCCGGTCCGGCTGCCGGCTCCCGGGGAGCCGATGCGTCCGGCGGCGGGCCTTCTGAAGCGCATCGAGGCCGCGATCATCCACGAGGAGCCGCGGCTGCTCGTGCTCGACAAGCCCGCCGGTGTCGCGGTCCACGGTGGGAGCGGTGTGAGCTCCGGCGTCATCGAGGCGCTGCGGGCGCTCAAGCCCGGCGAGCCGCTCGAGCTCGTGCACCGGCTCGATCGCGACACGAGTGGCGTGCTGCTGGTGGCGCGCAACACCGCGACGCTGCGCACGCTCCACGCCCTGTTGCGCGAGGAAGGCTTCGAGAAGCGCTACCTGGCGCTGCTCGCGGGCAAGTGGAACCTCGGCGAGAAGCGCATCGATGTGCCGCTGCGCACCGACACTCGCGTGGGCGGCGAGCGCACCGTGCGCGCCGATGCCTCCGGCAAGCCCTCGGTGAGCCGCTTCCGCCCGGTGCAGTTCTTCGGCCGCACGGCGACGCTGGTCGAGGTCCAGATCGATACCGGGCGCACGCACCAGATCCGCGTACACGCGGCGCATGCCGGCCACCCGGTCGCGGGGGACGAGAAGTACGGCGACGAGGACTTCAACGCGAGGCTGCGGGCGCTCGGCTTGACGCGCATGTTCCTGCACGCCTCGAGCCTGAGTTTCCAATGGCCCGAAGGCGGGGAGTTCAGCGCCAACACACCGCTCCCGGCTGACCTCGCGGCGGTGCTCGAACGGCTCGCGGCCGACCCCGGGGCGCCGGTTACGGCAGGGCGCAGCCCGCGCTCCGCAGCGCGCCGGCGAGCCAGATGAGCGGCAGCCCGATCAGGGCGGTGGGATCGCGGCTCTCGATGCACTCGAACAGGGTTATTCCCAGCGCTTCGGCCTTGAAGCCGCCGGCGCAGTCGAAGGGCCGCTCCACCTCGACGTAACGCGCGATCTCGGCGGCGCTGAGTGTGCGGAACACGACGGCGCTCGTATCGATGTGCGCCAGGTGCAGGGCCGGTTCGGCGCGCAGCAGCACACAGGCCGTGTAGAAGTCGGCGCCGTGGCCCGAGAGGCGCGCGAGCTGGGCCCGGCAGCGCGCGGCGTCACCCGGCTTGTCGAGGACGTCGCCGGCGCAAGCTGCCACCTGGTCGCTGCCGATGACGAGGGCTCCCGGGTGCCGCTCGCCCACGGCCCGCGCCTTGGCGGTCGCGAGTCGCAACGCGCGGTCGGCGGGCGACTCACCGGCGCGATGCTCCTCGGCGACGCCGGGGTTCGCCACCTCGAACGGGAGCCGGAGCCGCGCGAGCAGCTCGCGTCGGTACGGGGATGTGGAAGCGAGGAGGAGTTGCGGCACGCGCGGCTCAAGGCGTCGGAATCGCCTTCGAGAAACAAGGGCTTAGCCCCTAATTCGGCTTTGACTTGAGGGAACCCGGTACCTATTATACGCGCCCCATGCGGGCCCCCCGGGAAATGGCGACCTGGTCGAGGCCCCTCGACGTCGACCGACTGGCGGACAGCGGGTCTGAAGTCGGTTTCGCCGTTTCGCTCTGCGACCTGCCGGGTCTGCCGGCAGGGGTGACGGGGAATGTCGCGGGGGAGGCGCGCTTCACGCGGACTGAAGGTATCGTGGTGGCGCGACTGGCGGCGCACGGGAACGCGACGCTCGAGTGCCAGCGGTGCATGCAGCCGATGAGCCTGAATCTCGAGACCGACGTACGCGTGGCCCTGGTCGCATCCGAGGCCGACGTCGCACGTGTGCCGCCGGAGCTCGAGCCGGTGCTGGCCCCCGGGGGCCGCATCAGCATCGGCGAGCTCATCGCGGAGGAGTTGCTGCTGACACTGCCCATTGTGGCGCTGCACGGCGAGGGCGAGCCGTGTGCGGCCGCCTCATCCGGGGCCGCCGCAGAGGACGCCGGGCACGCCGAAGACACGCACAAGCCGTTCGCGCGGCTTGCCGAGCTGATGAAACGTTAGAGACGAACCGAACCAGGAGCTGAAGACCCATGGCCGTTCAAAAGAGCCGCAAGACCCCCTCGCGACGCGGCATGCACCGCTCGCACGATGGCCTCGCGAAGCCCGCGCTGTCGACCGACCCGCAGTCGGGCGAGACGCATCTGCGGCATCGCATCACTCCCGATGGCTTCTACCGGGGCCGGCGCGTGATCGAGAAGCCGGCCGAGACCGAAGAGAAGGAATAGTCCCCGTCGCCGCGCCGCGCCCGGGGGCTTAGCGTGCTGCCGATCGCCATCGACGTGATGAGCGGCGATAACGCGCCGCGCGAATACGTCGCCGGCGCGTTGCGCGCGCTCGCGGAGGACGCGGAGCTGCGCGCCACGCTGGTCGGCGATCGAGCGCTGATCGAGGCGGCGCTCGCCGCCGCGCCCGCTGCGGTGCGCGCACGCGCCGCCGTCGTGGCCGCATCCCAGGTGGTCACCATGGAGGAGAAGCCACGCGAGGCGATCCGTCACAAGAAGGATTCCTCGATGCGGGTCGCGATCGACCTGGTGCACGCAGGTACGGCGGGAGGCTGCGTCAGTGCCGGCAACACCGGGGCACTCACCGCCATCGCGCACTTCGTACTGAAGACGCTGCCCGGTGTCGAGCGCGCGGCGATCGTCTCGGCGATTCCCGCCGCCCATGGCCTCACGCACATGCTGGATCTCGGCGCCAACACCAAGGCGACGCCGGAGCAGCTGCGGCAGTTCGCCGCCATGGGCGCCATCATCGCCCGCGACGTGTACGGCGTCGCGGCGCCGCGTATCGGCCTCCTCAACATCGGCGAGGAGGACATGAAGGGGCACGAGGTGGTGCAGGAGGCGCATGCGCTGCTCGGCGCGAGCGGCCTCAACTACGTCGGCTTCGTCGAGGGTGACGACATCTTTTCCGGCGACGTCGACGTGGTGGTGACCGACGGCTTCACGGGCAATGTGGCTCTCAAGACCATGGAGGGTGTAGCGGGACTCATCGCCGACCGCCTGCGGCAGGAGTTCCAGGCGTCCTTCCTCGACCGGCTCGCCGGTGCGATCGCCCGGCCAGTGCTGCGCCGCGCCGCAGCGGGGCTCGACCCGCGGCGTTACAACGGCGCCTGCATGGTCGGGCTCACCGGCGTCGTGGTAAAAAGCCACGGTAGCGCTGACGGTGTCGCCTTCGCGCGCGCCATCGGCACGGCGTCGCTGGCGGCGCGCCGCGGACTCACGGGACACATCGCACAGGCGCTCGCCGCGCAGGGGACCCCCGCTTGATCTACTCGCGTATCGCCGGCACCGGCTCGCATCTGCCCGAGAAGGTTCTGAGCAACTTCGACCTCGAGAAGATGGTCGACACGAGCGATGAGTGGATCCGCAGCCGCACCGGCATCGAGCGGCGCCACATCGCGGCTGACGGCGAGACCACGGTCGACCTGGCGGAATTCGCCGCACGGCGCGCCCTCGATGCGGCCGGCATCGCGCCCGAGGACGTCGATTTCATCGCCTTCGGCACTACCACCCCGGACCTGGTGTTTCCCAATTGCGGCGTGCTGCTGCAGGCGCGCCTCGGCTGCCGCAACGTCCCGGCCTTCAGCGTGGAGACCGCCTGCGCGGGCTTCATGTACGCGCTCTCGATCGCCGACAAGTACGTGCGCTCGGGTGAGGTCAAGCGCGCGCTGGTGATCGGCGCCGAGACGCTCTCGCGCATCACCGACTGGAGCGACCGCTCGACCGCGGTGCTGTTCGCCGACGGCGCGGGCGCCGTGGTGCTCACCCCGGCGGCTGAGCCGGGCTTGCACTCGACCCATCTGCACGCCGACGGCACGTATAAGGACCTGCTGTACTGCGCCGGCGGGGTCTCCAAGGGTCTGGGGCCGAAGCTCGCGATCTCGATGGCCGGGAACGAGGTTTTCAAGGTGGCGGTCACCAAGCTCGGCCAGGCGGTCGATGAGACGCTCGCCGCCAACGGCCTCGACCGCGGTGCGCTCGACTGGCTGGTCCCGCACCAGGCCAACATCCGCATCATCCAGGCCACGGCGCGCAAGCTCGACATGCCCATGGAGAAGGTCATCGTCACCGTGCAGGAGCACGGCAATACTTCTGCCGCCTCGGTGCCGCTCGCGCTCGATGTCGCGGTCCGCGACGGCCGCATCCGCCGCGGGCAGCTGCTGCTGCTCGAGGCCTTTGGTGGCGGGTTTACCTGGGGTTCGGCCCTGGTGCGTTACTAAAAAAAACGCCGCGCAGAGCGCGGCGTTTGTCATCAGTCTTTCGACTTCTCGATTACTTCGATACCGACCGCTTGAACATACGGTCGATCTTCTCGTTCGTCGCGTCACAGCACGACTGACTGGCGTGTGCCGCAGCGAGGGCCTGGTTGGCCGTGCTCTGCGCACCGCTGGCAGCCTGTCCGGCCGAGGAGGCCGCGCTGTTGGCGGCATCAGCGGTGCTCTTCGCAGCCGATGATTCGCCCTGGGCCTTGGCCAGCTGGGCCTTCAGGTCATCGATCTGTGCCTGGATGGGCTTCAGATCCGTGCAACCTGCCATTCCCACCACCAGCGCCGCGGCAGCTACCGCTTTCACAATGCTCGCGCACTTCATACAAATCCCCTTTGGGTTGTTGATTCGGGATGCCTTGATAACCGATGCGACTCCGGTGGGCAAGTTCCGCCGTCTTCGCCGCGCGCCACTGCACCAAATTTGCCGCGGGAATGCAACTATGGCAACTGTGTATGTCTTTGCTTCGCGACGGTTGCGCTCACGTTCGGCGCGTCGTATCGCGCGTCTTGCTGAACGGTGACTGAACGCGGTTTGGAGCTGGAATTTCCGGCATGCGCGCACAGGAGAGGCGCGGCGTACGAGCGCGATCGCGTGTTGCTGATGTCGCGATGTCAGAGTCTTCCTTAAGAATTTGTAATCGCACCGATTCCGCCGCACCGCACATGGCGCGCGCGGCGGGACGAAGCGGCAGCGTGCTGCGGACGAGGCGAAGGGGGAGGCGTACGCGCGGCATTGCGCGGTGGAGCATGCGCAGTGGGCATGCGCAGTGGGCATGCGCAGTGGGCATACGCAGTGGGCATGCGCAGTGGGCATACGCAGTGGGCATGCGCAGTGGGCATGCGCAGTGGGCATGCGCAGTGGGCATGCGCAGTGGGTATGCGCAGTGGGCATACGCAGTGGGCATACGCAGTGAGTGTGCGCTCGCCGACGTGACCGATGGCTTGGCCGCAGGAGGCGCCGGCGGCTTCGGCAGAGGAGGGGCTTGCCGAAGAGCATGATCTGGATATAATCACAGTAGCTGTATATATAAACAGGCAGGCCCAAAATGTCCGACCTTACCCCCCGCCAGACACAGATCCTGCGCCTCATCCAGCGGTTCATCTCCGATACCGGCATGCCGCCCACGCGGGCCGAGATCGCCCACGAGCTCGGCTTCCGCTCGGCCAACGCCGCCGAGGAGCATTTGCGGGCACTCGCCCGCAAGGGCGTCATCGCGCTCATGCCCGGCACGTCTCGTGGCATTCAGCTGAGAGACACGATCCGCGAGCAGATGGGCCTGCCGCTCATCGGACGGGTGGCTGCCGGTAAGCCGATCTTCGCCGAGGAGAACTTCGAGGCGCGCCTCGCGATCGATCCGGAGGTTTTCCAGCCGCGGCCGCACTATCTGCTCAAGGTCACCGGCATGAGCATGAAGGATGCCGGCATCCTCGATGGCGACCTGGTGGCGGTGCACCGCACTGCCGAGGTCCGCAGCCGCCAGATCGTGGTCGCACGGCTCGAGAACGAAGTGACGGTGAAGCGCTATCGCCAGGAAGGCTCGGTCGTCTGGCTGCTGCCCGAGAACAGCGACTTCGAGCCGATCAGGGTGGATTTGAAAGAGCAGCCGCTGCTCATCGAAGGCATCGTGGTGGGTGTGGTGCGCCGGGGCCGCGCGAGCGGGTTGATGTGATCTCCATGCGCCTATGGACGGCGATCCGAAACTCGCTCGGCTGCTCGAGCATCCGGCCCTCTGGCGCGGCCGCAGTGCCGCGCGACTCGCGGTACTGCCGAGCGGCTTCACCGCTCTCGATGAGCGCTTGCCCGGTCAAGGCTGGCCGCGCAGCGGACTGATAGAAATTCTCACCGCACGTTTCGGCAGCGGCGAGCTGTACCTGCTGTTGCCGTTGCTCGCGGCCGTGACGCGCGCCGCCGGGGCGCGCTGGTGCGTGTGGGTAGCGCCGCCCCTGATGCCGTTCGCGCCGGCGCTCGCCGCAGCGGACGTGGCGCTCGAGCGCGTGGCCGTGGTCGGAGGCGCGCGCCCGCTGTGGGCTTTCGAGCAGGTGCTGCGCTCCGGTGCCTGTGACGTGGCACTTGCCTGGGCACGGGCCCCCAAGGCACGCGAGCTGCGCCGGCTGCAGCTCGCGGCCGAGCGTGGCCGGACACTCGGAGTGCTATTTCGCCCGCGCAGCGCCGTCCGCGAAGCTTCGCCGGCGGTGCTGCGGCTGGGTCTCGCGCCTTGCGCCACCGGCGCGCGGGTGACGGTGCTGAAAGCTCGCGGCGCCGATCGCGGCACGATCGAGCTCACCTGGCCTCATGACCGGCCGGCGCCGCGGCACGGTTAAGACATGGCGCCGCTTCCGATACCCGCCGGGACACAGCCCGAGGGCAGTGAGCCGCCGCGTGCCGCTCCTGCACCGCGCGGGGTGCCGCTCACGGCGCTCACCCGGCGAGCCGCATCCACCCCGGCGGCGCTCGAGCTGTGGGCCGGTGTGCAGCTGCCCGGGCTCGTGCCGGCGGATGCTCTGCAACGGCTCGCGCGCAGGGCCCTGCACTACACACCGCGCGTGAGCCTCGAGCCGCCGGACGGCCTGCTGCTCGAGGTGCAGGGGAGCCTGCATTTGTTCGCGGGCGTTGCGGGTCTGCGTCGCGCTCTCACGGAGGAATGCCGGCATCTCGGCGTGGCGTTCGTGCTGGCGTTTGCGCCGACTCCGCTCGCGGCGCTGGCGCTCGCCCGGGCCGGCCGGCCGCACGCCGTGCTCGATGCGGCACAACTCGTCGGGCAGCTCGCTGCGCTGCCGCTCACGACGCTGCGCTGGCCCGAGGAAGTGCTGGGGCGCCTCGGCCGCTGCGGGGTGCGCACCATCGGCGCGGCACTGCGCCTGCCGCGCGGCGGCTTCGCCCGACGTTTCGGCACCGCGCAGCTCGCCGCGCTCGATGCGCTCACCGGGCGTACCCGGGATCTGCGCTCGGCCTTTCGGGCGCGCGTGCGTTTCCGCCGCCGCCGCGAGCTCCTCTTTGAGCTGGAGAATCATCAGGCGATTCTCGCCGCGCTCGCGCCGCTCATGGCCGAGCTCGGCGCGTTCCTCACCGAGCGCCAATGCGGCCTCCTCGAGCTCGAGTGCCGGCTCGAGCACCGGCATGCGCCGCCGACCTGCTGCGTGCTGCGGCTCGCCGCGCCGCTGGCCGATGCGCAGCACCTCGCAGCGCTCCTCGGGGAGCGCCTGGAAAAGCTCTCGCTGGCTGAGCCGGTGCGCGGCTGCGAGCTGCGCACCGCGGCCCTGGTGCCGCAGCGGGCGGATTCACTGCAGCTGTGGCAGCCCGGCGAGCACGGCGGCGGCCTCTCGAGCGAGGCGTCCGGCCTCATCGAGCGGTTGCGCGCGCGGCTGGGAGAGGAGGCGATCCATGGCCTGACGCTCCTCGAGGGGCATCGGCCGGAGAAGGCCTGGGGCAAGACCGCGCCACCGGCCGAGGCTGGAGGCCGTCCCGCGCCGCGCGGCCGCACGGTGCGGCGCCTGCCTCCCGCGTCCCGCCGCCCGCTGTGGCTGCTGCCGGCGCCGCGGTCGCTGACGGTGCGCGACGGGCTGCCGCGCCGGCGCGGCCCGCTGCGCCTCATCGGCGAGCCGGAGCGGATCGAGACCGGCTGGTGGGACGGGGAGGAGATCACGCGCGATTACTACACCGCCGCGGACAGCCACGGAGTGCTCCTGTGGGTGTTTCGCGAGCGGCAAGCGCCGCACGGCTGGTATCTGCACGGAGTGTTTGGGTGAGCGATGGCGCCGCCCCGCTACGCGGAATTGCACTGCATTTCGAACTTCACGTTCCTGCGCGGCGCCTCGCACCCGCACGAGCTGGTGGAGCGCGCCGACGCGCTCGGCTACACGACGCTCGCGCTCACTGACGAATGCTCGGTGGCGGGAGCCGTGCGCGCGCACATGGCGACGCGCAACCGGCGTCTGAAGCTCATCGTCGGCGCCGAGTTCCGCCTCAGCTGCGGAATGAGGCTCGTCGCGCTTGCGATCGACCGGGGCGGTTACGGACGGCTCTGCCGGCTCATCACGCGCGCGCGGCGCGCGGCGGACAAGGGACACTACACGCTCACCCGCGCCGACCTCGAGGCGCTGCCTCCGCAAGGGTGCTACCTCCTGTGGTTGCCGGGCCCGTGCATCGAAGCCACCGAGATCCGCTGGCTCGCGGAGCGCTTTGCGGGGAAGCTGCGCATCGCGGTCGAGCTGCTGCGCGACGGCGCGGACGGCGCACGGCTCGCGCAGCTCAGCGCGCTCGGCGCGCAGCTCGGCGTCGCGCTGGTCGCGAGCGGCGATGTGCACATGCACGTGCGTGCGCGCCGCCGCCTGCAGGACGCGCTCACGGCGATCCGCCTCAACCTGGCCATCGCGGAGACCGGCTGGCGGCTCTATCCGAACGGCGAGCGGTACCTGCGTGAGCCGGCACGTCTCGCGCGGCTCTATCCCCCGCAGCTGCTCGAGGCGGCCGCCGCGCTCGCCGACGGCTGCCACTTCTCGCTCGATGAGCTGCGCTACGAGTATCCGCGCGAGATCGTCCCGCCGGGCGAGACGGCGGCCGGGTACCTGCGCCGCCTGACCTACGAGGGCGCGGCGCGGCGCTGGCCGGGCGGTATTCCCGAGAGCGAGCGCGCGTGCCTCGAGCACGAGCTCGCCCTGATCGGCGAGCTCGGCTACGAGCCGTACTTCCTCACCGTGTACGACATCGTCGCCTTCGCGCGCTCACAGCGGATCCTGTGCCAGGGCCGCGGCTCGGCCGCCAACTCACGCGTGTGCTACTGCCTGGGGGTCACCTCCGTCGACCCGCAACGCGGCGCGGCGCTGCTGTTCGAGCGCTTCATCTCGCGCGAGCGTAACGAGCCGCCCGACATCGACATCGATTTCGAGCACGAGCGGCGCGAGGAGGTGCTGCAGTACGTCTACCGGAAGTACGGCCGCGAGCGCGCGGCGCTCGCCGCCACCGTGATCATGTACCGGCCGCGCAGCGCGCTGCGCGATCTCGGCAAGGCGTTCGGGCTCACGCCGGCGCAGAGCGGCCGGCTCGCCTCGGTCATGCAGTGGTGGGACGGCAGCACCACCATCCCCGAGCGGGTACGGGAGGCCGGGTTCGACACGGATGGCGGACTGCTCGAGCGGCTGCTGCCGCTCGCCGCCGAGCTCACCGCGTTCCCGGGCTTCCCGCGCCACCTGTCGCAGCACGTCGGCGGCTTCGTGATCGCGCAGGGACTGCTCGAGGAGCTGGTGCCGGTCGAGAACGCCGCCATGCCAGAGCGCACCGTGGTGCAGTGGGACAAGGACGACCTGAACGACTTGGGTCTCCTCAAGGTCGACCTGCTGGCGCTCGGCATGCTGACGGCGCTGAAGCGCGCGTTCGCGCTGGTGAACCACTTCCGCGGCACGCAGCATGGGCTCGGCGAGCTGCCGGCCGAGGACCCGCGTGTCTACGACATGATCTGCCGTGCCGACACGATCGGGGTGTTCCAGATCGAGTCGCGCGCGCAGATGGCGATGCTGCCGCGCCTGAAGCCCCGCAACTACTACGATCTCGTCATCGAGGTGGCGATCGTGCGTCCGGGGCCTATTCAGGGGGAGATGGTGCACCCCTACCTGCGCCGGCGCTCGGGGGCCGAGCCGATCGACTATCCGGGCGAGGAGGTGCGCGCGGTCCTGCACCGCACTCTGGGCGTGCCGCTGTTCCAGGAGCAGGTCATGCAGATTGCGATCGTGGCCGCGGGCTTCACCCCCGGGGAGGCGGACGCACTGCGCCGTGCGATGGGTGCCTGGAAGAGGACCGGAGGGCTCGATCCATTTCGCGAGCGGCTGCTCAAGGGCATGCACGATCGCGGTTACTCCGATGAGTTCGCGCAGCGGATCTACCAGCAGATGCTCGGCTTCGGGGATTTCGGTTTCCCGGAAAGTCATTCCCTGAGCTTCGCGCTGCTGGTGTACGACTCGGCGTGGCTCAAGTGCCACGAGCCCGCCGCCTTCACCTGTGCGCTGCTCAACAGCCAGCCGATGGGCTTCTATGCACCGGCGCAGCTGGTGCGCGATGCGCGCGCTCACGGCGTGGAGGTACGTTCCGTGGACGCCTGCGTATCGCTGTGGGATTCGACGCTCGAGCGCCGCGCGGACGGCGAGCCGGCGCTGCGCTTGGGCCTCAACCTGGTGAAATCGCTGTCGCTCGCCGGGGCGCTGCGCCTCATCGAGGCACGTACGCACCGCGCTTTCGGGAGCGTGCCGGACCTCGCCACGCGCGCGGGGCTCGACCGCGGCGATCTGGAAGCCCTCGCCGCGGCCGGGGCCTTCGCGCCCTTAAGCGGCAACCGCCACCTCGCGTTCTGGGAGGTCGCCGGCAGCGAGCGGCCGCTGCCGCTCGCACCCGCCGCGCCGACGGCCACCGCCGAAGGCCGGCCGCTGCTGGCCTCGCCCACGGAGGGGGAGGAGATCGTCGCCGACTATGCGGCGCTCGGACTCACGCTCGGCCGGCATCCGCTCGCGCTGCTGCGTGCGCGGCTCGAGGCCGCGGCACTCCTGCCGGCGAGCGAACTGCATGCGGCCGGCAACGGCGCCACGGTGCGCACCGCCGGCATCGTGCTCATGCGCCAGCGTCCCGCCACCGCAAGCGGCGTTACCTTCCTCACGCTCGAGGACGAGAGCGGCCAGGTGAACGTCATCGTATGGGAGCGCGTCGGGCGGACGCAGCGCCGTGCGCTCATCGAATCGCGGCTGCTCGAGGTGCACGGCGAGCTGCAGCACCAGGACGGTGTTACGCACCTGATCGCGCGGCGGCTCATCGACCGCACGGCGCTGCTCGGGCAGCTGCTCACGCGCTCGCGCGACTTCCATTGAGGCCGCCGCCGCGCCACGCGCGGCGCTGTTATGTCGTGCCCGCACCGCGATCAAACATAGCGTCGCTGACATAACAACGTCATGCGCAAAGCTGCGACGTGGGTCGCATTTTGCGGCCCACACGTCACTGTTTTGCGACAGGCGTTTGCAGTAAAAAAGCACTGCGGAAGAACGGATTTCTCCCAACACCAAGGTCGAATAACGGGAGCGGTTTCGATGAAGGTGCACACTCAGCGCCGGCTCGCTACAGCCGGCGCGCTCGCTATAGGACTCCTGCTTGCGGTCTGCCTGGAGCGTGACGCGGCGTCGAATGGCCGCAGCGTGCCCTCGGTGCACACCATGGCCCGCGCCTACATCGTGCAGGCCACGAGCGCGGCCGCGGCCGCGGGGGCCGTGGCGCACGCCGGCGGCCAGGTTACGCACGAGCTCGCGGTGATCCGCGCGGTGGGCGCGAAGCTCGACGCGGGTGAGCTCGCGGCGCTGCGCGCCGCGCGCATCCCGCAGCTCGAGGTCTATGCGGATTCCGCGGTCGCCGCCAGCGCGCTCCCGGGATCGCTCCCTGAGACCTACTACCCGACCGAGGTCGAGGCACAGAAACTGCAGGTTGGCGGTATCACGGGAACCGGCGTCACGGTCGCCGTGGTCGACTCGGGCCTGTGGAGCCAACACGGCCCCGATCAAAGCCCGCCCGGCGAGACGGCGAGCCGCATCATTGCCCAGTACGATGTGCTGTCCGCGCGCACGCTCAGCGCAGCAGCGTCATTGGTGTCCGCCAACAGCGCCAACGCGAACGATCTCTACGGACACGGGACCCACGTCACCTCGATCATCGCCAGCAGCGGCGTCGCGACTACCGGCAACTTCCAGGGCGTGGCGCCGGGTGTCAATCTGGTCGCGGTGCGGGTGCTCGATGGCAACGGCGTGGGCACGTATTCCAGCGTGATCGCGGGCATTCAGTGGGTCATCGCCCAGAAGGCGCGCTACAACATCCGCGTCATGAATCTGTCGCTGAGCGCGCCGCCGCATTCGTTCTACTGGCAGGACCCGCTCAATCAGGCGGTGATGGCCGCCTGGAAAGCCGGCATCGTGGTGGTGGCGGCCGCGGGCAACTTCGGGCCCGGGCCCCAGACGATCGGCGTGCCCGGCAACGTCCCCTACGTGATCACCGTGGGTGCGGTCACCGACAACTACCACCCGCTGCAGCCGAGCCAGTACAAGCTCGCCTCCTTCTCGTCAACCGGTCCGACCTTCGAGGGCTTCGTGAAGCCCGAGGTCGTCGCGATGGGTGGCCACATCCTGGCCTATGCGCCGAATAACGGCACACTGGCCGATGAGTTCCCGCAGTGGGTCGACCTGCCGTACGACGATTTCACGATGTCGGGCACGTCGATGGCCACCGCCGTGACGAGCGGCGTGGTGGCACTGATGCTCGAGAGGAGCCCTGGGCTCAGCCCGGATGACGTCAAGTGCCGGCTGATGTCCGCGGCGCAGCCCGCCGTCAATTCCGACGGTACGCTCGCCTATACGGTATTCCAGCAGGGCGCCGGACTCGTCAACGCCTACGGCGCCGTGTACGGCACCGCGAAGGGTTGTGCCAATCAAGGCCTGAACGTCGCGGCCGATCTCATCGGCTCGCAGCACTTCGGCGGTCGCGGCGACTACAACCCCCAGACCGGCGAGTACTACATCCTTGCGGTGGGCTCGGGGAGCTCTTCGACCGGACTGCTCGGCGCGGTCGGTGGACTCGTCGGCAGCCTCGGCACGACGGTGTCGAAGGTTCCGATCCTCGGACCCATTCTCGGCCAGCTGCTGTGGGGCGTTGCGGACGTGGCAGACGGCCTGGAGTGGAACGGTGGCTACTCCGCGGCGAGCGGCTACTCCTGGAGCAGCGGCTATCCCTGGAGCAGCGGCTATACCTGGAGCAGCGGCTACCCCTGGAGCAGCGGCTATACCTGGAGCAGCGGCTACCCCTGGAGCAGCGGCTACCCCTGGAGCAGCGCCTACACGGGGGACGATCTCCCCGCTCAGCAGTAGCGGTCGGCTAGCGCGCGCCCGCGTAACGCGCCTGGAGGCGCAATGCAGTTCCGCCACCTGACCGTCGTCATCGGTGCGATGCTCGCAGTGAACGTTCCGGCGCAACCGGCCGCGGCGGCCTTGCCCGTTCCGGCGGCACGACCGATGTACTTCGAGCACCTGACGGTGCGCGAGGGGCTCTCGCAGAGCACAGTCGAGGGCTTCCTGCAGGACTCGCAGGGATATCTGTGGATCGCCACCGAGAGCGGCCTGGACCGCTACGACGGCAACTCCCTGCGCGTCTACCGGCGCGAGCGCGGCAACCCGCATGCCCTCGCCAGCGACTATATCTGGACGATCGCCGAGGATGCGCACTCGGATCTGTGGCTTGCCACCGACGGCGGTGGCGTCGCCCACTGGCAGCGCCGCACGGATCAGTTCGTGCTCTTCCGGCACGATCCGGCGCGCCCCGACTCGCTCGCCAGCGACTCGGTGCGCACGCTCCTGATCGATACTTCCGGCAGCGTCTGGGTGGGGACGCTCGATCGCGGCCTCGACCTGCTCGATCCCGCCACGGGCGCCGCGCGCCACTTTCGCCACCACGACGACGACCCGCGCTCGCTCGCCGCCGATGCGGTGTTTGCGCTGTATCGCGACAGCACCGGGCGCATCTGGGTCGGCACCGATGGGGGACTCAGCCGCTACGACCCGACCACCGGCGGCTTCATCACCTATGGCAAGGCGGGCGATGGCTCGGGGCTGTCCGACCTGCAGGTGCGTGCTATCCGCGAGGATCACACCGGAGCGTTGTGGATCGGCACCATGCGCGGCGGGCTCGATCGCCTGGAGCCGGGTTCGGGGCGCGTGACCTCCTTCCGTCACGATCCCGCCAACCCGCACTCCCTCAGCCACGACCGTGTGAGTGCGATTCTCGAGGATGCCTCGCAGCGGCTCTGGGTGGGAACGCCCGACGGCCTCAACCTCTTCGACCGCACGAGTGAGAGCTTCGTGCGCTACGGCAACGATCCGAGCAACCCGCAGAGCCTGCGCAGCAGCTATGTCATGTTCAACGCCCTCTATCAGGACCGCGGCGGAGTCCTCTGGGTAGGCACGCGCGAGGGCGGCGCCAGTCATTGGAATCCTGACAGCTGGTCGCTCGGGCACTATCGCAGCTCCGCATTCCACGACATGGAGGTCGGCAGCTTCGCCGACGACGGGGCCGGCCGTGTGTGGGTCGGCACGATCGGCTCGGGCCTCATCGAGATCGACACCCGCGCGGGCGGCGAACGCCGCTACGGACCCGACACCCCGGCGCTGCCGCTCTCCGACGACCGGATCATGGCGCTGCTCTACGACCATCACGGCACGCTCTGGGTCGGCACCATGACCGGCGGGCTCGACCAGGTGGACGTTGCGAGCGGCAAAGTGCATGTCTGGAAGGCGGCGGCGAATGATCCGCACGCGTTGCCCGCCGACGGCGTGATGACGCTCTATCAGGACCGCCTCGGCGACGTGTGGGTGGGGACCTTCGGCGGCGGCCTCGCCAGCATCTCGGCCGCGAGCGGCCAGCTCACCCGCTATCCGGTCGGGGGCGACGACGCCACCTCGCTCAGCGACGGGCGCGCCAGCGCCATCGTCGAGGATGCACTGGGGAATCTGTGGGTGGGAACCGTCGGCGGTGGCCTGAACCTGCTCGACCGCATGAGCGGACGCTTCCATCACTACCGGCGCAACGACCGCGACCCCACCAGCCTCTCGGACGACGCGATCTACGCGCTGCACGTCGACCGGCGCGGCGACATCTGGATAGGCACGCGCTCGGGCGGCGTCGATCGCGTGGTCGGCAGCTCGGCCGCACCACAAGCGGTGCGCTTCGAGAATTACAGCAGTGCGCTGCCGAGCCGCGCGGTCTTCGGCATCGAGTCCGACGGCGCAGGGTGGCTCTGGCTCGCAACCGCCAACGGCCTGGTGCGCCTCGACCCCCGCACGCGCGCGTTGCGCGTCTATCACGAATGGAACGGCCTGCAGGGCGAGGACTTCGACATCGGCGCCCACTACCAGGACCGCGACGGCAACCTGTTCTTCGGCGGCAGCAACGGCTTCAACGCGTTCTCCCCGGCAGCCGTTGCCTCCAGCTCCAAACCGCCGCGCGTGGTTCTGACGTCGGTGGTGCGACTCAACACACCGCTGCCCGAGCGGGACCTTCCCGGGAGCGGTCGGCCGCTGCGGCTCGCTTACGATGACAAGCTCGTGACCTTCGGGTTCGCCGCGCTCGATTTCGCCTCGCCGGCCAACAACCGCTACTCCTATCGGTTGGACGGGTTCGACTCCAGCTGGATCGACGCCGGCGCGCTGCACCGCGCAACCTACACGAACCTGGGTGCCGGGGACTACACGCTGCGGGTGCGCGCGGCGAACGCCGCCGGCGACTGGAGCACGGATGCGCTCGCCATTCCCGTGCATGTGGCGCCCGGCCCGTGGAACACCGCGTGGGCGCGGCTCGCGTATCTCGCTGCGGGAGTGCTGCTGCTCGCGTGGGGCTGGAGTGCGCAGTACGCCCGGCGCCAGCGCGCGATGCGCTACAGCCGCCACCTGGAAGAGACCGTGCAGCAGCGCACGCACGAGCTCAAGGAGCGCAACGCTCAGCTGCAGGTGCTGTCGCGTGCCAAGAGTGACTTCGTCGCGCGCATGAGCCATGAGCTGCGTACGCCGATGAACGGCGTGCTCGGCATGACGAGCCTGTTGCTCGACACGCGCCTCGACGCCGCGCAGCGCCGCTTTGCCGAGGGTATCCACCGCTCGGCGGACTCGCTGCTGGCGATCGTCGACGACGTGCTCGACCTCTCGAAGATCGAGGCGCGCCGCCTCGAGCTCGATCCCACCGATTGCGATCTCACCGAGCTCATCGAGCAGACCGCGGAAGTGCTCGCGCCGCGCGCCAGCGGCAAGGGCGTGGAGCTGCTCGTCGATCTGCCTCCCGAGCCGCTGCCGCGCGTGCGGGTCGATGCGCTGCGCCTGCGGCAGGTGCTGATCAACCTCGGCGGCAACGCCGTCAAGTTCACCGAGCGTGGCGAGGTGACGCTGCGCGCCGTGGCCCTCGGGGTGACGCACGGCATGCGCCCGGCGGGGGGCGGGGCCGCTGAGCACCTCACCGGCAGCACGCTCAAAGTCCGGCTCGAGGTCGCCGACACCGGCATCGGTATTGCGCCCGAGAACCACGCGAAGATCTTCCAGGAGTTCGCCCAGGAGGACGCCTCGACCACCCGGCGCTTCGGCGGCACGGGGCTGGGACTTGCGATCTCGCGCCAGATCGTCGAGCTGATGGGCAGCCGGCTGACGATGGCAAGCACGCCCGGGGCCGGGTCGAGCTTCGCATTCGAGCTGACGCTGCCGGTGAGCGCCGCGCAGCGCCCGCGCGGCGCACCGCCGCTCAAGCTCGGCGGCCTGCGGGTGCTGGTGGCGGACGACAACGCCGCGGCGCGCGTACTGCTCGCCAACGCACTGCGCGCCTGGGGCGCCCGCCCGACGCTGACCGGATCGATCGAGGGGGCGCTCGCGGAGCTGCGCGGCGGGGCGTACGAGGCGGTGCTCGTCGATGATCCGCTGCCGGACGGCGACGCGCGACAGCTGTTACAGGGCCTGCGGGGCCTCGGCGGCGCGCGTCCGCGGGTGATCCGCCTGGTGGACTTCGCAAGCCTCAAGCCCGTGGCGGCCGAGGGCGAGCGCCACGACTGGTTCGACGCCGAAGTGACCAAGCCGCTGCGCCTCGCGCAGTTGCACGCCGCGCTCATCGGCGAGCCGGGCGGCAGCGTGGTCGAGGTTGCGGGGGCGGCGGAGGCGGCGCCGCTCGCCGGCCGGGTGCTGGTGGTCGAGGACCAGCCGCTCAATCGCGAAGTGGCCGACGGCATGCTGAGCGCGCTCGGCGTCACGGTCGAGACCGCCGCCAACGGCGTCGAGGCCCTCGAGCGGCTCCGGCGCGAGTCCTTCGACCTCGTGCTCATGGATTGCGAGATGCCGGTGATGGACGGGTTCTCGGCAACGCGCGAGCTGCGCCGGAGCGAGGCACCGGGCCGGCACCTGCCGGTCGTGGCGCTCACCGCCGACGTGACCCGCGAGGGCCGCGAGGCTTGTCTGGCGGCCGGCATGGACGATCACCTCGGCAAACCCTTCACGCGCGAGGCGCTGTCGGGGATGCTGCAGCGCTGGTTAGCCGCACCGCTCCAGGCGCCGGCGCAGACGCTGCCGGCCGTCGAGGCGCCGCAGGCGGCCGCCGGCCCGCCGGCCGCGCCCGATGCGTCGGCCGAGCTCCTCGACCGGGGCACGCTGGACGCCCTGCGGGCGCTGCCGCTGCGCGGCTCGCAGAGCATGCTGAGCCGCGTCGCGGCCACCTACCTCAGCGACTCCGAGCGGCTGCTCGATACCATCGAGCGGGCGATCGCGGCGGGGCAGGCGGGGGAGCTCGCCCAGGCGGCGCACGCCTGGCGCTCGTGCAACGGCAACATGGGCGCGCTGGGACTCATGAACCTGTGTCGCGAGCTCGAGAGCAGTGCCCGCGCCGGAGAGCTGTCCTCGGCGCACGCGCTCCTCCTGCAGCTGCGTCAGGTGTACGGCCGTGTCGGCGAGGAGCTGCGCGGCGAGCTGCGGAGGTCCGCATGACCGCAGCGCGTACCCGCATCCTGGTTGCCGACGATGACGGCATGTTGCGCGAGATCGCCACCGCGATGCTGGAGAATGCCGGCTTCGAGGCCGACGCGGTCGCCTCGGGCGATGCGGCGGTCGCCGCGTGCGCGGCCCGCATGCCGGACCTGGTGCTGCTCGATGTCGAGATGCCGGAGGGCAACGGCTACCAGGCCTGCAGCCGCATCCGCGCGCTCCCCGGCGGGCGCGAGGTCCCGATCGTCATGGTGACCGGCTGCGACGATGCGGCGTCCATTAACCTGGCGTACGACGCCGGGGCGACGGACTTCGTGGTAAAGCCGATCAACTGGCCGTTGCTCGCGCATCGCATCCGCTACGTACTGCGCGGCGCGCGTGCCCAGGCGCACATCCAGCGGCTCGCCTACTTCGATGCGCTCACCGGGCTGCCGAACCGCGAGTGGATCGGCGAGTACCTGGCGCGCTCGCTCGAGGCCGCCGCGCAGAGCGCACAGCCGGTCGCGCTGCTGTTCATCGATCTCGACCAGTTCAAGCGCATCAACGACACCCTGGGGCACGAGACCGGGGACGCGCTGCTCAGCCAGGTCGCGACCCGCCTCACCGCGGCGCTCGCCTACGCCGGCAGCGGCGGCCAGCTCGCCCGGGTGGGGGGAGATGAGTTCATCGTGGTGCTCACCGGCGATGCCGGTGTGGCGGCGGCCTCGCGGTGCGCCCAGCGGGTGCAGAGCGCGCTCGCCACGCCCTTCGTGCAGGGGGGCTATGAGTTCGTGGTGACGCCGAGCATCGGCATCGCGCTCTATCCCGAGCACGGCAGCGACGTACAGACGCTGCGCAAGAACGCCGACCTCGCCATGTACGAGGCCAAGGCGGGCGGGCGCAACCAGTTCCGCCTCTACAGCAGCGCCATCAACACCCGCGCCGTGAAGCGCCTGTCGCTCGAGATGGAGCTGCGGCGCGCGTTCGAGGACGGCAAGCTCGAGGTGTACTACCAGCCGCAGTACGCGGCCCTCAGCCTCGAGCTCGCGGGCGCGGAAGCGCTGCTGCGCTGGTTCCACCCGCAACGCGGCCAGATCGCCACTGCCGATTTCATCGCGGTGGCCGAGGAGACCGGCCTCATCGGCGACATCGGCCGCTGGACGCTCGGGCAGGTTTGCCGCGACCTGAAGGAATGGCGCGGCGCCGGGCTCGCGGTACCGGCGATCTCGGTGAACGTGTCGGGCCGCGACTTCCTGCGCCAGGACGTGCTGCTGCGCCTGTCGCGCGTGGTCGAGGAGGCGCATCTGCCGGCCTCGCTGTTCGAGCTCGAGCTCACCGAGGGAGTCCTGATGCAGGACGTCGAGGGCGGCCAGCGCTCGCTCGCGGCGCTCAAGGAATATGGGTTCGCGCTCGCCGTCGACGACTTCGGCACCGGCTACTGTTCCCTCAATTACCTGAAACGCTTCCCGCTCGACACCCTGAAAGTGGACCGCGCCTTCGTCAACGACATTACGGCGGATACCGACGATGCCGCGATCGTGCGCGCGATCATCGGGCTCGGGCACAACCTCGACCTCAAGATCGTGGCCGAGGGCGTCGAGACGTTCGAGCAGCTCGAGTTCCTGCGCGCCACGGGCTGCGACCTGGTGCAGGGCTATCTCATGAGCCGCGCCATCGAGGCACGCTCGTTCGCGCAGCTGCTGCGTGCGCCGGCGCGGCCGCTCCCCGGTGCCGCTGGCGGCGCGCAGCGCGAGCGCGGGGCCGGCGGCAACTGAGGCGGGCCTGCGCGGCGGCTCAGGCGCCGCGGGACTTGCGCCGGCTCTTGCGGGGGGCATTGCCCCCCTCGCCGATCCGGTAATCCTCGAAGTCGCTGGTGAGCTCGGCGGTGTGCTTTTCCTCGAGCAGCCGCTCGAGGCGGCGCCAGGCGGGGTCACCGGCCTTCTGGCCGCGACGCTTGGCCAGGTCCAGGTCCTTGATGACCTGATCGAGGTCGACGTCACCCTCACCGACGACGGGCTCGTCGGCTTCTTCGTCTTCGAATTCGTCCGATTCCGGCTTCTCGCTCATGCGCGACGACCGTGCGGCAGGAATTGACGGCGCGAACTTAAATCAGATCCCCCGGCTACTGCAATCGGTCGAACGTCATTTCTGTGAACCGTGTCCGGTCGGGGTCAGTGAATCAGGTTGTTCATCTCGAAGATGGGCAGGAGCATTGCAAAAACGATGCCCATGACGAACAGACCCATCAGGATGATGAGCAGCGGCCCGAGCAGGCCCACCATGGCGGCGAGCAGCGCGTCGAGCTCGCGTTCCTGGCTGATGGCGGCCCGCTCCAGCATGCTGTCGAGCTCGCCGCTCGATTCGCCGCTCGAGATGAGGTGGATGGTCATGGGCGGAAACATGCGGCTCACGGCCAGCGAGCGACCGATCGGGGCACCCTCGCGGACCCGCGCCGCGGCGTCCGCCACCGCATCGCGCATGGGCAGGTTGGTCACGACCTCGCCGGCGATGCGCAGCGCCTCGAGCACCGGCACCGCGCTCGCCGTGAGGATGCTGAAGGTGCGGGTGAAGCGCGCGGTATTGAAGCCGCGCGAGAGCTTGCCCACGAGCGGCACGGTGAGGAGGAAGCGCTGCACGCGCCGCTTGGCGGCCGGATCGCGCAGCCAGCGGCGGAACAGCCACACCCCCAGCACCACCGCCGCCAGCAGGTACAGGCCGTTGTGGCGGAAGAAGTCGCTGGTGCTGATCAGCGCCCGCGTGATCAGCGGCAGCTTCCCCTTGGCGGACTCGAACACCGCCACCACCTTCGGCACCACGAACACCAGCAGGCCCGAGACGATGGTGAAGCACATCACCGTGAGCACGATCGGGTAGAGGAGCGCGGCGAGGACCTTCTGGCGGATCAGCTCGCGGCTCTCGGTGTAGTCGGCCAGCCGCTCGAGCACGTTGTCGAGGTGCCCGGACTGCTCGCCGGCGGCCACCGTCGCCCGGTAGATCTCGGGGAACACCCGCGGGAAGTCCGCGAAACCGTCCGCGAGCGTATGACCTTCCATGACGCGCGAGCGCACCCCGAGCACGATGCTCTGCACGCGCGGCCGCTCGGTCTGCTGCGAGACCGCGAGCAGCGACTCCTCGAGGGGGAGCCCGGCGCGCACCAGTGTGGCGAGCTGGCGGGTGAAGAGCGCGAGGTCCGTGGGCGAGACGCGCCGCATCAGGCTGAAGGAGCGCTGCGCCCTGGCCTCCTTCTGCGCCACCTCGGCCACCGTGACCGGCAGCAGCTGCTGCTCGCGCAACAGCTGACGGATGTGGCGCGGCGTGTCGCCCTCGAGGATGCCTTTGCGTTCCTTGCCGACGCTGTCGAGGGCGGTGTACTCGAAGGCTCCCATGGCTGTTTATTGGCTGAAAGCCGCCCGCGGCGCTTGCAGCGCAAGGCGCCCCGGCTGGCTAATCTTCACGCGTGACTCGCAGGATCTCCTCGAGCGTGGTCTCGCCGCGCAGGACGCGGGCGCGGCCGTCGTCGCGGATGGAGGGGGTGCTCTTGCGCGCGTGGCGTTCGATCTCGTGCTCGGACACCCCGTCATGGATCATGTCGCGCATCCGGTCGTCGACCACGACCAGCTCGTAGATGCCGGTGCGGCCGCGGTAGCCGCCGCCCGCATCGCGCCCCGGACGATAGAGGGTCGGCGCGGGGTCGTTGGGGTTCAGGTTCAGGAGCTCCCGCTCGCGCTCGCCGGCCTTGAATGGCTGCTTGCTGTCGGGATTGAGCACCCGCACCAGGCGCTGCGCCAGCACCCCGATCAGCGAGGAGGACAGGAGGAACGGCTCGATCCCCATGTCGCGCAGGCGGGTGATGGCGCCCGCCGCGGTATTGGTGTGCAGCGTCGAGAGCACCAGGTGGCCGGTGAGGCTCGCCTGCACGGCGATCTGCGCGGTCTCGAGATCACGGATCTCGCCGATCAGCACCACGTCGGGGTCCTGGCGCAGGATCGCGCGCAGGCCGCGCGCGAAGGTCATCTCCACCTTGGTGTTGACCTGCGTCTGGCCGATGCCGTCGATGTAGTACTCGATCGGGTCCTCGACCGTCATGATGTTCTGCGTGTTGTCGTTCAGACGCTCGAGCGCGGCGTAGAGGGTCGTAGTCTTGCCGGAGCCGGTGGGGCCGGTTACCAGCAGGATCCCGTGGGGCTTGTGGATCAACTCGTCCATCGCGCCCTGTGTTCGCGGGTCCATGCCGAGGGAATTGAGCTCGAGCTTGCCGGCCTGCTTGTCGAGGAGACGCAGCACCACGCGCTCGCCGTGGCCCGAGGGGATGGTCGAGACACGCACATCGACCGCGCGCCCGGCGATCCGCAGGCTGATGCGCCCGTCCTGCGGCAGGCGCTTCTCGGCGATGTCGAGCCGCGACATCACCTTGACGCGCGACACGACCAGCGGCGCGACGGCGCGCCTGGACTGCAGCACTTCGCGCAGCACCCCGTCGACGCGGAAGCGGATCACCAGGCGGTTCTCGAACGGCTCGATGTGGATGTCGGAGGCGTTTTCCTTCACCGCCTGGGTGAGCACGGCGTTGATCAGCCGGATGATCGGCGCGTCATCCTCGCTGTCGAGCAGGTCGGCCTGCTCGGGCAGTTCCTGCGCGAGGTGGGCGAGATCGGTGGTCTCATCCAGCCCCTCGACCGCCTGCATGGCGTCCGACCCGGCCTCGTAGGCCCGGCGCAGCAGCAGATCGAACTCCTCTTCCGGAACCCGCTCGAGCTTTACCGGGCGGCGCACGTAGCGGCGCACCTCGGCGAGCGCCTGGGGAGTGGCGTTCTCGCGGCACACGCACTCGGCGACCCCCTCGATGACCGCGCGCACCAGCACGCCATGGCGCTTGGCGAACGCAAACGACAGGCGCCGCTCCGCGGGCTCCACCGCGTCCGGCGCACTCTCGGGGGTCACCGCGTTCATCGACGGCGGCTCACGGCTTGGGCGGCTGATCCGCAGGCGTCGCCGCCGGGGTATCGGGTGCGGCGGTTCCGGGCGTCGCGGGCGCTCCGGCCGGTGGCGCCGCGGGGGCCGCCGCGGCAGGAGGGGTGGCAGAGGGCACATTGGCGGGCGCCGCCTGGCCCGGGCCCGGCATCGTGACCGCGGGCTTCACCGCCGCGCCGGAGCCACCCGGCGGCAGCGGCGGCAGTGCGCCGCGGCTCACACCCGGCAGCAGCGGCACGGCCTCGTGGCTGCCCATCTTCTCGATCTTCTTCTGCTCATCGAGCATGTAGTTGTACTTGAGATCGGTCTCGTAGGCTGCCTGCGCACCGTCGCGCAGGATCTTCGGGCGCAGGAAGATCATCAGGTTGTTCTTGGTGTTGCTCTCGTTGCGCGTCTTGAACAGGTAGCCGAGGATCGGAATCTGACCGAGGAACGGCACGCGGTTCTCGCCCTTGGTGGTGTTGTCCTCGGTGAGCCCCCCGAGCACCACGATACCGCCGTCGTCGATCATGACGGTGGTGCTCACCGTGCGCTTGTTGGTGACCAGATCCACCGCGCCCGCGGGCTTCTGGCCGATGGTCGAGCTCTCGATGGAGATCTTGAGCATCACCGCGGTGCCTTCGGGCGAGATGGTCGGTGTGATCTTGAGGATGGTGCCGACTTCCTCGCGCTGGATGGTCTGGAAGGGGTTGACCGCACCGCCCACCACCGCGCTGTTGTTGGCGGTGTACTGCCCGGTGATGAACGGGACTTCCTGCGCCACCTTGAGCTCGGCCTCCTGGTTATCCATGGTGACGGCCGTGGGTGTCGCGATCACGTTGTCGTCGGTGTCGGCGCGGATCGCGCGCAGCACCGCGGCGAAGTTTGTGCCGTTGCTGCCGCCGACGCGGCCGATGCCGAGCGTCGTGCCCTGCAGCAGCGTCGTGGTGACGCTGGCGGGACTCGCGACGGCACCGGCCAGGTCGACGATGCTGGTGCCGCCGACCGGGCTCACGAAGGCGCCCGCGGGCACGTTGCTGCCGTTGATGAACGCCGCCCAGTTGACGCCGAGCTCGGCGTCCTTGTCGAAGTCGATGTCGGCGATGATCGCCTCGACCAGCACCTGCGGACGGCGGATGTCGAGCTTGTCGACGATCTCCATGACCGCGTGCATGATCTTCGGCGGGGCGGTGATCACCAGGGCGTTGTTCTGCGGGTCCGCCCATACCATCGCGTTCTTCTCGGCCGCGAGCTGCGGGTTGGCGGCCGCAGGATTCGCGCCGCCCGGCCCCGCGGCCTGCGCGATGCCGGTGATCTGTTCCTTGAGCTTCGGTGCGAGCTTCTCGGCGTTGGCGTAGTGCAGGTAGCGCACGCGCGTGTCGCCGCCGCCGCCGAGCGGGGTGTCGAGGTGCGCGATCAGCGCGCGGATGCGCAGCCGCTGCGACTCCTGGCCGCCGATCAGCACGGTGTTGGAGCGCTCATCCGCCACCACCTTGACGGTGTTGCCCTCGGCGGCGGCGCCCTGGTAGAGCGAGTTCACCACGCGCACGATTTCGGCGGCCGAGGCGTTCTGCAGCGGCACGATCTCGGGGTCCTGGTTACCGACCTGGTCGATGCGGTGGATGATGCGGATCATCCGGTTGACGTTGCTCGCGTGGTCGGTGATCACGAGGATGTTGCCGGGGGCGTAGGCGACCAGCGAGCCCCACTGCGGCACCATGGGTCGCAGGATCGGCACCAGCTGCGCGGCGCTCACGTTCTTCACGTCCAGCACCTGGGTGACGATCTCATCCGACGTGGCACTCACGTGATCGGGCAGGTCGATCGAGGGGCTGGTCTTGGCCTGGGTGTCCGGAATGATCTTGACCACGTTGCCCTGGGGCACCGCGACGAAGCCGTAGACCTGCAGGATCGACAGGAATGCCTCGTAGAACGCATCCGGCGTCATGGCGGTCGAGGACAGCATCGTCACCTGGGCACGCACCCGCGGGTCGATGATGAAGTTCTTGCCGGTCGCCGCCGCGACCGCCTCGGCGACCTGGGTGATGTCGGCGTCCTTGAAGTTCGGCGTGATGCGCTGGGCCGGCTGCGCGGTGGCGAGCGAACCCGAGAGCACGACGGCGAGCGCGCACAGGGCGAATGGACGAAGGCGGTTCACTGAATGGGTCCCCCGGGAAAAACGCGCTCCAGCTATTGACTGTCTTGTGGCGGAGTAGTGCCTGGCGGCTGCTCCGGAGGCGGCACCGGTGCCGGGGGCGCTGTCCCCGGAACGGTCGCGGGCGCTCCCGGGGTGGCGGCGGGCACGCTCGGCTGAGTGAAGATGGCGTCCGCCGGCGGGGCCGGGCCGACGCCGCTGCCGCCGAGGCCCGGGCCGCCGCTGAAGGGGCCCGGTTGCAGGCCGGTGGCGGTTTCCGCTTCCTGCGCGACCTGGGCGATGTTGAGCGTGAGGTCCTGCTGCTGGTTGTTGCGGATCACGGTGACCCGCGCTTCGGACGAGCTGGTGAGGGTATTGATGATCGCCTGACCGCGGTCCTGGTCATCGAGCGGCGTGCCGTTGATGGCGATCACCTCGTCTCCCGGCCGCAGTCCGAGGCGCGCGAAGGCGAGACGATTGCGGCCTGGATAGACGCGGAAACCCTTGACCTTGTCCCCGTCCATGACCGCCTGGGGCCGCAGCAGGTCCGCGATCAGCCCGGGCTGCTCGGTGAGCGCCCTGCGCATGCGGTCGACGACCGGGCTCTGGATGGGGAGGGCGGCCGCCGAGGGCGCCGGCGCAGCCCCGCTCACCTGGCGGGGGAGCGTCAGGGACTCGAGCTGGCCGTTGCGGTCGATGATGACGCGGTCGGCATATACCGAATGGAGCTTCACCCCGCCGGCCACCGTGTCGCCGACCGCATGAACTTTCGCAGTCTGTGCGTTCGGTCCCAGGATCGCGAGCCCGCTTTGGGGATCATCCCCTGCGATGATTCCGGTGAGGATCAGGGGCACGCTCGAGGCCGGCGCGTTGGCGTCCTCCGCCTTCGGTACCGGGGCGGTGCCGAAGAGGTGCGCGTTGGCGATCGTGGCGACGTCGACCGTGCGCGCCGGCGCGCCCGGACGCGGTGGCGCCGCGGCTGAGTGCGGGCCGCGGTCGCCGCCGGCGAGATCGGTCACGATGAGCGCCGCCTGCACACCGAGCGCGAGCGCGAGAAACCAGGTCGCAAAGCGCGGCCCCTCGGCGAGCAGCACTGCCCGCCAGCGGGCCGGAGGCGGCAGACCTTCGAGCCAGGATGCGGCGTTCATGGGGCCAAAAGCATGGGCTTAGCGGAGCTTATCCAGTGTTCTCGGCGCGCGCGGAACACCCGCCGCGCGAGGGTGTGCGTGGAGCGCTTACGCAATCATACGGGCGCAGCGCGAGCGCTCTCAAGCAATTGTTTCTGCAGGAGTATACACACGACATTGTCACGCTCTTGTGTTGCCGTTTCGCGACCCCTATAAAGAAGGCCATGCCCGAGCAGCATCCGGTCCGTCCCGACTCCGGCATCGCCGTCGAGGAGGCGCAACCGGAGGTCAAACAACCCCCTTTGTACCAGGTCGTGCTGCTCAATGACGATTACACCCCGATGGAGTTCGTGGTCGACGTGCTGGAACAGTTCTTTGGCCTGGACCGGCCCACCGCAACCCGCATCATGCTCGAGGTGCATACGCGGGGCAAGGGCGTCTGCGGGGTCTTCACATATGAGATTGCGGAAACCAAGGTGGCGCAGGTGACGACCTACGCCCGCGACCATCAGCATCCGCTGATGTGCACGCTGGAAGAGGCCTGAACCGGAGGCGCGGATAAAGTGCTCTCGAACGAACTCGAATACTGCCTCAACGAGGCCTTCCACAAGGCGCGCGAGGCGCGTCACGAGTTCCTGACGGTCGAGCACCTGCTGCTCGCCATCCTCGACACCCCGAAGGTGCGCGAGATACTGCGCGCGTGCGGTGCCGACTTCGGCAAGCTCCGCGATGAGCTCAAGGAGCACATCGAGCAGTCGACCCCGCGCCTCGAGGAGGGCGAGGAGCGCGAGGTGCAGCCGACGCTGGGTTTCCAGCGCGTGCTGCAGCGCGCGCGTGTTCCACGTGCAGTCGAGCGGCAAGAAAGAGGTCGGGGTCGACCAACGTGCTGGTCGCCATCTTCAGCGAGAAGCAGAGCCACGCGGTGTTCCTGCTCGACCGCCAGCACGTCACGCGGCTCGACGTCGTCAACTACATCTCGCACGGGCTCTCGAAGATCGCCGAGGAGCAAGACCGACAAGGAGGACGGCCAGCCGGATGCCGAGCGCGACAGCGAGGGCGGCAGCGCGCTCGAGAAGTACACGACCAATCTCAACCGCCTGGCGCAGGAGGGTCGCATCGATCCGCTGATCGGCCGCAAGCTCGAGGTCGAGCGCACCATCGAGATCCTGTGCCGCCGCCGCAAGAACAATCCCGCTCTACGTCGGCGAGGCCGGCGTCGGCAAGACCGCGATCGCCGAGGGGCTGGCGCGCCTGATCGTCGAAGGCAAGGTGCCCGAGGTGCTCGCGGACTGCACCATCTACGCGCTCGACATGGGCGCGCTGATCGCCGGCACCAAGTATCGCGGCGATTTCGAGAAGCGTCTGAAGGGCGTGATCACCGAACTCAAGAAGCAGCCCGGCGCGATCCTGTTCATCGACGAGATCCACACCGTGATCGGCGCCGGTGCCGCCTCCGGCGGCGTCATGGACGCCTCCAACCTCATCAAGCCGGTGCTCGCGAACGGTGAGATCCGCTGCATCGGCTCGACCACCTACCAGGAGTACCGCGGCATCTTCGAGAAGGACCACGCGCTCGCACGGCGTTTCCAGAAGATCGACGTGGTCGAGCCAACGGTGGCCGAGACCATCGACATCCTGTTCGGCCTGAAGCCCCGCTTCGAGGAGCATCACGGCATCACCTACGCGGACGAGGCGCTTGAGGGCCGCCGCTGAGCTCGCCGCCCGCCACATCAACGAGCGGCATCTGCCGGACAAGGCCATCGACGTGGTCGACGAGGCCGGCGCGCGCGCTGCGCCTCAAGCCCGTCGCCGAGCGCGAGCCGGTGGTCCAGGTGCGCCACATCGAGGACGTGGTGGCGCGCATGGCGCGCATCCCGGCGAAGAGCGTGTCGGTCTCCGACAAGGAGGTCCTGCGCAACCTCGAGCGCAACCTGAAGCTCGTGATCTTCGGGCAGGACAAGGCGATCGAGGCGCTCGGCTCCGCCATCAAGATGGCGCGCTCGGGACTCGGCGAGTCGGCGCAAGCCCGTCGGCAGCTTCCTGTTCGCGGGCCCGACCGGCGTCGGCAAGACCGAGGTCACGCGGCAGCTCGCGCATCGCCATGGGCGTCGAGTTCCTGCGCTTCGACATGTCGGAGTACATGGAGCGCCATACCGTGTCGCGCCTGATCGGCGCGCCGCCCGGTTACGTCGGCTTCGATCAGGGCGGGCTGCTCACCGAGGCGATCGCCAAGCATCCGCACTGCGTGCTGCTGCTCGACGAAATCGAGAAGGCGCACCCGGACGTGTTCAACCTGCTGCTGCAGGTGATGGATCACGGCACGCTCACCGACAACAACGGCCGCAAGGCCGATTTCCGCCACGTCATCATCGTAATGACGACCAATGCCGGCGCGCAGGAGATGGCCCGCACAGCCATCGGCTTCACGCACGCCGACAACGCCACTGACGGCATGGAAGCGATCCGCCGCATCTTCTGCGCCCGAGTTCCGCAACCGGCTCGACGCCGTGATCCAGTTCGCGCTCGCTCGACGGTGTCACCATCGAGCGGGTCGTCGACAAGCTGCTGCTCGAGGTCGAAGCGCAGCTCGAGCAGAAGGGCGTGTCGATCACGCTCGATGACGCGGCGCGCGGCTGGATCGCCAGGAAGGGCTACGACCCGAAGATGGGTGCGCGCCCGATGGCGCGCATCATCCAGGAGCACATCAAGCGGCCGCTCGCCGAGGAGCTGCTGTTCGGCGGCTGGCGCGCGGCGGGCACGTGAGCGTCTCCGTCAAGGAGGACGGCTCGGAGCTGGTGCTGCGACTTTGAGCCGGCGCAGGTGCCGGAAGTCGTGTAGTTCAATTGGCCGAAATCACAAGCGATTTCGGCGGACAGCACTCCGTCGGCCGCCGCCAAAAAGTGTGATTTTTGGCGGCTGCGCCGCGCGCCTCAGCGTCCCCGGTAGATGATGCGGCCCTTGGTCAGGTCGTAGGGGGTCATCTCCACGGTGACGGCATCGCCGGTCAGGATGCGGATGTAGTTCTTGCGCATCTTGCCGGAGATGTGTGCGGTCACGACGTGGCCGTTCTTGAGCTTCACCCGAAAAGTCGTGTTCGGCAGGGTCTCGACGACCTCGCCTTCCATCTGAATCGCGTCTTCTTTGGACACAGGCAGCCTTAAGCGACTTCGGGGGCGCGAATTGGGCATAAAGGCCGCTCCCGTGGCAATTTAAGGCTCACACGAGCGGTGCCGAGGGGAGCGAGGTCTGCTCGCGCAGCAGCCGCGGAACTCGCTGCGCGGAATGGTGCGGGCGCCGAGGCTCCGCAGGTGCGCGCGAGTACAGCTGGCAGTCGATCAGCGCGATGCTGTTGCGCAGACACAGAGCCACGAGATGCGGCGAGCGCCACCTTGGAGGCGTCGCGCTCCGCGCTGAACATCGACTCGCCGAAGAACACGCCGCCGAGGCGCACGCCGTAGAGGCCGCCGACCAGGCGGCCGTCGCGCCAGATCTTCGATGCTGTGGGCGTAGCCGAGGCGATGCAGCGCGCAGGTAGGCGGTGCGCATGTCGGGCGTGATCCAGGTGCCGGGGCTCGCGGTGCGGGGCGCGGCGCAGCCGTCGATGACCGCCGCGAAGTCGCGGTCGACCGAGGTGCTGAAGCCGCGGTTGCGCAGCGTTTTGGCGAGGCTGCGGGTGCGGCGGAACTCCTCGGGAAACAGCACCGCGCGCGGATCGGGCGACCACCACAGCACCGGCTGGCCCGGCGGAGTACCAGGGAAAGATGCCGCGGCGGTAGGCGGCGAGCAGCCGCTCGGGCGACAGATCGCCGCCCGCGGCGAGCAGGCCCGGTGGATCGTCGAGCGCCTGTTCGGGCGGCGGGAACCACTCCGGCGGATCGTCGGGCCGAGATCCAGGTCACCGTCCTCATGCGCCGCCGCGCTCCGTGCGCCGCCGGCGGTACGGGACGTGTTCCTGCGACTTCCAGCGCGTAGCTCTCGACCGCCGCGCCCTCGCGCGTCAGGTACTCACCGATCGCGGCGCGGAACTGCCGGTCGGCGATGCAAGTGCGCCGACCAGGTGAGCGTCGGCTCGAAGCCGCGCGCTCACCTTGTGCTCGCCCTGAGTGCCCGGCTCGAAGCGCGCGAGACCGCGCTCGATGCAGTACTCGATGCCCTGGTGGTAGCAGGTCTCGAAATGCAGGCTGTGGTAGTCGGCGGCGGCGCCCCAGTAGCGGCCGTAGAGCGCGTCCTGCCACCAGAAGAAGATCGCGGCCGCGACGAGCTCGCCGCCGTGCATCGCGAGCTTCACCATCAGAGCTTCGGGGAGCGTGCGCGCCACCTCGATGAAGAACCCGGGGGTCAGGTAGGGCTCGTGGCCGTGGCGCAGGAACGTGTCGCCGGTGCAGCGCGTAGATGCGCTCAAGGAGTCGGCGCATCGAGCTCGCCGCCGAAGCGCGTCTCGAAGCGCGATGCCGCTGCTCCTGCGACGCGGCGCCGCTCGCGGCGCGCCTTCTTGCGCTTCTCGGCGGTGAAGGACTCGAGGAAGTCGCTCGAAGTCGCGCTAGCCGCGGTTGTGCCAGTGGAACTGGCAGTCGCGCCGCAGCAGCCAGCCCTGCTGCTCGCAGGCGCTGCGCGCGCGGCTCGTCGAGGAACAGCGCGTGCACCGCCGAGAGGCCGCGCGCCTCGCTGTCGCGTTCGAGCGCGCCGAGGAGGCGCGCCCCGATCCGCGCTGCGTCGAGTCCGGGCCGCACGCAGCAGGCGCGGGCCGGTGGCCGGCGTGAACGGGATCGCCAGCGGCGAGCTTCGGGTAGTAGGGGCGGCCGAGGCGCTCGTAGGCCTGCGCCCAGGCGAAGTCGAAGACGAACTCGCCCCAGGAATGCGTCTTCACGACAGGTGGCGGCGGCACCGGCGAGGCCTTGGGCGTCGCGCAGCGCGAGATGGCGCGGCTGCCAGCCCGTGCCTGCGCCGACGCAGCCGGTGTGCTCGAGCGCCGCCAGGAACTCGTGGCGCAGGAACGGATGTCCGCCGCCGAGCGCATTCCACTCGCGCGCGTCGAGCTGATCGATGCTGGAGCGGAACTCGACGCGGTCGGCGCTCATGTCGCGCGGCGCTTAGCCGTGGGTGCGCGCGTCCAGCGATTCGAGGTAGCGGTCGGCATCGAGCGCGGCCATGCAGCCGGAGCCCGCCGAGGTGACGGCCTGCCGGTAGACGTGATCGGCGACGTCGCCGGCGGCGAACACGCCGGGGACGCTGGTGGCGGTGGCATCGCCCTCGAGGCCGCTCTTCACGGTGATGTAGCCGCCCTGCATGTCGAGCTGGCCGTCGAAGATCGCGGTGTTGGGCGTGTGGCCGATGGCGATGAAGACGCCGCTGACCGCGAGGTCTGCGCAGTGCGCCGTCCGGCAGTCGAGCGCAGCGCGCACGCCGGTGACGCCCTGACATCGCCGAGCACTTCGTCGACGGCGTGATTCCAGACGCATGCGACATCTTGCCGGCCGCTACCGCGCGCGAACAGGCGATCCTGCAGGATCTTCTCGGCGCGCAGCTTGTCGCGCCGGTGCACGAGCGTGACGTGCGCGGCGATGTTGCGACAGGTACAGCGCCTCCTCGACCGCGGTGTTGCCGCCGCCGACGACCGCGACGCGCTGGCCGCGGAAGAAGAAGCCGTCGCAGGTGGCGCAGGCCGACACGCCGCGGCCGCGGAACTGCTCCTCCGACGGGAGGCCGAGGTAGCGCGCGCGAGGCGCCGGTCGCGATGATCAGCGCATCGCAGGTGTAGCTCGCCGACGTCGCCCGTCGAGGCGCAGCGGGCGGCGACGAGAAGTCGACCGCGCTGCATGTGGTCGTTCACGATCTCGGTGGCGAAGCGCTCGGCGTGCCGCGCATGCGCTCCATCAGCGCCGGGCCCCTGCAGGCCCTCGACGTCGCCCGGCCAGTTGTCGACGTCGGTGGTGGTCATGAGCTGCCCGCCCTGCTCCATGCCGGTGATGAGCAGCGGGCGTGCGATTGGCGCGCGCGGCGTACACCGCGGCGCTGTAGCCCGCCGGGCCCGGAGCCGAGGATGATCAGGCGGCGAGTGGCGGGCGCTCATGTGCGGAGGTCATCTGTGCGCATCGGTGCATGGTACCTAAGCCCTGATAATGCGCGGCGCGTCTATCTTAAGGTGGGGCAAACCGGGAATTGGCTGAGACGCAGGTTCAGGCACGCAACGGTGGCGCGCCGATCACGGCGGCGGTGGCCCGCGCGCCTGCGCGAGAGCGCGGTGATCTGGTATCGCCGTCGTCGCGCTGGTGCTGCTCGTGGCGCTCGCGAGCTACGAGCCCCGACGACCCGGGATTCTCCTACACGGGCGACGCCGGGCCGGTCCACAACCTGATCGGTGCCGCGTCGGCGCCTGGGTCGCCGACGTGCTGTTCTTCCTGTTCGGCTGGCCGGCCTTCCTGTTGCCGGTGGTGCTGCGGTCGCCGCCGGGCGCGCTGCAGCGCGCGCGGTGCAGGGCCTCGACCGTGTCGCGCGTGAACACCGCGGTCCGCGGTGGCCGGGTTCGTGCTGCTGCTGGCGGCGAGCTGCGGGCTGGCGACGCTGCACTGGCAGGCCGGGTTCGCTGCGCCAGACGGCCGGCGGCGTGGTCGGGCGGCCTGGTGGGCGACGGGCTGGCCGCGTGGCTCGATTTTCTCGGCGCGACGCTGCTGCTGCTCGCCGCCTGGATGGCGCGGCATCTCGGTCGCCTTCCGGCGTCTCCTGGCTCGCCGTGATGGACCGGCTCGGGCGCGGTCGCCTGGCGCGGCCTCGGCTGGCTGCGCACGCGCTGGCGCGTCGCGCGAGCGACATGGCCGAAGGGCGTGAGCGCAGCAGGCGCGCGAGGAGGTCGGGCGAGACCGAGCAGAAGAAGGCGCGACCCGCGCGCCCGCCGCGCATCGAGGCGCCGGCGCCGGTGGTGGAGAAGAGCGAGCGCGTCGAGAAGGAACGGCAGGTGTCGCTGTTCGATCCGCCGGACGCCAGCGAGCTGCCGGCGCTGTAGCTGCTCGACGATCCGCCGGCGCGCGAGCCGCTGTATTCGCCGGAGGCGCTCGAGGCGATGTCGCGCCTGGTCGAACTGAAGCTCAAGGACTTCGGCGTCGAGGTCGAGGTGGTCGCGGTGCAGCCGGGTCCGGTGGTCACGCGCTTCGAGCTGCGGCCGGCGCCGGGCGTCAAGGCGAGCCAGATCACGCGCACTCGCCAAGGACCTGGCGCGCGCGCTCTCGGCGCTGTCAGCGTGCGCGTCGTCGAGGTCATCCCCGGCAAGTCGCGTCATGGGCCTCGAGATCCCGAACGAGAAGCGCGAGATCGTCACGCTCGGCGAGATCATCAAGTCGCGGCCTACGACGAGATGGCCTCGCCGCTCGCGCTGGCGCTCGGCAAGGACATCGGCGGCGAGCCGGTGGTCGCGGACCTGGCGCGCATGCCGCACCTGCTGATCGCCGGCACCACCGGCTCGGGCAAGTCGGTGGCAATCAACGCGATGGTGCTGTCGCTGCTCTACAAGTCCACCGCCGAGCACGTGCGCCTGATCATGATCGACCCGAAGATGCTCGAGCTCTCGGTCTACGAGGGCATCCCGCACCTGCTCGCGCCGGTCGTCACCGACATGAAGCAGGCGGCCAACGCGCTGCGCTGGTGCGTCGCCGAGATGGAGCGGCGCTACCAGCTCATGGCGGCGCTCGGCGTGCGCAACATCGCCGGCTTCAACCGCAAGGTGAAGGAGGCGATCGACGCCGGCAAGCCGATCCGCGATCCGCTGATGACGGCGCGCGCCGCCAACGATCCGACCATCGACCAGAGGCAGATTCTCGATCTCGAGCCGCTGCCGTACATCGTCGTGATCATCGACGAGCTCGCCGACCTGATGATGATCGTCGGCAAGAAGGTCGAGGAGCTGATCGCGCGCCTGGCGCAGAAGGCGCGCGCCTCGGGCATCCACCTGATCCTCGCGACGCAGCGGCCGTCGGTGGACGTGATCACCGGCCTCATCAAGGCGAACATCCCCGACGCGCATCGCCTTCCAGGTGTCGGCGCAAGGTCGACTCGCGCACCATCCTCGACCAGAGCGGCGCCGAGTCGCTGCTCGGCCACGGCGACATGCTGTACCTGCCGCCGGGCACCTCGATGCCGACGCGCGTGCACGGCGCGTTCGTCTCGGACCAGGAGGTGCATCGCGTGGTCGGATGCGCTGAAGACGGCCGACGCCGCCGGACTACATCGAGGAAGTGCTCGTCGGGCCCGCGCGGACCGATCCCGGGCCTGTCGGGCGAGGAGGGCGAGGGCGAAGGCGGCGGCGGCGGCGATGCCGAGCAGGACCCGCTCTACGACGAGGCCGTGCGCATCGTCACCGACGAGCGCAAGCCCTCCATCTCCGACGTGCAGCGGCGGCTCAAGATCGGCTACAACCGCGCGGCGCGCCTGGTCGAGGCGATGGAGCCCGCCGGGCTCGTCGGGCCGCTGCAGTCGAACGGCAGCCGCGAAGTGCTGGCGCCGCCGCCGCCCGGGGACTGACATGATGGAGCCACGTATGCCAGCAGCGCCGATCGTCGAGTTGCCCTGGCGCAGACGCGACCCGCTTGCCGCCGTGCTTGTGGCGCTGGCTTGCGCGGTGTTCGTGACGGGCGTGCGAGCCCAGACGGCGCCGGCGCCGGCGGCGACCACGTCACCGGGAGCGGCCGCGGCGCCCCGGCGGCGCAGCCCGCGCAGAGCTCGCAGCCGACGCAGCTCGACGCCTATCTCGACCACCTGAAGACGCTGCGGCGCGAGCTTCCTGCAGACGCTCGCCGACGGCCAGGGCCACGAGATCGACCGCGCCACCGGCAGGATCATCGTGCAGCGTCCGGGCAAGTTCAGCTGGGAAATCCATCCGCAGACCGCCGCGGCGGACACCGCGAAGGGCGGCGGCGGCGCCGCTGCGGGCGCCGCCACCGGCCAGCTCATGGTCGTGCGACGGGCGCAATCTCTGGTTCTTCGACCGCGACCTCGGGCAGGTGACCGTGAAGCCGGTGGACGATGCATTGTCGGCGACGCCGGCGATGCTGCTCTCCGGCGCCGTCGACGTGCGCGAAAACTTCACCATCGCGCCGGCGCGGCGAGCGCATGGGTCTGCAGCTGGGTCCTGGTCGAGCCGCACGGCGCCGAGGCGGACTTTCGCGAGGCGCTCTTCGGCTTCGACAATGGGCGAGCTGAAGCGCATGATCCTCGAGGACAAGCTCGACCAGACGGCGACCGTCATCTGTCGAGGCAAGACGTCGAGCGCGAATAGCGCAAAGTGACGTGGCGCCGCGGAGGTGCAGGTTCTGACGCCGCCGCCCGGCGGCCGATGCTCATCGGAAGCATGCCGCGCAAATGAGCACCGCCGTGGCCGAGTCGCTGCGGCCGCTGGCGGATCGCATGCGGCCGCGCCGGCTCGAGGAGTTCGTCGGGCAGGAGCACCTGCTCGCGCCGGGCAAGCCCCTCTACGCCAGCATCATGGCGGGGCAGCTGCACTCGATGATCCTCTGGGGACCGCCGGGCACCGGCAAGACGACGCTCGCGCGGCTCGATCGCGCAGACGCGCGAGCGCGCAATTCATCGCGCTGTCGGCCGTGATGGCCGGCGTCAAGGACATCCGCGAGGCCGTGGAGAGCGCGCGCGCGGCCCGTGCCGCCGACGGGCGGCCGACGCGTGCTGTTCCTCGACGAGGTGCACCGCTTCAACAAGGCGCAGCAGGACACGTTCCTGCCGTATCGTCGAGGACGGCACGCTGACCTTCATCGGCGCGACCACCGAGAACCCGTCGTTCGAGATCATCGGCGCGCTGCTGTCGCGCGCCCGCGTCTACGTGCTGAAGGCGCTTGACGCGCGGCGGATCTCGCCGCGGCTGCTGCGCCGCGCGCTCGCCGACGCGGAGCGCGGGCTCGGGCGCGAGCGCATCGAGGCCGAGCCCGAGGCGCTCGAGGCTGCTCGCGCAGGCGGCCGACGGCGATGCGCGCCGCGCGCTCAACATGCTCGAGCTCGCCGTCGGCGCTGGTGCAGGCGGGCGCGAGTGCGCACACGCATCAGCGGGGCACTGGCGCGCGAGGTCGCCGAGTGGCGGCCACCGGCGCTTCGACAAGGGCGGCGAGCAGTTCTACGACCAGATCTCGGCGCTGCACAAGGCGGTGCGCGGCACGCGATCCGGACGCGGCGCTCTACTGGCTGTGCCGCATGCTCGATGGCGGCTGCGATCCGCACTACATCGCGCGGCGCGTGGTGCGCATGGCGAGCGAGGACATCGGCCTGGCCGATCCGCGCGCGCTCACGCTCGCGCTCGATGCCTGGGAGGCCTACGAGCGGCTCGGCAGTCCCGAGGGCGAGCTGGCGCTCGCCCAGGCGGTGGTGTATCTCGCCTGCGCGCCAAAGAGCAACGCGGTCTACGTGGCGTTGGGCGAGGCGATGGCGGACGTCGAGCCGCCTTCGGCACGCTCGAAGTGCCACTGCAGCTGCGCAACGCGCCCACCCGGCTCATGAAGGACCTCGGTTACGGCCAGCGGCTATCGCTACGCGCACGACGAGCCGGACGCGTTCGCGGCGGGCGAGCGCTACCTGCCGGAGGGCATGCCCGATCGGCGCTACTATCGAGCCGGTGCCGCGCGGGCTCGAGATGAAGATCGCGCGAGGCGCTCGCGCGGCTGCGCGAGGCACGAGCGCCGACGCCGAAAGGTACACGACGTGATCGATCCGAAACTGCTGCGTAACCGAGCCGGAGGAGGTCGCGCGCAACCTCGCGCGCCGCGGCTTCGCGCTCGACGTCGAGGCGCTCCAGGCGCTCGAGGAGCAGCGCAAGCACTGGCAGGTCGAGGTCGATCGCCTGCGCGCCGAGCGCAACGCGAACGCCAAGGCCGTCGGCATGGCCAAAGGGCAGCGGCGAGGACATCGCCCCGCTGCTGGCGCGGGGCGAGGACCTCGCTGCGCGCGCTTGGCGCGGCCGAGACAGGAGCTGGCCGCCGTGCAGGCGGAGCTCGAGCGAGCTGGCAGCTCGGGCTGCCGAACCTGCTGCACGACGTCGGTGCCCGACGGGCGCGATGAGAGTGCCAACGTCGAAGTGCGCCGCTGGGGCGAGCCGCGGCGCTTCGACTTCAAGCCGCGCGATCACGTGGAGATCGGCGAGCGGCTCGGCGGGCTCGACTTCGAGGCCGCGGCACGCATCTCCGGCGCGCGCTTCGTGGTGCTGCGTGGCGCGGTGGCGCGGCTGCATCGCGCGCTCGCGCAGTTCATGCTCGACCTGCACACGCGCGAGCACGGCTACACCGAGGTCTACGTGCCCTACCTGGTGCGGCGCCAGGCGCTGGTCGGCACCGGGCAGCTGCCGAAGTTCGAGCAGGATCTGTTCGCGGTGCGCGGCGAGCAGAGCTACTTCCTGATTCCGACCGCCGAAGTGCCGCTCACCAACCTGGTGCGCGAGCAGATCGTCGACGCGGAAGCGCTGCCGCTGAAGTTCGTCGCGCACACGCCGTGCTTCCGCTCCGAGGCGGGCTCCTCCGGCAAGGACACGCGCGGCATGATCCGCCAGCACCAGTTCGACAAGGTCGAGCTGGTGCAGATCGTGCGCCCCGCGGACTCCTACGCGGCGCTCGAGGAGCTCACCGGGCACGCCGAGACCGTGCTGCAGCGGCTCGAGCTGCCGTATCGCGTCGTGGCGCTGTGCGCGGGCGACGTCGGCTTCGGCAGCGCCAAGACCTACGACCTCGAGGTCTGGCTGCCCGGCGCAGGAGCGTTACCGCGAGATCTCCTCCTGCAGCAACTGCGAGGCCTTCCAGGCGCGGCGCATGCAGGCGCGCTGGCGCAACCCGCGAGACCGGCAAGCCCGAGCCGGTGCACACGCTGAACGGCTCCGGGCGTCGCCGTGGGCCGCGCGCTGGTCGCGGTGCTGGAGAACTACCAGCAGGAGGACGGCTCGGTGGTGGTGCCGGCGGCGCTGCGGCCGTGGCTCGGCGGGCTCGAGCGCCTCACACCCTAGACTGGCGATGAAGCGCAAGCCCTCGCCGGCGCGCGACCCGCTGTTCAACAGCTCGGTTGGCAAGGCGCTCGCCCTGCTCGAGACTTTCGGCGGCGAGCTGCGCGCGCTGAATCTCGCCGAGCTCGCCGCGCACGGCGGCATGACCACGAGCTCGGCGCAGCGCTGCACCCATACACTGGCGCGACTCGGCTACCTGAAGCGCGATGCGCGCCTCAGGCGCTGGGTGCTGACGCCGCGCACCCTGTCGCTGTCGCACGCTTATCTCGCCGGTCACGCGCTCATCGAGCACGCCACGCGCCATCTCATCGATCTGAACCAGGCGAGTGGCGAATCGGTGAGCCTCTCCGAGCCCGACGGCACCGATATGGTGTTCGTGGCGCGCTTCCCGGCCCGCAAGCGTTTCTTCATCCACATGCCGGTCGGCCACCGTCTGCCGATGTACTGCACCGCCTCGGGGCGTGCGTATCTGTCGGCGCTCCCGGTGAGCGCGGCGGAGCGCGTCGTGCGCCGCTCGCGGCTGCGGGCGCTGACGCCGCATACGCTCACCGACGCCGGCGAGATCATGCGGCGCATCCGCGCCGCGCGCGCCGCGGGCTACGCCTGGTCGGAGCAGGAATGCTACCCGGGTGATCTCACGATCGCCGCGCCGGTGCTGGGCGAGGACGGGCTGCCGGTGGCCGCGGTGAACGTTTCGGCGCCGCGCAGCCGCTGGACGCTGGCCGGGTTACGCGCGCAGCTCGCGCCGCTGCTGCTCGAGACGGCGCGCGCCGCTTCCGGGTGCGGGATGCCGCGGCCGCGGCGCTGAGAAGTCCGCCGCCCGATTGCAGTGCGTCGCGCCGCGGCGCGCACCGTTTGCACGCATGCGACAGGGCGTTGCCGCTTTGGCGCCGGCGCGCTACCTTGTAACGATAAGACTACAACTCTAAAGCCCGTTTGTTCAGGAGGATCGATGCGTCACCCCTTCGGATTCATCCGCAGACCCGCGTGTGTGAGCGCGGCGGCCACCCTTCTGGCCCTGGGGTGCGGCGTCGGGTGGGCGGATCAGCAGGCCGCGCAGCCGACCGAGGAGGCCGCGCCCACGGGCGGCGCGCTGCAGGAGGTGGTGGTGACGGCGACGCGCCGTGCGGAGAGCCTCTCGCGCGTGCCGCTGAGCGTCACGGCCCTCACCCAGGAGGGTCTGGACGATCGCGGCATCAAGGACTTCTCCGGAGGTCGCGCGCTTCACGCCGGGCGTGAATGTCGACACCTCCGGCACCAACAACATCTCGATCCGCGGCATCTCGGGCACGGGCGGCGCCGGCACCACGGGCATCTATCTCGACGACACGCCGATCCAGATGCGCTCGCTCGCCTTCAACCCCGACGAAGCGCTGCCGAAGTCCTTCGACATCGAGCGCGTCGAGGTGCTGCGCGGTCCGCAGGGCACGCTGTTCGGCGCCGGCTCCGAGGGCGGCACGGTGCGCTACATCACCACGCAGCCGAGCCTGACGAACACCAGCATCTACAGCCGCGCCGAGGTCGCGACGACCGAAGGCGGGCGATCCGAGCTACGAGGGCGGCATCGCGGTCGGCGGGCCGCTCGTCGACGGCACGCTCGGCGCGCGCCTCACGATCTGGTACCGCCGCGATGGCGGCTGGATCGAACGACATCAACCCGGTGACGCTGGCGCCGGTTGAGGCGAACGCCAACTTTGGCGACACTTATGCTCGCGCGGCTGGCGTTCCTGTGGTCGCCGAGCGCCAACTGGCGCATCACGCCCTCGATCTATTACCAGGACGAGCGCAAGAACGACATCAATAACTACTGGCCGCTGTACTCGAATCCGGGGAGCGGCAACTTCGTCAATGCCGACCCGACACAGCGCCACGTGCCCGACCGCTTCTATCTCGCCTCGCTCAAGATCGAGGGCGACCTGGGCGCCGTGACGCTCATCTCCAATACCTCCTTCTACGACCGCCAGAACCAGGACGGCTACGAGGGCACGCTCTACAACCTCGGCTTCTATCAGCTGTACGCCTACTTGCCGCCGTACGTGAACGGGACCTACCCGCTGATCGACGGCAACGGCATCCATCTGCCGCCCGGTGCCGCCAACTACACCTCGCCCTCGACGGTCGACAACATACAGAACAACGTCACGCAGGAGTTTCGCCTGCAGTCGAACGATGCGAACGCGCGCCTCTTGTGGACCGCTGGCATCTTCCTCAGCCAGAACCGCCAGACCTACCTCGAGCAGATCCACGATCCGCTGCTCTCCGGGCTGCAGAACGCGCTCACCGGGGACCCGAACATCGTCGACTATTTCGGGGTCGGCTACGACCCCGCCTTCCCGACGGACTCGTACTTCCTGCAGACCCACGCCAAGGACGAGCAGTACGCGGTGTTCGGCGAGGCGACCTATGGCCTCACCGACAAGCTCAAACTCACCGCCGGGGCGCGCTGGTCGAAGAACAAGTACTCGTTCGATACCTTCACCGGCGGGCCGCAGCTCTTCGGGCCCTCGACCACCGGCTCCGGCAACAACGCGGAGAGCGCGTTCACGCCGAAGCTGAGCCTGCAGTACCAGGCCGATCCCAACAACATGTTCTATACCACCTACGCCAAGGGCTACCGCCCGGGCGGCGCCAACAATCCGCTGCCCTACGCCGCCTGCTCGCAGGACTTCATGAACTTCGGCATCGCGAATGCGCCGACCACCTATAACTCCGATACCGTGCAAAGCTACGAGGTCGGCGCCAAGAACAACATCGACAATCGCGTCAAGATCGCGAGCAGCGTCTACTACATCAAGTGGAACAACATCCAGCAGGTGGTGGTGCCGCCGATCTGCCAGATCTCCTTCATCGACAACCTGGGCGCCGCGGTCGCCAAGGGCATCGACCTGGAGCTGGACGCCTCCATCACGGACGAACTGACGCTGGAACTGGCCGCCGGGTACACCTCGGCCCGTTACACGCAGGACTCGCGCCTGAGCCCCACCGAGGTAATGCCGGTGGTCGCGAGCGGGGATGCCATCGTCGGACAAAGCAGCGAGACCGGTGCCGGCCAACCGACCGCGCCGGTGACCGTGTCCGTCGGGCTAGAGTACCGCTTCAACATGCTCGCGCACGAGACCTTCATCCGCTTCGATTCCGAATACCAGGGCCGTGGCAAGTGGCCGGGCGCCGGCCAGGACCCGAACACATTGCAGTACGATTCGGCGAACTACGTGCTCGCCGGCACGACGTTCAGCAGCGTGCGCGCCGGCATGCAGTTCGGTCCGTGGTCGCTGGCGGCGTTCTGCGACAACCTGACCAACAGCCACGCCCTCACCGACTTCAACTGGACCATCAATCCGGGCGATGGCAGCAGCCGCCTGGAGCGTCAGTACACGTTCCGCCCGCGCACCATCGGCATCACGGCGATCTTCCGCCAGTAGCGCTGACCGGTCGCGGGGTGCCTGGGCGCGCCTAGTAGTCGGCGGGCGGCGCCAGGCCGCTCGCCGCAAGCGCGCGCACGACCTCGCGGCGGCTCTCCTTCACGTTGGCGAGCGGGGTGTGGCGCAAGCTCCCCACCTCGGCAGCGGTGAAGGGGGCGGCGGCGGGCGCGGTGCCTCCGGGCGGCGGGTAGCGTTGCGCGAGCCAGTTGAGCACGGCGGCGAGCTGCTCATCGGAAAGGGCGGAGTTGGCCGCGCCGGGTACGCGCAGCACGTAGTCGCGGCCCGCGGGGCTCCTCATCAGGAGCGCTACCGAGCCGGCGAGCGGTGGCACCTTGCCGGCCACGCCCTGCGCCTCAGCCCCGTGGCAGCCCATGCAATAGAGAACATAGTCCTGCGCCGGACTGGCGCGAGCCAGGGAAGCGGTAAGCAGAGCGGCGGCGAGTGCGGCGGCCGCCGCGCGCGGCGGGCGGCGCACGGTCAGGGATCCGCGGGCGCGACGCTCTTGCGATGCTCCCGAACCGCCGCACCATCCTGCGGATGGGCGCGCTCGGCGGCGAGCTCGCCGGCCGCAATCGGCGCGAGCGTTGCCGGGGCATGCCCGAGATCGAACACCACGAAATTCAGTACCGCCGCCAGAGTCGCATCGTCGAGCTGGCCGAAGTCGGGCATGCGCGAGGCGAAGTGCTTGCCCTCGACGGCGATGTCGCCAAAGAGGCCATAGAGCACCGTCATGGCGAGTTGCCGGCGCCCAGCGGCGCTCGCCGCGTAGCGCGCGGGATAGCTCGTGAGCGGGGGCGCGAGCGAGGGGACGCCGGCACCGGCCGGTCCGTGGCACACCGCGCAGTTCGCCTGGAACGCGCTGGCACCGGCCGGGAACGCCTGCGGCGGGGCATCGGCGGCTTGCACCGCGGTTGCGAGCATGAGCGCGGCCAGCGCCGCGCCCGTGAGCGGCCTCATTTTTCCGCCACCCCGAGGATCACCGACACCGTGCAGTGATAGTTGGCGTCCGCGTTCGCCATGCACCAGTTGAGGTCGTTATTGCGCGACGGCCGGTACATCGGCCGCTCGCCTTCGGAGCGCGTGCAATCGCAGGTGCCGCAGGTCGTCTTACCGCAGCAGTCGTTGTAGGAAACCATGTAATCGCGGCCATCGGCCGGGTTGTGGCAGGTGCCGACCCAGCTGATGGGCGAGGGCGCCGTGCCCGGCGGGCAGGCGGTGGAGGTTCCGCCGCAGCACGAGCACAGGTAGCCGTCGATGGCGCAGTACTTCCAGTACTCGCAGCTCTCCGGATCGTTGGCCTTGGGCGCGGGCTCACCGGCGCGCGCGCGGCTGCCGCGGTCGATCGGCAGGAGCGGCAGGAGTGCCGCGCCCGTCAGCATACGACCGAGCGTCGCCAGGACGCTGCGGCGCGAGGTACGCCGCGCCAGCTGCCGCGAGGACTCTTCAAACAACCGGTCGAACGGGGCCATCGTCTGTCTCGTACTGTCTCAGGGGTTGAGCAGCTGCCACGGTGTCTGGCCGAAGTGCTTCTCGATATGGCGGATATGGCCATCCAGCGGGTCGATCACGGCGAGCTGCGCGCTGTCGGTCGCGGCGAAGAGCAGCGGCGAGTCGTCCTGTGAGACCTGCACGGCGACGATGCGGGTCAGGCCGTGCGTCGCCATCGGCCAGCGCGCGAGGCGCTTGTGGGTCGCCAGGTCGAACACCCAGATTTCCGTGCCGCCGTCCTTGTGGGTGCCTTCACCGCCCTGGTGCATCGGCACATAGAGCCGTCCGAGGCCCACGTGAATCGCGCCGACCTGCTCGGCACCGGGCCGCCACACGCCTTGCTCCGCCGTTGTCAGCAGCCACCAGGGTGCGCCGATGCGCGGCTGGTCGCCCGAGAAATCGATCTCGTGCACCTTGCCGAGGAAGGAGAGGAAGGCGTAGCCCCTGGCCGTGGGGATGCCCTGCACGAACACCGGATCACGGTCGGCGTCGAAGAAGGGCTCGGACATGGCGCGCCCGGTCTCCTTGCCCGCGGCGTCCAGGGTCACCGTGAGGAGCCGCCCGCTCTCGCAGATCGAGGAGACGCGGTAGGTCCCGGACGGAATCACCAGCACGCAGCCGGCGGTGTCGATCTCCCCGAGCACCGTCTTTTTCACCGGATCGAGCACGCCGAAGCTCGCCGCCGGCGTCACGTACGAGACGTACAGGAGCCGCGCGTCGGCGGAGTAGGCGACGTTGAAGGGCGTCGGCAGCGTCTGCGCCCGCTTCGGCGGCAGCACGATCTCGCCGGTGACGGCGAGAGTATGGTTATCGGTGAACTCGACCACATCGGTGCGCGCGCCGCGACTGCCGCGCGCGAAGTAGGTGGTGGCAACCACGGTCGTGGCGCCGTCGGGCGAGAGATTGAAGCTCGCGTAGTAGCCGGCGTCGATCTGCCCCAGGCGGCGATAGTGGTCGCCGTCATAGACGTGCACCCGCATGTCGATTTCGTTGGCGAACGCGTCGTCGAACACGTACACCCAGTGGTGACTCGAAGGCGGGAGCTGCTGCACGCTGATCCGTTCGGCGGGCAGCGGCGGCGGGGGTGCAGCGGCGGCGAGCGTGCCCGGCAGCAGCACCGCCGCCAGGCGCAAGACCGCGAGCCAACGCGCTGAAGAGACCATCGACGTTGAGTGTCGCACATCGTTCCACCGCGAGGAAGCGCGCGCGCCGGCGCGCTGCACGCCGCTGCACCGCGGGTTTGACCGCCGCCGCGCGGCTGTCTTAGAGTCCGGCCGCCCCGATATCCGTCCATCGATTATCGATAGGAGAGGCGATGCCCGCCGCGCTGCCGCAGTCGCTGTGGGCGGCGACCGCAGCCGCAGGTCCCGCGCTCGCGCCGCTCGAGCGGGCGCTGCGGGTCGACGTCGCCATCATCGGCGCGGGCTACACCGGGCTCTCGGCGGCGCTGCATCTCGCGGCCGCAGGTCGCAGCGTCGCGGTGCTCGAGGCGCGCTCGCTCGGCGAGCGGGCCTCGGGCTTGAACGGCGGACAGGTCATTGCGGGACTGAAGACCGATCCCGACGCGCTCGAGGAGCTCTTCGGGGCGGAGCGCGGCGCACGCCTGGTGGCGAGCGTCGCGGGCGGGCCGGACCTGGTATTCGATCTCATCGAGCGCCACGCGATCGCCTGCGATGCGACCCGCAGCGGCTGGATCCAGCCGGCCACTTCCGAGTCCGCACTGGCGCCGCTCGCGGCGCGCGCCGCGCAATGGCAGCGCCGCGGTGCGGCGGTCGAGCTCCTCTCCGCCCGCGCGGTGGCGGCGCTCACCGGCTCGCCGCGCTATTGCGGCGGACTGCTCGATCGGCGCGGCGGTACCGTGCAGCCGCTCGCGTACCTGCGGGGCCTCGCGCGCGCGCTGCTGCGCCAGCACGGCGCCATCTTCGCGCAGTGCCCGGTCCTGCACCTCAAGCGTGCGGCGCGCGAGTGGCAGCTCGAGACGCCGCGTGCGATCGTCACGGCGCCTGCGGTGATTGCGGCCACCAATGCCTACAGCGGGGGTCTGATCGGTGCCCTGCAACGCAGCGTCGTCACCGTACCCTCGTTCCAGGTGGCGACCGTACCGCTCACGCAGGCGCAGCGTGCCGGCATCCTGCCCGGGCGCCAGGCGGCCTCTGACACCTGGCATCTGCTGCGGTACTTCCGGCTGGATGCGAGCGGACGATTGGTGCTCGGGGCCCGCGGCACCTTCGGCGCGATGCCGGGGCCGCGCAGCTGCCGCCACCACTATCGCGCGGTGCGCGAGATCTACCCGCAGCTCGGCGACGTGCGCTTCGAATATCACTGGGGAGGCCTGGTGGCGATGACCCGCGACCACCTGCCGCACCTGCACGAGCTCGCCCCCGGGCTGCTCGCGGGACTCGGGTACAACGGCCGCGGGGTGGCGATGGCGACGCTCATGGGGCGGTTGCTGGCGCAGCGCACACTCGGCATGTCGGACGCCGAGGTCGCGTTCCCGGTTACGCCGTTGCGGCCGATTCCCTTCCACCGGGGAGCGAGCTTCGCCGCGCGCGCCGCGATCCAGTATCTTCGCGCGGTGGACCTGGTCACGCGCGGGCGTGACCGGTTGCGGGGGAGAGCCTCTTGGACCTGACCACAGCGGTGCTGGCGGCCCTCGTGCTGCTGAACGTCGCGTTCGCCCTCGGCTGGCTCATGGCCGTGCGTCGCCGTGGGTTGCACGGCCGTCCGCAGGCACCCGACGTTGCGATCGGCACCGCGACCACGTTCCTCGACACGCTCGGCATCGGCTCCTTCGCCTCGACCACGGCGCTGCTGAAGTTTCGCGGCAAGGTCGCCGACGAGCTGATCCCGGGGACGCTCAACGTCGGTCTCAACGCCGCGGCGTTCATCGAGACGCTGCTCCTCATCGGGCTGGTGAAGGTGCAGCCGGCGCTGCTCGCCGCCATGGTGGCGGCCGCGGCGGCCGGAGCCTGGCTCGGGTCCGGGATCGTGAGCCGCATGAACCGGCGGTCGATTCAGCTCTTCATGGGGGCGGCGCTGCTCATCGCGGCGACGTTCTTCGCCATGAAGAACCTCGGCGCTTTCCCCGAGGGCGGGCTTGCCATGGGACTCGCCGGCTGGAAATTTCCGTTCGCGGTCGCGGTGAGCTTCGTGCTCGGCGCCCTCATGTGCGTCGGCATCGGCAACTACGCGCCGCTCATGATCCTGCTCTCGCTCCTCGGCATGGATCCGCTGGCGGCCTATCCCATCATGATGGCGAGCGACGGCCTCCTGCAGCCGGTGTCGAGCCTGGGGTTCTTCCGCTCGGGACGCTTCTCGCACGTCGCCTCCATGGGCCTCACGCTCGGCAGCGTCGTCGGCGTGCTGGCGGCGTATTGCGTGCTGAAGTTCGTCGTGATGCGCTCGCAGATCCAGGTGGTGCGCTGGCTGATCATCGTCGTGGTGGTTTATTCCGCCGTGGCGATGCTGCGCTCAGCGCGGCGCGAACGCCTCGCGGCACGCGCCGCAGTGCCCGTCGGAGGTTGACAGCCGTACTCAGAGAGCGGCACGGAATCCGTTGCGCACCGGATCCCGGCCGACGGGCGCGTTAGGGGTTAACGCCCGGTTTTCAACCCACTTCCCAACCCATCCGCACGGCGGCGAGATAGTGGCCGGAGACCGGCCGGCGCGTTGCGGCCGGGGTAGCCGCTGCGTGGCGCGTGCATCGGGCGAGCGCCGCGCCGACCGGTCGGGCGGCTGTTACCGCGCCGGCCACGACCAGTCCGAACGCCATATTAATGAGCAGGGATCCCAGGATCGCCCAGCTCGCGAGTCTCATGTCGACCTCCCCGAAGCAACGTGACTGCCTGACAGGTATGAGACACCGCGGGAGCCAAGGGTTTGAAGCGCGGCCTCGCGGGTTCGTCCTGATGAACGACGGATTCGTCCCCGGGGGTGCTCCGGAGGGAGCTGCGGCGGGTGGGAGAGCCGCCCAATGTTACGATGGTGTTGCGGGAACGCCGATACCGAAGCTGCGCCGATGCCGAAGCTGCACGAAGTCGAGATTCATCGTCTGCGACCCACCCAGATCACGGTCGGGCTGATCGAGGTGCACGACAAGCGCGCCCGGCTCGGGGCCATGAAGAAGCATGAGCAGCAGGACTTCCTGCTCGCGCATGCGATCCCCGCGGTCTGGGGTCCGGACGGCAAGCTCTACATCACGGACCATCATCACCTGGGACGGGCGGCGGAGGAGGCCGGGATCGAGACCGGTTTCTTCAACGTCGAGGACGACTTCTCCAAGGTCCCGATCGCGCTCTTCTGGCCGAAGATGAGCGCCGCCCAGTGGGCGCACCCTATCGACCAGCACGGTCAGCCGCGCGGCTTCGAGGCGATTCCCGACCACCTGGAGAAGCTGATCGACGACCCCTATCGCTCGCTCGCGGCCTACGTGCGCGATGCGGGCGGGTATGACAAGAAGCCGGCGCCGTTCTGCGAGTTTCAATGGGCCGACTTCTTCAGGCCGCGGGTAGCGATCGGACCCACGCGCGCGGATTTCAACAACGCCGTGGCTGCAGGGGTAAAGCTCGCTCTTACGCCGGCCGCCGCGGGTCTGCCGGGCTACAAGGGCGTGACGAAGTGAGGCACGAGGTCCGCGACCCCGGTGTGTCCGGCCTGATAAAATGCGGCTAAGTCATCGAGCTGGCTCGAACGGAGAGGTGGCAGAGCGGTTGATTGCACCGGTCTTGAAAACCGGAGGGTCCGCAAGGGCCTCGTGGGTTCGAATCCCACCCTCTCCGCCATGACGAGAAAGACCGAATCACTTCCGCATCAGCCTTACGTGCCGCCAGTGGATCGTCGCGAGCGGTGTGAGAATTACGGCCGCATACCGGTGGCTCGCTTGCGGACGGCAGTTGAGTGGGCGGGCGCGTGGATCTGAAGGAGGAGGGTCTACTTGGCGAGAGAATTCGCGATCACTGGTACTACGTCTCCAAGGGACGCGCCATGCGCGAGTTTCTCGCTGACGTAAAGGCGCGTGAAGTACTGGACGTCGGCGCAGGCTCCGGAGTATTCGCCCGGCAACTGCTGGATGCAGGAGTGTGCGAGAGCGCCGTATGCGTTGACCCGCACTACGCCGCGGAGAGAACCGAGAATCATCACGGCAAATCGATCCGTTTCGTCAATTCCATTGACGGGCACCCTTATGCACTCATCCTGATGATGGATGTCCTGGAGCATGTTGCGGACGACCGCGCCCTTCTCGAGGACTATGTCGCTGGCATGGACACGGACGGCCATGTCTTCATCACGGTCCCGGCTTTTCAGTTCGTCTGGTCGGGCCACGACGTGTTTCTGGAGCACTACCGACGCTATACGCTCGAGACGCTCGAGGCACTCGTCAGGAAAGCGGGACTGATTCCGGTGCGCAGCCGGTACTTTTTCGGCAGCCTCTTCCCGTTTGTGGCTGCGAACAGGCTGATCAGGCGGACGCTGTGGGATCAGGGCGCGCTGACGGCGAAAAGCGAGCTGAGGCTCTACCCGGGTTGGATCAACAGCACCCTGATCGCGGTGCACGATGTAGAGCGCCGCGTCTTCTTCGGCGTGAATAAGCTGTTTGGGCTCAGTGCATTCTGCCTGTGTCGAAAGATCTGACAGTCTCCCCTCGCGGCATCCGCCGGGAGTTGCTGCGCTACCTGACCGTGGGAGCCGTCAACACGCTGATCGGTCTGGCCGCAATATATCTGGCAATCCTGCTTTTTCGTGCCAACGACGTGGTCGCTAACCTGGTGGGTTATTCCCTGGGCCTGGCATGCAGCTACGTATTGAACAGACGTTGGACCTTCGCAAGCGACGGGGCCGTCGCGCCGCAGTTGGTAAAGTTTGTACTGGTGATGCTGGTCGCATATCTGGCGAACCTCGGAACCGTCCTCGGTCTGACGAGGTACTTCGCGGAGAACCGCTACCTGGCCCAGGCTATCGGCGCTTTACCGTATACGATCATCGGTTATCTGGGCAGCCGGTTCCTGGCGTTTCCGCAACGTGTCACGGAATAGTTTGAGGCGACGTTCACCGCTCGCTCCCATGCGCCCATCGACTGCCAAACCTCTCGTTTCGATCGCTGTACCTTGCTACAACGAAGCTGAGGCTATTGAAGCATTCTATGAAGGAATAACCGGCGTCTTTCTTGCGTTGCCGCAGGTTCGCTTCGAGGTGGTCCTCGTTGACGACGGCAGCGTGGACGGCACCCTCGAGAAGCTGACAGCCCTCGTCGACCGGGACGGTCGCTTCAGGGTCGTCGAGCTGTCGCGGAACTTCGGTAAGGAAGCGGCGCTTACCGCCGCCATCGATCACGCACGCGGCGACGCCGTCATTCCGATGGACGTTGATCTGCAGGATCCGCCGGACCTGATTCGCGAGCTGATTGCGCAGTGGCAGCAAGGCGCGGACGTGGTGCTGGCGCGCCGCGTGAACAGACGGTCCGATTCCTTTCTCAAGCGTCGTACGGCGGCCATGTTCTATCGTCTGCACAATCGCCTGTCGCCCACAAAGATTCCGGAGGACGTCGGAGACTTCAGACTCCTGGACAGGGTGGCGGTGGATGCGCTGGCACGGCTGCCGGAGCGGCAGCGCTTCATGAAGGGATTGTTCGCCTGGGTGGGATTCAGGACGGCGACCATAGACTACACGCGTCAGGTTCGCGCCGCGGGCACTACCAAGTTTTCAGGCTGGAGGCTTTGGAACCTCGCCATTGAAGGGATTACCAGCTTCAGTGCGGCGCCGCTGAAGGTCTGGACTTACATAGGAGGTATCGGCGCATTCGTGACACTTGCGTATGCGGCATTTATCGTGGTCCGCACCCTGGTGCGCGGCGTCGACGTGCCGGGCTATGCGTCGCTGTTGGTCGCCGTGCTCTTCGTGGGCAGCCTGCAGTTGATCGGCATCGGCGTCCTCGGAGAGTACATCGGGCGGATCTACATGGAGTCCAAAGGGCGCCCGACCTATCTGATCCGGAGGCGCTATGAGTCGCAAGTGCCAGCGGAGACTCGCAGTCCCGCCGCGCCCGAGACTCGTGTGACGCGGAGCGACGACTCCGTGCCGTAAAGAGGTTCGAAGAGCCTGCGCTGGTGCCCGGATGGTGATGCGAGTCATGGCTTGCAGATCCTCTCAGCTGGTCTTGGTCTCAGCTGCCGGGGGCGCGGTAGCGCAGTGCGGGAATCAGCCGGCCGAAGAAGCGCAGTGCGCTATGCTCGTTCATCCATAGCGCATAGGCCACGTAGTCGGGGTCGCGGCTCAGGTGCCACTCCTCGGTGCGGGCGCGCATGAAGTACACGGTATTGAGGAGCAGCAGCAGCGCGCAGTGCCGGATCGTGGTCGGCCAGTCGCTGCTCACTACGAACGGTACCGAGATCAGCCACCAGCTCAGGTTCTTCGAGACGTACGCCGGGTGCTTGGTGAGGCGGTAGGGTCCGTCGGTCAGGATGCCGCGGTGCGTCAGGTTCGAGAAGCGCAGGCCAAAGGCCACCGTCGCGAGTCCGTAAGCGATCGACAGTGCGACGATCATCATGCCCCAGACGCCCTGCAGCAGAGGCGCCCGCGCGAGCCAGCTCACCCAGTCCGTGCCTCCCTCATACTGCAGGTAGAACCGCCCGATCACCGAGTAGAACGGCTGGTAGCAGATCAGCGCGACGACCCAGCCCAGCATCGTCGGCTCGACGCTGCGGATGTGCGAATCGAACAGCCGCACGGTCGCCAGGTAGCCGATGACGCAGAACAGCAGGTCCGTCGTGTAGCTGAAGTTGAACAGCCCGTCGAAGTGATAGAGGGCCGCCCACCCGCCTTTCATGTACAGCTGCCCGAGTCCGTTGACCTGGTCACTGAGGTACACGGCCATGAGCGGCAAGAAGAAGCCCTTGACGGTCCAGGCAAGGAGGTGCCGGCGGATCACGGCCTTGTCCACATCTGCGCGGGTTCCCGCGATCAGCTTGCCGAAGGCCACGTACTCGTCCTCGGGATCGCGGACGCGCGCATCGGCCCAGGTAAAGTAGAACGGCACGAGCACGAGCAGCGGAGCGAGCGTCTCGAGCAGGTGCCAGTAAGGATCGTAGAAGCTGCCGTGGTACTCGGGGAACAGCCAGTAGGCGAGCGCGACGAGCGCGAGCGTTGCGATGAATCCGATCAGCCGGAACCGCACGCGTGCATAGTCGGTCGCGCGCAGGCGGTTGTGCGCGAACGCCGTCTGGGCGAGACGGCCACGCCGGCGCAGCAGCCATTCGATCAGCGCCAGTAAAGCGAACGTCACGGCACAGGGCACGATTGGCGGATATGCGAGTGATCTCACCCATGGCGCGTCGCGCTGGACCGCAACGAAGACGGCAGCGCCGAGCCCACCCGCCAACGCGATCAGGTTCGCGAAGAAAAGGCTGGCCGAGCGCGGCGGCCGGTTTGCAGCGACGCCGGTCACGCCCGCGCCTCGCTGCCCGTCGGGGTGCGCGTCCGGTACCACAGCAGCATGGCGCTCGCGAGGAACACCGGATCGATCGGCATACGATAACGCCCTTCCATGAGCGCCATCGGTTCGATGGCGAGCAGGACCAGCGTGCCGAGCGCCGAGAGCGGCAGCAGCCATTCCCAGCCGCGATAGTGACGACGGATGGCACCCCAGGCCACGAAGGCGATGATCGGTGGCCACAGCCACCGCAACCAGACTCCGAGCCACGCGACGGAGCTTGCCGGGTCGTTAGCCGGCCACGGCTGCCCGAGCAGCAGGTAGACGAGCTGCTCCTTGTACTGCGAGACCCAGGGGAAGGTCCGCTCGCGATACACGCGGTTGCGCTCGGCGATCCAGTCATCGCGCCCATGCGCGACATCGACGCGGATACGCACGGTACCCGTCCGATCGGTCAGCCAGTTGGAGAACGGATACAGGCTCGGGTTATAGAAGGCCGGCGAGCCGAATACCCAGGAACCCTGGCCCGGAACGTCGATCGCGTAGTCATGCTTGCCGCTGTAGCTGTAAGCCTCCTGGAGATAGACGTTGCCGAATGGAGCGAAGAAATTGAGCCGGCTCATCCCGTGCATCCCGGCCGGCACCGCCGCGACGCAGAAGATCAGGATCGATATCACGGCCTTGGTCGGCCGGGGCTTGCCTTGCAGCCACAGCAGTCCGACGCAGAACAGCACCATCGGCAGCATGACACTGCGCGTGAAGACGGTCGCCGTCCACAGCGCCGAGGCACCGACAAAGGCACCGAGCGTGCGCTTGCGCGCGGCCCGCAGGGTGGCCCAGAACGCAAAGCCCGTGAGCGAGAGCAGCAGCGTCTCGTTCATGAAGTAGGCGTACATCGCGAGCAGCGAGGGGCTGAGGCCGATAACGACCGCACCGATGTATGCGAATCGTTTTGGCATCAGTTCGCGCAGCGCCCGGTACCAGCCGTACGGCATCGCAGCGCACAGCAGCCCGCAGGCGAGCTGAACGACCGGCGGGCTGTCGCCGCTCCAGGTGCGCAACAGATGGATCCAGAGCTGGTAAAGGTACGGATCCCCGGCGCCGATCAGATCCGGGTTCCAGAACCTCGCCCCGTTCTCCCAGTGGCGCGCCGGATCCGAGAACAGGTGTGAGAGCGGGGAGTTGAAGAACGGGTAGAGGAGCCGCGCCGACAGTACGGCTCCGAAGGCCCAGCGCCAGCGGTGCTCCGATACGCGAAGTCCGGCCTCGCTGTTCAATACGCCCCCAAAACCACCCGGCGGAGAATGGCTCCCCGCTCGATCGGATCGAGGCCGAACCTTATCCGATCTGCCGCAAGCCCGCCGGGCGAGGGCTCATGAATCACCCGGGACGAGCGGGTGTGCGGGCCGCAGCCCCGCCGCGCGCCTGGCTAGTACAGGTAGAGACTGTCAGTCAACGGGGTCATGACCCCCTGGTTCTTGGTGGTGTCGATAAGCATGCCGATTTCGTTCCCGCTGTCGCAGTTGCCCTGCGGTGTCAGATAGGCCGCGTAGAACCCGGTCGCAGTGGGAGTTGCCCACGTGTCAAGTGTGCAGTTCGGCAGCGTCAACGGCGAGGTGCCGCCCGCCAAGGTGACGGGGGTTGCCGTCAGTGAATTCGTATTCACGCTCACGACGGCTGCGCCCTGATCCGAGGGGGGGTAGGCGGCCGAAACGAGGCCCGTGAGCTGCAGTATTGCCGGTTCCGTCGTCAGCAGCGTGCTCCCGACGGCCAGGTATCTGCTCGCCGCGGTCGCATTCATCTTTGTCGTGCTCGGCGCTTTCATGACCAGCGAGTCAGGCGCTGCGTACGGCTCACTCAGATTGAGCGTCTGGTGGTTGATGAATATATGCTTCGACGCGTAGTCAACGTACGCCTGGACTCCTGAGTTTCCATCGTTATAAGCGACCAGCGCCAGGAAGTCCGCGGCACCCGAGATCGGCAGGTACTGCACGCTGGCAGCGGAGGTGGTGTAGTTGGAGTAAGTGGCGATGAGATAACTCCCATCAGAGTCCACCAGCGTCCAATTCTCCGCAGTTGACGAGTAGGGCGGTGTCGCGGACAGAGGCGTGGCATTACCTCCGGCGATGGGAGCCGAATACCAGCTGGTCTGGACCTGCCCGGCCGACGGGACAGTCTGATCACCGAAGTAAATGTTTGCATCGTCTCGGACCGGTGGGGCGCCCGTCGCACCCTGCTGCGGAGAGCCCCCAAAGGTGTGGATCAAAGTGGGCGTTAGCGTTCCGTCGATGCGATAGAGCCGGTAACCCGTTGCCGTCGATAGTTCCAGAAAGATCACGGACCCCCCGGAATTGACCACGCCCTCGCGATTGGTGTCGATCCTGAGATAAGCCAATCCCGTGGCCGAGACCTGGGTCTCCAGCAGCGTGGCAGTGGAAGCGGAAAAACTCGGAGGTGTGCCCACGGGACTCGACGGATAGAACGTCAGGTCACCGCCCATGGTGTCGACCGCAAAGGCAAGCACCCCGGTGAGCTGGCCCGACCCGTTGTAAAGTGGCACAACGGGCTGTGTCCAGTCGATGGTGGTTGGCAGCGGGGTTGCCGTGGACGCCGCCTGGCTGGCGGGGGAAGTGACGAGAGAAAACGCATCGGACGCGGCGCAGCCCTGGGGATCCACGCTACCCACGTTATCGCCGACGATCACGAACTCGGTCGTCGGGTCGTAGATCGTGCCGTAGATATCGGCTTCCGGGCACACGGCGTCTAATTCTACGGTTTGGAAATTGCTGAGCCGCGTCGGCGTCAGCGTCGAGCCACCCGCGAGGCTGATCCAGTTGAGGTACCCGCCGGGGCCTGACCGTGCCACGTAGATCAGGGAAGCGGGCGTAAACGAGGTCAACGTCAGGCTTCCCCCGGTGCTGGTGTGCCCGATGTTGAATCCGTAGCCAACAAACTGCGTCCCGCCAGTTATATCCACCAGACTCGGCACGTTTGTCGACAGGTCCGAGGGCAGGACGATGAGGCCACTACCGGAGGAGCTCAGCCCACTGTACCCGTAGCCCGGCACGAAGAATGCGCTTGCACCTGACGACGAGGATCCACCGCTGGAGGAGCTGCTAGACGACGAAGAGCTCGACGAAGAACTCGACGAGGATCCCCCGCCGCTCGAGGAGCTGCTCGACGACGAAGAGCTGGACGAAGAACTGCTGCTGGATGAAGAAGAAGAGGAGCCGCTGGACGAGGAGCTTCCCCCGCCGCTGGAGGAACTGCTCGAGGATGACGAGCTGCTGGAACTGCTCGAGCTGCTGCTCGAGGAGGAGGAGCTGCTCGAGGAGGAGGAGCTACTCGACGAGGAGCCGCTGCCCGGCGGGCAGCCGTCGACGTTACAGAAGAGCGCGGATTGATCAGTGATCGCGCCGTTCGCTGCGCCGTCTTCATCGACAGGTCCGCCGTCGGTCACCGAAATCGTCACGGTACTGCCGTTGACCGTCACCCCATTGAGCACCGCGCAGCTCCCATTGATGCATTTTTCGTAGCCGTTGGGGGCAAGACCGGCAGGCACGGTAAACGTCAGCGTGACGCTCGCGCCGTTCGCCAATCCCGATATCGTCCAGTCCCACCAGCCGAAAGGCGTGAACAGGCCGTTCACTGCGCCGCCGGGCGCTGAGACTTGCGCGAAATTCGAGAATGTCCCGGCACTCGTCGAAACCGCGATCGTGCCCTGCGCCGTGACGACGTTGCAGGTGGCGCCGGTGCAGGTCGTCGTGGCCGGGTTGTTGTTATGACTGCTGCTACACGCGGCAAGCGCGAGTATCGGGCCGAGCAACGCCGCGCCGGCGATTCGACGCAGCGCGTTCGCGCGTCGCGGGTTCAGAAGGCGTGGTAGCTCGGACCGAGTAGGGCGGCTGTTCATGCCAGTCATACGAATTCCCCCGGCTACGCGCGATTCGCGACCATTTGACTTCGCTTCTGCCATTTCGGCTGACGAGATGGCGCGTCGCGGATCCTAAGCTGCTCAAAAGAGACGTCCACGCCCAAGTGACTGAAAAAGTTCTCAGGAATTTCTCAGAGAACTCTTTCTATAAGAATTAGGCACTTACGATATAGCTGCGGCGCTCGCCGGCGTGCAAGGCTCTCGGCGTCATCCCCGTGTCGACCGGCCAGTGCCCGCGCTTCCGGCTGACTGAGCTCGAGATCCTCGGTGTGATCATCGTCGTGGTGCTCGTCCTGATCGGCCTTGGGACCGTGCCAATGCTGACGCACTTCGGAATGTTCGGGTCGCGAACCGATTCAACCGATTCACCGGGCACCGACGCGCGCAGGTCCGGAGGCCCGCGTGCCAAACGACCCTGCCGTGCGAACGCGGGCCGCTAGAATGGCGCCACGTTCGTGTCTGGCACCGAGATCGTGATGATCTGATTCTTCGAGACATCGATTACCAGGCCCATATTCGCTCCGGCGGGTGGATATTGCGTGCCAAACCCGATCGTGTTCGAAACGGGAGCCAGGAGCACGTTGCTTTGTGCCGGCGGGAGGTAAGGGGTGGAGTTCAAATCCACCACTGTCGTGGCGAAGCTGTCGGCCTTCATGACGTTGAGTATCGCGCCGCCGTCGGTTCCATCGGCAGTCAAGTTCTGGAACTGCAACACCGTGTCGTTGGTGGGACCGCCCGCGATGAATGGTGCCCATTGCGTGAATGAGGTGAACGGCGCCGGCGCCAGTCGCGGCGTAGTGCTGGACGGCGTGAGTACGAGCGACGTCGGGGTGGAGCCAAGCTCGTCGACGAACAGGTTGTCGGTACCGTAGTCGAGGAAGGCCAGGATCCCATTAGCACCAGCGACGTTGTACTGCCACAGCAGAGTGGGTGATTGTGTCGTGCCACCTGTGACCGAGAGCGTGTAGAGGCCGAAGTACGGCGCGGTGACATCCTCGAGAATCAGGCTGGTGCCGTCGGCATCGACCAGGGTGAGAAGCGTCCCGAAGGGGAAAGTACCCGAGGGCTCCACGGCTGTGCCGATCTGGACGGCGGTACAAGCGACACCCGTGCTGCCGCCGCAGTCGATCGGCGCCTTGTAGAAGTTGTAGGTGATCGGGGTACTCGAGCCCACCATGTCGACAAAATAAATATTCGTATCGTCGTACACGGTACCGATGTTGACCCCAAAGAGAGGAGTCACTTCCAGCGTGCCGGCGGCCGTGTAGACGAGTGCTCCGTTGTTGCCGCTGGTGTCGATCCGATAGAGGTAGTACTTACCCATTGCGAGCACGTTCTCGAACAGCACCGTGTTGTTCGCCACGCCGTTGCGACTGACCGTGATCGCATGATGCTCGACGTTGGTGACGCCGCTGGTCACGGTTGTCGGCGAGGAAAAGCTCGGCGTGCCGGTCTTGGACGCCGGATAGATGTTCAGGTTGCCGTCAAAGCCGGTGAGCGCCACCTCCGCGTACAGGTAACCCGAGGGGTAGAGGTAGAGATCGGTGAAGTTTTGGCCGGCCGGAATGGGTGTCGGCGGGGTGCTGCTTGAATCCGTCCAGTTGATCAGCACGGTGGTCGGGCTCGAGCAGCTCCCTCCGCTCGGCGCATAACTCGTGATGAAGAACGCGCTCGCGGGGAAAAGCACATTGGCATAGCCGCCATGGAAACTCCCGCACACGGACGCGGGCGGCTGTGACAACGAGCCGATCTGCACCGGGGTGGGCGGGTTCGCATCATTGGTGTCCACCAGCGGCAGGCCCCAGAGCTGGGTCAGACCCCCGCTATCGGTCGCGGAATAGACGGCCGCCCAGGGTGAGTAGGCTGTCACTGTCGAGCCCGACAGCGTGAAGTTCGCGATCACGCCGACCGGCGTCACCGTCGTACCGGTGACCACCGGCTGCAGCGTGCTGCTCGAGAGGTCGGAGGGCACGACGCCCATACCGGTGCTGCCGCCGGGGACAGTGCAGCCGGTGTTGGTGCACGGCGCTTCCAGGAAAGGCACCCAGAACGCGGTGCCACCGGATGAGCTGGAGCCGCTCGATGAACTCGAGCCGCCGCTCGAGGACGACGAGCTGCTGCTCGACGAGGAGCTGCTGGAAGACGAGGAACTGCTGGACGAACCGCTGGACGAAGAGGTCCCGCCACCGCTCGACGAGGAGCTGCTCGAGGAGGAAGAACTGCTCGAGCTGCTGCTCGACGAGGAGGAGCCGGCCGGAGAGGCGTGGAGCGTGCTGCTATCCGTTATCGTGCCGTTCGCTGCCCCGTCTTCATCAACGGGTCCGCCATCGGTCACCGAAATCGTCGCGGTGTTGCCGTTGATCGTCACTCCATTGAGCAACGAGCAGTTGGCATTGATGCATTTTTCGTAGCTGGTGGGGACAAAACCGGAAGGTACCGTAAACGTCAGCGTGACACTCGCGCCGTTCGCCAATCCCGTTATCGTCCAGTCCCACCAGCCGAAAGGCGTGGAAAGGCCGTTCAGTGCGCCGCTGGGCGCTGAGACCTGCGCGAAATTCGAGAATGTACCGGCGCTCGTCGAAACCGCGATCGTGCCCTGCGCGGTGACGACGTTGCAGGTGGCTCCGCTGCAAGTCGTCGTGGGCGGGTTGTTGTTATGAGAACTGCTACACGCAGCAAGCGCGAGTATCGGGCCGAGCAACGCTGCGGCAGCGATTCGACGCCGCGCATTCGCTCGCAGGGGGTTCCGATCGCGTAACTCGGACCGAAGACACTGGTTCCCGTCCATACGACTCATACGAACCCCCCGGATACCTGCGATTCGCGACCATTCGGCTTTGTTTGCGCCGCTTCGCCTGGGCGAAATGGCGTCCGCGCGATGCTAGGCCCGTCCCCGGCAACGTCCATAAGCCAGCGCTCAAAGAGCTATCAGGAATTTCTCAGAGAACTCTTTCGAGAGAAGTCAGTCACTTGCGCTATACTTGCGGCGCTCCCAGACCGTTGAAAAGCTCTCGGCGTCATTCACATGTCGACCGTCCCCGGGCAAGTCTTGAAAGTCGGCGAGTGGGCAGTCGATCCCGCGTTGGGGGAGATTTCCTCGGGCGGGCGCGTCACCAAGCTCGACCCGCTCACCATGCGGCTGCTGCTTTACTTCGCCGCCAACTCCGGCCGCGTCGTTGCACTGCAAGAACTCCTCGATGCGGTGTGGCCGAATGTCGTCGTGACCCCGCAGTCGGTGTACAACACGGTGGCGCACTTGCGCCGCACGCTCGGGGATCTGGCTGAGGCCCCCACCTACATCGAGAACATCCCGCGCAAGGGCTATCGCCTCATCGCGAGGGTCGAGAACCGCCTGGTCGAGCGCCGGGCGATCGCCAGGCCCCCGGCGCCACCCGGCGACGTTTCGCCGCCGCCGGGCCCGCCGGTCAGCGCCCCTCGCCCGGCGCGCTCCCGGCTGACCGAGCCGAAGATCCTCGGCGGCACTATCGCCGGCGTGCTCGCCGTGATCGGCCTGGGCTTTGTGCCGCTGCTGATGCACGTCGGGATTTTCGGATCGCGAGCCGCGTCATCGGAGTCAACGGCCGCGCATTCCATTGCGGTCATGCCGTTCAAGGATCTCAGTGAAGCGAACGATCACGAATACCTCGCCGAGGGGCTTGCGGAAGAGATCGGCTCCGTGCTGTCGAGGCTGCCCACGTTGCGCGTGATCGGACGCGCGTCGGCATTCGCATCGCGGGCCGATAGCGTTCCCGACATCGCGAGGAAGCTGCAGGTCGATCACGTGCTCGAGGGCAGCGTGCAGAGCTCGGCCCACGGCGTGCGCATCACGGCCGCCCTGATCCGCACCGATGGCGGTCAGTACCTCTGGTCCAAGACCTACGACCGCTCGACCGACGATTACTTCAGCGTCGAGGATGAGATTGCGCACGACGTCGCCAGCGCGCTCACCAGCACGGGGCTTCCGCCGAACCGGTCGGCAAGTGCCTGCGGACAGAACGGCGAGGCCTACAACCTGCTGCTGCAGGGACGCTATCTCGGGCGGCTTGACACCCGCGTCGAGCGCGAGCGCTCGATCGATCTCTACCAGCAGGCAGTGGCGCTGGAGCCAAACTGTGCGCGGGCCTGGGCCTGGCTTTCCACCGCCTACGGCGTGCAGACTGCGAACGGCTGGGCCGAGCCGGACGCCGGCTATCAACACGCGCGCGAGGCCGCAGAGCACGCCCTGCGGCTCGACCCGCTCGAGGCCGACGCGCACGCGGCGCTCGCCTATGTCGAGGAATACAGGGATTGGAACTGGTCGGGTGCGCAAGCGGAACTCACGCGCGCGCTCGCGCTCAATGCAGGTGACGTGCGGGTACTGAACATGAGCGGTCACGTCGCGGTGGATCTGGGTCAGCTCGACAGCGCCATCGCCTTTTATCGGCGGGCCGTTGCCGTGGACCCCCTGAGTCCCGGCGCCCTGGGCGGACTCGCGGGAGTGTTGTGGGGACGCGGCAGTTCTTCCGAGGCCGAGGCGATCTATCGGCAGGCGCTCGCGTTGTCGTCCGCGCGAAATCACACTTGGATCGGGCTGATTCTGCTGGATCGCGGCGACAAATCGGGTGCGCTCGCTGAGATCGAGCAGGAGACGAATCCCGCGCTGCGGCTGATGGGGCTCGGGATCGTGCAAAGCGCATTGGGAGACCGCGCGGCGTCGGACCGGGCGCTCGCCGAACTGGTCGAGAAATTTCCGAATCGGCCAACCGAGATTGCCCAGGTATACGCCAGCCGCGGGGAGTCCGATGCCGCCTTTCAGTGGCTGGAGCGCGCGTTTAGCCGGCGCGATTCCGGATTGTTGTGGGTCCGGATCCAGGTTGCGCTGCGGCCGCTGCATGTCGATCCCCGCTACGACGCGTTGCTGCGTCGCATGGGTCTGCCGCCGGGCTGAGGGATCCCCAGGGCCCCGGAAGCTCCGCGACCCCGGGGAGCGCCGGGACCTCGGAGCTCCGGGACCCCGGAGCTCCACGACCGGTTTCCAGCCCACACTTTCCGGTTTTCAGAGGCCTCTGGTTCGCGCAGCGATCGAGCGGAGGCTCATTTGACAGCGAACTGTGCGGGCAGCTGAATACCGTACGCCGCAGCCTGCTTCATCGTATGGGTGCCGAGATAGAGCTCGGTAACCATCGGCGCCCCGACGGACCGCACCGCCTGTCCGAGCGCCTTTTCGTAGCAGCCTTTCACATTGTCGCTCGGCTCGAGGTCGACCCGTGTGCCGCGGGTGCACACGATCCACGCCGCATTCTGCAGGCGCACGTAAAGGGTTTCGGCGTCCTCCGGCTTGCTGAGGTCGAGTCCCTGGCTGCTGACCGGAACGGAAACGGCAACCACATGCCCCGCTGCCGAGGCATTGCCCGCGAAGCAGCTGCAGACCAGGGCGGCGGCGCCCACCAGGGACGAGGCGCGCGTGATGCGAATTGACGTGTTCATGTGACCCTCCGCAGAAATGCGTTGTTGGGAATCTCTGTGAGCGTTGACCCGATTCAATGGATAGGAGGGCGGCGGCGGCGAAACGGCTACCACTCGATCGCGTCCGGGCAGAGCCTGAAAGTTTTGGTTGCCAATTCGACCCTGCGCCACTCATATACATGGAAGGGGAGGTGGAACTGCGTCGTTATGTCCGTCGCTGACTCCAAGCCATCTCTGGTCGAGCGGCTGTTTGCGGAACACGGTGGTGCCCTGCAGGCGTTCTTCCGCAGACGCATCCGCGCCAAGGCCGACGCATCCGACCTGGCGCAGGAGGTGTATCTGCGCATGCTGCGGATCAACGACCACGAGGCAATCCGCAATCCGGTCCCCTACCTCTATACGGTCGCCAACAACCTCGTGAAGGAGCACGCGCTGCTCGAGCGCCGGCAGGCGAGCGGCGTCGACATCGACGAGGTCGAAAGACACGAGCAGCTCGAGTCGCTGCCCGCGTTTGATGGGGACCTGGATGAGATGCAGCGGGCCGAGCGGCTGCGGGTGGTATTGAAGCAGCTGGGGCCGAAGTGTCAGGCCGCGGTGACACTGCGGTTCACCGAGGGGCTCACCTACCGGGAGGTCGCCGTGCGGCTGGGCGTATCCCGCCAGATGGCCAAGAAATACGTGGCACAGGCGTTAGTCCATTGTCGACGCCGCATGGCGCGGCTGGGTTGAACTCATGATCTCCAACGACGAGCGGATGCGGGCTGCGATCGCCGAACAGGCGGCCGAATGGTTCGTGGCACACGACGACGGACTGCTGGATGAACAGCAATCCGCAGCCCTGGTCGCGTGGCTCAAGGCGTCGCCGATCCATGTCGAGGAGTTTCTGCGCGTCGCGGGGGTCGCGCGCGATCTGGGCGCCGCCTGCGCTCATCCGGCCCATTCGACGGAAGCTCTCCTGGCACATGCCCGGACTGACGATGACGCTAGGGTGCAGTCCTGGTGGTCACGGTCGTTGGCGCCCCTCACGGCCGTCCCGGCGCGGCGCTGGCAGACCGCCGGGGTCGCGGTAGCGGCCCTCGGTGTGGCGAGCGTGGCGCTGCTGTCGTGGAATCATCCGCCCGTCGCGCCGGTGCCCGCTCCCGAGGCCGTCGCGGTGCTGCACTACTCGACCGGCCACGGCGAGCTGCAGACTCATCGTCTGACGGATAACTCGGTGCTGCATCTGAACACCGACACGGACGTCACGGTCCGCTACAGCAAGACCGAGCGCCTGGTTCTGCTCGCCTCCGGCGAGGCCGCGTTCGAGGTGACCCACGCGCCCGGGCGTGCATTCCGAGTGCTTGCCGGTCCGGCACAGGTCGTGGATCTCGGAACCCGGTTCGACGTACGCCGCGAGGACCACTCCGCTGTGGTGACCGTGGTGGAAGGGCGAGTGGCCGTCGCACCGTCCGCGACACTCGGGACAAGCGGCGCCGCCGGCAGCCCGACCCGACTGCGGCAGTCGGTCGAGCTGGGTGCCGGTCAGCAGCTCTTCGTGGCCGAGGCGGGAGCGTGGCCGGCTACCCCGGTTTCGGTCAATGCGCAGCGCACCACGGCCTGGGTCGACCGTCAGATCATGTTCGATGGCGAGCCGCTGGAGCGGGTCGTGGCCGAATTCAATCGCTACGCGCGCAAGCCGGTCGAGATCGACTCGCCCGCGCTGCGCGAGCTGGAGATCAGCGGTGTGTTCTCGGTCGACGACAGCGAGGCGTTCATTGCCTTCCTGCGCAGCCTCGATGGCGTGCAGGTCGAGGTGACCGACAGGCGGATCCGCGTATCGCAGAAGTAGGCTGTGCTGCGGTGCAAGCTCGGGTTGGGCGCTCCGCACCGCTAAACTCCCGGTTCAAAGGGCGGTAACAAGCCCGATCGGAAAGCGGCTGGGGGTATTCGGATGCGTCATCCGTCGGCGCAGATTGCGACTGCGGTGTCCGGCGTACTGCGTGCACTCGCGATCGGCGTGCCCCTTGCGCAGGGTGTGGCGCCCGCAGCGCTGGCTCAGTCCGCACCGCCTGCGGGGCGGGTGGCAGCCATTCCTGCGCAGCCGTTGGGCCAGGCACTCGCAGCGCTTGCGAGGCAGACGGGCCTGCAGCTCCTCTATGTCTCCGGACTGGTGCGCAAGCAGACGTCACACGCGGTCCCCCGGGGACTTTCCGCCGACGCGGCGCTCGCCGCCATGCTGCAGGGGACGGGGCTCAGGTTCGCGTATCTCACCGCAAACAGCGTGCGCATCTTTGCCGCGCTGCCCGCGCCGGAACCGCGGCCCTCGGGTCGCATGGGTGATGAGCCGACCGAGGTCATCATTACCGCCAGCCGACGCGAGGAGAACTTTCAGGACGTACCGATCGCAATCCAGACGATGACGGGCGACCAGCTGAGTCAGCTCAACGTGACCACTTTCGACGATCTGTTGCAGTACACACCGAACGTGACCTACAGCGGCAACGGGCCCGGGACGGGAAATATCTTCATTCGTGGTCTCGGTTTCGTCGGCGCTGGCAATCAGAGCCAGTCGACGACGGCGCCATTCCCCGCCGTGGCGCTCTATCTGGACAACCAGTCCATGCAATTCCCGGCGCGCAACAACGATGTCTATCTCGTCGACATGGCGCGGGTGGAATTGCTCGAGGGACCCCAGGGGACGCTCTACGGCGGTGGCGCCCAGGCTGGTGTCATCCGCTACGTCACCAACAAGCCAAACCTGGCTGCCAGGTCCGGCGAGTTCAACGCGGGCTATGGGACCACGGCGGGTGGCGACCCGAACAGCAGCCTCAACGCGACGCTCAACCTGCCGCTGATTCCGGATACGCTGGCAGTTCGCGCAGTGATTTTTTCCGAGCGTCGCGGCGGCTATATAGCGAACGTGCCGGGAACGATTGACTTTCCCGCCGGCTCGATCCCGGCGGTCGCGGGCGGAAATACGTCCGCCAACAACGCGGGTCTGGTGGCATCCGACACCAACCCTGTTAGCTATCGGGGATTGCGGCTCTCCGCGCTCTATCAGTTCCACGACGACTGGAATCTGCTCATCCAGCAGAACTACCAGGACATGGACGCGGACGGCTATTTCTACGCCTACCCTCAGGACCCCAGCGGCAATGCGCTGCAGCCTTACCAAATCACCGCCTTTACTCCCGCTTTCACCCGGGATCGCTACGTGAGCACGGCGTGGACACTCAATGCCAGCTTCGGGGAGCTGAAGGCCGTCTACAGCGGCAGCTATCTGGTGCGCCACATCGAAGCACAGCAGGACTATTCCAACTATCTGCGCAGCCTCCACGCCGGCGCGTACTATGCCTGCATCGGATCGGGGGCTGGATATTTCAACTCCGCGAATTTCCCGGCTCTCGCCGGCAAGCCGCTGCAGTGCTATCCGCCGGTGGGGAGCTGGTATGACGGCGTTCGCCACACCCACCAGACCCACGAGCTGCGCGTCACCACGGGCGAGGGTCATCAGGTGCGCGCGCTGCTGGGCGCGTATTGGGAGAAGTTCGTCATCGACGACAACATGAACTTCGACTACCTGGGCATTCCGCAGTGCAGTCCGGCGAATCTGGCCGTTGCTCTCGCCGGCGGCGCGGACTGCCTGTCCGCCGTCGGGCCGGTGCCGGGGGTTTACGCGAGCGATCCGAGCCTGCGCGAGAACACCAACAACGCCTTCGGCGAGGACGTGCAGCGCGGCTACAAGCAGTACGCGTTCTTCGCGTCGGTCGATTTCGACCTGGTCCCGAAAGTTCTGACGCTCTCCGCCGGCACGCGCCGCTACCACTACGATGAGTTCGAGCACGGCTCGGAGTGGTACAGCCTGACCACCAGCGGCGGTCTCATCGTCGATCACCCCAACGGGGCTTGCACGGCGGCGGGACTGTGCGGCTTTCCCCTCAACCTCGACAAGAGCGAGGGCGGGTTCTCGAGCCGTGCCAACCTCACCTGGCATGTCACGTCGGACATCATGACCTACTACACCTTTGCGCAGGGCTTTCGCCCGGGCGGCTTCAATCGCAACTCGTCGTTTCCCGGTCAGCCGATCGTCCTTCCAGGGGTTGTCCCCTATTGTGGCGCGGCATCGACCGACCCCAGATGCGGGCCCGGCGGCAGCCTGTTCGGAGCTAACACCAGACAGGCTGTGCATTCGCTGGGCTATGACTCGGACACCCTGGTCAACAACGAGCTCGGCATCAAGAGCGAATTCCTGAGCCACCGACTGCTGCTGAATGCAACCGTCTACCGGATGAATTGGGACGAGGTCGCCTCGCAGTTTTTCGATCCGGTGTTTCTGGGCACCACCACCTGGATCACCAACGGCCCCAGTTACACCATCAAAGGCGTTGAGCTGCAATTGACGGCGCGCCTGCCCGGGGGACTGACCCTGCAGGGAGCGAGCTCGTGGAACAGCGTCCGGCAGGCGAACTCTCCCTGTCTGATCTCAGCGGGCGTTACGCCAGGCACTCCGAACAACCCGACTCCGGCCGGCGAGTGCATCACGGTGGTCGGCGGCCTCCCGTACCCGGGTCCGTGGGGCACGGCCGGCACCTCGGCACCGTTCGCACCGCCCCTGATGTTCAATCTGCGGGCGCGTTATGATTGGAGCATCGGCAGCTACCGGCCGTTCCTCATCGTCAGCGCCGGTCACATTGCCAGCATGGTCAACGCGCCGGCAAGCTTCCCGGACGGCAACGCGCCGGAACAAAGCCCTCCGACCAGTACGCTTCTCCGGTACACCATCCCGGCCTACACCATCTACGATGCCTCATTCGGGGTGGCCAAAGACAACTGGACGGTGCAGATCAGCGGCAGCAATCTGTCGAATGCCTACGCTGCCACGAATGTATCGGCGGGTCAGTTCATCAGGGCGGAGATTCCTCTGCGGCCACGGGTTGCGACGCTGATGTTCGGGTATAAATTCTGAGGACGTCGCGTCCCCGGTGCCGCTGCGACGCGGCGCATTCCGCGTCCCGACGACGGCGGCCGCTTGTGACGCTAATGCTCGGTGCCGCCGCTCTCAGCGGCCGGTGCGGTCTTCGTCCACAGTGGCGTGTCGTCGAGCAGGCGCACCAGCTGCTCCAGGCGTTTGAGGTTGGCGAAGTGGTCCGTCATGACGATGGAGTTGGTAGGCACGTAGGCCACGAGCGTGCCAGCCTGCGGCACCATCGGCCGCAGGATGGGCACCATCTGGGCGGCCGATGCGTGCTTGAGTGCCACGACTTCGGTGACCACCTCGTCGGCGGGGTGTGTCTCCTTCGGCGTGATGACGGGAGTGGGGATTACCTTCATCTCGACGTCGGGCACGACGCGCACGAAGCCGGCGTCCTCGTAAGCGATGTACCCGTATATGCTCAGGACTCCGAGCAGTTGCGCGTAGCTGATGTCCGGCGGCGACTTCGCAATGATCAGCACCTCCGCGCGTACCCTGGGATCGATCACGAAGGTCTTGCCGGTCTTTCTGGCGACGCCGGCAATCAACCGCGCGATCGGCACGGTCGCTGCGGGCTCGCGCGCACTCACCTCAGATGAGGGCTGATCAGCCAGTGCGGGCAATGCCGCACAGCACAGCCAGCAGGCCGCGGCGGCGAGTAGCAGGTTTCTCATAGCGGTCCCTCTTGTTCAGGGGTAGGGGACGATAACCGCAGCATACGCCGCGCGGCAGTGTACGGCCTCTTTACTCTGCGCGACCCGCGTCGTGATAATGGCCGCCACATGCGGCGCACAGCACTTCGGATTGCCTGCCTTTTCCTCGGCGCGATAAACGTCGCCCTGGCCGCGCCCGCGGCGGGCGGAGCGGCCGCCGAGGACGGGCAGTGGACCATGCCGGGCAAGAACTACGCGGCGACGCGCTATAGCGGGCTCACGCAGATCAATGCGCAGAACGCGCGCTCGCTCCATCCCGTGTGGACGTTCTCCACCGGCGTGCTCGCCGGCCACGAGGGGCAGCCGCTCGTGGTGGGCGACACCATGTACGTCGTGACGCCGTGGCCGAACGTGCTGTACGCCTTCGACCTCTCGAAGGAGGGGTATCCGCTGCGCTGGAAGTACCGGCCGGATGTGAGCTCGAACGCGCTCGGCGTCGCCTGTTGCGACGCGGTGAATCGCGGCGCCTTCTACGCCGACGGCAGGATCTACTACAACCTGCTCGACGGGCACACGGTGGCAATCGATGCGCGCTCGGGGCGCGAGCTGTGGAAGACGGCGATCGGGGACGTGGGAAGTGGGGAGACCGCGACCATGGCGCCGCTCGTCGTCAAAGACCGGGTCATCGTCGGGGCTTCCGGGGGCGAGTTCGGCATCTATGGATGGCTGAAGGGACTCGATCTCAAGACCGGGCAGGTCGCGTGGACCGGGCACAACATCGGTCCCGACGCCGACATGCTGATCCATCAGGAGAGTTTCAAGCCACCCTATCCGGTCGAGCCGGACTCAGGCGCGCGCAGCTGGGCAAACGATAGCTGGAAGAAGGGCGGCGCGCCGGTGTGGGGCTGGCTCTCCTACGATCCGCAGCTCGATCTCGTTTACTACGGCAGTGGCAATGCCGCGCCCTACAACACCGAGCAGCGTGCCGGGGACAACCGCTGGAGCGCGAGCGTGCTGGCGCGCCGGCCCGAGACGGGCGAGCTCATCTGGGCGTATCAGTTCACTCCCCACGATGGCTGGGACTACGACGCCACGGGCGCGATGGTGCTCGCGGACCTCACCGTGGGCGGCAAGCCGACGCAGGCGCTGGTGCATTTCGACAAGAACGGCTTCGCCTATACGCTCGACCGCGTGACCGGCAAGGTCCTGGTCGCGGCACCCTTCGCACCGGTCAACTGGGCGAAGTCGGTGGATCTTGCGACCGGCCGCCCGGTCGTCGACCCGACCAAGGAGACCGGCGCATCGAAGGGCAACGTGAAGGGAATCTGCCCCTGCCTCGAAGGTGCGGTGAGCCCGAATTCGCCGCCCGCCTACTCGCCCCGCACCCATCTTTTCTATACCTCGACCAACAACCTCTGTATGGATTACGAGGCGGGCCGCGTCTCGTACCTGCGCGGCACGCCGTACATGGGCGTCAACAGCCCCTATGCGGCCGGACCCGGTGGGCACCTCGGGTCTTTCATCGCCTGGGATGCGGCGAACGGCCGCAAGGTGTGGGAGGACAAGGAGCCCTATCCCAACTGGAGCGGCGCGCTCGTGACCGCCGGCGATGTGGCGTTTTACGGAACGCTCGACGGTTACTTCAAAGCGGTCGACGCGCGCACCGGTGCCGAGCTCTCCAAATTCAAAGTGGGCTCCGGCGTCGTCGGCAACCCCATCGCGTTCCGCGGTCCCGACGGCCGGCAGTACGTGGCGGTGTATGCCGGCGTGGGCGGTGACTGGTCGCTGCTTGCCGGCGACCTGCGCTCGGATGATCCGCGCGATATCCGGCTGCCGGCGGACTTCATGAAGGACATCGCGCGCCACACCAGTCAGGGCGGCATCATATGGATTTTCGGCTTGTGAGCGCGGCGCGGCGCTCAGCGCTCGCAGCGGTGCTGCTCGCCGCAGCGCTGCTCGCCGGGTGCCAGCGCCCGGGTGCACCGTCTGCTGCCGCCCCGAACGCGCCGCCCGCCATCGCCTACGAAGCGCACATCGCCGCGGGCGGCATCCCGCCTGCCGGCGGCACGCTCACGAATCCTCATAGCGGGGATGCGGCGGTCGCCAGGAACGGGGCGCTGCTCTTCACCACCATGAACTGCGACGGTTGCCACGGAACCGATGCCGCCGGCTTCGTCGGACCGAACCTCGGCGCCGGCCGCTGGCGTTACGGTGGGGCCGATGCGGAGGTCTTCAGCTCCATCTACTACGGCCGCCCGAAAGGGATGCCGGCGTTTGGCGGCACGCTGGGGAGCGAGGGCGTCTGGACGCTGGTCACCTACATCCGCTCGTTGCCGGCGCCCAGCGATCTGCCCACCGAGTCGTGGGAGCAGCCATAGCCGAGCGCGCGGACGTCCCGCAACCTCCTCAGACGCTGTTCGCCGAGCTGTTCGCGGCGGTGCAGACCGCGGCTATCTTCGCCGACGGCAAGACGTTCGCGGACGCGGTACCGCGCGCGGCTCCCGAGACGATTCTCGCCGCGTACCGCGCGACGCAGCCCGGCACCCCCGCGGCGCTCGAGCGCTTCGTCAGCGCGCACTTCTCGCTCCCCGAGGACGGGCCTTCGGTGGCTGCGCCGGGGGCGAGGTCGCTGCGGGCGCACATCGATGGGCTCTGGAGCGGGCTGACGCGCACGAGCCCGAGCGCGCCGCGCTGGTCATCGCTGCTCCCGCTGCCGCAGCCCTACGTCGTGCCCGGCGGGCGGTTTCGCGAGATCTACTACTGGGACTCGTACTTCACCATGCTGGGGCTGCGGGAGAGCCGCCGCGCCGACCTCATCGAAGGCATGGTGGAGGACTTCGCGCACCTGATCGACACCTACGGCCACGTGCCGAACGGCACGCGCACCTATTATCTGAGCCGCTCGCAGCCGCCGTTCTTCTTCGCGATGGTGGGGCTGCTCGCGGACGATCCGGAGCGTGGTGCGGGTGCGGCGTACGCGCGCTACCTGCCGCAGTTAAAGCGCGAGTACGCATTCTGGATGGCAGGGGCGGAGAGCCTCGAGGCCGGCCAGGCGCACCGCCGGGCGGTGGCGTTGCCGGACGGCGCGATCCTCAACCGCTACTGGGACGACCGCGACACGCCGCGCGATGAATCCTACCGCGAGGACACCGAGCTCGCGCGTGCGAGCGCGCGTCCCGCCGGGGAGCTCTATCGCGACATCCGCGCCGCGGCCGAGAGCGGCTGGGACTTCAGCTCCCGCTGGTTTGCCGACGCGCGCACCATGGCGACCATCGTTACCACGGACATCGTTCCGGTCGATCTCAACAGCCTGCTGTTCGGGCTCGAGGACGCGATCGCCGCGGGCTGCGAGCACGCGGGCGATGCGGCGGGCGCCAGCGATTTTCGGCGCCGCGCTGCCGCGCGGCGCGCGGCGCTCGACCGCTACCTCTGGGACGGCGCGGCCGGCGTCTACTTCGACTACCGGATCGCAGCACGAGCGCTCATTCGGCGGCTCTCGGCCGCGACGCTCTACCCGCTCTTTCTCGGAGGCGCTTCGCCGCAGCAGGCGCAGGGCGTGGCCGCGGCGGTGCGGGCATCGCTCCTCAAGTCCGGCGGTCTCGTGACGACGCCGCTCGCGACCGGACAGCAGTGGGATGCGCCCAACGGCTGGGCGCCATTGCAATGGATCGGCGTGGCGGGTTTCAATCGCTACGGTGAGGGTGCGCTCGCCGAGGCGATCGCCCACCGCTGGCTGCGTAACGTCCGGCGGGTGTACGCCGAGAGCGCCAAGCTCGTGGAAAAGTACGACGTGCTCACCGAGCGCGGCGGGGGCGGCGGGGAATACCCGCTGCAGGACGGATTTGGCTGGACGAATGGGGTGGCGTTGAAGCTCATGGCGCTGTATCCGGGGGCAGTTGCCGCCGGGCAGGGCTAAGGGGAGAAGTTTTGGTCAATTCAGCAATGCAACCGGCGACCGCGGGCAGCGGCACGGGCGACTCCGAGGTGCGCACGCTGCGCCTCTTCGTGTTCGCGCTGTTCTTCATGTTCGGCGGCATCACGAGCCTGAACGACGTGATCATTCCGAAGCTCAAGGCGCTGTTCACGCTCAACTACGCCCAGGCCATGCTGGTGCAGTTTGCGTTCTTCATCGCCTATTTCCTGATCTCGATTCCGGCCGCCGCGGTGGTGGCGCGGGTCGGCTACATGCGCACCGCGGCCCTCGGTCTCATGACGATGACCGCGGGGTGCCTGCTGTTCATACCGGCCTCGTCGTCGAGCATGTTCGGTGCCTTTCTCATCGCCGTCTTCGTCCTCGGCGCCGGCATCACCATCGTGCAGGTGGTTGCCAATCCCCTGATCTCGATGCTCGGTCGCCCGCAGACCGCGCACAGCCGCCTCACCTTTGCGCAAGCCTTCAACTCCCTCGGCACCACGATCTTTCCGTACGTCGGCTCGATCCTGATCCTGGGTTCGCTGAGCCAGGTCGATCCTTCGACCCTCTCAGGGGCGGCGCTGTCGCTGTTCCGCAGGCAGGAGACGCAGGTGATCGCGCGCACCTACCTGGGCCTGGCGACGGCGCTGACCGTCATCGCCGGTCTCGTCTGGCTCGCGAGAAAGAAGCTCGTCGAGCCTCCGAGCGAGATGCCGACGCTGCGTCATTACATGAACCTCCTGAAGCTCCCCCGCTTCAGTTACGGGACCTTATGCATCTTTGTTTATGTGGGAGGTGAGGTCGCGATCGGCTCCCTGATCGTCAACTACCTGATGCAGTCGAGCGTGTGGGGGGTCGGATCCGAGGACGCCGGCAAGCACATCATTTTCTACTGGGGCGGTGCGATGGTGGGGCGCTTCATCGGCGCCTACGTGCTGCGCATCATCTCTCCGGGCAAGGTGCTCGCATTCGTCGCGGCCGCGGTGATCACGTTGATCGTCGTATCCGCCAATACGGTCGGACCCGTCTCGGGCTGGGCGTACCTCGCCATCGGGCTCTTTAATTCCATCATGTTCCCGACCATCTTTACGCTCGCCTGCGAGGGGCTCGGGCCGCGGGCGGCCGAGGCGTCGGGCATCATCTGCGTGGCGATCGTCGGCGGTGCCGTGGTTCCGTGGATCACCGGCCGCGCGGCGGATGCCGTGGGCCTCAAGGCTGCCCTCATCGTGCCGGCGATCTGCTACGCGGTCATTCTGGGATTTGGCATCTATGCGCGGCGTCCCGCGCCGTACGCAGAACATTGACGCGGCACACGCGTCCTGGGGATCCAGACATGACGGGTCGGGTACGGTTGGTTTTGACAGCCCTGGCGGCGTTGATCGGCGCCGGGGTACTCGCGGGAGCGAAGGTGGACAAGAACCCCCAGACGGCCGCGGCCGCCGCTGATCCCTACCTGTGGCTCGAGGATGTGCACGGCGCGAAGGCGCTCGAGTGGGTCAAGGCGCAAAACGTCAAGTCCACCGCGGTGCTGCAGGCCGATCCCGACTACCAGAAGGACTACGACGCGATCCTCAAGGTGCTGGACGCGACCGACCGCATCCCGTACGGCGAGCTCGATCACCAGTACGTATTCAACTTCTGGCAGGACGCCGCACATCCCAAGGGGATCTGGCGCCGTACCACCGTCGCCGACTACGCCAACGCCTCACCCACGTGGGACGTCCTCCTCGATGTCGACCGGCTGGCCGCCGAAGAGCACGAGAACTGGGTATGGAAGGGCGCGGACTGCGCGCCCTCGCTCACGCGCTGCCTGCTCTCGCTCTCGCGGGGCGGCGGCGATGCCGTCGTGGTGCGTGAGTTCAACCCCGACTTGAGGGCGTTCGTAAAGGGCGGCTTCGAGCTCGCGGAGGCGAAGTCGCAGATCACCTGGCTCGACGAGGATACGGTGGTGTTCGGCACCGACTTCGGTGCGGGCTCGATGACGACCTCCGGCTATCCGCGCATCGTCAAGCTGTGGAAGCGCGGCGATCCCATGGCGAGCGCGCGCACGGTATACGAGGGGAAAGAGAGCGACGTCGCCTCCGGCGGCGTGGTGTTCCACGACCCCGCCGGCACGATCGCCCTGGTGCAGCGCAGTCCGAGCTTTTTCACGGCCGAGTACTACACGCTGGCCGCCGATGGGACCACGCGCCAGCTCGCTGTGCCCCTCGGAGCGGATTTGAAGGGCGCGCAGGGACGGGCTCTGCTGTTCACGCTGCGCGATGACTGGACGCCGCCGGGCCGCGCGTCGATCGCCAAAGGCTCCCTCATCGCCTATACGTTGCCCGCGCCCGGCGCCTCGGCGGACGGTGACATCGCCGTCCTGTACGTGCCCGATGCGCATAGCGCGATTGACGAGGTGTCCGCGGGGCGCGACGCCGTCTACGTCTCCATCAATCACGACGTGACCGGGACGATCCACGTCTTCCGCGCCGGCGCGCATGGAGTCTGGAGCGAGTCACAGCTGGACCTGCCCGCGAACGGCTCGACCCACATCGTAACCAGCAACACCTGGGGTCCCGAGGCGCAGTTCCGCTTCGAGAGCTACACGACGCCGACGACGCTCTACGCGACGGCGGGGGAGGGCAAACCCGTCGCGATCAAGTCGTTGCCGGCGCGCTTCGATGCCACCCATCTCGCCACCGAGCAGTTCTTCGCGACCTCGAAGGACGGCACGCAGGTCCCGTACTTTGTGACGCGCGCGCGCAGCCTCAGGGGCCCGGCGCCGACGGTGCTTTACGGCTACGGCGGATTCGAGATCTCCCTCACGCCGGGCTACTCGGCCAACTTCGGCATGCTCTGGCTGACGCGCGGCGGCGTTTATGTGGTGGCCAACATCCGTGGCGGCGGCGAGTACGGCCCCGCGTGGCACCAGGCGGCACTGCTTGAGAACCGCCAGAAGGCCTACGACGATTTCCAGGCGGTGGCCGCCGATCTCGTCAAGCGCGGCATCACGACGTCGAAACAGCTCGGCATCATGGGCGGCTCGAACGGTGGACTCCTGGTGAGCGCCAACATGGTGGAGCGCCCGGAGCTCTTCGGAGCCGTGGTTTGCCAGGTGCCGCTCATCGACATGATCCGCTATACACAGATCGGCGCCGGCGCCTCCTGGGAAGCCGAATACGGCGATCCGGCCAAGCCCGCCGACCGCGCCTGGATCATGAAATATTCGCCCTACCAGAACGTCCACAAGGACAAGCGCTATCCGCCGGTGTTCTTTGTCACCGCCACGAGCGATGACCGCGTGACGCCGGTGCACGCCCGCAAGATGGCGGCCCGCATGGAGGAGCAGGGGCACACGGTGCTCTTCTACGAGAACACCGACGGTGGCCACGCCGCCGCGGCCAATCACCGTCAGGCGGCCGAGATGTGGGCACTGAGCTTCGTCTATCTGAAGCAGATGCTCGGCGCGGGCTGAAGTCCACGTGGACGCAGCGGCGGCGTCCTTCGCGGTGCTGCGCGCGGCGCAGCGCACCCCCGTTCCCTGGAAGAACGGCGGCGGGCTCACCCACGAAGTCGCCGTGCACCCGGCTGCGAGCGACTTCGCGAGTTTCGACTGGCGCGTCAGCATCGCCGAGATCGCCGCGCCCGGTCCCTTCTCGGTGTTTCCCGACATCGATCGGCGCATGGTGGTGCTCTCCGGCCGCCTCACACTCGCCATTGACGGCTCGGCGCCGCTCACCCTGACGCCGGAGAGCCCGGCGGTGGCCTTTGCGGGCGATGTGGCAGCGTTCGCCGAGCCCCATGGTGGCCCGGTCCTCGATCTGAATGTCATGACACGGCGCGGTCGCTGCACGGCGGAGTTGCGGCGCCTCGAGATCCGCTCGCCCACGCGACTGGAGACCGGGCCGGGCGTGACGCGGCTGCTGGTGGCGCTCACGAGCCAACGCGTCCTGTGCGCCGGCGGACCACAGTCGCTCGAGCGGCTCGATGCGCTGCTGATTCCGTCCGGATCGCCGGCCGTCACGCTGGCGGCGCAGGGACCGGCGGCGCTGCTGCTCGCGGAAATGCGGCCGGCATGACGCGGGCGCCCGCGTACCGCCGCGTCCCGATGACGCGTACGCGCCAGCCGCCGTCCCATTTGGATCAGAGCGCCGCGCGCGGCGCTGTCACCCTGCCGGACGATTCACCGACCGCCGGAGCCCGACGTGCTGTTCGCGACCGATCATCCCCTGGTACTCACCGCCAGCTGCCCGAGCCGCATGGGCACGACCGCCGCCATCACCGGCTTCCTCGCGGCGCGGCGCTTCTACCTCATCGAGATGCACCAGTTCGACGACACCCTCTCGCAGCGATTCTTCGTGCGTATCACCTTCTGCGGCGTGCAGGGCGAGCGGGTCGATCTCGCGAAGCTGCGCGGCGACTTCGCCGCGATCGCGGCCGCCGAGGAGATGGAATGGCGCATCCACGACAGCGCCGAGCGCACCCGCGTGCTCATCATGGTGTCGAACTTCGACCATTGCCTCGAGGATCTGCTGTACCGGCACCGCACCGGCGAGCTGCGCATGGACATTACCGCGGTGGTGTCGAATCACGTGACGCTGCAGCCGACCGCCGCCCGCCACAACCTGCCGTTCTTTCACCTGCCGGTGGCGCCCGCTACCAAGGCCGTGCAGGAGCGACGGCTGCTCGAGCTCGTCGAGTCGACGCGCACCGAGCTCGTGGTGCTGGCGCGCTACATGCAGATCCTGTCCGATGACCTGTGCGGCAAGCTGCGCGGCCGCGCCATCAACATCCATCACTCGTTCCTCCCGGGCTTCAAAGGCGCCAAGCCCTACACCCAAGCCTATGACCGCGGCGTCAAGGTGATCGGCGCCACCGCGCACTACGTGACGCACGATCTCGACGAGGGGCCGATCATCGAGCAGATCGTCGAGCGCGTGGATCACGGCTCCACGCCCGACATGCTGGTGGCGGCGGGGCGTGACTCCGAGCGGCGCGCGCTATCGGCCGCGGTGCGCTACGCCATCGAGCAGCGCGTGTTTCTGAACGGCGGGCGTACCGTGGTGTTCAAGTAGCCGCGGGGCCGGCGGGCCGCAGATTCAGCCCCGCGACGTCCGGGGCGACCAGGCGCGGCGCGGGACTGCCGTGCACGGGGCCGAAGTGCCGGCCGGCGTTCCAGTCACGCGTCGCCGCGGCGATCTCCGCGCGCGTGCGTGCGACGAAGTTCCACCACACGAGGATCTCCTCACCGAACGGCGTGCCGCCGACCAGCAGCACGCGCGCCGCGCCATCGGCACGCAGCGCCACGGCCTGGTGGCCGGTGCCGAGGTAGAGGAGGGTGCCGGGGGCGAGCGCCTCGCCGGCCACGCTCGCCGTGCCGGCGAGCACCAGCGCCGCGTGCTCGAAGGTCGGCTCGAGGGGCAGCTCGAGGGCCGCGCGTGCGGTGCTCGCGAGATCGAGGCCGATGAGCGGGGAGTAGATTTCCGCGGGCGAGGTCTGGCCGAAGGCGCTCCCGGCGAGTACGCGCACACTGAACCCGCCGCGCTCGATGAGCGGCAGGTGCGGGTAGTTGCGAAACGCCGGCGCGCGGCGCCGCTCGCGCTCGGGCAGTGCAATCCACAACTGCGCCGCGTGCAGCCGGCCGCCGCTGCCGGGGGCCGAGTCCTCGGCATGCGCGATGCCGGATCCGGCGGTCATGAGGTTCACCTGGCCCGGTGTGATCAGCTGCTCGTTGCCGAGGCTGTCGCGGTGCACGACCTCGCCTTCGATCAACCAGGTGAAGGTCTGCAGCCCGATGTGCGGATGGGGGCCCACGTGCATCCCGCCACCCGCATCGAATTCGATGGGTCCGGCGTGGTCGAGGAAGCACCAGGCGCCCACGGTACGGCGGTGGCGGTTGGGCAGGGCGCGGCGGATCAGGATGCCGCCGCCGATTTCGGTGGAGCGTGCCTCGAGGCGCTCGATCACCGGCCGCGGCGCGCTCATGGGCGGACCACGACCGTGAAGATACGGATCGCGCCGGTGAGCTCGCGGTGGATCGGACATTTGTTCGCGATCTCGAGCAGCTTCTCGCGCTGCTCCTCGCTCAGCTCGCCGTGCAACGTGATGTGCCGGTGGATGTCGCTCCCGCCGCCGGCCGGTGCGCCGTCGCGGTTGAGCGTGAGATCCACCTTCACGCCCGTGAGCGGCCAGCTCTTGCGCGCGGCATACATCCGCAGCGTGATGGCGGTGCAGGCTCCGAGGCTCGAGAGCAGCAGCGCGTGGGGCCCGGGACCCTGGTCGGCGCCCCCGGCCGCGAGCGGCTCGTCGGCCAGCCAGCGATGCCCGAAGGTGTCCTCGAGCGTGACCGTGTAGGGGGCGGCGGCGCTCACCGCGGTGACATGGGGACTGTTGCTCATTCGGGCGCGCTCCTTGCCTTCGCCAGGGATTCGATGCGCGTATCGGGCACGAGCCAGATCAGTGCCACCGTCACGTACAGCACGATCGCGAGCCACGGCCGCACAAACGCGAGTACCACGGCGGCGACGTACAGCATCACCGACAGCTTGCCTTTGAGATCCTTGCCGGTGGCGACGGCGAGGCGCGAGTCGCGACCGTTGGCGGCGATGATCTGCGCCTGCAGCGCGGTGTAGCTCACGGCGGCGAGCGCCAGCACCACGCCGTAGGCGGCGACCGGGGCTGGCACGAAGCCCGCCTCGTCGATCCAGCGGATGACGAATGGCACCAGCGACAACCAGAAGAGCAGCGCCAGGTTCGCCCACAGCACCCGGCCGTTCACCTTCTCGGTGACGTGCAGCATGTGGTGGTGGTTGTTCCAGAAGATGCCGACGTTCACGTAGCTCAGGACGTAGGCGAGCAGCACCGGCACGTCGGCCTGCAGCGAGGCGAGATCGCCGCCTTTCGGCACGCGGATTTCCAGCACCATGATGGTGATGATGATGGCGACCACGCCGTCGGTGAAGGCTTCCAGGCGGGCGGTGTTCATGGCGCCATGTTAACCCGAGGCGATGCTAAGCTGCCGCCGACCATGAGCGGCAGCCGTCTGTTCATCGAGGCGCGAGACCTGTTGTTGCACAGCCGGGAGGATCTGGCGCGGGCGCAGCGCGAGTTCCGCTGGCCGGCGCTCGGTGAATTCAACTGGGTGCGCGACTACTTCGACGTGATCGCCGCCGGCAACGAGACGGCGGCGCTGCGCGTCATCGACGATGCCGGCGGGGACGAGGTGCTGAGCTTCGCCGGGCTCGCGCGCCGCGCGGCGCAGCTCGCGGGATTCCTCGCCACACAGGGCGTGGGGCCCGGGGATCGCATCCTCATCATGCTGCCGAACTGCGTGGCGCTCTGGGAGACCATGCTCGCCACCATCCGCTTGGGCGCCGTCATGATCCCGGCGACCACGCTCCTCGAGCACGAGGATCTGCGCGACCGCCTCGAGCGCGGCCAGGTGAAGGCGATCGTGACGCTGGCGGCGCTCGCCGGGCGGTTCGCGCGCCTCGGGGGCGCGCCGCTGCGGGTCGCGGTGGGGGCGGGAGCGGTGGGCTGGATTTCCTACGAGGACTCGTACCGGGCCGAGCCGCGCTTCACCGCCGCGGCGACCCGTGCCGATGACCTGCTGCTTCTCTATTTCACGTCCGGCACGACCGCGAAACCGAAGCTCGTCGCCCACACCCAGGCGAGCTATCCCGTGGGGCATCTGTCGACCATGTACTGGCTGGGACTGCGCCCCGGGGACGTGCATCTGAACCTGAGCTCGCCCGGCTGGGCGAAGCACGCGTGGTCGAGCGTGTTCGCGCCCTGGAACGCGCAGGCCACCGTGCTCGCCTATCACTTCGAACGCTTCGATCCGCGCTCGCTCCTCGCGCAGCTGGTGCGCTGCCGGGTGACGACCTTCTGCGCGCCACCGACGGTGTGGCGCATGCTGATCCAGCAGGACCTGAGTGCTTTCAAGGTCGCACTGCGCGAGGTGACGAGCGCCGGCGAGCCGTTGAACCCGGAGGTGATCGAACGGGTGCGCGAGGCCTGGGGACTGACGATCCGTGACGGCTTCGGCCAGACCGAGACCACCGCGGTGGCGGGCAACTCGCCCGGGCAGCCCGTGAAGGCGGGCTCGATGGGACGACCGCTCCCCGGCTATCCGGTGGTACTCGTCGACCCCGAGGGGCAGAGGGCGCAGGAGGGGGAGATCTGCATCGAGCTCGCACGGCGGCCGCTCGGGCTCATGCAGGCCTATCTCGACGATCCCGAGCGCAACGCGAACGCGATGGGCGACGGTTACTACCACACGGGAGATGTGGCCGCATGCGACGCCGAGGGCTATCTCACTTACGTCGGCCGCATGGACGATGTGTTCAAGTGCTCCGGCTACCGCATCAGTCCCTTCGAGCTCGAGAGCGTCCTGGTCGAGCATCCGGCCGTCGCCGAGGCGGCGGTCGTGCCGAGCCCGGACGCGCTGCGCCTCGCGGTGCCGAAGGCTTTTCTGGTGCTCGCCGGCGGCGCGCAGCCCGATGCCGCTACCGCGCACTCGATTCTCGAGCACGTGCGCTCGCGCGTCTCGCCCTACAAGCGCATCCGGCGTCTGGAGTTCGCGGCGCTCCCCAAGACCATCTCCGGGAAAATCCGCCGCGTCGACCTGCGCAAGCTCGAGGAGGCGCGCGGCGCCGGCGGCGGACGGCGGCCACAGGAATTCTGGGAGGAGGACCTCAAGCCGAAGGCGGACCCGGCGAGCTGAAGACCGCGGCCCCGGGTGCGGTTTATGATGAGTCCATGCTCGATCCCGCCATCGGCTTTCTGCTCCTCGGCTGCTTCGCGCTGCTGTTCGTGAGCGCAGCGCTGCAGAAGCTGCGCGCGCTGCCGCGCTTCGCCGAGGTGCTGCAGGCCTACCGCGTGCTGCCGGCGGCGGCGGTGGAGCTCGCAGTGCTGGTACCGCTCCTCGAGCTGACACTCGCTCTCGCGCTCCTCGTGCCAGTCACGCGCAGGGCAGCCGCCGGCGCGGGTGCGGCGCTCCTTGCCCTGTACGCCGGGGCCATCGCGCTCAACCTGGTTCGCGGGCGGCGCGACCTCGCCTGCGGCTGCGGCGGGTCCGATGAGGCGCGTCCGATCGCCCCGTGGATGGTGGTGCGCAATCTTCTGCTGGCATCGCTGCTCGTCGCGACGCTCCTGTCGTGGCGGGTGCGGACCTTGCTGGCCACGGACCTCCTCACAGTCGCCGGCGGGGTGAGCGTGGCGACACTCTTATATGCATCCCTCGACCGCCTGCTGGGACGGGTGCTGCCGCGGACGGCGGCATTCGGGGGATCCCGATGACGGCGCTCGCGATCTCGAACGTGGTGCTCTGGGTGCTGGTCCTGGTACTCGGTGCGGTCGTGCTGGCGTTGACGCGTCAGCTCGGCGTCCTGCACGAGCGGATCACCCCGGCCGGCGCCCTGATGCTGAACCGGGGCCTCACGGTCGGTGAGCCTGCCCCGGTCCTCGAGGTCGCCGCGCTCGACGGCCGGCCGCTCAAGGTCGGAGTGGCGCGCGAGGACGGACGCAGCACGCTGCTCCTCTTTGTCTCACCGACCTGTCCGGTGTGCAAGACGCTCCTGCCCGCGATCCGCTCGAGTGCCCGCGACGAGCGCTCCTGGATGGACGTGATCCTGGCGAGCGACGGGGATGCGGCCGAACAGCGCGAGTTCGTGCGCGCCCAGGGCCTCGATGGGGTTCCCTATGTGGTATCGGCCGCCCTCGGGCTCGCTTATCAGGTGAGCCGGCTGCCGTTCGCGGCGCTTCTCGATGAGCGCGGCGTGCTGCGCGCCCGCGGGCTCGTCAACTCGCGCGAGCATCTCGAGAGCCTTTTCGAGGCCAAGCGGCTCGGTGTGGCCTCGCTGCAGGAATATTTCTCCGGTGCGGCCTGAGGGGGACAGCGAATGAATACGGTGTCGGTGGATGCGGCCGTCGAAGCGGTGCTCGAGGAGTACGAGGCGCGCGCGCGGCGCGAAGAGGCTCTCTGGGACACGCTCGGGCCGGAGGAGGCGGAGCGGCGCATCGATGAGATGCTGCTGCCGGTCGGGCGCGCGACCGGGGCGCTCCTCAACCTGCTGGCGAAGGAGGCCGGTGCGCGCCGTATTCTCGAGGTCGGCAGCTCCTTCGGCTATTCGACGGTGTGGCTGGCCGAGGCGGCGCGCGCGGTCGGCGGCAAGGTGGTCTCGCTCGAGCTGCGGGCGGTCAAGACGGAGTATGCGACCGAGCGGCTGCGGCGCGCGGGACTTGCAGACCAGGTGGAGTTCCGCGTCGGGGACGCGCTCGAGAGCCTCGCGGCACTGCGCGGGCCGTTCGACTTCGTGCTGATCGACCTGTGGAAGAACCTGTACGTGCCGGTGTGGGAGCTGCTGCACCCGAAGCTCGCGCCCGGCGCGCTGGTCATCGCCGACAACATGATCGAGCCTGCGAGCGCCCGTCCGCACGCCCAGGCCTATCGCCACGCGGTCCATAGTGCGCGCGACATGAGCTCCGTACTGCTGCCGGTCGGCAACGGCATCGAGCTCAGCCGCTACCAGTGAGGGGCGGATCTCTGGCAACTAGCCGAGCGCGATCTCCACGCGCTTGTTGTGCTTGCCTTCGCTGCGGATCCTGAGCACGCGGATCGCGCCGATCTCGGCGATGTTGGCCACGTGGGTACCGCCGCACGGCTGCAGATCGATTCCCGGAATGCGCAGCAGCCGGATTCTTCCCAAGCCGCGCGGCGGCTGTACGCTCATGGTCTTGACGAGGTCGGGCTGCGCATCGAGCTCCGCATCCGTGATCCACACGGTCGCGGTGTCGGCGCCCGTGGCGATCAATCGATTGGTCTCGCTCTCGATGTGCGCGGCATCGAGAGCCGCGAGCTCGATGTCGAAGTCGAGCCGTGCCTTCTCGGGCACGATATTGCCGCCGGTGACGGGTGCGGTGATCACGCACGACATCAGGTGCAGTGCCGTGTGCAGGCGCATGAGGCGATGGCGGCGCTCCCAGTCGATCTCGAGTCCCACGGCCTCGCCCGGTTCGGGCAGCGCGGCGCCGGCTGCGGGCACGTGCAGTACGCGATCGGGGCCCTCGCCCTTGCGGGTATCGTCGATCGGGATGCGCGCGCCGCTCGCGCGCACCAGGACCCCGCGGTCGCCGGCCTGGCCGCCGCCCAGAGGGTAGAACACGGTGCGGTCGAGCTCGATGCCGCGCGGGCCGGCGGCGAGTACGCGGGCGTTCGCCGTCTTGAGATAGGCATCGTCGCGGAACAGCAATTCGGTGCTCACGGCAGCGGCTCCGGGCTACAATCGACCTCAACGCATGGCTGCGTTCTCCTACCGGATCGTCAACGTCTTCACTCAGGGGCGCGCAACCCTGAGCGGCAATCCGTTGTGCGTCTTCGAGAGGGCGCAGGCGCTCGATGCCGCCAGAATGCAGGCGCTCGCGCTGCAGTTCAACCTGTCCGAGACCAGCTTCATCCTGCCGTCGGAGCGGGCCAACGCGGCGGTGCGTATCTTCACGCCGCGCTATGAGATGCGCTTCGCCGGACACCCGACGCTCGGCACGGCGCACGTGTGCCGGGCGCTCGGTCTCGGGGGCGACCGCATGACGCTCGAGCTGCCCGCCGGGGTGATCCCGGTGCGTGCCACGGGGGAGCGGTGGACGCTGCAGGCCAGGGCGCCCGAGTGGCGCGAGGTGACGGAGCCCCGGCTGACGCTTGCAGCCATGCTGGGCCTCGAGGAGCGCGATCTCGGCGAGCGGCCGCTGTGGGTCAATGCCGGCGTCGAGCAGCTCATCGTGCCGCTCGCGAGCGAGGCGGCGGTGCGGCGGGTGAACGTGCGCGCGGATCTGCTGGAGCAGCTGCGCAGCGCCGACGGTCATAGTCAGGTCTACGTGTTCGCGCCGGCCGGCTCGGGGCTGCTGGCGCGGTTCTTCTTTCCGCAGGGCCGGGCGGTGCTCGAGGACCCGGCGACCGGTTCGGCGACCGCCAACCTCGGCGGCTGGTGCCTGGCCACCGGGCGCACGCTCCCGTGCGAGTTCGACATCGCGCAGGGGGAGTACACCGGGCGGCCAGCGGCGCTGCGGCTGCGGGTGGACGAGGAGCGCAACGTCCTGGTGAGCGGGGATGTCGTCGAGCTCGGGCGAGGGTCGATCACGTTTTAGCGGATCGGTGTCGTCAGCAACCGTTGCAGGCTTTACCGTAAGCCCAGCAGCGCATCCCATCGGTCATAAGCGCGCTCTCAGGAGCAACGAACCGTGGGGTGGTCGAGGAATGTGACCCGTCTCGCAGAGGGCGCTGCCCGCGAAGAGTTTTAATCGCCGCTGAGCTACGGGTGCAGGACGCCTCCATGGAAACGCTCAGGCTGCGGCGGATGCAGGAGCCCTCTCGGGTGGAGCGGCTCTTGGATGCCTATATCTCGCGCACCGCGATCCTGCCGAATGGCTCATACCAGGTTCGCCAACCTCGCGAGCTACCCGAGGGTCTGCGAAGCGCCATCGCCCGCGCGAATGCCCAGGGAGAGTCCTGGTCATGCTGGGTGCAGGGCTCTCGCGTGTGGCTCTTCGTATGCGAGATGTCCCTTGCGCTATCACGCGAGCGCGGGGCGCCCGTACTGCTTGTGCGTCAGTACAACGAGGACGCCGAAGTGACGGACTCCGGGACCTGGTGGTTCGATGCAGCGGGGGTGTGGACCCGCTGTGCTGATTAGACCCGCCGCCGTGCCTTTCCCCGAACGTTGACACGACGGCTCACTCGGCCCCACCGGAGGTATGGGCCCCCGGTGGGGCCACTTTCCGCATCCGGTGCCGCCGCCCCATCAGCTGGTGCAGCTGACCGACTTTCGAAAGCGGTACAGTGTGTACTGGCACCACGGGGCCTCCATGAAGCTGTCCAGCCTCGTCCTCTATTTCGTGACCGGCGGCTTGTTCACCGCGATCATCGTGGCGCTGGAGGAGAATGGTCAGCGGACCTTGTCCGGGCTAGCGACCCTGGTCCCGGTTTTTACCCTCGTCGCGTATCTCTTCATCGGCCAGACCGCGGGAGCCCATGCAGTCAGTGAGCACGCGAAATGGGTGCTGACTGGCACCCTGGTGAGTTGGGTGCCTTACATGCTTGCGATTGTGTACCTGGCACCAAAGGTTGGCGCCCATAAAGCCATTCTTGCGGGTCTGGCTATCTTCTTCATCCTTGCGCTCGCGTACATCGCGGTCGTCAACCGTTTCAAACTCTTTCAATGACCCGCTGCGGACCTCGACTGGCCTGCGGCCGATAGCTGCTCGCGGGAAGCACCGAAGGCGGCTCGGGCTCCGGGAGGCGACCTGCGGCCAGGAGCGGTCCGTGGATAGGGCAGCCCGATCTCCCCGATAGCGGACGCTCACGCAACTGGTAGCCTGGTCCGCGCGGCTTACCTTCTGAAGTACATCAGATGAACAATAAACGCACCGCCGAGTCCCTCGCGGCGCTTCTGATCGCCGTCTGCGCGGCCGGGTGTACGACCGTCGGAGTGAATACTCGCGAGCGCACGACGATCGACTATGGGCCTCCGATGACCTTGAAGGTCTGCGTGCTGCGGGCGCCCGGAGTAACGGCGGAGAGGGTCGATGAGCTCGTGGCAGCCGTGAACAAGGAGTTCGCCGTATACAACATTCAGGTTGTCGTTCCCTGGCAGCAACCCTGGCAACGTGCAGGATTCACGAGTACATCGCTGTTCGATGATGTGGCCGGGCGCGATCTCGAGCCACCCTGCGATCGCCTGATCGCTCTCGTCGATCGCAATGCTGGGGATTTCCTCTGGGGTCTCGTGATGCCGGAGATTCTGGGCGAGGTCGACGAGGCGAGCCACACGCGGGGGTACATCGTCGCAACGCTGGGCTCATTGAATCAGATGTTTGAGCCGCCCTCGGCCGCGACAGTTCACGAGTTCTATCACCTGCTGGGCTGCCCACACGCAGCCTCGCTTACTCACTGCTATCACCTGATTGCCAGCCTGAAGGCTCACACGGATGCCGCGCAGGGCTTTGTCCCGGGGATAAATCCCAAGGGCCAATTCCTGCTCACACGGCAGAGAGCCAACGCGAGCCTGCGATCCGGTATGACGTACCTGGCCGTTCAGCGGCAGGGCCTGACACTGAAGGACGAAAAGCTCTTGGGACCGACGCCGGCTTGTCGGTCAGAGGTTGTGACGATGAGCCGCGGCGAGACGGTCCAGCGGCGGCTCGACGGCAGCCCTCGGGTGGTCGTGTGTGTATGCGTCGATCAGATGGGTGCTCTGACGGAAGATCCAGTCATCTCGATCTCCTCTGGCAAGCCGAAGATCGATGAAGCGGCGATCAAGCTGGCCAAGGGTGCCTCTGGGTTGTTTCCGCCGGGCCTCGTGGATGGGCAGCCGGCAGGCACGTGCCTGCGGGACGCCATGACCTTCAGGCTTGCTTCGGCGGGTAGTTGGTAGAGCGCTTGCTGCAAAACTGAGTTTCGCCCCGCCGCCACCGCAAACCCTCAAATGTTCGCAAGACCGCCTCCATCAGCCCGATCACGCCTACGGATTGGGAAGGCGCTGGGGTCGAGCCCGATATCAAGGTACCGGCCGCCGACGCCATGACGGAAGGGCTGATGGGCGCCCGTCATGACTGACCTGGCGAGCGGTGCTCAACGGCCAAGAGCCGACCTTGAACGCGAGGGTCCAGGTGTCTCCATAGCGGCCTTTCACTTGTGCGGGCGGATGCGAGGACGCTGTGCGTCGGGGCCGCCGCGCCTGGCATCCGCGCCAGATGCCTGGAGCGGCCGTCTCATGGTACCCGCGAGCATGCCGAGAGCCTCTTCGAGCCGCTTGCGACGTGGAATGTCACCCGCCCTGAGAGCGTGACTGCGGTCGCGACAGTTACTTGCAGGATACAAACCAAATGCGGCCTTCTGATCCTAGGCGGCGCTGCGGACGCCTGGTTCGTCTGGTCGTCTGGCGATAACACCCTACGAGGCAAGATATGCGATCTGCACTTTCTGCCCTTCTCATCTTGGTCACATCGTTGTGGATCCCAACAGCCTCGGCTGGTGACCAGTGCAGCGGTATCACGGACTCCACCTGCAATACGGTCCAGAACGTCTGCTATTCAACGCTTGACCTGGATCCTGTGTCGTGCGGCGTGTTCTACGGTTGCTGCTACAAGAAATCCAACAGTGGAGACAATGGAGATGTATGTCGAAATAACCCCTGCGCGGGCGGGTGCCCAACGGATCAGTGCCTCATCTCCATGGGAGTCCCACCGTCGTCGCAGTCACAGGGGCTAACGGTTGGCCCAACCAGCATGACGACCAATGTCGCTCCTGGAGCATCTGCAGCCGGCATGGTCACGACCACCGTAGCGAAGGCTGCGGATGGCACAGTGTCATACAACTGGTGGCTTCTTGGTCAGGGGCAGCGTGGTTGGCAACAGCTCGATGGGAAAGTACGCACCGATGTTGCTCCAGCAGCTGCGTTAGTTGGCACCTATCTGTTCGTGGCGATCAAAGGGGTAGATGGGCAGCTTTACCTAAACCAAGGACCCGTTAACGGGTCCTTTGCTGGCTGGCAGGGACTTGGCTTTCAGACCGTTGATGCACCCGCCGCAGGTTCTTCCGGAAGAACCACTGTAATTGTCGCGAGAGACAAGCAGGGCCGCGTCTTTTATAACTATTGGGAACTTGGCCAAGGCGGGTCAGGCTGGACTGAGATCGCGAGCAATGTGCCGACGACTGCCAGCCTGGCGACCACACTGGTTGGAAGCTATCTCTTTGTACTGGCGAAAGGCACTGACGGAAATATCTACCTCAACCAGGGCGGGCTCAAAGGGAAGTTTACTGGATGGCAACCCATGAACTTTCAAAGCAGCGTGGCGGTAGGCGCCACCTCAGCAGGGACTACGTCTGTGGCGGTTGCCAGGGATAGCCGGGGGCGAGTCTTCTATAACTGGTGGAACCTTGGGGAAGGAGGGAAGGGCTGGACATCTTTGGGCGATGGCATGCTGACTGACGTCACGCCCGCGGCGGCGCTCGTCGGAGACTATGTCTTTGTTTTCGCAACTGGCCGAGACGGGCAAATTCACTTGAATCAAGGAACACTCGGAAAGCCATTCGTGGGGTGGCACTGATCTTCGTCGAGTTCGCGGCTGGCCGCGACCAGCTCGAGGGGCGCTGCGGGCACGGAATAGGAGTCGCCTCCCACGGCGGCACATGCTGGTTGGCATCTTCACCGTCACCGACGCGTGCCGAGCACTTGCAGAGATCCTTGAGGGTCACCCTCGAGAGACAGAGAGCGCAGCCTGATCCTGCGGCAGGACGAAGTCCAAGAAGGGGACGCGAACGGACGAAAGCGACCGGCCGTGCACCCTGCCCACAGAGGGCGGCAGTCGGCCAACTTCGGTCATCCAGCCGGTCGAAGTGCCTGCCCGGAAGCGGCCGTTCACGCGGCTCGCAAAATTACTGGTTGCCGAATTGCCCGCCGCGGACTCTTAACCTATGAGCTGGCGCTTTATCGGAGCCGGCGGCGAGACGGGCAAGGCCGGTCGGTAGTTACGAACAAGGGTAGGGGGCTCATGCCTAATACTTTGGGACTTCATTGCCTGCATTACCTCTATCGGGTGCATCGCGTACGCTTCCGGACATGTTGGGCATTGTTCGCCGCGCTACCGCTTGGCGCCTGTGGCGGCGGCGGCACGCCGCCGACCTACAGCATCGGCGGTACGGTCTCTGGCATTGACGCCGGGCAGTCGGCCATCCTTAGTGACAATGGCGGCGACGATTTGACGGTGAGCGCGAACGGGGCGTTCGCCTTTGTCACCAGGATTGCGAGCGGCGGCGCCTACGCCGTAACGGTAACTGCCCCGGCGGGCAAGACTTGTACGGTCACGGGTGGCTCGGGCACAGTCTCCGCCACCGTAACCAATGTGGCTGTAGCTTGTGTCAGCAATGCTTCTCTCTCGGTCGCCGGTACGGTCTTTGTCGGAGAATTCCTCTTTGTGTCGAATTCAGGTGCCGATAGCATTTCGGCATTTTCAATTGACGCAGCCAGCGGAGTATTGCTCTCGGTTGGCCCACCAGTGGCCGCTGATCGGGGACCCACCGCGATGGCCAGCACGATCGCTGACGCGTACTTCGATAACAGATACTTGTACGTCAGCAATAGTCGCAGCAGTGACGTATCGGCATTTGCCGTCGATGCCGGTAGCGGCGCACTGACCACAGTTCCCGGCTCGCCGTTTGCCGCGGGCGCGAGCCCCAGTGCCCTCGCGGTCTATGCAGTGACGGAGTGTAGTTTTCGGGGAGGGCATTGCCAGACACTCGAAAACCTGTACGTCGCAAACTCCGGATCCGACACCGTCTCTGCCTACCAGATCGATCAAAGCACCGGTTTCCTTACACCAATTGCCTCTCATGCTACCGGTAGCGGCCCGTCTGCGATGGCTGTTGGCACTCCCTCCACCCCTTTCCTCTACATCGCAAACACTGGTGGCTCCAATGATATCTCCGCGTTTCGGACAGACATCTCGTCAGGCGGTCTGATCCCAGTTGCGGGATCACCTTTTCCCTCAAACGGCAACGTGAGCTCTTTGGCGTTCGGCGCCGGCGATGCCTTCCAATACCCTCCGGGTGAGAGTAACGGTACCCCGGGTTACAAGGGCCTCCTATACGCTGCGAATGCGAGTGGCGGTACCGCGAGCATCATGGGCTTCAGCATTCACCCTCCCATGGGCGATGCGAACGATGGCGCGTTGACCGCTCTGCCCGGTTTTCCCTATGACTTGCCCTCATGCAGCTACATCGTCGCCGACCAGGCAGGCGCTTATCTGTACGCAACAGCTGGGACGAAGGTGTTCGGTTTTAGCATTGACAAGCAAACCGGAGCGTTGAGCCCGCTCCCCGGATCTCCGGTCGCCGTTGGCGCCACCGGGGATTCCGTGAGCATCGATCCAACAAATCAGTTTCTTTATGTGACAAGTCGTGGCGCTGGGAAAGTGACCGGCTTCAAGCTGAACGCTGCAACAGGCGAACTGACCCCCATGCCAGGCTCACCCTTCGCCGTGAGTCAGTGAGCAGACTTCATCGCGACGCTCTGATCCATCAAGAGAATAGGCCACGCAACGGACATTTCGCTGCCCTATACCGGACGCTCACGACCGACAGCAAAGGGTCGAGAGCGGTAGCACAGGTCAATCCGCCAGCAGCCGGCCAGGAGCGGCCGTTTAAGCTGGTAGGTCAGGCCTGCCGAAAGCCGACAGTCGCGGAAGCAGTATTAGTGCCCCGCGCCCGGCCTCATCGCGCTGAGCCGTCGGGCGTCAGCACCGCAGTGGCGTGCTCGTCGCCCTCGATGGTGCGATAGAGCTGTTTCAGGTCGCCGGTCTTCTCGACCGGGATGCTCAGCTCGCGGATCTCAAGCGAGCGGCTATAGCGGAGCGTGTGACCGACGAGCTGGCTGCGGCTGTGGTAGGCGGCGAAGCCGTAATCTGCGTCAACCGGCGCGGGCAACTCCTCGACCCGGTAGCCGGAGGGCAGCTCGATCTCGAACGTGTCAGTGTCGTGCTGGGCCGCCTCGAACTCGACCGGGTTGCGCCGCGGCTCGCGCGTCTCGAGCAGCGCGCTCGACTTGCTGCCGAGCACGCGCGGGCGCACAACCAGCAGGTTGGCACTGGCCTTCGCGTAATAGTGTGCCGCGAGCGAGTAATTCCATTCGAGCGGCTGCTCGATGGCGCGCACGTTAGTGACCTTGGCGTTGAGGACCTGGAAGTCCGAGAAGGCGTTGCCGAGGTGAGACTCAAGGAACTTGCGGTGGCCGTCATTTTGGCTGAACGTCGTCAATACGCTGCGCTGCTGGGCCGCGGGATCACCGACGAGAATTTCCTGCACGTCGCCGCTCAGAGTGCCGCTCGCATCGAGAGTCAGGTGCGCAATCGTTCTAATGCCATTAGCGTCTGGGTCGAGGTGCGGCAGCTGCACCAGCTCGCTTCCTTCGGGCACGACCAACAAGCCGTAGCCGCCTTGAAGGCGACCCGAGAGACTCCCGAATGGGGTGTAGGGATCGGTGGGATCGAACAGCAGCAGGTTCCCGAGCTGCGGGTGCGCCAATACCGCCTGCAGCGACGGGTCGGAGGTTCCGGGGGGCAGACGAATCGCCAGGATCGCGTGATTGAAGCCGAGGTTGGGTGGCGTCGCGGCCGTGACCGCGCCGCGCTCGGTGTCGACGATTACGTAACTCGAATCGACGCCGAGCTCCTTGAGCATCGAGGCCAGTAGCGTCGCTTTGTCCTTGCAGTCGCCGTAGCGGTGCGCAAAAACCTCGGCTGCTGGATGAGGCTGGTAGCCACCGATGCCGAGCTCGATCGCGACGTACCGCACCTCATTCTGCACAAACGCGGCGAGCGCGCGCATCCGGCCGACGAGCTGCGCAGGGGTGTGCGTGAGCTCGCTAACCTTCTGGCGGATCTCGGGGGAAGCGTCCCGCCGCCCGTTGGTGAGATTCAGGTACCAGGCGCCCATCTGCTGCCAGGTCTGCGGTCCGGCGGCCGGCCCACTCGGCGGAACGAACGAGATCCACATGCGTCCGGCCATGCCCTGCCAGGGTGGCATCTGGCTCTCGATCGCGATCGGCTTCACGTCGCTCACCACCCACACCCAGCGATTGCCGCCGCTGACCGGCGGCTGCCCGGGGTGATTGATCCAGGTGTTGGTGTACTGCCAGCCTGGCGGCAGCTCCAGTGTGAAGCGCGACTCGCGTACCGGCACAGTGTCCTGAAAATCCCAGGAGTCGGCCTGCAGCAGAGGTTGCTCGTCGCGCTCGAACTCGTAGCCGACGAGGCTTCCGGGTACCGCCGCCGGTATCGACAGCATGCGGGCCCGCACGTCGCTGATGAGTTCGCTTCCCGCGACCCCGGCCAGCCCGGTCTCGATCGCATCGCGGTCCCGGACCTCGAGCGCCTTGCCCGTGGCGGGTATGCACCAGCCGTGAATATCGGCGATCCGGCTGCGCGAGTCGAAGATCGCGACTGCGACGCCGCGCCTCCCGCCCTCCGGCCGGAGGATCCGGAAGACCCGGCGCTCGAGGCGCCGGCGGTTACCGTCCGGCCGCACCGTCACGATCGTCTCTGAGTACATGAGCACCGCGTTCGTCTGCGGCTCGTGCTCCGGCACCGGGACGGTCACCTGCGCTTGCATCCACGGCGGCGCACCCCCCGCGGCTGCCGCGCACGGCAAGGCGAGTGCGATGAACGCCGCCAACGCCAGCAGCAGTCGGCCGGGCCGTCCGGTGCGCAGCCTAGCGCGCGGCGCCCGTATTGGGTGCAACGAGGGCCTGTTCCTCATCTGCGGTTCTCACGAACTGAAAGAACTTCTGCAGCGACTCATACGACTTGACGTCGGTACGGTAGAGACTGAGGGCCACCTGGCGTGTCAGGTGCAGCGACTGGGGAGCGCCCTCGGTGCTGATCCTGTAGGCGATGCCCTTCAGATCCAGGGTCTGCCCCTGCGGCACGCTCACCACGCGCCACCCGGCGGGCACCTCGACGGTAACGTCGTCATCGTGTTGGTACGGGAAATCGAAGTAGATCTGGTGCACGCGCCCGGCGTGCTCGAAGGTATGGCGCTCGCCATTGGAGAACACCCCGACCGGGAGCAGCTGGCGGCGGCCCGCGCCCTGCGCCCAACCCGGTATCTGCAAGTCGTATTCGGCTACCAGCGCGCTTTCGGAGTCACTCCAGGCGGGCTGGTTAGTCAGCTTCACGTCAACCCCGGTTGGCACGCTCCCCTCGACCTCCTGCTCGAGGAACTCGCGCCGGGCGGTATCATCCTCGTCGCGTTCAGCGAGCCGTCGCCATGACGCCTCGAGGCCGGTGAAGCGCACCGTAAGCTTACCGTCGAGAGCACCGGAGGAGAGTTTGAGCGCTGCCTTATGCTCGATGCGCGAGGCGGAGGCGTCCGGCAACGGCGACGTGGTCCAGGTGCCGCCGGCAGCAGTGAGTCGCAGTACGCGCACATCCGTTGCCCACCACGGAAGCAGCCCGAAGGGGGTGTAGGGCACCGCGGGCGAGAGATATAGGTCTCGCCCCCCGAGCGCCACGACTGCCAGTGGAACGTTGAGTTGCGAGAAATTCATCAGCCGCGGGTCGAACAGGTACCGGTCTCGCGATGAGCCGTGAGCCGCATCCGCCGGCAGGCCCGCGGCGCGCGCCAGCGCGACAAGCAGCCAGGTGAGCTGTTCCTGGGTCCCGTACCCGTGGCTCCAGACCTCCTCCACGTCACGCGCGGACTTAAGTCCCTCGCTCTTCCTCTCCTCCTCCGACCTGGCGCGCTCGTAGGAGAGATTGCGCAGGCTCTGGACGCGAGCGTAGATCTTGCGCAGCTTTGCCTCCGGTGAGTCGTCCGGCTGCACCGTCTGGACTACCGCCCGCTGCATCGCCGCGCGCTGATCGACGAATCTCTCGACCTCGTGGTACTCCTCCTTGCCGACCTTAGTCCAGAAGGCGACCGGGTCCTTCTCGAGATGCGGATCGTTGACGTAAGTGAAGTCCACGCGGTAGCGCAGCGTGTCCTCCGGCGGCATGTAGTCCTCCGTGACGAACGCCGGCACGTCATGCACCTCGAGGAGCACGCGGCCCTTCTCCTTGCGCGGCTCGACGGCGCCCGGCGGCAGGCCATTCGGCCAGCTCCAGCGCATCGATACGTAGCGGTTGGGAATGAGCGAGAATTTTGCCTCCCGGGTAAAGAGGTCCTCGCTGAGGATCCAACGCGAGCCCCACACCCATCCGTAGGCATTGATGCGCCGCGTGTAGCGGTATTCGATGATGCAGCCCGGCTCGACGGCCGGCAGATCGAACGCCTTGGCGAGGAACTTGGCGCCATGAGCCTCGAGCAGCGGTTTGTCGTACATCGCACCGGTGAAGGTGTCGATCCGGCCGTCGGGGTGCAGCGTGCGGGCCTCGATGCGGCTGACGCTCTCGAGTCCCTTGACGTAGCGGATCTCGACGTTGCCGTATTTGCGGCCCTCGTCCGTCAGGATCTTCAGACGCAGGTACACCGACTCGTCGTTGTTGTTGTCGTCGCGATCGATCTGCTTGTAGAGATAGACCGCGGGCACCCCCGGGGCCTGCGGCAGGCTGGTCATCTGCAGATCCTCGGGTGCAACCGGCAGCCAGTTGTCGGCCAGCGCTGCGCTTGCCGCGAGCTGTCCGGCCAGAATATAGAGCAGCCCTGCGGCTCGCCCGCGTGGCAGCAGCTGCATGAGACCCCCGCGCGTGGTTGTTCTTCTCCGCCGACCCAGTATCGCCGACGCGACGCCGGGCGTCGAGGCGGCCCCCTTCGGGTCGCGCGCTGCACGTGGCGCCGGCCCGTGCTCAGCTGGTCAGCCGCTCCAGCGCCAGAATCACCGCGTGCCAGGCGGCGGTGGCGGCGAACGGCACGATGGCGAGCGTGTAGAGCACGACGGCCGGGCCTCCATACGCGAAGACCGGGTGCACGCTTCCGCGCCGCCGTCGCTCGTAGACGATCGCGACGACGATCAGCAGCGCTGCCGTGAGCGTCGGTGGAACCAGCACGAACGGCGGCGGCGGCCCGACTGCGTCTGCCGGCTTCAGCAGCACAAGGAAGACCCGCGCGATCGCCGGGATCATGAACCCGACCATTAGCAGGTACATGAAGCGCTTGTGGATTTCTGGCCGGCGCACGTTCGCGATGGCCAGCGCGAACAGCGTCACCAGCATCGGCAGCGAGCAAAGAGCCACCGCCGAGAAGCGCCGCGCGGCGTCCCCGAAGCCGGCATGGATCTCATGCCGCAGCAGGATCAGCCGGGTCGCGATGATCGAGCAGCAAAGTACCGCGAAGAGCGCGATGCCGAGCAGGCCGAGCGCCTGGTGGCGGGCGACGCGGCCGGACGCGATGAGGCTGGCCTGCACGAGATAGAGGATCGTCCAGCTGAAGAGCAGCGCGCCATGCACGTGCACGATCGGCGGCGCCGCGAAGGTACCGGCAACCACCGGCGCCCAGTAGGTCGGCACGAAGCCTGAAAAGGCGATCAGTACGAAAACGATCGCCATCCGGAAATGAAAGCGACCGGTGTCGAGTCCGCGCGACGCTTGTGTCCCGATTGCTGCGACCATGTCAGGCCCCCTCTGGTGAGCCGCCGTTGTTCTGCTCCGGCCACCGCGGCCGGTGGGCGGCGACCGGCGTATCGACGCCCCGGGATTGATCATCGCGCCGCGCCTCGCGCTCGACAACCGCCAGCGGCGCGCAGGCACTGGCGGCAATCGTGTTGCCGGCGAGCGTCGGCCGACTCGCACCATTGACCTGGGCGGCCCTCTCACGGGACGATGGCCCATGGATCCCAAACTCATTACCCCGATTCTGATCGGCGCCCTGGTCGTCTGGGCGATCGTACGACGCGTGCGCAGGACCTTCGGTCGTCAGCGCGTCGAGCCCGTGCGTATGTGGATTCGAATCGGAATCCTCACCCTCGCCGGGGTTGCGATCGCCGCGACCAGCGGCATGCGCAGCGCCGCCATGCTCGAGGCCCTCGTCGGCGGTCTCGCCTGCGGCGCGGCGCTTGCGGGGCTGGGGCTGCGTCATACCCGCTTCGAGGTGACGACCGAAGGCCGCTTCTACACGCCGCACACCTACATCGGGCTCGCGGTGATGCTGTTGTTCCTCGGGCGCCTGGCTTACCGCTTTCTCTACCTCTCGATCGGCACGGGCGGAACCTTCGCCGCGGGTCCCGGTGCCGCCATGGCGTATCAGAGAAATCCGCTCACACTCGGCATCTTCGGACTTCTGGTCGGCTACTACGTGCTCTATTACGCCGGAGTCCTCTTCAGGACCCGCCCGTCGGCGCTCCCGGCGCCCAGTCCCGCCACCTTACCAGAGTGATACCCGCTCCGCGGGCGCCAGGTAGTAGGCGTCGCCCGGCTTGATCTGCGGGAAGGCCGCGTACCAGCCGTCGTCGTTGCGCACCACGCCGTTCACGCGGTAGGCGGACGGGCTGTGCGGATTGGACAGCACGATGCGTCGTGTCAGCCCGTCGGTCCACACCTCACGCCAGCTCTGGCCGTAGGCGAGGTAGAAGCGCTGATCGCCGGTGAAGCCATCGAGCACCGGCGCGGCCTTGCCGCCGAGTGCGAGGTGGTAGGCCTTGTAGGCGATAACGAGGCCGGCGAGATCGGCGATGTTCTCCCCGAGCGTGAGCTTGCCGTTCACGTGCAGACCGGGCAGTGGCTGGTACTGGTCGTACTGGTGCGCGAGAGCGGCGGTGCGCGCGTCGAAGGCCTTGCGGTCTGCATCGGTCCACCAGTTGTCGAGGCGTCCGGTGGCGTCGAACTTGCTGCCCTGGTCGTCGAAGCCGTGACTGATCTCATGGCCGATAGTGGCGCCGATCTCACCGTAGTTGACCGCGTCGTCCGCGTTCGGGTCGAAGTAGGGCGGTTGCAGGATCCCCGCCGGAAACACCACCTCGTTCAGCGTCGGGTTGTAGTAGGCGTTATTGGTTGGCGGCGTCATGCCCCACTCGAGGCGGTCGACCGGCGAGTCGACGCGCTTGAGCTGGCGGTTCCATTCGAAAACTTCGGTGTTGGTGAAGTCCTGCACCAGCCGGCCCGGCTCGATCGTGAGGGCCGAGTAGTCACGCCATTGGTCGGGATAGCCGACCTTGGGCGTGAAGTGGCGGATCTTCTCCAGTGCCTTGGCCCGCGTCGCCGGCGTCATCCAGCTGAGAGTGCCAATGTCGGCCTCGTAGGCCTTCAGGAGGTTCGCGACCAGCTCGCGGATTTTGGTCTTCGACTCCGGCGGGAAGTAGCGTGCCACGTACAGCTTGCCGAGAGCCTCGCCCATCTGGCGGTCGAGCAGATGGATGCCGCGCAGCTCGCGCGGCAGCTGCTGCTTCTGGCCGCCGATCACCGTGCCATAGAAGGCGAAATCGGTGTCGTCGACGCGCTGCGGCAGGCAGGCGGCACGCGAGTGGAGGTAGCGCACCGTGAGGTAGTCGCGCCACACCGCGACCGGGGTCGCGGCGAAGGCCGTGGCGAGCTTCGGAAAAGCCGACTTCTCCCTCACCACCAGCGTGCGCGCACCGTGCACGGCTTGCGCCGGGACACCGGCGGCGGCGAGGTAGCGCTGCCAGGGGAACTGCGGCGCCAGCTGCGCGAGCGCCGCAACCCCCATGGGATTGTAGATCTTGTCCTGCTGGCGGCGCTCGGCGGCGGGCCAGTGCGCCTGCGCGATCCGCTCCTCGAGCGCGTACACCGCAGCAGCACGCGCTAAGTCGTGCACGCCGGCGAAGCCGAGCATGTCGCTCAGGTAACGGCGATAGGCGTCGCGGGTCGCGGCGCTGTCCTTGTCGTTGAGCAGATAGTAATCGCGGTCGGGCATGCCGAGCCCCGACTGCCGCAGCTCCACGACATAGGCGTCAGGGTTCTTCTTGTCGATCGTGATGTCGATCGCATAGGGACCGCCCACCTGCGTGGCCGGAGACCCCAGGAAGGCCGCGACCGCCGCGTGGCTCTTGAGGGCGACGATACGCTGCAGATCCGCCGCCACCGGCGCGAGTCCGGCGGCCTCGATCGCCGCGGTGTCCGCAAAGGCGTCATAGAGGTCGCGGAGCTTGCGCTCCTCGACGCTGAGCTTCGCGTCGGGGGCGCCGCGCAGCGCGGCGACGATGCTCTTGAGCTTCGCCTCGTTGTCCTTGTCGAGCTCGAGATTGACCCCCGCGACCTGCCGGTCGGGCGGGATGACCGCGCTCTTCAGCCACCCTCCGTTGGTGTAGCGGAAGAAATCCACGCCGGGCCCCACAGTGGCGTCGAGGTAGCCGAGTGTCACGCCCCAGGGTGGAAAGGCGGGCGGCGCGGCGGCGAGGGCCCAGGTGAGGGCAAGAGGAGTCAGCGCGGCTGCCAGGAGCGCCGCCATCTTGGGTGTTCTCATCCCGGAATCTTGGCCCACGGGCCGGCCGCGCGCCAGACGTTTGCGCTCGGCGGTGCGATTCCCGAGGTCCGTATCTGCTACGCTCGCGGGCCGCAGGCGGTCAACTCGCTCAGGGGAAATTCGATGCGCGGGCAACTCTTCGGGCTGATCGCTGCGGCGGGATTCGCCATGACGGGGACCACCGCCGCCGCCGCGCCCACGCCTCCCATGAAGCCCGACATCCCGGCCGATTTCGCCGTGCCGAGCGAGGGCTTCGACTACCTGAAGCGCGAAGTCATGATCCCGATGCGCGACGGGGTAAAGCTGCATACGGTGATCGTGATCCCGAAGGGCGCCAAGGGTGCCCCGATCGTGCTGACCCGCACGCCCTACGATGCCTCCGGGCACGCATCGAATGCGAGCCCGCACATGCTCGCCCTGCTTTCGCCGGCCGATGCGGCGTTCGTCACGCACGGCTACATCCGCGTCTTCCAGGACGTGCGCGGCAAGTACGGCTCGGAGGGCGAGTACGTCATGACGCGCGAACTGCGCGGCGCACTCAACGGTACCGCGGTCGATCATTCCACCGATGCCTGGGACGCCATCGACTGGCTGGTGAAGAACCTGCCGGAGTCCAATGGCAAGGTGGGCATGATCGGCTCCTCCTATGAGGGCTTCACGGTGCTGATGGCGCTCATCAACCCGCACCCGGCGCTGAAGGCGGCGGTGCCCGAGTGCCCGATGGTCGACGGCTGGAAGGGCGACGACTGGTTTCACAACGGCGCGTTCCGCCAGCCGAACTTCGACTACATCTATGGGCAGACGACCCGGCAGGGCAAGGGCGAGCAGATTGCGCGCGGCGTGTACGACGACTACCAGCTGTTTCTCCAGCTCGGCTCCGCGGGGGCGTTCGCCGCACAATTCGGCATCGACAAGCTCCCGTTCTTCGAGAAGCTCGCCGAGCACCCGGCGTACGATGAGTTCTGGAGAGGACAGGCGCTCGATCAGATTCTCCCCCGGCAACCGCTCGAGGTGCCGACGCTCTTCGTGACGAGCCTCTGGGACCAGGAGGACATGTACGGCGGCGTTCATGCCTACGCGGCGCTCAAGCCCCAGGACAAGGACAACCGTCTGGTGTTCCTGGTGCTCGGACCCTGGCGCCACAGCGGCATCAACGGCGACGGCACGACGATCGGGCCGCTCAAGTTCGACGGCGACACGGCGCTGCAGGTGCGGCGCGATGTGATCGAGCCGTTCCTCGCCGAGCACCTGAAGGACGGGGCGCCGAAGGCCGACTTAGCGCCAGCGCTGGTGTTCGAGACCGGAACCAACACCTGGCGGCGGTTGCCGGCGTGGCCGCTGTCGTGCGAGTCGGGCTGCGCCTCGCACTCCGAGCCGCTCTACCTGCAGCCGCACTTCGGGTTGAGCTTCACCGCGCCGCCCGTCAAGAGCGGCAATCCCTTCGATGAGTACGTGTCGGATCCCGCCAAGCCCGTCCCCTATACTCCGCGCCCGGTGCATTTCGGCGACCGCGACGCGTGGCGCCGCTGGTTGCTCGTCGATCAGCGCTTCGTCGAAGGCCGGCCCGACGTGCTGACCTACACCTCGGCGGTGCTCACCGCGCCCGTGCACATCGGCGGCGCGCCGCTGGTGAATCTTTACGCCTCGACGAGCGGCACCGATGGCGACTGGGTGGTGAAGCTGATCGACGTGTACCCCGATGAGGTACCAGCCGATCCGCCCACGGGGGGCTATCAGCTCGGCGTCGCGATGGACATCTTCCGCGGCCGCTACCGCGAGAGCCTCGAGCACCCCGCCGCCATCGCCGCCAACAGGCCGCTCTTGTACCGCTTCGCGTTGCCGCAGGTGAACCACGTGTTCCTGCCCGGCCACCGCATCATGGTGCAGGTGCAGTCGAGCTGGTTTCCGCTCTACGACCGCAATCCGCAGACCTACGTGGACAACATATTCTTCGCGCGTCCCGAGGACTATAAGAAAGCCACCCAGCGGGTATTCCACATCGGCGGGGTGGCGAGCTATATCGACCTGCCGCTGGTTACCGGGCACTGACCGTGGCGCTGCCGGAGAAGTCCATGCCGCAAACCGGCCAGTGGGGGCCCTGGGGGCTTACGATAATGGGGCAGGGCCCACGCGGCATGCAGCATCGGTCAGGATAAACTCATGGACCAGCCCCAGACGAACCCGCCGGTGCGCGCGCGCCGTCCGAGCGGCCGCGACGCCAAGATCGCCGCGCGCACCGCCCGCAGCGCCGCCTTCGTCCCGTACATCACCCGCAACATCCCCTATTACGAGGTGCTGACCACCGAGGGGCTCGAGCTCCTCGAGCGCAATGCCGACACGATCCTTCAAGAGATCGGCATCGACTTCCGTGACGACCCGGAGTCGCTCAAGCTCTGGAAGGACGCGGGCGCCGACGTCGAGGGCGAGCGCGTGCGTTTCCCGCGCGGCATGTGCCGGGAGCTGGTGCGTCGCTCGGCGCCGCAGGAGTTCACGCAGTACGCGCGCAACCCGGCGCGCAACGTGGTGATCGGCGGCAACCGCACGGTATTCGCTCCCGCCTACGGCTCACCGTTCGTGCGCAACCTCGACGAGGGGCGTCGCTACGCCCGCATCGAGGACTTCCGCAACTTCGTCAAGCTCGCCTACGTCGCCACCTCGCTCCACCACTCGGGCGGCACCATCTGCGAGCCCGTCGATCTGCCGGTCAACAAGCGCCACTTCGACATGGTCTACGCCCACATGAAGTACAGCGACAAGCCGTACATGGGTTCCGTCACGCATCCCGAGCGGGCGCAGGACACCGTCGAGATGACGAAGATCCTCTTCGGCGACCACTTCACCGATCCCGCGACCGGCAAGCCCCGCACCTGCATCACGAGCCTCATCAACGCCAACTCGCCGCTGACCTGGGATGCGACCATGCTCGGGGCGCTCAAGACCTACGCGCGCGCCAACCAGGCGACCGTCGTCACGCCCTTCATCCTCGCCGGCGCCATGTCGCCGGTCACGGTGGCCGGCACGGCCGCGCAGACGCTGGCCGAGGCGCTCGCCGGCATGGCGACCGCGCAGCTGGTGAACCCCGGCGCGCCGGTGATCCTCGGCAGCTTCGCCTCCTCGCTCTCCATGCAGTCGGGTGCGCCGACCTTTGGAACACCCGAGCCGGCGCTGGTGCTGTACGTCATGGCGGCACTCGCTCGCCGTCTCGGCGTGCCGTTCCGCTCCGGCGGCTCGCTGTGCGCCTCCAAGATCCCGGATGCTCAGGCCGCCTACGAATCGGCCAACACGCTGATCCCGACCTGCCTCGGCGGCGTCAACTTCGTGCTGCATACCGCGGGGTGGCTCGAGGGCGGCCTCGCCATGGGGTACGAGAAGTTCGTCATGGACGCCGATCAGGCCGGGATGATGCACACGCTGCTCGCCGGCGTGGATCTGAGTGAGAACGGGCAGGCGCTCGATGCCATCCGCGAGGTGGGCCCGGGCAAGCATTTCCTCGGCTGCGCGCACACCCAGGCGAATTTCCAGACGGCTTTCTATCGCTCGCCGCTCGCCGATAACAACAGCGTCGAGCAGTGGGAGGCCGAGGGCGCCAAGGACATGATTCAGCGCGCCAACACGCTGTGGAAGAAGCAGCTCGCGGACTACGAGGCGCCGCCGCTCGACCCGGGCGTCGATGAGGCGCTGCTCGACTACATGAACCGCCGCAAGGCGTCCTTCCCGGACTCGAACGTCTAGGGACTCCATGCCCGATCCGAGCAAACGCCGCCTGCGGGCCGGTATCGTCGGCGGCGGGCGCGGCGCATTCATCGGCTCGGTACACCGCCTCGCCGCCGAGCTCGACGGCCAGGCGCTCGTGGTCGCGGGCGCCATGTCCTCCGACCCCGCCATCGCGCGCGAAAGCGCCGCGGCCTGGTTTCTCGAGCGCAGCTACGATTCTTATGAAGAGATGGCGCGCAGCGAGTCCGCCGACGCCAACGGCATCGACTTCGTCATCGTGGCGACCCCCAATCACCTGCATTTCCAGGTGGCGCGCGCGTTCCTCACCGAGGACATCCACGTGGTATGCGATAAGCCGCTTGCGGCGAGCCTCGCCGACGGTGAGGAGCTCGGGCGGCTCGTGGCAGGCGGCACCGCGCTCTTTGCGCTCACGCACAACTACACGGGTTATCCCATGGTGCGCGAGGCGCGCGAGCTGGTGCGCGCCGGGCGGCTCGGCGAGATCCGCAAGGTTGTGGTCGAGTACGCGCAGGACTGGCTCATGGAGCCGCTCGAGGCACGTGGCAACAAGCAGGCCGCGTGGCGCACCGACCCGCACCGCGCCGGTCCCGGCGGGAGCGTGGGCGACATCGGCACGCACGCCGCGAACCTGCTCGAGTTCGTCACGGGTCGGCGCATCGAGGCGGTGTGCGCCGACCTCACGGCCTTCGTGCCCGGCCGCCGTCTCGATGACGATGCCAACATGCTGATCCGCCTCGAGGGCGGTGCCAAGGGGACGCTGGTCTGCTCGCAGATCGCCTGCGGCGAGGAAAACCAGCTGTCGCTGCGCGTGTACGGCTCGCGCGCCGGGCTCGAGTGGCAGCAGCAGGAGCCCAACACGCTCATCTTCAAAGCCGCCGGCAAGCCCTGGGAGCTGCTGCGCACCGGGCACGCCTACCTCGGTGCCGCCGCGCGTGCCGCCGCGCGTACGCCGCCCGGCCACCCGGAGGGTTATCTCGAGGCATTCGCCAACCTCTACCGCAACTTCATCGCCGACGTGCGCCGTGTGGGGCAGGGACAGCCGCCGGCGCGTGATTACCCGGGGGTCGAGGCAGGGTTGCGGGGCCTGCGCTTCGTCACGCAGGCGGTGGCGAGCTCGCAGGCCGGCTCGGTGTGGATGCGGATCTGAGGCGCTCGTTCGCTAGCGCAGCTTCGCCACGTACTCGTAAGCCTGCCGTGCGGCCTCGAGCTGGCTCATGCGATTGAACGGGCCTTCCTGCTCCACGAAGTAGTGCTCGAGGCCCGCCTTCTCGGCGGCCGCGAAGATCGGCCGATAGTCGATGATGCCCGCGCCGAGCTCCGACCCGGGGTACTCGTACGTCTCGAAGGCCGCGGCCCCGGGGCGCGGTCCGGAGAGAAAATCCTTGACGTGGATCATCGGGAAGCGACCCGGGTAGCGGGCGAAATACGCCGCCGGGCTCTGCCCGCCGATGACCATCCAGCCGCAATCGATCTCGAACCTGACGAGCGCCGGGTCCGTCTCGGCGAGCAACACGTCGTAGGCGACCTTGCCATTCTCGGCCGCGAATTCGATGTGGTGATTGTGATAGGCGTACCTGAGTCCGGCGCGCCGCGCCTGTTCGCCCAGGCGGTTCGCGAGCTCGGCAGTGCGGTGTGCCTCCGCCAGCGTCATGCCGCCCGAATACTTGCCCGGGAGGAGTCCCCGCAGGCTCCCGCTGGCTGCGTACTGCGCACCCAGGTCGTGGGCCTGCTCGAACGCCGCCTCGGGCGCGCTGAAGTCGAGGTGCGCGCTCGGCGCCGTGAGCCCGTGGGTGTCGAGCAGACGGCGGAAGTCACGCGCGCTTAAGCTCGCAAACCCGGCGGTTTCCACCTCGCGAAAGCCGATCTCCCGCACCCGCCGCAGCGTCGCGTCCGGATCGGCGGCGAGGGAGTCCTTGACCGCGTACAACTGAATTCCCGCGGCCCCGCCGAGGGGCGTCGCCCGCGCGAGGCCGGGCAGAGCGGGCGCCACGAGCACGGCGGCGCCGAGGCGCCCGGTGGCGGCGAGGAAGTGTCGGCGGCTGAGCGTGGTCATATGGGCCGCATGGTACGCTAGGCACGGAAAAGAAGGTCGAATGACGACACTCACCCGAACGCGCCTGTGCGTGATGATGTTCCTCCAGTTCTTCGTCTGGGGCGGCTGGTTCGTCACCATGGGGAGCTATCTCGCGGCGAACCTGCACGCGAGCGGGGCGCAGACCGGACTCGCCTACGGCACCCAGGCACTCGGCGCCATCATCGCGCCGTTTATTGTCGGTCTGATCGCCGACCGTTACTTCAACGCCGAACGGCTGCTTGGCATCCTGCATCTGGCGGGCGGCTGCCTCATGTACGTGCTCTACAGCGCGCGTGACTTCGCCGCCTTCTACCCGCTGCTGCTCGCTTACATGCTGCTCTACATGCCGACGCTCGCGCTGGTGAACGCGGTCGCCTTTCGGCAGATGGCGGATCCGGCCCGGCACTTCTCGGGGATTCGCGTCTGGGGCACGATCGGTTGGATCGTCGCCGGCCTCGTCATCAGCTACCTCTTCGCGTGGGACTCGCACCAGGGGATCGAGCGCGGGCTCCTGCGCGACACCTTCCTCATGTGCGCGCTCGCCTCGTTCGTGCTCGGCCTCTACAGCTTCACGCTGCCGGCGACGCCGCCGCTGCCGGCAAGCGAGGCGGGCTCGGGGCTGGGCCGACTGCTGGGCTTCGATGCGCTGGTGCTGCTGAGAGAGCGCAACTTCGCGGTGTTCTTCGCCGCCTCGGTGCTCATCTGTATCCCGCTGGCGTTCTATTACCAGAACGCCAACCAGTTCCTCACCGAGATCCAGGTCGCCAACGCCACCGGCAAGCAGACCATCGGCCAGGGCTCGGAGGTGCTCTTCATGCTGCTGATCCCGGTGTTCCTGCGCACCTTCGGCATGAAGACGACGTTGCTCGTTGGCATGCTCGCCTGGGCCGCCCGCTACGTACTGTTCGCCTTCGGAAACGCGCACGCGCTCGCCTGGCTGCTGATCATCGGAATCGCGCTGCACGGCGTGTGCTACGACTTCTTCTTCGTCTCGGGACAGATCTATACCGACTCCAAGGCCGGACCGCAGCACAAGGCCGCCGCGCAGGGGCTGATCACGCTCGCCACCTACGGACTCGGCATGCTGGTCGGGTTCTGGGCGGCCGGACGCATCGATGATCTGTATGCGAGCGCCGCAGCGCACGACTGGAAGTCGATCTGGCTCTATCCGGCGGCGTTCGCCGCGGCGGTCTTCGCGCTGTTCGCGCTCACGTTCCGCAACGAGAAGGTGGCCTATGCCGGCCGGTGAGTTCCGGCCCCGGCCGATGCGCCTCAGCATCCTCACCGCGGCGTTTCAGGAGCTCACTGCGCGCGCGCGGCGCGACGCCGACCCCGACTCGGCAATCGAGGAGTGGCTCGCCTTCGCCGCCGAGATCGGCGCCCCGAATATCGAGCTGTCCGCCGCGCTCCATCCGAGCGAGAGCGACGTGCCGGCGGCCGCGATGCTCGATCCCGTTGCCAACACCCTGGACCTGCGCCGGCCGTTCGATGCGGCGCGCGCCGCGCGCGTGCACCGTGCGATGACGGCTGCGCAGGTCGGCCTCTCGGATCTCGGCTACTTCGACAACATGCTCGCCAGCGATGCGGCGGCGCGTGCCAGCAAGCACGCACTCATGCTCAAGGTGTTCGATGCGGCGGTGCTGCTCGGGACGGACGCGGTCACCGGGTTCGTCGGGCGCAATCCCACGCTCAGCATGGATGCCAACCTCGTGATGTTCGAGGAGGTATTCATCCCGCTCCTGAAAGAGGCGAAGGCGCGCGGCCTCACCTATCGCGTGGAGCAGTGCCCGATGCCGGGCTGGAATACGAGCGATGCCTGGCACAACAACATCGCCTATGCACCGGGGCCCTGGATCGCCCTGCACCGCATCTGCGAGCGGCACGGCGTCGGCGATCAGTTCCGCATCCACTACGACCCCTCGCACGCCATCCTCATGGGTCAGGACACGCGCTCGGTATTCCAGTACCTGAAGGACCGCGGCTACAATTTTCTGATCGGCGGCTTTCACGTCAAAGGGCAGGTGATCGACGCGCGCGGGATCTCCGCCTGGGGCTATGGCGGGCAGACCCTGCAGCGCGGCGACTGGCACGGCCGTGAGCCGAGCCGCGACCCCGCCGAACAGGCGAACGCCTGGAAAAAGCAGACGGTGTTCGCCGAGCACGAGCTGCCGGGCACCGCCCGCCACGACCCGCTCGCGTATCTGCAGAACCGCTCGGTGGACTGGCTCGATCACCAGCTCGCGGCACGCGAGCTGCTCGCCATCGAGCCCGACAAGACCTATCTCGTGGTCGAGCACGAGTACCCGCCGGCGCGCATCCAGGACCGCGAGCGGCTGAAGCCCATTCTCGCGGCCTCGCTCGCCTTCACGCGCGCCATCGACGCAGCCGCCGCGGCGATGTACGCCCTGCAGCACGAGGTACTGGCCGCGCAGGGGATCGCCGTGCAGGGCGTCGGCCGCGAAGCCTATCGATCCTGAAGCGTCCGAGAGAAGAGGTTGCATGCCGTTCGTAACCCCGAAGTCGCAGCAGCGCACGTACGATGTGATCGTGGTCGGGTCGGGCGCAGCCGGCGGGCAGACCGCCTACACGCTCAGCATGGACGGGGCGCGGGTCCTGATGCTCGAGGCCGGGCGGCGCTACACGCCCGAGACCGAGACGCCGATGTTCCAGACGCCCGACATGGCGCCGCTCGCCGGCGTCGGAACGCCGGACAAGCCCTTCGGCTTCTACGATGCGACCGTGGACGGCGGCTGGCAGGTGCCGGGCGAGCCCTACGTGCGCATGACGGAGGAGCACGCCGGGCGTTTTGAGTGGTGGCGGGCGCGCATGCTCGGCGGGCGCACCAACCATTGGGGCCGAATCTCGCTGCGCAACGGGCCCTACGACTTCAAGCCGAAGACCCGCGACGGCCTCGGTTTCGACTGGCCGATCCGCTACGAGGACGTGGCGCCTTACTACGACAAGGTGGAGCTGCTGGTCGGCGTCTACGGCACCAGCGAGGGGCTCGAGAACACGCCCGGCTCATCGCCCGGGTGTCTGCTGCCGCCGCCGAAGCCGATCGTCAGTGACTATCTCATCGCGAAGGGCGGCAAGCGTCTCGGCGTTCCGGCGATTCCGGGTCACCGCGCGGTCCTCACCCGGCCGCTCGACCACACCCGCAACCCGATGCTTCTGCATCCCGGCAACGCGAAGGCGCAGCGGATTCTCGCCGCGGACATGCAGAGGCGCTCCGCCTGCCTCTGGGCCACGCCCTGCGGCCGCGGCTGCGCGGTCCGCGCCAACTACCAGTCGACCACCGTGCATCTGCCCCCGGCGCTCGCCACCGGCAACCTCGACATCACGACGGATGCGATGGTGTACGAGGTCACGGTGGGCAAGGACGGGCGCGCCACGGGGGTCAGCTTCGTCGACCGCAAGACCGGCAGGCACGAGCACGCGAGCGCCCGCGTGGTGGTACTCGCCGCGAGCGCCTGCGAGTCGGCGCGCATCCTCCTCAACTCCAGGAGCGTGCCCTTCCCGGACGGACTCGCCAACTCGAGCGGCAAGGTCGGCCGCTATCTCATGGACACGGTCGGGAGCGATGTGTGGGGACAGGTGCCGCTGCTCGAGGGACTGCCGCCGCTCAATGAGGACGGCGCCGACGGGCACCAGCTCTATACGCCCTGGTGGCTGTACCAGGAGCAGCTCGCCGGCAAGCTCGGCTTCGCGCGTGGGTATCACATCGAGTTCGGCGGCGGCAAACACCTGCCGGGCTTCGACACCGCGGCGGGGCTCGAGTGGCTGACGGGCGGCAACTACGGGGCGAAGTTCAAGCAGGACGTGCGGCGCTATTATGGATCGTTCGTCTATTTCGACGGGCGCGGCGAGATGATTCCGAACGAGGGCTCGTACTGCGAGATCGACCCGGGCGGCGCCAAGGACAAGTGGGGGATCCCCGTGCTGCGCTTCCACTGGCAGTGGTCCGAGCATGAGACGCGCCAGGCCGCGCACATGCAGCGCACGTTCAGAGACATCATCGAGGCGATGGGCGGCAAACCGCACGCGGTCGAGACCGACGGCGCCAAGGCGATCGCACCCGGAGGCTCGATCATTCACGAGGTGGGCGGTGCCATCATGGGCGCGGATCCCAAGGTTTCGGTGACCAACTCCTGGTGCCAGACGTGGGATGTGCCGAATCTCTTCATCACCGACGGGGCGGTGTTCGCCTCCAACGCCGACAAGAACCCGACGCTCACCATCATGGCGATCGCCTGGCGCGCGTCGGACCATATCCTCGAGCGCATGCGCCGCAAGGAGCTGTGATGGACCGGCGTACGAGCATCAAGTGGGTGCTGGCGGTGAGCGCCGCGTGGCCCGCCGTGCAGCGCGCGCAAGGCCAGGCCACCGCGGCCGCCGCAGCCGTGGCGCGCCAGGGAGAGACGGCGGTCGAGGGTTACGGGACGGATCCGGATCTCGTCACTCCGCACAAGCCCGGCGAGTACTGGCCGCTCACCCTGAGTGCCGCGCAACGGCGCCTCGCGGCGGCGCTCTCCGACCTCATCATTCCCGCCGACGATCGCTCCCCGAGCGCCTCCGCCGTGGGCGTGGTCGACTTTCTCGATGAGTGGGTCAGTGCGCCCTATCCGCGCAGCAAGCACGACCGGCTGATCGTGCTCGAGGGTTTCCGCTGGCTCGATGAGGAAGCGCAGCGGCGCGGCGGCAAGGCCTTCGCCGACCTGGATCACGCCGGTCAGGCGGGCATCTGCGACGACATCGCGAGCCTCGCGCGCGCGAGCTCCGAGCGGCGGCCGGCGGCGCTGTTCTTCGCCCTGTACCGCGATCTGACCGCCGGCGCCTTCTACTCGAGCCCGGTCGGGCGCACCGACCTGGGGTATATCGGCAACGTCCCGCTCGCGCGCTTCGACGGGGCGCCGCCCGAGCTGCTCAGGAAACTCAACCTGCCCTGAACGGGCTCAGCCCCAGGAGGTGGCATCCATGAATCCGACACCATTCTGCGCCGCGTTGCTGGCGCTTTCTTTCGCGGCCACGGCCGGTAGCGCCGCCGATCAGGGCGCGAGCGCGCGCTGGCGGCCGCTGCTCAAGGAGCACAGCGCGCCCGACTGGCGCGGCTGGAAGAGCGAAGGCCTGCCCGCGGGCTGGCACGTCGATGGCGGCGTGCTGCACAAAGACGGGCCGGTCGACGATCTCGTCTCGAACGAGCAGTTCGCGAACTTCGAGCTCGAGCTCGAGTGGAAGCTCGGCAAGGAAGGCAACAGCGGCATCTTCTACCGCGGCACGCGCGAGTACGACCACATCTACTGGAGCGCGCCCGAGTACCAGTTGCTCGATGACGCCGACACCGAGGACGGCAAGAGCCCGCTGACGGCCGCCGGCTCCGACTACGCGCTCTACGGCGTGCCGCCGAACGTGGCCAAGCCCTTCGATCAGTGGAACAAGACGCGGCTCGTCGTGAAGGGCCACCATGTCGAGCACTGGCTGAACGGCGTCAAGGTGGTCGAGTACGACTTCGGGAGCGAGGACTGGAAGAAACGCGTCGCGGCCAGCAAGTTCTCCCGGTACCCGAACTACGGCCTCGCTGACTCCGGGCTCATCGGCATTCAGGGCGATCACCCCGGTGCGCTCGAGGTGCGCCACATCCGGATCCGAGTGCTCCCCTGACGGCAGCGCCTGACAGAGGACGGATGGCGACACCGGCAGCTTTAGCCGAGTCCATGCGCCGCATCAGCGGCCTGCTGCAGTCCGGTCAGTACGCCGCAGCGCACGCGCAACTGGAATCCCTGGTAACGGCACACCCCGGCTACGTGGAAGGGCTGCGGCTGCTCGCCGGCGCCAAGCAGGCCCTCGGCGACACTGCGCAGGCCGAGTCCCTGCTGCGGCGCGCGCTCGAGATCGAGCCCGCGTCGGTCCCCACGCTGACCACGCTCGCGGAACTACTGCTCCTCTCAGGTCGCAGTGCCGAGGCCGTGCCGCTCCTGCGGCGTGCGATCGAGGGCACGCCGCCTTACGCCCGGGCGGCTTCCCTTCTGGCACGCCATTATCTGAACACGGGCCAGCCGGCTCGGGCGCTCGAAGTCGCGGCACCCGGGTGCAACAACGGTCAGGCGGACTCCGACCTCGCGGCGCTGCACGTCGCGGCGTATGCGGCCCTGGGCCGCCAGAACGAGGCCGTGGCGCACTACCGCCACCTGGTGGCGCAGGCGCCGGACAGCGCCGTCGCAAGCCATACTTTGGCGGTCGCCCTGAATGCAGCCCAGCAGCCCGAGGAAGCCGTGCGCATCGCAGCGCAGGCGCTGCTGCGGGCCCCGCCGACGGCGGCGCTGCACTACACGCATGCCCGCAGCCTCCTCGCCCTCGAACGATTCGACGCAGCCGAGCTCGCCTTGCAGGAGTGCGTGCGACTCGATCCGCGTCGCGCCGATGCCCACGACCGGCTGGCGGAGCTCATCTGGATGCGCACCGGCGACATCCTCGAGGCGACACGCTTCCTGGACGAGGCGCTCGGCAAGCTCCCGCACGACGATGCACTGCGAGGCACCAAGGCTGCGTTGCTGCAGGGAGCTGGGGACGCGCGCGGCGCTTATGCGTGCCTCGCCGAGCGGGCCGCGCGCGCGGATTGCCACCCCAGCATGCTCATTCGCGCGGGACTCGCGGCGATGGACTTCGATCCCGCGGCTGCCGTGACGCTCGCCGAGCGCGCCTTGCGCGCGATGCCCGACAACCACACGGCCCGCAAGCTCCTGTGCGCCGGATATCTCGGTCTGGGGGAGGGGGGCAGGGCGCTCGCCGAGTGCGCGACGCTGCTCAAGGCTACGCCCGACGATCAATATCTCATTGCCATGCAGACCACCGCGCTGCGGCTGTTGAACGACCCCCGCTACGAGCTGCTGTGCGACTACGACCGCATGGTTCTGTCGGCGCTCATCGAGACGCCTGCGGGCTGGCCGGATCTCGGTAGCTTCCTGACCGAGCTCGCTGCACGCCTGAGCGTCCTGCACAATCCGCACGGGCATCGGCTTCTCTACCAATCACTGCGCCGCGGTACCGAGACCACCCAGGATCTCTCGCGCAGCAGCGATCCGGTCATTCAGGCGCTCTTCCGGGTCTTTGACGCGCCGATCGCGCGCTACCGCGAGCACATCGGCCAGGGGGAAGACGCCCTGCGGCGCCGCAATCGGGGGGCTGCGCGCTTCAACGGCGCCTGGTCAGTCCGTCTGCACCGCGACGGCTATCACACGAGCCACGTGCATCCGCGCGGATGGATTTCCTCGGCCTGCTACATCCAGCTGCCCGATGGCATGAGAGCGGGGCATACCGCGGAGGGGACTCTCAGCTTCGGTGCGCCGGGCATGCTCACCACACCGTCGCTTCCGGCGGAGTTGTCGGTTCGCCCCGAGGTCGGTCTGCTGGTGCTTTTCCCGTCGTACTTCTGGCACGGCACCCTGCCTTTTCACAGCGACCAGCCGCGCCTGACGGTGGCTTTCGACGCCGTCCCGGACACCGGCGCCCGCAAGTCCTGAATCCGGCGAATACCGGGCGCGCAAAAAAAATCTCCCCCCACGTCGCCGTGAGGGGAGATGTTCTCGATCGCGTTACCAGAAGTACTTGGCTGTCAGGTTGACTTCGCGGCCCAGGATCGACCGGCCGAAGCCCACGCTGTTCTGCACGGTGTTGCCGCCGAACCGGGCGTTGCCCTCGGTGAGACCGATCTGGTTGGTCAGATTCGAGCCCAGCAACCGCAGCTCCCAGCTCTCGCCGATCCTGGCATCGATGCCCGCACCCAGGTCGTAATAGCTATGCAACGGCAGCAGGCCCGTGTTGTCCTGGTAGTGCTGGCCGATGTGCTCGTAAATCACTTCCTCGGTCAGCGTGCCCCAGCTGAAGGCCTGCGTGTCCTGCGGTGTCACACGGACCTGCGAGTTCGGCAAGCGTGCGAGCTGCTGGCCGTTGATCGTGCCGCAAATCGTCTGCAGCTGGATGTTCTGATAGATGTAGCAGCCCTGGAAGTCCTTGTAGTAGCCATGTTCGACGATGCCATTGACCGTGATCTTGAAGGCCGCCAGCGCCTGGTTATCACTGGTCGCGAAGGGATTCACGCTACCGTCGAGCCGCAACCCCAGGGAGGTCGTTCCATAGGAGGAGGGTGGGCCTAAGATCACGTGGTTGACGTCAACGGGTTGGTACGCCAAGCCAGTGAAGTCCTTTTCGTAAACCGATGCGTCGATATAAGTCCATCGGTTCTGAACCTTGAACCCGACCTCGTAGTTCTGGATGCTCGCCATGGGCGTATGACTCGGGCAGCCGTTCGAGCCGTTGTAGACGTTGCAACGGACGTCGTCGAAGACGTCGAAAGTATGGCCGTTGTTGACGCGCACATAAGCGCTCATGTTGTCACTGAACTCGTAATTCGCGCCCACCGAGAAACTCGGCATCGTGTTGTTGGAGCTGGCGGGCGAGTAGGTCCCGTTGGGCAATTCCACGGCGTTGTCCCACAGGTCGTACTGGGTTCCCATCTGCACCGGTGACAGGTTGGATGTCTCCTGACTGAGGCTGATGTGCGCGAGCCGAGCCGAGGCATCCAGCAGCCAGCGATCGATCTTCCAGGAGTCCGAGAGGTAGGCTGCGAATTGCGTCGCGGTGCCGTCCTGAAGGATCTGGTAGCCGCCGTTGGCGCTCACGATGCCCTGGGGGCTCGTAACCTGGTAGATATTTCCACCGGAGTTGCCCGTCAAGATGATCGCCTGGGCGTTGGGTTGATTGGTGATCAGCACGTTGGAGCCCAGCGACCAGTTATCGTTCATCGTGTAGTGGTTGATATATAAGCCGCCCGTCAACGTGTTGCCGTTGCCGAAGTCCTTGATGGCGCGGAACTCGTCGGTGATGCTCGTGAGCTTCTTCAGCACCTCCCACACCTGCTGCGTGACGATGCTCTGATTGGGATCGACCGCCTGACCGTTCTCAAACGTGGCCTGCACATTGGCCAGCGGGAGTGCACCGGGCAGGGTCAGAGTGGCCATATAGGCCGACAGCGTCTGGGGGTTGCCGTTGTTGATCATCGCGTGGGTATTGACGTACCCACCGTCGAACAGGAAGTTGTTGCTGATCGACCAGCCGTTGCCGAATGCTTCCTTGAGCTCTGAGCCGAAGTAGCTCAGGTCGCCGCCGCGGCCGTCGCCGATATCGTCGTTCTCGAAGCAGTTGCACGCCGGGTTCGGGATCTGGAAATTCTGCAGCGCCTTGCTGTTGTAAGTGGAGTTGAGCTGATTGAATCCCGGGTAGGTGCTGACGTTGCCGTTCTGAACGGTGTAAGGAAAGTCGGCGACCCACGCATTGTGGTCGTGCAGGGTTCTGACCCAGAACATGACCGAGCCATTGTCCAGATCATGCTTCAACGTGGCCGTCAGCTGTCCGCCGATATCGGACAGATACTGCGGATTGCGCACACCCTCGTCGGTTCGATAGAAGCCGCCGATGCTGCCGTACCAGCCGTCCGCCAGCTTGCCACCCTGGAACAGATCCACCCGATACAAGCCCTCGGATCCATAGGTGACGCCGACCGAGCCTTCGCTCTGGTCCTTGCCGGTCCTCAGGATGAAGTTGGCGGTGGCGCCCACCTGGCCCGGGCCGAAGATCGCGCTGGTTCCACCCTGCACGAGCTCGACGCGCTCGACGGTATCGTCCAGGCGTATGAAGGAGCTGTTGTCCATGAAGGACAGGAATGGCGAGCCATAGACGGGGGAGCCCTGGATCATGGTCGTGAAGTAGGGCGAATCGCCGCCGCCGTTGGGAAAGCCGGCGACGTCGATGTTGACGCCGGTCTGTCCGCCGGAATTTTCCGGCCAGACGCCGGGCGAAAGCTTGTAGACGTCGGACGCAGCCGCAGGATTCGTCATCGCGATGTCCTGGAGCGAGGCCGACACGATGTTGTAGCTGGCGTCGAGTTTCTTGACCGCCTGTGCCGAGGCGGTGACCACGACCTCCTGCAGCGATTCGCCGCCGGCGGAAGCGGCATTGGCGGGCGCGGCTGCTGCAGCCTGGTCTGCCGGCGCGGCGTCCGCCGCCTGGGCCAGCCCGGCGAAGGATGCGGACAGGATGCCCGCGACTGCCGCGGCGACACGGATGGACGGTGAAAACGTTTGCGCGCTCCGATGGAGCGCTTCTTTGCTCTTCCCTCTCATGGACGGTCCCCTCCCGAATGTGATTAAGCAGGCGGTCTAAAGCTGATCCAAACCTCGTCGTTGCTGTTATTTTTCATCTGAGGTGCTGTTCACGCGGTGTCGTTCCGCGCCCGGACCCCGCACCTCGACCGACTGTAATGCGAACGATTTGCGATGACAAGGGTGTGTCGCAAATCTACAACGATCTGCTCCCCGCGCGCGGCCAATGAGGCCGCGGCTCGCGCACCTGGGATCCGTACCGGCCACGGCTGCCGTCAGTCCTGGCGCTCGATCAGGACGAGCTCGGAGGAGGTCGCCGCCACGAGCGAGACCGGTACACCCCGGCGCATCAGCTCCTCGCCGGTGGCGGTGCGGTCCGCGGCCGGGCCGCCGTCCTGAAACCTGAGGCGGTAGTGGCTGCGGGGAGCGAGTCCCTCGAGGCGGAAGCGATGCCGGGGCTCCCCGGGCGCGGATCCGCGAAACGCATACAGCACGCCGCGTCCGAGTTTCCCGGAGTAGTACTCGATGCCGTCCCAGTGCACGCCGTCAGGGCGTTCCGCGACATGGTAGAGGTCGGCGGAGCGGATCAAGGGGCGCAGCGCCCTACGGTACAGCGCGAGCTCACGCCGCGCCGCCGCCCGCTGCGCGGCGTCCCAATGGCTCGTGTCGAGCATCAGTGAGAACCAGCCGACCATCCCACTGCGCAGCATGTAGCGGAAGCGGTCGAGGGTCGCCGAGGGCCACTGCGCGACGTAGCTCTCGAGCATCGCGGGCGGCAGCACGTGACTCGCGTCGAAGAAGGCGCGGCGATTGGCGAGCGGATCGTAGGTATCGGTCGCCGAGAAGTAGTCGCCGTGGGCCGCGCTGCCGAAGTCCACCATGCGCCCACCGTCGTTGCATAATTCCAACAGGAGCCCCGGATGGCGCCTGCGCAGCTCGGTGTAGATCCGGTAGTAGGCGCGCGTGGCGTAGTCGCTCACGTCGGTCGAGTTCGAGCCATCGACCCACAGATACCCTGAGTCCGTGCCGACCCGCAGCGTTCCCGGGTCCGGCGGGGCCGCCGGATGGTCGGCTCGGGAGCTGCCCTGAGCGACGAGGTAGCCGTCGTGCTCGAGCATGTCGAGATGGTACTCACCGATGATCCGCTCGAGCTCGCGGCCAGCCCAGGCCTCGGCGCCCGGCACACCGAGATCGATGGGGATTCCTTTGAAGGGCTCCGCGGCTTTCCAATCGGGCGGCGCATCGGCGATCAGCCAGTCGCGCATCGTCGGATCGTGGACACTGAGCGCACCCGGCTCCTTCGAGGTCCCCGCCTGTGCCCAGCTCACCCACAGCCCGAAGCGCAGGTGGTGCGCGTGCGCGAAGTCCGCGATTGCGGCGATACCGTGCGGAAACTTGGCCGGGTCGGGCCGCCAGTCGCCGACGGCGCGAAACCAACCCGCATCGAGATGAAACATCTCGAAGCCGAGCGCGGCGGCGTCCTCGATCATGCGCCGGGCGAGCGACTCGTCCACCGCCATGCCGTTGCCCCAGCTGTTGCTGACGAGAAGTGGGTAGGACGGGTCGCGCAGGGTTTCTGCGTGGCCCAGCACGTCGCGCACCCAGCGACGCAGGCTGTTACCGGCCCCATCGGGCCCGCCGCTGAACGCACCGATGAATATGGTCGGCGTGAGAAACGTGCCGCCGGGCAGCAGCCGCGTGCGGTAGGGCCCCGGCAGAGGATTCAGTCCCGCCTCGCCGCGCACCCCCGTCGCATTGCGCTCGAGCGCGATGCGGGTGCGGCCGCTGAACTCGATCCCGAGGTACCAACCGCGCCGCTCGCCATCCGGCTCCCCGACGAGCACCCACGGGATCATCTCGCGCGGCTGACCGGCGATGGGGCGAGCATAAGTGCTCGAGCTGCCCGACCAGCGATCCCCGTCGCGCAACGCATCGAGATGGGTGCCGGCCGCGGAGGGCGTATCGGCCCCCTTCTCGATCCACAGCCGCTCGAGCTGCACTGAAGGATCGACCTTCCAATCGAAGCTCAGGCTCGGTTGCAACGGCAGCCAGAGCGTGTCGCCGGCGAGATTGCGCAGCTCGAGGCCATGCTCGATGGGGCCGAACCCGGCGCGTGCCTGCCAACGCGAGACGGCGCGCAGCAGCGGGGGGTCGCTCAGGTAGGTGAGGGCGAGCTCCCTCGAGTGAGCGTGACTCGAGTGTTCCAGGTGCCAGGTCAGAGCTCGCGTCGCGCCGCCGAGCTCCACATGGTCGGGCAGAGCCTCCGCCGCCGCGTTCTCGAGCCGCCAGCCACCGCGCCCGCGAAGTGAGGCGAGTCGCGGCGCGCGCGTGCCCGCCTCGATGGTGAGCGTGGTGTCGTGGGTCGACAGCACGGCAGTCGCAGGATTCGCGTCCTGCGCGGTGACTGGGATGATCGAGGAGAATCCCAGGACGAGCGCCGCGGCTGAGCCAGTTCGCATTCGCGCGGATGATCGCACAGCGGCGAGCGGGTGTGGCCGACTGGGGCAGCCGCGATGGATGACCCGGCCTCGCGGCCGGAGTATCGTCGCACGCAATGGAGGTGCCTATGCCTGGGAGGAATGGCGCGCTGCTCTTTTTGGTGTCGCTGTGCCTCGGGGCGAGCACGGCGCTCGCCGCGGCAGGGGCCGGCGACGTGGCGGCCGTGTGGGTGCAGAAAGAGGTCAATTTCAGGTACGTCGGGTTCACCACCAAGTACAGCTGCGACGGGTTGCAGTCCCGGGTGCGCGAGATTCTGCTGCAGCTCGGTGCGCGCGCCGACCTGCAGGTGACGGGGTTCGGCTGCGCGCGGAGCGACACACCCGAGACCACCCCGGGAGTCCGGATCCTCATGCACGTATTGCAGCCGGCGGCTGCAACGGACGGGCAAACCGTCGCGTCACACTGGAAGACCGTCGATGTGTTCGCCAACCGGACCCCGGTCGATGCGGCGCTCGACTGCGAGCTCATCGCGCAGCTCCACCGGATCGTGCTGCCGCTCTTTGCGACGCGGCAGGTGGACTACAGCGCCACGTGCTCGGCAAACCAGCCGCTGATCGGCGGCACGCGGCTGAAGGCCGATGTGCTGGTCGCTGACCCGGCGGCCCGGGTCGCGGCCACCCGCTAAGACGCGACGCGCCCCTCACGAATATGCGGGCGCAGCGTCTTGGAGGCGGAGCGGGGGTCGCAGCGACGCTCGTCCTGGCCGCTTCGGTGGCCTGCGCCGGGCCCTCGGGCGGTACCACCGTCGTCGCTGCGGGTAACGCGCGCTTCGAGTTCCTGACGCCCTCGCTCGTGCGCCTCGAGTTCGCGCCCGCGGGCGTGTTCGTCGACGCACCGACCGCGGTGGTCGAGCGGCGCGACTGGCCGCAGGTGACGGTCGAGTCCCGCGAGCAGGACGGCTGGCTCATCGCCACCGCCACCGGGCTGACGGTGCGCTACCGGCTCGGGTCCGGGGCGTTCACCGCGGGCAATCTCGCCGTCGCCTGGAACGATCGCGCCGGTATCACGCACGTCTGGCATCCCGGGGACGTCGATCCCCGCAACCTCGGCGGGCTCACCTACTCGCTCGATAACATCGCCGCCGCCAACCTGCCGCGCGACGGCATGGATCTCGCCAATCCGGTCGCCGACTCGATTCCGGGGATCGATCTGGTGCTGCCCGAAGCAAAGCCAGGGCTCCTGAGCCGCAGCGGCTACGCATTCATCGACGACAGCGCGACGCCGCTGTGGAATGCGCAGCGCCGCTGGATCGAGCCGCGCCACGCGAAGGGACAGGACTGGTATCTGTTCGCCTACGGCGGCGACTACCCGCGCGTGCTCCGGGAGTACGCGCAACTGTGCGGACCGATCCCGATGATCCCGCGCTACGTGCTCGGGCCGCAGATCACCGATTTCAACTTCGAGTACTTTCCGGCGAGCGCCGAGTCGCGCCGCGCCGATTTCCGCCGCTACGACCAGCGCTACCTGCTCGGCGAAGTCGATCGCCTGCGCGGTGCGCACATTCCCTTCGACACGCTGGTGCTCGACTTCGCCTGGCACAACTACGGCTGGGACGGCGGCTACGACTGGAGCCCGCTCTTTCCGCGGCCGCTCGAGCTGATGCACGCGCTCCATGCGCGCGGCGTGAAGCTGAGTCTCAACGATCACCCCGGCTACATCCACACCGACGAGAGCATCCTCTCCTTCGACGACAGTCACACTCCCGCGGTGCTGGCCGCGCTCGGCCGGCCGCCGCTCGCCAAACCTCAGTTCGATCTCGATCTGTCACACGGCTGGAGCTTCTCCACCGATCCCAGGGACGGACACTGGCGGGCGATCCGCATCGGCGTGCCCTGGCAGGAGCAGGGCTTCGCGCAATACCGCGGCGTCGGCTGGTACCGCAAGCTCGTGACGCTGCCGGCGCAGCTGCCCGCGAAGCTCTATCTCTACGTCGGCGAGGTGGGCAAGACCTACCGGCTGTTCGTCAACGGCAAGGAGGCGACGGTGAGCCCGCTGCATTGGCCGCAGCGCGTGACCACTGCCGAAATCACCCCGTATCTGGTCGCGGGTCAGAGCAACGAGCTCCTGCTGCGGGTCGAGCCGGACGCGGAGGCCGGGCCCGCTTACCGGCGCGACGGCATCCTGATGGGTCCCGTGGCGCTGCGCGACGTGCCGCGCCCGGGCCGCATCTACTTCGATCTCTCGGACCGAAGCCAGGCCGAGGTCTCGATGCGCTATCTGCACGGCCCGCTCATGCAGCAGGGAGTCGACTTCTGGTGGGTCGACGGCGGGAGCGGCGCGGTCGACATGCCGGGGCTCAACAAGCAGCTCTGGACCAACAAGGTGTTCTACGATTTCAGCGCCGAGAGCACCGGCCATCGTGCCTTCATCCTCGGGCGCTACGGCGACTGGGGGAGCGAGCGTTATCCGGGGTTCTTCACCGGAGACACGTATTCGGAATGGCCGGTGCTCGCCTACGAGATGGCTTTCTCAGCGCGTGGCGGCAACGTGCTGGTGCCCTGGATCAGCCACGACATCGGCGGCTTCCACGGCGTGAAGATCGACTTCGACCTGTACGCGCGCTGGATCGAGTTCGGCGCCTTCAGCGGCATCCTGCGCATGCACAGCGCCCACGAGAACCCGCGCGAGGGCAACGTGCGCATGCCCTGGACCTACGGGCCGCAGGGGATCGCCTTGATGAAGAAGTACTTCACGCTGCGCACGCAGCTGATTCCCTATATCTACACCTACGCCTGGCGCGCGCATCGGGAATCGCTGCCGCTGCTGTCGCCGCTCTATCTCGAGTACCCGCAGGTCGAGGAGGCCTACCGGCACCCGCACGAGTACTTCTTCGGCCGGGAGTTGCTGGTGGCTCCGGTGCTGAATGCGGATAGCCAGGTGACTGTGTGGCTGCCGCCGGGGGAGTGGCTCGACTTCTTCAGCGGCAAGCATTTCGAGGGCGGGCAAAACCTCACCGCGCACTACGCGGTCGATGCGACGCCGGTGTTCGTGCGCGACGGCGCCATCGTCCCCGAGCAGCCGCCGAGCGCGTACTCGGACGCGGAGCCGCCCGAGCGGCTGATCCTCAACGTGTACGGCTCAGGCGACGGCCGCTTCACGCTCTACGAGGACGACGGCAGCTCACTGGAGCCCGACGCCGCCACCGGCCACTCGGAGATCCTCATGACACATGAGGTGTCCGCGGACGGGGTACACCATCTGACCATCGCCGCGGCGCGCGGCGGCTACACCGGGCAGCCGGCAAAGCGCTCTTACGAATTACGCGTCCATGGCGCCGGCAAACCCGCCACGCTCATGGTCGACGGCAAGCGCGGCGGCGCCTGGTCGCTCGATGCACACGGCACGGCCATTGCGCAGCTGCCGGCGCGCCCGCTCGGCGGGGAGACCCGCATCGAGTGGCGCTAGCGCTCCTCACGCACCGAGCGTCACGAAGGTCGAATAGTCCTCAGCGTCGATTTCGACGTACGGCAGCAACGTGACCGGCGTCGGACCGGCGCGCATTTCCCAGCGGCGCGGCGCCACCTGCTGCGCCGCGAGGAGCTCCGCGCGTGTGGGGCGCGGCCGCGCGGCGCTCTGGTTCACGGGGAAGAGCACCAGGGGACCGGCGAGCAGGGCGACGATTTCGGGATGCCGCCGGTCGACCGCCTCGAGACGCTTCGCGCGCGGCAGCTCGAGATCGATGCGGTCGCCGTCCCGCCACTCGCGGTTGAGTTCGGCGAAGGTCCCGGGCGCGGCGGCCCCCGCCCAGCGCCGGCCGTTCACCTCGATACGTGCCGGCTGCGCCCACGCGGGAATCCGCAGCCGCAGCGCGAACTCGCGCGGCTGCGAGGCCGCGAGCTGCATCGACACGTGATCGTCGAACGGATACTCGCCGCGTTGCGTGAGCCTCAAGCGCACGCCGGCCACGCTCCAGCGCACGCTCGAGGGCAGGTACAGGTTCACGTACAGGCCGCGCGCATCCCTGAGGTAGGCGTTGATGCCGTAGTCGGTCGCGACCTGCGGCAGCGTGCCGGAGCAGCAGGGAAAGCGGTGGTTCGAGTACACCTTGCGGCCGGCGAAGTTGTAGTCCGCGTAGTAGAACGCCCGGCCGTCGGGGTGCATGGGGCGCGCGCCGAGCACGGTGTTGAGCATGACCCGCTCCATGCTGTCGCCGTAGCGCGCATCGCGCGTCACGCGCAGCAGGTAGCGCGTCAGCTTGAAGTGCGCGTAGGCCCCGCACGGGGTCTCGAAGCTGTTGTGGGTACTGGTGAGGCTCGCGTAGACCTCGGGCCCCTCGGGCGCCATGAGCTTCTCATCCGGGCCCCAGCCGCCGGTCGGGTAGCTCTGCTCACTCAGCATCGCGAACGCGTTGCGCGCGGCCGCGAGGTGCCTCGCACTGCCGAGCGTCAGGTAGGCCTGCATCGCGGACGAGAGGGAGTTGACGTAGCTGTAGGCGTGCTTGCCGGCGAGCACGTTCTCGCCGCGCGCGAGCGGGTCGAACCAGCTCGCGTCATCGAGGAAGCGCACCGCCAGATCGCGGTAGCGCCGGCCGGCGCCGCGACGGTAGGCGAGGAAGAGATTCTCGGGATTGGTATAGGACTCATCCCAGCGATAGGACTGATCCTTGCCCGGGCGCCACTCGAGCTCGCGGTCGATGGCGTGCGGCGGCAGGTGCGGCAGCGCCGCACGGGTCGTGCGCTCGAGCATGCCGAACGCGTCCCCATCGGCCGCGAGGGTATGCGAGTCGATGAGCCCCAGCAGCAGCTTGTCGTAGCAGTAGGCCGGGAAGCGATTCTTGTCGTAGAAGGCCTCATCGATGGTCGCGGCGTAGAGCCGGTTGAGGCGCAGCACCTTGGCGCGTGCCGCCGCCGAGCCCGTGATCGCGTGATAGCGCGCGAGCGCCGACACCCACTGGCCGAAGGTCGCACCGGGGGCGAACCCCGCATCATCCCGGTGCCAGTCGTAGTCGGGATCGTAGTTGTACCAGCCGCCGAGGTCCTGCCCCGGCGCCCGCTGCCCGGCCATCTGCCGGAAGGGCTTGAGCAGGCTGTCCTCGCTCAGGCTCATCAGCACCGCGTGCGTGTTGTCGAGCTGCGCGCGGTGCGCGACGCTCTCGACCGTGACATCGCCGTAGGGAAGCTCCGCGAGCACCGGCGCCGCCGCGGCGTCCGCGGCGACGGCGGCGAACGGCGCAACGCCCGCGGCGGCGGCCGCGCCGGCCGCGAGCCGCGCAAAATCGCGCCGGGTGAGTCGCGTGTGGCTCATGCGCGCTCCATGCTCGCGCCTCGGGCCCATTGTCCGCAAGCGCCGCCCGCTCAGGTATATTGCCGCGCTACTTCGGCAAGCGCGGGGTGACCATCCGGTGAAGGCGAGGGCGGCGCGGCAGGCGGCTTGGGTGCTCGTCATCGCCGCGGGTACGGCCCGCGCGGCGGCGCCGCTCGACTTCGAGGTCGACGACGCGCTCAACATCAACCGCTTCGTACGCGAGGGCCCGGTGGCCGCGCACCTGCTGCTGCGCGCGGGCGCCGAGCCGCGGATCCTGGTGGCATTTCCCGCCGGCAACTCCGGCGTCGGGCTCTGGTTCGCGAAGGGGGCGCCGGCCTCCGGCTGGAAGGTCGCCGGACCGCCGCGCCCGATTCATGCCCGGGACGGGCACGGGCGCCCGCTCGAAGGCATTGCCGCCGAAGCCACTCTCACCGCGCCTGAGCTCGTGCCGCACCAGGCGGTGCTCTCCAGCATCCGCGTGCTGCGCGACTACCAGTTGCTGAAGACCGTGCCGCCGGAGATTTCCGTGGCGCCGCAAATCAAGGGGCAGACGCTCAGCTGGTCGCGGGCGCGGCTCGATGGCGCGCTGAGCTACCGCCTGAGGCTCGAGGTGACGCACGGCCAGCTCGCCGCGGGACGGATTCGTGCGGCCGCCGACGGCACGATCGGCGTGCGCATCACCGCGCTCACCGGTGAGGCGCCGCTCACACCGCTCGCCGGCGCCGAGCTGCTCGATGCGGCGGCCGGTCGTGATGTCGCGGCACGCAACACACTCACCTTTCTCGCCTACCGCGAGAAGCTGCTCGCGGGCTCGTGGCGCTTCGACACCTACTTCGGCCGCGACACGCTCATGTCCGTGCGGCTGCTGCTGCCGGCACTGAGCCCGACCGCGGTGGAGGCGGGCCTCGCCTCGGTGCTGGCGCGGCTTGCGCCGGACGGCGAGGTCGCACACGAGGAGGACATTGGCGAGCAGGCGGTGCTCGATCACCTGAAGGCGGACGGGTCGCGGTCCGCCGCTCCGGTGTACGACTACAAGATGATCGACGGCGCCTATCTCCTCGCGCCGGTGGTGGCCGAGTGGCTGCTGCACGATGCCCGCGGGCGCGCGCGGGCCGCGGCGTTCCTCGGCGCGGCGGCCGGGGAGGCTGCCGGACGGAGCGACACCCGCGGCGCGGCACTCCTCGCGAATCTGCGCTACGTGCTCGGTAAAGCGGCCGCCTTTGCGGCCGAGCCGCGCAAGGACAACCTCGTTGGCCTCAAAGACGGGTATGCGGTCGGCGAGTGGCGCGACAGCGAGCACGGTCTGGGCGGCGGCCGCTACCCCTACGACGTCAACGCGGTGCTCGTGCCCGCCGCGCTCACCGCCGCGGCCGAGCTCGACAACAGCGGGCTGCTCGCGCCTTACGCCACGGCGGCCGATCGGGCGCTGCTCGCGCACGCCGGCGCGTTCGCGCGGGCGTGGCGCACCGCGGCGCCGGCGCTCTTCGATATCGCCATCCCGAATCAGACCGCCGCCGCCGCGGTCTTCAGCTACGCGACCGCGCAGAAGGTGGCCTCGCTCCCGGCCATCGCCTCGCTCGGTGCGGGCGAGCTGCGCTTCCACGCGTTGGCGCTCGATGCCACCGGCGCACCCATCCCGGTGATGCATTCGGACGAGGGCTTTGCGCTGCTCTTCGGCGAGCTCGACGCCGACAGCGTCGATCGCGCGGTGAGCGTGGCTCTGCGCCCGTTTCCGGCGGGTCTGATGACCGGAGTGGGGCTGCTCGTCGCCAATCCGGCCTTCGCACCGCCGCCGCTGCAGGCGCAGCTCAACCGCAACGCCTACCACGGGACGGTGGTGTGGTCCTGGCAGCAGGCTCTCTTCGCCGCGGGCCTCGCGCGACAGCTCTCGCGCACCGACCTGCCGGCTGCCGTGCGCGCGCACCTCGAGAGCGCACAGAAGACGCTCTGGACCGCGATCGCGGCCACGCGCTCGCTCAGCAACTCGGAGCTCTGGTCGTGGTCGTTCAGCGAGCGGCACTATCACGTGGCGCCGTTCGGCAGTGCCGCGGCGGATGCGGATGAGGCCAACGCCGCCCAGCTCTGGAGCACGGTGTACCTCGCCGTGAGACCGCCCCCCGGAATGGAGAACACGCCATGAATCGTAGCGGCATCCTGCTGACTTCGGCACTTTTCCTGCTGGCCACGGCCGGGCCCTGCATCGCGAGCGACGATGCGAGCTTCGTGCTGCGCGCGGAGCCGAAGGATCTGCCGGCCTACTTCCCGGGCTATCTCGGCAACGGCTACCTCGCGACGCTCACCGCGCCTCGCGGCACGGAGTCGACCCGCAGCTACCTGGTCGCCTTCATGGACTACACGGCCGGCGACATGTCGCGCCCCGCGGCGATCCCGGGCTGGAACGAGGTGGACTTCAGCGCGAGCCCTCCGGGAGCCGGTCTTGCGTGGCTCAACCGCGCGCCGCTCAACGAGCGGCGCTTCGACGGCTGGCAGCAGACGCTCGATGAGCGCGCCGGGACCCTCACGACGAGCTACCGCTACCTCGATCACGGACGCACGACGGGCGTCGAGGTCACGACGCTCGTGAGCGAAGCGTCGCCGCATCTGGCCGCGACGCGCTTCACCATCACGCCCGATTACGACGGTGTGGTGCACCTGTCGTTCCCCCTGATGCTGTGGGCGGACCATGCACCGCGTTTTCCGCTCGCTGAGATGTCCGGGCCGGAGATGGAGCAGGCGGTCGCCGCCTACGGGCTGACGCTCGATCCGCGCCCGCCCGCCACGCCCGACCGCGAGGCGGTCTGGTACCCCGGGTATACGCGGGTTACGGCAAGCGACGGCGACGTCAGCTCGCTGTCCATGTGGCTCGACGGCAAGGCGGTCCAGGGCCTCACGATGGCGCTCGGTGTAGCCGTGGCGCTGCCCGCCGGCGCGACCGCGGAGACCGTGACGCTGCAGCGGGGGCGCTACCGGCTCGCGCTCGATGTGGCCTTCCGGGTCGAGCGTGGCCGAAGTTACGCGTTCGCAAAGTATGTCGCTGTGTCACGCGCCGGCTGGGGTGGCAACTCGGCGGAGGATCTGGCGCTGGCGCGCGAAGCCCGCAAGCGCGGCTTCGATCAGTTGCTCGCCGAGCAGCGCGCCGCCTGGGAGACCCTGTGGCAATCCGACATCCTGATCGAGGGCGACGCGCACGCGCAGCAGGTCGCACACTCCGAGCTCTACTACCTGCTGGCGAGCTCGACCCCCGACACCGCCTGGTCGCCCGGGCCCGATGCGCTCACCCCGGCCTACTCGGGGCATGTTTTCTGGGACAGCGATACCTGGATGTTCCCTGCCTTGTTGCTGCTGCACCCGCAGCGCGCGAAGTCGATGATCGCCTTCCGCGAGCGCACCCTCGACGCCGCCGAGCAGCGCGCGCGGCAACACGGTTTCGCCGGGGCCATGTTTCCCTGGGAGTCGGATCCCGAGAACGGCAGCGACCAGACCCCGCACTCCGCGGTGGTGCTCGCGGACACCGAGATTCATGTGAACGCGGACGTTGCCATCGCGCAGTGGCAGTATTACCTCGCCAGTGGCGATCGCGACTGGCTGCGCGCGCACGGCTGGCCGGTGATCCGCGACGTGGCGCGCTTCTGGGCGAGCCGTGCCACCTACGATGCGCCGCGCAAACGCTACGACATCGCCCACGTGACATCCGTCGCCGAGTCGTACAACGACATTCCGAATGACACCTTTACCAACGTGTCGGCGGCGCGGGTGCTCGGGATCGCCACCGCGGCGGCCAAGCTCATCGGCGAGCCGGCGGATCCGCAGTGGGAGCGGGTCGCGAAGCTCCTCTATATCCCCATGGCCAGGGACGGCAGCCATCACCTGCCGTTCGATCCGAGTGTACCGATCCACGGCAACAGTGATTTTGGCGGCGGGCCGCTGGCGCTTCTCTTCCTGCCCTCACTCGACCTCGGCGGCAGCAGCGCACTGCTCGGCGGCGACTACGACTTCGCCGTGCGCCCGACGCCGCTGGCCCGCGTCAGCTCGAGCAGCATGGGGATTGCACCGCGCATGGTCGCCGCGGCCACCGTCGGCGCGGGCGCCGAGGGCGCGGAGCTGCTTGCCGGGAATCTCAACGGCGGCACGCTCAAGCCCCCCTTCAACGTGCGCACCGAGACCGCGGACAACAATGTCGGTTATTTCCTCACCGGCTCCGGCGGCTACCTGCAGAGCCTGCTCTACGGGTTCACGGGGCTGCGCATCCGCGATGCCGGTCTCGTCGAGGCCTATCCACCGACGCTGCCACCGGCCTGGACCTCACTCACTCTGCGCAACGTCCTCTTCCGCGGGCAGCACCTCGACATCCGCGTGGCGCGCGATGCCGCCGGAACGGTGCGCCTGACCCGCCAGGCCCACTGAGAGCTCAGGAGCTCAGGGCCCGGCGCGGCGCCGGCTGCCGCGCGAGCCGCTGCGCGGCGCGGCGGCCTTGGGCTCGGGCAGCGGCACGGCTTTGCGCAGGTGCGGATAGGCTTCCGTAGAGTGCGGAATGCCCATTGCCGCGACGAAATGCGCCTGGAACTTCGGCTCGATGGCGGTCTCGATCTTCTCCACGCGGTGCACGAGATCCTCGATGGTCTTGCGCGAAGTCTTGTCCAGCAGCGCGATGCGCGCACCGGTGCCGGCGGCGTTCCCGGCCGAGGACACCTGGCTCAGCTCGCAGTCGGGAATCATCCCGAGGACCATCGCGTACCTGACGTCGATGTGACTGCCGAAGGCGCCGGCGAGCCGGATGCGCTCGACGGCCGCCACTCCCATGCGGTCCATCAGCAGCTGCACTCCGGCGCGCAGCGCCGCCTTGGCGAGCTGGATCGCGCGCACGTCGTTCTGCGTGATCTGCAGCAGCGGCTCGCCGCGGTGCAGGGTGTAGGCGAACGTGCGCCCGCTCGGCACGATGCGCTCGCTGCGCGCGGCGAGGGTGCCGTCGATGACGCCGTCCTGGGTGATGATGCCGGCGAGGTACATCTCGGCAATCACTTCGATGATCCCCGAGCCGCACACTCCGGTGACCCCGGTCTGTGCGACCGCCGCGGCGAACCCCGGCTCGTCCGACCAGAGGTCCGAGCCGATCACCTTGAAGCGCGGCTCGAGGGTAGCGGGATCGATGCGCACGCGCTCGATGGCGCCCGGTGCGGCGCGCTGCCCGCTGCTGATCTGCGCACCCTCGAATGCCGGTCCCGTCGGGCTCGAGCAGGCGAGCAGGCGCGTTTCGTTGCCGAGCACGATCTCGGCGTTTGTTCCGACGTCGACCAGCAGCGTGAGCTGCTTCGAGAGATCGGGGCGCTCGGCGAGGATCATGCCGGCGGTATCGGCGCCGACGTGACCGGCGATGCAGGGCAGGGTGTAGACGCGTGCGCCGGGATTCAGCGTCAGGCCGAGCTCGGTGGCACGCAGCGCGAGCGCGGAGTCGGTGGCGAGCGCGAACGGCGCGCCGCCAAGCTCCACCGGATCGATGCCGAGGAGCAGGTGATGCATGATCGGATTGCCGACCATCGTGAGCTCGAGAATGTCGGTGACGGAGACGCCGGCCTCGCGCGCCACCTCGGCGGCGAGCGTGTTGAGCGCCGCGCGCACCGCCTCGGTCATGAGCTGCGCGCCGCCCGGGTTCATCATGGAGTAGGACACGCGGCTCATCAGGTCCTCGCCGAAGCGGATCTGCGGATTCATGGCGCCGCTGGAAGCGGCCACCTCGCCGGTCTCGAGGTTGCAGAGGTGTGCCGCGATGGTGGTCGAGCCCACGTCCACGGCGAGTCCGAAGACCTTGTCGTGAAAGCCCGGCCACACGCCGATGATCTGCGAGCCGGCATGCACTGCGACGGTGACCCGCCACTCGCCCTTGCGCAGTGCCGGCTGCAGCGTCTGCAGCACCGCGAGATCGCACCGCAAGGGTCCGAATTCCCACTCTTTGTGCAGCGCCGCCAGCAGACGCTGCAGGTCGCCCGCCGGGTCGTGCATGTCGGGCTCGCGCACCTCGACGTAGTGCAGGTGCACGACCGGATCGAGCGTGATGGAGCGCGCGTCGGCCGCCTTGCGCACCACCTGGCGGTGCACCTGGCTGCCCGGCGGCACGTCGATGACGAGATCGCCCTCGATGCGGGTCGAGCAGGAGAGGCGGTTGCCCGCGGGCAGCGGGCGGCGGCGCGCGAAGCTTTGCTCCGCCTCGCTCACTGCCGAGACGTGGGCGGCACTGGAAATCACCCCGTGCTTGGAGAAGTCGCCTTCCATGACGAGCACCTGGCAGCGGCCGCAGAGCGCGCGCCCGCCGCACACCGAGTCGACGTCGACCCCTAAGCTGCGCGCCGCCTGCAACAGCGGCGTGCCGACCGGAAAGCGTCCGCGCTTGCCCGAAGGCGTGAAGACAACCAACGGGTCCTTCGCGGTCATGCCTGGCCTTGCGCGCGTCTCCGGTGTCCGCCCTCGCGCCGCCCGCGTGCCGCGCCCTCAGGCGCGGTAGCGACGCCACCGCCGGCGGCCAGGGGTGGCGCCTCACGGAAGCGCTTGATCCAGCGGGCGCAGTCTGGGTCGTGTCCCATCATGACGTCCGCACCCATGCAGGCCTTGACGATTTCGACGTGCATCGGGTTCATGATCGCGGAGGTCATACCGGCGCCGATCGCCATCGACAGGAACACGGCGCTGATGCCCTCGCGCGCCGGCAGACCGAAGCTGATGTTGGAGGCGCCGCAGGTGGTGTTCACCTTGAGCTCGTGCTTCAGGCGTCCGAGGAGACGCATCACCTGCACGCCCGCCTGGTTGATGGCGCCGATCGGCATGACGAGCGGATCGACCACGATGTCGCTCACCGGGATGCCGTGATCGCGGGCGCGGTGCACGATCTTCTTCGCAACCTCGAAGCGCACGTCCGGGTCCTCGGAGATGCCGGTCTCGTCGTTGGAGATCGCGACCACCGCGGCACCGTACTTCTTCACCAGTGGCAGTACCGTCTCGAGCCGCTCCTCCTCGCCGGTTACCGAGTTGACGAGCGGCTTACCCTTGTAGACGGCGAGGCCCGCCTCGAGCGCCGCCACGATCGAGGAATCGATCGACAGCGGCAGATCCGTGATCGACTGCACCAGCTGGATGGTCTTGGCGAGGATTGCCGGCTCGTCCGCGAGCGGTATGCCCGCGTTCACGTCCAGCATGTGCGCGCCGGCGGCGATCTGCGCGTGAGTGTCGGCTTCCACGCGGGTGAAGTTGCCCGCCGCCATCTCGGCGGCGAGGATCTTGCGTCCCGTCGGGTTGATGCGCTCGCCGATCATGACGAACGGGCGCTCGAAGCCGATGACGACTTCGCGGGTCGCGGAGCTGATCACTGTGTCGGTCACGATGCCATCCTGTTGGTGCTGGTGTGTGGATCGCGCCCCGGGAACCACGGCTTGCGGCCGTCGAGCACCCCGGAGCGGTCGATGATTTCGGCGACGGTATGTTCCTGGCGGAAGGCCATGACGTGCACGCCGTGCACGCCCTTGAGCGTACGGATCTCCTGGATGAGATCGATGCACAGGCGGCGGCCTTCGGCGGCGGGATCGGCGGCACCCGCCATGCGCTTCACGACGGCGTCCGGGATGTGCACCCCCGGCACGTGGGTGCGGATCCATTCGGCCGACTTGGCCGAGCGCAGCGGGCCGACGCCGACCAGGATGAACACCTTATCGAGGAGCCCCAGCTCCTCGACGTGGCGCAGGAAGGCGCGCAGCAACGGCACGTCGTAGCACCACTGGGTCTGGATGAACTGGGCGCCGGCCGCGACCTTCTTGGCGAGGCGCTGGGCGCGCCATGCGAGCGGATGCGTGAAAGGATTCTCGGCCGCGCCGAGCAGCACGCGCGGCGCGGAGGTGATCTTGCGCCCCGAGAGGAAGCGGGCCTCGTCGCGCAGCGTCCGCGCGGTCTCGAGCAGCGACATGCAGTCGAGGTCGAACACCGGCAGCGCCTGCGGGTGATCGCCCGCCTGCACGCCATCGCCGGTGAGGCACAGCACGTTGCACACGCCCATGGCGGCCCCGCCCAGGATGTCGCCCTGGATGGCGATGCGGTTCTTGTCGCGGCAGGAGATCTGCATCACCGGCGCGTAGCCGAGGCGGGTGAGGAGGGCGCACACGGCCATGCTCGACATGTGGCAGTTCGCCCCCGAGCCGTCGGTCGCGTTGATGGCATCGACGTAGCCGTCGAAGACCCGCGCCCGCTTGTAGACCTCTTCCGGGTCGGCGGAATCGGGCGGGTCGAGCTCGGTCGTCACGGCGAACAGGCCGGCGCGCAGCACGCGCTCGAGCCGCCCGGGGGAGGTATGGCCCGGCAGGATCGGCAGCGGGTAGCCGGGGACCGGCTCGTCCTCGAAGATCACGGCGCCGACCCCACGCGCTCGCGCACGACGCGCAACCACGAGGACTTACCCTGGAGCCGCCGGTCGATCGCGGGCTGCACGGTGCTGAGCGCCGCGATGCCGCCCGGGATGCGCTCGCTGCCGGCGAAGGCCTCGACCCACACGCACTTCATCTCGGGGCGCACCTCGCAGTGCCCGTTGGCGCGCACGCCGCCGCACGGCCCGTTGCGCAGATTCTTCGGGCAGTTCATCGGGCACGCCATGCCGGTCGAGGAGAGGACACACTGGCCGCACATGCGGCAGTCGAACAGGAACCCTTTGACCGTCTTCTCGACGCGCGCCATCGGGCGCTCGAGGCGTTGATAGCCGATGGCGCGGAACAGCGGGTCGAGCGCCACCAGCAACGACTCGAAGCCGCGGTAGAAGGCGTTGAGCCCACGCGCGTGCCGCACCGACCAGCGTCGCACGGCGTACATCTAGGGACTCACCGCCAGGCCCTTGGCGCGGATCAGCGTCTCGAGATCCGCGTCGCTGAAGCGTGCCTCGATGCGGGCGGCCTCCGCGGCGGCTTCGGTCTTGAGGTCGTCGCCGCAGGGTGTGGGATCCGAGCGCTTCCAGTCGGCGAGGTAGGCATCCGAGCTCCCCTTGCCGGCACGCATGGCGGCGCGGTCGACCGCTTCCTGGAAGCGGGCGGAGAGCTGCACCTTGGCGGTCTCGCGGCCGCGCTTGACGATGACCTGCGCGGGGATGTCGCGCCAGGAGATGATGATGAGGCTCGCCATGGCGCGGCGCCTCAGCCGCCGACCACGGCCGCCAGACGCGTGCCGAGATCGCCATAACCGGTGTAGCGGTACTCGAAAGCGAAGCCGAAGGAGTCGGCGATGCGGCGCGCGCGCTCGATGGCGCCGGGCGTCTCACTCTGCGAGAGGTACACGAGCTTCCTGTAGTGGCGGAAGTATTCGGCGGCGAGCTCGGGATGGCGATCGAGGCCGAGCGAGCGCCTCACCAGGCGGTCGAAGTGCCGCAGCAGGAAATCCGTGAGATAGAAAGTGCCGGGCTCGGCTTCGCTCAGTTCCGCGAACACTTTCGGCGTCGCGAGAAACTCGTAGCAGTGCGCGCCGGGGAGGCGCTCGATGCCTTCCTCTCTCAGCACGGCATCCAGTGCGCCGCCCGTACCGCAGTCGGCATAGACGACGAAGATCTCCCGGTAACGGTCGCGGTGCGCGCGGATCTCCTCACGCACCGCGGGCGCGATGCGCTCGGGGCGGTTGTGCAGCTGCGCCGGAAGACAGCGCACGTCGACCGACTGCCAGCCGTTGGCGCGGCGTAGCGCCGCGATCTCCCGCCCCAGGGCGCCGCAGGCGATCAACAGGATGTCCCGCGGCGTGTCCATGGGCGGCGCGGCTCAACCGGGGTTCAGGCGGCGGTTGCGGCGCGCCCACCGCGCGCCGCACGGCGCGCCGCGACCAGGCTCTTGGCGGTCTCGACCGCGATCGCAGCGTCACGGCAGTAGGCATCGGCTCCCACGGCCTTGCCGAATTCCTCATTGAGCGGTGCGCCGCCGACCAGCACGATGAAATCGTTGCGGATGCCGGTCTCCTTCATCTTGTCGATCACGACCTTCATGTAAGGCATCGTGGTCGTGAGCAGCGCCGACATGCCGAGGATGTCGGGCTTATGCTCCTCGAGCGCCGCCAGGTACTTCTCGACCGGGTTGTTGATGCCGAGGTCGATGACCTCGAACCCCGCGCCCTCGAGCATCATCGACACGAGATTCTTGCCGATGTCGTGGATGTCGCCCTTGACGGTGCCGATGACGATCTTGCCGATCGGCGGCACGCCGGTCTCGGCGAGCAGCGGGCGCAGAATCTCCATGCCGCCCTTCATGGAGTTGGCCGCGAGCAGCACCTCGGGCACGAAGAGAATTCCGTCACGGAAGTCGATGCCGACGATGCGCATGCCTTCGACGAGCGCATCGTTCAGGGTCTTCTCGGCGCTCCAGCCGCGCTCCAGAAACAGATGCGTCGCCTCTTCAACCTCGGCTTTCAGTCCGTTGTAGAGGTCATCGTGCACCTGCTCGGTGAGCTCCTGGTCGTTCAGGTCGCGTAGATTGAATTCGCCTTCGGGCGTCTCGGCCATGGGAGAAATCTCCATGCGCAACCTATGCTTAGGTGCGCGGGCTCCGTAAATGGTAAGGGCGGGGAAGGAGTGGCAGGTGCGCCCATGCGACCACGGCATGCCCGCATGCGACAGGGGGCGCGTTAAGGCAAAGGGCGGGTGCCAACCGCCTCACAGCGGCGCCATCTCGCCCCGGGCACCGCCGAGGACTTTCCCCTGGCGGCTCATGCGCTCGGCGCTCGGCGGGCAGCCGAACTGCGCGCGATAGCAGCGCGAGAAGTGCGGCGGTGACTGGAAGCCGCAGGCGGTCGTGATGTCGATGATGGGCATGGAAGTCTGCAGCAGCAGTTCCCGGGCCCGACGCAGGCGCATCTGCAGGTAGTAGCGCTTCGGCACGCAGTTCAGGTGCCGCTTGAAGAGCCGCTCGATCTGGCGCCGCGACAGCCCGGTGGCGGCGGCGATCTCATCGAGCGACAGCGGCCGCTCGATGTTGTCCTCCATGAGCTGCGCGACCTTGATGAGGCTCTCATGGCTCACGCCGATCTGGGCGCGCAGCGGCACGTACTGGCGGTCGCGGTCGCTCCTGACGCGGTCGACGATGAACTGTTCGGAGATCAGCTGCGAGATGCGCGCACCGAGTTTCTCCTCCACCAGATGCAGCATCAGGTCGAGCGGCGCGACGCCGCCCGAGCAGGTGAAACGGTCGCGGTCGATGGTGAAGAGCTGGTCCGATAGCTGGATGCGCGGGAACTCCTCGCGCAGCGCGGACAAATTCTCCCAGTGGATGGTGGCCTTGTACTTGTCCAGCAGCCCCGCCTTCGCGAGCGCGTAGCCGCCCGTGCACAGCGCGCCGAGCGGTACGCGGCGCTCGGCGAAGCGCTTGAGCGACGACAGCATCTTGGGCGAGACCGCCTTCTGCACATCGACGCCCCCGCACACGAACAGGATGTCGACGCCGGTGGCCTGCTCGAGCGGATGAGTGGGGGAGAGCTGCAGGCCGTTGCTCGCCGGTGTCGGCGTGCCGTCGAGGCTCACGATCGACCAGTCGTACACCGGCTGGCCGGTGAGGCTGTTCGCCATGCGCAGCGGCTCGACCGCGTTCGACAACGCGATCATCGAGTAGCGCGGCAACGTCAGGAACGCGAACTTGCTGCGGGGTAGGGCCACATGCCGGATTTTACTCCCTTCTTGCCTGATTGCGACAGCAGATCCGGCTGAGCGCGGGGGCAAGGGCGCGGCGCGGCGGGCCCGGGCCTGCTGGCAGGATGCGCGAGTGACGTCCGGGTCCGACGACTGCGCATGACGGGTGCGCATGAGGGGTGCGCATGAGGGGTGCGCATGAGGGGTGCGCATGAGGGGTGCGCATGAGGGGTGCGCACGACGATGCGCACGGGGGATGCGCACGCGGGATGCGCACGCGGGATGCGCACGCGGGATGCGCACGCGGGATGCGCACTGGGCGTGCGCATGACACCGATCTGCGCGAACGCTGCGCGCCGACCCACGTACCTGAGTAATGCGCACAAGACATCAGAAATCGCCTGCCCAGGTCCACCAGCGGGAAGGTACCCTTGGGGCCATGGAGGCTGGGCAGAGGCGGTCCGTGAACCTCAGCCTGAGCGTCGAGATGCTCGAGGCCGCCCGGGACGTTCGGATCAATCTATCAGCGCTGCTGGAGCAAGCTCTGGTTCCGGAGCTGGCGCGCCTGAAGCGCGAGCGGTGGCGCGAGGAAAACGCTGATGCCGTCTCAGCCTACAACGAGTACCTCGCGTCCCACCGGACATGCTTCGAAGTTCGATTGGACGAGTGAATGCCTCAATTCGCCGTGTATCGCAACGAGAACCTCGGAAGCTGCGAGGAGTTCCCTTTCCTGGTGGACGTTCAGGCGGACTTACTCGAGGAGCTGGGTACGCGCGTCGTGGTCCCGCTTGCCAAATCGAAGGCGCTGATCGACTTCCCGACTCAGTATCTGACCCCGCTGATCGCATTCCAGGGGCGGCCGTACGCGCTGTTGACGCCGCAGCTTGCCGGCATCTCGCGAGACGAGCTCGGTCCCCAGGCGGGGAGCCTCGCCGACCAGGAGCGCGCCATATCGACAGCGATCGATTTCCTCCTGCGGGGCTTCTGACCGTCGGCCCGGAGGCGCGCGCTTAGGCCCGAAGGTCGAGGTTTTCGGGATCGTACGGCGACTCGCGCAGCACGGTCGCCTGTTTGCGCTCGCCGAGGATCTGGATGCCGAGCCGCGTGCCGGGCTCGGCGTGCTCGGTGCGCACGTAGCCGATCGCGAGACTCTTCTGCAGGCAATGGCCGTAGTAGCCGGAGGTTGCCCGGCCCACCATGCGGCCGCCGGAATCGAATAGCGGCTCGTTCCCCAAGGGGTCGGCGTCGGTGACGCCGTGCACCTCGAGTGTGACGAAGCGGTTGGGCACGCCCGCGGCGAGCTGCCTCTCGAGCGCCTCGCGGCCGATGAAGGGCCCCTTGCCCATGCGCACGAAGCGATCGAGGCTCGCCTCGAAGGGCGTGTAGTCCGGCGTGAGATCGCTGCCCCACATGCGGTAGGACTTCTCCATGCGCAGCGACTCCATGGCGCGCATGCCGACCATGCCGATTCCATGCGCCTTGCCGGCCTCGAACAGCGCATCGAAGAGGCCGTGCGCGTACTCGACCGGGAAGTGCAGCTCCCAGCCGAGCGCGCCGACGAAGTTGACGCGCAGCGCGTACACGTCGACCGCTAACCCGGCCTCGATCACCTGCGCGGTGAGCCAGGGGAAGGAGGCGTTGTCGAGCGGCGTGTCCGTGAGCTGCGCCAGCACCTCGCGCGACTTCGGTCCGGCGAGCACGAAGGTGCCGCGGGTGTTGGTGATGTTGCGCAGGCCCACCGAGCCGTCCCTCGGCAGGCGCTTCTCGAGGTAGTCGCCGTCGTAGCGTTCGGCGGCACCGGCGCTCACCACGTAGAAGTGCTGATCGGCGATCTTGGTGATGGTGAACTCGGAGCGGATGCCGCCGCGGCGCGTGAGTGCATGCGAGAGCGCCATGCGGCCGATGCGGCTCGGTACCTTGTTGGCGACCAGGCCGTCGAGCCATCCTTCCGCGCCCGGTCCGGTGACTTCATGCTTGGTGAAGGGGGTGAGATCGATGACGCCGACGCGCTCGCGCATCAGGCGCGACTCGTTGCCGACCTGCTCGAAGTAGTTCGTGCGGCGGAAGCTCCAGCGGTCCTTGCGCTCGACGCCCGGAGGCGCGAACCAGTTGGCGCGCTCCCAGCCGTAGCGCTGGCCCCAGACGGCGCCGCGGGCGTTCAGCTTGTCGTACACGGGGCTCGTCTTCGCCGGACGGCCGTCGGCACGCTCCTCGTCGGGGTAGTGAATCGTGAAGACGTTGCGGTAAGTCTCCTCGTTCTTCTGCACCACGTAGCGTTTGGAGGTGTACGCGCCGAAGCGGCGCGGGTCGGTCGCCAGCATGTCGATGCCGGGCTCGCCCTCGACGATCCACTCGGCGAGCTGCCAGCCTGAGCCGCCCGCGGCGGTGATGCCGAAGCTGTGACCTTCGTTCAGCCACACGTTGGGTACGCCCCAGGCCGGTCCGATGAGGGGACTGCCGTCGGGCGTGTAGGAGATCGGACCGTTGACGATGTCCTTGATGCCGCAGTTCTCGAGCGCCGGCACACGCCGCGTGGCCGCCTCGACGTGCGGCACGAGGCGGTCGAGATCGCCGGGGAAGAGACTGCGGCCGAACCAGTCGGGGACGCCATCGGCGAAGCGCGCCGGCGCGCCCTTCTCGTAGGGACCCAGGATCCAGCCCATGCGCTCTTCGCGCAGGTAATAGGACTTGTCGGACTCGCGCAGCACCGCGAGCTCGCGTCCGCCGGCCTTGCGGTAGGCCATGAGCTCCGGCGACTCGTCGTAGACGATGTACTGGTGTTCCACTGGAATCGCCGGCACGTTGAGGCCGAGGAGTCTGCCCACCTGGCGCGCATAGTTGCCGGTGGCGAGCACGATGTGCTGCGCGACGATGTCGCCCTGCGCGGTGCGCACCTTCCACTCGCCCGCGGGCGTGCGTTCGAAGGCGGTCGCCTCGGTTTGCTCGTAGATCTCCGCGCCCGCGGCGCGCGCGCCTTTGCGCAGCGCCATGGTGAGGTCTGCCGGCGCGATGTGGCCGTCATGCGGGTGGTACAGCGCGCCGACGATGGCCGGCGTGTCCGGGCCGCCGCCGAGCTCGATGAGCGGCCAGAGCTCCTTGACACGCGCCGGCGTGATCACCTCGAAGGGCACGCCGATGGTGTTGGCCGTGCCGCAGTACTTCTGGTACTCGTCCATGCGGTCGCGATTGGTCGCGAGGCGCAGATTTCCGGTGACGTGAAAGCTCACGTCCTGACCGGTCTCGGCCGGCAGCCGCTTGTAGAGGTCGACCGAGTACTTGTGGAGCTGCCCCACGGTGTAGCTCATGTTGAAGAGCGGCAGCAGGCCCGCGGCATGCCAGGTGGAGCCGGCGGTGAGCTCGGAGCGCTCGATGAGGGCGATGTCGGTCCAGCCCTTTTTGGCGAGGTGATAGAGCGTACTGACGCCCACCACGCCGCCACCGATGACGAGGACACGAACGTGCGTCTTCACGGGATGAGTTCTCCGAGCCCTTTGGCGGCCTGCGGCGCAGTGTAGCCAGCGGCTGCTTTACGGGCACTCCAATTGCGACGGTGCCTTGCCCGATTCAGTCCGCGCCGAGCCTTCAGGCGATGCCGCGTACGGCTTCGCCGAGGAAGGCGCTGACATAAGGGGCGAACGAGCGCCACACCTCGATGCGAAACACCTCGGGACCGGTGCGCCATAGGACGATCTCGGCCTTGGCCAGCATGGTGCGCGTGGACATCCCGACCGGGAAGGCGCCCGGTGCGAGATCGAGCGGGCAACCGGCGGCGATAAGCAGTGGGGCCTGCGCCGTCGTGAGCTCGAGCGCCACCTGCCGGTGGCTCACATCGACGAGCGAGTGCGCTACGGCGGCGAGCGCCGCCGCGAGCGCCGCACCGGTGGCGTCGGCGTCGGCGGCGGGAGCGATCAGCAGCCACTCATCGGGTCCGAGCCATAGCGCCGCCCGCTCGCCCTCCGCGGCGGCGCGGCACGCCTCGTCCGGAATCGGCAGCTTGAGGGCCGCGGCGGCCGCCGCGCGCGCATCGCCGCCGCCCCGCAGGATCCAGCGCGCCGCGGGCGGCAGCGGTCGCACGCCCGGCGTCGTGGCGAGGAGTGGGACGCGGCGCTCGGTCCGCAGGTCAGGCATGGAGGCGCTTCCCTTCCGGGTCGTAGAACACCGTCGAGGTCACCTGCGCCGCGACTTCGCCGCGCGGCATCGGCACGTAGAGCGTCGTGCCCGCCCGCGCGCGGCCGCCGGCCACGAGTGCAAGTGCGATCGAGCGGTCGAGCACGCTGCTGAAGTAGGAGGAGGTGACGTGCCCGATCGGTCGCGTCGGGACGGGGGCGCCGGCCGCGGCCATGACCTGCGCGCCTTCTTCCAGCACCTGCTTCGGGTCCGCCGTGAGAAGCCCGACCAGCTGCCGCCGTCCGGGCGAGCTCATCGCCGGGCGCTGCAACGAGCGTAGTCCGACGAAGTCGGGCTTCGCCTTGCCGATGGCCCAGGAGAGTCCCACGTCATCCGGGGTCACGGTGCCGTCGGTGTCCTGTCCGACGATGATGTAGCCCTTCTCGGCGCGCAGCACGTGCATGGTCTCGGTGCCATAGGGCGTCATGCCGTGCGGCTGGCCCGCCTCCCAGATCGCCTCCCAAACGGCCGCGCCGAAGTCCGCCGGCACGTTGACCTCGAAGCCGAGCTCGCCGGTGAAGCTGACGCGAAACAGCCGCATGGGCACACCCAGGATGCGGCCCGCGGCGACGCCCATGTGGGGGAGCGCGGCGGCGGAGAGATCGACGTCGACGAGGCCCGCGAGCACGGCACGCGCGGCGGGCCCCTGCACGGCGATCACCGCCCACTGCTCCGTGGTCGAGGTGAGCCAGACGGAAAGATCCGACCACTCGGTCTGCAGGTAGTCCTCCATCAGTGCGAGCACGCGCGGCGCGCCGCCGGTGGTGGTGGTGACGTGGAAGCGGTCCTGCGCCACGCGCGCCACCACGCCGTCGTCGTACACGAAGCCGTCATCGCGGAGCAGCACGCCGTAACGCGAGCGGCCGGGACTCAACTTGTCCCAGGCGTTGACGTACAGGCGGTTCATGAAGGTGACCGCATCCTTGCCCACCACCTCGATCTTGCCGAGCGTCGAGGCGTCGAAGAGGCCGCAGCGCTCACGCACCGCACGGCACTCGCGCGCCACCGCGGCGTGCAGGTCCTCGTTCCGCTGCGGGTAGTAGCGCGCACGCTTCCAGAGACCTACGTCTTCGAATACCGCGCCGTGCCCGGCCGCCCAGCCGTGCATCGGCGTGCGGCGGGTCGGATCGAAGAGCTCCCCGCGCGCCACCCCGGCGAAGCTGCCGAACGTGACCGGCGTGTACGGCATGCGGAAGGTCGTCAGCCCGACTTCGGGGAGATTGCGCTCGAGGCCGCGCGCGACGATGCCGAGTGCGTTGAGATTGGAGGTCTTGCCCTGGTCGGTCGCCATGCCGGTCGTGGTGTAGCGCTTGACGTGCTCGATCGAGCGGAAGCCCTCGCGCAGCGCGAGCGCGAGATCCTTGGCCGTCACGTCGTTCTGCCAGTCAACGAAGGCTTTGGGTCGCGCGTGCGCGGGTTGCGGGAGCGCGCCGACGAAGCCGCCGGGCACCGGGGCGCCCGCCGGGAGCGGCGCGGGTGCGCGCAGCGGCGGGGCACCGGTGTGCACGCCGGCGCGCCCGGGGGCGAGCGCATCACGAGCCGCGGCGGCCCCGGCGGCGGCCCCATCGGCGAAGGCCGCCTCGAGCGCCAACACGCCGCGGCAGGCGCCGGCGCTGCGCGTGTGCTCGGCCGGCTCTCCCGGCAGAAACGCCGATAGCGCCTCGTCCCACACGAGCTTGCCGCGCGACTGCGAGTGCAGATGCACGCTCGGCGTATAGCCGCCCGACATGAGGACCAGATCGCACGGCTGCGTCTCGGTCGCGACGACGCGGCCGCCCTCGAGCCGCGCGAGCGTGATGCTGTTGATGCGGCGGCGCCCGCCGGTGCCGAGCACCGTGACGCCTTTGAGCACGCCGATGCCGGCCTCGGCGGCGGCGCGCGTCGCCCCCGCGCCCGGACCCTCGCTGCGCACGTCTGCAATGGCTGCGATCACGACGCCGGCGCGCGCGAGCTCGAGCGCCGCGCGGTAGGCCTCATCGCACGCCGTCACCAGTACGGCGCGGGTGCCCGGCACGACGCCGTAGCGATTCAGCCAGGTGCGCGCCGCACCGGCCAGCAGGATCCCCGGCCGGTCGTTGCCCGGGAACACGAGCGGACGCTCGATCGCGCCGGTCGCGAGCACCACTTCGCGCGCACGTACCTGCCACTGCCGCTCGCGCGGGGCCTGGCGGTCCGGGGAGGCGAGATGCTCGGTGAGCCGCTCCGAGAGTCCCACGAGGTTGTGCGGAAAGTAGCCGAAGGCGGTGGTGCGCGTCAGGCAGGTGACGCGCGGATTGCGCGCCAGCGCGCCGAGCGTCTCGCGCAGCCAAACGGAAGCCGGCCGGCCCTCGAGCGAGGGCTCGCCGCCCGCGCCTTCGGCGAGGAGACTGCCGCCGGCCTCGCTCTGTTCGTCGCACACGATGACGCGCGCGCCCACCGCCGCGGCCGCGTGGGCCGCGGCGAGTCCGGCGGGACCGGTGCCGACGACCAGGACGTCGCAATGGGCGAAACGTCCGGTGTAGTGGTCGGGATCGGGCTGCGTGGGCGCGCGCCCGAGACCCGCGGCGGCGCGGATGCGCGGCTCGTAGAGCGACTTCCAGGCGCCCGCCGGCCACATGAAGGTCTTGTAGTAGAAGCCGGCGGGAATGAAGGGCGCGAGAAAATCGTTGACGGCCCCCAGGTCGAAGCCGAGCGTCGGCCAGCGGTTCTGGCTGAAGGCTTCGAGCCCCTCGTAGAGCTCGACCTCGGTTGCGCGCAGGTTCGGCGTGCTGCGCGCCGCATCGCGGGTCACGGTCACGAGCGCGTTCGGCTCTTCCGCCCCGGCCGCCAGCGGCCCCCGCGGGCGGTGATACTTGAAGGAGCGCCCCATGAGGTGCACGCCGTTGGCGAGCAGCGCGGAGGCGAGCGTATCGCCGGCGCAGCCGCGGTAGCTCCTGCCGTCGAAGCGGAAGTCGAGGACCCGGGTGCGATCGATGCGCCCGCCGATCGGAGTGCGGCTCATGTGGGACCACCGGCGGGCTGCGGCGCTCGCTCGCCGACCCGGTAGGTGGCGAGGAAGCGGTCCGTGGCCGTATCGCGCAGCGCGTTGAAGAAACGCCCGCAGCCGTGGGTGTGGCGCCAGCGCTCGGCGTGCACGCCGCGCGGATTGGCGCGCAGGTAGAGGAACTGCGTCCATTCCTCGGCGCTGGTGCCGGAGGGTTGCGCGGGCCGGGCGATGTGCGCCTGGCCGCCGTAGACGAACTCGGGCTCCGGACGCTCGCCGCAGTAGGGGCACTCGATGAGCAGCATGGCGGCCCTTCAGTGCGCGACGGCCGCGGCCGCGGCCTCGTCGATCAGGTCGCCGTCGCGGAAGCGCTCGAGCGTGAAGGGCGCGTTGATCGGGTGCGGCGCATCGTGCGCGATCGTCCACGCGAACACGTGCGCCGAGCCCGGCGTTGCCTTGAAGCCCCCGGTGCCCCAGCCACAGTTCACGTACAGCCCCGGCACCGGGGTCTTGCCGATGATCGGCGAGCGGTCGGGCGAGACGTCGACGATGCCGCCCCAGTTGCGCAGCATCTTCAGGCGCCGGAACATCGGGAACAGCTCGCAGATCGCTTCCAGCGCATGACTCGGGATGTGCAGTCCGCCGCGCTGGGTGTACGAGGTGTAGGCGTCGGTGCCTGCGCCGATCACCAGCTCGCCCTTGTCCGACTGGCTGATGTAGGCGTGGATGGTGTTGGACATGACGACGCAGGGGAAGATCGGTTTCACGGGCTCCGACACCAACGCCTGCAGCGGGTAGCTCTCGAGCGGCAGCGCGACGCCCGCCATCCGCATGATGACGCTCGAGTGCCCGGCGGCGACCACGCCGACGCGCGGGGTGCGGATACGGCCGCGCGTGGTGTCGACGGCCTCGACCGCTCCATGGGAGTCGAGCACGATGCCGGTGACTTCGCAGTTCTCGAGGATATCGACGCCGAGGGAGTCCGCGCCGCGCGCGTACCCCCAGGCGATCGCATCATGGCGGGCGGTGCCGCCGCGCCGTTGCAGTGCAGCGCCGAGCACGGGGTAGCGGATGTCGCCAATGTTCAGAGGCGGGCAGAAGGCCTTGGCCTCGGCGGGCGTCAGCCACTCGTTGTCGACACCGGCGGCGCGGTTGGCGTGCACGTGGCGCTGCGTCACCTGGGCATCGTGCACCGTGTGCGCCAGCATCAGCACGCCGCGCGCTGAGAACATCGTGTTGTAGTTGAGCTGCTGCGAGAGCCCTTCCCACAGCTTGAGCGCGTGATCGTAGAGCGCGGCGCTCTCGGCGAACAGATAGTTCGAGCGGATGATGGTGGTGTTGCGGCCGGTGTTGCCGCCGCCGATCCAGCCTTTTTCCAGCACCGCGATGTTGGTGAGGCCGTGCTCGCGCGCGAGATAGTAGGCGGTGCCGAGGCCGTGACCGCCGCCGCCGACGATTACCGCGTCATAGGCACCCTTCGGGTCGGGGCTGCGCCACTGGGGCTTCCAGCCGCGCTGGCCGCCGAGGCCCTGCTTGAGGAGCGACAGCGCCGAGAAGGGTGTCATGGTCGCTTGCCGATGGTCCTGGGCCGGGGTGCGCGATCATGCGCCGCGGGCGGCCGCGGTACGAGCACCCGCGCGCCGGGCCACTTGAATCCGCGCGACACCCACGCTCAGGGCTGCAGCGTATGCGAGGCCAGCGTGCCGATGTGGCGCGAGCCCTTGAGCGCGTACCAGAGGAGGCCGGCGCCGAGGATGACGCCGATGTACACGAACGCCCCCCAGGTGTTGTACCAGGGGGTGCCGTAGACCGCTGCCCGCGGCCAGGCGAGATTGATCGCCATACTCAGGCCCCAGAGCACCGCGACGACGTTCACCGCAAGGCCCCAGCGGCCCATGGTGAAGTAACCGCCGCTGGCGAGGTCGGCGGGTGGCCACTGCCCCGCGAGGCGTTTGCGCAGCATCGGCACCGTGACCATGAGGTAGGCCATGTAGATCATGATCACGGCGATCGAGGTCAACACGGTGAAGATCTTCGGCTGGCCGATGTTCAGGACCAGGATGAGCTCGGCGATGACCCCGATCAGCACCGCCGGAACGATGGGCGTGCGCGTCTCGGCGTTCACCCGCGCCAGCTTCTCGCCGAAGGGCAGGGCGTTGTCACGCGCCATGGCGAACGTGAGGCGGATGGCGGCCGTGTGTACCGCGAGCGAGCACACCGTCACCGCCACCACGATGCACACCAGGAAGATGCGCCCGAGCGGGCCCCACATCACCTGCTCGACGATGAATTGCAGGCCGCCGTCGCTGCTGCCGATCTTCGGGTCCTTGAGATCCGGCGCCGCCATGATCGCGAACACCAGGATCGCCCCGCCGATCACGAAGGAGGCCAGGATGGCGCGCAGAATGGCGCGCGGCGCGGTGCGCCGCGGCTCGAGCGTCTCCTCGCCGAGCGAGCTCGCCGTGTCGAAGCCGTACATGACGTAGCCGGAGGCGAGCGAGGCGACCAGGAAGGCGCCGAGCCAGTTCCAGCCGGTGCCGCCGGCGTAGCCGCTGGTGGTGAAGAACACCTCGGGACCGCGGTGGATGTTGCAGGCGAGGAACAGCGCGATCAGGCACGCGGCGATCAGCTCGATAAACACGCCCGCGCTGTTGATCGTCGCCATCAGGCGTACGCCCAGCGCATTGACCACGGTGGTGAAGATGATGAGCACCGTGCCGAGAATTACCGCGTTGGTCGCGAAGTCGTAGGTGCCGGTGCCGTCGCCGACGATCTGGAACCCGCGCCACAGGCGCGGCAGGTTCAGCTGCAGCGCCAGCACCACGGCCGACAGCGTCACGATCGAGGCGGTGAGCATCAGCCAGCCCGAGGACCACCCGACCAGGCGGCTGCCGAGGATCTTCGACCAGTTGTAGACCGAGCCGGCGATCGGGTACTTGGCGGCGAGCTCCATGAAGCACAGCGCCACCGCCAGCTGGCCGACGAGCACCATCGGCCAGGACCAGAGGTAGGCGGGCCCCGCGGTGCCGAATCCGAAGTAGAAGAGCTGGAAGGTGCCGGTCAGGATGGAGATGTAGCTGACGCCGGCGGCGAAGCTGCCGAAGGAGCCGATGCTGCGGGCGAGGGACTCCTTGTACCCGAAGTGCTCCATGCCGCTGTCGCAGGGTTCCGCAGGCTTGATTTCGACCACGCCCTTATCCTCTCGTCAGCGGCGGCTTGCGCCGCGCACTTGACCCGCGCGGCTGCCGACTTCATGATTCTGCCGCTTGAATAGCCGTTTAATGGATCGGGTGTCAAGAGTACTGCATTGAACAGGCAGTCAATGTCCGTCCCGGTCCCGCGCGATGAGCTGGAAGAGACCCGCCGCGCGCAGCTGATCGAAGTCACGATCGACAGTCTCGCCGACGTCGGCTACGTCGGCACCACGCTTGCGCAGATCGCACGCCGCGCCGGCGTCTCCCCCGGTCTCGTGGCCCACTATTTCGGCGACAAGGACGGCCTCCTCGAGGCGGCCTTCCGCACGCTCGCGCGTGGCATCGCGACGCGCGTGCGCGCCGCGCTCGCCCTCGCCGGTACCCCGCGTGGGCGGGTGCAGGCGGTCATCGACGTCAACCTCGCGCCCGAGGAATTCGATCGCCGCACCGGCACCGCGTGGCTCGCGTTCTGGGGCCAGGTGCTGCACGTCGAGGGACTGAAGCGCGTGCAGGCCGCGTACCAGCGCCGCATGCTCTCGAATCTGCGCAGCGACCTGCGCAGCATGATTGCGGGCGAGGAAGCGCGCAGTCTCGCCGCCATGATCGCGGCCATGATCGACGGCGTGTGGCTGCGCGCGGCGCTGTCGCAATGGCAGGAGGCCGACAGCGGCTCGGCGCGCTCGCTCCTCACGGCATTCGTCGATGGGAGGCTGCGCGATCTCACGCAGCCGCACGGCGCCGCGGCGGCCTCCGCCATGCGCAGCGCGCCCGCGAGCGGCGCGGCGGAGAGCGGCATCCACAAGGGGTCGGGCACCATCACGGTGGTAAACCCGGCGACCGGCACCGAGCTCGCTGAGCTCGCCGTGGACGGCACGGCGCAGATCGATGCGGCGGTGGAGGAGGCGAGCGCGGCGCAGAAGCGCTGGGCGGCACTCACCGGCGCCGAGCGCGGCCGGGTGCTGCAGCGCGCCGCGCAGCTCCTGCGTGCCCGCAACACCGAGCTGGCCGAGCTCGAGACGCGCAACACCGGCAAGCCCATCCAGGAGACGGTGGCGGTGGACGTGCTCTCGGGAGCGGACTGCCTCGAGTACTACGCGGGGCTTGCCGCCGGCATCGCGGGCGAGCACCTCGACCTGGGTCCGAAGGCCTTCGGCTACACGCGGCGGGAGCCCCTCGGCGTGGTCGCCGGCATCGGCGCCTGGAACTATCCGCTGCAGATCGCCTGCTGGAAGAGCGCCCCGGCGCTCGCCTGCGGCAACGCCATGATCTTCAAGCCCGCCGAGCTCACCCCGCTCACCGCGCTCGAGCTCGAGCGCGTGTTCGCCGAGGCGGGGCTCCCCGACGGAGTGTTCCAGGTCGTGCAGGGCCGCGCCGAGACCGGGCGGCTGCTCACGCGCCACCGCGGCATCCGCAAGATCTCCCTCACCGGCGAGGTCGGTACCGGCAAGGCGGTGATGGCGGACGCGGCTGCGACGCTCAAACAGGTGACGCTCGAGCTCGGCGGCAAGTCGCCGCTCATCGTGTTCGAGGACGCCAAGCTCGACAACGCGGTCGCCGGTGCGATGCTCGGAAACTTCTATTCCGCGGGCGAGGTGTGCTCGAACGGCACGCGCGTGTTCGTCCACCGCAACATCCGGGCCGCCTTCATCGAGCGGCTGCGCACGCGCGTCGCGGCGCTGCGCGTCGGCGATCCGCTCGACCCGCGCACCCAGGTCGGCGCGCTGATCTCCGCCGAGCACATGGAGAAGGTCCTCGGCTTCATCGCGCGCGGCCGCGCGCAGGGCGCGCGGCTGCTCACGGGCGGCAACCGCCTCACCGAGGGCGAGCTCGCCCGCGGCTGCTTCGTCGCGCCCACGGTGTTCGATCACTGCCACGACGACATGGACATCGTGCGCCGCGAGATCTTCGGTCCGGTGATGTCGGTGCTCGAGTTCTCGGACGAGGACGAGGTGATCGCGCGTGCCAACGCCACCGAGTTCGGGCTCGCCGCCGGGGTGTTCACCAACGATCTGACGCGCGCGCACCGCGTCATCGCGCAGCTGCAGGCCGGGACCTGCTGGATCAATCACTACAACATCACGCCCATCGAGCTGCCCTTCGGCGGCGTGAAGATGTCGGGGCTCGGGCGCGAGAATGGCCGCGCCGCGCTCGAGCATTACACGCAGCTGAAGAGCGTCTACGTCGCCCTGAGCGACGTCGAGTCGCCGTACTGACGGTAAGCGATGACCCAGGAAACCGTCGACTACCTGATCGTCGGCGCGGGCTCCGCGGGCTGCGTGCTCGCCGACCGCCTCACCGAGGACGGGCGCGACCAGGTGTTGTTGCTCGAATACGGCGGCTCCGATCGTTCGATCTGGATCCAGATGCCGAGCGCGCTCTCGATCCCGATGAACATGCCGAAGTACGACTGGGGCTATCGCAGCGAGAGCGAGCCCGGGCTCGGCGGCCGCCGCCTGCATACCCCGCGCGGCAAGGTGCTCGGCGGCTCCTCCTCGATCAACGGCATGGTGTATGTGCGCGGCAACCCGCTCGACTACGAGCGCTGGGAGTCGCAAGGCGCTGCGGGCTGGGGCTACCGCGACGTACTGCCGTACTTCCGCCGTGCCGAGAGCCGCGCCGGCGGGGGCGATGAGTACCGCGGCGCCGATGGCCCGCTCGCGACGCGCCGCGGGCTCCTCACCAACCCGCTGCACGCCGCCTGGCTCGAGGCCGGCCGGCAGGCCGGCTACCCCTTCACACCCGACGTCAACGGCTTCCAGCAGGAAGGCTTCGGGTACTTCGACATGACGGTCGCACCCGACGGGCGGCGCTGCAGCGCCGCCAACGCGTATCTGCGCGGGGCGCTCGCGCGGGGGAACCTGCGCGTCGCGACCCACGCACTCGCCACGCGCATCCTCTTCGAGGGGCGGCGCGCGGTGGGCGTGTGCTACCGCCAGGGCGGCGCGCGCCATGAGGTGCTGGTGCGGCGTGAGGTGATCGTGTGCGCCGGCCCCATCAACTCGCCGCAGCTTCTCAAGCTCTCCGGTGTCGGCCCCGGCGTGGAGCTCGCGCAGCACGGCATCCAGGTGGTGCAGGAGCTCGCGGGCGTGGGGGAGAACCTGCAGGATCACCTCGAGTTCTACTTCCAGGTGGCGTCGCGCGAGCCGGTCACGCTCTACTCGCAGATGAACCCGCTCAGCAAGGCGCTGATCGGCCTGCGCTGGCTCACGCGGCACGACGGCCTCGGCGTCTCCAACCACTTCGAGACCGGCGGCTTCATCCGCAGCCGTGCCGGCGTGCGCTACCCCGACCTCCAGTACCACTTCCTGCCGATGGCGGTGAGCTACGACGGCTCCTCGCTCGCGCGCGAGCACGGCTTCCAGGCGCACATCGGGCCGATGCGCTCGCAGAGCAAGGGCTGGGTGCGCCTCGCCTCGGCCGACGCACACGAGAAGCCCCGCATCTTCTTCAATTACCTGTCGCAGCCCGATGACTGGGTGCAGATGCGCGCCTGTGTGCGGCTGACGCGTGAGATCTTTGCGCAGAGCGCCTTCGACCGCTATCGCGGGCGCGAGATCCAGCCCGGGGCGGCGGTGCAGAGCGACGCCGAGATCGACGCCTTTATTCGCGCCAAGGTGGAGAGCGCCTACCATCCCTCCTGCACCTGCCGCATGGGCCGCGCCGGGGACCCGCTCGCGGTGGTCGACGCGCAGGCGCGCGTCATCGGCACCCAGGGGCTGCGCGTGGTGGACTCTTCCATCATGCCCTCGATCACCACCGGCAATCTCAACGCGCCGACCATCATGCTGGCCGAGAAGGCCGCCGATCACATCCGCGGGCGCGCACCGCTCGCCCCCGCCACGGCGCCGTACTACGTCGCCCCGGGCTGGGAAAGCTCGCAGCGCTGAAGTCTCATTCGCGGTAGCGCGTAAGCGCGTCTCCGAGCGCCTCACGGAGCGAGCCGAGCCAGGGCTCGTAGTGACGCCATTGCTCGAGGCCTTCGCGGTAGATCGGCTGGCGCACCTGCTCGGAGCTCGCGGTGCGCACGCTCCGCTCGGTCTTCCAGAACTCGATGCACGCGGGCTCGAAACCGAGCCCACAGTACTCGAGTATCCGCCGCACGTTACCCTCGAGGTCGTCCACCAGCTCTTCGTGCTGGACGCGCAGCACCCGGCCCGGCAGCACGCGGTTCCAGTGCGCCATGAGCTCGAGGTAGGTGCGGTAGTAGCGCGCGATGTCATCGATGCCGTACGCAAATTCCTGGCCGCTGGCGAACAGCTGCTTCAGGTTCCCGAAGCAGCAGGCCATCGGCTCGCGCCGTGCGTCGATGATCCGCGCATTCGGCAGCATGAGGTGGATCAGGCCGATGTGCCGGAAGTTGTTGGGCATCTTGTCGATGAAGCGCGGCTTGCCGCCGCGGTAGATGCGCGTATCGGCGAGGTACTTCTCCCCCAGGGCGCGGAAGTCCGCGCCGCTCATCTGACCGAGCACCGCCGGATAGCGGTCCGCGTCGGCGGATTCGCGTCCGCGGAGCGCGGCGACCATGCGCGGCACGTCGGCGAGCTCGTGCGTGCCCTCGACCTGCGAGTGCGAGGCGAGGATCTGCTCGATGAGCGTCGAGCCCGAGCGCGGCAGCCCGACGATGAACACCGGATCGCCCGCCGCGGCGCCGCTGCCCCGGTGGCGGGCGAAGAGGGCGGAGGTACAGACCTCGATCTGCGCGCTGGTGTTGCGCTCGTGAGTCTCTGGCCGGTAGCGGCTCGCGGCGCGCCTGAGCGCATTGCCGCGCTCGTAGAAACGCCAGGACTCGGCGTACTGCGCGCGATCTTCGAGCGCCTTGCCGAGCGCGAAACAAAGGTGATAGCGATCGGGCCCGGCCGTGGTCGCGGCGGCTTGCGCACCGCGCATCGCCTCGATCTCGGAGTCCTCGAAGCGGTAGGTCTTGAGGTTCGCAAGACTCCACCAGGCATCGCCGAAGCCGGGGCGGGCGCGTGCGGCCGCGTGGTATTCGGCGACCGCATCAAGCCCGCGGCCGAGCGTCTTCAGCGAATGCGCGACCGAGAGGTGCAGCTCCGCCGGCTGCGCCGCATCGGCGAGCAGCTCGCGGTAGATCGCGATGGCGCGCTCGTGGAGCCCGAGGCCCACGCAGGCGAGCGCCGCGAAAGTGCGGTAGTCGCGGTTGGCGGGCTCGGCGCTGAGCAGCCGCTGCGCCTGCGCGAGTGCTTCCCTGAAGAGATGGCGCTCGGCCAGCACGCGCGCGTAGTCGAGGCGGGCGGCGTGGTAGTCGGGAGCGAGCGTGAGCACCGCCTCGAGCAGCAGCTGCGCGTCGTCATAGACCTCGCGCGCCACGCCGATGCGCGCGAGCAGGCGCATCGCTTCGACGTGATGGCCGTGGCGCAGCAGGAAAGCGCGGATCAGCTCCTCGGCCGCGCCCGTTTCGCCATCGGCAAAGAGCGTGGTGGCGGCGCGCACCTCATCCGGGAGCTTACCCAGCGTCGCCACGTGCGCCGCGGCCTGCGCGGCGCTCGCTTCCTCGCCGGTGAGGCGGTAGAGCCCCTCGAGCATGCTCCAGCTGCCCGGCAGTGCCGGGTTGAGGTTGACGCCCGTGAGGAACGCGTCGATCGCCTCGGGCGCCTGGCGCAGCGCCACGTGGCAGTAGCCGCGCTCCTGGTAGAGGCCGCTGAAGCGCGGATGCAGCCGCTCGAGCTCCGCGAGGGTGGCGAGCGCCGCCGCGGTGTCGCCCAGGTGGCGCTGGGCGATCGCCCGCAGGTAGAGGACGTCGCGGTTTCCGGGCACCGTGAGGCGCAGCGCCTCGGTGCCGCGCAGCGCTTCCGCGAAGCGCCGCTCGCCGAGCAGCGCCCGCAGGCGCTGTACTTCGCGCTCGACCGTCACGGCCGCATGATGCGCCCGCCGGCCGCGCGCTGGCTACGCTTCAGGTCCGCGCGCGCGTCTTCAGAACGAGCAGCCGAGCTGCAGGCCGATGACCCGCGGCCGCAGCGGCGTCTGCTCGACGATGAACTGGTCGGTGCTGATGAACACCGCGGCTTGGGAGTTGCTCAGGTTCTCCACGAACACGTTGGCGTACCAGTTGTCCTTGGCGAGACCGAACGAGGCATCGTAGGTCGTGTAGGCGGGCAGCTGGAAACGGCCTCTCGAGTTCGTGACCGTCTGTCCGGGCCCGAAGGTCGGGTTGGCGCCCGCCTGCGTGTACGAGTCGGCGTTGTGCGTCGCGCTGAACTGGATGAAGGGCGCGAAGCCGTTCATGTTCCAGTCGTAGCGCACGCGCGCGCGGAACTGCAGCGGCGGCGAGTTGGCGCTCGGCGAGCCGACCGGGCCGTAGGGGTTGGTGATCGGCGCACAGCTCGCCGGACCGCTCGGGCAGATCTGCGTGATGGCTTTGCCGAAGTTGACGCTCGCCGGGTTGGTATCGATCAGTGCCGGCGAGTTGGTCTGCTCGCTGCTGTTCCAGGAGGCCGAGCCCTGCAGGGTGAGTCCGGTCATGGGGCGCGCGACGAGGGAGGTCTCGACGCCCTTGATGAGGAAGTCCTGGCCGTTGGTGTCGAAGAAGATGTTGCCGGTCACGCCGGGATCGAAGAAGGCGACCTGGGCGTTGTCCCATTCCTCGCGATAGACGGCGCCGTTCCACTGCAGGCGGTGATCGAAGAACTCGGTCTTCCAGCCGATCTCGTTGTTGGTCAGCTTGTCGGACTGATAGGAGCGCGGCACGGCGTACTGCGCCACGCCGTCGGGACCCGGGGCGTAGCTGAAGAAGCCGCCGTTCTGATTGAAGCCGCCGGGACGGAAGCCCTGCGAGAACGTGTAGTACACCATGACGTCGGGCGTGATGTGCCAGGTCAGGTTGCCGCGACTCTTGAAACCCGACTCGCTGTCGGAGAGGTTCTCGGCGTTGAGGTTGTAGCTGTCGCCGGCGGCGCAGCCGCCAGGCGGTACGCCCCCCTCGTAGCACAGGAAGCTCGACAGCACGCTGCCGGCCAGGGAGTTGTCGAAGCGGAAGTGGCGCGTGCCGAGGGTGAGCGTCAGCACCTTCGGCAGCAGGTCGAAATCGACCGAGACGAACTCCGCCAGCTGCTTCGTGTCGCGCACCTGGTCCTGGTAGAAGGAGGTGTTGTCGCTCTGCACGCCCGGGTTCACGACCGTCGTGCCCGGGAAGGTGCCGACGTTCGAGAGACAGCCGGTGTTGCCGTTGCCGGCGGTGCCCGGTGTCGCGTTGGTGGTGCACGGCGGCAGCGTCTTGTAGTACCAGCCGGTCTGGTCGAAGAGCTTGTTCTCCTCCCAATACACGCCGGCGATCGCGCGGATCCGCCAGTCATCCGGGGTGCTCAGGCGCAGCTCGTGCTGCTGGTGCTGGTTTTGCTCCGCTTCGTGCCAGGCCGCGCTCGGCGAGTAGCACTTCGACACCGTGCCGTAGCCCGGGCCGACGCACTGGTAGTAGTCGGCGAACACGCCGCGGGCATAGTTGGTGTAATCGCCCGTCTGCTCGACGTGGCGCGTCAGGTAGCCGCCGGTGTAGACGAGCTTCAGGTCGCCGATCCGGCCGTTCAGCGTCCATGCGGTGCTCTCGAAACTGTCCTTGTCATACGCGGGGTTGAACAGCGTCACCTGCAGCGGCGCGAGCGCCGCCCCGTCGGCGGCATTCGGCTGCTCGTAGAACACACCGGTCGAGTGCATGTCCTGGTAGGACTGGCTGATGAGCAGGTCCCAGTGGTCGTTGAACTTCCACAGCGCCTCGGCCCGGATCCCCTCGTACGTGACCGGGTTGATGGCGTTGCCGATGTAGCCGGCGTTGGTGAGCGAGGGGCTGCCGGGCGGCACGCAGAAGCCGTTGTTCGGCAGGCCGTCGGGACACTGGCCGGCGGCATTGGCGGGGAAGCCCGCGTAATGGATGCCGACGTCCGTGTTCTTGCGCGTGAAAGTGGCCGGCACGTTGTCGATGTAGCCGCCGCGCCGGTCGTCGTACATGACCGCGCGCACCGCCAGGGTGTCCGTGATCAACGGCATGTTGAGCACCGCCGACACGTTGGTGTTCGGGTCGCCGTGCGCGGTCGTGCCGTAGCCGGCCTTGACGTTGGCCTCGGTGGTATCGAGCTTCGGCTCGTTGGTGATGTAGCGGATCGCGCCGGCCTCGGCGCCGGCGCCGAACAGCGTCCCCTGCGGCCCTTCCAGGACCTCGATGCGATTCAAGTCGGCGGCGTAGATGTCGAGGTTACGGCCCGGCAGCTGGCCCGACTGGTTATCGAGATAGATGGCGACGTTCGGCCACGCGGCGGTCGAGCCGCTCCCCTGGCTCGCCTGCGAGCCGGCGGACAGGCCGCGCATGAATACCTCGCTCTGACCCGGGCCGTTGCTGGCCGAGGTCACGTTCGGCAGGTACTTCAGGTAATCGTCGAAGGTGGAGATGTTGAGCTGCTGCAGCGTGGATGCGGTGAGCGCCTGGATGGAGATCGGCACGTCCTGGATGTTCTCCGTACGCCGCTGCGCGGTCACGGTGATTTCCGCGATCGCATCGCTGGCAGGCTCGCTCGCGGCTGCGCCGCCGCTCGTGGCGGGTGCGGTCTGCGCGGTCGCCGCGAGCGAGGTGCCGCCGAGGATCGCCGCGACCGCATACGAGATCTGCGAGCGACGCTTACGTGCGAGGGCAGGGTGCTTCATGGACATGGCCGACTCCCCTATCGACATCACAGGCGGGCCCGATTTAAGCCCGCCGGGCCCGGGCGGCGATTGAACGGACGCGTCACGCCACTGTTATGCAGACGTCCACGAGCCGTGCCGCGCGCGGCGCCGCGGCTATTCGAAAACCCGGGCGCGCGCCGCGTCGCCGTTGACGGCGCGCTGCGGCTGCAGGCGTCGCGTCGAGGGCGAGAGGCCGTAGGCGTCCTTGAACTGGCGCGAAAAATGCGCGCAGTCGGCGAAGCCCGCCTCATTGGCGATGTCGGTGACCGAGCGATCGGTATTCTCGATCAGCCAGTTCGCGTAGCGCATGCGCAGCTGCCGGTAGAGCGAGGCCGGGCCCATGCCGACGTGCTGGCGGCAAAGGCGCTCGAGCTGCCGCGCCGAGAGGCCGAGCTCGGCGGCCACCGCCGCGATCGCGATCGGGCGCGCGAGGTTCTGCTCCATGAGGAGGAGTGCGCGCCGCACGCGCGGCTCGGCGACGACTTCGGACATCGGCGGATGCGGCTGCGACTCGCTGCCCGCGCGCGGCCGGTCGAACAACAGCACCTGGCTCGCCTTCTGTGCCACGGCGCGCCCGAGATGCTGCTCGATGAGAAAGGTCGCGAGCGCCGCGGCGCCCGCGCCGCCCGCGCAGGTGATGCGCAGGCCGTCGACCAGGAACAGCCGGTCGGCGATCACGTCATGCGCCGGGAAGGCCTCGAGGAAATCCTGGTAGTGGTACCAGCTGACGCACGAGCGGCGGCCCTTCATCAGGCCCGCGCGGCACAGCACGAAGCTCCCCGTGCAGATGCCGATGAGCGGCACGTTGGTCGAGCCCACCTCGCGCAGGTAGCGCATCGTGGCCTCGTCGACCTGGGGGCCCGCATGGAGAATCCCGCCGATGACGACCACATAGTCGAGGGATTCAGGCGGGAGGAAGCCGCTGGTCGGCTCGAGGGAGACACCGCAGCTCGCCGGCACCGACTCCGGGCGGCTCGCCATGATCGACCACTGCACGTTGAGCGGGCGGCTGCGGTCGCCCTCGTCGGCGGCGAGGCGCAGGTGATCGATGAAGACCGCAAAAGCCGACAGCGTGAAGTGATGCGCCAGCACGACGCCGACTCGCAAGGGCGGCCGCGAGGCGCGTTCCCCTGAATTCGCGCGCTGGGATCCGGCTGAGTGCGTCATTGAACGCTCACTCAATCTGTACGCTCCTCCCCTATGAGACCCATCTTCCGCCAAGGTCTGGTGGGAAGCAAGGGTGTTGCGTCCACGCAAAAATCCGGGGAAAAACAGCCACAGCGATGCTTAGTCCGCCGTTGCGGAAACCTCTTCAACGAACCGCGACTGCGTTGAACGGTTATTCAGGCAAGTCAAGTCGAGGGTGCCGCGCGCGCCTGCGCGCCGCAAGGCGCGGCGATGCGCCAAGGCAGAGGCGGACTGGAGATCAGCGCAGGACCGCGAGCCGGGTCAGGTTCGCCTGCACGACGGTGTCGTGGCAGGCGCTGCGCGCGTACCAGCGGCGCGCCGCGTCGACCAGGGCGGTGCAGATCTGCGCGCTCTGGCTCGCTTCCGGGTCGTCGTCCGCCGCAGGGGACTGGGAGAACCCGCGCGGCGCGGTCCGCACGTGACGGCTGAGCCGCAGCCGCCGCAGCGCCCGGGTGGGCACCGAGGGACGCGGCGGTGCCTCGTGCTCGAGGTGCTCGCACACCGTGCGGCGCAGGCTCTCGTAGTCGAGGCCGTCGTCGTCGTCCTCGACCGGCCGGATCCACTGCTCGCACCAGGTCTTCTGCTGCGGTGCCGAGCTCTGCAGCGTCGGGTCGGTGAGCGCCGCGGCGATGCGCGGCAGGTCGTAGGCCTCGCAGAGCGCGGCATCCCAGCACTGCGCCTCGAGCAGCTTCTCGACGTCGGTGAGATAGCTCGCGACCATGCGCGAGCTCGAAGATTCGGGGCGCTCCGCCGTCATGCTCAGGCTGCCTCTACCGCCGGCGGAGTGCGGGAATCGGGCGGCGCCTCGGCGGCCGGGCTCGGGGCGGCGGGGGAATTTCCGGTAACCGCTGGCGTGGCGGCTGAGGCCGCCGCTCGGCGCGGCGCTCGCTTCGCGGCGGTGCGGCGGACGATCGGGCGCGGCGGTCGTGCGCTCACCCGCTTGGCATGCACCGGCCGCTTGGCGCGCCGCACGCGCGGCTTCGCGGATACACGAGCGGGGGCGCGACGCGCAGCGGCCGCGTGCTTCGCGCCCGCGCCGCGGGCTTTGCGGCTCTTCGCTTTAGCGGCCGCGCGCTGCGACGCTTTCTCGGGCTTGGCTTTTTGCTGCTTGCGGCGCGCGCGCTTCCAGACCTTGCGGGCGGCAGCGGATTGCTTGCGGGCGCGCCTGGCCTCGCGCTTGGCTTCCTTCAGGCGTTTGCGCGCACGCTTCAATTCTTCCTTGGCGATGCGCACGCGCTGCTTGGCGACTTCCGCCTGCAGTCGTGCGCCTTCCAGGGGCTCTGCCGGTAGGTCCGACGGTTCGCTGCCGCTCTTTTTCATCTTAATGCCCGCGAAGCGCGAAGAATTTCAAGTCTCACACAATCCTCGGGTGCTTGCCACCGCGTACTTATCCACAGAATGTGTGCATAACCATGTGGACAGAAGGCCTCTCGCGGAGCAAACGCCGAGCGCCGGCAAGGGCTTGCGTCGCGGTGAGCGAGATTTCGCCAGCGCGCATGGCGCGTCGCGCGGTCCTCAGCCGTTCGGGCCGTTGTAGCGTGTAGCGGTGACGCGATTGCGCCCGGCCTGCTTGCTGCGATAGAGCGCGGCGTCGGCGATCTTGAGGATGCGCCCGGCGAGCTCCCGCTCACCGGCCGCAACGCAATCGAGGCCGCACAGCCCGAAGCTCGCGGTGACGCCGACGTCCTTGCCTTCGTGCACGAAGGGGCTCGACGCCACCGTGGAGCGGAGCTTGCGCGCCACCTCGAGCGCCGGCTCGTAGGGGGTCTCCGGGAGTACCACGGCGAACTCTTCGCCGCCGATGCGCGCCACCCAGTCGACCCCGCGGCGCAGCACCTCCTGCAGCCGAGCGCCGAACTGCCGCAATATATCATCTCCGCAGCCGTGCCCGAGCGTGTCGTTGATGTTCTTGAAGAAGTCGATATCGCAGAGGATCAGCGCCAGCGCCCGCTGGTAGCGCGCCGCCCGCTCGACCTCGCGCGGAAAATGCTTGCCGAAAAAGCGCCGGCTCGCGACCCGGGTCAGGTCGTCGGTCGCCGAGAGCTTGCGGTTCTCCTCGAGCGTGATGCGCAGTACCGCTTCGAGCTCGGCGATGCGCCGCGCGGCAGCGATGCGTGCGTCGAACTCGCGCTCCGGAGCGCGCCGCCCGATGCACTCGTCGGCGCCGGCGTGCAAGCCCGTCTCGCGCTCGGCTCCCTCGTCGAGCTCGGCCACGTACACCACGAACGGCGTACGCACCGCCTTGCGGGCGCGCAGCTGGCGGACGAGCTCGAGACTGTCGGTGAATACCACCGGGCGATAGTCGGCGGTGAACTTGCGCAGCGCCTCCTCGTCCGAGGCCACCGATTCCGTCTCGAAGACGTCGGGCGCGATCCGCCGGGTGAGCAGCGCGCGGACCGCGGGATCCTGGAAGGCGAGCAGCGCCTTCGGCGGCGGCAGGACGCGCAGCATGACCGCGACGGTCGCGGTGGTGCCCTCATGGGCCTCGGCCGGCCGCTCGGCACGCCGCTCGAGGATGCGCTGAATGACGGTGGTCTGGCCCCCGAGCGGCATCAGCCAAGATTACTCGATACCGCGGCCAAAATACCCGTGCGCGCCCCCGCCACACTATGATGGCGGCCATGGAAGCACCGGGCATCACGCGCCATCGACGCCCGTTTCTCGCGCCCCTGTGGGTGACACTGGTCGCGCTGCTGGTGGCGGCGGGAGTCGCCTGGAGCGTCTATCGCGATGCAACCACGAGCGTCGTGGTGCTCACGTCCTCGGGGGAGAAGGAGCCCGGCACCATCGACGATCCGCCCGTGTCCGCCGAGGGCGAACACCGGGCGCAGCGTCTGGCGCAGCTGTTCGGCTCGGCCGCCGGCGTGGGACGGATCGATGCGCTCTACGTGAGCGGCGAACGGCGCGCGCAGCAGACCGTGGCGCCGCTCGCGGAGCTGCTGCACGTGGCGCCGACCGTCTACGATGCGCGCGATGCCACCAACGTGGCGGCGGGGCTCCTGCGCGGTCACGAGGGCACGGCGACGCTGGTGATCGGCGGCAATGCCGCAGTGCAGCAATTCCTGCGGCAGCTCGCCGGGACCGCCGCCGCTTCGGGGACGGTCGAGCCCGATCTCTTATATATAGTCAGCGTGCCGACCTTCGGACGGCCGAAGGTGCTGCGCCTCAAGTACTAGGCGGCTGCTGCGTGCGGGTGGTGCTGCCCGAGGCGCTCAAGGCGACCGCTTGGCGCACGAAGTCCTCGTGCGCGGCGATGCGAAAGTCCGCGAGTACCGAGCCGCGGATGTAGCGCGCCTGGTCGATGAGGTAAGTACCCCGCCGCACCCCGAATCCGAGCGGCCCACGTACGTCGTACATGCGGATGACGAACTTGTCGACGTCCGAGAGGAGCGTGAAAGGCAGCCGGTATTTCTCGCGGAAGGCGCGGTGGGTCGCCGGGTCCTGCGGACTGACGCCGGCGAGGGTAAGACCCGCCTGCAGAATCTCGGCATGCAGATCGCGCAGCGCGCAGGCCTCCTTGGTGCACCCGGGCGTGAAGTCCGCGGGGTAGAAGTAGAGGAACAGCAAGCCGTGGCCGAGGAGCGTGCTGAGCGAGACGCTTTGCCCGTCCTGATCCGGCAAGGTGAACTCCGGCGCCCGGGCGCCCATCGCCAGCATGCGCTTCTCCTGCAACCCAACGGGGGGATCATAGCCGCATCCGGTGGGGCCGAAGCGACCGCGGCGGACCAAATTGGACGCCCCGGGGGGCGATGCTAGAATCGCGCGCCTTATAAGTGGGGCGGTAGCTCAGCTGGGAGAGCGTCGCGTTCGCAATGCGAAGGTCGAGGGTTCGATCCCCTTCCGCTCCACCATTAATGCCGGCGTTTCGTGACATGGCGGCTTACGGGACTTCAACCGTAAGCGCCAGGTAAGCGCAACAAGCAAAAGAGGGCCTTGGCAGCACGCCGAGGGGAGAGATCGGGCCGATGGATGACAGCTTGCGCGCTATCTCTCTCAAAGAGCCGCACACTTGGACGGACTCTGAGATGCGTCAGATTCGCGAGGCGTCTGACGACGACCTGGTGCGATTCGCGGGTGCCCCTAGTTTCGTGCCGGCCATCGAGGCAACGCGGCGCTTGCGCGAAGCAATCCGAACCGAGGAGCACGCGATCAGGCGCCTGACGCGGTGGCTCGTTGCGTTCACGATCGCGCTAGTGCTGCTAACGGCCGCCCTGGCCTATGTTGCGGTCGTAGAGTACGGGCGACGCTGAAGCAGCGAGGGCGGGTCGCTTCGCGCACGCGCCGCCCCCAGCGGTGCGCTAGAATATGGGCATGGCAAGCGCTCATCATCGGTGCACCAAATGCGGAAGGTTCCTCGCGGCGCTGGCTATCGGCGCGACGTGCATCCAATGCTTGTCCGAGCTACCCCCCGCACCCCGCCCGGGGCCGACGCTCAACCACATGGTGCTGTTCTCAAACTCACACGGCGGCACTGAGCCAGAGCGCTTGGGCGCATTCATCGACCCTCAACAGCGCGCCATCACGACGTCGATGTCTGCGCCAGGGGTCGTGACGTTTCGAACGATCGATGGCGTGCCTTACGGTATCGTTGGCAGCCATCACCTGGTCCAGTCCACGACGGCGCCGGCCATAACTATGATCGGCAGCGTCAGCACGACTAGGTAGTCCTCAAACGCCGCCCGTGCGCCCCGCAGTCACGCCGGGACGGGGGAGAGCAGCCGCGCCACTACAAGCAAATGGCGCCCCCTGGTCATGCGCCGACCTTCCGCGTGCCGACGCCGGAGAGGTCAGGCGGCACCCCCGGCGTCAACATTCACTGAACGAGTTCCACGCGGCGCATCTGAAGAAGGCCGCGCACCAGGTCGGCGTCGAGCGTCAGCACCTGGCCGAGTTTGACGGGCTTGCCGCCGACGCCGTACCAGCCGTCCGCGACGACCTTCACGCGCTTGGTTGGCATCTTCGCCGGCGTAAAGTGTCCGAGCTGCTGGGTTGGATTTCCTAACATGACGTGCTCCTGTTTAGCTAATCGACGTGACGGTCGTAAAACCGGCGGGCCACAAGAGGCCAAAATCGAGCGTGCACAACGCCCTAACACCGATGATGCCGGCCGTGAAGTTCGCGTACGGATTCACGGCGAGCTCGAGTGCGCCCCAAACCGCTAGCCCTGAGTACTTCCAAGCGCCGAAAATCGCCGTGGAAGCAGGCATGCTGCTCGTCGCCGCGGCGGGAAAATCGCCAGGGCCAGTGCCGAAAGTCGTCGGACCTCGCCAAAGCGTGATCGAGCTGTTGGTCAGTTCCGCACGCTGGCGCAGGAGCAGTGCGGTTGCCTTATCGGCGACCCATCCGGGGTTGCTGCCGTCCTCGAGCGCATCGCCAACATCGCCGATCACCGTTGCAGCGGTCGCGAGCGAAAAGCTGCTGCCGGAAACCGGGCCGTTTACGCCAGCGGCGCCGATCACACCATGAGGTTGGCCAGCGACGCCGCTACCACTCAGGACCGCGGTCTGCACCGCGCGGCCAACTTTGCGCGCGACGTCATTGCCGACGACGGACACGGCGTTGCTCTGCGTCAGCAAGAGCCGGCTGATTTCCGTGTAGCCGCCAACCGTGTGCGGGCTGAAGGAGGTTTGCCCAAAGGTCTGCTCTGCCTCAGTGAGTTGCGCTGTTTCGGTTGACAACCAGCCAGTGTTGGCAGCCGCCGTGACCTTCGGCCAGGCGACGTTGTGCGCCCCGGGGTCGATGGGCGTGATGCCGAGCTTTCCGATAACCATGAGCGATAGGAGACTCTGCGCCGCCGAGAGGTTGAGCGTATCAACCAGGAAGCCGCCCGCCGTGGTCGTTCCCACGACGTCGGCGCGGGTGGCGTAGAGCAGCGACTGCCACGGCACCCGCACGGAGTTAGCCTGCTCGCGCGGCTTGTAGATCTTGTCGAACACCTGGTTCGCTTCGCGCTGCGCGCCGACTACCTTTTCGTACCCGAGGTTACCAATCGTCTGCGGCAACTCCTCGGCACAGCGGCGGTACAAGTCCCTCAGCGCGCTGTCGGGCTGTGGCACCAGCTCCTGCGCGTCGAGGAGCTGCTCGATCTTCTCTCGCCGGATGGAGCGCGCGGCGGCGCTGTATGCGTCGCTCATCCCGCGAGGTCCTCGGCCGTGTCATCGGCTACGTCCCCTGCACCGTTCTGGCCGGGATTCACGCCGATGGAAGTCATGCCGCCCAGGTCGAAGTTCCCGGCGGTCGCTCCGGTCGCGCCCGTGCCGGGGGCTCGCGGGATGGGTGGCGCGACCCATGCGGGCTTCGCGTTGCTTGTCGGCGCCATCGGCTGGGCGTCGGCGGCCTTGATACTGGAGGTCGCGTCTTTGACGGAACGGGGAGCGGTACGCATGGGTTCAGATACTCCGATGGAAGTAAAAGCCGCCGTCCTCCGAGCGCTTCGCCTCGGCGGCAGCGCGCGAGATGAGCCGCACGGCGCGGGCAGGGGAAACGCCGCGGACCTTCACGACGTGGCCCGACTCATACGTGAGAATCACCGTCTCCGAGCCGACGTCGTAATCACTGCGGGCGAGCTTGCGTGGGTTCGGCATGGTCGTGGTCAGCGCCAGGAGCGCAATGCACGGGTTATAGCGCCGGGCGACGCTGTGCCACCACTTGGCACACGCCGTCGGTTGTAGAACGTGCGTCGCGACACGCCTACACGCGTACAGGCGGCGGCGATCGTCAGTCCTCCGTCCGAGAGCCGCTCGACCTCGATCTGCCGCTCCTGCGCTTCCAGGCGGCGGGCGGTGGCGTCATCCAGCAGCAGTTCGAGCAGCGGACGGATCACCTCACGCACCCACGCCGGATCGGCGCCGCCGCGCTCGGCGTAGCGCAAGAGATCAGCGAGTTGGTCAGCGAGCGGCGACACACCGGACCTTACTGCAGCTCCGGCGGTATCAGCGCCATGAGGTCCGCCTCGAACTTATCGAGCTTGGGCTCGAGAATCGCGTGCAAGGCGGCCTCAATCTCGGCCGGATCCGCACCCGCCGGGCCCGCGGCGCGCTTGAGTGCCACGACCTTTTCGACCCACTCGTCGACCAGGTCCTCTCTGAACCTGTCCTTCAGTGCTTCGAGCCTCTGCAAGAATTCGGTCATGTTTACCATTTGCTTTCGTACCATCGTCATCTCCTTGGGTTTCATCCTCGGGCCACCGGCGCTTGGCTTCGGTGTGGATGCGAGTGCGGTGACGGTGCACCGCCTGCTGCAGCGCGTGGCGCGTAACCGCGGCCGGCGCTGACGGCAGCGCTTGAATTTCGGGCACGAGTACCGCGAGCGCGCCCGTGTGGATGGACATGAACGCCCGCACGATGTCGACCGCCTCGGCCGGAGCGATCGTTGCATCGGTGAGCAGTGCCAAGCGCGCCTCAGCCTGCCGACGCTGCGCTCGCGCCAGCGCCAGGCGCCCCGGCCGCCTAGCCTTGCGTCGCGCTGCCATGCGTCCAGCCCTCTATCAGCTCCTCGAGCGGCTGCAGGCACTCGCGCCCCCAGTCCTCGACCAGACGGCCGATCGCCGCGTCACGCTCGGCTGTGCGCTTCTGGCACAGCAGCTCATCGAACAGGTAATAGCGCGACGGCAATCTGTCGAGCGCAAAGACCAGGTTCCGCACCGCCGTCAACACGGCGTCCTCGACGTCGACGGAGCGCAGCAGCCGCCCGGCCGCAAGGTCCGTCCGAATCTGCGTGACCTGTGCCTTCGCGGCCCGGTAAGCGTCAATGTCACGGGCCGTATCGGCGTAGTCGCTGGTCGGCTTACGTGCTGTTACCACTCAGAAACCCTCCTGCCCCAAAGTGCGCGCCGCGGCTGAACCTGATGGAATCCTGCGAGTTGAACACCCGCATGTATGGGCACCGCCAAGAAATCCTTATGACTTTCGGTTGCGCCCCTGCCGTCGCATCCAGTGCGCGCGGCTTGACTGCGCGCGACGCCGTGTTGCTCATGGCTGACGTGCGCTTCTGTGGAACTGGTACAGCGCGCACGCGCGTCGATCATTCGCCGCGACGGTGAGACCTTCTCTCGCCTCGCATGTACCCCTATAGCTGTCTCTGTACTGGTATGAGCTACAGCCAATACAAGCTGGTCCACCAGCTACCCTGCCGGCGCTGTGCCGTACTGCCTTACGCTTAGGCTTGCTGGCGGTTGCGCCAGGCTTCGGCGTACCGCCGGAGCGCGCCAGCGCGAACGGCGTGTGCGCCTTCGCCGCCGCCTGTACTACCAAGGCTCTTTCTAAGGGTGGCACACCTGCTGTACCAGCGGCATTTCCGGGTGGTACGGGATCAAACAGGGTTAGCTGTACCACCGTACAACCCGCGTCTGTACTGCGGCGGTACACCTAGCCTTCACCGTCGCCGGTGAGCGGCAGTAACCCGCGTGCCTTGGCCCGGCCGACTGCCTTTTGGATGCCGTTCTTCGAACGCCTCAACATGCTGGCAATCTCGCGGATCGACTTGCCTTGCAGGCGCAGTCTCACCACGTCGTCGACCAGCGGATCACCGCCGGCGAGCGTCCAGGCGGCAAACCCTTCCGCGTCGCCGATGACCTTGGCGCGCAGCGGCAGCGTCGCCTCGCCGCCGAAGCGCCGGTGCTTCTCGAAGTGGATCTCAATGTCGAGCTCGGCGCGCGGGTCGGCTTCGGCCTTCGCCCGGCGGCGCGATTCGTAGCACGGTGTCCATAACCGCCGTGTGCGCGCTCGAGCCGCGCTGCGTGCCGCTCTTGGCCGCGTGATGCACGATGATGACGGCCACGCCGAGCGCGTTCAGGCGGCGGATAAACGCGCCAATCGGGTGCCAGGCCTCGACGCTGTTCTCCGGGCTGTCGACGCTCGTGATGCGCAGACACGTCAGGTTGTCGAACACCACCACCCTGGCGAAGCAAGCCTCGATCGCCTCGAGATAGAAGCCTTGCGCGGCCGGGTCGGCCAGGTCCGGCATGTCGCCGGCCTGCGCGCGCGCCGCGGCCCAGAACAGGGTGGTCGGCGGCGCTTCGCCGCACAGGTATTGCTCGAGCCGGCCTTTGAGCTCCGGCAGCGGCATCTCGCCGTCGCAGAACAGCACCGGCACGGCACTTGTAGCGCGCCAGTCGAGCACCGCGCCGCCGCGCGCGAGTGCCAGCGCCACCGCGATGGCGAGGTGTGACTTACCGGAGCCCGTGGGGCCGTAGATCGTGAGGTTGCCGGCTTCGGGGAGCGGCGGGTCGAGCAGTAGCAGGTCCGACACTTCGGCCGCGCGCGCAATGAGGTCCGCCGTGCTCAGCACGGTGAGCGGCTGGCGTTGTTCGTCCGTCGCCGGCTTGCCGCCGTACCAGCGCACGATGGCCTCGACTTCGCGCACGTCGTCGGGGTTGTCGAGTGTTAAACGGCGGCTCGAAGTAGCGGCGCAGCGTCGTCCCACGAACAGACACTCGATCTCGTCCGGCTGCAGGCCTTTGCCGCGGTAGATCGCGCCGAGTTCCTTCAGTCGGTTATGCCGGCGACCTTCCGGGATGGTGATGCTGGCAACGGGCCCGGTGGCCGGCGCTCTGGCCGGCGCACTGGCGGTGCGTAGCTGCTTGAGCAGCGCTGGCGGGAATTCCGCGACCGGGATCTCGGGGTCGCGCCAGGTGTACGCGCCGGCCGAGCAGTCATTAGCGCGCGCGAATTCCTCCGACAACGCGCTGTCAGGCGCGAGCTACGCTCGCCGCCGCCGTCCGCGCCTTTGATGTCGATCTCGTCGAGGGTCGCAGGCAGCTTCCCGCCGGGATGCTTGAAGTACAGGTGCAGGCCACCGCTCGGCGTGCCGGCCGTCAGGGTCGGGACGGCGATCTCGAGCCCGCGCAGCGTCTGCATGCCGCGCGCGCCGTTCTTCACGTCCACGTCGACCACGGCGAGACCGTATTCGGGGCCGCAGGCAACGCCGACATTGCATGCCGGCTTTGCATCGAACCACCCGGCGATCACTTCAGCGTCGCGCGTGGCGTTTTTGAACCCGTCAGGCGCCAGCAGCTTGTCGGGCCGCTTCTCGCCTTTCTGCACGGCCACGATGTAGAAGCCGCGGCCGGCGAGCGCGAGCGCCGCGACCTTGCGCGGGTTAGCCGATTCGTCTAGTGTCAGGTCGTTCATGTGCCTTCTCAAGTTAAGAGGCCGCTACGCGCTGTAAACACGTAGCGGCCCTTTTGCTTTCAGGGGATCTGGTCGTCGAAGTCAGGCTTTGCCGCCGCCTTCGTCTCCTTCAGCGGCCGTAGCCGCGGATCCCCCCACGATCTGGCCTTTGAACGACACGTTCGGATCGACGTAGAGCGTCACCCTCTTGGCGTGCCAGTCGTCCGAGTGACTCCCGTAAGACTTTTCCAGCACGCGGATGGTGGTCGCGTTCGACCAGGTAGAGCGGCCACCCCAAAGAAACCGCGATATTTCTTAGGGCGTCTTCCCCTTGACCTTCAACATGTGGGTGGCGAGCGCGTGCGTGTTGCCGCGCGCAAGCCATTTGTTGGATTGGATGACTGCGCGCACCGTGGCGTAGCCAACGCGGGGGAACGCCTCGCGCACGGCTTCCTCGGCTCTGAAATGCGACTTACCCGCGAACCGCTCGCGGCAGTACACGTCTGCCATTTGCTCATTACGAGCAGCGGTGCGGGGCTTCAGGCGGATGCCCAGGGCCTTGCGCGCTTTCGGTAGTACCGCCGCGCGGTCCAGCAGTTCGAGCAGGGCGAGCCTTGCGCTCTTGTTCAGGTCGCCGCCCGTTTTGAGCTGTCGGCGGATTTGCTGCCGTACCGATCTCGTCGAAGTCGCCCTCTTGCCGCGCCCCGGCGGCCCGTCGAACAGGTCTAGGCGCTTCACATCCGCGCCTCCGTCAGCCGCGCCACGGCCTCGCGCTTCTGGTCCGGCGCCAGGTGCGCGTATCGCAGCGTCATGGCGAGCGATTCATGGCCGAGCAGGCTCGCGCACGGTGTTGAGCGGCACGCCGGCCTGCACCAGGCGGCTCGCGAAGTGATGGCGCAGGTCGTGCCAGCCGGAACTGCTGATCTTGGCGCGCACCAGGAGCGGCGACCACGCGCGACTTAAAGCCCGTGTCGATGGTGAACACGCGCTCGCCGCTCGGGCGCCTGCTCTTCCACGCTTTGAGCGTCGTCGAGCGGCCTCGGAGTTCAGCGGCATGTGGCGGGTCTGCTGGCTCTTCGCGGTCGCTGCCTTCGATGGTCAGCTGCTTGGCCTTGAAGTCGACCGCCGACCAGCGCAGCGCCAGAGCAGCTCGCCGCGGCGCATGCCCAGGTTCATTGAGAGCAGCACCGCGGCGGTGAGGTGGTCGCCGTAGTGGGGCAGGGGCGGCAGCAGCTCGCGCTCGCGATCGCGTGGCGCCAGCTTGTTCGCCGACGTGCGGGCCTTGCGCATCTCCTCGTCGCGCTCGAGCAGGCGCTCGCGCAGCCGCGCCTCCTCGTCCTTGTCGAGGTAGCGCACCTTGGGCGTGCGGTCGATCCGCGGGCGCTCCACCTCGCGCACGACGTTCTCGCCAGGATGCTTCGAGCTTCATCGCGCGCGTGAGCACGCTCGCCAGGCGTCGAGGTCACGGCGCACGGTCCGAGGGCTCGATCCGCCGTTGACCCGCCTCGTGCGCCAGTTCTCGACGTCCTCGAGCGCGTGATGCCGGCGAGCGGCTGGTCGTACCATTTCGCGAAATGCCAGCTTCGACGCGGTCGAGCGTCATCTGCGCGGTGCGCGGCCGATGCGCTCGGCCCAGGGCGTGTAGCGTGTCGGTCGACGAATTCGCCGAGCGTCAGACCCTCGGCGCCGTCTAGTCCGTGCAGCGGGTGGCGGTTATGCGCCACGTTGCCGAGGGCCTTTTCGCAGCGCTCGCGGGCCTCGTCGGGCGTGTACCGGCCGACCTTGCCGAGCGCGACGCGGCGGTCGCGACCGACGCGCACGTAGTAGCTTCTGACGCCGGACGGCTGCACCCGCAGGTGAAGCCCCGGCAGCCGACTGTCGTAGATCTCGAACGGCTTAGCGGCGGGCTGTGCCGCCTTACTGCCGAGGAGCTTCGCCGCGATGATGGCTCAGCATGTCTGACCTTCTTTGCGCGCCCGGGGAATGAGTCGCGAGTGGCGCCTTGCACGCGCTTATAAGCGCAAGTGCAGTATACAGGGTCGCAAACCGTCAGCAATGGGTATGCAGGCTGTATCAGCGTCTTGAGGCTGGAATTACCGGCACTTCAGGCCTGCTCGGCGGTAAGTGACTGATGGTCAAGAAATAGCCAAAAAGGGCTCAAAGGCCTTCGCAATGCGAAGGTCGAGGGTTCGATCCCCTTCCGCTCCACCATTTTCCTTTATCTGACTGCGAGCTTCGCGTCGAGGAACCGGGCGGTCGCCGTGTAGGCCCGCACCCAGGACGCGTTGCGCAGGAATCCGTGGATTTCGTCCGGCAGCACCAGCTCCTGGTACTCGACACCGTGCTCGCGCAGCGCCTCGGCGAGGCGTACCGACTCGGAGAAGGCGACGTTGTGATCGTCATCCCCCTGGATGATGAGGACCGGCGAGCGCCAGCTCCCTACCGAGCTGATCGGCGAGGCGGCCAGCGCAGTGGCGAGCACCGACGGCGTCGCATCCAGCGGGTAGAGCGGCAGGTTGTCGCGCTCGGTCGCGAGCGTCCAGTGATGCCAGTCGTGCACGCCATGCAGATCGACTCCCGCCTTGAAGAGGTCGGAATTGCGCGCCAGTCCGAGCGCGGTCAGGTAGCCGCCGTAGCTGCCGCCCCAGAGGCCGATGCGCGCCGGGTCGACGTCGGCACGCGCCCGCAGGAACTGCGCGGCCGCGAGCAGATCGTTGTACTCGCTCGCACCGGCGGCGCCGATCGCATCCGCCTCGCGGAAGTCGAGGCCATAGCCGATGCCGGCGCGGTAGTTGAGTGACAGCACCACGTAGCCGCGGCTCGCCAGGTACTGGTTCATGCCGTAGGCGTTGCTGTAGTAGTCCATGTAATGCCAGCCCACGAGCATCTGGCGGATCGGTCCCCCGTGCATGAAGACCAGCGCCGGATGACGCTCCCCCGCGCGCCCCGCGGCCGGAACGAACAGCACGCCGTGAGCCGAGATCCCGGCGCGCTGCGGCAGATCGACGTGCTGCGGTTCGACGAACGCGCCCGCCGGAAAGTCCGCGGGCACGCCCTCGGCCATGAGCTCGGCAGCCGGCTGGCCGGGCGAGAGCACCGCGGCGTGCATGGGGATGCGCGCGTCGGAGCGCAGGTAGGCGACCGTGCTGCCGTCGTTGAGCACGACAGGCTCGGTCTCGATGGCCGTTCCGCGGGTCAGCTGCTCGAGTCGGCCGTCGGCGGGTGTAAGTTGCCACAGATGGCGGCGCGCGATGTCGAGCGCATTCGCGGCGTAGACCATGTGGCTGCCGTCGACGCTCGCGGCGGCGTATTCGATCTCGAACGTGCCGGGGGTGAGGAGGCGTGCGGCGCCGCCCGCGGCCGGCACGCTGTAGAAGTGCAGCCAGCCGTCGTTCTCGGCCGGAAACACCAGCTGGTCGTTGCCGGCCCAGAAGAGCTGCTGATCGGAGCTGAGGGCGTGGAACACACTGCCCGCACCCGTGGGTGCGCGATAGACCTCGGCGACACTGCTGTCCGCGAGCTTCGCCACGCGGATCGACCATGGGGAGCCGCTGCGATGCGGGATGAGACCGACCTCATCGTGCGTCGAAGGAATGCGCAGGAACGCGAGACGCGTGCCGTCGGGAGAGAAGCGCGGCTCGACATCGTAGGACAGACTCGCATCGATCCAGCGCAGTGTGCGCTCGGCGAAGGCGAACACGCCGACGAAGCTGTGGTCGCCGCGGGTCACGACGAAGGCGAGTTGCCTGCCGTCGGGGGAGAACGTGAGCGAGTCCACGGCGCCGCGCACCTTGAAGAGCGGCCCGGGCTTTGCGCCGCGGCGCGGCGCGACGCTGAATACCTTGCCCTCGTGCAGAAAGAGCAGCCGCGCGCCATCGGGTGAGGCCAACGGTGCATGGCCGTCGCCGACCTTCCAGCTCTCGCGCCCACGGAAGTCGACGAGATAAACCTCCTGTACCACGCCGTCGGTGAGCTGCGCGGGATTGGGTGCCGGTTTGTCGGGATACTCGGAATCGCCGCCGTGCACGTACGCGATGAGCTCGTGATGCGGTACGAAGGCGAGATCAATGACCTCGAGCCCGTCGTCGGCGCCGTAGTGCGTCAGGGGGTGCGATCCGAAGCCGCCGTCGCGGGTGGCGAGCGCGAGCCACACGTTGCGCCGCCCGCGGGCGTTGCTCACCCAGGCGAAGGCGCGCGCATCGCGCGCCGCCACCAGGTGCGAGGCGAAGGGAGCGCTCAGCACCTGCGGGATGGTGAAGTCCGCGGCGAACGCTGCGGGAGCGAGCAGCAGGGGCAGCAGACGGAGCAGGGCGAACAAGCGCGCGGCGGTCATGGGGAATCCTCGGCCCGGGAGGTCCGGAATTCTGTCACCCAAGGGGTGCGCCCTCAAAACTATCGCCCCGCAGCGGACGCCGCGGTCGCCGGATGCCGCCGCCCGGCCGGGCCGGTACACTCACCGGCGGCAGCGCCCCCGTAGCTCAGTGGATAGAGCGACCGCCTCCTAAGCGGTAGGTCGTCGGTTCAACTCCGGCCGGGGGCGCCAGACCCTCTTCTCAGGGCGTATCACCCGAGCTCTCTGAGTCTCACGAAGTACTACAAAAATAGGCTTTTAGTGAGATTTTGGCTGCTCAGGAGCGCTCACGCCGTAACAGCCAAAAACGACGGGTACGGAAACCAAGACGGGTACAATAACGGGTACGGAGAACCCCGACGGGTACGACGTGGCCGCTACCGATTTTCTGACCGAAGCGCGCCTGCGCGGCGCTAAACCGAAGAGCCGCCCCTACAAGCTCAGGGACGGCGGTGGCCTCTATCTCCTGGTTACGCCCTCGGGCGCGAAGCGATGGCGGCTTCGGTACACGCTTGGAGGCCGCGAGTCGATGGTGAGCGTGGGCACATACCCCGCCACCTCGCTCAAGGCCGCGCGCGCTAAGCGTGGGAGCTTACGCAGCGTGCTCGAGGCCGGCCGCGATCCCGCAGCCGAGCGGCGCGCAGCGCGCGACAGCCGCTCCAATACATTCGAGTCGATCGCGAGGGAATGGCTCGCGAAGCAGCCGTTCGCCCCGAAGACGATGACGAAGGCGGTCTGGACCTTTGAGGACCTTCTGTTCCCTTACATCGGCGCGCGGCCGATCGCGGCGTTGACCGCCCCCGAGCTCCTTGGCGTGTTCCGGAGGCTGGAGCGCCGTGGCAAACACGAAACGGCACACCGGGCCAAGCAGCGCGTAGGGCAGGTGGTGCGCTACGCGATCGCGACCGGGCGCGCAGAGCGCGACCCCACGGCCGATCTTCGCGGGGCCCTGGCCCCGGTCACTGTGACCAATCGGGCGGCAATCACCGACCCGCGCGAGGTCGCGCAGCTACTCCGGGCCCTTCACGGCTACCGCGGACATCCGGTTGTCGAAGCCGCGTTGAAACTGGCGCCCCTGGTCTTCGTGCGCCCCGGCGAGCTGCGGGCCGCCGAGTGGGCCGAGATCGATCTTGAGGCGGCGGAATGGCGGATTGCGGCACACCGCATGAAGATGCGCCAGCAGCACCTCGTGCCTCTAGCCGACCAGGCTGTGACGATCCTGCGTGACATCCGAGCTCTAACGGGAAGAGGGCGCTTTGTGTTCCCGTCGCCGCGGACTGTCGAGCGGCCCTTGAGCGATAACGCCATCACCGCAGCGCTGCGCCGCATGGGGTATACGGGCGAGCAGATGAGCTGGCATGGATTCCGTGCGACGGCATCGACTCTCCTCAACGAGACCGGCTATCCACCTGACATCATTGAGCTGCAACTTGCGCACCAGGAACGCAACGAGGTGCGTGCTGCGTACAACCGGGCGCAACGCCTCGAGGAGCGGCGCAGAATGATGCAGGCTTGGGCGGACTACCTTGACGGTTTAAGGTTGGGCTCCAACGTGGTGCCGTTTCGTGCAGCGAAGTGACATGGGTCGATGGACCTTGACGAGGTGCTTGTGACGCGAATACCGCGTTCGATCTACCTCATTGCGGTCGTGGTGATGATGCCGGCCTGGTCGACCGATTCATTCGAGAGGGTCAAGAGAGACGTAGCGCGCGGTGCTGTCGCGTTAGAGCGCGAGCGCGATGCCGATTCACTCGCGGCTGCGGCACTGCTAAGTGGCAGCTTCATGTACGGGAAGGACCCCAAGCATGCCTTATCGCTGATTGTGCGTGCAACGGCCGCCGCGCCGGACCGCGCAGATCTTGCGTGGTTGCAAGCAGTGATCTGTCAGCAAGCGCCGCCGTGTGATGCACGCCCGGTTGAGATCAGGTTTCGCATCTTGGATCCTTCAAATGGCGCCGGTTGGCTCGGCGAGTTAGATCGCGCGTGGACGGCGAAGGACACTGAAAGGATAAATGAAGCGCTGAGGGGAATCAGTCAGACCGACCGGGTGGACCTGTATTACACGACTCTCATCGCTAGGTTGACTTCCAGGTTAGTCGAGGCGGGATCGATCGCTCTCGACGAAGCTACAATCGCGATCACCGGGGCACTGGCTGGCGAGACCGTCTCGTCATATCCGGCAGCCTCGCAGGCCTGCAAAGGAGAGAGGCTCATGCAGGATGACGTTCGAAGGCTCTGCCAAGGCGTCGCGAGAGCGTTTGGGAACGGAGACGGAGTAATCACGGAGATGGTCGGCGTGGCGATCGCTAAGCGTGTCTGGCCGGAGGATTCACCTGAATGGAAGGCCGCGGTGGATAAGAGGCGTGTGTACGAATATCAAAGCAAGCTCTTGCTGGAAATCGACGCAACGCCGGATGCTACGAATATCAAGAGATACATCGCCTTGTGCAGTCAGCACCGGCGCGAACAGGATGTCTTTCGAGCCGAGCTTGTCGCCGCTGGAAAGAATCCGGACCCGCCTGAGCCCTGAAGGTATTTTCGCGCCATAGACCGGAGATTCCTGAGCCCAGCGTCCGCGCTTCTAGTGCTTTGCACGCTCTATATACTGACGGACCAGCTGCGCGCGCGGGTCCGGCTTCCCATTTTGCCCTGCGTATGTGGTTTCAAGGGCGGTCTTACCGGCGGCGTTGCGTAATGCCGGGTCTGCGCCGGCATCGAGCAGTGCCTTAACACCCTCAAGGGAACAGGCTTGAAACAGCGGGCTGTTACCTTTCTTGTCGCGCGCATTCACATTCGCGCCCCTCGCTACCAGACCGGGAATCCAATTCGGGTTGCAGTCGACAAGCAAAGCCTTATCGAGGTCGGATTTCGGTGTGCCGTGAACCCGGAGGCGGTCAACGATCGGGAAAATGTTCTCGTCTGGCGGAGCATTCCAGAGGATCCAAACCAAGGCCGTGCGGCCCGCGGAGTCCTCTGCGTGGATGTCGTGCGGCCTTGCGAGGGCATCGTCCAGCATCTCCCAAGATCCGGATGCCGTAGCAAGCATCAGGTAGGTCAGGCGATGATCGTCGGCGTAATCAAAGCGGCCCGCCGGATCCGCGCCGGCTTGGATTAACTCGCGCGCGAGGTCGGCGTCGCCTTGTTCCACCGCCAGCCCCAAAGCCCGTTGCACGCCGATCTTGTCGGACTTCGACGCCGTTGACGTGAGTACCAACTGGAGCATCTGCAGACGACTCGCGCGATCCCTTCTGCCGTTCAAATCGACCGCAATCTCCGCGAGTGGACGGTCATCGTATTCGTGGCGCGCGTGAGCGGCTGCCGGTGTGCCAGCTTGAAGTAAGGAGCGCGCTGTGACCAAGTCTCCCTGCTCTACTGCTGCACGCAGGATCTTCGCAGCTTGCGGGGACCGCATGCCAATGCCTGCGTCCTGCATAGCCGTCACGGTGCCCGGACTTGATGTCACCCATCGCGCCGAGTCAGAAACAGTATCGACAGCACTCTCGAGTTCCGTCACTGAAGAGGGCATGCCAACCCACTCGCCCTCGTAGTCCTCGACCGTTTTCTCCACACCCCCAATCGTGAGCTTCAAGCAGTAGGTTGGTAGGTCGGTCGCGCCCGTTCGGTAACGGCTTTGCAGGGCAAGGAAGTTGGCATTGGGAAATCGCTCCAACAGAGCCGCAACCGCGGAAGACGAGATCTGTGAATGATGTATCCCCGTGATAGAGACGAAGTCCTTCCCCTCGTATGTGACGCGGCCGTCACCGTCGATGGAAACTCTGTAAATCGGACAGGAGCCGAAACACCCGGATCGCGAAATGCTTCGATTTTCACGTCCTTAAATGGCCCCTGAGGAAAAGGAACAGTCTCGGCGGGAAGTTTTTCTATGGGGAGCAATCGGGATCGCATCCTGAACCCAAGCATCTGTCGTGCGGCTGTTGGACGAAAATGGAAGGTATCGAACGGCGCTTGCTGCCTTCTCAACCGCGCCGCTGTAAAGCGCCTTCGGGCCGATCGGGCACGTTTCAGTGACCACACCATGCGCGTCAACGTGATTCCACACGTAGATTTGTCCATTCTCTGGGTGAACTCCGCAAGGCTGCGAACCGGCTCAATTGGCCCCCGATGTTTCGCGGCTTCACGGAGGCCCACGATGGGCGCTCCGGAGGGTGCTTGGTCACAGGGTGCCAGCGGGGCGCCAGGGACACAACCTGCCAAGCACAGGGAGCCACGGAGGCTGACGTCTCGGCTGAAGTTGCTCAAATTTCGGTCGCTCCAGGCGGAACCGGCCCGCTGACGGTCAGCACGATGCTCATCTTAGCCTCCTGACCCTGGTCTACTAATGAGCAGCTCGGAGTTCTGCGGAACGGGGCGCCCGCTCTATTGCGCAGGCCGGGATCCCAGCTCCTTCGAGAGTCGGTAGGCCATCCATGCGAGCAGTAACACCCCGAGGCCGAGGGCGGTCCAGAGAGCGGCCATTCTCCACGGAACCGTCGGCGGCGGCGGTCGCAAGCGCTCCGCGCCTCCGAGCACGTACGAAGTCCCGGTTTCCGCCGGCATCACCGTGACTCCCTTGATGAGCGGCCCGAGCGCAACGCTCGACTGACTGGCGGAGACACTTCCATAGGCCAGGAAATAGGGTCCGGTCCCCCTGAGCGAGAAACAAGACGTCCCTCGCATCCCAGGTTGCTTGAAGCTTCACATCAGCGTTTAGACCGGCTGGCTGAGTCTGCCGCATGAGCCAGAAGCGATCGGAGTCGGTCGGGATACGGACTGGCTCGTTGCCGTGATCAGAAGCGCCGCCGCTTACCCGATAAAACTCTCCGTGGGTCACCGAGCGCCAGGGATCTGTCGTGCGCGCCCGTGAAAGGAGCTCCGCCTTCAGGACGCTGTTCGATTCGGGCAGCACCAGATTCACCTGAGTCACCGGCAGCTTCGCCCCGAGGTCGAAGCTGAGCTCGTTCTCTTTGCCGGCAGTGCGAGTACCGCTAACCGTCACTGACGATTGCGGCGAGCTTGGCTGATCAAGCGCTACCTCAGCGCTGACGGAGGTCAGTTCGTAAGGGGCCGTCTTGCCAACCCAGGTCAGCCGCCAGAACCGAGCCTGTGTCGAAGGAAACTCGAGCCGGTTCTGCACAAGCTCCGATCCGCCGGTCAGTAGATGAATGACCGCGGCATCGGTTTTCACGAGCCGCCAGGCGCCAAGATCATCGCTCGATTCGACGCGTACGCTGCCGGAGAATTCGGCCGCGCCGTCCGCCCAATGAATCTGCAGTCCTGATAAGGGCTGCGCAATCTCGCGTGCATCGATCACATAGCTGGTGATGACGTGCGGGTCGGGCGTTGCACCGCCAGCTTGCAGATCCACAGCCGTGCCCTCGGAGTGAATCGTCACCCTGAGACCGTTCAGAGCGGCGCGAGCGTCCCCATGCAGAGGATAGAGAGGCAGAGATGGACCCTGCGGGCGGGTCGTCGGCTTGGGCGGTGCTGCCTGCACTTCGTATGGCACGGCCTCGCCGCGAGCGTTGAACACGCGGATGTCCCGTAGGTCCTCATTCGCGGCCTTCACGAATACTTCGACGGGGAGGTTGAGGCGGTAGGCCGTCCCGGTAACGGGAGTCTTTATGGGCATCCCGTAGGCGAAGTCCTGCGGATGCGCTTCTGCGGCAAGCGTCGGGCCGTTCGCGACACACGCAATGGCGACAACCAACGCCGGTGGCGAGCGAATCATCGAGCCTCCTCCGCGACCGGGGGTAAAGGCGAGAAATATCCGACTACGAGCATCAGGAGGCCCACTCCGATGAAGGAAACGATGCGTTCAATGGTGCCTATGCTGGAGAGGTCCACGAGGAAGAGCTTGATGACCACGACGACCAGCAGCGCCGCACCTGTCAACCACAGCATCCGCGCCCTGATGCGGGTCGCGACCAGCATCGCAGTCAGAGCTGTGAAAGCCCACAGCAGCGACAGCGCCGATTGCGCCAGGGTCGACTGCATCATGGACTCGAGCTCGTACGGGATGCCAACCCACAGGTGCAGGGTCCTCAGTAACACCGCGTTCAACCAAACGAATCCGACGAGGGCGATCCCGACAACGACGGCTCGCGGATCGAGCGTGGACAGCGCGGAGCCTTCCTCTTCTGTCCGCAACCATTGCCAGATTCGGATCAGCACCACGAGCAGCAGAGCCTGAGTGAGATCGAGAGGGTTGAGCACTGGCAAGTAGGGCAGGGGCGCGGAGGGGCTAGACACTGAGGCGTCGCTATAGAGACTCCATAGCGCCAGATACAGTGCGAAGCCGACTGCGGCGATTGTTCCATACGCCGCTCGGTGAGCCTGGAACGGCCAGCGGATGAGCGCCACAGCTGGAGGAAGTAGCGCCAGGATCGCCGCGGGGACGATTCCCCAGGCCACGAACGACCAGGCTCCGGCTGTACCAGCCGTTTGCCCGATGCTCCACGCGAGTTCCCAGCTCACGAGCGCGCTCAGGAGCCACAGGCTGACGGCGTGCAGCGGGTGCATAAACAGAGCACTGAGGTCCTGATCCTGCCGGCGCAGGATGAAATAGAGGCCGAGGAAAGCGAGTGGCCAGGCGATCCAGCCTCCCTGGGCGAGCGGATGATGCACTGTACTGGCCGCCCAAAGTGCGAACAGCACCATCACCGGCAACAAGCCGAATGCAGGCAGCAGGGCAATTCGCATGCGCGCTCTGCTAGCAATGATCCCGCTGGCGAGCGCCGTAAAGGTCAGGAAGACAAGTGATGACGGCAGCTGATACTGCTCGGCGAGCTGCTGCCGCAGCTCACTAAGGCCGCCGGCGCACCACCAGATGAGGCCCCACAGGAACAAGAGGGCAGGCAGGGGAAGCTCGTAGTCCGAGAGTTTCTCTCTGTTCGCGTGCAGAATCCGAGCGGCATAGGCTGAGGCAATGCCCACCATGAGCGCCGCCACGTAGGTACCAGATGGCACCTCGATCTCGGATCTGATGGTCATCAACAGCGCACAACCGGCGGCCAACTGCAGCAGCGCGCCGAAAGCGCGCGGCAACCGGCGGTCCTGGCGGCAGCCCACCCAGACCAACGCGGTTCCCTCGAGCGCCCAGCTTGCCGCACTCCACCGACCGTTGAGGGCCAGCGGTACGGCGAGCGTCAGGAACGCCACGCCGAGCGCCATGAAGGCTTCGACGAGCAGGCGTTGGTGATCGCCCTTGCGGCGATGCAGGACCCAGGCCAGCAGTGTGTAAAGAGCGCTCACCCCGAGGGCGCTGTACGCCAAGGCGAGGCGCTGATCGTGCAGCATGGCCGCCTGCAAGCCGAATGCCGCAAGTGGCGTTCCGAAGATGATCGTACCGTCGAGGTAGCCGTGCAGGACGGGAGCCTGGCGAGTGCTGTAAAGCACAGCGATCGCGACATAGAGAAGGAAGAATCCGATGAGGAATGGCTCACTGGTCGCAAAGTCCCCGGGGTGGTACTGCAGCACGCCCCAAACCGTGCTCAGCACGAACGTGAAGGCAAAGCCGGCGACGTTAAGCAGTCGCCAGGATCGGAACCAGGCAATGCCAAGGATCACGCCGTTGAGGACCGCAAAATAGCTGAACAGCGCGACATGATCTCCGTGACCTGTCGAGGCAAGGAAGGGCGCGAGGAATCCGCCGCTCACCGATAGCAGAGCCACCGCGAGGGAGTTCTGCAGCACGGCGAGCGTCGCCGACAGCGCCGAGATTGCGGCGAGCAATGCGAAGGCAGCGGTGGGCGACAACAGGGAGTAGAGGTGTAAGGCCGCGAAGACCGTCAGATACAGGATGCCAACTGCACCGCCCTGGAGGGCGAGCGCATAGCCCAAGCGTTTGGTCCGCAGCCGCCAACCGAGGACAAGCAGCACGAGTGCGCCCAGTGCCACGCCGCACAGGCGGAATTCAATCGGGATGTGACTGTGCTCTGCGAGATATCGCAGCAAGAACCCCACACCGAAGAGCAAAACGACGATGCCCGCACGCACTAAGGCGTTGCCCCCAGTGAAGTAGTCCCGAAGCAAGGCCACCAGCTCATTTTCGGCTGGTTGCTCGATCGATCGCGGATTTCTGATCTGCCTCCAGTCCTCCGGCGACAGCGCGGGCTGCTCGACGGGACGCGGAGTGGGGGCGGCTGGTGCTAGAGGCGGCGGAACCGGCCGCGAGGTCGCCCGCTCGTAGCTGGGTGCGGGTTCAGCACGGGCTGGCGTGCTTTGCGGTGCCGGCTCCGCTTTCGGTGCGGCGCCTGCTGCATCGGTTCTAGTCGGGCGGCGCTCGACGAGGTCGCGCAACTCGAGAAGCTCGGCACTCAGAGTGGCGAGGGCACCTCGGATATGGACGGCCTCGCTGACCGCGAGGCCTGTCACGGCGCCTAGCAGCGCCGCCAGAACCTGAGTTCCTCCGGAGCCAACTTTTGCCCCGACTACAGCTCCAGCGATGACCAACACGACACGAAGGATCGGATGCATACGCGTGTCCTGGGGTGAGAGACCTGTTGGGGTCGCAGCCTGATCAATTCTCCGCCTATGCACAAGCGACTCGGCCTAGGTGACACCGACGCAAACCATAGGTATCATATTGTGATACTTGCAGCGGAGGTCTCGTGACAGCGTCCGGAGCACTCCTGCGCGCCATTAAATCGGCTCTGCGGCTGCGCGGTCTAACCTACCGGGACCTCGCCAGGCTCCTGGAGGTCAGTGAGCCCACGGTGAAGCGTGATCTGAGCAAGGGTCGCTTCTCGCTACGACGGCTCGACCACATCTGCAGCGCTCTCGGCCTGACGCTTGCCGACCTCGTGCAGGCGCCGGAAGAACAGGACTTGGTAACGCAGCTGAGCGAAGCGCAGGAGCTCGCGCTGGTCTCCCAGCCGAAGAATTTTGTGGTGACTTATCTGCTCGTGAACGATTGGAAGTTCCGCGAAATAACCGAGGCGTTTCGCATCGACGAGAACGAGCTGATCGAAATTCTGCTGCGCCTCGATCAGCTCAAGATCATCGAATACCGCCCGCCGCATCGCGTGCGCAAGCTCACGGCTCGGAACTTTGGCTGGCGCAAAGACGGGCCTGTGCACAGCTTCTTCATGACGCGATTCGTTCCGGAGTTCTTCCAGGCAGGCTTTGACGGGGCAGGGGACGCGTTCCGATTTGTGGGCGGTACGCTTTCGGCCGGATCGTTGTCCCAGTTTAAGGCTGCGCTCGAGCGCCTCGCGGTCCACTTCGAAGACCTCGCGAGGGGCGATGCGCGCCTGCCCCTGGCGAAGCGCGACGGCTGCAGCGCGATTCTCGCCGTGAGATCGTGGGAGTTCTCGGAATTCACCCGGCTCCGGCGCGTTGCAGCGCCTAGGAGACGAGGCTAATTGATTTCCTCCGACGAGCGAACCCGGGTTGCAGCGCTGAAGATGGCGTAAGCGTTTGAGCTACCCAGTGTTTTCTCACCAACCGGGATGCAGCGTACCCCTGCGCCCGACCCCGGACCCACGGGCTGGGGCGATCGCAGCTGAGATTGCCTGAGCTTGGGTGATTCAACCGTAAGCCGCGCCGCCCGAGCGCGGCGGCGTGCCCGTCGTTCCCCTCAGTCGGCTGATCGGGCGTGACTCCGCCCATTGCGCGATGTCTGTGTCGAGCCAGGCGACGGAGTTCTTGCTCAGTTGGCGGCGCTTTGGGAACTCGCCGGCGAGCTCGAGCCGATAGATCGTCATCCGCGAGAGTCCGGTGAGCTGCATTACCTGTCCGATGCGAAGGAACTTCATATTGATATTTCCTGTGACGTGCCGTTTCGGGGTGGGCGCACGCCTCGCGCTCGAACCAATCATTGGTCCTGATCGCGCGAAAAGTCATCAGGGGGTTTGTGGGCAATTTCCTCACATACCTCATGTTCTTTTTCCCAAGTAGTGGTCGAATCCCCCCAATACTCTGACCATTTTCAAAGTCGATTTGAATTTCATCAATGACTTACGCTTTGAGGCCCATTTCATCGCCCAGCCGTGATGGCCGAAGCCGGCCCAAAAGCCGCCACCTGGTCACAGGAGTCCGACTGCCAAGCTGAGCAACACTGCCAGCAGCACGTACGCGACATACGCGTTGATGAGCCCATGATGCATGGAGGCCAGTTTGCGCGCCAACCCCATGGCTGTTCTCGCCATCGGCTCGACTGCAAATCGGTCCATGACGTGGATGACCCGATATTCGCGACGAATGGCGTTGCGAAAGTGCTCGACGACGGTTTCGCGCGCGTCCTCGACGGTCGTGGGCCGGAAAAACGCATCGAATATCACCCGCACCGGATTGGAGAAGCCGGTCGCCGTGTAGGTCATTTCCGGCAGCAGGCGCCGAACGCCACCGTCCCAGCGTTCCCCGTGTGCCAGGTGTCGGGCGCGCGTCAGCCACAGGCGCAGCACTGCCCAGGTCAGAAGCAGCAGTACGACGAGGGCGATTCCCATGTAGGAGGTCGACATCGCGAACACCACCGGGTTGGATTGACCCCCACGATGCAGCACCACCAGGCCCCGCCCGGGCAGCACGCTTTGCCCCGTCTGCGCGCCGAGATCGTGGAACTCTGCCGCGAAGGCCGGCGGGAGCGCCTCATGGCCGACCGCGGAGCTGAAGAACGGCGGAACCAGCGCCTCGGTCGCACTGGCGCGCGTCAGGGGCTGAAGCTCTTGACTGAGCGCCGGAATCACATAGGTGGGGAATGCGCCCAACAACAAGCACAGAGCGGCAAGTACCAGCACCGGCGCCACGGACAAGGCGTGAGCCTCGGTAGCGCGGGCGGCTGCGGCCGAGCGTGACACGCCAAGGAAACCCATCGCGAACAGCTTGACGAAACAGGTCACGGCCAGCGCTGCCGTCAGCGCCAATCCGGCGCCGCAGAGGGCGAAGACGATCTTGACCGGTATCGAGGGGAGCTCCGCCGACCTCAGCAGCGTCTGAAGCGTCAGCCACTCGCTGACGAAGCCATTGAAGGGAGGGAGCGCTGCGATCGCGAGCGTACCGATCAGCACCGCAACCGCGGTGAGCGGCATCGTGTGAATCAGCCCGCCGAGGCGATTGAGATCACGGGTGCCGGCGCGGTCGTCCACGGTCCCCGCTCCCATGAAGAGCAGCGCCTTGTATACCGAGTGATTGACCAGGTGGTAGAACGCGGCCACGAAGGCGATGGCGCCGAGGTCCTGACGGCCGTAGCCGACGAAGACCAAGCCCGCGCCGAGGCCGACCGTCACGATCCCGATGTTCTCGATGGAGCTGTGCGCGAGCATCGCTTTCAGGTCGTTCTCGACGGCGGCGTAGAGGATGCCGACCAGCGCAGATACTGTGCCGACGACGAGCACCACGAGCCCGGCGCCGAGCGCGCTGACGGGCACGAGATCGACGTTGACACGCACGATGCCATAGATTCCGAGGTTGAGGATCACCGCGGAAAGAACCGCCGACACGTTCGCCGGCGCCGCCGGATGTGCCCGCGGCAGCCAGGTGTTGACCGGGACCAGGCCCGCCTTGACGCCGAAGCCGAAGAAGGTCAGGAGAAAGACCAGCCAGCGGGCCACCGGCCCGAGATTCGAGGCCGCCCCTTTCAGCGCCGCAAACTGCAGAGACCCCGCATCCACGGCGAGGTAGAGCAGCGCCAGGGCGACCGCGATGAACCCCGCCTCGCCCATCGCGAGCATCAGGAACGCTGCGCGACTGCTTTCCTCGCGGTGGTACTCGAAGGCGACGAGCAGGTAGGTGAGAAGCGACATGGCCTCCCAGGCGAGCAGGAACAGCAGCGCGTCGCCTGCGATCAGGATCAGCACGATCGAGGCGAACAGCAGCAGAAACCAGGCGTTCATCGCCCGCAGGCTATAACGCCCCGCGTAGCGCTTCAGGTAGGCAGCCGAAAAGACCACAACCGCCATCACGACGATCGCAGCGGTGAACAGGAAGATCGCCGAGAGGCGATCGAGCGAAACGGACAGGCGCCCGAGCGGGGCGATCGTCCAGAGTGAGCCGTTGAAGACCTTTCCCGACCAGAGCACCCTGAGGCTCGCCGCAGCAGCGGCCGCCGCAGCCGGCACGCCGGTCCAGGCCAGCAGCGTCGGGCACCGGCGGTCCGGAACGATCAATCCGGCCAGCGCTCCCCCGACACAAAGCGCGCATGCGGCAGCAAGCAGCCATCCATCGGCGTCCATCAAGCCTCCTCGCCCGCCGAGGCGTCGGCGCGATCAAAGCGTCAGGATCTCGGCAGCAGGACGAGCACGATCAGCAGGGCCAGAAACGCGTAGGTCACGTAAGCGTTGATCTTTCCGTGATGCATGGCGGCGAGCATGCGGGCGAAGCGGAGTGTCGTCGTCCTGACTGGTCGAAACACCAGACGGTCGACCAGATGGACGTGCTCCTTCTCCCGTCGGATGGCGTTGCGGAAGTGCTCCGCCACCGTCTCACGCGTGTCCTCCACCGTCGTCGGCCGGAAGATCGCATCAAAAATCACCCGCACGGGATTGGAAAATCCCGTTGCCGTGTAGGTCATTTCCGGCAGCAAGCGGCGCAGCCCTCCGTCCCAGCGTTCGCCGCGTGTGAGCCGCCGCGTACGCGTCAGCGATAGCCGCACCACCCCCCAGGTCAGGAGCAGCAGCACGATGAGCGCGATCGCCATGAGGGAGCTCGACATCGCGAACACCACGGGGTTGGTCTCGCCGCCTCGATGCAGCACCACGAGTCCCCGCCCCGGCAGCACAGCCTGCCCGACCTGCGCGCCGAGGTCGTGAAACTCCGCAACGAACGCCGACGGCAGCGCACCGTGCCCAGGCGCGGAAGCGAAGAACGGCGGCACGAGCGCCTCGGAAGCACTCGAGGTGCTCACCTGCACCGAAACCGGATTAAGCAGCGCGATCACGTAGGTGGGGAGGATCCCGAATCCCAGGCACAGCAGCGCGAGCAACGTCATGGCAGCGAGCGCCGGCGGGCCGGCCTCGCTCACATGGCGCTCGGGAGGCAGCCGGCGCATCCCGAGGAAGGTCATGGCGAAGACCTTCACGAAGCAGGTCACGGCGAGAGCGGCCGTCAGCGCGAGCGCGGCCCCGCAGAGCGCGAAGACGATCTTGGCGCCCGTGGAAGAGAGCTCCGCCGCTCGCAGCAAGGTCTGAAGCGTCAGCCATTCGCTGACGAACCCGTTCAAGGGAGGCAGGCCTGCGATCGCCAGCGTGCCCACCAGGAAGACCGCGGCGAGCAGCGGCATCAGCTTGAGGAGGCCACCGAGGCGGTCCATGTCGCGCGTGCCCGTCCTGGCCTCCAGCGAGCCGACGCCGACGAACAGCAGCGTCTTATAGAGTGAATGGTTCGTCAGGTGGTAGAGCGCCGCGACGAAGGCAATCGACGCAAGGACCGGATGCCCCGCCGCGATGAAGACCATCCCGGCCCCTGTGCCAGCGACGATGATGCCGACGTTCTCGATGGAGCTGTGCGCCAGCATCACCTTCAGATCGTTGTCCGTCGTTGCATAGAGAATGCCGATCAGCGCCGAGGCGGTTCCGATTGCGAGCGCGACGAGGCCGATCGCGACATTGCTCGCCGGCAGGAGATCGGCGTTCACCCGCAGAATTCCGTAGAGGCCCAGATTCAGCGTGGCACCCGCGAGTACAGGCGCGAAGGCGCGCGGCGCGGCGGCGTAGGCACCTTGCAGCCAGGAATTCACCGGTACCAGGCCCGCCTTGACGCCGAATCCGAAGAAGGTGAGTAGAAACACCGCCCAGCGGGCGCCCGGACCGAGGGATGCGGCGGCGGATTTCAGCGCACCGAATTCAACCGAGGGCGCATGGACGGAGAGCAGGAGGAACCCGAGTGCGGCCGCGAGCGTTCCGGCTTCGCCCATGGCGAGCAGCAGGTATCCCGATCCCACCTGCGCGTCGTGCTCGCCCCGACTGCTCGCGATCAGCAGGTAGCACAGAATCGACATGACCTCCCAGGCGAGGAGGAAAAGCAGCGCGTCCCCGGCTATCAGGATCAGGACGATGGAGGCCGGCAGCGCGAGCGACATGATCGTGAAGGCCCGCTCACGGCCTGGCATCGACCCGCCGCGCAGTTCTCCGGCCGCGTAGATCGAGCTCGGCAGCAGCACCAGGCCCGTCACCAGCACGAATGCCGCCGACAGCGGGTCGAGCCGCAACGTCAGCGTCGTGAGTCCCGGCACCGGCCACAGTGCTCGGCTGAACGTGTCCCCGGAGAGGAGCGTCACGGCGCCGGCCGCCGCGGCCGCAATGGCGGCAATGCCGCCGGCCCATGCGAGCAGCGCTCCCTGGCGGTTCGGGTGCGTAACGAGGGAGAACGCGATGCCCGTGCCGCAGACGGCAAAGCACGACACGATGAGCGTCAGACTTGCCATGGCGGGCGCGTCAGGGAGGCGCTGACACCAGCGAGGCCGGGGACTTGCGCCCCACTGCGACGAGCAGGCCATGAAGGATCGCAAGCGGTGGCGGAGGATTGCCCGGAACCTCGACATCGACAGGCAGCACCTCCGTTACGCCCCGGGCGCAAACGAAGCTCTCCGCGAACACTCCGCCCGAGAGCGCACAGGCGCCGACGGCGACGACCCGCTTCGGCGTCGGCATCGCCTCATAGGTCTTGCGCAGCGCGACCCGCATATGGTCGGTCAGCGCGCCGACAATGAGGAGGACATCGGCGTGGCGCGGGGTCGGGGTGATGAAGAACCCCAGGCGGTGCATGTTGTAGTAGGGGTTATTGAGCTGCTTCACCTCGTTCAGGCAGGCGCCGCAATCCCCGGCGTCAATCACCAGGATGTGGATGGAGTGGCTGAAGGCTTGGCCGAATGTATCTCCCGTGCGGACTTCCCCGGCGAGTCCCGCCCATTCGTGGTCGGTCTTCCAGGCAATCGGCCGCGCCGCGCCGCGGAGGCAGCGGTAGCAGTGAACGCAGCGCCGGTAGTTAACCGTGACTCCTCCCCGAGCCTCTTCGAGCGCGTGCACGGGACAGCGCTGCGCGAGGCGCGCGGCGTCCGCGCCGAACTCTCCGCCGACCGGCAGCCCGGGCGTGACTCCCGCGGCGGACTCCGAGCGGCGCGGGTACGCGGTCGTCTTGATGCCGGTGCTGATGCCCTTGAGGACCCATCCGCTCATGATGCCTCCGGTCGCGTCGCTCGGTTCTTCATCGATCGCTCTCTGCCACGGACAGATCGAAGGTCGAGAGAATGATGGGGAAGTCCTGGAAGGCGAATTTCTCGGCGCCCAGGTGGAAGCTGTGCCAGTTGGTGAAGGACGGAGTGACCACGCGGTACCGCTGCACACGTCCGAGGCTGTCCAGGCGGACCCAATGAAGGGTCGCGCCGCGCGGTGCCTCGGTCCAACCGAGGGCGGCACCCGCGTCGAGCACCGCGCACCCATACACCTCGCCTTCCTCCAGGGAAGCGGCCGCCTGCTCCATGATGCGTACCGACTGTCGCGCTTCCGCGAACAGCACGCGCAGTCGCGCGTAGCCGTCGCCCTCCCGCTCGGTCGGCACATCGAACTCGAGCGACTCGTAACCCGAGTAGGGTTGCATTCGACGCAGGTCGCGGCCCAGAGCCGAGGCCCGTGCGACCGGGCCGACCAGGCTGTAGGCCTTGGCGGTTCCCGGCCAGATGACGCCAACTTCCTCGATCCGGTCGAGAAAGCTGCTGGAGACGGTCAGTTGCCGTTCGAGCTCATTGAGTCGCGTGAGGGCAGTCTTCGCGCGTCGCAAAGCTCGCTCACAAGCCTCCGTCGGCAAGTCGGTGAGCAGCCCTCCCGGCGCGAGCAAGCCGAAGAAGTAGCGATGGCCGGTGAGCTCGCCTGAGACCCGCAGCAAGTCCTCTTCCAGCAATCCCGCCTGACTGTTGGCCACCGCGAGCGCCGTGGATTCGCAGATCTCTTGGATCGCGCCGGCGTGATGCCGCAGTCGTTCCAGTTCGGCCAGGAACACCCGCAGCAGGCCGGCGCGCCGGGGCACCGGGGTGCCGCCAATCGACTCGACGGCCTGGCAGAAGGCAAGGCCGTGCGCGAACGCGGTCGTCGCGGCGAAGCGTTCCGCAATTAACAACGCCTCGTCGGCGAGCTTGCCTTCGGCGAGCTTTTCAATCGCGCGCCACTTGTAGAAGAGCCGCGTCCACGAGCGGATCACGTCCTCGCCCACGGTCTCGAGCTGGAAATGGACCGATTCGGTTACCCCGGAGAACTTCGGGCCGATCGGCATCATGAACGCCCCGGATTCCTGCACGACGCGCCGCGGCCGCCAGTCGGCGTGCGGCTTACGGTCGCGCATCGCAGCCTGTGCGTCGAAGCGACGCCGCATCGGTTCGACGGCCTCCTGCCAGGCGTCGTCGTGGAGCACGAAGTCGCCTAAGCGGGGGTGGCCTTCGAAGCGCACGCCGAAGAGATCTTCGGCCTCCCGCTCGTGCCAGTCCGCTGCCAGGATCTTCGATTCGATGACGATGCTGGGGAAGAGCTTCTCCGCGATCGGCGCTTCCACGCGCACGTGGACCCAGCCCGCCTCGGGCCCGCCGGAGAACACATAACGCAGGTCCCAGGTCTCCGTACCCTCCTCGACGATCAGGCCCGCGAAAGCGAAATCCAACTCGTGGAAGAGACGTCGGCAAACCTCGGCGAGCACGGCGCGGTCACAGTAAACCTCGCTCAGCCGCCGCGCAGCATCGAGTCGGCACCGCGCCCGACCCGGAAAGGTTTGCTCGATCCAGTCAAGGAGTCCGGTGTACTTCACGGCAATCTCACCTGCTCAGCACCGCAGCCGCCTGCTTCAGCAACTCGTGAAGAGGCGGGGGAATGTAGACACCCAGCACGATCACCGGGATGGCGGCGATGAGGAGAGCGAGGGCGCAGCTGAACGGCAGGCGGAATCGCGTGGCGGTAATCTCGTCCGGCGGATGAGACTCTGCCTGCCCGCCTGCCGCCGTGCCGAAGACCATGCGGTTCACGTGCAGCATGACGCCGAAGAAGGCGATCACGATGAACAGGGCGAGGAGGCCGGTTACCAGGTACTGGCTCTGCACGAGCCCCGCGCGCAGGATCGCGAACTCGCTCAGGAAGACCGCAAGCGGTGGCGCGCCGGTGATCGCGAGACCGCCGAGAAGGAGCGCGGCGCCGGCGACGGGAGCGCGGCGGATCAGCCCTCGCACCGAGCCGATCTGGCTCGTACCGACGGCAAGGAGCGTCGCTCCGGCGGCAAAGAAGCAGAACGACTTGGTCACGGAATGAGTGACGATCTGCTGCATCGCTCCATAGGAAGCGGAGCTGCCGAGTCCGGCCGCCGTTAGGATGATCCCCATGTGCTCGACCGTGGAGAAGGCAAACAGCCGCTTGTAGTCAGTCACCTGCAGCAGCAGGAAGGCCGCCGTGCCGACGGAGATCAGCCCGAGGACGAGCGCCCAGGTTTCGGCGTGTGCCCCCGGTACGCCGTGCATCACGGGAAAGAGCCTCAGGATGACATAGAGGATGGTGGTGGTCTCGATGCCCGAGAGCAACGCGCACACCGGGGCGGGCGCCTGGCTGTGGGCATCGGGGAGCCAGGTGTGCATCGGCACGAGGCCGACCTTGGTGCCGAGGCCTATCAGGATGAGGAGGAATGCGGTCTGCGCGACGAGCGGCGGCATCGTCGGCGCTGCGGCGATCAGTCCCGTCCACGTGTAGGGCCCGGCACCGCCGGCGTGCATGGCCGCGAACAGCAACAGGAACCCGAACAGCGCGAAGCCTGCGCCCATCAGCGACAGGACCACATACTTCCATGCGGCCTCGAGCGCCTCATGCGTGTTCTCGAAGGACACGAGGAGCGCCGAGCATAGCGTCGTCAGCTCGACCACGATCCACACCAGTGTCGGCTCCGTGAGCAGCGGAATGGCCAACATCGAGAAGACGAACAGGTTGTAATTAGCGTAATACAGCCGCAGCCTGCGCGGCGTCAGCTCGCCCTCTGCGCATGTAGCCGACCGAGAAGATCGCCGCCGTGGTCGCAACCAGCGCGATCAGCAGCAGGATGAGGGCGCTCAGACCGTCGACCATGACCCAGTTCGACCAGCCGGGCCCGAGCCCGGCGGTCACCGAGCCGCCAGCCGCGACGCGCCACGCCAGCTGCGCGGCGAGGACCAGGACGAGGAGGCATGAGAGCAACGTCACGCCCGGCGTCCACCAACGCTTGCCTGACGGAATGCCCGCCAGAGCGGCGGCGATCAGCGGCGGCAAGAGCATGACGATGACACTCATGGGGTCACATCGCCTTCCGCTTGCGCCGCCGCTTCCTTCAGGCTGGCCAGTTCCCCGACCGTGGTAGTGCCCACGTGCTGTTGGACCGCCCGGACCAGGACGCCCACGATGAACACGATGATCAGGCCGTCGGTGGCAATGGCCAGCTCGACCAGGACGGGCAGATCGCGCGCGACGGAGATACCCGCGAGAAACGCACCGTTCTCCATCGCCAGGAGCCCGAGCAGCAACGGCAACGCCTCGCGGCGCACGGTGAGAGTAAAGGCGCCAAGAAAGAGCCCGGCGATGCCGATCGGAACATTCGGTCCGCGATACTCGGGAGGGAGCGCCTGCATCAACGGAATGCCCAGGAAGTAGGCGCCGATCGCGAGCGCCAGCGCGATCGAGAGCGCCGTCGGGATGTTCAGTACCTGGTCGATCTCGCGGCGCGTGTAGATCTCGGCCGGCGCGACTCGGCGCAGCAGCCAAGGGACGATCACGGGCTTGGTGATGAGATTCACCAGCGCGACGCCGAACAGATGCGCTGAGTGAAACCGCAGGGCGAGCAGCGCGGCGGATGCTGCGAGCAGGAGCGATTGCGCGATAAAGAGATGCAGGCAGGCTCGCGCCTGCCGCATGGCCACGATGCCGAAGGCGGTGAGCAGGAAGAGCCCTGCGGCGAGCGCGTTCAGGTTCTCGAGCAGTGGCTGCATGGTCGCACTCATGTTGCGGTCAGGCTGCGAAAACCTGGGCGATCATCGCGGCCACCGAGGTAATGAACGCCGCGCCGAGGAACTCAACGATGCGGAACAGCCGCAGCTTTGCCAGCGATGATTCGATGACGACCAGCACCAGCACGAAGCAGAGGATCTTGAAGAGCACCAGCGGGATGGCGAGCAGCACCGCGCCCAGGCTCTGCTGCGCCGCCAGTCCCCACGGGGTCACCAGCACGTTGAGGAAGATGCACAGCAGCACGAAGAACTTCATCTGCCCGCCCCATTTCATCAGGGCGAAACCTCGTCCCGAATATTCCAGCGACTTCGATTCGTCGATCATCGCCAGCTCGAAGTGTCCACTCGGGTTGTCCACCGGGATGCGGCCGCCTTCAGCGAGGATCAGTAGGATGAAAGCCAGCACGAGCAGCACGTGGGATGGCGCGAAGAAATTCGCCATCGGGGTCACCCACTTCTGCTGCACGATGTAGGGAATCGTCGAGCCGGCGACGAAGGACACGGTGAAGAACACGATCATGAAAACCGGCTCGGCGAGGAAGCCGACCATGCGCGTGCGGCTGGCACCCATCGGTCCGTAGGGATTGGCGCTGTCCACCGCAGCGAGCGTGGCGAAGAATCCGGCCAGAGCGAGTACGAAACCGCCGCCGAGCATGTCACCCATGAATGCAAAGAAAAGTGGGTAGCTCGTCAACACCGGGATCAGCAGTGCGACGAAGATCGGCGCAACGAACACGATGTAAGGCGTGAAGCGGAAGATCCAGGAACTGTCCTGGGACACGATCTCGTCCTTATGGAACAGCTTCCAGAGGTCGCGGTAGGGCTGGAAGATGCTCGGTCCATGCTTGGACTGCACCATTTCCTTGAGCCGGGAGGTGACGCCGGATACGAGCGGCGCGAACGCCAGCACGACGAGCACCTGGAGGAGATTGAAGCCGATGCGCGCGCTCATCGGTCTCTCACTCCGGTGTTTCCGGTTCTGATTCGTACCGCAACAGGCATAAAAAAACCTACGCAGCGTTCCCTCATCGGGTGCTTAACGTAGGCATCATCAGCCTCAAAGGCGGTTCTTTCGCGGGAGGAATGCCATCTCCCCGGACGGAATATACGGAGGGCCGAGGGATTCGGCAACTCGGTGGGGACCTGCGGTCGACAGCGCGGTCCGCTCAGCCCGATGTAGGCTCAGCTCGCAGGATCGGCGCGGTCGGGATGGAGGATCCCAAACACGGCGGGAATCCGGGCGTAGAACAAGCGGACGTCGTGCTCATGAAGGAACGAGAGGAGATCCTGCGCTTCCTCATCCGTGACGATGAATTCAACTTCTACCGTCAGTGCCCCCGGGAGCTCGAAGAACTTGCTCTCGTGCAACACGTGGTGGCGACCGAACCCGGCCATCGCCCGGAACGCAGAGCCGCCGCGAACGCCTCTCTTGTTGGCTTGCTCCAGCAGCCACTCCCACACTAACCGTCCGTGGTGACGATGATCCTGGTGGACGTAGAACCGTAAGAACGACCCCTGCATGAGCTCGACCCGCTCCTGGCGTTCACGCCGTCACACGACCGATGTGCCGCGGCATTCTATTAGGGTTATCGCGTTGGCGCTGGGCGGGTTCGCCTCCAGAACCCCTCCTCATCGTAATCCGTGAGCGGGCTCGGCCACAGTCGGCCGCATGCCGGACTCCAGCCCTCGGGTGCCATCAGCTTCAGGTCGCCCTGGCGCAGGCTGATCTCGGTATCGGTGCAAAGCAGACTGGCGTATAGACGTCCCTCGTGCCAATAACGAGCATCGGACATGAGTGCCGTGCCAAGTACGATCCATCCAGGACGGCCATGGGCGGTGCGCAGAAGCAGTTGCTCGTCTCGCGGCTCGAGCGAGCGGCCGTGGTCAAGGCATTTCGAGTGAAGCAACGCCCGCAATTCAGCAGTCGAGGCGAGCGGCATGCGAACCGAGAGGGCGAGGCTTTTCGCTCGCTTGCGCATCCGCACTCGTTCGCGCTCGACGTCGACATCGACTACGAACAACGCGCCTGCAATGCCGCCACGGAGACGCCGCAGGAAACCCACCATCGCCGGGTTGACCTTTGAGAGATGATCGAGCAGCAGCACACAGCGCCTTCGATCCGCCGCGCTCCAGAGCCGGTAGCGCGCCGTCCCGCGGCTCACGGCCTCGATGTTTACGTCGGGGTGGGCGTTCTGCAACGCTCGGGTGATGTCGTTGAGACAGGAAGTCGAGTGTGCGATCGCGCACGGGATGTTCGACCGCAGAAACCGGTCGTGCAACTGCGCCACGAGCCTCGACTTGCCGCTTCCGCGTGGACCGTAGAGGAGCAGGTGCTGGCCGCGACCTACGCGCTCGATAATATCCGCCCGCAATTGGTGGACGCTGGCGTACACGGTGGGCGGTCAGCTTGTCAGGCGCGAAATGCTCATCTCGGGGGCCGGGTAATCATAACGTTCGCGGGCGCCGCGCGCAGGGCGCTTGTCCAGGGAGCGCAGTGTGAACGAGCGTAGCGCGATCAGGCACATTGTGTTGGCATACGACGCCTGTGAAGAATCGGACCACGCGTTCGAGTACGCGCGCCTGCTTGCCCGGCGTTTCGACGCTGCGCTCGATGTTGTGTGGGTCATTTCGCCTCCTGCCCTCGCGGAGGGCGCTGAATTGACGGCGGCACTCGATGAGGGCACTGTCAAAGCGAAAGAGGGGCTGCGCCGGCTGCGCCACGTCACCCGAGACGAGAGCTTCGCGGTCACGTTCCTCACCAAGGTCGGCCGCCCATTCGGGCAGATTCTGACGCACGCCGCGGCCGTCGGTGCAGATCTCATCGTCGTGGGGCACCGCCCTCGCTCGCTGCTGGAGCGTGGGTTCAGGGGGTCGACGGCTATCAAGGTCATCGAGACTGCAGGCTGTCCGGTGCTGGTCGTGCGGTGAGCGCTAGGCGCGTGCGAGCCGAATCCGGGCTACACCATGCGCCGCCGCCGCCACGGGCTCGGCGGGGCCGACGGGTCCGCAGAGAGGACAGTGTGCCTCATCGTGTTAATTCGATACTGCGGTCGCGTGTCAATTCGTCCGCCGGCGTGCGTGCGGTTCGCTGCTGGCTCACGAAGCGCATGAGATCTGCAGCGAGCCGCTCGCGGTCCGTCAATACAGGGGGAAGCGTCGTGCGAAATGGCGCACGGCGCCGCCCAGAGCGAACTCACCCTGGGCTTCCAAGGTATCGGCGAGGGCATTCCAACCGGCAATGACCGCCTTTCGCGTCTCGAGCAGTTTGGCCGAGCCGGGTTGGCGGCTGACGGACAATCGGTCCGGGTCGACCGGCGGCGCCGTCAATGTCCGCTCCGTTACTCTTGGACGGCATCTATGGAGAGAGTCGCCCGACCGCTGCGGGTCGACTGCGGCCTTAGCGATTGACAGCATCGCCTTCAAATGACGGATCCCGGTGTCTTGAACGCAAAGGCAAAGAATGCTGCGACAGCGAGGAACACGAATGCCACGAGATAGTTCCAGGCGAGCTTCTCTTTGAGAAAGAAGATCGCGAACACGATGAAGACCGAGATTGTGATCACCTCTTGAATGATCTTGAGTTGAAATCCAGAGAACTGAACAAAACCGAAGCGATTGGCAGGCACCGCTAGACAGTACTCGAACAGGGCGATTGCCCATGAGACGAGGATTGCTTTCCATAGCGGCCAGTCGTGGCCATACTTCAAGTGGCCATACCACGCGAAGGTCATGAAGACATTCGACAGCATCAGGAGAAAAATCGTGCTCATACGTGCTCGTTGAGAAAGCTTCTTTCTCGTGTTTCTGGCATGAAGAAGTAAAGAATGCTGAACGCAGCCGCTGCGATCGCCGCAAGGAAGAGGAATCCTGCGTCGAATCCAAAATGATGAACAATCGTACCGGCAATCGTTTGACTGAGGGCAGTGCCGATGCCGACTGCCGTACCGATCGCTCCGAGGGTGACATTGAAGCGACCCGAACCTTGTGTCAGGTCCGCAATCACGAGTACTGAGACCACGCCGAATATTCCTGCTCCAACGCCATCGAGAATTTGGATCGCGACTAGTGCGACCGTATTGCTGGTGAGCGTGTAGAGAACCGCCCGTACCGGCAGTACGCCAAACGCGATCAGAAGCAGCGGCTTCCTTCCCCATGAGGCCGCTTTTCGTCCGGACCACGCGGCGATTGTGGTGATGACGAACTGTGTGGTCACGACGCACGCTGACATGAACATCATTGAGCTTCGTCCATGGCCTTTGGCCAGCATTTGCCCCAGGAGCGGCAACATGGCGGCGTTCGCAAAATGAAACGTCACCGCGCAACCCAGAAAGACGAGCAGAGGACGCTCCTTCAATAGTGCACGCGCCCCGACTGGCTTGCCGCCTTTAGCATCTTCCTTTGCGCCGCGGGCTCGCTCGTAATCGATCTCGTCAGCGCGGATTTTGCGTAGGGCGTAGAGAGTCGGGAGCGTGCAAACCACAACAAAGAAGAAAATGCTGCGATTGGAGACGAAGTATCCGAGTATCCCCATTGAGATAGCGGCGACGACGTTGCCGGCAGAGTTGAACGCTTGGTTACGTCCCTGCCGTGCGTCGAACAGGTGGTGACCGACGATGCCGAGCGAAATGGCGCAGAGGGCGGGCCCGAAGACGCTTGAGGTGCCGCCGATCAGGACCTGGGCCGACATGACTGACCAGAATGTCGGTACGAACGCGATCAGCAGCGCGCCCAAGGCGAGCGCGCCGACCCCGGCGGCGACCAGGATGCGCTTCCGGTGGAGCTGGTCGACGAGGGCGCCCGCGGGTGCCTGGGCCAGGATTCCGGCGATTCCGCCAACGGTGAGCGCAAGCCCCACGCGCTCTTCGTTCCACCCGCGCCCGGCAAGATAGATCGCGAGGAATGGCCCGACTGCTGTCTGGACGTCCGCGAGAAAGAAATTCAACCAGTCGAGGCCGCGCAGGGTACTGAGGGCGGGCTGCGGAGCGGCTTCTGCTTCAGCCTCTTGCTCCGCAGACATATGAAGATTGGAGACTACTGTCGCCACCGCGGCCTTCATGACGGAAACAGGTCACGAATTCTGACAGGCATCCCAGCTCTCCAGGCTCTCACGGCGTCCTCAGTCGCTCTGTGCGTGTGCCAGCCCTCGACCCGAGGACTGCTGCGCGGTTCTAGGCAGCGTCCGCGCCGGCAGCGTGCTCGGAATCACGATCATGAGGCTTACCCTTTTTGGGTCTCTTCGCCTTCAACGGACGCAGGCTGTCGTTCGAGAGTCCCACAGAGCGCGCCTCGATTACGGTCCCGAGCTCCGTGACCAGACCCTCTCCAACTACGACGAGGCTTTGCCCCTTGGTGAGCCATTGTGCGATCGGCTCGATCTCATCAGGATCTATCCGCACCACGGTGCCCTGATCGAGCAGGACTCCGCGCACTTCACCCTTGGGCCCGTGCAATGCTCGTTGCACCACTCCTTCCGCCTCCATTGCGCACCGCTGGGGCAATTCAGGGCCATTCGCCTTTCTCTCTCCGTGCCCAGGCGGTCCGTCGTCCACGATGCGTCGACCATCCTCGGTCTCGATTGCCACAGCCGAGATCATCGCCGCCGTGCGGGGACGCACGCCGTATACCCGGACCGCGCTTCCGGGTTGGAATGCGCGGCACACGGACGCGGAAAGGTGCGGTGGGAAATGCACTTCGAGTCCGTTGGCGAGAATCATGCCGTCGGCTTCACCGCGTGGATTGAGTAGCAGACGTTCGACACTGGACTTCACCTCGGGCAGGTGATCGGGATCGAGCCATCGCATATCGGTTCTCCTTGGTGCGTTGCAGAGTCGGGCGTGAATGCTCATCGCGGAGTTGGGGTCGCGTACGTCGGGCCGGGCGGTGCTGCGAGCGCGACCCACTCATCGTGTTGCCGGCGTCTCTTGCCTCGAGAGCCTGCCGCCGCGGCTACCCAGTTGAGCTGAGTGCGCGACGGCCCGATCTGACGGACCTCCATCACCTTGCCGAGCGGGCTCGCCCACTCAAGGCCCTCAGCAACAATCGTCTGCCCGGCCTGCAGCAAGGCTGCGAAAGTCATGGCGGCTGGGGGTGGTAAGCGCAGCACCGTGCCGTCTTCCAGGAGAGCGCCGTTGAGCTCCCCCTGCGGACCATGAAGAGACACGCGAATGCGGCCCTGAACCTCGACCAGCCCAGGCATCGGACCGGTCGCTCCGGCGGGCATGGCAAGTGGTGCAAGCGGCGGCGGGCCAGGCGGAGGCGGTGGGCCCGGAGGATCCGGCGGCCCAGTGTCCACCACGGTCCGACCCGTTGACTGATCGGTGATCGAGACCGCCTGAATCAGCGGCAGCGCAGCGGCACGCAAGCCGTGCACACTGACCGGGTCACCGGGCCTCACCGAGTAGGCGATGGAAGTGGACAGGTGCGGGGGCGTTTTCACCTCGGTGCCGTCGGCGAGGATCAGTCCGTCGATGTCCCCGCGGGGAGTCAGCGTGAATTGCTGGACGCGACCGGAGTAGGTCGGAAGCTGCGCGGGATCGTAGACGGGTTGCGGTCCGCCGGCGTCGGTGCGGGACAGAGCTCCCTGGGCTGCTGCGGCGAAGGCAACGATGCAGGCCAGGGGCAGACAGGTCAGCGAATACGTGCGGGGAAGTCTCATGCGTGTCACTCCTTGATCGCGCGGAAGTTGCAGCGCTCAAGGAATACAGAGCAACACGCGTGCCAGCGTGTAAGAGACTGAAACTATTGAAAGCCGGGTCCTGCCAGGCGTGATCAGGTGTCCGCTTCCCCGACAGGATCTGTCGGGTCTTCGGACACTTCAAGCCCGTAGCGCTTGAGCTTGGTGTAGAGCAGTTGGCGATTGATGTTCAGGAGCCGCGCCGCTTCGGCGCGATTACCCTGGGCGCGGGCGACCGCACGCCGTATCAGCAGCTCCTCGAGGTGCGCGACAGCTGTCGGGAGGTCCTCATCCGGCCAGTCGAGGCACTCGACTGGGGTCGATCCTTCCTCGAGGAACTCCAGATCAACGGGTGAGAGGTATTCGCCGCGTACGAGCAGGGACCCACGCTGCATCGCGTTCTTGAGCTCCCGGACATTGCCCGGCCAGCCATGGCGAATGAGGCGGGCCGCTGCATCGGCCGAGAGGCGCTTACCTGTTTCGAGCTGATGCAGAAAGTGTTCGGCCAGCGGCACAATGTCCGAGATCCGCTCCCGCAGCGGCGGCAAGTGGATTGGAACGACGTTCAGGCGGTAGAAGAGGTCTTCGCGGAAAGCGCCCTCGCGTACGCCCTGCTTGAGATCGCGGTGCGTCGCCGCGATGACGCGGACATCGACGCTCGTCGGCTTGCCGCCCACCGGAGTCACGATGCGCTCCTCCAGCGCACGCAGGATCTTGGCCTGGAGCGACATGTCCATGTCGCCGATCTCATCGAGGAAGAGCGTTCCACCGTGTGCCTGACGAAAGGCCCCGACTCGTTCGCTCACGGCTCCGGTGAAGGCACCCCGCACATGGCCAAAGAGCTCGCTCTCCATGAGCTCCGACGGGATGGACGCACAATTGACCGCGACGAACGACGCGGCCGCCCGCTGACCGTGCTCATGGATGGCTTTGGCAACGAGTTCCTTGCCGGTCCCGGTCTCCCCCGTGATCAGCACGCTTGCCTGGTTGTCCGCGAGTAGTCCGATGGTCTTCTGTACCTGACGCATGGCTTCACTCGAGCCAATCAGCGTCTCGGGAGACTCGCGCGGCGAATCAACACCTGCGCCAGTCGCGCTCCCGAGCATCCGCTCGAGGACCCGCGCCACATCCTCTCGTCCGATGGGCTTCGTCAAGTGGTCGAAGGCACCGAGTCGCATCGCCTCGATCGTGTTGCTGGCGGTGGCGTGGGCAGTGAGAACCGTGACGACCGGCGCGGGGTCCATCGAGCGCAGTCGCCGGAGCAACTCGAGCCCGTCCATCCCCGGCATGCGCAGATCAAGAAACACCGCGTTGACGCTCTCTCTCCCCAGGAGAGACAAGGCGGCCTCACCGGAGGACGCCGTGAGTTCCCGGTGGCCGAGATCACGAACGACTTCGGCGAGCGCATCGCGCAGCGCAGGCTCATCGTCGACGATCAGGACGCTTGCCATGGGATGATGATCTCGAACACCGTCCGCTCCCCGCAAGATTCAAATTGCGCCCTCCCACCGTGTGCCTCCGCCACCTCGCGAACGATCGACAGGCCGAGTCCGGTCCCGTCGGCGCGCCCGGTTACGAACGGCTCGAACAAGTGATCGTGGATGTCGGCAGGCGGCCCTGAGCCATGATCAAGAACCGACAGCACCAGCTGCTCGTTGCGGATCGACGCGTCGACCGTGACCCGAGTACCGGCCGGCGCGGCTTCGACAGCGTTGACGATGAGATTGTCGAGGGCCCGTCCCATGAGCTCCGAGTCGAAGACCGCGGACTCGATCGCGCACAGGCTCGCGACGGTGACGTTCCTCGTGCGGGCCCGTTCAGAATTTTCGCTGATGTGTGCATCTAGGAAGCCTCCCACAGCAACGCGCTCGCGCCTTGGCGGGTCGCGTTCTGTGACCGTGAGAAGTCGCTGCACCAACCGGTCAAGCCGATGAATCTGGTCGAGAACGACGGCGAGTGCGGGGTGGTGTTGCTCGTTAGGCGAGGCCAAGGCGGTCTCGGCTCTGAGGCGCATGGCCGCAATGGGGTTGCGAATCTCGTGGGCGATGCCCGCGGCGACGCGTCCGATCGCCGCCAAGCGCTGGCTGGTCGCCATCCGCCGCGCGAGCTCATCGGCGCTTCGCCTCGATGCGGCGAGGCGCGCTCCGGCGTCGTTCAGTGCGGCCACGATGCGATCCAGCTCGCGCTCGCCGGTGGCGGGAAGCGCCGGCAGCTCTGCGACGTCGTGCGCCGCGAGGGTGCTCTCGATGCGCGCTACGTGACGCGACCACGTCAGAGTCATTCGTATCAACAGGGCGGCCGCGCCGAGTACGGCGAGCAACAGTACGCCCATGCCCATCATGAGCTGGGCGTAGGCCGGACCGGCAAAGGTCATGACCCGTGTCATGGTCCAAGCCGTGAGCTCGGACACGGGGCCAGGCAACGGGCAGGCGTTTAGTAACAGGGTCTGCGAGGCGGCTTGATAGCGGCTCTCGACGGGATGTTCCTCCCGCAGGGCCAATTGGTTGACTTGCTGAATCCGGGGCAGCTCCGCCTGGGGTAGGTCCGTCTTCGGACCCGTGCCCTCGTAAGTAGGGTAAGCATAGGCGAGCGACTCTCGACCGTACTGCCAGATTCCGCCCTCGATGCCGCTGCGGCGCCGCAACGCTGTCTCTACCACGGTGGTCAGGCCGTGTCGAAAGCTCTGCTGATCCAGGCCGCTTTGAGTCCCGGGGAGTCCCGCGACATAAAAGGCGTAGGCCTGAGCGATCGCATCACAGGAACGTGCGACCTCGGCCTGAGCCTGCCCGACGCGTGCGGTTGCGGACTGCCGAAACAGCTCCACCATGAGCGCGCTCGCGGCCATCGCCGCTCCAACGACGAGCAGCAGTACAACCAGCAATCGTCCGCGCAAAGACCGTGACTTAGGATAGCCCTTCATGCCGCTCCTACGGGCTGCTCGCTATGCGCTCCTGAGACAGGGTGAGCAAGAGAGAGGGAAGCTCGCCATAGTCTCGGAATTTATCCAAAAACGCGATGGCCCCGAGTGACTCGGCTTTGCGTCGATACTCGGTCGAGCTGTAGTTCGTTAGAACGATGACCTTCGGCCGCGGATCGGTACGAGGCAGAGCTCGCAAGACACCAAAGCCGGAGCCTCGGCGCAGCTGCAGATCCACAATAATCGCGTCGGGGCGGAAGTCTGCGATGCGGGTGATCGCTTCGTCTTCGGTGTCGACAGTGGCGACCAGATCCACACCCGGCAAGCGACGGATCAGCTCTTCGAGTCTTCCAGCGAGGAGTGCGGAATCCTCAACCAGCAGAATACGCAGGGAAGGGGTATCACCGGGCACGATCGAAGAGTCCCTTTGACTGAATGGTTTCTTGTTCGGGCACGCTAAGGAGTATTCACGCGCGGCATGGTCTCAGCGCTGCTCGATTGGGTCTGTAGGACAGCACCTATAAGGGGCAAGACTGAGAACAGATGCGGGTTTTGGTCTGCCTGTTTACCCTCGATCGGGGATCAGGCTTCACGCTGCCGTCCCGGGGCAATGGCGACGGCGGTACACAAGGGAGCCAAGGGGCGAGAGTCTGACCAGGCCACGGAATTTCCGCCCAGGCGCTCACCGCGTCTGCCTCGAGCCAGCCCCTCGGTGAGACGATTCGAGCACACGGGTGACCTACACGGACCGAGGCGACGCACTTCAAGCTCTCGCTGGCCAGCCCAATGGCGGACGGTCGCAACAGACTGCATCGGGTAGGAAGAGGACCAAGATCGCCCCCCGCCGGAAGAATCACGGCTTTGGCGTTGCCGAGGCGTTCGAAGCCGCCTGCAAATGGGCGACCGGCCGGGAATCCGCCCAAGCTTCGATGTCCGATTCCAGCCACGCCACCGAGTTCTCGCTTAGTCTCCGCCGCTTGGGGAACCGTCCGGCGAGCTCGAGGCGGTAAATCGTCATTCGCGAAAGTCCCGTGAGCTGCATCACCTGACGAATACGAAGGTATTTCATCGCGACACTCCTCAGACCGGTATTGGGGCGCTTCCGTAGCCTGGCCTACATGACGCAGCAAGTCACACCGCGTAACGAGCGAAACGACACCGTCGCGGGTGTTGCAGGTCGGGTTGCTGGTTTCGAGACCGCCTGATACTCCTTGAGCCTGGCAGGCGCGCTTGGTGTTGGTTTTGTGTTGGAGAGCCGCGCACCTGCAACGTGCGTATCTGCGCCAATTCGAAGCAAACGCAGGATAGCTTTGCGGTTGCTGTTGGTGGTCGCACTCGCCGCCTGCGGCGGGGGTGGAGGAGCCTCCGGCACGCCCCCGCCCCCGCCTCCGCCCCCGCCCCCGGCGGGCCCGACAATAACGGCGATCTATCCGAATATCGTAACCGCGGGCAGTTCTGACACGGTTGTCTATGTTGACGGTTCGGCCTTTGTGCCGGGATCAGTCGTCAACCTCAATGGCAGTCCACAAGGAACGGCGTACCTCTCACCCACTAGGCTGCAGCTGACTCTTGCCTACGATCAGCTCGCCCAGGCCAGCGCGACCGCTCTGACCGTCACCAACCCAGGTCTGCCGGTATCTAACGCCGCGACTTTGACTATTGCCCCGGCCAACTACACCGTCAGACGAATATCGCTCGCTTCACCGAGCGATTTCGTTTGGGATTCGACGAACAAAGTCCTCTACATTCTCCTCGCGAACAGCCAGCTCGCCGTCCTCGATCCGGTCTCCGGCAATGTTCGGGTGATACCTTCTCCCGGCGGTCCCGCGGACCACATGGCCATTTCCGACGATAACCAGTATCTGTATCTCTACTCTGTCAGTAGTGGCGGCCTGCAGCGCGCAATCCTGCCGGGCCTGACCTTCGACATCTCCATCCCGCTGCCCAGCGCGGCGCAGGACGTGAAGGCCGCCCCCGGTGCTCCGCACACGGTAGCCGTGTCACTCAACGCAGGTCCCACTGGGCTCGGAGTCGCCATCTATGACGATGCGACACAGCGCCCAACGTTGGTCGGCGGCACCAACGTCGACGACGGTGCGGAGCTGCACCTTGCGTGGGGAGCGGACGCCAGCACGCTCTACGGCCGGGACCAGAGCTTTCGCACGTTCTCTGTGGGTCCGACGGGAGTATCCCTGACGAGCTCGCAACCGGGCGTGGTTCCTGCGACCCAAGCCCTCGGCTTCAGCTTCGATCCGTCGCAGGGCCGCATTCATCTGAACAACGGGGATGTCTCCCCGGCAGTCGTACTCGACCCCGTCGCGGTGCAGTGGGCCGGCTGGTTTGATGCGCCAGGCACGGCAACCGTCGATTCAATGGCCGGCAAAGCATATTTGGTCTACGCCGACGAGCAAGATGTCGCGACGATAGCCGAGTTCGACCTGAAGACGCATATGTTCCTCAGCGCTATCAGGTATACGGAACTTGGGCTTGACGGACCACCCGCCTCAATCCGGTGGGGTACAGACGGTCTTGCATACCTCATGCCTGCTGCCATCACGCTGCTCAACGGGACGTTCATCTCAGGCCAGCCAGCGCAGGCAACGCAGGTGCCCACCAATCAACAAGTGGTTGGCAGCCAGCAGTTGCTCATCGCACCGATACCCGCGAACGATATCGTGTGGGACGCAACTAGCAAGCTGATCTATGTGGCGGTATCAGGTGCCGATCCGGTGCACGGCAACAGTGTCGTCGGAGTGGATCCCACGACCGGACGAATCGTGTCTGCGCAATCCGTACTGAGCGATCCGCAGACGCTAGCCGTATCGGGGGACGGCCAGTACCTATACGTGGGTCTAGCTGGCTCGGGATCGATCGAGCGGCTCCTGCTCCCTGCATTGACGCCGGACTTCACGAGGGGACTTGGCTGGGTGCCATTGACAGGCCCTGCCCGGATCGCACTCGACCTCGATGTAGCGCCTGGTTTTCCGCGAACGGTCGCCGCGGCATTGGGTACCACTGACTCGATCGTACCTGCCGTCGGAGGCGATATCGCAGTCTTTGACGACGCGCTTCCCCGCACCAACGTCTCGAACCTCTTCGGACAGGCCTACAACTCGATTCAATGGGGGTCCGATGCGTCAACGCTGTTTGCAAACGACAGTGAAGACACAGGCTTCAGTTTTTACATTTTTCAATCGAGGCCGGCAGCGTGTCGCAGAGCATCACGTACCCCAATATTTTCAACGTTCCGTACTCCACCCGTATTCAATACGATCCAACTACTGGCCGTGTTTACGGCGGCGACGGACCGATCGTACATCCAAGCACCGGCTCGCCAGTCGGCTACTTTGGCCAGTCTGGCCAGGTCGTTGCTGACGGAGCGCTTGGCAAGGCCTGGCGTACGCCAGATCAGAGCGTTGACATCGCTAGTGACTTGGTCATGCAGTCACTTGACCTGAAAACCTTTGCAGCCATCCAGTCCGTCACGATTCCAAATATTCAAGGCAACGTGCTACGACTCATCAAATGGGGAACAAACGAATTAGCATTCAACACGAACTGGGGCGGGTGTACATCCTGAGCGGCTCCTTCGTGAATTAGCATCAGGCGTTGCCACGCCACCAGTCCAGCTTGTGGGAACAAAACAGCTGCACGAGCGGGTGAATGGAAAAACATTTCATACGACGGGTTTGCCTCGCGCACTGATCCTGCTTCGCCCATTGTCCGCTTTCGGGAGGAATAGTGAACGAGGTCGAACGGCGGGTTCGGCCGAACTGAGCCACCGGTGGGCGCCTCGATCTGGTGCGAGCGGGGGACGGTCAGACGACCTGCGGTGTTAGTTTCAGGCCCAGTGCCTTGAGCACCTTGAGAACCGTACCGAGACGCGGGTTCCCGTCCTTGGAGAGCGCTTTGTTCAGACCTCGCGGGTTTCCCCGTGTCCAGCGAGCTGGACCATGCCGCGTGCGGGGCGATGTCTCCGATTGCGCAGCAAGGCGCGCAGGATCATCAGGAGCTTCTCCAGGCGCTGCTTGGAATAGGCGACCATATCGCCCTCGGACTTCAGATAGTCCGCGGCGTCCCGCCGGGAAAACGTCTCCTTTCTCCGCCGCTTAGCTGCCATACATCACCCCTTCCAGACCCTTGCGATCTCAATCGCTCGCTTGATGTCCGCGTCCTGCGTGCGCTTGTCACCTCCGCAGAGTAGGACAGCGACAATGGCGCCACGCTGCACGTAGTAAACCCGGTAGCCGGGGCCGTAGTCGATTCGCAGCTCGCTTACGCCGACGCCCACAGGTTGCACATCGCCTGGATTGCCGAGAGAAAGCCGGCGGATGCGCGCATTGATACGTGCCTGCGCTTGACGGTCACGAAGTGAGTTGAACCAAGCCTCGAACGTGGCGGACTTGACCACTTCGACCATGGATGAGTGTGAACCATAGTTATCTT
>CAWDJK010000004.1:0-1133462 GCA_963802645.1 uncultured Gammaproteobacteria bacterium | reverse complement strand
ACATTTGAACGTCTTGTCGGCCTTGGGTTCCGCCGGCTTACACCTGCGATGCGTCCGGGTTGGACCTGATCCGCGCCCCGCATTACAGCGCTAATTTTGCGTCGGACTATGAGCCAGAGTCTAGCCTCTCGCCATAGAACTCGAATCAAAGGCAATAGATACAGAAGACGGCGAATTGACGGTCTTCGCGAAGAGATTCACGGACTAGTAGTCCGTTGGTCGACGGTTCGATTCGGTCCCGCCCCATCTATTAACGCTTGAAGTTAATATCGCATAACGTTAATATCATCGGGTGATCCGAACCTTCAGGAGCAAGGACACCCAGGCGGTATTTCGCGGTGAGTTCGTGAAGGGGCTCGACCGACGGATACAGCAACGAGCGCGTGAGAAGCTGAAATACCTCGACGCCGCTGCCGACCTGCGCGATCTCATGATTCCTCCGTCGAATCAGTTTGAACGGTTGGTGGGCGATCGGCAGGGACAACACAGCATACGGATCAACAAGCAGTGGCGTGTCTGTTTCAAGTGGAAGGACGGGGACGCTTTCGACGTCGAGATTATCGATTACCACTGAAGTATCTAATAGAGGGCATTGCGCATGGCAACGAAGAAGCTACGTCCGGTGCATCCCGGAGATATTTTGCTGCATGAGTTCATGCAGCCGCTCAAACTCAGCTCGTATAGGGTTGCGATGGAGCTTGGAGTGACGGCTCCGACGGTCAACGAGATAGTGCGGCGTCGTCGGGCGATCACGGCCGAGATGGCGCTACGGCTGGCGCGCTACTTCGGAACCACTGCGCAGCTCTGGCAGAACTTACAGACACAGTACGATCTGGAGATCGCCAGCAAGAGGATCGGTAAGAAAGTTGAGCGCGCCATTCAGCCGCTGGTCCGAGGAGATTCGCGCGAACGCGATGCATCCTCCTGATCCACAGCCTACTGTGCACTAAATTTGCACGGAGTCTCAGTGCAAATTCGGTGCAATGACTAACTCGCAGCGGCACCATGGCACACTCTTTGACGCAGCGTCAGGAGCGTTGTCAGTTTCTGAAATCAATGAGTTAGTTTGAGTGCCAATGTGTCGCTTAGAGCCCTGAAGAGGAAGAGGGGCGTCTTTTAATCCGGTGCATCAGAAAAAAAAGCGGCCCCACCGGAGGCGAGTCGCCTCCGGTGAGGCCCAGCGAGCCGCCGCGACGTTCGGGAAGAAAGCACGGCAGCGATTTCAAGCAGCGCAACGAGTCCAGTTCCCCAGCGGGTCAAACCTCCAGGCGCCGGAGTCTTTCAGCTCCGCATCCTCGCCGTAGAGATGTACGAGGATCACCGGCGATCCGCGCTCGCGGGACAGCGCCAGAGACATATGGCAAGTGAAGAGCCAGATCAGCGGACCCCGCATCCAGCACGACCAGGCCTGCCCCTCGTCAATCGCTCGGGTCAGGAGGACTCGCAAGGGTCTGGGCAGCTCGCGCGGGTCGCGAATCTGGTAGGAGCCATCCGGAAGGCTGGCGGCGCGGGAGATGTAGGCTTCCAAGAGCCTCTCAACACGAGAGGGCTCCTGTATCCGGCGCAGTCTGAGCGTTCCATGGAGGCGTCCTGCTCCCTACCATTAATATTTAAACTCCTTTCCGGGACATCATCCGCGAACCAGATCACATCCCAGTTCTCCAGGAAGCAGATCTGTGAAATTATAGGACAGTATGTCTCGTAAATCAGCAGGACGGGAAACTAAGGTTGGGGCCGCCCGCGGGCGTGGCCGTCCCCGCAACGAGAATATCGACCGGCAGGTGGTGGCGGCGGTACTGCGTGTATTGCAGACGCGCGGCTACAAGGCGGTCACGATCGATGGGATCGCGCGCCAGGTTAGGCGTGCGCGCTCCAGCCTCTATCGACGCTGGCCGAGCAAGCCCCATCTCGTCGCCTACTGCATCGTCAGCACCATGGGGGCCAGGCCTGCCGCCGACACGGGCGAGTTGCGCGGGGATCTGGGTGCAGCCGTGGAGACGCTACGACGGGCCTTCGCGGGTCCTCTCCTGCAGGCGTTGCGCGGCCTCGTGGCGGACATGGCGCACGACCCTGAGCTCGGTGAGGCCGTGCGACGCCTGGTGCTTACCCCGAGGCGCAGATCCATGCGCGACGCACTGGACCGAGCACGCCGTCGGGGCGAGACCCGCCAGGCGCTCGATGTCGAATTGCTACTCGACATGCTGACGGGCCCGTTCTATTTCCGCACCTTGTTTGGACACGCGCGGATCGATCGGCGGCTGACGCGGAACGTCGTGGAGTACGTGCTGAAGATCGCGGCGCAACGCTGACCGGTCGCTGCCACGATTGCCCTAGCTAGAGTCGTGGAGAGGAGGAGGGAGTCTTTTAATCCGGTGCTGGCCTGCGAGACTGTTCCTAGCAACTGGAGAATGCCGGCAAAGAAATCTCATCACGCCGGCCTGGATAGATCCGCCCGGTTTCGGATACCGGACGTAGCGAAGCGCTTGATAGCGTCTCATCTTGGTGCAATCCGTTGCGTTCCGTGCTCCGGGGATTTTACCCGCAACGCTCGCTAGCGGGTGTTTACCCGCGTCCTGCGAGTACGTGGACGGCGGGCAGGTCTCCGATCATCCCAGCCCTGTTTGTAACCGCGGTGGGCTCGATGAGATCGGAGATAGAAACCCTCGTGCAACTCCTGGCGCGCTCGGTCTACGACCGATGGAAATCGGGTCAGCCGATGCCAGAGCCGAAATTGGCTGCACCCCAGCAGCCCCCTAAACCGCTTCCAGTGGAGCCGAAGCTGGCATAGGCTCTCGCTGGGTCTTGGAGGAGCTGCAGCATGCGTGCGTACACCTATGCACGGTACAGCACGGATCGTCAGACCGAAGCCTCGATCGCGGACCAGCAGCGCCGTTGCCACGAATACGCGAAGTGCAACGGCATCTCTGTCGTCGCAGATTTCACAGACCAGGGGATATCCGGAGCGGCTCTCGGGAACCGACCAGGATTTCAGCGCGTCGTGGCTGCGCTGGTGTCAGGCGAAGCCTTACTGATTGCAGACCTGACGCGCCTTTCACGTAGCCAGGAACTCGCACCCTTGCTTGATCGGCTCCGGTTTCGCGGAGTTCGGGTGGTCGGCGTTCTCGACGGATTTGACAGCGAAAGCCCCCAGGCGCGGATGCAGGCAGGGTTGTCCGGGCTCATGTCGGATGAACTTCGTGCGGGTATCCGCGTGCGCACGCACTCTGCGCTGCAAATGCGGGCGACCATGGGGAGGCCGACGGGCGGCAAGCTTTACGGCTTCGACAGCCAGGGTCGAGAAATTCCGGAGGAAGGGGCGATCGTTCGTGAGATCTTCGCTCGCTTCGCAGCCGGCGCATCAATGAAGTCCATCGCGCGGGACCTGAATGTGCGCAAGATTCCGTCTCCGGGATCGAGCTGGCAACGTTCCGAACGTCGCCGGGATGGCTGCTGGCTGATCTCCACGCTGAACCCTCTCCTGCAGAATGAGCGGTATGCGGGTCGGGTCGTCTGGAACCGCACAGTCTGGGTCAAGGACCCGGACAGTGGTCGACGGCTGCGGCGTGCACGCCCCGAGAGGGATTGGATCGTTACGGAATGCCCGGCACTGATCGATGCGGGTACTTGGGATGCGGTTCAGCAGCGGTTCTCGGAGCGGGCGCAATACACCCGCTCGGATCGGCCCCGTCGTTATCTCCTTTCCGGCCTGCTCACCTGCGAGCGATGCGGCTCGCGGCTGGTCGTCACGTCCAAACCGCCGCGCTACGCCTGCGGCACGTTCCTGAACGGTGGCCCGGCCGCCTGTCCTGTAGATGCCACGGCGAGACTGGATGTGGTCGAGTCCGCGATTCTCCAACCGATCAAGTCGGAGCTGCTGAGCCAAGAGGCTGTTGAGACGTTCTGCAGCCTCATCCGAGAGTGGCATCAACGGGAGAACGATGAGGTCGCCCGCGGCTTAAGTCCAATGGCGGATGCCATAGCGGCCGAAATTGCCGACCTGGAAGCCTCATTGCGCAGCGTCCATCCCGTGCCGCGACTTTGGGCCGGACCATCGAAGATCTTCGCGAGCGGGAGGCCAACGCGCGGCGCGCGGCCGCCCGGCGCGCGGTGGCGTCTGAGATCGGGTTGCCGGACGAAACCGCGTACCGGGAGGCTGTGGCGGACCTGAACGGGGCTCTGCAAGGCAGCAACGTTGAGGCCGCACGGGCCGCCTTGCGCAGTCTCGTAGGCAATATCCCGGTATTTCAGACGGGCCGACAGTTGTCCGCCAGGCTGACGATGAATCCCGCAGGCCTGATGCGTAACCCGGGGAACGTCCTATTAGTTGGTAGCGGGGGCAGGATTTGAACCTGCGACCTTCGGGTTATGAGCCCGACGAGCTGCCAGACTGCTCCACCCCGCACCAGGAGGGCGCGCATTCTACAAGCGCACCCCGGGTCCAGCAATAGCCAGGGGCACTTTTAAAAAAACGAGCCGCGTCAGTGACTTTCGCGCGCCGTTCAGGGCTCCGGGTCGTGCATGTGATCGAACAGGTCGCCGCGCGCTTCCGCCTTCTCCACGGCGCAGCCGCCGGCAACGGGAATGATCAGGAAAAACGCGATCGCGCACCGATCGCCCAGATGGATGATCGCTGCAAGTCCCGGAACCCCCTCGACCCGATGCGTGCGCGCGTAATCCCATTGAAACCCATGCCGCTTTGCCTGCGCGGCGAATAGCGCACTCTCAGGCGGAGCGAGCGCCCTTGCCTGACGGGCGTGGAGTGCGTCGGCTGCGAGCTGATCGTTCGCGGACGCGGTGGCCTCCGCTGCCCAGTCGATGGCGGTGCCGGCGTCAGGTCGCGGCGGCACCGGGGTCGCCTCACTCGGGGGTGGAGCCGGGGGAGAGATGCGCGGCGAGTGCGCGCGCGGCACGTGCCCGCTCGCCGCCGTGCGCGGCCGCTCGTGCGGCTCGAGCAGCATCACGATGAGCGGAGCCACGGCGGTCATGCCCGGTACGAGGCGCGCGCGCGTCCCGGTCACGAGTAGCAGCAGCACGAGCGCGTGCAGCGCTGCGACGCCGCCGAGCACCAGGACGCGCGGCGAGGCGGTGCGTGCACTCATCCGCACTTGGAGCACCGCCGGGCGCGGAAAGTTTCCCGCTCAGGCGAGCGCGGCGGCGATGCGGGCGGCGAGCGCGGCTCCCTCCGGGTGATCGAAGGCGCGCATCGGCCAGCCAACGCCTAAGCCCTCGCGTGCATTGGGCTTCGGGATGATGTGGAAGTGCACGTGCGGGATCGCCTGGTGCGCGCCCTTGCCGTTGTTCTCGAGCACGTTGTACTCACGCACCCCGGTGGCGGCGACCACCGCGCGGCACAGGCGCGGCAGCACCCGCCCGAGCGCCGCGGCCGACTCATCCGAGAGCGCATCCATGGTCTCCGCGCTCTCCTTGGGGACGACGAGCGTATGACCGGCGCTGAGCGGATTGATGTCGAGGAACGCCAGTACGCGCGCGTCCTCGTAAACTTTGTGGCAGGGGATCTCGCCGCGGATGATCTTGCCGAATACCGTCTCTGCCATGACTGCCTCGTGCTCGCCAGGTTGGCTGGTGAACGCCATTGTCGCTCCCCGGGGTCGGGTCCTGCCACGTCGTTAATGGCTTTCGCGCAGCAGGCGGGTAAAATCTGCGGCTCGCTGCGCGCGCCACCAGAGAACGGGGAACTGGCATGAAGACCAAGGCTGCGATCGGGTACGCCGCCGGCAAGCCACTGGAAGTCGTCACGGTAGAGCTCGCGGGACCCAAGGCCGGCGAAGTACTCATCGAAATCCGGGCGAGCGGCGTGTGCCATACGGACGAGTTCACGCGCTCCGGGGCGGATCCGGAGGGCCTGTTTCCCGTCATCTTCGGCCATGAAGGCGCCGGCGTGGTGGTGGACGTCGGCCCCGGCGTGACCTCGCTGAAGCAGGGCGATCACGTGATTCCGCTCTACACGCCCGAGTGCCGCCAGTGCAAGAGCTGCCTGTCGCGCAAGACCAATCTCTGCACCGCCATCCGCGCCACCCAGGGCAAGGGCGTGATGCCCGACGGCACCAGCCGTTTCTCGCTCGGCAGCCAGATGGTGCATCACTACATGGGCTGCTCCACGTTCTCCAACTACACCGTGCTGCCCGAGATCGCGGTGGCGAAGATCCGCGAGGACGCCCCGTTCGAGAAGGTCTGCTACATCGGCTGCGGCGTCACCACCGGCATCGGCGCGGTGATCAACACGGCCAGGGTGGAGGCGGGCGCGAATGCGGTGGTGTTCGGCCTGGGCGGCATCGGTCTCAACGTCATCCAGGGGCTGCGGCTCGTCGGCGCCAACAAGATCGTGGGCGTCGACGTCAACCCGCGCCGCAAGGCGCTCGCCGAACGCTTCGGCATGACGCACTTCGTGAACCCGAAGGAAGTCGGCGGCGACCTGGTGCAGCACCTGGTGAGCCTCACCGACGGTGGCGCCGACTACAGCTTCGAGTGCGTCGGTAACGTCGACCTGATGCGCCAGGCGCTCGAGTGCTGCCACCGCGGCTGGGGGGTGTCGGTGATCATCGGCGTCGCCGGCGCGGGGCAGGAGATCAAGACCCGGCCATTCCAGCTGGTCACGGGACGCGTGTGGAAGGGCACCGCGTTCGGCGGCGCGCGCGGCCGCAGCGACGTGCCGAAGATCGTCGACTGGTACATGGACAGGAAAATCAACATCGACGACCTGATCACGCACGTGATGCCGATCGAGAAGATCAACGACGCTTTCGATCTGATGCACCGGGGCGAATCGATCCGCTCGGTGGTCACTTTCTGACCGAATCCAACACTCCAATCGCTGATTAGAGAGGGGACGCTCATGGCTACCAGGATCCATCCGGCCGTCGACAATGGCGTGCAGCCCGGCAAGAGCGATTTCGCCGGCGGAACGCTCACCTGTCTGTGCAGCTCGCAGCCGGTGACCGTTACCCTGCAGGGCAACACCGCGTTCAACCACGTATGCGGCTGCAGCAAATGCTGGAAGCCGAAGGGCGCGCTGTTCGCCGATGGTGGCGGTCATTCCGCGCGACAAGCTGAGCGTCACCGCCAACGGCAACAAGCTCAGGATCGTCGATGAGAAGGCGCCGATCCAGCGCTATGCCTGCACCGGTTGCGGCGCCCACCTGTACGGCCGCATCGAGCTCAAGGGGCACCCGTTCTATGGCTTCGACTTCGTCCATACGGAGCTATCGAAGGACAGTGGCTGGTCGGCTCCCGACTTCGCTGCCTTCGTCTCCTCGATCATCGAATCGGGCTTCCCGCCCGCGAAGATGGGCGAGGTCCGCTCGCGCCTCAAGGAGCTGAAGCTCGAGCCCTACGACTGCCTGTCGCCGGCTCTCATGGACCTGATCGCCACGCACGCGGCAAAGCAGAGGGGCACGCTGGCGGCGTGAAGGCGGGGCGGCTGGTCGCGGCCGGCCACCCGGGTTATTGTGGCATCGAGGACGCACCGCCGCCGGCGGCGCGCAAGGAGCATGATCGTGCGACTGCCATCGGCGGCGGCCTGGTTTGCGACGCTGCTCTGCTGCGCGGCGCATGCCGGGGCGGCGGAGTATCCGGCGCCCGTCGAGGGCGACTACCTCATCCACGACTTCCGCTTCGCCTCCGGCGAGACGCTGCCGCAGCTGCGCATCCACTACCGCACTCTCGGCACGCCGCGCACCGACGCCCACGGCGTGGTGCGCAATGCGGTGCTGATCACCCACGGGACGGGCGGCTCCGGTGCGCAGTTCATCCGTCCCGAGTTCGCGGGTGAGCTCTTCGGGCCCGGGCAACTGCTCGATGCCACGCGTTACTTTCTCGTGCTGCCCGATGGCATCGGCCACGGCAAGTCGTCCAAGCCGAGCGACGGCCTGCGCGCGCACTTTCCGCATTACGGTTACACCGACATGGTCGAGGCCCAGTACCGGCTGCTGACGCAGCGACTGAAGGTGAACCACGCACGGCTCGTCATGGGCACCTCCATGGGCGGCATGCAAACCTGGCTGTGGGGCGAGCAGCACCCCGGGTTCATGGATGCGCTCATGCCGCTCGCGAGCCTGCCGACCCAGATCTCGGGCCGCAACCGCGTGTGGCGCCACACGGCCATGGAGGCCATCCGCAACGACCCGGCGTGGGCGGGCGGCGACTATCAGAGCGAGCCACCCTCGCTCCGTACCGCGATCGCGATGGTCTGGCTGGTGGGCAGCAATCCGGTGCTGCGGCAGAAGGAGGCACCGACGCTCGCGGATGCCGATCGCGTGATCGATGCCTATGTCGCGGCGGCGTGGAAGGATACCGATGCCAACGACGTCCTGTACCAGCTCGCGGCGTCCTCCGACTACGATCCGGGGCCGAAGCTCGAGAGGATCGAGGCGCCACTCACCGCGGTGAACTCCGCGGACGATCTGGTCAATCCCCCGGAGCTCAGGATCCTCGAGCACGAGATCACACGCGTAGCGCACGGGCGCGCGGTCGTGATCCCCTACAGCGAGCGTACGCGCGGCCACGGATCGCACACCGTCGCGGCGTTGTGGAAGGACGAGCTCGGCAAGCTCCTCGAGTCTCCCGAGCGCTGATCAGTCGCGGCGGATGTGGCGCGTGCCGAGTTCGCTCACGGAGTTGCAGCCGAGAAGGCCGAGCGTCCGGTCGGTCTCAGCGCACAGCAGCTCGAGCGCGCGCGTCACGCCCGCCTCGCCGCCGGCGGCCAGCCCGTAGAGCGTCGCGCGGCCGAGCATCGCCGCCTGTGCGCCGAGTGCGAGCGCCTTGACGACGTCGGTGCCGCGGCGGAATCCGCCATCGACGAGCAGCGCCAGGCGGCCGTTCACCGCGGCGGCGATCTCGGGCAGCACGTCGATCCCCGCCACGCAGTAATCGAGCTGCCGCCCACCGTGATTGCTGAGCACGATGCCGTCGCAGCCGAGCGCCACGGCGCGTTCGGCGTCGCGCACGCTGAGCACGCCCTTGATGAGGAGCTTGCCGCGCCAGAACTGGCGGATCCAGGCGATGTCGTCCCAGGTGATGCTCGCCTCGAACATGCCCGGCAGCACCGTGCTGCCGCCCACGGCGCTCGCCGCTCCCGGGGGCAGGAAAGCCTCGACGTTGCGGAAGCGGGGGATGCCGTTGCGCAGCAGTACCTCGTACATCCAGCGCGGGTGACGCAGCGCATCGAGCGCCGCGCGTAGCGTGGGCTTGCCGGGCGCGCGGTAGTTGCGCTGATCCCACTCGCGGCTGCCGAACACGTTGGCATCGGTGGTGAACACCAGCGCCTCGTAGCCGGCCGCGGCGGCGCGCTGCATCAGGTCGCGCCCGATAGCGCGGTCCTTGAGGACGTAGAGCTGCATCCACAGCCGCCCGCCGGCGCGCGCCGCCACCTCCTCGAGGCGTGTGGTCGAGAGGGTGCTGAGCGTGAAGGGGATGCGGCGGCGGGCCGCGGCCCGCGCGAGCGCCAGATCGCCCTCCGGATACAGCAGGTTGTTGAGCCCGGTCGGCCCGATGACGAGCGGCGCGTCGGCGGGGGCCCCGAGAATCGTGGTCTTGAGCTGGCGCCGCGTGGTGTCGATGAGCGTATCCGGCAGCAGGCGCAGCTGCTCGAACGCCGCGCGGTTGTGGCGCAGCGAGCTCTCCTCCTCGGCGCCCCCCTCGACATACTCGAACGCAAACCCCGGTACGCGCCGGCGCGCGAGCTCGCGCAGATCCGCGATGTTGAACGCGCGGCCGAGCCGGCTGCCGGTGAAAGCGCGACGGTTCCAGGGCATGGCGGTCGGTCTCCGGCCTGGAGCTCCTAACCGGTCGTCTGCAGGTTCACGGCGACCTGGGTCGCCGTGAACGTGTTGGTGGCGCTCGAGTACTGGCCGACGCACACCAGGCGGTAGAGGAGGTTCGTGCCGTTGAGTGTGGTGGCGAGCTGGGTGGCGAAACCGGAGGCGCTGTTGAAGGTGTCGATCGCGGTGTCGTTACCGACCGAAAGTGTGAGCGGCACGCCGGTGGCGAACACGATCGTGGGGCTCGCCGCCAGCGTGGTGATGTCGACTCTCTGCGGGCCGGTCGTGATGTAGCGGTTGGTGGCGCTCAGGTTGGCGTTCGCCAGGTCGACCACGAGGCCCGCGCTGGTGGCGCTCGTGAAGGGGCTCGCCGCGCCGCCATTCACCCACTCCACGACCAGCGTCTGCGGCGTGGTGCTGCCGAGAGTCACGCTGGCCGCGGTGAAGTCGGGCGGCGCGGAGCCGAACGGTGTCACGACACCGAGGGTCTCGATGAGCGTCCCGGCCGGCGTCGCGCTCTCATCGAGCGTGCCGGTGTTGACGAGGTAGTCGGCCGCCACCGCATCGTTCGCCGCGCTGGTTCCGGTGCCGGTTAAGGTGAAGGCGGCCGGCTCGAAGGCGCCGAGAGAGAGCACATCGAGCGACATGCTGCCGGGGGCGGCGGAGTTGAGCGTGCCCCACACCGGCGTCGGCTGCAGGCGAACCGCGCCCTGCGTGGCATCCAGCGTCAGGTTGCCGCTGGCGTCGGTACCGCCCTGCCCGCCGACATTGATCACCTGGCCGACCGAGATCGCCCGCGGTGTCAGGCCGCTCGTCGCCACGCCGTCTTCGGTGACCAGCGTAGCGGAGCTCACGGTCACCGGGACGTCCGCCAGATATCCGGCCGAGCCGTAGCGATTGAAGTAGGTATCGCCGTGCAACGACACGGTGTCGCCGCTCACTTTCGTCACGGTGCCGGTGAGGAAGTCGGCCAGGGGACTCTCGACGGCGATGCCGGCATAGACCGCCGTGGCATTGAAAGTGGGGGTGATCGTCGAGAAGTCGCCCAATGTGCCGTAGGTCGACACGGGCTCGTTCACCTCAAGTTTCCCCATCGCGGTGAGTCCGGCCGCGCCCGTGTACACCGTGCCATTGATGTTGTAATAGGTCTTGTCGGTCACGTTGACCGTCAGCGCGCCGAGCGCCGAGACCAGATCCACGAAGGGGCGCATGTTGACGATGTAGGAGCTGCTCGAGGGGTGTGCCACCACGAAGATGCCGCCCGCGCGCATGACCGTGCTGTCCGCCGGCTCGACCGTCGCGCTGATGAACGGCTGCACGGTCACGGTGAGCGGCGAGGTGCCGTAGTTGATGGTGTTGGAGGCCGCGAGGTTCAAATCGATCGCGATGCGCTGGCAGACCCCGCCGGTGATGACCAGCGGATTGTTCGGATCGAAGGTCACGGTGATCGTCGCGACAGTCATGGCCAGGCCGGCCGGGTCGAGCGGGCTCGCGGTCGTCACCACGCCGTTCTCATCCACCGTGATGTACGGGGTGCTGTAGTCGAGCGTCAGCGTGAGAGAGGTGTAGGTGCCGACCGGGATCGCGGGAGCCTCGACGAACTGACCGAGGTCGTGGAGCTTCACCAGGTCGACGGTCTCGGGCTGGGAGAGCGGAGGGTAGAGCAGGCCGTCGTTGCGCGTGAGGGTGATGGAGTCGATGTTGACGACGTAGCTGCTGAAGCCGGTGAAATTCCCGCTGAGATCGCTCATCGTCACCACGGCGGTGCCGTAGGAGATGTTGTTGTTGCTGCTGCAGCTCGCGAGCAGCGCCGGGAAGGCAAGTGCCAGGGCGCACGACGCCCACAGGAGCCGCCGCATCCGGCGGGCAGGAACCGCTGTCATCAGGCTCATCCCCTTCAAAGATCCGCGCGGCATCGCAGCGCCGTACCCGCACTTAGAGGCGCGGAGGGCGGCTGCGTTCCGTGTTTCGGTGACTGACGTGGGTCTTAAGGGACCCTCAAAACCGCCTAGTCTACCGGTTTCGTGGCGCAGGCCCCTAGTCGACCGTAAGGTCGATGCTGGCGCTGCCGGCGCCCCGCAGGTCGAGGGCGGTGGAGTACCACTGGCGGGTGAGTGTTCCGGCCGGATCGCTCGAGTTCCACGCGCGCACGGTGACGTAATAGACGCTGGTGGGTGTGCCGCCGGGCACGCCGGTCAGCTGCACGGTGCCGCCGGCCCCGGCGAGTGCCGCATCGATCGGCGCACTCGCGATCAGCTGGCCGTTCTGGCTCAGCATGATCTCACCGTGGTTGTACTTACCCGCAGTTGCCGGGCTCACCGAGGCAGAGACCGTCGCGGCGGTACTGCCCGCGGCCAGGGCCAGCGCCGCGAGCGTCACGGGCCCTGCGGTGGTGACGCCGGCCGTGGCCGGCGCCGAAACGAGGGTACCGAGCGCGCCGTCCGCATAGAGCGGCGCCGTGCCGGCCACCTGGTAGGAGCCCGCGCCTTCGGCGGGGGCTTCGCTTACCACGGTGATGGTGGCACCGGTCGAGACATAGGTCCCCGAGTCCACCGTGCCGGTAGACAAGGACTGTGCGTTGGCGAGCACCTGGTTGAAGGGATCGATGGGCGCGGCCTCGATCACGTACGGGACCTCGCCGTTGGCGCGCAGCGTCTGGTAGAAGGCGACCCCGGCACCCGCGGGAAGCGGCGCTGCGGCGGCGGTGGCGACGTTGGCCGTGTAAGTGCCGGCCGCGCGTGGCACGAAGGTCCCCACCGAGACCAGATTCGTGGGCGTGACGGGCGTCGTGTCCGGGTTGGCGCCGAGCGTCGAGGTCGTGGTGCTACCCACGGTGCTGCCGATCGTCGCCGAGCCCGTTCCGAACCCACCGGCGGGGGCGTTGACCGGCGGGATCTGCACGCTCTTCACGATGATGGTCGCGATCCCCGGTCCGTGGATCACGAGGTCGTAGCTCGTCAGGTTCGTGGTGTTGGTACCGAACGCGTTGAAGCGCGCGGTGCTGGTCGGCAGGGGATATACCGTGAAGGTGCCGTCCGAGGCCACCGGCGCGCGCGCAACGACGATGTGACGCGTGCCATCGGCGCTCAGCACCTGGGCGCTCGCCTCGAGGCCCGGCGTGCCGTTGGCGCTCGTGAGGCCGGGGAGATTCGTCAGCGTCAGCTGGCCCTGGATACCACCCACCTGCGACAGGTCGTAGGCGTTCACGTGCGAGCTCAGCAGCACGCCGCTCGTCCCACCGTAGGTGAACGCCGTGAGATCGCGCGTTCCGTCGAACGCCAGCGCGAATTCGGCCGTGGTGGTCGCGACGCCCGTCGTGGTACCCGTGTTCGTGCCGAAGGTCGTCCCGGTCGTCGTGCCGAAGGTCGCTCCGGTCGTCGTGTCGGTGGAGGGGGTGGCGGACTGAGAGCTCAGGGCGCCGAAGGCTGCACCGACGTTGCCGAAGGGGACACTGAGGGAAGTCTGGATCCCGAGTCCCTTGTCCGGATTGAGGAGTTCGAGGGGCAGCTGCTGGGTGAGGCCGCTCGCGTCGACGAAGTCGGCCTCCATGTTGTAGAGGGCGCCGAGTGTCTGTGCCGAGACCGTGAGCGGTGTGGAGGCATCGACCGGGATCAGGCGCACCTGTGCGTAGGAGCCCGGAGCGAGCTTCAGGTCGGTCGCCAGATTCGCGAAACTGCCCGCTGAATCGGCGACCAGATCGACCGTCACCGGGGTCGAGAGCGGGAACCGCGCCCAGCCTCCATCGTCGGGTCCGGCGGTCGCGTTGCTGTTGAACCAGACGGCCTGCGCGGTGATGTAGACGTGGGTATAGAGCGAGGGGCTGTCACCGGTAGCGGCCACGTTCGTGCGCGTCGAGCAGCCGGCGAGCGCCGCGGCGAGCCCCGCGAGGGATGTGGTGAGGAGGGCAGTGTGCGAGCGCGCCATGATTCAAGAGTCCCTGAGGCTCCCTGGGACGCATCGATCATCTCCCAAGTTCCGGGCCGCCGCAACGCGTGCGCGCATTACAAGTGTATGAAATTGTGCCTGTTCCCACCTGGCGACAGCATTATGACCGGGGCGTTTCCGGGGTCATGATCGCGCGGCGCACCGGTGCGAGCGGCGCCGCCTCGCTCAAGCGCACCGAGTCGCCGTCCGGCTCGACGCCGAGGTCGCGCCACAACGCCGGCAGATCGGGCATCCAGGCCGAGTCCTTCATCCGGGCGTAAAGATCCTCGAGGCTCGTGGTGCCGACGGCCGCGTCCCCCGTGTGCAGCACGCGCTCGATCGGCCACTCGGCGCTCAGTCCCCCGCTGGCGCGGGCGATGGCGCGCACCGCGTCCTGGAGTCCCCGCGCGTTGTGCGTGCGGCGGCGGATGTCGACGTCCGCCATCAGGCAGAACATCGCGCCGCCCCAGTAGGTGCGTCCCCAGGTGTGCGTGCGGTCGAGACCGGCATCGCCCGCCTGCGGCAGGCCGCGCGGCATCTGCCGCAGCTCCTCGGCCCACACGTCCTGCTCGGTGCGGTTGCCGGCCTGCACGCGTGCGATGCCTTCCACATAGGTCGCGAGCCCTTCGGAGAGCCAGGCGTGCCCGGCGCCGACGTCGGGCAATGCCAGGTGCGTCATCTCGTGCACCATCACCCAGTCGTCGGTGAGTTGCGCCGCGCTGACCTCGCGACCGACGCGCACCCGAATCAGCGCCTTCGGATCGGCGTAGGTGCTGCCGCCCTGCACTCCGGAGCCGGGCCCGACGCGCAGCTCGATCGTCAGCGCGGAAACCGGGAAGCGGCCGTAGTAGGCGGCGACGATTCCGGCGGAGCGCCGCAGCCAGGTGTCGATCACCGCGCCGCCGGCCGCGAAATCGTCGTCGGTGGCTTCGATCTGCAGGCGCACGCCATCGACCGTCAGCATCTCCGGCGCGCGCCGCGGCGCGGCGACGGCGAGCGTGGCAGCGGCGAGCGTGGCGGCGGCGGGCAGCAGCAGGCGTACACCAGTCACGGCGCGGATGATGACTCAAGGGCGCGCGCGGCGCAGCGGTGGTGGAGCTCCCGGCGCGTCGAGGCGCCCTCGATCTGCGGCGCGCCGCGCTTCAGACGCTGTCTTCGGCGCTGCAGCGCCCGTCGATCCAGGTCTCGAGCACCCTCAGCTCGTCGTCGGCGGCGACGAGGTTGGCGCGCTGGCCAGGGGCTATGCGGCCGCACTCGGAGCCGAGGCCGAGGAACTCGGCCGGCCACTGGCTCGCCATGCGCACCGCCTGCGGCAGCGGCACGCCGAGCAGAGCCACGGCGTTGCGCACGCAGCTCGCCATGTCGATGTTCGAGCCCGCGAGCCGCCCTTCCTCGTCCACGCACACATCGCCCGTTACCCGGATGCGCCGGCCCTGCAACTCGAACGAGGTCATGTCGGTGCCGACGCCCGGCATTGCGTCCGTCACCAGCATGAAGCGCTCCGGCGGCTTGCAGCGCAGCGCGAGGCGCAGCACCACCGGGCTCGTGTGCTGGCCGTCGACGATGATGCCGCACCAGCTGGCCGCGTCCTCGAGCGCCGCGCCCACGGTGCCGGGCTCGCGGCCGGTGAGCTGCGACATGGCATTGAAGAGATGGGTGAAGCCCCGCAGGCCGTGGCTGAGAGCGGCGGCGATCTGCGCGTAGGTGGCGTCGGTGTGACCGGCGGAGACGACGACGCCGGCCGCACTCAGCTTCTCGATCATCCCGGGCGTGGTCATCTCGGGCGCGAGCGTCACCAGTGTGCGGCCGACCCCGAGCGAGGTGAGGAGGCCGACCGCGCTCATGTCGAGCTCGCGCAGCTTCGCCGGGTCGTGCACGCCCTTGCGCTCGACGTTGAGGAACGGCCCTTCGATGTGAATACCGAGCACGCCCGGGATGCCCCCCTCGATGGCGGCACGCACCGCGGCGATCGCGCGCGCCACGACGTCGAGATCGTCGCTGATCAGCGTCGGCAGAAAACCGGTCGTGCCGAAGCGCCGATGAGCGCGGCCGATGGCACGGATCGACTCGACGCTCGGCGCGTCGTTGAACAGCACACCGCCGCCGCCGTTCACCTGCGAATCGATGAAGCCCGGCAGCAGCAGCGCGCCGCCGAGATCGTGGCGGCGCAGGCGGCCGAGGCGAGAGTCCCTGGCGTCGACGATCTCGGCGATGCGACCATCGGCGATGACGACCGCCCGGCCCTCGCTGAGTCCCGCGCCGGCATGGCCGTCGCCGAGCAGCATCCTGCCGTTGACCAGGGCGAGGCTCATCTTCAGATGGTCTCAGTCACCTTGGAGAGGTTCGGTGGGCGGTCCGGGTCCCGGCCGCGCGCCAGGGACAGCGCGTTCGCCATGCGGTAGAAGGCCTGGGCCTGCAGCAGCGGCTCGATCAACGGGTGCGCCGCGAGCGTCGGCAGCGTCGTGGCGCGCGCCACCTCGGCGCCCGCTACCAGCACGTCGGCCCCCTGCGCGGCGAGCTCGCCCGCGAGCTGCACCACCCCGGGACGGCTCTCGTCGTTCTGCGTGAACAGCAGCAGCGGAAAATGTGTGCGCACCAGCGCCATGGGCCCGTGGCGCAGCTCCGCCGCCGACAGTGCCTCGGCGTGCAGCCCGCAGGTCTCCTTGAACTTGAGCGCCGCCTCCTGCGCGATGCCGAGACCGGGGCCCCGGCCGATGACGTACAGGTTGTGGGCCGGTGCGAGGCGCGTCACGGCGGCGCTCCAGTCGAGCGCGAAGGCGCGCTCGAGTTCCTCGGGCGCGGCGGCGAGCGCCGCGGCGAGCGCGGCGTCCTCGGCCCAGCCGGCGACCAGCTGCACGATCGCACTGAGGGAGGCGATGTAGCTCTTGGTGGCGGCGACGCTGAGCTCAGGACCCGCGTGCAGCGGGATGATGTCATCGGCGAGCTGCGCGAGGGGCGAGCTCGCGGCGTTGACCAGCGCCACGATGCGGGCGCCGTTGCTGCGTGCCCGGCTCACCGCCGCCAGCAAATCCGGGCTCGCGCCGGACTGCGAGATGGCGATCATCACGACGCCGACCATATCCGGCGACACTTCATAGACCGAGCTCACCGAGGGCGCGGCGGAGGAGGTGAGGACGCCTAAGCGCGTCTCGATCAGATAGCGTGCGAAGGTGGCGGCGTGATCGGAGCTGCCGCGCGCGCAGGTCACCACGGCGCGCGGCGGCGACTCGCGCAGCCGCGCGGTCAGACGCGCGACGCGCTCGGCGTTGGCGCGCAACTGCGTCGCGCACCACGGCCGGGGCCTGCGCCGCCTCGCCGTACATGCGCGTACTCGCTTCGCGCGTGCTCACGTAGCGATGCTGAGCTCGGCGACGAAATCGTAGATGTCGCCGCGGTAGAAGGACTGGGTGAACTCCGCGGCGCGTCCGTCCTGCAGGAATCCGAGCCGCTCCACCAGCAGTCCCGCATCCTTCTCATGCGCCTGCAGGAGCTCCGCCTGCTCGGCGGTGAACAGTACCGCGCGCAGCCGCTGCAGCGCCCGCACCGGACGGTTGCCGGCGCGCTCCAGCGCCGCATAGAGAGAGGACTCGACCGCTTCGATCGAGGGCAGGCAGGAAGCGAGGATGGTCGCGTACTCGAGCGACATCGGCGCATCGTCCGCGAAGCGGATGCGGTGGAAGCGGTACACGGGGGTGCCGGGGCTGGCGCGCAGCGTCAGCGACTCTTCGGGCGTCACGGTGCCGGCCGCCTTGCGTAGCCATACGCTGCGCGGGATTGCGGCCGCGCGCGCGCATGTCCTCGGAGAACGAGGTGAGCTTGGAGAAATTCTTTTCCACGCGCGCCATCACGAACGTGCCCGAGCCCTGGCGGCGCACCAGCAGCCCCTCGCCCACCAGCCCTTCGATGGCCTTGCGCACCGTGATGCGCGAAACGCTGAAATCCTCGGCGAGATCGCGCTCGGGCGGCAGCGCGTCGTCGGGGCCTAACACGCGTGTCTCGATCGCCTGGCGCAGCGCGCGCTGCAGTTGCTGATAGAGCGGCAGGCTGCTCTTCTCGTCGAGTTTGCCCACCGTCTGTGACAACAGCGTCAAGTTGCGTCTCCGGCTAGTGCCGTTGGAGCAATCATGCTACCACTATAGAACCAGTTTGTTGCGAAGAGAATACATAGGCAACTTTAAAATATTGTTTTATGTGGTAAAAAATGACTCGTGTACATTTGGTATCACCGGGTATGGCGTTATTTCAAGATTGGTACTATATTGGAACTTAACTGGTCCGGTCAGCCGGACCTCTCGCGGGACGCGGAGCACGCGTGTCCTGTGGGTCTTGCAGGGGGAGCGACGGGTTTCTCGCACGTGCAACGGCTAACGACAAACATTCGGGGTGGGGTAAATCATGAGAATCGCACGGTCGACGTTGATCGGAACCGCGGTCGCCATGGCGCTGTTCGGGCGCAACGAGGTGCTGCAGGCGCAGCAGGCGAGCGGCACCGCGCCGGCACAGGCTGACCAGCTCCAGGAGGTGGTGATCACCGGCATCCGTGCCTCGCTCGAGGCGGCACTGACCGTCAAGAAGAAATCGACCGACGTCGTCGACGTGGTCACCGCCGAGGACATCGGCAAGATGCCCGACAAGAACATCGCCGACTCGCTGCAGCCATGTTCCCGGTGTCACCGTCGAGCTCGGCGGGCGCCAACGAAGGTGGCTTCGACGAGAACGACCGCGTCAGCCTGCGCGGTACCGGACCCAGCCTTACCATGACCCTGATCGACGGCCACAACGTCGCCTCCGGCGACTGGTTCGTGCTCGACCAGACCGGCACCGTCGGCCGCAGCATCAGCTACACCCTGCTGCCCTCGGAGCTCGTGAGCCGCGTCGTGGTGCAGAAGAGCTCCGAGGCCGATCTGGTCGAGGGCGGCGTCGCGGGCACGGTCGACATCATCACGCGCAAGCCGCTCGATGACTTCAACAAGGAGTTCACGGTGGAGGCCTCCGCCGGGGCCGTGTACGCGGATCTGCCCGCCAAGAGTGCGCCGCAGTTCAGCGCGCTCATGAGCTGGCGCAACTCCGACTCGACCTTTGGAATTCTCGGTCAGGGCTTCTACGAGGATCGCTACCTGCGCCGTGACGGCACGGAAGTTCTGGGCTACGACCAGATTGCACCCGGCAGCGCCATCGCGACTGCACATCCCGACCTGACCAATGTCTGGTACCCGCACGATATCGGTTCGGCGCTGTTTACCCAGGAGCGCAAGCGCACCGGCGGGCTGCTGAACGTGCAGTTCAAGCCGAGCGACACGGTGGACTTCGACCTCTCCGGCTTCTACGCCAAGCTCGAAGCCCCGGACTACAACCGCAATTACCTGCAGTGGGACACGCACTTCATTAACTTCGGTGCGGGGCAGGCTCCGAACGCGGGTTACACGGTGACCAACGGCACGTTGACGAACGCGACCTTCGCCGGCGTGCCAGGGACGCTCTACGGCATCTACGACCAGATCTCCCGCCCTGACGAAGAGGCGACGTCGTCGTTCGTGAACCTCGATGGCCACTACAAGATCTCCGACAAACTGAAGCTGGACAGCCAGCTGGGCTGGTCCGAGGGCCATGGCAAAACCCCGACGCAAAACGTCGCCGAGACGGCGCCGGGCGCCGGGGCGGGCGCGTCCTGGGCGCTGAATGGAGTGTCCCGCCCGCCGGACTGGGCGCTGCCCGGCGTCAACTACGCCCAGCCATTTCCGCCGGGGGACCCCTCGGCGCTGACTTTCGGCTGGATCTTCGGCGGCGAGAACATCGACACCATCGACAAGGAGACCTGGGCCAAGCTCGATGCCACGCTGGACATGAGCAGCTCGGGCGCGTGGCAGGACCTCAAGTTCGGGGCGCGTTACTCGAAGCACGACCGCAGCTCCATCGGCTCGATCGCGCAGGGACCGACGTTCTCCTGCAGCCCGGTGACGCCGACCTGTCCGCCCGGAGGCGGCACTGACCCGCTCGCCTACCCGACGACGTATTCAAACTATCCGTCGAACTACAACACCTTCGGCAGCAACGTCCCCGCGGGCATCTGGTACTGGACGCCCGGGCAGCTCGCCGCTTACAACGGACCCGGGCTGGTGCAGCGCGATCCAGTGCAGCGCGCCTATCCGCCGCAGTGGTTCGCGCTCAGCGAGCCTGATACCTCGCTCTACGTGCAGGCGGACTTCAAGGGCGAGGACTGGACCGCGAACATCGGCGTCCGCTACGTGCACACCACGGAGGACACGATTAACTACATTCCGATGTCCTGCACGGCGACCATTCCGGCCTCGGCGAACCCCTGTCCGGCGAACACGCCGAATCTCGTGGTGGGCTCGCTCTTCGGGGCCTTCTCGGGTGTCCCGGTGAACCTGTCCTATGACGACGTTCTGCCGAGCTGCGAACTTCGCCTACCACTTCAGCCCGGATTTGATCGGGCACCTGGCGGCGGCCCAGACGATGACGCGTCCGGACTACTCGGCGCTCTCGAGTACGACCAGCCTCACGCCGCCTGCGAACTACCCCGGCACCGGCAGCGGCTCGGGCAGCAACCCGTACCTGAAGCCGATCGTTTCCAGCAACTTCGACGCGACACTCGAATGGTATTTCGCGCCGCGGTCGCTGCTGTCAGGGTCTTTGTTCCTCATGGACCTGGAGAACTATATCGGCTACGGCTCGGAGACCCTCTACTACCCGACCACCGGCTCGGCCGCCTCGGGCTTCCCGGCGGGTGTCGTGCAGGTGCCGTATCTCCTGACCGTCCCGATCAACACCACGGGACGCGCGCAGGGCATCGAGATCGCCTACCAGCAGTCCTTCGGCAACTTCGGTGTGAATCTCAACTACACCTACACCGATGCCAAGCAGACCTCGGACGTGCCGCCGGGAGGGGATGACCGCCTGGTCGGCGCCTCCAGGAACGTCTACAACATCGGCGCCTACTACGAGACCGTACATTTCAGCGCCCGGGTGTCGTACAACTATCGCTCGGCGTTCTACAGTGGCCTGGACCGCAGCACGGCGTTCTCGCAGGACGACACCGGCGACCTGAACGCCTCGCTCGCCTACCTGTTCAACGACAACATCAGCCTGACGCTGGATGGGATGAACCTCAACAACCCGACGCTCAAGTACTACGCGTTGAACACGGACCAGCCGCGCGCGTTCTACACCAACGGGCGGCAGTACTACCTGACGCTTCGCGCCAAGTTCTGAGGGTGTAACCAAGGCTCCGGGCGGGCGGGCTTCTCCCCTCCTGCCGCCCGCCCGGCAAGCCTCCTGAAGGTCCGGACGGACCGCTCGCGCGGCGCTTGGCGCCCGCGTCGCGGGGCGAGTAACGTTCGCCAGTCGTATGACCACCGCGACACTCTTCAATTATTCCTACAGTCCCCCGAGCGCCGTACCGTCGGGGCCCGCGCCCGCGGGAGTGCGCCGCATCGTGATCGTCGGCGGCGGCACGGCCGGCTGGATGACGGCGCTCATCCTGGCGCGCTCCTTCATCGCGCGCGGCGTCGCCATCACGGTGCTCGAGTCACCGACGGTGCCGACCATCGGCGTCGGCGAGGGCTCGACTCCCTGGCTGCGCGGCTTCTTCGACAGCTTGGGGATCGAAGAAGCGGAGTGGATGCCGGCCTGCGAGGCCACCTACAAGTGCGGCATCACCTTCGAGGGGTGGTCGACGCGGCCGGGCTTCACCAGCTACTTCCATCCCTTCGCCTCGATGCTCGACAACCTCACCATGAGTCAGTTCGTGCACAACGTCGAGGCACGGGTGCAGGGGGCCGACGTGCACGCGCACCCGGACCGCTTCTTCATCGCCACGCGCCTGGCTCGCGAGCGGCGCGCGCCCAAGGCTCCCGACAGCTTCCCGTTCGACGTCTGGCACGGCTACCACTTCGATGCGGTGCTGCTCGGGCAGTTCCTGCAAAGGAAAGCACTCGAGCGTGGCGTGCGCTATCAGGCCTGCCACGTCACGCACGCGACCTTCGATGCGGCGGGCGCGATCGCTGCCGTGGTGACGCGTGAGGGCGAGACCCACGCCGCGGATCTGTTCGTCGATTGCAGCGGCTTCGCGGGCCTGCTGATCGACAAAGCGCTGCATACCCCGTGCGTCAGCTTCGCCGAGAACCTGTTCAACGATGCGGCGGTCGCGCTGCCGACGCCGATCGAGGCGAGCATTCCGTGCGAGACCGTGTCGACGGCGCTGCGGCACGGCTGGGCGTGGAAGATTCCGCTCACCAGCCGCTACGGCAACGGCTACGTCTATTCGAGCGCCTTCTGCAGCCCCGACGAGGCGGAACGCGAGCTGCGCGGCCACCTGAATCTCCTCGAGGCCGACGTACCGGCGCGGCATCTGAAGATGCGCATCGGGCGGGTCACCCGGCACTGGAACCGCAACTGTCTCGCGGTGGGGTTGAGCCAGGGCTTCATCGAGCCGCTCGAGGCGACCGCGCTGCTCTTCATTCAGCAGACGGCCACGACCTTCGCCGAGTTCCTGGAGCGCGGCGACCTCGGCGAGGCTGCGCAGGAGCGCTTCAATGGGCTCATGAACGCCCACTTCGAGGGCATCCGCGACTACATCGTGACGCACTACAAGACCAACACCCGTACCGACACCGAGTACTGGCGCGCCAACTCGGCCAACCTGAGTCTGTCGGACGACCTGAAGAAGCTCTATTCGCTGTGGATGAACGGCAAGAGCATCGTCGCGGGCGTGCGCCAGCAGGTGCTCGGCACGCGGCTACCCGGTGTTCTCCTGGTATGCGCTCATGGCGGGGATGGGAATGTTTCCGGATGTGCCGGACCTGCGCCCACCGACGCGCCGAGCAGGCGCGCTACAGGCTCGATGAGATCGACAATCTCCTGCGCCGCAGCGCCGAGAACTACCCGGACCACAAGCGCACGCTGCTGCAGATTCCGCCGCGGCGCCGCGAGCCGACCCTGCAGGCTTATTTCTGGTAGGACGTACCGGCAGCCTGACAGCCGCGCATCCGCGAGCTCGAGACGCGCGACACCGAGCGTATACGCCGCGAGGTACTCGGCGGCGCCGAGCCGGTGGTGCTGCGCGGCCTGGTGAGCGATTGGCCGATCATCGCCGCCGGCACGCACATCGGCGGCGGCGCTGCTCGCGTATCTGCGCGGGCTCGACAGCGGCGCGCCGGTCGATGCCATCATGACGGCGCCGGAAGAGCACGGCCGTATCTTCTACCGCGACGAACTCGACGGCTTCAACTTCGTGCGCAATCGGCTGCCCTTGAGCGCGGTGGCGGAGCAGGCGCTGCGCTACGCGGGCCATCCGCAGGCGCCGGCGGTGGCGGTGCAGAGCGCCGCGATGCGCGACTGCCTGCCGGGCTTCGCCGCGGCCAACCCGCTGCCCGCGGCGCACCCCTCCGCCGAGCCGCGCATCTGGCTCGGTAACGCCCTCACCACGCCGACGCATCTCGATGAGTGGCACAACATCGGCTGCGTGGTGTACGGCCGGCGGCGCTTCACTCTGTTCCCGCCCGAGCGAGATCGCCAACCTCTACGTCGGGCCACTCGACTATGCGCCGACCGGCGCGCCGATGAGCCTGGTGCGGCTGCACCACCCGGACTTCGAGCGTTTCCCGAAGTTTCGCAGCGCACTGGCTGCGGCGGTGAGTGCCGAGCTGAGTCCGGGCGATGCGTTGTTCATTCCGCCGCTTTGGTGGCACAACGTCGAATCGCTCGAGCCGCTCAACGTGCTGGTGAACTACTGGTGGCACGCGAGCGGCGCGCGCCTCGGGAGCGACTCCGGTTACGACAGCCTGCGCCTCGGTATCCTCAACATCCGCGGGCTTCCGGCGCCGGCGCGGGCGGCGTGGCGGGCGCTGTTCGAGCACTACCTGTTCGGCGACCCGGATGCCGCAACCGGGCACATCCCCGCGCACCGTCACGGTCTCCTCGGCGAGCTGTCGCCGGCGGATGAGGAGCGGCTGCGCGAGCAGATCGCACAGCGGCTCAAGACCCTTAAATGATGTATCCACGAAGCCTCAGGGATCCACGCAGGCTCCTCACGGCGACGACCGCCGCACTCCTCGCCGCGGGTTTTACCGCGACCTCGGCGCGCGCCGCCGAATCTGCACCGGACCTGGCGATCCCGCAGGTCATTCCGGCGCCCGCGCAAGCCGAGCCGCGCGCGGGCGTGTTCCTGCTCCACGCCGGCACCGAGCTCTCGATCCAGCGCGGTCCCGGGGCGCGGCGCATTGCCGATTATCTCGCCGGGCTGGTCCGCCTCAGTCACGGTCTCACTCTCAAGCCGCGCGTCTCTGGCGCGCCGCGGGCACGCCCGAGGGCGATTACGCTCGCGCTGGCGCCCGCTCCGGGCGCGAGCCCCGAAAGCTATCGACTCGAGGTGAGGCCGTCGGGGGTCGAGATATCGGCCGCCGATCCGCGCGGGCTCTTCTACGGCGCCGTGACGCTCTGGCAGCTCATCTCAGCGCAGCCCCTGCACGATGGCGCCGTCGAGCTCCCGGCGCTCTCGATCCGTGACACGCCGCGCTTTCGCTGGCGAGGGCTGATGCTCGACTCCGCGCGCCACTTCCAGTCGCCCGGGTTCGTCCTCCATACCCTCGACTGGATGGCGCTGCACAAGCTCAACGTGCTCGACTGGCACCTGACGGACGATCAGGCGTGGCGGCTCGAGATCAAGCGCTACCCGCGCCTGACGCAGGTCGGCGCCTGGCGCGTGCCCGCGGGCAGTGCGGCGCTGCACGACATCGACCCCGCGACCGGGCGCCCGCGGCTCTACGGCGGTTACTACACCCAGGCAGAGGTGCGGCGGATCGTCGCGTATGCCGCCGACCGCAACATCACCGTCGTCCCCGAGATCGACATGCCGGGCCACGCCACGGCGGCGATCGTCGCGTACCCGCAGCTCGCCTCGATCGATAGCCCGCCGACCGCCGTGCCTTCGGACTGGGGCGTCTATCCCAATCTGTTCAACGTCGAGGAATCCACCTTCACCTTCCTCGAGCGCGTGCTCGATGAGGTGATCGCGCTCTTCCCGGGGCCGTTCCTGCACACCGGGGGGGACGAGGCGGTCAAGGATCAGTGGCGCGCCTCGGCCCGCGTCCAGGCACGGATGCGCGCGCTCGGCGTGCCGAACGAGGCGGCGCTGCAGGGCTATTTCACCGCCCGCATGGGCCGGTATCTCGCCTCGCACGGCCGCCGGCTCATCGGCTGGGACGAGATCCTCGAGGGCGGCGTGCCGGCCGATGCCGCGGTGATGTCGTGGCGCGGAGTCGACGGGGCGATCGCCGCGGCCGCGAGTGGCCACGATACCGTGCTCTCGCCGGCGCCGATCCTCTATCTCGACAACCGCCAGGGCAGCGGACCCGATGAGCCGCCCGGCCGCGGCACCGTGATCTCGCTCGAGGACGTCTACCGGTTCGATCCGCTGCCGGGGCCGCTGGCGCACGATGCACAGCACGTGCTCGGCGTGCAGGCGAACCTCTGGACGGAGCACGTGCGCACCGAGACCAACGCCCAATACATGACCTGGCCGCGCGCCGCGGCGCTCGCGGAAGTCGGCTGGTCGGCGCCCGCGCGCATCGACTGGAACAGCTTCCGCATGCGCCTCGCCGCCGAGTTCTCCCGCTATCGCACCCTCGGTATCCATTACTCGGACGACGTGTTCGCGCCGCCGCGCACGCCCGGTCCCTACGCGCGTCACTTCAGCCAGGACCTGAGAACCTGCGAGAACAAACTGGTCCTCAACCTCGAGGACGACGCGCCGCTCGAGGGGCCGCGCGCCGTGTTCCTGGTCGACATCATGGACCCGTGCTGGCTGATGCCCGCGGTGGACTTGAGCAGGGCGCTGACCCTGACCGCGGCCGTGGGCCAGGTGCCTTTCAACTTCCAGATCGGCCATGACATCGAGAAGATCCATCTCGATGCGCCCCGCACGCCAGCCGGGGAGCTCGAGGTGCGCCTCGACGGCTGCGACGGCGCACCGGCCCTCGTGCTGCCGCTCGCACCGGCCGAAGGCAACGACGCCGTGACGGTGCTGCCGTCCGCGGCGCTGCCGGGCTCTGGCGGGACGCATGCGCTGTGCCTGCGCTTCGCGCAGCGCGGGCTCGATCCGCTCTGGGCCATCGACTGGGTGCAGCTCTCCCCATGAGCACCCTCACGCTCGTCGCGCCGCTCGCCGGCTGGAGCACGCCGCTCGATGAGGCACCCGATGCGGTATTCGCGGGCCGCATGCTCGGCGACGGCGTCGCCATCGATCCGACCGCCGGGACGCTGCACGCGCCCTGTGACGGCGAGGTGCTCCTCGTCGCGCCATCGCGCCACGCGGTGACGCTGCGGACCGAAGGCGGCGCCGAGGTGCTCATGCACGTCGGCATCGACACCGTGAGCTTAGGGGGAGAGGGATTCGCGCCGGCCGTGGCGCAGGGTGCACGGGTGAGAGCCGGTGACCTCCTCATGACCTTCGACCTCGACCTCCTGGCGCGCCGCGCGCCGAGCCTCCTCACCCCCGTCATCGTCATGGCGGAAAGCGGCTTTCGCATCCTGCGCCGTACCGAGGGCCGCGGCGTCGCGGTCGGCGACCCGCTCATGGTCGTCGCGCCGGAGCGGGCGGCGACGACGGCCGCCGCCAGCAGCGCCGCCGGCGAGCCGCTGACGCGGCGGGCGACCGTCGGCTTCGGGCACGGTATCCATGCGCGGCCGGCGGCGTTGCTCGCCGCCTCGCTGCGCAATCTCGCCGCCGACGTGCGCCTGCGCGCGCGCGGACGCGAGGCCAACGCGCGCAGCACCGTCGCGCTCATGGCGCTCGGCGCACAGCGGGGCGATGAGCTCGAGCTGCGCGCGAGCGGCCCCGACGCGGCGCTCGCGCTGCGTGCGCTCGCCGCCGTGCTCGCCGCCGAGAGCGCCCCGGCAGGCCGCCGGGGCGTGCGGCCGGCGGAGCCCGGGACGGCGGCCGTGCCGCCGGCCGAGTTGGTCCTCACCGAGGACACCGCCGCGCCGGTGGCAGGCGTCGTGCTGCGTGGCGTGATTGCGAGCGCGGGGCTGGGCGTGGGGCGCGCCGTGCAGCTGCGTCGCCCGGAGATCGCGGTGCCGGAGTCGGGCGCCGGGGTGGCGTACGAGACGGCCGCCCTCGAGCGCGCGCGCGCCACGGTGCGTGCACGCCTCGAGCGCCGCGCCGCCGCAGTCGCCGCGGGGGCAGGCGGGCGGGCGGCGGCCGAGATTGCCGCGGCACATCTCGAGCTGCTCGAGGACCCCGAGCTCCTGGCCGCGGCGCGCGCCGGGCTCGCCGCAGGACGCAGCGCGGGCTTCGCCTGGCGCGAGGCGGTGCGCGCGGCGGCGGCGACGCTGCGCACGCTCGCCGATGCGCGCCTGCGCGAGCGCGTCGACGATCTCCTCGACCTCGAGACGCAGGTGCTGCTCGCGCTCGCCGGCGCCGCTGCGACCCTCCAACTCGACCTGCCCGAGCGCTCGATCGTAATCGCGCGCGAGCTCCTGCCGTCGCAGCTCGTAGCGCTCGATGCCGGGCGCATCGCGGGTCTCGCCACGGCCGCGGGCGGCGCGACTTCGCATGTCTCGATCATCGCCGCCGCCATGGGGATTCCGGCACTGGTGGCGCTCGGGCCGGCGGTGCTCAGGCTCCGTGAGGGCACCGAGCTGATCCTCGATGCCGAGCGCGGGGTGCTCGAGGTCGAGCCGCCGCCGGCACGTCTCGGCGCCGCCCTCGCCATGCTCGCGGCACGCCGCGAGCGTCTCGCCGCCGAGCGTGCCGCCGCGCAGCGCGCCTGCCACCTCGCCGACGGCACGCGCATCGAGGTGTTCGCCAACGTCGGCTCGGCCGCCGAGGCCGAGGCGGCGGTGCGTGATGGCGCCGAGGGTTGTGGGCTGTTGCGCACCGAGTTCCTGTTCCTCGAGCGCGAGTCGCCGCCGGACGTGACCGAGCAGACCGCCGCCTACCAGGCGATCGCGGATGCGCTCGCCGGGCGGCCGCTCACCATCCGCACGCTCGATGCCGGCGGCGACAAGCCGATCGCCTACCTGCCCCTGCCCGCGGAGGAGAACCCGGCGCTCGGACTGCGCGGCGTGCGCACCAGTCTCGCCAACCCGCAGCTGCTGCGCGCGCAGCTGCGCGCGATCCTGGGTGTGCGTCCCGGGGAGCAGTGCCGGATCCTCCTGCCGATGATCACCGAGGTTGCCGAGGTCGTGGCGGTGCGTGCGGTGCTGGAGGAGCTGCGGGCGGAGCTCGGCGTGACGCGCGCCGTCGAGCTCGGGGTGATGATCGAGACACCGGCTTCGGCGCTCATCGCCGAGCGCCTGGTGGAGGTGGCCGACTTCCTCTCGATCGGCACCAATGATCTCACCCAATACACCCTCGCCATGGATCGCCTGCACCCGCAGCTCGCCCCGCGACTCGACGCATTGCACCCGGCGGTGCTGCGACTCATCGCCGGCGCCGCGACGGCCGCGGTGCAGCGCGGCCGCATGGTCGCCGTGTGCGGGGGGCTCGCTTCCGAGCCGCTCGCGGCGCCGCTCCTCGTGGGCTTGGGGGTGCACGAGCTTTCGGCGGTCGGTGCGGTGATCCCGCGGCTGAAGGCGTGTTTGAGTCGCGTGACGCTCGAGCAATGCCGCGCGCTCGCGCGCGCCGCGCTGCTCGCGCCGGATGCGTCCGCCGTGCGCACGCTGGCGCGGCGTGCGAGCGGCGAGGCGGGGGAGGGCGCAGCGTGAAGGCACTGCTCGCGAGTCTGCAGCGCATCGGCGGCGCGCTCATGCTGCCGATCGCCGTGTTGCCGATCGCCGGACTCCTGTTGCGACTCGGGCAGCCGGATCTCCTCGACTCCGCTTCCATGGCTGCCGCGGGCGGCGCCATCTTCGACAACCTGGGACTGCTGTTTGCCGCCGGTGTCGCGGTGGGATTGGCGCGCGAGAATCACGGCGCGGCGGGCCTGGCCGCGGTGGTGGCTTACCTGGTCGCGACCCAGGGCGCGCAGGTGCTGATCAGCGTGCCGCCGGCCGCGGTCGCCGACCTCACGGGCCGCGCCCACGACTTAGGGGTGGCTGCCTACAAGGCCAAGGAGCTCGCCAAGCTCAGCGTGCCGGTCGGAATCCTCTCCGGGCTCATCGCCGGGGGACTCTACAACCGCTTTTTCAACATCGCGCTGCCGAGTTACCTGAGCTTCTTCGGCGGCCGGCGCTTCGTGCCGATCGTCAGCGGGCTCGCAGGTCTCGGCCTGGCGCTGGTCTTCGGCATGGAGTGGCAGCGGCTCGAGGGCGGCATGGACGCACTCAGCCGGGCGGTGCTGCACGCGGGGCCGCTCGGCCTGTTTGCCTACGGCGTGCTGAACCGCGTGCTGATCGTCACGGGACTGCACCACATCATCAACAACATCGCCTGGTTCCTGCTCGGCGACTACCACGGCGTCACCGGCGACCTGAAGCGCTTCTTCGCCGGCGACCCGAGCGCCGGCGCCTTCATGTCGGGGTTCTTCCCGGTGATGATGTTCGGGCTGCCGGCAGCCTGTCTCGCCATGTACCACACCGCGCTTCCCGAGCGGCGCCGCGCAGTCGGGGGGCTGCTCGCCTCGATCGCGCTCACCTCGTTCCTCACCGGCGTCACCGAGCCGATCGAGTTCACGTTCATTTTTCTCGCTCCGGCGCTGTATGCGGTGCACGCGCTGCTCACCGGCCTCGCTTTCATCATCATGAATGCGCTGCATGTGCGGCTCGGGTTCAGCTTTTCTGCCGGATTCATTGATTACTTTCTCAATTTCAACCGCGCCACGCGCCCACTGCTGCTCCTGCCCGTAGGGGCGCTGTACTTCGCGCTCTACTATTTCCTCTTCCGCCTGGTGATCGTGCGCTTCGATCTGCGCACCCCGGGGCGCGATCCGGGCGACGACGCGGCGCTGACCGTGGCGCAGAGCGCCCCGGCGCAGCGCGCGCACGGCTACCTCGCAGCGCTCGGCGGCCCCACCAATATCGTTTCGCTCGACGCCTGTGCAACGCGGTTGCGTCTCTCGGTCGCCGGCGATGCCGCGGTGGATACCGCGGCGCTGAAGCGGCTCGGGGCGGTGGGCGTAGTACGCCCCGCCGCCAACACACTGCAGGTCGTGGTGGGACCGGTGGCGGACCAGCTCGCGGGCGAGATCCGCGCGCTGCTGCGCGGCGCCGACGCGGGGGTGGCGACGCCTGCGCCGTCGGGTGCGACCCTGAGGGCCGCTGCCGCCGTGCCCGCGGCCCGCCGTGCCGAGCCCGTGGACGCCACCCGCTTACTCGCAGCGCTCGGCGGCCGCACCAACGTGCGCGCGCTCGAGGCCGTGGCGCAAAGGCTGCGTATCACTGTGGAGGATGCGGCGCTCGTCGACGCTGCCGCGCTGCGTGATCTCGGCCTGCGGGGCGTGGCGCGTCCCGCCCCGGGGGTGGTCCACGTGCTCACCGGTCCGGGTGCCGGCGAGCTCGCGACCCTTGTTGAACACCTGCTTAAGTGAAGCCGGGGCCCCTGTACCGGGCAGACGGTTTACCATGGCGGGAAGGTTCAAGGACGAGCCTTATTGCGACGCGGCAAAGTTTTTCTTTGGAGTCAATTCCGCGTACCCTTCCGCGATGCGCACGGGGTACCTCTGGCTCGGGTCGTCGTCGCACGCGCAGAAAATATAATCTGGGGGTCAAGAGATGCTGATTCTCACGCGACGGGTCGGTGAGACGGTAATGATCGGCGATGACGTGACCATCACGGTTCTCGGGGTGAAGGGGAACCAGGTCCGCGTCGGCATTAACGCGCCGAAACACGTCGCCGTGCACCGCGAAGAAATCTACGAGCGCATCAAGCGCGAGCAACAGGGCGGCGGATCGGGGGACGGCGGGCCGGAGGACGACCCGGACAAGACCCCAGCGAAGGCGCAGTACGCCACCGGCTGAGTGTCAGCGGGCGCTCGGCAACAGCGAGCGCGCCAGCGACTGCACTTCCGGCAACCGGACGGTATTCACGGCTTCCTCGATGTCGAGCGCCAGCAGCCGGTCGCTCGCGGCGAACGGCACCTTGAGCCGTAACGCACCGTAGGCCGTCGCCAGTTTCGCGGAAGTCTTAAGCGGCGCGCGCAGGTCCACACCCTGTGCGGCCGCGAGCAGCTCGATCGCCGCGACGTACAGCGTGTTGCGCGTCATGCCGATGAGGCGCCGGGCGCCGTGCGTCGCCATGCTGACGTGATCCTCCTGGTTGGCGGAGGTCGGGATGCTGTCGACGCTCGCCGGGTGGCACAGCATGCGGTTCTCGGCCGTGAGCGCCGCGGCGGTTACCTGCGCCAGCATGAAGCCGGAGTTGACGCCGCTGTCGGGTGTCAGGAACGGCGGCAGCCCGCTCATCTTCGGGTCGATCAGCAGCGCGATGCGCCGCTCGGTGATCGAGGCCACCTCGGTGGCTGCGAGCGCCAGGATGTCGGCGGCGAAGGCGACCGGCTCGGCGTGGAAGTTGCCGCCCGAGAGTACCTCGCCCGAGTCGGCGAAGATGAGCGGATTGTCGGTCACCGCGTTGGCCTCGGTGGCGAGTGTCGCCGCCTGCGTGGTGATGAGGTCGAGGCAGGCTCCCATCACCTGCGGCTGACAACGCAGCGAATACGGGTCCTGCACGCGCGGGCAGTCGCGATGCGATTCGCGGATGGCGCTGCCGGCGAGGAGCTCCCGGTACACCTGCGCCACGCGCGCCTGGCCGCTGTGGCCGCGCACGCTCTGGATGCGCGGATCGAAGGGCACATCGCTCGCGGCGAGTGCATCCACCGACAGCGCGCCGCTCACGACCGCGCCCGCGAACGCGGTCTCGAGCTCGAACAGGCCCGCGAGCGCGAGCGCGGTCGAAACCTGGGTGCCGTTCAGCAGCGCGAGTCCCTCCTTAGGTCCCAGGGTGTGCGGCGCGAGACCTTCCTGGGCGAGGGCTTCGGCGGCGGTGAGCACCTCGCCGTGACGGCGGACCTCGCCCAGCCCGATCACGCACAGCGACAGGTGGGCGAGCGGCGCGAGATCCCCCGAGGCCCCGACCGAGCCCTGCGCCGGCACGCACGGGGTGAGGCCGGCGTTGATCAGCCGCTCGAGGAAGCGCACCAGCTCCTCGCTCACCCCGGAGAAGCCCTGCAGCAGGCTGGCGAGCTTCAGCACCAGGGTGAGGCGCACCACCGCATCGTCGAGCAGCGGGCCGACGCCGCAGCTGTGCGACAGGATGATGTTCCGCTGCAGGAGCGCGCGCTGCGCACTCGGGATGCGGGTCTGGGCGAGGAGCCCGAAGCCGGTGTTGATGCCGTAGGCGGGGGCCTCGGCGGCGGCGAGCCGCGTGGTCGCGGTGTGTGCGGCGTTGACCGCGCTGAGTGCGCCCGGGTCGATCGCCACCGTGAGCGGGTGCTCGTATACGCGGCGCAGCTCCGCGAGCTTCAGCGGGCGGGCGCCGAGTTTCAGGGGTTCGTGTTGGGCCATCGCAAGACCTCGGCGGCGCGGACCACGGTCCGGCGCGGGTTGAAACCGATCCAGTAACACAGCTCGTCCAGCGTGCGCACGTTCCAGACGACGAAGTCGGCGGCCATGCCGGCCTTGAGCATGCCGCGCTCGGCGCCGAGGCTGAGCGCCTGCGCGGCGTGGCGCGTGACGCCGAGCAGGGCCTCCTCGGCGGTCAGACCGAAGAGCCGGGTCGCCATGCTCATGGCGAGCAGGAGCGATGCGCCGGGTGCCGAGCCCGGGTTGCAGTCGCTCGCCACCGCCATGGCCGTGCCCGCGGCGCGCAGCAGTGCCACGGGGGGCTTGCGGGCCTCGGCCAGACAGTAGAACGCGACCGGCAGCAGCACCGCGACGGTGCCGGCGCGCGCGAGCGCCTCGGCCTCAGCCGCGGCGGCGTATTCCAGGTGATCGCAGGACAGCGCGCCGTGCGCGGTGGCCATGAGCGTGGCGCCTGAGTTGCTGAGCTGCTCGGCGTGCATCTTGACGGGTATGCCGCGCGCGTGTGCCGCGGCGAACAGCCGCTCGGCCTGTGCGACGCTGAAGGCGATCGACTCACAGAACACGTCCACGGCATCGACCAGGCCCTCGGCGGCGAGCGCCGGCAGCCATCGGTCAGCGACGGTGTCGATGTAGGCATCGGCGCGCCCGCGGTACTCGGGCGGCACGGTGTGCGCGGCGAGCAACGTGGTGCGCACCGTGACCGGGAAGGCGCGGCCCAGCTGGCGCGCGACGCGCAGCATCTTCGCCTCATCCTCGAGCGTGAGTCCGTAGCCGGACTTGATCTCGAGCGTCGTGACGCCTTCGGCCATGAGCGCGGCGAGGCGCGGCGCGCTCTCCTCGAACAGCTGCTGCTCACTCGCGGCGCGCACCGCGCGCATGGTCGAGAGAATACCGCCACCGGCGCGCGCGATCTCCTCGTAGCTGCGCCCGCGCAGCCGCTCGGCGTATTCGCCGGCGCGGTTACCGGCGAACACCAGGTGCGTGTGGCAGTCGATGAGTCCGGGCGTCACGGCGCCGCCGCCGAGGTCGTGCTCCTCGAGCTTCCCTTCAGCCGCGCCCGCAGCCGCGAGCGCCGCCGGCAGCGCCGGCTCCTCTCCCACCCACTCGATGCGGCCGCCGCGGGTGAGGAGCGCGCCGCGGGCGATGGTGCCGCGCGCCGCATCGCAGGTCGCGAGCTGCGCGTTGTGCCAGAGTTTCAGGGTGCCAGGCACGCGTCCCTCAGCGCGCCGCGAGGAACGGCAGGTTCAATCCCTTGGCGCGCGCGCAGGCGATCGCCTCCTCGTAGCCGGCGTCCGCGTGGCGCATGACGCCGGTGGCGGGATCGTTCCACAGCACGCGCTCGATGCGCTTCGCTGCCGCCGCCGTGCCGTCGCAGACGATCACGACGCCCGCGTGCTGCGAGTAGCCCATGCCGACACCGCCGCCGTGATGGATCGACACCCAGGTGGCACCCGAGGCGGTGTTGAGGAGCGCATTGAGCAGCGGCCAGTCGGCCACCGCATCCGAGCCGTCGCGCATCGCCTCGGTCTCGCGGTTCGGGCTTGCGACCGAGCCCGAATCGAGGTGGTCGCGCCCGATCACGACCGGTGCCTTGAGCTCCCCGCGCGCCACCATCTCGTTGAAGGCGAGGCCGAGGCGATGCCGGTCGCCCAGGCCCACCCAGCAGATGCGCGCCGGCAGTCCCTGGAACTGAATGCGCTCGCGCGCCATGTCGAGCCAGTGGTGCAGGTGCTGGTCGTCGGGGAGGAGCTCGCGCACCTTTTGATCGGTGCGATGGATATCCTCCGGGTCGCCGGAGAGCGCGGCCCAGCGGAACGGGCCCATGCCGCGGCAGAAGAGCGGGCGGATGTAGGCCGGCACGAAGCCCGGGAAATCGAAGGCGTTCTTGAGGCCCTCATCGAAGGCCACCTGGCGGATGTTGTTGCCGTAGTCGAATACCGGGATGCCCAGTTTCTGGAAGGCGAGCATGGCCTCGACGTGGCGGCGCATCGAGGGGCGCGACTCGCGCGTCACCTCGACCGGGTCGGAGGCGCGCAGGCGATCCCACTTCTCGACCGTCCAGCCCTGCGGCAGATAGCCGTTCACCGGGTCGTGGGCCGAGGTCTGGTCCGTGACCGCATCCGGCCGCACCCCGCGGCGCAGCAGCTCCGGCAGCACCTCGCAGGCGTTGCCCAGCAGTCCGACCGTGATCGGCTCGCCCGACTGGCGCGAGCGCTCGAGCAGCTCGAGCGCTTCCTCGAGGCTCTGGGCCTGCGTGTCGAGGTAGCGCGTCTCGAGCCGTTTGGCGATGCGTTCCGGGCGGCACTCGATCGCGAGCATCGAGGCGCCGGCCATGCTCGCGGCGAGCGGCTGCGCGCCACCCATGCCGCCAAGACCCGCGGTGAGGATCCACTTGCCGGCGAGGTTGCCGCCGAAGTGCTGCCGCCCCATTTCGACGAAGGTCTCGTAGGTGCCCTGCACGATGCCCTGGCTGCCGATGTAGATCCAGGAGCCCGCGGTCATCTGCCCGAACATCATCAGGCCCTTCTTGTCGAGCGCGTTGAAGTGCTCCCAGTCGGCCCAGTGCGCCACGAGGTTGGAGTTTGCGATGAGGACGCGCGGCGCATCCGCGTGCGTGCGGAACACGCCCACCGGTTTGCCGGACTGGACGAGCAGCGTCTCGTCCTCACCGAGTGCGCGCAGCGCGGCGACGATCTGCTCGAAGCACTGCCAGTTGCGCGCCGCTTTGCCGATGCCGCCGTAGACCACGAGTTCCCCGGGCCGCTCGGCCACCTCGGGGTCGAGGTTGTTGAAGAGCATGCGCAGCGGTGCCTCGGTGAGCCAGCTGCGGCAGCTCAGGGCGGTGCCTCGCGGGGCACGCAGCGGCGGACGTTTGCTGTGGTCGTTCATGGCTGGCTTCCCCAAAGGCGCAGGCCTTGAAGTGGGCCCGTTCGCAACCATTCATGATAAAGGGCGGCGGTGCCGGCATGGCACCCCTGAACCGGTTCCCCTGCCTTGCGGGTTCGGGTAGAATGCGCGCCCCCGTGCTCCGGGCGGGGACGGGTGGCTGGTGTCGCGGAAGTCGGGCAGGTCCGGCGCGCGGCACCCCCGAGACAGCATGAACGGAAAGCCCCCCTGCGGGGCTTTTTTATTGTCCGGCCGGGTCGGGCCGTGGATACGGTGGGATGGGCCTTGGGGCCCATTTTTGTTTTCGGCAGACGGCGGCGCGGACCGCCGGGCGAGGGCGAATGGCGGGCACCGCGCGGGAGCGGCTGATCGGGCTCATCGAGCCGCTCGTCGGGCGGCTCGGCTACGAGCTGGTCGACGTCGAGTACGGTGCCGGGCACGGGCGCGGGACCTTGCGGGTGTTCATCGACGCCGCCGCGGGCGTCCAGCTCGCTGACTGCGAGCGGGTGAGCCGCGAGATCTCGGCGCTGTTCGACGTCGAGGATCCCATCCCGGCGGCGTACACGCTCGAGGTGTCCTCGCCCGGGTTCGACCGGGTGCTGCGTACGCGCGAGCACTTCGGGCGCTTCGTCGGCTCGCGGGTGTTCGTGGAATTGAAGGAGCCGCGCGCCGGCAGGCGCCGCTACACCGGGCAGCTGCTGGCGGTCGATGACGATGGGATTGCGCTCGCCGTCGACCAGGAGCGCGTGGCGATGAGGTTCGCGGAGATTGGCAAGGCGCGACTGGCGTCGTGAGGTAGACAAGAGTGAACAAGGAAATCCTGATGGTGGTCGATGCCGTCTCGAACGAGAAGGGCGTCGACAAGGAAGTGATCTTCGAGGCGCTCGAAGCAGCGCTTGCGTCGGCGACCCGCAAGAAACACGGCGAGGAGTGGGACGCGCGCGTATCGATCGACCGCAAGAGCGGCGACTACGAGACCTTCCGGCGCTGGAAGGTGTTCGCCGACGACTCCAAGGAGCTGGAAGTTCCCGAGCGCGAGCTGCGGCTCGACGATGCGCGCGAGCTCGATCCCAAGGTCGAGATCGGCGGCTTCGTCGAGGAGCCGATCGAGTCGGTCGCCTTCGGGCGCATCGCCGCGCAGCAGGCCAAGCAGGTCATCGTGCAGAAGGTGCGCGAGGCCGAGCGCGCCCAGGTGGTGGAGGCGTATACCGGCCGCACGGGTCAGCTGGTGAGCGGCGTCGTCAAGCGTGTGGACCGCAACGGCATCTACGTGGACCTCGGCTCCAACGCCGAAGGCTTCGTGCCGCGCACCGACATGATTCCGCGCGAGCAGGCCAAGCCCCAGGACCGCATCAAGGCCTTCCTCAAGGAGGTACGCTCGGAGCCGCGCGGCCCGCAGCTGTTCCTCACCCGCACGGCGCCCGAGTTCCTCATCGAGCTCTTCAAGCTCGAGGTGCCGGAGGTCGGTCAGGGTCTCATTCAGATTCTCGGCGCCGCGCGCGATGCGGGCGTGCGCGCCAAGATCGCGGTCAAGAGCAACGATCCGCGCATCGACCCGGTGGGTGCCTGCGTCGGCATGCGCGGCTCGCGCGTGCAGGCCGTCTCCAACGAGATCGCCGGCGAGCGCGTCGACATCATTCCGCACGACGACAATCCGGCGCAGTTCGTCATCAACGCCATGTCGCCGGCCGAGGTGATGTCGATCGTGGTCGACGAGGACTCGCACAGCATGGACATCGCGGTGTCGGAAGAGAAGCTCAGCCAGGCGATCGGCCGCGGCGGGCAGAACATCCGTCTCGCCAGCCAGCTCACGGGCTGGGATCTGAACGTCATGACCGAGTCGGATGCCGAGGCGAAGAGCGAGACGGAGTCCAAGGAGCTGGTGGCGAATTTCATGAAGCAGCTCGACGTCGACGAGGACGTGGCGACGATCCTGGCGCAGGAGGGCTTCTCGACTGTCGAGGAAATCGCCTACGTGCCGCAGGCGGAGCTCGCCGCGATCGCGGAGTTCGACGAGGACATCGTCAAGGAGCTGCGCAATCGCGCGCGCGACGTGCTGCTGACGCAGGCGATCGCGAGTGAAGAGACGCTCGATCAGTCGATGCCGGCGGATGACCTGCTGCTGCTCGAGGGGATGAGCCCCGATCTGGCGCTGGCGCTGGCGCGGCGCGGCGTGCGCACCCGCGAGGAGCTCGCCGAGCAGTCGGTGGACGAGCTCAGCGATATCGAGGGACTGGCGGCCGACAAGGCGGCGGCGCTCATCATGACGGCGCGCGCCCCGTGGTTCGCAAGCGAGGCTTGAGTCTATGGCCGAAGTGACCGTTTCCCAGTTCGCCGAAGTCCTCAAGGTGCCGGTCGACCGGCTGCTGGTGCAGCTCGACCAGGCCGGCATCAAGGTCGAGGGGCCCGAGGCGCGCATCAGCGACGACGCCAAGCTCGAGCTGCTGACGCACCTGCGCCGCAGCCACGGGAGCGAAGCGGAGAGCGACGGCGCGCCGCGCAAGATCACGCTCAAGCGCAAGACGCAGAGCGAGTTGAAGCTCGCGAGCATTCAGGGACGCGCGCGCACCGTCAACGTCGAGGTGCGCCGCACCCGCAACTACGTCAAGCGCGACGTGCTCGAGTCGCAGGCGCGTGCGCAGCAGGACGAGATCGATTCGCGCAAGCGCGAGGCCGAGGAAGCCGCGCGCGCAGTCACCGAGCGCGCCGAAGCGGAGCGCCGCGAGCACGAGCGGCTCGAGGCCGAGAATCGCCGCCGCGTCGAGGAGGAGGAGACCCGGCGCCGCGCCCAGGAAGACGCGCGCCGCGCCACCGAGCAGCGCGCCCGCGACGAGGAAGCGCGTCGCAGCCGCGAGCGCGACGAGCCCGAGCGGCACGGCGGCGAGCGCGAGCGCGCGGCCCCGGCCCCCGCCGCGGCGGCGCCCGCCCCGGCCCCGGCGCGTGAGCGCGTCCCCGTGGTGCCCGCGCCCGCTGCCGACGACAAGCACACGCGTTACGGGCGTCAGGAGTTGCACGTCACGACCGACGTGAGCTCGCGCTACAAGAAGAAGCGCCGCACCAAGAGTCGCCCGCTGGCGGCCTCGGCCGAGGGGCGGCACGGCTTCGAGATGCCAACCGCGCCGGTCGTGCGCGAGGTCGGCATCGGCGAGACCATCACGGTCGCGGAGCTCGCGCAGAAGATGGCCGTCAAGGCCAACGAGGTCATCAAGGCGCTCATGAACATGGGCGTGATGGCCACCATCAACCAGCCGATCGACCAGGATACGGCGGTGCTGGTGGTGGAGGAGATGGGCCATACGCCCAAGCTCCTCAAGGAGAACCAGATCGAGGCCGGCCTGCAGGGCGGCCAGGCCGAGACGGAAGGCGAGCCGCGCCCGCCGGTGGTCACGGTGATGGGCCACGTCGATCACGGCAAGACCTCGCTCCTCGACTACATCCGCCGCACCAAGGTGGCGGCGGGCGAGGCCGGTGGAATCACCCAGCACATCGGTGCCTACCACGTCGAGACGCCCAAGGGCGTCATCACCTTCCTCGACACTCCGGGCCACGCGGCCTTCACCGCCATGCGTGCCCGCGGCGCCCGCGCGACCGACGTCGTGGTGCTGGTGGTCGCGGCCGACGACGGTGTGATGCCGCAGACCGTCGAGGCGATCCAGCACGCGCGCGCCGCCAACGTGCCGATCGTGGTCGCCGTCAACAAGATCGACAAGAGCGACGCGGACCTCGATCGCGTCCGCACCGATCTGTCCAAGTACGAGGTGATCTCCGAGGAGTGGGGCGGGCAGAACATGTTCGTGAAAGTCTCGGCGCGCACTGGTGAGGGGATCGACCAGCTGCTGGAAGCGATCCTGCTGCAGTCCGAGGTGCTGGAGCTGCGCGCGCCGCGCTCGGGTCTCGCCTCGGGCGTGGTGATCGAGTCCTCCATCGAGAAGGGGCGCGGGGCGGTCGCGACCGTGCTCGTCAAGAAGGGCACGCTGCACGTCGGCGACCCGATCATCGCCGGCTCGGAGTTCGGGCGCGTGCGCGCCATGTTCGACGAGAACGGCAAGCCGGTGCAGGAAGCACCGCCCTCGATGCCGGTGGTGGTGCTCGGACTGTCCAGTCCGCCGAACGCCGGGGATGAGATCCTCGCCGCCGAGAGCGAGCGCAAGGCGCGCGAAGTCGCCCTCTATCGCCAGGGCAAGTTCCGCGACGTGAAGCTCGCGCGCCAGAGCGCCCGCCCCGAGGACGTGTTCTCGCAGATGGGCGAGGCCAAGGCGGGCGTGGTGACGGTGCTCATCAAGGCCGACGTGCAGGGGAGCGCGGAGGCGCTCACCGAGGCGCTCGCCAAGCTCTCGACCGAAGAGGTGCAGGTCAAGGTGATCGCCAGCGGCCTGGGCGGCATCACCGTGTCGGACGTGCAGCTGGCCGCAGCCTCGCGCGCTCTCATCATCGGCTTCAACGTGCGCGCCGATGCCGGCGCGCGCGATGCCATGAAGGAGACCGGCGTCGAGGTGCGCTACTACAGCATCATCTACGAAGCCATCGACGACGTGAAACAGATGATGACCGGCATGCTGCAGCCGGAGATCAAGGAGCAGATCGTGGGCGTCGCGCAGGTACGCGAGGTATTCCGCTCCTCGAAGTTCGGGGTCGTGGCCGGGTGCCTGGTGACCGAGGGCCTGGTGAAGCGCAACAATCCGATCCGCGTGCTGCGCGACAACGTCGTGATCTTCGAAGGCGCGCTCGAGTCGCTGCGCCGCTTCAAGGACGACGCGAGCGAGGTGCGCGCCGGCACCGAGTGCGGTATCGGCGTGAAGAACTACCAGGACGTGCGCGTCAACGATCAGATCGAGTGCTTCGCGCGCATCGAGGTTGCGCGCACGCTCTCGTAAGCCCATGAGCGAGGCCCGCAGCCGGCGCATCGAGTCGGAGATCCAGCGCGTGCTCGCGGCGCTGATCGCGCGCGAGGTGAAGGATCCGCGCGTCGGCAACGTCACGATCACCGCCGTCAAGGTGGCAGCCGACATGAGCACGGCGCGCATCTACTTCACGCCCTTCGCCTCGCGGGCGCCGTCCGAGCAGGTGCGTACCGGCCTCACCCACGCCGCGAGCTTTCTGCGCGGAGAGCTCGGCCGGCGGCTGGGGCTGCGGCATGCGCCGCGGCTCGAGTTCCTGGTCGACGAAAGCGTCGAGGGCGCCGCGCGTCTCACCAGTCTCATCGACCGCGCGGTCGCCGCCGATCGCGCCGGGCACGGCGACGGCACCGACGGCGACGGCGAGAGCGGCGGCGGCTGAGCCGCCCATGCCGAGCGGGATCCTGCTGCTCGACAAGCCGTACGGCCTCTCCTCGAACGCCGCCCTGCAGCGCGTGCGCCGCCTCCTCGGCGGCGAGAAAGCCGGCCACGCCGGGAGCCTGGATCCGCTCGCGACCGGCATGCTGCCGATCTGCCTCGGCGAGGCCACCAAGATCGTCGCTGACATCGTTGCCGGAGCCAAGCGCTACCGCTTCACCATCGCACTCGGGGCGCGCACGGCGACCGGAGACGCCGAGGGCGAGGTCACCGCCGAGGCGCCGGTTCCCGCGCTCACCCGCGAGCGCCTCGAGGCGATATTGCGCGGCTTTACCGGGCCGCGCGCCCAGGTGCCGCCGATGTATTCCGCGCTCAAGCAGGGCGGCACGCCGCTCTACCGGCTGGCGCGGGCCGGACGGACGGTGCCGCGCGCCCCGCGCGCCATCGAGCTCTACGAGCTCGCCCTGCAGGCAATCGCTCCCGGCGCGCTCGAGCTCGAAACGCGCTGCTCGAAGGGAACCTACGTGCGTGTCCTGGCGGAGGAGATCGCCGAGGCGCTCGGGACCGTGGGTCACGTGAGGGAGCTGCGTCGCCTCACGGTCGAGCCGTTCGAGGCCGAGCCGATGCAGACGCTCGAGGCGCTCACCGAGCTTGCCCGCACCGCGGGTGGCGTGCCGCTGTTGCCCGCCGATTACCCGCTGCAGCACTTGCCCGCGGTGTCTCTCGGGGTGCATGAGGCGGCCCGCATCTTCAAGGGCCAGGCGGTGGGTGGCGCCGCGGCAGCCGCCGGGCGCGTACGGCTCTATGGGCCGGGCGGACGCTTTCTTGGGCTCGGACTGGCCGACGGCGCAGGGGGCGTGCGGCCGAAGCGGCTCCTCAACGAACCCTCGGGTTAATGCCCGAGCTCCGGATCGAGGAGGATGAGCGCCTGGCCGACGTGCTGCGCCCCGGTACGCCGCAGGTCATCGCCGCTGTAGTAGGTTCCGAACTCATCGCACCTCTGCGTCAGTGCGTTGGGCACGCACCCAAGCGGCAGGCCGCTCGGCGCGGCGGAGGCGTGCGGCAGGCCCTGCGGCGGCACGCTCGCACAGGCGCCGAGCGCCAGGCACGCGAGGAGCGGCGCGGCCAGGTGGCGGCGCACTCTCAATGCCCGACCCGCACGGACGGGTCCATCAGGGCGAGCGCCTTGTCGGCAAAGACCTGGCCCGTGTTGTCGATGTCCTGCCTGGTGTAGGTGCTACCGAACCCGGCACAGGCGCCGTCCTTGACGGGCAAGCGGGTCGCGGTCTGGCCCACGCACCCCGGCGGGAGCGTGGCCGCAGCGGCCGTCTTCGGCGGGGTAGAGGGCGTCGTGGCGCACGCCGCGAGCAGCAGCCCGAGTGCGCTGAATGAGGCCAGTGACTTCAGCATGGCGATCACCTCTATCCAAAAGCCTATGCCCCTGCCTGATGCACCGCAAGGGACCCGGAACGCTGCCGGCAGGTTCCGGTTGACATTGCGCGGGTGCGAGGCGCGGCGCACGCCGTTTTCGGCTGCCGTCTCCCCCTTTCGGATCGGCCCCTTACGCTTGTCCCAGGGCGATCCGGACAGTACAATGCGCGGCTCATTAAAAGGGCTCTTAAGACAAGTAGTTAGGACTCAAGCGCAATGGCTTTAACCAGCGAGAAAAAGGGCGGGATCCTCGCGCAGTTCCGCCGCGGGCCGGCTGACACCGGCTCGGCCGAGGTACAGGTGGCGCTGCTCTCCGCACGGATCAACGACCTCGGCGAGCACTTCGCCGCGCACAAGCGCGATCACTCCTCGCGGCGCGGACTGGTGAAGCTGGTCAACCAGCGCAAGAAGCACCTCGATTACCTCAGAGCCACCCAACCGCAGAAGTACCAGGAGCTCGTCGAGCGCCTGGGACTGCGCCGCTGAGAACCCGCGGGGCCGCCGTCGTGGACGCGCGGCCCTCGTCGTTTTTGGCCGAACCTCCAACTTCCGAGGAATGAAGCTTTGAGCGTCGTCAGCAAGTCGTTTCCTTACGGCCCGCACACGGTCACCATCGAGACGGGCGAGGTCGCCCGCCAGGCCGAGGGTGCGGTTCGCGTCTCCATGGGAGACACCGTGGTTCTGGTCACCGCCTGCGCACAGACAACCGCGCAGCCGGGGCGGGACTTTCTCCCCCTCACCGTCAACTACGTCGAGAAGACCTACGCCGCGGGGCGCATCCCCGGCGGGTTCTTCAAGCGCGAGGGGCGCCCGACCGAGAAGGAGACGCTGACCTCGCGTCTCATCGATCGCCCGATCCGGCCGCTGTTCCCCGACGGCTTCTACAACGACGTGCAGGTGGTGGCGACCGTGCTGTCGATGGACCCGGACATCGACGCCGACATCCCCGCGCTCCTCGGCGCCTCCGCGGCGCTCGCCCTCTCGGGCGTTCCCTTCAAGGGGCCGATCGGCGCGGCGCGGGTCGGCTACCGCGACGGGAAGTACCTGCTCAACCCGACGGCCACCGATCTCGCCGAGTCGCAGCTGCACCTCGTGGTGGCGGGCACCGAGCACGCCGTGCTGATGGTCGAGTCGGAGGCCAAGGGTCTTTCCGAGGACGTGATGCTCGGCTCCGTGGTGTTCGGTCACGAGCAGATGCAGACCGCCATCAGCGCCATCAAGGCGCTGGTGAGTGAGGCCGGCAAGGCGCGCTGGAACTGGCAGCCCTCGGCCGAGAGCGCCGAGCTCACCCAGGCGGTGACGCAACAGGCGCAGGCCGCGATCGGTCAGGCCTACAGCATCACCGAGAAGCAGGCGCGCCACGCACGCCTCACCGAGATCAAGACCCAGGTACTGGCCGCGCTCACCGGCGGGGAGTCGCCGCAGCACTCCAGGGAAGGCGTCGAGGACGTGCTCTTCAAGCTCGAGAGCAACATCGTCCGCCAGCGCATCCTCAACGGCGAGCCGCGCATCGACGGACGCGACACCCGCACCGTGCGCCCGATCAACGTCAGGGTGGGGGTATTGCCCCGCACCCACGGTTCCGCGCTCTTCACCCGCGGCGAGACGCAGGCGCTGGTGGTGACCACGCTTGGCACCACCCGCGATGCGCAGATCATCGACGCGCTCGAGGGCGAGCGCCGCGAGCCCTTCATGCTGCACTACAACTTCCCGCCGTTCTCGGTGGGCGAGACGGGCATGATGGGGTCGCCGAAGCGCCGCGAGATCGGCCACGGGAATCTCGCGCGCCGCGGCGTCAAAGCCGTGATGCCCGACATGGCGACGTTCCCCTATGTGATCCGCGTCGTCTCGGAGATCCTCGAGTCGAACGGCTCGAGCTCCATGGCGAGCGTGTGCGGCACCTCGCTCTCGCTCATGGACGCCGGCGTGCCGATCAAGGCGCCGGTGGCCGGTGTGGCGATGGGGCTGGTGCTGGATGGCGCGCGCTACAAGGTACTCACCGACATCCTGGGCGACGAGGACCACCTCGGCGACATGGATTTCAAGGTCGCGGGCACCAGTGAAGGGGTCACCGCGCTGCAGATGGACATCAAGGTCGAGGGCGTCACGCCCGAGATCATGAAGGTCGCACTCGAGCAGGCGCGCGAAGGGCGCCTGCACATCCTCGGCGAGATGAACCGCGTGATCCACCAGTCGCGCGAGAAGATGTCCGAGTGGGCACCGTCGATCATCACGCTCAAGATCGATCCGGAGAAGATCCGCGACGTGATCGGTAAGGGGGGCGCGGTCATCCGCCAGATCACCGAGGAGACCGGCACCACGATCGATATCGAGAGCGACGGCACGGTGAAGATCGCCTCGGTCTCGGGCGCGGCGGGGCGCGAAGCGCAGCGGCGCGTCGAGCTCATCACCGCCGACGTCGAGGTTGGCCAGATCTACGAGGGCAAGGTGGCGCGCCTGATGGACTTCGGCGCGTTCGTCACCATCCTGCCGGGGCGCGATGGCCTGGTGCACATCTCGCAGATCTCGAACGAGCGCGTCGAGCGCGTCAGCGACAAGCTGCGCGAGGGCGACGTGATCCGCGTGAAGGTGCTCGAGGTCGACCGGCAGGGGCGCATCCGCCTCTCCATGCGCGACGTCGACGCGCCGCACTGAGCGAGCAGCACGGCGAGAAGGCGGGCGGAGGGGTCACCTCCGCCCGCCTTGTCATTTCTGGCGGCGGTCAGCCCCCGGCCGGGCGTCCGGCGGACTGGGTGGCGAACTGTCTCAGGCTCTGCTCGAGGTAGCTGCCGACCGTGCCGCGTGTCGCCACGCCGTACGAGCGGATCACCTGTGAGAGGAAGTCGCGGCTCATCAACGGCTCGTTGCCGTGCTCCTGCTCGGCGATCACCTGCAGCAGGATGGAGCGCGTGATGTCCCCCTGGGACTTCTTGTCGATGACGACGAAGTCGATGCGTTCGATCACCAGCCGACGGATGTCGGCGAGGGTGATGTAACGGCTCTCGACCGTGTCGTACAACCGCCTGTTGGGATACTTCTTTATAGTGCGCGGCTCACTCATCGCACGTCCCTCACTTTCTGGTTATTGCACCTTCCTTAGTGCAGGGCGTTTGACGCTACCTTAGTACATAAGTTAACCGAACCCAACTCCCAACATCCCAGGGGCGTCCCGGCACTAGCGCGGCACGGACACCTCTTTAACGCCCTGGAACCGGTCCACACGCCAGTTGGCACTCGCCCAGGCCAGAACGCGCTCGGGCGACTCGAGCTTGAGCTCGGGCGGTGGGTCTTGCTGTAGGAGCGTAAGTGCTTGATATAGCTGGGTACCGGCGCTACCCGGATCGAGTGCCAGCGATCGGCGCGACTTGCCGAGCTTGCCCGCCCGGGGTTCGACGATCAGGGGCAGGTGCAGGTAGCGCGGCGTCGGGAGTCCGAGCGCCCGCTGCAGGGCGATCTGCCAGGGGGTGTTGTCGAGCAGGTCCGCACCCCGCACCACATCGGTGACGGCCTGCGCCGCATCGTCGGCCACGACCGCGAGCTGGTAAGCGAATACCCCGTCGCGGCGTCTCACCACCACGTCGCCGCGCTCGCGCATGCTGAAAGTGCACCCGCCCTGCGCCCGGTCCGCGAACTCGGTCGTCGTGTCGTCGACCCGAAAGCGAGTCGCGGTAGGCCCGCCATGCCGCGGGCCATCGCGGCACGTCCCCGGGTAGCCGGCGTCGCCGCTGCGTTCGCGCCGCGAGCAGCTGCACTCGAAGGTCAGCCCGCGCGCCGTGAGCCGGCGCAGTGCCTCCTCGTAGTGTGCGGTCCGGTCGCTTTGATACTCGACGCGGCCGTCCCAGTGCAGGCCGTGCGCCTCGAGCGTGTTCAGGATGGTGTCGGCACAGCCGGCCAGCACGCGCTGGCGGTCGAGATCCTCGATCCGCACCAGCCAGCGGCCACCACGCTGGCGCGCGTCGAGGAAGCTGCCGAGCGCCGCGACGAGCGAGCCGAGATGCAGGGGCCCGGTGGGTGAGGGCGCGAAGCGCCCGCGATAATCGCGCTCAGCGATAGCGGTCGTCGCGGTCGCCGTACTGGCGCTCGCGGCGTTCGCGCCGTTCCTGCGCCTCGATGCTCAAGGTGGCGACCGGGCGCGCCTCGAGGCGCTTGATGCCGATCTCCTCGCCCGTCTCGAGACAGTAGCCGTAGGAGCCGTCCTCGATACGCTTCAGCGCCTCGTCGATCTTGCGAATGAGCTTGCGCTCGCGGTCGCGCGTGCGCAGCTCGAGGCTGAACTCCTCTTCCTGGGTGGCGCGGTCGTTCGGATCGGGAAAGTTAGCCGCCTCGTCCTTCATGTGCGAGACGGTGCGGTCGACCTCGACCATCAGGTCGCGTTTCCAGCTGTTGAGGATGTTGCGGAAGTGCTCGAGCTGCTCCTTGCTCATGTACAGCTCGCCGCGCTTGACGATGTAGGGCTGTACGTTGCGTGGGCCCGCGAGCAGGCTCCCGGGCTCGGCGCTCTCGACGTCGTCGCCGTCGCCGGGGGCGGCGGTGCGCGGTGCCGGCGGCACCAGGGATGCGGCGCGGACCGGCTCGCGGGCCGGTAGCGAGGCAGCCGGGCGCGCGATCCTGCGTACTTCGGCGGCCGGCTCGGGCGGCGCGGCGGGGGCGTGCGCGGCGGGTTTCTTCGCCGGGACGGCGGGCTTGCGGGCGTGCGCGGCAGCGCGGCCGCGGGCCGTGTCGGGCTTACGCGCCGCGGCGACCTTACGCACCGCGGGCCGGCCGGACGCCTTCCTGCCCTTGGCGGACTTCGGCGCAGTTCTCTTGGCCGGCATCAGTGCTCCTCGACAGCTCTCAGCCTCTTGAAGAACGCGCGATTATACCGGCCGACCTTGGCGTGTACAGATGCCATAACGAGCCGTTGTGGCGCACTGCGGCGCAAGGCCGCGCCGCTGCGCCACGGCGAGCGGCGCGCGCGGCCCCCGAGGACTCAAGGCAGCGTGACCACCGGTGCGCCCTGCCACCGGGGCTGTCGGCGCTCGGCGACAATGGTTGTGTGGATTCCGCCGCGCACGTTGAAGCGCGCCGTGAGGCGCAGGAACCGCGCCCCGACCGCGGCGTCGAGCTGATCGGCGATCTCATTGGCGACCGCTTCGTGGAAGGCGCCGCGGTCGCGGAATGACCAGATGTAGAGCTTCAGGGACTTCAGCTCCACGCAGCGCTGGTCGGGGACGTACTCGAGATCGAGCGTCGCGAAGTCCGGCTGGCCGGTGCGCGGGCACAGGCACGTGAACTCCGGGATCTGCATGCGGATGGTGTAGTCGCGCCCCGGCTCCGGATTCGGAAAAGTCTCCAGCTCGCGGGTGGGCGCGGAGGGCATATTCCACTACACTACACCATCCCCGGATGGCCGGGACGCGGGGGCCAGAAGGCGAAGAGATGCGGCTGACCAAGATCAAGCTCGCCGGCTTCAAATCCTTCGTCGATCCCACCACCATCAGCTTCCCCAGCAATCTCACCGGCGTCGTCGGCCCGAACGGCTGCGGCAAGTCGAATGTCATCGACGCGGTGCGCTGGGTCATGGGCGAGCTGTCCGCCAAGACGCTGCGCGGCGACAACATGGCGGACGTCGTGTTCAACGGCTCGAGCGCGCGCAAACCCGTCGGCACCGCCGCCGTCGAGCTGGTGTTCGACAACTCCGATGGCAAGATCGGCGGTCCGTACGCGAGCTACGGCGAGATCGCCTGCAAGCGTCAGGTGTCGCGCGACGGCCAGTCGGCGTACTTCATCAATGGCGTTCGCTGCCGCCGCAAGGACATCACCAACCTGTTCCTCGGCACCGGCCTCGGCTCGCGCAGCTACGCGATCATCGAGCAGGGGATGATCTCGCGCGTCATCGACGCGAAGAGCGAGGACATGCGCGCCTTCGTGGAAGAGGCGGCCGGCATCTCCCGTTACAAAGAGCGGCGCAAGGAGACGGAGCTGCGCATCGCCGAGACGCGCGAGAACCTCGAGCGTCTGCAGGACGTGCGCGATGAGGTGGAGAAGCAGATCCGCCACCTGCAGCGCCAGGCAGCCACCGCACGGCGCTACCAGGCACTGAAGGAGAGCGAGCGGCGGCTCGCCGCCGAGCTGATCGCACTCAAGCTGCGCGATCTCGACAGCGGCGCCGAGGTCCATAACGCGGAGCTGCGCGGCCGCGAGCTTGCCATGCAGGCCGAGCTCGCCGGGCAGCGCGCCGCGGAAGCCGCGCTCGAGAAGCAGCGCGGCGTGCAGACCGAGCTCGGCGAGCAGCTGTCGGCGGTGCAGGCGCGTTACTACGAAGCCGGCGCTGACATCTCCCGGCTCGAGCAGACCATCGAGCATACGCGCGAGTTGCGCGAACGGCAGCGCGACGACCTGACGCGAACCGGCGCCGAGCTCACCGAGCTCGCCGCGCATCTGACACGCGACGAACGCCAGCTCGCGGCGCTGCGCGAGGAGCTGGCGCGGCTCTCCCCGCAGCTCGCGGACGCGCAGGCCGCGGAGCACCGCAGCGCCGGTGCGCTCGAGGCGGCCGAGCGGGCGCTGCAGGATGCGCAGCAGCGCTGGGAGCAGCACACCGTCGAGTCGAGCGCGACCGAACAGGCGGCCGAGGTCGCGCGCACCCGGATCGAGCAGCTCGACCGCGAGCTCGCGCGCTGCGCCGGCCACGACGAGCGGCTGCGCGGCGAGCGCGCCGCGCTCCATGCCGCCGGCGGCGGCCAGCTCACCGAGCTCGCCCGCGCCGAGGCGCAGGCGCGCGAGCGCACCGAGGAGCGCGGCCGCGCGCTCGCCACGGCGCACGAGCGCGTGCAGGAGCTGCGCGCCGCGCAGCTCGCGGCGGAGCGCGCGCTCGAGCAGGCGCGCGCGGCGCGCGAGGCGGCGCGTGCCGAGCTCACCGCGCTCGAGGCGCTGCAGAGTGCGGCGCTCGCCGGCGGCACCGGGCAACCGGTATGGACCGCCGGAGCCGGGCTCGCCGCCCACCCGCGGCTCGCCGCCAGCCTCGACGTCGAGTCGGGCTGGGAGCGCGCCGTCGAGACGGCGCTGGGCGACTATCTCGAGGCGGTATGCGTGCCGGCACTCGAGCAGATCGAAACGGCGCTCGGCGCACTCACCGCCGGGCGGGTCACGGTGGTCGAGAGCGGTGTGGCCGCGCGGGGCCGCGCGCGCACGCTGGCGGCGCACGTGAGTGGCCCGCCGGCGGTGCTGACTCAGCTCGCCAGCGTGCGCACCGCCGATTCGCTCGCCGCGGCGCTCGGGGGGCGCGGCGCGCTTGGCGCCGGGGAATCCTTCATGACGCCCGCCGGCGAATGGGTTGGCCGCGAATGGCTGCGGGTCAGCCGCGGTCCGGACCCGCGCGCCGGCGTCATCGCGCGCGAGCATCGCCTCACGCAGCTGCGCAGCGCGGCGCGGGATGCCGAGCAGCGTGCCGACGGCGCGGAAGCCGGGCTCGGTGCCGCGCGCGAATCACTGAGCGCCGCGGAAGGCGCGCGCGACCGCGCCCAGGCCGAGATCCACGCCGGACAGCAGCAATACGCGGAACACAAGGCGGCGCTCGAGGCGGGACGGGCGCGGGCCGAGGAACTGACCGCGCGGGCGGCGCGCATCGAACGGGAAGCGGCGGAGCTCGCGCGCGAGCAGTCCGCCGCCGAGACCGCGCTCGCGCGCGCACGCGCGGAGCTCGCCGCCGCGGTCGCCACGGCGCAGCGGCTCGGCGCGGAGCGCGCCGGGCTCGAATCCGGGCGCGAGGCACACCGCGGCGCGCTGGCCGCGGCACGCGCGGCCGCGCAGGGCGCGCAGCTCGCCGCCCGCGATCTGCACGTCCAGGTGGAGACGCGCCGTTCCACCGAGAGCTCGGTGGCGGTGGGCGTCGGCCGCATGCTCGAGCAGCGCGAGCAGCTCCTGCGCCGCAGCGCAGCCCTCGAGGCGGAGCTCGCTTCGGGGGATGAGCCGATCATCCAGGCGCAGGCGCGGCTCGGTGCCGCGCTCGAGCTGCGCCTCGCCGTCGAGAGCGAGCTCGGCGCGGCGCGCGCCGCGCTCGAGGAGGCGGATGCGGCGCTGCGCGCGCTCGATGAGGCGCGGCAGGCGGCCGAGCAGCGTGTCGGCGTGGCGCGCGAGGCCATGGACGCGGCGCGGCTCGCGGCGCAGGAGACGCATGTGCGGCGCGCGGCGCTCGCCGAGCAGTTCGCGGAGACGCGCTGCGACCTTACCCAGGTGCTGGCCAACCTCGCTCCCGAGGCGAGCGCCGCCGAGTGGGACCTGTCGCTCGCCGAGGCCCGCGCCGACATCGAGAAGCTCGGGCAGGTCAACCTGGCGGCGATCGATGAGCTCAAGGACCACACCCAGCGCCAGGAGTACCTCGACCGGCAGTTCGCCGACTTGAGCGCCGCGCTCGAGACCCTCGCCGAGGCGATGCGCCGCATCGACCGCGAAACCCGGACGCGCTTCGATGACACCTTCGAGCGCATCAACGCCGGGCTGCGCGAGAAGTTCCCGCGCCTGTTCGGCGGCGGGCACGCCTATCTCGAGCTGGTCGGCGAGGACAAGCTGACCGCGGGCGTCGCCGTGATGGCGCGGCCGCCCGGCAAGAAGAACAGTACCATCCACCTGCTGTCGGGGGGCGAAAAGGCCCTCACGGCGGTCGCGCTGGTGTTCGCGATCTTCGAACTGAATCCCGCGCCCTTCTGCCTGCTCGATGAGGTCGACGCGCCACTCGATGAGCACAACGTCGGGCGGTTCTGCGACATCGTGCGTGACATGTCCGCGCGCATCCAGTTCGTGTTCATTACGCACAACAAGTCCACAATGGAGCTCGCCTCGCAGCTGATCGGCGTAACGATGCTCGAGCCGGGGGTGTCCCGGCTGGTCACGGTCGACGTGGACGAGGCGGTGCGGCTCGCCGCCGTGTAGGTGCACCGATGTCTCCCCTGCGCTGGTGGCTGCTGATCCTCGGGGTGGTGTTCTTCTCCGCGCTGACGGCATGGGAGCTGCGCCGTCCGCGCCAGGGGCGCCGCGGCGACGCGCCGCCCGAGGCGACCCGGTCGCGCGAGCCCGCGCTGCAGCTGCCGGAAATGCACGCGCACGAGTCACTCACCAGCCGCGCGCTGCCGGTGGTCGAGCTGCCGGAGGATGCGGACGAGCTGCCGGTGCTCGAGGCGGCCGCGCCCGAGGGCGACGGCGCTGCGCCGGGCGCGCAGGAGACCGCAGACACGGAAGAGAGAGAAGAGCGGGAAGAGCCGGCGGCGGGGACAGCAGAGGCACAGGCAGAAGCCAGCTTCGAGGTGGCGAGCGCGGCGGTCGCGGCCGAGGCCGCCGGCGCGAGCGAACCATTCGTCGACTGGCCCCCGGATGAGCAACGCCGTGTCGTGGCGCTGCGGCTGGTGGCGCCGCAGGCGGAGCGTTTCGCCGGCCGCTCGCTGCGCCAGGCGCTCGCCGCCGAGGGCTTCGTGCTCGGGCGCTTCGACATCTTCCACAAGGGCGATGAGGAACGGCGCGCGATCCTGAGCGCCGCCAGCCTGACGCAGCCCGGCACCTTCGACGCCGCCACCATGGACTCGCAGCACTTCCCCGGGCTGTCTTTGTTCGCGGTGCTGCCGGGGCCTAAGTCCCCGCCCGAGGCGTTCGAGGAGCTGGTCTCGACTGCGCGCAGCCTCAACGACCGGCTGTGCGGCGTGCTGCAGGACGAGGGCGGGACGCCGCTGACGCCGGCGCGCATTGCGAGCCTCAAGGCACGGCTGAACAGCGGGGCGCCCGCGTGACACGCGGCCCGGCGGCGCGCGCCGCCGAGTTGCGCGCCGAGCTCAGACAGCACGACTACCGCTACTACGTCCTCGACGACCCCTCCGTTCCCGACGCCGAGTACGACCGGCTGATGCGCGAGCTGCGCGCGCTCGAGGCCGCGCATCCGCAGCTGGTGGTTCCCGACTCGCCCACGCAGCGCGTCGCCGGTGCGCCGAGCGCCGCCTTCGGCGAGGTGGTGCACAGCATTCCCATGCTGTCGCTCGACAACGCCTTCAGCGACGAGGACGTCGCCGCCTTCGATCGGCGCATCCACGAGCGCTTGGGGGCCGAGGGTGACCTCGAGTACGTGGCGGAGCCGAAGCTCGACGGCCTCGCCATCGCCGTGCTTTATCGCGCCGGCGTCCTCGAGCAGGCCGCGACCCGCGGCGACGGCCTCACCGGCGAGGACGTGACGGCCAACGTACGCACGGTGCGCCAGGTGCCGCACCGGCTCACCGGCCGCGCGCCGCCGCTCATCGAGGTGCGCGGCGAGGTGTTCATGCCGCTGAAGGGCTTCGAGCGCATGAACGCGCGCGCACGGGAGCGCGGCGAGAAAGTGTTCGTCAATCCGCGCAATGCCGCCGCCGGGAGCCTGCGGCAGCTCGATCCGCGCATCAGCGCGGCGCGGCCGCTCGATGCCTTCTTCTATGGGATCGGGGTGCTCGAGGGCGCGGCTCTCCCGCGGGGCCAGGCGGAGCTGCTCGCGTGGCTGCGCAAACTGGGACTGCCGGTGTCGCCGGACGCGCGCCCGGTGCGCGGCGTCGCGGGTTGCCTCGACTACTACCGCGACATGGGCGCGCGGCGCGCGTCGCTCGCGTATCAGATCGACGGCGTCGTCTACAAGCTCGAGTCGCGCGCCGACCAGGAGCGGCTCGGCTTCGTCTCGCGGGCGCCGCGCTGGGCGATCGCGCACAAGTTCCCGGCCGAGGAGGCGCTCACGGCGGTGCGCGACATCGAGTTCAACGTCGGCCGCACCGGCGCGCTCACTCCCATCGCACGCCTGACGCCGGTGTTCGTCGGCGGCGTGACGGTGAGCAACGTGACGCTGCATAACATCGACGAGGTGCACCGCAAGGACGTGCGGGTCGGCGACACGGTGATCGTGCGGCGCGCGGGGGACGTGATCCCGGAGCTGGTGAGCGTGGTGCTGGAGAAGCGCCCGACGCCGCTCGCGCCGCAGATCGAGCTCCCGGCGCGCTGTCCGGTGTGCAATTCCCTGGTGCTGCGGGCCGAGGGCGAAGCGGTGGCGCGCTGCACCGGGGGCTTCACCTGCCGCGCCCAGCGCCAGGAGGCACTGCGGCATTTCGCGAGTCGCCGCGCGCTCGATATCGAGGGGCTCGGCGACAAGGTGATCGAGCAGCTGGTGGAGCGCGAGCTGGTGCGCTCGCCCGCGGATCTCTACACGCTCAGCACGCAGCAGCTCTCCGGGCTCGAGCGCATGGGTGAGAAATCCGCCGCGAACCTCGTGGCCGCGATCGCCGCGAGCAAGGACACCACGCTCCCACGGCTGCTCTACGGACTCGGCATTCGCGAGGTGGGCGAGGCGACCGCGCTCGCGCTGGCGCGCCACTTCGGCACACTCGAGGCGCTGATGACGGCGAACGAGGCGCAGATCCAGCAGGTCGGGGACGTCGGCCCAGTGGTGGCGGCGCACGTGGCGGCCTTCTTCGCCTCGAAGGACCACATAAACGTTATCAAGGCGTTACGCGGGGAAGGTGTGACCTGGCCTCAAGTCGCAGGGGCCCCGGGGAGCGCGCATGCGCCGCTCGCCGGGAGCACCTTCGTGCTCACCGGTGCGCTCACCTCCATGACGCGCGATGAGGCCGAGGAGGCGCTCGTGGCGCGCGGCGCCAGGGTCGCGGGCAGCGTCTCGAAGAAGACCAGCTACGTGGTGGCCGGAAGCGAGGCGGGCTCCAAGCTCGCGCGGGCGCGCGAGCTTGGAGTCCCGGTGCTCGATGAGGAGCAGCTGCGCGCGCTCCTCGAACGCTGAAGAGGCGCCTTCAGTTCTTCGGCGGCGTGGCCGGGGCGGCCGGCGCGGCGGCTGCGGCCGGAGCAGCTGAGCCGGCAGCACCCTGGTCGAGCGTGCGGGTGATCTTGGCCGTGCGCATCAGATCGTCCACGTAGTCCTTGAACTTCTTTCTCTCGAGCTCCTGCGCGATGCGCTGCTTGCGGTCCTCGAAGGACTGGGGCGCAAGCGGCCGCGTCTCGACCAGCTGCACGATGTGCCAGCCGAAGGGCGTCTGCACCGGGGTCTTGGAGTACTCGCCGGGCTTGAGCGCCGCGACGGCCTTCATGAACTCCGGCGGTACCTGCTCGGGGCGGATCCAGCTCAGATCTCCGCCGTTGGACTTGGAGGGATCCATGGATTCGGCCTTGGCGAGGTCCTCGAACTTCTCGCCCTTCTCGAGGCGCTGTATCAGCTTCTCGGCAAAGGGCTCGGTGGCCACCAGGATGTGACGTGCGTGGTATTCCATCTTGGGCGCGGCGGCGACGTACGCCTCGTACTCGGCGTGCACCTCGGCATCGGTCGGCTTCTTGTCCTTGAGATAGTGCTCGCCGAGCGCCTGCCCGAGCAGCTGCAGGCGCGACAACTCGAGGATGTAGGGCGTGTCACCGCTCTTGTCGAGGCCCTGCTTGGTCGCTTCCTGCGCGACTACCTCGCCGTGCACCATGTTGTCGAGGAGCTTGCCGCGGATATCCGGCGTGAGCTCGGCTGAGGTCTTGCCGCTCAGGCTCTTTACGTAGTACTCGTAGAAGTCGCGCGAAATCGGCTGGCCATTGACGGTGGCCACCGCGGAGGAGGTGTCGGTGGCGGCGGCCGGCGCGCTTGCCTTGGGTTGGCAGGCGGCGAGCGCCAGGGCGAGGGCCGCCGGCAGGAGGAGAGTTCGCGAGAGGTTCGTGGTCATACGGGTGTCCCGGTTGTGGAGGAGTCAGTCGTTCTCGTCAGGGGTGCGCGCGCTGATGTTGAGCGCGTGCACCGAGCTCTCGAGCAGCGGCGCGAGAGCTGCGTACACCATGCGGTGGCGTTCGAGCCGCGTGCGTCCGCGGAACGCCTCCGCCACCAGCAGCAGGCGGTAGTGGCCGCGGCCGGCGGCCGCGTGCCCGGCGTGGCGTGCGCCGTCGTCGGCGATCTCGAGCGTGCGCGGTGCGAAGGCGCGCTCGAGCGCTGCGCGCATCGCGGCCATCACCGGCTCACTCGCTGCGTCCATCGCCGCCCCCGACCGCCGACGGTCCGGTGCCGTTCGCGCGCGTCGCCAGCCACGCGATCTGAGCGCCGACGAAGATCAGCATCAGCACGACGTCGACCAGCTTCAGGGCCGCCCAGGCGCGCTCGCTCAGGCGCTCGAGCACCACGACGTTGAGCGCGCCGAGCAGCGCGTAGAACGCCACCCACAGCAGGTTCAGGCGGCGCCACAGCGCGGGCCCGATCGTGAGGCGCGTACCGAAGCCCTCGGCGAGGGTCGGTCCGAGCAGCCGCTCGGTGAGGGTGCGCTCGCCAATCCAGCCGCTGCCGAGGAACGCGAGGCTCACCAGCCAGAAGAACACCGTCGGCTTCCACTGGATGAAGAGCGGGTTGCGCAGCGCGAGCGTCGCGCCACCGAAGAGCAGCACCAGCACCGCCGACAGCGAGTGCAGCGGCGGGATGCGCCGCGAGCGCAGCCAGTCGACCGCGACCAGCGCCACCATGGCGGCCATCAGCACCGCGGTGGCGACGTACAGCCCGCCCGCCACGTAGGCCGCGAAGAACGCCACGAGCGGCGCGAACTCGATGAGAGCCTGCATGAAGAGAAGAGGGTGCGGCGCGGGGTGGAGTGTACGGACCAAACGGCCGCGTATATTGTCATGGATGGCCGAGCTCCTCCAACTGCACCCTGTGAATCCGCAGCCGCGCCTCATCCGCCGCGCGGCCGAAGTGGTCCGCGGCGGCGGCCTCATCGCCTACCCGACCGATTCCTGCTACGCGCTTCGGCTGCCACATCGGCGACAAGGACGCCGCTCGAGCGCATGCGGCGCATGCGTCAGGCCGACCGCCACCATCACTTCACGCTGGTGTGCCGCGACCTCGCCGAGATCGCGCGCTACGCGCGCATCGAGACCTGGCAGTTCCGCCTGCTCAAGGCCTGCACTCCCCGGCCCCTTCACCTTCCTGCTGCCGCGCCACGCGCGAGACGCCGCGGCGGCTGCAGCACGAGCGGCGACGAACCATCGGCATCCGCATTCCCGACCACCCGGTGCCGCAGCTGCTGCTCGCCGAGCTCGGCGAGCCGCTCATGAGCTCGACGCTGCTGCTGCCGGCGGATCCCGAGCCGCTGACCGAGGGCGCACGAGATCCGAGCAGCGGCTCGAACATCAGATCGACGCCATCCTCGACGGCGGCCACTGCGGCATCGAGCCGACCACGGTGGTGGATCTGGCGGTGTCGCCGCCGGTGATCGTGCGCACGGGCAAGGGCGCGCTCGGCCCGATCACCGGGCGTGCGCTATAATTCACGCGTGAGCCAAGGCCCCATCGTCACCGCGCCCGCAGCCCCGTTGCGGGGAGGCACGTGAGCTCGCCCGCACCCGCCCGGCGCGTCCTGTCCGGCATGCGGCCCACCGGCCGGCTGCACCTCGGCAACTACCACGGCGCGCTGCGCAACTGGGTCGAGCTGCAGTACCAGTACGAGTGCTTCTTCTTCGTCGCCGACTGGCACGTGCTCACCACCGGCTACGACGACACCGCGCAGCTGCAGGAGCACGTGCGCGAGATGGTGATCGACTGGCTGGCGGCGGGCCTGAATCCCGGCGTCGCGACGCTCTTCATCCAGTCGCACGTGCCCGAGCACGCCGAGCTGCACCTGCTGCTGTCGATGATCACGCCGCTCGGCTGGCTCGAGCGCGTGCCGACCTACAAGGACCAGCAGGAACAGCTGAAGGAAAAGGACCTCGCCACCTACGGCTTCCTCGGCTACCCGCTGCTGCAGAGCGCCGACATCCTGCTCTACCGCGCCGCCTACGTGCCGGTGGGCGAGGACCAGGTGGCGCACGTGGAGATCACGCGCGAGATCGCGCGGCGCTTCAATCATCTGTACGGCCGCGAGCCGGACTTCGAGACCAAGGCGGAAGCGGCCGTCAAGAGCCTCGGTGGCCGCAACTCCGGCAACTACCGCCAGCTGCGTCGCAAGTTCCAGGAGAGCGGCGACGCCGAGGCGCTGCGAGCGCGCGCAGGCGCTGGTGCAGAGCAACAACCGCATCACCGTGGCCGACCGCGAGCGCCTGCTCGGCTACCTGCGAAGGCGCGGGCGGTCACCATCCTGCCCGAGCCGGAGGTGCTGCTGACCGCCACGCCGAAGGTGCCGGGGCTCGACGGCCGCAAGATGTCCAAGTCCTACGGCAACACCATCGGCCTGCGCGAGGATCCGGACGAGGTCGTGAAGAAGCTGCGCGCCATGCAGACCGACCCGGCGCGCGTGCGGCGCACCGATCCCGGGCGATCCGGACAAGTGCCCGGTGTGGGACCTGCACCAGATCTATTCCGACGAGGCGACGCGCAGTGGGCGAGCGCGGGCTGCCGCAGCGCCGGCATCGGCTGCCTCGAGTGCAAGAAGCCGCTGATCGACAAGGTGCGTCGAGGAGATCAACGGCATGCGCCGGCGGGCGCAGGAATTCGAGGACAATCCCGAGACGGTGCGCAATATCGTCGGCGAGGGAGCCGAGAAGGCGCGCGCCGCGGCGCGCGAGACGCTGGACGAGGTCCGGCGCACCATGCATCTGCGTCCCGACTGAGCCGCTTGCGGGGCTTGCCGTGAAACCGAACCTGACCGTCGTAGTCTCCAATACGCCCGCGCCGCCTGTCGCCCCGGCGAGCCAGCCTGAGCAGGTGGAGATGCCGTTCGCGATGGTCAACGGCGAGCCGTCACGCCGAGCTGCCGCGCGACCTGTACATCCCGCCGCAGGCGCTGGAGGTGTTCCTCGAGGCCTTCGAGGGCCCGCTCGACCTGCTGCTGTACCTGATCCGCCGCCAGAACCTCGACATCCTCGACATCCCGATCGCCGAGATCACCCGGCAGTACATGCAGTACATCGAGCTGATGCAGGACCTGCAGCTCGAGCTCGCCGGCGAGTACCTGGTGATGGCCGCGACGCTGGCCGAGATCAAGTCGCGCATGCTGCTGCCGCGCCCGCGCGGCGCGCAGGACGAGGACGCCGATCCGCGCGCCGAGCTGGTGCGCCGGCTGCAGGAATACGAGCGCTTCAAGCGCGCCGCGCAGGACATCGATACGCTCGCCGCGCCTCGAGCGCGACGTGTGGCAGGCCACCGCGGAGCTCGCGAGCGGCGCGTGGTGCGCAGCGCTGCCGCAGGTGACGCTGCAGGAGATGCTGGTGGCGTTCAAGGAGGTGGTGGCGCGCGCCGAGATGTTCGCGCACCATCACGTCGCAGCGCGAGCGGCTGTCGGTGCGCGAGCGCATGAGCGACATCCTGGCCGCGCTGCGAGAGCGCGGGCTTCGTCGAGTTCACGCGCCTGTTCCGCCCCGAGGAGGGCCGCATGGGCGTGACGGTCACCTTCGTGGCGATCCTCGAGCTGATGCGCGAGGGACTGATCGACATCGTGCAGGCGGAGGCCTATGCACCGCTGCACGTGCGCGCGCGCGCGCAGCGGCGCAACACTCCACCTGGTGCGCATGACCGGACGAGCCGATCCCGGCATGAGCCGAAGAGCCTGACATCCGCAACGTCGTCGAGGCGGCGCTGCTGGCCGCCGGCCAGCCGCTGCCGCTGGCCGAGCTGGCGCGGCTGTTCGAGGAGAACGTGCGCCCCGACACGCATGAGCTGCAGGCGGCGCTCGCCGCGCTCGAGGCGCAGTACGCCGGCCGCGGCATCGAGCTCAAGCGACACCGCGAGCGGCTGTCGCATCCAGGTGCGCCGCGAGCTGGCGGCCGAGATCTCGCGGCTGTGGCCCGAGCGCCCGGCGCGTTACTCGCGCGCGCTGCTCGAGACGCTCGCGCTGATCGCCTACCGCCAGCCGATCACGCGCGCCGAGATCGAGGAGGTGCGCGGCGTCGCCGTCAATCCCAACATCATCCGCACGCTGCTCGAGCGCAACTGGATCCGCGTCGTCGGCCACCGCGATGTGCCGGGACACCCCGAGCTGCTCGGCACGACACGCGAGTTCCTCGACTACTTCGGCCTGCGCAGCCTCGACGAGCTGCCGCCGCTCGCCGAGCTCAAGGCCCTGGGCGACATCAACCTGCAGCTGGCGCTCTCGGGCGAGGAGGCACCCGCCGCGGAGGCGCTCGCGAGCGGCGCAGGCGACGCCGCCGACGCCGATGACGCCGCCGAGGACGACGAGCTGTCCGCCGGGGGCGAGGGCTCGCACGAGCTGGTGGCCGGCCCGCGCGACCTGGACGGCTGATGCGGCGCGGCTCCGCGCCGCGGCGCGCGCGCGGCCGAGCCGCCGCGCCCGATGCCCCCGAGCGGCTGCAGAAGCTGCTCGCGCGCGCCGGGCTCGGCTCGCGTCGCGAGGCGGAGGACTGGATCCGTGCCGGGCGGCTCACCGTGAACGGCGTGACGGCGACGCTCGGCATGCGCGCCACCACCGCCGATCAGTTGCGCCTCGACGGACGGCTGGTGCACGCACGCAACGCGCCGAGCGGCGGGCACGTGTTCCTCTGTCATCGTTCGCCCGGCGCGACGCTCGCGGCCGCCATCGCGCGGCTGCCGCGGCGCGCAGGTCGGCGTTTCATCGCCGTGAGCCCCATGCCGCGGGTCGACGGCGGCCTCGAGCTCGTCACCTCCGACGGCGAGCTGGCGCTGCGGTTGCAGCGCCGCGTACATATCCTGGTGAGCGAGTTCGGCGTGCGGGTGCGCGGCGAGCTCGACGAGACGCAGACGCAGGGGGTGCTGCGCGGCGAGCTCGACAGCGGAGCGATACTCGAGGTGCAGCGGCTCGAGCCGGCGGGCGGGGAGGGCGCCAACCGCTGGTACACGCTCGCGGCGCGCGGGGCGAGCGGCAAGGAAGTGCGTCAGCTGCTCGAGCGCCAGGGAGCCCTCGTCAGCCGCGTGCTGCGCACGCAGTTAGGCCCGGTGGTCCTCGGCCGCGTGCTCGTGCGTGGTCACTCGCGCGAGCTCGAGCCCGAAGAGCTGCGCGCGCTCTCCGAAGCACCCGCGGCCGCCGGTGCCTGAGCGTCGAACGCGCGACCGGTGACGCCGCGGCTCGCAGGACCGAGGAGCGCGATGTAAGGGCCGGTGAGCGACTCCGGCAGCGGCACGGTCCCGAGGTCCTCGGCCGGGTAGGCCTGGCGGCGCATGGCGGTGCGCGCGCGGCCCGGATTCAGGGTATTCACGCGGATCGCGCTCGTGCCCTCGAGCTCATCCGCCAGCACCTGCGAGAGACCCTCGAGGCCGAACTTGGCGACCGCGTAGGCGCCCCAGTAGGCGCGGCCGCGCCGGCCGACGCTGCTCGCGGTGTAGAGCACCGAGGCGTCGGCGGACTTCTTCAGCGCCGGCAGCAGCACCTGGGTCAGTGCGAACGCCGCGGTCAGGTTCACGTGCAGCACCCGGCACCAGGTCGGTACGTCGTAGTGCTCGATGGGCGCGAGCGTGCCGAGGAGCCCGGCGTTGTGCAGGAGTCCGTCGAGGCGCCCGTAGCGCTCGCTGAGCGCGTCCGCGAGCTGGTCGTAGTCGGCGGCGAGCGCGCGTTCAAGGTCGAGCACGCCGATCGCCGCTTCTGGTCCGCCGGCGGCGGCGATTTCGGCGTGCACCGCCTCGAGTTTCTTTTCATCGCGGCCGATGAGTGCCACGGTGGCGCCGTAGCGCGCGCAGGCGAGCGCTACCGCGCGCCCGAGACCGGAGCCCGCGCCGGTGACGGCGATGACGCGCCCGGCGAGCTCGCCGGCACTCGCCTGATGGGTGCGTGGTTCGAAGGTGTCGGTCATGGCTTGAATCGTCCTGCGCCGGCGAGCCGGGCCGCGCGCCACGCGCGGTAGCCGTCCAGCAATCCGGAATCGTCGCCTCCCGGGAGCACGCGCGGCAAGCGCCGCTCGGCGCGGCGCGAGCTGTGGTGCGCGAGCGCCACCCATACCATGAGACCCGGCAACGGCGGCTGCCCCTCGGGCGTGAGCGCCGCGACGGCACCGGCGAGCCGCCCGCGCAGCTGCGCATGCCGCGCGCGCAGCAGAGCCACGAGGCCCGCCGGCCACGGCGGCCGCGCGAGCGCTGCGCTCTCCACGGCGGCCGCGGCGAGCTCCTCGAGCGGCAGGCGCAGCCTCCCGGCGTGCGCATCGCGCGGGAGCTCCGCGAGTAGCTGCGCTTCGCGGAGTAGCGCACCGAGTGCGCGGGCGGCGGCGCGTTCGAGCCGCGGCGCGCCGCATGCGGCCAGCGGCACGATCATCGCATCCGCCCAGCGCGCGCAGTAGGCATCGAGCTCCCGCCGCGTCTCGAAGGTGGCCGCAGCCAGGTCCCACGCCGCCGTGTCGATGAGCCCGCCGATCCCGGCGAGCGGTGCCGGATCGCGCCCCGCAAAACACTCGAGGAGCGAGCGGGTCAGGGGGTGCGCCGGCTGCCCGCCCGCGCAGCGCGCGCACTCCTCGCGCCACCAGGCGAGCCGTGCATGCGCGACTTCGTGGTCGAGCCCGGACTTCAGGCTCGCACCGATCTCCTCCTCGAGGGCAAAGAGCGCGCCGAGCAGCGCTCGCTGCGGCGGCGGGGAGTAGAGCCAGGCGAGGGTGCGCGTCGCGGACCGCTGCGGCGGCGCCGCGCTCATTCGGTCCCGGCCGGCGGGTCGGCCAGCGCGGGCGCCGCGTGGCCCCGGGTGATCTGGGTGACCTGCTCGAGCACCGCTAAAGGCGCATCCGCGGTCACGCCGAGCTCGGTGAAGCGGCGCGCCTGCGGCAGCACCTGCCGTTCGAGCGAGCCGACCGCGGCGTTGTAGGCCTCCACCGCCGAATTGAGGCGCTGTCCCATGCGGGCGAGATGGCCGTCGAAGGTCGAGAGCCGCCGGTAGAGCTCCTGTCCGAGGTCGCGGATGAGCGCCGCGTTGTGCGCGACTTCCGACTGCCGCCAGCCGTAAGCCACGGTCTTCAGGAGCGCGATCAGCGTCGAGGGCGTGGTGATGACGACGCTCTGGGTGAGAGCGTTCTCGAGCAGTTCCGGCCGCTCGGCCAGCGCCGCGGACAGGAACTGGTCCCCCGGCAGGAACAACACCGCGAACTCGGGGCTGCGCTCGAACTGGCTCCAGTAGCTTTTGGAGGCGAGCTCCCGCACCCGCGCTTCGACCTGCTGCGCGTGGCGCTTGAGCGCGAGCGCGCGCTCCTCATCAGTCGTCGCCTCGAGCGCGGCCAGATAGGCATCGAGCGGCGCCTTGGCGTCGATCACCAGATCGCGCGCGTCGGGCATGTGGACCACGAGATCCGGGCGCAGCGCGCCATCCTGCGTCGTGACGCGCAGCTGCTCGGTGAAGTCGCAGTGCTCGGTGAGCCCGGCGAGCTCCACCAGGCGGCGCAGCGTCAGCTCGCCCCAGCGGCCCCGCACCTCCGGGCGGCGCAACGCGGTCACGAGGTTGCGCGTCTCGCGCGAGAGCTGCGCCTGCCCGCCGCTCAACGCTTCGATCTGGGTGCGGAGCGCGGCGAACGCCTCGCGCCGCTCGTGCTCGAGGGCCTGCACCTGCGCCTCGGTGCGCTCGAGCGAGGCACGCAGCGGCAGCACCAGCTGTGCGATCGCCGCTTCCCGCTCCTTGAGCGCGCCCTCTGCCTCGGTCTGCCCGCGCCCGAACGTCTCGCGCGCCAGCTGCAGGAACAGATCGTTGTTGGCGCGCAGTGCTTCGCGCGCCATGGCATCGAACGCGCCGCGCAGCCGCGTCTCGGACCGCTCGAGGAGCGCCGCCCGGCCGGCCTCATCCAGCGCGCTCGCCTCGAGCCGCACCCGCGCCGCGCTCAGCTCGACGGAGAGCGCCTCGAGCCGCCGAGCCGCGCGGATGTGGGTCACAAGCGCGCCGAGGGCCGCCCCGGCGAGCAGTCCGGCGGCGGCCGCGGCGAGCGCGAGCATCATCCCGCGCCGTCCGCGCGCGTGAAATGCGCCAGGTAGTTGACCGCGACGTCGGCGCTCAGGGCCGCGCGGCCCGTGAAGGGATTGAGCTCGAGCCCCGTGAGCTGTGTGAGCGAGAGACCCGCCGCGCGCCCCCAGCGTGCGAGCTCCGCCGGGCGGATGAGGCGCTCGTATTCATGGGTGCCGCGCGGCAGGAGCCGCAACAGGTATTCCCCGGCGACGATCGCCGCGAGGAAGGCCCGCAAGCTGCGGTTCAGCGTCGAGACGAAGACGGCGCCCCCGGGACGCACCAGCGCCGCGAGCGTCGCCACCATGGCGGCGGGGTCCGGCACGTGCTCGAGCATCTCCATGCACGTGACCACGTCGAACGTGCCCGGGGCATCGTGCGCGAGCTGCTGGGCGTCGCACAGGCGGTAGTCGATGGCGAGCCGGGACTGCGCGGCATGGAGCCGCGCGACCTCGATCATGCCGGGCGCGAGGTCGATGGCGGTGAGGCGCGCGCCCGCGCTGGTGAGCGCCTCGGCGAGCAGCCCGCCACCGCAGCCGACGTCGAGCACGCGCGCGCCGGAAAGCGGGGTGCGCGCGCCGATGTACTGCGCGCGCACGGGGTTCAGGAGATGCAGCGGGCGGAATTCCCCATGGCTGTCCCAGAAGCGCGCGGCGACGGCGTCGAACTTGCCGAGCTCGGCGGGATCGGCGTTGGGGGCGGGGGAGGCGTGCGCGTTCTGCATGGCAAGGGCGATGAGGGGCCGGGGGGAGTATATCGGCGCGCGACACCCGGTGTGCACCCTGAAAAAGGGTCGGTCGTGCTAAAATTTCGGCTTTGTTTCACGCCCCCCAACGGGCTCCTACCCGACACTGAATGACTGAAATCGCCCGCGAAATCCTGCCGGTCAATCTCGAAGACGAGATGCGGCAGTCCTACCTCGACTACGCCATGAGCGTGATCGTCGGGCGCGCGCTGCCCGACGTGCGCGACGGCCTGAAGCCCGTGCACCGGCGCGTGCTGTACGCCATGCGCGAGCTCGGCAACGACTACAACAAGGCCTACAAGAAGTCCGCCCGCGTGGTCGGCGACGTGATCGGCAAGTACCACCCGCACGGCGATACCGCGGTGTACGACACCATCGTGCGCATGGCGCAGCCGTTCTCGATGCGCTACCTGCTGGTCGACGGCCAGGGCAACTTCGGCTCGGTCGACGGCGATGCGCCGGCGGCCATGCGCTACACCGAAGTGCGCATGTCGCGCATCGCCGCACGAGCTGCTGGCCGACATCGACAAGGAGACGGTCGACTTCGTCCCGAACTACGACGAGTCCGAGCCCGAGCCGTCGGTGCTGCCGACGCGCGTCCCGAACCTGCTGGTCAACGGCTCCGTCCGGCATCGCGGTCGGCATGGCCACCAACATCCCGCCGCACAACCTCACCGAGATCGATCAACGCCTGCCTGGCGCTGCTCGATGACCCGGCGCTGCCGCTCGCCGCGCTGATGCAGCACATGCCGGGTCCGGACTTCCCGACCGCCGGCATCATCAACGGCGCCGCAGGAGATCGCCACCGCCTACACGACCGGGCGCGGCCGGCTGTCGATGCGCGCGCGGGCCGAGCATCGAGGAGATCGACGACGCGGCGACGCCAGGCGATCGTCGTCACCGAGCTGCCCTACCAGGTGAACAAGGCGCGCCTGCATCGAGCGCATCGCCGAGCTGGTGCGCGAGAAGCAGATCGACGGCATCGCCTCCGACGGCCTGCGCGACGAGTCCGACAAGGACGGCATGCGCATCGTCATCGAGCTGAAGCGCGGCGAGGTGGCCGAGATCGTGCTCAACAACCTCTACGCGCAGACGCCGATGGAGACGGTGTTCGGCATCAACATGGTGGCGCTGCAGGACGGGCAGCCGCAAGCTGCATGTCGCTGAAGGAGATGCTGGAGGCCTTCCTCCGCCATCGCCGCGAGGTCGTCACCCGCCGCACCATCTTCGACCTGCGCAAGGCGCGCGAGCGCGCCCACATCCTCGAGGGCCTCGCGGTCGCGCTCGCCAACATCGACGAGGTGATCGCGCTGATCAAGGCCGCGCCCGCGCCGGCCGAGGCGCGCGCGGCGCTGATGGCGCGGAGCTGGCCGCCGGGCGCTGGTGACCGGAGCTGCTGGAGCGCGCCGGCGCGATCGTCGACGCGGCCCGACGGGCTGGCCGCGGACTTCGGCTTGAACGCCGGCGGCTATCGCCTCTCCGAGGCGCAGGCCCAGGCGATCCTCGACATGCGCCTGCACCGCCTCACCGGCCTCGAGCAGGACAAGATCATCGAGCGAATACCGCGAGCTGCTCGTGCAGCATCCGCGACCTGTCGGACATCCTGGCGCGCCCGGAGCGCCTCACGGAGGTGGTGCGCGGCGAGCTGGTCGAGATCCGCGACAGCTACGGCGACGCGCGCCGCACCGAAATCAGCCGCGATCACCTGAACCTCACCACCGAGGACCTGATCGAGCCGCAGGACGTGGTGGTGACGCTCTCGCACGCCGGCTACGCCAAGTGCGCAGCCGGTCACCGACTACCAGGCGCAGCGGCGCGGCGGGCGCGGCAAGACCGGCGACCGCGGTCAAGGACGAGGACTTCATCGAGAAGCTGTTCGTCGCCCACACCCACGACACGCTGCTGTGCTTCTCGAACCGCGGCAAGGTGTACTGGCTGCAAGGTCTACGAGCTGCCGCAGGCCGGACGCGGCGCGCGCGGCAAGCCGATCGTGAACCTGCTGCCGCTGAGCGAGGGCGAGAAGATCAACGCCGTGCTGCCCGTGAAGCTCTACGACGAGCAGCACTTCGTGTTCATGGCCACGCGCGCCGGCACCGTGAAGAAGACGCCGCTGGCGGCGTTCTCGCGCCCGCGCTCGACCGGCATCATCGCGGTCGATCTCGCCGACGACGATCAGCTGGTGGGCGTTGCGATCACCGACGGCAAGCGCGAGATCATGCTGTGCATCCAGCGGCGGCAAGGCGATCCGCTTCCGCGAGGAGGAGGTGCGCCCCATGGGGCGCGAGGCCGCCGGCGTGCGCGGCATCCGCCTTGGCGCCGGACAGGAAGTGATCGCGCTCATCGTGGTGGGCGAGGGCGAGGTGCTCACGGCCTCGACCGAACGGCTACGGCAAGCGCACGCCGCTCGAGGATTTTCCCGCCCACGGCCGCGGCGGCCAGGGCGTGATCGCGCTGCAGACCGCGGAGCGCAACGGCGACACGGTGGCGGCGCTGCAGGTGCTGCCGGGGCAGGAGATCATGCTGATCAGCTCGACCGGCACCCTGGTGCGCACGCCGGTGGACGAGATCTCGGTGCAGGGCCGCAATACCCAGGGCGTGCGGCTGATCCGTCTCGGCGAGGGCGAACGGCTGGTCGGCATCGAGCGCATCGAGAGCCTCGAGGCGGGCGATGAGGACGCCGCGGCCGCCGGGGAGCTCGCAGCCGGCGCCGCCGGCGCGGCCGCCGATCCGGAGCCGAGCGGCCCGCAGACCTGAAGCACCGTGCGCGTATATCAACTTCGCTGCGGGGCCGGCCACGCTGCCGCTCGAGGTGCTCGAGCAGGCCCGCGACGAGCTGCACCGACTGGCAGCGGCCTCGGCGTTTCGGTGATGGAGGTCAGCCACCGCGGCAAGGCCTTCCTCGCCATGGCGCGCGAGGCCGAGAGCGACCTGCGCGAGCTGCTCGCGATCCCGGCGAACTACGAGGTGCTGTTCCTGCAGGGCGGGGCGACCGCACAGTTCTCCGTCGATCCCGCTGAACCTCGCCGCGCCGGAGGCGACCGTCGACTACGTGATCACCGGCCACTGGTCGAAGAAGGCGATCGACGAGGCGCAGCGTCTGGTCGCGCAAGGTCAACGTGGCGGCGGACGAGGCCGGCTCGAGCTACACCACGGTTCCGCGCGCCGAGGCCGCTGGAAGCTCACCCCCGGCGCGGCCTACCTGCACTACTGCCCGAACGAGACCATCGGCGGCGTCGAGTTCCCCTACGTGCCCGCGACCGGCGGCGGTGCCGCTGGTGGCCGACATGTCCTCGACCATCCTGTCGCGCCCGATCGACGTCAGCACAGTTCGGCGTGATCTACGCGGGCGCGCAGAAGAACATCGGCCCCTCGGGCCTGGTGGTCGTGATCGTGCGCGAGGATCTGCTCGGGCGCGCCCGCACGGACATCCCGGCGGTCTGGAGCTACCGGCACATGGCCGCCGACGGCTCGATGCTCAACACGCCGCCGACCTTCTCCTGGTACTGTCGCCGGGCTCGTGTTCAAGTGGCTGAAGCGCGCAGGGCGGGCTCGCCGCCATGGGCGAGCGCAATCGCGCCAAGGCCGGGCGGCTCTACGCCGCCATCGATGGGTCCGGCTTCTACCGCAACCCGGTGGCGCGTGAGTGCCGCTCGTGGATGAACGTGCCGTTCACGCTGCGCGATGCGGATCTCGACGAGCGCCTTCGCTCGCCGAGGCGCGCAGCTGCTCGGGCTCATCAACCTCGAGGGCCACCGCTCGGTCGGCGGCATGCGCGCCAGCCTCTACAACGCGATGCCGACTGAGGGAGTGGACGCGCTGGTCGCCTTCATGCGGGACTTCGAGCGCCGTAAGGGCTGACCTGGCAGCGCGCCATGACCTTCCGCATCCTCACGCTCAACAACATCAGCCCGCGCGGGCTCGAGCGGCTGCCGCGCGAGCGCTACGAGGTCGGCCTCCGAAGTCGGCCGATCCGGACGCGATCCTGGTGCGCTCGGCCGACATGCACGAGGCCGCGGCGATCCCGGCGAGCGTGCTGCGCCGTGGGCCGCGCCGGAGCCGGCAGCAACAACATCCCGGTCGACGGCGCTCAGCCGGCGCGGCGTGCCGGTGTTCAACACGCCGGGCGCCAACGCCAACGCCGTCAAGGAGCTGGTGCTGGCGGGCCTGCTGCTGGCGGCACGCAACATCTGGTCCAGGCCTGGCTCTTCGCCCGCGATCTCGCCGGGCGACGATCGCGGCGATCGAGCGGGAAGTGGAGAAGGGCAAGAAGAAATTCGTCGGGCTTCGAGCTGCCCGGGCGCACGCTCGGCGTCGTCGGCCTCGGCGCGATCGGCGTCGAGGTGGCGAACTCGGCGCTCGCGCTCGGCATGAAGGTGCTCGGCTACGATCCCGCAGATCACCGTGCAGCGCGCCTGGCAGCTGTCGTGCGAGCGTCGAGCAGGCGCTGTCGCTCGACGACCTGTTCGCACGCGCCGACGTCATCACGGTGCACGTGCCGCTCAATGACGCCACCAGCCACCTGGTCAACGACGCGCGGCTCGCGCTCCTCAAGCCCGGGCGCGATCCTGCTCAACTTCGCGCGCGCCGAGATCGTGGACGATGCGGCGGTGATCGCCGCGCTCGCCGCCGGGCAGCTGCGCGCCTACGTCTGCGACTTCCCGAACAACGCGCTCAAGGGCCACCCAGGGGTCGTGACGCTGCCGCACCTCGGTGCCTCGACCGGCGAGGCGGAGGAGAACTGCGCGGTCATGGCCGCCGACACAGTTGCGCGAGTTCCTCGAGAACGGCAACGTCCGCAACAGCGTCAACTTCCCCGAGGCGGTGCTGCCGCGGCTGCCGAGCACGACGCGGCTCGCGATCGCCAACGCGCAACGTACCGAACATGGTGGGCCAGATATCGACCTGCCTTGCGATGCACGCATCAACATCGCCGACCTGCTCAACAAGTCGCGCGGCGAGTACGCCTACACCCTGATCGATGCCGACGGCGCCCTCGGCCGGGAGTTGCTCGCGCGAGCTCGCCGGCATCGAGGGCGTGCTCTCGGCGCGCATCCTGTGAGCGCATGAAGGCGCCGACCCCGCGCACGCTCCGGCAGGCGCCGCCGCAAGGCGGCCGCCGCAGCCACCGGTCGACGCACCGCGCCCGGATCTCGAGCAGGTGCGTGGCCGGATCGACGCCGTCGACGTCGAGATCCAGCGCCTCATCAACGAGCGGGCGCGGCTTGCGCAGCAGGTCGGCATCTCCAAGAGCGGCGCTACCGGGCGCACCGTCGACTTCTACCGTCCCGAGCGCGAGGCGCAGGTGCTGCGCGCCGCGCGCGAGCGCAACCACGGGCCCGCTGCGCGGACGAGGAGATCGCTGCGGCTGTTCCGCGAGATCATGTCGGCGTGCCTCGCGCAGCAGGAGCCGCTCAAGGTGGCGTTCCTGGGCCCCGAGGGCACCTTCACCCAGACGGCGGTGCTCAAGCATTTCGGGCACTCGGTGCGGGCGCTGCCGCTGACCTCGATCGACGAGGTGTTCCACGAGGTCGAAGTCGGCGAGCGCCGACTTCGGCGTGGTGCCGATCGAGAACTCGACCGAGGGCACGGTCAATCAACACGCTCGACATGTTCCTGACTTCGCCGCTGAAGATCTGCGGCGAGGTCGAGCTGCGCATCCATCACCACCTGATGGGCAGCATGAGCGACGCTCGGCGACATCGAGCGCGTCTGCTGCGCATCCGCAGTCGCTCGCGCAGTGCCGCGCGTGGCTCGAGGAGTACCTGCCGGGCGTCGAGCGGGTGCCGGTATCGAGCAACGCCGAGGGCGCGCGGCGCGCGCGCGACGAGGAGGGCACGGCGGCGATCGCCGGCGCGACCGCCGCGGAGGTCTACGGCCTCAGACGTGCTCGTGGCCGAGATCGAGGACCGCGCCGACAACACCACGCGCTTCCTGGTGATGGGCCGCAAGCTCTTCACCCCGAGCGGCGCCGACAAGACCACGCTGCTGGTATCGGTCGGCGCACACCGACGCGCCCGGTGCGCTGTTCCGGCTGCTCGAGCCGCTCGCCCGGCACAAGGTCAGCATGACCCGCATCGAGTCGCGGCCGTCGCACCGGCGCAAGTGGGACTACGTGTTCTTCATCGACCTCGAGGGTCATGCGCAGAGCGTCGCCGCTGGCACAGGCGCTCGCCGCGCTCAAGCGCCGCGCGTCGCTGTTCCGCGTGCTCGGCTCCTACCCGCGGGCGGTGCTGTGAGCGCGGACGCGCCGGCGAGCGCGGCTGCGCGCTACCGCGTGCTGCCGGGCGGCACCATGTCGGGGACGCATACCGTCCCCGGCGACAAGTCGATCTCGCACCGCGCGCTCATGCTCGGCGCGATCGCCGACGGGCGACGACCCACATCAAGGGCTTCCTCGCCGGCGAGGATTGCCTCGCGACGCTCGCGCGCGCTGGCGCGCGCTCGGTGTGCGCATCGAGCGGCCGGCCGGACACCGAGGTCGTCGTGCACGGCGTCGGCACTGCGACGGCTTGCGCGCCGCCGCCGCGCCCGCTCGACATGGGCAACGCCGGCACCGCGATGCGGCTGTTCATGGGACTGCTGGCGGCGCAGACTTCGACTCGACGCTCGTCGGCGACGCGTCGCTGATGCGCCGGCCGATGGAGCGCGTGGCGGAGCCGCTCGCGCAGATGGGCGCGCGGATCGACACCCAGCGACGGGCGGCCGCCGGTGCGGATCCGCGGCGCGCGCGCGCCTGCGCGGCATCCACTACGAGCATGCCGGTCGCGAGTGCGCAGGTGAAGTCCGCGGTGCTGCTCGCCGGGCTGTATGCCGACGGCGACACGCGCGGTCACCGAGCCCGCGCCCACGCGCGATCACACCGAGCGCATGCTGGCGCGCCTTCGGCGTGGCGCTCGAGCGCGACGGCGCCGCGACCCTTGCGCTCGCGCGTCGGGCAGCGCGCTGCGCCGGGACCGCCGTCGAGGTGCCGGGGGATTTCTCCTCGGCGGCGTTCTTCATCGTGGCCGGCTGCCTCGGCGGCGTCGCGAGCCTCACGCTCGCGCAACGTCGGGCGTCAACCCGACGCGCACCGGCCTGCTCGACATGCTGCGCGCTGATGGGCGCGGACATCCGCGTGCACGCGCGCACGGTCAGCGCCGCACCGGGCGCGGAGCCGGTCGCGGACATCGAGATCCGGCCGCAGCCAGTCTGCGCGGCATCGCGCGTGCCCGAGCGGCTGGTGCCGCTCGCGATCGATGAGTTTCCGGTGTTCTTCGTCGCCGCGGCCTGTGCCGAGGGCGAGACGCGTGGTGCACGGGCGCCGCGGAACTGCGCGTCAAGGAGAGCGATCGGCTCGCGGTCGATGGCCGACGGGCTCGGCGACGCTCGGCGTGAGCACGAGCTGCTGCTCGCGGACTGGGCTGCGCGATCCGAGGGCGGCTCGATCGGGCGGCGGCCCGTCGACAGCCACGGCGATCACCGCATCGCCATGGCCTTCGCGATCGCCGAGCTCTGCGCGCCGCGGCGCCGATCGAGATCCTGGACGTCGCCAACGTCGCCACCTCGTTTCCCGGGTTCGCCGCAGCTCGCCCGCGCGGCCGGCTTGCGCATCGAGGCGCGCTGAGCGAGCCCTGTCGCGCGGATGACCGGCTCCTCGACGTCCCGGTCGTCGCCATCGACGGGCCGAGCGGCTCCGGCAAGGGCACCATCAGCCGCGCCGTGGCGCGCCGCGCTCGGCTGGCACCTGCTCGACAGCGGCGCGCTGTACCGCCTGGTGGCGCTGGCCGGCGCGGCGTCGCGGCCTTGCCGGCGACGACGCCGCCGGCCACGCGGCCGTGGCGCGTGCGCATGCGGGTCGAGTTCGGCTGGCGGCCCGACGGGCGAGGAGCAGGTGCTGCTCGATGGGCGCGACGTGACGCGCGGAGCTGCGCACCGGAGACCGCCGGCGCCGGGGCCTCGCGGGTGGCGGCCTGGCCCGCGGTCCGCGCGGCGCTGCTGGAGCGCCAGCGGGCCTTCGCCCGCCGCCCGGGCTGGTCGCCGACGGCCGCGACATGGGCACCGTGGTCTTTCCCGGCGCCCCGCTCAAGATCTTCCTGACCGCAAGCCCCGAAGAAAGGGCCCTGCAGGCGCTATAAGCAGTTGAAAGACAAGGGATCCGCTGTTAACCTTGCCGCCCTTTCGCGCGAGATCGCCGGAGCGGGATCGGCGCGATCCAGACCCGGCCGTGGCGCCCCTGCGTCCGGCGGCCGACGCGGTCGTCCTCGACTCGACCGGGCTGCAGCGTCGAGGCGGTCGTCGCCAGGGTGCTGGACTGGGGTCGCTCGTCGCCTTTGGCCACGAGGCCCGAGGCTGTCCCGCGCGACGAGGTGATGTCGAGGTCGGCGTCCGCACGGATGCGGGCGCCTGTTTCGTCAACCCCTGCTGGCATGATGCCGATAGGACTACGGAGTCGGCGACGCACGGCGTGCGAAGTGAAGCGTATGACCGAAAGTTTTGCCCAACTGTTCGAAGCAGAGCCTGGCGAATCAGCGCATTCGCCCCGGCATGATCCTCACCGGCCTGGTGATCGACGTCGGTCCCGACGTCGTCATCGTCAACGTCGGCCTCAAGTCCGAAGCCGTCATCCCGCTCGAGCAGTTCAAGAACGAGCGCGGTGAGATCGAAGTCAAGGCCGGCGACGACGTCGAGGTGGCCCTCGACTCGCGTCGAAGACGGCACCGGCGAGACGCGCCTGTCGCGCGAGAAGGCCAAGCGCGCCCGCACCTGGACGCGCCTCGAGAAGGCCTTCAACGAAGCGCGAGATCGTCACCGGCCTCATCACCGGCCGCGTCAAGGGCGGCTTCACCGTCGAGATCGAGAACGTGCGCGCGTTCCTGCCGGGCTCGCTGGTCGACGTGCGCCCGGTGCGCGACACCGCGCTACCTCGAAGGCAAGCCGCTCGAGTTCAAGGTCATCAAGCTCGACCAGAAGCGCAACAACGTCGTGGTGTCGCGCCGCGCGGTCGTCGAGCAGGAATTCTCGCGCCGAGCGCAGCGCGCTCCTGGACAACCTGCAGGAAGGCGCGGTCGTCAAGGGCGCGGTCAAGAACCTCACCGACTACGGTGCGTTCGTCGACCTCGGCGGCATCGACGGCCTGCTGCACATCACCGACATGGCGTGGAAGCGCGTCAAGCATCCGTCCGAGGTCGTCAAGGTCGGCGACGAGATCGACGTGCGCATCCTCAAGTTCGACCGCGAGCGCTCGCGCGTCTGCCTCGGCCTGAAGCAGCTCGGCGCCGATCCGTGGGAGAACATCGCGCGCCGCTATCCGCCGCAGCACCCGCGTGTTCGGCAAGGTCACCAACATCGCCGACTACGGCGCTTCGTCGAGATCGAGGACGGCGTCGAGGGCCTGGTGCACGTCTCGGAGATGGACTGGACCAACAAGAACGTCAATCCCGTCGAAGGTCGTGCACACCGGCGAGGAAGTCGAGGTCATGGTGCTCGACGTCGACGAGGAGCGTCGCCGCATCTCGCTCGGCCTCAAGCAGTGCAAGGCCAATCCGTGGAAGGAGTTCGCCGAGAACTACAACCGCGGCGACAAGGTCGGCGGGCCAGATCAAGTCGATCACCGACTTCGGCATCTTCATCGGCCTGCCGGGCAACATCGACGGCCTGGTGCACCTGTCCGACATCTCCTGGGACATGCCCGGCGAGGAAGCGGTGCGCAACTACCAGAAGGGCCAGCAGGTCGAGGCCATGGTGCTGGCGATCGATCCGGAGCGCGAGCGCATCTCGCTCGGCATCAAGCAGCTCGCCAAGGATCCGTTCTCGGCCTACATCGCCGAGCAACCCGAAGGGCACGCATCGTCCGCGGCACGGTGAGGAAGTGGATGCGCGCGGCGCCATCATCGACCTCGGCAACGGCATCGAGGGCCAGCTGCGCGCCTCCGAACTCGGCCGCGACCGCGTCGAGGACGCGCGCACGGTGCTGAAGGTGGGCGACGAGGTCGAGGCCAAGTTCACCGGCGTCGACCGCAAGATCGCGCACGATCTCGCTGTCGATCAAGGCCAAGGAAATGCACGAGGAGGCCGAGGCGGTGCAGAGCTACCGCTCCGAGTCAGCCGACCTCGGCACCAGCCTCGGCGACCTGCTCAAGGAGCAGATCGGCAGCGGATCGCGACTGACGCGCTGACGATCGCCGAGGCCGCGGTGCCGCGCCTAGGGCGCGATCCGTGACGGCGAGCGGCATGACGAAGTCCGAACTCATCGAGATCATCACGGCCAAGCAGAAGCACCTGCCGGCGAAGGACGTCGAGCTGGCGCTCAAGCAGATCCTCGAGATCATGAGCGATGCGCTCGCGCAGGGTGAGCGCATCGAGATCCGCGGCTTCGGCAGCTTCTCGCTGCACTTCCGCCCGCCGCGCCAGGGGCGCAATCCCAAGACCGGCGAGGCGGTGGCGCTCGCCGGCAAGTACGTGCCGCACTTCAAGCCCGGCAAGGACCTGCGCGAGCGGGTCAACGACGGCGCCGACCGCCCGATCCGCGACTGACCGCCGAGGCCGGTGTGCGCCCTTGAGGCGCGCGTTATACCCCGTCGTACGGACCTGTTATCGTCAGCGCCGTGTTCGAGCTGCCTCCGGTCTTCCTGGCGCTGGCCTTCGTCCTGGTGGGCCTCGCCACGTATTTCCTCGGGCGTCGTAACGGCGCCGCGCGCACCGTGCGGCTGCCGCGCGACTACTACGAGGGCCTCGATCACCTGATCAACGACCGCTTCGACCATGCCGCCGAGATCCTGGCGCGCATGGCCGCGGCCGACGGCGACGCGGCGGAGATCCAGTTCGCGCTCGGGAGCCTGTTCCGCCGCCGCGGCGAGGTCGAGCGCGCCATCGCCATCCACTCGCGGCTGCGCGAGCACGGCGGCGGCAGCGTGAGCGACAAGGCGGCCTTCGCACTGGCGCTCGATTACCTCTCGGCCGGCCTCATGGACCGCGCCGAGCAGGTGCTGGAAGAGCTCGCCGCCTCGCGCGAGTACCGCCACGCCGCCCTCGATCACCTGGTGCGCATCTACGAGTCGCAGGGCGACTGGGCCAAGGCGCTCAAGGTGTTCCACGCGCTCCCGGCCAGCGTGCAGGCCGAACGGCGCCAGGTGGCGGCGCATTACCTGTGCGAGCTTGCCGAGCACGCCCTCCTGCAGGGCGATCCGGAGCGCGCGCGCACGCTCCTGCGCCAGGCACGCACTCATCAGGAGGCGTTGCCGCGCGCCGATATCCTCACCGCGCGCCTCGCCGAGGGCGAGGGCGACAAGGATGGGGCGCTGCTGCTGTACCTGCAGGCGCTCGAGGCAGCCCCGGGACTCGCCCTCGAAATCATTCCGCCGGTGCTGCGGATCGCGGGCGCCACCGGCGGTACCGACGTGCTGAGCGAGCTCGGCAAGCGCCTGAGGCGTAGCGGCCGGGTCAGCCCGCGCCAGCTCGCCTGGCTGCTCGCTACCGCGGTGCCGGCCGGCGAAGTCGCGCGACTCCCGGGAATCGCCGCTGAGCTCGGGCCGGGGGTCGAGTCGGTGGCCGATGCCACCTCCCTCAGCACGCTCCTCGCCCGCATCGGCGATGCCGGCGGCCGCTATCAGTGCGAGGACTGCGGCTTGAACAGCGTCGGCTGGTATTGGCACTGCCCGAAATGCCGCGCGTGGGACAGTCTGCGGCCGGCGGTGTTCAAGTGGGCCGAGCGTGTCGATCAGAGCGCACGCCCTTCCCAAGCCTCATAAGGAGACCCTCGCAATGACCGCTTCGAGGCCGGCGATCCGCACGGCCGTGTTCCCGGTGGCCGGCCGCGGCACGCGCTTCCTGCCCGCCACCAAGGCGAGCCCCAAGGAGATGCTGCCGGTGGTGGACAAGCCGCTCATCCAGTATGCGGTCGAGGAGGCGCTCGCCGCCGGCGCGCGTCGCCTGGTGTTCGTCACCGGCGCCTCCAAGCGCGCCATCGAGGATCACTTCGATTCCGACCAGGAGCTCGAGCACATGCTCGAGAGCCAGGGGAAGAGCGATCTGCTGAAGCAGCTGCGCAGCGTCCTGCCTTCCTACGCCTCGTGCATCTATATCCGTCAGCCCGCGCCCCTGGGGTTGGGCCACGCGGTGCTGTGCGCGCAACCGGCGGTCGGCGCCGAGCCCTTCTTCGTGCATCTGGCGGACGACCTCATCAAGAGCGAGGTGGCGTGCCTCGCGCAGATGGCACGCGTCTACGAGGCCAAGCGCGCCAGCGTGCTCGGCGTCGAGGCGGTGGCGCGCCGCGACACCGAGAAGTACGGCATCGTTGCGGTGGAGGGCGGCGAGAAGGCGACCACCAGCCGCGTGCGCCAGATCGTCGAGAAACCCAAGCCCGCCGACGCACCCTCGAATCTCGCGGTGGTCGGGCGTTACGTGCTGGCACCGGCGATCTTCGAGCATCTGGAGAGGATCGGGCAGGGAGCGGGCGGAGAGATCCAGCTGACCGACGGCATCGCGGCGCTGATGCACGAGGAGGCAGTCTATGCCTATCGTTTCGCCGGCAAGCGCTACGACTGCGGCAGCAAGCTCGGCTATCTGCAGGCCACCGTCGAGTACGCGCTCGGTCACCCCGAGCTCGGCGCTGCCTTCCGCAGATACCTCGAGGCGCTCGATCTCACGGCAGCCAAACCGTCACCAGGGCGCCGCCGCCCGCGCGGTTCGCCAGGCTCAGCCGCCCGCCGTGCGCCTCGACGATCTCGCGGCAAAGGGTGAGACCTAAGCCCGTTCCGGTGGGCTTGGTGGAGAAGAACGGCAGCAGCGCATCGCGCAGCGTCTCCTCGGTGAGCCCCGAGCCGCGGTCGGCCACCTCGATGCGAAACCCGGCGGGCGCGGCGCGCCGCACCGCCACCGTGATCGCATCGGGCGCTGAGCCCGATTCGGCGGCGTTCTTGAGGAGATTGATCATCACCTGCTCGAGCTGGCGGGCGTCGAAGCTGCCGGGCTCGGCGGGCAGGGCGCCCTCGAGCTTGAAGCCCATCGTGCCCTCGAGCCGTGCCAGGAACGGCGCCCACGCCACCGGCTCGGGCCGCGGCCGCGGGAGCTTGGCGAAGCGCGCGTAGCCGTCGATGAAGGTCGCGAGGTGCGCGGCGCGCTCGCCGATGGTGTCGAAGACGCGCGCCAGGCGCGGCTCGGGCGGCTCGCCGGCGAGCAGCCGCCCGGAGTGAGCGAGCGAAGTGATGGGGGCGAGGGAGTTGTTGAGCTCGTGGGCGATCACGCGGATCACCTTCTTCCAGACGGCGACCTCCTGCGCGGCGAGCTCGCGCGTCAGCTGCTTGAGGAGCACGAGGCGATGCGGGCGCGCGTTCAGGAGAAAGGTCCGTTGCGAGAGGTGATACACCTCAGGTTCCCCCGCGACGTCCATGGTGAAGAGCGTATCGCCGCCGCTTCCCAGGGCCGCGGCCAGCGCCGGCGGCGCCTCGCGTAGCACGGCGGCGAGCATCAGGCCCTCGAGCTTGCGCCCGCCGCGCAGCAGCTGCCGCGCGGCGACGTTGCTGTAGACGATGCGGCCGCCGTCGTCCGTCAACACCATGGAAAGAGGTGTGGTCTGGATCACCGTGTCGAGCAGCAGCTCGCGCTGATAGAGATCGAGCCGCTCGCGGCGCAGCAGCTCGCCGAGGGAGTTGTAAGCGTCGATGAGCCCGCTGAGCTCCGCGTCCTCCACCGCCGCCACACTCACGCTGAAGTCGCGGTCGCGCAGGCTCACGATCCCATCGCGCAGCGCCTGCAGCACCCGCACCCAGCGGCGCGGCGTGTGCCGCGCGAGCCACAGCGCCGGGGGGAGCGCGGCCGCGAAGCCGATGAGCGCCGCCGGCAGCGGCGGCAGCCAGCGTGCGGCGATGGCGGTGGCCGCCGCGGCGAACGCCGCGGTGAGTGCCAGCGCCGCGGCGAGGCGCCCGGCGAGCGACCAGCGCAGCATCAGCCTTGCGCGGAGGGCCGTGATGCGTCTGTCCTGAGACCGAGCTTTTCCATGCGCCGGTAGAGTGCCTGACGCGACAGCCCGAGGTCACGCGCGGCCTGCGCGATGACGCCCCGGGCACGCTCGAGCGCGGCCTCCACCGCGGCCCGATCGGGCCCCGGCTCGGGAGCGGCGGCCGCGCTTGCCGGCAGATTGAGCGCCGTGGGGGCGATCGAGCGGCCGCCGGCGAGCAGGCAGGCGCGCTTGATGACGTTCTGGAGCTCGCGAACGTTGCCCGGCCAGGGATGGCGGGTGAGCGCCGCGCCCGCTTCGGGGGTGAGCTCGAACCCCGGCTCGAGGAAGTGGCGCGCGAGCGGCAGGATGTCCTCGCGCCGCTCGGCGAGCGGGGGCACCTCGAGCTCGATGACGCTCAGGCGGTAGAACAGGTCCTCGCGGAAGGCGCCCGTGCGGATGGCCTGACGCAGGTTGGCGTTGGTGGCGGCGATCACCCGCACCCGCGTGCGGCGCGTGGTGTTGGCACCCAAGCGCTCGAACTCCCCGGTCTGCAGCACCCGCAGGAGCTTCGCCTGGCCGCCGCCCGAGAGCGTCGCGAGCTCATCGAGAAAGAGGGTGCCGCCGTCGGCGGCCTCGAAGCGGCCGGTGCGGGCGCGGGCGCCGGTAAAGGCGCCCGCCTCGGTGCCGAAGAGCTCTGCCTCGATGAGCTCGTTGGGGAGTGCCGCGAGATTGACCTTGAGGTAGGGCTCGCCGGCACGCTCGGAGTTGCCTTGCACGATGTCGGCAAGCACCTCCTTGCCGGCGCCGTTCGGCCCGGTGATCAGCACCGGCACGTCCGCGTGGGCCACCTGCGTCGCCATGGTGACGAGCGTGTGCATGGCTTCGCTCTCGTAGACGGCGCCCTTGAGGTCAAAGCGCGCGGCGAGGCTGGCGCGCGCCTCGCGGTTCCTCGCACGCAGCGCCCCGGCCTCGGCGCGCGCGCTGGCGAGATCGAGGAGATTGCGCACGCTGGTGAGCAGACGCGCGTCGTCCCAGGGCTTGGCGATATAGTCGGCCGCACCGGCCTTCACCAGCTCGACGGCGGTCTCGAGGTGCATCCAGGCGGTGAGCAGCACGATCGGCACGTCGGGCTGCGCCGCGCGGATCTCGCGGAACAGCGCGATGCCTTCCGCGCCGCTGGTCGCCTCGCGCTGGAAGTTCATGTCCTGGATGACCAGGTCGATGCGCTCGCGGCCGAGGAGCGCCAGGCCGGCGGCCGGGGTGCCGGCGTTGAGCACGCGCGCACCGTGCAGCGACAGCAGCACCTCGAAGGCGGTGCGCACCGCCTCGCTGTCGTCGATGACGAGGATGATGCGGTTGGCGAGGCTCGCATCCAGCGAGCTGGGCGGACGGTCGCTCATGGCCGCGATGCTAGCATCGCCGCTGAACGCACGGCCGCCGCCTCACACCGTACGCGTCGCGACCGAGGGTGATACCGCGGAGGCCCGCCGCGCCGGCTGCCAGGCGGCCAGCTGACCCGTGCCCCACAGCAGCAGCACCCCGCCCACCAGATAGTAGAGGTTGAGGCGCGGGAGCGAGTATTCGAGCGACAGCCAGTAGCCCGCCGCCAGGGCCAGGGCGCAGCCCACCACGACGCCGGCGGTGGTGATCAGGCCGTTCTCGATGAGGAAATAGCGCACGATGTCGCGCCGCCGTGCCCCGACCGCACGGCGGGTCCCGATCTGCTTGGTGCGGGTGCTCACGTTGAAGGTCGCCAGCGCGAAGATGCCGAGGCCCGTCACCGCGATCAGCAGCAACGTCACGGTGATGAGGTAGATCTCCATCGCGCGGTCGGAGAGGTAGGTGAGATCGCGGTAGAAGTTGAGCGGCCGTACCGAGCCGATCACCCGGTCGGGATTCGACTTCGACAGGTGCGCCTCGATCTCGGCCATGAGCCCGGCACGCTGGCCCGGTTTGGTACGCACCAGGTAGCGCAGCGAGCCGCTGAAGGCGTAGGGCTGGCGCGGCATGAAGTACACCCAGTCGGGATGGTCGTTGGAGGGGAAGCAGCCCATCACCGGGTCGACGACGCCGACGATGGTCGCGACCTGGTTGAGAGAGTCGTACACCTGCTTGCCGAGCGGGTTCTGCTGCGGAAAGAGACGTTCCCCGAGCGCGCGGCCGATGATGATCGTCGGCACGAAGCGCGAGGCGTCGTGCGTGGTAAGCGGCGGCTGGATCTCATCGTGGGTGAAGTTGCGGCCGGCGACGAGCTTGAGTCCGAGCGCATCGAGCCCCTGCTCGTCGATCTCGAGCGAGTTGTAGCTGTCGGTGCGCGGCTCGTCGGGGCGCGTCACCAGCGGCGAGTTGTCCCCGCCGTCGGAGAGCGGGATGGCACCGGAGGCCGTGGCGGCGACCACACCCGGGACCCCGCGCAGATACATCAGGTCCTCCTGGATCGAGGGCACCTGCTGGAAGCGCTCGGTGAATCCCTTGCTGCTGATCACCATGACGTTGTCGACGTCGATGCCGGTGGGGCGGCGCATCTTCTCGGCGCGCTGCACCACGATGTAAAGGGCATTCACCAGCACGGCGAGCGCGATGGCGATCTGTAACGCCACCAGCACCGCGCCGGTGCGGTTGCGCAGCAGGGCTGACAGGATCGGACGAACGTGGTAGCTCATGGTCGCTCCCTCACTGACTCTTCAGGTACACGGCGGGCGGCAGGCGGCCGACGCGCCAGGCGGGGTACAGCCCGGCGGCGAGCGTCGCGGCGCACGCCAGCACCACCGCCCACAGCACCGCGACGGAGTCGAAGTGCATCAGCTCCTGGTAGCCGCCGTGGCTGAAGTTGTGCGCGGCGGCGTACATGTGGTGCACCGCCATGAGCCCCAGTGCGGCGAGCACCAGCCCGAGCAGCGCGCCGAGCGCCGCCAGCACCGCGACCTCGACCAGGTGCTGCGCGAAGATCTGCCGGCGGCTCGCGCCGAGTGCCCGCCGCACGCCGGTCACGGCCGCGCCGTTCATGAACTTGGCGAGCAGCAGACCGACGGTGTTGATGAGGCACACGGCGAGGAATGCGAACGCGAGCCCCACCAGCACGCGGTTGTCGGTATCCACGACCTTGTTGTATACGAGCCAGTCCGCGACGTTGGTCAGGCGGTTGTCGCGCGGCCGCTGGAAGCGGCCGGCCTTGTGCTGCTCGGCCCAGTAGCCGTCCAGCAATGTCTGCATGCGCTCGCGACTCGCCGCATCGGGCAGCTCGACCCACATCTGCAGCCACACGCACTCCGAGCCCATGAAGTCCTTGAAGGTGTCGAGCTTCTCCGATCCCCAGCAGTCGGTCTCCTCGTTGTTCAGGAGCTCGAGCTGCGGGCCCCAGCCGAAGGGAATGTAGACGTCGTCCGGCTCGCCGAAGTTGCCGCCGTTGAGGTCGAAGTAGCGCGGGCGCGGAAACCACTCATCCAGCACGCCGACCACGCGGAACTCACGGTCGTCCCAGCGCACGGTGCGGCCGACGCTGTTGGCGCCGCCGAACAGCTTCTCGTTCTCCTCGCGGGACAGCACGATGACCGGCTGCGCCGGGTCGTCGGCCGCGGCGCTCCAGCCCTGGCCGTAGAGGAACGGCACCTCGAACATGGCGAAGAAGTCCGCGGTGGTCACGCGGGTGCCGGCGTTGCGGGCCGGCACCGCGCCCGCGCTGATGACGCCGTTGGTGGCGTACATGACGACCTTGCGCTCAGGCGTCGTCGAGCGCATGAGGAACTGGCTGTCCTTGTACGTCACCTCGATCGGCGGACCCTTGACGTTCTGGCGGAAGCCACGGTTCGGATCCCAGTTGTCCATCATCACCGTGTACAGGCGGTCGTTCTTCCACCAGATCGGGTTGCCGGACATCGCGTGATAGACCGTGAGGGTCATGATGCACACGGCGATGCCGAGCGCGATCGCGAGCACCATGAGTGCCGTGAGGCCGGGGTTGCGGCCAAAGCTCTTGAGTGCGAGACGCAGGTAGTAGGCTTGCATGCGCCCTCCTCAGCCGCGCGCGGCAGCCGCGGCGCTCGCCTCGCCGGGCGCGGCGGCGCGCGACTCGTAAGCGCGGAAGTCGGAGATCTGGCCGTCGATCAGGTGCACGTTGCGCTGCGCGCGCCGCGCGAGCTCCGGATCGTGCGTGACCAGGAGGATGGTGGTGCCCATCTCGTTGATCTGCTCGAGCAGATCCATCACCTGGCGCGCCATGAGCGAGTCGAGGTTGCCGGTCGGCTCGTCGGCCAGCAGGAACGCCGGATCACCGGCGATGGCGCGCGCGATTGCCGCGCGCTGCTGCTGGCCGCCGGAGAGCTGCGCGGGCATGTGCCGGGCGCGCGAGGCGAGCCCGACCAGCTCGAGCGCGCTGCCGGTGCGCTCGCGCCGGTCGGCGCTGGAGAGGCCGCGGTAGCGCAGCGGTACCTCGACGTTGTCCTGGATGTCGAGATCCGGGATCAGGTTGAAGCTCTGGAAGATGAAGCCGATGCGCTGGTTGCGCAGCCGCGAGCGCGCGTCGTCCGAGAGCGCGCGCACGTCGGTGCCGTCGAGCTCATAGCTGCCGGACTCGAACTCCTCGAGCAGGCCTGCGACGTTGAGGAAGGTGGTCTTGCCGGATCCGGAAGGTCCGGTGACCGCGACGAACTCCCCGGCGCTCACCTCGAGCGAGACCTTGCGCAGCGCATAGGTCTCGATGAGATCGGTGCGGTAGATCTTGCTGATGTCCTGCATCTTGAGCATCGTCGTCTCCTGGTAAGACCTTCAACGTGAGATGGCGACTTCGCTCGCCTGGTTGGCATCGCGCATGTCGGAGATCACGACGCTGTCGCCGGCCTCGAGGCCCGCCAGCACCTCGATCTCGCCGACCGAGGCGGCCCCGAGCCGCACCGGCACGCGCACCGCGCGGCCGCCGCGCACGACGTAGACCGCCGGGCTGCTCGCGTCGATGAAGGAGCCGCGCTCGAACCTGAGCACGTTGTCGCGCTCATCGAGCACGATGCGCACCGCGGTGCGCTCGTTCTGCCGCAGTCGCTGCGGCTGGCCGCCGTTGAACTTGACGCGCCCGGTGACCTGGCTCTGGCGCACCTCGGGGGAGATCGCGGTGACGGTGCCGGGCACCTCGCGCCCGTCGACCGTGATCTCGGCCGCCATGCCCGGCTTGATCTCGCCGGCGTAAGTCTCGGCCACCTGGAACTCGACCTCGAATGCCGAGAGGTCGACCACGGTGAGCAGCGGCGCGTTGGCCGCCACCAGCGTCTTCTGCAGCTGCGCGAGGTTCGCCACCATGCCGTCGACCGGGGCGCGCACCTCGAGCTCCGCGACGCGGTTCCTGAGCGAGGAGACCACGAGCGCCTGGCGGTCGCGCTCGAGGCGCTTGGTGCGCAGGTCGAGTGCCAGACTCTCGCGCTCGAGGTCGGCGGTCTCGCGCGCATGATCGAAGTTGAGCTGCGCGGTGGCGACGTCGTCGATGGCGCGCTTGTAGTCGCGCTCGGGGATGACGTGCAGGTCCCAGGCCCACTCATTGCGCTTGAGCTCGCGCTCGGCGGCCTTGATGGTGACCTCGGCGAGGTCCGCCTGCTGCTTGCTGGTGAGGATCTGGCGGCGGATCTCGATCTGCTGGTGCGCGAGCGCAGCGTCCAGGCTGTCGAGTGTCGCCGTCTCGCGCTGGAACTCGTTGGTGAGCTCCGGGCTGTCGAGAGTGGCGAGCAGCTGCCCCTTCCTGACGGTATCCCCCGCGCGCGCGGCATAGGTCACGGTGCCGGGCGCGATCGCGTACAGGGTGGGGCTCACCGCCGCCACCACCGTGCCGTCGGCGGCGACGTCGCGTACGAAGTGTCCGCGGCTCACGGTCGCCACGCGCAAGCGCTCGTGCGAGATCACCTGGCCGGTCGAGAGCCACGCGTGGATCAGCCAGCCGAAGAGAAGCACGAGGAGTGCGGCGGCCGTGCCGGCGAGCGCTACGCGCTGTCTCGTCCAGCGCACCACCGGCGCAGCGAGCGGCTTGTCCTGGGCCTCGGTGCCGCGCATACGTACGGCGTCCGTGACCGCTTCGGGAATCCTGCGCAGGTGCGCGAGCTTCATATCCCGGTAAGTGCACGGGCCGTGCCACGCCGGGCGCCGCGAGGGCGGCGCAGGTGCAAGCATCTGTCTGCGCTCGGAATCCTGACGTGACGCGTGTGGTTGCGTGCCGCGCCGTTAGGCGGTGCCCGGTGTCCGCACGGGGCGCGCGGACAGGCAGCGGACACCTGCCGGACATGTCCGGCGCATAGCCTCATGCCTTCTGGCTCTTGCGCGAATGAGCACCGCGGCCGCAAAGTCGGGGTCGCTTGTGTCAGCGATTCGAGGGGGCCTTGAAGCTAAAGGAGCAGCCGATGGCCACACGTCGTTCCGTTGAGACTCCCGCAACCACCGCAAGCGGCGCGCGCAGCGCGCCGGCCAGGGGCAAGCGGTCCGCCAGCAGCAAATCCCCGGGCCGCGCCGCCGTGTCGGCGGAAGACCGCCGCGGGATGATCGCCGAAGCCGCGTACCTGCGCGCCGAGCGCCGCGGCTTCGCGCCCGGCCACGAGACCGAGGATTGGCTGGCAGCGGAGGAGGAAGTGGACGCACTGCTCGCGCTCGGGCAGGGCGGTCCGGCGCAGTAACAGCGGCGCCGCGCGCCGCCGCGCTTCAGTGCGCGGGCGGCGCCGCGGGTGGAAGGTTCTCGCCCTCTGCGGGCGGGGCCCCGGGCGGGCGCGCCTTGGGCGGCCGCAGCCCCCTGGAATAGAGCAGCCGGCCGTCGGGCGTCACGAACACCGCATCGAAATCCGGCAATCGCTGGATGATCTCGAGCGCCTTCTGCGGCCCCAGGACGAAAGCGGTCTTCGACAGTCCGTCGGTTTGCGTCGCGGTCGGTCCGATGATGGTGGCGCTGCGCACCTTGTTGGCCGAATGCCCGGTGTGCGGATCGATGATGTGGTGATAGCGGATCCCGTCCTCATCGAAATAGCGCTCGTAGTCGCCCGAGGTTGAGACCGCGGCGTCTGCGAGCGGGATGCGCGTCACCACCTTGTTGGGATCGTGCGGGTCATCCGGATGCGCGATCGACACCAGCCACGGGCGCCCGCGATGATCGCCGAGCAGGCGGCTGTCGCCGCCGGCGGTGACGAGCGCGTGCTCGATGCCGCGGGCCTTGAGGATGGCAACCCCGCGGTCGACCGCATAGCCCTTGGCGATGCCGCCGAGATCGATACGCATGCCGGCGTGGCCGAAGCGGATGGTATGGTGTGCCGCATCGAAGATGAGATTGCGCCAGTTGACCGCCGGCAGCGCGGCCTTGATCTCGTCCTCGGTGGGATGCACGTGCAGCGGGTAGTTATACAGATAGCCGACGCTCGCGTAGGTGATGTCGAAGGCGCCCTCGGTGATCTCGGAGAAATGCGTCGACAGCTTGATCAGATCGAACAGCTCCGGGTCCACCTGCACCGGCTCGGTGGCCGCTCTCTGGTTGATGAGCGAGAGCTGGCTCTCGGGCTTGTAGTGGCTCATGAGCTCATCGATCCGGCGCATCTCGGTCATCACCGCCGCGATCGCCGCATTGCCCTGTGCCGGGTCGTCCGCCCAGAGCTGCACGTACACGCGCGTGCCCATGATGGCTTCGGTGTCTTCCAGCCAGGCCGCGCGCGCCGGCGGCGCCAGGGTGAGCGCGAGCAGCACGGCCCCGAGCGCCGCCAACCGTCGTACCGTCATCCGCTGCGTTCCTTCCATGAGGCCTCCGGGCCGCTAGCCTAACCGGCCTCAGGGGAGCGTGTCTGCGCGCCCCACGCGTCGTGAGTGCTCCCGATGCGGCGATTGGGGTATTCTGGCCCTCGTTGTGACAACAACGGTCACTCACAGGGGAGAGCGACGCATGAATCTCGCGAAACTCCATGGTTTGGTGTGCGGCGTGCTGTGCGCAGCCGCGCTTGCCGCGGCGCCCGCTGTCTCGCTGGCACAGGCCGCAACGACTCCCCCGGTGACCTGCAAGGACGGCACGACCTCCCCGCACGGCGGCCGCGGCGCCTGCAGTGGCCACGGTGGCATCGACAAGTCGGCAACGGCAGCGTCCGCGGCGACCGCCTCGAGCAGCAGCTCGAGCGGACCGGTCACCTGCAAGGACGGCACGACCTCTGCACACGGCGGCCGCGGTGCCTGCAGTGGCCACGGCGGTATCAACAAGTCGGCCGCGGCAGCGCCTGCGGCACCTTCCGCGCCAGCAGCTCCGGCTGCGGCAGCCGCACCGGCCGCACCGGCTGCGCCGGCTACGCCGGCCGCTCCGGCGGCCAAAGCAGCCGTTTCCGCGCCTGCGGCGCAGGCCGCTCCCGGGGGCGGACCCGGCATGGTGTGGGTCAACACCTCGAGCAAGGTGTACCACTGCCAGGGTGACCGCTGGTATGGCAAGACCAAGGCGGGCTCGTACATGAGCGAGGCGCAGGCCAAGGCCGCGGGTGCGCGCCCGGATCACGGCAAGCCCTGCTCGTGAGGCATGACGACACGGCGTGAGCTGTTGCTGGCGGCCGCCGGCGGCTGGCTGCTCGGCGGCGCAGCCCCGGCGGGTGTCGGCGCGCTCGCCGCCGAGGCGCCGGGCGCCGAGCCGCTCGAGGTGCTTCCCGGGAAGAAGCCGCTCATCCGTCGCGCCTGGCGACCGCCGAACTACGAGACGCCGCTCGAAGGGCTCGTGCCGCTCTACACGCCGAACGATCTGTTCTTCGTCCGCTATCACCTCGCGGTGATCCCGGAGATCGACGTCGACACCTGGCGGCTCAAGGTCGGCGGCGCCGCGGCGCAGCGGCCGATCGACTTCACGCTCCACGACCTCAGGCACGACTTCAAGCGCGTCACGCTGACGGCGGTGAATCAGTGCTCGGGGAACCGCCGCGGGCTCTTCAGCCCGCGCGTCCCGGGCGTGCAGTGGGGGAACGGCGCGATGGGCAACGCCGAGTGGACCGGGGTGCGGCTGCGCGATGTGCTGGATAAGGCCGGCGTCGCCGCCGGCGCGGTCGAGGTGGTGTTCAACGGCGCCGACCTCCCGGTGCTGGCCGCGACGCCCGATTTCCTCAAGAGCCTGCCGATCGAGCGGGCGCTCGATGAGAACACGCTGATCGCCTTCGAGATGAACGGCAAGGCACTGCCGCACCTCAATGGCGCGCCGGCGCGGTTGATCGTGCCAGGCTGGACCGGGACTTACTGGGTGAAGCACCTGACGGAAGTTCGCATCGAGTCGGCGCCCTTCGATGGCTTCTGGATGAAGAGCGCGTACCGCCTGCCGACCGGCGTATTTCCGGGCGTGCGCTTCGAGACGCAGGAGACCCCGGAGACGACTCCGATCACCGAGATGTTGGTGAACTCGCTCATTACGAGTCACGTCGATGGTGCGCACGCGAAGCGCGGCGCGCACGTGGCGCTTGCCGGCAAGGCCTGGGACGGCGGCGCGGGGATCGCCACGGTCGAGGTCTCCACCGACGGGCGGCAGAGCTGGCAGGCCGCCACCCTGGGCCGCGACCTCGGCCGCTTCGGCTGGCGCGAGTTCCACTTCCGGCTCGATGCCCCGCAGCCGGGGCCGCTCACCGTGGCGGTGCGCGCCCGCAGCCGCAACGGCGCAACGCAGCCCGAGAAGCTCACCGTGAACCCCGGCGGCTACCACGACAACATCGTGCAGACCGTGACGCTGGACGTCGCATGAGGCGCGCGCGCGTCCTCGTCGCGGTGTCGGCGGCGCTCGCGGTGGCGGCCGCGGCGGCCGCCGTGGCGGGGGAGGAGAGCCTCACGCTGCACGAGGGGCCTGCGCGCGATCTCACCGCAGGCCGCTGCGCCATCTGCCACAGCCTCGACTACATCCCGAACAACGCCCCGGTCATGGACCGTACCGGGTGGCAGAAGACCATCCAGAAGATGCGCGTGCGTTTCGGCGCTCCGATCAGCGACCAGGAGGCGCAGCAGATCCTCGACTACCTGGCCGGGAACTACGCGGGCAAGTCCTAGCGCAGGTGCCCATGGCCGGCTCCCTCAAGGGCAAGACACTCTTTATTACCGGCGCGAGCCGCGGCATCGGACTCGCCATTGCGCTGCGCGCGGCACGCGACGGCGCCAACATCGCGGTCGCTGCCAAGACCGCCGAGCCGCATCCGAAGCTCCCCGGGACCATCCACACAGCGGCCGCGGAGATCGAGCGGGCCGGGGGCAGGGCGCTGCCGCTCATTGTGGACGTGCGTGACGAGGCCACGGTGGTTGCGGCGGCACAGCGCTGCGCCGAGCACTTCGGCGGCATCGACGTGTGCGTCAACAACGCCTCGGCGATCAATCTCGCGCCCACCGCCGAGATCGACATGCGCCGCTACGATCTCATCCAGCAGATCAACACCCGCGGCACCTTCGTCACCACCCGCGCCTGCCTGCCGTTTTTGAAGCTCGCCGCCAATGCGCACGTGCTGACGCTGTCGCCGCCGCTCGACCTCAAGCCCCAGTGGTTCGCGCCGCATCTGGCCTACTCGCTGTCGAAGTACGGGATGTCGCTGTGCATGCTCGGGATGGCGGAGGAATACCGGGCGGCCGGCATTGCCTGCAACGCGCTCTGGCCGCGCACCACCATCGCCACCGCGGCGGTGGAGTTCGCGCTCGGCGGGCCGGCGATGATGCGCCGCTCGCGCAAGCCCGAGATCGTCGCCGACGCGGCCCACGTGATCCTCACCGGACCTGCGCGCGAGGGCACCGGGCGCTTCCTGATCGACGACAGCGTGCTCTATGAGGCCGGGGTGCGCGACTTCGCGCCCTACAGTGTCGAGCCGGGCGCGCCGCTCCTCGCCGACCTCTTTATCGCGCGCGACGCACCGGCCCCGCCCGGCGTGCGCCTGGAGTTCCTGCGGTGAGCGGCACGGTGAATCGCCGCTTCGTGCTCGCGCGGCGCCCGCAGGGCCAGCCGGCGGCCACCGATTTTCGCTTCGAGGAGGTGCCGGTACCGGTGCCCGCGGCGGGCCAGGTGCTGCTGCGCACGCGCTACCTCTCGCTCGACCCTTACATGCGCGGGCGCATGAACGACGCGCCTTCCTACGTGCCGCCGGTGGCGCTCGATGCGCCGATGTCGGGGCAGACGGTGAGCGTAGTCGAGGCGAGCAACAATCCGGCCTTCCGGGTGGGCGAACTGGTGGTCGGCAACGCCGGCTGGCAGGACTACGACGTGTCGGACGGGCGCGATCTGGTGCGCATCGATCCGGCACTCGAGCGGCCGTCCTACGCGCTGGGGGTCCTCGGCATGCCGGGACTGACCGCCTACGTAGGGCTTCTCGACATCGGTCAGCCGCGTCCCGGAGAGACCGTGGTGGTGGCGGCGGCCACCGGTGCGGTGGGCTCGGTGGTCGGACAGATCGCCAGGCTCAAGGGCTGCCGCGTGGTCGGGGTCGCGGGCGGCGCGGACAAGTGCGACCACGCGGTCAGAAACCTGGGCTTCGATGCCTGCGTCGACCATCGCGGCGGCGAGCTGCGCGAGCGGCTCGCGGCGGCCTGCCCCAAGGGGATCGACGTGTACTTCGAGAACGTCGGCGGCGAGGTGCTCTACGCCCTCGTGCCGCTGCTGAACGTCGGGGCGCGAATACCGCTCTGCGGCCTCATCGCCTGGTACAACCTCGAGAAGGCTCCCACCGGCATCGACCGCACGCCGGCGCTGCTCTCGACCGTGCTGCGCTGGCGCATCAGGATCCAGGGATTCATCGTCCTCGACCACTACCAGCGATTCCCGGCCTTCTACCAGGACATGAGCGGCTGGCTGCGCGAGGGGCGGGTGCGTTACCGCGAGGAGGTCATCGAGGGACTCGAACAGGCGCCGCGCGGGCTGATCGGCCTCCTCAAGGGCGAGAACTTCGGCAAGCTCGTGGTGCGGGTGTCGGGGAGCTGAGGGCGTGGCGCAACGGGTCACCGTGTCCTGGGTCTTCGATGTCATCTCGCCGTTCGCCTATCTGGGCCTGCGCGACCTCGAGCGGCTGCCGGCCCATGTCGAGCTGCGATTCGTGCCGGTGCTGCTCGCGCCGCTGCTGAATCACTTCGGGCAGACAGGACCTGCGGAGATTCCTTCCAAGCGCACCTTCACCTATCGATTCGTGCTCTGGCGCGCCCACAGCTTGAGTCTGCCGATGCGCTTTCCGCCCGCGCACCCCTTCAATCCGCTCGCGGGGCTGCGTCTCATCGTGGCCGCCGGCAGCGATCGCCGCGCCGCCAGCACGGTGCTCGAGGCGGTGTTTCGCGACGGGCGCGACCTCACCGACGCCGCCGTGATCGCCGATCTCGCGCGCACGCTCGGTGTCGAGGAGCCCGAGCGCGCCGTCAGCGACCCGGCGGTCAAGCAGCGGCTGCGCGAGAACACCGACTGGGCGATCGCGCGCGGCGTGTTCGGCGTGCCGACACTGGTGATCGGGGAGGAGCTCTTCTGGGGGCATGACGCCTTCCCGATGGCGCTCGACTACCTCGCCGATCCGGCCATGTTCCACACACCGCAGATGCGCGCGGTGGAGCGGCTGCCCGTCGGCGTGGAGCGCGTGCGGTGAGCTCCGGGCGCGTGCGGACGATCGGCTGCCTCGCGCTGCTGTTGTCGCCGGCGGCACCGGGCGCGGATTATTGGGCTTACCGGTACAAGCACATCGACGTCACGGTCGCGGGCTCGAGCGGCTACGCGCAGCACGTGGCGCGCAACGCCGACCGCCTCGGCATGGCGCTCTCGCAGGTGCTCAACTTCCGCTCCGATGCGCGTCTGCCGACCCATATCTTCGTCCTGCCGGACGATGAGATCGTGAAGTTCCTCGGCGCGAGCGGCACGGCCACTTACAGTACGACCGGTTACGACACCACGGTGATCGCCAGCGCCGGGCGCGGTGAGGACGATCATTACTGGGGCGTTTACTTCGGCTACGTCGGCAGCCTGCTCGCCGGCGACGGCGCGCTGCGCTACCCGTACTGGCTGCGCCTCGGGGTACCGGAGCTCTTCGCCACCACCGAGTTCGATCACGAGCGCATCCGTACCGGCGGCATCGCGCCCGGTTATGCCTACACAGTCGCGGACGGCAAACTGATCCCGCTGCGTACCTTCCTTGCGCTCGAGGAGCAGGATCCACAGCTTGAGTCGCGCGCAATCGCCGACATGTACGCCGCCCAGAGCTGGTTCCTGACACGCGAGGTGCTGGTCGAGGGCCGGCATCGCGACGAATTCTCCCGTTACCTGGCGCTCCTCAGTGAGGGCAGGGGAGAGCGCGCCGCCTTCACCGCGAGCTTCAGCGTGAGTTACGAGGACCTCGACCGGATGCTGCGCGACGACCGGCGCGCCCCGGCGCACGTCTATGTCCTGCCGAGCCCCACCGACCCGCGGCCCGATGCTGCGCCGCCGCGTAAACTGGCCGCACCCGAGGTCGCCGCGCGGCTCGCCGTCGCGTATCTCGCGGCCGGCCACCGTGCCGAGGCGCTGCACCTGGCGGGTCAGGCGCTGGATGCCGATCCGGCCAACGAGACCGCGCTGTGCGCGGCCATCGAGGCACAGCTGCTCAACTGGAACTACCCGGCGGTACTCGCGGCGGTGAACGCGCTGGTCGCACATGGCCGGCCCTCACCACGAGGCCTCGCCGCGCGCGCCGCTGCGCTCACGATCCTCGCCTCCGCTGTGAGGGCCGGCCACGCCGATCTCGGGGTGGACGCCCCGACGCTGCTGCGTCACGCGCGCGAGGACTACCAGGCGGCGCTGGCCGCGGATCCGGAGGACTTACGCTCCTGGGCGGGGCTCGCCGGACTCCACGGCGCCGAGCGCGACGCCGCCGCGGCGCGCGCGCTGCTGCCGGGCGCAGCCCAGGCGCTCGGCCGCCATCCGCGCAATGCCAACCTCGCGTACGCGCTCGCCCACATGTGCGCGCAGATTCAGGAGTGGGCCTGCGCCGCGAAGTTCGCCGCAGCGTGGCGCGACAACGCCCTCACGGCTGCGAGCCGGGCGGACGCCGCGGCTTTCGAGGCGCACTTGAGCGCCTACCGTGCGCGCCTCGCGAGCGCCGCGCCCGCCGGCTCAAGTCCACCCGGGCCGGCGCAGCCGGCAGCGGTCCCATCCGTGCGCCGCTGAAGCCTTAAGGTGCGCGCCACGCAAAAGCTGTTGCGGCCCGGGAGGGTCTCTATATATTATCGAGAAGATAATATTTACCACTGGCCGCACTTCCGACGCGTGTCACTTTGAACCGCGACGCGACCTTGACCCCCGCACACCGCCCGACGGCGGCGTCCTGCAGTTCCTGGTCGCTGGCCGCGCTGCTGCTCCTCAAGAGTGCCGCCGCCTGCGCCGCCGCCGCGGCACCGCCTCCGCCGCCGATCGATCTCGACGCCTTCGACGCCATGAAAAAGAGCGTGGCGCTGCCCGATGCCGAGAGGCTCGCCTACGTCGACACGGGAAATCCTCACGGCACGCCCGTCGTGCTGATCCACGGCTACACCGACAACGCCCGGGACTGGGTGCCGCTCATCCCCTACCTGTCGAAGAGCTTGCGCCTGATCGTGGTGGACATCCGCGGCCATGGCCGCTCGGGCAAGCCCGAGTGCTGCTATACCCGCTTCGATTTCGCCTACGACCTGAAGCTCCTGCTCGACGCGCTGCACATCGAGCGTGCCGACATCGTCGGACATTCTCTCGGCAGCATCATCGCGCAGACCTTCGCGGAGGTGTGGCCGGAGCGCACCGCGAAAGTGGTGCTGATCTCCTCGACCGGCGGCCACAAGGCCGGCTCGCCGCCACCGCCGCCGAAGCTCGACTACGCCGCCGCGATCCGCGCGCTCAAGGAGCCGATCGATCCGGAGTCGCCGTTCATGATCGAGTGGTGGGCATCGCCCACGCCGGTTGATGCGGATTTTCTCCGTCGCCAGCGCCGTGACGCGGCGGCGATCCCGCTGCGCGTATGGCTCGCGGTGCTCGACCAGGCCCTCATCGACACGGATCTGCAGCGCACGCTCCCACGTCTCAAGGAGCCGACCCTCCTCATCTGGGGAGCGAAGGACCCGCTGATGGAGGAGGAGGTGCGGCAAACGCTCATCGCGGCGCTGCCGCAGGCCGAGGTGAAGGTCTTTGCGGGCCTCGGACACAACCCGTTCTGGGAGGAGCCGGCGCAATGCGCGGCGGTGATCAACGAGTTTCTGACGAAGGGGAGCATCCGACAATGAAATCAGGCTGGTGGACTCGAGGTTCGCAGCGCGCCGCGGGCATCGCGGCCGCCGCATGGCTGATCGCATCCGGCGCCGTCACACCGGCGCTGGCGCAGGAGGCGCCGCAGAAGCAGGCGCAGGGGAGCGCCGAGACCACGGGCGAGATCGAGACCATCATCGTCAGCGCCCGCAAGCGCGAGGAGTCGATCGCGCAGGTGCCGACCAGCATCACCGCCTTCACTCCGGAGACGCTCAAGGACTACAACATCCAGTCGTTCGCCGACTACGCGACCAAGACGCCGGACCTGTCCTTTACCTACGGCGGCGGCCCGACCGGCATTGCCGACTCGAAAACCGTCGCGATCCGCGGCATCACCGGGCAGAACCTGTTCGGTACCGCGGGCGCTACCGGGTTCTACATCGACGACACGCCGGTGCCGGGTTCGCTCGATCCGCGCGTGGTCGATATCTCCAGCATCGAAGTGCTGAAGGGGCCCCAGGGCACGCTCTACGGCGAGAGCTCCCTCGGCGGCAACGTACGCCTGATCACCCGGCAGCCGGACCTGAACAGCAGCGGCTACGGCTACATGCTCGACGCCGGTGTCACCTCCGGCGGTGGCAGCCCCGACGGTGGCGGCAATTTCGTCGGCAACCTGGTGCTGATGCAGGGCACAGCCGCGCTGCGCGTGGTGCTGTTCGGCAACCACGACGCCGGCTACCTGACGCGCACCTGGCCGATCGACCCGCTCAGCCCCGCCGGCGATCCGGCCGGCGGCGATCCCTTCGAGACCGTGCCCCGCGGCAGCTCGAGCGATCAGGGCGCCGTGTCGACCGGCGGCGGCTCGCTCGCGCTGCTCGTGAAGCCGAGCGATGCGCTCGACATCAAGCTGCGCGTGCTCTACCAGGACTCGAAGGATCACGGCTTCCCGGCGACCTTCGCTCCGCTGCCGAATTTCGACCCCGTCTACACCATCGACCGCGCCTTCGACGTCCAGCCCTACGCGACCGATACCTGGACGCTGCCCTCGCTCGATGTCAAGTACTCGGGCTCGGGCTGGGCCTTCGTGTGGTCGAACAGCTACTTCTACCGCCACACCTACGACGTGGAGGACTCGAGCTACGGCACCCAGCAGGTCCTCACCAGCGCGCTTTACCAGCTGACGGTGTCCCGCCGCAACCGTACCTGTGGATCGGCGACCGGCATCACGACCAGTTCTCGAGCGAGGCGCGCATCTCCTGGGACCCGGTCAACAACGTGAGCGGCACGGTGGGCGTCTACTATTCCAACACGCACACGCGCTTCACCATTCCCCCGACCAACTCCATCGGCATCGACCAGCCGGGCAGCAGCGCCTGCGAGTTCAGCCCGACGCCGCCGCCGTGCACTCCGGCGTCGGTGGGCTATGCCTCGCCCGCCTGGTCGAGCCCGGAGATCTGGACCCAGACCAATCCGGCCACCGAGGAGGACAAGTCGATCTTCGGCGAGGTCTACTGGAAGTTCGCGCCGCAGTGGACACTGACGCTCGGCGGGCGCCAGTACTGGCTCGATCAGACGACGGATTACACCGCCGACGGCTTCCTGAACGGCGGCCCCGAGCCGAGCGATCCGCAGGCCAACAGCGAGTCCGGCTTCAATCCGAAGGTGGCGCTCGCCTGGCAGATGACCGATGCCACCATGACCTACGCCTCCGCGTCCAAGGGATTCAGGGCGGGCGGCGCGCAGGCCAACTTCCCCGGCTGCACGCTGCCGAGCCTTTCGGTGGATGCGATCACCCACATCCGCTCGGATACCCTCTGGACCTACGAGGCCGGCATCAAGTCACAGCTGCCCGCCGTACTGATCTCGGCGGCCGCTTACGACATCGAGTGGAGCAACCTGCAGCAGCAGGTGGCGCTCGCCTGCGGGTTCTACGCGCAGGTGAACGGCAACTCGGCGCGCATCCGCGGCGCCGAGCTCGAGGCCTCCGGCCGGCTCGGCATCCCCGGTCTGCAGTTCCGCCTGGGACTTGGCTACGAGAACACGGACGTGACCGATCCCGGCAACCTCGCGCTGTTCGGCGTCTCCCCCGGCTCGCGGGTCGCCGGCGTCCCGGCCTTCAACGGCTCGGTCGGTGCCGTATATACGCGGGCGCTCGGCGCCGGCACGGACGGCTTCGTGTCCGCGGACTACAGCTACCAGGGAGATGCGATCTCACTGCTGGTCGGAGGCGGCGGTTCGCAGGCGACGCGTCCGGGCTTCGCAGTGGCGAACCTGCGTTTCGGCGTCGATCGCGGCGACACCGAGCTGTCGCTCAATGTGCACAACCTGTTCAACGCCAAGCCGAACCTCGGCGACATCGGCTACATCGGTTACGCGCAGTTCAACGCCGCGGGCTCGGTGATTCCGCAGGTGGCGACCATGCTGCCGCTCACCCTCACGCTGCAGCTCAGTAAGAGTTTCTGATCCGTCAGGCGCCCGCCGCGGCACCCGCCGCGGCGGGCGCCGGCGCGCTGGCCGAGCCGGTCGCCCAGCCGTGCAGCAGCGCGAGCTGCAGCCGCAGCTGCTCGATCTGCACCGTGGCCGGCCAGTCGCCAACGTTGGCGACCGCACTCGCGGTGAGCCCGTTGATGAAGGTGACGAGCGAGCGCAGCACATGCGCGCGCGTCGCCTCGGGCCAGCGTGGCCATTCGGGCCAGCATTGAGCCAGGCAGCGCTCGAAGAGCCGCAGGTACTCGCGGTGCACCCAGGCGTTGATGCGCTTCAAGCGGCGGTCCGCCGAGACCTGTCCCCAGAAGGTGGTCCAGAAGGCGCACTCGATGCGCCGGTGCGTATCGACCGGCAGCGCCTCGGTAAGGAGCGTGAGGAGATCGGGCGGCGTCGCGCCCGCCGGCAGCGTCAGACGCTCTTCGATGCGCCGCAAGATCAGCCGCAGCGCCGCGATGATGATGTCCTGCTTGCTGTCGAAGTAGTGCGCCAGCATGCCGGTGGTGTAGCCGGCCTCGCGCGCGATGCGCACCATGCTCGCCTGATCGAAGCCGTGGGCCGCGACCACGCGGCAAGCGACCAGGGCGATCTCATCGCGCCGCGCTGCATGGTCGACGATCTTGGGCATGGCGCGCTGCTTAAGCCGGATCGAGGCCGACGTCGGCGGCGGCGGCACGGCGCCGGTCGAGCTCGAGATCCATCGAGCGGCAGGCGAGGATGTAAACGAGCGCCGCCACGGGCAGCCCCACCAGCATGGCGATGTCGGCCTTGCCGAGCGCGCGCGCCACGGGTCCGGTGTAGAGGTCCGTGCTGAAGAACGGGATCATGACCACGAACCCGACCACGTAGGCGGTGAGGCCGCGCCAGTTCCAGCGGCCGTACATCCCTCCCGAGTTGAAGATCTCGCGGATCGAGTAGTGGCCTTTGCGCACCAGATAGAAGTCCACCAGGTTGATCGCGGTCCAGGGCGTGAACAGATACAGCAGCAGCGACAGGTAGTCCTGGAAGCGCTCGACGAAGTTGCCCGAGGCGTTGAGCGCCAGCGCCGTGCTCGCGAGCAGGGCCAGCGCCAGGCTCGCGAGGCGCCTGCCGACCGTGCACTTGAGCGGCCGCATGGTGTCGGCGACCGAGAGCAGGGTGAGCGAGGCGCCGTAGAAGTTGAGCGCGGTGATGGTGACGAGACCGAGCAGCCCGCCGACGAGCAGCACCTTGCCAAGGCCCGGGATCACCGCGTCCGCGGCGTGCTCCATGGCGGCGGCGACGTCGAGCTGCGGTGCCACCGCGGCTGCCACCGTGCCGACCAGCATCATCCAGGTGCCGCCGATGAAAGCGCCGAGATACGTCCACCAGAACGACTCGCTCACGCCGACGTCACGCGGCAGATAGCGCGAGTAGTCCGAGACGTAGATCGACCAGCTGAGCTGATAGGAAGCGGCCGCGAACATCTGCGCGAGGAACGGCACGGCGCGAAAGCCGCCCCGGTCCCACTGTGCCGGGGGAAATTTGAGCGTAAAGAGGGCGCCGATCGTGAATACGGTGAGTATCGCGATCATGAGGTACGCGAAGCTGCGCTGCGCGCGGTGGATCTGGTCGTAGCCGACGGCGGCGAGGCTCACCGCCAGGAGCGCGAACACCACCATCCCTGCGGCGGAGGTCGCGGAGATGGCCGGCGTCAGCTGATGCAGGGCCTGTACCACCAGCACCTGATTGAAGGCGTTGTAGCCGATGTAGGCGATCAGCGCCACCGCCCACACCAGGAGCGCCCCCGTGTAGCCGAACTGCGGCCGCGACTGGATCATCTGGGGAAGCCCGAGCTGCGGTCCCTGGGTGGAGTGGAAGGCCATGAAGAACGTGCCGAGCACGTTGCCGAGCAGCACCGCGACCGCGGTCCAGAGCAGATTGCCGCCGAGCGTGATGCCGAGCACGCCGACGGCGAGCGTCGCCAGGTGCGCGTCGCCGGAGAACCATACCGGCCAGAGATGCCAGACCTTGCCGTGCCGTTCGGCGAGCGGCACGTAGTCGATCGAGCGCACCTCGATGAATCGCTTCAGAACAGCCCCCGGCGCCGCGGCTGCGGTCCGCTTTTTTATGTCACGATGCCAACATTACAGGACGGCGGCGATCTCAGGTAGAGCGCGCGCTGCGCGGCCGCACCTCGTAGCCAGGCACCTTGGGCTCCTCGTCCACCATCTGCGGCGGGAAGCCTTCACCCAGCACCCGCACCCCGCAGGCCTCCTCGAGGCGGCGGATGATGTTGGGCGAGTGCTCGCGCGGCCCGTAGCGCCGGGCGCCATCGCGGAACATCCCGAGGACCAGGGGTGAGAGCTCGAGCGGTACCTGCCGCTCACGCGCCAGGGTGTCAAACAGCCCGACGTCCTTGATCACGAGGTCCATGGTGAAGTTGATGTCGCGGCTGCCGTTCAAGATCACCTGCGACTCGGTCTCGTGCACGAAGGAGTTGCCGGAGGAGATGCGGATGCCCTCGTAGGCCATGTTGAGGTCGAGCCCCGCAACCCTGGCGACGGTGAGCGCCTCGGCGAGCGCCGCCAGATGCACGGTGCAGAGGTAGTTGGTGATCACCTTGAGAACCGAGGCGGAGCCGACCGGGCCGGTGTGCAGGATCCGCTGCCCGAGAATCGCGAGCACCGGGAGCACGCGTTCGAAGGCTGCGCGGCTGCCTCCGGCGAAGATGGAGATGTTGCCGGTGGCCGCCCGGTGACAGCCGCCCGAGACCGGACAATCCAGCGCGGTCGCGCCGAGCGCCTCGACCCGGGCGGCGAGACGGCGGGCCTCGGCGGCATCCGTGGTGCTCATCTCGAGCCAGATCTTCCCGGCACTCAAGCCCGCCAGCACGCCGTCCGGCCCCTCGAGCACCGCGGCGGAAGCGGCCGGGGAGGGGAGGCATGTGATGACGACGTCGACCCGCTCGGCGAGCGCGCGCGGGGAGGCGGCGGCGCTCGCACCGGCTGCGACCAGGGCCGCCACGCGCGCGGGATCCAGGTCCCGCACCGTGAGCGGCACGCCGTGACGCAACAGGTTACCCGCGAGCTGGCCGCCGACGTTGCCGAGCCCGATGAATCCGACGCTCAGGGTGGTCATGCGGCCCACAGGTTACACTGTCCGCCGATGAGCGAGGCAGCCAATCGGCGTCCACTCAAGAGCCGCTCGAGCGGCTGGGCACGCTCGCTCGCGGCCACCCTGGCGCGCACCGCCATCACCCCCAACGAGATCTCCGTCGCGAGCGTCGGGTTTGCGGTGGCGGGCGCGGCCGCACTCGTGGGCTCGGGCGCCGCTGCGTGGGCGCTGCTCGTGTGCGCAGCCTGCGTGCAGCTGCGCCTGGTGTGCAATCTGCTCGATGGCATGGTGGCGGTCGAGGGCGGCAAGGGCTCCGCCGTCGGCGGCCTCTACAACGAGATCCCCGACCGCCTCGCCGATGCGGCGCTGCTGGTGGCGGCGGGCTATGCGACCGGTGTTGCCTGGCTCGGCTGGTGCGGCGCGCTCCTCGCGGTCACCACGGCGTACCTGCGCGCTCTTGGCGGCGCGCTCGGCCTGCCGCAGGACTTCCGCGGGCCGATGGCCAAGCAGCAGCGCATGGCGGTGCTCACGGTCGCCTGTGTACTCGGCGCCGCCGAAGCCCTCCTGCGGCACTCGCACTACGCGCTCAGCGCAGCGCTGTGGGTGATCGCGGTGGGGGCGCTCATCACCTGCGTGGCCCGCACGCGGGCCCTCGCGCACGCGCTGCGGGCACGGCCGCGGCCTCTGGGGTCATGAAGCCGCTCGCGGCGGTCCTGTGCGGGGTGATGCGCATCCTGGTCGGCGCGCACGCGCGCTGGCAGGAGGCACCGACGACCGCGCAGAGCATCTATTTCGCCAACCACACGAGCCACATGGATACGCTCGCGATCTGGGCGGCACTCGGACCGCGGCTGCGCCCGCTGGCGCGGCCGGTGGCGGCGCGCGATTACTGGGACCGCGGCGGACTGCGCCGTTACGTGGCGCGCAGGGTACTCAACGTGGTGTTCGTCGAGCGCATGAAGGAAGGCCGCGAGGGCGACCCGCTGGCCCCGCTCGCCGCCGCGCTGCACGAAGGGAGCTCGCTCATCCTCTTCCCGGAAGGTACCCGCGGCACCGGGCCGGTTCCGGCCGCGTTTCGCTCGGGACTCTACAACCTCGCGCAGCGCTTCCCCGCGGTGCGTCTCGTGCCCGTGTACCTGGAGAATATGCACCGCGCCATGCCCAAGGGGACCTTCGTGCCGATCCCGGTGATCTGTACGGTGCGCTTCGGCGCGCCGCTCGAGCGGCCCGCGGACGAGGCGCGCGAGGCGTTTCTCGAGCGCTCGCGTGCGGCGGTGGTGGCGCTCGCATGACCGGGCACCAGAAGTTCTACTGGCTGATGGGGGGCGTGGTGTCGCTGCTCGCCGTCGCCTCGCTCGTGGGCGCGCTGCTCGCGGCCCGTGCCCGGACCGAGGCCGCACGCCCGGTCATCGCCAATCTCAACGGCCGCATCCGCGCCTGGTGGGTCATGGTCGGGATCTTCGCGTGCGCGTTCCTCGCCGGACCCGTTGCGACGCTGCTGCTGTTTGCCTCGATGTCATTCTTCGCGCTGCGCGAGTTCGTGACGCTCACCCCGAGCAAGCCCGCTGATCACGTGCCGCTCTTCCTGTGCTTCTTCGTGCTGATCCCGCTGCAATATGCGCTCATCGGCTACGACTGGTACGGGCTGTTCGCGATCCTGATCCCGGTGTATGCCTTTCTGATCCTGCCGGCGGTCGCAGCGCTCGCCGGCGACCCCGACAGCTTCCTCGAGCGCAGCGCCAAGCTCCAGTGGGCCGTCATGGTGACGGTGTACTGCGTGAGCCACACGCCGGCGCTGCTGCTGCTGCATATCCCGGGATACGCGGGGCAGGATGCGCTGCTCATCTTCTTTCTGCTGCTCGTCACGCAGCTGAGCGACGTGCTGCAGTACGTCTTCGGCAAGCTCTTCGGACGCACGCTCCTCGCGCCCACCGTGAGTCCGTCGAAGACCCTCGAGGGGCTGATCGGCGGCGGTCTCGCTGCGACTGCGGTCGGGGGCGCCATGTATTGGATCACGCCGTTCTCGCCGCTCGAGGCGCTCGGCATGTCGTTCGTCATCGTCGTCATGGGATTCCTCGGCGGCCTCTCGCTCTCGGCCGTCAAGCGCAGCCTCGGGGTCAAGGACTGGGGCGCCATGATCGAGGGACACGGCGGGATGCTCGACCGGGTCGATTCCCTGAGCTTCGCCGCGCCGGTCTTTTTCCACCTGACGCGGTATTTCTTCTAGGGCACCCCGCGCGCCGGAGCGCGGCGCTAAGATAGGCTTCGAGTTCCGCACAAGAACGAGGGAGGTTCGTCCATGTCTTCCAAGCTCGTGCCGACCCTGCTCGCCGCCGCCATCGGCGTCGGCTTCACCGCCAGTGAGGCGCAGACGCCGCCGCCCGCCGCACCCGCGCCCTACGCACTCGATGCAGTGCCCGACAAGATGCCGTTCGACATCCCCTACGGGGCGCCGATCTCGCTCGAGCACGCGAAAGCGGCCATCGCGGCGACCGTGGCCGAGGCCCGCAAGCACGACTGGAAGCTCAACGTGGCGGTGGTCGACTCGGGTGGGAATCTCGTCGCCTTCGAGCGCATGGACGGCGCACAGCTCGCCTCGATCCAGATCGCCGAGCACAAAGCGCGCACCGCGGCGACCTTCCGCCGCGAGACCAAGGTGCTCGAGAAGGGCATCCAGCAGAGCGGCAACCTCTACGTGATGACGCTCGATGGCATGATCGGCTCGCGCGGCGGCATCCCGCTCGTCGAGGGCGGCAAGCTCATCGGCGCCATCGGCTGCTCGGGCGGCACCGGCTCCCAGGACGAGGTCGCCTGCAAGGCGGGCGTCGCCACCATCAAATAAGCGCGGAGGCGGTATGCAGCAAGCCGTACGCAAATACCTGCTGGCGCTCGAGGCGGGCGACGCCGAAAAGGCCGCCGCGCTGTTCGTGCCCGGCGGCTGGGTGCAGTCGCCGTTCCTCGGCCGGCTGCCGGTGCGCGAATTCGTCCACAAGGTGACCAGCTCGTCCAAGCGCTCGAGGCTCACCGTCCACGACGTACTGGTGAGCGCCGAGGGCCAGCTGCGGGCGGTGGCTTACTACCGCTACGACTGGACGCTGAAGGACGGCTCGCACGTCGCCTTCGACTGCGCCGATGTATTCAACTTCGACGGCGCGACGGGCAAGGTCGAGTCGATCGTGCTCGTCTACGACACCGATCCGGTGCGCGACGTGGTCGAGCACAAGTACCCTTGAATGATTGGCAGAAATCGCCTGGCGGCGATTTCTGCGGACATTACTCCGAATGCCGCCGGCGAAAGATGCGACTTTCGCCGGCTGCGCCCGGGGGATCAGCTGGCCTTGCCGTCCCAGTACTCCTCCATGCGGCGGCGCATGGCGGCATCCGGCACGCGGCCACGGCCCGCGGCCTGGTTGTCCTCGAGGTGCGCGACCCTGGTGGATCCCGGGATGACGCAGGTGACGGCCGGGTGCGCGATCACGTACTTGAGGAAATACTGCGCCCAGCTGGCGACGTCGATGTCCGCGGCCCAGGGTGGGAGCGCCCGGCCGGCGGCCTGCTGGAAGAGCGAGGAACGTCCGAAGGGAAGGTTCACCAGCACGCCGATGCGGTGCTCGAGCGCGAGCGGCAGGATGGTCGCGGCGGCCTCGCGGTTGCCGATCGAGTAGTCGACCTGCACGAAGTCCAGCCGATAGGTGCGCATGGCCGCGGCGAGCTGCGCGTGCTGACTCTCGCGCGAGGTCGTGACGCCGAGGTAGCGGATGCGGCCCTCCTTCTTCCATTCCTGCAGGCGCGGCAGCAGCTCCTCGAGGCCGTTCAGGTTATGGACCTGCAGCAGGTCGACGCGCCCGGTCTTGAGGCGCTCGAGCGAGCGCGCGAAGCTCTCCGCGCCCTCGGGCTGTGAGGTGCTGCTGCCGACGAGCTTGGTGGCGAGGAAGAACTTCTCGCGGGTGCCGAGGCTCTCGAGCGCCGCGCCGATGATCGCTTCGCTGTCCCCGTAAGCGGCGGCGGTATCGATCACGGCGCCACCGAGCTCGTGCATGCGCTTGAGCTCCGCCCGGACGTCATCGCGTACCTCGGTGCGGAATGCATCGGTGCCGAGCCCGATCGCCGGCAGCCATTCGCCGCTCACGGGAATGGCCTTGGCGATGAGCCGCGGCGAGGAGGCCGGGGCGCTCAACGTCGGCGGCCCGCTGCTCACGGGCGCCGTGCCACCGGGCGGCGGGTCGGCCGCGCGCAGTGGCCGGCCGAGGAGTGCGCCGACGCTCCCTGCGACGCCGGCGGCGAGAAATCCACGCCGTGTGAGGTACGAGTCCGATCGATCCTTCATGACCCCTCCGTGCACGCTGCGCCGCCAGCGATCATGGCATGGATGCCGCCGGCATCGTAGTCTCACGCTCCATGGCACGTCTGAGCCGCCGCAGCTTTTCCGCCCTGGCCGCGGCCTTCGGCTTTTTCGGTGCGGGCGGCCTCGCACGCGTGCGTGCCGCCACGGGTGCGGGGGCCCTGCCCGATGACGTGGTGCTCGAGAGTAACGTGCGCGTGGCGATGCGCGACGGCGTGCATCTCGCCACCGACGTCTATCGCCCGGCACAGGGTGGCGTCGCACTTGCGGGGCGCTTTCCCGCGATCCTCGAGCGCACGCCCTACGGACGCAACGTCACCTACTTCCGCGACATCACCGCGGGCAATTCCACGCCGAAAACGCGCGCCGAGGTGGCGGCGTACTACGCGCGCCACGGCTATGTGGTGATCCTGCAGGACTGCCGTGGCCGACACGACTCGCAAGGTGAGTTCGTCAAATACCTGAGCGAAGGCGACGACGGCTTCGACACCTGCCGCTGGCTCACGGCGCAGCCCTGGAGCGATGGGCGGATCGGCACGATGGGGCTTTCCTACGCGGCGCACACCCAGGTGGCGCTCGCCTGTCTCAATCCGCCGGGTCTCAAGGCCATGTACATCGATTGCGGGGGCTTCTCGAACGCTTACCAGGGCGGCATCCGCCAGGGGGGCGCCTTCGAGCTCAAGCAGGTCACCTGGGCTTATAACATGGGTCTCGAGAGCCCCGAGGTCCACCAAGACCCGCGCCGCCTTGCCGCGCTCAAGGGCATCGATCTCAAGGCATGGTTCGCCAGCATGCCGTGGAAGCGCGGCCACACCCCGTTGAGCCCCATTCCCGACTACGAGAGTTACGTCTACGAGCAGTGGGAGCACGGCACCTTCGATGCCTACTGGAAGCAGCTCGGTCTTTACGCGGCCGGCTACTACGGTGCCTTCGCGGATGCGGCCATGGTGCATCTCTCGGGCTGGTACGACCCCTACGCGCGCACCGCGACCGAGAACTACCAGGGGCTGGCGCGAGCCAAGCGCGGCCCGGTGCGCCTCATCATGGGACCCTGGACGCACGGGGCACGCTCGACGCCTTTCGCCGGCGAGGTCGAGTTCGGCGCCGGCGCGACGCTCGATGCCGACGGCGGCGATATCTTCGCCCGGCGGCTCGCGTGGTTCGACCGGTATCTGAAGGGCGCGCGCGCCGGGGAGGACCAGCCACCGGTGCGCCTCTTCGTCATGGGCGGCGGCAGCGGACGCAAGAACGCCGCGGGGCGCCTCGAGCACGGCGGGCACTGGCGCAGCGAGCGCGACTGGCCGATTCCGGATGCGCGGCTGACGCCGTATTACCTCGGGAACGATGGACGCCTTACGAACGCGAAGCCGGCGGCGCACGCCGACCCGCTCAGCTTCGATTTCAATCCCGATCATCCGGTGCCGACCATGGGCGGCACGGTCACCTCCGGCGAGCCGCTGATGCGCGGCGGCGGCTACGATCAGCGCGAACGCGCCGAGTTCTACGGCTCGCGGGCGCCGTACCTGCCGGTGGCGGCGCGTCCCGACGTGCTGGTATTCGAGACCGAGCCGCTCGAGGAGGACACCGAGGTCACCGGCGCCATCGAGGCGCACCTGTGGGTGAGCTCGGATGCGCCCGACACCGACTTCACGGTCAAGCTGATCGACGTCTATCCGCCGAGCGAGGACTACTGGGAGGGGTTCGCGCTGAACCTCACCGACGGGATCCTGCGCTGCCGCTACCGTGACTCCTTCGAGAAACCCGCGCTCATGCAGCCGGGCGAGGTCTATCGGATCACCGTCACGGCGTTCCCCACTTCGAACCGCTTCGTGCGCGGACACCGCATCCGCCTCGATGTTTCCTCGAGCAACTTCCCGCACTTCGACGTGAATCCCAACACCGGTGCGCCGGAAGGCACGGGACTCACGCGGCGCGCGGCGCGCAACACCGTGCATATGGACGCCGCGCGCCCTTCGCACGTGGTGCTGCCGCTCATCCCGAGGCGCGCCTGAAGTGGAGCCGGCCGCACGGGCACGCCTCGGCTCGGTCATCCGCGTCGCGAGCGGCAATTTCCTCGAGATGTACGACTTCATGGTATTCGGCTACTACGCGGCGGCCATCGGCGCGGCGTTCTTCCCCGGCAAGAGCCCCTACGTCTCGCTGATGCTGACGCTCGCCACCTACGGCGCGGGCTTTCTCATGCGCCCGGTGGGCGCCATCGTGCTCGGCGCCTACGCCGACCGGCATGGGCGGCGTGCCGGGTTGCTGCTGACGCTCGCGCTCATGGCCGCCGGGATCGTGCTGACCGCCGCGACGCCCGGCTACGCGGCGATCGGACTCATGGCGCCGCTGCTGGTGCTCGCGGGCCGCCTGGTGCAGGGCCTGTCCGCCGGCATGGAGCTCGGCGGCGTGTCGGTGTATCTCGCCGAGATCGCCCCTGCCGGCGCCAAGGGCTTCTACGTGAGCTGGCAGTCGGCGAGCCAGCAGGTGGCGGTCATGTTCGCCGCCTCCGTGGGGCTGGTGCTGAATTCGCGCTTGAGCGGTGCGCAGATGACGGCGTGGGGCTGGCGGGTGCCGCTGCTGCTCGGGTGTCTGGTGATTCCCGTGGTGCTGTGGCTGCGCCGCTCGCTGCGAGAAACCGAGGAATTCGCCGCGCGGCGCCACCGGCCGTCAATGCCCGAGGTGCTCGCCTCGCTCGGTGCCAACTGGCGCATCGTGTCGCTCGGCGTGCTGATGGTCACCATGACCACGGTGTCCTTCTACCTGATCACCGCCTACACGCCGACCTTCGGCACCGCGGTGCTGCACCTGTCGAGCCTCGACAGCTTCCTGGCAACGCTCGCCGTCGGGGCATCGAATCTCGTGTGGTTGCCGCTGATGGGCGCCTGGTCGGACCGCATCGGACGACGGCCGCTGCTCATCGGCTGCACGGTACTCATGCTTCTCACCGCGTACCCCGTGCTGGTGTGGCTGACGCACGCACCCTCGCTCGGGGCGCTGCTCGCGACGGAACTGTGGCTCTCGTTCCTCTACGCGAGCTACAACGGGGCGATGGTGGTGGCGCTCACCGAGATCATGCCGCCGCAGGTGCGCACCACCGGCTTCGCACTCGCCTATAGTCTCGCGACCAGCCTCTTCGGCGGCTTCACGCCGGCCATCTGCCACTACCTGATCCGGCGTACGGGCAACCCGGCGGTGCCGGGACTGTGGCTCAGCTTCGCGGCGCTGTGCGGACTCACGGCGGCGCTGCTCCTCGGCAGGCGCCGCACGAGCGCGCTGCCCGCCGCGGCCCACTGAGCGCCGCCGATGGCGTCATCGCGCCGCCATCATCGTCGCCTCAACTCGCGGCGTGTGAGCCCCGGCGCCACGCATCGCTCGCTGGCAATCTTCGCGCTGCTCGCCTGCGCCGCCGTGCCCGGCGCGCGCGCCGACGAGGAGCGCTCGCCCGATGCGCGCGACCGGCTGCGCTACCTGGTGCAGCAGCAGTGCCTACCGCACTGGCTGCACGAGCACGACCCCGCGCCCTGTGCGAGCGTCGGCGCGGGATTCGCGCTGCTGCCCGATCGCAAGGGCGGGGCGCACTTTCTGCTCATCCCGACCGCGACCATCCGCGGCATCGAGAGCCCCGAGGCGCGCGCTCCCGGGGCGCCGAATTATTTCGATGCGGCGTGGAGCGCACGCGCCGCGCTCGCCGGGAAGATCGGACATACCGTACCGCGCGCGGCGGTCGCCCTCGCGGTCAACTCGATCCGCTCGCGCAGCCAGGACCAGCTGCACATCCACGTGAGCTGTCTGCGCGCGGATGTGGCGCGCGCGCTCGCCGGGGCGGCCGCAACGATCGGTTCGCAATGGGGTCCACTCGAGCTCGATGGTTACAGCTACCTCGCCATGCGGCTCATGGGCGAGCGCTTAGGGGTGGCGAACCCTTTCCGACTCCTCGCCTGGAATCTCGATGATGCGGGTAAGTCCATGAAGGAGTTCACATTGCTGCTCGCCGGTTTCGACTTCAAAGAGGGGCCAGGATTCGTGCTCCTTGCGGGCCACGCAGTCCCGGGAGCGGAGCTGATGCTCGATCCGCGCTGCGCGCTCGCCGTGGGCACGGCGGGCACGGCAGGTACAAATTGACCGATCGCCCAGTTCTACTTAATGCCGGGAGAACTGCGTCACGCGGGGGGCATATTTTTCTAGCCGCCGCCGCGATTTAGCCTCAAATTTCGCCCTGGGCAGCCGACTCTTCAAGGATGAGGCAGGACAGGCCACGGCCCGGCCGTTTGTTGCGACACCAAAATCCGCTGTGGATACACAAGTAATAGCCGCGCAATCCAACCGCCCCGAGTTCGCTCCGCGCTGGGTCGACCGGCTGTTTGCGGCGCTGGTCGTGTACACCGCCACCGGTGCCGTACTGATGCTCACGCGCGTCGGCGGTGCGACGTTCACCCACTACGTGAACCTCATGTGGTCGCTCCCCGCCGCGCTCACGGCCGTCATCATGTGCGCGACGACGGCGCGCCGGGCACCCGCCGGCAACCTGCGCCGCGCCTGGGTCTCGCTCGCGTGCGCGCTGGCGCTCTACCTCGTCGGCGAATGTATCGGGGCCAGCTCGTGGTGGCTGCACGACGCCGATCCCTTCCCGGGTGCGGGCGACTTTTTCTACTGCGGCTTTTACCTGGCGCTGCCAGCCGCGGCGATCTTCCTGATCCGTGCCGCCGCGGTGCGCGTGCCCTGGGTCCAGCTGTCCATGGACGCCACCATCTTCGCGGTGGGTTTCGGCGCCTTCTTCTGGTTCCTGGTGCTGCATCCGGCCGCGCAGCAGCACGAGGCCTCACTCCTCAAGCAGGTGCTCAGCCAGACCTACCTGACGCTCGACTGCGTGCTGCTGCTGATGCTCGGCGTGCTGCTGCTCACCGGCTCCGGCAATCTCGGCGGCCAGCGCGTGCCGCTGCTGCTGCTCACCGGCTTTGCCACCATGTTCGCCGGCGACATCGTCTGGTCGCTCGCCAAGATGCGCGGCTACTACCTGCCGGGCGACAGCTCCCAGGTCATGTACCTGGTGTGCTATGTGCCGCTTGCCGCCGCGGCACGCGTGCAGCTGAAGTGGATTACCACGCCGCCGCCGGCTGCCTCGCAGAGCGTCGACGCGCTGGCACGCGCGCTCCCCTATGCGGCCATGCTCGCGGCCTTCCTCATGCTGGTGTATCTCTCGGGCGGCGACGTCAGCGGTCCGGCCAACATGATGACCATGATCGTGTTCGCCCTGACCTTGCTCCTCATGGTGCGCCAGAGCGTGGTGCTGCGCGGCGACGCGCTGGTGCGCGAGCGGCGCGCGGCGCGCATGGTCGAGGACCGTTTCGCCTCCCTCATCGCCAACGCATCCGATGTCATCATGATCGTGGAGCCCGACGGCGTGCTGCGCTTCGCCTCGCCGGCGTGCGAGCGCACGCTCGGCTTCACGCCCGCGGAGATCACCGGCAGGAGCCTGCTCGACCTCTGGGCGGGCGAAGAGGCGGAGAAGCTGCGCGGCTTTCTCGGCGAGGTGGCGGCGGCGGCGCCGGCGGGCACCGTGGGCCCGGTCGAGCTGCGCGTCGAGCGCGGCGCGAAGCGCTACGTGGTCGAGACGGTCGGCAGCAACCTGACGCAGGATCCGGCGGTGCAGGGACTGGCGCTCAATTTCCGCGACATCAGCGAGCGCAAGGCGCTCGAGGAGCAGCTGCGCCAGCTCGCTTTCCACGACCCGCTCACGCTGCTCGCGAACCGCAACCTGTTCCGCGACCGCGTGCAGCACGCGCTCACCATTGCGCAGCGCGGCCACGCCTGTCTCGCGGTCATGTTCCTCGATCTCGACAACTTCAAGAACATCAACGACTCCCTCGGACACGACGCCGGCGACCGGCTGCTGCAGGCGGTGGCGCACCGGGTGCTGCAGACCACGCGCTCCTCCGACACCGTGGCGCGGCTCGGCGGCGATGAGTTCGCGGTGCTCATGGAGGGCGTCGAGCGCTCGAGCGAAGTCGGCCGGGTGGCGGACGCACTGATCGCCGCGCTCAACATGCCGTTCCAGCTCGACGGCCGCGAGGTGCGGGTCGGGGCGAGCGTCGGTGTGGCGTTCTCGGCGGCCGAAGCCGGCGCCGAGGAGCTGCTGAGCAACGCCGACATCGCCATGTACCACGCCAAGGCGGGCGGCAAGAACCGTCACGTGACCTTCCAGCCGCAGATGCAGGCGCTGCTGCACGAGCGGCTGCGGCTCGAAGCGGACATCTCGCGGGCGCTCGCCAACCAGGAATTCTTCATCGAGTACCAGCCGATCGTGGACCTGGGCACCCGCAGCCTCCTCGGCGTCGAAGCACTGGTGCGCTGGCGGCACCCGGAGGCGGGTGTACTCATGCCGGGCCGCTTCATCCAGGTGGTGGAGGAGTCCGGCCAGATCGTCAAGCTCGGACGCTGGGTGCTGCGCCAGGCGTGCCGCGACCTGTGCGCCTGGCGGCGCTCGGTCGCCGGTGGCGCGGGGTTGCGCCTCGCGGTGAACATCTCGGGACGGCACCTGCAGCACGGCGAGCTCGTACACGACGTCGCGCAGGCGCTGTCGGAGTCGGGGCTCGAGCCGGGGAATCTGGTGATCGAGCTCACCGAGAGCACCATCATGTACAACACCGACGCCAACCTCGAGCGCTTCCACAGCCTGAAGGCGCTCGGCGTGCGCCTCGCGATCGACGACTTCGGTACCGGCTACTCCTCGCTCTCCTACCTGCACCGCTTCCCGATCGATATCCTGAAGATCGACCGCTCCTTCGTCGGCAGTCTCACCAACTCCGACAACGGGCCCGAGCTCGCGCGCGCCGTCATCACGCTCGGCGAGACGCTCGGGCTCGAGACGGTCGCCGAGGGCATCGAACAGGAGCCCCAGGTCGCAGCGCTGCTGGCGCTCGGCTGCGTCGCGGGACAGGGGTTCCTGTTCGCCAAGTCGTCCTCGCTCGAGGCGCTCTCCAAGAGCCCGTTCGTCGCGCGCCGCAACGCGCTGTGGTCGGCGCAGACGCGCAGCGAAGAGCTCTCGCCCACGGGTCGCTTCCGCGCCCTGAAATCGGTCCCCGGACGCACCGCCGGCGCCGCCTGAAGGCGCGCCCAGCGCACGCGCGCGGGGCCGGTGTAGGATCCGCGCGCATGGTTCCCACCATCGACGTTGAGCCGCTCTTCCGGGGCGGCCGCGCCGCGCGCGCCGCGGTCGATGCGCGCATTGCCTCGGCGGCGGCCGAGACCGGCTTCCTGTCGATCGTCGGGCTGACTGCGCAGGCGCCGCTTGGGTCCGCCGCACGCGCCGCGCTGCTCGCGATCTTCGCGCTCGACCCGGCCGCGCAGCGGCGGCTGTGGCGGCGCAAGTTCGCGCCCGGCAACGCCAACCTGTACCGCGGCTTCTTCCCGCCCCAGCCGGGTAACGTGACACTGAAGGAAGGCATCGACTTAGGGCCCGACGTGCTCTATGGCGCACGCGTCACGCGCAGCGACGACCCGTTGCGCGAGCCGACACCGCTCCCCGCGGAAGCCGAGCTCCCGGGCTGGCGGGCGGCGGTCGCCGATTACTACGCCGCGATGGAGCGCGTCGCGCGCGCGCTCATGCAGTCGATCGCGCGCGGCCTGGGTCTCGCGCCGGGTTACTTCGATGACGCCTTCCACGAGGGACTCTCGACGCTGCGCCTGCTGCACTACCCCGCGCGCGACCCCGCCGGACTCGCGCGCGGCGCGGCAGAGGGCGTGTGGGTCGAGCACGGCGGTGAGCGGCGCTATCTCACCGGAGCCCCGCACACCGACTCGGGCTTTCTCACGCTGCTGGCGCAGGACGGTGTCGCGGGCCTGCAGGCGCGCGCCCGCGACGGTGGCTGGGCCGACGTGCCGCCCACCGAGGGCGCGCTGGCGGTCAACTTCGGCCAGGTGCTCGAGCGCTGGAGCGGCGGGCGGATCCGCGCCACCGAGCACCGCGTGATCGGCTCGGGCGCCGCGCGCTGCTCGATTCCGTTCTTTTACGAGGCGCGCGCCGATGCCGAGATCCGTCCGCTGCCGCAGGACGATCCCGCGAGCTTCACGCCCTTCCTCTACGGCGACCACCTGTGGGCGCGTATGACGAGCTTTGTCGAGTTCCGCGGCATGGAGGGCGAACGGCGGGCGGCGCGGGGCCGGTGAGCGCCCGCGGCCTGCGGGCGGCGAGACGACGCCCGCCCGCGGCGGGGCGCCGTGCGCGGGGGTGGACACCGAGGGGGCGCGGCGGTAGCTTCCCGGAGCCCTCAAGGAGCCCAACCATGGCACGTTATTACCCGCTTGCGGCGCTGCTCGTACTCACTGGCTGCTACAACATGCCCGGCGGCGATGTGACCGCCGACTCGAGCGGTGCCAACACCGTCAACGGCTCGATCCACGTGCCCGCAGGCACGCACAGCAAGAGCGTCGGCACCGTCAACGGCTCGATCCACGTCGACGAGAACGCGGTCGTCGCCACCGCCGACACCGTCAACGGCTCGATCGCACTCGGAGCGCACGCGGTTGCGGACGCGCTCACCACCGTGAACGGCTCGATCACGCTCGGCGAGGGGGCGCACGTGGTACGCGATGTGACCACAGTGAACGGCTCCATGACCCTGAAGGAGGGGGCCGATGTCGGCGGCCCGATCGCCAACGTCAACGGCCGCATCGCCCTCAACGGCGCCCACGTGGCCGGCGGAGTGCGCACCGTGGACGGCGACATCGACGTGCTCGGCGGCTCGCACGTCGAGGGCGGGATCCTGGTGAAGCATGGCGGCGGCGGGTTCTTCAGCTTCAGCACCCACAAGCCCCGCATCGTCATCGGACCGGGGGCGGTGGTGCAGGGCGATCTGCACTTCGAGCGCGCGGTGGATCTCTACGTGAGCGAGCAGGCGACCACCGGTCCGATCAGCGGGGCGACCGCGGTGCGCTTCTCGGGCGCGAGCCCGCAGAGCTAGGAGTCGCGCTGCGCCTTCAGCGGCCGGCGGCCTGCTTCGCGCGCAGCAGCGCGAGCGGGTTCGGCGTCGGCTCCCCGATCTTCAGGAGCGTATTGCGGTCGCGGTGCAGGAACGGCTCCTCGCGCCCGTGGACCTTCAGCATGGTATCGAGCACGTAGCTCCAGCTGCCGTCGGGGTTGAAGACCACTTCGATCCGATAGGAATCGGTGCGGAAGGCGTATTCGAGGAACGCGGTCGAGCAGATGCCGTACCCGGTCTCCCCGCGCTGCGCCGTCAGCACGAGCTCGGTCGCATCGGCTGCGGCGTGTCCGGCGGCGATCGCTACCTGGCCGCGCGGAATACTGAGCGTCTGCATCACCAGTCCGGTGGCCGGTTCCCACAGCCAGTAACCGGTCTGGTCGTGGAAGGTCGCGTCCTCATCGGAGGCGAGGATGCGGGTGTGATAGCGCAGTCCGTAGAAGAGCTGCGGGCCATTCGACTGGGCGTCGATCGGCTGCAGCTCGATGTGCTCGCTGTACTCGCGGCGCTCCGGGCCCTCGGCCTTGGGGTTGATGTCGAGCCCGAAGGCGCTCTCCCAGATGCCGGCGAGGCGCCTGAGTGGCCCGAGATTCGCGAGCGTGTCGGGGCTCGGCTTCTGTTCGGTGTAGACGTCCTCGGGATAGGCACTCATGGCGACGCTCCTCGCGATCCTCGCCGAAGTTTAATCGATCCGCCGGCGCGGGGACGCCGCCGCGTCCCGGCGGGGGTGCCTGAGTGAGGCCACGCGGCGTAGACTCGTGACCGCAGCGCTGGCGCTGCCGACCGCTGCAAAGGGGAGTGTCATGAGTCCGGAGCTCAAGTACCTGGTGCTGGTCTGCGTGCTGACGGGCCTTCTCTGGGTGCCCTATATCCTCAATGAGATCCTGGTCCGCGGCGTGGTCGATGCGGTCGGCTATCCCGAGCATCCCAAGCCGCTCGCCCCGTGGGCGCAGCGACTCAAGGCGGCCCATTACAACGCGGTCGAGAATCTGGTGGTGTTCGCGCCGCTGGTGCTGGTGGCGGTGGCGGCAGGAATTCATGCACCGGCCATCGCGACCGCCGCCTGCGTGTACTTCTGGGCCCGGGTCGTGCACGCGGCCGCATACACGCTCGCCGTGCCGTGGGTGCGCACGCTCGCTTTCGTGGCCGGCGTCGCGATGCAGATGTGGATCGCCTGGACGATCCTCGCGCCGTAGGGAGGGAGGGCCGTGCTGCCGGCGCTGGGCGCGCGGCCCGTGGAAGCGCTCAGGCCGTGCGCCACCGAAGCGGGGCGATCTTCGGAATCATGAAGACCCAGCCCACCACGCCGAGCATGCTGATGCCCGCGGCGACCAGGAACGCCGAAGTGAAGTGATGCGACTCGCCGACCAGGTACCCCGTGAGCACCGGCGCGATGACGCCGGCAAGATTGCCGATGCCGTTCTGGATCCCGACCCAGCGCCCGGAGGCGTTCGGGCCGGCGAGGATCTGCGGGATCCCGAAGCACCCGGGTGAGTTGGCGCCGTCGAGCACCTGGTAAGCGAAGATCGCCGCGATCGCCCACGGGGCCGGCGCGAGCGCGATGCACACCATGCAGCCGACGAAGCCGAGGTGGCTGGCGCCCATGACCAGCTTATAGGCGAGATTGGCGCGTCCGTAGCGCGCGACCGCACGGTCGATGAGCCAGCCCGCGAGGAGGCCGCTGGCCGCGTGGACGCAATAGGCGGAGAACGTGAACTGCGCCATCTGCAGGGTCGAGAAGCCGTGCTCGCGCACCACGTAGAACGGCAACCAGGTGAGCGTGAAATAGAACGCGTAGTTGACCGAGAACAGCCCGAGGCTCGTGCCCCAAAGCTCGCGCCGCCTGAGGAGCGCGCGCAGTGGAGGATCGTCGCCGGAGGCGCCGCCCGCAGCGGTGGCGGCGGGCGGCGCGGGAATCCGCAGGCGCGACCACGGGATGAGCCACAGGAGCGACAGCACCCCAAAGACCCAGAAGGCGCTGCGCCAGCCGTACTGGTCCATCAGAATGCCGCCGACGAGGGAGCCGACGGCGGGGCCGAACAGGTAGCCAAAGGCCACGATGCCGTTGGCAAGCCCGAGGTGCTTCACCGGCACGACCCTCGAGAGCAGGTTCGAGACGCTCGGGAAGCCCACGCTCTCGCCGACGCCGAGCGCAACCCGTAATGCGATCAGCGCGATGAAAGAATGCGCGACGCCCACGAGGATCGTGGCGCACGCCCACAGGGCGAGGCCTGCCGCGAGTACCCGCTGGGCGCCGTAGCGATCCGCGAGCCATCCGACCACTGGCTGCAGCGGCGCGTAGATCCAGAAAAACGCCGACAGCAGCAAGCCGAGCTGCTGCGGCGAGAACCCGAGGTCGTCCTGGATGAGGTGCGCGGCCGTGGGTACCGTGCCGCGGTCGACGTAGTTGATGAAGAGCGCGACCGCGAGCAGTACCACGATCCACCAGCGCGCGCCGGTGGCGGGCGGCGCGGCGGATGGGGCCGGCGCGGTCAACTCGCGTAGTCCGCCTGCTGCCGATCGAGCAGACGCTTCAGCGCCTCGAAGTGCAGTTGCGCCCGGTTCTGGCCGCCAACGCTCGCGCAGCCGGCGAACTGCCCGAGCGTCGCGCGGATCACGGGCTCGGGCAGCACGGCGAGCGCGCGTCCGGTCGAGAGCGCCAGCACCTGCGCCTGGCAGGCGCGCTCGAGAAAGTACAGCCGCTCGAACGCCTCGGCGAGCGACTCGCCGATGACCAGCACGCCGTGATTGCGCAGCAGCAGCACCGACTTCGTGCCGAGCGCGCGCGCCATGCGCTCGCCCTCGGCAAAGTCCAGCGCCAGGCCGTTGTAATCGGCGTAGGCGACGTCGTCGTGGAAGCCGATGGCGCTCTGCGAGGCGGTCTCGAGCCGTCCGCCGGCGAGCATGCCGAGTGCGGTCGCATACGGCATGTGGGTGTGCAGTACGCAGCGAGCGCGCGGCGCCAGGCGGTGCGCCGCGGCGTGGATGCACAGGGCCGTGTCCTCGATCAGGCCGCGTCCGGCGAGCAGGCGGCCGTCGAGGCTGACCTCGAGCAGGTCGCTCGCCTTCACCTCCGACCACAGGAGGCCGAAGGGCGCGAGGTAGAAGCGGTCGGTCGTGCCCGGCACGAGCATCGTCATGTGGTTGTCGATGCCCTCATTGAAGCCGAAATGCACCGCCAGGCGGTGGCACGCCGCGAGATCGATGCGCGCGCGGCGCCGGGCCTCGGTGTGCCCGGCGGCCACCTGCGGCGAGGCGCTCATTTCGGCTCGAACCGGACTGCCAGATCGACGCAGCCGGAAACGCCCGCGGCACCGGCGGGCCGGTAGTACGGCGCTCCCGCGCGAGCGACCGCGAGCGCTGCCGCATCGAGGCCGGTGTCGCCCGAGGAGTTCGTGACCACCGGCTCGCGGACGAGCTTGCCGCTCTCATCGGCGCACACCCGCACTTCCGCCTGCGGGGCGCGCGCGGCGCCCGCGGACAGCGTCGTGGTGGCGATCCCCGCAGCCGCCGCGCCGGCGGCGGGCGCGGCTCCCGCCGCCGGAGTCCGCGCGAAGTGCGCGCGGCCCCATTTCCAGGCGATCTCCTCCCAGGCGGCCACCGCAGCACCCTCGCCAGCGCGCACGGCGGGCAGGAAGCGTAGCCGCGTGACGCAGCTCAGGGCGGCCTGATCGAGGGCGTCGGAGCCGGACGAAGTCTTGATGGACCCCTGCGAGGGCACGCCGCTGGGTCCGACGATCAGCACGACCAGCGCCGCCTCCGGGTCCTGGGTCTCGCTCTGCACGAGCTCCGGGCAGCGGTCCTTCGTGTCATAGCCGATCGCCACGGTCGCATCGGTCAGCTCCGCTCCCTTGGGCGGTGCGCCGAAGGTCGGCGGGCCCGCCGCCGCGGCGAGCAGCGCGGCGCACAGTGTGGGCACGGGAGGGCGCAAGCGCATGAGACACCTGTCGGCTTCGGATTCGGTGGGCGTCAAGCTTCGCGGATTGCGCGCCGTTTCTCAACGCGCGGCGGCTTTCTCCCTGAAGGTCAGGCGCCCGCGGCCCTTCCTGGGGGGCCGCAATCGGGTGTGTCGCAGTCGCCTTCGTCCTCGATCTGCACGGTCGTGTGCTCGACCCGCAGCCGCGCTTCGAGGCGCGCGTGGATGGCGGCGATCACCTCGCCGGAGCGGCTGCCGGCGGCGAGGTTGGCGTGCAGCGTCACGGTCGGGCGCTCGCCGGTGATCGACCAGACGTGCACGTGGTGAACGCCCAGGAGGCCCGGCACGTGCCCGATGAGCTCGGACTCGACGTCCTTTACGTCGCAGCCGGCGGGGGCGCCCTCGAGCAGCACGTGGGTCGACTCGCGCGTCAGCGCCCAGGCGGAGCGGAAGATCAGCGCCGCGACCACGAGCGACAGCAGCGGATCGGCCAGCGTCCAGCCGCTGCCGAGGATGACGAGCGCCGCGGCGCTCGCGGCCACCGAGCCGAGCAGGTCGCTCAGCACATGGGCGCGTGCGCCGCGCTCGTTGAGCGAGCGCGCGCCGGAGAGGGCGAGGAAGGCGGTGAGGTTGGCGATGCCGCCGATGAGCGCGATTTCGAGCATCAGCCGGCCGTTCACGGCGGGCCGCTCCATGAGGCGCAGCACCGCCTCGTACACCACCCACGCCGTGAGCGCGAGCAGCAGCTGGCCGTTGATGAAAGCGGCCAGCGGCTGGTAGCGGCGGTATCCGTAGGTGCGCCGCACGCTCGCGGGCCGCCGGCCGACGCGAATGGCGACGATCGCGAGCATCAGCGCGGCCGAATCCGCCAGCATGTGCGCCGCCTCGGCCAGCAGCGCGATGGAGTTGGCGAACCAGCCGCCGAGCGCCTCGACCAGCGTGAAGCTGCCGAGGATCAGCAGCGCGATCTTGAGGCGTCGTTCGCCCGCCTGATCGCCGTGTGCATGTCCGCCGCGACCGTGGGTGTGGTGGTGGTGATGCGGCTCGTGGGCATCCCTTCGGGCGTGATCGTGGTCGTGCCCGTGGGCGTGATGGTGATGGGGGTCCGCCATGCGTGGCGCCCAAGATACGACGGACCGGCTGGAAAGGAAATCGCCGCGCCGTGCGGCCGCGAACTGCGCTCGCCTGCAGCGGCGGCGCCCGGGGGAGGCTATTCTTGCGCCCGTGAGCGCTTCACTCGATCTCGTCGCGATCGGCCGCGTCAGTGTCGACCTGTACGGGCAGCAGATCGGCAGTCCGCTCGAGGACATCGCGACCTTCGCCAAAGGGGTCGGCGGCTGTCCCGCCAACATCGCGGTCGGCACCGCACGCCTCGGGCTCAAGTCCGCGCTCCTCACGCGGGTGGGGGATGAGCCGATGGGTCGCTTCGTGCGCGAGCAGCTCGTGCGCGAAGGCGTCGACACGCGCGCCATCCAGGTCGACGCGCGGCGCCTGACACCCCTGGTGCTGCTCGCGGTGCGCGACCGCGACAGCTTCCCGCTGATCTTCTATCGCGAGAACTGCGCCGACAGTGCGCTCGCCCCCGAGGACGTCCCCGAGGAGCTGATCGCGGCGACGCGCGCGGTGCTCGTCACCGGCACGCATTTCTCCCTCGAGCCCGGTGCGCGGGCGCAGCGCAAGGCGATCGCGCTGGCGCGCGCCCATGGCCGCAAGGTGATCCTCGACGTCGACTACCGGCCGAATCTCTGGGGCCTGGGCGGACACGATGCCGGCGAGAGCCGTTACGCGCGCTCGGCGCGCGCGACCGAGACGCTCGCGGCGGTGCTGCCCGACTGCGACCTCATCGTCGGCACCGAGGAGGAGATGCACATCGCGACGGGGAGCGAGGAGACGCTGGAAGCGGTGCGCCGCATCCGCGCCCGCTCGCGCGCCGTGATTGTGGTGAAGCGCGGCGCGGCAGGCTGCGTGGTGTTCGACGGCGGCGCGCCGCCGCGGCGCCTCGAGGACGGTCTGGTCGTGCCCGGCTTAGCCGTCGAGGTGTACAACGTGCTCGGCGCGGGCGATGCCTTCCTCGCGGGGTATCTGCGCGGCTACCTGCGCGGTGAGCCCGCCGCGCAGTGCGCGCGCTACGCCAACGCCTGCGGCGCGCTCGCGGTATCGCGCCTGCTGTGCTCGGCCGAATTTCCCTCGCTCATCGAGCTCGAGTACTACCTCGCGCACGGGAGCCGTGAGCGCGCCTTGCGCTTCGATGCGGCGCTCAATCACCTGCACTGGGTCACGACCGCGAGGCGGGGTCGCGGGGAAGTGCGGGCTGTATTCGCCAACGGGGAGGACGCGCAGGGTGCCATCGAGGCCGTCGCGCACGCGCAAGTGGGGAACGCGGCGGCGGGCGTGCTGCTCGCGGTGACCGCGGACGCGGGTGCGCGCCGCGCCGCGCTGCGGCAGGGGTTGTGGGTGGCGCAGCAGCTCGAGCCGCCGGGCGCGAGCGCGAGCGCGCATCTCATCGAGTGGCCGGCCGGGGTGACCGTGGCCTGCCGTTACGAGGAGGAGGCCGCGGAGGGCCTCGCGCAGGCGTATGCCGCCTGCCGCGCGCAGGGGCGGGAGCTGCTGGTGGTGATTGGCGGCACGGCGCCAGCGGCGCAGGCGATCGCGCGTCTCTACGCGCTCGGGATGCGACCGGACTGGTGGGGGCTTGCAGCCCCGGCGGAGCCTGGGATCCTCGGGGCGTGCGCGCAGGCCATCGCCGCCGGGGACGCGTACTGCCGGGGTGTCCTCGTGCTGCTCGAGGAAACGCCGGCCGATGCGCCGCAGCGACTCGCCGTGGCGGCGGCGAGCCCGATCGTGCGCGGCTTCATCGCCGCGGGTAGCATCTCGACGGGCGTCGCGGAGCGGTTCCGTGCGCTCAACGCGGCGTGGCAGGCAGCGAAGGAGCGGCATTGACGCAAATCCGGCTCACGATGGCGCAGGCGCTGGTGCGCGCGCTGGCCTCGCAGTGGACCGAGTACGGCGGCGAGCGCACGCGGCTCTTCGCCGGTGTCTGGGCGATCTTCGGTCACGGCAACGTGGCGGCGCTCGGTGAAGCCCTGTACGGCGCACGCGAGGTGCTGCCGACGCTGCGCGCCCACAACGAGCAGGCGATGGGCCACGCCGCGATCGCCTACGCGAAGGCGTCGCAGCGCCGGCGCATGATGGCCTGCACCACTTCCATCGGCCCCGGCGCCACCAATCTCGCCACCGCCGCCGCGGTTGCGCACGTGAACCGGCTGCCGGTGCTGCTCCTGCCGGGGGACGTGTTCGCGAGCCGCACGCCCGATCCGGTGCTGCAGCAGGTGGAGGACTTCGGCGACGGACTCGTGACCGCCAACGACTGCCTGCGCCCGGTGTCGCGCTACTTCGACCGTCTCACGCGTCCGGAGCAGCTCCTGCAGGCGCTGCCGCGCGCGCTGCAGGTGCTGACGGACCCGGCGCTGTGCGGACCGGTAACGCTCGCGCTCTGCCAGGACGTGCAGGCGCAGGCGTACGACTGGCCGGCGGAGTTCTTCGAGGAGCGCAGCTGGGTCCCGCGCCGCGCGCCACCCGAGGCGCGCGAGCTCGCCGCAGCGGTGGCGGCGCTGACTGCGGCACGGGCGCCGCTCATCGTGTGCGGCGGCGGCGTGCTCTACTCGGAAGCGGGCGCGGCGCTGCGCGCCTTCTGCGAACGGCACGGCGTGCCGAGCGCGGAGACGCAGGCGGGCAAGTCGGCCCTGCCGGGCTCACACGCACTCAACGTGGGCGGCGTCGGCGTGACCGGTACGGCGGCGGCCAATGCGCTCGCGGCGGATGCGGACCTGATCCTCGCAGTCGGAACGCGGCTGCAGGATTTCACGACCGGCTCCGCGCGACTGTTCCGTGTCGCCGGGCCGGCGCATCGTGGCGCTCAACGTGCAGGCCTACGATGCCGGCAAGTTCGGGGCGCTGCCGCTGATCGCCGATGCGCGCGCGGGTCTCGAGCGGCTGAGCGAGGCGCTGCGGGAGTGGCGTGCGCCGGCCGCGTGGGGTGCGCGTGTGGAGCGCGAGCGCTCTGCATGGCTCGCCACCGCGGCGACCTTCACCGCCGCGCCGGCGGCGCCCGGCGGCGCGCGTCCGACCGACGCGCAGGTGATCGGCGCGGTGCAAAGAGCCGCGCGGGCGAGCGACATCGTGGTGTGCGCGGCGGGCGGGCTGCCGGGGGAACTGCAGCGCCATTGGCAGGCCGAGCAGCCGCTCGGCTATCACCTCGAGTACGGATATTCCTGCATGGGATATGAAATCGCCGGCGCGCTCGGGGTGAAGCTGGCGCACCTCGAGCGCGAGGTCATCGTGCTGGTCGGCGATGGCTCCTATCTCATGCTGAACAGCGAGATCGCCACCGCGGTGCGCATGGGTGTGAAGCTCACCGTCGTGCTGCTCGACAACGGCGGGTTCGGCTGCATCGAGCGGTTGCAGCATGCCACCGGGAACGCGAGCTTCAATAACCTCACCGCCGCGGGCGGCGTGGCGCGAGTCGACTTCGTCGCCCACGCGGCCAGTCTCGGGGCACACGCGAGTGCCGCCTCCGACATCGCCGCGCTCGAGCGCGCGCTCGCGGCAGCCCGCGCCACTGCCGGCACCACGGTGCTGGTGATCGAGACCGACCCGGCGGCGAGCACCCCGGCCGGCGGCACCTGGTGGGACGTGCCGGTCGCCGAAGTCTCCGCGCGCGCCGAGGTGCGCGCGGCGCGCGAGCGCTACCTGAGCGCACGCGCGACCAAGCCGGGAGACCGCTGAGCATGCGCGTTCGTATCGGCGCCAATCCCATCATCTGGTCGAACGACGACCTGCGCGAGCTCGGCGCGCACATCACGCTCGAGACCTGCCTCGCGCAGGCGCGCGCCATCGGCTTCGAGGGCATGGAGCTCGGCCACAAATTTCCGCGCGAGCCGCGCGCTCTCGCCGAGGTGCTCGGGCGGCATCATCTCAGGTGCATATCGGGCTGGTACTCCGCCGAGCTCCTGGTATGGGGGGCGCGCGAGGAGCTGACGCGGCTCAAGCCGCACCTCGAGCTGCTGAAGGCGCTGGGGAGCGAGGTACTCGTGTTCGCGGAGGTGTCCGGGGCCGTGCACGGGGACGTGAAACGCCCGCTCTCGGAGCGGCCGGTGCTGATGGCACGCGACTGGCGCGAGCTCGGTGCCCGTCTCAGCGAGGTCGCGGCAGCGACCGCGGCCGAAGGGGTGCGTCTCGCGTACCATCATCACATGGGTACGGTGGTGCAGAGCGAGGCGGATATCGACGCGCTGATGCAGGCCACGGGTCCCGAGGTCGGGCTGCTGCTCGACACCGGGCATGCGGCCTTCGCGGGCGCCGACCCGGCCTCGCTCGCCCGCCGCTACGCCGAACGCATCGTGCATTTTCATGCCAAGGACCTGCGCGCCGCGGTTTGCGCCGAAGCGCGCAGGGGCAACTGGAGCTTTCTCAAGGCGGTGCTGCAGGGCGTGTTCACCGTGCCGGGCGACGGGAGCGTCACTTTCGGGCCGGTGTTCGCGGCGCTGCCGGACTACTGCGGCTGGGTGGTACTCGAGGCCGAGCAGGATCCCGCGCTCGCCGATCCCGTGACCTACGCGACGCTCGGGCTGAGGAACCTGCGCGCGCTCGTGGCGCAGGCTGGCGCGTGAGCGCGAAGCTGCACTTCAAGCCCGATCTCTCCGGCGCGGCGGACGCGGTCCACCGGGTGACGCCCGAGAGCGCCGGCTGGCAATACCTCGGCTTCGAGGTGTTCGATCTCAAGGCGCAGCAGTCGCTCGCGCGCTCGCTGCCGGACCGCGAGCAGTGCTTCGTGCTGCTCGGCGGGCGCGCCCAGGTGCGGGTGAATGGCGAGGATCTCGGCATCATCGGCGCGCGCACCGATCCTTTTGGCGGCAAGCCGTTCGCGCTCTACGCGCCGCCCCGGGCGGCGGTCGAGATCACGGCGCAGACTCCCGTCGAGCTCGCGGTCGGCTCGGCCCCGGCGCAGGGGCTCCACCCCGCGCGGCTCATCCGTCCGCAGGACGTGAGCAAAGAGGTGCGGGGCACGGGTACCAACACCCGCTACGTCTACGACATCCTGCCGGAGTCGGTGCCGGCCGAGCATCTGCTGGTGGTCGAGGTCGTGACCCCCGGCGGCCACTGGTCGAGCTATCCGCCGCACAAGCACGACAGCGCCCAGGACGGGGAGAGCCGGCTCGAGGAGACTTACTACCATCGCCTCTCGCGCCCGGGCGGCTTCGGCTTCCAGCGCGTCTACACCGAGGACCGCACGCTCGATGAGTCGATGGCGGTCGAGGACCGCGATCTCGTGCTGGTGCCGCGCGGTCACCACCCGGTGAGCGCGCCGCACGGCTTCGATCTTTATTACCTCAACGTGATGGCGGGACCGCAACGGCGCTGGCGCATCAGCTACGCGAGCGGCTTCGAGTTCCTCACGCGGCGCTGACGGGAGAGACGGCAGATGCTCGGCATGGCAGTCCTGGGTTGCGGCCGCATCGGGCGCCTGCACGCCCGCAACCTCGCGCGCCACGCGCGCGTGCGGCTCGCGGCCGTTTACGATGTCGCCCCGCAGGCCGCGCAGCAATGCGCCGCCGAGCTCGGCGTGCGCGCCGCGCGCAGCCTGGAGGAGATCTGGTCGGACCGCGAGGTGCGCGCCGTGCTGATCGCGACCTCGACCGACACGCACGTCGCGCTGATCAGCGCCGCGGTGAAGGCCGGCAAGGCGGTGCTGTGCGAGAAGCCCGTCGATCTCGATCTCGAGCGGGCGCAAGACTGCTGGCGCGCGATCGCCGCCGATCGCCCGACCGTGATGCTCGGTTTCAACCGCCGCTTCGATCCCTCGTTCCGCGCCCTGCGCGAGCGCCTCACGCGCGGTGAGATCGGGCGGCTCGAGCTCGCGCTCATCACCAGCCGCGATCCGGAACCGCCCCCGGCGGGTTACATCAAGGTCTCCGGCGGCCTGTTCCGCGACATGACGATCCATGACTTCGATATGGCACGCTACCTCGCCGGCGACATCGCCGCCGTGCAGGCCGTGGGCGCCAACCTGGTCGACCCCGCGATCGGCGCACTCGGCGACATCGACACCTGCGCCATCACACTGCGCGCCCGCTCGGGCGCGCTGGTGCAGATCAACAACAGCCGCCGCTCGGTATACGGCTACGATCAGCGTCTGGAAGTCTTCGGCGCCGGCGGCATGCTGCAAGCCGGCAATCAGCGCGCGACCACGGTCGAGGCCTCGAGTGCGGAGCGCACCGCGGCGCGCGATCCGGTGCTCGACTTCTTCATCGAGCGTTACGCCGAGGCGTACCGGGCGGAGCTCGATGCGTTCGTGGCCGCGGTCGAGGCCGGGCAACCCATGAGTCCGGATTTCGCCGATGGCGTCGCGGCACTGCGGCTCGCAGTCGCGGCAGGGGAGAGCCTGCGCACCGGGCGGACGGTCGAGATCGGCGCGTAGCGGCCGTGACGGGCAAGCGTCCGGCGGGCTGGGGGATGGAGGCGCTGCCGCGCATCGCCCGCGGAGCGGGCAGCTACCTTTATGACGAGGCCGGCCGGCGCTATCTCGATGGCTCGGGGGGACCCGCCGCCTTCAGCATCGGCCACGGCAATGCCGAGGTGAACGCCGCGATCGCGGCGCAGCTCGCGCGGGTGGCGTGTGGTTACCGGTATCTGTTCACCAGCGAGGCGCTGGAGGAGCTCACGCGGCTGCTGCTGTCGCTGTGCGGGAGCGAATTCGGGCACGTGCTCTACAGCGGCAGCGGCTCCGAAGCGATGGAAGCGGCGCTCAAGGTGGCGCTGCAGTACTGGGACGCGCGCGGCATCAAGACTCGCAAGCACTTCATCGCCCGCGCGCGCTCCTACCACGGCAACACGCTCGGTGCGCTCTCCGTGTCGGGATTTGACGAACGCCGGCGCCCGTTCGAGGGGAGCCTGCTCGAGGCGAGCTTCGTCTCGGCGGCCAATGACTACCGGGGGTTGCGCGGGCTCGCCGGCGCGGCGCTCACCGCAGCGCTCGCCGGGGAACTCGAAGCGCGCATCCTGGCGGTGGGAGCCGAGCGGGTGGCGGCTTTCGTTTTCGAGCCGGTGGTCGGTGCGGCGGGCGGCGCGGTGCCCGCTCCCGAGGGTTACGCGCGTGCGGTTCAAGCCGTGTGCGCCCGGCATGGCGTACTGCTCATCGCCGATGAGGTGATGTGCGGCGCCGGCCGCTGCGGCAGCTGGCGCGCGCTCGAGCACGATGGCGTAGTGCCCGACATCATGGCGGTGGGCAAAGGCCTGGCTGGCGGCTATATCCCGCTCGCGGCGACCGTCGTCGCGCGCGAGCCCGGCGACACCATTCTCGGCGCGCACGGCGCCTTTCTCACCGGTCACACCTATTCGGGGCATACCACCGCCTGTGCGGCGGCACTCGCCGTGCAGCGCGTCATCGCGCGTGAGTCGCTGGTGCAACGGGTGCGCGAGCGGGGCGCGGCACTGCTTGCGGAGCTGCGGGACGCGCTCGCGCGCTTCGCCGAGGTCGGCGACGTGCGCGGCCGCGGCTATCTCATCGGCGTCGAGTTCGTGCGCGATCGAGCCACGCGCGAGCCGCTGCCCGCGGAGCGCGCCTTCAGCCAGAGGCTCGGCCGCCACGCGTTCGAGGATGGGCTGATCGTGTATCCCTGCGCCGGTCAGGTCGGCGGAATCGCCGGCGACACCGTGATCGTCGCGCCGCCCTACAACGCGAGCGATGCCGAGCTCGCGGAGCTCATCGAGCGGCTGACGCGCGCCACTGCCCGCACCCTCGCGCAGCGCTGAAGGGGCCGGCGGCCGTTCAGCGGCGCCGTGCGGCGCCGAAGTGCCGGTCCGCGACCAGGCACAGGATCTCGAACATCATGGTCGCCCCGACGAGCGCGGTGTTGCCGGTCTGGTCGTAGGGCGGGGCGACCTCGACCACGTCGCCGCCGATCAGATCGAGACCGCGTAAGCCCCGCAGCAGCCGCTGCGCCTCGAGCGTCGTGATGCCGCCGACCTCCGGCGTGCCGGTGCCGGGGGCGTAGACCGGATCGAGTCCGTCGACGTCGAAGGAGATGTAGGTCGGGCCGTCGCCCACCACGCGGCGTGCCTCGGCGATGACGGCCTCGACGCCGAGGGCGGCGAACTCCTCGATGAACACGACCCGCATGCCGTGGGACTTCGAGAACTCGATGCCGTCGAGGAAGTTCTGGCCGCCACGGATGCCGATCTGAATGGTGCGCTTCGGATCGAGCACACCGGCCTCGACCGCGAGGCGAAAGGGCGCGCCGTGGGTGAATTTCGAGCCGAAGAACTCTCCCCAGGTGTCGGTATGCGCATCCACGTGCACCATACCGACCGGGCGTTGCGCGCCGAGGGCGCGGAAGATGGGGTAAGTGATCGAATGATCGCCGCCGGCGCTCACCGGCAGGATGCCGGCGGCTTTCACCTGGCGGTAGAACGCCTCGATGTCGGCGTTCTGCCGCTCGAGGTCGTAGCGGTGCGAGAGACGCACGTCGCCGAGATCGGCGACGCGGCACAGCTCATAGGGGTTGACGCCCAGCCCTAAGTTGAAGCCGCGCATCAGGCTCGAGGCGTTACGGATCTCGCGCGGTCCGTGCCGGGCGCCGGGGCGGTTGGTGACGCCGAGGTCGGTCGGTACGCCGATCAGCCCGATGTCGACGCCGTCGAGCGCCGCGGCGAGCGGCGCGCGCATGAAGGTGGCGATATCGGTGTAGCGCGGCTCCTTCATCGGCTCGTAGGGCTGGCCGTCGCCTAAGGAGTGCTTCTGGTAGGTGTCCGAGCTCATGACAATCTGCGCCTCCTCCGGTACTGATCCGCGACCACCGCTGCGACGATGATCGCGCCCTTGACGATCTCCTGGTAGTAGGCGTCGATCCGCAGGAACGTGAAGCCCGAGGTCACGACGCCGAGGATGAGCGTGCCGATCACCGTACCGGAGATGCGGCCGACGCCACCGGAGAGCGAGGCGCCGCCGATCACCGCCGCGGCGATCGCATCGAGCTCGTACATGAGCCCCATGCCCGCCTGGCCGGAGATGGCGCGTGCCGAGGTGAGGACTCCCGCAAGCCCCGACAGCACTCCGGCGATGGCGTACACGACCACCAGGTGGCGTCCGACGCGGATGCCGCAGATGCGCGCCGCTTCGCGGTTGGCGCCGATCGCGTAGGTGAACTTGCCGTAGCGCGTGTAGCGCAGCGCCACGTGGAAAACCAGCGCGGTCGCGAGAAAGATCACAACCGGCACCACGCCGCTGCCGAGCGCCGCGTAGGCATCCGTCAGCATGCTGACCGGCTGCCCGCGCGTGTACCACTTGGCGAGGCCGCGGGCCGTGACCATCACGCCGAGCGTGGCGATGAAGGGCGGGATCCCGGTGGTGGCGATGAGGGAACCGTTGAGGAGCCCGGCGGCCGCTCCGACCGCGAGTCCTGCCGCCACCGGGACCACGACCGGCAGATCCGTGAGCGCGGGGTAGACCGCGCGCAGCGCTTCCGATGACTGTGCCAGGCTCGCCGCCACCATCGCCGTGAGGGCGACCACCGAGCCCGAGGAGAGGTCGATGCCGCCCGTGATGATCACCTGGGTGACGCCGATCGCGATGATGCCGATGACGGAGACCTGCAGGATCATCACGACGAGCCGCTGCCCGTTGAAGAGGAAGCTCTGTCCCACCAGCAGCCAGCCGAGCAGCTCGAAAGCGAGCGCCAGCGCGAGCAGTACCAGCAGGATCCCGGCCTCGGGCGGCAGGCGGCGCAGGCGTGCCGCAGCGGTGTTGCGGGCGCTCGGGTCTACGGCCTGGTCCATGCGGCGAGCTCCATGATGGCGACCTGGTCGGCCGCCGCGCGCTCGAGAATGCCGGCCACGCGCCCCTGCTGCATCACCATGATGCGGTGGCTCATGGCGAGGATCTCGGGCAGCTCGGAGGAGATCATGAGCACCGCCGTGCCCGCGGCGGTGAGGCGCGCGATGAGCGCATGAATCTCCGCTTTCGCGGCGACGTCCACGCCGCGCGTCGGCTCATCGAGGATCAGGATCCTCGGCCGCGTGAGCAGCCAGCGCCCGAGCAGCACCTTCTGCTGGTTGCCCCCGGAGAGATTCTCGATGCGCTCATCGAGCCCCGGCGTCTTGACCCGCAGCGCACGCACCATGCGCCCACAGGCCTCGCGGGCCGCGGCGGTGCGCACGAAGCCGCCGCGCACGAAGTCGCGGTCGAGGACCGAGATCTCGAGGTTCTCGAGGACGCTCAAGCCGAGGAAGCAGCCGGTGTCCTTGCGGTCCTCGGTGACGAAACCGAGACCGCAGGCGATCGCCGTCTGCGGCGAGTCGAGCGTGACCGTGGCGCCTCCGATCTGGATGCTCCCGGACGTCGCCGGGGTGAGGCCGAAGAGCGTCGCGGCGAGCTCGCTGCGGCCCGAGCCGACGAGCCCGGCGACCCCGAGGATCTCGCCCGCGTGCAGCTCGAAGCTCACCCGGTGAAGGCCGCCCGGCACCTCGAGGTCGTGCACGCGCAGCATGACCGGGCCGTGGGCGGTCGGCGCGGCCGCCGGGAGCGGCGGCAGCTCGCGTCCCACCATCATGCGGATCAGCTCCTCACGGGAGAGATCGCCGGCGCGGCCGGTGCCCACGTGGCGCCCGTCGCGCAGCACCGAGATTTCATCGGCCAGCGCGAACAGCTCCTCCATGCGGTGGGTGACGTAGAAGATACCGACGCCCCGCGCTCGCAAGTCGCGGATCACGCCGAACAGCCGCTCGGCGTCGCGCTCGGTGAGCGCCGAGGTCGGCTCGTCCATGATGACGAGCCGCGACTCGTAGGAGAGCGCCCGGGCGATCTCCACCATCTGCCGCAGCGCGATCGGCAGCGTGCCGACCTCGGTCCCGGGGTCGATGTCGATGGCGAGGCCGTCCAGCAGCGCACGGGTCCTGCGGTTGAGCTCGCGGCGATTGACGAGCCCCAGGGCGTTGAGCGGCTCGCGGCGGATCCAGATGTTCTCCGCCACGCTCATCGAGGGCATGAGGTTCAGTTCCTGGTGGATCATGGCGATGCCGTGCGCGAGCGCGGCGCGCGGGGAGCCGAGACGAACGCTGCGCCCCGCGAGGCGCAGCTCTCCGGAATCCGGGGCACACACGCCCGCGACGATTTTCATGAGCGTCGACTTGCCGGCGCCGTTCTCGCCGATCAGCCCGCGCACCGTGCCGTGCCCGAGCTCGAGCGACACGTCATCGAGCGCCGCGACGCCGGGGTAGGCCTTGCAGACGTGGCGCAGCTCGAGCAGCGCAGGCGCGGCCGCGGCCGGCTCCGGGGTCAACGCGGCCGCCCCAGATAGCTCGGCAGGTTCGCGGGCGTCACGAGCTCGAACGGCACCCACACGAAGGAGGGCACCGGCTCGTGGTGCATGAGCTTCACGGCCGTGTCGACCGCGCCCCGGCCCTGCGCGGGCGCATTCTGGAAGACCGTCACCTTGAGCTGCCCGGCCCGCATCGCCACGAGCGCGTCAGGCGTCGCATCGATCCCGGCGACGATGGTGCTGTCGAGGAGACCCGCCTGCTTCAATGACTGGATGGCGCCGATCGCCATCTCGTCGTCGTTGGCCACCACCGCCCGCGGCCGCAGGCCCGCGCTCAGCCAGTTGGTCATGAGGTCGGCGGCCTCGGTGCGCTTCCAGTCGGCGGCCTGCCTGTCGAGCACGCGGATGCCGTGGCACGCGGGCCGGGCGAGCACCTGCTCGACGTCGCGCGTGCGCTGCCGCGCCGACTGGTTGGTGAGCTCACCCATGAGCACGACGATGTCGCCGCGGCCGTTGAGCAGGCGGCAGACCTCGGCCATCTCGAGCGTGCCGGACTGCGACTCGTCGGAGCCCACGAACGAGACGCGCGGCGGGAGCTGGCGGTCGGCCGGCATGCGGTTCACGTACACCAGTGGAATTCCCGCCGCCACCACCAGGCGTGTCATGCGCGGGGTCGCATCCGTATCGACCGGCGTGACGATGATGGCGTCGACGTGCTGCGCGATGAAATTCTGGATCTGGTTGAGCTGGCGGCCGATGTCGTTCTCGGCGTCCTCGAACTGGATCGGCATGTCGAGCTGCTGGGCGCGCTCGCGCATGCTGGCGCGCACGCTGGTGAGGAAGTTGTCGTCGAACAGGGCCATCGAGACCCCGACCGTCGTCGCGTGCGTGGCCGCCGGCAGGACCGTCAGCAGGGCCGCGAGCAAAGTTGGTGTGAGGCGTTGCATGGTCCCATTCTAATGCCGGCACGGTGCCGGGGCCCTAACCGGCGCGTCGCGAGGTGTGGTAGCGTCGGCGCCGTGGATCGCCGCCAGTTCCTCGAATCGATCGCGGGCCTCACGGCGCTGCTGCCGGGGCTCACGCTGCAGCAGGCCTTCGCGCAGCAGGCGCACGCGCGCGCGCGCTCGATCCCGGCGCTGCGGACCTTGAGCGCGGCGCAGGACGCATGCCTGACGGCGGTCGCCGAGATCATCCTGCCGCGGACCGAGACCGTCGGCGCGAGCGAGGTCGGGGTCAACCGCTTCATCGACCTGCTGCTCACCGAGTCGCTCCTGCCGGCCGACCGGGACCGCTTCCTCGCGGGCCTCGACGCCATCGATGCGCGCAGCCGCTCGCAGTGCGGCGCACCGGTCGCGCGGGCCCGCCGGGCGGATCAGCTCACGCTCATCGGCGCGCTCGACGCCGGGCTCCCGGCGCGTGACCCGACCAGGGCCGAGAAGGCGGCGCTCGAGAAACAGCCCATGAATGCCGGGCGCGGCTATGCGCTCGTGAAGCCGCTGGTGGTGTTCGCCTACTTCACCTCCGAGCCCGTGGCCAAGGGCCTGATCAACGCACCGATCATTCCGGGGAGATACGACGGCTGTGTCAGCACCTGAGGTGAAATCCGGCAGTTACGATGCGATCGTGGTCGGCTCGGGGATCTCCGGCGGCTGGGCGGCCAAGGAGCTCACCGAGAAGGGCCTGAGGACGCTGGTGCTCGAGGCCGGACCGCCCATCGTTCCGGAGCGCGACTACGCCGAGCACGTGCAGGGTTACTCGCTCCCGTACCACGGCTACGGAAATATCCGCAAGCTCAAGGAGGAGCAGCCCATCCAGTCGCAGACCGGGGCGTGCGATGAGTGGGTGTCGAGGTTCTTCGTCAACGATCGCGACAACCCCTACACCAACGACGCCGACAAGCCGTTCCTGTGGATCCGCGGCCGGCACGTGGGCGGGCGCTCGCTCATGTGGGGCCGCCAGGTGTACCGCTGGAGCGATCTGGATTTCGAGGCCAACGCGCAAGGAGGGGGTCGGCGTCGACTGGCCGATCCGCTACGCCGACATTGCACCCTGGTACAGCCACGTCGAGCGCTTCATCGGCGTCAGCGGGCGGGGCGAGTCCCTCGCGCAGCTGCCGGACGGGGAGTTTCTGCCGCCGATGCAGTTCAACTGCGCCGAGAGTCACGTGCGGGACGTCATGGCGCAGCGCTGGGGACGCGAGCGGGTGCTCACCATCGGGCGGGCGGCCATCCTCACCCAGGCGCACAACGGGCGCGCGGCCTGCCACTACTGCGGTCCCTGCTGGCGCGGCTGCATCACGCATTCGTACTTCAACAGCATCGGCTCGACGCTGCCGGCGGCGGCCGCCACCGGACGCCTCACGCTGCGGCCGAACGCGTGGTGGCGGAGGTGCTGTACGACGAGCGCGACCAATCGCGCCACCGGCGTGCGGGTCGTCGACGCCGAGACGCTCGAGACGCTCGAATTCAGGCGCGCGTCGTGTTCCTGTGTGCCTCGGCGCTCGAGAGCGCGCGCATCCTCCTCAACTCGAAGAGCGCGCGCTTCCCGACCGGACTGGGAAACTCGAGCGGCGAGCTCGGCCGCAACATCATGGATCACCCCTTCGGAGCCGGCGCCGAGGGCAAGCTCCCGGGGCTGGACGACCACCACACCTTCGGCAACCGGCCGAACGGCATCTACGTCCCGCGCTTCCGCAACGTTTCCGGGACAGCATCCGAAGTTCCTGCGCGGCTATGGCTTCCAGGGCGGCGGCAGCCGCGCACATTGGGAGCGCGGCGCCCATCAGCAGGGCTTCGGCGCCGGCTTCAAGAACGCATTGCTCAAGGGTTTAGGTCCCTGGGAAATGTGGCTGGGCGGCTGGGGGGAATGCCTGCCGCGCGCGGACAACTACTGCGAGCTGCATCCGACGCTCAAGGACAAGTGGGGCGTACCGGCACTCAACATCCATTGCACCTTCGGGCCGAACGAGCGCGCGCTGCTCGAGGACATGCAGGTGACGGCTGCGGAGATCCTCGAGGCGGCCGGCGCGAAGGACATACGCACCTTCAACGACGAGCTCGAGCCGGGGCTGTGCATCCACGAGATGGGTACCGCGCGCATGGGGCGGGATGCGAAGACCTCGGTGCTGAACGGATGGAACCAGGCGCACGACGTGCCGAACGTGTTCGTGACCGACGGTGCCTGCATGAGCTCCTCGGCCAACCAGAACCCCTCGATCACCTACATGGCGCTCACCGCGCGCGCCTGCGATTACGCCGCCACCCAGCTGAAAAACGGGGCCATCTGATGACCCCGCTGTCCCGGCGGCGCTTCCTCGGCGCCTCGGTGACTTCGCTCGCGGCGCTCGGCACGGGGGCGGCTTCCCTCGGGAGGGCCACAGCCGCAGGCGACCCCGCTCAATCGACCACCGGGCGCCTGCACCAGTCGGTATGCCGCTGGACGCTTCCCGGGTCGCTGCCGGATATCTGCCAGCGCGTGCGCGCCCTGGGGCTGCAGGGAATCGATCTTCTGCACACCGACGAATGGGACGTGGCGCGCGCCGCCGGGCTCACTTGCTCGATGGGCTACGCCAGCCGCCGCGATCACTTCATCGAGAACGGCTTCAACGACCCGGCCAATCACGCGCTGCTGATCGAGGAGCTCACGACGGCCATCCCCCGCGCCGCGCAGGCCGGGGTGCCGAATGTGATCGCGATGTTTGGCAACCGCCGCGGGCGCAGCGAGGCGCAAGGCATTGCCAACTGCGCCGCCGGGCTTGCCAAAGTGGCGCCGGTCGCCGAGCGTCACGGTGTGACGGTGTGCGTCGAGCTCCTCAACAGCAAGGTCGATCACCCGGACTACCAGGGCGATCACACTGCCTTCGGCGTCGCGGTGATGGAGAAGGTGGGGTCGCCGCGCGTGAAGCTGCTCTACGACATCTACCATATGCAGATCATGGAGGGAGACGTCATCCGCACTATCGGCGCGAACCGGCAGTGGATCGGCCACTTCCACACCGGCGGCGTGCCGGGCAGGCATGACATCGATGACTCCCAGGAGCTCAACTACCACGCGGTGGCGGCGGCGATCGCCGACGGCGGCTTTGCGGGCTTCGTGGCACACGAGTTCACGGCGAAGGGGGAGCCGTACGCGGGGCTCGCGGCGGCCGTGAGCATCTGCCGGGTGTGAGAGGTAAGCCATGTGGCCCAAGTGGTTGACTGATGCGCTGAGCGGCAAGGTCTCGTTGTCCCGGGCTTTCTGGCTGTACGGGCTCGGCGTGTCGGTCGGGTACTCGGCGATCGCCGCTTTCATCGATCTGAGCAAGCCAGTGGCGATCACCATCTACGTGGTGCTGGGCCTCGTCCTGGGCGTGTTGCAGTCCGTGATCCTGTGGCGGTCGGCGAAGAATTCCCCATCGAGACTTCTGGGCAGGCTGGTCCGCATCGTGGTGATCATCGGACTGCTGCTGACTCTCGTCATGGTGTACCTGCTGTACACCGGCGCGGCCGCGCTGCTCGAGCCGGCGCCATGAAATTCCTGCCGCTCATCTGGTCCGGCATCTGGCGCAAGCCCGGGCGCACCGTTCTCATCTTCCTGCAGGTCATGGTCGCGTTCGTACTCTTCGGTGTGCTGCAGGGCCTGAAGACCGGAATCGAGCACGCCGTTCAGGCGGCGCGCGCCGACCTGCTCATCGTGCACGGCCGACAGGACTTCATCTTCTCGGGGCTGCCGCTCGGCCTCCTCGAGCAGATCCGCTCGGTGCCCGACGTCAAGCTGGCCGAACCGGTGGAGCTGTTCGGTGGCTACTACCAGAAGCCCGAGAACGGCATCCTGATCGTCGCCGTCAGGCCGGACAAGGGCTGGACCGGCGCGTTCACCTTCAACGCCGCGCCGGATCAGCTCGCCGCGTTCGCCAGGAGCCGAACCGCGGCGCTCGTCACCGAGTACGTGGCGCAGAAGTACCACTGGAAGATCGGCGACCACATCCCGCTCGTGACCCAGGTTGCCAATAAGGATCGCTCGATGACCTGGGTCTTCGACGTCGTCGGCACCTTCACCGACAGCGACTTCACCCCGGGACGCGACAAGATTCTGATCAACTACGACTATTACGACCAGGCACGACTGTCCTACACCGGCTCGGTGAATCACTTCAACGTGGCGGTGGACGATGCCAGTCAGGCGGTGCCCGTGGCCGACGCGATCGACCGGCTTTTCCTCAACTCCTCCCATGAGACCAAGACGGAGTCGATCCGCGAGCTCGCGCAGCAGCAGGTCCAGCAGATCGGCGATCTCGACTTCTTCGTGCGCGCGGTGGTGAGCGCGGTGCTCGCGGCGCTGCTGTTCGGGACGGCCACGATGATGATGCAGTCGGTCCGGGAGCGCACGCCCGAGCTTGCCGTGCTGAAGACGATCGGTTTCACCGATCGCGTCGTGTTCCTGCTGGTGCTGGCCGAGGCGGTCGTCGTGTGCATCGCGGCCGCGGCCTGCGGGCTGGCGCTGTCGCTGGCAGTCTTCCCGCTGGCGGCGCGTTTCGTGACGGGGCTGGCGATGCCCGCGGCCACCCTCGCGACTGGGTTGGCGCTCGCCGTGACGCTCGCGGTAGCGAGCGCCGCGATTCCGGCGGCCCGCGCCGCGCGACTGCGCGTGGTCAGCGCGCTGGCGCAGCGCTGACGGCCGATGACCTTCCTGCGGCAATTCCTGGCGCTGCTGCGCATGAACCTCGAAGGGGAGGGCGCCCGGCTCGGTTCGGTCCTGACGATCGTCGTCGGCGTGACCTGCACGGTCGCCGTGCTGGTCTCGCTGCTCGCGATGGGAACGGGCGCGCATCAGCAGGCAACCGGCGATGTGCACGACGACGAGGCCGTCGTCCTGGCCCAGGGCGCACAGGGTGGTTTCGACAGCAATATCTCGCGGGATGAGATGGTCGCGCTCCGCGACCTGCCGGGCATCGACCGGGACAAGGACGGCGAGCCGCGCATCGACGGGCTGGTCGTGGTGCCCTTCGAGGGCCACCGGCGCGGCACCGGCCGGCGGGTATTTTTTCCGTTGTTGGGTGTTAGCGATGCGAAGTTCGAGCTGCGGGAGCCGGCGCACCTTACCGAGGGCCGGTTGTTCAAGCCCGGCCTGCACGAGATCATCGCGACCAATGCGTGCGTGACGCAGTTCGAGGGCTTCGGGCTCGGAGCCAAACGCGAGGTGCGCGGCGTCGACTGGGCGGTCGTCGGGCACTACGACCAGGGCCAGAGCCTGCAGTGCATCGTTCTTACCGATGCCGAGACGCTCATGAGCCTGTTTCGCCGCAACGGCTTCAATCGCATCAACGTGCGCCTGAAGTCGCCCGGCGACTTCGCTGCGTTCAATCGCGCGCTCGAGGCCAACCCCGCCCTCAAGCTCGAAGCCAAGCCGGCGCGCGCGCAGGTCGAGGCGGACATGAAGCAGTTCACCGGGCTGCTCAACTTCGTGAGCTACTTCATTGGATCGATCATGGCGATTGGCGCGACTTTCGGCGCGGTGAACTCGCTCTACTCGATCGTGGACGCGCGGCGCCGCGAGCTTGCGACGCTGCGGGCGATCGGCTTCGGATCGGGCGCGATCGTGGCCGCCACCCTCGTGGAATCGATTCTGCTGGCCCTTCCCGGTGCCTTGCTCGGCGCCGCGCTTGCCTGGCTGCTGTTCCATGGCATGGCCGTGAGCCCGGGCGGGTTCCCATTCAGGCTCGACATCACGGCAAGGCTCGCCGAGATCGGCATCGCCTGGGCGCTCGTCATGGGCTTCGTCGGCGGACTCCTGCCGGCGCAGCGCGCCGTGCGCGTGCCGGTCACGACGGCGCTGCGGGCCACGTGAGGGGGTGACCCCGGGTCCCGCTATTTGCCAAGGGTGGTCGGGTAGGGCGGCGCGCTCTTGGGCTCCACGGGCTTGAAGTCCTTCAGCTGCGCCAGCGCGGTGGCGATCGCGGCATCGAGCTGCGGGTCCTCGCCGCGGTTCACGGCCGCCGGGTCGAGCGTCACCTCGATGTCGGGCGCGACACCCTCGTTCTCGACGCGCCATTCGCCCTCGGGCGTGAAGAAGCGGAAGAAAGGCACCGACAGCGCTCCGCCGTCGATGAGCGGGGGGTTCGCGGCGATGCCGATGAGCCCGCCCCAGGTGCGGGTGCCGATCAGCGTGCCGAGCTTCTGGTGCTTGAAGGCCCAGGGCAGGAAATCGCCGCCGGAGCCCGCATCCTGGTCGGCGAGCATCACCTTGGGCCCATAGATGGCGCCGCCGGGGGTACTGAAGAGCTGGGCGTCGCGGTCCTTCCAGCTGGCGAGGTAGGGGCGACCCAGGATCTCGATGATGTAGTTGGCCGCCTGGCCGCCGCCGTTCCTGCGCTCATCGACGATGAGCGCCGGCTTCTCGATCTGCGCGAAGAACATGCGGTTGAAGTACTGGAAGCCGTCCGCCGCGGTATTGGGAAGGTAAACGTAGGCGACCTTGCCGGCGGTCTTCTTCCCGACATACTCGCGGTTCTTCTCGATCCAGCGCCACTGGCGCAGCGGCGTCTCATCCGCGATCGGCTCGACCACGACGTTGTGCGCACCGGCCCCGGACACGTCCGCGCCGACGCTGAGGGTCACCTGCCTGTCCACGGTGTGCTCGAACAGGGCGTAGAGATTGACGCTGGCATCGAGCGGGCGGCCGTTGACCGCCAGCAGGTAATCGCCCTCGCTCACCTTGACCCCGGGCACGGCGAGCGGCGCGCGCAGGAACGGATTCCAGCGGTCGCCGCGGTAGATGCTCTTGATGCGGTAATGGCCATTCTCGACCGCGAAGTCGGCACCGAGGAGCCCGGTGCGCGTCGAGGCCTCGGCGGGCAGGTCGCCGCCGCCGGTGCGGTTGTGGCCGACCTGCATCTCACCGATCATCTCGACCAGGAGCTCGGTGAGGTCTTCGCGCCGCTGCACGTACTTCACCAACGGCTGGTAGCGCGCGTAGACCGCGTTCCAGTCGAGGCCGTGCATGTTGGGGTCGTAGAAGAACTCCTTCTCCATCCACCAGGTCTCATCGAAGATCTGCTGCCACTCCGCGGCCGGGTCGACGTACATGCCGAGCTGGCTCAGGTCGACCGCCTTGGCCTCGAGCTTCTCGTTGGCGTCGCCAACCTCCATCTTCCCCTTGGCGTACCGCAACAGCAGCTTCTTGCCGTCGGCGCTGATCGAGAAATCCTGCAGCCCCTGTTTCAGGGACTTGGCCTTGCGCTCGGTGAAATCGAAGCGATAGAGCTCGCCGTCGTTGCCGGGCTCGGCGTCGGGCGGCTCGGCGGTCACGCCGGGTTGGCGTCGCTCGAGGTAATAGAGGGCGCCGTCGCAGCCGACCGCCAGCGACTCGTAGCGGCGCTCGGCGACCTGGAATCCGACGATGCGGCTCGCGAGCCCCCCGAGATCCACCTTGTAGGGTTTCGGGGCTTTATCCGCCTTGGAATCCTTGGACTCTTTGGCGGCTTTGGCGCCGGCCTTGTCGGAGGGCTTAGCGGGTTTCGCTCCCGGGGCCTTGCAGCCGCCCTGGTCGTCGGCGTCAGCGTTGCCCGGCTCTTCATCGCCGCTCTTCGGCAGCAGCGGCGAGTGACCGTCGGCGCCGAGCACCGCGGCGTACAGGCCGCGCCGGATCGAACGCTCCTGCGTCGAGAGATCGAGGAAGATCTGGCTCGGCCCGGAATTGATCGAGGCCGTGAAGTAGAGATAACCGCCCGGGGCGAACACCGGGCTGTCGGCATCGGCGAGGCCGTCGGTGACGTCGGCGTTCTGCCCCGTCGTGAAGTCGTGCAAGCGGATGCGGGTGAAGTGGTTCTCGCCCTGGATGGTGTACGCGAGCCAGCGGCTGTCGGGGGAGAAGTTCACCTCGAACCCGGCACGGTCGGGGCTGCGGTCGATGAGCGTGCTCGCGGCCTTCTCGATGGCGAACGCATAGAGGTGCAGGTGGTTGTCCTCGTACACGAGCGTCGCGCCGTCGGGCGACCAGGCGAGCAGGCGGTAGTAGCTCGGCTTGGGCAACGGATAGACGTGCGGCTTCTCCAGTCCGTCCTGGTCGCGCACCACGAGCGCGTGCTGCATGCCGAGATCGGTGATGTAGGCGATGCGCGCGCCGTCCGGACTCCACAGCGCGTCCTGGTCGCGCACGCCGGGACTGTGGGTGAGGTTGCGCACCGAGCCGTCCTTCACCGGAACGGTGAAGACGTCTCCGCGAGCGGTGACCACCACGCGCTTGCCGCTCGGTGAGAGGACTGCGGCGGTGATGGTCTTGCTCGCGTCCTTCCACTGCGGACGCAACTGCGCGGCTTCAGTCGAGAGCGTGATGGCAAGCGGCGTGACGTTGCCTGAGTCGAGGTCGAGCTCTTCGAGCCGGCCGCCGGCCTCGTAGACAGCGCTGCGGCCGTAGACGGCGACGTTGCGCACATCCCAGAGCGTCTCTTTCGACAGCTGGCGCAGCTGCTTGCCGCGGGTGTCGTAGGCGAAGACATTCGCAGCTCCAACACTGCGGTCCGAGATGAAGATGACCTCCTCGCCCGCCCACACCGGGGCGCGGTCGGTGGCGTTTTCGTGCGGCACCTGCTCGAAGGCACCGGAGGACGGATTCAAAATCCAGATCGGCGTCGTCTCGCCGCCGCGGTAGCGGCGCCAGCCCGACGGACCCTCGTAGGCCGTGCGATAGGGCCGGTAGGCGAGGCGCGTGCCATCGGGCGACCAGGAGGCCTCCCAGGCAACCGCTTCCATGACCTTGCGCTCGAAGCCGCCGGTGAGCGCGATCTCGTAGAGCTGGTTCGAGCGGTTGTTGGCGACTTCGCGCGGCGAGGCGAACAGGATCCGCTGGCCGTCGGGACTCCAGCCTTCCACCTCATCGCGCGCCGGATGGTACGTGAGGCGCCGCGGCTGGCCGCCTTCGACCGGGATCACATAGACGTCAGTGTTGCCCGCATAGGTGGCGGAGTAGGCGATCCACCGTCCATCGGGAGAGAAACGCGGCGAGGAGGCGCTCGCGTGCACCGTGAGGCGCTCGGGGTGCTGACCGGCGCGGTCGGTCAGCCAGATGTCGCCGCCGTAGATGAAGGCGAGATGCTCGCGCGCGAGCGTCGGTTGGCGCAGCAGGAGCGTGCCGCCGGCTTGCGCACCCAGCGCCTCGAGCCCCGGGCACAGCGATAGCAGCAGGCCGAGAGCCGCGGCCCGCAGGAGGTTCTTCTTCATCGTTCTGCCTTTCAAAGAGTCGGTTCGATTCTCCGCCGCGGGTGGTGTGGGGGCCGCGGACGCCGCAGGGCCCGACCGCCGCGGGCGATGAGCCACCACACGGCGTGGAACGAGAGCCAGACAATGGCGGCAAAGACACCCGCAAAAACGAGCCCCTCTCCCGAGAGGGCGAAGGCGGGCACCCAGTCGGCGAAGGTGGCATGCGCCAGCGCCGGGTCGGCGTGCACGGCGAGGTACAGGGCCTGGCTCGCGAGACTCCCGTGCATGGCATCCACCGCGGCCTGCAGCTGCTGCACCATCGTCACGAGCGAGCGGATGATCGCGCCCTCCGCGTGAAAGGTCGCGTCCGCGCTCGAGAGGTGATACTGGATGAGCTTCTCGATGTCGCCGTGGTAGAACTGGTCGGCGAGCTTCTGCCACGGCGCGAGGTCGAGGCGCGCCTGATCGAGGTGGCCGCCGAGCCGCTGGCGGTATTGCGCGATGAAGCCCGGGATCAGCCCTCCGGCCACCGCGGCGCAGACCAGGATCACCCGGTCGAGGAGTCCTCTGACGATCGGCATCGCCCGGCATTGTTGCACGCCGGCCGGGGCGATGCATGGCGCCGCGGGCAACGGTCAGGCGCGCGAGTCGTTCCCCCCGGCGAGAAAGCGCTGCAGCTCGGCGCAGATCGACAGCGCCAGCATCTCGGGCCCATGGCCCCCGAGCTTGATTCCGACCGGCGCATGCAGCCGCGGCGCGAGCGCGTCGCGGTCCTTCGGGTCGAGCTCGGCGAGCAGCTCATCGCGCCGTACCGGCGGTCCGAGCAGGCCCACGAAGGGCTCGCTGCGCTGCGCGAGCGCTGCCAGCGCCTCGCGGTCGTTGGTGGCGCTGTGCGTCATGACGATGCAGGCGTCGAAGCGCTCCCCGGCGAACGCCGCGAGCGTCGCGGCGGGGCGCGCGCAGTGCGTGCGCTCGGCGCCGGTCGCGTGCCGCGCGAGCAGCGTCGCGCGGTGATCCGAGACGGTGACACGCCAGCCGAGCTCTCCGGCGATGGCATTGAGCGCCGGCGCCTCGGGACCGGCGCCGATGAGGAGGATGCGCGGCGCCGGCGGGAACGAAACCACGGCGTACGTGCCTGGAGTGGCGTCGACGGGCGGGCGGGGCACGATCTCTCCGAGGCCCGGACCGCTCGTGCGGAAAGTGGCCGTGAGCGTCTGGTGCGAGCGGTCGGCCGCGAGCAGCGCGGTGCAGAGCGGGTGGCCCTGGTGCGCGGCTATCGGCAGCATCAGCACCTCGATCTGGCCGCGGCAGCCGGAGCCCGAGCCGAAGACGAGGTCATCGTCGCTGCGGGTGTCGAAGCGCACCAGGCGTGCTCGCTCCTCGGTGAGCGCGGCGCGGGCGGCGGCCTCGAGATCAGCTTCCAGGCAGCCGCCTGAGATCACGCCGCGCCGCGCCCCGTCGGCCTTCACGACGGCGAGCGCGCCCGCCTTACGGTAGGTCGATCCGGTGCAACGCACCACCACGCACAGCGTGAAGGCTTCGCGGGAGGCCGTGAGGCGCGTGAGCTCGGCGAGGATGCCGCGGTGATGGGTCGCGAAGCGCTCGGTCATTACATCCCGAATCCCTGACGCAGGAACGCCTCGCTCTTGCGCAGCATGAGCGTGCGCGCCTGCGAGTCATCGAGGTAGTGATCGAGATCGTCCCAGGTGACGAGCTCGCAACGGCCGCCGACGGCTTTCATCCGCTCCGCCATTTTCTTCGACTGCTCGATGCCGACATTGCGGTCGAGCGCGGCGTGAAACAACAGCACCGGCGCCTTGATCTTCTCGGCGTTCTGGAGCGGGGAGCCCTCGCGGACGTGCGGGCCGTCGCCGATCATCGTGCTCGCACGTAGTAGAAACCGCCCAAGTGGCGCCACTCCTCCGTCGCCAGCCGCGAGATCCGTCACGGGTGCAATGGCCACCACCGCCTTGAAGAGGCCGGGCTCGACTACCGCCGACTGCAGTGCCGCGTAGCCCCCATAGGACCATCCGAGGATGCCGAGCTTCTGCGGATCCACCCCCTGGTCGATGAGCCAGTGGCCGGCGGCGGCCACGTCGCCGATCGCGATCTTCCATGACTTGAAGCCGTTCTGCTTGAACCAGGCGTCGCCGTAACCGAGGAGCCGCGAAACTCCGGCTGCAGCACCACGAAACCACGGGACGCGTAGAACTGCGACAGCCAGTCGAAGCCCCAGTAGTCGCGCGCGCTCGGCCCGCCGTGCGGCAGGACGATGGCCGGCAGGCCCTTGGGGCTCGTGGTCCCGGCCGGCAGCGTCAGGTAGGCCGGGACCTGGACGCCGTCGGAGGACGGATAAGTGATCGACTTGACGCTGGCGAGCTTGACGCCCTCGAGCTCATTGCGCGCCACCAGGAAGGTGTCGAGCTGGCGCGCCTTCCGGTCGAACAGGTAATACACGCCGGGGTCGGAGTCGCTGCCGGCGAAGATCAGCATCGCGTTCTCATCGGCGCTCGAGTCAACGACGTTCAGGATCGGCTGTTGTGGCAGCGCCTTCGCCAGCGCGTCGCGCAGCTGCTTCATCGCCCGGGATCGAAGTAAACGCCGTAGCGGTGGTCGGTGGCGTAGGTGGCGCCCACGACGCGCCCCTGCGCGCCCGATGCGGATCAGCCCGTCGACGTCGACGTCGGGATTGGCGTAGAGAAGTGTTTCGGCGAGCGCGCTATCGAGGCTCACCGAGTAGACGGCGAAACGTCCGTCGGTTTCTCTTGAAACCGATTGCGACGTTGTGATCCGGGATCGACGGCGCGAGGATTGAAACCGGTGCGTTCCAGCGAGTTGTATTCGCCCAGCTTGTGCCAGTCCTGCGAGTCCGGCTCCCGGTACAGAAAGTCCGTGATGCCGCTGGCCTGGCTGGTAGTGTTGGCGGTTGCAGTGACGCTCACGCCCACGATCCGCACCTCCCCGCGGCCGTCGGTGATGTAATCATCGGCGCCGAGGCCGGGGCGGCTCGACGCGCTTGCGCCCGAGCGTGCGCGTGTCGACGCGGTCGACGCCGAGTCCCTGGGCGCTCGAGCCGAGGCGAGCTGCCGGCGCGATCGTCGCTGATGGTAGGGCCGCGCCAGCAGCACGACACCGTCCTCAGCGGGCAGCGAGTCGATGATCGCGCCTCCGCCGAGCGCGACGTCGTGGCCGTGAGCGCTGTCGGCCTTGCTGAGGAGCTTTACGTTCGAGCCGTCCGCGTTCACCGCCAGCAGCCGGTTGACGGGCAGGATGCCGAGGGTCGGATCCTTGATGTTGACGGCGATCCGGCAGGCCAGCCGGTCGTTCGCAACCCAGAAGCAGCCGCCGAGGCGTCTCGCCCTTGGCGGTCACGGCGAGAGCCGCCTTCGGCTTCGCCCCTTCGGCGAGACTCAGGGTGTAGAGCGTCGAACCCTGCCCCGCGGCGGGTGCGAGATAGGCGACGCTCCTGCCGTCGGGAGACATGCGCATCCGCTCGATGCTGGGGCGCGCGCCGAAGGCCGCCGCCGCGTCGAACAACTTGGACTCCTGACCCAAAACCGGCAGCGAGGCGCACAGCGCCAGCCAAGCAATCGTTGTTCTCACGGGTACCCCCTGTCCGCGCAGGAGGACAATCTTAAGGCAAAGTAAGCGCTTCAGCGCCTGCCAGTCGCCTGCGGTGCCGAATCCGCGGGATCCGTGCCGGCGGCGCCCGGGTCGGCGTCCTTGAGGCGGCTCGGCTGCAGCTCGCCGGCGCGCTCGAGCGCCGGGTAGGCGACCGAGCAGATGTGCGAGTGGATGCGCTTCAGGTCGCGCAGGATATCGAGGTGCAGCGAGCTCGACTCGATGCTCTCGCTGCGCCCATCGCGCAGCCGTGCCAGGTGGTTCTCCGCGGCGGCAAACTCCGCGGCGCGCAGCGTCGCCTTCTCGGTCACGAGCTGTCGCGCGATGGTGAGGTCGCCCGACATGAAGACGCCGACGGCGAGCTTGAGGTTGTCGCACACCTCCTGGTGGAACGCCTCGAGCTCCTGCGCGCCTTCCTTCGAGAAAACGATCTGGCGCTTGATCTTCTTCTGCGCGACTTCCATGAGATTCTTGTCGATGATGTCGCCGACGTGCTCGAGGTTGATGGAGAAGGAGATGATCTCCATCGCCCGGCGGCCGTCGCGCTCGCCCAGGCTCTCGCGCGTCAGCTTCGTAACGTAGAGCTTCACCGCCTCGTCGAGCCTGTCGACCGCATCGTCCATGCGGCTGATCTCCCCCACCAGGCGCCGGTCGTCGGTCATGAGCGCGGTCATGGTCTGGCGCAGCATGGTGGCGACGATGTCGCCGATGTGCAGCGTCTCGCGCGCCGCGCAGGCGAGCGCGACCGAAGGCGTGTCGAGTGCTGTCTCGTCGAGATAGAGGGGCGCTGCCGGGTCGGCGGCCTGCGGGCGGTCGGGCAGCCAGCGCGTCAGGAGCGCCGCGACCGCATTCAGCGGCAGGATGAAAAGGACTGCCAGGGCGAGGTTGAAGGCGGTGTGAAAGTCCGCGGCCATGCGCGAGGGGTTGGGCTCGAGCCGCGCCAATTCCGCGGCGATCGGCTGCAGGAACGGCAGCACCAGCGCGCAGCCGATCAGCCTGTTCAGGAGGTTGCCGAGCGGCAGGCGGCGGCTCGCCGGGTTGTCGCCGCGGCTGCCCTCGATGAGCGGATTGATGGCGCTGCCGACGTTGGCGCCGAGGATGAGGGCGAGCGCGGCCACGGGAGTGATGAAGCCCGAGTAGGCGAGCGACATGACGAGCAGCACCACCGCCACGCTCGAATGCGCAGCCCAGGCGAGCGCCGTCGACATGAGGAGACACAGCATCGGCTCGGCAGTGAGCGCGCCGAGCAGGGTGCGTACCGCGGGCGCGTCCTCGGCCGGCGCAAGCGTGTCGAGCAGGATGTGAAGCGAGAGCACCATCAGCCCCACGCCGATCGCCACCCGCCCGAGGTCGCGAGTGCGCGTCTGCCGGCCGCGCTTGAAAGCCGTCACGCCGACCAGGAACAGGATGGGCGCGAGCGCCGCGACGTTGAACGACAGGACCTGGACGATGAGCGTCGTGCCGACGTTGGCGCCGAGCATGACGGCAAGCGCGGGCGCGAGGCCGAGCACGCCGGTAGTCACGAAGGAGGCGGTCATGAGTCCGGTCGCGGTGCTGCTTTGCAGGAGCGCCGTGACGCCGAGACCCGCACAGAAGGCGAGCACGCGGTTGCGCAGTGCCAGGGCGAGGAAGCGGCGCAGGTCCGAGCCGAAGGCGCGCACGATGCCGCTGTGGACCATGTGCAGGCCCCACAGGAGCAGCGCAACACCGCCCACCAGATCGAGAAGAATCGTCCCCGCCATGGGGATCGAGGCTACCAGCTTCCGGCGTGCTTTTTCTGGTACCCGCTTCTCGCACCGGAGACTCGTTGTTGCGCGTTCCGGGGCGGGTAACCACACAGCGGGCCGGCAGGACGCCGGCCCGCTGTTGTGCTTGCGTGCGCGCCGCGAGACGCGCAGAGCTAGGGATTGACCGCGCTAACGATCCAGATGGAGCCGGCGAGCGGTATGCGCTCGCCCTCCTGGTGGCGCGCGAGTGCGGCGCGGATCGCGGCGGTGGCGGCGTCCTTCAGTGCCGCCGGCTGACCTTCGAGCGCACGGGCCGTGGGCCCGATGCCGACCGCGGTCCCGACCGCGGACTCCAGGCCCCGGCCGGTGGCGAGATCGAGCGAGAGCGCTACCGTCTCGAGTTGGATCGCGGCGAAGCCGGCGCGCTCGAGGATGCCGCGAACGCGCGCCGCGGAGGCGAAGGAGAAGGCACCCGGGTCCTCAGGCCCGGCCTGGGGCAGTCGCGGAACGTGACGGTACGCCTCCTCGAGCGGCAGCATCAGCCACGGGTTCTCCCGCAGCTCGCGCCAGCAGGCGAAGACAACGCGAGCGCCGCGGCGCAGTCCCGCGCGCATATTGGCGAAGGCGCGCGTCGGGTCGCCGAAGAACATGACGCCGAAGCGCGAGAAGAGGAGGTCGGCGCCGCCCGGCTCGAAAGGATGGACGGTGGCATCCGCCCGTACGAACTCGAGCGGCAACCCTGAGGGCTTGAGCTCGCGTGCCCGCGCGAGCATCGGCTCGGAGACATCGAGCCCCAGGACCCGCCCGCCGGGGGCGACCCGGCGGGCGAGCTCGATCGAGAGTCCCCCCCAGCCGCAGCCGATGTCGAGCACGCACTCGCCGGGCCGCACCGCCGCGTGCGTCAGCAACGCCTCGCCGGCGGGCGCGAGGAGTGCATCCTGCGTCTCCTGGCGGCTCACCCAGCGCAGGCCTGCGGGGCCGTTCCAGTAGGCGATCTCGGCGGCGTTGCGTTCTTCAGCGCCCGGTGGGGTCATGCACCCGAGTGTAGCGCCGATCGGGGCCTCCTCAGGGGCGCTCCCCGGCGGCGAACATCGGCCGCACCTCGCACTCGCCCTCGAACTCGGGCCAGTGCCGGCGGTGCAGCTCCATGAACTCCGTGGCGATCTCGAGCGCTTCGGTGCGGGTCGCGGCTTCGAGGATGGCGTAGCCGCCGACGATCTCCTTGGTCTCGGTGAAGGGGCCGTCGAGCACGGTGAGCTTGCCTTTCGCGAGCCGCATGCGCACCCCCTCCCGGCTGGCCTTCAGTCCTCCCCCGTCGATGAACGCACCCTCACGGATGAGTCGTTGCACGAACACATCCATGGCCTCCATCAGCGCCTGCGGCGGCCCGGACTCGCGATACGACTCGGAATGGCGAATGAACGTCATGTACTTCATGGGTCCTCCAGCGGATCTTCCCGTCTGGCGACGAACGGGCGGGGCCGAAATCGACAATAGCGCGGCCGCGCGGCGGTCACTACCGTCGCGCGGCCGTCAGGCGAGGCGGGAAAGGCGGGACGCGGGGGCGTTACCGTCCGGCCACCTGGGAGGGAATCGCGATGCCGTGGGCTGCGGCCTGCGCGTAAGTGTGGCTGGCCAGGTACGCCTGCGTGACCAGCGCGACGCCGGTCGCGCGCACCGCGGAGCCGAGCGCCTTCTCGTAGCAGCCCTTCAGGTCGTCGGTGGGCACGAGGTCCACACGGTTGCCACGTGTGCAGGCCACCCAGGCGGCGTTCTCGAGACGGATATAGAAGGTACGCGCGTCGGCGGCCTGACTCAGGTCGAGTCCGGCGCTGTTGACGCGCAGCGCGACGGTGACGGTCGGGTCCCTGGCGGCGGCCGTGCCGGTCAGGAGCGTGCAGGCGAGGACAGCGGCGCCGATCAGGAGGCGGGTGTTGGAGCGGCTATTCATGGGTCTCTCCTCAGGTTGTGTTGGGATTGCGCTGTGCGGCGCAATCTGACTGATACGAGCGTGCGGCTCCGGGATCGGGTACCGTTAAATTCTCCGGTACCCGAATTCCCCGCCGGCCACTCTCTGACTGATGTCAGGGTTCGCACCGATGACCGAAGCTAAAAAGGCACTGGTGGAGCGGTTGTTCGCGCAACAGGGCGGCGCGCTGCGCGCCTTTCTGCTGCGGCGCACGCGGGCGCACCCCGAGGCGGCCGATCTGGCGCAGGAGGTGTACGTGCGCATGCTGCGGATCCCCGACATGGGGGCGATCCGCAACCCGGAGGCCTACCTTTATACGGTCGCGAGCAACCTCGCCAAGGAGCACGCGCAACAGGAGCGGCGCGACCGCGCCGCGGTCGATGTCGACGATCCGATGGTGCAGGAGCAGCTCGCGGAGCTGCCGTCCTTCGGCGGCGAGCTCGACTCCGAGCAGCGCATCCGGCGGCTGCGCGAGGTGCTGGAACAGCTCTCGCCCAAGTGCCGGGCGGCGGTCGAGCTCGCGTATTGGCACGGCTTGAGCTACGAGGAGATTGCGCTGCGGCTCGGCGTGTCGGCGCACATGGTCAAGAAATACCTGAGCCAGGGGCTGGCGCACTGCCGCCGCCGCATGGCGCGGCTGGGGTGAGACATATGAGTACTTCCAACGAGCAAAGGATTCGCGATCTGGTGGTGCAGCAGTCCGCGGACTGGTTCGTAGCCAACCGCGCAGGACTCTCGGCGCAGGAACGCGAGGCCTTCACGAGCTGGCTCAAGGCCTCCCCCGTGCACGTCGAGGAGTACCTCGCGGTGGCAGGCGTCGACCGCGATCTGCGCGCGGCGGGCGCTGCGGCGGGCGACTCGATCGAGGCGATCGTGGCGCGCGCGCGGGCCGCGGAGGCAAGTCCCGCGCGGCCCCTCGGGCTGCGCTTCCCGCGGCTCTTGCCGACGGTGGTCGCCGCGGCGGCCGGCCTCGCCGTCGTGTGCCTCGCGGTGCTGTTCGCCTGGAACACAAGAACCGCTTCCCGTCCCGCGCCGGTGGTCGCCGCGCTGCACTTCTCGACCGGGCACGGGGAGCAGGCGACCTTTCGCCTGGCTGACGGCTCCGTGCTGCATCTCAACACCGACAGCTCGGTCACGATCCGCTATCGCGATGTGGAGCGGCGTGTGGTGCTCGAATCCGGCGAGGCGGACTTCGAGGTCGTGCACCAGCCGGGGCGCGCCTTCCGGGTGATCGCCGGCCCCGCCGAGACGGTCGATCTCGGCACCCGCTTCGACGTGCGCCTCGCAGACGGCGCCACCCTCGTGACGGTGCAGGAGGGGCGGGTGGCGGTCGCCCTCGCCGCGACCGGTGCCGAGCCCGGTGCGCGCTTCGTGACGCTCGGCGCCGATCAGCAGATCAAGGTGACGGCCGGCGAGCTGCCAGCGACGCCGGTAGCCGCGGACTCGCACCGCACCACCTCGTGGCTGCACCGTCAGATCGTGTTCGAGCGCGAGCCGCTCGCGCGCGTGGCCGCCGAGTTCAACCGCTATTCGAAGAAGCCGATCGAGATCGCGACGCCGGCACTGAAGGACCTCGAGATCAGCGGCGTGTTCGCCACGGATGACAGCGAGGCGTTCGTGGCCTTCCTGCGCAGTCTCGACAACGTGCGGGTCGAGGAGACGGCAAGAGTGATTCGCGTATCCCAGAAGTAAGCGTGCCGGTTCCGATGAACGCGAACCCGATCGCGAGCGCCGTCTCCGGCGCGCTACGCGCGCTCTCGCTCACGCTGCCCGCAGCGCTCGCAGGGACCGGGGCCGCGCTCGCGCAGAGCGCGGCGGCACCCGCAGCTGCCACCGCGCCCGCGGCGCTCAGTGCCGACATCCCCGCACAGCCGCTTGCCGCGGCGCTCGCCGCCTTCGCGCAGCAGACCGGATTGCAGGTGGTCTACGTCTCGGGGCTGATCCGCGAGCAGCAGTCGCACGCCGTCGTGGCGGGCAGCCGCGCGCAGGATGCGCTCGGGCATCTGTTGCAGGGCACGGATCTCAGGTTCGAGTTCCTGACCGCACGGAGCGTGCGCATCCTCGCCGTTCCGCCGCGCCCCACCGTGAGTCCCGCCAGCGAGCCGTTCGGGGAGGTGGTGGTCACGGCCAACCGCCGCGTCGAGAACCTCGAGGACGTGCCGATCACCATTCAGGCCTTCAGTGGTGCGCAGTTGAGCGACCTCGGGGTCGGGACGCTCAACCAGCTGCTGAAATACACGGCGAACGTTTCCTACAGCGGTAACGGGCCGGGCACCGGCAACATTTTCATCCGTGGTCTGGGCTCCATCGGTACCGGCAACCAGTCGCAGGCCACCATCGCCCCGTTTCCCAATGTGGCGCTCTATCTCGACGACCAGGCGATGCAGTTCCCGACCCGCAATGTCGACGTCTATATGGCGGATCTCGAGCGTATCGAGATTCTCGAGGGACCGCAGGGGACGCTCTTCGGCGGTGGCGCCGAGGCGGGCGCGATCCGCTATATCACGAACAAGCCCAAGCTCGATGCGACCACGGGGCAGGCGAGCGCCGCTTACGGGATCACGACGGGCGGCGGCCCGAACACGAGCCTGAGCGCGGTGCTCAACGTGCCGCTCATTCCGGACCGGTTCGCGGTGCGCGCGGTGCTGTTCTCCGAGCGCCAGGGCGGCTATATCGCCAACGTCCCGAGCACGATCTCCTTCGACGTGCCTTCGCCCTCGGTGCCAGGCATCAACCTGGTGAGTCCCGTGGTGAGCAACGCCGACCTCGTCGGTGCCGACACCAACCCCATCCTCTGGCAGGGCCTGCGCCTCTCGGGTCTCTACCAGTTCAACGATGACTGGGACCTGCTGCTGCAGCAGACGTACCAGGACACGGACGCGGAGGGCTACTTCTACGCTTATCCTTTCGATTCGAACGGCAAGGCGCTCGCGCCCTACCGGATCGCGGCCTTCACTCCGGCGTACAACCACGATCGCTTCGAGAGCACCGCCTGGACGCTCAACGGAAAGATCGGGGATCTCAAGGCCGTGTACACCGGCAGCTACATGCTGCGCCACATCGAGGGCCAGCAGGATTACTCCAACTACATGCGCTCGACCTACGGCGTGTACTACGACTGTATCGGGACGGGCGCCCCGTACTTCGCCAACCCGACGAATTTTTCACAGTTGGTCGGCAAGCCGCTCAAGTGCTACTCCCCGGTTGCCAACTGGCATGACGTGGTGCGCAACGCGCACCAGAGCCACGAGCTGCGCGTCACTACCGACGAGAAGGCCCGTCTGCGGGCGCTGGTGGGTGCCTACTGGGAGAAGTTCGTCATCGACGACAACATGAGCTTCAACTATCTCTCCATTCCGAATTGCTCCCCGGCCAACCTGAGCACAGCGCTTGCGGGCGGGCCGGACTGCGTGTCGGCGGTGGGGCCGCTGCCCGGCATCTATGGAGGTGACCCCGGCTACAGTACCGACCCGGGTAGCGGCTTCGGCGAAGACGTGCAGCGCGGCTACAAGCAGACGGCAGTCTTCGCCTCGGTCGACTTCGACATCATTCCGCACGAGCTCACGCTCAGCGCCGGCACCCGGCACTTCAAGTACGACGAGTTCGAGGAAGGCTCTGTCTGGTATGCCTATTCGACGAGCCCGCTCGTCATCGATCATCCGAACGGCGCCTGTACGGCCGCCGGAGCCGGGGCATGCGGCTTCCCGATCACGCTCGCGAAAAGCGAGAGCGGCTTTCGCAGTCGCGTGAATTTGAGCTGGCACGTGACGCCCGACGTCATGGCGTATTACACCTTCTCCCAGGGTTTTCGTCCGGGTGGCTTCAATCGCGTCACTTCGTCCCCGACCCTGGCGCCGGTGCTCGAGGCGTCGGCGCCGTACTGCGGCCCGGCCTCGACGGATCCCCGCTGTCTCAAGGGAGGGAGCCTGTATGGACTCACTAACACCTACCAGTTCGTCGAGAACGGCAACTACACCTCGGACGATCTGATCAACAACGAGATCGGTATCAAGAGCGACCTCTTCGATCATCGCCTGGTGCTGAACGCCTCCCTCTACCGCCTCAACTGGGACGACGTGCAATCCTTTGCGATCAACCTCGCGAACCTGTGCGGTTGCGCCGCCTGGACCAACGGGCCGGACTACCTCATCAAGGGGGTGGAGCTGCAGGTCATGGCGCGCGTCACGGATGCACTGACGCTGCAGGGCTCGGGCTCCTGGAACAGCGCGAATCTGACGGACAACCCCTGCCTCAAATCCGCGGGTGTCACGCCGCTCACCCCCAACAACCCGACGCCGGCCGGACAGTGCATTACGACCGTCGCGGGAGCGCCCTATATGAACCTCGCTAACGTCGGTACCGCGCCGCCGTTCTCACCGCCGCTCACGTTCAACCTGCGCCTGCGCTACGACTTCGATCTCGGTGATTTTTATCCGTTCGTGTGGCTCGGGGCGAGCCACATCGGTGCCATGAGTAACGAGCCGGCGAGCTTCCCGGCGGGCGGCAATGGGCCTGGGTACCCCATCGACACCGTCCTCACCCGCTACCCCATCCCCGCCTACACGACCTTCGACGGGGCGGTCGGTGTGATCACGGACCGTTGGACGCTGCAGCTCACCGGCAGCAACCTCACCGACGTCTACGGGCCGTCGAACATCTCCGCGGCGCAGTTCATCAAGGGAAACATCCCGCTGCGTCCGCGCGTCGTGATGGCGCAGTTCTCCTACCGCTTCTGAAGGCTTCAGTCGTACCAGCCGGGCGACTTGATGAGGTTCCTGAAGACCGTGGTGCTGTGGCCGATCCACAGCTGCGCGTGCGTCTCCCTGAGGAAGCGCTCCATCGCCTCGCGCGACTGCGGGGTGCCGGTGGTTTCCTCCTCCTTTGGCATGCGATTCAACGTCCGCTCCTCGGCGTAGTGCCACAGGTCCCCGGAGAGCACGACCCCGCCGGTCCTGGCGAGCTTCACGTAGAGCGCCTGGTGGCCCGGGGTGTGTCCGGGCGTAAACTTAAGGATCACGGTCCCGTCGCCGAACACGTCGTGGTCGCCGGCGAAGACCACTTTGTGCGCGTGGGCGAGCGCCGAGTAGAGCGGGAGATAGGCCGGGTCCGCGTCCTTGCCGAACATGAAGTCGAGCTCCGCTTTCTGCGCGAGCCAGATGGAGCCCGCATAGTCGTTGGCATTGCCGACGTGATCCCAGTGCGAGTGCGAGAGCGCAAGATACGTGATGTCGCCGGGGGTCACGCCGATGTCGGCGAGCGCGCCGCGCAGCGTCGCGAAGCGGATCTGTCCGTAGCCGCCATCGACGTTTTCCCACAGCGGGCGGCCGACCAGGCGATCGGAGAGCCCGGTGTCGAAGAGCAGGATGCCCTTGGGGTGGATGACGAGGAAGCAGGGCACCGCCATGTTGGTGTCGGCGACCTGCTCGCGCGTCAGCTGGTAGTCCTCCGGCCGGTTATAGGTGAGCGTACCGCAGTCGATCACGTAGAGGCGCGGGGAGGTAACCTTGGGGAGCGGCGCGATCCCGGGCGGACGTGCGGCGGTGGCCGGGACGTCGGCAGCGGGTGCGGGTGCGCCCGGCGCGCAGCCGAGCGCCAGCAGCAGGAACCAGGCACGGAACGAGACTTTCATGGGTCATTCCCTTCGGGCGGGGTGGGCGGCACGTGTCGCTGTTTCCAGACGCCGTGCCCCCCGGGGCGCCCGGGACTATCGTCGGGGCTGCCGGGTCGCAAAAGGACTTGCGCAGTGGGGGGCATATGAGCGTCGAAGCCAGTGAAACGCTGAGTGAAGTGTGGACCAGGTGGCAGGGACACGTCATCAACAGCGAGTTCCGCCTCGGTCGCTGCCTCGGCTCCTCGGATCACAGCGGGGTGTATCTCACCCGCTCGGCGGCCATCGACAGCGCGGATCTCGCGATCAAGCTGGTCCCCACGAACCGCGCGCTCGCGGAGCAGCTGCTGCCGCGCTGGAAGCGCGCGAGCGCGCTCACGCATCCTCACCTGCTGCGACTGCTCGCGTGGGGTGGATGCCAGCTCGAGGGGCTGCCGTACCTGTATCTCGTGATGGAGTACGCCGACCAGACCCTGGCGCAGCTGCTGGCGCAGCGCGCACTCGCGGCCGAGGAGGCGCGGCAGCTGCTCGTGCCGTCGCTCGAAGCGCTCGGTTTCCTCCACGGTCAGGGCCTGGTGCAAGGGCAGCTCAAGCCCAGCAACGTCCTGGTAGTCGGCGAGCAGCTCAAGCTCGCGAGCGATACGATCCGCCGGGTCGGCGAGGGTGCGATCAGCACCCACGCGCTCACCGCCTATGATCCACCGGAGGGCCGCCAGGGAAACACCTCGCCGGCCGGGGACGTCTGGGGGCTCGGCGTCACGCTGTTCGAAGCCCTCACCCGCCGGCTCCCTGCGTCAATGGATGAGGCGCGCGAGGAGCAGCCGGTGCCACCTGAGCTGGCGCAGGACCTGCGCGAGCTGGTGATCCGCTGTCTCAGCGCCGACCCACGGCGCCGCCCAGGCGTGGCGGAGCTTGCGCGTGTCGAGGCTGCGCCGGAGACCACACTGCCGCCGATGGCGGTGGACGCTGCGGCTTCCCCGGTAGCGGCCGCATCGGCGCCGACAACGGCGTTCGAGGCGGGTGAATCGCCCGCGGTGTCTGCCGCGCCCAAGGCGGTTGCAGCGCCTGCCTGGCCGCGCACCCGTCTCATCGCCATCCTCGGTGCGGTCGTGGCCGCGGCCGTGGTCTTTGGCCTCATCCGCGGGTTGAGCCGCCCGTCCGCACCGCCGCCTCTCGTCGGCGCGCACACCGGGGCCGGGGTACAGTCTCCGGCGACTCCCGCACCCGCTGCCGTGAGCTCCGGTGCGAATACCCTCCGCAGCGCCGTACCCGCTGCGCCGGTGGCGGTGCACCAGGTCATTCCGGAGGTGTCGCCGACCGCCCGCCGCACCATCCATGGACACATCAAGGTCTGGGTGCGCGTGGTCGTCGATGCGGACGGGTCGGTGTTCGCCGCGGTCGCGGATCGCGCGGGACCCAGCCATTACTTCCAGCGGCTCGCGGTCGAGGCGGCAAAGAAATGGAGCTTCGCGCCGGCGGAGGGTTCGGCGCGCCGCATCATGCAGGTGCAGTTCGATTTCAGCCGGGACGGTACGACTGGGCGCGCGCGTCCTGTATCGTGACCGCGTGAAACCGATCCCCACCGGTGCAAGCGGCAGCTATCGGCTGCACGTTGAGTTCCGGCATCTGGCGAACACCTTCAAGGACAGCATCCTGCCGCCGGTGTTCTCGACCCCATACCTCATCCTCATCATGGAGAACGCGGCGCTGAACGCGGTCCGGGATTACCTCGAGGCCGACGAGAGCGCCGTCGGCACGCGCGTCGACGTGCGCCACCTGGTGGCGACGCCGGCCGGGCGCGACGTCGAGGGTCGGGCCGAGGTCACGGGCACCGAGGGGCGGAAGATCTTCTTTCGCGTCTGGGCGCTCGACGGCGCCGAGGAGATCGGCGTCGGCACGCACGAGCGCACCGTGGTGAACACGACGCGCATCATCGAGCGCATGACGCAGAAATACGGTCCGCCGCCGCGCGCGACCTGACTGCGTTCTAACGCAGGTACCGGTCAAACCAGGCGAGGGTGCGCTGCATGGCATCCGCGGTGTGCGCGGGCGCGCGCAGCCCGTGACCCTCGCCCGGGTAGATCATGACCGAGGTCGGCACGCCGAGCTCGCGCAAGGCGTGCCAGAACTCCACCGTCTGCGACGCCGGGCATTCGATGTCACGCTCGCCCACGTAGGCGAAGGTGGGCGTGCGGGCGTTGCGGATGAAGTCGATGGGCGAGGAGCGTGCATAGACTCCGGGGTCGGCGTAGACGCTCGCGCCGAAGTAGGGCAGCAGCCATTCGTCGATCCCGTTCTCGCCGTAGTAGGACTGCCAGTTGCTGACGCCTGCGGCGGCGACGCCCGCCTTGAAGCGTTGCGTCTGGGTGACGGCCCACATGGTCATGAAGCCGCCATAGCTGCCGCCGGTGATCCCGAGGCGCGCCTCATCGATCGGCGCGGCCGTCTCGCTCGCGTCGATCCCGGCGAGGATGTCAGCGAGGTCGCCGTGCCCGAGATCGCGCACGTTGGCGAGCGTGAACGCCTCGCCCTGGCCGTAGCTGCCCCGCGGGTTGGGGCGGAACACCGCCCAGCCGCGTTTCAGCATCTCCTCCTGGGTGCCGCGGCCGGCGAAGGCCGGCACGGCGGCCGAGGCGGGGCCACCGTGGACGATCGTCACCAGCGGCACCTTGCCTTGAGCGCCCGGTGGCAGGAGCAGCCAGCCCTGCACGTTCCAGCCCCCGTTCTTCCAGTGCAGGCTCATCACCCGCGCGAGGCTGGTGAGGCCCGCGTTGCTGTGCGTGAGGTCCCGCCAGTGGCCGGGCGTGCCGACTTCGATCTCAGGCGGCGCGGTGTAGCTCTCGTGATGCGCGGCGCGCAGTCCCGCGGGGCAGGCGTCCGAGCGTACCGCGGCGTCGGCGTCGAGCGAGTCGGCGTCGCTCGCAAGGACGTGCACGGCGTGTGGCGCCGTACCCGCGCCGAGATCGACGAGCTGCTGTCGATCGTCCGCGAGCAGTGCCGCCTGCAGTGTGCCGGCGCAGCTCCAGCCGAGCGCGCGCGCCGAGGCCGGCATGGCGGGGGTGAGGTTCACCGCCGTGCCGCCTGCGAACGGCACACTGTAGACGTCGCCCCCCGTCGGACCGAAGTCGCTCATGATGCCGGCGATGAAGGCGATGCGCTTGCCATCGGGCGACACCGTGGGTTTGGCCATCTGCTGACGAGGGTCGCTCTGCACGTAGAGCGTGCGCGCCGCACCCGCGTCGCGCCCGAAGGCGTAGAGCTTCGCGGTCCACCACTGGCTGTCGCCATCACCGGGTGATGCCGTGCCGACGAAGCCGCTGCTGTCGGGCAGCCAGTCGTACTCGTAGACGTAGAGCCCGGGAGGCGAGGCCCAGTGCAGCGCACTCCCGGCGAGCGTCGCGATGCGCTGCTCGGGCGGCGGCGCATCGAGATCGCCCGCCACCGCGGCGCCGGCTTCGGTCGCGCCGACCTCCTTGCGCGCGTTCTCGGTCGCGAGCAGCGCGAGCGTGCCGTGATGGAACTTGAGCCTGGTGAGGGTTCCTTTGAACTCGAGGACGCGTGTCAGGTGCGTGCCATCGGGGGCGACCGAGTAGAGCGAGTACTCATGACGGCCCGGGACTCGCAGCACGAAAGCGAGCGTCCTGCCATCGTCGGACCAGGCCGCCGAGCCCGGCGTGCACTGGGGCACGCGCCCGCAGGGCAGCTCGACGCGCACGGCCGCGCCCGCTGCCACCGGGCGGATGATGAGATCGCGCACCTCCGGGAGCGATCCGCCGGGGGGCGAGTCGCCCTCGACCGAGGCGACGTATTTCGCGTCGGGGGAGAGATGCGTGGCGAGGTAGCGGTGCACGGGCCGCACTTCCGTAGCGGCGCTCGCGGCGGCGAGCGGCGCAGACACGCTCAGCACGGGGAAGAGCACCGCTGCGGTCAGCTCACGGAACACTGCACGTTGCATTCTGGCGGCCCCTGCTGAAGAGTGACGGAATTCTCCCACACCGGCATCGAAGGAACAGCCATGCGCTCGCGCACCCTCGGCAGGAACGGACTCGAAGTCTCGGCCATCGGCCTGGGCTGCATGGGGCTCACCTACGCCTACGGGCCGGCGACCGACCGCAACACCGCGATTGCGCTCTTGCGTGCAGCCGTCGAGCGCGGCGTGACCTTCTTCGACACCGCCGAGGTCTACGGGCCGTACACGAACGAAGCGCTGCTCGGCGAGGCGCTCGCGCCGTTTCGCGACCAGGTGGTGATCGCCACCAAGTTCGGCTTCAGGATCGACGTCGAGGGCCGCCAGGAGGGCCTCGACAGCCGGCCGGCGCACATCCGCGAAGTCGCTGAAGGCTCGCTCAAGCGGCTGGGTGTCGACACGCTCGATCTCTTCTATCAGCACCGCGTCGATCCGGACGTGCCGATCGAGGAAGTCGCCGGCGCGGTGCGGGAGCTGATTCGGGCTGGCAAGGTCCGGCACTTCGGGCTGTCGGAGGCCGGTGTGCAGACGATCCGCCGTGCGCACGCGGTGCAAGCGGTCACGGCGCTGCAGTGCGAGTACTCGCTCTGGTGGCGCGAGCCCGAGACGCAGCTGCTGCCGGTGCTGGAGGAGCTCGGCATCGGCCTGGTCGCCTACAGTCCCCTCGGCCGCGGCATGCTCACCGGCAAGATCGATGAGCACACGCAGTTCGCGAGCGACGATTTCCGCAACCAGCTGCCACGCTTCACGCCCGAAGCCCGCAAGGCGAACCAGGCGCTCGTGGATCTCATCGGCAGCATCGCTGCGCGCCGTCGCATCACCCAGGCACAGCTCGCGCTCGGCTGGGTGCTGGCGCAAAAGCCCTGGATCGTCCCGATCCCCGGCACCACCAAACTGCACCGCCTCGAGGAGAACCTCGGCGCGGCGGCGGTCACGCTCAGCGGCGAGGAGCTGCGCGAGATCGACGCCGCGGCCGCGAGCATCAAGCTGCAGGGCGCGCGCTACCCAGAGAACCTGAGTCGCATGGTCGGGCGCTGAGTCCGCGGCGGCGCTTGCCGCTGCGGCGTCAGTGCCGTGCCGGGAGGGCGATCGATGCGCCCGCCAGGCGGCCGATCGCACCGAGCGTCGTCTGCGCCGCGTTCAGCCCGAGGCGGAAGTCGGCGTCGCTGTAGGTGGCATACACGTCGGTCGGCTGGTGCCAATTGGGGTCCCAGCCGGCCCCGATCTGCGTGCCGCGCTCGTTCTCGCGCACGCTGATGGCCGGAATGAGATCCATGAAGGGCGTGCTGTCGGTGTTGGTCATGTGCGGTCCGACGCTCGCCGGGTAATCGGTGGCGTAGGCCTCGTTCGCCGCGTAGAAGACCCACGCGAGCTTCTGCGCACCTTCGGCCTGCTTTGCCTGTGACTGGAACTCGATGTTGACGTCGGCTTCGGGACGCTGCGCGGGACTGAGCGTCCCGTCCGCGCGCGGCATGCCGTGATCGAACATCACCATGTCGTGCTGCACCATGCCGAGCCAGCGCGGCTCGGGATAACGCCCGGAGCCCGCGGGCGACTCGACGCCCTGCAGCGCCGCGCGTTGCGCGACGTACGCGTACGCGCCGTTGAGACCGGTCTCTTCGTTATTCCACAGCGCGAAGCGGATCGAGCGCTCGGTCTTCACATCCGGGCTCGAGAAGATCCGCGCGAGCTCCATGACGAGTGCGGCGCCCGAGCCGTCGTCATTGGCGGCCTCGCCCCAGCCGATGCCGTCCATGTGGCCACCGACGATATACATCTCCTCGGGATGGGTGCTGCCCACCTTGGTGCAATAAACCTCTGCACGCTCCCCCGGCGTACTCGGCTCGGTGTCGAGCGCGCGCAGCGTCACATCGCTCTGGCGCCCGGCGTCGTTGTTGACCCCGGTGGGCGAGCGCTCGCCGCGAAAGCGGCCGCCGCCCTGGGGCGCACCGCGTGCCACCGGCGGCCCGCTCGGGCCGCGCTTCTGGTCCGGCGAGTAGGTGTAGCGCAGCCGCGCTACGTCCGCGCAGCCGTAGGCGCGCAGCTGCGCCTCGATCCAGTCGACGGCGTCGCGGTTGCGCTGCGTGCCCTGGCGGCGGTCGCCGAAGCGCGTGAGTCCCTTGATGGTCGCCTTGTAGCGCTCGAGGTCGAGGCGGGCGGTGAGCTGGGCGAGGGGGTCGTCCGCTGCGGCGGCGAGCGCTGCGGGCTCGGCCGCGGCGAGGGGCCTGCCAGCGAGCACGAGGAGGGCCCCGACCGCACCAGCCATGACGATTCGCGACAACACTGAGCTCATGTATTTCTCTCCGAGCGGCGCTCGAGCAGCCACCGATCGAGCGATTCGTCCGCGCATCCTACCGTCCTGGATCGCCGGCTTCAGCTGCTCGAGCGACTGTTGCCGGTTCCCGGGGAGGCGGGCGCGCCGCGTCCGGCTTTCTGACCCGGTTTCATGAACTTGACCAGGACGCGCTGGCCGATCAGGAAGGGCGCGTTATCGGCTGAAACCACGACTTCCACGACCCGCTCATCGCTGGCTTCGTTGGCGGCGTCGGACTTGAGCTTGCGCGCACCGAACGTGCCGGCCACGCGGATGACATGTCCAACCGCGACGCGCGAGGGATCGGCCTCGGGAACGATCTCCGCCTCCTGACCGACGTGGACGTCCGGTATGGCGGACTCGATGATTTCGGCACGGATGATGTGCGCGGCCGCCGGTGCAAGATCGAACATCACCGAGACGTTGAGCGTGGAGGCACCGGCGCCGGGATTGGCGTAACGCCGGATGATCTTGCCGTCCATCGGCGCGCGAATGATGGTCAGGTCGCGGTTATAAGCCGCCTGCGCCAGCTGCGCCTTCGCTGTTTGCACCGCCGCGCGCTGCACGACGACCTGCGCACGTGCTATGTCGAGAGAGTCCGCCGCCTGGTCGAGCTGCTGCTGAGTGACGAGCCCGGACGCCTTGATTCTCGTCAGCCGGTTCTGCTCGCGCTGCGCCGTCTGCACGCCGATCTGTGCGAGTGACAGTGCACTTTGCGCCTGCGCTACCGCGGCCGCGGCACTGTTCACCGCGAGCGCGGCATCTTCGTCCTCCTGGCGCGCGAGAATCTGGCCTTTCCTGACGGAATCTCCTTCCTGTACCAGCACCTCTCTGATCACGCCGGCGCGCCGTGCTGCGACCTCCACGACGCCGCCTTCGATGTCGACTTTGCCGTTGGCGATCGTGGCATAGGGAGAGCTGGGAGCCCCGGAATCCGCCGACTTGCCTGAGCCGCCGTCGGCCCGGCCGGCGCCGCACGCGCCGAGCAGCAGGGCCGCCGCCGTGCTCGCAACGAGCGCCGCGATCCGGCTCCAAGCGGTGGTTTGGGTCACATCCGCCATCTGCTTCCCTATGATAATTGAGGCTGCGAGACCATCCGGTCGCTCATGATCTTGCCGTCCTCCATGTGAATGATGCGGTCGGCGTGGGCTTCCAGGCGCGGGTCATGCGTCACGACCACGATCGCCGCGCCGCGCTCGCGGGCTGCCCGATGCAGCAATTCGATGATGATGCGGCCGTTCTCGGAGTCGAGCGCCGAAGTGGGCTCGTCGGCAAAAATCAGCGCCGGCGACTTGGCGAGGGCCCGCGCGATCGCGACACGCTGTTTCTCGCCGCCGGACAGCTCGGCGGGGAGCTGGCGCAGGCGCTGGCCGAGCCCGACCGCCTCGAGCGCCGCCGTGGCGCGCGCCAGGGCTTCGCGTTTGGCCACCCCGCAATATTTCAGGACTTGCACGACCTGCGCAGTCGCATCGAGCGCGGGAAAGAGGTTGAAGCCCTGGAAGATGAATCCGCAGTGGTCGAGACGGAACCGATCGATGCGTCCGTCGCTCTTGTCCCACAGGCTTTCCCCGAGCGCCGTCACCTCGCCGGCATCCGGCCGCATGAGACCGGACAGGGCCGCGATCAACGTCGACTTTCCCGAGCCCGACGGGCCCATCACCATGGTGACCTGGCCGTGGTAAGCGGTGAAGTCGACGTTCTTCAGCACCACCTGACGGACCTTGCCGATCCGGTACGCCTTGCTCAGGCGCCTGGCATCCAGGGCCAGGCCCTTCACCGCAGCAGGTCCGCCGGTTGGCTCTTTCTCAGGACGCCGAGCGACAGCGCGCCCGAGAGGATCGCGATGACGAGCAGCGCGACCGCGACCGGCACATCGATGAATAGCGGGAAATCCAGCGGCACGCCCGATGCCTGCGAAAGGATCCACACGACCCCGGTCAGCACGGCCGTGAGCACCAGCCCGACGATGCCAACCCACAGGCTCAACTCCATGACGATCAGACGCAGACTCCACATCGACACACCGAGGGCGCGCAGGCTGGCGAACTCTTTGATGTTGGCGAGGATCGCGCCCTGCAGGGTTTGCCAGGTGATCACCACACCGATGAACGCGCCCACGACGACGGCGAAGCCGATCATGACGGCGATGCCTCCTTCCTTGAGCATCGACTTCTGGCTGGCCTTGGACAGCTCTTCGCGTGACCAGGCCCGGTACTGGCCCTTGGCAAGTGCATTCAGTCCGGCGGCGACCTGCAGCGCCTGGGCCGGGTGTTTGATCTTCACCATCAAGGGTCCGACGCGCGGTCCGTCGTCCGTCAGTTTCAGCAGTTTCGCCGTCTGCCAGGAGACGAAAATCGTGGCGTTGAACATCGAGGGGTAGCCGGTGGTCGTGTCGCGCACCCACACCTCGGTACCGTTGACTTTGGCCCGGTCCCCGGGCTGCACGCCGAGCTTGTTGAGGCTGCTGCGATCCACGATCACGGCATAGGGCTCAATCAACGCCTGGATCAGCTCATCGCTGAAGTCGTTAGGCAGCGTGACGGCGCCCCGGATCGGGTTGACGATCACGACCCTCACGCCTTCGGCCTTCGCGGGCTGCCCGTCCTTCGGGAAGTTCGACCAGAGGGCGAAGTTGAAATTCAACGCCTGCACCTCGAGTACCTCGGGGTGCTGGTAGATCTGCGGAATGATGCGGCGCGGCTCCCCGGAGTTATTCGCAAACAGGGTGTTCGCGTCGGGCGGCAGCACCATGACTTCGGCGGGCGAGCGGTCGATGGTCGCCGTAAAGGACTTGCTCATCCCCATGAACATGCCGGTCATCGACAGCACCAGGAGCCCGGCGACCGACAGGGCGATGACTGCCGCCAGATAGCGCCGCCACTCATAGAGGAGTGTCGATAACGCTAAGGACAAAGGGCCTCTCCCGACGCTGCGATCTTAGTGAGTATGGCCGGGTACCGGGCTGTTCCGAGTCCCGGGGGGCGCGAAAGTTCCCTGCATAAGCGCGAACGTGGCACGGATCTTCTCTGGTCGCCCGCCGGCGCTAGCGCCGCGAGCGGCGCGTCGGGCGTGCGGGAGTCTCGGAGGGGGCCGCATTCGTGAGCGGGCCAACCTCGGCGACGATGGCAGCGAGAGTGGGACGCGGTCCGTGCTCGTGCGCGTCAATCGCGGCGCGCATCGCCGCTACATGCGCGGGCGTCGTGCCGCAGCAGCCGCCGATGATGCGCGCGCCGGAGTCGATGGCGAGCCGCGCGTAGCTGGCCATGAGCTCCGGGGTGCCGGAATACACGGCCTCCGTACCGACGAAGTGCGGCACGCCGCAGTTGCCCTTGGTGACGAGCGGGAAGGGCACTGCGCCCATCTGCATCAGGGAGACGAGAATGTCGGGCGCCCCGACGCCGCAGTTGGCGCCGACGGCAACCGGTGGAACGGTCTGTGCAGCGAGCGTCGCGGCGGCCGCGCCCGGCAGCAGCCCCATCATCGTGCGGCCCGCGGTGTCGAAGGAGTAGGTGACCACATAGGGCAAGCCGACGGCGATGGCGCTCTGCGCCGCGCAGGCGGCTTCCTCCACCGCCGACATGGTCTCGATCCAGGCGACGTCCGCTCCGCCCTCGTGTAAGCCCTCGAGCTGCACGGTGAAGGACGCGAGCGCCGCCTCCCGGGTCAGATTCCCGAGAGGCTCGAAGAGCTCGCCGGTCGGTCCCACGGAACCGGCTACCACGATAGGGCGCGCAGCCGCGTCGGCTACGGCGCGGGCCAGCTCGGCGGCGCGTTTTGCCAGCTCGAAGGCGCGGTGCTCGGCCTGGTGGAGCTTCAGGCGGTGCGGATTGCAGCCGAAGGTGTTCGTCAGAATGATGTCGGCGCCCGCATCCACGAAGCGCTGGTGTAATCCCGACACCTCCTGCGGACGATCGACCGTCCAGAATTCCGGCGGCTCCCCCGCAGCGAGGCCGGCCTCAAAGTAATTGGTCGCGGTCGCGCCGTCGGCGAGCAGCACCGGTTTGCGGTCGAGCAGTTCGGAAAGTCGGCTGCGCATCGGTGATATCCTAACCGCCTCTCAGGGAGAAACCCCAATGCGACGACTCCTGCTCACGGTCGCGTCGGCGCTGCTCATCTCTTGCGCGACGCCGCCATCGCCCGAGGCTCAATCCACAAAGCCGCCAGCCGAGGTCACGGCACGACCGCAGAGCCCGCCCCGGGCACCCTACGCCTCAACCTACCAGGCGCCGTCCGCGCCTCCGACCCTCATCCGCGATGCGACGGTGCTCACCGGCACCGGCACCCGTCTGGATCACGCCGATGTGCTCATCGAGCACGGCCACATCAAGGCCGTCGGCCCGAAGCTGCCGGCGCCGGCCGGAGCGCTCGTGATCGATGCGCCGGGTCGCTGGGTCACGCCGGGCATCATCGACATTCATTCGCATCTCGGTGTCTACGCGACTCCCGCCGTCAACGCGCAGTCCGACGGGAACGAAATGACCAGTCCCGTCACCGCCAACGTCTGGGCGGAACACTCGATCTGGCCGCAGGACCCGGGATTCGAGATGGCGCTCGAGGGCGGGGTCACGACGCTCGAGATCCTGCCGGGCTCGGGCAACCTGATCGGTGGGCGCTCGGTAGTCGTGAAGAACGTGCATGCCACGACCTACCAGGCCATGAAGTTTCCGGATGCCCCGTACGGACTGAAGATGGCGTGCGGGGAGAATCCCAAGCGCGTGTACGGCAGCAAGGGGCAGTTCCCCTCGACGCTGATGGGGGACGTCGCCGGCTATCGCCAGGCGTTCGCCGATGCGCAGGACTACAGGAATCAGTGGGACAAGTATTATCGCGAGCGCGCCGAGTACGAGAAGAAGAGCGCGGGAGGCGGCAACTCGGCGAAAGACAAGGGAAGCGAGGAGAAGAAGCCGCTTACGCCCCCCATCCCGCCGAAACGCGATCTCAAGCTCGAGACGCTGATGGGCGTTCTCAAGGGCGAGATCCGCGTGCAGATGCACTGCTATCGCTCCGATCAGATGGCGACCATGCTCGATGTTGCCGATGAGTTTGGCTTCAAGATCGCCGCCTTTCACCACGCGGTCGAGGCCTACAAGATCGCCGATCTTCTGGCGCAGCGCGGCGTGTGCGCCGCGATGTGGGCGGACTGGTGGGGCTTCAAGATGGAAGCCTATGACGGCATCGAGGAAAACATCGCCATCGTCGATGCCGCCGCCAACGGCTGCGCGATGCTGCACTCGGATTCGGCCGACGGCATTCAGCGTCTCAATCAGGAGGCGGCCAAAGCGATGGCGCGGGGCGTGCGCGCCGGGCTGAAGATCGCGCCGGAGCGCGCCATCCGCTGGCTGACCGCAAATCCGGCCAGGGCCCTCGGGCTCGACGACCGCGTGGGTACGCTCGAGCCCGGCAAGAACGCAGACGTCGTCGTCTGGAGCCGCGATCCATTCAGCGTCTATGCACTGGCGGATGAGGTCCTGATCGACGGCGCGGTGGTGTTCGACCGTGCGCACCCTGCGTCCAAGCCCCCGTCGGACTTTCTGCTGGGGCAAACCGCCCTCGGGGAGGCCCCATGAGAGCCTTACGCACAGTCGCTTTGCTTGCCGCGATCACGGGTGTCACGGCCGTATCCGCGCAGGAAGTCCTCATTCGCAACGCGAAGGTCTACACGGTCTCTGACGGAGTCAGGGAAGGCACCGATGTGCTCGTGCGTGGCGGGAAGATCGTCGCCCTCGGCGAGAAGGTGAAGGCATCAGCCGCGGCGGCCGCGGTCGATGCGCACGGTCAGCCTCTGACCCCGGGAATCTTCGGTGGGCTGTCGCAGATCGGCGCGGTCGAGATTGGCGCCGAGCCCTCCACGGTCGATGGCAACCTCACCTTCAAGGGGCCGGGCGCCGAGCAGCAGTGGCGCCCCGAGTTCGACATCACCCGGGCGTTCGATGCCCAATCCACGCTGGTGCCCGTGGCACGCATCGAGGGCATCACGTGGACGATGCTGACGCCCGTAGAGGGCAGCACCATCATGGCGGGGCAGGGCGCGGCCGTCACGCTCGACGGTCGCCAGGACGCCGTGTTCCCCGACACCCGTGCGCTCTTCGTGCAGATGGGAACTGACGGCAAGGGGCTCGCGGGCGGCAGTCGCGCGGGGCTCTACATGCTGCTCGATCAGGCGATCAGCGAAGCGCATTCGAAGGCGCCGCCAGGGGAGAGCTCGTTGCTGCACCCGGCCGGGCGGGAGGTGCTGTCTCGCTACCTGTCCGGCGGGCGCGTGGTATTCAACGTGGAGCGTGCATCGGACATCCTCGAGGTCATCGCCTTCGCCCGCAAGCAGGGAATGAAGCCCATCGTGTTCGGCGGCAGCGAGGCGTGGCGGGTCGCAAAGGAACTTGCGGCTGCTCGTGTACCGGTAGTCCTCAATCCCCTGCGGGACCTTCCCTACGAGTTCGAACAACTGGGATCGCGGCTCGACAACGCGGCGCTCCTGCAGCGCGCGGGCGTGCTGATCGCCTTCTCCGCGGACGATGGTCATGACGCGCGCAACATCCGGCAGCTGGCCGGCAACGCGGTGGCGCACGGCCTGTCCTGGGACGCCGCGTTGGCGGCGATCACGCGCAACCCGGCTGAGATCTTCGGCCTCGGTGCGACCCACGGGCGCATTGCGATCGGGCAGAGCGCCGACCTCGTGCTATGGGACGGCGACCCGCTCGAAGTGACGACGATCGCGACACAGGTCTGGATCAACGGGCGCGCGGTCGAGATGCGCTCGCGCCAGACCGAGTTGCGTGACCGTTATCTGAAGGCGGCGGAAAGATGAACGCCCGCAGCTCGCCCGCGGGCTTACCGGCGCTGCGTTAGTTTGAAGCGAAGAATCGCTCGCGAACCAGCGTCAGCCAGTGTCCTGCGATGAGCAGCCCGCTGCCCGCCATCGAAAGTATGATCAGTTCCATAGGCTGTCCGATGTGGGGGCGCCCAGATTCAGATTCAAGGGTACTCACGGCATTGAGGACGATGCCGTGAGCATTCCAGGCCGAGTTGGGCTCAGGAGCTCACCGCGGTCCGTGGAGTGAAAAATTCGGCCTGACCCGGCGCAGCGAGGGGTGGCTCGCGTTGGTCCCGAAGCGTCGCGAGTGGTGCGACGGCGTCGGCCCGGTAGCCGCTCAGACGGACTAACTCCTGGGCCATCTCGTTCGGGCGCGACACGAAGCCAACGCAGCCGGTTTCAATGGCGTTGATGGGCATGCTGGGGAAGCGAGCGGATCCCGGGTACTGCGCAAGCGTGGCGCCTCCGCTTTGCCTGATCGCCCGAATGCCGAGGGCGCCGTCGGAGCCCTCGCCTGAGAGGACCACGGCGATTGCGCCGTCGCCACGTTCTGCCGCGAGCGAGGTGAACAGCACATCCCCGGGATGATGCAGTCCGCCCCCTCGCGGGGTCACACAAATGCGGCCCCCGCTCATCGTCAGCACCGTGTCTGCGGTGGTGACGTAGACGTTGCCCTGTTCTGCCACCACACCGTCGTGTGGGCGCGTCACCGGACGATTGGTTCTCCGACGGAGAGCTTCGAACAGGAGCTTCTCGCGGTTCGATTTGAGGCTTTGCACGACGATGAGGGCTGCGTCACATGCCGCCGGTAGAGCAGACAGCAGTTCGGAAACGGGCTCATAGTCGCCGGCGGAGAACGCCACGGCTACGACGACCGGGAATCTATCCATTACGGGCTCACCAAGGCCTTCCCGTGAGTGCGGCGCACCTCAGGAGCAGGCCCTGTGGCGGGTCGGCGGCAGGCGCATCATTCACTATCCTTGTACAGCAAATGACGCATCCTGGCGGTCTTATCTCTGTGTCGATGGTATACGCTCCGAATTCATGAGACGCGGACGGCGCGGCGCCCCGAGCGTTGCCGTGACCTTCAGCGCACGAGTCGTGCGGCGGAGCGCGCGCAGCACAACGCAGGAGACCTGATATGGACTGGAATCTCGTGCAAGCCAGCTGGCAGCGATTCAGGGTCGAGGTGTATGCGAACTGGGGGAGGTTCACCGGCTCGCACCTCGATTTTATTGGCGGCAATCGTGCGCGCCTTGCGAGCCAGATCGAGGCGGTCTATGGCGTCACGGGTCACGAGGCCGAACTGCAGATCAAGAGTTTCGAAGCGCGTAACCAGCACCCGCGGCCCGTGAGTTTCCGCTGAGCGCCCTGTCGTGGTTACCCATCCGCTGACGCCATCGCAGGCGCACGGCAGCCGCGGTACCCGGCAGGAGATGCCGCGCATACTGATTGTCGATGATGACGTGAGCGCCGCGGACACTCTCGCTTCACTGCTGCAGGCGATGGGATACGGTGATGCGCGCGTCGCGTACACCGGGGCGAGCGCTCTTGCTCTGGCCGCTGAGTTCGTGCCTACGGTCGCACTGGTGGATCTCGGGCTGCCGGACATGAGCGGTTACGAGCTGGCCCGGCATCTCTCTCAGCATCCGCAGTTACAAACCCTGCGACTGATTGCCTTGACGGCTGACAGTGAGCACCCCGGCCGCGAACTCGCGCGCGCGGCCGGAGTCGAGCGGTACCTGAGCAAGCCGGTCCGTTCCGCGGAGCTGGCCGAGCTGTTTAGCTGAAGCCATCGCGCGCTGCGCAGCGATTGCACGAACGGCGTCATACACGCCATCGACGCGGTGATCGCTAGATCAGGCCGGCGGTAACGTTGATCGCGAAGCCGAGTACGAAGGCGTTAAACGCGAAGGAAATCACCTCGTGCGCGATGACCACTCTGCGAATGGAGAGGCGGGTGGTGAGCACGTCGGCGGTTTGGCAGGCGGCAGCGATGGTGAAGGAGAAATAGGCGAAGTCCCAGAACAGCGGCATTTCCGTCTGCGGAAAAGCCAGGGGCCGATCCGCTGCCCGGGCGTTGTAGAACATGTCCGCGTAATGCATCGTGAACATGGTCGGCAGCAGCAGCCATGAGTCGATCAATGTCACGGCGGCGAGCGAAAGATGCCAGAAGCGCTCGCCCTGCTCGACGTGCCGCAGCGTCGCAACAAGCTCGACGGTGGCAACCAGGCTCAGGAGCGCCGCGGTGGTGACCGTGATCAGAATGATGCGGCCGGATGGATCCTCCTCGCTACAGTGCGAGCGAATCTGTTCTGCCGTCAGGTTCCTGGTCCACAGGTAGATCGCGGTCAGAAAAACCGTGACGGCCAGGTCCCAACTCAGCAGCAGACGGCTGACGAACGACCAGCCGGCCGGAAGCAGCAAGAAGGCGGTGGTGCCTGCCGCCAGTGCGATCCAGATTCTCGGGTGCCTGCTGAAGAGCTTCATGGGAAACCAGCGCCGTGCCGCTAGGGCGCCCGGCTCAAGGCAACTTTCGTCAGATATGCGATGTGCAGCGCCGCCGCGTCGATGCACTTTTTGGTGGTAGCGGCGTCCGCCGTCAACACACCGCGATGCGCGATGTCATGGCGTTGTCGGCGGCTCCACAGCCAGGCATCCCACCAGGGTTGGCGATCGGGACTCTCGCCCGTCAGATCACGGAAGGCCGTTCGCACGCGGTCTCCCTCGAAGGACCAGGTGATCAGCAGTCTTTCCGACATGTCGGCGAGGTCACGCACGCTCTTACTGTGGTCCTTGGCCGTATCGACCAGTCTCTCGAGCACGAATTCGGTGGCCCACTCTCCGGCCGCGGCGGCAAGGATGATGGCAATGGCGTGCTGCCCTGCGGATGAGAGTGCGCGGGCTTCCGCCAGTAATTGCAGCCACTTCGGCCCCAACATCGCGAGCGGGGTGTTCTCGTAGATGCCGGCGGTCGTGTCCGGTTGCGCGTTCACCTGTGCTGACTCCTTGATCGACGCCTGCCCGCTGATGGCCATGGAGTCTACCGCGCGGCTCTCAGGACGGTGCGACCGAGCCGGTATAGAACGCCTCACAGCCCCCGCCGAGGAGCTTCCTCGCCTGGCGCAGCAGCGTGCGGGTCGGTCCGGTGACTGTTCCGAGGACGCTCGGCTTCTCAACGACCGGATTCATGAACGGGCCGTGGACTTCCTGCTGAACCTTGACGCACCCCCTGGCGTCGATGACCGCCACGGTGACCGCGTCATATTGTCCGTTGACGAAATCGAGACCTCCCTTGAGGGCGATACGGTTCTGCCGGGTAGCCATGGCTACATCGCTCGCCTGCGCCACGCCACGCTCGACCTGCCACTCGGAAACGAGTGTGCGGATGGTGGTCGTGCCTGCGGATCCCCGGAAGACGCGCGCGAAGTCGTAGCCTTTCGTGACGGCGAGGCCCAGCGGACCGGCGAAGAAGAATGCGCCGACGTCGAGCAGGTTGAAGGTCTGAGTGGACTCGTACCGCGAGAGCTTCTCGTCGAGGTCTCCGATCGCGAGGTGGAGGTTGTCGCCACGAAGGGAGGCGACGCCGGCCACGGTTGCTAACAGCGCGCCTGTGGTCGTTCCCCGCAGCGAGAGTGCTGCGGAGAAATCCATCGACCCCTCCCCGATACTCTTCGGCGCCAGGTTGGCGAAGAACTGCTCGAGACGAAATTGCCTGAGTTGGTAGCGCACCTGGTAGATGGGTACCGGGCCGGAGAAGTCTGCACGCACGTCGCCCGATCCCTGGCCGCCGAACAGCTGCATCGTGACCGGATCGAAACGGAAAATCCCGCCCTGTGCATCGACCGAGAGCCGCAGCTCGGAGGCCGCGGAGCTCTTTGTCCGGATCTGCCGACAGGCGAGCTTCGCGACGAGGGACAGGTTCTTCAGCAGGCTCGATCTCTCGCCGGACGCCAGTTGCAGGCGGCTCACATCCAGATTGCAGCCCGCGGCCTCGAAGCCTTTCCCCGACTGCCGGTCGGTGTACGCGAGAGTCGCCTCCGAGATGGATATGTTCTCCACGGCCAGTCCCGGCAGCGTTCCGCCGACCGCGGGCGGCGCCTCGACGTTGAGCTTTCCGTCGCGGTCGCGTTCGATGGCAATCGCCAGCCGCTTCACCTCGATCCGGTCGGTCAGGACCTCCTTACGGAGTAAAGGCAGGAGCTCGATGTCCAGGTCGACTTCTCCCGCTGCAGCAACCTCCGCGCCGCGCTGACGGACATGCACGTCTGCCAGCGCCAGGTGCAAGCCTGGCAGGAAGCCGACGGCCAGCGTGCCGCCTACGTGCACCTCCATCCCCAGGGCCTCCGAGGCAACGGCTTCCACCCGCGACCTGGCATTGGCGCGCAACACGAGCGGCGCCACGGTCGCGAGCAGGGCCGCGATCGCGGCGACCGCGCCCACCGCGACCAGGATGATTTTCGATGACTTGGACATGCGGCGCATCCTGGAGTATCCATCAAACGCCTGCGTCACGCGGTACAAGCCGCATCCGTCGGACTGAGGGTCGCGCACGGGCTGGATTACCCACCGGGATTCCTTCCAGTACACTCTCTTGCGATTGTCGTGATAACCGTGTGGAAAAGGAGGCAAGGCAATGCAGCCGGGAACAACAGTACGTTTGAAGAGTGGCGGTCCCCTGATGACTGTTGAATCAGTGGAGACTGTCGGCGGGAAGGCGACTGTCCACTGCGTTTGGTTCGATAACGAACACAACGAGAGACGCGCCTCGTACCCTGAAACCGCGCTGGTCGAAGATGCTGGCACCGGGAAGGGGAGGATCGATAAATGATGTCCGTTGGATACAATGGTCTTTGGGGACTGCTGATACTTGCTGGCGATATCTGGGCGGTGATCAACATCGCGCAGAGTTCCGCTTCCAACGAAAAGAAATTGCTCTGGATACTGGTGGTGGTGCTGCTGCCGCTGCTGGGTCTGATTCTTTGGTATTTCCTTGGGCCACGTGGCGGCAGGGCGTAGGTGAACCAGACGGTGAGTGAGGATGAGGAGTTTATCCCCTACCTGATAGTGGTCTGCTTCGACCGGGGAGCCGACTTACGCGATCGCATCGAGGAGTCGCTCCCTCTGTTGCAGGAGGCGTTGCAAGAGATCGGAAAGGTGCAGCCCGCGATGTCCTCTTACGACGGATCAGCGGTCAGCTATCTGGTAGCTGCCTCGGCAACCGTTCAACCGGAGCACATTCTGGAGCGACTCAAATCTCCGAGGGCGCACCGTGGTTCGCCGCTGAAGACGCATGACAGGGTGCTGGTGATCTCCATAGGCCCCGGGCTCGCTCAGCGTATGGAGCGTGTCACCGCCTGGCTGAGCGAATACGGCCTGCTCGCCTGAAGGTTGTCAGGGCGGTGAGCCAAACCTGCGGACGCCGTGAGCGATGGCTTGCCGCGAGCGTGCTGTTTGGCATCGCCTGCGCAGGTTCGCTGCGGGCGGCTGATCTCCCGGACCTCGATGTTCCTTTTGTGGGTTGCCCCGCCGATGGCCAGGCCGGTCCCCTCAATCCCCCCAGGCGCACCTCGATTCAGGTGCGGGTCGCATCCGCAATCGCGCAGCAGCTGGCCTTCTATCAGGCCGAGCGGGGCATGGGCGTGCTGGCGCCCCGAGGCTGGCACTGTCGTGGCTGGTACGGCTCTTCGGGGAGCCTCCTGGCAGTGACACCAGAGGAGATTCCCCCGCCATACTTTCCGCCACCGAGGATCGCGGGCCCGGTCGTCTACAGCGGCTGGAGCGATGCACAGACGTCCGGGCGCTTCGAAGTGGCAGTCACCGCCGCACGGCTCTTCCCGAAAAGCACTCGCGACTTCATTGAGCGCATCAAGGCTGAAGGCATCCTGCCGGCGGCGAATTTCGACGTCAAACCATTCCCCGCCGATCAATTGCGCTACCTGAGCAGCCGCGCGGTTGAATTCATTACGCCGGCCGGCCAGGAAGGCCTCGCGACCACCAGCGCGCTGCAAGCCTCCTCACTCCCGGTCCGTGGGCTCGTGGCGCTCGATTCGGAGGCGCCGATCGAGGGGGAGCGTGAAATTTTCGTTCGGCTGCCTGCTGATCTCCCGGAGTTGGCTCAGTCGATCCTCGAGTGGGAGACACCGTGCCTCACGGACTTCCTTCGTTGCCCCCTGTGGCGGTCGCCGCCCGTCACACCGCCTTCGTCCTCGCGGCCCCGAGGCGCTCCTTAGGTCAACACGGGAGGAGCCACGGCGCCCCCGCGTCGATCTCACGCCACGCAGCAGGCGCCAAGCCGTGCACACTGACCTGCCCAATCGCTGCCCGCACCAGTCGCAGCGTTGGGAAGCCGACGTGCGCCGTCATCCGGCGAACCTGGCGGTTCTTGCCTTCGCGCAGCGTCAGTTCGAGCCAGGCCGTCGGAATCCTGGCGCGAAAGCGAATCGGTGGATCGCGCGACCAAAGGTTATCGGGCTCATCGATGAGTCGCGCGCCGACAGGTTTTGTCCTGAGATCACCGAGGTCTACGCCGTTACGCAACTGGGCGAGTGCCGCCTCGGTCGGCGCGCCTTCGACTTGCACCCAATAGACCTTCGCGAGCTTATGACGTGGGTTCGCGATGCGTGCCTGCAACGCGCCATCGTCCGTCAACAGCAGCAGTCCTTCGCTGTCGGTATCGAGGCGGCCCGCGGGGTACACGTTCGCGACGCTGAGGTAGTCGGCCAGCGTGCGGCGGCCGGGTTCGGGGCGAAACCTGCAGATCACGCCGAACGGCTTGTTGAAGGCGATCAGCACGCGGGAATTAGTAATCGCCGAGCAGACGTTCGATTAAGTCCGGCGGCACGGTTGTGGCCGGCACGGCAAGCAAACCGCGGCGACCGTGATGCCGGCGGCCGCGACGACGGCCTTCCGGGCGCGGCTCGAACCACTCACGCACGTCGGCAGCGAGGCCGACACCGTGCATGTAGTTGTAAAGAGCCTTGCGCAGGCCGCTGCCGAGGAAGTCATGATCCGTGCCTGCGGGGTCGTCGAACTCGATGTCGTTATGTGCAAAGGTGACGTTGCGTGGCGGCCGCAATGTGATGCCGTATCTGTCTGGATGCAGACCTATCGGTGAGTGCGCCGTCGCCGCGAAGCGATGCCAGTGCGCCGATTGGATGCAGCCCGCCGCGAACAGCTGGCGCACGCGCTCGAGCGCGTCGATCGTGTCCTGTGTGGTCTCCGTCGGGAAGCCATACATCAAATACGCGTGCACCATGATGCCGGCATCGCTGAACGCGCGAGCCACTTGCGCCACTTGTTCGACGGTGACGCCTTTATGCATGAGCTTGAGCAATCGATCCGACGCCACTTCGAGCCCGCCGCTCACTGCGACGCAGCCGGCCGCGGCGAGCAGATGGCACAGCTCGGGCGTGAAGGTTTTCTCGAAACGAATGTTGCCCCACCAGGTGATGCTGAGTCTCTCGTCGATGAGGCGCTGTGCGAGTGCACGCATGCCTGCCGGCGGCGCGGCCTCGTCGACCAGGTGGAAGCCCGTCTCGTCGGTCTCCGCGATCAGCGCCCGAATGCGCTGCATGACGATGTCCTCGCCCGGCCGATCGTAACGGCCGATGTAGTCGAGCGAGACGTCGCAGAATGAGCATTTCTTCCAATAGCAGCCGTGCGCCAGCGTAATCTTGTTCCAGCGGCCGTCCGACCAGAAGCGATGCATCGGGTTCAGCATTTCCATGACGGACACATATTGATCGAGCGGCAAGCCGTCGTAGGTCGGAATGCCCGTGTCGCGTTGTGGAATGTCATGCTGGGTCGGATCGTTCTCGAGCACGACTTCCGCGCCCTTGCGCACATAGGTGCGCACGAGTGCTGCCCGGCGGCCCCGCAGCCGGAGCAGCAGATTCAGCAGAGGGCGCTCGCCGTCGTCGAGAGTCACGTAGTCGAAGTAGTCGAATACGCGCGGATCGCGCAGCGAACGGAGCTCCGTGTTGACCCAGCCGCCGCCGAGAATCAGCGTGGCCTTCGGTAGCGCCGCGCGGATCGTACGCGCCATGCGAAATGCGCCGTAGACATTGCCGGGAAAGGGCGCGGTCACGGCGACGACGTCAGGTGGCTGCGTGATGAACTCGCGCGTGAGCTCGTCGAGTGTTGTGTCGACGAGTGTGGGCTCGCCCGTCAGCGCCTCGTGCAGCGGTTCGAACGAGGTGGCGCTTGCGGCGAGTCGCTCGCCATAGCGCGCGAGCTCGAAGCGTGGATCAACGCCGACCCGCCAAACGTCGGCGAGGTCGTCGATATACAGGCTCGCGAGGTAACGAGCCTGCTCCGTCGTGCCCAGGGCGCCGAATGCGGACAGCAGCTGCTCGTCGAAGGCCGCGTGCTCGCCCGTGGGAGGCGGGCTCAAATGCCCGAAGCGTGGCCCCTCAGGAAGAAACGCGCGCCCGACGATACGAAATGCCAGGCTCGGATCGCGGCGCTGCAGGAACCGAATGACCGGCCCCACGGTGTCGACGTAACGCTTGGCATGCTCAAGAAAGTGAGCGATCGACGGTGGCACGGGGCCGCGCTTTCCGGCGGTCCGCGCGCGCTGGCGGAGCAAATCAGCCGTGCGCGCGAGGAGCGGCGCGGAGAACAGCCGCAGGAATAACGTGAGCGAGGCGTCGGCCTGTGTCAGCTCGAGCCCGAGGTCGGCTGCGTGCAGGCGCAGAAAGCCCGTCAGATACGCCGTCGCGGGATACGGCGTATTCAGTTGGACCATCGGGGGTGTGACGAGCACGAGGCGCATGGCGCCTGCAGGGTAGCGCAGGCGATGCGCTACGGCATAGGAGTAGCCAGTGCCAGCGCCGCGCCTCTGTGATCCCAGTCGCTTTCGTCACCTATCAGTCTGCGGCGCGGCCGGCCTTGCCGCGATAGAGCTCCTGGTCTGCCGCACCGAGAAGCTTCTCTGGACTCGCACCATCGCGCGGATAGACGGCAACACCGACACTTACCGAGATCGTCGGCGGCTCAGTATCCCTCGCGAGATGCTCGCGGATGCGCTCGGCGAGCTGCTGTGCGCCGGCCGCGGCAGTCTCGGGAAGGACGACGGCGAACTCATCGCCGCCGAAGCGCGCCGGTGTGTCGGTGACTCGGCAGGACCGCCTCAGGCATTCGCCGATGCGGCACAAGGCACGGTTGCCGGCCAGATGTCCAAGGCGGTCATTCAGTTGCTTGAGACCGTCCATGTCCAGCAACAACACCGCAAACTCGCGGCTCAATCGCTTGGCCCGTCGGATCTCGCCGTCTACGCTGCTCATGAAGGCGCGGTAGTTGGCGAGCCCGGTGAGCTCGTCCTTCACCGCAAGCTGCCGGGCGTGGTCCTCGGCCCGGCGCAGCTCCCCGATGACCGCCGCGACCGCGAGCATGGTCACGGCCTCCACCGCCAGGAACGCCTGCACCAGCAGCAGCGATTCGTTTACGCCGCGGTGGGCAAACGGACCGAGCCCACGCAGGGTACCGGCGACGGCAATGAAGGACAGCGCCAGCAGACAGGTGGCAACGCCCCGTCGTCCGAGGCGAAACGCCGCCCATAACAGCAACGGCGAGCACAGGAACTGCAGCGGCAGCCGTTCGATCTGGGTCGCCGGAATGAGCCCGTCGAAGACCACGAGTGTCACGAGCGACAGGGCGGCCAGAAGCCCCAGCGCCTCGAGAATGACACGCAGGTCCCAGGGAGCCCGGGGGGCAGTGCTCCAGAGGATCAGCAGCGGCGCCACCACCAGATCGCCCGACAGGTCGCCCAGCCACCAGGTGAGCCAAATGTGCCCGTAGGCGGGCCAGGGCGCAAAACCCCCGAGCGAGAGGCTGGTCACCCCGATGCTCGCGCTCACCGTCGTGCTGAACATTGCGGCGAGTAGCGCAAACTTGACGATGTCGCGTGGGTGCAGGAGGAAGTCGCGGCCGCCCGCGAAACGTGCGACCAGTGCCGCGCCGAGCAGTCCCTCCATGGTGTTGCCGGCGCCGATGCAGACCGAGGTCAGGAGCGATCCGTAGGTCGTCAGGTTCGCCAGGAAGGCGCCGATGAGGATCGCCGGCCAGACGTCGAGGCCGAGCATCAGAAACGCCGCGAGTGCGATGCCCGATGGCGGCCAGATGACGGTCGCGCTCGGGTGCACGTAGGCGAACCGCAGTCCGACTTTGGCGGCGACAAAGTAACTGCCAGCAAGGGCGATGACGGTGAGCGCGTATCGGCGGGAAGGTGAGCCGGAAAAAAGGCCCCGCAGCATCCTTGCGGCAAATCGCACGGGAGCCGCGTTCTGGACGAAAGCCAGCGGCCGGTTCATCGAATCAGATTACGCGCTCCCCCGGACGGGCCTGCACGGGTCCCCTGAGCTTCAGTGACACCCGTCACAAAAGCGCCAGCACGCCCCTCCAGAATCAATGACTTGTGACACGTAAGCCCGAGGACCTGAGGTGCGGTGGTCAAGGCGTATTGGCTCCCCGGGTTGGAATCGAACCAACGACCAGACGATTAACAGTCGTCTGCTCTACCGCTGAGCTACCGGGGAACCGGGAGGACTCCCGAAGGGCGCGGATTCTCCGGTAAGGGGCTTCGCGGAGTCAAGGAAAGGCGCCGCGCCCTATGCGCCTACCGGTCGCGCGCCGACGCCGGATGAGCCCCCAGTACGCCACGACATTCAGCACGACGAGGACTGCCGCGAGCTCGTACTGGATGTGCGAGGTGAGTCCCGGCGGGTAGAGCGTACGCACCAGGTAGTGGACCAGGAATCCCTCGCTATAGCCGGCTTCGCCCGCCAGGTGACGCCAGTGGTTCTCGAGCGGCGTGAGCGGGCAGATCGCATGGGAGAGCTCGATCCAGCAACCCCAGGCGAGCGCCGGTACGTGGAGCCATGCGACCCGCGGCCAACACCAGGTGAGAAAACCGCCGAAGACGACGAACGCCGTGAAGGCGAAATGCACGACGACGAGGGCATCGGCGAGCAGCGACCAGATCATGGGACATGCACGCGTCGGCCGTGAGCGCAGCCGGCGCTCGCCTGAGACCTCAGGCCGTCTCGGCCACCACCCGCGCGACCAGCAGGCGTGCGATGCGATCCAGCGCCTTCTCGAGCGTCTTCATGCTGCAGGCGAAGGAGAGGCGGACATGGCCCGGCGCGCCGAAGCCCGAGCCCGGCACCACCGCGACGCCCGCATCATTGAGGAGGAGCTCCGCGAACTCGTTGTCGTCGCGGCAGCCGAGCGCGGCCATCGCCCGCGAAACCTCCGCGAAGGCGTAGAAGGTCCCGGCGCCCGGCAGGCAGCTCACTCCAGGCAGGGAGTTGAGCGCCCGCACCACGAAGTCGCGCCGCTCCTTGAAGGCCTCGTTCATCCGGGTGACGCAGCCCTGATCGCCGTTCAAGGCCGCCACGGCCGCCTTCTGCGAAATGCTCGAAGGGTTGGACGTCGACTGTCCCTGGATGGTGCTCATCGCGGCGATGATCTCTTTGGGGCCGCCGCAATAGCCGATGCGCCAGCCGGTCATCGCGTAGGCCTTGGAGACGCCGTTGATGGTCACGGTGCGCGCGTAGAGCTCGGGCACCGCGGTGACCAGGCTCGTGAAGGGCTCGGGCTCCCAGTAGATCTTCTCGTACATGTCATCGGTGCCGATGAGGATGCGTGGGTGCTCGAGCAGCACTTCCCCTAAGCGCCTTGCAGCTCGGCGCGCGTGTAGGCGGCGCCGGTCGGATTACAGGGGCTGTTGAGGAGCACGAGCCGCGTCTTCGGCGTGATCGCGGCGGCGAGCTGGCGCGGGCGTGATCTTGTAGCCCTGCGCGAAGCCGGCGAGCGGCATCACGGGCAGGCCATCCGCGAGCAGCACCATGTCGGGGTAGGACACCCAGTAGGGCGCCGGGATGACGGCCTCATCGCCCGGGTCGAGCACCGCCATGCAGAGGTTGTAGATGGTCTGCTTGGCGCCCGAGGAGACCATGACCTGCGCGCGCTCGTAGGTGAGTCCGTTGTCGCGCTGGAACTTGGCGATGATCGCGTCTTTGAGCTCGTCGATGCCCTCCACGTGCGTGTAGCGCGTGAAGCCGCTCTGGATGGCCTCGATCGCCCGCCTGCGAGATGTGCGCGGGCGTATCGAAATCAGGCTCGCCGGCGCCCAAGCCGATGACATCCTTGCCCTCGGCTCTGAGGCGCGCGGCGCGCGCCGTGACCGCGAGGGTGGGCGAGGGTTTGACACGCTGGACGCGGCGGGAGACGGCCAAGGTCGCGATCCTCCGGGAGACCTTTGAAAGTCGCTTCGAGCCGCTATATTAGGAGATTGCGTCCGCGCCGGCCATTGACGCCACGGGCGCACGCGCCACGCACAGCAGCATCGCAGCACCGCCACTGTATATGGAGTCGACAGAGCACCGTCCGTTCGAGCTCGAGGCGGATTTCACGCCCGCCGGCGACCAGCCGCAGGCGATCGAGAGGCTGGTGGAGGGCCTGAACGAAGGCCTCGCGCATCAGACGCTGCTCGGCGTCACCGGTTCTGGCAAGACCTACAGCGTCGCCCAGGTAATCCAGCGGGTGCAGCGCCCGACGCCTGGTGCTCGCCCACAACAAGACGCTCGCCGCGCAGCTCTACGGTGAGTTTCGCGAATTCTTCCCGCACAACGCGGTCGAGTACTTCGTCTCCTACTACGACTACTACCAGCCCGAAGCCTACGTCCCGTCCTCCGACACCTACATCGAGAAGGACGCCTCGGTGAACGAGCACATCGAGCAGATGCGCCTCTCGGCCACCAAGGCACTGCTCGAGCGTCCCGACTCGATCATCGTCGCGACCGTCTCCTCGATCTATGGCCTGGGCGATCCGCAGGCCTACCTTGCGATGGTGCTGCATCTGAAGCGCGGCGACCGCTCGGATCAGCGCGGCACTGCTGCGGCGTCTCGCCGACATGCAGTACACCCGCAACGAGCTCGACCTCACCCAGGGCACCTACCGGGTGCGTGGCGACGTGATCGATATCTTTCCCGGCCGAGTCCGAGCGCGAGGCGGTGCGGGTCGAGCTCTTCGACGATACCATCGACTCGATCACGCTGCTTCGATCCGCTCACCGGGGCCGTGAGCCGCAAGATCCCGCGCTTTACCGTCTACCCCGGCACCCACTACGTGACGCCCGCGCGAGCGCCTCATCGGGGCGGTCGACCAGATCCGCGAGGACCTGCGGGTACGTCTGCAGGAGCTGCGTGATGCGGGACAAGCTGCTCGAGGCGCAGCGCCTCGAGCAGCGCACGCGCTTCGACATGGAGATGATCAAGGAGGTCGGCTATTGCGCGGGCATCGAGAACTACTCGCGCTACCTCTCGGGCCGCTCGCCCGGCGAGCCGCCGCCGTGCCTGTTCGACTACCTGCCGAAGAACGCCCTGCTGTTCGTCGACGAGAGCCACCAGACGATTCCGCAGCTTGGCGCCATGTATCGCGGCGACCGCTCGCGCAAGGAGACCCTGGTCGAGTACGGCTTTCGGCTGCCCTCCGCGCTCGACAACCGGCCGCTCAAGTTCGAGGAGTGGGAGAGCCTCGCGCCGCAGATGATCTTCGTCTCGGCGACTCCCGGCGGCTACGAGGCCAAGCACACCGCCCAGGTGGTCGAGCAGCTGGTGCGTCCCACCGGGCTCGTCGATCCGGAGGTCGAGGTGCGGCCCGTGGCGCACCCAGGTGGACGATGTGCTGTCCGAGATCCACCTCGCGTCGCGCGCGGCGAGCGGGTGCTGATCACGACGCTCACCAAGCGCATGGCTGAGGACCTCACCGAGTACCTCGCGGAGCACGACGTGCGCGTGCGCTACCTGCACGCCGACATCGAGACCGTGGAGCGGGTGGAGATCATCCGCGACCTGCGCCTGGGCAAGTTCGACGTGCTGGTCGGCATCAATCTGCTGCGCGAGGGGCTCGACATGCCCGAGGTGTCGCTGGTCGCCATCCTGGACGCGGACAAGGAGGGGTTCCTGCGCTCGGACGGCTCCCTGATCCAGACGATCGGCCGCGCCGCGCGCCACATCAACGGCCGCGCGATCCTCTATGCCGACCGCATGACCGGCTCCATGCAGCGCGCGATCGAGGAGACCGAGCCGCCGCCGCACGAAGCAGCTCGAGTACAACCTGGCCCACGGCATCACGCCGCGTGGCATCGAGAAGCCGGTGACCGACATCATGGAGGGCGCGCGGTGGCAGCCGTCGGTGCCGGGTTCCCGCCGCCGGGGCGAGAAGCCGCGCAGCGCCGCGGACTTAAGACCCGAGGCGCTGGTGAAGGAGATCAAGAAGCTCGAAGTCGAGATGTTCAGGAAGGCCCGCAACCTCGAATTTGAGGAAGCGGCCGGTTTGCGCGATGAGATCGAACGACTGAAGCAGCTCGAGCTGGGGCTCCCGGCGCCATCGTAAGTACTTGGAATTACAAGCTTTAGCTTGCGTAACAGGGCACTCTCTTGTAATGTTCGCGCCCCTCGTTCGACCCTAATGCAATTCAGGCGCGTAGCTCAGTGGTAGAGCATCACCTTGACATGGTGGTGGTCGGTGGTTCGATCCCACTCGCGCCTACCAGTCTGAAGAAGAGGGCGCTCACTCGGGGTGAACCCCGCAGTGAGCGCCCTTTTTTGCTGTCCCTTAAGATTGAGAGACCCGCATGCCCGTCGTTACGTTGCCCGATGGCAGTCAGCGCCGCTTCGAACACCCGGTGAGGGTGGAGGAAGTCGCGGCCGGCATCGGCGCGGGACTGGCGAAAGCGGCGCTCGCGGCGCGCGTCAACGGCAAGCTGGTCGACACGTCTTATCGTGATCGACCAGGACGCGAACGCTCGCGATCGTGACCGACAAGGATGCCGACGGCCTCGAGGTCATCCGGCACTCGACCGCGCATCTGCTCGCCCAGGCGGTGAAGCAGCTCTTCCCGGACGCGCAGGTGACCATCGGCCCGGTCATCGAGGACGGCTTCTACTACGACTTCGCCTATCGGCGACCCTTCACGCCGGAGGACCTCGCCGCCATCGAGAGCGAGAATGGCGCGAGCTCGCGCAGGCGGACGAGAAGGTGACGCCGCCGGGTCATGTCGCGCGATGCAGCGGTCAGGTTCTTCCGCGATCAGGGCGAGAACTACAAGGCCGAGATCATCGCCAGCATCCCGGCGAAAGAGCGAGATCAGCCTCTACGGGCAGGGCGATTGGGTCGATCTGTGCCGCGGTCCCCACGTGCCCTCCACCGGCAAGCTCAGGGCCTTCAAGCTCACCAAGGTCGCCGGCGCCTATTGGCGCGGCGATTCGCGCAACGAAATGCTGCAGCGGATCTACGGCACGGCCTGGGCCGACAAGAAGCAGCTCGATGCGTACCTCCTGCGGCTCGAAGAGGCCGAGAAGCGCGACCACCGCAAGATCGGCCAGGATCTCGATCTCTTTCATCTGCAGGAAGAGGCGCCGGGCGCGGTGTTCTGGCACCCCAAGGGCTGGACGGTGTTCCAGACGCTCATTCAGTACATGCGCGAGCGGCAGCGGGCGGCGGGCTATCGAAGAGGTGAACGCGCCCGAGCTCATGGACGCGCTCGCTCTGGAGGCAGTCGGGGCACCTGCGAGAAGTTCGGCGAGAACATGTATCTCACCCGGACTCCGGATGAGCGCGTCTACGCCATCAAGCCCATGAACTGCCCGGGGCACGTGCAGATCTTCAAGCACGGCCTGCGCAGCTACCGCGAGCTGCCGGTGCGTTTCGCCGAGTTCGGCAAGGTGCACCGCTACGAGCCCTCGGGCGCGCTCCACGGCCTCATGCGCGTGCGCGCCTTCACCCAGGACGACGGCACATTGCTTCGTGACCGAGGAGCAGATCACGGATGAATCGCGTCGCCATCACCAGGCTGATCCTCGCGATCTACCGCGACTTCGGCTTCGAGGAAGTCACGATCAAGTTCGCCGACCGGCCGGCGCAAGCGGGTCGGCGACGATGCCATCTGGGACCGGGCGGAAGCGGCCCTGCGGGCGGCCGCCGCCGCGGCCGGGATCGAATACGCCCTCAACCCGGGCGAGGGGGCCTTCTACGGCCCGAAGCTCGAGTTCGTGCTGCGCGATGCCATCGGGCGCGACTGGCAGTGCGGGACGCTGCAGGTCGACCTCAACATGCCCGAGCGCTTAGGGGCCTACTACATCGACGAGCACTCGGCCAAGCGCACCCCGGTGATGCTGCACCGCGCGATGTTCGGCTCGCTCGAGCGCTTTTTCGCGATCCTGCTCGAGCACCACGCGGGCAAGCTCCCCGCCTGGCTGTCGCCGGTGCAGGCGGTGGTCATGAGCATCACCGATCGCCAGGACGCCTATGTCGGAAAGGTGACGGAATCCCTGAAAAATCAGGGCTTTCGGGTCGAGTCCGACTTGCGCAACGAGAAGGTGGGCTTTAAGATTCGCGAGCACACGCTGCAGCGTGTTCCGTACCTATTGGTAGCGGGCGACAAGGAAGTAGCCGCAAACTTACTTGCAGTGCGCACTCGAAGCGGCAAGGACCTGGGCACGATGCCTGTGGAGACGTTCGCCGAACGGCTCCGCGTCGAGCTCGAAAGCCGCGGGCGCACGGAGTGTGGAGGATTGACGAATCGCTAGTGCAACAAAGCGGGTCCGGCGCAATGAGGAGATCACATGCGCCGCAACTGCGTGTGATCGCGGCCGATGGGTCGCAGGCCGGGGTGATGTCGCGTTACGACGCCCTGCAGATGGCGACCGCCGCCGAGCTCGATCTGGTCGAGGTGTCGCCGACGGCGGAACCGCCGGTCGTGCGCATCATGGATTACGGGAAGTTCCTGTTCGAGCAGAACAAGAAAGCCCACTCCGCCAAGCGCAAGCAGAAGCAGATTCAGGTCAAGGAAGTGAAGTTTCGTCCCGGTACGGACGAGTCGGATTACCAGATCAAGCTGCGTAATCTCATCCGCTTCCTGACCGAGGGCGACAAGGCCAAGGTGACCCTGAGGTTCCGTGGCCGTGAGATGGTGCACCAGGACATCGGGCGCAAGCTCCTTGACCGGGTGTCTGGCGACCTCGCGCCGCACGCGGTGGTCGAACAGAACCCGCTCATGGAAGGCAAGCAGATGATCATGGTGTTTGCACCAAAGAAGAAGTAACTCCCTCAAAGGACCCACCTTTGGTCCGCCGCGGGGCGTTCGCCCGTAGCGGGTGCGAGTGCGCACCCTGCGATCGGTAGCTATAAACGTAAGGAGTGAAGTCGATGCCCAAGTTGAAAACCAACCGGGCCGCGGCCAAGCGTTTTCGCAAGACGGCGAAGGGCTTCAAGCGGTACGCGGCGAACCGCCGCCACAATCTCGGCCACAAAGCCCGCAAGGTGAAACGCCAGGCGCGCTCCGGCGGCTCGAGCCTCGTCGATAAGAGCGACGTCGGCCGTATCGAGCAGCTGCTCCCGTACGCGAAGTAAGCGCGGGAACTCCGCGCACCATCTTTTTCAAAGAGAGCTTTAGTCATGGCACGAGTCAAACGTGGCGTGACGGCCGGGCGCCGTCACAAGAAGGTTCTAGGCAAGGCGAAGGGCTACTACAACGCCCGCCGCAAGGTGTATCGCGCCGCCAAGCAGGCGGTGATCAAGGCGGGTCAGTACGCTTACCGCGACCGCCGGCAAAGAAGCGTGAGTTCCGCGCGCTGTGGATCGCGCGCATCAACGCCGCGGCGCGCCTCTACGGTCTGTCCTACAGTCGCATCATCGACGGCCTGAACAAGGCCGGTGTGCAGATCGACCGTAAGGTGCTGGCCGACCTCGCGGTGCACGACACCGCGGCGTTTGGCGCCATCGCCGAGCAGGCCAAGACCGCCCTCGGCATCACCTGACCGTCGGGGGGCGCTCGTGGCTGACCTGACGGCCCTCACTGCCGAGGCGCGCGCCGAGGTCGCGGCTGCTGCCGAGGTAGCCGCGCTCGAGGACGTGCGCGTGCGCTGGCTCGGCAAGAAGGGCCTCCTCACCGAGCAGCTGAAGGCCCTCGGGAGCCTGCCGGCGACCGAGCGGCCGGCGGCCGGCGCGCGCATCAACGAGGCGAAGGCGGAGCTGATGCGCGCTCTCGATGCGCGCCGCGCCGCGCTCGAGCGTGCCGACATCGAGGCGAAGCTCATCGCAGGCCGGATCGACGTCACGCTCCCGGGCGAGGCGAGGAGCGCGGGTGGCCTGCACCCGGTGACGCGGGCCCGCTTGCGCATCGAGACCCTCTTCCGCCGTGCCGGGTTCGACGTCGCCGAGGGACCGGAGATCGAGGACGACTTCCACAACTTCGCCGCGCTCAACATCCCGGCGAATCACCCGGCGCGCGCCATGCACGACACGTTCTATTTCCCGGACGGGCGGCTCCTGCGCACCCATACCTCGCCGGTGCAGATCCGCGCGCTGCTCGATCGCGGCGCGCCGCTCGCCATCATCGCGCCCGGGACGGGTGTACCGCTGCGACTCGGACATGACGCACTCGCCCATGTTCCACCAGCTCGAGGGTCTCGTGGTGGATGAGAACGTGAGCTTCGCCAACCTGAAGGCGGTGCTGCACGGCTTTCTGCAGGCTTTCTTCGAGCGCGATCTGGCGCATGCGGCTGCGGCCTTCGTATTTCCCGTTCACCGAGCCTTCGGCGGAAGTCGACATGTCGCTGCGTCTTCTGTGGAGGTGCGGGCTGCCGGATCTGCAAGCACACCGGGTGGCTCGAGATCTCGGGCTGCGGCATGGTGCATCCGAATGTGCTGAAGGCGAGCGGCGTGGACCCTGAGCGCTACACCGGCTTCGCCTTCGGCGTCGGCATCGATCGCCTCGCGATGCTGCGCTACGGGGTGAATGACCTGCGGCTGTTCTTCGAGAACGACCTGCGCTTCTTGCGGCAGTTCCGGGCGTTCAGCGCATGAAGATCCCGTACAGCTGGCTGCAGGAGTGGGTGAAAGTCCCGTGGCGGGCGCAGGAGCTCGGCACGCGGCTCACCATGGCGGGTTTCGAGCTCGATGCGCTGGAATCCGCCGCGCCGCCGTTCTCCGGGGTTGTGGTGGCCGAGATCCTCTCCGCCGAGCGCCACCCGCAGGCCGATAAGCTGCAGGTGTGCCAGGTGACGACCGGCTCGGGTGCGGCGCTGCAGATCGTCTGCGGTGCGCCCAATGCGCGCGCGGGATTGAGGAGCGCACTCGCGCTGGTGGGCGCCGAGCTTCCGGGGGATCTCAGGATCGGTGCGGCGAAGCTCCGCGGCGTCGAGTCGCAGGGCATGCTGGCCTCGGCCAGGGAGCTCGGCCTCGGCGATGCCTCGAACGGCATCCTCGAGCTCCCCGCCGATGCCCCGCTGGGTGCGCCGTTGCGCGAGTATCTGGCGCTCGAAGAGCCGGTCCTCGAGGTCAACATCGCGCCGAACCGGGGCGATGCCATGTCGATCCTCGGGATCGCGCGGGAAGTCGCCGCGATCGCGGGCACACCGGTCACGGGACCCAAAATCGAGAGCCCCAAAGGAGCCAAAATCGCCAAAGGCGATCGCTTCCGGGTGTTGCTCGATGCGCCCGCCGGCTGCCCGCGCTTTGCGAGCTGCATCGTGCGCGGGGTCGACAACCGCGCGGCGACACCGGTGTGGATGAGCGAGCGGCTGCGCCGTGCCGGGGTGCGCTCCATCAGCCCGCTCGTCGATGTCACCAACTACGTGATGCTCGAGCTCGGGCAGCCGATGCATGCGTACGACTTTGCGAAGCTCAGGAAAGAGATCCGCGTGCGGCGCGCGCGCGCTAACGAGGAGATCACGCTCCTCGATGGTAAGAGCGTGTTGGCCGATGCCGGGACGCTCCTCATCACGGATGCCGAAGGCCCGGTGAGCCTCGCCGGCATCATGGGGGGGCTGCGGACCGCGGTGTCGGCGGAAACCACGGACGTGTTCTTCGAGAGCGCGTTCTTCCCGCCCGCCGAGGTGCAGGGACGCGGCCGCCGCCTGGGGATTCTCACCGATGCCAGCCAACGCTTCGAACGCGGCGTCGATCCGAGCCAGCAGGAGCGCGCCGTGGCCCGTGCCGTGGCGCTGCTCAAAACCATCGCGGGCGGAACCGCATCCGGGATCGCGCTGACCGAGAACGCGAAGTACCTGCCGAAACGTCCGCGGGTGCTGCTGCGTGCCACGCAGTTGCAGCGGCTGCTTGGCGTCGCGGTGCCCGCGGCGCGCGTGACCCGCTCGCTCACGGGACTTGGCATGAAGGTGGCGGCGACTGCCGCCGGCTGGAAGGCCGTGCCGCCCCCGCATCGCTTCGACATTGCGATCGAAGCGGACCTCATCGAAGAGGTGGCGCGGCTCGCGGCGTGGGACAAGATTCCGGAGACCGAGCCTTGCGGTCCGCAGCGCTTCAAGAAGCTCCCCGAGGAACGACCCGGCGAGCGCGCCGTGCTCGAAGCCCTCGCTGCGCGCGGCTACCAGGAAGCGATCACCTACGCGTTCGTCGATCCGGCATTGCAGGAAACACTCTTTCCCGGGCGGCCGGCGCTCAGGCTCTCGAACCCCATCGCGAGTGATCTGTCGGTCATGCGCGTGTCGCTGTGGCCCGGCCTCATCCGCGCAGCGCTCGAGAACCGCCGCCGTCAGCAGGATCGCATCCGGCTCTTCGAGCACGCCACGCGGTTTGAGATCGCAGGCGCCGCCACGCACGAGATCGATACGCTCGCAGGTCTCGCCTGGGGCCCGCGCCTGCCGGAGCAGTGGGGCGTTGCGAAAGAGGGCCGGAGTGCCGCCGACTTCTACGATGTGAAAGCGGACCTCGCGGCACTCCTCGCCGAGACCGGCGCCGCCGACACCTTCACTTTCGAAGCGGGTGAGCTGGCCGCGCTCCATCCCGGACGCGCCGCGCGCGTGCTGCGCCGCGCAACGCCCGTCGGCTGGATCGGGGAGCTGCATCCGGGGCTCGTCAAGTCGCTCGACTTTACATATGCACCCGTGCTGTTCGAGCTCGATATGACGGCACTGGCCGTCAAGAGGGCGGCGTTCGAGGAGGTCTCGCGCTTCCCCCAGGTGCGCCGCGACCTCGCAATAGTCGTCGATGAGTCAGTGACTTTAAGTACCCTCACCGAGCGTGTAACCTTGGTGACATCAAGCTTGCTGCGTGGTCTCCGCGTTTTCGACGTGTATCGGGGTCCGGGCCTCGAACCCGGTCGAAAAAGCATCGCTTTAGGCTTGATTTTTCAAGATATTTCTCGCACTCTTACCGATGAGGACGTGGACCGCCTCATGGCCTCCGTAGTAAGGGATTTGCGCGAGAGCTTGAACGCAAGAATCAGAGAATAAAGAAATGGCCCTGACCAAAGCGGAGATGGCGGAAGCGTTGTTCAATCAGCTCGGGCTCAATAAGCGCGAAGCGCGCGAGCTCGTGGATCTCTTCTTCGAGGAGGTTCGTGCTGCGTTGTCGGGCGGGGAGCAGGTGAAGCTCTCCGGTTTCGGGAACTTCGACCTGCGCGACAAGAACCAGCGCCCGGGGCGCAATCCCAAGACCGGCGAGGAAATTCCGATCAGCGCACGACGCGTCGTCACGTTCCGTCCGGGGCAGAAACTGAAGGCGCGGGTCGAAGCCTATGTTGGAGCCAAAGAATAACGCCCAACTGCCGGTGATACCCGGCAAGCGCTACTTCACCATCGGTGAAGTGAGCGAGCTGTGCGGTGTGAAGCCGCACGTGCTGCGCTATTGGGAGCAGGAGTTTCCGCAGCTCAAACCCGTGAAGCGCCGCGGTAACCGCCGTTATTACCAGCGCCAGGACGTCATCGTCATCCGACAGATCAGAAGCCTGCTCTACGACCAGGGCTTCACCATCGGCGGTGCCCGCAACAAGCTCACCGGCGAAGAGGCGCGTACCGATCTCACCCAGAGCCAGCAGATCGTCAAGCAGCTGCGGGTCGAGCTCGAGGATCTGATGAAGGTCCTGCGGCGTTAGAGCCGCGAGCTTGCGCGCCCGATTCACGCTCCTGCCCGCGCTCGCGGCTCTGCTGCTCGTCATCGGACCCGGTGCGGCAGTCCCCGCGCGCGCCGCCGAGCTGAGCAACAGCGTCCAGCAGTCGATCCGGGCGGCGACCTTCGAAGTGGTGCAGCTCAAGCCGCCGGACGGAGACATCAGCTACGACCGCGAGCCGCCGATGGAGCTTGTTCCGTATCGGGAACGCACCGACAAGTACCGCTCGATCGGAACCGCTTTCGCCATCGCTCCTAATCGCTACGTCACCGCCGCACATGTCATCGACCTCGGCATGGGCAGCTTCTTCGGGCCGCCGGCGCTGCGCGATGGGGCCGGCAGGGTCTACGACATCGACCAGGTATATAAGTATTCGGACCGCCGCGACTTCGTCGTCTTCTCACTGCGCGAACCTCCGCGGGGGGCAAAAGTCCTGACGCCGGGCGGCAAGCCGCCGCTGAACGAGACGGTGTACGCGGTGGGCAACGCGCTCGGGGAAGGCGTGATCATCCGCGACGGTGTCTACACCTCCGATACACCCGAGGAGCTCGATGGCCAATGGCAGTGGCTGCGTTTCTCTGCCGCAGCCTCACCGGGCAACAGCGGTGGACCACTCGTCGACCTGCATGGCAAGGTCATCGGCGTCGTGCTGCGCAAGTCGGAGGCCGAGAATCTCAATACCGCCTTGCCGATCGCCGAGCTCATGAACGCGAAGGAAGGCGAGGGCATTCTCGGCGGGCGGCTGCCGATGCGGCTCTCGATCATTGATGCGAGCGAGACGGTCACTTACAACGAGCGATTCGATCTGCCGCAGCCGCTCGCGCAGTTTCTCGCAACGCTGCAGGAGCGCACGCTACAGGTGATCTCGGGCGCCCAGCACAAGCTCCTCGAGCACAATGCGGAGCACCTGTTTCCGCGCGGCGCAGGCTCTGAGCAGCTGCTGCATACGATCGACCGCGCGGGGTTTGCCCGGCTCATGCGCGAGGATCCGAACAAGATCTGGGTCGCTGGCGCGCCCCAGATCCAGACCGTACAGCTCGATCACAACGGCTTTGTGGAGCAGTCCGCGGGTCTGGTGCGGCTCAGGCTACCGGACGGGGTCGGTCTCCAGACGCTCTACGGCGACGACAAGCTCTATATGGATCTGCTGCTCAAGGCGCAAGTGAAGCGGCGCGTCGTTGGGAGCGACTCCGTGCGCGTCACTTCGTTGGGCAAGCCGCAGGGATCGAGCCGATTCAGCGACCGGTGGGGACGCACCTGGCAGGTGCGCGACTGGGCAATTCCGTACGACGACCAGGTCCTCACTGTGGTCAGCCTGCCGACGCCCGAGGGATACGTCGGATTCATGGCCGAGATCGGCGCGGGCTTCGTCGGCGTGGCACACAACACCCAGCAACTGCTGTGTGATTACGTGCACCTGACGCTGCTCGGGTCGCTCGCCCAATGGCAGGATTACCTGGCGCAGCCCGGCGTGCGGCCCAAAGCATTCGAAACGCTGAAGATCCAGATCGATCCCGAGCGGCAAGTACAGTTCCACTCGGATCGCTACGAGCTGACCGTCACGCCCGCGCTGATCAAGCTCAGCAAGGACAGCATGCTGTTCCTGGACTTCGCGTTCTCCGGGAGCGCGGGAACTGCCACCTGGGGCGTGCAGCGTGTCGTGCTCAGCGAGCGCCTGCACACGAATAACTGGATTCAGGTCGTGCGCCGGACGGAGCCCACTGCATCGCTCCCGGACAGCTTTCAGAGCAACTGGAAGAAGCTCAAGACCCGAAGCTTTCCCTTCAATGGGCTGATTGAAAGCCAGAACGGCGAGACCCGGATCAGCACGGCGCTGCAGCCGCCGGGGTCGGGCGAGGACGCTCACGTCCGCTACAGCCTTGAGACGACGCTGGAGGGTGTACAGACCCAGGCGACCATGAGTCAGAAGCTAGAGCTTCTGAAGCACTCATTTGCCGCACAGGGGGAATGATCGTCCGCCTGGTTGCGCCTGACGGCGGCGGCAAAGGCAAGTATCATAGGGAGGTGGCGCCTTTCCCCAGCGCCGCAGTTCCCAATCAGAAGAACCAGTGTCGGAGCGTGGCGCAGTCTGGTAGCGCACTTGCATGGGGTGCAAGGGGTCCCGAGTTCAAATCTCGGCGCTCCGACCAGTACTTACGGGGTCCTTTCCGGTCACATCGCTGAGGCGATGTGACCGGAATACTCTGTAGCCTGTATGCCCGAAAGCACAACAGTCATTTACGAACTCCGCAAAATTGCTGAAAACCGCCGGGGTGCAGTCCACGGACTTCCACTTGCGGTGTGTGGCGCCAGCGTCATCGTCAGATGCGGGTAGTTGAGGATCACCTCGTAGCGCCTCCAAGCCACGCGCCCACGCTGGTCAAACGCTGGAGCGCAGCAGCCATCCGGCGAATGCGCCCACGGCGCCGCTTGTCGGGACCACTAGCGTGTGCCACACCAAGATGTGAAGCGCGTGAAAATCGGTGCAGTGGAGCTCGAGCATCGTCACACCCGCGAGGCCTCCCAGTACACCTGCCGCGAGCCCCGCCGAAACCGAATTCACCGTCCAACCGCGGCGCAGCCACCACCACCCAAGCAGCGCAGCCGCAGCGGCGTGCAGGAGCCCCGTCGCGAGGCACGTCAGGCCTGCGGACAGGAAGTGCTCGATCCGGTAGTCCTGGAACAGCAGGGCGAACACCCCGAGCAGGGTAACGCTCGCCATCGCGAGGAGACCCGCCGGGGTCAACCGGCGCGGGCTGCCGGGAATCCATTCTGCGACCAACTCTAATGCCGCTACGCAGGCGAGGAGAGTCAGCGCGCCGAAGATCAACAGGCGCGCCGGGAGACTCAGGGCCTCCACGCCCTGGAAACCCGCTCGCGCCGCGCCGAGGAGGGCAACGGCCGCGCTGATGAGGACCAATCCGCCGGCGAGCACCCACGTCGGCGGCAGTGCCCGTACCGGCTGCAGGGTCGGCTCGATGGCATCTGCGATGCGGTTGAGCAATTCCGCCGGCACCTCGCGCCGCACACGAGCTGCCTGGTCGAGGGTTTCGTCGATCTCTGCGTCTGTCACGGTACCTCTCCGGATCGCTTGAGCTCTGGGAGGCTCATCGTCTGCCGCAACTTCTCATAGGCTCTGTGCACCTTCTGCTTCACCGATCCCACGCTGCATGAGGTTGCTCGCGCGACTTCCTCCAACGACATCCCCGCTACCTTCAACATCTCCAGCACCTCGCGCTGACTCGCGGAAAGCGGCGCTAATAGCGCCTCGAGATCTTCCGTGCGAGGAGTCTCGGCAGGGGAAGCGGATACCTCATCGGCGGCCTGCTCCCAACGCCGCTCGTGGATGGTGGTGCGGACTGACCGCCGGTAGTGGTCGACGCGAACGCGTCGGGCGATCGCGTAGATCCATGGCAGCAGCGGCCTTCCCCGGCGGTAGGTATGCCGCGCACGATGGATGCGCAGCCACGCCTCCTGCAGCAGGTCATCGGCGTCCGCTGGGTATCTCGGCTGCGCATCGAAGAACCGATGCAGCTGGGGGCTGAGGCGATGGATCAGGGACCTGGCTGCGGCGAAATCTCCAGCCTGGTAACCGGCCATCAGCTCCTCGAGATTCCCGTCCATATCCAAGGGTATTCGCCGTGATGCCTGAAAAAGTTACGCCGCCGTGCTCACTCGGACTGGGGCCTGGGCGAGCCGCGCAGTGCCGTAACTTCCGGGCGCCCGGCAGCGAATCTCCCTCTGCGAGGGAAGGACGAGATCGCATCGCTTTCCGCGCCCGCTGCCCGGGTACGTCGCAAACCCTTCATACCGCCCTGATTCCAGGAGAGAGACGATGAACCGCTCCAGACTGCAGAAACTTCATTCCTATGGCACCAGGGGCCTGCTGGCCGCAACCCTGCTCGCCACCACGGCGGCGCTGGCGGGCGAACGCGAGCGCAGCGTGCTCGTGCTCGCCAGCACCAATGATCCCGGCGCCAACGCCGTCGTCGTGTTCAAGCTCGACACCGCCGGCACGCCCTCGCTCGGCTATCTGGATACCGTGCCGACCGGTGGTAAGGGAGGGGCGAGCGGCAACGCCGGCATTCTGCAATTCAAGCACGATCGCGGAGCCGTCGCGAACTTCGGATCGAACAGCGTGACTGAGCTCGTCCGCGAGGACGGCGCCATCAGTGTCGGGGGCACCATCAACCAGGTGTCGGGGTGCGTGCAACCGGATTCGGTGGCGCTGACCAAGGACCATCTCTTTGTCTTAGGCGCGAACTGCGCGGAGAGTCATGCGTGGCCTTCGGGCAATCCTGACGGCGCCATCGTCCACCTCACCGATCCATCGGGCGCGCAGATCGCCGTCGGCGATCAATGGTCGGCGGTGACGTTGAAGTCGGGGTCGGTCCTGCAGCTCCCGCTGACGCGGGACGGCGCTCTCAATGGAGCCTCGGCCCCGATAGCGCTCCCGAGCACCGCGGATAACACCCCGCTCGGCGAGGCATTCTGGGGAGACCGTCTGGGATTCACGCCGGCGCACAGCCCGGACAGCTTCGCAATTGTGAAGAAGGATCAGACCGTCTTTCCGATCACGGGGCCAACACCGCCGTACCCCGCCAACGCGCCCTGCTGGGTCGCGAAGGGCGCGGGGAATGTCTGGTACACCGGCAACTCCCCTGGCCAGGCGATCTCGATCTTCTTCAGCGACGGCGAGGGCGGTGTGTTCTACAAATCGATTCCGCTGCCCGGTGTGCCGACGGATATCACCGTGTCTGATGACGGCAGCTGGCTCGCGGTTATTTACAGCGCGAGCGGTGACGCTCGCGTGGCCGTGTTCTCCATTGATTCATACGGCGATCTCACGCCCGCGGCGACGTCGAGCTCGGTCGGCGTCACCGCCTTTAGCGGCGTGGCGATGAGCGAGTAGCGGCGACTTGCAGCTGCCGATGGCCCGGCGAGCACAGAGCTCGCCGGGCGACTCGAGTTGGTTCCCACGGCGAGACAGCGCCTTTTGGATTCTGGTACTCACATTACCAGCGGCAGAAAGGAGTCAATTCGAGCGAACGTTCCGCAGCTCGGGTGCTCTAAGCGACTACCCTCGGCAATCCCAGGACTCGGCCATGCTGCATCGAAGTGCGCCGCTGCTAATCGCTCTTTCGATACCAACCGGACTGGCTTTGGCGAATTCGCCTTTCGCGGATCCAAATGGCTTGCCGAAGATATCCTGTGACGCTATTCACTACGGCGCCGCGTATCTTCACCGGTATCCAATGGCGCCCGCGGCCTGCGTCGAGGGAAGGATCGCGTACGGGCAAGAATGGGCAAGGTTCAATAGCAAGGTCTACCTCGTCGATTTTCCGAAGTTCATCACCGTTGAGATGGTGGACGTGGCCGGCAACCCGATTTCGACCTTCAGCTTCAAGCCTGCCTCAAACGCCCGGATACTCATGAACGGCAAGAGCATACCGTTCAGCGGAGTCGAGCCCGGGGACCTGATCGCGTTCTGGAAGTCGCAGAAGCGCCTGGATGCGCGCGCAATGCCGCCGGAGACCACGCAGGCCTGGCAGGTGCTGCCACCGCCGGAGTCGCCGGCAATGCCGCGGCTGGTCGTCCAGGTACGGGGGAGTCCGTAAATGCAGCCCTCGTGTTGCGCAGTCGACGCCTAAGCCAACACCGGCAGGAACAAGCGCCACGCCTCGCCCGGATGGCGTAAGCCCCACGCCAGACCGGCGAGCCCCATCGGTATCTGAGCCTGCAGCGGACGTTCCGGAACACCGCGGGGCGCGCGCACCTCGATCTCGAGTTCGTCCAGGGTATAGGTACGACTCTGCGGGCTTTCCGGCAGGGATTCCCCGAGAAGAGTCTGCAGCTCTTGTGGTGAGATCACGCCGGCGGTGGCTCCGGCCTGCTCTCCCGCCAGTTGACGCATCACGCGCTGGCGGCCGGCCGCATCCACCTGCTGCTCGATCGCATGGGAGGACATCAGAAGAACTCCCGGAGCCGCGCCGGGCGCTTTGGCAGCGGCCGACTCGCCCGCCATCAGCAGGCAGCAGCCGCCGACAATGAGACTGCCCAAAAAGGCGCGTTGCACAATCGCAGACGCCTTCATACACAGACTTCGACTCACGAGGGTCGGCGAAGTTCTGCACACGCACGCTCTGGTCAGGCATGCGTCGCGCGCTTACTATTCTTTCAAAATCTGAAAGCGAGGCGCTTAGACGTGGACCGCGTGCAGGCGATGCGCGTATTTATTGCGGTCGTCGATGCTAATGGCCTGTCCGCGGCGGCGAAGACACTCGGGATGTCGCTGCCGACAGTAAGTCGCGTGTTGAGCACGCTGGAGCAGGATCTCGGTGTACGCTTACTGGCCCGCAGCACGCGCGATCTGACGCAGACCGACGCCGGGCGCGTGTACTACCGCCGCTGTCGGCAGATTCTCGACGACCTGCGGCAGGCGGAACTCGACGTACAGAGTCATTCCAAGGTACCTACCGGCGAACTGCGAATCACGGCGCCTGTGGCCTTTGGGCGCTATCACGTGGCCCCACTGGTCACAGAGTTCCTCGCGCGCTATCCGCGGCTCTCCTCGTATCTGCTTCTCAGCGATCAATGCGAGTCGCTGGCGGAGCAGCGGCTGGACGTCGCGGTGCGAATCGCAGTGCTCCAGGAGCAAAGCCTGACAGTACGCCGGCTCGGCTACGTACAGCGCGCGGTCGTCGGTTCCACGGATTACTTCAGACGACACCCTGCGCCGCGGCATCCCCGCGAGCTCACGCAGCACAACTGTCTGCACTTCACACACTATCTGCGCGCGGACGAATGGAATTTCTACGACCAGGGACGCAAGCTGAGCGTCAAGGTCGCGGGGCGTATGCGCGCCAACAATCAGGAGGCGCTCGCCGATGCCGTGCTGGCCGGGGCGGGGCTCGCGGTGCTGCCGACCTGGTTGGTCAAGGCGCCGCTCGAGAGCGGACGGATGCGCCGGGTGCTGGCGGAATTCGAGGCTCCGAGAACTCCGGTGTACGCAGTCTTCCCCGCCCGCGGTGCGCCACCGGGGAAGGTGCGCGCGTTCGTCGACTTCGTCGGCGAGCGCTATCGGGAGGAGAGCGTCCTGGCTGCGGACCCGGTCGTGGCAGGCGTCGCTGCGCCGGCTGCGGCGCTGTAGCTGGCGTGCGTGCGCGAGGTGGCCGAGGTGCGCCCCGCCCCAGGGTCGGTCAGGTCCCGGCGGGCGGAGGGCTGTCCATTCCGATGACCAGCCGGTGCGAGGCGGCGAAGCCATAGGGCGGAATCACGAGGTTCACCGATGCCGGCGAGCCCGTGAATACTCGGCCCGCGAGATCAAATCGTGATCCGTGGCAGGGGCAGAGGAAGCCGCCGGGCCACTGGGGGCCGAGCACCGGGTCGCCCGCCGTGAAGCGCGCCTTCGGCAGGCAGCCGAGATGCGTGCAGATGCCGATGGTTACGAACAGACGCGCCTCACGCGCCCTTATCGTGTTGCGCGCGTACGCGGGCTGATCGGAGTACCGGGAGTGCGGATCCTTGAGCAGCGCGTCGTGATTGCCGAGCAGCGCCAGCATGGCGGGCGTGCGATGCACGATGTAAATGGGCTTTCTGCGCCACACGGTCACTGTCATCTGTCCCGGCTCGGTCCGGGTGGGATCGAGCGTGACGGGACCTCCGAGCGCGCGCGCCCGCTCGGACGGCAGCCAGGACTCGATGAACGGCAGCGCGGCGCAAGAGAGGCCCACCACGCCGACCGCGGCGGTTGCGCGCACGAGAAACCGCCGGCGCTCCGGGTTGCTCTGCACGTCAGGTGATCCGGTCGTATCCACGGCTAGCGCGACGCGACGCACTCGTGCCGTTGAGCTTCGTAACCGTCGTTGCATGCCCAGGCATTACCCGAGTAGTCGAGGTGAGCGTTGCTCGGCAGGCGAATGAGAACGCAAGCGGCACCCGTACTTCGGAACCCGCGGCGGCAATCCCAACCGTCGCCTGATGCCCGCAGGAACGCATTGCCGGGCACCTCGACTGCGAGGCAGGTCTCGCCGTGCCGGTAATACCCCCGCTGGCATTGCCAACCCGTGCCAAAGAGCTCATAGGTTGCGTAGGCGTGCGGCGGTACCGTCACGGGGAAACAACTGCGTTCATGCTGCCGAAAGCCGCGATCGCAGGCCCATCCGTGGCCGGCGTCTGTCAGGTGCGCGTGCGGTGGAACCGGGACGGAGAGGCAGCCAGAGCCCGCCTTGCTCATATACCCTCGTTCGCACTCCCACTGATTGCCGGCTTCCGCGAGGTACGCGTTGGGTGGAACTTGCACCGCGACGCAGCGGTTCTGGCGCGGGTAATAGCCCCTCTCGCACTGCCACCCGGGACCGAAGGGATCGTAGGACGCATAGGCGTGCTCGGGCACTGACACCGGGCGACAGCGGTCTCCTGCGTCGTGATAGCCGGGGTCACACTCCCAGCTCTTGCCAAAGGAGTAATCGGTCAGATGTGCGTGCTGCGGGACGCGAACCTGCAGGCATGCGTTGGCACTCTGGTAGTAGCCGCGCTCGCAGTCCCATTGATCTCCCAGCGGATCGAGAAAGGCGTGCGGTGGGACACTGACCGGAGCGCAAGCGCCATAATCCTCCGCGTCGCCGTATTGACACAGCCAACCATCGTCACCGCCCGGCGCATGGGCGTGGCGTGGCATATCGGCATTCGCACAATGCCCGGCGCCGCATAACGCGAATGCCAGTATCAGCAACGCAGCGCGCCGACTCATCTTGGGCACCGGCGCGAGCCGTCCTGATCGGTTGTTGACGGCGCGGAGCGTGTCGCTCGGCATTGCGGCGGCGTCCGGATCACCCCCCGGAGCGCGTCCCGGCGGGTGATTCTGCGGCTACTTGCCACTGGTTCGTCGGTGCCGGGACGAGGGCTCGCAGCGAGAGAAAGAACGGCGGATGCCGCGAGGGCGGCGCGATGCAGGTGAAGCGATAGCTGCGCACCTGCACGGGTACCGCCGTAAGCAGCGCACCCTTGATCTGCCGGACCAGCACGCAGTCCGAGGCGTCGAGGGAGCGTGGTCTGCCGGGCGCGAGCCGGACCGTGTCGTCGTGCACGCGTACGGTCGCGTAGCGTACTTGCGCACCGTGAACGGCGCTCGGGAGCGAGAATTGCAGATGCACACGCGGCGACAGGCTGTCGCAACGGTACGGAAAGATCATCATCGAGGGTCGCGCGCCGATCGTGAGCAGGACGTCGCGGAACTTGGACCACAAATCGTTGCAGCTATAGCGCCTCGGCAGGCCATCGAGGTCCACGATCATGTCGTAAGGAAGCCAGACCGCCGGTGCCGCAGGCGGCTCGGCAGCGATTGCGGGTATGGCACCGACGGCCATGACGACCAGGGCTGGCGCGGCTCCGATGACGCTCGCGAACATCGACCTCATGGAGCACCTCCGAAGTACTGGCACTGAGCCTTCAGGTCGACTCACTTTCCAGGGGTAAGTTTCCTCCGGACCGGGATCCTTTCAGTTTCTGAAAGAAACGGCTGTCGGAACTTAACGCCGAGGGGCTCGTCCGAAACCAGGCAAGAGAGAACGCGCCGAGGGTTGCGCATGAATCCGGCGCTGTTACCTGGTGCGACTGTGCGTTGCGCAATGTTGCCGCGATTTACGGAGGGCGGACTATGAATGACTCAATTCTCAAGCAGTACGTGGTCGATGAGCTGGCCTGGCGTCCGGATATCGATTCGGCTCACATCGAGGTGACCGCGGACCACGGCGTGGTGTCGTTGAAGGGCGAGGTTCCGACCTATGTCGAGAAGTATGCAGCCGAGCAGGCGGTGAAGCGGGTCGAGGGAGTGCGAGGAGTTGTAGAGAACATTCAGGTGCGGCCGCTCGGCGGCGCGCCCACCAAGGATGAGGAGATCGCCCGGCGGGCGCTGAGCTCGCTCGCCTGGGACACGGCAATCCCGCGTGACAGCATCAAAGTGATGGTGCAGGGCGGTTATGTGACGTTGGCGGGAGAAGTGTCATGGCAGTTTCAAAAGAGCGCAGCAGAGCGCGCGGTGCGCAGGCTCCACGGGGTCGTTGGAGTCATTGACAACATCTCGCTCAAGAGCGCGACGCAACCTGGCGACCTGAAATCCCGGATCGAGAGCGCGCTGCAGAGGCAGGCGGAACTCGACGGCAACGCGATCCGCGTCAGTATCAGCGATGGCATGGTGACTCTCGAGGGTAAGGTGGACTCCTGGCTGGCCCGCGATTGCGCGACCGAGGCCGCGTGGGGAGCGCCTGGCGTGCGCTCGGTCCAGGACCGTCTGACCGTCTCCTGACCGGGCGGGCGCGGGGGCTCATTCCGCGGCCCCCGCGCCGCCGACGATTGCCGCGGCGCATCGCGGTACAGTCTGCCTTTGCTCTGATCCTTCGTCGAGGCAATGACGGAGTGACCAGGTCTGATCCATTGGAAGAAATCGGCCTGTGTGCCGGTCTCCTGGGGAGAGTGGCCCTGAAGTGAGGCCTTCATCACCCATCAAGGAGGCAGCGGATGAAACGCATTGCCGCGACCCTGGCGCTGATTCTGGCACTCGCGATCGGTACGGCGGGAGCCGCCGAGGCGCCCTACGACGAGGCTGCCCTACACAAGCTCCTCTCGAGCGGCCAGCCGGTAGCCCTGGACTTCTCCGCCAGCTGGTGCCCGACCTGCCGCGCCCAGGCTCCGCTCCTGCGCTCGATCACGGGCGAGCCTGGGTTCAAGAACCTCACGCTGCTGGTCGCCGACTACGACAAGGAGACGGCGCTGCGTAAGACCTACAATGTGAGCATGCAGAGCACGCTGATCGTGTTCCGTAACGGCAAGGAAGTTGCGCGCTCGACGGGCGACACCAGTCGCTCGGGGCTGACCCGCCTGCTCGGCACCGCGCTGCACTAGCGCTCCGTTGCGGGATGAGCTTCGGCCCCAGCACCTACGCTCTCGGCGCGTTGGCCGGCGTGCTGACGATGCTCTCCCCCTGCGTTCTGCCACTGGCGCCCATTCTCATGGCCGCCGCGGTCGGGCAGCACCGCCTCGGACCGCTCGCGTTGGCGGCAGGGGTCGCGAGCTCTTTCACGCTCCTCGGAGTCATCCTGGCTGCCTTCGGAGCGCGGCTCGGGCTCGACAACGAAGCGTTCAGAATTGTGGCTGCAGTGCTGTTCGTCGCCGTCGGCATGCTGCTCGTCTCGAGCCGCCTGCAGGCCGCCTTGGCGCAGCTCACCGCCAGGCTCACCGGTGCCGGGGAGGACCTGCTGACGCGCTTTACCTTCGACGGGCTCGGGGGCCAGTTCGCGCTCGGGGGGCTGCTCGGCATCGTCTGGACGCCGTGCGTCGGCCCCACCCTGGGCGCCGCCGTGACCCTCGCCAGCCGCGGTCAGGATCTCGGTGAAATCGCGCTGCTCATGTTCGTGTTTGGAATCGGGGCCAGCGTGCCGCTGCTCGCGATCGGGGCCCTGTCGCGCGCGGCATTCACGCGCAGCCGCGGCTCCCTGCGTACCCTCGGCGTCTGGGGCCGAAGCGTCCTCGGCGTGCTCCTCATCGCTCTCGGGCTTCTGAGTCTCACCCACGCGGATCGTACGCTCGAGGCGTGGCTCCTCGATCATTCCCCCGCGTGGCTGACGGCCCTCACGACGCGGTATTGACGGTCGCGCCCTGCTACTGACTTGCCTTCGCGTCCGCGACCACCCAGGCGCGCGCCAGCTCGGCCTGGGCGCCCGGAAACAGCCGCACGCGACCCGGTGAAAGCCCGACGCGCCCCTGCGGGAGGGCGACATCCCTGTCGCGCCAGCCAGTCCCCGAGCGTACCTGCTACCGCTCGTTAACGCCTGTCATCCGGTCTTGCTCTGATGCTTCGTCGAGGCGGTTCTGAAGGTGCCGTCCGCATCCGAAAAGACCAGCTCGACGCGGCGGTTCTCCTCGCGCCCCGCCTGCGTCTTGTTATCGCCGATCGGATCCACGGGCCCGAGCCCCTGCGCACGCAGGCGTGTGCTATCGAGCCCGTCGTTGATCAGCGTCTGTTTGACCGCTTCGGCGCGCTCGAGCGATAAGCGCTTGTTGTCGCGCGGGCTGCCGCGGTCGTCCGTGTAACCCTCGATGAAGAGGTCCGCCTTCGGGTAGTCGTGCAGCACGGCAGCCAGATGCTCAAGATCGGCCGTTCCGGCGTTCTCGAGCTTGGCCCGTCCGGGCGGAAAATCCTTACCCGGGAGAGTCAGCACCTCCCCGCGCGGTCCACGTTTGGCGCCGAGGTGATCGAGCGCGACGGCCAGGCGCTCGTCCGGGGTGGGCGCGGGCAGAGGGATCATCGCTGGGGCCGTCGTCGGTTTCGTGGCCGCTGAGGGCGATGTCGTCGCCTTGGTTTGGGCGGTACCCCACGGACCATGGCTGCATGCGGTAAGACTCAGGAGCATTGCGATGCAGGCGGGCATCGAGAGGATCGATCTCATGGGCGTTCTCCTAATCTTGTCCGCGCGCGTCCTCGCGAACGGTGCAATGCAAAGCGAATGACTCGCTCTCGGACACTGAGATACGCTACACTATGTAGCGTAAATGGACAACGGCTTCTCGGGCGGCCCGCGCATTCCTTTTATTAAGGTCTCTTAATGCGTTCGATTACTCATTCCCTGCAACTCGCAGCGGCGATCCTCTGCTGCGCATCCGTGCGCGCGCTGGCCGACCCCGCGGCCTTTGATCTTTCCGGGCCCGCCGTAGAGGTGGAGGTGACGCGCGGGACGATTACCTTGCCGATCTCCCAGGTACCGAACCTTGCCGCAGGAGACAGGGTGTGGCTTAAGGCCGAGCTGAGCGCGGGCCAGTCCGTGCACTACCTGATGGTCGCTGCCTTTCTGCGGGGTTCCACCGAGCCGCCACCTGCGAGCTGGTTCAGCCGTTGTGAGACTTGGACGGGCAAGTGCTCGACGGAGGGCATGACGCTGACGGTGCCGCAGGAGGCGCGGCAACTCCTGGTATTCCTCGCGCCCGAGACCGGCGGGGATTTCAAGACTCTCGTGAACGCCGTCCGGGGTCGACCCGGAGTCTTCGTCCGCACGTCGCAGGACCTGAATCAGGCGTTGGCAGAGCATCTGCGCCTGGAGACTTACCTCAAGGAGATCCGGCGCCTCGGGGATTCGGATCCCGCGCGCCTCAAGGAGGTGGCGCCGCTGCTGTCGCGGAGTCTGGCGATCAAGGTTGACGAGAAGTGTCTGGAGAAGGTCCCGACACTGCAGGCGGCCTGCCTGATGCAGGGGCGGGATTCGTTGATCATGACCGACGGACACGGTGAATCGGTGACGCAGACGCTCACCTCAGGTCCCGCCAGCGATCTGGCGATGGAGGCGAGCAACGCGCCGCAGCTCAAGTCCGGCTACTACGGACCCTTCATCGGCTCGCTGCTGGACATCGCGCGTCTCTTCGATTCCTTCCACACCGCGAAGTACCAATATATTCCGGCGCTGGCCGCTCCCCACGGGCGGGAGCTGGCGCTCACGCTCAACGCGCCGCCGTCCTTTCATGATCCAAAATCCGTGCTGGTGACGGCCTTGCCTGCGGTGGAGGAGCCGCAGTTCCCCGCCCTGCGGGCGGTTGACGCCAAGGACGTCTACTGCATCAGGAAAGAGCCTCTGGTGCTCGCGGCGGAAGGCGCGCCCTTGATGTTCGCCAGCTCCTACGCGCATCACGTGACCCTGAGAGTCGCGGGACCGGGCGGCACCAGCATCGATCTTCCGGCGACTCCGGATGCCGCGCACGGAGGCTTTGCGATCGACACTTCGGCTCTCAATGAGGTCGCTCTGGGGGAGAGGATTCGCGGCTCTCTCCTGGGCAGCTGGGGCTTCGCGACCTATAGCGGGCCGGGCTTTGATTTCGTGGACGCCCGCGCGCAGACCTGGAAGCTGGCCCCGGGTGAGGAGAGCTCAATCGTGGTCGGTCGTCAGGACACCGTGCACCTCGTGAGCGCCAGCGTCCGTTGCGTGAGCGACATCGAGCTTGCCGACTCGGACGGGCGGGAGCTCAAAGTGGACTGGAAGCTCGCCAAGGCAGACGAGGTGGAGGCGAAGCTGCCCCTCGAGGATGCGAGCGCGGGGCAGGTGACCTTGCTCATCCGCCAGTACGGCAGCCCTCAGCCGCAGCGCCTCACGGTGCGTGCCTACGCCGAGGCCGGGCATCTCGATGCCTTTGTAGTTCATTCCGGCGACGACCGTGGCGTACTGCGCGGGAGCCGGTTGGATGAGGTCGCAGCCGTCGTCCTCGATGGCGTCGATTTCACGCCCGATGCGCTGTCAAGCAACGAAGGCCGGGACGAGTTGACGCTGCTGGCACGCAGTGCGCCGGGAGTCCCGGCGCTCAAGCCGGGCGATATTGCGAAGGCGCACGTCACGCTGAAGGACGGTCGCGCTTACGATCTGCGCGTAGCCGTGCAGCCATCCCGCCCGCGCGCGGCCCTGATCGGTAAGAGCCTGCAGCTGTCGACATCCGCCGGCAGCATCCGCCTCGGCGATGGCGACGAGCTGCCACAGGACGCGCAGCTGTCCTTTTCCCTGCGCGCCCAGGCGCCGCCCAAATTCACGCAGGACGAGAGGATCGAGGTGGCGGCCGTCGATGGCTCCGCCTCGACGGTACTCGACCTCCACAGTGGCTCCCTGACACTGCAAGATGCCAGGATCGCGGTAGCGAGGCTCGATCCCGCCAAAGCGTTTGGACCCTCGACGTTCGGGCCGCTGCGCTATCGAGTCGTGAGTCACGGGGTTGCCGGCGACTGGCAACCGCTCGCCACGCTCGTGCGCCTGCCGGTATTGAAGGAACTGACCTGCCCCGATGGCAACGACGGGCCCTGCCGGCTCAGCGGCGTGAACCTGTTCCTTCTCGACTCAGTGTCCGCGGATTCCCGTTTCGGCGCACCGACGTCCATTCCCGATGGCTTTACCGCGTCCGTCCTCTGCGTGCCGCGACCCGCGAAGGGCGAGCTCTACGTGAAGCTCCGCGACGACCCGGGCGTGATCAGCGTTGCGGTGCTGGACGGGCTCGGGCTACGCCCGGCCGTGGTGGAGGCGCCGAAGGTCGCGAGCGGTTCGCCAGATTCGTCGGTCAGCCCCGTGCCCGCTGCCAGAGCGGCCGAGTCGCCGGCCGCGGGGCTGGGGTCTGCGTCCGTGGGGAGCGCGGCGCTCCCGGGCGCGACACCCGGCGCGAGCGCCCCGGCCGTGAGCGTGCCGCCCGCGCCGGACAAACCCGGCCTACCTGAGCCACAGGCCCCGGTGACGCAGCCAGTCGTCGCTACGGGCACTTCGGCGCAGTCGACCTGAGCCGGCAGAGCGCGTATCGATGCGGGTTTCCACCTCCCAGCCCCGGCTTGCAATACGCAGAGCCGCTCGCCCCAAGGCTCCGCTCGGGCGGCCGCGTGATGAGAGCATCGACACGCAAGTGGTCGCGGCGGTGCTGCAGGTGCTGAAGACGCGCGGCTACGGTGCCGTCACTATCGAGGGCATCGCGCGCCGGGTGAAAACCGCGCGCACGAGTCTCTACCGTCGCTGGCCGAGCAAGCGTCATCTCGTAGCCTATGCCGTCGTGAGTGAGATGGGAGCAAGCCCGGCCGCCGACACCGGGGCGCTACGCGAGGATCTCGAGGCGGCGGCGGGCACACTGCTGCGAGCGTTCGCCGGGCCCCTGGGGCGGGCGCTCCCGGGGCTGGTCGCGGACATGGCGCAGGATCCCGAGCTCGCCGCCATCATTCGTGTAGAGGTGCTCGCGGCGCGCCGCAAGTCGATGCGCGATGCCTTCGAGAGAGCCAGGGCGCGTGGCGAGATTCGCGAGGGTCTTGAGATCGAGCTGCTCCTCGACATGTTGACCGGGCCGTTCTACTACCGTGCGCTTTTCGGACACGCGCCCATTACCGCGCCTATGACCCGCGATGTCGTGACGTACATCACGCGCATCGCGGCGCGCCGCTAGCTGTGCCGCCTGGCCGTCGTATACGCCAGCCATTCAAGCGGCGTCTGTCCGACACGCCCGGCGCAATAAGGGACGGCACGTCAGCCCTTGTACGATGATGGAGAATGCGACGACCGCGAACGTCACGACGACAATCGGCTGGCGCCACGGGAAACTCTCGGGAATGCTGAGTACGAGCGCAAGTCCAAGCGCACCGCGCAGGCCGCCCCAGACGAGGGCGTGCTGCTGCCGGGCAGGTACGCGGTTGGGTCCTCGGGAGAACACGGCGCACACTGGATAGACGGCTGCCGTGCGACCCGCGAGTACGGCTATGACGGCGGCACCCGCCGTCCACCACAGACCTCCGAAGTCCTCGTGCCCCTCGGCGAGGCCGATCAGCAGGAAGACGAGGGAGTTCGCGAGGAAGGTAATGAACTCCCAGGTCGAACGTACCGCACGATCACCGGCCTCCGAAAAGAACCCCCAACGCGGGGCGAGGTTTCCGAGGAGCATGCCGGCGGTGAGCGTGGCTAGAATCCCTGAGCCTCCGAAGTGCTCGGCGAGAAGAAATGACCCGTACGCCGCAACGGTCGTGAGTGCGGTCTCGATCAGGTGGTCATCGGTGCGGCCTATTATCGCGAGAACGACGCCGGCCGAGATGGCTCCCGCGAGCGGGCCGATGACGATGGTCGCCCCGAGTGTGATGGCAACCGCCTTGTACGTCAGCGGTTCCCCGGCAACGAAGCCCAGCGCGATGACGAACAGGACCGCCGCCGTCCCGTCGTTGAGCAGGCTCTCGGCCTCGATCAGCAGAGCAAGCCGGCCACGCGCCCCGATCTCCCTGAGCGTCGCGAGGACGGAGACCGGATCTGTCGCTGCCATCAGTATGCCGAAGAGGAGGCCCGCGGACATCGGCCAGTGGACGAGACCGCTCATCACCGCGCCTGTCACGAGCGCGGACAACAGCACGCCGACCGTCGCGAGCATGACGACCAACGCAAGATTGGGTCTCAGGGCTTCCCAGCGCAGCTCAAACGCGGCTTCGAAGATGAGCGATGGAAGGATACCGGTGTAGACGAAATCCCGGTTCAACGTGACTGACGGATGCCAGGGCAGCAGTGCCAGCCCGATGCCGGCGACAACGAGTCCGATGCTGTATGGGACGTGCAATCGGCGCGCCAACACGCCCACTACGCTGGCAATCAGGAGCAGAACGGCCAACGGTGCGATGCTACCGGTCACAATCATCACTCCGCGGCCTCCATCCGGAAGCCCGCATTGCAGGTACGCGGTGGGCTAGGCTACGGCTTGTGGAGTCCTGCCACCACGGATGACCTAGAATCTCCTCAACCCTCACAGAAGATATTACGCGATGAGTGACACCGCCACCGCCGAGCGCTCGGTAAATCTGTTCATCCTGTCGATCATCGCAGTCCTGGTGGGCGTGGTGACTGGATTTGGGGCGGTATTCTTTCGCGCGTTGATCGCAGTCGTTCACAACCTGCTCTTCCTGGGTCGCTTCTCGCTCGTCTACGATGCCAATGTTTACACACCGCCTTCCCCTTGGGGTGTCTTGGTCATTCTCGTTCCCGTCATCGGCGGACTGGCGGTGGTGTTCCTGGTCAGGACGTTTGCGCCCGAGGCACGCGGACATGGCGTCCCGGAAGTCATGGACGCGATCTTCTACAAGGAGGGCCGCATTCGGCCGGTCGTGGCGGCGGTAAAGTCACTTGCCTCGGCGCTGTCGATTGGCAGCGGGTCGGCCGTCGGACGCGAGGGACCCATCATTCAGATCGGCGCGTCCCTGGGATCGAGCATTGGCCAGGTCATTCGGCTTGAGGCATGGCAGCGCATCACGCTCGTCGCGGCCGGCGCGGGCGCCGGTATCGCCGCCACCTTTAATACGCCGATCGGGGGCGTAATTTTCGCGATCGAACTCATGATGCCGGAGGTGAGTACACGCACGTTCCTGCCCGTGGCGCTCGCCACCGGAACTGCGACCTTCATCGGCCGGATTTTCTTCGGCCCGCGGCCAGCGTTCGACGTACCCGCTCTTGGCACCCTGTCCGTTCACCCATCTGCGATATACGTGCTCGGGCTGTACGCAATTCTTGGCGTGGCGGCGGGCCTTGCGGCGGCGGGTTTTATCCGCGGCCTGCATTTGGCCGAGGACCAATTCGATCGGGTCAGGAACCCCTACCTGCGTCACGCGCTCGGAATGAGCCTGGTGGGCGCGATGATGTACGCGTTCCTTCGCTTCAGCGGCCACTATCGGATCGAAGGCGTTGGTTATTCGACGATCCAGGACGTCCTCCTGGGAGGACTGGCCGCGGCTCCATTCCTGGCACTGCTGTCCGTCGCAAAGCTCGTCGCAACATCGGTAAGTCTTGGATCGGGCTCGTCCGGTGGAATTTTCTCGCCGTCGCTCTTCATGGGAGCGACCCTCGGCGGGGCGTTTGGCGCGGTCTGCCACCTGCTGTTTCCGTCGGCTGACATCAGCGTTCCGGCTTTTGCCATGGTCGGCATGGCGGCGATGGTGGGTGGCGGCACAGGCGCTGCGATGACGGCGGTCACCATGATTTTCGAGATGACGCTCGACTACGCCATCGTCATGCCGATGATCATCGCGGTAGCGATCAGTATTGGCTGCCGGCGCGTTGTGTCTCGCGAAAACATCTACACAATCAAGCTCCTCGCCCGACGTCATTTCATTCCGAAAGCCCTGCATGCAAATATGTTTCTGGTCCGCCGCGCTGTCGATGTCATGGACAAGGACATTCTGGTCCTGCCGCACACCATGGCATTCGACGATTTCTTAAGGTTGCCCGAGCACGAGGGTCGAATGCGGCACGTGGTAGTCACGCGTGACGAGAAGATTGCAGGCGTGTTGCGGGTCAATACCGGTCTGCGACGGGGCCTGGAATCCGCCTTTACGGGACTCTCGCTCGGGGACGTTGCCAGCCCGAATTTCACGATCGCGCGCGGCGAGGACATCATGTTCAACGTAATCGGGCGCATGTGGCGCAGGAAGGCGATCATGGCCGTCGTCGTGGAAACCGACGAGAGAATTCCCCGAACCAGGAACGTTGCCGGGCTGATCACCAAAGAGCATGTGGCCGACTCCGTTGCGGAAAGCATCAAGCCCTACGCGGCGTCCGATGCAATTCTCTGAGCGCCGCCATTTAGTGCCAAAGGCAACCGCCGCTGCAAGACCGAGACTTCGAGCACGACAGGAGGCGCCCATGAACGTCAGCCCGCTGGCAGGGAAGCCGGCCCCACTGGCAATGCTGGTGAATGTGCCGAGGCTCATCACGGCCTACTACGCCGAGACGCCTGATTATTCAGTGCCGCAGCAGCGGGTCGCGTTTGGTACCTCGGGACATCGTGGCTCCGCGCTCAACAACACGTTCAACGAATGGCACGTTCTGGCCATCAGTCAGGCCATCTGCGAGTACCGCAAGCGGCAGGGCATAGACGGGCCGTTGTTCCTCGGCATCGATACGCATGCTCTTTCGGTACCCGCCTGTGCCAGCGCGCTCGAAGTGCTGGCGGAAAACGGGGTGCAGGTCATGCTCGCGGATAAGGACGCATACACCCCGACGCCGGTCATCTCTCACGCCATACTCACTTACAACCGCGGCCGCGAAGCAGGGCTCGCGGACGGCATTGTCATTACCCCGTCGCACAATCCGCCCGACAGCGGTGGCTTCAAATACAACCCGCCTAACGGCGGACCGGCCGATCAGGGCGTCACCGGATGGATTGAGGCCAGGGCCAACACGTTTCTGGAGGGCAGCCTGCAGGGTGTGAAGAGAATGCCGTTCGCGAAGGCCCAACGCGCCGCCACGACGCACCGGCATGATTTTCTCAATCCTTACGTCAATGATCTCGCCAACGTGCTCGATATGGAAGCAATCCGCGACTCGAAGTTGCGCCTGGGCGTGGACCCGCTCGGGGGCGCGGGTGTTCACTATTGGGGCCCGATTGCCGAGCGTTATGGCTTGAATCTCACGGTGGTGAACCAGGTGGTTGATCCGACGTTCCGGTTCATGACGGTGGACTGGGACGGCAGGATCCGCATGGATCCTTCCTCGCCGCCTGCCATGCAGAGCTTGATCGGTCTCAAGGACCGATTCGACATTGCGTTTGCTTGTGACACTGACCACGATCGACACGGGGTCGTCACCCGAAGCAGCGGGCTGCTGGCGCCCAACCATTATCTTTCGGTTGCCATTTTTTATTTGTTTCAGAACCGGAAAAGGTGGAGCAAGCAGGCGGCCGTGGGGAAAACGGTCGTCAGCAGTGAGATGATCGATCGTGTCGCGGCAAAGCTCGGGCGCCAGCTCTACGAGGTACCAGTGGGTTTCAAGTGGTTTGTCGAGGGCCTGCTCGATAGCTCGTTGGGATTTGGCGGAGAGGAGAGTGCGGGTGCGTCGTTCAGCCGCCTGGATGGCAGCGTCTGGACGACCGACAAGGACGGTATGGTCCCGGCTTTACTAGCGGCGGAGATTACCGCGCGCATGGGTCGCGACCCGGGTGATGTATACCGCGAGCTCACGAGTGAGTTCGGCGCGCCGCTCTATGATCGCGCGGAGGCGCCCGCCACGTCCGCGCAGAAGGAGCAGTTGGCGCGCCTCTCACCCCGGCAGATGACGCTCGCCGAACTGGCGGGCGAAAGGATCCAGAGCGTTCTCACCCGCGCCCCGGGCAACAACGCTCCCATCGGGGGATTGAAGGTCATTGCGGCGAGCGGATGGTTCGCCGCACGCCCGTCCGGCACCGAAGACATCTACAAGATCTATGCGGAGAGCTTTCGTGGAGCCGATCATCTGCAGCGTGTCCTGGCGGAAGCGCAGACCATCGTCCGTGCCGCGCTGGCGACGGCCGTGTAGCGGCCGAAGATTGCATCCAATGCCACGGGTCGGAGACCGTGAACAGCGCATCACCGCCTAGCCATTCACAGCGACTCGGGTCCGCGGACATCGAGGGATTCGAGTTGCTGTCCGAGCTCGCCCTGGATATGCGCTGGTCGTGGAATCACGCCACTGACCCGGTCTGGCGGCAGCTCGATTCCGTGCTGTGGGAATTCACGCATAACCCGTGGGTCGTCCTGCAGACGGTTTCGCGCGAGAAGCTGCAGCGGGTCCTGGCCGAGCCCGCGTTCCGCAAAAGCGTTGATGATCTGGTGCAAGCCAGGCGGGATGCAGCTCAGGCGAGCGCATGGTTTCAGCAGGCCCACGCGCAGTCTGCCCTGACCCGTGTGGCGTATTTCAGTATGGAATTCATGTTGAGTGAGGCGCTGCCCATTTACTCGGGTGGGCTCGGCAATGTCGCCGGGGATCAGCTCAAGGGCGCCAGTGACCTGGGCGTTCCGGTGACTGGCGTGGGCCTCCTCTACAGTGAGGGGTATTTTCGCCAGATGATCGACGAGCTCGGAGCGCAGCAGGCGCTCTTCCCTTATAACGACCCTGGACAGTTACCGATCACGCCGCTGCGCCAGGCGAACGGCGAATGGGTGCGGTTGGAAATCGCCTTGCCGGGCTATTCAGTCTGGCTGCGCGCATGGCAGGTGCAGGTCGGTCGCGCGAACCTGTACCTGCTCGATAGCAACGACGCCGCCAATTACCCGGCGCATCGCGGCATCACCAGCGAGCTGTATGGCGGCGGCCCGGAGCTGCGCCTCAAGCAGGAACTGCTTCTGGGGATCGGTGGATGGCGGCTGCTCAGCGCGCTGGCGATTCACCCGGAGGTGTGTCATCTCAATGAGGGACACGCCGCCTTTGCGGTATTGGAGCGTGCACACGCTTTTATGCAGCAGACCGGACAGCCCTTCGAGGTCGCGCTGGCCGTCACTCGAGCCGGAAATCTTTTTACCACTCACACTGCAGTGGCGGCCGGCTTTGACCGTTTCGCACCGAACCTGATCGAACAGTACCTCGGGGGTTACGCCCGGCAGAAGCTCGGCATCACGCTGGACGATTTGCTCGCCTTGGGTCGGGCGAATCCGAGCGATGCATCGGAACCCTTCAATATGGCCTATCTGGCGGTTCGCGGCAGCGGCGCGGTCAACGGCGTGAGTCGCTTGCACGGGAAAGTGAGTCGGCAGCTCCTTGAGCCTCTCTTCCCGGGCTGGCCTCAGGAGGACGTCCCAGTGGGTTTCGTCACCAACGGCGTACACATGCCAACCTGGGACTCAGCTCCTGCCGATGATCTGTGGACCCGGACCTGTGGCAAGAACCGCTGGCTGGGAACGACAGAAGCCCTGGCACAGGGCATTCGGCGTGCCTCGGATGCGAGTCTCTGGGGCTTGCGTTTCACCGCCCGAAAGTCTCTTGTTGAATATGCCCGCGACCGACTGTCACGGCAGCTGCTCGCCTATGGTGCCTCGCCCGAGGCGGTCGCGGGTGCGAAGCGTCTGTTTGATCCTGAAACTTTGACGCTGGGCTTCGCACGCCGGTTTGCGACCTACAAGAGACCCAACCTGCTCCTGCACGACCAGGAGCGACTGCTGCGCTTGTTAGCCAATCCGCAGCGCCCGGTGCAACTCATCATCGCTGGCAAGGCGCATCCGGCGGACCACGCAGGTCAGGCCCTGATCCAGGAATGGGTGCAGTTCATCCGCCGTCCCGAAACCCGGCCCCATGCGATTTTCCTGAGTGACTACGACATGCTGCTCACGGAGCATCTGGTGCAAGGCGTGGATGTCTGGATCAATACGCCGCGCCGACCGTGGGAGGCATGCGGCACGAGCGGCATGAAGGTGCTGGTCAACGGTGGCATCAATCTGTCGGAATTGGATGGCTGGTGGGCTGAGGCCTATACGAGCGAGGTCGGGTGGGCGCTGGGCGACGGCCGGGAACACGGCGAGGATCCTGCCTGGGATGCGCATGAGGCCGACGCCTTGTACGAGCTGCTGGAGCGGCACGTGGTGCCCGAGTTTTACAGCCGCGACCAGCACGGTATCCCGGTAGCCTGGGTCAGGCGAATGCGGGAAAGCATGGCGCAGTTGACCCCGCACTTCTCCACCAACCGTACCGTGCGGGAATACACGGAGCAACATTACCTTCCGGCTGCGGACGCTTACCAACTGCGAGCGGCCGACCAAGGCGCACTGGGCAGGCAAGTCGTCGATTGGCGGCGTGCGGTGGAGCGGCAGTGGGATGCATTGCGCTTCGAGAACCCGCAGGTGCAGAGCGACGCGAGCCACCATCGCATGGAAGTGACGCTCCTTCTCAATGATCTCGATCCGACTGCCGTGCGCGTTGAGCTCTATGCGGAGGACCTCGGCGGCGGCCGTCCGATACGGCAGGAGATGCAGCTCGTGGAAAGGCCATCCGGGACACCGGTGCGTGGCCTCTACCGCGCCGAGGTATCGGCGACGCGTCCATCGAGCGACTACACGGCGCGAGTGATACCGCAACGCTCCGGGGCGGCGGTGCCGTTGGAGTGCGCGCGAATTCTCTGGCAACGATGACGACAACGCGCCCCCGCGAGTCTGGTGCCATCCGTGAGGCTGACTGACCCGCGCACCCTGAATACGGGAGTATCGCATCATGCAGACGAGCACCCTTTCGCCGCAGATGCTGCAGAGGATCGATGCGTACTGGCGCGCTGCCAATTACCTGTCGGTCGGGCAGATCTATCTGTTCGACAATCCATTGTTGAAAGAGCCGCTGAAGCTCGAGCACATCAAGCATATGCTGCTCGGACACTGGGGTACGACGCCCGGCCAGAACTTCATTTATGTTCACCTGAATCGGGTGATCAAGAAGTTCGATCTGGACATGATCTACATATCCGGCCCTGGGCACGGCGGGCCGGCCGTCGTCGCTAACACCTACCTCGAGGGCACCTATAGCGAGATCTATCCCAATATCAGTCAGGATGAGGCTGGGCTCCGGAAGCTGTTCGTTCAGTTCTCGTTTCCCGGCGGCATTCCCAGCCATGCCTCGCCGGAGTGCCCGGGCTCAATCCACGAGGGAGGCGAACTCGGTTACTCGCTCAGCCATGCGTTTGGTGCGGTGTTCGACAATCCGGAGCTGATCGTCGCCTGCGTCGTGGGCGACGGCGAGGCCGAGACCGGGCCGTTGGCCACGGCCTGGCATTCCAACAAGTTTCTGAATGCGGCGAGCGACGGGGCGGTGCTCCCCATCCTTCATCTCAACGGCTACAAGATCTCGAATCCGACCATCCTCGCCCGCATCGCTCGCGAGGAGTTGGAGCAGCTGCTGCGAGGGTATGGGTGGACGCCGCACTTCGTCGAGGGCCACGAGCCGGCACTGATGCATGAGGCCATGGCCACGACGCTCGACACCGTCATCGGGCAACTCAAGCAAATCCAACGGGACGCACGCGCTCGTGGCGTCAGCGTTCGCCCGCGCTGGCCGATGATCGTGCTCGTGTCACCGAAGGGCTGGACGGGTCCGAAGATCGTGGACGGGCTGCAGGTCGAGGGCACGTTCCGCGCGCACCAGGTGCCACTCTCCGATCCAGCTACGCACCCGGAACACCTCAAGCTCCTGGAAGAGTGGCTGAGAAGCTACCGGCCGCAAGAACTGTTCGACGGCAAGGGGCGACTGAGACCTGAATTGGCCGACCTGGCGCCGACCGGCGAGCGGCGCATGGGCGCCAATCCCCACGCCAATGGTGGCCTGCTGCTGCGCGAGCTGCGCCTGCCGGATTTTCGGGAGTACGCCGTCAAGGTGCCCGCACCGGGTGCTCCGGGAGTCGGCGACACGCACGTGCTCGGGCGTTTTCTGCGTGACGTGGTGACCTTGAACAGCGAGCAACGCAACTTCCGGATATTTGGTCCTGATGAGACGCTCTCCAATGGACTGGAAGCCGTCTTTGAAGCGACTGAACGTCAATGGGAGGGCGCGACTCAGCCGAACGATGAGTTCCTCGCGACCTCTGGGCGCGTGATTGAGATGCTCAGCGAGCACCAGTGCGAGGGGTGGCTCGAAGGCTACCTGCTGACGGGCCGGCATGGGTTATTCAATTGCTACGAGGCCTTCATCCATATCGTCGATTCAATGTTCAATCAACACGCCAAATGGCTGAAGGTCAGCTCGCACCTGCCGTGGCGGCACAAGATCGCCTCGCTCAACTACCTGCTGACCTCACACGTCTGGCGCCAGGATCACAACGGCTTCACCCATCAGGATCCCGGCTTTATCGACCACGTCGTGAACAAGAAGGCCGAGGTCGTGCGGGTCTATCTGCCGCCGGATGCCAACTGCCTGCTATCGGTGACAGACCACTGCCTGCGCAGCCGGCATTACGTCAATGTCGTCGTCGCCGGCAAGCACCCGGCGCCGCAGTGGCTGACGATGGACGCGGCCGTCAAGCACTGCACCCGCGGCATCGGCATCTGGCCATGGGCCAGCAACGATCAGGACGCCGAGCCGGACGTGGTCATGGCCTGCTGCGGGGACGTGCCGACGCTGGAGACGCTCGCTGCGGTGTCGATCCTGCGTGAGCATCTGCCCGAGCTCAAAATCCGAGTGGTGAACGTCGTGGACCTGATGAAACTGCAGCCGCAGTCAGAGCACCCGCACGGGCTCAGCGAACCGGAGTTCGACGAGCTGTTCACCCGAAACAAACCCGTCATCTTCGCCTTCCATGCCTATCCATGGCTGATTCACCGCCTGACCTACCGTCGCACCAACCATGACAACATTCATGTCCGCGGCTACAAGGAGGAGGGCACCATCACTACGCCCTTCGACATGACGGTGCTGAACGATCTGGACCGTTTTCACCTCGTGATGGACACCATCGACCGGCTGCCGCAAACCGGCGACAAGGGGATCTATCTGAAACAGCGGCTCGGGGACAAGCTGATCGAGCACCGGCAATACATCTGCCGACACGGAGAAGATATGCCGGAGGTGCGCAATTGGAGCTGGAGACCGCCGCAATAATCGAAGATCCCCCAATGGCGTTCGCGGGGTACGGTGACGGTGGCGTGCGCTTGGGGGCCGATTAAAGGTTTGCCATTCCTCCATCTACGTTGAGCTCAACTCCCGTGATGTAGGAGGCGTCATCCGAGGCGAGGAACGCCACCGCGCCCGCGATCTCTTCCGGGCGGCCGATCCGACCCAGCGGGACACGAGAGGATATACCCGCCTTGAAGCCATCGATCTGCTCTTCGGTGAGACCGCTGCGCCCGAAAATGGGTGTGGCGATGGGTCCTGGAGCCACGGCATTGACCCGAATGCTCCGCGTCTTCAGTTCGGTCGCGGCCGTGCGGGCGAAGGAACGCACGGCGGCCTTGGTGGCCGCGTAGATTCCCATGTTCTCCGTGCCCTTGCTGGCTGCGACACTGGTATTGAGGATCACGGAGGCCCCATCGTTGAGATGCGGGATCGCCTTCTGGAGCGTGAAATACACGCCCTTTACATTGGTCGCGAACAGCTCGTCAAAGAGCGCTGCCTGCGAGCCGGAGTAGGGCGCGAATCTGGCGATTCCAGCGTTCGCGAACAGTACGTCGATCTTGCCGACCTTGGACTCGACCACGGAGAACAGTCGCTCGATGTCTTCGAGCTTTGATGCGTCGGACTGCAACGCCACGGTTCCGGCGCCGATCGCACTCACCGCCGCGTCCAGGGTCCTGGAGTCCCGTCCGGTGATCACTACCCGCGCGCCTTCCTCGTGCAAACGCTTGGCGCTCGCCAGGCCGATACCGCTGTTACCACCTGTCACCACCGCTACTTTGCCTTCGAGCCGCTTCATGATGAGTCTCCTGGTTCTAATTGCGATAATGCAGTATTATCGAACAATGGGACCAGTGACCAAGACCGTATGAGAATGAGCATATGACCCGTTTCGTGCACCCCGCCGCAGCGGACATCACGCTCGCCGGAGTGCTCGGCGCACTGAGCGATCCAATGCGGCTCAGGATCTTCAAAAAACTGCTCGAAAGTCGCGACGGATCGCTGTCGTGCTCGGCGGCGGCGCCCTGCGCAGAAATGGCGAAGTCCACGCTTTCACATCATTTCCGCGCGTTGCGTGATGCCGGGTTGATCCGCACGACAAAGCAGGGCGTGGAGAACCGCAATTGCGTGCGCTGGGATGAGGTGAACGCGCGCTTCCCCGGGCTGCTCAAAGCCATCATGAAGTTCCAGCCCTGAAAGTCTGCGGGCCTTCTCTGGAGCCGCGAAAAGTCCCGCCGCATTCCGGCGGGCCTGCGTGGCGCCTGGCGCTGGACGCGTCCAGCAGCACGTCGCCAGTTCGCGACGCTTCTTGAAAGGAGTGTGTTCTCTGGGCTACCGTCTGGCTTGGGGGTGTTCAGACCATGCGATGGCAAGGTACGAGGGCTCCCCATGAGTGGCAAAGTCATCGTTCTCGAGCTCAACGAGCTGTCACCCGTTTTGATGAGTCGGTTCATCGATTCGGGATTCCTGCCCAACTTCAAGAAACTTCGTGACGAGTCCGTCGTTGCGATCTCGGATGCTCATGAGGAGCCACCGGCTCTGGAGCCCTGGATCCAGTGGATTTCCGTTCACACGGGCCTGACTTACCGCCAGCACAAGGTCTTCCGTCTCGGAGACGGTGAGAGTTACACGGCGCAGCGGACCTGGGACTACGTTGCGGACAGCAACCTGAATGCCTGGGTCTGCGGCAGCATGAACGGGTCGGCGACCGCAGATCGGCGGGAAAATGTCCACATCCTGCCCGATCCCTGGTCGCACGGCGTGAGTCCGCGTCCCGCGGCGAGCTTCAAGGACTACTTCGACTTCGTCCGCACGTATGTGCAGGAACATACGCGCCCAAGAGCACCCCTGACGCTGCGGGAGTACGCGCGTTTTGCCCGATTCATGCTTGCCAACGGCCTGTCCGCCAACACGGTAAAGGCCACGCTGCTGCAACTCGCGGGCGAGCTGATGCGTACCCGCCAGCGCTGGCGCCGTGCCGCCATCATGGATCGACTCCAATGGGATGTCTTCGTGAGTTTCTACAGGAAACTGCACCCCGAGTTCTCGACGTTCTTTCTGAACAGCACCGCGCACTATCAACATTACTACTGGCGCAACATGGAGCCTGAGCGTTTCGCGCTGAAGGACACCGCGGACCGCCAGGCGCAGTACTGCGACGCAATTCCATTCGGATACCGGAGCATGGACCGCATCGTTGGCGAATGCCTCGCGCTGGCGCGTCCGGATACGAGCATCGTCCTGGCAACGGCTCTCAGCCAGCAGCCGATGACCACCTACGAGCTCGATGGCGGCAAGCAGGTGTTCCGCCCGCGGGACATCGGTCAGCTGACCCGGTTTGCGGGTATCGGTAGGCCCTTTGAGTTCCTCCCGGTGATGGCCGAGGAGTTCCATCTCGCATTTGGCACACATGCGGATGCTGTGGAAGCTCAGGGGAAACTGGCTTCGCTGCACACTGCCGACGGGCGCGCGGTGATGTCATTGCAGCTGAGTGAAAACCGGCTGTTCGGTGGCTGCAACATCACCAGGCAGCCACAGGCCGACGCGCTGGTGTTTAACCGATTGAAGGCGCGGTCGAGGCGCTTCCACGATCTTTTCTACGGCGTTACCGGGGTGAAGAGCGGCATGCACCACCCGGACGGAATTCTCTGGATACGCCTGCCGTCGAAGATCCGAAAGTCCGAGGTGCTCAGGCGCAGGATACCTATTGAGGAAATCGGTGCGACGCTGCTCGAGCTCTGCGGCATTTCGACTCGAGCGGTCAAATATCCTGCGCCACCGATGGCGGAGATCATGGAGCTGCTTCAGCCTTCGACTCGCTTGAGGGCCGTCGGGTAGACCCCATTCCGCTACGCTGACGTCTGACGCGCTGAGTGACGCCGATCGGCGTCGGCGCAATTCGCTTACAAACATCGCGTTCAGGGATTCCCGGGGAGTGGGAGCCCGGCTGACTGTCGCCAGCGAGCGTCAGTGCGACAGCGACTAGGCATGCGCTGACACGCGCAGGAGATGGGCGCGGACAGCTCAGCCGATCCTGATCCCGCTATCGTTGCTCGCGACCCATGGCGCCGCCCGGTTACATCCGGGAGCGGCGACTGCGGATCAGCAGGTTTTTGCGGACGTTGGCTCGTTGAGGGGGCAACAACGCAGCAACGAAGAATCACGGAACGACTCACCCCGGCTGGTGGAAGGGGGCACGGTGAAGATAGCTCTACGGATGCTCCTGGCACTGACCTTCGGTTTCCTGATCGCGGGGACAAGCGATGCCCCGGCGATCGAACAGGCCCAGCAGGCCATTGCACACCCCGCACTCGCGAAGCCGCATGCCGAAGCACGTCGTGCTACCCGGACGATGGTGAAGGATCACCTGACCGGTGCCGATATCTGGATGATGGTGGGCGTAGGTGCGGGTCTCGTCGGCCTGCAACTGCGTCGCAAGCAGAAGTCGCTGCAACATCCCCTCACGTTCACTTGACGCCTATCAGGGTCAGCTGACGCGATGCAAGCGCAAATTCTCACCGCTCGCCTGGATCAATGGCGCAGCCGGAAGGCCTTGACGGCAACCGATCCCTCATTCGTCTTCGCGATGAAGACGCTCCTGTACCCGGTGCTCGCGGTGGTCAGCTTGCTGGCGTGCATGGCAATCTGGCATGAGCCACTGAGCGGGCCGCAATTTCTCCTCGCGGTGGTCAGTTTCTTTCTGGCTGGCGAGATCCTGGATGTTGCGGGCCTCCGCGGGACACACGGCATCGAGGCCGTCTGGTCGCTGCTCGACATCCTCGTGCGCTGGGTGTTGACCGTGGCGTTCATCTGGATGCTGCTGCATCTCTCGCACATGAGTCGGATCATCCAGTCCGGCATGCTGAGGGCCTGGGCACTCGCTACCCCGTTTGTGCTGTGGGCCGGCCAGCTGATCTTCCAGCGGGCGCTCGAGCGCGGCCGTGAGAGGGCCGACCTGATGCGCAAGGCCGTAATCATCGGTGCATCCGAGGTTGGCTTGCGCCTGGCGCACAAGCTCCGGTCGAGTCCGTCACTGCGGATGCAGTTGGTCGGCTGTTTCGATGATCGTGATCCCGAGAGCCTTCCGTCCGACCGCGACGTCCCGATGCTCGGCAAGCCAGTGGGCCTGCCAGAGTTCGTATGGACGCACTCGATCCATGCGGTGTACGTGACGTTGCCGATGACGGACCAGGCGCGCGTCCTGAGTCTCCTCGAGCAGCTGCAGGACTCGACCGCCTCCATATATTTCGTCCCGGACGTACTGATCTGCGACCTCATCCAGGCGCGACTCGATGTGATCGGGGGCATTCCGATCGTGGCTATTCGGGAGTCGCCGTTCTACGGCACGCGCGGCATTGTGAAGCGTCTGAGCGACATTCTCATGGCGTTGGCGTTCCTCGTGTTAAGCGCGCCGCTGCTGCTGCTCGTTGCCATTGGTGTACGCGCCGACTCCAAGGGTCCGATCTTCTTCCGGCAAAGACGCTATGGTCTGGACGGCCACGAGATCTTCATCACCAAGTTCCGTTCGATGACGGTCATGGAGGACGGGGTCGCGAGCTACACGCAGGTGAAGCGCAACGACAACAGGGTCACGCGCTTTGGTGCGTTCATCCGCAAGACCTCGCTCGACGAGCTGCCGCAACTGTTCGATGTGCTGCGCGGCGCGTTGAGCATCGTGGGGCCGCGTCCGCACGCCGTAGCGGTCAACGAGCAATATCGGCGCCTGATTCCCGGCTACATGATCCGGCACAAGGTGAAGCCCGGCATCACCGGGTGGGCCCAGGTCAACGGCTTTCGTGGCGGGGACGATCTGGAATCGATGCGCAACCGCATCGAATTCGATCTTGACTACCTGCGGAACTGGTCGCTGGCGCTCGATCTGCTGATCGTGCTGCGGACGGTGCCGCTCGTGTGGCGGGACGGTCGGGCGTTTTAGCAAAAGCGCAATGGAGGCGAGGGTGCAAGGGTGCGGATGCTGAGCAAGCCGGCGACGATCTGGTGTCGGGTGTCGCTGCTGGTCTGCCTGTGGTTCACACACACGGCGAGCGCAGCGGGCGCGTCGAGCGATGCGACGGTGGGTCCCGGAGACTTGCTGCAGATCGGCGTGTCCGGCTACCCGGAGCTGAGCGTCAACACGCGCATCTCCGCGGCCGGCGACATCACTTACCCCTACGTGGGCTCGGTCGCAGTCAAGGGCATGACCACCAGCCAGGTGGAATCCCTGCTTGCGAAGCGCCTGACCGAGGGCGCCTTTGTGCGTCAGCCGCAGGTTACGGTGCTCGTGATCGAGGTACAGAGTCGGCTGGTGGCGGTGATGGGTCAGGTGAACAAGCCCGGGCAGTATCCGCTGCAGGCATCGCACAAGGTCCTCGATCTGCTCGCGCAGGCGGGCGGTGTCGTGCAGGGCGCGGTCGGCGCCCTGGTGGTCAACGGAACCGGAGTTGCGGGCGATGACGCCACACTCCTGCGTCGCGATGGCACCAAGGTCAGCATCAGTCTTCCGGGGCTATTCAGCGGCGATCCGACCCAGAATCCCAGCGTCGCGGGCGGCGATTCGATCTACGTGCCGCGGGCGCCGCAGTTCTACGTCTACGGCGAAGTGCAGCGGCCGGGTGTCTATAAGCTCGAACGCAACATGACAGTCTCGCAGGCGATCTCCGCGGGAGGCGGGCTCACCGACCGCGGTTCCGACCGCCGGGTCGTCGTGAAGCGGCGCGATCGCGACGGCACGGAGCACCAGCACAAGGTTCGCGGCGGGGATCTGGTGCAGACCGACGATGTACTGCTGGTCAAGCAATCGTTGTTCTAGGCCTGAAGGGTAGCCCATGCACACGATGACGCTGAGAGAGCTGCTGCAGGTTCTGGGAGGCCGCAAGAAACGCGTGATCGGCGTCGCGCTGTTCGTGATGGCGGTCACCCTGGCGGTGACACTGCTGATGCCGGCGGTATATCTGGGTGAGGTGTCGGTCGCGGTGGATGCGCCCGGGATCGATCCCGCCACCGGACTCGTAGTACCACCACCCGTCGACACCGATTACCGCGCGACCGAGGTCGATGTGATCTCGAGTCACAGCGTGGCGCTGAAAGTGGTCGATAAGCTGCGACTCGATCAGGTCCCGGGGCTGGTGGAGCAGTTCAACGAGCGCCTGGACTGGTGGCGCTTCTGGGAAACCGACCACGCCGCAACCCTGCGCGATTTCATCGCCGACCGGCTGCTCGCGAAGCTCGACGTCGTGCCCGCGCGTGACAGCAATGTGATCGTCATCGACTACTACGGCCGCCAGCCGGAAACTGCCGTGCGGATTGCGAACGCCTTCGCCGACGCGTACATCGAGACGAGCCTCGAGCTCAAGGTCGACCCGGCAGCGCGCCAGTCCGCGTTGTTTCAGGGACAGGTGGAGGGCCTGCGCAAGGCGCTGGAGGCGGCGCAACAACGCCTGTCCGACTACCAGCGCAAGAACGGCATCGCCGGCGCGGATGATCGTCTGGATGTCGAGAGCGTCCGGCTCGGCGAGATGTCGACGCAGCTCGCGGATACGCAGGCACAGGCCAGCGACGCGGATTCCCGGCTCAGTCAGCTGGCGCAGGCCGACAAGCGCGGTGAGATCGACCAGCTGCCCGATCTGATCGGCAATGCGACGCTGGTGGCGATGAAGAACGATCTGATGGTCGCCGAAGGCAATCTCGCGAGTGTCGCGCAGCGCTACGACCGAAATCATCCGCAGTATCTCAGCGCGCAGGCCCAGGTGCAGGAGCTGCGCAAGCGGCTCGCCGCCGAGCTCGAGACGGCGACCGGCTCCCTGCGGCAGAGCGCAGAAATCGCGCGGCATCGCACTGCCGATCTGCAGCAGGCCGTAGACCAGGAGAAGCAACACATCCTCAAGCTCAAGCGACAGCGCGACGATCAGGACGTGCTGATTCGCGACGTGCAGAACGCGCAAAAAACCTACGACGAGGCCAAGCAGCGTTCCGGCGCAGTGGGGATCGGCAGCCACCTCGAACAGAGCCGCATTGCCGTGCTGAGTCCGGCGACCGTGCAGCTTGAGCCGGCCCGGCCGCGGCCGGTGCTGTACATGGCGGCCGCGGCGGTCCTCGGCGGGCTTCTCGGGGTCGGGGCGGCCCTGATCGCGGAGCTGCTCGACCGGCGTGTCCGCTCGCGTAACCACGTGGCCGAGGCCGGCCTGCTGGTGCTCGCTGAGCTGCGCAGACTCGCGATCGGGGTGGGCTGATGAACATGCAAAAGGATATGCCCGAAAGAATGTCCGCCGACGCACCGCAGGCGCTGGTGCCGCCGTTCGCACACGCGCCGCTGCGAGTGGTGCGCACCAGCGATCTGGGCCTCAGAGCCCGGCTCGTGATCACCTCGCGACCGGAGGGCGCGGATGCGGAGGCCATACGCTCACTGCGAAGCCAGCTGCGGCTGCGCTGGTTCCAGAAGGGTCCGCGGATGCTCGCGGTCACCTCGCCGCATGCGCGGCACGGATGCACTCTGCTGACGGCCAATCTCGCGATCGCGTTCGCGCAGGCCGGCGAACGCACGCTCGTGTTGGATTGCAACCTGCGCCGTCCGCGGCAACGGCTGCTGTTCAGATTGAAGCCGGCTCCTGGCCTGGTCGACCTGCTGCAGGGTCGCGGCGCGCTGAAGTCCGCACCGACGCCGATCGAGTCGCTGCCGAATCTGGCGGTTCTCGGCGCCGATTCGGCGCCTGCCAATCCGCAGGAACTGCTGATGCACGCGGGCTTCAGACACCTGTCGGAGTCAATTCAGACTCTTTACGACGTCGTGCTCATTGACACGCCGCCGGTGCTCGAGCACGCGGACGCGCAGATCGTGGCGGCTGGTGCGAAAGGCTGCCTGATCGTCATGCGCCGCGGCAAAACCCGGGTGGCGGAGGTCGAGCGGATGCGGGATATGTTGCAGACCGATGGCACGACGGTCGTCGGTGCGACGCTCTGCGGATGAGGACGCTCGCGATGCAGCCGAGTATGCCCGTCGTGCGCGAAGGGGCCTGGGAGTGCCCGCCGCCGCGCCTGGATCGCCTGACGGCTGTCGTCATGTGCACGCCGCTCATCGGTGCGACGCTCTTGTCCAAGCTCGCCGTGCCGCCCTTAGGGGAGAAGGGCGTGAGCATCGTCATTCCGCTCCTGCTCATCGCGGCCGCCACCGGGTTCCTGACCCGACGCCTCACCATCAGTCCCCAGCGCCTCGCGGCTTACGTGGTCCTGATCGGCCTGCTCGGGGCGTTTCAGCTGTTTCGCGCCGGGCCGATCTCAAAGGCCTCGTTCGTCGTACTCGCCGCGCTGCACGTGCCCTACGTGCTCACCCTCGCGGATCAGCGCGAGCTCGGCAATGCCACGGTGGACTACTTCCTCAAACTCGCGCGCGTGATCGCGTGGTGTGCGATCGCACAGTTTGTTCTCAAGTCCTTCATCCCCGTTCGCTATCTGTTTCCCATCGAGAACTTCGTACCGCACGCATTCGTCGTGCAGCAATTCAATGAGCAGGGCGTGATCGAGTACGGCTCGCAGCTCTACCGCTCGAACGGCGTCTTCATGCTGGAGCCGTCCTTCTGCAGTCAGCTGCTCGCAGTGGCCGTGATGGTCGAGCTCGGAACTCTGAGCCGCTTCCGGCACCTGGCGGTCTACGCGCTCGGCATGCTCGTGACCTATGCGGGCACCGGCTTTCTCATTCTGGGTGTGTGTGTTCCGATCTTCGTGATCCAGACCGGACGCTGGAGTCTGCTGCTCATCGGGGCGGCGGCTATCGCGGCGCTCGCCGTGGGCGGGAGCTACCTGCATCTCGACCGGTTCATCGCGCGGGCCCATGAATTCAACTCGGTTGGGTCGAGCGGCTTCGCACGCTTCGTGGGTGGCTTCTACCTGTTCAAACAGTACCTGTGGAACGATCCCGTGCGTGCGCTGGTCGGGTTCGGCGCCGGAAGCTTCAAGAGCTATGCGCTGCGTGCGCACTGGCCGGTCGCGGAGATGGCCCTCACGAAGCTGATCTTCGAGTACGGCCTCATCGGTACGGCCGCATATTTTGGTTTCCTGCTTTATTGTCTGACGGGCTCGACGCTGCCGCGGCCGGCCGTGGTCGCCGTGGCGTTGACGATGGTTCTCAACGGGATTTACACGCCGTTCGCCCATGGATTGGCACTGAGCCTCCTCGTATGGACGGGCACGGGCGGCGCGCGCAGCCGGCCGGGCCTGCCCCCGGTCAGTCCTGCTGCGCCCGCGGCGAGCTGTGCAGGTCCCGCATGACGGCGGTGCTCAGTGTGCTCGCTGCGCTGTTCGCGCTCGCCGCGACCTACCCGTTCCTGCTCTATCCGCTCTCGCTGCTCGCCGTGCGGCGGCGGCCGTACCCGCCCCGGCCCGAAGTGCCGGAGCGGGTGGCGCTGCCGGCGCGCTGCGCGGTCTGCGTCTGCGCGTACAACGAGGCACGCATCATCGAACGCAAGGTTCAAAACCTGCTCGCGCTCAAGGCGCACGATCCGGACGTCGAGCTGCTGGTTTATGTCGATGGCGCGACGGATGGCACGGCGCAGCTCCTCGGGCGCTACGCGCAAGACATCGATGTGTGCATAGCCGCCGAGCGGCGCGGCAAGACCCACGGGATGAACGTGCTCGCATCGCGTACGCGGGCGCCCATTCTTGTCTTCTCGGATGCGAACGTGATGCTCGACCCTGAATGCCTCGAGGAGTTCCGGTGGCAGTTCTCCGATCCGCGGGTGGGTTGCGTATGCGGCAACCTCATCTACACCAATCCCGGGGAGTCGGTGACCAGCGCCTCCGGGTCGGCTTACTGGCGCTTCGAGCAGGCGGTGAAGCGCCTCGAGCTCGACAGCGGATCGGTCATCGGCGCCGACGGCTCGCTGTTCGCAGTCAGGCGTTCGCTGCGGCGGCCGCCACCGGACGACATCATCGACGATTTGTACGTGTCGCTGATGGTGTTGTGCCAGCGATTCAGGGTGGTGCAGTCGACGCGGGCGCGCGCCTATGAGGAGTCCGCCAGCTGCGCGCGCGAGGAGTTCACGCGCAAGGTGCGCATCGCCTGTCAGGCGTTCAATGTGCATCGGCTGCTGTGGCCGCGACTGCGAGAGCTCGATCCGCTCACTCTCTATAAGTATGTCGCCCACAAGCTGATTCGCTGGCTGAGCGGCTATTTCCTGCTGCTGGCGGCGACCTGCGCGGCGGCCGCGATGGTGAGCGCGGGCCTGATCTGGCCGGTCGCTATCGCAGTGCCGCTGCTCGCGCTGCTGCTGGTCGGCGGCAGTTACTTGCGTATCTGGCCCGTCGCACAGCTGGCGGACGTGCTGCTGGCGATCGCCGCCACCGCCATCGGAGTGTGGCAGTCGCTGCGCGGAGAGCGCTATCAGACATGGACACCCGCGAATTCGGTGCGCAGGGCCTGACGGTGGTCGACGCACCCACCAGCATCTACCCCGCTCGCGGTGCCCGCCCGAGGCCGCGGGGACTGTGGCTGTGCCGTCAGCTGCCGTTTCCTCAGGACAGCGGCGACCGGGTCTATTCAGCGAACCTCGCAAGGTCCCTGGCGGAGGCGGGGGCCGAGCTGACGATGGTGGGTCTCGAGCCCGACCATGGGGCCGAGCCGCCGCCCGACTGGCCGATCGACTGGCACCCGGTCAAGGGTCCGAAGAGCCCGCCCGTACGTGCACTCCTGAGCCCGATGCCGCACGTGGCCGCCACGTTCGCAACACGCAGCTACCGGCGCGAGGTGCGCGCACTGAGACGGGTGCCGTGGGATTTCGTCGTGATCGACCACTACGGCATGGGGTGGTCGCTGCGCTATTTTGCGCCTCGTCCCCGCGGACGCGCCCGCCCGGTGCTGGTGCACGTGTCCCACGATCACGAGACCACAGTCTATGCGGCGCTCTATCGCGAGTTCACGGGTTCGATGCTCAAGCGGATTGCGCTCTGGCAGAACTATGCCAAGACGCGGGTCGCCGAGGGACGCATCGCGCGGCAGGTCGACCTGCTGACGGCAATCACGGACGAGGAGGCGCGGCACTTCTCCAAAGACGCATTGTGCGCGCAGACCATCGTGCTGCGGCCGGGCTACGCCGGAGCCGATGCGCCGCGTGCGGCAATTACCCGCGAGACTCCGCGGCAGGTGCTGCTGATCGGGTCGTTCCAGTGGATGCCGAAGCAGGAGAACCTGCGCCTTTTCATCCAGGCGGCGGAGCCCTTGTTCCGCGCCCGCGGGATCGAGCTGCACGTGGTGGGCAGAATGCCGCGCAAGCTGGCTGCGGAGATCGGGCGCGCCTCGGCGGTGACGCACATCCACGGGTTCGTCGCGGACGTGCGGCCGCATTTTGCGCGGGCGCGCATGGCGGTCGTGCCCGAGCTCATCGGGGGCGGCTTCAAGTTGAAGCTCCTCGACTACATCTTCGGGCACTTGCCGGTCGCCGCGCTGCGCTGTGCAGCTGCCGGGCTGCCGCCCGCCATCGGCAAGGCGGTGCTGTGTCGGGACGATCTGCACGAGCTCGCGAGCGGCATCTGCGAGGTCATCGACGACACCGCCCGACTCAACGCCATGCAGGAGGAGGCCTACCGGCACGCCAAAGCGTGTTTTCGCTGGAGTGACCGCGGCCGCACGCTCCTTTGGGCCATCCGCAGCCGCGCCGAATCGGCGTGACACACACACAGCAAGTCCGCGCGAGGCAATCATGAGTACAACGGCAGCGAGGAACGCGGGCAGCAGGCGCTGGGTACCACGCGCGGCGGCAGCCATCCTGGTGTTGATCGCTTGCTCACCCTGCCAGGCGGGATCCTTGAGCGTCTACGAGGGCAACGGCTGTATCGGCGCCAGGAACCTCGAGCACTTCAGCGCCTGGCTCGGTCACCGTCCAGAGTGGGTCCTCGACTTCTTCGCGCACGACAGCTGGGAGAGTCTGCAAAGCGATGCGGCGTGGACGGTTTCGTGCTGGCAAAAGGCGCACATCGCGCGCGTCAGCTTCTCGGTACCCATGCTGGTGAACGGCTCGACCTTGAGGGCCGGCGCCGAGGGCGCGTACGACGCGCGCTTCCGCGAGCTCGCACAGGTGCTGATCGAGCACGGCTACGGGGAGAGCGTGCTGCGACTCGGCTGGGAATTCAACGGCGGATGGTACCCGTGGTCGGCGAAACGGGATCCGAAAGCCTGGGTTGCGTACTGGCGGCGAATCGTCGCGGTGATGCGCGCGGTACCGGGCGCCCAGTTCAAGTTTTGCTGGTGTCCCACTCTCGGCGAAGGACAACTGCGACCGGACTCGGTGTATCCCGGGGACGCGGTGGTCGACGTGATCGGTGAGGACGTCTACAACCAGTGGTGGGACGCCGGATCGCACACGCCGGAACAGCGCTGGAACTATCTCGTCAATGAGGTCTACGGCCTCAAGTGGCACAGCGATTTCGCGCGTGCGCACGGCAAGCCCATGTCATTTCCCGAATGGGGTACCGGCACGAGGCCCGACGGATACGGCGGCGGCGACGACCCTTACTTCATCGAACATATGGTCGAGTGGATCCGCAACCACGACCTGCTCTATTACTCCTACTTCGACTACGCGGCGTCCGACTACAACGCCCGGCTGTCCGACGGGCATCAGCCGCTTGCGGCGGCGGCCTTCCTGGCCGCATTCCGCTCATGAGACTGGCACCCTCCCACGTGAGCGGTGAGGCGCGGCCCGGGGTGTGGCTGTTCGTCGATGAGGCGCCCGAGTTCGGCGGGCACGAAGTCATGCTGCTCAACCTGCTGCGCGAGCTCAGTGCCCGGCGGCGCGTGCGCTGCAGTCTGCTGGCGCGGCGGGGCAGCCGGCTGCGCGAAGAGGCCGGCGAGTTTGCGGTGGTCGATGCGTTCGCGCCCGCGCGACCGGCCAGAGGAATGCCGGCGCGGCTGTGCGGACGGATCTCGGGCTCGCTGCGCGACGCGCTCGCCTTCGCCAGGGTGCTCGTCATGCTCAAGCCGACGCTGTGCGTCGTGGCGGAGGGTTTCGTCGGTCGCCAGCCCTTGTACGCTCTGCTCGCGCGGTTGCTCGGGGTGACCGTTGCCGTTTACACCCCGCTGGTCGAGAGCGCCGCGAGCATGCGTTTTCGCCTCGGCGGGCTCCGCGACTGGTGCACGCGCACGTTTTACTCACGGATGCCACACGCCTGGATCACGATTACCCGCGAGCAGGCGCAGCGATTCGCCGCCTGGAGCGGTACGCCGCGACCGATATTCACCCTCGCGAACACCGTTTCTCCCGTCGTGGAGCGCGTGGCCGCCGCGGGCCCTGCGGGCGACGGCCACTGCCAGAGCCGGCCGTTTCGGGTGCTCGTGCTCGGCAGACTCGATGCGAATCAGAAAGGTCTCGACCTGCTCCTCGACTTTCTGACAGGGGCGCCCTGGCTGCGGGGCCTGATATGCGTCGAGCTGGTGGGCGAGGGGGAATTTGGCGAGGAGATCCAGCGACGCATGGCGGCATCGCCGCTGCTGCAGTCGCTGCTCGCGCTGCATACCTGGTCGGACTCGGCATATGAGTGGATGCATCGCTGCGGCGCGCTGCTCATCACCTCACGCTACGAGGGGGTGCCACTCGTCATGCTGGAAGCCATGGGGGTCGGGTTGCCCGTCGTGGCGAGCGACCTGCCGGGCACGCGTGCCTACCTGGCGTCCGATTGCCTGTTCGAAGTGGGCGACTTTGCCCGCGCATTCCGCCTCGTGCTGCGCCTCGCAAACCCCAGAGTCCGCGAGGCGGTGATCGGGCGCAACCACCGCGCGTTTCGCGAACGCGCGACGCGTGCGGTGTTCTGCGCCTCCGTGGACCGGCTCAGCGCGAATCTCGAGCGGATGCACGCCGGGCGGCAAGCGAGGATACCGGAGCCGCCATGCGCATGAGCACGATCGGACCCGACGCGGTGCAGAAAATCGCCATTCTGGATACCAGCGTCACGAGTTTGAATCTCGGCGATCAGATCATCATGGATGCCGCGCGTGCCGTGCTCCGCGAGCTGTTCCCCGGCGGGTTCTTCGTCAGCCTGCCGACGCACGAGTTCCTGTTGTGGGAGTCGTATCGCGTGCTGCGCGATTGCGACTATGTGTTTGTGTGCGGCTCGAATCTGCTCAAGTCGCGGATGCTGTGGCGCAATCAATGGAAGATCTCCCCACTCGACTTCCTCATGCGGCGCAACTGCCTGCTGCTCGGGTGCGGCTGGTGGCATTATCAGCGTCCGCCGGATTTGTATTCCCGCTTCATGTTGCGGCGGATACTCTGCAGCACGCATCGGCACTCCGTGCGCGACGCCTACTCCGGCAGGCAGCTGCGGGCCGCGGGCATCGAAGCGGTCCTCAACACCGCGTGCGTCAGCATGTGGCCGCTGACCGCCGGGCATTGCGCCGCGATTCCCCACGAGCGGGCGCCCCGTGTAGTGACGACGCTCACCGGCTACGCGGCCGATGCGGCGCACGACCGCGCTTTCATCCAGTTGCTGCGCACGCACTACCGCGAGGTGCTGCTGTGGCCGCAGCAGCCCGAGGATGTCGCCTACTGCGCCTCGCTCGATCAGGCAGGCGTCCGGCTCATCCCGCCCAACCTCGCGGACTTTACGGACTTTCTGCGCAGCAGCCACGTTGACTACGTTGGGACACGTTTGCATGGAGGGATTCGTGCGCTGCAGCTCGGCAAGCGCGCGCTCATCCTCGCGGTCGACAACCGTGCGATCGAGATCTGCGCCGACACACAGCTTCCCGTAGTCGCGCGTCGGGATACGGCGGCCATTGAGCGCTGGATCAAGACGCCTGCCCCAACCCGCGTCGCGCTGCCGGCCGAGGCGATCGCGGCATGGCGCACGCAGTTCGCGGCGGCGCCGGGCTGAAGTATGGGGACCGAGCGAGCCCATGCGTCGCGCTCGCTGCTGTGGAGCGGCGTGGACACGTTCAGCCAGACCGGATTCTCGATTCTGGCCATGGTGTTTCTGGCACGGCTGGTCGGGCCGCGGGGCATCGGTGAGGGGGCGCTCGCGGTGACGTTCGCGCAGCTTGCGAGCCTGCCGTTCGAGCTTCTGTTCCACGACGCTCTCATCCAGCGCGGCGATCTCGAGCCACGCCACAAGTCGACGGCGCTGACCGTCACGCTCTGCGGATCACTCGGTGGCGCGGCACTGCTCTGCGGGACAGCGCCTTACCTCGCGCAGCTCTATGGCAATCCGGCTCTTGCCGGTCTGGTGAGCGTCGCCGCGCTCGCCGGTCCGGTCGCCGCCGCGGCGGCCGTGGTGAGCGCGCTGCTGCGTCGTGAACTGGCATTCGCGCCTCTGGCGCGGCGCACCTTGTTGGGCCGGCTGCTCGGCGTGGCCGTCGGCGTGTCGACCGCAGCGTTCGGCGGCGGTGCGTGGTCACTCGTGGCGATGTACCTGGGATCGACGGTCCTGTCAGCCGTCGTACTGTTCGCGAGCTGCGGACTGCCGCCACTGCGATTCTCAGCGAGTGCCCTGCGCGAGCTGTCGCGTTTTGCACTGCCGAACATGCTGGCGCAGATGCTGCTGCTCGGTAATGGCCGCATCCTCATCGCGCTCAGCGGCCTGTACCTCGATCAACTCGCGCTCGGATGGCTGAGCCTCGCGTTCCGGATGGTCGAGGAGCTGCGTAACACGCTCAGCAGCGCTGCCGCGCAGCTCGCCTTGCCGCTGCTGTCGCGGCGCACGGACGCGCCGGCGCAGTTCGCGACGGTTTTTTGCGACGCGACCGCTCTCACGTCCTGCATCCTGATACCGCTCTACGCCGGCATCGCAGTGACCGCGCCGGACCTCATGCTGGTCGCGTTCGGCCCCGCGTGGTATCCGGCCCGGGGCGCTGTGGCGATGCTGGCGCTCGCGGCAGTGATCGTCACGCTGCGTCAGTACTCGAGCATTGCGGTGAACGCCGTCGGCCGGGCAGGGCTCAATGCCAGGGTCAACGGCTTCGTGTTCACGGTAAGCGTCGCGCTCCTGCTCACGGGTGTCGTGAGGACGGTGGAGCTCGCTGCCGCGGTCTGGGTGGTGCGCGCGCTGGCGCTCGTGGTCGCTTCGGTCTGGAGCACGCGGGTTGCCACGCGGCTGTCGATCCAGGCACAACTCGGACCGAGCGCCGCGGCAATCGTTTCGGCGCTGCTGATGGCCGCGGTGGTGTTAACGCTACGGGACGTGTTCCTGGCTGGCGAAGGCAGCGCCGTGCGGCTCGTGACTTGCGCCGTGGCCGGAGCTACCGCGTATGGAGCCGCGCTTGCGCTCGTCGCGCCGCAGGTGCTGAGGAAACTCGCCGATTTCATGCACAGTGCGCTCCTGCCGGGGCGTGTGCGGGCAGGGTAACGATGCACTCACCCAACGGAGTACTGGCCCGGGCAGTCGCCTGCGCACTGGGCGCAGCGTTGGCCGGCCTCGGTTCGCGAGCACAGGCGGCGACACTGCCCCTGCCGGCGGGGATCGACGATGGCAGCGCCCTGAGCGAGCCGATCAGGAATGACGCGCTCGAGGTCAGCGCGACCGGGCAACTTCAGTACGATGACAATCTGTATCGCCTTCCGGCAGGCGCCAGCCCGACCTCACTCGCAGGTCCGCAGGCCAACCGGGCCGACTATATAGAGACGGCTGCGCTTGAGCTCGACGGACAGGGCATATTCGGCAGACAGTCGTATCTCATCGACGCGCAGGCGAACCAGAACTGGTTCTCGCGCAATACCGACCTCGACTATACGGGCTTGAACGGGGCGGCCGTACTCAACTGGTCGGTGGGCGACCGTCTGGCGGGCGAGTTCGGTGGCCTGTACACGCGGACCCTCGCGGACTTCGCCAGTACCTACGTGTACGTCAAGGATCTGGTGGACACGTCGGAAGGGTTTGCGACGATGCGCCTGGAGTTTCTGCCGCACTGGATGCTGATCGGCGGTGTGCGCGCGGGCGAGTCGCTGGACAGCGCCGCGGTCCTGCGCTTTGACAACGTACGGCGACAGTCCGCCAACGGCGGTATCGAATACGATTTCGGGGACGACAGCACCGTCGGGGTCCAATACCGCTACACCCAGGGACGCTTCGATGTGCCCGGCTTGTTCAACGGGGTGCCTGTCAGTCCGAACTACACCCAGAACGACACGCGGCTGGTGGTGAAGTACGTGTTGAGCGGCAAGACCACTCTGGAGCTGAACGGCGGCTACCTCGAGCGCAGCTACCAGGACACTGATTTCGGTAGATTTGCGGGTGAAGTCGGGCGAGCCGTCTTCAAATGGGAGATGACCCGGCAGTCGAAGCTGGTGCTCGCCGGCTGGCGGGACCTCAATGCCTACGTCGAGGCCGAAGCGAACTACTACGTTGGCAACGGCGCCAGCATAGCGCCGGTGTGGTCGCCGATACGCAAGCTGAGCTTCTCAGCCACGGCCTCGATCGAGAACCAGCATTTCCTCGCCTCGGGAGACAACCTGGTTCCCACGGCGGCTCACACCGACATCGTGCGCTCGGCGGAGGGCAAGATCACCTACCAGCCGACCACGCCGCTGACGCTCGATCTGTCCTTCAGGCACCTCAACCGCACTTCCTCATACCCGCAATTCCAGTACTCCGATAACATCGCGCTGCTGAGTTTCACCTTGCGGAGCTACTTATAGAGTGTACCCGTCGCGCCGACGGCTGGTTCCGCAGACAGCGGCGCTGACATTAACAAGAATTTACCAAGCCTGAGCGGCGTGCGTGATAGCTTGCGCTACACCCCTCGAGTGCTGCTCCGATGGACAAGGAACTGTGAGCAATGCGGCGTCTGCTCTGGTGGCGACTCCTGATTTTACTGGCCGCCGCGGCGACGGCCAGCGCACAGGTCCCAAACCCAAGCCCGAACGGCCCGGCGCCTGCCGCCGCCGCCGGGCAGGCGCCGGACGTATCACCGGAGAATAAGCCGGAGGTTACGGTCACTGCGCCCCGCGACGTGCAGGACCTGCCGCAGTTGCGACCCGACGAGTTCGTCAATTGCATGCGGATGATCGGATCTGGAGACGTCGACTACCTGCAGGCGAACATGTGCCAGCATGAGCTCGGAGCGCAGCAGCGCGTCGTGGTCGAAGCGTGCGTGAACAGCGACGGGAAGGCCGGGCTCCCCAGGGTCATTCAGGCATGCACGGAGTCGCTGGACCGCGATATCTACGAGGGAAATGCGCGCTTTTTTCTGTATGCGGACCGGGCGGCGGCCTATTTTGCCGCAGGTGACAAGCAGCACGCGCTCGATGATTACAACCAGGCCGTCAAACTGGCTTCCAACAACTCCTACGTCTACTACAACCGCGGCGTCTTCTACGCGGCGCAGTCCGATAGCGACGCGGCCCTGCGGGACTTGAACTCTTCCATTGGGATGAACGCCAAATTTGTCCCGGCGCTGCGTCAGCGCGCCAGAATCTATCTCTCGCGCGGCAATTTCACCGACGCGCGCGGGGACTACTCGAAGGCTATTGATCTTGAGCCCAGGACCGCCGCGTTGTGGAGCGAACGGGGCTACATATCGCTGCGGCTACGCGACTATGAAAGTGCGGTGAAGGATGAGGCCGAGGCGATCCGCCTCGACCCGAAGCTGGCGCGAGCCTACTACCTGCGCGGCGCAGCCACGGCCTTCGGAGGCCTGGGCGATTCGGCTCTCAACGACATCAAGACCGCGGTAGACCTCGATCCTTCGCTCGCCACCTACATCAAGACCCAGGGCAAGACGGCCTCACTCGGCCTGCCGCCTTTCTGAGCACCGCATGCTGGAAGTGTGCGTGGATGACATCGACGGCTTGCGAGAGGCCCTGGCGGGCGGCGCAGGCCGGATCGAGCTATGTAGCGCCCTGGTGCTCGGCGGGCTCACGCCATCCGCCGCCCTGATCAGCATGGCTGTCCGCGCCGCTATTCCCGTCCACGTGCTGATCAGGCCTCGGGCTGGCGACTTCATCTATGACGCCGGCGAGGCGGAGCTGATCGGAGCGGATATCCGCGCGGCCGTGGCCGCCGGGGCTGCGGGCGTCGTCATCGGGGCGAGCCGGACGGATGCCCAGCTCGACACTTCACTCCTCGAGAGACTGGTATGCATCGCTCAGGAGGCTGCCGAACGCCGTGGTCGAGCGGTCGCTCTCACGCTGCATCGGGCTTTCGACTTATGCGCGGACCCGAGCGCGGCGCTCGAGTCCGCAATCGGTCTTGGGTTCGGGAGAGTGCTGACTTCGGGTGGCGCCGAGTCGGCGCTCGCGGGACGGGAGAGGCTGGCTACGCTCGTGAGCCAGGCGCGCGGGCGAATCAGGATTCTCGCCGCCGGCGACATCGATCCGGAGAATGTCGCCGTCATCCTGGCCGCGGGGGTCGAGGAGATCCATGCGTCCTGCCAGACGCCGGGGCCCCCGCCCGATCCGAAGCTCATCGAATTCGGATTCGCCGGCGCAAGCCGGGGACGTGTCACCTCGGGCTCCGTGAGGGCTCTGGCCTCGGCCATCGCCACCTGGCGCAGGAGTCGCTCCGTATGATTTCCAGGAGAGGATTGATCGCGCTCGGCACGGGGCTTGCCGGCGTTCTCGCCGGGGGTCGGCAGTCCCTGGCGAGGAGCCCAGCGCGTTACTCCGTCGTCTCGACCTGGGACTTCGGTGCCGCGGCGAACCGGGCCGCGTTCGCCGAGCTCGCGCGCGGCGGCTCGCTGCTCGATGCAGTGGAGCAGGGCGCACGCGTGCCGGAGGCGGACCCGACTAACCATTCGGTCGGCATGGGTGGATATCCAGACCGCGAGGGCCGCGTCACGCTCGATGCCATCATCATGGACGACCGCGGACACCTGGGTGCGGTTGCGGCACTCGAGAACGTGACCCACGCCGTCACGGTGGCCCGCAGGGTGATGGAACTAACCCCTCACACGCTGCTGGTGGGTGAGGGCGCGACTCAGTTCGCGCTCGAGCATGGCTTCGCGCGCGAGAAACTTCTCACTCCGGAATCCGAAGCCGCGTGGCGCGAGTGGCTGAAGGAGTCGCATTACGCGCCGCAGCCCAACATCGAGAATCGCAATCACGATACGCTTGGAATACTCGCGCGCAACGTCGCCGGGTGGCTCGCCGGCGCCTGCACCACATCGGGCATGGCGTTCAAGCTGCGCGGACGGGTCGGAGACTCGCCGCAGTGCGGCGCGGGTCTGTTCGTCGAAGCGGGGGTGGGAGCGGCCACCTCGACCGGCGTGGGCGAAGAGGTCACCCGCATCGCCGGCAGTGCGCGGGTCGTTGCGTCCATGCGGCAGGGGAGCTCGCCCCAGGACGCGTGCGAAGAGGCCGTCCGGCATCTGATCCGCGTGCGCGGTGACGCCACTCGAGGCGAGCAGGTCGGATTTCTCGCGCTCTCCGCCGGTGGTGTTGCAGGCGCTTTCGCGCTGCTGCCAGGCTTCACCTATGCAGTGACCGACGGCGCGGGCGGGACGCGCGTGCTGCCGGCGCCGCACCTCTAGGGCGACCCGGTCGCTCGTAGTACGCTCGCGGGATGAACTCGGCTGATCTCACCTTGCGCCTGGGAGCCGTCCTCGCGCTGTGCGCCGTTGCTGTGCCGGCTTTCGCGGAGCCGGCGGCTTTCGACCTGGTCGGCCCGACGCTCGAGGTTGAGGTCACGCACGGCGCGGCGACGCTCCCCATCTCGCAGGTGCCGAATCTCGCACCCGGCGATCGCCTCTGGCTGAGGGCGGACCTGGGCGACCAGAACTCGGTGCACTACCTGCTGGTGGCGGCGTTCCTGCGCGGATCCACCGAGCCGCCGCCCGAGGGGTGGTTCTTCCGCTGCGACACCTGGAGAGGCAAGTGCCCGAAGGAAGGGATGACGCTCACGGTGCCCGCGCAAGCGCGGCAACTGCTCATCTTTCTCGCGCCCGAGACGGGCGGGGACTTCAAGACGCTGGTGAGCGCGGTGCGCGGCCGACCGGGTGTATTCGTGCGGGCGTCCCAGGATCTCAATCAGGCTGCGATGGAGCACCTGCGTCTGCAGACGTATCTGCAGACCATTCGCCAGCTCGGAAACTCCGATCCCGCGCGGCTCAAGGAGGCGGCGCCACTCCTCTCCCGCAGTCTCGCCATCCGGGTCGACGAGAAGTGCCTGCAGAAGACTTCCTCGCTCCAGGCGGCCTGTCTGATGCAGGGGCAGGAGTCGCTGTTGATGACGGACGGCCACGCCGAGTCGGTCACGCAGCAGCTCACCTCAGGACCGGCCAGCGATCTGGCCATGGAGGCGGGCAATACGCCGCAGCTGAAATCCGGCTACTACGGACCCTTCATCGGCTCGATGCTCGACATCGCGCGCCTGTTCGATTCCTTCCATACGGCGAAATATCAGTACATCGCGGCGCTCTCTTCTCCCAACGGGCGCGAGCTCGCACTCACGCTGAACGCGCCGCCCTCGTTCCATGATCCGAAATCGGTACTGGTGGTGGCGCTGCCGCCGATCGAGGCCGCGCAGCCCCCGCTGCTGCGGCCGGTCGATCTGAAAGAGGTCTACTGCGCGAAGAAGTCCCCGTTAGTGCTCTCCGCCGAGGGAGCGCCGTCGATGTTCGCCGGCGCGTACTCCCGCGGTCTGACGCTGCGCGTGACCACCCCGGCCGGGAGGGAGCTCGAGCTTCCGGCGCGGGCTGACGCCACGCAGGGAGGCTTCGCCGTCGACACCGCGGCTCTGCAGGGCGCTGCGCTGGGGGACAGCACGCTCGCCTCGCTCCACGGCGAATGGGGTTTCGAGAAGTACGACGGACCGAGCTTTACCCTGGTGGACGCGGCGGCTCACTCCCCGACGCTCGCGCCCGGCGATGAGGCGGCGCTCATCGTCGGACGCGAGGACACGGTGCATCTGTTCGTCGGCAGCGCGGCGTGCGTGAGCGGTATCGCGCTCAGCGAAGCGGACGGCAAGGAGTCGAAGGTCGAGTGGAAACCCGCGCGGCCGGAGGAGGTCGAGGCGAAGATCCCGCTCGTGCAGGCGCAGCCCGGCGAGGTGGCGCTGGTGATCCGCGAATACGGCAGTGTGCAGCCCGAACGGCTGACGCTCCACGCCTACAGCGAGGCGGCCCACCTCGAGGGTTTTACGCTGCACGTGGGCGATGCGCGTGGCGTGCTGCGCGGCGATCGGCTCGACGAGGTCGACGCACTCACTCTCAGGGACGTCGCGTTTGCCCCCGAATCGCTCTCGAGCAGCGGCGGGCACGATGAGCTCTCGATGCTCGAGGCCGCAGCAGTCGCGCCGGATCTTAAGTCCGGCGAGCGACCACGGGCGCGCGTCACGCTCAAGGACGGGCGCACTTACGACGTGAGCGTCCTGGTGCTCCTGCCGCGACCCGTCGCCAACCTCATCGGCAAGAGCGTCCAGTTCCCCGCCGCGGCCGCTGGCGGCGACCTGATCCGGCTCACGAGTCAGGACGAGCTGCCGCAGGACGCACAGCTCACGTTTTCCCTGCACGCGCGCGTGCCCGGGGCCTTTTCGCGCGACGACCGGATCGAGGTGGCGACTGCCGACGGGTCGGCTTCGACCGTGCTCGGACCGGGGAGCGGAATGGCACTGCAAAACAGCCGCGTCGCGGTGGCGACGCTCGATCCGGCCCGCTCGTTCGGGTCGTCGGCTTTCGGGCCGCTGCGCTATCGCGTGGTGAGCGCTGGCGGCGCGGGCGACTGGCAGCCGCTGGCGATTCTGGTACGGCTGCCGGTGCTCACCGACCTCGAGTGCGCAGCGGGAGCGGAGGGCCCCTGTCAGCTTTCCGGAACGAACCTGTTCCTGCTGCAATCGGTGTCGGGGGACGCGAAGTTCGCTAAGCCAACCGTGATTCCGGACGGTTTCACCGGACAGAGGCTCTCGGTGCCGCGTCCGGCGGATGGCCGGCTCTACGTGAAGCTGCGCGACGATCCCGGTGTCATCAGCGTCGCCGTGATCGAGGTGCCCGCGATGCCCGCGCGCGATGCGCCCGCGGATTCCGCGGGTGCCGGGGGCGAGGCTGCGCCCGAGGCGCCCGCCCCACCCACACCGAACCCCACGCCGCCGAAGGCCGGGCCGACCGCTACTTCAACGTGAGCACCCTGCTCGCGCTCGCCGGCGCCGCCGCATTGCGCAGCAGCCACTTTTCAAGCCCTCAGTGGGCCGCCGGCTCCCGCGTGGTCGCATCGAGCCTGTGGAGCATCTCCCCGATCTCCGGATTTCGCATGAAGAGCTTCCAGGGGAGCCCGGTGCGGTAGTTCTCGACCATGACGACGATCGGCGCCTGGTTGAGGCCCATGTAGATGGGCGACACCCAGTGGGCGGAGGGGTTGTAGGCATCGCGCGGACCGTAGATGCCCCAGAGGTCGGCCCCGAGATCCCGATAGTAATGCTTGAGCGCCGCCATGGAGGCTTGCGGCGTGTAGGCGATCGAAGCGAGCGCACCGGTGAGCGTCAGCGTGCCGTCGTCGTTCAACGCATCGGGTGCCGGGGTCGCGTAACCCTTCGGTCCATCGCTCGCCGTGAGTCCCCAGGCATCCGCGCCGTAGCCGGCGAAATGCTTCGGGTTGGCGATGCAGTACGCGCGGTTGATGAGGGCGAGGTGCACGTTGTTCTCGAAATAGGAGGCGGTGTAGCGGTCGTGCAGCGCGTGCGGATCCATGCCGAGGAACGAGTAGTGCGCGAAGAAGAGCGGTCCGCCGCTGCCGACGCCGACGTCGAGCTTGATGCCGAAGTAGCTCTGGCCGTTCCCGTAGAGCTTGCCCTCGGTGGTTCCGGACCAGCCCTGGCGATAGTTCTGCGCCCGCTCGACCTGTCCCGCCCAGCCGCTGTAGTACATCGCGGCGGGCACCGCATGGGTCGGAGAGGCGATCGCGAGCAGATAGACGATCATGGTCTCGTTGAAGCCGATGAGCGGATGGTGGATCTGGAAGCCCCATTCGGGCGACCAGTGCCAGAAGAGGAAATCACTGGTCGGGCTGTCGCGGTACCAGTCCCACTCGACGCCCTGCCAGAGCCGCGTGATGCGCGCGCTCAGATCGCGTTCACTCGCGGTGGGCGCGTTGAAGTACTGCCGCGCCATGAGCAAGCCCTGCATCATGAAGGACGTCTCGACCAGGTCGCCGCCGTTGTCGAGCATGCCGAAGAGCGGCATCGTCTGATCGGTCGAGCCGTTCATGTAATGGGACCAGGCGCCGTGATAGCGCGGCGCGCGCTCGAGGAAGCCGACGATCTTCTCGAGGCGCTCGCGGGCCTGAGCGCGCGTAATGAAGCCGCGACTTGCGCCGACTACGAGCGCGCCGACGCCGAAGCCGCTCGCGCCCATCGCGACCAGCCGATCGTCGCCCGGCAGGTTCTCGTGCGCCATGCCGGAGCTTGGGTCGGCCCCGTCCCAGTAATACTGGAACGCTTCCTCCTGCAGCATGGTGAGGAGCTCCTCGTCCGTGAACGGCCGCGTGCTCGCGCGCACCGCCGCGCTCGGCGGCGACTCACGCCCGCGCGCATCGGCGGCGGTAATGCGGTACCAGACCGTCTTGCCGGGCGCGCCCAGCCAGTCGAAGAAGCGCTGCTGGCCGGCGCGCTGGATACCGATCGGCGTATAGCTCTTGCCGCCGTCGCTCGAGCGGTACACCACCACGTGGTCGATCGATTGCGTCTCCGTCGCCCGCCAGCGCAGGATCGCGTGTCGCTCGTAGCCGCGCACCTCGACGCCCTCCGGCGCGTGTTGCGGGGCCGCCGGCTCGCCGTCGTCGACGCGGATGTCGTCGATGAGGAGGGTGTGCGGGGCGGAATCGGCGCGTCCCTGGTGGAACACGACGCTCTGCAGCCATTCGGGGTGGAACGGATACACCGACGCGCTGCGCAACCCGTCCAGCCGGATCGCAACGCGCGTCCATTGATGCGCGGGCAGCGCGCCCGCGAAGCGGCCGAGGGGCTCGGCGGCCGTGAAGCTTCCCGGGCGCGCTGCGACCTGCAGCCCTTCGCGCGCATCCGACAGCACGACGTACGGCAGGTCGTCGGATGCGATCGGCTCCGCGGAGTAGAGCCATAAACTCAACGTGTGCCCGCTCATCTGCGGGTAGCGGTTCGGGAAGCTCGTGAGATGCACGTCGGCCTCCCAACCGCCACCGGCGCGCGATACCCACGTGAGGCGCAGCGCGTTCGGCGGCGAATGGAACACCGTCGTGTCGACCGGAATGCGGCGCGTGGCATGCTCGAGCGAGCTCGGGGCCACGGCTACCGCGTCGCTGTACCAGTAGGAGTCGGCTTGCTGGCTGTTGTCGAACACGACGTGGCGGTAATAATCCTCGCCCGCCGTCGCCTCGCTTGCGGTGGCCTCGCCCGCGCTCGCCAGCAAGAGGAGGGCGGTGAACGCCGCCCGCGAGGCCCGCCGCACGCACCCGGGCATCATGGCTGTGTCCGGCATTTGACTGCGCAGATCGCATGCGCGATGTAGCCGGCGGCGGTGGCGAAGGCGCCGCCCCCGGGCTCCATCACGGCCGTGTCGGGGTTGATGCCCTCGGAGACGATGCCGCCGTCCCAGCCGCTGCTGAGGAGGATCTTCTCGGCCCGCTCGCTCGAGCGCTTGAGGCGCAGCTCGTCCGCGATCATCCACGAGGTCGTGAACGGCAGCCGATAGCTGCCCGGGAGTCCGTAGGGGTGACCGGCATACGAATACTTATAATGAGTCGAGTGCAGCCACTCGTAGGTACGCGCGAAGAGCGGGTCGTCCTCGCTGATGAAGCCGAGGAGCGGGAGCTTCATGAGCGCACCCGGTGGAATCTCGGTTTCGACCGATTGGTGTCCGTCGGTGGCGGAGGCGAAGATCGGGCCACTCGCGCCGGGGGCATCGTTCACGACGGTGTGCGCCAGGATCGCGGCGCGCAACGCCGCGGCCTCGCGGGCGGTGTCGCGCGCTGACCTCTCGTGCAGCCGCTCGAATATCTGTGCGAGGTCGGTGAGCGCCCGCCAGGTGATCACGTTGTCATAAGTGATGAAGGGCAGCTTCTGGAACTCGTCCTGCGCGTCCTGGAGCGAGCTGTAAAGGCCGGTGGCTGCATCCTTGCGCGACAGCAGCCGGTCGCGCAGCAGGTGCAATGCGTCCCGGTGCTGCTCCAGAAAGCCAAGATCGTTGGTGCGCTTCAGGTACGCCGCCGCGGCGAGCACCGGGGCCGCCGCCTCATCGAGCTCGAAGCCGTCCTCGAGCACGATGCCGTCGATGAAGCGGCTGTGGATGCCGGTGTTGGCGAGTTGCGTGCCGAAGGCGTAGCCGAGCGCCTCGCGTGCGAACGACGGGTCGGCGTCGAGGAGCCCGGGGAAGCTCCACAGCATGGCGTCGCGGTCCCAGTAGGCGGCCGACACGTAGTAGCGGGGGCTGCGCGAGGTGACGCCCACGAGCTGCTCGGTGTCGATGGTCTTGCCCCAGGCATAGAGTCGGGTGAAGAGGAGGTTGCGGTTCATCAGCACATCGAGGTCGGCACGGCCGGTCGTGCGGGTGCGCTCGAGGCACCAGGCCGCGCTGTCGGCGATGAGCACATCCGCCCCATGCCGCTCGAGCATCTCGCGCAGTGACCGGGCGTTGTGCGCCGCACTGAATTCCTCGACGCCGACCGCGAGGACATACAGCGCCTCGGCGGACTCGCCGGGCGCGAGCGCCACGGCGCGGGCATCGTCCGCCTGGGGCGCGACCGAAACGGGCGGAACCGTGATCGTCGCCTTGGAGCCCGGATGGACGACCGCCCAGGCGAAGTGGGTGTCGTTGGTCACGTAGCTGTAGACCTCGCCCGGATCGACCCAGGGCGCCGGTCCAATCGTCCGCTCGCCCCGCAGCGCCACCGGCACGTAAGTGACGCGCGCGAGGCTGCCGAACGAGCTCTTCAGTCCAATCACGGCCTGCACGGGCTCGGTGCGCCGGTTGGTGATCGTCAGCCGGACGAAGGCCGCGCGATACCCGGGCGGTGCGCAGTAGGTGATCGTGAAGCGGAGTCCGTCGCGATCCTGCTCCGCGGTCGGAATCCAGTAGGCGATCAGGCTCCACTGCAAGGCATCGAGCGGCTCACGCACCGGACCGGTGGGGGAGACGGTCGCGAGGTAGGGCTCGAGCACGGGCTTGCCGGGCTCGCCGGAGGGCTGCAGCAACCCCCGGTCGCGCATCGAGAGCGCATTGAAGGTCGCCAGCGCACCGTCGCTGGTACGAATCTCCGGCAGCGCGATCCACTCGTTTCCGGTTGCGATCATGTCGCCCGGCCGCGCGGCGAACGGAGCGGGTGCCGGGGCGCGCGCCGCAGTGGACGCTGGGGCGGGCCCGGCGGCCGCACTCGACAGCCAGACAACGCAACTGGCCAGCAGCCACGGACACGCGCGAGCGCACGCGCCGCTTTCAAGACCATTGAATCCTCGCGACCAATGTCACCACCACTGCCCCGCAGGCCGTTGCGCCGCGGCCACAAGTAAGCGGGCGACGGCGGCGGCTTCTTGACTTCCGAAAGTGAAGGAGTACGCTCTTCGCAGGCCGTAGGCAAGCGTTTACATCGCTGATGTAAACGCTTCCACTGGGGAGGGGACCCGGGGTGAGTCTCAAAGGCGTTGTGCGCAAGGCACAGGTCTCGATCGCGACTGCGTCCGGCGTTTGCGGCCGATTCGTTTCTTCCAATCATTCCAATCATTTCAGTTTGTCCGCGCGTCGAACCGCGCGCGACGCCTGCACATACACGGAGTCTCAATGAGCAAGCAGCGATTTCGCCGCGGCGATCGTTTGTTCGGATCACCGGCACCCAGGGGACGCATTACGGTGGCCGCCGCAGTGGCTGCGGCGCTCATGGCGCCAGCCGTCGTCCTCGCTCAGACCGCCGACGCGACTCTGGCCGGCTATGCCGCGCCGAACGCCACGGTGACCGTGCGCAACACGGCGACCGGATTTACCCGTCGCGGCACGGCAGGCGGTGACGGACACTATGTGATCCCGGGCCTCCCGCCCGGCGACTACACCGTCGATGCAGGCAACGGCGCCCAGCAGACGGTCACGCTGCAGGTGGCCACGACGACCCAGCTGGACCTGCTGCAGCAGGTCACGATCACCGGCAGCCGTCCCGTCCACCAGGAAGCGCTGACGTCCGAAATCGGACAGGTCGTCTCGCTCCATGACATCGACAACCTGCCGCAGTTCACCCGCAACTTCCTGGAGTTTGCCAACCAGGTCCCGGGCATCCAGTTCCAGGTCAACAGCCAGGGCAACACCAGCCTGCGCGGCGGTGCGCAGCTCACCAGCAACGTCGACGTCTACATCGATGGGGTGAGCCAGAAGGACTACGTCTTCGGCGGTATCACCGGACAGGAAGGTCCGGGTCAGGCCGGCGACCCGGGCAACCCCTTCCCGCAGCTCGCGATCGACGAATACAAGGTCATCACCTCGAACTACAAAGCGGAGTACGGCGACGCGGCCAGCGCCATCATCGTGGCCAACACCCGCTCCGGCACCAATCAGTTCGAGGGCGAGTCCTTCATCACCTGGACCAACCAGAATCTGCGCGCGTCGACCCCGGCCGAGCTCGCCTCGGGCCACCCGAAATCCTCCGCGCCGAGCTGGGAGTTCGGCGCTTCCGAGGGCGGCCCGATCATCCCCGACGTGCTGCATTTCTTCGTCACCTTCGAGCGCAAGACGCTGTCGGAGCAGAACGTGGTGTATCCGGGTGGTGGCGTCTCCCCGGCGATCGCGGACGCGGTGCTGCCTGCGAGCGTTTCCTCGCAATACGGCCCCACGACCAACCCCTTCTCGGAGGACCTGGGCTTCGCCAAGCTCGACTGGGAGCCTACCCAGAACGATCGCTTCGAGCTCACCGGCAAGCTCCGCGACGAGCGCCAGCTACAGGGCGCGGCCGGCCAGACCGCGGCCAGCGCGGCCTCGCATTACGAGAACGACGACACTCGGTTCATGCTCCTCTGGACGCACTCCTGGTCGGGGGTTTTGAATGAGCTGCGGGTGACGCATCAGAGCACCACCTCCAACACGAACGCCGAGCCGAGCCCCCAGTTCGACTACTTGTATTTCCCGATTGTGGGTAGCAGCGCTGGCTCGCAACCCCTCATCAACGTCGGCGGCCCCGGCGCGGGCGTGGGATTCCGTTACGACCAGTCGGGTACCGGGTTTCAGGACGACCTGACCTTTACCAGCCTCACCGACCACACGATCAAGGTCGGGGCGCGCTTCCAGTCCATCGACCTGCTCGCGCAGCCGGGCACGCTGAGTCTCCAGGACGCGGTCTACTACGAGGCGGCTACGAGCGCCGGCGTTTATGCGAATCCCTACCTGGTGCAGTTCCCGGTCAGCTTCGCCGGGGTCGGCGCCCCGAGCGTCGCGTCGAACGACAAACAGTTCAGCCTGTACCTTCAGGACGACTGGACGGTCAACCGCCACCTCACGGTGAACGCCGGAGTCCGTTGGGACTACGAGAAGGTACCGCTGTTCGATAACTATGTGACGCCGGCGGCCGTGGTGCAGGCGCTGAACTCACCCGGAAACCCTGCGAACGGTTACAGCCCCAACCTGACTTACGCGCAACTGCTCGCGAAGTCGTTCCCCGGAGACCCCGGGACCAACATCAACGACTACATCGGCACCGGCTCGAATCGCAAGCCGCCGAACAATATCGCGCCGCGTCTGGGGTTTGCGTACGACGTCAACGCGGATGAGCAGAATGTGGTTTTTGGCGGCTATGGCCGCTCTTACGACCGCACCCTCTTCAACACGCTGTCGTACGAGACGACCAAGGTGGGTCTGTACAACAACCCGCAGATCTACTTCCCCTCGCCCTACACCCAGGATTCGTTCGGTCCCTGTGCGACGCCGGCCGACGTGAATCCGGCCGCCCACTGCTACGCCTGGAATCCGGCCTACCTGACGGCGGCGGGTCTGGCGGGTATCCCGGTGTCCACTTCATCGCATGAATTGGACCTGATCAACAACGACATCAAGACGCCGTATTCCGATCAGTTCAGCATCGGGTTCCGCACGCGCCTCAACGATTGGGACGCGGCAGTGACACTCTCCGAAATCAAGAGCTATGGGGCCCTGGTCGGTCATCTGGGGAACCGGTATCCGGACGGGTCCTACTACAGCACCAACGGCAACCCGTGGGGCGCCTCCGGGCCCGTCGGGTACGGGTCGCTCATTCTCTGGGATAACGCCGGCAAGGACGAGAATCAGCAGGTCACGGTGTCGTTCGCGAAGCCCTATACACCGGCCTCCGGCTGGAGCGCCTCGTTCGCCTACACCTACTCGAACGCCTACCAGAACAACGTCGCCGGGGGTACCAATCCGTACGAGGGTGCTCCGAACGGCTATCTGTTCGATCTGCCCAACCCGAAGGACTACCCGATGCTGCCCTCGACCGCCGTGCCGCGGCATCGCCTCGTCTCGGCGGGCACCTACGATCTGGGGTCGGGCTGGTCGGTCTCGGGCAAAGGCGAGGTTTCATCCGCCACTTACCTGGACGCGATCGTAGGGCTGCCCAACTGCCCGACAATGTGTACCGCGATCGGCGGTAACGCCACGCCGATCAACGTCAAGATCCCCAACGCCATCGGCTACAAGGACATCGACCTGTCGCTGGCGAAGGCGTTCGGCATCTGGCACGACTTCAAGGGCACGGTGCGGTTCGACGTCCTGAATGCCTTCAACTGGTCCAACTTCGATCCAGGTGCGGCGATCTGGTCGCCGGTATACGGCGGCCCGATGCCGCAGCCGTATTACAACCTCGGCGGGCCCATCGTGGGCTTCCCCCGCACGCTCAGGCTGACGGGGCAGCTCTCGTGGTGATCTGAGGGGTCGGCACGGCTAGACTCGAGGGAGGGCCTCAGGCCCTCCCTCTTTTTTCATGAATACCGCACTCACTGCTCAGGACTCCAAACGGCCGTCCGGCGAGCCGATCCGCTCGGTCGTCATCGTCGGCGGGGGCAGCGCTGGTTGGATGACGGCTGCGGCGCTCACCAAGTCCTTCGGCCGGCTGCTGGAGGTGACGCTGGTCGAGTCCGAGGAGATCGGCATCATCGGGGTGGGCGAGTCGACGGTCCCGCATCTGCGCGACTTCAACAGCCTGCTCGAGATCCACGAGGCGGACTTCGTCCGCCAGACCAAGGGCACCTTCAAGCTCGGCATCCAGTTCAACGACTGGGGTCGCATCGGGGACTCCTATATCCACGGATTCGGCACCATCGGCCGCAGCCTGGGACTCCTCGACTTTCACCAGTACTGGCTCAAGGCCCGCAAGCTCGGCGTAGCGAGGGACATCGGCCACTATTCGATCAACACGCTGGCCGCACCCGAGGGCAGGTTCGCCGTGTCGCCGGCGGATGCGCCGCCGAACTCACCCCTCGCCGACATCGTCCACGCGTATCAGTTCGACGCCGGGCTGTACGCCCGCTACTTGCGCACCTACGCGGAAGGCCGCGGTGCGCGGCGCATCGAGGGCAAGGTCGTCGAGGTGCAACAGAACGGCACGAGCGGTTTTGTCGAGAGTGTGCGCCTCGAGAGCGGCACGACGGTGGCCGGGGATCTGTTCATCGATTGCTCGGGTTTTCGGGCGCTCCTGATCGCCGGCACCCTGCGCTCGGGATTTCAGGACTGGACCGGCTGGCTGCCCCTCGACCGGGCGATCGCGGTCCCATGCGAGAAGGTCGGGCCGCCGACCCCCTATACGCGGGTGACCGCGCACGATGCCGGCTGGCAGTGGCGCATTCCGCTGCAGCACCGCACCGGCAACGGCTACGTCTACAGCAGCCGCTTCTTGAGCGACGACGCGGCGGGCGCGGCGCTCCTCAGGAGACTCGACGGCAAGCCGCTCGCGGATGCCTCGAAGCCGATCCGCTTCACCGCCGGCAAGCGCGAGAAACTCTGGCACAAGAACGTGGTGGCCATCGGGCTCGCCGGCGGTTTCCTCGAGCCGCTCGAGTCGACCGCCATTTACCTCGCCCAGTCCGGGATCTTCAGGCTGGTGCAGCTGTTTCCGCGCCGCGATTTCGATCCCTCACTCGAGCGGACCTACAACGCGCAGGCGCAGTTCGAGTTCGAGCGCATCCGCGATTTCCTCATCCTGCATTACTGCGCGACCGAGCGTGACGACTCGGAGCTGTGGCGCTACTGCCGCAACATGAGCATTCCGGACTCGCTGCGCGAGTACCTCGAGCTGTTCGCGGACGCCGGCCGCTTCTACCGCAACGGCACCGAGCTCTTCGCGGCCACCAGCTGGGTGCAGGTGATGCTGGGTCAGGGGATTACGCCCCGCGGCTATCACCCGGCCGTCGACTGGGTGAGCGAGGCGGACCTCACGGCATTCGTGGAGGGCACCGAGAAGATCATCGCCCGGTGCGTAGCCGGCATGCCCCGGCACGAGGATTTCATCGCCCGCCATTGTGCGGCCGCCTAGCAGGACACCCCCGATGTGGCTGCCCGGATTTCGTCGAGTGCGCGCCAGGCTCCGGGCGCCGCTGCTCGCATCGGCGTGGGCCGCCACCTGTCTCGGCGTCGGCCTGCGGAGCCTGGCGGGCGAGGGCGGTGCCGGGGCGGCGGCGCTGCCACCGACCGCTCTCGAGTTCGCCGGTCTCGCGCACTATGCCGCGGCGAACCGCGCACTGCCGCCGCCCGCCCCCGGTGAGCATCGCGTGGTGTTCATCGGCGACTCGATCACCGAAGCCTGGGGCGACGTTGAGCGCGGCTACTTCGCGCGGCGCGATCGCATCAACCGCGGCATCGGCGGCCAGGCCACGCCGCAGATGCTGCTGCGCTTCCGCCAGGACGTGATCGCGCTCAAGCCCGCGGTGGTTCACATCCTCGCCGGCACCAACGACCTGGCGGGTAACGTCGGTCCCATGGATCTCGAGGCCATCGAGAGCAACCTCGCTTCCATGGCCGAGCTGGCGCGCGCCAACGGCATCGCGGTGGTGCTCGGTTCCGTGCTGCCGGCGAGCGACTTCCCGTGGCGCCGCGGACTCGAGCCGGGGCCGAAGATTCTCGCGCTCAACGACTGGCTGGCAACCTACGCTCGCCAACGCGATTGCGTGTTCGTCGATTACTACGCGGCCATGACCGACGGCGCGCTCGGGATGCGGGCGTCGCTCGCGCTCGACGGCGTGCACCCCTCACCCGAGGGGTATCGGGTCATGCTGCCGCTGGCCGAAGCGGGCCTTGCGGCGGCGCTGCGCCAGCGGACTCAACGGAGGTAATGCACTTGAAATCCATTCGCTCGATGGCGGCCTGCATGGTGGCGCTCTCCCTGATGACGCCGCTCGCGCTCGCGGACGAGACCATCGTCATCGATGCCGGTGCGGCCGGCAAACCCTTCCCGCACTTCTGGGAGCGCATGTTCGGCTCCGGGCGCGCGGTGCTCAGCCTGCGTGACGGCTACCGGCAGGACCTGCGCGCCGTGCGCGCCGTCACCGCCTTCTCGTACGTGCGCTTCCACGCCATCTTCCACGACGAGGTGGGCCTCTACAGCGAGGACAAGGCGGGCAATCCCGTCTACAACTTCTCCTACATCGACCAGATCTACGACGGACTGCTCGCCAACGGTGTGCGGCCGTTCGTCGAGCTCGGCTTCATGCCGGGCGCGCTCGCGAGTACGCAGGAGCACCAGAGCTTCTGGTACAAGCCGTTCTCTTCGCCGCCGAAGGATTACGATCGCTGGGACGCGATGATGACCGCCTTCGCCCGCCACCTGGTCGAGCGCTACGGGATCGAAGAGGTGAGCCAGTGGTACTTCGAGGTGTGGAACGAGCCTAACCTCGATTTCTGGGCGGGCAAGCCCTCGCAGTCGACTTACTTCACGCTCTACGACCACACCGCCCGGGCCCTGAAGGGCGTGAACGCGCGGCTGCGCGTCGGCGGCCCGGCGACCGCGCAGGTGGCCTGGGTGGGGGATTTCATCCGCCACTGCACCGCAGCGCACGTGCCGGTGGATTTCGTCTCCACCCATGTGTATGGCGATGACACGGCGCAGGACGTGTTCGGCACCAGCGAGAACATCCCGCGCAACCGCATGGTGTGCCGCGGAGTGGAGAAGGCGCATGGAGAGATCGTCGCCTCCGCGCAGCCTTCGCTGCCGCTCATCTTCAGCGAGTTCAACGCCAGCTGGGGTAACCACCCCGAGGTGACCGACGCGCCCTACATGGGACCGTACATGGCCGAGACGATCCGCCTGTGCGACGGGCTCATCCAGGACATGTCGTACTGGACGTTCTCGGACGTCTTCGAAGAGCAGGGGGTGGTGAAAAAGCCCTTCCACGGCGGCTTCGGACTGCTCGCCGTCGGTGGCATCCCCAAGCCCGCGTTCAATGCGTTTGCGCTGCTGCACCAGCTCGGGGACGAGCGGCTGGCGCTCGATGCGCCAGCCACGCTCCTGACACGGCGCAAGGACGGCACGCTGGTGCTCGCCGTCTGGAACTATGCGGAACCCAAAGCCTCCGTGAGTCCGCGCCGGGTGGCGCTCAAGTTCACGCACGCTGACGTGCGCAGCATCCGCGTACAGAAGATGGACGACACGCACGGCAACGTGCTGCCGGCCTACGAGCAGATGGGCTCGCCGCGCTACCCGACGCAGGCCGAGCTCGTGGCACTGCGCAAGGCGGCGGCGCTCGCGCCGGCGGTGCGCGAGCCCCTCGTGGCAGGGACCGTCGACCTCGAGATCGCCTCCGACGGGCTGACGGTGGTCACGGTGGTTCCCGGCAAGGCGGCGGCCCCTCACGGCAAGTAACCGGTGAAACCGATGGCGACGGGCGGGAGAACCTCAGCGTGGTGACGATCAAGGACGTGGCGCGAAAAGCGAGGGTCTCGATCGCCACCGTATCACGCGCGCTCAACAACACCGGCACGGTGCGCCCGGAGATCCGCGAGCGCGTGCTCGATGCGGCACGCAAGCTCCGCTACACGCCCCACGGCGGCGCCCGCAGCCTGATCGTCGGCCGCACCCACACCATCGGCCTGCTGTTGCCGGATCTGCACGGGGAGTACTTCTCCGAGCTCATCCGCGGTGTCGACCGTGCCGCCCGCGGCCGCGGACTCCATCTGCTCGTCTCGAGCTCGCATGGCTCGTCCAGCGAGGCGACCAGCGCGGTGCGCGCCCTGAACGGCCGCATCGATGGGCTGCTGGCGATGGTGCCGGGCGAAGACGCCGGCATCCTGCAGGAGGCTGTGCCGCACGCGCTCCCGACCGTGCTCCTCAACAGCCGCAACATGAACACCGCGTACCCGACGCTGCTGGTGGACGACTTCGGCGGCGCGCGCGCCATGGTCCGTCACCTGCTCGCGCGTGGCTACCGCCGCATCGTGCACCTGCGCGGCGCCGAGGGGAATTTCCAGGCCGAGGAACGCGTGCGCGGCTACCGCGCGGCCCTGCGCGGGAGCGAAGCCGCCGCGCCGGTCGTGATGGAGGGCGATTTCACCGAGGACAGCGGCTACCGCGCCGGCAAGCTCCTGGCCGCACAGCGCGAGCGCCCCGAGGCGGTGTTCGCGGCGAATGACATGATGGCGGTGGGGTGCCTGGTCGCCCTGCGCGAGGCGGGCCTGCGGGTGCCGCAGGACGTGGCGCTCGCGGGCTTCGATGACATTCCGCTGGCGCGCTTCCTCACCCCGCCGCTCACCACCGCGCGCGCCGACATCGCGACGCTCGGCCTGCGCTCGCTCGAGCGTCTCGCCGGGCTCATCGAGGCCAAGAACCCGGCTGCCGACCACGCCACCGAGCGGCTGGCGGTCACGATCGTCGTGCGCGCGTCCTGCGGGGGCGCGCCGCTCACGGAGGCGAGTTGAGGCGGCCGGCGGCGCGCGCCGCGTGGCTCATCGGTGCGCTCCTTGGCCTGCTGGCGCCGCTCGCCGCGCTCGCTGCCGATGCGCCGCGCGCCGCACCGGCACTGCCGGCCTTCTTCGACGATCTCGAGAAGCGCACCTTCGCATTCTTCTGGGAGACCGCGAATCCCGGCAACGGGCTCGTGCCGGACCGTGCTCCCGGGCCCTCGGCATCGAGCATCGCCGCGGTCGGGTTCGCGCTCACCGCGTATCCCGTCGGTGTCGAGCGGGGTTACGTGACCCGGGAGGCGGCGCGCGCGCGCACGCTCACCACGCTGCGCTTCTTCGCCCACACGACCAACCAGCATGGCTTCTTCTATCACTTCATCGACATGCAGGACGGGCATCGGCGCGACCGCTCCGAGATCTCGACGGTGGACACGGCGCTCCTGCTCGCGGGCATGCTGGTGTGCGGATCGTACTTCGACCGCGCCGATCCCGAGGAAGTCGAGATTCGCAAGCTCGCCGACTCGATCTATCGGCGGGTCGACTGGAAATGGGCCGAGCCCCGTACCGCGGGGGTGGTCATGGGCTGGAGGCCCGAGAGCGGATTCCTGCACGCCGACTGGGTCGGATACAACGAGGGCATGCTGATCTACGTTCTCGCGCTGGGCTCCCCGAGTCATCGGGCGCGGGCCAACGCCTGGAAGGTGTGGACGAGCGGCTACGGCAAGGATTGGGGCACGGTTTTCGGACAGACGCACCTGTCCTTCGCGCCGCTCTTCGGGCACCAGTACTCGCATGTCTGGATCGACTTCCGTGGCATCCAGGACGCCTACATGCGCGGGCGCGGCTTCGACTACTTCGAGAACAGTCGCCGCGCCACCTACGCCCAGCAGCGTTACGCGATCGAGAATCCCGGGCACTGGCAGGGCTATGGCGAAAACCTTTGGGGACTCACGGCCTGCGAGGGCCCTGGCAAGACCGCGCAGGCCAGCGATCACAAGCCGCGCCGCTTCTACGGCTACGCCGCCCGGGGCGTCGGCGTCGACTACACGCTCGATGATGGCACCATCGCGCCGACCGCGGCCATCAGCTCGCTGCCGTTCGCCCCCGAGATCGTCATCCCCGTGACACTCGAGATGCGCCGGCGCCTCGGCGATGCCGTCTACTCGACCTACGGCTTTCGCGACGCCTTCAATCTCACCGTGCGCGGCAGCGCGCCGGCTCCCGCCGTGGCGGGCTGGTTCGATGAGCACTATCTCGGCATCGACCAGGGGCCGATTCTCGTCATGCTCGAGAACTACCGCAGTGACCTCGTCTGGCGCATCATGCGGAATAATGAGTACATCCGGCGGGGTCTTAAGCGCGCCGGCTTCCAGGGCGGCTGGCTGCGAGATCATCGTTAGGGTCGCGGCGCTGCTGCTCTGTGCGTGCACGGCGGGCTGCGGCTCGCCGTCCGCGTCACACCGGACGGTCACGGTGTGGGCGATGGGCCGCGAAGGGGAGGTGATCGCGACGCTGCTGCCGCAGTTCGAGCGGCTGCATCCCGACATCGAGGTGCGCGTTCAGCAGCTCCCCTGGAACGCCGCGCACGAGAAGCTCCTGACGGCGTTCGCGGGCGGGGCGACGCCGGACCTGTGCCAGCTCGGCAACACGTGGATCCCGGAGTTCGCCGCGCTCGAAGCGCTGGAGCCACTCGAGACCTCCGTGGCGGGCTCGAGTGTCGTTCGGAGCGCGGACTATTTCCCGGGAATCTGGCAGACCAACGTGGTCGAGGGGCGCTTGTACGGCGTGCCGTGGTACGTCGACACGCGCCTGCTCTTCTACCGGCGCGATCTGCTCGCGCAAGCGGGCTTCCCGAGCCCGCCGCGCACCTGGAACGAGTGGCGGCAGATGCTCGCGGCGATCAAGGCGCGCGTCGGGCCCGACCGCTACGCGTGCTGCTGCCGCTCAACGAGTTCGAGCCCCTGCTGGTGCTGGCGCTGCAGCAGCCCGAGCCACTGCTGCGCGACGGCGAGCGCTTCGGCAATTTCGAGAGTCCCGGGTTTCGTCGCGCACTCGAGTTCTACAGGCGAAGCGTTTACGCAACGGCTGGGCGCCGCCGGTCGAGAATACCCAGGTCCCCAACGTCTGGGAGGAGTTCGGGCGCGGCTACTTCTCCTTTTATATCTCCGGTCCGTGGAACATCGGCGAGTTCAAGCGCCGGCTGCCGCCCGCAGCAGCAGGCGAGCTGGATGACGGCGCCGATGCCGGGTCCCGACGGCCCCGGTGCCTCGCTCGCCGGCGGCGCGAGTCTGGTCATGTTCCGCCGCTCGCACCATAAGCCCGAAGCCTGGCTGCTGCTCGAGTTCCTGTCCTCGCCCGCCACCAGCGGCGCTTCTACGCCCTGACCGGCGACCTGCCGCCGCGGCGCAGCACCTGGGAGGCCCCGGAGCTCGCCGACAATGTCTACGCGCGCGCCTTCCGCGAGCAGCTCGAGCAGGTCGAGCCTGCGCCACGGGTGCCGCGAGTGGGAGCGCATCGTCACCGAGATGCGGCTCATGGCCGAGCGCGTGGTGCGCGGCGATTTGAGCATCGACCAGGGCGACGATGGAGCTCGATCGACGCGTCGATGCGATGCTCGCCAAGCGGCGCTGGATGCTCGCGCGCGCGGCGCCGCGGTGAGGGCCGCGGCTCGCAGGCTGGGCGTTTGCCGCACCGGCGCTGCTCATCATCGGCGTGTTCTTCTTCGTGCCGGTGCTGCGGCGCGTTCGCGCTGAGCCTCACCGACTTCGACCTCTACGCGGTCGCCGATCTGCGCAACCTGCGCTTCGTCGGGCTCGGCAACTACCTCGCAGCTGCTCGCACGCCCGCTGCTTCTGGCAGGCGCTCGGCAACACCTGCTACTTCGTGATCGTCGGCGGGCCGCTGTCGATCGGCGCCTCGCTCGGCGCGGCGCTGCTGCTCAACTCGCGGCTCGCGCGGCTGCCGGCCCTCTTCCGCACCGTCTTCTTCCTGCCGGTCGTGACGACGCTGGTCGCGGTCGCGCGTGGTGTGGCGCTACCTGCTACACCCGCGCTTCGGGCTCCTGAACTGGGCGCTCGGCGGGCTCGGGCTCGCACCCGGTCGACTGGCTCGGCGATCCGCGCTGGGCGATGCCGGCGATCATCCTGATCGCCGTGTGGAAGAACTTCGGCTTCAACATGATCATCTTCGTCGCCGGCGCTGCAGAGCATCCCGGCGGACCTCTACGAGGCGGCGCGCCTCGACGGCGCCAGCGGCTGGCAGCAGTTCCGCCACGTGACGCTGCCGATGCTGCGCGCCGACGTTGCTGTTCGTCGGCGTGATGACGATGGTCGGCTACTTCCAGCTGTTCGCCGAGCCCTACGTGATGACCGCAGGGCGGGCCGCTGCAGAGCACGACCAGCGTGCTCTCCTCATGTACGAAGAGGGCTTCCGCTGGTGGAACCTGGGCTACGCCGCGGCGGTCGCGTTCGTGCTGTTCGCTCATCGTGCTGGCCGTCACGGCGCTTGCAGCTGCGCTGCGTCGCCGGCAGCGGGAGGCCGCGTGAGACCGCCGGCTTGCGCGCACGCTCATGTCACCTGGCGCTGGTCGACGCTGCGCGCTGATCACGCTCCTGCCGCTCGCTCTGGATGGTCGTCGGTGTCGTTCATGCCGCCGGGCGAGGCGAGCGCGCTTCCCGCCGCCGCTCCTGCCGCAGCACCCGACGCTGGCGCACTACCGCGCGCTGTTCGCCGCCGATCGGCGCCGGGCGCTACCTCGCCAACAGCGTCTGGTCTCGCCGTGCCGACGACGCTGATCTCGCTCTCTTCAACTCGCTGGCCGGCTACGCCTTCGCCAAGCTGCGCTTCGCCGGCCGCGACCGCCTCTTCCGCACGCTGCTCGCCGCGCTCGTCATCCCGGGCCAGGTGGCGATGCTGCCGCTGTTCCTGCATGCTGAAGGAGCTGGGTCTCGTCAACACCTACGCGGGCGTGATCGTGCCCGGCGATGGCGAGCATCTTCGGCATCTTCCTGGTGCGCCAGTACGCGCTCGTCGATTCCCGACGAGCTGCTCGACGCGGCGCGCATCGACGGCGCCGGCGAGTTGCGCATCTTCTGCGCGATCGTGCTGCCGGTGCTGCGGCCGATCCTGGTGACGCTCGCGATCTTCACCTTCCTGGGCACGCTGGAACGACTTCCTGTGGCCGCTCATCGTGCTCACCGACGAGAGCATGTACACGCTGCCGGTGGCGCTCGCGAACCTGTCGCGCGAGCACGTGCAGGACACCGAGCTGATGATGGCGGGCGCGGTGCTGACGGTGCTGCCGGTGCTGGTGCTGTTCCTCGCGCTGCAGCGCTACTACATCCGCGGCATCCTGATGGGCAGCGTGAAGGGCTGATCAGCCGTCGATCGAGCCGCCGTTGCTGGCGATCACCCCGGCGTAGAAGTCGGCGCTCGCCTTGCGGGTGCGGCGCTGGGTGCCGAAGTCGACGTGCACGATGCCGAAGCGCTTGCTGTAGCCGAGCACCCACTCGAGGTTGTCGAGCAGCGACCAGACGAAATAACCGCGCACGTCCACCTCGCTCTCGAGAGCGGCGCGCACCGCGCGCAGGTGGCTGCGCAGGTACTCCACCCGCAGCGGGTCCGCGAGCCGTTCACCGGCGACGCTGGGCGGATCCGCGAACGCGGCCCCGTTCTCGGTGACGTAGAGCGGCAGTGGACCGTAGCGATCGCGCACCCACCGCAGCGTGTCGGTGAGCCCGCGCGGATAGACCTCCCAGCCCATCTCGGAGTAGGTCGCGCCCTCCTGGCGTACGGCGGCCGCCTTGAGCGGCCACGCCGCGGCGTCGAAGCGGGTGACGCTGCGCGTGTAGTAGTTGACGCCGAGGAAGTCGATCGGCTGGCCGATGAGCTTCAGGTCGTCTTCCGGCCACTCGCGCCACGCCGCGCCGAATACTTCGGCCAGCTCGGCCGGGTAGTGGCCGAGGAACACCGGGTCGAGGTACTGGCGGTTCATGTAGGCGTTGGCCCGCTCGGTGGCGGCAACGTCTTCGGGGCGGCCGGAGGCGGGATGCTTCGGCTCGATGTTGACCACCAGCCCGATTGCGTGTTTGCCCTCGGCGCGGTAGGCCTGTACCGCGGCGCCGTGTGCGCGCAGCAGGTTGTGGCTCACGACCGGTGCCTCGGCGAGGCTCTTGTGTCCGGGCGCCAGCGCACCGTGCAGGTAGCCGCCGTCGGCGACCACCCACGGCTCGTTGACGGTCGCCCAGAGCTTCACGCGATCGTCGAGCCTGGCGAACATGACGCGTGCGTATGTCGGCGAACCAGTCAGCGCAATCGCGGTTGAGCCAGCCGCCGCGTTCATCGAGCGCCGCGGGCAGATCCCAGTGATAGAGCGTCACCACGGGCTCGATGCCATGACGCAGCAGCTCATCCGTCAGCCGGTCGTAGAAGCCGAGCCCGGCGGCATTCACCGCGCCGGTGCCCGCCGGCAGCACCCGGCTCCAGGAGATGCTGAAGCGATAGGCCTTCAGTCCGAGCTGCGCCATGAGCGCCACGTCTTCCCGGTAGCGCCGGTAGTGGTCGCAGGCGATATCGCCGGTGTCGCCGTTCTTGACGAGCCCCGGGGTGTGCACGAAGCGCTCCCAGATGCTCGGCGCAGCGCCATCGGCGAGCGGCGAGCCTTCGATCTGGTACGCGGAGGTCGCGCAACCCCAGAGGAACGTTTCCGGAAACGAGATGGCACACCCCCCGATGGCTCACCGGGAGAATAGCGCGACGGGAGGCTGAAGAAAACGTTTACCTGCGTCCCCAGCGCGCCGCGCCGGCCCGTCGGCGCCGCCTGCCGCGCCGGGTATGATGGGGGTGGGGAGATGAGGCTTGCGCCATATGACAGGGCTTTGAAGTGGCAGCCGTAGCGCTGGATAACGTGGTCAAGGCCTTCGACGGCGGCCGGGTGGCGGTCGCGGGCGCGACCTTCGAGGTCGGCGACGGCGAGCTCGTGGTGCTGCTCGGTCCCTCCGGCTGCGGTAAGTCGACGCTCCTGCGGATCATCGCGGGGCTCGAGACCCCGTCCTCCGGCACGGTGCGGATCGGCGCGCGCATCGTCAACGACCTCGCCCCCAAGGATCGCGACATCGCCATGGTGTTCCAGAGCTACGCGCTCTATCCCCACATGACGGTCGAGCAGAACCTGGGGTTCAGCCTGCAGCTGCGCGGCGCCTCGGGACCTGAGCGCGCATCGCGGGTGCGCAAGGTCGCCGAGCTCCTCGGACTCGAGGGACTGCTCGAGCGGCTGCCGCGCCAGCTCTCCGGCGGGCAGCGCCAGCGCGTGGCCCTCGGGCGCGCGCTGGTGCGCGAGCCGCAGGTGTTCCTGTTCGATGAGCCGCTTTCCAACCTCGATGCGCGGCTGCGACTCGCGATGCGCACGGAGATTGCGCGGCTGCACCGGTGGCTGCGCACCACGATGATCTACGTAACCCACGATCAGGTCGAGGCGATGACGCTGGCGCAGCGGATCGTCGTGCTGAACGGGGGCGAGATCCAGCAGATCGACACCCCGATGCGGGTCTACGAGCGGCCCGCCAACCTGTTCGTGGCGGGATTCGTCGGCAGCCCCGCGATGAACTTCATGCGCGGGCGGCTGCTGCGCCAGGAGGGACCGGCGCTCGATCTCGGATTCATGCGGGTGAGGCTCGATGGCGCTCCCGAGCTGAGTGCGGCGCTACCGGAGGGTGCCGAAGTGGTCGCGGGCTTGCGCCCCGAGGACCTGCATCTCGCCACCGCGGACACGCCGGCCCCCGGGCAGACGCGCTTCAGTGCGCAGCTCGAGCTCATCGAGCCGGTCGGTAACGAAACCTTCCTCACGGCGCGCGCCGGGAACGTGGAGCTGGTGATGCGCACGGCACCGCAGACGCTGCCCCAGGTCGGCGAGCCGGTGGCGCTCGCCTTCGCCCCAGCACGGTTGCACCTCTTCGGCGCCGCGACCGGTCGGCGGCTCTAGCGGTTGCGGGCGATGTGCAAGGCGACGAGGAGCGCAATGAGCGCCATCGACACGAAGTGCACGCGCCGGAGCCTCCCGCGGGTCGCCCCCGCTGCTCGTCGGAGCGCGAGACCGAGAGCGGCCTGAGCGACCATGAGAGTGAGCGCGGTGGTCGCGAGCCAGAGCCCGGCCCGGTCGAAGCGGCGTATTGGGATCGAGGCCATCGGCAGCCAGGCGTGCGCCAGGGCCGCCGCGGGCAGCAGCAGTCCGATGCCGTAGTGCGGCTTGAGGCTGGCACCGGGTGCGGTTCGCACGAAGTAGGGCACGCCGATGCCGATACCGAGGAGCAGCGCCGTCGCCCAGCCGGAGAACGCGGTCGCTAGGAACAGCATCGTCCGCTTCAGTCCGCGGTGACCTTGACGTAGCCGGTGAGGATCACGATGCGCCGCGCGCGCACCACCTGGGCCGCATCGAGCAGACCTGCGACCTCCACGATGGCGCCGGGCCTGACGTCATCGGCGCTGCCCATGACGAAGGTCGTCTGCGGCGTGAGTTCCAGCTCGAGGTGGCCGCCGCTCTCGCGGTAGGTGGTCTCATCGACGCTCGCCAGTGCGGCAGCGAGGTAGCGACCTCGCTCCCCGGGGCGCTCGAGCCGTACGACGGCCTTGACGGTCCCGCCCGGCTGCGCCGATTCAGCCCCTTGCGCCGCGCTCACGACGGACGAGCGCATGTGCTCGGCCCGACGGGTGACATCGAGGATCACGGCCACGACGACCGCGGCGACGGTGATCCAGGCAAGGGCCAGCAGCGCTCGATTGCTCATCGGGCGCGAGTCTGCACCCCGTAGTGGGGTACAGGGTCAAGTCACGGCCCGGCGGCTGACGGGACACACGGGTTTTCCCTGCCCCCCGAGGGTTGCGACCAGCGCCGCCATGTCGGTACGCACCTTGAGGAGCGTACGGAGCTTCTCATCGATCAGCGCCAGGCGGCGGTTGGCGGCGGCGAGCAGCCGCGCCTGCGCCCGTGGCTTCAGGGGCTCGGCGCGCCCGGCCGATGCCAGTACGCGGTGCAGCTCGAGGACTTCCTTCACTTCTCGCAGCGTGAAGCCGATTTCCTGGCAGGAGCGGATCAGCCGTACCCGCTCGAGGTCGCCCTGCTCGTATTGACGATACCCGGAGCGCGTGCGCGCGGGCTGCGGCAACAGGCCCTCGCGCTCGTAGAAGCGCAGCGTCTCGACGTTCACTCCGACGCGTTTCGCAAGCTCACCGCTACGCATTTTGCGGTCCTCCGCCCGGGTGCACGACGGCCCACCTAGGCACAACTACTGATTGGTTGCCGCCCGGCAAAGTGGTCTGCTCGCGCGCGGGCTTTGGTCTGAAGGCCCGACCGTGCCCGGCGGGCGTGCCACGAGGGATGAATGCATGAGTCTCACCGAGACCTATAACGACAAGGTCGTGCGACAGTTTGCCATCATGACGGTGGTCTGGGGCATCGTCGGCATGGCGGTCGGGGTGCTGATCGCCGCACAGCTGTACTGGCCGGCGCTCAACTTCGACATCCCCTGGCTCACCTACAGCCGCCTGCGTCCGCTGCACACCAATGCGGTGATCTTCGCCTTCGGCGGCTGCGCGCTGTTCGCCACCTCGTACTACTGCGTGCAGCGCACCTGTCACGTGCGGCTCTTCAGCGACAGGCTCGCCGCCTTCACCTTCTGGGGCTGGCAGGTGGTCATCGTCGCCGCCGCCATCACGCTGCCGCTCGGCATCACGCAGGGTAAGGAGTACGCCGAGCTCGAGTGGCCGATCGATCTGCTGATCACCGTCGTGTGGGTGGCCTACGCGGTGGTGTTCTTCGCGACCATCGCCCGGCGGCGCGTGCAGCACATCTACGTCGCCAACTGGTTCTACGCCTCCTTCATCATCACGATCGCCGTGCTGCACGTTTTCAACAACCTGGCGATCCCGGTGAGCCTGACGAAGTCCTACGTGATCTACGCCGGCTCGATCGATGCCATGATGGAGTGGTGGTACGGACACAACGCGGTGGGATTCTTCCTCACCGCGGGCTTCCTCGGCATGATGTACTACTTCGTGCCGAAGCAGGCACAGCGCCCGATCTACTCCTACCGTCTGTCGGTAGTGCACTTCTGGGCACTGATCTCGGTGTACATCTGGGCGGGGCCGCACCACCTGCACTACACCTCGCTCCCCGACTGGGTGCAGTCGATCGGCATGGTGTTCTCGCTGCTGCTGCTCGCGCCCTCCTGGGGCGGAATGATCAACGGCATCATGACGCTCTCGGGCGCGTGGGACAAACTGCGCACCGATCCGATCCTGAAGTTCATGATCGTGTCGCTGTCCTTCTACGGCATGTCGACCTTCGAAGGTCCGATGATGTCGATCAAGACCGTCAACGCGCTCTCGCACTACACCGACTGGGTGATCGGACACGTGCACTCGGGCGCCCTCGGCTGGGTCGCGATGATGACCATCGGCACGATGTACTACCTGATCCCGCGGCTCTTCAACCGCCAGCAGATGTACAGCGTGAAGCTCATCGACGTGCACTTCTGGACGTCGACGATCGGCGTGGTGCTGTACATCACCGCGATGTGGATCGCGGGCGTGATGCAGGGCCTCATGTGGCGGGCGGTCAACGACGACGGCTCGCTGACCTACAGCTTCATCGAGAGCGTCAAGGCGACCTATCCCTTCTACCTGGTGCGCTTGCTGGGCGGGGCGCTGTTCTTCAGCGGTATGTGGATCATGGCCTACAACGTCTGGATGACCATTCGCGGCGTGACCCCGGTCGCAGTCCCGGTGCCGCCGCCCGCAGCGGAACATCCGCCCGCATTGCTGCCGGCCGCCGCGGCGGGCGGAGCTCAGCCATGAGACATGACGTCGTCGAGCGCAAGCTCGGACTGCTGCTGGTGCTCATCGTGCTGGTGATCAGCATCGGCGGTTTCGTCGAGATCATCCCGCTCGCCACCAGCGCGGCGGCGAAGCAGGGCGCGGTGCACATCACGCCGCGCACCCCGCTCGAGCAGGCGGGCTTCGACGTGTACGAGCGCGAGGGCTGCTATCTGTGTCACTCGCAGCAGATCCGGCCGTTCCGCAGCGAGACCGAGCGCTACGGGCCGTACTCGGTCGCCGCCGAGTCGCAGTACGACCATCCCTTCCAGTGGGGCTCCAAGCGCACCGGCCCGGATCTCGCCCGGGTCGGCGGCCGCTACAGCGACGACTGGCACCGCATGCACCTGCACAACCCGCGCGACGTCGTACCGGAATCCAACATGCCGGGCTTTCCGTGGCTCGCCGCAGCGAAGATCGACGGGGCGCTGCTGCAGCGCAAGCTGCGCGTGCTGCGCCTGCTCGGCACGCCGTACACGGATGCGGACATCGCCGCGGCACCGGCGGCGGTCGCCGACAAGACGGAGCTGGATGCCCTGATCGCCTATCTGCAATCGCTCGGCCTGGCGCGGCCGCGCGGCTGAGGAGGAGCCTGCAATGCGCGTGGATTGGGAAGTTGTGAGCAGTGTCGTGACGGTCGTGTGGTTCCTCGCCTTCGTCGCGTTGTGCATCTGGGCCTGGAGCGGACGTCGCCGCAAGGACTTCGACGCCGCCGCCCGGCTGCCCTTCGATGAGGGAGAGCGCTGATGTCGACGCTGACGACCGCCATCGTCGGGATCGTCACGGTCCTCAACGTGCTCGCCTGCGGCTGGCTCATCTGGTGGACGGCGCGGCGCGAGCCGGGCGAGGTCGCCGAGGGTGCCGTCAAGGAGCACGTCTGGGACGGCGATCTGCGCGAGCGGAACAATCCCATGCCGCGCTGGTGGCTGATCCTCTTTTTCCTCACGATCGTCTTCGCGATCGGCTACCTGCTGCTCTACCCCGGGGTTATCCGCGGCGTGCTTGGCTGGAGCGAAGATCGCCAGTACAGCGAGGAAATGCGCCGTGCCCAGGCGCAGTACGCCCCGGTGTACGCCGCGTTCGCCGGGCGCAGCATCCCCGACCTCGCCAGGGACCCCAGGGCGCTCGCCCTCGGACGCAGTCTGTTCGCCAACACCTGCATCAACTGCCACGGCTCGGACGCACGCGGGGCGCCGGGCTTTCCGGACCTCACCGACAACGATTGGCTGTACGGCGGCACGCCCGAGGACATCGTGCGGTCGATCACCTACGGTCGCGAAGGCGTGATGCCGGCGCTCGGGCCGGCGCTCGGCGCGCAGGGCGTGGAGGAGGTCATCGCCTACGTGCGCAGCTTGAGCGGCCATGCCGGAGCCGCCGGAGAAAGTGGCGGCCGGCCAGGCGCGCTTCGTGATCTGTGCCGCCTGTCACGGGCCCGACGCCAGGGGTAATCCCGCCATCGGCTCGAAGAATCTGACGGACGACATCTGGCTCTACGGCGGCTCGGAGGCGACGCTGCGCAAGACCCTGATGGAGGGCCGGCACGGCCGGATGCCCGCGCACCAGTGGCTGGGGGAGGACAAGATCCGGCTGCTGGCGGCCTACGTCTACAGCCTGTCGCAGCCGCAGTGAGCGTGCATGGTCACGAGCACTTCGCCTGAGCCAGAGCGGCGCGCGCGCGGCCTCGACCTCGCGCTCGTGCTCTGGCCGTCCTTTCTCGCGGCGTGTGCGGCGAGTCTGCTGTTCTTCGCCGCGGTCGATCCGGCGCTGCTGCGCGATGCCGGACCGCACCTGCTCGCGGGTCTGGACCGCGAGGCCGGCTACGCGCTGGGATTTATCTTTTTCTGGGGAGTCGGCGCACTCGCGAGCGCGCTCAGCGTCTACCTGATCCGCACCGAACGCGGCGGCGGACGCGATGATCCGCCGGGGGTGCCGTGAGCGTCGTGCGGCTGAAGCCGGTGCCGGCAGCCGCGGCGGGCGTCGGCGGCTTCTATGCGGCCGCGGAAAAGATCTATCCGCGCGAGATCAGCGGTCGCTTCTCACGCCTGCGCCGCGCGGCCGTCGTCGTACTGCTCGGGCTCTTCTACGGCGTCGCCTGGCTCGACTGGGACGCTCACCAGGCGGTGCTGTTCGATCTTCCGGCGCGCAAGTTCCACCTGTTCGCGCTGACGCTTGTGGCCGCAGGATTTCCTCTATCTGGCGCTGCTGCTCATCATCGCCGCGCTGTCGCTGTTCTTCTTTACGGCGCTCGCGGGGCGGCTATGGTGCGGTTACGCCTGCCCGCAGACGGTGTGGACCGAGCTCTTCGTATGGATCGAGCAGTGGACCGAGGGCACACGCTCGCGGCGCATGAAGCTCGACCGCGGCCGCTGGACGGCGGAGAAAGTGCTGCGCAAGACGTTGAAGCAGCTGCTCTGGGTCGCGCTTGCCGCCTGGACCGGCTTCACCTTCGTCGGCTACTTCACCCCGATCCGCAGCCTCGGCGCGGGGATCGCGACGCTCTCGCTCGGTCCGTGGTCGGGCTTCTGGATCGTGCTCTACGGGCTCGCGACCTACGGCAATGCGGGGTTCCTGCGCGAGCAGGTCTGCAAATACATGTGTCCCTACGCGCGCTTCCAGAGCGCCATGTTCGACAAGGACACGCTGGTCATTTCCTACGATCCGGAGCGCGGGGAACCGCGCGGGCCGCGGCGGCGTGGCACCGCGGCGCGGGCGGCGGGACTTGGCGACTGCATCGACTGCACGCTGTGCGTGCAGGTGTGTCCGACCGGCATCGACATCAGGCAGGGTCTGCAGTACGACTGCATCGCCTGCGGCGCCTGTATCGATGCCTGCGATGACGTCATGGACAAGATGGGCAGCCCGCGCGGGCTCATCCGCTACACCACCGAGCACGCCGTGCAGGGGCAAGCCACCCACCTGGTGCGGCCGCGCATGCTGGTCTATGGCGCGCTGCTCGCTGCCGGCACGGCCGCGCTCATCTATTCGCTCTTCATGCGTGTGCCGCTCATCCTGGATGTGATCCGCGACCGCAATTCGCTGTATCGCGAGGTGCGGGGCGAGCGCATCGAGAACTCCTACAGCCTCAAGGTCATCAACCTCGACGACCGCCCCCACACCTACAGGCTCGCGGTGAGCGGTATGCCCGGGCTCGAGCTCGCCGCGCCCCTCGCGCCGATCGCCGTGCCTGCCGGCAGCGTCAGCAACATCCCCGCGCGACTCGATGCGCCCGCGGCGGATGCGCGCGGGGTGCACTCGATCTCCCTCGCGCTGACCGCGCTCGAAGCCCCGGGCATCCGGGTACGCGAGAACAGCCGTTTCGTAGGACCCTCACCATGAATACGCTGCAGGCCGCCGCGCCCTGGTACCGGCATTTCTGGCCCTGGTTCATCATCGCCCTGCTGGCGAGCGCCGTGGCCGGGAGCTTCGTCAGTCTCTACTTCGCACTCCACACCACGGACGTCGTGCTCGAGCACTCCGACGCCTCGCAGTAGCCGCTGCCGTGGACGCCGTCACCCGCGACAAGCATTGCTTTCACTGCGGCAGTGCGCTGCCGGCGGGGGCGCACTTCAGCGTATCGCTTGACGGGATCGCGCGTCCGCTGTGTTGCGCAGGCTGCGCGGCGGCGGCGCAGCTCATCCTGTCGCAGGGGCTGGCCCGTTACTACGAGTTCCGTGAGCAGCGGGCGCCGCGGGCGCTCGGGGCGCAGCGCGACTGGTCGGCTTTCGACCGGGAGGCGGCGCTGCGACGCTACACCCACCTGCGTGCCGACGGGGAGTGCGAGCTGAGCGTTCAGATCGAGGGGCTGCACTGCGCGGCCTGCGCGTGGCTCATCGAGAACAGCCTGGCCCGTGGTGCGGGCGTCAGGCAGGTGAACGTCAACCCCGCGAGCGCGCGGGCCGAGCTGCGATACGACCCGGGGCGCACCACGCTGAGCCAGCTGCTCGCCGCGATCCATGCGCTCGGGTTCGTGCCGCAGCCGCTGTCCTTCGTCGGTGGGGTCGGCGCCGAAACGTCCGAGCGGCGCGCCGCGCTCACCCGGCTCGGGGTGGCGGGTCTTGGCATGATGCAGGTCACGACCTATGCGGTCGCGCTGTATGCGGGGCTGATGCAGGGCATTGCGCCCGAGCTCGAGCAGTTCCTGCGCTTCGTGAGTCTCCTGGTCGCCACCCCGGTGGTGCTCTACTCGGCGCAGCCGTTCTTCCGCGCCGCGTGGCGGACCCTGCGTGCCGGCCGCCCGGGCATGGACGTGCCGGTGGCGCTCTCCATCGGCGCCGCCTACGCGTGGAGCGTGGTCGCGACGCTGCGCGGGCGGGGAGCCGTGTATTACGACTCGGTGGTGATGTTCACCTTCTTTCTGCTGCTCGGCCGTTACGTGGAGATGGCGCTGCGCCATCGCGCGGGACTCAAGCACGATGCGCTCGCGCGGCTGTTGCCGGTGAGTGTGCTGCGGGTGAGCGGGGCGCACGCCGAGCGGGTGACGCCCGATGAGCTCGCGGCGGGCGATCGCGTTCGCGTGCTGCCGGGCGAGCGCGTAGCGGCGGATGGGCACATCGCGAGCGGGTGTACCGAGGTCGATGAGTCGCTGCTCACGGGGGAGTCCGCCGCGCAGCTGCGCGGCGCCGGGGCCTTCCTCGTCGCCGGCACGCTGAATCTCACCGGGACCGTCGAGATGACCGTGACGCGCGTCGGCCAGGACTCGAGCCTCGCGGCCATCTCGCGCCTCCTCGAGCGGGCGCAGAGCTCGCGGCCGCGGGCGGCGGATGTCGCCGACCGCGTGGCGGGGTGGTTCGTGGCGGGAGTGCTGCTGCTCGCGGCGGCGGTGGCGATCTACTGGCTGCGTGCGGATCCGGGCCGGGCTTTCCCCACGGTGCTCGCGGTGCTGGTCGTCACGTGCCCCTGTGCGCTCTCGCTCGCCGCGCCGGCGGCGCTCGCCGCCGCGAGCGCGCGGCTCGCGCGCGCGGGGGTGCTCGTGACCCGGGGGCGCGCGCTCGAGCGCCTCGCCGCGGTCGACCGCATCGTGCTCGACAAGACGGGCACGCTGACGCGCGGCGAGCCGCACATCGAGTCGGTGACGGCGCTCGGCGAGCGTGGGTCCACGGCGCGCTGCCTGGCACTCGCCGCGGCGCTCGAGTCGCATTCCTCGCACCCGCTGGCGCGCGCCTTCGCGCAAGAGACGCTGCCGCTCGAGGTGAGTGCGGTGCGCGCGGTCCCGGGGAGCGGCGTCGAGGGGGTGATCGCGGGAGTGCGCTACCGCATCGGGCGGCTCGGCTACGTGCTCGAGCTGGGCGCCGGCGCTAGCGCACCCGCCGACGAGGCCGCCGCGACCAGCGTGGTACTCGGCGACAGCGCCGGGCTGCTCGCCACCTTCCGCCTGACCGACGCCCTGCGCGGCGACGCTCGCGCGACGCTCGCGCGGCTCGGCGAGCTCGGCCTCACGGCCGAGATCTTAAGCGGCGACCGCGCGGGCCCGGTGCGGGCCGCGGCGGCGGCGCTCGGCGGCATCGCCGCGCACGCCGGTCTCAGCGCCGAGGACAAGCTGGCCCAGGTGCGCGCGTTGCACGCCGCCGGTCACCGCGTCGTCATGGTAGGCGACGGCGTGAACGATGCGCCGGTGCTCGCCGCAGCCGATGTCTCGGTGGCCATCGCCGCCGGCACGGATCTGGCGCGCGTCAATGCCGATCTGCTGCTCCTCGGGGAGGGGCTCGGGGGGCTGGTCAGCGCGCTCCAGACCTCGCGGCGGCTGTCGCGGGTCATCCGCCAGAATCTCGGCTGGGCGGTCCTTTACAACCTCACCGCGGTGCCGCTCGCCGCCTGCGGCTGGATCGAGCCGTGGATGGCCGTGATCGGCATGTCCGCGAGCTCGCTCCTCGTGGTGCTGAACGCCATGCGGATGCTCGGAGGGCGGCCGTGCACGTGATCTACCTGCTCATCCCCCTTGGGATCGCGCTGCTGGTGCTGTCGGTCTGGGGATTTTTCTGGGCCGTGCGCTCGGGCCAGTTCGACGATCTCGATTCCCCAGCAGTGCAGATCCTGCTCGACGACGACCGTGCGCCGCCTCCGGCGCCTGCGGACGCGCGCGATGCATGAGCTCACCTGGGCGACCGCCTTGCTCGCGGGGCTGCTCGGCAGCTCGCACTGCGCCCTCATGTGCGGCGGCATTGCGACGGCGCTCGGCACGGCGCCCGGCGGACGCGGTCGGATCATCCTCTATCAGCTCGGCCGCATCGCCAGCTACAGCATCGCCGGCGGCTGCGCGGGTGCGCTGGGGGCGGCCGCGGGGTTCGCCTTCGCGATCTCGCGCTGGAGCGAGGTGCTGCGCCTCGCGACGGCGGTCATGGTGACGGTGATCGGCCTCGATATCGCCCTGAGCGGCAGCGGACGGGCGCGCTGGCTGCGCGCGCCGGAGCGCTGGGGCGCGCATCTGTGGCGGCGCCTGGCACCGCTCGCGCGCGGTACGCCGCAGGCACCGCCCGCCCTGCGCGCGCTTGGGGTCGGGTTCCTCTGGGGCTGGCTGCCCTGCGGCCTGGTGTACTCGGTGCTGCTCGCAGCAGCGGTCTCGGGCGGGGCGCTGAGTGGTGCCGCCACCATGGTGGCCTTCGGTCTTGGCACGGTGCCGGCGATGGCCGGATTCAGTTTTCTCGGTACGCGCCTGCCGCGGCCCGAGGGCGCGCTCGCCCGCGTGCTGGGCGCGGTGCTGGTTGCGTGCGGCTTGTGGACGGCGGCCGTCCCCATCGCCGCGCTGAGCGGATCCGCGCCGCACCACCATCACGGCATCGGCAGCGATCCCTAGCTGAGCCGCATCGTCAGCTCCCGGCGCTGCCCTTGAGCTCGAACAACGCGCGGTACTGCTGCGGCTGCGAGCGCAGGTATTGCTCGGGCGCCCGCACCTGTGCGCCGAGATGCGCCGCTGCGTGCCACGGCCAGCGCGGGTCGTAGAGCATGGCGCGCGCGAGCGCGACGAAGTCCGCGTCTCCCGTGCTCACGATCGCCTCCGCCTGCTCGTAGTCGGTGATCAGCCCGACGGCCACCACCGGCATCCGCGTCGCCTGTTTGACGGCGCGGGCGAGCGGGACCTGGTAGCTGGGTCCCGCCGGAATGTTCTGCCGCGGATCGAGCCCGCCACTCGAGACGTGGATGACCGCACAGCCGCGCGCCTCGAGCGCGCGCGCGTAGGCGATCGTCTGCGCGATGTCCCACCCGCCCTCCACCCAGTCGGTGCCGGAGACGCGCACCGCGACGGGGTTCTCCGCCGGCAAGGCGCGGCGCACGGCCTCGAACACCTCGAGCGGAAAGCGCATGCGGTTCTCGAGGCTGCCGCCGTACTCGTCCTCGCGGCGATTGGAGAGCGGGGAGAGGAACTGGTGCAGCAGGTAGCCGTGGGCGCTGTGCAGCTGTACGGCATCGATGCCGAGCCGCGCCGCGCGCAGCGCGGCCGCCACAAACGCCTCGCGAATGCGCTCGAGGTCCGCGCGCTCGAGCGCATGGGGCGTGCTTTGACCCGCCGCGAAGGGCACCGCCGAGGGGGCGAGTGTCTGCCAGCCGTGGGTGGCCGAGGGCGGGATCTGTGCGCCACCCTTCCAGGGGACCTCGGTCGAGGCCTTGCGGCCGGCGTGGGCGAGCTGGATCGCGACCGGTATTCCCGAGTACCGGCGCACGCTCTCGAGGACGCGCGCAATCGCCGCCTCGGTCGCCGCGTCGTAGAGCCCGACGTCGGCATAGGTGATCCGTCCGGCGGGCTCGACCGCCGTAGCCTCGATGGTGAGGAGCGCCGCGCCCGAGAGGGCGAGATGTCCGAGATGGATCACGTGCCAGTCCGTCATGCAGCCCTCGACCGCCGAGTACTGGCACATCGGCGCGATGACGATGCGGTTCGCGAGTGTCAGCGACCCGATGCGAAAGGGCTCGAAGAGCTTCGGTCTGCTCATGGAGGGCTCACGAAGGCCGCGCGGCGCGGCTGCGGGTCCCGCCGGCGAACCAGCCGGCGTAGACCACCGACAGCAGGCCGATCACGAAGATGCCGTCGAAGGTCCCGGCACCGCCGATCGAGGCGATCGGCGCACCGAGACCGCGAATGCGGCCGAGGTTCATCAGATCGGCGCCGATCAGCACACCGAAACTCCCGCAGATGTAGGCGAGCGCACCGGCGTGGCGCCTCGAGAGGACCAGCGCGATGACCGCGGTCACCACGGTGGGGACGAAGATCGGCTCGGCGATGCCGATGCCGGGCTCGGGCCGGGCGAGCAGATGGCAGGCGAGGGCGACGACCGCCGTTCCCACGGCGGCGAGTCCGAAGAGCTGGTTGCGTATCATCAGATAGAGCGACAGCACCGTCGGGATGATCGCCCCGCCCACGTTCACCGCCAGGATGGTGGTCGGCGCGGCGTGCATCACCGGCACGACGTAGGGCATGCCGAAATAGGTGACGACCGCGGCACCCATCACGTGCCGCTCGGGGAGAGCGGCGATCGGGATGTTGATATAGCTGCCGAGGAACGACAGCAGCAGTACGCCGATCATGGTGCGCGGCGCGAGCCCCATGCTCGCGGAGGCGAAGGTGAGGAGCCGCGAGGCGACGAAGCCGGCGAGCAGCACGAAGAGGATCGCGAGCCCGAAGAGCGCGGGGGCGGCGAGCGGAAAGTAATGCATGCCGGGAGGCATGCACGGGATTCTACAGGCACGGGTGCCTGGGACCGGGAGGGAGTGGCGCGGCGGGGGCGGGTGTCTGTATGCGGTCCGTCAGCGGACAACCGCCGGGAGGCGTTTCCCTTAAAGACGCCCGCCGCATGTGATATCTGTCGCGAGGGGCGGCGCGATCTCAGCGCAGGGTGAGGGATGAGACTGCCCGGCCGTCACGGACAGGTAACAACTGAGATGACGACGGAATCCATGCCACTGGCAGCCCGCTCCCCACCGACCGGCGGTTCCCTGGTGCTGTTTCCGCCAGGGACCGGCCGTACCTGGCCCCGCCGGTTGCGCAATGCCATGGGTGTGTACCCGGTCCTGTTCGACCGCCTCGACGCTGCGCTGGTCTATGGCGATGCCGACCAGACGCGTGCGCTACACCGGTTTGCGGAGGCGTATGGCCTGCTGGTCGAGCCCGAGCGCCTCATCCGCTCGACCGCGGCCCACGGCGCCCTGAGCGCGAGCGCGAGGCGGCCGCTGCGGGACACGCGGTCCGCGACCTGGGGATTGCAGGCAAGCGGCGTACTCGATTCCCCCTACCGCGGCCGGGGGGTCCGGCTGGCGATCCTCGACACCGGCCTCGACCTGCAGCACCCGGATTTCTCGCACGGCGCGGTGCGCTCGCGCTCGTTCGTGGCGGGGCTCCCGGTCCATGACCGCAACGGTCACGGCACCTGCTGCGCCGGGATTGCGGTCGGACCCGAGCGTCCGCGCCGGGCCGCCCGCTACGGCGTCGCTCCCGAGGCGGAGCTGTATGTCGCCAAGGTTCTCGACGATGAGGCCAACGGCACGGACGGCAACGTGCTGGCCGGCATCGACTGGGCGGTCCGCAGCGGCTGCGCCGTGATCTCCATCTCGCTCGGCACTCCGGCGAGCGAGGGCGTGGGCTACTCGCGGGTCTTCGAGCGCATCGCCGCACGAGCCCTGGCGGCGGGCAGTCTCCTGGTCGCGCCCGCGGGCAACGCCAGTCAGCGGCCGGATACGGTGGCGCCGGTCGAGCACCCGGCGAACTGCCCCTCGGTGCTCGGCGTCGGTGCGCTGAACCAGAGCCTCGCGCTCGCCTCGTTCTCGAACGGCGGTCCGGACGCGGCCGCCGGCGGCATGGACGTGGCGGCGCCCGGAACGGCGGTCCTGTCAGCGGCACCGCGCCCCACGCTCTACCAGGTCGCGAGCGGCACGAGCATCGCGGCGCCGTTCGTTGCCGGAGTCGCGGCACTCATCGCGGAGGCGAGTCCGCACGCACGCGGCGCGACGCTCAGAGCGCTGCTGCTGAAGACCGCACGCCCGTTGCCGGCGCGGCGGAGCCTGGCGGGCGTGCGCATGGTATGCGCGCCATGAGCGGCAGCTACCAGCACGAGCGGGTCAACGTGGCCGTCGCGGTGGCGGATGACCTGCGTGATTGTCTGTGCGAGGTGGCCGCAGCCTGTCGGGCGCTCGGCTTCGAGCCGACCTCCACGTTGAACGACATCGGGGTATTGACGGGCTCAGCCCAGGTCGGCGCGTTGCCGGAGCTGCGGGAGATTCCCGGCGTGATCGCCGTCGAGGTGGAGCGTCCCTTCTGGACCCAGGCGCTCGCGCGCCGGGCGCGCCGCGCTCGGACTAAGGCGCAGTCGCGCCTGAAGCGGCGGTGAGCCGGAAAGCAAATGCGAGCGGCGGCAGGGTGCCGCCCTCGGTCTCGATCTGCAACCGGTAGTCTCCCGGAGCGAGCCTCGCCGCGCTCGTGTAGGCGTGGACGTAGTGGTCTGGGCCGATGCGCCCCTCGATCGTGCCGAGGGTGTTCACGGCCGGCGCCTGACCCCGCATCAACGTGACGCGGTAGGTTCCAGCGGCGGCCGTTTCGGGCGCGACGCGGAACTCGATGAGGCCGCCCGCTGGCAGCTCGAGCCGCGGGACCTCATCGCCGCGTGTCGAGATGAACGTCCACTGTGCTGAAGGTGACCCTTCACCGGATGCGGTCAGCACGGAGTTCGGGGTTCTGAGCTCCCACCACGCGCCGACGCACAGGGCGGCCACGACCGCCGCGGCGGCGAGCGGCAGCCAGCGTGTCAGGCGTACCGCGGTGGCCGAGCGGTATCCGGGGTCCCGCATTACGAAGTAACCCTCTCCTTTGAGCTGGCGCAGTCCTTCGCGGAGCCTCAGCGAACTCTCGAGCTCGCGGGCGAGTGTCGGATCGCGCGCGACGCGATCCTGAAACACGAGCCGCTCGTGCTCGGACAATCGTCCGACGAGGTAGTCGCGGATCTCGTCGGCGTCGTGCGTGAGGTCCGTCATCGGAAGTACTCCAGCGCCCAGAGCGCCGCGATCAGCACCGGGAGCAGGTCGCCCTTGCCGTAGCCGCGCCGCTCGAGGATCGTCTTGAAGCGGTTGCGGGCGCGAAAGATGACGCGATTGAAGTGCTGCTGCGAGAGGCCGAGCTCCCGGCAGATCTGCCCCTTGTCCTCATCGCCGAGATAAAAGCGCGCCAGGATATCGCGGTCGCGGACTCCCGGCATTTCATCGAGGAGCTGGCGCACCGCGACGCACCACTGCGAGCGGCCGACGCGCTCGCAATCGGTATCATCGTCGGCATCGGCGAGGTCCTCGAGACCTTCGGCACTCGAGACCGAGGTGCGATCCTTGCGGCGATGATTGCGCAGGTGGTTGAGCGCCACGCGGTAGAGATAACCGCCGAGATTTTCGGGGTGGGCGATCGCGCCGGTGCGCAGTTTCTCCAGCGTGGTGACGGCCGCATCCTGCAGAATGTCCGCCGCAACATCGGGGTCGCGAACGCGTTGCAGGATCAGGGCGCGCAGCCCCGGGAAGTCGCGATAGACTGCCGCCAGCTGGGAAACCGGGTCTGACACCGGCACGGCGACGTCGGTCGGCGCAGGGAGAATACCGAGATGGGCTGCTTGTCCCTCAACGGCAGTCATGGCAGCAGTATAAGCCGTGGCGGCGGCGCCTGGCGGCTGGCGTCAAGCTTTCGCTTCGGCGCCAGGGGGTTGCTTGTTGTTGTGCCCATCCTCGGGATGCTGACTCCGGTGTCAGCAAGGGCGTCCTGCGCCGACGCTCTGGCCCACCCCGCGTTTGCGGCGGGACCCCTCATCACCCAGGGGACGGATCCGATAAGTGCGAATTTCGCCCTGACTCCGGGCCGCACTTACCTTATCGAGGTCGCGGAGCACGACAACGATGCGAGCGTGGAGGTTCTGGACTCCGGCGGACGCCTGATCGTCCGCGTCGATCATCCCGAGCGCCGCACCGGGACACGCCGCGCCGTTGTCACAGCGCCCGGAGGCCGGGATGACGGTGCGCGTAACCGGCAAGGAGCCGCCCAAGCGACGGGTACGCGCGGCCATTCGGGTGTTCGACCTCGGCTCGACTCGCTCGACCCGAGTGCGTTGCGGTCTTCAAGAGTCTCGCGGCGGCGGATGCCAGCTATGCCGCAGGGCAGGACATCTCGACGTGGCCACGCCACTTCGGCAGGCCGAAGCGCCCGCGATGACGTATTCTGCGCGCGGCGGAGGGCTACGCAGCGGCTGAGCGCGCATTACAGCGACCGCTGATCGGCAGCTGCGGGGCGAGACCGAGCTGGCGCTCGCCGGGCTCAACTACTTCGATCTCTCAGGACTGGGCCAAGACAGCGGACTGGGCAAAGCACGGCTGCAGCCACGCTGGGCCCCGTCGATCCGTATCGACACGCGCGGGCCGAGGCGCTCATGGCGGACGGCCTGGCTGCAGATTGGACCGGCCGACTCCGTCGACAAGTCTGCGCGGACTCCTCGAGCGAGGCACGCGACTGTCCTGCAGCGCCTGAGTCGCTTCCACGCGCAGCGAGGCGAACTCTACGACGCGGCGTTGCAGCTGCAGAACGTAGGGCTGACATACCTTTACGAGGGGCGCTATCCGCAATGCATCAAGTCGTCTGCCGCTGCCAGTCGGCGAGTTCGCGATCGATCCACGAAGCCTGCGGAGCGCGCGTGGCCTGGCAGAACCGGGCGCTGTGCCTCTGGGGGCTCGGACGACTGTCGGCAGCTCGCGACGGGTTCGAGCGCGCGCTTGCGGACATCGGGCCGCAACCCTATCCGCGATTCTACCTAGGCGTCGTCACCAACACGGCACTTCTCGACTACGCTCTGGGCAACTATGACGAGTCACTGCGCATCTACGACAGCGCGCTGGCCTTCGCGGAACAGACTCAGTCGACACGCGACGCGGCGTACTGCCTCTATGGAATCGGCGTGAACTACCGCGCGCTCGGCGATCCCGAGCGCGCACGCGACTTTCTCGAGCGCTCTCTCAGCATACGCACCGTCGCACTGGACGGACGCGGCCGCATGGACACCTTGCGCGCGCTCGCGCAGCGTCGATGCCGAAGAGGGAAGCGCTGGAGGAAGCCATCGGCTACGATCGCGAGGCCCTGACGCTGGCGGTTGATCCACTGGCCTCAGAGGGCATCCGGGTTCAGCTCGCGACGCACATACGGCTTCGAGCGGCCACCTCGGAGGAGGCGAAGTCGCTGCTCGATGAAGTCCTGAGAAAGGGTCCTCGGGGCGATCCGCTCATTCTGGCGAACGCGCGGGTGCAGCGTGCCGTCATCCTGCGCAGCATGGGTCGAAGTCAAGACGCGCTCAGCGATCTTGGACGAGCCCTGCAAGCCTTCCACGCGCTGAGCAGCGTCACCCAGGAGTTTGCGACGAATCTCGAGCTCGCGAGAACCTTGCGCGCTCGCGGGCACGCACCGAGAGGCCTTGGCCGCGGTGGAGCGGGCGCTGGCGCAGGGAGATGCCGTGCGGATGCAGAGCGTGAACCCCGATCTTTCGCGTGCAGCTGCAAGCACCCCTGCGCGCGGCCTACGACCTCAAGATCGAGCTGCTGCGCGGCGAAGTACGACGCGGCCGTCGCTGTCCGGCGTCCGGCAGCAGGCGGCTGCCCTCGCGGCCCGGGCCTTCGCGGCTGCGGACTCCTCGCGCGCGCGCTCCTTCGCGGATGTGGCGGCCCAGGAGTACTCACCAGCGCTACGCCGGGAGCTCGCGCCAGAGTTGCGTCGGCGCGAGAGCGATCTATCGAGAGCTCGCGGAGCGCCGCTTCGCGCTGGATTACCTGACGGATCCTTCGCCGCGCAGCAACCCGCGCGCCAGGCATCTGCTGAGCGACATCGCGGAGCTCAAGCGGCAGGCGGACGCCGTCAACACCGCGATCGCCAAGCGCGCTTCCCATCCCGGCGAGCCGACGGCGGGCGGCAGACGCGGCATCGTTCCGTCCGTGCCGGCACAGACAGCGCACTCGTCTCGTATCTGGCTCGGGTCGGAGTCATCCGTACGCGTGGGTCGTGCTGCCGGGGGGGATTCACTGGGTGCGGCTGGCTGCTCCGGCGCTCGATCGCGGAGCAGGCCGGCGCCTTGCATGACTCCCTCACTCGACTAGTCGATCGACCCGTGGAGCAGCGTCTTGCCGACGCGGCCCGGCTGTCCGAGCTCGTCATCAAGCCGCTCGAGCCGTGGCTCACCGGAAGCAAGCAATGGATCATCGTGCCGGACGGCGCCCTCGACTACATTCCGTTTGCAGCGCTCGGCTGACCGGGAACTCTGAGTCATTCGTAGTGCTGCACCATGACGTCGCACTGACCCCGGCCGCGTGGATGCTGGACATCGAACAGGCACGTCGCGGCGTCCACCGGGGCAAGCGTGCCTTGCTGCTCGTGGCCGATCCTGTCTACCAGGCAGACGACCCGCGGCTTGCGGCGGTTCCGAAGATGGCCGCGGCGCAGAGCCCCGGCGCGGCTCGATCGGCGGACTCCGCGGCTACCGCCGCCTCGCCTACACCGCCGAGGAGGCCGCCACGATTCGGCGCGAGTTCCCGCCGTCGGAGGTCGATGAGCTGATCGGGCTCGACGCGACGCGCGACAGGTTTCTCTCGAGTCGATCTGTCGCAGATACCGCTTCATCCACATCGCCGACACACGGGACGCGTGGACACGCGGGTTCCGGAGCTATCGGCCCTCGTGCTCGGTTCGTACGATGCGAGTGGTAACCTCGTTGATGGTGCGGTCCGGGTACCGGATTTCGCGCTGCAGAGCTGCACGCGGAGGTAGCCGTGTTCAGCGCTGCGACTACGGCACTCGGCAAGGCAAGTGGCGAGCGAGGGACTCGTTGGGATCGGCTCCACCGTGCTGGCGCGTGGAGCTCGAGCAGTCGTCGGCTCACTCTGGCCGGTGTCGGATGAGATTGATGCCACGCTCATGACAGAGTTCTACCGGCACCTGCTGCGCGACTCGATGAGCGCACCCGCGGCGCTCGCCGCCGCCATGCGATCGGTCGTGTCTCGAGAGAGAGCCGCGGATCCTGCCTTGTGGGGCGCGTTTCAGGTGTCCGTCGTTGCGCTCGGCCCCGGCCGGCCGAGCCGCAACGGCGGTCTGAAGGTTTCAACCACATCCGCCGAAGGAGGAACATTGTGAAGCGCTGGATGAATACGAGAGTGACGCTCAACGACAGCTGGGGGCCCGGGGCTGCCCACTCGCTCAGGACGCCCGTGGGTCGCCAACCCGAGTTCTCATTGACCCCGCGCTACCTGCGCGGACCCGACGGCACTCCGCAGCTCGCGCACTTCACGATCGACTTCCCCTCGGGATACCTTGCGGATGGCTGGCAGGGGGTCAACTTCATTCCTCTGGGCTCCCAGGAGGTGAAAGGGATCAAGGGCCTGCCGCCATGGAAGGCAGCCAACCGATCGCGCTATAAGAAGGTCATTGACAGTGCGGCCGAGAGCCTTTCCGACTCGCGGACCCGGCGGCTCGAGGCCGTCGTACCTTACGTAGGAAGCCGCGGGAACGTGGGCTACAACAAGATCCGGCTCTTCTATGCCTCCAACGCCGTGCGGGGGAGCGAAAAGCATCTTGTGGTGGTGAAGGTCAGCACCCACGTCGGGATCAAAGGCGAGGTCCAGGCTCGCCAGGACGGCGGCGGTCACGGACCGCCGCATTGAGGCCGGGGATAGCGCACGGCGTCGGGCCGTGCGCTAGACCATCCGCAGTTCCGCGCGGCTCACCCGCTCGCAGGTGTCGGGTTTGTTGGCGCTCGCGATCGAGATACCCGCCTTGAGCACGAAGGGGCCGGGCAGGCGGCTGCAGGAGGCGCATAGCGGCACGATGCCGTCGCCCAGCCCCCCTTGATGCACCACGTGCCCACCGACACTCGGGGCGTTGGAGCAGCCGGCAACGGAGCACCTGGGTGGCCAGAACTGCCCGGAAAAGGCCATCCAGTGCTGTATCCACGACCCGCACGCGCAGGGTCTCGAGCTCGTGCCGTCCTTGACCGTCCAACCGTTCGCCGGAATGCTCATCAGGTCCCCCGTCCGCAGGTATCTCTCCAGATACTGTCGTGACGGGGAAGGCCGTCCCATCAGATCACCCCACCCCATTGGCGCCGATCACCCGCCGCCGCGGGCGGGCGGCGGTCAGCTCGAGGAGGCCTGGCGCGCGACCTTCTTCGGTGAGTAGCCGAATTGGCGCGTGAAGGCGGCGGTGAAGCTGCCGTGATGCGCATAGCCGGCACGGCGGGCGATCTGCTGCACCTGCAGGTCCGTGGCGCGCAGCAGCTCGCGCGCGAACTCGAGACGCTGGCGGCGCACGAACTCGGCCGTGGTCTCGCCGAAGAGCTGATGGAAGCCGCTGCAGAGCTTGGAGGAATTCATGCCGGCACGGCGCGCGAGCACCGGCAGGCGCGGCGGGGCGACGAAATCCGCGGCCAGCGCGTCGCGCACGGCGTGCAGCTGGCGGCGGTCGCGGGCGGTGAGCTTCAAGCGGCCGGCATCGGGCGGCGCGAAGATGCCGATGTTGCTGAGCGTCGCGTACAGGAGCTCGTTCGCCTTGGCGCAGGCATACAGCCAGTGCAGGGGATCGTCACGGTTGGCGCGCACGATCTCGCGCAGCAGCGGCTGCGTCGCCCCGATGTGCGGCCCGGTGCGGTAGCAGGGGACGAGTGGCGCACGCTCGCTCAGCGACAGCGCCGCCTCGAGGCGCGTGGCGGCGCGCTCGTTCACCTGGTCGAGCCAGGCGCGGTCGCAGTAGAGGCTCACCCAGGTCTCGCGGCCGAACTGCGCGGCGCCCAGGCGCTCGCTGGCATCGTCGCAGCCGTTCGGCTGGAACCACAGGAGCCACGAAGGCTCGGCGATGCGGCATTCCCCCCAGGAGCCGCCGATCTCGATGGCGCCCGAGAGCCGGTAGTGGAATTCGACGATGTCCTGTCCCTGCAGCGGGCTCTCGAACCGGTCAATGGAGGCGACGTCGACGACCGCCATGACCATCCAGGGCGAGAGGTAATAGGTGTCGCAGCGGTTCCCCGGGTCCTCGGTCGAGAAGCGCAGCGGATGGCGGTAGGCGCTGTAGCGCGAGGCGAACGGCGAGCGCGTGGCATCCGTGGTCTGCAGGCACTGGAGCTCGGGCGGCACCACCACCTGCCTCTCGGCCACTTCGAATCGGCTGGCGGCGCTTGAGTCGATCATCGGCAATGACGATGCCGTGGACGCGCCTGCCTGTCAACGCTAGTAGGACGCATCGGGCATCGACGCCTTGCGGCGTGCGATGTAGTCGCGCAGCGCCTCATCGATCGCGGCATCGACTGGCGGCGGCTCGTAGGCGGCGAGCAGCGAGCGCCAGCGCTGCGTGGCACGCCACAGGATGTCGTGGGAGCCGGCCTCCTGCCACTGCTCGAAGGAGTTGTTGTCGGCGAGGTCGGCGTCGAGGAAGGCGGTCTCGTAGTTGCGCAGGGTGTGGGCGCTGCCGAGGAAATGCTTGCCCGGGCCCACCTCGCGGAAGGCGTCCAGCGCGAAGCTGTTGTCATCGAGCGCCATGCCGGCGGCGATCACGTGCATGAGCGCGCATTGATCGAGATCCATCACGAACTTCTCGTACGACATGACGAGCCCGCCCTCGAGCCAGCCGGCCGAGTGCAGCACGAAGTTGGCCCCGGCGAGGAGTGCGGGCCAGAGCGAGTTGGCGCTCTCGGTGGCCGCCTGGCCGTCGGGGACCTTGGAGGCGCACAGGTTGCCGCCACAGCGCAGCGGCACGCCGAGGCGCCGCGCCAGCTGCCCGATGGCGAAGTAGGCGAGCGCCGGCTCCGGGGTGCCGAAGGTCGGCGCGCCGCTCTCAGCGACATCGAAGAGAGGAAGTTGCCGAGGATCGCCGGCGACCCGGGGCGCTCGAGCTGTCCGAGCGCGACGCAGAAGAGCGCCTCGGCGAAGCACTGGGCGAGACCGCCCGCGGTAGTCACGGGCCCCATCGCGCCCCCGAGGATGAACGGCACGCACACCGGCGCCTGATTGGCGGCGGCGTAGGTGCGGATCACACGGCAGGCCTCGCCGTCGAGCACCAGCGGGGAATTGACGTTGACGTTGCCGAGGATCACGCAGTGCCGGTCGACGAAATCGCGCCCGAAGAGGACCCGGCACATCTCGATCGAGTCCGCGGCGCGCGCCGCGGTCGTCACCGAGCCCATGAAGGGCTTGTCGGAGAGCGTCATGTGGGCGTACACCATGTCGAGGTGGCGCTTGTTGACGGGGACGTCGGTCGGCTCGCACACCGTGCCGCCGGAGTGATGCAACCAGGGGGACAGGTAGGCGAGCTGCACGAAGTTCTGAAAATCCGCGAGCGTGCCGTAGCGTCGGCCGCCTTGCGTATCGCTCACGAAGGGCGAGCCATAGGCGGGCGCGAAGACCGTCGAGCGGCCGCCGATGGTGACGCTGCGGGCGGGATTGCGTGCGTGCTGCGTGAAGGATCCCGGTGCCGTGCGGCGCACGAGCGCACGCGCGAGCCCCTGCGGCACCCGCACCCGGCAGTCGTTCTCGATCGTGGCGCCCGCCGCGCGCCACAGCGCGATGGCGTCCGGGTCGCCGCGGATCTCGAGCCCGATTTCCTCGAGGATCCGGTCGGCATGCTCCTCGATCGTGGTGAGCGCCTCCTCGCCCAGCATCTCGTAGGGCGGAATCGCGCGGGTGATGAAGGGGGCGGCCGCCGGGTGAGTCGCGCGCACCTTAGGTGCGCGGCGGCGGCGCTTGTCGCCTTCGCGGGCTTCAGTCATCCGCTTCTCATGCGGGCACCGCTCGGATCGACCGCCGCTTCGCCGAGCACGCGGCAGGCGCGGCGCTCACCGACGATGGTCACTTCGAGCGCGGTGGCAGGGCGGGCGGCGGCGCTTGCGACGTAACCCAGCGCGAAGCTGCGCCCCGAGCTATGGCCGTAGGCCGCCGAGGTCACGAAGCCGACCCGCTCAGCGCCCAACCAGACGGGCTCGAGGTAGTTGGCTTCGGCGTCGAGGGCGTCGACTTCGAGCAGCACGAGGCGCCGGCGAGGAGGGGTGTCACGGTCGCGCAGCGCGGCGTCGCGCCCGATGAAGCCGGGCTTCTCGTACGCCACGAAGCGCGCGAGCCCGCTCTCGAGCGGGGTGTAATCGCGCGAGAACTCGCGCGACCAGATCCCGAACCCCTTCTCGATCCGCAGCGACAGGAGCGCGTACATCCCCGCATCGACCACACCGAGCTCATCGGCCTCTGCCATGAGGCGATCATAGATCGCCCCGAGGAAAACCTGGGGCGCATGGATCTCGAAGCCGAGCTCGCCCGTGAAGGAGATGCGGGCGACGACCGCCGGGGCGAACGCGACGTCGATCAGCCGCACTCCCATGAAAGGCAGTGCCGCAGCGCTCACGTCGTCCCGGGTGAGGCGCGCGAGCAGCTCACGCGAGCGCGGACCGAAGAGCGCGAGTCCGCCCCATTCGCCGGAGAGATTGCGCAGCACCACGCCGCTTGCAGGCAGGTGCGCGCGGAACCAGCGCAGGTGCCACGCCTGCAGGTACCCGGAACCGACCACCAGGAAGCGTTCGGGCCCGAGCCGCAGCGTCGTGAGATCGCCCATGAGGCGGCCGCTGGCGGCTAGCATCGGCGTGAGGCGCGCGCGCCCCGCATCCGGCAGCCGCGCTGCGAGCAGCCGGTCGAGGCACTCGGCCGCGGCGGGGCCTGAGAACTCGTAGCGGCTGTAGGAGCAGGCGTCCATGACCGCGCCGCGCGTGCGCGCCGTGCGGCACTCGGTCCCGACAGCCGCGAAAGCGCTCGAGCGGCGCAGCGTCGGTACTTCTTCGGCTTTCTCGCCGCGCGGCGCGAAGTAGAGCGGATACTCGAGGCCGTAGCTCACGCCGTGGACGGCGTTGCGGGCGGCGAGGCGGGTGTGGAGCGCCGAGGTTTTTGCAGGGCGCCCCGCGGGCCAGTGCTCATTCGGATAGGCGATGCGAAAGCGACGCGAGTAGAACTCGCGCGCCTTGTCGAGCGTGTAGGCTTTCGTGGCGTACTCGCCGAAGCGCGCCACATCGAGTGCGAACACATCGCCCTCGGGCTCGCCGTGCACCATCCAGGTCGCGAGCGCGAGCCCGACGCCGCCGCCCTGGCAGAACCCCGCCATCACGCCGCACGCCGCCCAGTAGTGGGGGACTCCCGGCACGGGACCGACGAGCGGGTTGCCGTCGGGCGTGAAGGTGAAAGGTCCGTTGACGATCCGCCGGATCCCGGCTGCGTGCAGCGTCGGGAAGCGCGTGAAGCCCTTTTCCAGGGCGCCCGTGAGGCGCTCCAGATCGGGCGGCAGCAGCTCGTTGTCGCCGTACTCCCAGGGCGTGCCGTTGACCGCCCAGGGTTTCGCCGGGGTCTCGTACACCCCGAGCAGCACGCCGCGGCGCTCCTGGCGCATGTACATCTCACCATCGAGATCGACCACCACCGGGAGCTCGCGCGGTGCGCCCGCGAGCTCCGCGAGGTCCTCGGTGATGAGGTAGTGGTGCTCCATGGGCACGAGCGGCAGCCCGACGCCCACCATGTGCCCGACCTCGCGCGCCCAGAGCCCCGCGGCGTTCACCACGTGCTCGGCCTCGATCGGGCCCTGGTCGGTGGCCGCTTCCCAGGTGCCGCGGCCGGTGGGCGTGAGCGCGGTGACGCGGGTGTGACGATAAATCTGCGCGCCGAGCAGGCGCGCCGCCCGCGCGAAGGCATGAGTGGCGCCGGAAGGGTCGAGATGTCCCTCCAGGGGATCGTAGATCGCGCCCAGCACGCCCGTCGTGTCCATGATGGGACAGAGCTCGCGGATCTCGGCGGGGCCCACCAGGCGCGTGTCGAGGCCCATGGTCTTATGCCGCGCGACATCGGCCCGCAGGAGATCCCAGCGCTCACTCGTCGCGGCCACATTGAGTCCACCGGGGTAGTGCAGGCCCACGTCCTGGCCGGAGAGCCTCTCGAGCTCGGGATAGAGGGCCACGGTATAGGCCTGCAGGCGCGACATCGCAGGGTCTGAGTTGAGCGCGTGAAAGGCACCCGCGGCGTGCCAGGAGGAGCCGGCGGTGAGCTCGCGGCGCTCGACGAGCGCCACGTCCCGCCAGCCGAGCTTGGCGAGATGATAGAGAACGCTGCAGCCGACGACGCCGCCACCAATGACCAGCGCTCGCACCTGGCGCTTCATGCGTCTATCTTCCGGCGCCGCAGCATCCGCGGACTCGACCTTTCTTAGTCGCGCGTCGGAATTTATTAGGCGCTGCGCTCAGGTCCCGGACACGCCCGGCCGGCGGGCCCCGAGGGCGTTCCCGGAAGGTGATACGCTGCGCCGCAACCTATGGAACCGACACTCGAGCAGCTCGCGCAGGTGCAGCGTCCGATCGCCGAGGCTACGGGACTGCCGAATGCCACCTACACCAGCGCCGCGTGCTTCGAGCTCGAGCGCGACGCGGTCATTGCGCCCACCTGGGCCGCGATTGCCTTTACCGACTCGATTCCCGAGCGCCCGTTCGCGCAGCCGATCGACTTCATGGGGGTGCCGCTGCTCGTAGTGCGCGACCGGCACGGCACGCTGCGCGTGTTCCACAACGTCTGCAGTCACCGCGGTATGCGCCTCGTCTCCGAGCCGACCGAGGTCAAGGGTCTCATCACCTGCCGTTATCACTGCTGGGCGTATTCGACCCGCGGGGAGCTCAAGGCCACGCCGCACCTGGGCGGTGTCGAGCAGCACCATGCGAGCGGCTTCGACAACGCGGCACACGGGCTCAAAGCCGTGCGCAGCGCCGTCTTCATGGGAATCCTGTTCGTCAACCTGAGCGGCGACGGCCCGGATTTCGATCAGCACGCCGCGCAGCTGCGCCACCGCGCGGAAGAGCTGCTGCGGCCGGACGGCTGGACGCAGCTCGCCGCCGGCGTCACCGACGCGCGCCTGACGCTCGTTGCGCCCTGCAACTGGAAGCTCGCGGTCGAGAACTACTGCGAGGCGTACCACCTGCCGTGGGTGCACCCCGAGCTCAACAGCTACTCGCGCCTCGAGGATCACTACTGTTTCCTGAGCGACAGCTTCTCCGGTCAGGGCTCGCTCGCCTACCGCGGCAGCGATATCGCGGGGGCGCACTTGCCGCGTCTCGCGGGCTGGCCCGCGAACCGCATGCACGTCGCCGAATATCCGACGCTCTATCCGAACGTGCTGCTCGGCTTCCAGGCCGACCATGCCTTCGCGATCCTGCTCACGCCGGAAGCACCCGATCGTACACGGGAGGAGCTGCGCATCTTCTACGTGGGGGACGGCGCGAGCGAGGACGCCTATCGCGCCTGCCGCGCGGCGACGCTCTCGGCCTGGCGGCTGGTGTTCGAGCAGGACCTGGCCGCGGTCGGGCAGCTGCAGCTCGGACGGGCCTCACCGGGCTACGCGGGAGGGGTATTCTCAGCGGCAATGGACACCGCGACTCACCACTTTCATGCCTGGGTGGCGGCGCGGCTCGCCGGGCGGCTGAGGACTTCGGCCAACGGGCGCTGAGCGCGAGCCGCTCACCTCACCGCACCCCGCCCATCAGCCGTTTCATGGCCGGCGTGAGCAGCGCCATGACGGCGGCCGCGCCGAGCGCACCGCAGGCGATCTTGAGGAACAGCGCCGGGAGCGAGTGCAGATCGTGTGCGTCGTACTCGCCCGAGAGCTGGCCGGCCATGTTGTTGCCCAGAGCGAGAGCCAGGAACCACACGCCCATCACCTGACCCGCGAAGCGCGGCGGCGCGAGCTTGGTCATCGACGACAGGCCGACCGGGGACAGGCACAGATCGCCGCACTCCTGCAGGAAGTAGGCGCCGAGCAGCCAGGTCGGCAGGACCTTCACGCCCGCGAGCACGTAGCCCGAGGCGGCATAGAGGACCAGGTACCCCGCGGCGAGCAGCACGAGCCCCGCGGCGAACTTGGCCGAAGGCGCGAAATCCCGGCCGCGTTTGCCTAAGGCAAGCCACAGCGCCGCGAACGCCGGTGCAAAGAGGATGGTGTAGAAGGCGGTCGCGCCCTGCAGCACCCCGGCCGGCATCTCCCACCCGAGGATGCGGCGGTCGGTATAGCGTTCGGCGAACAGATTGAGCGAGGCGCCGCCCTGCTCGAAGCCGGCGAAGAAGATCGCGTAGGCGGCGAACAGCGCCGCCATGACGTACACGCGGCGCCGCTCTGCCTGAGCGAGTCCCGCGAAGCCGATGAGATAGACGAAGTAGAAGAGCGCGAACAGGCCGATGACCCAGGAGGCCGCCGTGGCGAGCGTCACCGGGTCGATGATGAGGGCGCCCGTGAGCGCGAGCGCGGCGAGCGCCGCGACCGCCCCGACCAGCACCACCACCGGGAGCCACGCGCGCCAGGACCGCTCGAGCGTGTTGTGACCGCGCGCACCGAGCGAGCGGCGCGTCAGCAGGAACTGCGTGAGACCGAAGAGCATCCCGAGCACCGGCAGGGCGAACCCAAAGCGCCAGCCGAAGTGCGCGGCGGTGAGCGGCACCAGGAGCGACCCGAGGAGCGCTCCGACGCTGATGCCGACGTAGAAAATGGAGAACCCGGCGTCGCGCCGCGCGCCGCCCTCGGGATAGAGCTGGCCCACCATCACGCTGATGTTGGGTTTGAGCAATCCCACGCCGAGCACGATCACCAGGAGGCCGAGGAAGAAGGTCTGCGGGCGCCCGACGGCCAGCAGCGCGTTGCCGATCATGATGAGGATGCCGCCGCCGATCACCGCGCGCTGGGCGCCGAGGAGGCGATCGGCCATCCAGCCGCCGAAGAGCGCGAACACGTAGGTGGCCGCGATGTACAGGCCGTAGATCGCGCTCGCGACGCGGTCGTCGAGCCCGAAGCCGCCGTCGCGAACCGCGGCTACCGCGTAGAGAATGAGGATGGCGCGCATCCCGTAGTACGAGAAGCGCTCCCACATCTCGGTGAGAAAGAGCGTCGCGAGCCCGCGCGGCTGGCCGAACAGCTGCCCGTGCGGCGGCGCGTCCGGCGCACTCATATGAGATCGCGCGGTACCGTGAGCTCCCACTGCCGCCCGGCCACGTGCTCGCCGTTGAAGCGTGCGGTGAGGGTCGCGGTGAGGTGGAAGTGGCCGGCGTCGCTGTGCATCTCGGCCCTGGTGTCGATGCGGGTGCGCCAGCCCTCGCGCCCCATTTCGTAGGACTGCGTCAGCCGGTAGCGCGCCGAGAGCGGCTCGTCGTCGCGGATGGTGAGCTCGCGCTTCAGGCTGTGCGCGATGGTGACGTCCACGGCATCGAAGCGCAGGATCCCTTCGCCGAACACGCCGCCGATGCCTTCCGTGACGTAGGTCGTTTCCCCGGTGACGTGATCCTGGGTCGTAGAGCGGCGCACGCTCCCCGGGTCGACTACCGTGACGGGCGTGCGCGGACCGTGGGCGGGCGGCGGGAAGCTCACCGCGCGCGCCTCGCTCCCGTGGCGCACCGGGAGCTCGAGTGCGCTCTCGCGCGCGCGGATCGAGAGCGTCGCGGCGCTGGGCGCGGGCCACACGATCGGCCAGTACGCGCTCGCGATGGCGAGCCGCAGCCGGTGGCCGGGGAGGAAGCGGTGGCCGCAGGCATTGAGCGTCACCGCCACGTCGTAGTAACGGCCGGGCTCGAGGGCGCTCGGGTGCTCATGGCTGTCGCGGTGCGTGAGATTGAGGACCTGGTAGCTCATGCGCGTCACCGCGCCGTCCGGGGCGAGGTCGCCGAGCCGCACGGCCAGCTGCGCCACGGACCGATCGGCGGCGATCCTCAAGTGCAGCACCGGCGCGCCGAGGACCTCCAGCTCGTGATCGAGGATCGCGCTGTCGAACACGAGCGCGCCGCCATCATCGAGCCGCTGATCGGTCGGCTGCTCCCCCGGACAGCCGACGCCCATCCACTCGCCCGCGGCCTTGCCATGGCTCTGCGGCGAGCGGATGGTGAGCACGGCATCGGCGGGGTGCGCCTCGCCGAGGCCGCCACCCGCGTGCAGATGCAGACGCAGCGGCTGGATGTCGGGGGAGGGCCAGGTGCGCTCGCCCACCCAGCGCCCGGGGGTGAAGGTGCGCGTGCCGTCGGGGGGTACCGGATCCTCGAGATAGGCCCGCAACATCGGCTCCTCGAGCATCCCGGTGTCGCGGTCCTTCAGCCACGTGTCCCACCAGCGCACCGCCTCCTGGAGGTAGCCGATGGCCGGTCCGGGCACGCCGTCGTGCGGGTAGAGATGGCCCCAGGGGCCGATGATACCGAGGCGCGGCACCTTGAGGCCGGCCAGCAGCCGCGGCACCGCGTTGGTGTAGGCATCCGTCCAGCCGCCGATCGCCAGCACCGGGCACTCGATCGCGGCGAAGTCCTCGCACACCGAGCCGTGCTTCCAGTAGGCATCGTAGCGCTGGTGCTCGAGCCACAGCCCCGGAAAGAACGGCAGCGTCTCGATACGCTCGAGCCAGCGTGCCCGCCAACTCTCCCCGACGATGAGCGGATCGAGCGGACGGCTCTGGTAGGCGAGCATGATGCTGCCCCACCAGAGGTTGTCGTTGAGCAGGCATCCGCCCATGTAGTGGATGTCGTCGGTGTAGCGGTTGTCGGTGGAGAAGGTGGTGATGATCGCCTTCAGCGCCGCTGGGCGCCGCGCCGCGACCTGCAGCGCATTGAAGCCGCCCCAGGACTTGCCCTGCATCCCGACCCTGCCGGAGCACCAGGGTTGCCGCGCGATCCAGGCGATGACCTCGAGCGCATCGTCCTGCTCCTGTCTCAGGTATTCATCCGCGAGCTGACCGTCGGACTCCCCCGAGCCGCGCATGTCGACGCGCACCGCGGCGTAGCCGTGCGCGGCGAAATACCCGTGCATCGGGTCATCGCGCCCCCGGGTGCCGTCGCGCTTGCGGTACGGGATGTACTCGAGGATGGCAGGGACCGGGGCGCGCGCCGCGTCTTCGGGAAGCCAGAGCCGCGCGCCGAGCCGGCAACCGTCGCTCAAAGGGATCCAGACGTGCTCGCTGACGCTGACGGCCATCTCAGCGGTTACGGCGGTAGAGGAGGTCGCCGTACTGGGTCCACTTGCCGCTGCCGGCGGGCGCCACGTACTGCAGGATCTCGAGCGTGCCGTCGACGTGCATGTGATAGACGAGCTTCACGTCCCGGTGCCGGGACGGCGTCACCGTCAGAAACTCCATGTCCCCGGCCGCATTCGGCGCCCCGCGCAGCACGATCGCTCCCCACTGGTTGTCCGCCCACATCTGCAGCCAGCTCTCACCGTCGAAGCGATTGATGCCGACGCCGGCGAGGCGCGCCCGAACCCCGGGACGGCGGTACATGTCCGTGAGGAAGGTGAGACGCTCCTCGACCACGCAGCCTTCGTAGCTTTTCTCGACGCGGTCGTAGGCGACCAGCTGTTTGCCGTCGAACACCTGCCAGTCGCCGAGCCAGAAATCGAGCTGGCGGTGCTGCGGCTGATCGCAGAGAGCGGGCGCCGTGGTCTGCTCGAGTGCGAGCGCCGGCCGGGCGAAGTACAGGGCGAGTGCCGTGAACGCCAATCCGCGCAGCATCATGTCAGGGACTCCCGCAGAACCGGTGTCCCGCATTATGCGCCGTCGCCGCGGCGGCTACCCGGCTCAGAAGATGTACGCCACCCGCACTCCCACCTCCCGCGGGATGCTCACGATGTAGTCGTTGGTGAGGTTGCCGAGCTCGTTGAACTGCGTGGGCGGCACCAGGATGTTCTCGCGGTCGAAGAGGTTCGTGACGTAGAGCGTCGTGCGCCACGGCTTGTGATTGAGCGTCGCGTTGACGTTCACCATCTCGTAGCTCGAGGAGTACTGCACCGAAGTCACCCCCAGCGAGGGCGTGAGCTGCATCGGCACGGCGCTGCGGTACACGGCGTTGGCCGCGAGCCCCAGGTCGTAGTCCGCCGCGACCGCCAGGTCGTAATGCACCGCGACGCTGGCGCTCGACTTCGGGCTTCCCGGCATCTGCTGGCCGCTGCTGCCGTGGATCAGGCCCGGGACGATGGTGCCGGTCTGCGCGCCGTTGTTTGCCGGGAGCGAGAAGTCACTCGTCAGGTGCGCGTCCGCGTAGGCGTAGCTCACCGTGTAGATGAGGTTGGGCACGAACAAGGGCCCGCTCGACTCGACCTCGAAGCCCTTCGACTCGGCGGTGTTGGCGTTGTACACGGCGAGGTTGCCGGAGGGGAGGCTGGAGGAGATCTGCGGCTTGTCCCACTTGATATCGAAGATCGCGAACGTGTACGAGAGGCCGTTGCTGAAGCGGCCCTTGAGTCCCGCCTCGTAGTTATTGGTGCTGTCGGGCTGGTAAGTCGAGATCAGCGGGCTCTCGGCGAACGGGCCCACCAGCGGCACCGAGTTCGCGCCGCCGCGGCGGAAGCCCTGCGACCACGCGGCGTAGACGTACTGATCGTCGGCATACTCGTAGGAGGGGTTCACCTTGCCGACGGTCTTGGATGCCGGCGACTCGTGCGGGGTCGCGGGCAGGAAGGTCGGGAAATTGTAGTCGTCGTAGGACTGCGCGTCGGTGAACTCCTGGCTGAAATGGCGCACGCCGACCGTGACCTGGCCCTGGGGCAGGAAGTGCCAGGTGAGCTCGCCGAACACCGACTTGTCCTTGAAGTTCTGCGTGTCGATCTGCTGAAACGTGACATCGCCCGGGGCCGTAGCCACGTTCCAGACGCAGTTCGGCAGACAGCCCTGCGCCGCCTGGTATTCCGGGGTGCCCGGCACCGCGATGGTCCAGGCGCCCGCGCTCGTCTGGTTCTCGTAGAACAGGCCGAGCACATAGTCGAACAGCTTGTCCGGAGCGCTCTTGGACACCAGCCGCACTTCCTCGGTGAACGTATGCGCGGAGTCGGCGAACACCTGGTCGTAGACGAAGCGCGGGTTGGTCGGTACGCCCGCGTAGTAAGGCAGGTAACCGCCGCTCGCGAGGCCGCCGAGGCTATAGGTGTTGTCCTGCAGCACCGAGCCCGACGTCGTGTAATAGGAGCTGGTCGAGGAGAGGGTCGCGAAGCCGACGTCCCAGGTGAGATCGGCGCTCGTCAGGTTCGTGTAACGCGACCAGGGCTGATCGATCTGCGAGAACTCGCGATAGGGGCCGCCCGCCGGCAAGGTCGTCGCCGGATCGAGCGGCGAGACGCCGCCGGGGAAGTCCGGATTGACCTGCGGCCCGCCGTCGCCCTGCACGTTCGAATGCAGGATCGCGACCTCGGCGGTGAAGGCGTCGGCCGGTTTCCACAAGAGACTCGCCCGTCCGGTGAAGGTCTTCTGGTAGTTCCAGTCGGACTTGTCCTGGTAGATCGCCGGGCTGGTCACCGGCTCGGCGGGGTTCGCGAGCGCAGGGATCCCCGACAGGCCGTTGTTGCTGCGCACGAAGAGACCGTAGGTGTTGACGAATCCCGGCTGGTAGTCGTACTTGGCCGAGGCGCGGAACGCCAGCACGTCGCCGAGCGGGATGTTGACGAGCCCGCGCACCGCGTACGGGGTGCCGTCGGAGTGCGCCAGCTTGCCGCCGCTCGCCTCGATCTGGCCGGCCCAGGTATTGAGCTCGGGCGAGTTCGGGATGAGCCGCAGCGCGCCGGCGAGCGTGCCGGCGCCATAGAGCGTCCCCTGCGGGCCGCGCAGCACCTCGACCTGCTTGAGATCGTCGAGCTCGAAGTAGCCGTCGACCGGGGAATTGCCGATGTAGGTACCGACCGGCGCCTGCTCGAACGCCCGGAAGCCGCGGGTCGGCTCGCCGGTCGCGTTGATGCCGCGGATGATCGGTACCGTGGCCTCGGTGAAGCGCGCGCCGTACTGGTACATCGAGAGGCCCGGCACGTCGCTCGCGAGGGAGGCGAGGTCGGTGACGCCGCTCTCGGCGAGCCTCTCGGCGCTCACCACCGACAGGCTGTAGGGCACCGCTTCGAGCGTCTGCGTGCGGCGCGTCGCCGTGACGGTCACTTCCTGCAGCTCACCCGCGGTCTGATCCTGGGGTCCGGCGGTGGGGGCGGGCGCCTGTTGCGCCTGCGCCGCGGGTACGAGCCCGTAGAGGGCCACGCACACGGCCGCCCGGACCGGAGTGATCGCGCCGAAGGTCCGCCGTAATGTATTCATCGTCCGACTCCCCGAAGATTGCGGCCCCGGCTTCACTATGTGACACGTTCGTGAAGCAAGTCTATGACGATTCTTCGTTGGGTCACGCGCGTTCTTAGGAGATCTGCGCTTTATTGACGGACCGGCGTGGGGCGCGGGCGGCGGGTGCCGTGATGCGCTGCGGACCGGTTGACCCGCGAGCCGCGCTCCCCGGACACTCGCGCCCATGCCACCCGAGCCGATGAGCACGCGAGCGCTCGATGAGGCCCTGCTGCAGGCGCAGCGCGCGGCGCGCGACCTGCGCGTCTGCGGCCCTGAGCACGGCAAGCTCGCTTTTGTCCTGATGAAGCTCGGCCGCAGCGCCGCGGCCGAGGAGGTCGTCAGCCGTGCGCTCACCCTCGGCACCGGACCCGCGGATGCCTACGACGGGCTGGCGTTCATCTCCATGCACTTAGGTCAACACGAGCGCGCCAACGAGCTCTACCGGCGCGCCACCGAGCTCGCCCCGCGCGACCCGCGCTTCTGGTACAACCTGGCCTGCAGCGAGCGCAGTCTCGGGCGCCTCGCTGCAGCCGAGGGGGCCTGCGACCGGGCGATTGCCATCGACGCCACACAGTACGGCAGCTACCTGCTGCGCTCGGAGCTGCGCGTGCAGAGCCCCACGGCGAATCACATCGCGGAGCTCGAGGCATTGCTCGCGCAGCGCGCGGGCGACTACCGCGCCCGCGTGTTTCTCGGCTACGCGCTCGGCAAGGAGCGCGACGACCTCGAGCGCTACGACGAAGCGTTCGCGGCTTTCGCCGCCGCCGCGGGTGCGCGCCGCGAGCGGCTCGAGTACGACGTGGCGGTCGATGAGCGCAAGCTCGCGCGCATCGCCGCAGTCTACGACCGGGATGCCGCCGCGGCGGCCGAGGACGCGGTCGACTCGGCGCGTTTCATCTTCGTCGTGGGTTTGCCGCGCTCGGGTACCACGCTCCTCGAGCGTATCCTCACCGGGCTTGCCGGGGTACGCTCCAACGGCGAGACCGATCATTTTTCGCAGGCGCTGCTCGGGGCGTCCACGGGAGCGGGTGACGTGTTCGCGCGCGCCGCGCGCGCCGCTCCGGCCGCGGTTGCCACCGAGTACGCGCGGCTCGCCACCACCGCCGGACCGCCCGCGAGGCACATCCTCGAGAAGCTGCCGCTCAACTACCTCTACGCCGGTGCCATCGGCCGCGCCCTGCCGGCGGCACGCATCCTGCTCGTCAGCCGCGCGCCGATCGACAGCTGCTTCGCGATGTACCGGACACTGTTCGCGGCCGGTTATCCCTTCAGTTACGACCTGAGCGAGCTCGGCCGCTACTACGCGGCGTACTCCCGTCTCGTCACTCACTGGCGCGCGGTGCTCGGCGAGCGGCTCTGCGAGGTGCGCTACGCCGAGCTGGTGAAGGAGCCCAGGCGCGTCGGCGCCGCGCTCGCGGCCCGTTGCGGGCTCGCGTGGAACGATGCCGCGGTCGATATTCAGCAGAACAAGGCGGCCTCGCTCACCGCGAGCGCCTCGCAGGTGCGCCGGCCGATCTACGGGACGTCCTCGGGGCGCTGGCGGCGCTACGAGCGACACCTTGGCCCCCTGATTGCCACACTACGGGAGCACTCGGTTCCGCTCGAGGACTGAAAGGTCGCGCGGCCGGAGAGTAAGATGGCGCGATCAGCGGCAGGAAGCCCTTGATGTCGAACACGTGGGTCGCGTCGCAACCTCTCTTCCGTAACGCCGGTCGCGGCGCGCTCGTATTCCTCGCACTCCTCGCCGCCGGCCTCCTCGGCATCGCGCCGCCGTTGTTCGGCGGACGCCTCACGATCTGGATCCTGGGCGCCGGGATCGCCGTCGCCGCCGTGGTGCGCTGGGGCGCGTGGCAGTACCTGGCAATCTATCTCGCGGATGTGGCCGTGGACTATGCCAACCGGCACGCATTGGCGCCGGCGCTCTTGTCCGGCATCGGCCTGCCGGTCGGGGTGTTCGTCATGGTGGCGCTGCTGCGCCGTTACCGTTTCGAACCGGGCTTCGAGCACGGGCGCGACGTGGCCCTGTACGTCGGCGCGGCGCTGGTCGGCATGCTGCTGCCGGCCGCGATCGGCGTCGGCAGCTACCGGATCTACTCCGCCGTCGACCCGGTGGATCTCAAGATCTGGGATTGGGTCGATTACTTCCGCTGGTGGCTGAACGACTTCACCAGTGTGCTGCTCACGGGTCCGCTGCTGATCGCCATACGCCGCACGGCGTTCCAGCGCGTGTTCGATCAGCCGCTGGCAACGCTCGCCTCGCTCGCGCTGCTCGGCCTGCTGGTCGGCGCGATGGTGTTCACGCCACCGATTCCGGCGAAGTTCGGCTTTCTGCAGGCCCCGTGGCTGCTCGCGCTCACGGCCTTCGTAGCGATCGTGTGCCTGAGGTTCGGTTTCGTGCCGGCCGCCGCCACCGCGCTCATCCTGTCGCTCACCGCCGTGGTCTGCTTCGCATTCGACTTCGGCATGCTGCGCGGCGCGGAGATTTTCCCCGGGCTCATCGTGCTGTGGTCGTACCTCACCGCGATGATCGTGGCGTCGCTCCTGCTCACCGGGCTGCTCGCCGAGCAGCACCGGCTCGAGACACGCTACGAGCAGGTGTTCGAGACCAGCCCGCAGCCGCTCTGGGTCTGCGATGCGACCACGCTGCAGTTCCTGCTGGTCAACGCGGCGACCGAGCGGCTGTACGGCTTCGCGCGCGGCACGCTGCTCGCTGGCACCATCGAGCTGCTGACGCCGCCGCACGAGGTGCGCTCGCTTGCCTCGCTGCTGGCCGGTGAGCCGCATCAGCCGCTCGAGCTCCGCCAGCGCACCCGCGACGGGACGGTCATCGACGTCGAGATCTGGGCGCGGCTCATCGACTACGGCGGCAGGCCTGCGTGGCTGGTGTTCACCTTCGACGTCACCGAGCGCAAGGCGCTCGAGAGCTCGCTGGTGAATGCGATCTCGGGCGAGCAGCGCCGCATCGGCCAGGAGCTGCACGACGGCCTGGCGCAGGAGCTCACCGTGGCCTCGCTCCTCGCCTCGCAGCTCGCCAAACGCGCCGCGGAGCAACGCTTGAGCGTAGCCGAGGACCTGGGAAGACTCGCCGACTCGATCGCGGGCAGCTTCGAGAGCGCGCGGGCCGCGGCGCACGGGCTCTCGCCGCTGGTCGGCTTCAACGGCGATCTCGGCCTCGCGCTCGCCGCGCTGGCCCGCATGAGCAGCATCGCCGGCACCGCGGTTGAGCTGCACTCGCGCTTCGAGGCGCCGCTGCGCCTCACGCTCGAGGCGGCGACGCACCTCTACCGCATCGCGCAGGAGGCGGTGCAGAACGCGTTGAAGCATGCCGCGGCGGACCGCATCGAGGTGTACTTCGACGTGCGCGCCGACTGGGTGATGCTGCGGGTAGTCGACAACGGCCGCGGTATCAGGCCGGCGGATGCGGCCTCATCGGGCTTCGGCATCAACACCATCCGCTACCGCACCAGCGCGCTCGGCGGGCAACTGTCGATCCGGCCGGTGCCGACGGGAGGTACCAAGGTCACTTGCCTGGTGCCGAATCCCGCCGCCGCGGCGCCGGGGCTGCGGCTCATCGGGCAGGGCTGATCAGCGCGCCGCGCGCAGCGCGAGGCCGCGCCGCACGGCGAGCGCCGTGCCGCCGAGCACCAGCACGGAGGCGAGCGCGAGGCGCGTGCCGATCGGCTCACCGAACAGAGCTACGCCCGCGAGCGCTGCGATCACCGGGACGGCGAGCTGCGCGTTCGCGGCGGCGATGGCGCCGAGCCGCGGGAGCGCGGTGTACCAGGCGGCGTAGCCGAGTCCCGAGGCTACACCGCCGGAGAGCGCGGCGAGGAGCACGCCCTGCGTATCGAGGTGGCGTTGCGCGAGGAGCAGGGCGCTGATCAGCAGCGCCCCGGGGAGGGCCCGCACGAAGTTGCCGGCCGTGTCGCCGAGCGCATCGCGCGAGCCGCGGCCCTGCAGCGAGTAGCAGCCCCAGGCGACGCCCGCGATCAGCATGAGCGCCGCCTCGCGGGTCGGCGGCGCGCTGACGCCGGGCAGCAGCAGCAGCACCAGCCCGACGACCGCCAGCAGCCAGCCGGCGATGAGCCGCCGATCGATGCGCTCCCCCGCGACGAAGCCCGCCGCCAGCATCACCACCTGCACGGCGCCGAACAGCAGCAGGGCGCCCGTGCCCGCGGTGAGCCCGACATAGGCGAACGAGAAGGGAATCGCGTAGACCAGCAGCATGAGCGCCGCGAGCCAGCTGCCGCGCGGCGTGGCGGCTCCGCGCCCGATGTGCACCAGGAGTGACAGGGTCGCCGCTCCGGCGGCGAGGCGGATGGTGGTAAAGGTCGCCGGATCGATGTGGCTCACGCGCAGTGCCATGCGGCACAGGACCGAGTTCGCCGCGAAGCACAGGAGCGCGAACACGGCGGCGAGCGCGGCGCGCGTCATCGGCTCGCCGCCCCGGCGCTGCGACTGCGCTCGAGCAACCGGGCGCTCCCGAGACGCTCCGCCCAGGCGGGGAACCCCGCCGTGGCCCCGCCCCAGCGCAGCTCCTCCACATCCCGAAAGAGCGGCTCATCGGTGCGCAGTGTCGCCAGGCGCTTGAAGAGCAGGGCCAGCTCGCGCCGCTCGCCGAGGGCTTCCGCTGGGAAGTCTTCCAGTGCTCCGTATTTGCCGATGAGCCGGGCGGCGCTCACGCGCCCGATACCCGCGAGGCCCGGGAAGCCATCCGCCGCATCGCCCACGAGCGCGAGAAAATCGGGGATGCGCACCGGGTCAACGCCGAACTTGGCGCGCACCCCGGCGGCATCGCGAATCTCTTGGGTGCGGCGGTCGACCTGCACGACCCGGTCTGCGACTACGCACTGCGCGAGGTCCTTGTCCGGCGTCCAGATCGAGACCCTGGTGACGCGCGCATCCTGGGCCGCCAGGTGTGCGGCCGAAGCGAGTGCGTCGTCCGCTTCGAGCTCCACCATCGGCCACATCGTGACGCCCATGGCAGCGAGCGCGTCCTCGAGCGGCTGGAACTGCCGCAGCAGCGTGGGCTCGATGCCGTCGCCGGTCTTGTAGCCGCTCCAGAGCCGGTTGCGGAAGGATTCGATGACGTGATCGGTCGCGACGCCGACATGGGTCGCGCCTTGCTCGATCATCTCGAGAACGGTGTTGAGGACTCCGGTGACGGCGCCGAACGGCGGCGCATTACCCGCGGCGAAGCGGCGCAGGCCGTAGAAGTGGCGGAACAGCTCGTAGGTGCCATCGACGAGATGGACGATCACCTACGCGATCGTACACTACCTCGCTGCGGCGACCCGGGTCGGCTGCCGGCGCGCACCGGCGGCGAGGAGTACGCGCCGCCGCCGCAGGTTGACGGCCGCCAGATACGCGGCGAGAAACACCACAGTTGCGCTGACATCGAACAGGAGGAACTGCATGACCCGGCCTCCGCTATATATGAAGGAGGAGTCTAGTCGCGGCGGGTAGGCGGGTCGGCTTCCCACCGGGGTAGCTGCGGCACGGCATTAGGATGGATGCCGCCTACTCAATTCGAGGGATTCGGCCAGGGATTCGGCTAGAGTTGCAACCCGATGACGCAGGTCATTCTCTTCGTGCTCGCGCTCCTCGCCCTGCCGCTCGCGCTGCTCGCCTTGCTGCGTTCGGGCCGCCGGCGAGCCCCACGGGCCCCCGCGGGGCCCCCGCCGGAGGTCGTGCCCGCCGCGCCGGCAGCGGGGATGGCCGTCACGGCCGAGGCGGCCCCGGCCGGACCGCCACCGCAGGCGCCGGCCGAAGTGGCCGCGCGCCTGCATCGACTCGCCTTCGGCGTTCCGCTCGCGCCACCGGCCACCGATCCGGTTCACCGCGAAGTCGCGGGCGCGGTCGACGTGCTCCTCACCGGGCCGGTCCTCAAACCCGAGTACGCCCCGCGGCGCCCGCTGCTGTTGCCGAAGCTGGTACAGGCGGTCAACGATGAGAGTGTGTCGCGGCGCGAGCTCGCGGTGCTCATCGCCCAGGACCCGGCGCTCGCCGGCAACCTCCTGCGGCTCGCCAACGGCGCCTTCTATCGCGTCAACTCCCAGCCGGTCGAGAGCATCGATCGCGCGGTGGCGGTGCTCGGAACCTCGGGAATCCGCTCGCTGCTCGCCGCCGCGCTGGTGCAGCCGGTTTTCAGGACCTCCTCGGGACGTTTCCAGCGCTTCCCGGAGGTCACCTGGGAGCACACGCAATACGCGGCCACCGTGGCCGAAGCGCACGCCGCCATCGTCGCCGACGAGGATCCGTTCGCGGCCCAGCTGCTCGCGCTGATGTACGGCCTGGGCGCGATCCTCACCTTCCGCGCCTCGATGGACGAGTACGCGGGCCGCAACGCGGCGGCGGATGCCGCCACGGTGAGCGCACTCATCGAGCAGCACGCGGCGACCGTGGCGCGGCGCATCGCGCACGACTGGGAGCTCTCCAGCCGCATTCTGACCGCGCTCGAGGAGCAGTCGCCCTACGTACGCTCGGGAACCTCGAGCGGACTCGGGGAGTCGCTGCGCTTCGGCCGCTATTGCGCGAGCATCGGCGTGCTGCGTCACGCGCACGTGCTGGATGACGATGCAGCGCTGGCGGCGGTACGCGCCGGAGGGTTCCGCGGGCCGGCGCCCGAACGGATCTGGGCGCGCCTCGCGGCGCAGCTGGCCCGGGACGACCCGTAGCGGGAGACGAGGCAGCCCCCATGGCGAAGGCTCCCGCGCTGTTTCAACACGCACAGATCGACGTCGACTGGGTCGGCGCGGGCGAGTTCGAGGCTTACCGCGCCGGCGGGCCGAGGATGCGTGTCGATGCCGATGCGAAGAGCGCGCCGAGTCCCTTCGACGCGCTGCTCGCCGCCATCGCCACCTGCGCGGCGACGGACGTGGTCTCGATCCTTGCCAAGCAGCGCACGCCGGTCACGGCATTGCATGTCGTCGTGGAGTCGCAGCGCGTCGCTGCGACTCCACGCCGGCTGGCCGCCGCGATCCTGCACTTCGCGATTGACGCCCCGGGGACAACCAGCGCAAAAGCGGAGCGTGCGGTCGAGCTCTCCGTGACGAAGTACTGTAGCGTGCGCTCCTCGCTCCTCGCGGAGGTCTCCGTAACCTGGACCGTGGAGCTGAAACACTGACGAAGCGCGGAGTCTGACCGGGCTCGCAAAAAAGTGACCAGAAGCGGGAGACAGTACGCTCGGAGGGGGCCGAGTAAGCGCTGCCTCCCGCCCCTGGTCTATCTGGTCGCTCCACCTGCCTCCATCCGCGCGGGAACTTGCTTGCTGAAAGCAATGCAACGCCCGTGCCAACACGGCGCCGAACCCGCCAGCCGAGTCAGGTCAATCACTTAGCTTCATCCCGGTGTTGGTTCGGGCGCGCCCGCCGGCCCGCCACGCCCGATCGGTGTGCACCGAGCGCGCCGGCGCACGTCCTTGGTGCGCCACGATCCGCCACGATTGCTCCATCGCCCTGCCGCAAGACCTGCGCAGACTCATTCCTCGAGGCCGCAGCGCCGCCTCGAGGAGGAGTCACCCATGTCGGATCGCTTCGAAGCATTCCTCAACGCCGCAAGCCGGCTCGGTGCCGCGCTCGCCCGCTCGCTCGGGGGACTGTTCGCCCTTCTCTGGCTGCGCCGGGCGCGGCTGCTGCTCGCAGCGCCGCTCGTGCTCGGCGGGTATGCACTCTGGAGCCATCCGCCCTTCGCGACGGTCCATCGCAGCGAGGTGCTGGTGCGCACCAACGTGCTCGATGGCACGGCGCAGGCCTACAGCACCGGCACCGTGCTCGTGCTGCCGGGCGTGCACCAGGTACGCCGCTACGCGACGCGCGACCAGGTGTACCGTCCGGCGGACGGTGCGCGCGCGGCGGGTGCGGCGCCGTTTCAGTCGAGCGAGGGGCTCTCGCTCGGCGTCGACCTCACGGTGCGCTGGGCCATCGACCGCGGCCGCATCGCGGAGCGCTCCCGGGAGTTTCCCGACGACCTGGACGCGGATCTGGTGGGTCCGGCGGTGCAGGGCGTGATCTATCCGCTGCTCGCGCGCCACACGGTGCGCGAGATCTTCTCGAGCGAACGCGCCGCGATCCAGGGGGAAATGAGCCGCGCACTCGCTCCTAAGCTGGCAGCGCTCGGACTCGTGCTGCGCGGCGTCGACATGGGACAGGTGGATCTGCCCGAGGACTATCGCGGCGAGATGGACAAGCTGCTCGCCGAGGAGCTCGAGACCGAGAAGATCCGCTACACGCTCGAGCTCAAGGAAGCGCAGGTGAAGGAGACCCAGCTGGCCGCCGAGGCCGACAAGGTACGGCGGCAGAAGGCGGCCGAGGCGGCCGGCGAGGAACAGGTGATCGCGGCGCGCGCGCAGGAGGAGACCATGAAGCACATCCTGCCCTTCAAGCAGAAGCAGATCGAGCAGCGGCGTCTCGAGGCGGAGGCGGAAAAGGTGGCCCGCATCCGTAACGCCGAGGGCGCCGCCGAGGCGCGCCGCATCGAGGCGCAGGGCGAGGCGGATTCGCGCCGGAAACTGGCCGACGCCGAGGCCTATCGGGTGGAGCTGGTCGGCAAGAGCAACGCGGGGCAGATGCAGCGCGAGGGCGCCCTCATCGCGCAGTACCCGCTGCTGATCCAGAAGACGCTCGCCGACAAGCTCTCCGACAAGGTGCAGGTGATCATCGCGCCGACGCCGGCGGCCGGTCAGTTCATCGGCTCGAACCTGCTCGGCATCGAGCCGCCGAAGGAGCGGCGCTGATGTGGCTGGCGCTCGCCGTCGGGCTGGCGATCGTCACGGAGGATCACGCGGCGTTGCGGGCGGCGCCGCGTGCCGGCGCCACCGAGCTCGAGACGCTCTGGCAGGGGGATGTGCTCGAGGTGCGCGCCGAGCGCGCCGGCTATCTCAAGGTCTACGACTACCGGCGCGAGCGCGGCGGGTTCCTGCGTGATGACGCGGCGCGCGCTGTCGGCGTCGCCGAGAGCGACGCGCCGGAGTTGCTCGCGGTGCTCCGGTTCCTGCGCGACCGGCCGGGCTCCGAGGCGCTCGGTATCAGTTTCGGTGCGGCGTACCTGCGGGCCGCGCCGGCACGCTCGCTCACCGCCGAGCCGCTCGATGCGATCGCCGCCATGGCCGAGCGACTCGCAAGCGACGCCTCCGGCCGTCACGCCGGCCACGCCGACGTCGCCGCGCACCTCGAGGTGGTCGAGCAGCTCGGCATTCACATGCTGAGCTTCGAGCGCAATGGACGGATGCAGGTCTGCTACGACGGCGAGCTCGATCGGCGCGTGCTGTCGCTCCCGCAGGCGAGCGACGCCGAGCGCGCGCGCGCGGCCCTCGGTCTTACGCGTCCCGAGTGCGTCGACCCCTCAGTCGGGGCGCTGCTGCGGGCGCCGCTCGATGCCGACCGGCGCGCGGTGCTCGAGGGGCTTGACGAGCGGCAGCTGACGCCGCTCATGCGCAGCCGCCTGCACGCGCGCCGCGCGGCGGTCTGGGCGGCGAGCGCCTATGGGGCGGCGCGGCGCCGCGAGCCGGCGGACGCACTGGCCCGGCGCGCACTCGAGGAGCTCCTCGCGGTGCACCCGGAAGAGCTCGGCGAGGACCGCCAGGGCGAGTATCGCGATGCGCTGTTGCGTGTCGGCGCGGTGCGCTGGGCGGCGGCACCCCCCGCGGCCTCGGGGCCCCTGCAGCTCGAGACGCTGCCGGGGGAAGCGGGGCAGACCTGTGTGACCCTCAAGGACGCGCGGCGGGGCGGAACGCCGCTCGTGCGGCGGTGCACTTACGGGATCGTCTGGGCGGCATCCGCGCGGCCCATCGCGGCGGCGCACGCGCTGGTGCTCGCCGTGCAGCCACTCGAGACCTGGCGGGAGCTGTGGGTGTTCCACGAGAGCGCCGCGGGGTGGAGCGTCGATGTTCTCTCGCCGGGCCTGGAGGATCCGGAGGAGGGCTATGTCGACTTCGCCGGCTTCGCGCCGGCCACCAACCGCCTCCTCATCGCGCGCGAGGTGCAGGAGCACGGACGTTTTCGCCGGCGCTTCGAGGAGCTGCACATCGGGAATCTTGCGCTGGTCCGCGCGGCGAGCGCGCCGGAGCTGCTCGCCGACTTCGGCCGCTGGCAGGACGCCGCGTGGCGGCGCGACACGCTGGCGTTGCACTGATAGCATCGTGACCGATGTCAGGGCGGTTGCGAATCACGGCGCTGCTCGCTTGCGGCGCCGCACCGCTGCTGGCGGCTGCCGGCGATGCGCAGGTGTTCGACACCGTCCCGGCCGGCACGGCGGCAGCCCTCCTGCCGCCGGAGCTCGCAGCGGGCCCCGATTTCCACGTCGTCGATCCCGTTCAGGGCGACGGTCTCATGAACCGCTTCGTGCTCGAGAGCCGCTTCGGCAGCTTCAGCGCCTACGGTCGCCAGGCGCTCGCGGTACGGGTGCAGGAGGTGGCGGCGCTGCGTGAGCTCGCGCGGACTTCGGACATTGCGATCGCCGCGGGCGGCGTCGTGCAGGGGGCGGAGTCGGAGGTCAAGAGCGCCGCCGGCGTCGTGACGCACCCGATCGAGACCGTCGCCGGGATCCCCAAAGGCATCGCCCACCTCTTCGGCGGCTATCGGGCCCGCGGCGAAGAGGCGGCCGCGGATGCCAGGAAGGACCTGAGTGCCGCGCGCGCCGGCGCCGCCGCCGGCGGTGGCGGAGGCGAGGGAGTGGCGCATGCGGCCGGCCAGGGCGCGCACGCCGCGAAGAGCTACGCCGAGCACTACCTCGGCGTCACGGCCGCCGAGCGCGACTACTACCGCAAGCTCGGCGTCGATCCGTACACCGATAACCAGGTGCTGCGCGACACCGTCCGCCGCGACGCGCGCATCCGCGCCGGCGCGGGTTTCGGCATGAAGTTCGTCGGCCTCCCCGGGATTCCCGGCATCGGCCTCACGCAGCGCGCGGTCGATGCGATCTACAAGGAGGACCCGGCGGTGACCCGCCGGCGGACCCGCGCCACGCTCGCAGGTTTCGGCCTCACCGCCGCCGAGATCGACGCCTTCCTCAATGCGCCGCTCCTGAGTCCCACGCGCCAGGTGCTGCTGCTCGCCGATGCCGAAGCACTCGCGGGGGTTGCGGGTCGCGGCGAGCTATTCCGCCACGCGCTCGGGCTCACCGCACCCGAGGAGGTCCAGGTGTACCTGGCGAGCGCCGCCATCCTGGCCAAGGCGCACGCGAGCGAGCCGGTCGCGGCGATCGTCTCGGGTCTGCGGCTGCCGGCGGCGCTGCGGGCCGACGGCCGGCTCATCGTCTGCGGCGCGTTCGAGTCGATCTACTGGACGGCGGATGTCGCACGGCTCGAAGCGCAGCTCGAGGCGGATCTGCCGGCACAGCCGCAGCCGGTGGCGCGGGAGTTGTGGGTCGCAGGGACGTTGTCCGATCGCGCCCGCGCCGCGCTCGCGAGCCGCGGCTGGGAGCTGCGACCTCAGAACTTGCCCCCGTAGGCGAGGTGCCCCTGCGGCGTCTCGCAGGCGATATCGAGGGTGGCTACCTGCTGCGTGGCCGGATCGAAGTGCCGGCCGTCGCCGTCGATGAATTCGCCGCTCTCGATGAGCGCCGCATCGGTGATCCCGGGTTTGATCGCGGCCAGCTCGCGCGTGTAGCCGGAGGAGATGCCCTGGGCGTTGAGGCTCAGCTGGCAATTGCTCCACGCGAACGGATCGCCGTTCTCCACCCGCAGGAGGAACAGCTTGCGGTTGTAGCCGATCCTGGCGGAGAGCCCCAGGCCCGCCCGCGTGGGCTGGGCGATGCTGGTTTCGGGCGATACCGCCTGCGCCGGCTCGGCGGAGCCCTGGTATTGGGTGCTCAGACGCCAGATGAGCGCTCCGGCGCACACCACCGCGATGATCAGGATGCCGGAGAGCTCGACCGGCGAGGAGCTCTTGCGGAACGGGCGGCCACAATGCGGGCAGGCAACGGCGCTCGCGGAGACGTCGTTCCCACAGTCGGGGCACTTGCGCAGACTCACCGGCGCATTGTCGCGCTCGGAAAGGCTTTTGTCAGTGCGGCGAGAAGCGCAGCGGCAGCGCGCGACAGCGGGCCGGACGCAGCCTTTTGCAACCCGCCACCGCGGGTGGCGCGGGATTATGCTGCGTGAGGCCGGCGCGCGGCCGGCGCGGACGCCTCGAGTCGTTGGCGGAGCAGGACGCCAGGCGCGGTGCGGCCATGGGCGCGGGTGGTGCGGGGGATTTCAAGCCTGCTGAGCGCGTGGCACGCGCGTCAGCCCGGCGGCGAGCCCGGTGCGGCTGCCGGCCTGATCGAGCAGCATTTCGCCGAACAGCTCGGCGGGCTGCGGCTCGCAGCAATAGTAGCCCTGCCACTGGTCGCAGCCGAGCGCGCGGACGCAGCGCAGCTGCTCCTCGGTCTCGACGCCTTCGGCTACCACCTGCAGGTTGACGCTGTGGGCGAGTGAGATGATGGCCCGCACGATCGATTCGTCGGTGCGGCTGGTGGCGAGGTCGCGCACGAAGCTGCGGTCGATCTTCAACTTGTCGATCGGGAAGCGGCGCAGGTAGCTCAAGCTCGAGTAGCCGGTGCCGAAGTCATCGACCGCGACGGTGACGCCCATCTTGCGCAGCTGCTTGAGCACGCCCACCGACTCCTCGGGGTTGGTCATGACCGCACTCTCGGTGAGCTCGATCTCGAGGACGCGCGGGTCGAGGTTCTCGGCGGCGAGCGCCGAGCGGATGACGTCGACGAGGTTCTGGTGGCGGAACTGCGTGGCCGAGAGGTTCACGGCGAGCCGGATCTGCGAGCCGTGGTCGAGTTGCCAGGCGGCGGCCTTGCGGCACGCCTCGCGAATGACCCACTCGCCGAGCGGGATCATGAGGCCGGTCTCCTCGGCGAGCGGAATGAAGGAGGAGGGCCCGATCATGCCGCGCAGCGGGTGGCGCCAGCGCAGCAGCGCCTCGGCGGTGACGATGCGGCCGGTTCTGGCCGACATCACCGGCTGGAACGACAGCTCGAACTCGCCGGCCGCGAGCGCGCGGCGCAGGTCGTTCTCGAGCGCCAGGCGCTCGTGCATCGAGTCGGTCATGCCACGCTGGAAGAACTGCACCTCGCCGCCGCGCTCCTTGGCGAGTGCCAGGGCGACCTCGGCGTGGGCCAGCACATCGTCGACGCGCCGGCCGTCGTCCGGCCAGACGCTGACGCCGATGCTCGGACGCACGCTCACGTCGGCGCCATTGATGGAGAAGGGCTCGCGCAACTCCGCGAGGATGGCGCGCGTGATGGCCTCGGCGTCGACGCGCGCGGCGAGGCTGTCGATCAGCACCACGAACTCGTCGCTCCCGAGGCGCGCCAGGAGATCGCCCGGGCGCAGCACCGAGCCGACGCGGCGTGCGACCTCGGAGAGCAGCCAGTCGCCGGCGCCATGGCCGAGGGAGTGATTGAGGGAGCTGAAATGATCGAGATCGAGCACCGCCACCGCGATGGCGCGCTCGGGGCGGCCGGTGTCGGCTACCGCCTGGGCGAGCCGCTCCTTGAAGAGCAGCCAGTTCGGCAGCCCGGTGAGCGAGTCATGGGTGGCGAGGTACTGCAGGCGCGTGTGCACTTCCTCGAGCTCGCGGGAGCACTGCGCGGTGCGCTCCGCGAGTCGGCGCTCGTAGAAGATCGCGATGCGGGTGATGACGAGGATGGCGGCGCCGGCGGCACCGAGCGCAATCCCGAGCAGCTCCCGGCCGGCGCCCGGGCCCTGACCGAAGTGGCTGAAGTCGAAGGTCGCGCCCTGCCAGGCGCTCACCGGCATGAGGAGCAGGGCCGCCGCGCCGAGCAGCGCCGCGGCTGCTTTGCCGACCAGGCCGGCCCAGGAGGGCTTCGGCCCCACGCGGTAGCGCAGCCAGAAAGCGCTGGTGAAGGCCGCGAAGGCCAGGGCCATGGAGAGGATGAGGGGGCGGATGATGCCCCCGGCAGGGCGCGCCGGACCGAGCGCGGCGACCGTGGTCCAGTAGGTCGCGGAGATCCCTGCCGCGGCCGCCGTGCTCCCGGCCAGAATTCTCGAGGTGCTTGGCTCGCTCCCTGCGAACACCGCAAGCATTCCCATGAGGTCGAGCACGGCGACCGCGAACGCTGCAAATAGAATGGTGACGTCGGTGTCGGCCCAGCTCTGGGTGCCGAGGGCCAGCAGGCCCACCAGATCGAGGCACCACAGCCCCGCACCAAGCGCGAGTGCGCCGGACACAGTCCGACACAGCACGCGCCGGCGCGAAGAGGCCGACAAGCGTGTGGTTACATCCAATGTAGTGTGGGAAGCAGCCAGGGCTATCACTGCCGCTAGCATTGCGAGCCACCCATCGACCGTCACGCCCAATACCGTCCGTGGTTGTCAACGCCTTCCATGGGGACGCAAGGTACCGGGAGACCCGCCGCCCCAGAATTGCAAGGATTGGGTAAAAGCCCTTAGGGAGAGTCTGTAGGCGAGCCGCCCACGCTCGCCGCGAAGCGGGGAAAACCCGCGAATGTGCGCTGATTCCGCGCCCCTGCGGCACGCTAGCGCAATTTGAGATAGGCCTATCTCAGATCTCGATGATCTTGTTGCGCACCGCGTATTTGACGAGATCCGAGAGCGAGGCGAACTCCATCTTGCGCATTATGTTGCTACGGTGGGTTTCGGCCGTCTTGACGCTGATACCGAGCGCGCGCGCCACGTCCTTGTTGCTGGCGCCTTCGGCGAGCAGCTGCACGATCTCCCGCTCGCGCGCCGAGAGCGTCTGCCCGCGCTCCGGGACGTCACCCTCGCCGGCGCCGGCGCGCAGGTACCCCTCGAGCACCAGGCGCGCCACCTTGGAGGTGAAAAAGGTCTGGCCCTCGAGCAGCGCCTCCACCGCCCGCACCAGGATCCGCCCCGCATCGGACTTCAGCACGTAGCCGCGCGCTCCGGCATTGAGCACCTCGCGCACCAGCTGCTCGGACTCGTGTGCAGTGAGGATCAGGACGCAGGTCTCGGGGCGCACCGCGAGGATGCGCCGGGTGGCATCGAGCCCGTTGAGCTCGGGCATGCTCAGATCGAGGATGGCGATGTCGGGCTTGTGCATCTCGACGAGCGCCGCCGCCTCGCGGCCGTTGTCGGCCTGCGCGACCACGGTCCAGCGCTCGACATCGCCGAGCGTCGATACCACGCCACGCCGCACCATCTCGTGATCGTCGGCGATCACGATGCGGGCGGCGCGCGGTCGCGGCTCAGGCACTGCGTGCCTCGGAGAGCGCCTGCAGCGGCACCGTGGCGCGGATGCGCGTGCCGGCACCGGCGGATTCGACCGCGAATGTGCCGCCGACCTGGCGGATGCGCTCGCGCATGCCGGCGAGGCCGACGCCGAGCGTCGGTACGCCGGCGCCCCGGGCGCCGTCGCGCCCCGCGATGCCGCGGCCCGCATCCTCCACCTCGAGGCTGACGGTGTGCGGCAGGATCGCGAGTCGCACCGCGACCCACGGGCTAGCCGAGTGGCGCTGCACGTTGGTGAGTGCCTCCTGCGCGACGCGGAACAGCGTCAGCTCGTTGGCCGCCGAGAGGCGCGGCATCGCCTCGGGCAGGTCGAGCTGCACCTCGATGCCGCTGCGGTCACGCAGGCCGTCCGCCAGCCAGCGCAGCGCGCTCACCAGTCCCAGCTCGTCCAGCAGCGGCGGATGCAGCAGGTAGGAGGCGGTACGGATCTCCGTCGAGCATTGCTGCGCGAGCCGCACGGCGTTGGCCAGCAGCTCGCGCGGCTTCGGCGCGAGCGAGCGGGTGGCCTCCGACAGCCGCGCCAGGTCGAGCTCGAGCGCCGCCAGCGTCTGGCCGGTCGAGTCGTGCAGGTCGCGGCCGATGCGCCGGCGCTCCTCGTTCTGGATGCGCGTCAGCTCGCCGGCCAGCACCTGCAGGTCCGCCAGCACCTGCTCGCGCTCGAAGTCGAGCAGCACCTGGGCCACCTGGTCGGCGACTCCGCCGACGAAGTTGGCTTCGTCCGGGAACCACTGGCGCGGGCCGTCGAGCTGCGAGGCCGAGACGACGCCGGCGAGCTCGCCGGCGCGCCAGATGGCGGCGGCGACGATCGCGCGCGAGCTCGCGAGCGGCGCGGTCGCGTCGCTGAAGCCGCGCAGCCGCTCCTCGGTGGTGACGTCGGCGCTGCGGAACACGCGCTCGGTGCGCAGCATGCCGATGTAGGTGCCGAGCCGGCTCATCGGGAAGCGCGGCAGCTCGCTCTGCGCGCCGCCGCGCTCGTAGCGCGCCGCGCAGGCGAGCGTGGCTCCCTGCTCCTCGAGCATCCAGATCGCAACGCGGTCGGCGCCGAGCACCTGGGCGGCATCGGCGCAGATGCCCTCGAGTGCCGCGTCGACGCCGCTCCAGCCGCTGCCGCGGTTACGGCTCGAGACGCGCAGCAGCGCGTCCGACTGACGCTGCATGCGCTCGACGCGGGCCCCTTCGGCTCCCTCCTGCTGCCGGCGCGCGGTGATGTCGCGCATGAGGCTCTGCACGGCGGGCGTCCCCTCGTACTCGATGGGGACACCCTGCACCTCGACCCAGATCATGACGCCGTCGAGCCGCCGGATGCGAGCCTCGCGCGGCTCGACCGGCTGCCCCTGCTCGATGATGCGCCGGGTGCGCTCGGTCAGCACCTTGCGATCCGGCTCGGCCACGAACGACAGCACCGAGAGGCCGTTCAGCACGTCATCGGGCGTCGCGCCGACCAGCGTGCGCGCCGCGGCGTTGGCGAACAGCACCTCCCGGCCGCGATGCACGAATACCGCCTCGGGCATCGCATCGACCAGCGCGCGGTAGCGGCCCTCGCTCTCGAGCCGTTGCTGCTCGGCGCGCTTCGCCTCGGTGAGATCGTGCACCACCGCGAGCATCAGGTCGGTCTTGCCCTCCCTGAGGATGCTTAAGTCCACCTCGGTGGGGAACATCTCCCCGGTGTCGACCCGCTTGTGCAGCCATTCGAAGCTGGCATTGCCGTCGCGCTTCGCCTGCTCGATGCGCCGGCGCCGGGCGAGGGCCGAGGGCTGACCGTCGGGCTGCTCGAGCGGGGAGATCTTTTCGGGCGTGAGCGCGCGCAGCGCCTCCTGATCGGGCAGCCCGAACATGCGCAGCGCCGTATCGTTGCCGGTGATGAAGCGCTCGCCCTCGCCGAGGAACACGCTGAAGGAGGTGTTGTTGAAGAGCGTGCGGTAATGGACCTCGCGGTTGCGCAGCGCCCGCAGCGAGTGGCTGAGGAGGAAGGTCATCGCGAGCACCAGCGCCGAGAAGGCACCGGTCACGACCAGCGTCGTGACCGTGCGCTCGTGCCAGGCTGTGAGGATCGCATTGAGCGGCCGCGCGGTGACGATGAGGCTCGGGTACTGGCGCAGCTGCGCGAACCCGTAGACCATCCGTCCGCCCAATGTGGAGGAATCCCCCTCGATGCTTCCCGAGTCCCAGCCGCTCGCGAGGTAGTGCTTGGCCTGCTGAAAGCTCGGCGAGCTCGAGTAGTTGTGCCCGACCAGGTTGTGCCCCGGCTTGTCCTCCATGGCCGCGAGCAGCGTGCCGTCCATGGTGACGAGAAAGATGATGCCGCCGGGTCCGCCGAGCTGCGGGCGCAGCGAGTCGAATGCCCGGAAGTCGAACAGTGCGCCGGCCCAGAGGTTGGGGTTGTGCGCCGAGCCGACGCGGCGCGCGATCGGCACCAGCATGTGCTCGCCGGCCGCCTCCGCGGGGCGGTCGGGATCGGGGATCGGGGGGCCGATCCAGACGTCCGAACCCTGCGACTCGGACGCTTCGAGCGCGGTGAACCATTTCGGCGGCATGCTGCTCACGTCATACGACCCCGCGCGTCCGGCGCGTGCGAAGCGCGAGCCGTCGGCGACGAAGATGGAGCGTACGTATTGCCCGCCGGTCATCGCCTTGCCGAGCTCGGGGCTCAAGTCCCGGTCCGACACGTTGGCGAGACCCCCGGTGGCCTCGATCTCGTTGGCGCGGGTCACCGCCGCGCCGACTCCGTCGCTGATCATCGCGAACGCGCTCTGCTCGAGCGCCACCGCCACCGCCCGCAGCCGGTTGCTCTCGGACTGGTAGGTTTCTGCGCGGTCGGTGCGGATGCGCTGCGCGGCGTAGGCCCAGCCGGTGGCGAGCACCAGCGCCGCATAGAGCAGCAGCGTCCAGCTCAGACTGGACGGAAGTAGTAGCGATGCGTCGCCGGAGCCCGGGCCGGCACGTGGTTTCGCAGCCTGATCCATGCGCGCGGCCGCGGTAGTTGTTGTGCGCCCAGTGTGCGCCAAAGCGCGGCCGGAGGCTATGCCCGGCCGGTCAACCGGGGAACCGTCGGGCTCGTTGTGCGGGCAGACGGCTCGGGACAGGTAAGGTTAAATTGCATCCATCGGCGCGGGCAGCGCCGCGGAGGAACGACTTATGTGGCTCACCCATCCGAAGACCGCGCGGTACTTGGCTCCGCTGGCGGGTCTGCTCCTCGGTCTGCCGGCCGGAGCGGCCGACACCGGCGCCCCGGCGGCGGCAGCCCCCGTTGCGCAGCCCGCGGTCTGGACGCAGAAGCAGCTGAACTTCCTCTTTCAGGGGTTCACCACCCGTTACTCCTGCGACGGGCTCGAGGGCAAGATCAAGCACGTCGTCAGGGAGCTCGGCGCGCGCGGCGACTTCGAGGTGCACTCCTATGGCTGCGCGACGCCCTATGGCCGTCCGGATCCGTTCCCGTCCGTGAGCATCAGGATGAGTGTGCTGGAACCGGCGCCGGCGGGCGCCGCCGCAGCGGACGTCGTGCCCGCACACTGGCAGCGGGTGGATCTGCACCTCGACAAGGATCCGGTGTGGGAGGCGGGCGACTGCGAGCTGCTCGAGCAGATCAAGCAGAAGCTGCTGCCGCTGTTTGCGACGCGCGACGTCGATTTCGTCTCCAACTGCGTCCCGCATGAGCTCACCCTCGGCACACGCCTGTCGGCCGGCCTGCTCGTTCCCGATAAGCGCGGATGAGCGCACAGGACGGGTCCGCAGGCGCGGGCTCGCGGTTTCCACTCAGGCTGGCGCTGCTGCTCGGGGCGGCGCTGATGATCAACTACGTCGACCGCGGGACGATCTCCACCGCCGCGCCGCTCATCAAGGGCGAGTTCGGACTCGACCCCTTCCGGATGGGTCTGCTGCTATCGGCATTTTTTCTCACCTACGTGGCATCGCAGCCGTTCGTCGGCGTGCTCGTCGACCGCCTCGGGGCCGCGCGCGTACTGGCAGCCGGATTCACGGTCTGGTCGGCCGGTACCTTCCTCACGGGCGTTTCCTCCGGCATCGCCGCGCTCGTGGCGTTGCGGCTGGTGATGGGCGCGGGCGAGTCGGTGTGCTACCCGAGCGGCTTCGCCCTGATCGCGCAGCGTGTCGGGGATCAGCACCGCGCACGCGCCACCTCGCTCATGCAGCTCGGCAGCGTCATCGGCCCCGCGCTCGGAACCTGGCTCGGCGGATTCATGATGGTCCGGTACGGCTGGCGCACCATGTTCGTGGCGCTGGGCTTAGCATCGCTCGTGTGGCTGATCCCCTGGTCGGGGGAGCTGCGGGCCCGTCCGGCGGCCGCGGTGGAGCAGGCCGGCGCCGCGGGACCGAGATGGATCGACGTCGTCCGCCAGCGTGCCCTTTGGGGCACGGTGTTCGGGAACTTCTGCTCCAATTACGCCTTCTACTTCGTGTTCACCTGGGTGCCGCTTTATCTGGTGGAGGAGCGTGGCCTTTCGCTTTCTTCCATGACCACCATTCAGGGCTCCATCTTCGTCATGGACGCCCTGAGCATATTGGCGGCGGGATGGCTCATCGACGCATGGATCCGCCGCGGTGCGACGCCGAGTCTCGCCTACAAGACGGCGCTGTGTCTGAGTGCGGCCGGTGTTGGACTGTGTCTGCTGTCGTTGAGCGGATCCGGGCCGCTCGCCGGGGCGGCGCTGCTGCTCGCGACCGGAGTGGGGGACGGGCTCAACTCCCCGTCGGTCGGCGCGCTCACCCAGAGATTCGCCGGACCGCTCGCCACCGGGCGCTGGATGGGTACGCAGAACGCGGCCAGCAATACCGCGGGCTTCCTGGCCCCGAGCGTGACCGGTTACCTGGTGAAGTACGACGGCGGCCATTACTCGCTCGCCCTCTGGGTCACGGGCGCCGTCGCGCTGCTCGGGCTCGTCGCGTGGCTCGTGGTGGTGCCGAAGGTAGAGCCGGTCGACTGGAGCCGGGAGGCGGCTAGGAATAGGTCCGCGCCCGTTCCTGATCCACGATGATGTCGCGCGCCGCGAGGTACAGGTGCGCCGCGGCCCAAAGACCCGTCGGCACGATGCACAGCATCGCCAGTCGCAGCGCGTCCGCATCGTTGAGGTGATAGCGCAGGAACCAGTCGTTCAGCAGGCCGATCACGTTCGGCGTGATGACGAGATTGCCGAGGTTGGCGAGGAACAGCACCATGGCGCAGAACATGGCCCGCATGCGGCACGGCGCGAGGTTGTTGAGCAGTCCGAAGCCCGGCCCGATGTAGAAGTAGATCGCGGGGATGTAGATCCACAGCATCGCCTTGGCGAGCGCGAGATCGCGCGTCCAGTAGACCACTCCCGAGGCGACGGTGGCGATGGCGACGCCGGCGGCCAGCAGCCACACGATGCGCCGCGCATCCACCATGGTGCTGCGAGCCATCAGCCAGCCGGTCGCAAGCGTCGCGAGCCCGCCGCCCCAGAGGTGCATGTTCTGCGTGACATCGCCCGCCTGGCCCACCGTCATGTGGTAGGTGCGCTGCAGGAACGTCGGCGTCCAGAACATCAGTCCCCAGCCCCACAGCGCGCACACCGCCGTGCCGAGCATGGTGTGGACTCCGGAGCGCTGCTGCCACATGAAGCGCATGGTGGCCTTGACCGAGGGCGCGAGCGCGTCCCTGCCGGCATCGAGGCACCCGCGCGCGGGTTCGCGCACCGTGAGCCACACGGCCGCGCCGGCCAGTACTCCGGGAACACCGAGCGCATAGAACACTGCGCGCCATCCGTACTGATCGGCGATGGCACCGGCGACGTTATAGCCGAGCCAGGCGCCGATCGGTGCGCCGAGCGAGAACACGGTGAGCGCCATGGGACGCCGCGCGGTCGGGAAATAGTCCGACAGCAGCGAGTTCGCGCCCGGGGTGCCGCCCGCCTCGCCGACCGTGACCCCGACGCGTGCCATGAAGAACTGGAATGAGGTGCGCGCCAGGCCGCAGACCGCGGTCATGATCGACCACAGCACCAGGCACACCGCGACGATCTTGCGGCGGTTGTAACGGTCGATGAGCCAGGACAGCGGGAAGCCGAGCAGGATGTAGAACACCCCGAAGGCCATGCCGGTGAGGAGCGACACGCCGAGGTTGGTGAGGTGCAGCTCGTCGCGGATCGGATCGAGCACCGTCGACACGACGTAGCGGTCGGCGATGCTGAGCGTGTAGACGAGGCACATCATGATGAGCACGTACCAGCGCTCGAGGAATGAGGCTGACTGCGGCTCGGCGAGCTGCATGACCGGACTCCCCGGTGCGACGTCCGACTGCAGCTCGCTCATGGGGTCCGGCCTGGCATGGATTGCAGGTGAGGTTACGCCTGCGGCGCGCGACTGTCTTGCAGGATCAGGTCGGCGCCTTTCTCGGCGAGCATCATCACCGGCGCGTTGGTGTTGCCCGAGGTGACGTTGGGAAAAGCCGAGGCATCGACGACGCGCAGGCCCGTCACACCGCGCACCCGCAAGCGCGCGTCGAGCACCGAGGTGCGCGGATCCGAGCCCATCATGCAGGTGCCGCAGGCGTGGAACACCGAGCCCGAGCGCTGGCGGAAATCCGCGAGCAGCTGGGCTGCGCTCGCGATCCCGGGTCCTGGCTCGCGCTCGGCCTCGATGATGGCGGCGAGCGGCGCGGCGGCGGCGATCCGCCGCACCAGCTGCGCGCCCTCGCAGACGTCGCGGATGTCCTCGGGCGCCGCGAGCGCGTTGGGCTGAATGGCGGGGGCCTTGAGCGGGTCGAGCGAGCGGATGTGGATGCTGCCGCGGCTCACCGGACGGCAGGTGTTGAAGGACATCAGGAACCCGGCGTAGGGGTCCGGGCTCATGAGACGGCGCTTGGAGCCGAGCGTGGTGGTCGAGTAGCTCGCCGGGTTGAAATAGATGTGCATGTTGGGCCGGGTGAGCCCGGCACGGCTGCGCAGGAACGCGCCCGCCTGGTTGACGCTCATCGCAAGCGGACCGCTGCGGCCGCCGAGCGCGTAGCGCAGCGCCGCACGCACTTTGCCGAGGAACGGTGCGAGCTCGTTGTTGAGCGTAGGCACGCGCGAGCGGTAGTAGTAGTTGACGGCGAGATGGTCCTGCAGCCCCTGGCCGACCGCGGGCGAATGAACGACCACCGGGATGCCAAAGCGCCGCAGCAGCTCGTTGTCGCCGATGCCGGAGAGCTCGAGCAGCTGCGGCGAGTTGATCGCGCCGCCCGCGAGGATCACCTCGCGCCGCGCCTGCGCCACCTGTCTGGCGCCGCCCGCGACGAACTCGACCCCGGTGGCGCGCCGGCCCTCGAACCGCACGCGCGTCGCCTGGGCGCGCAGCCGGATCGTGAGGTTCGGACGGTGCCGCACGGGGCGCAGGTACGCATTCGAGGCCGACTCGCGCACGCCGTCCCGGATGGTCACCTCCCACAGTCCCGAGCCCTCGGACTGCGCGCCGTTGAAGTCGGGCGTGCGGGGGATGCTCAAGCTATCGCAGGCCTCGAGGAAGGTATGACACAGGGGATGCACCCAGGCCGACACATCGCTCACACCCACGGGGCCGCTGTCGCCGTGGTATTCGGGGTCGCCGAAGGGGTGATTCTCGAGCTTCTTGAAGTAGGGGAGCACGTCGCGGAAGGACCAGCCGGGGTTGCCGGCCGCCGCCCAGTCGTCGAAGTCCTGCGGCTGGCCGCGCACGTACACCATGGCGTTGATGGAGCTCGAGCCGCCGAGCACCTTGCCGCGGGGCCAGAACTGGCTGCGGCCGTCGAGCGTCGGGTCGGGGTCCGCCTGGTACATCCAGTTGAAACGCGGATCGTTGAAAGTACGGCCGTAGCCGATCGGCACCTGGATCCAGGGGGAGCGGTCGGGGCCGCCCGCCTCGAGCAGCAGCACGGTCGCCGTGCCGTCCGCCGTCAGGCGGTTGGCGAGCACGCAGCCGGCGGCGCCCGCGCCGATCACGATGTAGTCAGGGTCAGCCATCTGTGGTTAGCATCGCACGATGAAGCTCACGGACATACAGACCTTCGTCGTCGGTAATCCGCCGCCGCACTACGGCGGGCGGTACTTCGTGTTCGTCAAGCTCACCACCGACGGCAACGTGCACGGGGTGGGCGAGGCCTACTGTCTGCCGTTCCACCCCGACCTGGTGGCGCGCATGCTGGAGGATGTCTTTGCGCGCTATCTCGCCGGCGAGGACCCGCACCACATCGAGAAGATCTGGCGGCGCGTCTACTCCGCGGGCTACACCCAGCACCCGGACCTGACGCTCATGGGCGTGTTGTCGGCGCTCGAGATGGCCTGCTGGGACATCGTCGGCAAGGAGGCGGGGCAGCCGGTCTACAACCTCCTCGGCGGGCGTGTGCACGAGCGGCTGCGCAGCTACACCTATATTTATGCGCGGCCGGGGGACAAGACCGACGTCTACCAGGACCCGGAGCTCGCGGCCGAGCGCGCCGTCGAGTACGTGGCGCAGGGCTTCACCGCGCATCAAGTTCGACCCCGCCGGTCCCTACACCGCCTTCGACGGGCGCCAGCTGTCGCTCGCGCAGCTCGAGCTGTGCGAGCGTTTCATGCGGCGGCTGCGGGCGGCGGTCGGACCTGAGGCGGACCTGCTCTTCGGCACCCACGGGCAGATGACCGCGGCGGGCGCCATCCGCCTCGCGCGGCGCCTCGAGGCCTACGAGCCGCTGTGGCTCGAGGAGCCGGTGCCGCCCGATGCGCCCGAGGAGATGGCGCGCGTCGCACGCGCCACGCGCATCCCCATCGCGGCCGGCGAGCGGCTCACGACCAAGTACGATTTCGCGCGCGTGCTCGCCTGCGGCGCCGCCGCGATCCTGCAGATGAACCTCGGGCGCGTCGGCGGGATCCTCGAGGCCAAGAAGATCGCCGCGATGGCGGAAGTGCACCACGTGCAGATCGCGCCGCACCTTTACTGCGGACCGGTGGTGGGAGCCGCCAACATCCAGCTCTCGACCTGCAGTCCGAACTTTCTCATTCTCGAGGGCATCGAGCGCTGGCAGGGCTTCCACGCCGAGCTCCTGAAGAAGCCGATCCGCTGGGAGGCGGGCTACGTAATCCCGCCGACCGAGCCGGGACTCGGCGTCGAGCTCGACGAGGAGGTCATCGCCCGCCACCCGTATCGGGGCCGCGAGCTGCATCTGGAGATGGCGGGCGAGCCGCATCCGCTCTAGATCCCGAGCCCCGCGCGCAGCCGCTCCTCGTACCAGGTGTGGAACATCCCCACCATGTACTCGTTCCCCGCGATCGGGCCTGGCTCGTAGGCGGGACTTGCGGCACCGCGCTGCGTCTCGGCGACGAAATGCGCGTCCTGGCTGTTGGTGGCGTTCCAGACGCTCGTGAGCTTCGCCAGGTCATAGTCGCGGCCTTCCTCGGCGTCGGCGTGCACCAGCCAGGTGCTGCGCACCAGGGTGTGAGTGCGATCGATCGGCAGCGTCGCGAAGGTGAGGATATGGTCGGAGAGGAAGTGGAACCAGGCGTTCGGCTGGGTGTGATAGTGCAGCGTGCCGAGACGCGCTTCGGTGAGCTCGCCCAGGAGGCGGCGCGAGGCCACGCGCGTGTCGGCGGTCATCGACTCACCGGCGCCATCGAGTACCAGCCGCTCGGTGCGAAAGCCGGTGGCGCGCCCGCTCAACTCCTCGATGGCGCGCGACGGGAGTCCGGCGCGCCCCCAGAGCGCCTCGACTTCGGTGCGCGCCGTCTGGTAGCGGGCGTACGTTGCGCGCTCGGCCGCGGTCATGCGCTCGATATCCACTTCACCGAAGAAGTCGAACAGCGAGCACAGGAGCTCCGGATGCCCCGCGCAGTGGAAACACTCGCGGTTGTTCTCGATCGTGAGTTTCCAGTTGCCCTGCTCGAGGATATCGACCTGCTTCGCGACCTTCGCGTGGGCGAGTCCGTGGGGCGCGAGGTAGGGCCTCATGCGCCCGGCCATGTCGTCGAAGTCCGCCGGCGGCTCCTGCGCGAGGCACACGAAGATGAGCCCGGCGAGGGTCTTCACGTGGATGCGCTTGAGCGCGGGCTGCTTGTGCGGCAGCTCGCCGGTCGCGCCGCAGCCGACGACGGTGCCATCGAGGTCGTAGGTCCAGCGATGATAGGGACATTGCAGCGTCGCGCCCGCGATCCCTGCGTCCTGCTGCAGGATGCGCGAGCCGCGGTGCCGGCAGGTGTTGTGAAAGGCGGCGATCGAGCCGTCGTCGCGCCGCAGGATGAAAATCGGCCACGGCCCGATCTGCAGCGTGCGGTAGTCGCCGCCTGCGGCAATCTCGGGCTCGGTGGCGACGAACAGCCAGTGGCGGCCGAAGATGTGGTCGACCTCGGCCTGATAGAGCGCCTCGTCGGTGAAGCAGGCGCCGGGGAGCGCGCGGCCCGGCTGGCAGCTCGCCAGCAGCGCCGCCACGTGCCGGCGCAGCGCCTCGGGCGCGGATGCCGTCATCGATACGCGGTCCAGATGGTCTTCAGATCGCAGTACTTGTCGATCGCGTGCGGCGAGCGGTCGCGGCCCGAGCCCGAGAGCTTGAAGCCGCCGAAGGGCGTCGCCATGGTCGAGCGGTCGAAGGCGTTGACCCACACGGTGCCGCCGCGCAGGCCGCCCGCGAGGCGGTGGGCACGGTTGATGTCGGCGGTCCACACCGCGGCGGCGAGACCGTAGGGGGTGTCGTTGGCGACCCGCAGCGCTTCGGTCTCGTCGCGGAAGGTCATGACGGAGAGCACCGGGCCGAAGATCTCCTCGCGCGCCACCTTCATGTCGTTGCGCGCGTGATCGAGCACGGTCGCCTCGACGTAGAAGCCGCCGGTTTCCCTGAGCGCCTGGCGGCCGCCGAGCGCGATGCGCGCACCCTCCGCGACGCCCGAGTCGATATAGCCGAGCACGCGTTGCATGTGGCCGCGGTCGATGAGCGCGCCCATCTGCGTCGTCGGCTCGAGCGGGTGGCCGAGCGTGATGGTGGCGGCGACCTTGCCGATGGCCGCGAGCAGCGGCTCCTTCACTGACGCGTGCACGATGAGGCGCGAGCCGGCGTGACAGGTCTGGCCGCTGTTGTAGTAGATCCCCCAGGCGATGCCGCTCGCCGCCTCCTCGAGGTCGGCGTCGGCGAACACCACCTGCGGCGTCTTGCCGCCGAGCTCGAGCGCGACGCGCTTGAGATTCGACTCCGCCGCGTAACGCAGCATCAGCCGGCCGACCTCGGTCGAGCCGGTGAAGGCAATGAGATCGACGTCCGGATGGAGCGCCAGCGCCTTGCCGGCCTCCTCGCCGAAGCCCGGCACGACGTTGAAGACCCCGGGCGGCACGCCCGCCTCGAGGGCGAGCTCGGCGAGCCGGATGCCCGAGAGCGGCGACTGCTCGGCGGGCTTCAGTACCACGGAGTTGCCGGTGAGCAGCGCTGGCCCCACCTTCCAGCAGCTGATGATGAGCGGGTAGTTCCACGGCACGATCGCCGCGACCACCCCTAAGGGCTCGCGGCGGATGAGCGCGAGATCGTCGGGCCCCGTGGGCGCGACCTCGTCGTAGAGCTTGTCGGCGAACTCGCCGTAGTACTCGATGCAGTCGGCGCAGTTGACGACGTCGACGGCCACCGAGTTGACGATCGGCTTGCCGACGTCGCGCGTCTCCAGCAGCGCGAGTCGGTCGAGATCGGCGCGAATGCCTTCGGCGAAGCGCCTGAGGGTCTTCTTGCGATCGCGGGGCTCCATGCGCCGCCAGGGGCCGCTCTCGAAGGCGGCGCGCGCCGCCTTCACGGCGGCGTCGACATCCGCGGCGCCGCAGCGCGCCACCTGGGCGATCACCGCACCGTCGATCGGGGAGACATCGTCGAACACGCGTCCGTCGCGCGCACCGACCGCGCGGCCGGCGATGATGGCGCGGCCCTCAGGTCTTGCGGCGGCGGCGAGCCGCTCCCAGGTGGCGCGGTCGCGTTGGAGAGATGGAGTGCTCATGCAGTGCGTTGCTCAGCGGTCAATTTCCATGAGTCGCGCGGGGCTTCAAAGCCTAGAAAAGGTATAGCCCCATCTAAAAGAGGCATCGTTGCAGGGCCTGCTGCCAGCCGGCGAGGAGTCGGGCGCGCTGCGCGCCCGCCATCGCGGGCGTGAAAGCCGCCGCCGCGCTCCAGGTTGCCGCGACCGCACCCAGGTCCCGCCAGACTCCGGTGGCGAGCCCCGCGAGGAACGCGGCACCGAGTGCCGTGGTCTCGAGCTGTCCCGGGCGCTCGACCCGCGCATCGAGGATGTCGGCGAGGAACTGGCAGAACCAGTCATTCGCCGCCACGCCGCCATCGACGCGGATGGCGGCGGCGCGCTGCGCGCCGTCGCGCTCCATGGCGGTGGTGAGGTCGAGCGTCTGGTAGGCGATGGACTCGAGCGCGGCGCGCGCCAGGTGGGCGGGCGTGGCGTCGAGCGTCAGGCCGCACAGGAGCCCGCGCGCCCACGGGTTCCAGTGCGGAGCGCCGAGGCCGACGAACGCCGGCACGAGGTAAACGCCGTGATCGGCCGGGACGCTGGCGGCGAGCGCGGCGGTGGCCGCGGCGTCGCCGATGACCTTCAGTCCGTCGCGCAGCCACTTGATGCCCGCGCCCGCGACGAAGATCGATCCCTCCATGGCGTAGGTCATGCGTCCACCGAGCCGATAGGCGGGCGTCGTCAGCATGCGGTTGGCGGAGGCGACCGGGGAATCGCCGGTATTGAGCAGCAGGAAGCAGCCCGTGCCGTAAGTGGACTTCGCCATGCCGGGCGCGAAGCACGCCTGTCCGATGAGCGCCGCCTGCTGGTCGCCGGCGACACCTGCGATGGGGAGTGAGCGGCCGAAGAGCGCGGCCTCGGTGCTGCCGAAGTGGCCACTGCTGTCGCGCACTTCGGGCAGCAGTGCGCGCGGCACATTGAAGATCGTGAGCAGCTCCTCGTCCCAGCATTGCCGGTGAATGTCGTAGAGCTGGGTGCGCGCAGCGTTGGTGACGTCGGTGGCGTGGACGCGCCCGCCCGTCAGCCGCCAGAGGAGGAACGCGTCGATGGTGCCGCAGGCGAGCTCACCGCGCTCGGCGCGCGTGCGGGCGCCGGGGACGTGATCGAGGAGCCACGCTATTTTGGTCGCCGAGAAGTAGGGGTCGAGGAGGAGGCCGGTCCTGCGCCGTACGCTCTCCCCGGCGCCGCGCGCCTCGAGCGCCGTACAGACCTCCGCGGTGCGGCGGTCCTGCCAGACGATCGCACGGTGCAGGGGCTGACCCGTGGCTCGGTCCCAGATCACCGTGGTTTCGCGCTGGTTGGTGATGCCGAGCGCGGCGATGTGCGCCCCTTCGGGCCCGCAGCGCTCGATGCATTCGCGTACCACCGCGAGCGTGTCGCGCCAGATGTCCTCGGGCTCGTGCTCGACCCAGGCGGGAGCGGGGTAGTGCTGCGCGAGCTCCCGGCGGGCGAGCGCAACGACGCGCGCCTCTCCATCGAAGGCCATGGCGCGGGTCGAGGTGGTCCCCTGATCGATCGCGAGTACGAGTGGCCGCGGCATGGTGGCGCCCATTCTCACGCAGGCCGGGGTGTCCTGCATGCATCCGGGCCGGCTGATGCTTCGGCGCAACATGCCCCCTGAGCGGGCTAAATCGGGCGGTGCGCCCTGCGGCCAGGCCGGCTGCGGGGTTGGCTCGCGGGACGGCGCGCGCGCCGATTCCTTTTTGAGATACGACTATTCGATTTCTAGTCTTTTTACTGTCACGGAGGTATGAAAGGCTAGGGAAGTCCGCAGTACGATCGCTTACGCGACTTGGAAGAGGGGGGCATGAGCGGCTGCGTGACGTCCTGATGACGTGTTTATTCAAGCGCCTGGGTGGGCGAATGGTATAAACGTGTGTCTTGGGAGCCGCCCGGGATGGCGGAATGCGTTCGAGTGGGGAATACACAACCAAAACCCTCGGGGAGCAACGCGATGAAGGTTAATCCGAAGATTTCTGCTGCGGTGGCGGCCATCCTGGGCGTACCCGCGGTGGCGCTGGCCGCGCCAGCCGACCTGGACACGCCAGCCGATCAGGCGGCATCGACGCCGGCCGAATCAAGCGGCGGCCTGGCCGAAGTGGTCGTAACCGCCCAGCGGCGCACGGAGAACATCCAGGACGTGCCGATCACGATTCAGGCGATCACCGGCGAACAGCTGGCGCAACTGAACGTCACCAACTTCGACGACCTGCTGAAGTACACGCCGAACGTGACCTTCAGCGGTAACGGCCCCGGCACCGGCAACATCTTCATCCGCGGGCTGGGCGGCATTGGCTCCGGCAACCAGTCGCAGTCGACGACCGCCTCCTTCCCGAACGTCGCTCTCTATCTCGACGACCAGTCGATGACCTTCCCGGCGCGCAACAACGACGTCTACGTCGTCGACATGGAGCGCATCGAGGTGCTGGAGGGCCCGCAGGGGACGCTCTTCGGCGGCAGCGCCCAGGCCGGCATCATCCGCTACATCACCAACAAGCCGAACCTGAACGCGACCTCGGGCGAGTTCAATGCCGGCTACGGCGTGACGGCCAATGGCGATCCCAACAGCAAGCTGACGGCAGTGCTCAACCTGCCGCTCATCGAAGGCAAGCTCGGCGTGCGCGCCGTGTTCTTCAGCGAGCATCAGGGCGGCTACATCGACAACGTCGCGTCGACCATCGGCTTCCAGACGGGGTCAGTCGCCGCCTCGACCGGGGTTACGGGCAACAACGCCGGCCTGCTCGCGAACAACACCAACCCGGTCGATTACCAGGGCTTCCGGCTGTCGGCCCTGTGGAAGATGAATGACGACTGGAGTCTGCTGCTGCAGCAGAACTATCAGGACCTGAACGCGCAGGGATATTTCTACAGCTATCCGGTCGACTCGAACGGCACGGCGCTGGCGCCGTACCAGATCACCGCTTTCACGCCGGCGTGGAACAAGGACAAGTACGAGAGCACGGCCTGGACGCTGACCGGCAACCTGCCGGGAAACATGAATCTGGTCTATACCGGCAGCTACCTCGACCGCAACATCGACGGTCAGCAGGATTACTCGAATTATATGCGCAGCACCACGGGCTCCTATTACGCCTGCATCGGCCCGGGTGCCTCGTACTTCAACCCGGCCAACTTCCCGACCCTGACGGGGCACAAACTGCAGTGCTACGCGCCGGTCGGGAGCTGGCGCGACATCGTGCACAACACGCACCAGAGCCACGAGATCCGGCTCAGCACCGATCAGGACAAGCGCCTGCGCGGGATTGTCGGCTTCTACTGGGAGAAGTTCGTCATCGACGACAACATGAACTTCAACTACCTGGGAATTCCCCAGTGCAACACCGCGGCGCAGGCAGCCGCCGGCGCCGCCGGCACGGGACCGGACTGCCTGTCGGCGGTCGGCCCGGTGCCCGGGAGCTTTGCGAGCGATCCGAACCTGCGCACGGGCATGGACAACGCCTTCGGCGAGGACGAGCAGCGCGGCTACAGGCAGCGGGCGTTTTTCGCCTCCGTCGATTTCGATCTGGTCCCGAAGGTGCTGACCGCGACTGTTGGCGGGCGCCTCTACCACTATGACGAGTTCGAGCACGGCTCGGAGTGGTACAGCGAGAGCACCAGCAGCGGTTACGTCCTCGATCACCTGAACGGCGCGTGCCTGCAGAAGGGGCTGTGCGGCTTCCCGATCAACCTCGACACCAGCGAGTCGGGCTCGCGCTGGCGCGGGAACCTGACCTGGCACATCACGCCCGACGTCATGGCCTACTACACCTTCTCGCAGGGATTTCGTCCGGGCAACTTCAACCGCACCAATTCCGTCAATGGCCAGGTGTTCCTCAAGCAGGAGATCCCGTTCTGCACATTCCCCGGCGGAGTCAAGACCTGCATCGCCAACAGCGACCAGTACGAGAAGCCGGCCGGCGTCAAGTCCGACAACCTGATCAACAACGAGGTCGGCTTCAAGAGCGAGTTCTTCGAGCATCGCCTGCTGATCAATGCCTCGGCGTACTCCATGAAGTGGAACGACGAGCAGCTGTCGTTGTTCGAGCCGGCGTTCCTGGGCAACACGACGTTCAACGTCCAGGGACCGAACTTCACCATCAAGGGCTTCGAGATTCAGTTCAACGCTAAGCTCACGGACGGGCTCAGCATCCAGGGATCGAGCTCGGTCAACAGCTCCACGCAGACGAACGCGCCGTGCCTCCAGTCGGTGGGTGTCGATCCGAACAATTCGCACACAGCGAACAATCCGACCCCGAAGGGACAGTGCGTGGTGATCAACAGCGCGGCCGGACCGATCCCGAACGCGCTCGGTGCGCAGGGGACGCCGCCGGCGTTCTCGCCGCCATGGATGTTCAACGTGCGGGCGCGCTACGACTGGACCTCGGGGGACTACAGGCCCTTCGTGTGGGCGGGCGCGAGTCACGTCGGCCCGATGACCAACGAGCCGCGCAACTACGACTCTGGCAACAACCCGGCCTTTGCCAACCCGCCGATCACGACGCTGCTGCTCTACGACATCCCGAGCTACACGACCTATGATGCGGCCATCGGCGTCAGCAAGGACAACTGGACCGTGCAGTTGAACGGTGCCAACCTGTCGAACGAGTATGGACCGAGCAACATCACGTCCGGTCAGTTCATCAAGGCTGAGATCCCACTGCGGCCGCGGACTCTGAACCTGCTGATGTCCTACAGGTTCTGAGAACGGGGTGGGGCCGGCCGCCTGCGGGGCCGGGTTGAGTAGAATGGAGGGCGGACCCCCGAAGGGTCCGCCCTCTTACTTTGAGCACCGATGAACGCAATCGACCCCCGACCGGACGCGACCGCGCCGAATGCAGAGATCGCTGAGATGGCGCAGCTTCATGCCCTGATGAGGGCGCGGAACTTCGCCGGCGCACTCACCGCGGGCGAGGCTCTGCTGGCCGCGAGCCCCGCGAATCGCGATGCCCGGCTGCTCGTCGCCATCGCGCAGCGGTATCTCGGCCGGATCCCCGATGCCCTGATGACCCTCGCGGCTCTCGAAGAGCGCTACCCACGCTTCAGTCGCCTCTACGAGGAGCGTGGACGCTGCTACGTCGAGTTGCGCCAGGCCCCGCCGGCGATCGGGGCCTTCCTGGCTGCCGTGAACCTGAACCACGCCCTCCCGGGCAGCTGGAGCATGCTCGAGGGGCTCTACCGGATGACCGGGGAGGCGCAGAACGCTGCGACGGCGGGCAGTCACGTGGCGACCTTGAAGAACATTCCGCCCGACATCGTGGCCGCGACGGCCTTCTTCATGGACGGCGACCTCGATGCCGCCGAGTCGCTCATCCGCGCCTGGCTGCTGAAGAACGGCGACCACGTCGAGGGGATGCGGCTGCTGGCGCGGATCGGCATCGCGCGTAAGGTCTACGACGATCCAGAGCTGCTGCTCGCGGCAGTGCTCGAGCGCGCGCCCGACTACCGCGCCGCGCGCCAGGAGTACGCCAGCGTGTTGATCGAGCTGCATCGTCACGAGGAGGCGCGCCGCCACATCGGGATGCTTCTCGAGGATGAGCCCGAAAACCGCGCGCTGCGCACGCTCGACGCGGCGGCTCTGGTGGGCCTCGGCGAGCACGAGCGGGCGATTGGGATCTATCGCGGGCTGCTCGGAACCCCCGCCGATGCCGACGTGCACCTGTCGATCGGCCATGCGCTGAAGACTCTCGGCAAGTCGCCCGAAGCGATCGCCTCCTACCGTAAGGCGGCGCAGCTGCGGCCCGACTTCGGTGATGCTTACTGGAGCCTCGCCAACCTCAAGACCTACCGCTTTCCATCGGAGGATCTGCAGCAGCTGCGCCTGGCGCTCGCGGCGCCGGCGACGGGCGCCGTCGATCGCTACCATCTGTGCTTCGCGCTCGCCAAGGCGCTCGAGGACCGGGGCGAGTACGCCGAATCCTTTCACTTCTACGAGCTCGGCAATCGCCTCAAGCACACCGAGATCAGGTATCGACCCGCGATCACGGAGAACAATACGCGGCGGCAGATCGAGGTGTGCACGGCGGAGTTCTTTGCCAGCCGCAAGGGCTGGGGTACGCCGCAGCCCGGTCCGATCTTCATCGTCGGGCTGCCGCGCTCGGGCTCGACGCTCCTCGAGCAGATCCTAGCCTCCCACTCGCAGGTCGAGGGCACGCAGGAGCTGCCCAACATCCAGCAAATCGTGAGCGCGCTGCGCGGTCGCGAGTCGGAGGGAGCTGAGTCCCGCTATCCCGGCATCCTCGAGAGCCTGACTGACGCGGACTTCAGGCAGCTCGGCGAGAAGTACCTCACTGACACGCGCGCCTACCGCACCGGCAAGCCATTCTTCGTCGACAAGAACCCCAACAATTTCCGCCACCTCGGCCTCGTGCACCTGATGCTGCCCGAAGCCCGGATCATCGACGCGCGGCGCGAGCCGATGGCCTGCTGCTTCAGCAACCTGAAGCAGCTGTTCGCCAACGGGCAGGAATTCACCTACGGCGCGGAGGAGATCGCGCGCTACTACCGCACCTATCTCGAGCTCATGCGGCACTGGGACCGGGTCCTCCCCGGGCGCATCCTGCGCGTCTGGCACGAGGACGTGGTCGGGGACCTCGAAGGGAACGTGCAGCGCATGCTGGAATTCTGCGGGCTGCCGTTCGAGCCGCAGTGCCTCGAGTTTCACGAGACGCGGCGGAGCGTGCGCACCGCGAGCTCCGAGCAGGTGCGCAGGGGCCTCTATCGCGAGGGCCTCGATCAGTGGAAGCATTTCGAGCCATGGCTCGGGCCGCTCAAGGATGCCCTGGGTGATGCGCTGACGCGCTATCGCGAGCAGTGAACGCGACCATCAAACCGGGGCGCAACGACCCGTGCCCGTGCGGCAGCGGCAGGAAGTACAAGCACTGTCATGGCGCGACACAGTCGGCGCGGCCTGCAGCCTCGGATCAGGGCGACGAGCTGACGACGCTGGTGACGATGCTGCACGCCGGAGCGCTCGTTGCGGTGCAAGAGCGCTGCCGCACACTCCTCGAAGCGCGGCCCCTCGATGGGATGTTGTGGAAGATCCTGAGCGTCGCGCTGCTGCGGCAGGGGGGCGATGCGCTGCCGGCGCTCACGCGCGCGGTCGAGCTGCTGCCGCGCGATGCGGAGACACACCTCAATCTCGGCATTGCGCTGGCCGCCATGGGTAAGCGCGCCGAGGCCGTGACCAGCTACCGGCAATCGCTCGCCCTGAATCCTGCCGGCATCGAGGCGCTTAACAACCTCGGCAACGTATTGCGTGAGCTTGGCGAGCGCCGCGAGGCGCTGACGCTCTACAGCCAAGCCGTCGAGCTCGACGCGACTCAGCCCGACAGCCTGTGCAATCTCGCGACCGTGCTCTTCGAGCTGCGCCGGATCGGCGACGCGGAGGGCACCTTTCGCCGCGCCGTCGCGCTGCAACCGCGGTACACCCCGGCGCAGCTCGGCCTCGCCGCCGTGCTGCGCGTGCAGGGACGGACCGCCGAGGCGCAGGCCTGCTGCGAGGCAGCTCTCGCCGCCGAGCCGCGCTCCGCCGGGGCAACCTCGCTGCTCGCGGAGCTGCGCGCGGACCGCGGGCAGTTTGCCGAGGCGCAGACATTGTTTCAGCAGGCGATCGCCCTCGATCCGGACTCCCCCGCGGCGTATTGCGGCATCGCGCAGCATCGCCGCATGACGCGTGACGACACGGCGTGGCTCGAGGGGGTCGGAGCGCTGCTCGCCAGGCCGCTGCCGCTCGGGCACCAGGTGAGTCTGCGCTACGCGCTCGGCAAGTACTTCGATGACACCGCGCAGTACGACGCGGCCTTCGACAACTACCGGCAGGCGAACGAGCTCAGCAAGCGCTTCGGGACGAGCTACGATCGCAGTAAGCTTTCGCAGCGCATCGACGCAATCATCGCCGGCTTCGACGCGCCGTTCCTGGCGCAACGCCACGCCGGCGCCTCGGAATCCGAGCTGCCGGTGTTCATCGTCGGCATGCCGCGCTCCGGCACATCGCTCACGGAGCAGATCCTCGCCTCGCACCCGGCGGTGTTCGGTGCCGGAGAGGTGCGCTTCTGGGATGACGCCTATACAGCACTCGCGCGCGAGCCGGCCGGGGCCGGCGTCGGCGCTGGCGGCGTGGTCGCCCACCTGCCGGGGCTGGCGCGCGATTATCTCGCGCGGCTGACTGCGGTTGCGGGCGGGCGGGCGCGGGTGATCGACAAGATGCCCGCGAATTTTCTCTACTTAGGGCTGATTCACGCGACTTTCCCCCGGGCGCGGATTCTGCACATCCGGCGCCATCCGCTCGATACCTGCCTGTCGATCTACTTCCAGAACTTCTTCAACATGGGGCCGTACGCCAACGACTTCGGCAATCTCGCGCACTACTACGAGGAGTACCTGCGGGTGATGGCCCACTGGCGCGCCATACTCCCGCCGGCCGCGCTGCTCGAGATTCCTTACGAGGGGCTGCTGGCGGACCAGGAAGGCTGGACGCGGCGGATGCTCGATTTCATCGGCGTGCCATGGGACCCGAGGTGCCTGGACTTTCACCAGACCGAGCGGGTCGTTATCACCGCCAGCCGCTGGCAGGTGCGCCAGCGGCTCAATTCCTCATCGGCCGGGCGGTGGCGGAATTACGCCCGGCACCTGGCACCGCTTACGTACCTGCTGGAGCAGGCGCGGAGCTAGCCGACGCGCGTCGCCTTGAGCCGCGTCTCGTCGAGGGCGTAGCCCATGCCGGGCTCATCGCTCAGGTGGATCCAGCCGTGGGCGTCGGCCTTGAGTGGCGCCATCATCAGGAAGTCGCGGCGCTCGAGGCTCCACTCGGGGGGATCGAAGGGATACTCGAGGAAGGGTGCGTTGGAGAGCCCCGCCGTCAGGTGCGCGTTGGCGGTCACGCCCATGCCATTGGTCCAGGTGTGCGGCGTGAAGACGAGGTGATGTTCCTCGGCGAGGATCGCGACGCGCCGCAGGCCCGTGATGCCGCCGACCAGTGCCGCGTCCGGCTGCACCACGTCGACAGAGCCGCTCGTGATGAGATCGCGCAGCTCGTGCACCTGCCGCGTCATCTCGCCCGCGGCGATGCGCACGTCGGTGGCCTCACGCAGCGCCCGCATCCCTGAGTGATCGGCACGGTGCAGTGGCTCCTCCATCCAGTAGACCTTGAGCCGCTCGAGCTCGCGCGCCACCACCAGCGCGTCCTTGAAGCTCCACGGCGTCTCGGTGTCCCAGGACATGCGCCAGCCCTGGTTGCAGTCGACCATGAGCTCGAGTTTATGTCCCACTCGCGCGCGCACCGCCTCGAGCGCGCGCACGTCCTCGTGCCAGTCGCCGCGGTGGAAGCGGAGCTTGAGGGCGCCGAAGCCGAGCGCCAGGTAACGCTCGGCGGCATCCCCCTGGGCGCGCGGGTCACGCAGCGTTCCCGAGGAGGCATAGGCCCGCACCCGGTTCGCCCGGCCTCCGAGCAGCTTCCAGCAGGGCGCGCCGAGGAGTTTGCCGGCGAGGTCCCAGAGGGCGAGGTCGAGCGGCCAGCAGCGCCCGTAGTGGAAATCGATGTTGGAAAGGATCCGGTAGTGGCGCTCGAGTGCGAGAGGGTCCTGGCCGACGAACAGGCTCTCGTGACCCTCGAAGCCGAGCATGCGATCGCCCGAGCCGACGCCGCAGACCCCCGTGTCGGTCGTGACGCGCACCACGGTCGCATCGAAGTGGGTGCGCGGCTTGGTGTCCCAGCTCGCGTTGAACGGCGGATCGAGCGGGAGGCGGTGGTGGCTGATCGCGATGGACGCGATGCGGTGGGTGGAAGTCATGGGGCATCCGGGATCGGGCCGGTGGCTTGAGAGCGTTCCACAGGTGCGCCGGTGCGCAAAGCCTAGAAATTCACTATGGGTATCTGAAAAAGGCATCCAATCCGCGGTTGGGGAGTGTTGGGGGGCGCGCGGGGGTCTTCCATTCGGATAGATTCGATGCGCATCGAACCTGACCGCCTCGAGGCCTTGTGGGAGGCATCAACTCTCCCCAGTTCGATGGCGATCGAACATGCCGGGATTAGTGCCCTGTATAGGCACCCAAACGATCCGAGTTCGATGACTATCGAACCTAGTCGCCGGGGAACCTGCAGCGCGGGGGGACGCGCAGCGCCCGGCTCCCGCGACTTGTCCCGCCCGCGGGGCTTAGCTGCTGCTCTTACTGCGCCGCAGGAGCGTCAGGGCGAGCAGCGCGGAGGCCGTCATGAGAAAGAGACTCACCGCGTTCAGCACCGGGGTAGCTCCCTCGCGCATGCGCCCGTACATCATGATGGTGAGCGGCGCATCCGAGCCGACCAGCATGAGCGTGGTGTTGAAGTTCTCGAATGACATGAGGAAGGCGATCGCCGCCGAGCCGATGATGGCCGGCCGCAGGTAGGGCAGCGTCACGTTCCACAGCACCGCCGCGTGCGAGGCGCCGAGGTTGAGGGCTGCGTCCTCCAGGCTCCGGTCGAAGCGCTTCAGGCGGGCGCTGATGGTCAGCGTCGCGATCGCGACGATGTAGGAGAACTGCCCCAGCACCACGAGCGGCAGTCCCGGGCGCAGGAAATCCGCATCGAAGCCGAAGACATCGGAGCACAGGTCCGCGAGCCGGCTGGCAAAGGCGAGGATGGAAATGCCGAGGATGACGCCCGGGATCACCAGCGGCGTCAGCATCAGCATGGAGAGGATCCCCTTGCCCGGGAACTTCTCGCGCTCCATGAGGAAGGCGTTCGCGGTACCCACCACTACCGAAAGGCCCGTCACCCACAGCGCGACGATGCAGCTCGTCCAGATGCTGCCGAGGAGCTCGGTATCGCGGAACAGCCCGACGCGCCCCTCGGCCTCGTTGCCGAGGAACCAGTCGAGCGTGAAGCCGTGCCAGGGCGGGGCCGGGTAGGGCGCGTTGTTGAAGGCGAACACCGCGACCACGGTAAGCGGCAGAAACAGGAACACGAGGAACGCCGCGACGTAGAGCGCGGTGGCGGCACGCAGCCAGGCGGGTCGTGGCAGGCTCGGGATCACACGCGCCTCATGACGTCGCTGAAGCGCTGGCCGGAGAGCTTCAGCCCCAGCCACACCATCGCAGTCGAGAGCGCCAGCAGCAGGAAGCCGAAGGCCGCACCCTGTTCCCAGTTGAAGCGTGTGATGAACTGCGTGTAGATCTGCTCGGTGAACCACTGCGAGTTCTTGCCGCCGAGCAGCGTCGGTGTCAGGTAGTTGCCGAGCGTCAGCATGAACACCACGATGCAGCCCGCGGTGATACCGGGTGCGGCGTGCGGAATGACGATGGTGCGCAGGATCGACCACCCCTTGCCGCCGAGGTCATAGGCGGCCTCGATGAGGGAGTTGTCGAGGCTCTCGAGGCTCCCCACCAGCGGCACCACCATGAAAAGGAGTGAGGTGTAGACGAGGCCGACGAGGATGGTCGCGTCATGGTAGAGGAGCTCGACCGGCTGCGCGGTGATCCCTAAATGCACCAGGATCGCCGGCAGCACCCCCGACTCGCGCAGCAGAATCATCCAGCCGAGCGTGCGCACCGTCTCGCTCACCCAGAAGGGGATGAGGCACACGACGAACAACAGCGCGCTGGTGCGCCCGCGCGCCAGCTTGGCGATGATCCAGGCGATCGGAAAGGCGAGCAGGAGCGTCACGAGCGTCGCGATCGCCGACAGCAGTGCGGTGCGCATGAACACGTGCCAGTAGAGTGGCTCGCCGAAAAACGTACGGTATTGCGCCAGGCTCGGCGCGTACTCGCGCGGTGCGACCCGCTCGCGGAACGACAGCACCGCCAGATCCGCGTGCGGCAGGATGATGAGCGTCAGCAGCCACAGCAGCGCCGGTGCGAGCAGCAGCGCCAGCACCAGCCGGCGCGACCACCGGGCGCCTGCCGCCCCGTCGCTCATACCGAAGCGAACCCGATCGCCCGCTCGGGATCGAAGCCGAAGCAGACCCGCGAGCCGGGCCGCAGATCCGCGAAGGCGCCGGTCTGGGGCAGCGCGATGCGCAGCTCGCGGCGGCTGTGCGCCTCGCGCAGCAGCACGGCGGAGTTGGCACCGTCGAACAGCATGTCGGTGACCTCGCCGCTGTTTGCGCTCTGCCCGGGCGGGAGCTCCGCGGGCGTGCGCGCCAGCGTCATGGCTTCCGGGCGGATGAATGCCTGCGCCGCCGCGCCGACGCCGAGCGGCGCCGCATGCGCCCGCACGCGCACGCGCCAACCCTCACCGGCGTCGATCTCGATGAGTGCGCCCTCGACCGCGCGCACCGTGCCGGTGAGGCGGTTGTTGGCGCCGACGAAGCCGGCCACGAAGGCGCTGGCCGGCGCATAGTAGAGCTCCTGGGGCGTGCCGAGCTGCTCGAAGCGGCCCTGGCTCATGACGCCCACGCGGTCGGAGAGCACCAGCGCCTCGGACTGATCGTGGGTGATGTAGACGAAGGTCGTGCCGAAGGCGCTCTGTAGCTGCTTGAGCTCCACTTTCATGTGCTCGCGGAGCTTCAAATCGAGCGCGCCGAGCGGCTCATCGAGCAGCAGCAGCGTCGGTTCGAGCACCATGCTGCGCGCGATGGCGACGCGCTGGCGCTGGCCGCCGGAGAGCTCGTCGGTGCGCTTCGGGGCAGCGCCCGCGAGCCCCACGCGCTCGAGCATCGCTTCCGCGCGCTTGTGCCGCTCAGGGCGGCCGACGCCGCGCCGTGCCAGTCCGAAGGCGACGTTCTCGCCCACCGACATCATGGGGAAGAGCGCCAGGTGCTGGAACACCATGTTCACCGGGCGGCGATTGGGGGGGACGTTCGCCATGTCGCGTCCGCCGATGGCGATGGCTCCCTCATCCGGCTGGATGAAGCCGGCGATCATCCGCAGCAGCGTCGTCTTGCCGCAGCCGGACGGTCCCAGGATCGAGAAGAAGCTGCCGCGCGGGACGCTGAAGGACACGGCGCTCACCGCCGTATGTGCGGCGAAACGCTTGGTAACCGCGCGCACCTCGAGGTCCGGCGCCGCGCCCGGCGCGGGCGTGCCCGCCGCGCTCAATCGGCCGCCTTCACTCTGTCGAGTACCTCGCCCTCGATCTCCTCGAGGCCGGGCGGGATCGCCGGGTACCACTTGATGTTCTTCAGTCCGTCGGGGAACGACGCGGCGAACTGCGCGCGCACGCGCGGGTCCATGAGCTTGTCGGCGCCCCTGGAGGCGGTGAAATTGCCGATCGATTTCGCCACCAGGGCGGCGACCTCGGGGCGCATGACGAAATTGATCCAGGCGTAGGCGGCGGCGTCGTTGCGGCCGCGGGCGGGGAGCGCGAACGTATCCATCCAGGCGATGGCGCCGGATTTCGGGTTGATGAATTTGATCGCCGGGTTCTCGCGGTTCAGGAGCCAGCCGCCGGAGTCCCACATCATGGCGGCCCAGATTTCCCCGGAGCGTACCCCGTTCAGCAGCTGGTCCTTGTTGTCGTAGAAGAAGCGGAAGTTCCCCTTGCAGGCGGCCAATGTTTTCCCCACCTGCTGCATGAGCGCGGTATAGGCCTTGGTGTCGTTGTAGAGCGCGAACGGATCGTGGCCCGAGGCGAGCGCGAAGGCCATGAGCGTCGGGCGCTTCAGGCGCACGGCGGTGCGGCCCTTGAGCGCCGGTCCGCACAGGTCGGTGTAGTCGGCGATCTTCGTGCGCGTGGAGTTGTAGATGAGTCCCTCGGTACCCCACACGTACGGCAGCCCGTAGAGCTTGCCCTCGACGGTCGCGTTCTTCTTCACGGCCTCGACCAGCTCCGGCACGAACTCGCCCAGCTTCACCTTGGTCAGGTCGAGGGGCTTGTAGATGCGAAACTCCTGCTGGGCGCCGAAGATCCGGTCCTGGGAGGGCTGCGCCAGGTCGAAGCCGGCGCCCCCCGTGGCACGCAGTTTCGAGATCATCTCCTCGTTGTTCGAGAGCGTGACCTGCACGTCGATGCCGGTCTCCTTCTTGAACTGCGCGATGACCTCGGGGGGTACGTAGCTCGCCCAGGTGATGATGCGCAGCGCGTCGGCGTGCGCGGGCAGCGCAGCGAGCAGCAGCAGCGCGGGGAACGCAATGAGAATGCGGCGGATCATCGGGCTATGCCCCCAGGACTTGCGTTGCCGTCGCGTTGACAGCGAAGTTTTTAGCGAGATAGTCTGATCGGGCTCAGGTCTGTGGAAATATAACATCGCCCCCATCGCTTGTCGTCTGACCGCCACTCCCGGGAGCCGCCACCGTGCCTGACGTGCAGGGGCACCGGGGCGCGCGGGGCCTGTGGCCGGAGAACACGCTGAGCGGGTTCGCGCGCGCGCTCGAGCTCGGCGTGAGCGCGGTCGAGCTCGATTGTGCCGTCACGCGTGACGGCGTCGTCGTGGTCACGCACGATCCCGACCTGAACCCGGACATTACCCGCGACGCATCCGGACGGTTCCTCAGGGGCCGGGGCGCGCGCATCTTCGACCTGAGCTTCGCGGAGTTGCAGGCCTATGACGTCGGGCGGCTGAACCCGGCCGCCGCCTACTCGGCGCGCTTCCCCGACCAGGACCCCGTCGACGGCGAGCGCATCCCGCGCCTCGCCGACGTGCTGACGCTGGTGCGCACCGGCGGGCGCGGGCAGGTACGCGTGTCCGTGGAAGTGAAGACCTTTCCGGAGGAGCCGGGACTCACCGCCGCGCCCGAGCCCTTCGCCGCTGCGTTGCGCGAGGTGGTGGAGGCCACCGGCACGGCGGCGATCGTCAGCGTGATGGCCTTCGACTGGCGGGTGCTCACCGCCATGCAGCGCCTCATGCCCCAGGTCGCGAGGGTAGCGCTCACCGAGGAGCAGCGCGGCGATGACACCGTGCGCATCGGCGCGGCGCAGCCTTCGCCCTGGCTCGGAGGCCTCGATCCCGGGCAATTCGGCAACTCGGTCGTCCGGCTGGTCAAGGCGAGCGGCGCCTCCACCTGGGGCCCGGATTATCTCGATCTCGATGCACCACGCATCGCCGAGGCGCACACACTCGGACTGCGCGTGGTGCCGTGGACCGTGAACACGACGGCCGACATGGAGCGGCTCATCGAGCTCGGGGTCGACGGCATGACGACCGATCGGCCGGACGTGCTGCGCGAGGTGCTCATCGGGCGGGGGCTCGCCGTGCCGCCGATGCTGGCCAGGGATGCGCCCGGGTGAGCGCGCCGCGCGTTCTCGTCATCGACGGCAATCGCGCTGCGATCCGCGACCAGCAGGTCGCGGCCGGTGGCTCGCCGAGTGGCGAGGGCTATGCGCGCACGCTCGAGCGCCTCGCCCGGGTCCGCTGCGACATCGTGCGTCCGGCGGACGCCGAGGTCCGGCTCAGCCGGCCGCTCGCCGCCTATGACGGTGTGGCGATCACGGGCTCGGCGCTCAACGTATACGACGGCGGTGACCACATCGAGCGGCAGATCGAGCTCGCGCGCGCCACCTTCGCCGCCGGCGTGCCGTTCTTCGGCAGCTGCTGGGGCCTGCAGGTGGCGGTCGCCGCGGCCGGCGGGCGCGTACGGCCAAACCCACTCGGGCGCGAGTTCGGCTTCGCGCGCCGCATCGAGCTGAGTGAGGCGGGGCGCCGCCACCCGATGTTCGGCGGCAAGCCGGCGGTGTTCGAGGCGATTACCGTGCATCGTGACGACATCGGCGAGCTGCCCGCGGGTGCGCAGGTCCTCGCGGCCAACGACATGGGCGTGCAGGCGCTGGAACTGCGCCACGGGCGGGGCATGTTCTGGGGGGTCCAGTACCACCCCGAGTACAGCTTTGCGGAGATTGCGGCCTGCGCGGTGCGCTACGGCGCGAAGCTGATCGATGACGGGCTGTTCGCCGAGCGCGCCGAGCTCGAGGCTTTCATCGCGGATCTGCGCGCGCTCATGCAGCGTCCCGACGACCCGCGCCTCGCATGGAAGCATGGACTCGGACCCGCCCTGCGGCAGGAGTCCCTGAAGCTCGCGGAGCTGCGTAACTGGCTCGAGATCGAGGTGCTGCCGCGCGCCGCGCGGCGCCCGAAGGAGCCCGCATGAGTTTCGCCGATCATCCCGACTGCGCCCGCGCGCTCGCGCTCGCCGAGGAGCTCGCCGACGTCGCCCGTGGCATCGCCGTGCGCCACTTCCGCACGCCGGTGGCCGTGCAGAAGAAGAGCGACGGCACGCCGGTGACCGCCGTCGATCGCGAAATCGAGACCGAGATGCGCCGCATGATCGGCGCCGCGTTCCCCGGCCACGCGATCCGCGGCGAGGAGTTTCCGGCGCAGGGGAGCGGCGAGTTCACCTGGGTACTCGATCCCATCGACGGCACCAAGAGCTTCATCAGCGGATTTCCGCTCTTCGGCTCCCTCATCGGGCTCGTGCAGGGCGAGCGCCCGGTGATCGGCGTAGTCGAGGCGCCGGCGACGGCCGAGCGCTGGGTGGGATGCGAGGGGCGCCGGACGCGTTTCAACGGACGCGAAGTGCACACCAGCAACTGCAACGCGCTGGGCGAGGCGGTGGTCTACACCACCACGGCCGAGACCTTCAGCCCGGAGGAGCGCCGGCGCTTCGAGTCACTGGCGATGCGCGCCGGCCTGCGCCGCTATGGCGGTGACTGCTATCTCTACGGGATGCTGGCCTCGGGCTGGTGCGAGCTCGTGATCGAGGTACAGTTAAAGGCTCATGATTTCATGGCCGTGGTGCCGGTGATCGAGGGCGCGGGCGGCAGGATCAGCGACTGGCGCGGTGCGCCGCTCACCGCCGCGAGCGACGGCCGCGTGGTGGCGGCCGCCAACGAGACGCTCTGGAAGCTTTCGCTCGAGACGCTCGGCGCGCCCTAAACCGCGAGGCCCATGTCCCCCTTGACCGCCGAGCGGAAGATGCGCGCGTAGGCGGCGGCGTCCGCCGGCTGCGGGTTGCCGCCGGCCGACGGATCGAGCGCGGCCTCGCGGCCGATGGTGTCTGCGGCCGTCGCAGCGGCACGCCGATGTCGGCGAGGGTGTGCGGGATGCTTCAGGCGCTTGCGAAAGCCGAGCACCCAGTCGAAGACGGCCCCGAACGGCTCGCCCTTCAGATCCAGCACCCGCGCGACGATCGCGACGCGCGCCTCGATCGCGGCACGGTTGTGCACCATGACGTAGGGCAGCAGCACGGCGTTGGTGAGACCGTGGTGCGTGTTGAAGTATGCGCCCACCGGGTGCGCGATGGCGTGCACGCCGCCCAGGCCCTTCTGGAAGGCGGTGGCGCCCATGCTGGCCGCGGCCAGCATGCGCGAGCGCGCCTCGATGTCCGTGCCGTTGCTCGCAGGCGCGCGGCAGGTACTCCTGGATGAGGCGCATGCCCTCGAGCGCGATGCCGTCCGCCAGCGGGTGGAAGCCGGGCGCGCAGTACGCCTCGAAGCAATGCACGAAGGCATCGAGCCCGTGGCGGCCGTGATCGCCGGCGGCAGTCCCACGGTGAGCTCGGGATCGGAGATGACGACGCCCGGCATCATCTTCGGATGGAAGATGATCTTCTTCTGGTGCGTCTCCTCGTTGACGACGACGCCGGCGCGCCCGACCTCCGAGCCCGTGCCGGCGGTGGTCGGCACCGCGACCACCGGCGCGATGCCCGCTGGCGTCGGCGCGCGTCCACCAGTCGCCGACGTCCTCGAAGTCCCACAGCGGTCGCGTCTGTCCCGACATGAAGGCGATGACCTTGCCGGCATCGAGCGCCGAGCCGCCGCCGAAGGCGATGACGCCGTCGTGCGCGCCGGCGCGGTAGGCCGCCAGTCCCGCCTCGACGTTGGCGGCCACCGGATTGCCGCGCACGTCGCGCGAAGAGGCCGGTGCCGGGCAGCAGCGCGCGTGCGCGCTTGACCATCGGCGCATCCCGCAGCCCCTCGTCGGTCACCAGCAGCGGCCGCTCGATGCCGAGTCTGGCGCACGCCGCCGGGAGCTCGGCGATGCGTCCGGGGCCCGCCCACACCGTGGTCGGATAATTCCAGTTGGCCTTGAGAGTCGCAGCTCACGTCGTCACCCGCAGGTGGAAGGATTTGGGCCGCGTCAGGTGCTCGTAGCCGACGACCGACAGCGTACAGCCGCGCCCGGAGTCCTTCACGCCCACCCAGGCGAGCGCCGGGATCGAGGTAGTCGCAGCGGTTCATGAAGAAGGTGCCGGTCTGAACTTCAGCGCCGAGCCGCTCGGCGGCCGCCGCATCGCGCGTCCACACGGCGGCCGTGAGGCCGAAGGCGCTGTCGTTCATGTGCGCGACGGCCTGCGCATCGCGACGCGACCTTCATGACGCCGGCCACCGGGCCGAAGATCTCCTCGCGCATCACCGCGCGAAGAGGCCGGCGCGTCGAGCAGCAGCTGCGGGGCGAGGTACGGCGTGCCCGGCCGGCTCGCGCGGGAATTCGCGCTCCTCGATCGTGGGCCGCGCGCCGGCGCCGATCGCGGCACGCGATCTGCGTCGCGCACGGCATCCGCCGCCGTGGTGCGCACCAGCGGCCCGAGCGTCGTCTCGGGATCGAGCGGATCGCCGAGCCGGTACTGGCGGATCAGCTCGACGCAGCCCCGCGTGAAAGCGCTCGTAGAGGCTCTCGTGCACGTAGATGCGCTGCAGTCCGCAGCACGACTGGCCGGAATTGAAGTAGGCGCCGTCGACGATGTTCTCGATGGCGTGCGCGAGGTCGGCATCGTGCGCGCACGTACACCGGATCGCAGCCGCCGAGCTCGAGCCCGACGCCGACGAAGCGCTCGGCCGCGGCGCGCTGCACCGCGTGGCCGCCGGCGACCGAGCCGGTGAAGGCGACGAAGTCGACGCGCGGATCGCCGATCACGCGCTCCGTGTCGTCGTGCGAGAGGTGCAGCACCTGGAACACGCCGGCGGGCAGCCCCGCGGCGGCGAGGCATTCGGCGAAGCGCTCGGCGCACAGCGGCGTCTGCGCCGAGTGCTTGAGGATCACGGCGTTGCCGGCCATCAGTGCCGGCACCACGCTGTTGACCGCGATCAGGTACGGGTAGTTCCACGCCGCGACGGTGAACACGACGCCGAGCGGCTCGCGGCGGATGAAGCGCCGGAAGCCCGGCTTCGGTCCCGCATCGAGATCCGCGAGCGCTGCGGGCGCGATGCCGATCATGTGGCGCGCGCGCTCGAGCGTGCCGCGCACCTCGCTCGGCGCGTAGCGGATCGGCCGCCCCATCTGCCAGCGCGAGCTCCTGGGCGATTTCGCGCCGCGGCGCTCGAACTGCCGCGCAGAAGCGCTCGAGGATCGCGGCGCGCTGCGGCGAGTGGCATGGCGCGCCACGCGGCGCTGCGCGGCGCGCGCGCGCCCGAGAGCGGCATCGATCTCGGCGGCGGTGGCGGCGGTGCGCTCCGACGTAGACGCGGCCGTCGACCGGGCTGATGGTCTCTGATCGGTGCTCATGTCGTCAGATGATCTCGAAGTAGCGGGCCAGCTCCCAATCGGTGACGGCGCGGCGGAACTCGCGCTCCTCCCATTCGCGGCTGGCGGCGAAGTGCTCGACGAACGGCTTGCCGAACAGCTCATGCGCGGCCTTGGAGCCGGCGAGGCGCTCGGCCGCCTCGGTCAGCGTGCGCGGCAGCTGGCGCTGCGCCGGGAGCTTCTTGCTCGTAGGCGTTGCCGCTGATCGGCTCATCGGGCTCGATGCGATGCTCGATGCCCCAGAGTCCCGAGCCGATGGCGACCGCGAGCGCGAGGTAGGGATTGATGTCGGCGGCGGCGATGCGGTATTCGACGCGCTGCGCCTTGGCTCCGCCCTGGATGACGCGCAGTGCGCAGGTGCGATTCTCCACGCCCCAGGTCGCCGAGGTCGGCGCCCAGTAGCCCGGGACGAGGCGCGAGTAGCTGTTGACGGTCGAGGCCACCATGGCGAGGAGCTCGGGCATCAGCGCCTGCTGGCCGCCGACGAACCAGCGCATCTCGTCCGACATGGTGTGCGGCTTGCTCTCGTCGTAGAAGACGGAAGCGCCGTCCTTGCGCGTGAGCGATACGTGCAGGTGGCCGCTCTGCCCCGGCAGCTGCTGCGACCACTTGGCCATGAAAGTCGCCATCAGGCCGCGGCGCTGCGCGAGCACCTTGACGAACGTCTTGAAGAGCGCGGCGCGGTCGGCGGCCTCGAGCGCCTCGGTGTAGTGCAGCGCCGCCTCGATGACGCCGGGACCGGTCTCGGTGTGCAGTCCCTCGATCGGCATGCGCATGTCGTCGGCAGAGCTTGAGCAACGCCTGGTAGAGCTCGGCGTGCACGCGCGCTGCGCAGCACCGAGTAGCCGAAGTATCCCGGGCGTCATGGTTGTGAGATTGCGATAGCCCTTCTCGCGCACGCTCGCCGGCGTCTCGCTGAAGACGAAGAACTCGTACTCCGCCGCCGCGGTGGCGCTGTAGCCCCAGGGCGGTCGCCCGCGCGAGCACCCGGCGCAGCATCGCGCGCGGGCAGACTGCCTCCGCCTTGCCGGCGAACTCGCCGAGGAAGAGCAGCATGTTGCCCTCGAGCGGCAGCGCGCGGCAGGTCTCGGGCAGCAGCCGCACCGGCGCATCCGGGAAGGCCGTATGCCAGCCGGTGAAGCTGACGTTGTCGTACTGCTGGTCGTTCGAGTCCCAGCCGAGCACCACGTCGCAGAAGCCGAGGCCCTTCTCGAGGGCCGAGAAGAACTTGTCGCGATCGATGTACTTGCCGCGCAGGATGCCGTCGTTGTCGAAGACCGCCGACCTTGACGTGGCTGAGCCCGCGCTCCTCGACGATCGCGCGGGCGTGCGCGGCGGTGCGTACTTCTTCTGGTTGCATGAAACGTTCGCTCCTCAAGCTGACATGCTGCTGCGCTGGTAGGCGGCCGCCTCGAGCCACCGCGGGTTGATCTCGACTCCCCAGCCGGGCTCGGCGGGAATCGTGACCTGGCCGTCCCGCACCTCGTAGGGATCGTGAAGGAACAGGCCGTCCTCCCACGGATAGTAATCCGCGCCCTCGATGGAGAGCTCGAGATACTTGCCGGCATTGTCGATGGCGCCGAGGAGGTGCATCGTGCAGAGCGTGACCAGCGAGCGGTTGGCGCTATGCGGCGTGCAGGGCAGTCCCGCCGCGGCCGCCAGCGCCGCCGCCTGGAGCGTGCGCACGATGCCGCCCATGTACATGACGTCCGGCTGCACGATGTCGACTGCGCGCATGTCGATCATGCGCTCCCAGATCTGCAGCTCGCAGTCCTGCTCGCCCCCGGTGACATCGAGCGACAGTGCCGCGGTGACTTCACGGGTCTGCGCGAGCTCCCAGTAAGGGCAGGGCTCCTCGTAGTGCCCGATGCCCTCGGCTTCGAGCAGCCGGCCGACCTCGATCGCGCGGCGCGGTGAGAAACCGCTGTTGGCATCGACGAGCTTGGCGACCCCGTCGCCGAGCGCGCGCGCCACCGTCGGCACGATCGCCTCGGTACGCCCCGGCCACTCATCGACGTCGTGGCCGCACTCGGCGCCGACCCGCCACTTGAAGGCGTCGAAGCCGAAGGTGTCGCGGAGCTCGAGGAACCGCGCGGCTTCCTGCTCCGGGGTGATGTCGCGGCGCATCGAGGAGGCGTAGGCACGCAGCCGCTTCGGCCTGCCGCCGAGGAGCGTGACGACGGGCTTGCCCTCGAGCTTGCCGCGCAGGTCCCAGAGGGCGGTGTCGAGCCCCGCCAGCGCCCGGCAGCGGTAACTGCCCGGGAACTTGTGCTCGCGCTCCTCGACACGCTCGATGAGCGCGCCGATGTCGAGGGGATCCGCGCCGAGGGCCCAGGGCGCCACCTGACGATGGAAGACGCTCGCCGTGATGTCGGCGTTGTAGGTCGAGGTCTGACCCCAGCCGCTGGCGCCCGAGTCGGTGGTCACCCGCACGAAGCACACGAACTGGTTGGTGAAGGTCTCGAGGGTCGTGATCTTCATGAGCCGGCTGCCGCCGCCGCTTCTACGGCAGCCACGGGAGCGAGTAGGTCTTGGTGTTGGTGAAGCTGCGGATCGCCTCCTGCACCCCCTCCTTGTAGCCGAGCCCGGAGTCCTTGATGCCGCCGAAGGGAGTGAGCTCGAGGCGGTAGCCCGGCACCTCGCGCACGTTGACGCTGCCGACGTTGAGCTCCTGCACGAAGCGCGTGATGTAGTCGAGGCGGTTGGTACACACCGCGGACGAGAGCCCGTAGGCGGTCGAGTTCGAGATGCGGATGGCCTCATCGATCGTACGGAAGGTCATGACGGGTGAGACGGGGCCAAAGGTCTCCTGCTTCACGACCGTCATCGCGGGGTCCACCCGGTCGATGACGGTGGGGGAGTAGAGCGCGCCGTCGCGCTTGTTGCCATAGCAAAGGCGTGCCCCACCCGCTACGGCCTCGTTCACCCGCTCCTCGAAAGAGCGCGCCGCGGGCTCATCGATCACCGTGCCCATGTCGGTAGCCGGGTCCATGGGATCGCCGTATTTGACCGCGCGCGACTTCTCCACCAGCAGCTCGGTGAAGCGCGCGGCGACCGACTCCTGCACCAGCATGCGTTTGATCGCGGTGCAGCGCTGCCCCGAGTTCTTGTACGAGCCGGCCGCCGCCAGCGTCGCCGCCTCCTCGATATCGGCGTCCTCCATGACGATGATCGGATCGTTGCCGCCGAGCTCGAGCACCTGGCGCTTGTAGACCGCCCTGGCGGCGATGTATTTGCCGATGGCCACACCGCCGGTGAAGGTGACGAGGTCGACATCCGCGTTCGTGAGCAGCTCGTCCGCGATCGTCTTCGGGTCCCCGGTGAGCACGCTGAACATCGGCGGCGGCAGCCCCGCCTCGTAGAGGATGTCGGCCAGCAGCAACGCGGCGAGCGGCGTCTTCTCCGAGGGCTTGAGCACCATGCGGTTGTTGCTGGCGATGCTCGGCGCCACCTTGTGCGCGACCTGATTCAGCGGGTGATTGAACGGCGTGATGGCCGCGATCGCTCCGAGGAGCGGCTCGCGCAGCGTGTAGACCTTGCGCTTCTTGCCATGCGCGGTGAGATCGCAGGAAAAGATCTGGCCGTCGTCCTGGAGCGCCGCGTTGCCGGCGAACACGAATACATCGCAGGCCCGGCCGACCTCGTAGACGGAGTCCTTCTTGCACAGGCCACTCTCGGCGGTGATGAGGTTGGCGATCTCCTCGGTGCGCGCGCGCAGCGCCTCCGCCGTCTGGTAGCAGATGCGGTAGCGCTCGTAGCGGGTGAGCTTGGAGCGGAAGGCCCTGGCGGCGCAGAGCGCGCGTCGTACCTCGGCAAGTCCCGCCTGGGCGACCGCGGCGATGGGCTGGCGCGTATACGGGTTGAATACCTCGGCAAACTGCGGCGTGTCGACGCGCTCGCCCGCGATGCGTAGCGGCTCGCGCTCAAGCGCCATGGTTCAGCACCCAGTCGAACGCATCGAAGTTGCGCCAGCGCCGGTTGCTGTCGAGGTGGGCGATCCTGCGGTTCATGACCAGCGGTACCGGCTGCTCGGAGAGGCCGCCGTGCGAGCGCAGCGGCGCATCGAGACCGCTGAGATCGTGCTTCGCCCTGGCGCTGCCTAAGGCCACCGAGCGCACCGACACCACCACCAGGTCCCCGATCCGGTCGGGGGGCAGCTCGAAACGTTCCGCGGCCTGGGCGCGCGTCAGCACCACCTCGATCCCGCGAAGCGCGGCGATGCGCGCCACCAGATCGGCGACCGGGATCCCGGCGGGCAGGTACACGGTCGCGTACGAGCCGAGGGCCCCGTGGTGCACGACGTAGGGGTCGGTGATCGGCAGGATCACGCGCGTGCGGCCCTCGCCGAGCCAGCCATCGAGTACGTCCTGGAGGTAAATGACGTTCGGGCTGGCATCGAGCCGCTGCTTCGGGCTCATGCCGTGATCGGCGGTGAGTGCGATGGCGGATCCTAAGCGCTCGAGCTCGGCCATGTAGTTGTCCATCATGCGGCAGAAGGCGTTCGCCTGCGGCGAGCCGGGCGCATGCTTGTGCTGCACGTAGTCGGTGGTCGAGAGATACATGACATCGGGGCGCAGGCTCGCCATGAGCTTGACCCCGGCGGCGAACACGAACTCCGAGAGCGCGGCGCTGTAGACGGAGGGCAGCGGCAGGCCGACGAGCTCGAGCACCTCGCCGATCCCGTGCTCGGCGCTCGTCACCTCGTCGGCCTTCTCCGCGGAGAAGCAGATGCCGCGCATCCTGTGGCCGAGGAGCCGGCGCAGCTTGTCTTTGGCGGTGATCACGGCCACCTTGCAGCCGGCATCGCTGAGCGCCGCGAGCAGCGTCGGGGCGCGCAGCCACTTCGGGTCGTTCATCATGACCTCGGTGCCGCTTTCGACGTCGTAGAGAAAGTTGCCGCAGATGCCGTGCACCGCGGGCGGCACGCCGGTCACGATCGAGAGATTATTCGGATTGGTGAAGCTCGGCACCACGCAGTCGGCAACCACGGCGCTGCCGTTCGCGAGCGTGCGCTGCATCCATGGCATGTGACCGCCGGCCACCGCCTGGGAGATGTAGTCCGGGTCGCAGCCGTCGACGCACACCACGACGGCGGGCGAGCGCGGCAGGCGGTAGCTGCGGCCGTTGACTTCGATGGAACCCATGACTCGTTACCTCAGGCCGCGGCGCGCAGCTGTGCCAACACCTTGCCGACCGCTTCCACGGCACCGGCCATGCCGCGCTCGCCAAGCTGACCCATGCAGCCCACGCGGAAGGTCTCCAGCGTCGTCAGTTTGCCGGGATAGAGGATGTAGCCGAGCGCCTTGACGGCGTTGTAGAAGGCCTTGAACTGATAGTGCGGATTATCGGGTGCGTGAAAGGTCACGATGATCGGCGCCTGGATCGCCGCGGGCAGGAAACTCTTCAGGCCGAGCGCCGCCATCCCCTCGATCAGGGCGCGGCAGTTGTGCGCATAGCGCGCGCCGCGCGCGGCGAGTCCGCCTTCCTCGAGGTATTGCGTGATGGCGCAATCGAAGGCCGCCACCACGTGGGTGGGGGGCGTGTAGCGCCACTGGGTGGTCTTCTGCATGTAGACCCACTGGTCGTAGAGGTCCAGGGCGAGGGAGTGGGCGTTGCCCTCGCAGCGCTCGAGCGCCGCGCGCCGCACGATCACGAACCCCATGCCCGGCGGCCCCTCGAGGCACTTGCCGGACGCCGCCACCACCGCCTCGATCGGCGTGCGCCGCGCGTCGATCTCGAGCGCACCGAAGGAGCTCATGGCATCGACGATCAGCCGTCGCTCGTGCTGCGCCACCACCTGGGCCACGGCGTCGAGGGGATTCAGGATCCCGGCGCTGGTCTCGCAGTGCACCAGCGCGACGTGCGTGATGGAGGGATCCTTGACCAGCGCGCGCTCGACGTCGGCGGCGGACACCGCGGCGTTCTCGGCGTAGTCGATGGTGGTCACCTTGCGGCCGAGATAGCGGCAGATGCGCGTGATGCGCTGGCAGTAAGCGCCGTTCTGCGGCACCAGCACGTGCCCGTTGGCGCGCGGCACCAGCGTGCCGAGCGCCGCCTCGACGGAGAACGTGCCGCTCCCCTGCAGCGGCACGCACTCATGGGTGGCGGCGCCGTGGACGATGTCGAGCAGCCGCTCGCGCACGCGCGCCGTGATGCTGTTGAAGTCGACGTCCCAGGAGCCCCAGTCGCGCAGCATCGCCTGCCTGGTGCGCAGCGAGATCGTCAGGGGGCCGGGGGTGAGGAGATAGGGTTCGGTGCTCATCGGTTGGTCCCGTCAGGGTAGTGTCACGCTCAATGATGAAGGATTTCCGTCACGCCGCGTGCGCCAGCAGCGCCGCCGCCTCGGCGGCCAGCACGCTCGCCTCATCGAGCCGGATCACCTCGATGGCGGCGCGGCTGCCCGCGGCGGCAATGCTGGCCGCGCCGGCGGCGTCGTTGGCAGTCTGATCGACCGTGATCCCGGCCCATTCGAGTCCGCTGAGTATCCGCCGCCGGATCTCGGGCGCATGCTCGCCGATGCCGCCGCCGAAGGCGATCACATCGACCCCGCCGAGCTCGCACACGAATGCCCCGAGGTACTGCCGCGCACGGCGACAGAATATCTCGATCGCCAGTTTCGCACGCGTATCGCCTTGCCCCTCGAGCTCGAGCAGCTCGCGCATGTCGGCGCTGCGGCCGGAGAGGCCCTTCAGTCCGCTCTCGTTGTTGAGCTCGGCGCGCATCTGCGCGGGAGACATGCCGCCGTGCTCCATGACGTGCAGCAGCGCGCCGGGATCGAAGTCACCGGAGCGTGTTCCCATGACGAGCCCCTCGAGCGGGGTGAACCCCATGCTGGTCGCCACCGGCTGCGCAGCGAGCGTCGCGGTCACGGAGCAGCCGCGACCGAGCTGCAGGCTCACGATGCGGGAGCTCGGCCTGCCCGCGGCAACGCGCGCGCGCGCACTGCTGCACAGGTAGCGATGCGCGATGCCATGGAAGCCGTACCGGCGCACTCCGAAGTCGCGATACCAGCGCTCGGGAATCGCGTAGCGCCAGGCGACCTCCGGCAGGGTGGCATAGTAGGCGGTGTCGAACACGCCGATGAGCGGCACGCTCGCCGGGAGCCGCGCGCGCACGCTCGCGATGACCGCGAGCGCCGGTGGGTTGTGCAGCGGCGCCAGCTCATCGAGCGCCGCGAGGGCCGTGAGATCGGCGTCGCCGAGGCGCGTGGTGGCCCGGAAGCGCTCGCCGCCGTGCACGATGCGGTGCACGCTGGCGCTGAGGTCCGCGAGCAGTCCCGCGTCGCCGAGCCAGCTCAGGAGGAAGTCCGCGGCGGCCGCCAGCGTGCGCAGCGGGGCCGTGGGCGGGGGCGCGGGATCGGCGGTCTCGAGGCGCAGGTTACCGTCCGCATCGACGAACGCGCCGGACCGGAGGCGGTGCGTGCCGCCGGCCGCAGTCAGCTCGAGCAGATCGAACTTGAGCGAGGAGCTGCCCGCGTTGAGGACGAGCAGGCGCATCAGCGCGCCCCGCGGTCGAGCACGCGCCGCACCGGGTAGGTGACGACCAGGAACACGAGACTCAGCACACCGAACGCGAGCGGGACGCGCTGGTCGGCTATGAACGCCATCGCGGCCAGTACTGCCAGCATCCCGGCGATGGCGATACAGGTGAGCCAGGGATAACCCCACATGCGGATGCGCAGCCGCTCGGGGGCCTCGCGCTCGAGGCGCGCGCGCAGGCGCAGCTGCGCGAAGGCGATGAGCACGTAGACGAAGATGGCGACGGTTCCGTAGGAGTTGACCAGGAAGGCAAAGATCTTGTCGGGAGAGAGGTAGCTCATCACAACCGTCTCATAGCCGAAAGCGGTGCTGGCGAGAATGGCGGCGACCGGTACGCCGCGCCGGTCGAGGCGTCCGAGGATCGCCGGAGCGTCATGGTGGCCGGCGAGCGCCATCAGCATGCGCGAGGAGGCGAACAGGCCCGAGTTCAGCGCGGATAGCACGGCCGTGAGAATCACCAGGCTCATGAGGGTGGCGGCGGCCGGGATGCGCAGAACCTCCATGACGCTCACGTAGGGACGCGCCATGCGCACCGCATCGTTCCAGGGCACGAGGGCGACAACGAGGAGGATCGAGCCGATATAGAAGACCAGGACGCGCCAGATGACCGACTGGGTGGTCGCGGCGACCGCCTTCTCGGGCTCCGCCGACTCGGCGGCGGCGATCGTGACGATCTCGGCGCCGAAGTAGAAGCCGGTCGCGGCCACGGCGCCCGTGAGCACCGGCACGATTCCGTGCGGCATGAAGCCGCCGTCGGCGGTCAGGTGCGGCAGGCCGCCGGGCGCGCCCGGCCACGCGCCGAAGACGAACAGGACGCCGGCGACCAGAAACACCACGATCGCGGCTACCTTGATCGAGGCGAACCAGAACTCCGCCTCGCCGTAGGAGCGCACCGAGAGGAGATTGACGATGGTGAAGAGCGTCATGAGCCCGAGCGTGAACTGCCAGGGCGCGACGGCCGGCCACCAGGTTGCCAGGATTTTCGCTCCCGCGACCGCTTCCAGAGCCACCACGATCACCCAGAAATACCAGTACATCCAGCCGGTGAGGTAGCCGGCGAGGCCGCCGAGGGCGAGGCGGTTGTACTCGTAGAAGCCGCCGACCGCTGGGTGGGCGACCGCCATCTCACCGAGCATGCGCATCACCAGCACGACGAGCGCGCCGGTCAGGGCAAAGGAGATTACCGCGGCAGGCCCGGCAGAGCTGATGACCACGCCGCTGCCGACGAACAGGCCCGCACCAATCACCCCGCCGAGCGCGATCATCTGCATGTGGCGGCGCTGCAGCGAGCGGCGCAGGCCCGCCGCTGCCGGCGGCCCGTGGACTTCTGTGCTGGCGCTCATGCGCGGCGGGCGTCTCTCAGGTGAACTTCTGATACTTGGCGAGATGGCGCACGGGCCTGGAGAGCGCGTCGCGCCGGAACGGATCGCCGAGCTCCTTCGTCACCATCATCTCGAGCACCGTGGTCTTGCCATCGCGCTGCGCGGCGGCCGCCGCCTTGAGCGCCGGGGCGACGTCCTCGAGCCGCTCGACCGTGAGACCGTCGCAGCCGAAGGCCTGCGCCACCTTCGCCCAGCTCGGGTTCTCGAGGTTGACGCCCTGGTAGCGCCGTGAATAGAAGTCGACGTGATTCTTCTTCTCCGCGCCCCACTGACCGTTGTTGAAGACGATCGGCGTCACGCCGATCTGCTCGCGCGCACAGGTGAGGAGCTCGTTGAAGCTGATGCCCCAGGCGCCGTCGCCGACGTAGGCGAAGGCGGCGCGCTCGGGGGCGGCGATCTTCGCGCCGCAGGCGACCGGGAACGCGTAGCCGCAGTTGCCGAAGCTCATCGCCGCGAACATCGAGCGCGGCTGCTCGAACCGCAGATACGAGTTGGCCACCGAGCAGATGTTGCCGATGTCGGTCGATACCATGGAGCCGGCCGGGAGCGCGCCCTCGAGCGCGCGCAGCATCTGCCGCGGGTGCATGTACTTCGAGTCGGCGGCGACTTCGAGCGAGTAGGGGTCGCGCTCGTGCGTCCAGCCGCCGAGCTCCGCCTCCCAGTCGGACTTCTCGGCGGCGATACGCTTCAGGCGCTCGGCGCGGCTCGCGTTGCCGGCGAGCTGCCGTCCCCTGAGGCGTGCGAGGAGCGCGGTGGCCGCGGCGCGCGCGTCTCCATGGATGCCGACCGAGATCGGACGCACGAGTCCCAGCATGCGCGGGTCGGCATCGACCTGGATGATCTTCGCCTCCTTCGGCCAGTAGTCGAGGCCGTACTGGGGCAGCGTGCCGAAGGGCCCCAGGCGCGTGCCGAGCGCGAGCACCACGTCGGCACGGGCGATGAGCTTCATCGCGGCCTTCGAGCCCTGGTAGCCGAGCGGGCCTGCAGCGAGTGTGTGCGAGGCCGGGAAGGAGTCGTTGTGGAGGTAACTGCTGCACACGGCAGCGCCGAGCGTGTCGGCGAGCGCGATCGCTTCCGTCGTGGCGCCGCCGGTGATCACGCCGCCGCCGGCGACGATCACCGGGAAGCTGGCCGCCGCGAGGAGCTCGGCGGCGGCATTGAGCGCCGCGTCGTCTCCCGCCCCGTGCGCGATGCGCAGCGGCGCCGGAATCGTGGTGTCGAACTCGCCGTAGAAGTAGTCGCGCGGAATATTGAGCTGGGTCGGCCCCATCTCGAGCATGGCGCGGTCGAAGCAGCGTGCGGTGATTTCGGCCATGCGCCGCGGGTTGTTCACGTGGCCCTGGTACTTGGTGATCTTCGAGAAGATCGGCAGCTGCTCGGTCTCCTGGAAGCCGCCGAGCCCCATGGTGAGGGAGCCGGTTTCCGGGGTGATGAAGACGACCGGGGAGTGCGCCCAGAAGGCCGCCGCGACCCCGGTAACGAAGTTGGTCACGCCGGGGCCGTTCTGGGCGATGCACACGCCGTGGCGGCCCGAAGCGCGCGCGTAGCCGTCGGCCATGTGGATCGCGCCCTGCTCGTGCGCGACCGGCACGAAGCGGATGCCGGCGGCGGGGAAGATATCGAGCGCATCCATGAACGCCGAGCCGACGATCCCGAACACGTGGGTGACACCGTTGGCGGCGAGGGTCTCGACGAGCGCCTCGGAGGGTCCCATTTTTTGCGGCTGGGTCATCGGCAATGCTCCATTCGTTTCTACGAGCGAGATGGTTTGTTTCTTTTATGCGCGGAAGATTATAATCGCGCCCCATTGAGCCAAGCCATATTCCCCTCGGAACTAGTTTTCGTTCCGTTTAACGGAACGATGGGCAGGATACCTTGAACAGCCGCGTCTTTGCGCTCCCCGACGACATTGGCGAGATCGCGAGCGAGACCTCTTCGACCCTCAAGGCCTTCGGCGTGCTCGAGGTGCTGGTGCGGGCCGGCAGGGCGGTCACGCTGTCGGAGCTGATGCAGGCGACGGAGCTGCCAAAGCCGACGCTCCACCGCACGCTCGCGCTCTTCGAGGAGGCCGGGTTCCTGAGCCGCGAGCCCGGCGGGCGCGCTTACATCATCGGCGAGCGTCTCTCGCGCTTCGCACTCGACGTGCTGCGCAGCGATGCCGCCGCGGCCGAGCGGCGCACGATCCTCAGGCGCGCGGTGAGCGAGCTCACCGAGACCTGCAATCTCGCGGTGCTGAAGAAGGGCGTGCTCATTTACCTCGACCGCGTCGAGGCGGCGTGGCCGCTGCGGCTGCACGTGCCGGAGGGTGGCGCAGGGTTGCCGCCGCACTGCTGCGCGAGCGGCAAGCTCCTGCTCGCGCACCTGCCGGCGCCCGAGCGGGCGCGCCTCCTCGAGCTGCTGCCGCTCGAGCGCTTCACCGAGCGCACCATCACCGACCGCGCCGTGCTCGAGTCCGAGCTCGACCGCATCGTGAGCGTCGGCTACGCGGTCGACAACGAGGAGTACGTGCTCGGGGTCGCCTGCGTCGCCGTGCCGGTGGCGAATCGCCACGGCGACGTGGTCGCGGCTGTCGCGGTGCAGGGCGCCACGGCGCGGCTGCCGCTGATGCGCGCCATCGAATTCATTCCGCGCCTGCGCGCGGCGGCGGCGGAGATCGGCTCCACCCTCGGCTGATGCGGAGACAACGCCATGGACATGAAGGTCGAGAACCTGGAACGGCATTGGCTGCCCTTCACCAACAACCGCGAGTTCAAGCGCGCGCCGCGCATGTTCGTGCGCGCGAGCGGCATGCACTACTTCAGTCCCGACGGCCGCAAGATCCTCGACGGCAGCTCGGGCCTCTTTACCAGCGCCGCCGGGCACTGCCGGCCGGAGATCGCCAGCGCCGTGGCGCAGCAGCTCGAGACGCTCGACTTCACGCCGTCGTTCCAGAGAAGCCATCCGGGCGCCTTCGCGTTAGCCGACGGCGTCGCGGCGCTCACCCCCAAGGGCCTCGATCACGTGTTCTTCTGCAACTCCGGCTCCGAGGCGGTCGATACCGCGATGAAGGTCGCGCTCGCCTACCACCTCGCGCGCCGTGAGGGCCAGCGCAATTACTTCGTCTCGCGCGAGCGCGCCTATCACGGCGTCAACATCGGCGGCACCGCGCTCTCCGGCATGGTGCGCAACCGTGAAGTCTTCGGCGCGCTGATGCCAGGGATCCTGCACCTGCGCCACACGCTCCTGCCCGAGAACCGCATGACGCGCGGCATGGGCACCAGGGGCGCGGAGCTGGCCGAGGATCTCGCACGTTTCGTGAACCTGGTGGGCGAGAAGCGCATCGCGGCGGTGTTCGTCGAGCCGATCGCCGGCTCCACCGGCGTCATCGTGCCGCCGCGCGGCTACCTCGAGCGGCTGCGCGAAATCTGCACCCGCCACGGGATCCTGCTGGTGTTCGATGAGGTGATCTGCGGCTTCGGACGCACCGGCGAGCCGTTCGCGGCACTGTCCTTCGGCGTCACGCCGGACCTCATCACCATGGCGAAGGCGCTCACCAACGGCGCCCAGCCCATGGGCGCGGTCGCGGTGCGCGACGACGTCTATCGCACCATCGTCGAGGCGGCGCCCGAGGGCCTGCCGGAGTTCTTCCACGGCTATACCTACTCGGCCCACCCGGCCGCCTGCGCAGCCGGCCTCGCGACGCTCGACATCTACCGCAAGGAACAGCTGTTCGCGAAGGGGCGGGATCTTTCGGGCTACTTCCTCGACAAGCTGTTCGCCCTGGGCGATCTGCCCGCGGTCGCCGACGTGCGTGGCTTTGGCATGCTCGCCGGCGTCGAGGTGAAGCCGGGCAAGGCCGCCGGCGTGCGCGGCAACGAGCTGCAGGCGAAGCTCTACGATCGCGGCCTGCACCTGAAGACCACCGGCGACGTCGCCATCCTCGCGCCGGCCTTCATCGCCACCCAGGCCGACATCGATGCGATGGCCGGGATGCTGCGCGAGGCGATCGCGGAATTCTGATCCGCTGATCCCCGGTGCCAAGCATCCCGTCCCATGCGCGGGTGGTGATCGTCGGTGGCGGCATCGTCGGCTGCAGCGTCGCCTATCACCTCGTCAGGCGCGGCGTGAGCGACGTGCTGCTGCTCGAGCGGCGGCAGCTCACCTGTGGCACCACCTGGCACGCGGCCGGGCTCGTCGGCCAGCTGCGCGCCACGCACAACCTCACCCGCCTCGCGCAATACACGACGCAACTCTACGAGGGACTCGAGGCGCGAGACCGGGCAGGCGACCGGCTTCCGCCAGGTCGGCTCGATCGCCGTCGCCGCGAGCGCGGCACGCTTCGAGGAATTGAAGCGCGGCGCCTCGATGGCGCGCGTGTTCGGTCTCGAAGTTCAGATCCTCACGCCCGGCGAGGCGCGCGAGCGCTGGCCGCTGCTCGCGGTCGACGACGTGGTGGGCGCGGTCTACCTGCCCAAGGACGGGCGCACCAATCCGGTCGACACCACGCAGGCGCTGGCGCGCGGCGCGCGCAACGGCGGCGCGCGCATCGTCGAGGGCGTGCGGGTCAGCGGCATTCGGCGCGCCGGCGGCCGTGTCACGGGGGTGACCACGGACGCGGGTGAAGTGCGCGCCGACGTGGTGGTGAACTGCGCCGGCATGTGGGGCCGCGAGGTCGGCGCGCTGGCCGGCGTCAACGTACCGTTGCACGCGGCGGAGCACTTCTACATCGTCACCGAGGCGATACCCGGGCTCCCGTCCGATCTTCCCGTCCTGCGCGATGCGGACGCCTGCTCGTACTTCAAGGAGGACGCCGGCAAGCTCCTGGTCGGCTGGTTCGAGCCGCGTGCCAAGCCCTGGGGCGAGAACGGCATTCCGCACAACTTCGCCTTCGAGCAGCTGCCGCCGGATCTTGCGCACATCGAGCCGTTGTTCGCCGGCGCCATGCGCCGCGTGCCGGTGCTCGAGTCGACCGGCGTGCAGGCTGTTCTTCAACGGCCCGGAGAGCTTCACGCCCGACGACCGCTACCTGCTCGGCGAGGCGCCGGAGCTGCGTGGCTTCTTCGTGGCTGCGGGCTTCAACTCCATCGGCATCCAGTCGGCGGGCGGCGCCGGCAAGGTGCTCGCGGACTGGATCGTCGACGGCCACCCGCCGATGGATCTCTGGGACGTCGACATCCGCCGCTGCATGCCGTTCCAGCGCAACCGCAGGTACCTGCGCGACCGCACGGTGGAGGCGCTCGGACTGCTCTACGCCATGCACTGGCCGTTCCGCCAGGCCGAGAGCGCGCGCGGCGTGCGCACGCTCCGCGCTCCACGACCGCCTCGCCGCCGCGGGCGCCTGCTTCGGCGAGGTGGCGGGCTGGGAGCGCGCCAACTGGTTCGGCGCCCCGGGCAGCACGCCGCACTACGAGTACAGCTACGGGCGGCAGAACTGGTTCGAGCTGTCGGCCGCGGAGCACCGCGCGGTGCGCGAATCGCGTCGGACTCTTCGACCAGTCCTCGTTCGCGCAAATTCGTGCGTCAAGGGGCGCGATGCCGGCCGAGTGCTCGCACCGGATCTGCGCCAACGATGTCGACGTACCCGTCGGCACGCATCGTCTACACGCACTGGCTGAATGACCGCGGCGGCATCGAGGCGGACCTCACCGTGACGCGCGAGGCGGAGGACGCCTGGTTCATCGTCAGCGCGTGTGCGACGCAGACGCGCGACTTCGACTTCCTCGCCAGGGCGATTCCCGCGGACGCGGCCGCGCAGGCGGTCGATGTGTCCTCGGCCTACGCGGTGCTGAGTCTCATGGGGCCCGAGAGCCGCGGCGCTCCTGCAGTCGCTCACCGATGCGGAGCTTTCGACCGCGGCCTTTCCCTTCGGCACCTCGCAGATCATCGATCTCGGTTACGCGCGCGTGCGTGCGAGCCGCATCACCTACGTGGGCGAGCTCGGTTAGGAGCTCTATATCCCCACCGAGTTCGCGCAGGGCGTGTACGACGTGGTGGTGGGGGCGGGCGCGGCGTTCGGCCTGAAGCTCGCCGGTTATCACGCGCTCAACTGTCTGCGGATGGAGAAGGGCTACCGGCACTGGGGCCACGACATCGGCGACGAGGATACGCCGCTCGAGGCCGGACTCGGTTTCGCCATCGCCTGGGACAAGCCCGGCGGGTTCATCGGGCCGTGAGGCGCTGCTCGGGCAGCGCGCGGCGGGATTGAGGCGCCGGCTCGCCGCGTTCGCGCTCGAGAGTCAGGATGCGCTGCTCTATCACAACGAGCCGATCTGGCGCGACGGCGCGCTGGTCGGCAAGATCACCTCGGGCATGTTCGGCCACACGCTCGGGGCTGCGCTCGGTCTCGGCTTTGTCGAGCGAGCGGGCGAGGAGCCGATCACCGGCGAGTGGATCGGCGCGGGGCGTTACGAAATCGAAGTTGCGGGCGAGCGGGTCCCGGCCCGGGTGTCGCTCAAGCCCTTCTACGATCCGTCCGGCGAGCGAGTCAAACGTTGAAGAGCCACGCGCGGGTCGTGGTGATCGGCGGGGGAGCGGTCGGCTGCAGTGCGCTGTTTCACCTGACACGCCTCGGCTGGACGGACGCGGTGCTGCTCGAGCGCGATGAGCTCACGGCCGGCTCCACCTGGCACGCCGCCGGCAACTGCCCGAACTTCTCGAGCTCGTGGAGCCTCCTGAAGCTGCAGCGCTACTCGACCGAGCTCTACGCGCGTCTCGGCGCCGAGGTCGGCGCCGATCTCACCTACCACCGCACGGGGAGCATCCGTCTCGCGCACACGCGGGATCGGGTCGATGAGTTCCGCCACGTGGCCGCCCAGGCCCGCGCGCTCGGGATCGGCTTCGAGCTGCTGTCCCCGGGAGAGATCCGCGCGCGCCATCCGTTCCTCGAAGTGAACGACATCCGCTTAGGTCTGTGGGATCCCGACGACGGCGACATCGACCCGGCGCAGCTGACACAGGCACTCGCCCGGGGTGCGCGCGAGCGGGGCGCGATGATCCACCGCCACACCCGCGTCACGGCCATCCGCCGGTTGCCGGGCGGCGACTGGCGCATCGAGACGCCCGAGGGCGCGATCGAGGCCGCGGTCGTCGTCAATGCCGCGGGTTACCGCGGCGCCGAGGTCGCCGCCCTCATGGGCGAGTATCTGCCCATGGTCTCGCTCTCGCACCAGTACCTCGTCACCGAGGACATCGCGGCGCTCGCCGCGCGCGGCACCGCGCGGCTGCCGCTGGTGCGCGACCCCGACGTGAGCTATTACCTGCGGCAGGAGCGTCACGGGCTGCTGCTCGGACCCTACGAGGCCCACGGGCGCGCGCACTTCGAGCAGGGCATTCCGGCCGAGTTCGCTCACCAGCTCTTCCCGGACGATCTGGCGCGCATCGAGGATTACATCGAAGCGGCGTGCGCGCGCGTACCGCTTCTTGGCACCGTCGGCGTGAAGCGCGTCATCAACGGCCCGATCCCCTATGCACCCGATGGCAATCCCCTCATGGGCCCGTCGCTTGCAGCGCCGAACTTCTTTCACTGCTGTGCCTTCACTTTCGGGATCGTGCAGGCCGGCGGCGCCGGCCGCGCCATCGCCGAATGGGTCGTGAACGGCGAGCCTGACTGGGACCTCTGGCCGCTCGATCATCGGCGCTACCTCGCATTCGCCGACCGCGCATACACCCGTGCCAGGGCCCTCGACACTTACGGCAACGAATACGGGGTCGGCTACCCCTCAGAGGAGCGCCCGGCGGGGCGCCCCGGGAAGACCTCTCCTTTATATGGGGAGCTCAAGCGCCAGGGTGCCGTGTTCGGCGCCCGCGGCGGCTGGGAGCGGGCGGTGTACTTCCGCGCGCCCGGCGACCCGGGCGGACCTGAGGCCTCGTTCCGCCGGCCGCACTGGCACCGTGCGGTGGAGCGCGAGTGCGCGGCGGTCGCGAGCGGCGTCGCGCTGCTCGATCTGCCGGGCTTCACGCGCTTCGCGGTGCGTGGCGCGGGCGCCGCCGCCTTTCTCGATCGCCTGATCGCGGGAGAGCTGCCGCGGCCGGGCCGCACCTCGCTCGCCTACGCCTGCTCGCCGCGCGGCGGCATCGTCATGGAGATGACGATCACCCATCTGCCGGATGGCACGTTCTGGCTGCTGTCGGCAGCCGCGGCCGAACGGCACGATGAGCACTGGCTGCGGCACCATCCGGGCGCGGCCCTCGATCGGGTCGAGATCGTCAACCACACGGCGCGCTATGGAACGCTGGTGCTCGCCGGAGTGCGTTCGCGCGAGGTCCTCGCGCGGGTGAGCGAAGGGGACCTCGGCACGGCGGCCTTCCCCTGGCTCGCTGCACGCACGCTCGCGATCGGCGGCGTACCGGTACTCGCGCTGCGGGTGAGCTACGTGGGTGAGCTCGGCTTCGAGCTGCACGTCGCGATGGAGCAGCTCACCGCCGTGTACGCGCGCCTCACCGAGGCGGGCCGGGAGCCGCGGCTCACGCACCTCGGCCTCTATGCGGTCGAGAGTCTGCGGCTCGAGAAGTGCTACCGCAGCTGGAAGGCGGATCTCACGCGCGAGTACACCCCGCTCGAGGCCTCGCTCGAGCGTTTCGTGCGCCTCGACAAGGCGGCGGATTTCGTCGGCCGGGAGGCGCTGCGCCGGCAGGCGGCTGCGGGCGTCAGGGAGCGCTTCGTACCGCTCCTCGTGGAAGCCGCGGATGCGGATGCCGCGCCGGTCTCGATCGTGTGGCGGGGTCCGGAGCGGGTCGGACTGGTCACTTCGGGCGGCTACGGGCATCGCCTGAAGCGCAGTATCGCCCTCGGCTATGTACGGCGCGATCTCACCACGCCGGGTACCGAGCTCGAGATCGAGATCCTCGGCGAGCGCCGCCGCGCGGTGGTGGGGCGCGAGCCGCTCTACGATCCGGACAACCTGCGCTTGCGCGCCTGATGCTAGTGCGTGGAAACCCCGAGTACGCGCGTCGCGCCGCGGCCGCGCGGATCGGCGGCCGCGACCGTGCCCGCGGGGCCGATCGCGATCGCCTCGATATCGCCGTTCCATCCCTGGTTGATCAACCTATAACCGCGCGCGGTGAGGGCGGCGCGCACCGCGGGGTCGAGCCCCGCGTAGGGCTCCTCGAAAATGGTGTTGGGCGGCAGCAGCTGATGGTGAAAGCGCGGCGCCGCGACCGCGTTCGCGAGCGGCATGCGGAAATCGTGCCAGTCGGCGATCACCTGGAAGATCCACGCGGCGATGCGCGAGCCGCCGGGCGTGCCGATGACGAGCGCGATGCGTCCCTTCTCCGTGAGGATCGTCGGCGTCATGGTGGAGAGCGGCCGCTTGCCGGGTTGAATCGCGTTGGCGTCGCTCCCCACGACGCCGAAGATGTTGGGCGCGCCGGGCTTGGCCGAGAAGTCGTCCATCTCGTTGTTGAGGAGGAAGCCGGCACCCGTGACCACTTCCCCCGAGCCGAAGTCGTCGTTGATGGTGTAGGTGTTGGCGACGGCGTTGCCGGCGCCGTCCACGACCGAGAAATGCGCGGTGTTGTGGTGCGCCGGGAGCCCGGGTTGCACCGCGGCGGTCGGCGTCGGCGCGCCGAGGCTCACCTCGTGCGCGCGGCGCGCGAGGTAGGCGGGCTCGAGCAGCTGCGCCACTGGCGCCTGGGTGAAGTCCGGGTCGCCGAGGTAGGCGGCACGATCGGCGAACACGCGCTTCTCCATCTCCGCCACCAGGTGCACGTACTGGGCCGAGTTGAGCGGCACGCCGGCAAAGGCGTCGGCGAGGTCGCTCTTCATCGTGAGGAGCGACAGCAGCGCGATGCCGCCGGAGCTCGGCAGCGGGGCGGTGATCACGTGGTAGCCGGCCCAGTCGCCCTGCAGCGGCTCGCGCCACACCGGCTTGTAGGCGGCGAGGTCGGCCGCCGTGACGTGGCCGTGGTCGCGGGTCATCTCGGCGACGATCAGCTCAGCGGTGCGCCCGGCGTAGAACCCCTGGGGACCGCCGGCGGCGATGCGCCGGAGCGTCTGCTCGAGCTCGGCCTGACGGAAGGTCGCCTCCGCCGCCAGCGCGCCGAAGTAGTTGAGGAAGTTGGTGCGCCCGTGCAGCTCGCGCGCGCGCACGTCGCGTTCCGCCACCAGCATCGGGCTCACCCGAAAGCCCTCGTGCGCGTAGCGGATCGCCGGCTCGAGGTCCGTGGCCCAGGGCAACCGGCCGAAGCGCCGATGCAGCTCCCACAGCCCGGCGACCGTGCCGGGTACGCCCGCGGCGCCGGCGCCCACCGTACTCGCGTCGGCAATCACGTTGCCCGCGCGGTCGAGATACATGCCGGCGGTCGCGCTGCGCGGTGCGGTCTCGCGGTAGTCGAGGAACCAGGGTTTGCCATCGACCCACAGCGTGGCGAAGCCGCCGCCGCCCAGGTTGCCGGCTTCCGGATAAGTGACCGCGAGCGCGAAGGCGAGGGCGATCGCGGCGTCCACGGCGTTGCCGCCGGCTCGCAGGATCTTTACCGCGGCCTCGGCGCCGTAGCGGTCGGGCGCGGCGACCGCCGCGGCGATGGGCGCGGGAGTGGTCGCCGGTGCGGCAGCGGGTGGCGCCGCGGCCGACGGCGCCGCAGGGCAGAGGCCGCTGCCGAGGACCGCCAGAGCGCAGACGGTAACGGCGCGCGACCGGTGCCGCTGAACGTAATGCATCGTGAGCATGACCCCCCTCGCGATCATGCCACCAGTGGCGCGGCGGGGGCGAGTCCATGAGCCCTCTGGTCATCGCCCTGGCACTTTCGGCCGCGGTGCTCCATGCGACCTGGAACGCGGCGCTGCGCAGCGGGGCGGACCGGGCGCAGTTCGTGACCGTCATGAGCTTTGCGACCACCGTGGCGGCCATCCCGCTGCTGCTGTTGCTGCCGCCGCCCGCGGCCGCGAGCTGGCCCTACCTCGGTATCTCGGCCGTGCTGCAGGTGATCTACAGCTTCCTGCTGGCCTATGCGTACCGCCACGGGGAGCTCGGGCAGATCTACCCGATCGTGCGCGGGAGCGTTCCAGTGCTGGTGACGCTCGGGGGATTCGCGCTCGCGGGGCAGGATTTGAGTGCCCTGGCGCTGCTCGGAGTCGCGATCATCTCCGCGGCCATCATCAGCCTCGCCGTTCATGGCGGCCACACCGAGCGCAAGGCGCTCGCGCTCGGTGTCGTGACGGCGCTGTTCGTGGCGAGCTACATGACCGCGGATGTCCTCGGCGTGCACCGCGCGGGCCGGCCGCAGTCCTACGCCGCCTGGATCTGGGCGGCCTACGGGGTTCTGATGCCGCTCGGCCTCCTGGCCGTGCAGGGCGGAATGCGCATCGACCTGCCGGCGCGCGATGTCGTGAAGGCGCTGGTGGGCGGGCTGCTGTCCTTTGCGAGCTACGGGGCCATCATCGCCGCGCTGGCCCTCGGGAAGGCCGGGTCGATCTCGGCGCTGCGCGAGACCGGCATCGTGTTCTCGGCCCTGATCGGCCGCATCTTCCTCGGAGAGGTCCTCACGCCGCGCCGCCTCCTGGTGTGCCTCGCGGTGACCCTCGGGGCGGTGTGCATCGGCTACGCAGGCTGACCGCCCCCGGCTAGAATGGCCCCATCCCCTCCGCGGAGAGAGACTCATGCCGGCGAAGACTAAAAAGAAGACCAAGTCCGCTAAACCGAAACGCGCGCGTGCTGCGCAGCGCGCGACCTCGGTGAGGAGCGGCAGCGCCGCGCAGAGCGCCGGCGCTGCGCGCGGTATCGAGCGCGATCTGCTCGCGCGCCTCAAGTCCGGGGCGGTGATCTGCGCCGAGGGCTACGTGTTCGAGCTCGAACGACGCGGCTATCTGCAAGCCGGGGCGTTCGTTCCCGAGGTGCTGTTCGAGCACCCGGAGGTGGTCGAGCAGCTGCATCTGGATTTCGTGCACGCGGGCTCGGACGTCACCGAGGCGCTTACCTATTACGTGCATCGCGAGAAGCTGCGCGTCATCGGCCGCGAGAAGGACCTCGCACCCATGAATCGCGCGGCGCTCAGGATCGCGCGCAACGTCGCGCGCCGCACCGGCACGCTGTTCGCCGGCGACCTCTGCAACACCAACATCTACGATCCGAACGATGCGAAGGCACTGAAGGATGTCGAGCGGATCTTCGACGAGCAGGTGGGCTGGGCGGTCGAGGCGGGGGTGGATTTCTTCGTGGCCGAGACCTTCGCCTGGGTTGGCGAGGCGGAGCTCGCACTGAAGGCGATCAAGCGCCAGTCCAAGGCACCGACGGTCGTGACCTTCGCCATGCACCAGGAGACGATCCTGCGCGACGGCCTGACCCCCGCGGAAGCCTGCCGGCGCCTCGAGCAGGCCGGGGCGGACGTGGTCGGCCTCAACTGCCACCGCGGGCCTGCGACCATGATGCCGATGATCCGCGACATCCGCGCGGCGGTGAAATGCCACGTGGCGGCGCTGCCGGTTCCCTACCGCACCACACCCCAGCAGCCCTCGTTCATGTCGCTCACCGATCCGTGCTGCGACAACCGCCGCGCGTTCCCCGTGGGGCTCGATCCCTTCCTGGCGACGCGGACCGAGATCTTCGATTTCGGACGCGAAGCGTTTGCGCTCGGCGTGCGCTACCTCGGCGTGTGCTGCGGCGCGGGCCCGCATCACATCCGCGCGCTCGCCGAGAGCGTCGGGCGGCACCCGCCGGCGAGCCGCTACAGCGTCGACATGTCCAAGCACGCCTTCTTCGGCACCGACCGGATGATCCGCCGCATCCAGACGGAGTACCGCCACAAGGCCTGAAGTGCGGCCGTGAAGTATTCGGCTCTGGCGCTGCTGCGCGGCGCGTTCCGCTCGCACCGAAACTGGGCGCAGGCCTGGCGCTCGCCCGCGCCGAGGGGCGCCTGCGACGTCGTGATCGTCGGCGGTGGTGCGTTCCAACTATCTCTTCCCCGAAAACGCGCGGCTCTACGATTTCGCGCTGCGGCTCTACGAGGGCCTCGGCCGCTCTCGAGCACTTTGCGCCGCAGCGCCGAGGGCGAGGGGATGGTGCGATCGAAAAAAGGCATCGGCCGCGAGGATGGCGCGCGACGGGAATCTCGGCGAGTATTGAGCGATGGATAAAAAAGCAATCGACCGGCGCTGGCTGCCGCTGAACGCCCTGCGCGCTTTCGAGGGCGTCGCCAAGCATGGCAGCTTCACCGCCGCGGCCAACGCGCTGCTCATCTCGCAGAGCGCGCTGTCGCGCCACGTGATCGCGCTCGAGCGGCTGACCGGGGTGCAGCTGTTCGAGCGGCGGCCACACGCCCTGACACTCACCAAGGCCGGCCAGCACCTGCTGCCCGCGGTGGTCAAATCCTTCGACCGCCTGGAGTACGCGCTCGACGATATCCGCAATGAAGGCGCGCCGGCGCAGCGCACGCTGCGCGTGCAGATGCCGCCGAGCTTCGCCGTGCAGCTCGCGGTGCCGATCCTGCAGGACTTCCGCCGCGCCAGCACCGAGGTCGACATCGATCTCATCAGTCCCTACGGCGTCGGCCCGCCGCTCGGCGACGTCGATATCGCGGTGGTGTACTCCAAGCCCAGGCTCACCGATCTGGTTACCGACCTCCTGTGGGCCGTGCGCCAGTCGATCCTGTGCCACCCGAACATCGCCGCCGCCCACCGTGGCAAGGACCTGGCGGCCTTCATCGAGGCGAACGAGCTGATCCACGTGCGCATCGCGGATGCGCCGCGGCACCACTTCTGGGCGCAGTTCGCGCGCCAGAACGGATTGGCGCGCCTGGAGGTCGAGCGCGGCATGGTGTTCGACACGGCGGTGCTCGCGGCGCAGTACGCGCTCGGCGGGCAGGGGATCGCCGTGCTCGACACGAATCTCTTCGCCGAGGAGATCCGCGCCGGCAGGCTGGTGAAGCCGTTCGAGGCGACTCTCGATGACGGCTACGGCTACTACCTGACCACACAGCCCGAGGGGCTGGCGGATACCGCCATCGCGCTGTTCCGCTCCTGGCTGATCGGCCGCTTCGGCACGGGCGCCGCGGCGGCGGCGCCGGCGGTGCAGCTCGCCGTGTCGAACGAGTGATCGAGGCGCAGGCGCGGTGAAGAACGACGTGCGCGTGGTGGTGATCGGCGGCGGAGTGGTCGGGGTCAGCGTGCTCTATCACCTGACCAAGGCCGGCTGGAAGGACGTGCTGCTGATCGAGCGCGGCGAGCTTACCTGCGGTTCGACCTGGCACGCGGCCGGCGGGATGCACACCGTCAACGGCGACCCGAATGTCGCCAAGCTCCAGCAGTACACCATCAACCTCTATCAGGAGATCGAGCGCATCTCCGGGCAGTCGTGCGGCATGCATCTCACCGGCGGCATCATGCTGGCCGGTACCCGCGAGCGGCTCGACTGGCTCAAGATGGCCAAGGCGCGCGGCCGCTATCTCGGCATGGAGCTCGAGATCATCTCGGTGGACGAGGCGGCGCGGCTGTTCCCGCTCATGAACAAGGAGCACTTCGTCGGGGCGCTGTACGACCCGATCGAAGGACACGTCGACCCCTACGGCGTCACCCACGCCTACGCCAAGGCCGCACAGATCGGCGGCGCGCAGGTGGTGCGTCACACGCGCGTCACGGACCTGAAACCCCGCGCCGACGGTAGCTGGGACGTGATCACGGATCACGGCAACGTGCACGCCGAGCACGTCGTGAACGCCGGGGGATTGTGGGCCCGCGAGGTCGGCCGCATGGTCGGGCTCGAGCTGCCGATCCTCGCCATGGAGCACCAGTACCTCATCACCGAGGACATCCCCTCGCTCAGGGGGCAGAAGGAGCAGCTGCACTGCATCGACTTCGAGGGCGAGATCTACACACGCCAGGAGCGCGGCGGCATGCTGCTCGGTACCTACGAGCGCGCCGGCGTGCCGTGGTCGCCGCGCGAGACGCCGTGGGACTTCGCCCAGAGCCTGCTGCCGAACGACCTGGAGCGCATTGCCCCGAGCCTCGAGGTCGGCTTCGAGCACTTCCCGGCGCTCGGCGAGGCCGGCATCCGTAAGGTGGTGAACGGCCCCTTCACGTTCGCGCCCGACGGGAATCCCCTGGTCGGACCCGTTCGCGGCCTGAGGAATTTCTGGGTTGCCTGCGGCGTGATGGCGGGCTTCAGCCAGGGAGGCGGGGTAGGCCTGGCGCTGTCGCACTGGATGGTCGATGGCGATCCGGGCGCCGACATCTGGGGGATGGACGTCGCGCGCTACGGGGACTGGGCAACGCTCGCCTACACCAATGCCAAGGTACGCGAGAACTACTCGCGACGCTTTCGTATCCGCTTCCCGAACGAGGAGCTCGCCGCGGCACGGCCGCTGCGCACCACGCCGGTCTACGAGCGGCTTGCGGCCGAGCACGCCGTGTTCGGCGACTACTGCGGGCTCGAGCACGCGCTGTGGTTCGCGCCATCCGCCGCCGAGGCGCACGAGGACATCACCTTCCATCGCTCGAACGCCCACGCCCACGTGGCGGCCGAGTGCCAGGCGGTGCGCAGCGGCGTGGGGCTCATCGAGATCTCCAACTACGGCAAGTTCGAAGTCACCGGGGCGCGCGCCGAGGAATGGCTGTCGCACGTGATGGCGAACCGCGTGCCGAAGGTCGGCCGGATCGCGCTCACGCCGATGCTGAACGAGCGCGGCAAGCTGATCGGCGACTTCACCATGGCGCGGGTGGCCGCGGAGCGCGTGTTCCTGGTGTGCACTTACGCCGCCGAGGATTACTACCGGCGCTGGTTCGAGCGGCACGCGCCGCCCCCCGGGGTCAGTGTGCGTGCCTGCGCCATGCAGTACGCGGGGCTCTCGGTGGCAGGCCCGCACTCGCGCGCGCTGCTGCAGAGCCTGACGCACGAGGATCTCTCGAACGCGGCGTTTCCCTTCCTCAGCTTCCGGCGCATGGACGTCGGCATGATCCCGGCGCTGGTCGGGCGCATCAGTTTCACCGGCGATCTGGGCTACGAGATCTGGGTGACGAGCGAGTACCAGCGTGCGCTCTACGACCTGCTGCGCGGGGCGGGGGCCGAGTACGGCATGAAGCTCTGCGGCGCTCGCTCGCTCAACGCCATGCGTCTCGAGAAGAGCTTCGGTACCTGGGCGCGCGAGTACCGCCCGATCTACGGACCCTACGAGGCCGGCCTCGGGCGCTTCGTCGACCTGAAGAAGGACGAGTTTATCGGTCGCGCGGCGGCGCTCGAGGAGCGCCAGAGCGGCGGAAAACTGCGGCTGCTGCAGTTCGCGATCGAGGCGCGCGATGCGGACGCCATGGGAGATGAGCCGATCTGGCATGACGGCCGGGTGATCGGCTGGGTGACCTCGGGTGCCTTCGGGCACAGCGTGCAGCGCTCGCTCGCCCTCGGTTACGTGCCGAAGGAATACGCGCTGCTCAACGGCGGATTCGAGATCGAGATTCTCGGCGAGCGCTGCAAGGCGACGCCGCTCGCCGGCGCACCGTTCGATCCCGACGGCGCACGGATGCGCGCCTAGGCCATGAACATGGCGAGCGCGCTCGCCGTCAGCGCCGGCCGCGTCTCGCCCTCGATCTCCATCGTGTTCTCGATCGTCACGAGAAAGCGCCCCGCGCCCTTTTCCTCGACGGAGGAGATGCGGATGTGGTTGCGCACCCGCTTGCCTGAGCGCACCGGCGCCACGAAGCGCACCCTGTCGAAGCCGTAGTTCACCACCGACTTCGGCGTGATCCGCGCCAGCAGCACCTCGAAGCCGGTCGGCGCGAGCAGCGACAGGGTGAGGAACCCGTGGGCGATGGTGCCGCCGAACGGCCCTTCGCGGGCGGCGCGCTCGACGTCGACGTGGATCCATTGATGATCGCCCGTGCAATGGGCGAACTCGTTGATGCGGTTCTGGTCGAGCAGGATCCAGGAGGAAATCCCGATCTCCTCGCCGAGGTGTTTCGCCAGGTCAGCGACGGCCATCTTGCTCTCGGGCATCGCTAAATCTTAGCAACCGCCGGGGCGCGCCGTTCCGGTAAGTCATTTTGGCGTATGCACCGCACAATAAGCGGACGTTAGAAGGACATTGATAATTACTTAAAGCTATATAAAACATAGTTGTATGAGAGCTACGGACTGCGCCAATTGTTCATCTTGCAACGCATACAAAAGTGAGTAGAATCGGACTCACCAACCAATCCCGTCCCTGCGAAGGAGCTGCCATGACCACCCGCACTTTCGATCTCAACACCTGGCTCGAGACCTATAAGGAGACGTTCAGCTCCTTCACCAGGGCCCAGCAGGACGGCTTCAAGGCGCTCGAGCGCTTCGCGCGTTTCAACTACGCGGTCGCCGGTGACTGCCTCGAGGCGGGCCTCGCCCAGGCGAAGGCGACGCTCAGCGCGCGCGCCGCGGTCGGCACCCAGGCGGTCGCCGACCTGCTCGCGAAGCAGGCCGAGCTCAGCAACCAGCTGAGCGAGAAGCTCCGCGCCCGTGCGCAGGAGTTCTCCACCCTGGCTTCCGAGGTGCAGGAGTCGGTCAACACCTTCGCCGCCGAGGCTGCGAGCCGCGGAGCGAAGAAGGCCGCTTAAGTACCGGATCGCTGACAGATCCCCCCAATTGGGCGACCCGAAAGTCGGGTCGCCCTTTTTTTTGTCCGTGCAGATCGGGCAGCATCCGGGTCTATGAGTCCGCGCCGCGTCCTGCCTGCCATGCTGGGATTACTCGCGCTGCACGCGCCAGCGCTGTGCGCCCAGGAGAGCGGCGCGAGCGCAGCGCCGCCGGTGGCCATGGAGATGGCCGGGCTCTACGGCGCCTACGACATGACCCGCGAGGCCTCCGGTACCAGCTGGCAGCCGGACTCGACTCCGCTCGAGGGCGCCCACGAAATGCGCGGCGCCTGGATGGCCATGCTGCATGGCTTCGCCGATGCCATCTACGACGACCAGGGCGGACCGCGCGGCGCCACCCAGTCCTTCTCGACCAGCATGCTGATGCTGATGGCGCGCCGGGAGCTCGGCGATGGCGCATTCGGGCTGCGGCTGATGATCTCCGGCGACCCCCTGATGGGTGCGAGCGGTTACCCGCTGCTCTTTCAGACCGGCGAGACCGCCGACGGGCGCGAGCCGCTCATCGACCGCCAGCACCCGCACAACCTGCTGATGGAGGCCGCGGCGACCTGGAGCCGGGAGCTGTCGGCCGCGAGCTCGGTGTTCGTGTACGCCGGTCCCGCAGGCGAGCCGGCGCTCGGACCCACCACCTTCATGCATCGCCTCTCGGCCATGGACGACCCGCAAGCGCCTCTCACGCATCACTGGCTCGACTCGACGCATGTCTCTTATGGCGTCGTGACGGCCGGCTACGTCTACGGGCAGTTCAAACTGGATGCGTCCGCCTTCAATGGCCGCGAGCCCGATCAGCACCGCTACGACGTCGAGCTGCGCTCGCTCGACTCCTGGTCGGCGCGCCTCACCTGGAACGCGAGCCCGGACCTCTCGATGCAGTTGAGCACCGCACGCCTCGCGAGCCCCGAGCAACTCGAGCCGGGCGTCGACGTACGGCGCACCACCGCCTCGGTGAGCTATAACGCGCACGCCCTCGGGCAGTGGTGGCAGACGACGGTGGCGTGGGGCCGCAACTCGCCGTCCCAGGGGAGCGCGAGCAGCGGGTGGCTCGCCGAATCCGCACTCAGGCTCACCACGGCGCAGACGCTGTTCGCCCGCGCGGAGCACGTCGCAAAGGATGAGCTGTTCCTGCCGGGTGCGCCGCTCTATGGCGAGAGCTTCATGGTGAACGCGCTGTCACTCGGCTATGTCTACGATTTCGCGCAACTCGGGTCGCTGTGCTTCGGCGTCGGTGGACTCGTAAGCGCCTACAGCTACTCCGCGACACTCAACGCCGTATACGCAGATCCGCCGACGTCCTTCATGCTGTTCATGCGCGTGCGCCTCTAAAGCCGCGCGGGCGCTCCGACCCCGCCGCGCGGGCGACCCTTCCCCCGGCCACCCGCGCAGCGACGCTGTCCCTAAGGTCGGCACCACGATCCTCCCGCGGCGCGTTCCTCAGCCGTGGCGGGACTGCGCGGCGTACACCGAAGCGAGCATCGGGCTGTGCACGTCGCGCACCGCGAGCGCGATCGCCTGCGCCCGGCAGCTGCGAGCGGCGGCGACCGCCCGCAGGTCGCGGATGTCCTCGGGCGCGCACACCTGCTGTGCGGCGGCGACGATGCGGTCGTAGAGCGCGCGCGATCCCTGCTCGGTGATGAGGTTCAGGTCCGCATAGCGCACCTTGATGGTGGGCGCGTCGGAGACTGCGGCGGCCCGCGCGCCGCCGGCGGCGCTGACCGCGACGCAGGCGGCGATGAGGGCGAAGGCAGAAGCGGTGCGCACGCGGGCGCCGGCGCGGAGCGTTGCAGAGGTCATGGGGTTCTCCTTTACGCGTCACGACCTTCGTGACGCTGATGATCAGATTCGCAAGCGGGCGCTCGCGTTTAAAGCCGCCGTGTGACGCATTGATCCCGCGGACCCACGACTTCGTACCGACGCGCCGGCGTCGCCCGCAGGGCCGGCAGCGCGGCGTGTCAGGCGCGCCGCGCGCGCCGCGGATTCGTCCCGCCGATCGACGGAACCGTCCCTGCGCGCTGGCAAGCGGCACGCGAACGCCGTCCGGCGTAGGCTATGCTGCCAAGGAATGAGCGCCTCGCCACTCGAGCGGATCACCCCTGCGTTCCTCGGCGTCGCCCGCGACGGCGACGTCGCCGGGGAGCGGCGCGCCGCGCAGGCGCGGCGCAATTTCTGGCCGCAGCTCGCGGTGCTGTCGGGCTTCTGGATCTACGTGGCGCTCTCGAACCTCATGTATGCCAACACCATGGGGGAGAGTCTCAAGTCGCTCAACGTCACCGACTTCTTCGCGCCCTCGGACGCGCGCCTGTTACAGCATCTCATCCTCTATCCGATCTTCATCCTGTGCGCCTGGACTTCGCTGCGCATCGGCTGGAAGCCGTTGTGGCGCACGCTGCCGATCCAGCTGTCCTGCGCGCTCGGCTTCGCGGTGCTGGCGGCGCCGGCGCTGGTCATGGGCGAGATGATCATGGGCGAGTGGCACGGCACGACCGGCATCACCCACGGCATGGTCAAGAGCTACGAGACCTGGGAGGAGTTCTTCGCCGGCCCCGCGGTACCCACGTGGCTCGCGAGCGCCACCAGCTTCCTCGTCACCTACGGCTTCGGCCTCGCGCTCATCACCGGCTTCGGCTTCTACCAGCGGCTGCGCGACTCGCAGCTGCGCTCCGCCGCGCTCGAGCGTGCACTCACCGCGGCACACCTGGCGGCGCTGCGCATGCAGCTCTCGCCCCACACGCTCTTCAACCTGCTGCATACGATCCGCGGGCAGATCACCTGGGATCCGCCGGCCGCGCAGGCGATGGTCGTGCAGCTCGGTGATTTGCTGCGCCGGCTGCTCACCGCCGGCGAGCGCGAGTTCACACGCCTCGGCGACGAGCTGCTGTTCGTGCAGCTCTACCTGCAGCTGCAGCAGCGGCGTTTCGCCGACCGCCTGAGCATCACGGTGCCGGCGCGCGATGGCGTGCCGCTCGCCTGGGTACCGAGTCTGATCCTGCAGCCGCTGGTCGAGAACGCGGTCGTGCACGGCCTCGCCGGCCATGACGGCGCCGTGAGCGTGCGGCTCGAGGCGAGCGTCGTGGGGGAGACGCTGGTACTGCGGGTACTCAACAATCTCGCGGCCTCGTGGAGCGCCGTGCACGGGCCCGGCATCGGGCTCGCCAACGTCCGCGAACGGCTCGCCGTGCAGTTCGGCGAGCGCGCCGTGTTCAGCGCCGGCCCCGGAGAGGAGGGGCAGTGGGTCGCCGAGATCCGCATGCCGTTGCTGCGCGACGGACCGGAGGCCGGCGCACGCACGCCGGCGGACGCCGACCAGTGATGGACACGGTCATCGTCGACGACGAGCCGGCGGCGCGGCGCACCGTGCGCGAGTGCTGCGAGCGCGAGGGCGACTTCAACATCGTCGGCGAATTCGGCGACGCCCGTGCGGCGCTGGAGTCGATCCGCGCCCGGCCGCCGCACGTGCTGTTCCTCGACATCCAGATGGACTCCATGACCGGCATGGCGCTGGCGCGCGCGCTCGATCCCGAGAGCCTGCCGCTCATCGTGTTCGTCACCGCCTACGATCACTACGCACTCGAGGCGTTCGAGGTGAGCGCGGTGGACTATCTGCTGAAGCCCTTCGACGATGCGCGTTTCAAGGCGACCGCGGTGCGCGTGCGGCAGCGGCGCGCGGGGCAGGGGAGCGGCGACCGGCGAGCGGCGCTCGAGTCGCTCCTCGAACAGCTCGAACGCGGCGCGCGCGCGCGCTCCGAGGCGCAGCCGCGCGTGCTGGCCGAGGCGGGCAGCCGCATGCACATGCTGGAGGTATCGCAGGTCGAGGTGGTGGAGGCGGACCGCAACTACGTGCGCCTCACGATCGGCCGCGAAACCTTCCACGCGCGCAGCACGCTGCAGCAGGCGGAGCGCTCCTTCCAGGCGCAGCCGATGCTGCGCATCAGCCGCTCGTGCCTGGTGAACATGAGCCACGTGCGGGAGGTCAGCCGCACGCCGCGCGGCGACTTCATCCTGGTGGTCGCGGGCGGCACGACGGTCACCAGCAGCGAGGGCTTCCGCGACCCGGTGCGGGCGTACCTCGAGCGCTTGAAGCTCGCGCCGGCCTGAAGCGGCAGGCGCTCAGCGCGAGCAGGCGGCGCGCATTTTCGCTAAAGTCCGCCGCGGATGACTACCGCGATTCCGACTCGGCGGATGGCGCTGTGGGCGCTCGGCGTGCTGACCGCCATCAACCTCGTCAATTACCTCGACCGCTACGTGGTGTCGGCGATCGCCACGCCCCTCAAGGGTGCGATGGCACTCACCGACACGCAGCTTGGCTGGCTGATGCCGGCCTTCATGCTGGTATACATGGTGACGGCGCCGCTGTTCGGGGCCTGGGGCGATCGCGGCCCGCGCACGCGCCCGATCGCGCTCGGCGTATTCATCTGGAGCCTCGCGACGCTGCTGTCGGGGCTCGCGCACAGCTACGGGCAGCTGCTTGCCGGACGCGCCATCGTCGGTATCGGGGAGGCGGCCTACGTCGCGATCGCACCGGCGCTGCTCGCCGACTGTTTCGACGCCAGGGGTCGTGGCCGCGTGTACGCCGTGCTCAACATGGCGATCCCGGTGGGCGCGGCGCTCGGCTACATCGTCGGCGGACAGGTGAGCACGCACTTCGGCTGGCGGGCGGCGTTCTTCGTCGCCGGTGTGCCGGGACTGCTGCTCTCGCTCGCGGTGCTGCGGCTCCCGGACCCACCGCGCGGTGTGCAGGACGGCGTGCAGCCGTCGGCTGCCGGCCGTACCGGCACCGCCGGCTCGCTCGCCATCTATCTCGACCTGCTGCGCCGCTGGCCCTACATGATCGTGGTGCTGGGCTACGCCGCCTACACCTTCGCGCTCGGCGGGCTCGCCTTCTGGATGCCGAGCTTTCTCGAGCGCGTGCGCCACGTGCCCACGGCCGAGGCCACCACCGGCTTCGGTGAGATCGTTCTGCTGACGGGATTCCTCGGCACCTTCATCGGCGGCTGGCTGGGCGACTTCTTCCTCAGGCGCAACGCCCAGGCGTATCTCTGGTTCTCGGGGGTGGTCACGCTGCTCGCCGCGCCGTGCGCGCTGCTCGCGCTCACCGCGCCATCGGCCGCGGTTTACTACCCGGCGACCTTCGTGGCGGAGCTGCTGCTGTTCATGTCGACCGGGCCGATCAATGCGGCGATCGTCAACGTGTCGGGGCCGCTCGAGCGCGCTTCCGCCGTGGCGCTCAGCATGTTCGCGATCCACCTGTTGGGAGATGTCCCCTCGCCACTGATCATCGGGCGCGTATCGGACCTGAGCTCCCTCGGTCGGGCGGTGCTGGTGGTGCCGCTCGCGGTGACGGTCGCGGGGCTGATCTGGCTGCTGGCCGCGCGCGTCAACGCGCGCGCGCCGCCGCCGGCCGCGGCGTGAAGCGGGCCGCGCCCGCCTTCGATGCGGCGCTGCCACCGAGCGCCCGGCCGCTGGCCGCGGCCCCACCGGCGGCGCTCGCAGGCCTCTTCGCGGCGGCGCTCGCGGCAGGCGACGGCGCCGCCGGCGCGCACTGCATCCATGAGCGGTGGATGCGCGGGGAGTTCGCCGTGCGCATCGAGGCGGCGCTGGAGGCGCTATGGCGCCGGGCCGCGGCCTCGGTCCCGGAGTGGCTGCCGATGCGCTACGTCGACTGGCTGCCGCAAGCTTACGAGGTCGCGGGAGGCTTCGCGGCGGCGCGCCGTGGCCGCTCGAACGTCTACCTGATCCTGCTCGACTTCGCCGACCGCCGCCGCGGGCCCTACGGCGTGTACGTCGGCATGAGCCGCTATTCGCCCGCGCAGCGCTTCGATCAGCACAAGGCCGGCATCCACGCGGCGGGCAGCGTCCTCAAGCGCGGCCTCGAAGTGCTCACCGGGCCGACGCTGCACCTGCAGCGCCTGACACGCGCCGAGGCGGCGCGCATCGAGGCAGGGCTGGCCGCGGCGCTGGCGGATGCGGGCCTGCTCGTCGAGGGAGGCCATTGATGCGACAACGAAGCTAATGTCCGACAAATTCGCAGGAGCGAATTTGGCCGACCGAAAGGTCGGCCCGAAGGGTGCCGGCCATGGATGGCCGGCACAAAAATCACCGCGAGACGAAAGCCCGCTCGATGACGTAGTCGCCGGGCTCGCCGCTGCGCGGCGAGATGCTGAAACCGCGCGCGTCCAGCAGCCTCGCGGTATCGGTGAGCATCGCCGCACTCCCGCAGACCATGACGCGGTCCACCGCCGGATCGAGCGGCGGCAGCTCGAGGTCGCGCGTCAGGCGGTCCGACTCGATGAGCGCGGTGAGCCGGCCGCGGTGCACGTAGGGCTCGCGGGTGACGGTCGGGTAGTAGCGCAGCTGCGCGCGCACCTGCGGCCCGAGCAGCTCGTGGCTGCGCAGTGCCTCGATGCGCTCACGCACCACCTGGCTCTCGCGCGCCCAGCGCACCCCGTGCACCAGCACGACCACCTCGAAGCGCTCGTAGACCTGCGGGTCGCTGATCAGGCTGAGGAATGGTGCGGCGCCGGTGCCGGTGCTGAGCAGGTAGAGGCGCTTGCCGGGCTTCAGGTCGTGCAGCAGCAGCGTGCCGGTGGGCTTGCGGCTGACCAGCACGATGTCGCCCGGACGCACGTGCTGCAGCCTGGAAGTGAGCGGACCCGCGGGCACCTTGATGCTGAGGAAGTCGAGATGATCCTCGTAGTTGGCGCTGGCGATGCTGTAGGCGCGCAGCAGCGGGCGGCCCGCGGCGGGCAGACCCACCATGACGAACTGCCCGTTCTCGAAGCGCAGGCCGGGATCCCGCGTGGTCGTGAACGTGAACTGACTGTCGGTCCAGTGATGCACGGCGAGCACCCGCTCGCTGCCGATTGCTGCTGCCAAGGCTCTCACCCTCCACGTGTTGCCGGGAAGAGATGTTAGCCCGGTGGGGCGGCCGCGCTCTTCGTACTTCTACGCATAGGGACATAAGCGGCCGTTATGATGCGCGCCATGAGCAGCGAGGCCGAGGCCTAAAAGGTCGCGAGCGCTCCCGGCTGGCGCAGTGCCCAGGCACACACCCACACGCACAGGAGCCCGGCCGCGAAATACAGCCACGCCATGCGCCACTCGCGCTTTTCCATGCGCTCGGGACCGAGCGGCGAGATGAGGAACGGCCGGCCGTCGGCGGGCTCGGAGACTACGCTGGTGCGGGTGATGCCGGACTCGAGCTTTTGCGCCTCGCACTCGCGCGCGGCGGCCTCGCGCGCGGCCTCCCACTCGGTGGCGCTCAGTACGCCGTCGTGGTCGGCATCGAAGCGCTGCAGTAGCGCCGCCTGGTCCTGCTTCCACTCGTGCAGACGCTCCGCGGTTGCCGCGGCGAGGTCGCCGGTTTCGGAGTGCGAGCGCAGCTCCCCGAGTACGCAGACCGCGGCGCCGACGTCGAGCAGATTCTCGGTATAGCGATACGGGCCCATCAGCAGCGCCGTATTCACCGGCGGCGGTCCGCCCATCGGTCGGTCGGTGTCGCCGTACCAGGTGTTGGCCCGCGAGGGCGTTACTTCGGCCTTCACCGGGCCGACGAGACACTGCGCGTCGTCGTCGGCGAGCACGAACAGCTCGACGCTGGCCGCGCTCTCGACGGTACGCCATTCGGTGCGGCCCCTGGTGTCGCGCTGCTGCTCGGAGATCCTGAAGCTCCACCATACGCACGGTCGGCCGCTCAAGGGTGCCGCGGCAGGCGCCGTTGCCGGGTGCGTCTGGCCGGCGATCTTCACGTAGCCTTGCGCGGCCGAGCGGATGCGTACCAGCGGCGTGTCGGCGAGCAGCCGGTCACGGCGCAGGCGGTGGAAGAACCCGTACAGGCAGAGCAGGGCGCCGGCGGCGGCGGCCGCTGCGATCACTTGAGGATGCTGCACCAAGCAGCGTGCGCCGCGGCTCAGCGCGAGAACGCGGCTTTGAGGTCGACGTCCGCCTTCTCGTCGGTCTGGAAGTGCAGCAGCGCCGCCTCGGGGAAGTTGCCGAGCCCGGCGATCAGCACGCCCGGGAACGAGGCGATGCGCACGTTGTTGGTGTTGACCGCGTCGTTGTACACCTCGCGGCGGTCGGCGATCGCGGTCTCGAGTCCGCTGATGCGATCCTGCAGGTGCTTGAACGCCTCGTTCGCCTTGAGCTCAGGGTAGTTCTCGGCGACCGCGTACAGCCCGGAGAGTCCGGTACGCAACGCCCCCTCCGCGGTACCGAGCGAGGCGACGTTGCCGCTCGAACGCGCGGCATCGACGCCGGCGCGGGCCTGCATGACACGCTCGAGCGCCCCCGGCTCGTATTGCATGTATTGCTTGCAGACCTCGACCAGTTTCGGCAGCTCGTCGTGACGCTGCACCAGCAGCACGTCGATGTTGGACCACGCGAGCTTCACCGCTGCGCGCACCTGCACCAGGCCGTTGTAGGCGCCGAGCAGATAGCCGACCAGGGCGATGAACAGGAACAGTACGACCAACAGACCTGACATCGGACTACTCCTTGAGAGAGCAGGGCTGCCCGCATGAGTCGGGGCGCAGCATACCCGTTACCAGCGGCAAACAATGTGAAGGTCACCGCAGCGGTCGGGGACGTGACGCGCGTCACACCGTGCCCGTCACCCGCAGTCCGAGGTCGATGCCGGCGAGCTCATAGCCTTTGCGGAAGTCACGGATGTGGCGCGCCATCCAGTCGTGGGCGCCCGGGGCGTCGTGGGCCGCGAGCGCCTCGACCAGGCGCCGCTGCGCCGTGGCGATGCGGGTGCGCGCCTGCGGCAGCTTGTCGATCATCACCGCGAGCGAGGGCTCGAGCAGCTGCAGCAGCGGCTCCTGCGCGAGGCGCAGCACCGGGTTGTGGGTGGCACGGGCGAGGCAGCGGAAGAACTCGGCGCAGCCCCGCACCGCCTGCGGTGCGTCGCTGCGCGCCGCGCCGAAGGCCTCCGCGGCGGCCGTCACGCCGGCAAGGTCCGCGGCGCTGCGGGTGCGGGCGGCGGCCTCGGCGAGCGGCGGCTCGAGGATGGTGAGCGCCTCCCAGACGTCGCGCACCGTGACGTCGTGCAGGAGCAGCGCATCGCTCACCCCGGCGGCCACGGCCTCGTGGTGCGGGCGGCTCACCGACATGAGCTTGGAGCCAGGCCGCCGCTGCACCAGGCCGCGGCTCTGGAGCTCGCGCAGCGCCTCGCGCACCGTCGAGCGGTTGACGCCGAACTGCCGCGCCAGCTCGGTCTCGGACGGCAGCCGCTCGCCCTCGCGCAGGGCGCGCGACAGGATGCGCTCGCCGATCGCGACCGCTACCTTGCGGTAGGCGGGCTCGAGGATGAGCGGCGCAAAGGCGAGGCTCACGCCGCCGCCTCGAACAGCTCGCGCCCGATCAGCATGCGGCGGATTTCCTGGGTGCCGGCGCCGATCTCGTAGAGCTTGGCGTCGCGCAGGAGTCTCCCGGCCGGGTAGTCGTTGCTGTAGCCGTTGCCGCCGAGGGCCTGGATGGCATCGAGCGCGGCCTGCGTGGCGCGCTCAGCGGCGAACAGAATGCAGCCCGCCGCATCGCGCCGGCGTGCGGTGCGCGCATCGCAGGCGCGCGCCACGGAGTAGACGTAGGCGCGCGCGGCGTTGAGCGTCGCATACATGTCCGCGATCTTGCCCTGCATGAGCTCGAAGGTGCCGATCGGCTGACCGAACTGGCGCCGCTCGCGCACGTACGGCAGCACTACGTCGAGCGCCGCGGCGTGCAGCCCGAGTGAGCCGCCGGCGAGCACCACGCGCTCGTAGTCGAGGCCGCTCATGAGAACCCGCACCCCGCCGTTCTCGGCGCCGACCAGATTGGCGGCCGGGATACGGCAGTCGTCGAACACGAGCTCGGAGGTGCTGGAGCCGCGCATGCCGAGCTTGTCGAGCTTCGGCGCGCTGGCGAAGCCGGGCGTGCCGCGCTCGACGAGGAAGACGCTGATGCCGCGCGAGCCGGCCGCCGGATCGGTCCTGGCGTACACCATGAGGACGTCGGCGTCCGGTCCGTTGGTGATCCACATCTTGCGGCCGTTCAGCACGTAGGAATCGCCGTGGCGCTCGGCGCGCAGCTGCATCGAGACGACATCCGACCCCGAGCCGGGCTCGGACATCGCGAGGGCCCCCACGTGCTCGCCGGAAATGAGCTTCGGCAGGTAGCGCCGGCACTGCGCTTCGCTCGCGTTGAGGCGCAGCTGGTTGACGCACAGGTTGGAGTGCGCGCCGTAGGAGAGGCCCACCGCGCCCGAGGCGCGCGAGATCTCCTCCATGACGATCACGTGCGCGAGGTAACCGAGGCCCGCACCGCCGAGATGCTCGGGCACGGTGATACCGAGGAGCCCCTGGCTGCCCAACTGCGGCCACAGGTCGCGCGGAAACTCGTTGCTCGCGTCGATGGCGGCAGCCCGCGGGGCGATTTCCTCAACGGCGAAGCGGCGCACCTGGCGGCGGATCTCCTCGAGATCGGTACCGAGACCGAAGTCGCTGTCGGTGCAGTCGAGCGGGCTCATATGGGCTTGCCTCTCCTTGGGCGGAATCGTATGATTGTCTGACAAACCGGCAATCATGGCAAGACCCCATGCCCCGCATCACCTCCCGGGTGGACCTGCAGTCGCAGGAATACCGTGACAACGAGCGCGCCATGCGCTCCCTCAGCGAGGACCTGAAGCGCGAGGTGGGCCGCGCCGCGCGTGGCGGCTCCAGGGCCGCCGTGGACAAGCACCGCGCGGCCGGCAAGCTCTCCGCCCGCGAGCGGATCCGGGTGCTGCTCGACACCGGCAGTCCCTTCCTCGAGCTCTCCCAGCTCGCCGCCCACGGGATGTACGGCGGGGACATCGCCTGCGCCGGCATCGTCACCGGCATCGGCCGCGTCAGCGGGCGCGAGTGCGTGATCGTCGCCAACGACCCGACGGTCAAGGGCGGTACCTATTACCCGGTTACCGTCAAGAAGCATCTGCGCGCGCAGGAAATCGCGCGCGACAACCGCCTGCCGTGCGTGTACCTGGTCGAGAGCGGCGGGGCGTTCCTGCCGGCACAGGACGAGGTGTTCCCGGACCGCGAGCACTTCGGGCGCATCTTCTATAACCAGGCGACACTCTCGGGTCTGGGGATTGCGCAGATCTCGGTCGTGCACGGCTCGTGCACCGCGGGCGGCGCCTACGTGCCCGCCATGTCGGATGAGAACGTCATCGTGCGCAACCAGGGGCGCGTGTTCCTCGGCGGACCGCCGCTCGTCAAGGCGGCGACCGGGGAGGACATCGACGCGGAGTCTTTAGGCGGCGCCGACGTCCATTGCCGCGAGTCCGGCGTGTGCGATCACTACGCCGAGAACGACATTCATGCGCTCGCCATCGCGCGGCGCATCGTCGCGCGCCTGAAGCCGCCGCAGCTGAGCGCACCGCCGCTGAGCTCCCGTGAGCCCCACTACGACCCCGCGGAGCTCCACGGCGTCGTGCCCGCGAACCTGCGTAAGCCCTACGACGTGCGCGAGGTGATCGCGCGGCTGGTCGATGATTCCGTGCTCGATGAGTTCAAGGAGCTGTACGGCACGACGCTGGTGTGCGGCTTCGCGCACCTCGGGGGCTACCCGGTCGGCATCCTCGCCAACAACGGGGTGCTGTTCTCCGCAAGCGCATTGAAGGGCACGCACTTCATCGAGCTGTGCACCCGCGAGGAGATTCCGCTCCTCTTCCTGCAGAACATCACCGGCTTCATGGTGGGCAAGCGCGCCGAGGCGGGCGGCATCGCCAAGGACGGCGCCAAGCTCGTCACCGCGGTCGCCTGCGCTCCGGTGCCCAAGCTCACGGTGATCGTCGGCGGCAGCTACGGCGCGGGCAACTACGCCATGTGCGGGCGAGCCTATGCGCCGCGACTCCTCTTTCAATGGCCGAATGCGCGCATTTCCGTGATGGGCGGGGAGCAGGCGGCGAGCGTGCTGGCCACGGTGAAGCGCGATCAGATGGCGCGCAGCGGGGAAGCATGGCCGGCGGCGGAGGAGGAGGCGTTCAAGACGCCGATCCGCGAGCAATACGAGCGCCAGGGGCATCCCTACTATTCCTCGGCGCGGCTCTGGGACGACGGCGTCATCGATCCGGCCGACACGCGGCGCGTGCTGGCGCTGTCGCTCGCGGCGGTACAGCACGCGCCGCTCGAGCCGGCGCACTTCGGCGTGTACCGGATGTAAGCGCCATGACGCGTACACTCCTGGTCGCGAATCGGGGCGAGATCGCCTGCCGCATCTTCCGCAGCGCGCGCCGCCTCGGCTGGCGCACGGTCGCGGTGTTCTCCGACGCCGACGCCGGGGCGCGCCACACCCGTGAGGCGGACGAGGCGGTGTGGATCGGGCCCGCGCCGGCGCGCGAGAGCTATCTCAACGGCGAGCGGCTGCTCGCCGCGGCACGCGCCAGCGGCGCCGATTTCATCCATCCGGGATACGGGTTCCTGTCTGAGAACGCCGGCTTCGCCCGTGCCTGCGCGGACGCCGGCCTGACCTTCGTCGGTCCGCCGGCGGCGGCGATCGCGGCGATGGGCTCGAAGATCGTCGCCAAGAACCGGATGCGCGAGGCCGGCGTGCCCGTGCTGCCCGGTTACGCCGGCCCCGAGCAGGACCTGAAGGAGCTTGCCGGCGCGGCGCACACCGTGGGCCTGCCGCTCATCATCAAGCCGGCCGCGGGCGGCGGCGGCAAGGGCATGCAGATCGTCCGCCAGGAGTCCGAGCTCACCGCAGCCCTCGCGGCCGCGCGCCGCCTGGCCGAGAGCGCCTTCGGCGACGGCGCGCTGCTCCTCGAGCGCTTCCTGCCGACCCCGCGGCATGTGGAAGTCCAGGTGTTCGGCGACACCCACGGGAATCTCGTGCACCTCGGCGACCGCGACTGCTCGGCGCAGCGGCGCCACCAGAAACTGCTCGAGGAGGCGCCGGCGCCGAACGTCCCGGACGCGGTGCGCGCGCGGCTGCGGGCGGCGGCGCTGGTGGTGGCGCGCGAGATCGGCTACGTGAGCGCCGGTACCGTCGAGTTCCTCTACGACGGGCGCGACTTCTACTTCATGGAGATGAACACCCGGCTGCAGGTCGAGCACACCGTCACCGAGGCGGTGACCGGGCTCGATCTGGTCGAGTGGCAGCTGCGCGTCGCCTCAGGCGAGCCTCTGCCGCTCAGGCAGGACGAGGTGCGCCTCGCCGGGCATGCGATCGAGGCGCGCGTCTGCGCCGAGGATCCGGAGCGCAATTTCCTCCCCAGCGCCGGACGCCTCGCGCTGATGGAGTGGCCGGCGGGGGAGTCGGTGCGGGTCGATGCGGGCTTCGAGAGCGGCGATACCGTACCCGATTGCTACGACTCGCTGCTCGGCAAGGTGATCGCCTGGGCGCCCGGGCGGGAGGTCGCGGCCGCGCGCCTCGCGGCGGCGCTCACCCGGACCTATTGCGCGGGCGTGCACACCAACGAGCGCTGGCTGGCGCGCGTGCTGCGCTCGCGACGCTTCCTCGAGGTGCGCCATAACATCGCGCTGCTCGACAAGGGCGCGGCGGAATTTGCCGGACCCGCGGGAGCCCCTCCCGAGGCGCTGATCCTGGCAGCGCTCGCACTGCATGCCGCGCAGAGCTCCGCGGACCCGAGCCCCTGGGCGCTGCGCGACGGCTTTACGCCGAACCTTCCCGCGGCGGTGAGCTACACCCTTGGGTGGAAGGGCCACACCCACACGGTGGAGCTCAGCTTCGGCGCCGGCGGCCGCCCGCAGGCGGCGAGCGTCGACGTGCGCACGCTCCTCCAGGTCGCCGACGTGAGCTATCAGGCCGGGGGAGGGGGCGCGGCGACCATCGCCGCGCGACTCGTCGAGCGGCGCCGGCAGGCGCACTGCCGGGTGGCGGCCGGGCTCGTCACGCTCTGGGAAGAGGACGCGCAGTACGACCTGGTGGTCGAGGATCCGCGCACGCGCGAGTTCTCCTCGAGCGCGAGCAGCGGCGGGCTCAAGACCCCGCTCCCGGGGGTCGTGGTCTCGGTGCCGGTTTCGGTCGGCCAGAAAGTGGCCGCGGGGGAGGTGCTGATGGTCATCGAGGCCATGAAGATGGAACACACCATCACGGCCCCCTACGCGGGCACGGTGCAGGCGATCCACTTCGCGCGCGGCGACCGGGTTCCGGAGGCGAGCCAGCTGCTCGAGCTGGCCAAGGCCGCGGCTGCGCCGCAGGGCTAAGCGCGCGCTACTTCGGCCTGGCCGCGCCGGCGGGAGCCGCCGCCGGGTGCGCGGGGCGCGCCGGTGCCGCGCTCGCGCGCGCCAGCGCGATCACCTTGTCGGCGCGCGGCAGCAGCTCGCGGAACGAGAGCCATCTCGTCGGGCGATTCCTTGGGACTCAGCACCACGAAGCGCCCGTTGACGGCGAGCGCCGGAATGCCGTCGATCGCGAAGTCCTCGGCCATCTGATCGGCCTGAACGGTCTGGTTGTTGATGCCGAAGGACACGTAGGCGTTGGCGAACTGCGCCGCATCGCCACCCTGCTTGCCGACCCAGTCGGCGATCGAGGCCTCGTCGAAGAGATTCTTGCCCTCGTCGTGAATCGCGTGGAACAACGCCCCGTCGAGCTTCTTCAGATCCCCCGTCGCCTCGAGCGCGTAGTAGGTGCGCGCGAGGTTCATCCACGCCGGTCGGCCATAGCTCACCGCGACCCGCTTGAAGACGACGTCCCTGGGGAGCTTGGCGGCCCAGGCACTCACCAGCGGGTAGAAATGGGCGCAGTGCGGGCAGGCGTAGGAGAAGAACTCGACCACCTCGATCTTGCCGGGGCTCGAGGTGGGGCGGGGCGGGTTGAGCACGCGGTAGTCCTGGCCCTCGACGAGTTGCGCCTGCGCCGGCGCGAAGGCCGTGGCGGCGAGCAGCGAGAGCAGGGCGAAGCTCAGGAAGCGGATGCGGTGCGGCATTCAGTCGGTCTCCGTCGAAGGGTCGAAACGTAACACGAAGCGCGGTCGTAGAACCGCCAGGGGCGCAGTGCCCATTCGCCGGCGTACTCGACGCCGATGCGGGCGCTGCGTCCGATCGAGACATGCACGGCGCGCCGGGGCTTCTCGATCCACAGCTCCCCGCCGAGGAGGTCGGCACCGTTGAGGCGCCGGTCGATATGCATCGCGCGGCACAGGAGCCCGGGCCCCCAGGTCTTGTCGCTGACGCCGGTGAGCGGCTCGAGCGCCCGCAGCAGCACAGCGTGCGGTACCCCTTCTTTGGCCGTGACCACGTTCAGACAGTTCCAGAAGCCATAGATGAAATATACGTAAGCGTAGCCCGGTGGACCGAACATAACCTCGGTGCGGGCGGTACGCCCGCGCGAGGAATGCGCCGCGCGGTCCCGGGGACCCAGGTACGCCTCGGTCTCGACGATGCGGCCCCGGCGCACGCGCCGGCCATCGTCGTGCACCAGGTGCATGCCGATGAGCTCACGGGCGACGGCGAGGGCGCTGCGGGCGAAGAAGGCGCGTGCCGGTTTTGAGTATTTCGTCACCGTGCGATGCTAAAGGATTCGCGCTTTTGTAGTAAAATCAAAGCAATGGACCATCGACTGTTGCGCACCCCGCGCCTGCGCGCCGCTCCTGCTCTCGCACTCGCGTGCGCTGCGTTCCTCAGCGTTCCTGCCGGTGCGAGCGTCTATCCGCTGCCGGCGGACGGTTCTGCGGTCGTCGGCACCGATGAGTCCGTCACCACGGTGTACGAAGACACGCTGCCCGATCTCGCGCATCGTTACAGCCTCGGCTACTACGAGATCATCCGCGCCAATCCCGCCCTCGACGTGTGGCTGCCCGGCGCCGGCAAGCGCGTGCTGCTGCCAGGGCGGCGGATCCTGCCCACGGGACCGCGCGAAGGGATCGTCGTCAATCTCCCCGAGCACCGCCTTTATTACTACCCGAAGCCGCACAACACGCACGAGCAGCGCGTCGTCATCACCTATCCGATCAGCGTCGGCAAGATGGACTGGCGCACGCCGCTCGGCGAGACGCGGGTGATCGCCCGCATCAGGAACCCGGCCTGGTATCCGCCCGCGTCGATCCGCAAGGAGCACGCCGCGAACGGCGATCCGCTGCCGAAGGTGGTGCCGGCGGGCCCCGACAATCCGCTCGGCGCTTTCGCGCTGCGCCTGGCGGCGGGCAACGGCGAGTACATGATCCATGGAACCAACAACCCGACCGCGGTCGGCATGTCGGTCACGCACGGCTGCATTCGCATGTACCCCGAGGACGTCGCCGCGCTCTTCCCGCTGATTCCGGTCGGCACCAAGGTATGGCTGGTGAATGAGCCGGTGAAAGTGGCCTGGGTGGACGGCGAGCTGTTGCTCGAAGCCCATCCGCCGGTCGATGACGAGGGGCAGACGGTGGAGCCCAATCTCGAGCTGCTCTCGAAGCTGCTCGACCAGGCGCTCGGCGACAGCACCGCGGCGATCCACTGGGATCTCGCGCGGGCGACGCTCATGGCGGCGAGCGGCATGCCGACAGTGGTGGGACTTGCGGCAACGCGCGAGGTCCCCGCCGCGCCGGCGAGCGAGCGCGTCGCCACCGCGCCGTCGTCCGCCGCGGCCGCGCCGCGTTAGTCTTCGCCACCGCCCGCGCGCTGCGCGCGCAGCTGCAGCAGCCCGCGCACCAGGTGCGCCGCACGCCCGGCGAGACTCAGCGCCGAGCGTACCCACAGTACGAAGGTGAGCACCTCGCGCGTGCGCCCGAGGAACAGCAGGCCGGCGAGTGCCGCCGCCCAGGCGAGCGGATGACGCAGCCCCGCGATGGCGCCTGCTACGCCACCCGCGCCGCGCAGGACGGTTGCCGGGCCGAGCTCCTTCAGCCGCACGGCGAGCTCCTCGCGCTGCTCGTCGCAGCGCTCGAGCAGCACGCGGCGGCGCGCCTCGAGTTGTTTGAGCCGGTTCATGGGCGCTGCGTCCGGCGCCGGTCGCGGTCGAGCTGTGCGACCGAGTCGGCGAGAATCCCGGGCGCGCGCCGGAAGAAGCGCGCGCCGATGACAGCGCAGAGCAGCGCCAGCAGCAGGAAGGTCAGGCCGCCGGCCAGGAGCCCGAGCACGCGGTGCGAGTCCCACAGCGCCGCGATCAATGCGACCACGCCGAAGGCGAGTGCCAGCAGCGTGCACAGGATCGCCGCCACCGCCCACAGGAGCGTGCGTGCGAGTCCGAGCAGATGGATTTCAAGCTCGACGCCCGCGAGCTCGAGCCGGGTGCGCAGCGCATCGAGCAGCGTGCCCATCAGGCCTTGCAGCGCCGGCGGGCGCTCTGCGGCAGTCGGGCCGGCGGGCGCGGGATCCTCGCTCATCCCCTGCGGCTCATGATGAGACCGAGGAGCAGCGCCACCCCGCCGGCGATCGCCACCGCTTGCCAGGGATTGTCGCGCACGTAGCTGTCGAGGTCGCGCGCGCGCGCCTTGACCTGGCCCTCGAGCCCCGCGAGCCGGCCGCGCAGCTCCGCCACCGTGGCCTCGGCGTGCTCCTGGGCGGCGCCGCCGGCCGCCGCAGCCGAAGTGCGCAGCAGCGCCTCGGCGTCGCTCACCAGCGCGCGCAGTTCTTCCGCCAGCCTGCTGCCGTTGAACGCTTCGGTCATGGGAGGTTCCTCGTGTGATATAGGGATTTACGCATATCCGCTGCAAAACCGCGAGACGGCGCGCAGCGGCTGCGCTACTCTCACTTTCGGCAGGTTGACGATGAACGCATCGGCTCCGAATCCGCTTCTGGAGTTGCGCAAGCTCGGCGTGAGCGCGTGGCTCGACGACCTCGGCCGCGGCATGCTCGAGGACGGTTCGCTCGCGCGCCTGATCCGCGAGGACGGCCTCGCCGGAGTCACCTCGAACCCGGCGATCTTCGCCAATTCCATGACCAGCGATCCGCGCTACGCGCAGCCGATCACGCAGCTGCTGCCGACGGCCGCTTCCGCGATGGCGCTCTACGAGGAGCTCGCGCTGCACGACGTGCGCGCGGCCGCCGCTCTGTTCCGCCCTCTCTACGACGGCACCGCGGGCGGCGATGGCTTCGTGAGCCTCGAGGTCTCCCCGCACCTCGCCTACGACGCCGCGGGGAGCCGCACCGAAGCGCGGCGCCTGTGGGAGCGGCTGGCGGTGCCGAACACGTTCATCAAGATCCCCGGCACGGAAGCGGGACTGCCGGTCATCCGCGATCTGATCGCCGCGGGCATCAACGTCAACGTGACGCTGCTGTTCTCGCCCGAGCGCTACCGCGCCGTGGCGCGCGCCTACATGGACGGCCTGAGCGCGCGGGCGCACACCGGGCGCGCGCTCGGCGGCATCGCCTCGGTGGCGAGCTTCTTCCTCAGCCGCATCGACACACTGGTCGACAAGCTCCTCGATGGCCTCGCCGCCGGCGGCCAGCCCGCGGCGCGCAGGCTGCGCGGCAAGGCCGCGGTCGCGAGCGCCGGGCGCGCCTACGAGATTTTCGAGGAATCGCTCGCGACGCCGCAGTGGCAGGAGCTCGCCGCGCGCGGCGCGCGTCCGCAGCGGCTGCTGTGGGCCTCGACCTCGGCGAAGGATCCGAGCTTCAGCCCGATCAAGTACGTCGAGGAGCTCATTGTCCCCGACACCGTCAACACCATGCCGCTCGAGACGCTGAACACGTACCGCCGGCTCGGGCGTCCCGAGCTGACCCTCGAGCATCATCTCGCCGAGAGCTCCGATGTGCGCGAGGGGCTCGAGCGGCTCGGCATCGACCTCGAGGCGGTCGCGCTGCAGCTCGAGCGCGAGGGCGTGGCCAAGTTCATCGAGCCGTTCGACCGGCTGCAGACGTGGCTCGAGGACCGGCGGCGCGCGCCAAAGGCGTCCTGATGGAACCCGAGGCGGTACGCGAGCGGCTGCTCAAACGGCGCGAGGAGCTGCGCCAGCGGGCGAGCGAGGCCAGCGCCGAGGCGCGTCACGAGGCCGATCCGCTCTCGGCGGACTTCGCCGAGCAGGTGACCCAGCGCGAGAACGACGATGTGCTCGGGGCGATCTCGAGCTCGGCGCGCGCCGAGCTCGAGCAGGTCGAGGCGGCACTGCGGCGCCTGGCGCAGGGGCGCTACACGACCTGCGCGGTGTGCGCCGCAGACATCGAGCCCGAGCGCCTCGCGGCGGTGCCCTACACCGACAAGTGCCGTGCCTGCGCCGAGGCCGCGCGTCCGCACCCCGGCCGCGGGCGCGTACTCGGCTGATGCCGGCCTCGGGCGTCATCACCGTCACCACCGACTTCGGACACCAGGGCCCGTTCGTCGGCGTCATCAAGGGCTGCATCCTCACCCGCTTCCCCGCGGCGCGCATCATCGACCTCACGCACGAGATCGTGGTGCACTGGCCGGCGGAGGCGGGATTCTGGCTCGCGCGCGCGTATCCGTTCTTCCCGGCCGGCACGGTGCACGTCGCGGTCGTCGATCCGGGCGTCGGCACTTCGCGCGACATCCTGGCGCTGGAGGCTGGCGGGCACTATTTCCTCGCTCCCGACAACGGGCTGCTCGCCCCGGTGGTCAAGCGCAGTCCCGATGCGCGCCTCACCCGCCTCGCGGCGCTGTCGCTCGCACGGCTCAACATCGCTAACCCGAGTGCGACCTTCCACGGACGCGACATCTTCGCGCCGGTTGCCGCCGAGCTCGCCGCCGGACGCTGCCAGGTCGCCGACCTCGGCGAGCGGGTCGGGGCGCTGGTGCCCTCCTGGGTCGAGGATCCGGCGGTCGAGCCGGCCCGGGTCGCGGGCGTGGTCATCACCATCGACCACTTCGGCAATCTCATCACCAATATCGACGCGGCGCTGATCGCGCGCTTCCGGCTGCCGGTCGTGCACGCCGGCAACCACGCCTTCCCGTTGCTGCGCACCTACGCGGACACCCAGCCGGGGCAGTATCTGGCCCTCATCAATTCCTTCGGTGTGATCGAAATTGCCCGCGCCGAGCAAAGCGCCTCCGAGGGGCTGGGCCTCAGCCGCGGCGCCCCGGTCGTGGTCCGGGACGGCACCGATCACGCCTGAGCCTGAGGCGGCCTTGGATCGCCGCCGCAGACCCCCATTTTCCCCTGAAGTTGAAAGGCGGCGCGAATCCGCTATAGTTCGCGCCTTGTGCCGTGCCGAATTGGCACGTTACCCGTTGAATTAATTCAGGATTTGCACTGAAGATGGCCGAGCGGGACAACGAGGGTTTCGACCTCGACGAGGAATTCCTGAACAGCCCCCCCGAGGACGGCACCGACTACGATCGGATGCTGGACCGGGTGGATAAGCGCGTCCGCACTCAGGGCAAGCGGGGCAAGGCCGCCTGGAGCCGCCTCGAGGAAGTGCTGGCGGACAAGAAGCTCGAGAAGGATCTGCAGGACTTCGACGAAGAGCTGTAGAACCGCTCGAGTCCCGGCTCACTCCAAGCTCAAGCGAACCCGGACAGCTATTAAGCTGTAAGGCGGAGGATGGCGCTTGACCCGTAGTCCCTCACCCTGGATCGTCCTTAAATTCGGCGGGACGAGCGTCGCCACGCTCGCCAACTGGACCAATATCGCGCAGGTCGCCGCTGCGCGGCGCGCCGAAGGCGCGCGCGTCCTCATCGTGCACTCCGCGGTGAGCGGCATCACCGATCGGCTCGAGCGGCTGCTCGATGCCGCCGTCGGCCAGGCCCACGAGGAGGAGCTCAGGGGAATCGAGGAGCGCCACCGGCGCCTCGCCGCCGATCTCGGCGTTTCGCTCGGCGAGGACGTCGAACGGCATTTCGAGGAGCTGCGCGAGATTGCCGCCGGCATCGCGCTGGTGGGTGAGGTGAGCGACCGCACCCGCGCGCGCGTCATGGCCACCGGGGAGCTGATGGCGACCCGCATCGGGGCGCGGTTCCTCGCCGCGCGGGGGCTCGAGGTCGCCTGGACGGACGCGCGGCGCATGCTGCGCGCCGAAGAGCGTCGCAGCGCGTCCGCGAAGGCGAGCGTGCTCGCTGCCGTTTGCAGCTTCTCGCCCGATGAGACGCTCGCCGCCGAGCTCGCGGCGCTCCCGCCGGTGCTCGTGACCCAGGGCTTCATCGCGAGCGACGACGACGGCGACACGGTGCTGCTCGGGCGCGGCGGCTCGGATACCTCGGCGAGCTATCTCGCCGCGAAACTGCGCGCGCAGCGGCTCGAGATCTGGACCGACGTGCCCGGCATGTTCAGCGCCAACCCGCGCATGACGCCGACGGCGCGGCTGCTGCGCTCGCTGCACTACGACGAGGCGCAGGAGATCGCCACCAGCGGCGCCAAGGTGCTGCACCCGCGCTGCATCCTGCCGGCGCGCCAGCAGCGCATTCCACTCCATGTATTCGCCACCCAGGCGCCACACCTCGAAGGGACGGTGCTCTCCGCCGAGGGCGGCGAGGGCGGGGCGCAGGTGAAGGCGGTGTGCACCAAGAAGGGCATCACGCTCATCTCGATGGAGAGCCCCGGCATGTGGCACCAGGTCGGCTTCCTCGCCGACGCCTTCCAGGTGTTCAAGCAGCACGGCATGTCGGTCGACCTGGTGTCGACCTCCGAAACCAACGTCACGGTGTCGCTCGATCCGGCGGCCAACACGCTCGACAGCGCCGCAGGTCGAATGCGCTGGTCGCCGATCTCTCGCACCTGTGCCGCGTGCAGGTGATCGGGCCGTGCGCGTCGGTGAGCCTGGTCGGACGCAATATCCGCAGCATCCTGCACCAGCTCGGCGGAGCGTTCGAGTTCTTCGAGGAACAGAAGATCCATCTGGTGAGCCAGGCCGCCAACGATCTGAACTTCACCTTCGTAGTCGACGAAGACCAGGGCGACCGGCTGGTCGAGCAGCTGCACGAGCTGCTCATCCGCCCGGTGCCGGGCGACCGGATCCTCGGTCCGACCTGGGAGCAGCTGTTCGCCGCGCCCGACGACGGCGAGCGCGCTCCGTCTCGCCGTGGTGGCGGGCGCAGCGCGCGGAGCTGCTCGCGCGGCTCGGCGAGCGCGCCGCGGCCTACGTGTACGACATCGACACCGTGCGCGCCGCGGCCCGCGCGCTGCGCGCGCTGCGTTCGCTCGAACGCGTGCATCTACGCCATGAAGGCCAATCCGCACCCGGAGATCCTGCGCGCGCTGCGCGCGGAAGGCATCGAGTTCGAGTGCGTCTCGCAGGGCGAGGTCGAGCGCGTCCTCGCCACCTGCCCGGATCTCGATCCGCAGCGCATCCTCTTCACGCCGAACTTCGCGCCGCGCGAGGAGTACGCCTGGGCGCTGGCACGCGGCGTGCGGGTCACGCTCGACAATCTGCACGCGCTCAGCGCCTGGCCGCAGCTGTTCCGCGGCCGCGAGATCTTCGCGCGCCTCGACACCGGCGTCGGCCGCGGCCATCACGACCACGTGCGCACCGCGGGCACGCGTTCGAAATTCGGCGTGCCGATCGGGGAGCTCGGGAGCTTCGAGCGCCTGGCGCGCGCGGCCGGCGCGCGCATCACGGGACTCGCAGGCGCACGTCGGCAGCGGCATCTTCGACGTCACCAGCTGGGAGCACACCGCGCGTCTGCTCGCCGCCGCCGCGCAGAGCCTGGACGAGGTGCGGGTCATCGACGTGGGCGGCGGGCTCGGTGTGCCCGAGAGGCCCGACCAGCCCGGCGTCGATCTCGCCCGTCTCGACACCTTGCTCACCGCGGTGCGCGCCGAGCATCCGCGCCTCGAGGTCTGGCTCGAGCCCGGCCGCTACCTGGTGGCCGCGGCCGGCGTGCTGCTCGCGCGCGTCACGCAGTTGAAGCGCAAGGGCGGGATGCGCTACGTCGGGGTCGCCACCGGCATGAACTCGCTCATCCGCCCGGCGCTCTACGGTTCGCACCATGAGATCGTCAACCTGACGCGTCTCGATGAGCCCGCGACCGAGCTCGTGAACGTCGTCGGCCCGATCTGCGAGAGCGCCGACGTGCTCGGCCACGACCGCCTGCTCCCGGTGACGCACGAGGGCGACGTGCTGCTGATCGCGAACGCCGGCGCCTACGGCCACGCCATGAGCTCGCGCTACAACCTGCGCTCACCGGCCGAGGAGCTCATCCTCTGAGACGCCTGATCCTCGGCGTGCTGGGCGTCGCGGCCCTCGCGGCCGCCGGCTACGTGCTCTATCTCGGTGTCAGCGTGACGCGCACCTTCGAGGGGCGCCGCTGGACGCTGCCCGCGCAGGTGTACGCGGCGCCGCTCGAGCTGTACGCGGGCCTCGCGCTCACGCCGGCCGATCTCACCCACGAGCTCGAGCGGCTGCACTACCGCCGCGTCACGCAGCTCGAGCGCCCCGGAACCTACCGCGTGAACGGCGAGCGGATCGACGTGGCGCTGCGCCCGGCGCGCTTCGCCGACGAGACGCGCGACGCGCAGCTGCTCAGCATCTATGCCGGTGCCGGCGCCATCGTCAGCCTGAAGGACGCCGCCGGACACGACGTGCCGGTCATCCGCCTGGAGCCGCTCCTCATCGGCAGCATCTTTCCGAGCCACGGCGAGGACCGCATCGTGCTCACCCCGCAGGAGGTGCCGCCGCTCCTGCCCGCGGCGCTGAAGGCGGTCGAGGACCGCCGCTTCGATTCGCACCGCGGCGTCGATCCGCAGGCGATCCTGCGCGCGCTGTGGGTCGATGCGCGCGCCGGACAGATCGAGCAGGGCGGCAGCACGCTGACGCAGCAGCTGGTGCGCAGCTACTTCCTCTCCTCGCGGCAGACGCTCGGCCGCAAGCTCCGCGAGGCGGTCATGGCGGTGGCGCTCGATGCGCACTTCACCAAGGACGATCTCATGAACGCCTACATCAATGAGATCTTCCTCGGCCAGGACGGCAACCGGGCGATCCACGGCTTCGGGCTCGCGAGCCAGTTCTACTTCGGCAAGCCCTTGGGCGAGCTCGATCTGCCGGAGATCGCCCTCCTGGTCGCGGTAGTGCGCGGACCCTCGTACTACGATCCGCGCCGCCACGCCGACCGCGTCCTGGCGCGGCGCAACCTGGTATTGAAGGAGCTCGCCGAGCAGCACGTCGTGAGCGAGGCGGACGCGGCCGCTGCCGCGCGCACGCCCCTCGGCGTCACGCCGCGCCCCGCCGGCGCCTACTACCCGGCGTACCTGGATTTCGTGCGGCGCACGCTGCGCCGCGACTACCACGACGAGGATCTGACCCAGGCGGGGCTCGCGATCTACACGAGCCTCGAGCCGCGCGCCCAGGACGCGGCCGAGCGCTCGCTCGAGCGCGAGCTCGCGCGTCTCGATCACCTGAAGAGACACGGCGGCGAGGGGCTCGAGGGTGCGGTGGTCGTCACGACCCCCCAGAGCGGCGATGTCATCGCGATCGTCGGCGGGCGCGACGTGGGCTACGACGGCTTCGATCGGGCGCTCGATGCGCGCCGCGCAATGGGCTCGCTGGTGAAGCCCTTCATCTACCTCGCGGCGCTCGAGAGCGGACGCTACAACGCCGCGACCATCGTGCAGGACCAGCCGGTCGACCTGAAGCTCGCGGGCGGCAAGCACTGGCGGCCCGAGAACTTCAGCCGCGACGTCAACGGCCCGGTACCGGTGGTGCGCGCGCTTGCCGAGTCGCTCAACCTCGCGACCGTGGGCGTGGGGCTCGATTTAGGTCTGCCGAAGGTCGCCGAGACGCTCGCGCGCTTCGGCCTCGACCCGCCGCCCGAGCAGCTGCCCGCGATGCTGCTCGGCGCCGTCAACGTGACGCCGCTCGAGGCGGCGCAGCTCTACAACGGGCTCGCCAACGGCGGCTTCAGAAATCCGCTGCGCGCCGTGCGCGCGGTGATCGGCGCGGGCGGCAAGGCGGTGAAAGCTTTCCCGGTACAGGTGACGCAGGTGGCGACGCCGGAGTCCGTCTACCAGCTCGACCGGCTGCTGGTCGAGGTGATGGATCGCGGCACCGGGCGAGCGGCGCACGCGATCCTGCCGGCGCAGTTCGTGGTCGGCGGCAAGTCCGGCACGTCCTCGGACTACCGCGACAGCTGGTTCGCCGGCTTCTCGGGGAGCGACCTCACCGTGGTGTGGGTGGGTTACGACGACAACGCGCCGACCGGCTTCACGGGCTCGGCCGGCGCGCTGCCGGTCTGGGCGCACATCATGGCGGATCTCGGCGGCAGCTCCTGGAGCGCACCGATGCCGGACGGCGTCGTCGATATGCAGATCGAGTACGGCACGGGGCTGCGCGTGCTGCCGGGGTGCTCGGACGACCGGGTGACGCTCGCCATGCCGGCCGGCGCGCAGGTGCCGGGGAAACCCGGTTGCGGCTTCAGCGACACCGCGAGCCCCGTCACCACATTCCTCGAGCGCAGCGAGCGCTGGCTGCACGCGCTCGTGCACTGACATGCGTGCCGCGCTCATCCTCCTGGTCGCGATCGCGCTCAGCGCCTGCGCGCTGCATGGCCCGCTGCCGGGGGCACCCGCCGCGGGGCCGGGGGCGGGGACGGCCGTGCCCGCGGGTCCGCAGCCGCCGGCGGTTACTCCCGAGCAGCCCGCAGCGCCGCCGGGCCGTCCCGCCCGCATGGGGCCGGCGGCGAGTGCTCTGCTCGCTCAGGCCCACGCGCAGGCGAACGCCGGGGAATACGTCGCCGCCGGCGCGACGCTCGAGCGGGCGCTGCGCATCGAGCCGGAGACGGCGCTCCTGTGGGTCGAGCTCGGCCGCGTGCAGCTCGCGCAGGGCAATGCGGTGCAGGCGGATGCCATGGGCCGCAAGGCGCTCGCGCTCGCCTCGGGGGATGGCGAGGCGCAGGCGGCGGCCTGGACGCTGATCGCCGGCTCGCTGCGTGCGCGCGGCAACACCGCCGAGGCGGTGGAGGCGCAGCGGCGCGCTGCGGCACTGACGCCCCACTAAGGGGGTGTCCGCTCGCCCGCCGTGGTAAGTTGCGCCGCCGCGCCTCAAGGGAGAACAACCGACATGCGAACGATGCTTGCGCCCGCCGCCCTCCTGGCCCTGGCCGTCCTCGGCGCGCGCGCCGTGCCGGCGGCCGACACCGTCACGCGCTACACCGTGCTGATCGAGAACCGCGTCAGCGGCAGCCAGGTGACTACCGTGCACGCCGGCGGCGCCATCGACGTAGCCATGAGTTACAAGGACAACGGCCGCGGCCCCGATATCAAGGAGCACTACCAGTTCGCACCCGACGGCTCGCTGGCCTCGTTCAGGGTGTCAGGCACCTCGACCTTCGGCGGGCCGATCGATGAGTCCTATTCACTCAAGGGCGGCCGGGCGCAGTGGCGCTCCGAGGCCGATCACGGCGCCACCGACGTCAAGGGCCCGGCGGTCTACATCCCGGTCGATAACTCATTCGAGTCCTACGGCCTGATCGCGCAAGCAGCGCTCGCGCAGCCCAACGGACGTATCGCCGCGCTCCCCCAGGGTGAGCTTGCGATCCAGAAGGTCGGCGGCACGACGCTCGAGGGCGCTGGCGCCGCGCGCGCGGTCTCCCTCTACGCGGTGACCGGGATCGACACGCAGCCGGATTTCATCTGGCTGACCGACGGCGCCAGGCCGCGCTTTTTCGCCTTCGTCGTCCCGGGCTTCATCCGCGTCGTGGAGGCGGGCTTCGAGACCCCCGCGGCGCAACTCGATGTACTGCAGACCAAGGCCGAGAACGACTGGCTGCACGGCCTGGAGGTCAAGCTCGCCCACCGGGTGCCCGGACCCGTCCTGATCCGCAACGTGCGGGTGTTCGACTCCGAGCATGCGAAGCTCCTGCCGGCCCGCGACGTGTACGTCTACCGCGGACGCATCGCCTCGCTCTACGAGCCGCACTCGACGCCGCGCGGCACCCAGACCGTGATCGAGGGTAACGGCCGGGTCCTCCTGCCGGCGCTCTTCGACATGCACGCGCACGAGGACCCCTGGAACCTGCTGCTGCAGATCGCCGGTGGCGTCACGACCAGCCGCGACATGGGCAACAACAACGAGCGGCTGCAGCGCATCATCACCCAGGTGAACGACGGGGAGATCGTCGGCCCCCGCATCATTCCCTGCGGCTTCATCGAAGGCGACAGCCCGTATTCGGCGAGCGGCGGTTTCCGGGTCAGGAGTCTCCAGGACGCCAAGGACGCGGTCGACTGGTACGCCGAGCACGGCTACCACCAGATCAAGATCTACAACTCGTTCCATCCCGAGTGGGTGGAGGCGACCGCGGCCTACGCGCATCAGCGCGGTCTGCGCGTCAGCGGCCACGTGCCGGCCTTCATGCGCTCGGACGAGGCCATCCGCGCCGGCTACGACGAGATCCAGCACATCAACCAGCTGATGCTGGCGTTCTTCGTCGGACCGAAGGACGACACGCGCACCCTGCAGCGCTTTTATCTGATCGCCGAGCACGCCGACGCGCTCGACCTGAGCTCCAGGCCCGTGACGGATCTGGTCGAGCTCATGAAGCAGCACGGCACCACGCTCGATACCACGCTCACCGCGTTCGAGGACAACTTCACCCAGCGCCAGGGCCAGCTCTCCCCGAGCTACGCGGCGGTCGCCGATCACGTGCCGGTCGCGGTGGCGCGCGGCTGGCACGAGAACTCAATGAACGTCACGGAGAAGAACGCGGCGAAGTACCGCGCCTCCTACGACAAGATGGTCGAGTTCGTCGGCCAGCTGTACCGGGCCGGGGTGCCGCTCGAGGCGGGCACGGACGCCATCGCCGGCTTCACCCTGCACCGCGAGCTCGAGCTCTACGGCAAGGCGGGCATCGCTCCCGCCGATGCACTGCGGATCGCGACCTGGAACGGGGCGCGCTTCACCGGGCGGCTGGCGGATTTGGGCAGCATCGAGCCCCGCAAGCTCGCCGATCTCATCCTGGTGGACGGCGACCCGACGCAGAACATCAGCGATATCCGCCGGGTGAGCCTCGTCATGAAGGAAGGGGTGGTCTACTTCCCGGCCGAAGTCTACGAGGCCCTCGGGATCAAGCGCTTCGCCGACCCGCCGGCGATGCACCCCGCGGCGCCCTGACCGATCGCCGCCCGGGGGCGGCTCCGTGAGCCGGAACACAGCTCACGGGGCCGCGCTTGCGCGGCGGGTGCGCTGCACCCTAAACTCGCCCCACTCATCGAGACCGGCTGAGGGATAAGGCCCTTAGACGCCGGGGCAACCGCCAGGCTTAACCACCCTGGAAAGGTGCTACTTCCTGCGACTCCTGCTCGGAGGGGTCGACAGATGAGCGGTTTGCGTAGCCTCCCGGGGTGCCCCCCGGCTGGGGATGGACGCAACAAGCCTCGCGCCTCCCGCGCAGGCACGCTCCGCAGGTGTCCGATGAGCAGGACTTCCGGCGGAGGAACCCGATGAGTGTCTTGGCCGAATCGATCCCGGTGCGCGCGCCTGCGGGGGCCACGGCACGCGTGCGCGTGGCGCGCAGGGGCGGCGCCGAAGTGCGCGTGGAAGAGGGGATCCTCGAGCTCCCGGGAGACCTCGCGCTGCATCACGGCGGGCGCCTCGCGCAGCCGCGTGTTGCCTGGCGGCTGGCCGGCGCGCCGGATGCGCCCGTGGTGTGTGCGCTCGGGGGCATCTCGGCCCATCGGCGCGTGTGTCTCACCGCGGACGCGCGTGACAGCTGGTGGGGGGAAACCGCCGGTCCGCAGCGCGCGCTCGACACCGAGCGCCTGGCGATCCTGAGCTTCGACTATCTCGGCGGCAGCGGCGGCTCTTCGGGACCGGTAGCGGGCACGGAGTTTCCCTCGATCTCGAGCTACGACCAGGCAGAGGCGCTGCGCTCGCTCCTCGAGCATCTCGGCATCGGTGCGCTCGCGGCGATCGCGGGCGCCTCCTACGGCGGCATGGTGGCGCTCGCCTTCGGTGAGCGCTATCCGGAGCGCGTCGGTCGGCTGCTGGTGATCGGCGCCACCGACCGTGCCCATCCGCTCGCCACCGCCTGGCGCAGCGTCCAGCGGCAGGCGGTGCGCTTCGCGCTCGATTGCGGCCGGCCGCAGGAGGGGCTGAAGCTCGCGCGCGCGCTCGGCATGGCGACCTACCGCAGTGGCGAAGAGTTCGCGGCCCGCTTCGCGGGCCCGGCGGCGCGCGACGGCCGGCGCTTCGTCTTTCCGGTCGAGGAATATCTGTTCGCGCGCGGCGCCGACTACGCGGCGCGCTACTCGGCCGAGTCCTATCTGGCGCTGTCGGAATCGATCGACCTGCATCGCATCGATGCGGCCCGCGTCTTCGTCGCGACCAGTGTTATTGCGGTGCGCGAGGACCAGCTGGTGCCGCTTGGCGATGCACGCGCGCTCGCGGCGCGCCTGCCGCGCGGCCGCCTGCACGAGATCTCGTCCATTTACGGGCATGACGCCTTCCTGAAGGAGCCGCAGCAGTTGCGCTCCATCTTCGCCACCGCCCTCGGGAGCGCCCCATGAGCAGGATTCCGGATCTTCTTTCCGCCGGTGAGGCCGCGGCCAACGGCGTGAGCCAGGTCACGCAGACGGTGCGTGCCGGCATCGAATGCGGCGATCCCACCGGCTGCGTCGTGCCGCCGCTGCATCTTTCGTCGACCTTCGCCTTCCGCGGCTTCGGCGAGAAGGGCGCCTACGACTACACTCGCTCCGGCAACCCGACGCGCGACCTGCTCGCCGGCGCGCTCGCCGAGCTCGAGCAGGGGGCGGGGGCCGTCGTGACCGCGAGCGGCATGGCCGCGGTGACCCTCACCGGGTTCCTGGTGCCCGCGGGTGCCCGCATCGTCGCACCGCATGACTGTTACGGCGGTACCTACCGCCTCTTCGATGCCTGGCGCCGCCGTGGCGAGCGGGCGGTGGAGTTCGTCGACTTCGGCGACGAGGCCGCGGTGCGCGCCGCACTCGAGAAGCCCGCGGCGCTCCTGTGGATCGAGACGCCGAGCAACCCGCTGCTGCGCATCACCGACATCGCCGCGTTCGCGGCCGCAGGTCACGCGGCCGGTGCGCTCGTGGCGGTCGACAACACTTTCCTCTCACCCGCCTGGCAGCTGCCGATTCCACTGGGCGCCGATCTCGTCGTGCACTCGACCACGAAGTACCTCAACGGCCACAGCGACGTGGTGGGAGGGGCGGTTGTGGCGCGCGACAAGGCGCTGCACGAGCAGCTCGTGTGGTGGGCCAACTGCCTGGGTGTGACCGGCGCGCCCTTCGACAGCTTCCTGACGCTGCGGGGGCTGCGTACGCTGCATGCGCGCCTCGAGCACCACGCGCGCAACACCCACGAGCTCGCCCATTGGCTGAACGAGCAGCCGAACGTGCGACGCGTGTGGTACCCGGGGCTCGCGAGCCATCCGGGGCACACGCTCGCCGCGCGCCAGCAGCGCGGCTTCGGCGCCATCGTCACCCTCGAGCTCGAGGGCGGGCACGATGCGGTGCGCGAGTTCGTCGCGGACCTCAAGTGCTTCTCGCTGGCCGAATCCTTAGGGGGAGTCGAGAGCCTGGTGGCGCACCCGGCCACCATGACCCATGCGGCCATGGATCCGGCCGCGCGCCTCAAGGCCGGACTCACCGAGGGACTGCTGCGCCTGTCGGTCGGCATCGAGGCGCTGGAGGATCTGCGCGAGGATCTCGACGCGAGCGCTGGCGCGCGCGGCGCGCGCCGTGCCCGCGCGGCCGCTCAAGGCCGCGGCAGGCTGCTGAGGACGGCCTCGGCGGCCGCGCGCGTCGGCAGGGAGCGCGCGCCGGGGGCGACCAGGTCCGCGGTGCGGACCCCGGCAGAGAGCGCCGCATCCGCGGCCTGCTCGAGCGCGGCGGCTTCCTGCGTGAGCCCGAGCGAGTGCCTGAGCAGCAGCGCCACGCTGTAGATCGTGCCGAAGGGATTGGCGATGCCGCGGCCGGCGATATCCGGCGCCGAGCCGTGAATCGGCTCATAGACGCCCCGGCGCCCCTCGCCGAGCGAGGCCGACGGCAGGAGCCCCAGCGATCCGGCGAGCATGGAGGCCTCGTCGGTGAGGATGTCGCCGAACATGTTCTCGGTCACCAGCACGTCGAAGTCGCGCGGCCGGTGGATGAGATGCATGGCGGCAGCGTCCACCAGCTGGTGCTCGAGTGTCACGTCGGGGAATTCACGCTCGATCACACGCTGGCACACGGCGCGCCACAGCCGTGAAGTCTCGAGCACGTTCGACTTGTCGATGGAAGTGAGTCGGCGGCGGCGCGTCTGCGCCAGGCGGGCGGCGACCCGCACGACCCGCTCGACCTCCGCCGCCGTGTAGACGCACAGATCGGTGGCGCGCTCCGGCGTGCGCGTCTTCTCGCCGAAATAGATCCCGCCGGTGAGCTCGCGCACGAACACGAGGTCGACCCCTGTGATGACTTCGGTCTTGAGGGTCGAGGCGGCGGCGAGCGCCGCGTGCACCCGCACGGGGCGCAGGTTCGCGTACACGCCGAGCTCCTTGCGCAGCTGCAGCAGCCCCGACTCGGGCCGCACTTGCTGCTCGGGGGCCGACCACTGCGGTCCCCCGATGGCCCCGAGCAGCACCGCATCGGCAGCGCGGCAGGCGGCGAGCGTCGCCGCCGGCAGCGGCTCGCCACAGGCGTCGATCGCGGCGCCCCCGAAGGGGAGCTCCGTGAGCTCGAAGTCATGACCGAAGCGCGCACCGATCGCCCGCAGGCTGCTCAGGCCCGCGGCGATGACCTCGGGCCCGATGCCGTCGCCGGGCAGTACCGCGATGCGTGCCTTCATGCGCGGCTGCGCTCGAAGGTCTCGATCTCGGGCGTGCGGGAGAGGAGGTAGCCGAGCTCGTCGATGCCGTTCAGCAGGCAGTGCTGCGCGAAGGCCTCGATGGGGAAGGGCACGCGCGTGCCGTCCGGCAGCGCCAGCGTCGCGGCGGCGAGGTCGAACGTGAGCTCGGCGCCCGGGTGCGCGAGCAGCCACTCGCTCGTCGGCTCATCGACGACCACGGGCAGCAGGCCGTTCTTGAGCGAGTTATTGCGGAAGATGTCGGCAATCCCGGTGCTCACCACCGCACGGAAGCCATAGTCGAGCAGCGCCCAGGGGGCGTGCTCGCGCGAGGAGCCGCAGCCGAAGTTGCGCCCGGCGACCAGGATGCGGCAGCCAGCGCTCGCCGGACGGTTCAGCACGAAGTCGGGGCGCGGCGCGCCGCGCTCGTCGTAGCGCCAGTCGGCGAACAGGTGCGCGCCCAGTCCCTCGCGCGTGGTGGTGGTGAGGAAGCGCGCCGGGATGATCTGGTCGGTGTCGATGTTGGTGGCCGGCAGAACGACGGTGCGGGAGGTGAGGCTGGTGAAGGGCGGCATCAGAGGAGCTCGCGCGGATCGGTGACACGGCCGCGCACCGCGGTAGCGGCTGCGGTGAGCGGGCTCGCCAGCAAAGTGCGCGCACCGGCGCCCTGACGCCCTTCGAAGTTGCGGTTACTGGTACTCACGGCGTACTCGCCGCGCGCCACGGTGTCGCCGTTCATGCCGAGGCACATCGAGCAGCCGGACTCGCGCCACTCGGCGCCGGCGTCGCGGAACACCCGGTCGAGACCCTCGGCCTCCGCCTGGCGCTTGACCTGCTGCGAGCCCGGCACGACCAGCATGGTCAGGCCGCGGGCGATGTGCCGGCCGCGCAGCACGCCGGCGGCACTGCGCAGGTCGGAGAGGCGTGCGTTGGTGCAGCTGCCGAGGAACACGACGTTCACCGGCTGATCCTTGATCGGGGCTCCGCCCTCGAGCCCCATGTAGTCGAGCGCGCGCGCCAGCACCGCATCGCCCCCGGCGAGCGGAATCGAGCCCGTGACCGGCACCACCATGCCGGGATTCGTGCCCCAGGTGATCATCGGCTCGATGGCGGACGCATCGAGGCGCAGCTCGCGGTCGAAGCGCGCGCCGGGGTCTCCCGGGAGCTCGCGCCACTCGCTCACGGCACGTTCCCACGCGGCGCCCTGGGGCGCACGCGGGCGGCCGGCGAGATAGGCGAACGTGGTCTCGTCGGGGGCGATCATGCCGGCGCGGGCGCCGGCCTCGATCGACATGTTGCAGACCGTCATGCGCTCATCCATGTCGAGGCCGCGCACGGTGCTGCCGCGATATTCGATCACGTGCCCGGTGCCGCCGCCCACTCCGAGGCGGCCGATGATGGCGAGGATCAGGTCCTTGGCGGTGACGCCGCCGCGCAGCGAGCCTTGCACCTCGACCGCCAGCGTGCGCGGCTTTCTCTGCAGCAGGCACTGCGTGGCGAGTACGTGCGCAACCTCGGTCGTGCCGATACCGAAGGCGAGCGCCCCGACCGCGCCATGGGTGCTGGTGTGGCTGTCGCCGCACACGATGGTCTTGCCCGGCTGCGTGATGCCGAGATCCGGCCCGATCACGTGCACGATGCCACGCTGTTCGCTCTGCAAGCCGAGGAGCTCCACCCCGAACTGCGCGCAGTTCATCTCGAGCGCGCGGATCTGCCGGGCGGCGGACTCGATCGCGATCGGTGCGCCGCCGAAGATCTGCTCGGTGCGCGTCGGCGTCGAGTGATCCATGGTGGCGAGGGTGAGCTCGGGACGGCGCACCGGGAGCCCGCGCTCGCGCAGCAGCGCGAACGCCTGGGGCGAGGTGACCTCGTGGATCAGGTGCAGGTCGATATAGAGCACCGCCGGGGTTGCGGCGCTTTCGGCGGCGACCTCGTGCCGCTGCCAGACCTTCTCGAAGAGCGTGCGGGGCGTACCCGGCATCATCAGCCCGCGGCTGCCGCGGCGCGCGGCGCCGACATGTCGACGAGGTCGAGCCAGCCCCAGCGGTCCGGAGTCTTGCCGGAGAACAGGCCGAAGAACGCGTTCTGCAGCGTCTCGGTCACGGGTCCCCGCTTGCCGTTGCCGACGGTGAGACGGTCGACCGAGCGGATGGCGGTGATCTCGACCGCCGTGCCGGTGAAGAACGCTTCGTCGGCGATGTAGAGGAGCTCGCGCGGGAGCGACGTCTCGCGCACCTCGATGCCGCGCTCGCGCGCGAGGCGCATCACCGTGTCGCGGGTGAGGCCGCCGAGCACCGAGTGTGCGAGCGCCGGGGTGAGCAGCACGCCGTCCTTCACCAGGAACAGGTTCTCGCCCGAGCCCTCACTCAGGGTGCCGTCGGGGGCGAGCCCGATGCCTTCGGCGAAGCCGAGGCGCCGCGCCTCGGCGCCGATCAGCTGGCTCGAGAGGTAGTTACCGCCGGCCTTGGCCAGCGCGGGCAGGGTGTTGGGGGCCACCCGGTTCCAGGAGGACACGCACACGTCGACGCCCGCATCCTCGCCCTCGCCGCCGAGGTACTTGCCCCATTCCCAGGCGGCGATCGCCACCTCGGTGGGCGGATCGTTCTTCGGCGTCACGCCGATCTCGCCGTAGCCGCGGAATACCACCGGGCGGATGTAGGCGCCGCGCTTGAGACCGTTGGCCGAGATGACCTGGCGGCAGGCGTCGTTCAGCTGCTCGGGAGAGAACGGCATGCCGATCCGATAGATCTTCGCCGAGTCGAACAGCCGGCGGGTGTGATCGCGCAGGCGAAAGATCGCCACGCCGCGCGGCGTCTCGTAGGCACGTACGCCCTCGAACACGGAGGAGCCGTAGTGCAGCGCGTGCGCCAGCACGTGCACGGTCGCCTTCTCCCACGGGACCAGCTTGCCGTTGAACCAGATGAATTGCGTGGCGGGAATGGGCATGGGAACTCCTGTGGCTCAGACCGACGCCGGAACCGGCGGTGCTGCGGCAGCGCGCGCCCGCGTCCCGGCCTGCGCCAGCTCGATGCGGTTGATCACTTCGAGGAACGCGCGCACGCCCGCTTCGACGATGTTCGTGCTCACGCTGGCACCGCGGTAGGTCTTGCGATTGTACTCCACGTACACCCGCGCCTCGCCCTGCGCATCCTCACCTTCGGAGACCGCCTTGACCTCGAACTTGCGCAGCACCACGCGGATGCCGGTGGCCGCTTCGATGGCCTTGAAGGCCGCATCGACCGGGCCGTCGCCGTGGGCGGCGTGCTCGACGCTGCGGCCGTCGGCGTGCGTCAGCACCACCAGCGCCCGCGCGGGACCCGAGCTCCTCGCCTCGGTGGTGAGCTCGCTCAACGTCCAGGGTCCGTGTGCCGAGCCCTCGGCGCGCAGCACGAGCGCCTCGATGTCGCCGTCGTAGAGCTCTTTCTTACGATCGGCGAGCGCCTTGAATTCCTCGAACAGCTGGTTGAACTCCGCCTCCTCGAGCTCGAAGCCGAGCGCCTGCACCCGCTCGCGCAGTGCGTGGCGGCCGCTGTGCTTGCCGAGCACCAGGTGGCTGCGCGACAGGCCGACGTCCTCGGGTCGCAGGATCTCGTAGGTCGAATAGTGCTTGAGCATGCCGTGCTGGTGGATGCCGGCCTCGTGCGCGAAGGCGTTTTCGCCCACCACCGCCTTGTTGCGCGGCACCGGCATGCCGGTGATGCTCGAGACCAGGCGCGAAGTGGGGTAGAGGCGCTGCGTCTGGATGCCGGTCGCGACGTTGAAGAAGGCGGCGCGCGTCTTGAGCGCCATCACGACCTCTTCCAGCGAGCAGTTGCCGGCGCGCTCGCCGATGCCGTTGATGGTGCACTCGATCTGACGTGCCCCGGCCACGACCGCGGTCAGGCTGTTCGCCACCGCCATGCCGAGATCGTCGTGGCAGTGGACCGAGAGACGGATGCCATCGATCCCGCGCACGTTCTTGCGCAGGTAACGGAACAGCTCCGCGAACTCATCCGGCACCGTGTAGCCGACCGTGTCCGGGATGTTGACCGTGGTGGCGCCGGCGGCGATCGCGGTCTCGACCACCTGCGCGAGGAACTCGAGCTCCGTGCGCGAGGCGTCCTCGGGTGAGAACTCGACGTCGGCGGCGAGCTCGCGGGCGCGCGCCACGCCGTCGGCGGCGGCCTTGAGGATCTCATCCTGCGCCATGTTGAGCTTGTACTGGCGGTGGATGGCACTCGTCGCGAGGAACACGTGGATGCGGTGGCGCGGGGCGTCCTTGAGCGCGCGCGCGGCGAGCTCGATGTCCTCGGGGTTGCAGCGCGCCAGCGCGCAGATGATCGGCCCCTGCACCTCGCGGGCCACGGCCTGGACGCTCTCGAAGTCGCCGCGCGAGGCGGCCGGGAAGCCGGCCTCGATGACGTCGACGCCGAGCTCGGCGAGCGCGCGCGCCACGCGCAGCTTCTCGGGCTGCGTCATGCTGCACCCCGGGGACTGCTCGCCATCGCGCAACGTCGTGTCGAAGATCAGCACGCGGTCGGGATTGGTGGTCATGACGCGTTCACCTCAGGCTCGCCGTTCGTTGAGCCATGGCATGCGGGCGCGCAGCGTCGCGCCCACCTTCTCGATCTGCCGGTTCATGTCCGCGGCGAGCAGCTTGCGGTAGTTCGCCTTGCCGCTCTCGTTCTCCCTGATCCACTGCCGGGCGAACTTGCCGCTCTGGACCTCTTTCAGCACCTTGCGCATCTGCTTCTTGACGCGCTCATCGACGATGCGCGGGCCGCGCGTCAGATCGCCGTACTTGGCGGTCTCGGAGATGAACTGGTGCATCTTGGAGATGCCGCCCTCGTGCAGCAGGTCGACGATCAGCTTGAGCTCGTGCAGACACTCGTAGTAGGCGACCTCGGGCTGGTAACCCGCCTCGACGAGAGTCTCGAAGCCCTTGACGACGAGCTCGGTGGTGCCGCCGCACAGCACCGCCTGCTCACCGAAGAGGTCCGTCTCGGTCTCTTCCGCGAAGGTCGTCTCGAGCACGCCGCCGCGCGTGCCGCCGATGCCGTGGGCGTAGGCGAGGGCGCGGGCGTGCGCCTTGCCGGTCGCGTCCTGCGCCACCGCGAGCAGGCATGGCACGCCGCGGCCTTGGCTGTACTGGCGGCGCACCAGGTCGCCGGGTCCCTTGGGCGCGATCAGCACCACGTCGAGATCGGTGCGCGGCTTCATCTGTTTGAAGTGGATGTTGAAGCCGTGGGCGAACAGCAGCGCCGCGCCTTTCTTCAGGCCCTTGCGGATCTCCTGGTAGAGCGCCTTCTGCGCGAGGTCCGGCACCAGCATGGCGATGAGATCGGCGCTCGCCGCGGCGGCGGCCGGCTCGGCGACCTCGAGGCCGTCGCGCCGCGCCTTCTTCCAGCTGGGTCCGCCCTTTCTCACGCCCACCACGACGTCGAAGCCGGAGTCCTTGAGATTGAGGGCGTGCGCCCGTCCCTGGCTGCCGAATCCCAGCACGGCGATCCGCGCACCCTTCAAGGCCTTGCGGTCGACGTCCTTCATTGAATAGAGCCTCATCGCCTCACTCCTCGGGCGGCCTCAGGGCCGCGTTACAAACGTAAAAAACCCCGCAGCGGCTTTCAGCCGGTGCGGGGTCTTGAGTCTTTGCTCTTTCGCTCGTGCCTGCTTGGGTCAGGCGTTCGCGTGTGCCCCACACCGGCTGGCTCCACTAAGGAGCAGCAGTGCGGGCAGTCCAATAAGCAGCACCGGCCGGGCGGCGTGGGCCGCGGCGGGTCGGGAAAGTGCTGTTGCCTTGGATGTCACGGGATGCGAACCAAACCTGATGCTTCGATGGGAGCACAGCAACCGCCGGCTTGTCAACGAGTTAAGCCCGAACCTTGAAGCCACCGCCCAGCGGGCGCGCGCAGCCGCCGGTGTTAATCTTCCGGCATGAAGAAAAAAGCGGTGGACCCGCGGGCGTATTCGCGTGTCGTGGTGGACGGGCTTCGCCAGGCGCCGGCGCGCGCCATGCTGCGGGCGGTCGGTTTCCGGGACGAGGACTTCACCCGGCCGCAGGTCGGTGTGGCCTCGACCTGGGCGAATCTCACCCCCTGCAACATGCATATCGGAGCGCTGGCCGAGGCCGCCTGCGCCGGCGTCGACGGGGCCGGTGGCAAGAGCGTTCTGTTCAATACCATCACGGTGTCGGACGGCATCTCGATGGGCACGCCCGGAATGCGCTACTCGCTGGTCTCGCGCGAGATCATCGCGGACTCGATCGAAGCGGTGGTCGGCGCCGAGGGCTTCGATGGTTTCGTCGCCATCGGCGGTTGCGACAAGAACATCCCCGGCTGTGCCATGGCGATGGCGCGGCTCAATCGGCCCGCCGTTTTCGTCTACGGTGGCACCATCCGCCCGGGCGCGCAGCGGCGCGATATCGTCAGCGTGTTCGAGGCCGTGGGTGCGCGCGCGGCCGGCACGCTCTCCGAGAGCGGACTCGCCGAGATCGAGCGCAGCGCCATCCCCGGTCCCGGGAGCTGTGGCGGCATGTACACCGCCAATACCATGGCCTCGGCAATCGAGGCCTTGGGCTTGTCCTTGCCGGGGAGCTCGGCCCAGGAGGCGATCGGGGAGGCCAAGCACTCCGACAGTGCCCGCGCCGGGGCCGCCGCCGTACGGCTGGTGCGCGACGGCCTCAAGCCGCGCGACATCCTCACCCGCAAGGCCTTCGAGAACGCGATCACCGTGGTGGCCGCGCTCGGCGGCTCGACGAATGCCGTGCTGCATTTGCTCGCGATCGCGCGCGATGCGGGCGTGCGCCTCACGCTCGATGATTTCACGCGCATCGGCCGCCGTTCCCCGGTGCTCGCGGACTTGAGGCCGAGCGGTCGCTTTCTCATGTCGGAGCTCATCGCGATCGGCGGGATCCAGCCGCTCATGCGCATGCTGCTCGAGGGTGGATTGCTGCACGGGGAGTGCATGACGGTCACCGGCGAGACGCTCGCCAGAAATCTCGAAAACACTCCCATGTACATGAGTGGTCAGGAGATTGTTCGCCCGCTCGATCAGCCCCTGAAGAAGGACAGCCACCTCGTCGTGCTCTACGGCAACCTCGCTCCCGAGGGTGCGGTGGCCAAGATCACCGGCAAGGAGGGGGAGCGTTTCGAGGGGCGTGCGCGGATATTCGACGGCGAGGAGCGCGCCACGCAGGCGATTCTCGGCGGCCGGCTGCGCCCCGGGGACGTGGTCGTCATCCGCAACGAGGGCCCGAAGGGCGGTCCCGGCATGCGCGAGATGCTCAGCCCCACCGGCGCGATCAGCGGCCGGGGGCTCGACGGCAAGGTCGCGCTCATTACCGACGGGCGTTTCTCCGGCGGCAGCCATGGATTCGTGGTCGGACACGTCGCTCCGGAGGCGGCGGTCGGCGGGCCCATCGGCCTCTTGCGCAACGGCGACCGCATTACCATCGATGCGCGCAAGCGCGAGCTTCGCGTCGAGCTTCCAGCCCAGGAATTGCGCCGCCGGCGACGGGCATGGAAGGTGCCGAAGCCCGCCGCTGAGGCGGGCGTGCTCGCCAAGTACGCGCGCCTCGTCGGCAGCGCCTCCGAAGGCGCCGTAACCGAAGCACGACAGGCGCGTCGGCGCGATTCCTGAGGCGCGACCGGAGTTGTCAGTCCCGGAGGCACCCGGTACAGTTCGGCAAAGTATTCGTCGCAGCGCACACTGCTGGGTACTCGTGCGGGGGGATTCCAGAATTTCTCGCTCCCCGTCCGACTGCCTGACGATGTAGTTCGCAAGTATGATTCAGGGGAGCTGGCGGGTTGACCTGCTGGCATTGGGGTTCTGACACACATGGCAGCCTTAGTACAAGACTCCGGGCTCTTGACCAGACGCGGCGCGGTGCTGGTCGCGATCGTCGCTCTCCATATCTTCATCCTCTACGCGCTGGCCACCGGGCTCGCGCGTCGTGCGATCGAGGTGCTCGCGCCCCCGATCCAGACGCAGATCGTCGAGGAAGTGAAGAAGGAGGAGGCGCCGCCGCCGCCACCGCCGCCGCAGTTCGAGCGCCCGCCGGTGGAGATTCCCCCTCCCGACGTGACCATCAGCTTGCCGGCGGAGGAGAACACCACCGCGATCCGCGTCACGCAGACCGTCGCGAGGGCGGCCCCGGTGGCCGCGGTCCCGCCGAAGCCGGGCACGAACGTCGGCTTCGGCAAAGGCTTCCCCAACAGCGAGGACTTCTATCCTGAGGCGTCCAAGCGCCTGGAGGAGCAGGGCGTCGTCACCGTGCACGTGTGCGTGGGTCCCGACGGCAAGCTCACGCAGGAACCGACGGTCGCCAAGAGCTCCGGCAGCAACCGTCTCGACGGCGGCGGGCTGAAGCTCGCCAAGGCGGCCTCGGGCAGGTACATCCCCGGCACCGAGGAGGGGAGGCCCGTCCCGAAGTGCATCAACTTCAACGTCAAATTCCAGTTGAGATGAATACCGGCCGCACCTTCGGGTGCGGCTTCTTTTTGTTTCGAGGAAACTATGGAAAACCAACCGAGCGTAACAGTTAATAACCCCTACGGTCTGAGCGCACTGTGGGTGTCGGGAGATCTGGTCTCCCGCTCCGTGCTGATTCTCCTTCTCATCATGTCGCTCGCTTCGTGGTACGTGATCCTTACGAAGCTGTGGGATCAGCGGGCGCTGCGCAAGTCGGCCAAGTCGGTCGACAAGCAGTTCTGGAACGCGCCCTCCATCAAGGACGGTGTCGACCGACTGAAGAAGGGTGACGACTTCCGCGGCATCGCCGAGGACGGCCTGCGCGCCGCCTCGCACCACGACGGCCGCCTCACCGATCGTATCGACCTGCACGAGTGGATCACCATGTCGCTGCAGCGCGCGGTGGACTCCGTGAACAGCAAGCTGAACGAGCGGGCTGGCGCTCCTCGCCACGGTCGGCTCGACGGCGCCGTTCGTCGGCCTGTTCGGCACGGTGTGGGGCATCCTCAACGCGCTGGTCGGCATCGGTATCGCCGGCCAGGCGAGCATCGACAAGGTGGCCGGCCCGGTCGGCGAGGCGCTGATCATGACGGCGCTCGGCCTGTTCGTGGCGGTGCCCGCGGTGTTGGGCTACAACTGGCTGCTCGGCCGCAACAAGGTGCTGCAGGATGCGCTGCGGAACTTCGCCAGCGACCTGCATGCCTACCTGGTAGGCGGCGTGCAGGTCGAGAGTGGCGCCGGCGCCGATGGCGCCGTCCGGCCGCGGCCAAGGCCGCGCCGCCGACGTTCCGCTGAAGACCGTGCGGCCGGCCGCCGCGCGGGTGCAGCGCACCGGCCAGGCGTACCGGCCCGCGTGCTCTCTGTGAGGAGTAGCTGACCATGTCGATGAATGTCGGGCGAGTCGAGCAGCGGCGGCATGATGGCGACCATCAACACCACGCCGCTGGTCGACGTGATGCTGGTGCTGCTCATCATCTTCCTGATCACGATCCCCGTGATCACCAAGACGGTGCCGGTGGATCTGCCGAAGGCGGTCAACATCCCGACGCAGACCAAGCCGGAGAACATCACCATCGCGGTGGACAAGCGAGGGCAAGATCTACTGGAACGACAAAGCGATGCCCAACCGCGAGGTGCTGCTCGGCTACATCAAGGAAGCCGCGGTGCGCGTGCCGCAGCCCGAGATCCACATCCGCGGCGACAAGGACACCCGCTACGAGGCCGTCGGCGCGCGTCATGTACGCGATCCAGCGCGGCGGCATCGTCAAGGTCGGGTTCCTCACCGAGCCCGACCACGGCGTGCAGGGTTATCGCTGAGCGATGTTCAGGAGCTAACGACATGTCAATGCAGGTAGGCGGTGCGGGCGAGGCGATGTGCGACATCAACACGACGCCGCTGATCGACGTCATGCTGGTGCTGCTGGTCACGCTCATCATCACGCTGCCGGTCATGACGCACGCGGTCAAGCTCGACATGCCGCAGACGAACGACGCGCCGCCGCCGCCGGTGCAACCCGAGGTCATCGACCTCGAGATCGACTTCGACGGCACGGTGGTGTGGAACGGCACGGCGATTCCCGACATCGACACGCTCGAGAGCTACTTCCACACCGAGGCCGCCAAGGATCCACAGCCCGAGATCCACCTGCGTCCCGACCGGCGCGCGAAGTACGACGTGGTCGCACGGGTGCTGGCGGCCGCGCAGCGCAACCGCATGAAGAAGATCGGCTTCGTCAACGTCTCCGAATTCTCAGAGTAACGGTCAGCCAATGGCACACACCCGCAACCGATTTCCCGCAACTCACCTGGCCACGGGCGCGGCCCTGGCCCTCTGCCTGAGCCTGGGTCACGGCGCCGCACTCGGGGCCGACGCGCCCAAGACGCCGCAGAACAGTGCCAAGGCGGGCAAGGTCATCAAAGAGGCCCATGATGACCTCTCCGCAAAGCCGCCGAAGTATTCAGAGGCGATCGCAAAGCTCAAGGAGGCCGACGGCACGGCCGGGAAGAACCCCTACGATCAGCATGTGATCAACGACCTGCTGGCCTTCGCCTACGTCCGCACCAACGACTTTGCGGATGCGGTCAAGCCCCTGGAGGCGGAGCTCGACGACGGCTTCACGCCGGCTGGCGACCAGCAGACGAAGACCCGGGAACTCTCCCAGATCTACTACCAGCTCAAGAACTACGACAAGGCGATCGAGTACGGGCAGCGCGCCATCAAGGGCGGTTTCGCGGAGGAGCAGACCAAGACGATCGTGGGCCAGGCCTATTACCTCAAGGGCGACTGGAAAGGCACGCTGAAGTTCGAGGATGACCTCGTCAGCAACATCATCAAGGCCGGTGGAACACCGGCCGCCGAGCCGCTGTCGCTGATCCTGAGCTCCTGCGTGAAGCTCGAGGACAACGCCTGCACCACCAAAGCGCTGGAAAGGCTGGTGACCTACTACCCCAAGCCCGAGTACTGGTCGAATCTGCTGATCGGGGTGCTGAAGCAGGCTTCGAGCAGCGACGCCAACACGTTGCAGGTCTACCGGCTCATGTGGGACACCGACGTGCTGAAGAACGGTGACGACTACACCGAAATGGCGCAGCTCGCCATGGACCAGGGTACGCCCGGCGATGCCCAGCGGGTGTTGCAGCGCGCCATGGAGCGCAACCTCTTCACCGACCAGCGCACCAAGGACAAGAACCAGCGCCTGCTCGACAAGGCGAAGCAGGGCGCGGCGAACGATCAGGCCTCCCTCGAGAAGACGCTGAAGGAGGCCGAGGCGGCCACCACCGGCGGCAAGAACGCCGGCATGGGACTCGCGTACCTGAGCTACGGCCAGTATGACAAGGCGATCGACCAGCTCACCAAGGCGGTTGCCAAAGGCGGGTTGCGCAACGCCGCCGACACGCAGCTGCTGCTCGGCATCGCCGAGCTCAAGGGCGGCCACAAGGACGACGCGATCAAGGCCTTCAAGGCGGTCAAGGGCGATCCGGTGCTCATGCGTCTGGGGACGCTCTGGGCGATCCACGCACGGCAGGCGCAGTAGGAACCGCGATGACCATCAAAGCCGGTGACCGCATGCCTGCGGGCACCTTCAAGCGCATGACCCGGGAGGGTCCGAAGGACCTGACCACGGACGAGCTCTTCAAGGGCAAGCGCGTGGTGCTGTTCTCGGTTCCGGGCGCCTTCACGCCGACCTGCGACGCGAAGCACCTGCCCGGCTTCGTGCAGCTCGCCGATCAGATTCTCGCCAAGGGTGTCGACACCATCGCCTGCATGGCGGTCAACGACGTGTTCGTGATGAACGCCTGGGGCAAGGCCTCGAACGTCGGCGACAAGGTGCTGATGCTCGCCGACGGCAACGGCGACTACGCGCGCGCGCTCGGCCTGGAGATGGACGGCAGCAAGTTCGGCATGGGCATGCGCGGCAAGCGCTTCGCCCTCATCGTCAAGGACGGCGTCGCTACGACGGTGGACATCGAAGAGCCCGGCCAGTTCAAGGTCTCGGCCGCCGAGCACGTCCTGGGACAGCTTTAATCGATTGGCGGAAAACGCCCTGCGGCGTTTTGCGCAGGCCAACCCAGAGCCGTTTCCGGCCCGCGGGCGAAAGGCGCGACTTTCGCCCGCGAACAACAGGCCGGTTGTGGCCTGGAGCGCGTTACCCCACCAGTTTTTCGATCTCGGGGATGATCTGGAAGAGATCCCCGACGAGGCCGAAATCCGCCACCTCGAAGATCGGCGCCTCGCCGTCCTTGTTGATTGCGACGATGGTGCGCGCGTCCTTGATGCCCGTGAGGTGCTGGATCGCTCCGGAGATGCCGATCGCCATATAGAGCTCGGGCGCAATGATCTTGCCGGTTTGCCCGACCTGCATTTCGTTCGGGGCATAGCCCGCATCGACGGCGGCGCGCGATGCGCCGACGGCGGCGCCGATCCTGTCGGCGAGGCTGTAGAGGATCTTGAAGCCCTCGGCACTGCCGAGCGCTCGGCCGCCGGAGACCACCTTCGATGCGGTCTGCAGGTCGGGGCGATCGCTCTTGGCGGCCGACACCGAGATGAAGCGTGTGTGGCCCGGAAGCTCGACACTCACCGCCGCCTTCTCGATAGCGGCCGAGCCGCCGTCGCCGGCGGCCTCGAACGAGGCCATACGCACCGTGCCGACGACCCGCGCGGCGCCGTCGGCCTCGACGGTGAGAATCGCGTTGCCGGCATAGATCGGGCGGCGGAAGCGCGTGGCACTCTCGAGCGCCATGATGTCGCTCACCTGCGGCGCCCCGAGGAGCCCGGCGATACGCGCCATCAGGTCCTTGCCGAAGGTTGTCGAGGGTCCGAGGATCAGGTTGAAAGGCGCGGCGAGCGCGGCAATCTGCGGCGCCAGCACCGCCGCGAGAGCGTGTGTGTTGGCGGAATTCTCCACGGTGAGCACGCGCGCGACCCCGGCGAGCTGCGCGGCCTGCGCGGCAATCGGGGCGGCGCTCGCCGCGCACACCACCACGGTGAGCTCCGCGCCCGCCACGGCACGCGCGCAGCTCACGCACTTGGCGGTGCTGACGTTGAGTTTCGTGCCGTCGTGCTCGGCGACGATGAGGATTTTCGCGCTCACAGCAGGCCCTTCTTTTTCAGCTGCTCGACCAGCTCGGCGGCATCCTTCACCCGGATACCCTTCTGGCGCTGCGGCGGCGGCTCGAACTTCACCAGCTTCAGCTGCTGGCGCTGCTCGACGCCCAGGGCCGCGAGCGTCACGGTGTCGAGCGGCTTCTTCTTCGCCTTCATGATGTCGGGAAGCTTGACGTAGCGCGGCTCATTCAGCCGCAGGTCGGTGGTGATGACCGCCGGCAGGTCGACTTCGAGCGTCTCGAGACCGGCGTCCACCTCACGGGTGACGCGCGCGGTACCTTCGCTCACGAGCTCGAGTTTCGAGGCATAGGTGGCCTGCGGACGGTTCCACAGCGCCGCGAGTACCTGGCCGGTCTGACCGTTGTCGTCGTCGATCGCCTGCTTGCCGAGGATCACCAGGAACGGCTGCTCGCGCTCGATGAGCTTCAGGAGCGCGCGCGCGGCCACCAGGGGCTCGATGACGCCGTCCGCCTGCACGTGCAGCGCGCGGTCGGCCCCCATGGCGAGCGCGCTGCGCAGCTGCTGCTGGCAGTCGGCCGGGCCGACGGTCGCGACCACCACCTCCGCGGCGCCGCCGCGCTCCTTGATGCGCAGCGCCTCCTCGAGCGCGATCTCATCGAACGGATTGACGCTCATCTTGACGCCGTCGGTGACCACACCCGTGCCGTCGGGCTTGACCCGGATGCGGACGTTGAAGTCGACGACGCGCTTGATACCGACCAGGATGCGTTTCATAGACTTTCAAGTATAGCGGGCGACACGGGGCGGTGTTGCCGGGAGACGCCGCGGGTTTGACGGATTGCGCGCGTACTCCCTAGAGTCGGCGCCCATGCTCCGCTACGCGTTGCGTCGCCTCGCCGTCGCCGTCCCGACGCTGCTCGTCATCATCACGCTGTCCTTTGCGCTCGAGCGGCTCGCTCCCGGGGGACCGTTCGACCAGGAGCAGACGCTCACTCCGGCGGTGCGTGCCAACCTCGACCGGCTCTACGGACTCGACCGGCCGTTCCTCGTGCAGTACGGACGCTACCTTACGGCGCTGGCGCACGGGGACTTCGGCCCCTCCCTCAGCCAACGCGACTTCAGCGTCGGGGAGCTCATCCAGCAGGGGCTGCCGCTGTCGATTACGCTCGGGCTCGCCGCGGTGCTGCTCGCGATCCTCACCGGCGTCCCGGCCGGCATCCTGGCGGCGCTCGGGCGCGGCCGGGCCACCGATCACGCGCTCACCGCGCTCGCCGGGCTCGGGATCGCGCTACCGACCTTCGTTACGGGACCTGCGCTGGCGCTGGTGTTCGGGCTGTACCTGCACTGGCTGCCGGTCGCCGGGTGGGAGCGGGGTGCGCCACGCTACCTGGTACTTCCGGTCGTGACGCTCGCGATCCCGGTGGTGGCTTACCTCGCGCGCCTCACGCGCGCCAGTCTGCTCGAGGTGCTGCGGACCCACTACGTGCGCAGCGCGCGCGCGCGCGGGTTAGGCGACGCGCGCGTACTGTGGCATCACGCGCTGCGGCCGGCGCTGCTGCCGGTCGTCAGCTACTTAGGTCCCGCGGTCGCCTTCATCGTCACGGGCTCGCTCGTCATCGAGACGGTGTTCGCGCTGCCTGGCTCGGGCCGCTACCTGGTGCAGGGCGCCATCGACCGCGACTACACCCTCGTCCTGGGGATGGTCATCGTCTACGCCGCCTTCACGCTGACCTTCAATCTCGCCGCCGACCTCGTCTACGGCTGGCTCGACCCCGGCGCGCGCAATGAGTGAGGCGAGCCCCGGGACGCTCTGGGCGGGCGCGGCACGGCGGCTGCGCGCCAACCGGCCCGCCTGCCTCGCGCTCGCGCTGCTCGCGGCCGTCGCGCTGCTCGCGCTCTGCGCGCCGTTGGTGAGTCCCTGGGCCTACGACAGCCTCGACTGGCGGCACCTGGCGCAGCCGCCTACGCTCGGCGGGGCGCACTGGTTCGGCACCGACCGCCTCGGCCGGGACCTCTTCGTGCGCACGCTCCACGGCGTGCGTCTCTCGCTCCTCATCAGCGTGCTCGCGACGGTGCTCAGCGTCGGCATCGGTCTCGCCTGGGGCACGGTCGCCGGCTTCGCCGGCGGGCGGCTCGATGAGTGGATGATGCGCTTCGTCGACGTGCTCTATTCGCTGCCGTACCTCTTCCTCGTGATCATACTGAGCGCGCTGATCGGGCGCGGCAGCATCGCGGTGCTGCTGTTGGGCGTCGCCGCGGTCGGCTGGCTCACCATCGCGCGCATCGTCCGCGGTCAGACGCTGCAGCTCAAGCGCCGCGAGTTCATCGAGGCCGCTCGCGCCACCGGGCTCGGCACGCCCGCGATCCTGGTGCGGCACATCGTGCCGAACCTCGCCGGTACGGTGGCGGTGTACGCCACCCTCACCGTGCCGCAGATGATCCTGTTCGAGAGTTTCCTCTCCTTCCTCGGGCTCGGCGTGCAGGAGCCGCACGCGAGCCTCGGCAATCTCATCAACGCCGGAGCCCAGGAAATGGAGTCGGCGCCATGGATGCTGCTCGCTCCCGCGGTCTTCCTGGTGCTGCTGCTGGTGTGCCTCAATATCCTCGGCGACGGCCTGCGCGATGCGCTCGATCCCCGTGAGTCCTGAGGGCGGCGGCGCCGCTCCGGTGCTCGAGCTCGAGCGCCTCGCGGTGACGTTCACGACGGCGGCGGGGGAGGTGCGCGCCGCCGAGGACGTGACACTCGCGGTGGCCCCTGGTGAGTGTCTCGGCGTGGTGGGCGAATCGGGCGCCGGCAAGAGCCAGATCTTCCTCGCGGTCCTGGGGCTCCTCGCCGCCAACGGCCGCGCCGCGGGCAGTGCGCGCTTTCTCGGCCGCGAGCTCCTCGGGCTCGCGCCGGCGGCCCTCGACCGGGTGCGCGGCGCGCGCATCGGCATGGTGTTCCAGGACCCGATGACCTCCCTCACCCCGCACCTCACCGTCGGGGCCCAGATCGGGGAGGTCTTGCGCCACCACCTGCGCCTCGGTCCGGATGAGGCGCGGCGGCGCGCGCTGGCGCTCCTCGAGCGCGTGCAGCTGAGCGATGCGGCGCGGCGCCTCGGGCAGTATCCGCACGAGCTCTCGGGCGGCATGCGCCAGCGCGTCATGATCGCGATCGCCATCGCCTGCGAGCCGGCGCTGCTGATCGCGGACGAGCCGACCACGGCGCTCGACGTCACGGTCCAGGCGCAGATCCTCGGCCTGCTCGCCGCGCTCAAGCGCGAGCGCTCCATGGCCATGGTGCTGATCACGCACGATCTCGGCGCGGTGGCGGGGGTCGCCGATCGCGTCGCGGTCATGCGCGCGGGGCGAGTGGTCGAAGCCGGCCCGGTGGCGAGCGTCCTGGGGGCGCCGCGCGAGCCCTACACGCGGGAACTGCTCGGTGGCGTCGTGCCGATCACCGGGCCGGCCCCGGCTGCCGGCGGCGGCGCGCGAGCGGGAGCACCGATCGCACTCGCGCTCGAGGCGGTGAGCGTCGAATACCCGGTCGGAGGCGGCTGGTTCGGACGCAGCACGCATCTCAAAGCGCTGAGCGGGGTCAGTCTCGAGCTCGCCGCGGGTGAGGCGCTCGGCGTGGTCGGCGAATCGGGCGGCGGGAAATCGACTCTGGCGCGTGCGGCGCTCGCGCTGCTTGAGCCTGCGGCGGGCTCGGTCGTGTGGCTGGGCCGCAGTCTCGGGACACTCACGCCGCGCGAGCTGCGCGCAGCGCGCGCGCAGGCGCAGATGGTCTTCCAGGATCCGCTCGGCAGCCTCGATCCGCGCATGACGGTCGAGCAGATCGTCGGCGAGCCACTCGCGGTGCACCACCCGCAGCTCGCACCCGCCGCGCGCCGCCGGGCGATCGGGGCGATGCTCGCTCGCGTCGAGCTCGACGCGGCGCTCCTCGGGCGCTTCCCGCACGAGCTCTCGGGCGGGCAGTGCCAGCGCGTCGGCATCGCGCGCGCCATGATTCTCAACCCGCGCCTGCTGGTGTGCGATGAGCCAGTCAGCGCCCTCGATGGTCCGACCCAGCGGCAGATCCTCGCGCTCCTCGGCGAGCTGCGGCGCGAGTCGGGGCTGAGTCTGCTGTTCATCAGCCACAACCTCGCACTCGTGCGCCAGCTATGCGAGCGGGTGCTGGTGCTCTATCTCGGCACCATGATGGAGCTCGCCCCCTCGGAGCAGCTCTACCGGCAGCCGCGCCACCCTTACACGCGCGAGCTCCTCGCCGCGGTACCGGTCGCCGACCCGGCGGTCCAGCCCGGCCGCCTCGCGCGCGCGCGGCCGGGCGAGCCGCCATCGCCGCTCGCGCCGCCGAGCGGCTGCGTCTACCGCACCCGCTGCCCGCACGCGATCGCGCGCTGTGCCGGGCAGGTGCCGGTCTGGGAGGAGGCGGGGGACTGCGGCGAGCGCATCGCCTGTCACCGCTGGCGCGAGCTCACCCAGGGTTGAGCGCCGCCGGAGCGCGCCGCCCGGCGCCGCCGGCATCACGGATCGGCCCGCCGGTGCGGGCGCTCAGGGCGACTAAGGGCTATTCTTGCCGCCATGAAGACCGATCCGAACGTCCGCCCGAGCGAAGCATTGCAGCACGTGCGCTACGAGATCCGCGGCCGCCTCGCGCGGCGCGCCCAGGAGCTCGAGCGCGCCGGCTACGAGATCATCTCGCTCAACATCGGCAACCCGCGCGCCTTCGGGCTGCGCACGCCCGAGACCATGCGCCTCGCCATGATCGAGAACCTGGGTCAGGCGGAGGGCTACTGTCACCAGAAGGGCATCTTCCCGGCGCGCGAGGCCGTGGTGATGCAGCAGCAGGAGCGCGGCGTCACCGGGGTCACCGCCGAGGAAGTCTTCATCGGCAACGGCGTGAGCGAGCTCATCGATCTGACGCTGCGGGCGCTGCTCAACGACGGCGACGAGGTGCTGGTGCCGAGCCCCGACTATCCGCTGTGGACGGCGGCGGTAACGCTCAATCGCGGCCGCGCGGTGCACTATCCCTGCCGCCCGGCGCGGGGCTTCGTGCCCGACCCGGACGAGATCGCGCGGCTCATCACGCCGCGCACGCGCGCTATCGTCGTCATCAATCCGAACAACCCGACGGGCGCGGTGTATCCGCGCGCGGTGCTCACGGAGCTGGCGCGCCTCGCCGAGCGCCACGGGCTGGTCGTCTTCAGCGACGAGATCTACGACCAGATGACCTACGACGGCGCGGAGTTCGTGCCGATGGCGACGCTGGTGCACGACACGCTGTGCGCGACGCTCTCGGGACTGTCCAAGGTCTATCGGGCCTGCGGTCTGCGCGTCGGCTGGGCGGTGTTCTCCGGGCGCGTGCACGCGGCGGCGGACTACCTGAACGCGCTCGAGCTGCTGTCATCGCTGCGGCTGTGTTCGAATGTCCCGGGCCAGTGGGCGGTGCAGACCGCGCTCGGCGGTTACCAGAGCATCCGCGAGCTGATCGCGCCGGGCGGCCGGCTGTACGAGTCGCGTGCCGTGATCCTGGAAGCCGTGCGGGGCAGCCGTTTTCTGCAGCTCGCAGCGCCCGAGGGCGCGATGTACGCCTTCGTCGGGGTCGACGAGAGGGCGTTGCCCGACTTCGACGATCAGCGTTTCGCGCTCGATCTGCTCGAGCACAAGCACGTACTCGTCGCGCCGGGCGTGAGCTTCAACGTTCCATACCGCAGCCACTTCCGCATCACCAATCTTCCCGACGCGGCGACGCTGCGCAAGGTGTTCGCGCGCATCGAGGCGCTGCTCGGCGAGTACGCGAACGGCGAGCACCGTGCGGGCGAGGCAGGGGCGAGCAACGTGCTGAGCGCGGAAACTCGCTTCAAGTAATACATCTATATAGCCTCATAAACTTCTGTTTTGTATAGGCTCCCGAGCCATCTAGGTGAGCATCTCCTGCGCGGCGGGACGCTCGTGGTCCCTTCGCGCCAACGTGCCCACGCGGTGCGTCTGGCGCACGCCGCGGCGCAGCTCGCCGCGGGCGCGCGCGTGTGGACGAGCCCCGACGTGCAGCCGGCTTCCGCGTGGCTGCGGCGGGAATGCGAGCGGCAGGCGGAGCTTCCCGGCGGCGATACCCGGCGACTCCTCGGGCTCACCGAGGAGTGGTGGTTGTGGCGCGCGGCCGCGGCAGAGGCCGCGCGCGAGGCGGCCGGCAGCAACCCCTTTCTCAGCACCGAGCCGCTCGGCGAGGCGCTGCAGCACTCGAGCGAGCTCGCCGCGCAGTGGAACATCGCGCTCGCTCCCGGCGCTCCCGACAGCGAGGCGCGGCTGCTCTACCGGGCACAGCGCGAGTTCGCGGCGCGCTGCGCCGAGCTGGTCGCGGCGAGCGCGAGCGAACGGCTGGCCGGGCTCGCGCCGCTCGAAGGCCCTGCCCGGGCGCTGCTCGCCGGCTTCGATGCGCTGCCGCCGGGTCTCGGTCGCCTCGCCGGCGGACCGGCGCAGGTTGGGGGCCGTGCGGCGCCGGGCACTACGGCGCGCGGTGTGCGCACCGCGGACGCGCTGTCGCAGTCGGAGGCCATCACGGCCTGGTGCCGGGAGCGACTGACCGTGCAGCCCGACGCGCGCCTGCTCGTCATGCTCCCCGGCTCGCCGGCGGCGCGCGAGCGTCTCGCGGCGCTCATCCGCGGGAGCCTCGATCCGGGCGCCGTCCTCGCGGGAGGCAGCAGCGCGCGTAGCCTGGTCGGCATCGAGGGCGGCGAGCCGCTCGCGCTGCAGGCACTGCCGGCGCAGGCGCTGCTCTCGCTCAATATCCTCTCCGGGGCCGCGGTCGAGAGCGAGGCGCTCGGGCGCTGGCTGCGCTCGCCTTACTGGGGGACGCCCGGCGCGCCGGTGCGCGCCGCGCTCGCCCAGCTGCTGCGGCAGCGGGGACTGCCCGCCCTCAGTTTGCGGGAGCTCTTTGGGACGCTGCAGCTCGCGCCGCCCGAGCTGCGGGGAGCCGCGCATGAGCTCGAGGCGCTGGCCCGGCGCGCGGCCGGACTTCTCGGCGAAGGCAGCGCCACGCCGCGCCGCTGGGCGGAGCATTTCGAGGCGGCGCTCGCGGCCCTCACCTGGCCCGGTCCGCTGCCGTCCGAGAGCGCGCTGCAGCAGACGCGGCTGCGCTGGCGGGAGCTCCTCGAGGAATTCGGCACGCTCGCCGCCGGGGTCGCGAGCCTCGAGCGCGCGGCGGCGCTGGCGGCGCTGGCGGCGCTCGCCGCACGCACCGTCTACCGGCCGGCGGACGAGGACGCCCCGGTGATGCTCTCCCCCCTGCTCGCCGATCCGGTCGTGCGCTATGACGGGATCTGGGTGGCATCGCTCAGCGCCGACGTACTGCCGCTGCCCGCCGCGCCCGATGCTTTCCTGCCGCTCGCGGCGCAGCTCGCCGCCGGCGTGCCCGCGTCCGGGGCGCGGCAGCGCCGTGCGCAGGCGGACACGCTCCTGGCGGCCTGGGCACGCGCGACGCGCGACCTGGTGCTGTCGGTGCCCGCGCGCGAGGGGGACCTGGAGCTGTTGCCGAGTCCGTGTCTCGCCGGCGTGGCGCCCGCCGAGGCGGCTCCCGGGAAGCTCTGGCTGCCGCTCGCGCAGCATCGCGCTGGCCGCACCGAGGCACGCGAGGACGCACGCGGCGCCGCCTTCACCTCCCCCGCGCCACTCCCCGGTGGCACGCGTGCCATCACGCTGCAGAACGACTGCGCGTTCCGCGCCTACGCGGAGCTGCGCCTCGGCGCCGCGGCGCCCGAGGAAGCCCAGCCCGGTGTGCCGATGGATCAGCGCGGACTCCTGCTGCACGCGGCGCTGCAGCTGCTGTGGGAGCGCCTGCGCGACTCCGCGAGCCTCGCCGCACTCGATGCGGGCTCGCTCGATGCCCTGATCCAGGATAGCGTGGCGCGCGCCGCGCAGACGCTGCAGGTCGAAGTGCGCGGACGGGGCCGGCGGGCGCGGCGCGTGCCGGACGGCCAGTTCGATCTCTTCAGCGTGCTCTCGCCCGCGCTGGCGCGCGAGTGCGCGCGGGCGCGGCGCCTGATCGCGCGGCTGTGCGAGCTCGAGCGCACCCGCGCGGCCTTCACGGTCGAGGCGACCGAGGCCGTGGCGGAGCTGTCGCTCGGCGGCGCGCGGGTGCGCATGCGGCTCGACCGGATCGATGCGGCCGCCGGCGGGCGCGTGGTGCTCGACTACAAGAGCGGGCGTCCACTGACCCCCGACTGGTATGGGGAGCGGCCCACGTACCCGCAGCTGCTCGCCTATCTGGCGGCGCTCGGGAGCGAGGTGGTGGCGCTCGCCACCGTGAATCTCACCGCGCGCGAGGTGCGCTTCACGGGTGTGGCCGCGAGCGGCGACGTACTGCCGAAGGTGAAGGCGATTCCCGCCGTGACCGGCGCGGCGCTCACCGACTGGCGCGCGCAACAGCTGCGCTGGGAGGCGCTCATCGAGCGGCTGATCCGCGCGTTCCTTGCCGGGGATGCGCGGGTCGACCCGGCGCCGGGGGCGTGCGATTACTGCCACCTCACGGACCTGTGCCGCATCGGCGCGCAGCCGAGCGCCGAGGCGCCCGCGCACGCGGACGACGCCGATGAGTGAGACCCGCGAGCAGCTGGACGATGCGGCGCGGCGCGCCGCCGCCGAGCCAGCCGCCTCGGTCCTGCTCGAGGCGCCGGCCGGCTCGGGCAAGACCGCGGTGCTGACGCAGCGGTATCTGAAGCTCCTCACCACGGTCGACGACCCCGGCGAGATTCTCGCCATCACCTTCACCCGCAAGGCGGCTGCCGAGATGCGCACGCGCGTCATCCGCGCGCTGCGCGGGGAGCTCCCCGCCGCCGATCCCGGCGCGGCGGTGCTGCGGCCGCTGGCGGCGGCGGCTCTGGCCCACGGTGCGGCGCGCGGCTGGCAGCTCGAAACCGCGCCCGAGCGGCTGCGCATTCAGACCATCGATTCCTTCAACTACTGGCTGGCGAGCCAGTTGCCGGTCGCCTCGCGCGCCGGTGGGGCGCTTGCGATCACCGAGAACGCCGCCGAGCTCTACCAGCGGGCCGCGCGCAGCACGCTGCTCGGCGCCGACGCCGACCCGGCGCTCGCCCCCGACGCGCAGCTGCTGTTCGAGCGGCTCGACAATCACTGGCTGAACCTGGAGCGGCTCGTGGCGCAGATGCTCGAGCAGCGCGGCCACTGGCTGCGGTTTGTGGCCGGCGAGGCGCCACAGGCACTGTGCGCGCGGGTGAATCAGAGTCTCGCGGCCGAAACGCGCGCGCGCCTTGGCGCACTGCGCGCGCTGTTGCCGCAAGGGCTGCGGCGGCGGGCCGAGAGCCTGCCGGGCGCGGGCCCGCTGGGACCCGCGCCCGAGGACCTGCCGCACTGGAAACGCTTCGCGCACCTGGTGCTCACCCGCAACGACTGGCGCAAGCAGCTGTCCGCGCACCGTCTGCAGCCGGGCTTCACCGAGCCCACCGTGCGTACGCGCCTGCAGGACCTGATCGATGAGCTGCGGGCCACGGCGGGTGCGCGCGAGGCGCTGCTCGAGTTGCGGCGCGCGCCGCCGGCGCAGTTGCTGCCCGGCGATGCGGCGGCACTCGCCGCGCTGTCGCGCCTGCTGGCGCGTGCGGCGGCGGAGCTGCACGGGGCGTTCGCGGACGTCGCGCGGGTCGACTACACCTACGTGACCGGCGCCGCGCGCCAGGCGCTCGCCGAGGACGGGGAGCCGACGGATCTCGCACTGCGCACCGGGCTCGCTCTCAGGCACATCCTGGTCGATGAGTTCCAGGACACCTCGCTCGCCCAGGTGCAGCTGCTCGAAGCGCTCACCGTCGGCTGGGAGCGCGGCGACGGCCGCACGCTGTTCGTGGTCGGCGACCCGATGCAGTCGATCTACCGCTTCCGCGACGCGGAGGTCGGACTGTTCCTGCGGGCGCGCACCGCCGGCATCGGACGGATCGCACTCGAGCCGCTGCGGCTGCTGCGCAACTTCCGCGCCGCCGAGCCGCTGGTGCGCTTCACCAACGAGCTGTTCGCGAGCGTTTTCCCGGCGGCGGACGACCTGCGCGCCGGGGGCGTGAGCTACCGCGAGAGCCTGCCGACGCGCGCGCCCGGACCCGCGCTTGCCGGTATCGCGCCGGTGACGCTGCGGCTCTACCCGGGCGACCCGGGCGCCGAGGCGCGCGCGCTGGCCGAGCGGGTAGCCGAGCTCGCGCGGCTCGACCCTGACGCAAGCATCGGCATTCTGCTGAGCGCGCATGCGCACGCGGGTCCCGTGGTGGCAGCCCTCGCGGCGTGCGGCGTGGCGGCACTCGGCGTCGATCTCGTGGCGCTGCGTGAGCGGCACGTGGTGCGCGATCTGGTGCAGCTCACCCGCGCGCTGCACGACCTGGCCGATCGCACGGCGTGGCTCGCGGTGCTGCGTGCGCCGTGGTGCGGCGCCCGGCTCGCGACGCTCACGGCGCTCTCCGGCGTGCGCGACCGGGAGTCGATCCTCGAGGCGCTCGGCAATCCCGAGCGGCTCGCGCGCTGCGACCCGGCCGACCGGCTGCACCTCGAGCGCGTACGCGAAGTGCTCGGCAAGGCGCTCGCCGGCCGCGGCGCGCAGTCGGTGGCCGATTGGCTCGAAGAGACCTGGGTGCGCCTCGGGGCGAGCGATGCCTACCGGGCGGACGAGCTCGCCGATGCGCGTACCTTCTTCGCCGCACTCGCCGAGCGCGCCGCGCTGTTCGGCTGGCGTGGACCCGAGGACCTCGAGCCGGTGCTCGCCAATCTCTACAGTACCCCGGCGGCAGGCCGCAACCCGGTGCAGGTGATGACCGTGCACCGCGCCAAGGGGCTCGAGTTCGATCACGTGTTCGTACCGGCGCTCGAGCGCACCGGTCGCTCGCCCGAGCGCCGGTTGCTGCGCTGGATCGATCTGCCGAGCGAGGCGAGCGACAGCAACCTGCTGATCGCCCCGGTGCCGGTGGTCGGGGAGCGCGAGGAGGAGGGCGATCTCAACGCGTATCTCAAGGAGCTCCTTCGCCAGCACGACGCGCACGAGCGCCGGCGCCTGATGTACGTCGCCGTGACGCGCGCGCGGCGCACGCTGTGGCTCTCGGGGGCGCCGGCTCCCGCCCCCGACGGGACCGTGAAGCCCGACCGGCGCAGCGCACTGAGTGTGTTGTGGCCGGCGCTCGCTGAACGCTTCGAGATCATGGCCGCCGCGCTTGCCCGTGTCCCGGCGACCCCGCCGTCCGGTCCGCTGCTGCGCCTCCTGCCGAGCTGGCATCCGGCGCCGCCGCCGCCGGCCGTGCCGATCCTCACGCTGCCGCCGGCGTACCTCGCCGCCGAGGCGACCGAGTTCAGCTGGGTCGGGGAGACGCAGCGCCACGTCGGCACCGTCGTGCACGCCTGGCTGGCGCGCCTTGCGCTCGCACCCAGCCTGCCGGACCCCGCGGCGCTCGCCGCCGGGAGCGCGGCGGTGCGCGCCGCGCTCGCGCGTGCCGGTGTCCCCGCGAACGAGCGCGCCCGCGCCGTGGAGAATGTCCTCACCGCGCTCCAGCGCACGCTCGCCGATGAGCGCGGACGCTGGATCCTCGACGCCACCCACCGCGAGGCGCACAGCGAATGGGAGCTCTCGGGCGTCAGCGGCGGGCGGCTGCGCAGCGTCGTCATCGACCGTTGCTTCATCGATGCCGAGGGCGCCCGCTGGGTGATCGACTACAAGACGGGTGCCCACGAGGGCGGCGGTCTGGAGGAATTCCTCGCCCAGGAGCTCGAGCGCTACCGCGCCCAGCTCGAGACCTACCGCGAGCTCGCGCGGGCGCTCGGCAGCGAGCCGGTGCGCGCGGCGCTTTACTTCCCGCTGCTCGGGGCGTTGCGCGAGCTGGTCTGAGGCCCCGGCCGGCTCAAAGCGTCCCGGCGATGCTGAACGGCCGGCGCCCGAGCCCGTCCGGGCTGCCAAGGAACTGCAGGTCGCCGAGGAGCTCCGGAGGGGCGCCCTCGCGCGGCGCGACCTGGCCCTCGAGCACGTAGCCCGGCTGTTTCGTCAGACGCAGTGTTCCGTGCACGCTGAGCGGGCCGCCCAGATCAGCCAGCGTGCCGAGCGGATCGCCGCTGCCGCCCGGGAAGGTGAGGGCGTAGCTGCCGAGCTGCGTGACGTGACCGGTGCGGCGCGTCAGGTCATGCACCTCGACACGCCCCTTGAGCTCGACGATGGCGCCGTCCGCGATGCGCGCCAGGGCGAGATCGGTATGGAGGTTGCCGCGCAGCTGCGGCGGCAGGTGCGGGAGCTTGCGCGGATCGATCGCCAGGTCCGCGACGAGGTTACGCGCCTCGAGGCTCCCGCCGAGCGTGCGCGCGAGATCGGCACTGCCCGTCACCGGACCGTTGCGCAGCACGACGTGGGCCGCCAGCGTGCCGGTGAGGAGGCGCAGCGGTGCGACGTCCCAGCTGAGGTCGCCCCATGGGGCGCGCTGCAACGTCAGTCCGCCACAGGAGCCGCTCCAGACCGAGCCCTCGATGCTTTCGCATCCGAGGGCGCCGCTGCGCGGCAGCACCCAGCGCGCCGGCAGCCGCGCCACCAGAACGACGAGGAAGGCGCATGCAGCCAGCAGCCCGATCCGCCGCGGTGCCGTCACGTCAGCCCGCGCGCAGCACGAGCGCGGCGTTCACCAACCCCGGGACGCCGGCGCCGTCGATGGTGGCGGAGTCGACGCGGATGCCGTTCTGCTGCGACAGCCGCGCGAGCCAGGCGACGAGCGCATCGAAAGATGCCTTCTGCAGCCGCAGCGACAGCGCAGCGGGGCCGGCGGGCTCGCTGCCGGCGAGTGCGCCGGCGAGCCCCGACTCGCGCGCCGAGCGGTCGACAATCACGAGCAGCGACTCCCCGCCGGGGGCAGGCGCACGCGGCGCGCCGGCGAGCTCGCCCGCCACGCTCTGCATCCACTCGAGATCGGTACGCTTTTTCAGGAGCCGCGCGTGGGTCTGGGAGACGCTGTGGTCGAGCGGCAGCAGCACGCCGACGATGAGCAGCACCGGGGCGAGCAGCGCGCCGAGCTGCACGATGCGCCGCTCGCGCGCGGAGAGCTGCGCCAGGCGCTGCTCGAGCGCATCGAAGGAGAAGGCGTCGCGGGACAGCTTCATGCGGATGCGCCTCTCAGGTACCCTGCGCGTGGATCTGCACGCGTCCCTGGTAGGCGCTGCCGACGGTGCCGCCGCCGACCAGGTCCGCCTGCCAGCCGCTGCTGCGCAGCTGCTGGCTCAAGTGATCGAGGCTCGCCGCATCGGGCGCATTCAGCGTGAGCTCGAGGACCCCGTCGTGGAAGTTGAGCGACTGCACGGTCGTGCCGGCGACGGCGCCGCGCGCCGTGGCGAGCGCCTGCAGCGCGCCGAGCAGGCCGTTGGCGCCGCCGCCGCTGCGCAGCGCGAGGAGGCGCTGCTCCATGCGCCGCCGCGCATCGTTGCTGCCGGACTCGCCCGGCATCGCGCTGTGGAAGGTATCGCTGATCGAGGCATCGACCTGGCGCTCCTTGCCCTTGAGGACCCTGAGCTCCGCCGCCTTGCCGGCGACGTGCAGCGCGACCAGCGATAACAGCAGGAGCGCGGCCACGCGCCAGGCGGAGAGCCCGAGTGCGCGTGAGCGCTTGGGCGCGTAGGCGCCCTGCAGCAGATTGATCGCTGCCGTGGTGGGGAGCTGCTGCGCGAAGAGCGCGAGCGGACCGTCGCCGAGGAGTTGAACCTTGAGGCTTACGAAGCGCTCGCGCGCCGCCTCGACCTCGGCGGAATGCCGCTGCCACTCGGGGGTGGCGCTGTAGAGGATGAGTCCGCGGGTGGCCGCGTCTTCCCCGGGCGTCGCGCCGCCATCGGTCGGTGCCGCCCCGGCCGGCGCGGGCGCCGCCGCGATCGCGAGCGCCTCGCCGAGCGCGTCCATCGGCAGGCACACGGGCGGCGCCCCGGGGGAGCGCACGCACACCGTGTCCTCCTCGAGAAGTGCCACGGCTTGCCCGGGATTCTCGGGCAGCAACTCGCTGTCGGCGTACACAAACTCCGGCTCGATGCCGGCGGCGTGCAGCTCCGTGAGCCATGCGTCCATCAGCGTGCGCGCCACCACCGCGACCGGCGTGCGGGTCGCATCGGCGGCGCGCCTGCCGATGGCGAAGTGCAGCGCCTCGATGTCCTCGGCGAGCTGCTCCTCGAGCGCGTAGGGCACGAGCTGCTGCAGCTTGACGCCGCTCTTGGTGGGTATCTCGGGCTCGGCCAGCGCCACATCCGTGCCCGGCACCACCACGCACACCCGCCGGGTCGGCGTGGCGGCGGCCGCAGCAGCGAGCGGCCCGCTCTGCGTCGCGGTGAGCGGCGCGCCAGCGGGGCTCGCGACGAGCCACGCGGCCGGCTCTTCCGGCGTACGCGGCAGACGCAGCAGCAGCCAGTCAGCCATGCGGCTCCATCAATCGGGGGTGTAACTACGCAGGATGGGCCGTACCTGCCCCGTCGGATCCTGCAGGAGAAGACTGTACAAGTTGAATTCCGAGCTGCCAATAGCGATGAGGCTCGTCAGGCGGAAGTAACTCGAGGTCATCTGCAGCTTTCCGGAGATGTTCTTCCAGACGGCCGGTTCGGCCGCGGCCTGAAAGTCGCTGATCTTGGGAAAGCAGCCGGTTGCGGCGGCGCGATTCTTGGTGAGGCCTTCCGGGTCGCTGGAGAAATCGCCGTGCCCGAGGTAGGCATCGAGCACCGTCGCCTTGGCGGTGCAGATGTTGAGACTCGCCCCGTAGGGGAGGGCGGTCACGTAGGGTGAGAGCGTCACGTAGCGGTCGCGCCCGAAGCCCGGCAGCGCCAGCAGCTCGCTCGCGCTGGTGATGTAGCGATTGGGCGTGCGGTAGGGCGGCATCTGGCCCATGTAGACGCTGTCTTCGGCGCCGTCGGGGACCGAGGGAACGATGTCGCGGTCGATCCAGTCGACCAGGTAGCCGGCCCACTTGGGCTCGAGGCCGAGCATCGCCAGCAGCTGCTGGAACGCGGCGACCTGCACCGTGTCGGGCGTGCCGTCCTCGCGCACCAGGTTGTTGAGATTGAAGCGCCCCTGCAGATCCTCGAGCTGCGCCGTGAGCATCACGCCGGGCACGACCTCGACCGGACCGACCGGCTGCGCCCAGCCCTCGGACGCGTAGGTATGCTGCGGATCGGATTTCTGCGCGAGCCGCAGACCGTAGGCCGCGAGCGCCTCGGCCGCCTCCTGCACCAGGAGCGCCTGGTCGAAGGCGTAGCTCGCCGCGCCACGGCGGAAGGTCATGGCGTTCTCGTAGGCGATTGCCGCGGCGAGGATGGTGCCGAGCGCGACCAGCAGGATCGCCACCAGCAGCGCGATGCCGCGCTGCGCCCGCGGCGGGCGGCCGCCGGGGAGCCGCGCAGTGCGGCGCGCCGCGGCACGCATCAGCCCGCCACCTCGAAGATCCGCATGACCGGGCCGAAGTCCTCGGTATCGATCGTCACCTGCACGGCGATCGGCCGGATGCGCAGGCTGCTCTCGAGCGCCGCCGTGCCGGCGACGGTCGAGGGCGGCCACTGCGGCTGCCAGGTATGGGTGAGATCCATGTACTGGATGGTCACCGACTTCACTTTCGTCAGGAGCTCGCGCCGCCCGGTGGTGCTCGAGAGCGTCGGATCGAGCACGTACCAGTACTCGCGCCGCAGCGTGCCATTCTCGAGGTAGTACGCGACGCGCTGCTCCGCCGGTCGCTGCAGGCCGTTGGGGTTGGCCCAGCCGGCGCGCGTCAGCGCGACCAGCGGCGGGGTGCCGCTGGTGGTGCCCTGCGAGGAGGATGCCGTATTCGGTCCGCCGCCGAGGGAGGTCACCGTTCCCGAGGACTGCGATCCGCTCGCGCTCGCCTGCAACGCCGGCTGCGAGGGCTCATCGCCGATCGGCTGGCGCACCGGGCGGGGTGTGAGCTGTACGAAGTCCTGCTCGAGCACGCGCATCGCGGTCTGTAGCTCGAGCAGCCGCTGCTGCTTCTCCTTGAGCGCGCCGCGGGTGCTGATCGCCTGGCTGAGCGTGCCGTAGCCCATGGCGAACATCAGGGCCGCGATGAACAGCGCCACCAGCAGCTCGATCAGCGTGAAGCCGCGCGTATCGAACCGCAGCGCGCGGGGGCCGCTCACCGCGCCCCCAGCGGCGGGGTGTTCCGCAACGGCTGCACCGGTTGCACCGTCTGGTTCGAGGGCGTCTGCGGTGCCGTGCCCGGCGTTGCCGGGGTGCCGGGCGCCGCCGTGCTGCCGGGGGCACCCGCGCCCGCGGTGAGCAGCTGCGTGCCCCAGTCGGGGAGATCGCCGCGCGGCAACCCGACCGCATCGCCCCACATGCCGCTCACGGTGCTGTACCAGCCGCTGTCCGCATCGCTCACCGTGACGTCGGTGGGCCGCACGCTCACGTCGATGCGCAGCATGCCGGGAACCTGCGTGGCGCTGACCTCCTGGCGCCAGTGCCATTTGCGTCCGGCGAGCTCACTGTCGCCGTCGCTCTTGCCGGCGGCGGGCGCCTGGCCCGTGAGGCGCAGCTGCGCGATCTGATTGAGCGCCACCCAGTTGGCGAAGGTCTTGTCGCGCAGGTACGAGACGGTGTCGGCGGAGGAGGTGAGGGTGCCGAGCACGGCGGCCATGCCGATGGCCACGATGGCGAGCGCCACCAGCACCTCGATGAGCGTGAAGCCGCCCGGCGCTGCGCTGCGCCCGCTCATCGGGCCGCCACCACCACCATCGGCTGCTCGACGAGTGCGCCCTTGTCGTCCTCGGTCACGGTGACGCTGCGCACGCCGCCGTCGCGCTGCAGCGTGATCGCGAAGGAAGTCAGGTCGCCGTCGGAATAGATCATGACCTGCGGAGTCTTGTCGTGCGCATCGGCGGGGCGGCGCAGCACCACGGGACGGCCCTCCACGGAGAGCTGGACCCCAAGGCCGTCGGGGAGCTTGCGCGCCCGGAAGGCATCGTCCTCGGTTGGGTCGCGCCACAGGCTGAGAAGCGCGTCGTACACCAGGAACTCGTAGCCGTCCTCCTGGAAAAGAATGCCGTACTCGCGCGTCTGCAGCTCGCCCTGCTCGCGGGCGTAGTTGATGAGACTGTACAGGCGGTCACTCTCGCGCTCCAGGTCGCGGTCGCGTCCGGTCAGGCTGACGGTGAGCAGGATCCCGGCCGACACCAGCCCGATGATCAGCACCACGATCAGCATCTCGATCAGCGTGAACCCCGCAGCGGGACGGCCACGACGCCGCCGCCGGCGCCTCGGCAGACTACTGGTTGAGATTCCAGTTACAGATGTCCGCATTGATGCCGTCGCCGCCGGGCTGGCCGTCGGCGCCGAGGGAGCAGATGTCGTAAGCCTTGCCGTGCGTGCCGGGGAACGTGAACACGTAGTCGTCGCCCCAGGGGTCCTTGCTGATGCGCTCGATATAGCCGCCCTGTTTCCAGTTCTTGATCGAGGGATCGGTCGGCTGCGTGGTGAGCGCCGTGAGCCCCTGATCGTTGGTCGGGTACTTGGAATTGTCCATGTAGTACATGGTGAGCGCCGTCTCGAGGCTCTGGATGTCCTCCTTGGCCTTGGCGACCTTGGCGTCATCGACCCGCTTCATCACGCTGGGCACGATCACCGCGGCCAGCAGGCCGATGATGATCACGACCACCATGATCTCGATGAGGGTAAAGCCGCGCGCGCGGCGGGACCGGCCGTGGCAGCGTCTGCTAACCTCGTGGACGATGTCGTGCATGCGTAGCGCTCGCGGGCGGCGTCGGGCCGCCGGTTGGGGCTGCAAAACCGGTGCGGATCATAACAAATGGGGGTGTCCGGGCCTGTGAACCGCCTGCGGGGGCTGCCGCGGTCGCTCAATTGCGACGCGGGCTACGGCTGGGTACTGCTCGGGTGCTGCGCGGGGCTGCTCGCCATCACGGCGGCCGGCGACTGCGGCCGCGCGAGGCTGCGCTACGACCGCGCGCCGCTCGCCGCCGGGGAGCTGTGGCGGCTCCTCACGGCGCATCTGGTTCACCTCGACCTGCACCACGCGCTCCTCAACTGTGCGGGGCTCGTGCTCATGTGGGCGCTGTTCGCCCGCGACTACCGCCCGCGCCAGTGGTTGGTCATAACGCTCGCCTCGATGGCGGCGATCGATGCGGGCCTGTGGCTGTGGGATTCGACTGTCCGCTGGTACGTCGGTTCCTCGGGCGTGCTGCACGGAATCATGGCCGCGGGGACCCTGGCGCGGCTGCGCCGGGGCGAGACCGAAGGCTGGGTGCTCGCCGCGTTTCTTCTCGGCAAGCTGGCCTGGGAGCAGGGGGTCGGACCGCTGCCGCTCTCCGGCAGCGACCCGGTGGTCGTGGACGCCCACCTCTACGGCGTGGCCGGCGGGCTCGCGGCCGCGGCGTTCCTGAGGCGCGCTCCCGTGCCGCTATAATTTTCACCTTCACGAGTTGAGCGAGGTCCTCATGTCGTTCGCATTCGTCTTTCCCGGCCAGGGCTCGCAGTCGGTCGGCATGCTGGGCGCGCTCGCCGCCGCCGATGCTCCCGTGCGCGCGACGTTCGACGAGGCATCCGGGGTGCTCGGCTACGACCTGTGGAAGCTCGTGCAGCGAAGGCCCCGAGGCCGAGCTCAACGCGACCGAGCGCACCCAGCCGGCGATGCTGGCCGCCGGAGTGGCCACCTGGCGCTCGTGGCGCGCGCGCGGGGGCGCTGAACCGGCGGTCGTCTGCGGACACAGCCTCGGCGAGTTCACCGCGCTCGTGTGCGCCGAGAGCATCGAGTTCCGCGCCGCCGTGGATCTGGTGCGCTACCGGGGCGAGGTCATGCAGGAGGCGGTGCCGGCCGGCACCGGCGCCATGGCGGCGATCCTCGGACTCGAGGACGCGGAGATCGAGGCGGCGTGCCGCGAGGCCGCCGCCGCCGGTGACGGCGTGGTCGAGCCGGTCAATTTCAACTCCCCGGGACAGGTGGTGATCGCCGGCGAAGCGGCTGCGGTCGAGCGCGCCATCGCAGGCGGCGAAGGCCCGCGGTGCCAAGCGCGCGGTGGCGTTGCCGGTGAGCGTCCCCTCGCACAGCAGCCTGATGCGCGGTGCGGCCGAGCGGCTGCGCGGCCGGCTCTCGGGATTGAGTCTGCAAGGCGCCGCGCCTGCGCTACGTGAGCGCGGTGGATGCGGCCGCGCACTCCGAGCCCGACGGACATCCGCGACGCTGCTGGTGCGGCAGCTGTCGAGCCCGGTGCGCTGGACCGACACGGTGCGTGCGCTGATCGACGGCGGTGTCGAGGACGATCATCGAGTGCGGTCCGGGGAAGGTGCTGACCGGTTTGAATCGCCGCATCGAGCGGCGTGCGGAGCTGGAGTTCCTGGCGCTCGAGGATCCGGATTCGATCGCCGCGGCGCTCGCCGCCACTCGGGAGGACTCTCATGCTTGAGAACGACGTCGCGCTGGTCACCGGCGCTTCCCGCGGCATCGGGCATGCGATCGCGCTCGCGCTGGGGCGCGCCGGGGCACGGGTGATCGGCACCGCCACCACCGCCGAAGGGGCAGCGAAGCTCGGCGCGGCGCTTGCGTCGCACGGATACAACGGCCGGGGCGCGGTGCTCGACGTGAGCGACGGCGCCTCGGTCGAGGCGCTGCTGGCCGAGCTCGAGACCGCGGGCGAGCTGCCGACGATCCTGGTCAACAACGCCGCCATCACACGCGACACGCTGCTGTTGCGCATGAAGCGGAGGACTGGGACAAGGTCATCGACACCAATCTGACCGCGGTGTTCCGCCTCTCCAAGGGCTGCGTGCGGCGCATGATGAAGGAGCGCCGCGGCCGCATCATCAATCATCACCTCCGTGGTCGGCCTCATCGGTAACGCCGGCCAGGCGAACTACGCGGCCGCCAAGGCCGGCCTCATCGGCTTCACCAAGTCACTGGCGCAGGAGCTCGCCTCGCGCGGCATCACGGTCAATGCGGTCGCCCCGGGCTTCATCGACACCGACATGACGCGCGGGCTCACCGCGGAGCAGCGCACCAGCGCTCCTCAGCCGCGTGCCGCTCGGGCGCCTGGGCGCGCCCGAGGACGTCGCCGCGGCGGTCGTGTTCCTCGCTTCCCCGCAGGCCGGCTACATCACGGGCGAGACGCTGCACGTCAACGGCGGCATGTACATGCCCTGAGGCGGCGTTGGCTCCGCGCCACAGGGGTGGGGCGAGGGGCAGAACCAAAAGGCCGGCTCACGACGAGTTTCGCCAGCAAAAACAACCACTCGCGAGGAGCCCCCCCGAGTGGCACCCCGGGGGTCGTTCACCTACAATACGCGCCCGCCGTCCGGCTCCGGCCCGACCGGCGGGCCGCTTTTAAGAGCCCTGGAAAAGCCTACATGAGGACCAACCGCTAATGAGCACAGTCGAACAGCAGGTCAAGGCCATCGTTGCCGAGCAGCTGGGCGTCAAAGCAGAACAGGTCACGAACGACGCTTCGTTCGTCGACGACCTGGGCGCCGACTCGCTCGACACCGTCGAGCTGGTGATGGCCCTCGAAGAGGAATTCGAGATCGAGATCCCGGACGAGGACGCCGAGAAGATCACCACCGTCCAGCAGGCCATCGACTACATCAACGAGCGCCGCGCCAAGGCCTGATCACGACGCGCGCCTCTTACACGGACATCGTGTGAGCAAGCGCCGCGTCGTCGTCACGGGTCTTGGGCGTCGTGTCGCCGGTCGGGCAGCACCGTCGCAGTCGGCGTGGGATGCGATCCTGCGCGGCGAGAGCGGCATCGGTCCGGTCACGCGCTTCGACGTCTCCGCGTTTCCGGTGCGCTTCGGCGGCGCAGGTGCGCGACTTCGACGTCGAGGCAGTACCTCGCGCCGAAAGAGGCGCGCCGCATGGACGACTTCATGCACTACGGCGTCGCCGCCGGTGTGCAGGCGGTGAGCGACTCGGGCATCGACTTCGGCAAAAGCGATCCAACGCGCTGCGGGGCGGTCATGGGCGCCGGCATCGGCGGGCTATGGACCATCGAAGAAGAGTTCAGCGAAGTACCTCAAGGCCCATAGTCCGCGCAAGATCTCGCCGTTCTTCGTTCCCGCCAGCATCATCAACATGATCGCGGGGCACCTGTCGATCCGCTACGGGCTGAAGGGCCCGAACCTCGGCGTGGTGACCGCGTGCACCACCTCGACGCACGCGATCGGGCTCGGCATGCGCACCATCCAGTACGGCGATGCCGACGTGATGCTTGCGGGCGGGGCCGAGATGGCCACGACGCCGCTGCGGGCTCGGCAGCTTCGGCCAGGCCAAGGCGCTCTCGACGCGCAACGATGCGCCCAGGGAGGCGAGCCGCCCGTGGGACAAGGATCGCGACGGCTTCGTGCTGAGCGACGGCGGCGGCGCGGTGCGTGCTCGAGGAGCTACGAGCACGCGCGCGGCGCGCGGCGCGCGCATCTACGCGGAGCTCGTCGGCTTCGGCATGAGCGGCGACGCCTTTCACATCACCGCGCCGCCGGAGGACGGCGAGGGCGCGATGCTGGCCATGAAGCACGCACTCCGGGACGCGGGCCTGAACCCCGAGCAGGTGCAGTACATCAACGCGCACGCCACCTCGACCCCGCTCGGCGACAAGGCCGAGACGGTGGCGATCAAGCGCGCCTTCGGCGACCACGCCAAACGCGTCGCGGTGAGCTCGACCAAGTCCATGACCGGCCACCTGCTCGGCGCCGCCGGCGTGGTCGAGGCGATCTTCTCGATGCTGGCGATCCGCGACGGCGTGGCGCCGCCCACCATCAACCTACCACACGCCCGATCCCGAGTGCGATCTCGACTACGTGCCGAACACCGCCCGGCGGATGAAGATCGACATCGCGCTGTCGAATTCGTTCGGCTTCGGCGGCACCAACGGCTCGCTCATCTTCCGGCGCTTCAGCTAGCGGCCGGATCCAAACGCCGCGCGGGGTTGCCGTGACGCCCGCGCCTCTGATTCGCGAGCTCGAGGTGCCGCCGGATGCGCTGCACCGCCTGGCGGCGCTCGATCCCGCGCGCTATCCGGTGCTGCTCGACAGTGCCGCGCGGCGGTCCGCTGGCCGCGTCGACCGTGCTGCTCGCCGCGCCGCGCGCGGCGCTGTGGCTGAGCGCCGACGGACGGCTCGCAGCGGATGGCACCGCGATCGAAGGCGAGGGGTTCCTCGGCGCGCTCGAGCGCTGGTGGCTGCGCGAGCGCGCGGCGCGCGCGGCTGCAGCGGCCGCGTCGCTCCCCTTCGCGGGCGGCTGGTTCGCTCTACCTCGGTTACGAGCTCGCGCAGGAGATCGAGCCGCGGCTCGCGCTGCCGCCCACGCCGCTCCCCTGGGTGGCGTTCGCGCTGCGCATGCCCTGCGCATTGATCCATGAGCTCGCGAGCGGGCGTGTGCTCGCGGTTGCCGAGGCCGGCGCCGCCGCCGAGCTCGAGCGCCTCGAAGCCGACGCGCGCGCCGCGGCGCAGGCCGCCGAGCCCCCCGACGCCCTCGAGGTCCGTGGCGTAGCCGAGGAGGAGCCGCAGCTCTTTCTCGCCCGGCGTAGCGCGCGCCCAGGAGTACGTGCGCGCCGGGGATATCTACCAGGCGAACCTCTCGCGCCCCTGGAGCGTCGAGCTCGCGGGAATGCGCCGCGGTGCGGGCGCCGCCGCCGCCCTCTACCGGCGCCTGCGCGCGGCCAATCCCGCGCCGTTCGCAGCCATCGCGCAATGGCGCGGCGTGGCGCTGCTGTCCTCATCTCCCGAGCGACTGGTGCGCGTCGTCGGTCGGCGCATCGACACGCGGCCGATCGCCGGCACCCGCCCGCGCAGCCGCCTCCCGGGGGGCGATGCGCTGGAGATCCCCGCCCTCGTCATGCATCCCAAGGAGCGCGCCGAGCACATCATGCTGGTCGACCTCGAGCGCAACGACCTCGGGCGGCTCTGCGAGCCGGGCAGCGTGCGGGTCGACGAGCTGCATGAGCATCGAGTCCTACACGCATGTGCACCACATCGTCTCCAACGTGAGCGGGCGGCTGCGCGGCGACGTGACGCCGGTCGGCGCGGTGCGCGCCGTGTTCCCCGGCGGCACCATCACGGGCTGCCCGAAGGTCCGCTGCATGCAGATCATCGCCGAGCTCGAGCGCGTCGGCCGCGGCGCCTACACCGGCTCCCTCGGTTACCTCTCGCTCGACGGACAGCTCGACCTCAACATCCTGATCCGCACCATGACGCTCGCCGGGACGGCGCTCGAGTTCCGCGCCGGCGCCGGCATCGTCGCCGACTCCGATCCCGAGCGCGAGCTCGAGGAGACGCGCGCCAAGGCGCGCGGACTGTTGCGTGCGCTCGGAGGGCCGCATGGCGGCTGAGACGGCATCGCCCGGGGCGCCCGAGTCGGTACGGATCGACGGCCACGCGGCGGGCGTACTGGCGCCCTCCGACCGCGGGCTGCACTACGGCGACGGGCTCTTCGAGACGATCGCCTGCCTCGGCGGGCGGCCGCGCTTTCTCGAGCGGCATCTCGAGCGCCTCGCGCACGGCTGCGGTCGGCTCGGCATCGGGTTTCCGGGGCATGAGGTCCTGCGGCGTGAGATCCTCGCGGTCGCGGGCGAAGCCGACCGGGCGGTGGTCAAGGTGCTGCTGACACGCGGGCCCGCCGTGGCGCGCGGCTACGCCGTCGCGGGCGGCGAGCGCCCGACGCGTGTGACGCTGCGCTACCCCTGGCAGATCGAGGACCCGACGCTGGCCCGGGAGGGGGTCAGCGTGCGCATCGCGGCACTGCGCCTCGGGGAAAATCCACACCTCGCGGGGCTCAAGCATCTGAACCGTCTCGAGCAGGTCGAGGCGCGGCGTGAATGGAGCGGAGGCGGGATCGCCGAGGCATTGATGTTCTCATCGAGCGGCAGACTGATCTCAGGGGTCATGAGCAACGTATTTCTGGTCGCCCGCGGACGCCTGCGCACCCCGCTTCTCGATCGCTGCGGCGTCGCCGGCGTCATGCGGGCGGTCGTATTGCGCGCGGCCGCGCGTGCCGGCATCGCCGCCGAGGAGGCGCCGCTCGAAGCCGCGGATCTGAGCGGCGCGCGCGAGCTCTTTCTCACCAGCGCCCTGATCGGTGTGCGCCCGGTGCGCGAGCTCGATGGACGGGCCTGCGAGATCGGCCCGCTCACACGGGAGCTGCAACGCCGGCTCGCGCCGCTGCTGGCGGAGGCCACCGATGGCTGAGCGCAGCGAGCGCGTGCACCGGTGGCTGCGCCGTGTCGCCATCGCCGCGGCGCTGCTGCTGGTGCTCCTCGGGGTGGCCGCCACCCTCGTGCACGACTGGCTCAAGCGCGAGTACAACACTCCGGGGCCGGCCGTCTCGGCCGCGCGCATCCAGGTCGAGCCGGGGGCGAGCGTGCGGGCGGTGCTCGCGCGCCTCGAGGCTCAGGGCGTCGTGCACAACGCGCGTGCGGTGCTGTGGTATCTGCGCCTGCTGGGTGAGCACCCGAGCGTACAGGCGGGCACCTACGAGATCCCCGCGCGCGCGACCCCCGAGGAGATCGTCGCCATGTTCGCAGAGGGCAAGGTGCTGCTCGAGCAGCTCACGGTGGTCGAGGGGGCGACCTTCGGTGACTTCCTCGACCTCCTCGCGCACGCGCCCGACGTGACGCATACGCTCGCCGGCAAGACCCCGGCCCAGGTGATGGCCGCGCTCGGGCACCCGGGCGAGGGCTTCGAGGGGCGCTTCTTCCCCGATACCTATCGCTTTGCGGCGAATACGGCCGATACGGTGATCCTGGGACTGGCCTACGACAAGATGAGCCAGGCGCTCGCCGCCGCCTGGCGCGCGCGCGCCGCGGGACTGCCTTTCGACAGCCCCGACCAGGCCCTCACGCTCGCCTCGATGGTCGAGAAGGAGGCGCAGCTGAAGACCGAGCGCGCGCGCATCGCGGGCGTGTTCGTCAGCCGCCTGCGCAAGGGGATGCGGCTACAGTCCGATCCGACCGTGATCTATGGACTCGGGGCCAAGTACGACGGCGAGATCCATACGCGCGACCTCCTCACCGATACGCCTTACAACACCTACACGCGCGCAGGACTGCCGCCGACACCGATCGCGCTCCCCGGACGCGAGTCGCTCATGGCGGCGGTGCGGCCGGATGAGACCGGCGAGCTCTACTTCGTCGCGACCGGGCTCGGCGACGGGGCGCATCACTTCTCGAAGACGCTGGCGGAGCATAATTCCGCGGTGCAAGCCTACCTCGCTCGCCTGCGCCAGCAGCACGCCGCCTCGAACCGCGGCCATCGGGCCGCCGCCGCGGGCGCCGCGCATCCATGAGCGCCGGCCGCTTCGTCACGCTCGAGGGGATCGAGGGCGCGGGCAAGTCCACTATCGCCAAGTTCGCGCTCGCCTGGCTCACCCGGCAGGGCATTCCCGGCCGCCTGACGCGCGAGCCGGGCGGTACGCCGCTCGCCGAGCGGATACGGCAGATCGTGCTCGAGCGTGGCAGCGAGCCGCTCTCGCCGCTGGCCGAGACGCTCCTCATGTTCGCCGCGCGGGAGCTCCATCTCAGGAACGTGATCCGCCCGGCGCTCGAGCGCGGCGAGTGGGTGATCTGCGACCGCTTCACCGACGCGACGCGCGCTTACCAGGGGGCCGGCCGCGGCGTCGACGCGCAGCTCATCGAGACCCTCGCCGCCGCCGTCCACGCCGATCTCGCGCCCGACTGCACGCTGCTGCTCGATCTGCCGGTGAGCGTCGGTCTCGGCCGCGCGCGCGCGCGCGAGGGGGGTGCGACCGATCGCTTCGAGGCCGAGACCGTGGCGTTCTTCGAGCGGGTGCGCGCCGGCTACCTCGAGCTCGCGCGGCGCGAGCCGCGACGCTTCCACGTGCTCGATGCCACCGCGGCGCTGCCTGCGGTCGAGGCCCGCATCGAGCGCCTGCTCGAGGCGCTCTCGTGAGCACCGGCCCGGCGCCGCAGTGGCTGGCACCGCAAGCCGCGGCCCTCACGGCCGCGGCGCGCGCCGGACGTCTGCCGCACGCGCTCCTCATTCACGAGGCCCCTGGGGCCGGAGGCGACTGGCTGGCGCAATTCGCCGCACGTCTCGCGCTCTGCGAGCACGCCCTGGACGCGCCCTGCGGGCGCTGTACCGGTTGCCGCCGCGCGCTCGCCTGGCAGCATCCCGATCTCACCCGCGTGGCGCCGCTCGAGGACTCGCGCCAGATCCGCATCGAGCAGCTGCGCGAGCTGAGCGCCGATCTCGCGCTCACGAGCCACGCCGGCGGCTACAAGGTCGGCATCGTGACGCCGGCGGACGCGATGAACCGCTTCGCCGCCAACGCGCTCCTGAAGACGCTCGAGGAGCCGCCCGCGCGCACGCTCCTCGTGCTGGTGGCGAGCCAGCCCTCACGGCTGCCCCCGACGGTCCTGAGCCGCTGCCAGCGGCTCACGGTGCGCGCGCCGACCCGTGCGCAGGCGGTCGCCTGGCTCAACGAGCTGCGGGGAACGGGGGACTGGGACGGAGCGCTCGAGGTCATCGGGGAGGCGCCGATGCTGCTCCTCGAGGCCGACCCGCAGCCCCTCGCGCAGGCCGGTGCCGAGACCCGGGAAACCCTCGCGGCGATCGTGGCCGGCCGGGCCGATCCGGTGGCGACCGCGGAGCGCTGGGCCCGCAACGAGCCGGCGCTGCGCCTGCGGTGCTTTGAGAATTGGCTCACAGAACACATCCGCCGCAGCCCGGCGGTGGGCAACTTAATGCCAGAAGTGCGCGGTGGCCCCTACTTGCCAGGGCCCGGGGCGTTCTTGAATATACGTGAGCTGTTCGGGCTCCTGGACGAGGTCCGGGAGTTAAGGACTGCGCTCGACGTGCCGCTCAACCGCGCACTGGCGCTCGAAGCTCTGTTACGGCGACTTGCACCGCGGGGTGCCGGCGTCGCAGCATAGGAGCCAAGGATGAACGCACGACCGGTACATGTGACGGGTGGGGAAAGGACCGTGAGAGCGGGCGCGAATAAGCCGGGGCTGTTGACGCTCACCATCAAGGACAAGAGCGCGCTGTACCTGGCCTACATGCCGTTCGTGAAGAACGGCGGACTCTTCATTCCGACCAACAGCAACTACCGCCTCGGCGACGAGGTGTTCATGCTGCTGAACCTCATGGGCGAGGACGAGAAGCTCCCCGTGGCCGGGCGCGTCATCTGGGTGACCCCCAAGGGCGCGCAGGGCAAGCGTACGGCCGGCATCGGCGTGCAGTTCAGCGAGCAGGACCGCGGACAGACTCAGAAGAAGATCGAGACCTACCTGGCCGGCGCCCTCTCGGGCGACAAGGCCACGCACACCATGTAGCGGCCCACGGTTCGGCCTGAAGGGGAGGGCCTGCCGATGCTGACCACCGCCAGGCGGATTGCGACGCCGCTCGTAGCGGCCCTGCTGTGTCTCTCGACCGCCTGTACGACGCTCACCCCCGTGATGGCAACCCCCGAGCGGATCCGCGCCGACGTGCGGGCAGGGGACACGGTGCGCGTGCTCACCGCGGATGGCGCCAGTCATCGCGTGAAGGTCGCCGTGCTGGGCGAGACCTCGCTCAGCGGCGATGCCGCGGGCTCGCACGTCGAGCTTCCCTTCCGGGATATCCGCCAGATCGACGTGGAGCATGTCAGCGCGGGGAAGACGACCGCCCTGGTCGCCGGCGTAGTGCTGCTCGGCGCGGTCGCGATTGCGACCGGCGGCGGCAGTCACTCGCCGGGATACACCCGCTGACTACTTCGGGCCGGGAGGCTTAGGTGCCGGTGCGGGCCTGGGCGCCGCGGCGGCGACCCGCGACGGCGCGGCGGCGTTGCCGTTGGAGAGTCCGCCGGTGAGCACGTAGGCGTCGAAACCCCGCTCGACCATGAGATAGGCGGCCGCGGAGCTGCGCCGCCCGGTGTCGCAGTAGACGACGTAGGGCACCGCGGGATCGAGCGTCGAGAGTTTCAGGCGAATCAGGTAGAGGGGAATGTTGAGCGCGCCCTCGACCGCGAGCGTCTGGTGCTCGCTCGGGAGGCGCACGTCGAGCCAGCGGCCACCCTTGGCGACGATCTCGCTCGCCTGCTCGCGGCTCACCCACTGCAGCAGCGGCTCGTTCATCAGCTCGCGGAAGTCTTCCTTCTTCAGACGCATGAGCACGCCGTCGGTGATCATGGTCACGGTGGCGTTGCGCTTGGCCTCGGCGATCAGGGCCTCTTCGCCGAAGGTGTCGCCGACGCCGAGCTCGGCGAGCCGGATGCCTTCCTGCTTGAGCGGCGTCTCGCGCGACACCGCGCACTTGCCTTCCACGATGATGTAGAAGTAGTCGCCCTCGCCACCCTGTTTGATGACGACGTCCCCGGCCTTGGTCGGGGTGCGCTGCAGGCGCTGAAAGATCGCCTGGATGTTGGCGGGCGGAATGCGGTGAAACGCCTTGGTCTGCAGGAGCGTCGTCATCCAGTCATCGGAGCCGGCGCTCTGCAGCTGGGTCTGCAGCTCGCCCACCTCGTAGGTGCCGGTCTGATCCCAGGTGATCATGACATCGAGCAGATCGCTGTCGATCGAGAGATAAGTGACGTCGCCGCGCGCCCGCGCCGACACCCGGCGGGGTAGCTGCGGGTAGAGGGGATTGCGGGCCTCGGGGGTGCCGCCCTGGAGCGTCTTGACGGCGCGCTCGCTCTCGGTGACTTCGAGCGTGCCGCTCACCAGCCAGAAGGTGCGCTTGTCCGTGTCGCCCTGGTCGAACATCAGGCGGCCGGAGTTGAGCGTGCGCAACGTGATCTTCTTCGCGAGCGCAGCCAGGTTCTCGCGTTTCATCCCGTCGAGGGGTGCGAACGCCTTGAGCACCTGCACATTGGTTTCGCGCTCTTCCGCCATGGGCTCCCGCGGCCGACCGGTTAAGTTAATGGCATCGCGCCCGCAAGCGCTGCAGCACGACGGCGGTTCGATGGTAGCACAGGGCGTCCGGCCGCCCGCGCGCGCTGCGCCTCACGTTTTCTCACCCGCCCGTCATCTGCGCCCAGCCGGCATCCGGTGTGAAGCGCGGACCGTGACGTGCCGCAAGCTCCTCGAGGCGCGCGACGATGGCGGCCGGCCCGCGTGCACGGGCATAGGTGAGCGGCCCGCCGCGGAAGGGTGCGAAACCGGTGCCGAAGAGGACGGCGGCATCGGCGAGATCGGCGTCCTCGACCACGCGCTCGCGCAGACACGCGACGCACTCGTTGACCAGCACCAGGATCAGCCGGTCGATGAGGTCTTCCGGGGCGGGGGCACCGGCCGCGGCGTCCTTCACGGCCTTGCCGTCCTGCCAGACATAGAACCCCGCGCCGCTCTTCTTGCCGAGCTTCCCGGCGGCGAGCAGCGCGGCGAGCCGCGGCAGCGCGGGGACTGCTCGCCCGAGCTCGCGCGCGATGATCTCGCCGACGTGGGCGGCCACGTCGAGCCCGACCACGTCGGCCAGCTCGATCGGCCCCATCGGCATGCCGAAGCGCACCGCCGTCCGGTCGATGGCGGGCAGCGCCACGCCTTCCCCGGCCGCATACATGGCCTCGTTCAGATACGGCGTCAGCACGCGGTTCACCATGAAGCCGGGGGCGCTGCGGCAGGGCACCGGGAGCTTGTCGAGGCGCCGCGCGAAGGCGGTGGCGGTCTGCACCGCGGCGGCCGCCGTGCGCTCGGAGTGCACGATCTCGACGAGCGGCATCTGCGCCACGGGATTGAAGAAATGCAGGCCGACCAGGCGCGCAGGATCGGCGAGCCGCTCGGCGAGCGGCTCGAGCATGATGCTGGAGGTATTGGTGGCGAGCAGCGCGCCGGGCTTCATGCGCGGCTCGAGGCGCGCGTACAGCTCGCGCTTGGCGTCGAGGTTCTCGAAGATCGCCTCGATGACGACGTCCGCCTGTGCCACCCCGTCGCCGGCCACATCCGCCCGCAGCCGCTCACGGCGTCGGCGGCCTTTTTCGCCGGGTCGCGCACGCGCTTGTCGAAGAGCTCGGCGGCGCGCTTGAGCGCGGGCTCGATGTACTCGCTGGCGCGGTCCTGCAGTGTCACGCTGAAGCCGCGCAGCGCGCACCACGCGGCGATGTCGCCACCCATGACGCCGGCGCCGACGACGTGCACGTGGCGGATCTCCACGGGGCTCTTGCCGCCGGCGCTCTTCAGGCGGTCCTGCAGCAGGAACACCCGCACCAGGTTGCGTGAGGTCGCCGTCGTGAACAGGTGCGCGATCGAGCGCGCCTCCGCCTCGTAGGCCGCGGGCCCGCGTGCCCCGTAGCGGGCCCACAGGTCGATGATCGCGTACGGCGCCGGGTAGTGCTCGGCGGGCGCCTTGCGCGCCACCTGCGCGATGAGTGAGCGGCGCACCCACGCACGCAGGGGCGCTGCGCCGAGCAGCCGCTCGATGAGCGGCGCGCGCCGCGGCGGCGGACCTCGGAGCACCAGCGCGCGCGCCGTGGCGCGCAGTTGCGCCTCGGTGGTGAGCGGCATCGACCAGCCCCAGCCGCAATGCCTTCTCGGCGCGCACCGGTCTGCCGGTGAGCATCAGCTCCATCGCGGGGCGAACGCCCGCCACCGGACGCTGCGCACCGTGCCGCCGAAACCGGGATGAATGCCGAGCTGCACCTCGGGCAGCCCGAGCGACAGCCGCTCATCGCCCACCGCCACGCGATAGCGGCAGGCGAGGGCGAGCTCGAGCCCCCCACCGAGGGCGAAGCCGTGGATGGCCGCGACGGTCGGACAGGGGAGCGCCGCGAGCCGGTTCAGCACCTGCTGGCCGCGGTGGATCAGCCCGTAGCCGCTGTCGGCGTCGGTGATGCCGGTGAACTCGCGGATATCGGCGCCGGCGACGAAGCCGCTCTTCTTGGCGGAGATCACCACCAGCGCGCGCGGCGGCGCCTGCTCGAGCGTCGCGAGGAGTCCGTCGAGCTCGGCGAGGACGCTCCCGGAGAGCACGTTGGCCGAGGTGCCGGGCTTGTCGAGGGTGAGCCAGGCGAGGCCGTCGGCGTCCTTCTCGAGGCTCCAGTTGCGGGCGGTTTCGGTGGTCATGGGATTGGAAGCTTTCAGTGCACGAGGAAATCGCACACCAGTGGGCGGTGATCGGAGAAGCGCACGTCGGGCACACGGAAGCCCGTCACTTCGATCCCCGCGCTCACCAGGACGAAGTCGAGCTCGATGCGCGGCACGCGCGCCGGGAAGGAGGGGAGGCCGGCGCTGTTGGCGCTGCGCAGGCCCGCCGCCCGCATGAAGAGATAGATCTCATGCGTGCCCCAGAAGGTATTGAAGTCGCCGGCGACGATCACCGGCTTGGCCGACTGCACCACCAGGTCGTGCAGCGAGCGCAGCTGGTACTGGCGGTGGCGGAACTTGACCGACAGGTGCACCAGGAATACGCACACCTCGCTGAGCTCGAGCTCGATGATGAGGCGCTTGATGCCGGTGTCGAAGTAGTGGAAGCGCTCGCCGGCGACGTTCGGGCCCGAGCAGGAAGGCGTTGCCCTGCTTGCGCACGATCGGCACGAACGTGTTGAACGAGCCGCTGCGGTACTTGCACTGGAAGGTCGAGTAGTGGCCGAGCTCGCGCGCGATGTGCTCGGCCTGGTTCACCATGCCGGTGCGGATCGAGCCGGTGTCCACCTCGACCAGACCGACGACGTCGGGCTGCTCGCCGCGGATGAACTCGGTGATGCCGTTCAGGATGCGGCGGTTGCTGCGCAGATAGCCGGCGCCGGGCAGCGGCAGATGGAAGGCCGGGCCGGTGCCGGTGGCATAGCGGATGTTGTAGACGAGCAGGCGCACGGGTAGTCGTGGCATTCTATCCCGCCCTTGCGCTCCGCACCCCGTATGCGAGACTTGGGTCCGTTACCACCTGCGACTAGGGGGGCCGATGTCGCAAGCCAACCCCGTACGCCTCTTCGTCACGCATACCTGGGAGCACAGCGACGACTATCTGCGCGTGTTCGAGTATCTCGAGAGCGCACGTAATTTCTTCTACAAGAACTTCAGCACCCCGGACCTGCGCCCGAGCGGCGACAAGGAAGCGCTGCGCGAGGATCTGCGCCGGCAGATCTCGCCCGTCGAGGCGGTGATCGCGCTCTCGAGCCTGCATGCCGTGCAGCCGGATCTGCTCACCTTCCAGATGCTGTACGCGCAGGCCAATCACATCCCCGTCGTGCTGATGAAGCCGTTCGGCGGCGGACGCGAGGCGCCCAAGGCGATCCTCGATCTCGCCGACGAGGTGGTGGACTGGGACGAGCGGGCGCTGGTGGATGCGCTGCGCCGCCAGGCGCGTCACGAAGAGACGACGCGCTGGGACACGATCGACTTCAAGCTCGACTAGGCGCCAGCAGGCGCCAGCAGGCGCCAGCATGCGCCGGGCGCGCCGTCCCTACAGCGCGATCGCCTGCGGTACGGGGCCGTTCTTGGCGCGCGCGCCGTTACCGAGGGGGTGATAGCCGTTGAGCGCGGCGCCGTTGATCGAGGCGCCGTTGCCGCGCAAGGTGGCGACGTAGGCAGCATCGGTCGCGTATTCGCGCACGATCGCCGCGAACAGCCGCACCACCGTGCAGGCGAGCTCGTCGGCTTCGCTCGCCGACATCTTGCGCACCGTGGCGCGCACCGCGTCCTCGCCGCGCAGCGGTCGCTCGCGCGTCAGCGCGTCGTGACAGGCGCGGAATTCCTCGCGCAGGACCTCGGGTAGATCCTCCACCCTGACGAACGCCAGATGGTTGCGATACGCCTCGGCGAGCCGATCCTTGATCGCTCCCGAGCGCGCGAGCGACAGAGCCGCCCCCTCAAGCTGTTCCCATGTAGTGGCCATCACTACCTCGTGGGACGCCTCCCGTGCATGCGGCTCGTGTGCGCGAGGTCCGCGGTGGGGGTGGCGTCGGTTAGTTCTTTTTATGCCGTCGGTATCGGAATCCAAGCACACTCAAGCAGCTGCACTCGAAATATAGCTCAGACTCTAGGAAAAAAATATGGTTAATCCGTGACCATTTGCTGACGGTGAGGCGCACCGGACTGCTGAGGCGAGAGGAGAGTGCGCGGCTGCGCGCGCCGGGCCCAGGCCGGCGCGGCGTGCGGGGAGCTGGATGCAGGACCCCGTCGCGCGCGTCTGGAGGTGGGGCGCGCGCGGGCGGAGGCTCTATCTAATTCACGCGAAGTTATATTATTAATCAGTTGATATTAGTCGAATTAATTAGACCAGCAGTACGCGGTTCCACCCGTGCCCGTGGCGTATTGCTGACCCGTCGAGTCGACCGCGAAGGCGGTGCACTGCGTGTCGTTGGCCTGGCTCGTACCGGCCACCGGTGTGGCGACGATGGTGTACGAAGGCGCGGCCGGCGGGTTCGGCATCCCGAGGCCCGCCGTGCAGCCGCCGCTGGCGGGTGAGCAGACTGTGAGCTGATAGTAGCCGCTGCCGAAGGGCACGCCGAAGGCGGCGAAGCCGAGATTGGCGGCCGTGGCGGTGTACACCGACCCGTTGGTGCTGAAGTAGGACTCCTCGCGCCCGGCGATGTCGAGCAGGGTCGTCTTGGCCTCGGTGCGCCGCGACTGGCGCACGTAGGTCATATACGAGGGGACCGCGAGCGAGATCAGAATGACGCCGATCACCACCACGACCATGAGCTCGATCAGCGTGAACCCCTCGTCCCGTCTTGCCATGCGCAGTTCCATGAAGCTCCTCCGTTAGCGCCGCTCGATCCAGTTGATGCGGCGGCCGGTCGTGTTCGGCGGCAGGTTCAGTCCGAGCGTGCCGCTCTGGATGTTGCCGTTGTTGGCACCGTTCCCGCCCTGCACCTGGTTGGTCTCATAGATCAGGAACATGGTGCCGGAGCTGTTGCCGGTGATGAACGAGCTGCCGGTCGCGTTGGTCTGCATGGCGATGGCGTTCGCATCCAGGTACGCCGGGTTGGTGTTGACGTTCGGATTGTTGAGCTCGCTCGGCGGCAGGAACACACCGTAGCCGTTGTTCTGGATCACGCCGCCGGTCATCGCGTACAGCACGTACGTGAAGCCGGTATCGGTCGGGATCGCACAGGACGTCGGGTCGTTGGCCGCCGGCACGATGGAGTTCACCGTGAGCGCCTGCTGCACGAGCTCCGGACTATAGATGATCTGCTCCTGCGTGCCGGGAAGGTTCAGGTACCAGCCGAACTTGTTGTTGGTACCCGACGCGCACAGGGTGGTTCCGGTAAAGCAGATCTGATTGGCCGCGGCCATGTCGCGGTTGCCGGTCGCGGCGTTGATGGTGGCCACCTGCTGAACGAGGTTCCCCTGACCCACGGGGTTGCCGCCGAGCCCGCTGGCAGCGGCCGTGAGCGAGGCGTACTGCACGCCCGAGGCGGAGTCCCAGGCGCTGAGGTTCCAGTCCCACACGCCGTAGAGCGTCTGTGCCCCGGTCGCATAGCTCGCGGGATTCAGGTTGCTGAGCGGGAACTTCTCGCCCGTACCGAACAGCAGCACCAGGTAGTTGGCCATCCCGGCATAGGGCGGCCCGGAGGCGGCCACGATTGCGCTCGTGATCGGCTGGCCGGAAGGGCTCTTGAAGACCGCCCCGGACGTCACCGCCCAGTTGCCCGGGTTGTTGCTGGTCAGATCGAAGCGCCACACGTTGCCGAGCAGGTCGCCGGCGTAGACGTAGTCGGTGATGTGGTCACCGTCGAGGTCCGCCGGCGAGGCGTAGGCGATACCGTTCGACTGCCCGGCGGTGTTGGTGCTCAGGTAGTAGAAGGTCGTGGCGGTCGTGTTCGGGTCGACGGTCATGACGTAGATGCCGGCATCGCCGCTCACGCTGCCGAGGCCGTTACCGAAGATCACCGCCCAGTCGCCGTTGTGCAGGCGGCGGATCGTGGGCGTGCCGTAGGTATTGCCCAGGTTGTTGCCGCAGTTGCCGCCGCTGTTGGTGCCGGTGGTACCCGCGCAGGTGATGGTCGTCGGCGTCCACTCGCCGATCACGAGGCTCCCCGCGTTGGCCTCGGAGAAATTGGTTGGCGTGGTGACGTCGAGGGCGTAGATCGCCTGGCCACCGGGCCCGAGGCCGCCGACCACCCAGGTGTGCCAGGCGTTCCCGTAGAACAGGTCGCCGGTCCCCGGCGTCGCGTCCACGAAGAAGGAATGGCCGTACTGGCTGTTCGCGTAGTCGATGCTCGGGTTGGCGTTGTTGTGGATGGTGTTGAAAACCGCGCGCGGCATGTAGGCGAGCACCTCGATGCCATCGTTCGGCGTGACGGTGCCGCTGCAGTTGCCCGAGGTCGAGCAGAAAGTGCCGTCCGCGTTGTAGGAGCCGCTGCGGAAGCCGTGCAGCAGACCGTCGTTGGAGCCCGCGTACACGACGTTGAGGCGCGACTCATTGGACTGGGTGTACTGGATGTAGGTCGGCGCACCGGCTGCGTCCTCGGCATTGGTCGCGGTGCCGTACAGCCGGTCATTCCAGGTGGCCGGATACGGCGCATCGGGCGGCCCGACCCACGCCGGGCTCGAGTCGATGATATCGCCGAGCACGGCGTCGCGCGCGCGGAACAGTCCGACGCTCTGCGAGTTGATCTCGCAGGAACGGTCGCCGCGCAGATAGGCAACGCGATCCGACGCCTGGTAGACGTTCGAGGCGTTGCACTGCGCGCTGGTGTTGTCACCCGCGTCGATCGTGGTCTGCATGGAGGCGGTCAGGTTGCCGTACTCCAAGGGAATGCCGGCCGTGCCGTTGTAGGTGAGGATCACGCGGCTCGTCGGGGCCTGGGCGGCCGTCGGGCCGGCAACGCCGGTCGTCGCGCAGGTGTCGGTGGCGGCCACGCCGGTCAGGACGCAGTCGGCGTCCCAGTTCGGCGTATTGGCGACGATGACGTTGCCGTACGAGTCGAGGCTGAGCGAGCTCGCGGTCACGCGCCCGATCCAGCCGTTCGGGTTGTAGAAGGCGAAGTAGGCCTGCGCGCCCGTCTCGAGCTTGGCGGACTGGCGCTGGCTCGCGCCGGCGGAGCTCGCCGCCGTGGTCTGCGGCGTCGCCTTGAAGCACAGGATCTCGTGGATGTTGCTGTCGCCGCCGGTCGAGCCGGCGAAGCCGAAGAGGAAGTTGGACGGCAGCGGGCCGTTGGAGGCGGTGATGCTCTGCGACTTGATGACCTGCTGGTAGGAGCCGCCGTTGATGCTGTACGAGAGGCTCAGGAGGCCATTCTGCGAGATCGACAGGTTGTAGAAGATCGGCGTCGCGGCGCCGCGGCTCATGGCGCTCTCGTTCGCGATCAGCGTGCCCGCGGGCAGCACCGAATAAGCGCCCGGGATCGCGCCGTAGTCGAGGATCGGGCCGACGTTGGCGGAGGCGAGCCCGATGTTGAGCGCGTTCGAGAGGCTGGCCGCGCCGGCCGCCGTGGGGCCGTTGGCGATGGCGTAGTTGAAGAGATTACCGGTCTTGCAGGTGTTCTGCACCGCGTAGAAGGAGTCCGGGTTCGCCGTGCCTGGATTGGTCGACGTCGGTGCATTCGGTGCATTCGTGGTCGAGGGGTTCGAGGAATTCGAGTTCGCCGTGCCGGTCGTCGGCGCGATGCCGGAGCTCCCGCTCGCCGCGAGCGTGGTGCCGGTGCCGGGAGCGGCGGTCGCCGTAGGCGCCGTGGGCGCCGTGCCGCCACTGCACTTGCTGGTGATAGGGTTCCAGGTGTTGCCGTTGGGGCAGCACTCGGGGTTGCCTCCCTGGACACCCACATAGACCTTGGTGCCACCGCACTTGTAGCACTCCCCGGACGCGATCAGAGTCGGGTCCAATGCGTAGCCGCCGGCGCAGGTCTCGCACTTGTCGGCGGTGCCGTTCCAGGTGCCGGTCGTGCACGCGCCCCAGCAGGTGTTGGTGCCCGAGTTGTAGGTGCCGCTCGCGCAGCTCTCGCACTGATTGCTACTCGAGTTCCAGGTGAGACCGCCGGGGCAGCTCGAGCAGGTCCCGGTGCCCGATACGTAGCTGCCGCTCGAGCAGATCTCGCAATCATTGTTGGTCGCGTTGTAGGTCTGGCCCGCAGGACAGCTCTGGCAGGTCTGGGTGGTCGAATCGTAGGTCTGGCCCGCGGGACAGCTGGTGCAGTTGTTGGTGGCGGCGTCGTACGAGCCGCTCGAGCAGCTCTGACAGGTGTTGGTCGTGGCGTCGTAGGTCTGGCCCGCGGGACAGCTGGTGCAGTTGTTGGTGGCGAGCAGATAGGTGCCGGTGGTGCACTTCTCGCACTTGTTGGCGACCGGGTTGTAGGTGGTGCCGGCCGCGCAGGTCTCGCACACGCCGCTGGTGGCGTTGTAGGTGCCGCCGCCGTTCAGGCACGAGGTCGCGAGAGATCCCGGGTAGTAGGGCGCAGCCGGGTTGGCCGGGTTGGTGCCGTAGGCGCCGGTGAGCGCGTTCCACGCCACGTTGCCGGCGCCGCGCATGCCGATGCGGGGGGCCTTGTAGCCGCCGCCGCTCGCGGTGTTGTCACCGCTCGCGGTGGTGCCGCTCTCGGCGAGGGTGTTGGTCGTACCGTTGAGGAAGTTACCGAACTCATCGATGCCGAGACCCATGTAGCCGCCGTTGAGGCCGTTATACGGGGAGTTCGAGTTCGAGCAGCTATAGCCGAGACTGCCGCCCCAGGAGCCGAGGCCGTTGCCGTCGCCGCTCGACACGCCGGTGATGGTGGCGGTGTTCAGCTGGCTCGCGTCCATGAGGAAGAAGCTCATGCCGTCGGCGCCGTCGTGGTCGGAGGAGCCGCCACCGTCGCCGCGATAGGTCACGGTCTTGAACGTGACCGAGATGCCCTGGCCGGTGGGGAAGGGGGTCGCCGAGACGATGCCGCCGTTCTGGTGCAGGCCGCCGGCACTGCCGGCGGCGCCATTGCCGGCCAGGTTGCCGTTGGTGAAGCGCAGCGCGCCGTGGCCCGCGGGGTCCGGCAGTGTCTGCGCGTTGCCCGAGGCGCCGTTGTAGCCGCCGACGAGGTTCTCATTGTAGTAGAGCGACCCGCTGCCGCCGATGCCGATGGTCGTGCAGCCAGGCAAATGGCCGCCGGTGCCGCCGGATGGCTCGGAGCCGACCGACCCGCCGGCCGTAAGGCAGGCGCCGTTGAAGAAGTACCAGCTGTTGGTGGTGGTGGTACCGGTGAAGTCCTCGCTGACGGTCGTCTGCGCCGATGCTGCGAGCGGCAGCATCAGGGCGGCGAGCGCGATGACAGCGGTCATGAAGCGATTGCGGTTCATTTATTCACCCGTCCGGTTAACGACGCCCTGGGCAACTTCGTACACGCTCTCGACGACCGCGACCGTGCTGGTCGAGCCGGCGTAAGCGTAGGCGTCAATCTGATAGGCCTCGCCCTGGCCGTCACCGGCCGCGCCGAGGTCCGCGATGTAGTAAACAGGAGCAGACGCGTAGGTCGTATCGTTGTTGGCGGTCGCGAGCGGTACGCCGGCGCCGGCGACCGTCATGCCGCTCGGCGTGTACTGGATGCCGACCGGGGCCCCGCCGACTGCCCACGGGATAGAGCTCACGCTGGGGACGAGACCGGCCGCCGCCGGCGGGAAGGTATAGAGCGGGTTCGAGCAGATCTGCCCCTCGAGTAGATTGCCGTTGAGCAGCGTCGCCTGCGCGCCGCAGACGACGTCGCCGTTGGCGATGTTGTTGCCCGCCATCAGCCAGTACTCGGCGTACTGCAGGGCGCTGTTGGCGGCGTGAAAGGCACGCTCCTTCTCGCGCACGTTGCCGGCGATCTTCTCCTGGGTCGGGAAGCTGCGGAACATGCTGAGCGCCAGGATCGTGATGATGATGAGCAGCAGCAGCGCGGAGACGAGCGCCACGCCGCGCTGCGCGCGCGCGGCTCGCAAGCCCTGCCGGGTCGTGAACACCTTGATCACGTGTAATCCCCTGCGCGGGACATGACCTGGATGACCCGCTCGAAAGTGATGTATTGCTGCGTGGCCACCGGCTGGTTCGCAGTGCCCCACAGCGGGTTTAAGAAGGTCACGATGACGCGCACCGAGCTGATCTGGTCCCAGTCGCTCGCCTGCATGGCATTCGCCTGCTCGTAGGTGTCGACGTTGTAGTCGCTCGCCGGAACAGCGCGCTTCACGCCGTAGTAGACCTGCAGGTTCACCACACCGCTCACCAGCGGCACCGGCGCGGCCGCCGCCCCGCCGGTGGTGAGCACGCACATCAGCTGGCCGGTCCCGGGGTTCACGTAGAACCGGTTGGTGTATACCTGATCGACGCCAGCCGCGTTCGAGCTGCCCGAGCAGTTGATGATTCCGTCGCCGGGGGCGGTGCGGAAACGGATATAGATGGCGTCACCGGGGGCCGGCGCCGCTGCTCCGCCCTGGGTGCCGAAGAACGCCTGACCCGAGCCGAAGTTGGGGGCGACCGCGGGCAGAGCGCTGAGGATGGTGTCGCCGGTCGGATTGTCGAAGTAGCCGCCCGACTGGATGACGTCGGTGAGCAGCGTGACGGCGAAGCGCTGCTGATCCTGCAGCTGCACCTGGGCCTGCTGACTGGCGTAGGTGCGGCGCACCGTCTGCAGGATGGTGACGAGACCCCCGAGCAGGAACAGCGCGATGGAGATAGTCACCATCAGCTCGACGAGCGTGAAGCCGCGTGCAGCGCGCCGCGAGGCCGTGAGGGCAGTACGCCGCGTATTCATGGCGCGACGTACACCGTGTAGTAGTCGAAGAGCCCGCCGGCGGCCACCGAGGTGACCGCCACGGAGGTCTCCGAGGAGTTGATGGTGCCGGTCTGCTCGGTCCACTGCATCTGGATGGTGCAGCTCGGCGGCTGAATCGCGCCCTGACAGTTGATCGTCGTCGTGAGATTCGGCAGCAGCCCGAGCATTCCCTGGCTCCAGCGGGTGACGTCCATGCCCGCGAGCTTCAGGCCGCCGTCGCCCGTGCAGGCCGGTACGGCCGAGACGGTGGTGACGATGCAAGCGGTGTTGGCCTGCGCAAAGCCGGCCGGCGTGATGGTGATTCCGGCGGCGCCGACCCCCGCCGGAATGACGATGGTCGTGGGCGAGTTGGCGACCGCGGCGGCGCTCGCCCAGTAGTCGCGGTTCGAATGCATGATCGCGGCAAGGCTCGCGGCCTGGAAGGCCGCCATCGCCCGCAGTCGCGCCGTGGTGGTGCTCGAGACCGCGAGTGCCTGCATCTTGGCGATGCCGAGGAGGCCTACGCAGATCACGACGACCGCCACCATGATCTCGACGAGGCTGAAGCCGCGCGTGGCGCGCGGTTGCGCGGGGCGCTGGCGGATGAGTCGGCTCACGGGCAAGCCCCCGGGAAGTTGGCGGTCGGCACGGCCGCCGACTCGATTTGGATCATTCCCTGGGCCGAGATCGAGATGCAGCGCGTCCACTGGTTGTTGGCCGTCGCGTCCTTCAAGTCGTACTGCGTGGCCGCGAACCCGGCGCCGGCGTTGCCCTGCGCGAAACCCTCGCGGTTGAAGAGAACCGAGCTCACCGGATTGTTCGGCGAAGTGAGCGTGTCGGTGCCGGTGAAGGTCTGCTGCACGTGCAGGATCGAGCCGGGGACATCCGCCGCACCGTTACCGGCCGGGTCCGGGAACACGATCCAGCCGCCCTGCCAGGACGTGGCACCTGAACAGGTGAGCCCGTCGGTCGAGGCGCAGATTGCGACGGGCTGCCCTTCCTTGATCGCCTCGGCGCGCGCATACATCAGGTCACCCACCAGCGAGTTGAGCTCCGCGGACATGCGGTAGGAGTAGGTGATGTACTTGTACGAGGGAACGCCGATGCCGAGCAGGATCGCGACGATCGCGGTCACGACCAGCAACTCGGTGAGGGTGAAACCTGTTTGCCGCTTCATGCGGCGGCAATTTAATGGAGAACAGAGGTCCGCAAACCGGTAATGCGTCACATCGGCCGCCCGCTCCGACGGACGGTTGCGGGGGGGTTACGGGCGGTCAGCGCGACTCACCATAAGGCGCCAAAAAGCCCCGGCGCGCCGGCATCAGGCGCGGCGGGTCGTCGGTGAGCGTCACCAGCGCGACGTAGCGAACCGCATCCAGCCGGAAGCGGATCTCCCTCTTGGGTGGGTTGCTGGTGCGCAGCAGGGCGCTCTCGCAGCGCAGGTCGCTGGCGCCGGCGACCTCTTCGAGCCGCCCGGTACCAGGCCGGCACAGCTGGTTGGCCTGCGCAAGAATGCGCTCGGCGCGGGCATAGTGACCCGGGTTCGCCTGGCGCAGCCGCGCCAGGTCGGAGGGCCCGTCGAGATAGACGGTCGGGTCATCGGCGAGGGCAGGGCCGGCACCGCTCACACTCAAGGCCAGCAGCAACAACGTGGCTCGCATCAGGCAGACTCCCCTGGCGCGGTATCCCGCCTGATGTATAAGGACTCGCGGGCGCGGGGGAGGTTCCGGTGCGATGAGAGGCTCGCGGCAGCCTGCTCGAGTGGGTCTTCTGGTGGTGCTGCTCGCGGGCAGCCCGCCAGGTCTCGCTGCGCCGTCCGACTCCCGGATGGCCGCAGCGGCGGCGTCCATCGAGGCCGCGAGCGCCCACGGGCACGCGGACGTAGCCGTGGGCTTTGAGATGTTGGACGGGAGCTCGAACTGGTTGCTGCACGGCGATGAGTCGTTTCATGCGGCCAGCACCATGAAGGTGCCGGTGCTGATCGAGCTCTTCCGGCAGGCGCGCGCCGGCCGGCTGCGCCTCGAGGACCCCCTCCTGATAAGGAATGAGTTCCCGAGCCTCGTCGACGGCTCTCCCTACCACCTCGACGCGAACGACGATTCGGAAGCGGATCTCTATCGGGCGGTGGGCGGCTCGCGCACGCTCGCACAGCTCGCCGAGCTCATGATCACCGTGAGCAGCAATCTCGCGACCAACCTCCTCATCGAGCGCCTCGGCATCGCCAACATCCAGGGTGGAGTTCACGCGCTCGGGGCCGACGGCATGCAGGTGCTGCGCGGCGTCGAGGACTCGAAGGCCTTCCAGCAGGGGCTCAACAACACGACGACGGCGCGGGCGTTGCTGACGCTCATGACGGCGATCGCCGCCGGCCGGGCCGTGGACGCCGAGTCCTCACGGGCGATGGTCGCGATTCTCGAGCGGCAGACCTTCAACGACGGAATTCCCGCCGGACTCCCCGCGGGCACGCGCGTCGCCCACAAGACGGGCGAGATCACGAAGATCCAGCACGACGCGGCGATCGTGTACGCGCCCAGGCCCTTCGTGCTGGTGATCCTGACCCGCGGTATCGCCGATCCCAGGGAGAGCGCGGCGCTGATCGCCGATATCACGCGGCAGTTGTACGCAGCGGTCGAGTGATCCCCGCGGGACGTTACTTCAGCCCCTGAGCCTGCAGGAATGCCGCCTGGAGCTTCTGCAGAGCGTCCTGCGATGCGCGCTCACCGGCGACGGAGAAGTCGTGTCTCACTTCGGCGGAGTCCGCCTTGCCGACTCCGGTCGCGGACACGGCGGTGACGTCCTTGCCGTCGGCATCGCTCACCCTGCAGGTCACCGTCACCGTAAAGTCGGTGGCCATCCAGGTGAAGATTCCACTCGATGAGGAGCTCGTGGTGATCGTGGGCTCGATGACGTAGTTGAGCGAATGCTGGGCGATGGCACCCGCGTCGTGGGGTGAATTCACGACGGTGACGCTCGCGAATACGTTGCCCAGAGCCTTGTAAAGCCCCGTCTCCATGTCGGCATACGGGTGGTATCTCACCTTGTCTCCACCGCCGCCATCGGTGGTCACCTCGAGGGCGTGGTTCGCGGGCGAGACGTAGAGCCCGACATTCTTCTGAATCTGAGTCGACGCCGGCCGGAGCGACTGGATGTCGGGCCGGATGTTCATCGGATGGGCACAGCCTGCCATGTACAGGCTGACGAATGAGGCGAGGATGGATCGATAGTTCTTCATGTGCGTGATCCCCGGGGGCCGACGCTACTTCAAGGCCTGGATAAAGGCTGGGTCGGCGTAGACCGCCGCCAGGAGCTTCTGGACCAGGATCGGGTATTGCTCCTGCGCGCGCGGGATGGCAATCGCACCGACGAAGGAAGACTCCCACTCGTCGTGAATGGTCTTCACCTGGTCATAACGGACGGCACCCGCACGCGTGACGATGAAACGTGCGGTGATGTCTCCGCTGCCCGAGCCGACCGGTGGAATGCTGATGTCGTTTCTCTGCAGGGCTCCGGTCACCTCGATCTGCGCGTCGGGCGCGAGCTTTCCGGCCATCGAAAGCTCCTGCTTGAGCGATTCGGCCAGGTAGTCAGCGTAGGAGTTGCTGTACGGAGAGGCGAGCGAGGAGCCGCGTATCGAGATGGCCGTGGGATTGTCCTTCCCGGGATCCGACTTGAACGCGCCGACCTTAGTGGGCGCGATCCCGCCATCCTTGAGCTTCTGTACGTTGTCGAGCGAGGCGGTGTAGCGGGGCGCCGTGAGCGAACACCCGCTCGCGAGCGCAGCGCCGCTCACCACGACTGCCAGGACGAGAGCACGGCCGAGAGACATTGTTGGTTTCATTCCCGCTGACCCCCATGCGTGGTCTGAAGCCACGCTGAGACACGACGCTAGAGTGCCGGCCGAGCTCAAGTCAATATTTTGTTACATCGGACTCAAGCGTCACCGGTCGGACCACATCGCTTCATGGTGCACCGCGGCGGGAATGTGATCGCTCCCGCAGAACCCACGTGGCGCGCAAGACTGCTCCGTGCCGCTGCGCTGAAGATGGCGGCCGGACTTCCTCCGGAGACTCAGAAACGTGCATCGCAGAGAATTAGCGCGGGTGCTCATGGTCGCGGGGATTGCAGCACTGAGCTGCGGTTGCGCATCGCATCGACCTGCGATGTGCCGCAATCCCGCCAAGGTCGTCGGCACCGACTCGGGCGGCTACCAGGGAGGCTGGGTCCTGATCCGCAAGGATCTGGACTCTGAGGACACCGCGGCACGCATCGCCAAGGCCTATCACGTTCGCACGCAATCCCTGGCCTACGTGCACGGCTTCAGCACGTTTCCCATGCCGCCGGAGCAGAAGTTCCTGTGTGACAAGGCCGTGGTCGAAGTGCACTACGACCCGGTGCAGGGGATTGCCGCCCGCTAGCTAGCGCCTCCGTACAACTTCCGGGTGGGGGGGCCGCGAAGCCTATAGGATGAAGACCCAAAGCCTATAGGATGAAGAAATGGCTGCTCCCATCAATAGCTACTTCGTCCGCCTGCGCCCGGACCTCTCGGCACAAGTGGCCAGCGAGTTCCGTTCGTTCGCGAAAAAGCCGCCCTCCGGCAAAGCGCCCAGCGACCTGCGAATCATCCTCGCGTGCGTGCGGGTCGAAATGAACCACCACACGTATGCCAAGCTGACGATCAATCTCGAAGAGGGGGCGCCACCGATGGACCTCTGGGTGCCCCACGACCTGATCCTCATGATCGGGGATATCAGCGAGATGGGACGCGCGCCGGTGGTCTTCACGGCAGTCGAGTAAGCGCACCTCGGAGGTGCGGGAGAAGGCCGCGGCATCCCGGCGCGGTCGGGTCCGACGTGTCTGATCGTCCGCAGGTGAAATCATGAAGTACTGCATCCTGGTAACTCTCGCGGCGCTCCTCAGCGGCTGCAGCGTGTACGCGCCGGACGCCGGCCACGAGGTCGTGCTGGTCGAGAAGCCCTGGTTCTTCGGCCATGGTGGCGTCGATCCCGAGCCGGTAAAGCCCGGACGCACCTACGCCGCGCTCAGTACCGAAGGCGTGGACGTCTACATGCAGCCCATGAAGGCCGAGACCGAGATGCACGACACCATGACCTCCGACGGCGTGCCGATCAGCTTTCACGCCATCATGGTGCTGCAGGTCACGGACTCCGTTTCGCTCATCAAGAACTTCGGCCGCGACTGGTACCGCAACAATCTGGAAGAGCAGTTCAAGACCATGGTGCGCCAGGCGGTGAGAAAGCGCGGGATGAACGAGACGGCGATCAGCACGACGGCGCTCGATGCGATCGATGAGGAGATCCACCAGGCGCTGGTCGCCTTCATCCAGGAAAAGGGCCTGCCCGTCAAAGTCATCACCATGACCGTCGGACGCGCCAATCCGCCGGATGCCATCAAGAACCAGCGCATCGAGACGGCGACTCAGGAGCAGCGAATTCAGACCGAGCAGCAGACCAAGCTCGCGGAGATTCAGCGCAAGTCCGCCGAGGAGGCGCGCGCCGCGGCGGACAACGCCTACCGGCAGGCGATCGGTTTGTCTCCCGAGCAGTATGTGCAGCTCAAGCGCATCGAGATGGAGCAGCGCGTCTGCGCGGACGCGAAATGCACCTTCATAGAGAACGCGGGGGCGCTGCCGGTATTCGGGGTGAAGTGAAGCCGCAGCCCCGGGCCACGTGGTTCAGCCACCGCCTTAGTGCGCATAATGTATGGCAGGAGCCTCGACTCCTATTCGAGTTCGAGCCATGACACCTGAAATCCGCGCCTTCGAGTTTGCGCTGGGGCTCTTCTCGGTCCTGATCGGTCTCGCGATCGCGGACGTCGCGGCGAGCTTTCACCGCCTGATGCGCGTCCGGCCGCAGGTCCGCTGGGATCCGCTCGTGCTGCTCACGGCGCTGCTCGCCATGGTGATAACCGTGGGCATGTGGTTGGACCTGTGGGGCATCCGCAATGCCACCTCGGTCCGGCATTTCTTCCTCTATCTCGCCCTGGTCGGTGCTTTCTTCGTGCTGTTCCTGATAGCCGCCTCGAGTCTGCCGGATGAGGCCACGCCGGGGCTCGACCTGCGCGAGTTCTACGGCCGCAACCACCGTTATTTCTGGTTCCTCGTGACGCTCTTCGAGATCATCTACGTGGCGTTCGGGATTCATTTTACCGGCGCGGTCATGCCGCGACTGCCGGATGCGGTCCTGGTCACCACCTATTAGTGCGCATAATGTATATTATGTTAACTTTGATATCTGTCGGCGCGTGAGGCCCCGCAGCAGCAGCCCCGGGGCTGTCCTCTCCGGGCCCGTCTCCCCCTCTCACTAAGGAGCTCGGCAAACTCCTCCGCTGTCGTGGCCGCTCCCCGCGGACGCGTCAGCGCCCCGCGACGGCCGCCGTTTGCGCAGCGCGTCACGCCGCGAGGACGGCGCGACCCGGTTCGTACGACACGGGGTCCAGAGCTGCGACCTGGTTCGCTGTGCGCCAGGGCACGGCGTGGTGGAATTTCGCCGGTTTTTGTTAAGTCCCCGCAATGGAAGTGGCTCGCTGCTGCCGATAGCCCCCGTATGCGCATGGTATTCCCACAAATAGCCGCTCTTCGGAGCCCGCGCGCATGGCTGTGAAGCCCTCTGGCGCGACCGACCCCGAGTCTGCGGACGTCGCAGCCACCGGATTGTTCCGGGTGCCGGTCGCTGCGCGCCCCACGGTCGATACGCTGTTCCGTAACACCGTCGAGCAGGCCCCGGTCGGCATCGCCTTCGCCAATCGCGACGGCGGCTTTCGCCACGCCAACCTCGCTTTCTGCGCGATGCTCGGCTACACGGTCGAGCAGCTGCGTCATGAGTCGATCGAGGGCCTGACTCATGGCGAGGACCTCGCAGCGACCAAGGCGGGGCTCGAGCGGCTGTGGAACCGCGAGGTCAACCACCTCGACGTCGAGCGGCGCTACATCCGCCGTAACGGCACCGCGCTATGGGTGCGCGTCACGACTTCTCTGGTGAGCAACGGTGGCGTCGAAGCCGAGTGTGCGGTCGAGTTCCTGCGCGACATCACTCACCGCAAGGAGATGGCAGCGGCGCTGCTGCAGAACCAGACGCTGCTCGCCACGGTCGTCGGCGAGCTGCCGCTCGCGCTGCTGTCCTGCGACGTGCGCGGCCAGCTGACACATTACAACCGCGCGGCCATCGAGCTGTTCGGCATCGCCGGGCAGAGCGAGGCGGGCCCGCGCAACCCCTACCCTATTACTTCCGAAGTATTTGCCGCCGACGGCAAGACGCCGGTGGCGCGCGAGGAGCGGCCGCTGGCGCGGGCACTGCGCGGCGAAACCTGCGAGGACGTCGAGTACGTGGTGGTACGCCCCGACGGCGCACTGCGCACCATCCTCTCGACCTCGCAGCGCCTCGTGGGCCCCGAAGGCCAGCCGCTCGGTGCCCTGGCGATGGTCCAGGACATCAGCGAGCGACGCCACGCCGAGGAGGAGCTCGAGCGCGTGCACAAGCAGCTGCTGACTGCCTCGCGCCAGGCCGGCATGGCCGAAGTGGCCACCAACGTGCTGCACAATGTCGGCAACGTCCTCAACAGCGTCAACGTCTCCGCCAGCATGGTCTCCGAGCGCATCAAGCGCTCCAAGTGCACCGGCCTCGGCAAGGTGGCGGCGCTGTTCACCGAGTACGCCGCGGACCTCGCGACCTTCATGAGCGGCCCGAAGGGCCGGCACGTACCGGCGTACCTGACCGAGCTCGCCAACGAGCTGGTCGCCGAGCGCGATGCCGCCGTCGCCGAGCTCACGGCGCTGCGCAGCAACGTCGAGCACATCAAGGAAATCGTCGCCATGCAGCAGAGCTACGCCCGCCTCGGCGGCGTAACCGACACGGTCGACGTACGGGTGCTGGTCGATGACAGCCTGCGCATGAACGAGGGCGCCTTCAACCGCCACGGCGTGACCATCGTGCGCGATTTCGAGGACGTGCCGCCGGTGCGGGTCGACAAGCACAAGGTGCTGCAGATCCTCGTGAACGTGATCCGCAATGCCAAGTACGCCTGCTCCGAGGCCAAGGGTGGCGGCGAGCGGCGCGTGACGGTGCGCGTGCGCGCCTCGACCTCCGCGGTGCTGGTCGCGGTGATCGACACCGGGGTGGGCATTCCGCGCGAGAACCTCGACCGCATCTTCAGCTACGGCTTTACCACCCGCGCCGAGGGGCACGGCTTCGGCCTGCACTCGAGCGCGCTCGCGGCGCGCGAGCTCGGCGGCACGTTGCGGGCCGAGAGCCCCGGCCCCGGCATGGGCGCCACCTTCACGCTGACACTGCCGCTCGCCGCGCCGGAGCCGGCCAAATGAGCGGTGAGTCCGACGTCCTCACGCACCGCATCCTGGTGATCGACGACAACACGTCGATTCACGACGACTATCGCAAGATTCTCGCAGGCCAGGAGGCGGGCAAGGTGTCGTCGGCCGAGGCCGCGCTGTTCGGCGAGCGGCGCCCGACCTTCGAGCGTCCGACCTTCGACGTCGATTCCGCGATGCAGGGGCGCGACGGCGTCGAGCGTGCACGCGAGGCGCTCGCCGAAGGGCGGCCCTACTCCGTCGCCTTCGTCGACATGCGCATGCCTCCGGGATGGGACGGTCTGGAGACCATCGAGCACCTCTGGGGCATCGATCCCGACATCCAGGTGGTGGTGTGCTCCGCCTATACCGATTACGACTGGCTCGAGCTGCTCTCGCGGCTCGGGCACTCCGACAAGCTGATCGTCGTCAAGAAGCCCTTCGAGCCGATCGAGATCCTGCAGTGCGCGAGCGCGCTCAGCCGCAAGTGGGCCAACGCACGCGCGCTCAAGCAGCACGTCGAGAGCCTCGAGCTGGTGGTCACCGACCGTACCCGCGGGCTCGAGGCCGCCAACCGCAAGCTCCGCCACCTCGCCTCGCACGATGCCCTGACCGGGCTCCCCAACCGCCTGCTGCTCGATGACCGCATCACGCAGACGATCGCCCAGTCGGACCGCCAGTCGCACGAGTTTGCCGTGCTGGTCATCGATCTCGACCGCTTCAAGGTGATCAACGACTCACTCGGCCACCGCGCCGGGGACGAGCTGCTGCGCGAGGTCGCACAGCGCCTGAAGAGCGCGGTGCGCTCGGTCGACACGACCGCGCGCCTCGGCGGCGATGAGTTCGTGATCCTGCTCGCTCCGCCGATCACCCAGTCCGAGGCGCTGGCGGTCGCGCGGCGCGTGATTCAGCTGATGGAGCCCTCGATGCGCCTGCTCGGCATCGACGTGCACATCTCCCCGAGCATCGGCATGGCGTTCTACCCGCACGACGGCCGCACCGTCGACACGCTGCTCGCCCACGCCGACGCCGCCATGTACAGCGCCAAGGAGCGCGGCCGCAACAACGTGCAGTGCTATGCCGAGGGCATGAGCGCCGGCACGCAGGAGCGCGTGCGCCTCGAGAGCGAGCTGCATGCGGCGCTGCACGGCGGACAGTTCGAGCTTCACTACCAGCCGAAGGTCGATACCGCGACCGGGCGTATCAACAGCGCCGAAGCCCTCATCCGCTGGCGCCATCCCGAGCGGGGCCTGCTGCCGCCCGCCGACTTCATCGGCATAGCGGATGACTGCGGGCTGCTCGATGACATCGGCGAATGGGTACTGCATGAGGCCTGCCGCCAGGCCAAGTCATGGCAGGATGCGGGACTGCCGCGGCTGCGCGTCGCGGTGAATCTGGCGCCCTCGCAGTTCCGCCTCACCAACCTGGTCGACCAGATCCGCCGCGCGATCGATGCGGCCGAGCTCGACCCGCAGCTGCTCGAGGTCGAGCTCACCGAGAGCGCGGTGATGAGCGATGCCGAGGAGTCGATCCTCATCCTCGAGGCGATCAGCAGCATGGGCGTGCTGGTCTCGGTCGATGACTTCGGCACCGGCTACTCGAGCATGAGTTACCTGCGCCGCTTCCCGATCGACAAGCTGAAGATCGACCGCTGCTTCGTCGAGGAGATGACGCGCCGCTCGGAAGACGCCTCGATCGTGCGCGCGATCATCTCGCTCGCGCACAGCCTGCATCTCAAGGTGATCGCCGAGGGCGTCGAGACCTCCGAGCAGCTCTCCCTCCTCGCCGACCTCGGCTGCGACCAGTACCAGGGGTTCTATTTCAGCCCGGCGCTGAGCGCGGACAAGTTCGTGGCGCTGGTGAAGCAGTCGCAGGCCAACCAGCCGGCACTCGAGGAAGACGAGAGCGAGCGTACCCACAGCAAGCTGGCGGCGCTCGGACGCGCGCGCCGCTGAGGGTATAGCTCCTCGTAAGCGCCCTCCCCGGGGCCTGGGCGCCCTCCCCCGCGCCCCCCCGAAAAGGCGGTTCCGGCCTGCCGGGGTCCCCAAGGCTTCCTTGGCGCCCGGCACGTGTGGAATACTGCTGCCGCTAGCGTTTCTGTGGTTCGGGTACGAATAACGATAACTCAGCACTCGAAGGAGCGCCTCATGGCCGCGACCAATCTGCCCCTCGAATCCGGGATCGACAGGGCGCACCGCCGCGTCATATTTGCCTCGAGTCTCGGCACGGTGTTCGAGTGGTACGACTTCTACCTGTACGGCTCGCTGGCCGCGATCATGACCAAGCAGTTCTTCAGCGGCGTGAACCAGACCACAGGCTTCATCTTCGCGCTGCTGGCCTTTGCCGCCGGCTTCTTTGTGCGTCCGTTCGGTGCGCTGGTATTCGGGCGAATCGGCGACATGGTGGGCCGCAAATACACCTTCCTGATCACGATCGTGATCATGGGCATGGGCACCTTTCTCATCGGCGTGCTGCCGAGCTACTCCTCCGTGGGGCTGCTTGCCCCGGCGCTGCTGATCGCGCTGCGGCTTCTGCAGGGGCTGGCGCTCGGCGGCGAGTACGGGGGTGCGGCGACTTACGTGGCCGAGCATGCCCCCTTCGGCAAGCGCGGCCTTTACACCAGCTGGATCCAGACCACGGCGACGCTCGGCCTGTTCCTGAGCCTGCTCGTGATCCTCTTCACCCGCATGCTGCTGGGCGATGACTTCGACACCTGGGGATGGCGCATCCCGTTCCTCGCGTCCGCGATCCTGCTGGCGGTGTCGGTGTACATCCGCATGCAGCTCGCCGAGTCGCCGGTGTTCCTGGAGATGAAGGCGGGAGCCACGCTCTCCAAGGCGCCGCTCACCGAGTCCTTTGCCCGCTGGGACAACCTCAAGATCGTCATCCTGGCGCTGTTCGGCGCGACCGCCGGCCAGGCGGTCGTATGGTACGGCGGACAGTTCTACGCGCTCTACTTCCTGCAGCAGGTCCTCAAGGTCGACGTCAAGACGGCGAGCTACCTGATCGCCGCGGCGCTGGTGATCGCTACACCGTGCTTCATTCTTTTTGGCTGGCTGTCCGATCGAATCGGCCGCAAGGGCATCGTCCTCGCGGGCTGTCTGCTGGCGGCGGTCACCTACGTGCCGATCTTCGAGGGCCTCACGCATTATGCGAACCCGGCGATCGAGAGCGCGGTCGCGGCTTCCCCGGTCACGGTGGTGGCCGATCCCAACGCCTGTACCTTCCAGTTCGACCCGGTCGGCAAAAAGACCTTCCGCGAGTCGTGCGACGTGGCGAAGGCGGCACTCGCGAAGGCCGGCGTGCCCTACTCGAACGAGGCCGCGCCCGCGGGGACTGTCGCCACGGTGCGTATCGGCACGACCGCGCTTGCATCGGTCGAGGGCAGGATGATGTCCGCGGCGGATTTCAAGGAGGCGAGCGGCGCCTTCAACAAGGCGCTGAGCGGCAAGCTCAAGGAAGCCGGCTACCCGACCAAAGCCGATCCGGCGCAGATCAACTACGGGATGGTGCTGCTGCTGCTCGTGATCCTGGTCGTCTACGTGACCATGGTGTACGGACCGATCGCGGCATGGCTGGTCGAGCTCTTCCCGGCGAAGATCCGCTATACCTCGATGTCGCTCCCCTATCACATCGGCAACGGCTGGTTCGGTGGCTTCCTGCCCGCGATCTCATTCGCGCTGGTCGCCCTGACCGGTAACATGTACTACGGGCTGCGCTATCCGATCATCGTTTCGCTCATGACGCTGGTCATCGGCTTCTTCTTCCTGCCGGAGACCAAAGACCGGCACGTGCAGTGAGCGAGCCCAATGTGTGAGGAGTACGCGCGATGAATACTGCTGTCGACAAGCGCGGCGAGCGCGGTGAGCGCTGGAGCTGGTGGTACCTGCTGTTCCTGGTCCAGTGGGCCGCGGTACTGTGGCCGCCGTTCTACAACTCGGCCGAGCCCGCCTGGCTCGGGATGCCGTTCTTCTACTGGTATCAGCTCGCGTGGGTGCTGCTGTCCGCGGTAATCACCGCGTTCGTCTACCTGGTCACGCAGCGGTAACACGCGGCCGGCGGGGCGCAAGCCCCGCCGCGCACGCGCAATGCAGAACAACAACGGGGATCTGACATGCACGACGTGAACTGGGTGGCTCTCAGCATTTTCGTGCTGCTGTTCGCTTTCATCACCTGGCTCGGCTTCGCCGCGGCGCGCTGGCGCAAGGGCGATCTCGACCAGCTGCACGAGTGGGGACTCGGCGGACGGCGCTTCGGCACGCTGATCACGTGGTTCCTGGTCGGCGGCGACCTCTACACGGCCTATACGTTCATCGCCGTGCCGGCCCTCGCCTTCGGCGCCGGTGCGGTGGCCTTCTTCGCCGTCCCCTACACGATCGTCGTCTACCCGCTGCTTTTCCTGGTGTTCCCGCGGCTCTGGCAGGTGTGCCACAAGCACGGCTACATCACGGCGGGCGATTTCGTGCGCGGCCGCTACGGCAATCGCTGGCTGGCGCTCGCGATCACGGTCACGGGGATCGTGGCGACCATGCCCTACATCGCGCTGCAGCTCGTGGGACTGCAGGTGGTGCTCGCCGGCCTCGGTGTCTACGGGAGCGGCCTCGCGGCCGACCTGCCGCTCATCATCGCCTTCGTGATCCTCGCGGCCTTCACCTACTCGAGCGGGCTGCGCGCGCCCGCCTCGATCGCCATCGTCAAGGACATCCTCATCTACATCACCGCCTTCGCGGCGGTCATCGTCATCCCGATGCAGCTCGGCGGCTTCGGCAAGATCTTCGCGGCCGTGCCGCACGCCAAGGTGCTGCTGGCGGTCCCGGGGGCCGGCACCACCGGCGCCTACGGCGCCTACGCGACGCTCGCGCTCGGCTCGGCGCTTGCGTTGCTGCTGTATCCGCATTCCCTCACCGCGATCCTCAGCGCGAGCAGCGGCCGCGCCGTGCGGCGCAACGCCGCGCTCCTGCCGGGCTACTCGTTCATGCTGGGGTTGCTGGCGCTGGTCGGCTTCTTCGCCATCGCCGCGGGCGTGTCCAAGCTCCCGGAGTTCGCGGAAGGGTTCAAGCAATTCGGCAACAACTACGCGGTACCGGCCCTGTTCCTGCACAGCTTCCCGTCGTGGTTCGTCGGCGTGGCCTTCGCGGCGATCGCGATCGGCGCCCTGGTGCCGGCGGCCATCATGTCGATCGCCGCGGCGAGCCTCTACACGCGCAACATTCATTGCGAGTTCATCAACCGCAACGCCACGCCGAAGCAGGAGGCACAGCTCGCCAAGTGGGTGTCGCTGGTGGTGAAGGTGGGCGCGCTGGTGTTCATCCTGTTCGTGCCCACCAAGTACGCCATCTACCTGCAGCTGCTCGGCGGCATCTGGATCATCCAGACCCTGCCTGCCGTGGTATTCGGTGCCTACACGCGCTGGTTCAACGACTGGGCGCTGCTCATCGGCTGGGCGGTCGGCACCTACGCCGGTACCGCGATGGCGATCTCGCAGGACCTGAAGCCCGCCTATCCGCTGAAGCTCGGCGGGTTCCTGCTGCCGGGCTACACCGCCTTCTACACGCTGCTGCTGAATTTCGCGATCGCGGTCGTGCTGACACTGGTGTTCAACGCGATGCGCGCGAAGCGAGTGGACGAGACGGTCGCGAGCGACTACTACGCCTGAGGAGTGCGCCAGCCTCGAGGGCTGCGGGTGCGTCCGAGGCTGAGCGTCCTGCTGGCCTGCGGCGGCGCGCTCGCAGTCGCGGCGGCAGGTGCGGCTGACTCCGCACCATCCCCGCGTGAGGACCCGCCCGCCCCGGCGAAGTAACTGATCGCGGCTCAGCCGGGCTGTACCGGCCATCGCGCGCACAGTCCGGCACCCGGGAAAGCGTGCGTGCGTGGCCGCGCACCTCAGGTCGCGCTAGTTTGGCGGCAGGAGGACCCATGACCGACCTCTCGACGCGACAGCTGCTCGAACGTACCGCCCGCCTCGCGGCGGACTATCGCGAGACGGTGGGCGAGCGCAAGGTGCGGGCGCTCCTCTCCCCCGCCGAGCTCGAACGCGCGCTCGCCGTTGCCCTCACCGACGCCGGCGAGAGCGCCGCCGCGGTCATCGACTCGCTGGCGCAGATCGCGGCGCTCGGCTCGGTGGCGAGCGCCGGACCGCGCTTCTTCGGCTTCGTGATCGGCAGCAGCACGCCGGCAGCACTCGCTGCCGACTGGCTGGTCAGCGCCTGGGACCAGAACGGCGGCCTCTACGCGACCTCGCCCCTGGTGGCCGCCGTCGAGACGGTGACCGCGGGCTGGCTGTGCGAGCTCGCGGGACTCTCGCCTGCAACCACGGTCGGCTTCGTGACGGGGTGTCAGATGGCGAGCTTCACCGGGCTCGCCGCCGCGCGGCACCGCGTGCTGCGCAACGCCGGCTGGGACGTCGAGGCGCAGGGATTGTTCGGTGCGCCGCCGATCGACGTGCTGGTGAGCGAGGAGGCGCATTACACCATCTTCCTCGCGCTGCGCATGCTGGGGCTGGGCGCGAGCCGGCTGCGCCGCGTACCGACGGACCGCCAGGGACGCATGCGCGCCGACGCCCTCGCGCAGCTCCTCGCTACGGTGAAGGGACCCTGCATCGTGTGCGCACAGGCCGGCAACGTGAACAGCGGCGGCTTCGATCCGCTGGATGAAATCGCCTCCCTGACGCATGCCCGCGGCGGCTGGCTGCACGTCGACGGGGCCTTCGGCCTGTGGGCGGCGGCCGCCCCGCAACGCGCGCATCTGGTGCGTGGCATCGCCGCGGCCGACTCGATCGCCACCGATGGCCACAAGTGGCTCAACGTACCCTACGACTGCGGCATCGTCTTCTGCACCGACGCGGCCGCACATCGCAGCGCCATGAGCCTCGCCGCGCCGTCGCAGGCCGCGCCCTACCTCGCCACCAGCACCGAGCTGCGCGATCCGCACGAGTTCGTGCCCGAGGAATCGCGCCGCGGACGCGCGATCCCGGTGTATGCGGCGCTGCGGGCGCTCGGGCGCGACGGCCTCGGCGAGCTCATCGAGCGCAACTGCCGCCAGGCGCAACGCTTCGCCGCGGGACTTGCGGCCGCCGGCTACGAGGTGGCGAACGAGGTCGTCCTCAACCAGGTCGTGGTGGTGTTCGGCGACGCCGAACGGACCCGGCGGGTGGCGGCGGCAGTGCAGGAGGACGGCACCTGCTGGTGCGGCACCACCGTGTGGCAGGGTCGCACCGCCATGCGCATCAGCGTGAGCAGCTGGGCGACCGCCGATGCCGACGTCGAGAAGAGCCTCGCGGCGATGCTGCGCATCGCGCAGTCGACGCCCTGACGGTCACCTGGGCAGCGGCTCCTTCCACCATCCCCCGGCGAGCGCGACCCGGAGTCCGGCGGCGTCCTGGCCGGACCAGTAAACGATTGTAAGAGAGCGCGCGGGCCTGCCACGCCCGCGCCCCCGCACCTCTCCTCAAGGGGGGTGTGCCGACGCCCCCCCATGGGGTAGTGTGCGGCCCCGATGTGGATCGTCAATCTGGCGCTCAGGCGCCCCTATACCTTCATCGTCCTCGCGATCGTGATCCTCCTGCTCGGGGTGTTCGCCATCCTGCGCACGCCCACCGACATCTTCCCGAACATCAATATCCCGGTGGTCGGAGTGATCTGGCGCTACACGGGGCTGTCACCCGAGGAGATGGCGACCCGCCTGGTGCTCGGCTCCGAGCGCAACGCGCAGACCACCGTCAACGACGTCGCGCATACCGAGTCGCAGTCGCTCTCGGGCACCTCGGTGGTCAAGTACTTCTTCCAGCCGAACGCCAGGGAGGAGATGTCGTTCGCGCAGATCACCGGCGTGTCGCAGACGGCGCTGCGCCAGGCGCCGCCCGGCACGAACCCGCCCTACATCCTCGCGTATAACGCCTCCTCGGTCCCGATTCTGCAGCTGGCGCTCTCGAGCCCGAGCCTCTCGGAGGCCGAGCTCTTCGACCTCGGCAACAACATCATCCGCACCGGGCTCGCCACCGTGCAGGGCGCCTCCATGCCCTACCCCTACGGCGGCCTGCAGCGCCAGGTGCAGGTGGACCTCGATCCGGACGCGCTGCGCGCCCAGGGTCTCTCGGGAAACGATGTCACCAACGCCATCGCCAGCCAGAACCTGATCCTGCCGGCCGGCACCCAGAAAATCGGCGATCGCGAGTACTTCGTCGAGGTGAACGCGAGTCCGCAGACGATCGACGAGCTCAACAACCTCCCGGTCACGACCCGCAACGGCAGCATCGTCTACGTGCGCGATGTCGCGCACGTGCGCGACGGCTCCCCGCCGCAGACCAACATCGTGCGCCGCGACGGCCATCGGGGCGTGCTGATGAGCGTCCTCAAGACCGGCAGCGCCTCGACGCTCGACATCATCAAGAACATCAAGGAGCGCTTGCCGGGGATCCGCGCGGCGCTGCCCGCGGATTTCCATATCGACCTGGTCGGCGACCAGTCGGTGTTCGTGCGTTCGGCCATCGAGGGTGTGGTGCGCGAAGCGGTGATCGCCGCGGCGCTCACCGCGCTCATGATCCTGCTGTTCCTCGGCAGCTGGCGCAGCACGCTGATCATCGCCATCTCGATCCCGCTGTCGATCCTCGCCTCGATCGCCTGCCTCTCCTGGCTCGGCGAGACCATCAACATCATGACGCTCGGCGGGCTGGCGCTCGCGGTCGGGATTCTGGTCGACGACGCCACCGTCACCATCGAGAACATCAACTACCACCTCGAGCACGGCGAGCAGGTCGAGCCCGCGATCCTCGACGGGTGCGCACGAGATCGCCCTGCCGGCGCTGGTCTCGACGCTGGCGATCTGCATCGTGTTCGTGCCGATGTTCATGCTGGTCGGCATCGCGCGCTTCCTCTTCATCCCGCTCGCCGAGGCGGTGGTGTTCGCCATGCTGGCTTCGTACCTCCTGTCGCGCACGCTGGTGCCGACGCTCGCCAAGTACTGGCTGCGGCGCCACGACCCGCATGCCGCGGCGCACGCGACCGGGGCCTTCGCGCGGCTGCAGGTGCGCTTCGCCGCGGGCTTCGAGCGGCTGCGCGACCGCTACGGCGCCCTGCTCGACCGCGCGCTCGCCGCCGGTCCGCGCTTCTCGCTGCCGTTCCTCGGCGCCATGGCGGCGACGGCACTGCTCGCCTTCCCGTTCAGCCGCTTGCTGCCGGGGCTGGGCCAGGACTTCTTTCCCGCGCGTCGACGCCGGGCAGATCCTCATGCATCTGCGCGGCCCGACCGGCATCCGGATCGATGAGACCGCCGCGCTCTGCGACCGGGTGGAGGCCTCGATCCGCCAGGTGATTCCGCGCGCCCAGATCGCCAGTCTCGTCGACAACATCGGCGTCGCCCTACAGCGGCATCAACCTCACCTACTCGACCTCCGCCCCGGTCGGACCGGGCGACGCCGACGTGTTCGTGAATCTTGCCCAGGGGCATCGCCCGACCGCCGAGTTCGTGCAGGTGCTGCGCGCGAAGCTGCCGCAGGAGTTCCCGGGCGTCACCTTCGCCTTCCTGCCGGCGGACATGGTCAGCCAGATCCTGAACTTCGGTCTCCCGGCGCCGGTCGACGTGCAGGTCGCGGGCTTTAACGTCGACGGCAACCGCATCTACGCCAACGAGCTGCTCGAGCGCATGCGCGGCATCCCGGGGGCGGCGGATCTGCGCATCCAGCAGGCTTACGACTATCCGCAGATCAACGTGGTCGTCGACCGCAGCAAGGCGGCACTCCTTGGTCTCACCGAGCAGGACGTGGCATCGAACCTGCTGGTGTCGCTCTCGGGAAGCTTCCAGACCTCACCCTCCTTCTGGATCGACCCGAAGAACGGCACGCAGTACAGCGTCGCGGCGCAGACGCCGCAGTACCGCCTCGCCTCGCTCCCGGATCTCGGTACGACGCCGATCACCGGTCCCGGCGCCACCGGCAGCGGCGCGCAGCTGCTCGCCAATCTCGCGAGCTTCCACCGCAGCGCGGGACCTGCGGTGGTGAGCCACTACGACGCGACGCCGGTCATCGACATCTACGGCGCCCTGCAGGGCATTGATCTGGGCTTCATGTCGGCGCAGATCAACCGGCTGGTGGCGGACACGAAGCAGGATCTCCCGCACGGCTCCAAGGTCACGGTGCGCGGCCAGGTCACGACCATGACCGAGTCTTTCAACGGACTCCTGATCGGGCTCGCCGGTGCGGTCGTGCTGGTGTACCTGCTCATCGTCATCAACTTCCAGTCATGGCTCGACCCCTTCATCATCATCACCGCCCTGCCCGCAGCTCTCGCCGGCATCGTCTGGATGCTGTTCCTCACGCACACGCCGGTGAGCGTGCCGGCGCTCACCGGGGCCATCATGTGCATGGGTGTGGCGACCGCCAACAGCGTGCTGGTGGTGAGCTTCGCCCGCCAGCGCATGGACGCCGGCGACGATGCGCGCCACGCCGCGCACCAGGCGGGCGTGATGCGCTTCCGCCCGGTGCTCATGACCGCGCTGGCGATGATCATCGGCATGGTGCCCATGGCGCTCGGCCTCGGCGAGGGCGGCGAGCAGAATGCCCCGCTCGGCCGGGCCGTGATCGGCGGCCTGGTGTTCGCCACCGTGGCGACGCTGTTTTTCGTGCCGACCGTGTTTACACTGATCCACGGACGGCTCGCCGCGGCGCACGTCCCCGGAGCCCCCGATGCCTGAGATGTCCCCCACGCCCTCCCCGGCCCACGACCCGCGCATCCGGCGCTACGTGATGATCACGGTCGGCGTGGCGGTGCTGCTCGCCGCCTGGGGAATCTTGAGCCGCCTCTACGCCCGCATCGGCCTCGAGCATGGCGCCACCGACGCCGCGGTGTTCACCGTCGCGACCGCGCACCCGAGCCGCGGTCCCGGCTCGGACCTGCTGGTGCTGCCCGGCACGGTACAGGCGTTCTACGAGGCGCCGATCTACGCACGCACCAGCGGGTACCTGCGCACCTGGCATACGGACATCGGCGCCAGCGTGAAAAAGGGTCAGCTGCTCGCGGAGATCGACGCGCCCGAGGTCGACCAGCAGCTGCGTCAGGCCGAGGCCGACCTCGCCACCGCGCGCGCCAACTACGAGCTGGCCCGCACCACCAACGAGCGCTGGCAGGGGCTGCTCGCCACCGAATCGGTCTCCAAGCAGGACGCCGACGAGCGCGCCGGCGATGCCGCCGCCAAGGCGGCCGCCGAGCAGTCGGCCGCCGCCAACCTGGCACGCCTCAGGGAGCTCGAGGCCTTCAAGCGCGTGGTCGCGCCCTTCGACGGGGTCGTCACCCAGCGCAACACCGACGTCGGGGCGCTCATCAACGCGGGCGAGGCGCCGGGCAGCGCCCTGTTCCGCGTCGCCGACACGCACCGCCTGCGCATCTACACCTCGGTGCCGCAGAGTTACGCCGCGCAGGTGCACCCGGGACAGGCGGTGGGGCTCATCTTCGCCGACCACCCGGGCAAACGCTTCGAGGCCGAGGTCACCTCCACGGCACGCGCGCTCGATGCGAGCTCGCGGACGCTCCAGGTGGAGCTGCAGATCGATAACGCCGGCGGCGAGCTGCTGCCGGGCTCCTATGCGGAAGTGCATTTCGACCTGCAGGGCGTCGCCACGCTGCGCGTGCCGGCGAATGCCGTGCTGTTCCGCTCCCAGGGCCTGCTGGTGGCGACCGTCGACGCCGCGGGCCGTGCCCACCTGCGCCCGATCACCCAGGGGCGCGACTTCGGCAAGGAAATCGAAGTGCTGAGCGGAGTCGGGCCCGAAGACAGTCTCATCGTCAACCCGCCCGATTCGCTGCGCGAGGGGATGCAGGTGCGGATCGCGGCGCCCGCCGGCACGGGCGGCGCGAGCGCCGGGCACGGCTGATGCGTCTTTGCATCGGGCTCGCCGTCGCGCTCGGCTGCGCACTCGCGGGCTGCTCGCTCGCGCCGCGCTACCAGCAGCCCGCGACCCCCGCACCGGCGGGCGCCTATCAGGAGCTCGATGGCTGGAAGATCGCCGCACCCGCGGACGCCGGCGCGCGCGGAGCGTGGTGGAGCATGTTTCACGACGCGGACCTCGACCGCCTCGAGGGTGAGGTCACGACCACCAACCAGAGCCTCAAGGCGGCGCTCGCCCGGCTGGACGAGGCGCACGCCGCGACCCGCATCGCCCGCGCCGGCTGGTTTCCGACGCTCACCGCCAACGCGAGCGCCACGCGCCAGCGCGCCTCGGTCAATGCGCCCGGCTTCGCGCCCGGCGCCGAGCCGGTCTCCAACAACTTCATCGCCGCCGGCGAGCTGTCCTACGAGATCGACCTGTTCGGGCGTATCCGCAACACGGTGGCGGGCGCACGCGCCAGCGAGCAGGCGAGTGCCGGCGACCTCGCGGCACTGGACTTGAGCGTGCACGCCGAGCTCGCCACCGACTACTTCGCCCTGCGCGGCCTCGATGCGCAGCAGCAGCTGCTCGATCAGACCGTGGCGGACTACGTGAAGGCGCTCGACCTGACGCGCAACCTCTACCAGGGGGGCGCCGCGGCGCTCGCGGACGTGCAGCAGGCGCAGGCGCAGCTCGAGACCGCGCGCACCCAGGCCGAGGACACGCGGTTGAAGCGCGCCCAGACCGAGCATGCGATCGCGGTGCTGGTCGGCGCCCCGGCAAGCGGCTTTCATCTCCCCGCGCACCCGCTCGAGGCGGGACTCCAGATCCCGGTGTGGGATCCGGGCCTGCCTTCCCAGCTGCTCGAGCGCCGTCCGGACGTCGCCGCCGCCGAACGGCGCGTGGCCGCCGCCAACGCCGGCATCGGCGTGGCGCGCGCGGCCTACTTCCCGGTTTTCAGTCTCGACGCCGCGGCCGGCCAGCAGAGCTCCCAGAGCAGCAACTGGATGATGGCGCCGAGCCGCTTCTGGTCGGTCGGCCCCGCGGGAGTACTCACGGTGTTCGACGCGGGACTGCACGCCGCGCAATCGGCGGCCGCGCACGCCGTCTATGATGAGCAGGTGGCCAACTATCGCGGCAGCGTGCTCACCGCCTACCAGGACGTCGAGGACAACCTGGCGGCGCTGCGTCAGCTGGCGCTCGAGGGTGTGAGTCAGGCGGCCGCCGTCGATGCGACGCAGGGCGCGCTCGATCAGGCCAACTATCGCTACAAGGGCGGCGTCGTCACCTACCTCGAGGTGGTGGCGACCGAGAACGCGGCGCTCGCCGCGCGCCTCGCGGCGGTCGACATCGAGACGCGCCGTATCAGCGCCACGGTGCTGCTGGTGCGCGCCCTCGGTGGTGACTGGCAGGCGAACGCCGCCGCCGACCGCAGGTAGGCTCGTGAGGCATCAACGGTGGCTCGCGCGGGCCGGGCTCGCGCTCGCCGCCGGTGCGGCACATGCCGAGGAACCCGCGCCGGCGAGCGATCTGCCGATGCTGCTCGGTGCGCAATACACCTTCATCGAGCAGAGACAGTCCACCCTCGAATCCCCCTACGTCGGGCGACTCAGCCTGCACCCTGACGGCGACCGTCTGGGCACCCACACCATCGGCTTCTACGGCGGCTGGGCGCCGCTTGCCTGGGCGCAGCTCTACCTCGATACCGAGAAGTTCATGGGGGCGGGGGTGAGTGATGCCACCGGCCTCGGCGGACCGGCCAACGGCGACGTCATCCGCCAGGGCGCGCCGGGGCTGAAGAAGGAGTTCTACATCGCCCGCGCCTACGCGCGCTTCATGCTGCCGCTCGGCGGCGCGGTCGCAAGCGTCGCGCGCAGCCAGGACCAGCTCCCCGGGACCGAGGCGCTGAGGCGCTTCGAGGTGAAGCTCGGACAGATGTCGGTTGCGGATGATTTCGACCACAACAGTTACGCCAACTCCGCGCGCACGCAGTTTCTCAACTGGTCGCTGTGGAACAACACCGCGTGGGACTTCGCCGCCAACACCCGCGGCTATACCGATGGACTGGTCGCCGCGTACGTGAGCCCGCTATGGTCGCTGCGCTACGGCGTGTACCGCATGCCGCTCTACGCCAACGGACAGACCATGGAGACGCTGCTGCGGGCGCGTGAGCAGGACCTCGAGCTGACGCTCACGCCGGCGCAGGTCGGCACCGTCGTGCGGTTGCTCGCCTATCGCAACACGGCACGCATGGGCGACTACGCGCAATCGCTCGCCATCGCCGCGGCCACCGGCACCCTGCCGGACGTGGCGGCAGACGATGCCGAGGGGCGCCATAAGACCGGCTTCGGCGTGAACGCCGAGCAGCCGCTCGCCGACGGCGGCGACACCGGCGTGTTCGTGCGTCTCGGGTGGCAGGACGGCAAGAACGAGGATTTCGCGTTCACGGAAGTCGACCGGCAGGCCAGTGCCGGCGCGCAGCTCTCCGGCGTGCACTGGCAGCGGAGCGAGGACCGTTTGGGGCTGGCAGCCGCAATCGAGGGACTCTCTGCGGTGCACCGCGAGTACCTGGCGGCGGGCGGCTCGGGCTTCCTGCTGGGCGATGGCGCGCTCGACTACGCCCACGAAAAGATCCTCGAGGCCTACTACCGGGCGCAGTGGACCTGGTCGCGCGGCGCGTTCGCGCTGCGCGCCCAGCTCTCGCCGGATTTCCAGTACATCCAGAACCCGGCGTTCAATCAGGACCGCGGGCCGGTACGCTTCTACGCGCTGCGGCTGCACCTCGAGTATTGAGGGATCCGCCCCGCCGGGCACCGGATGCGGCGGCCGGACTCCCGGCCCGACCCCGCACCCGGGGCGCCCGAGGGCTGCGGACTCAGCCGACCGGACGCAGGTCCTCGCTCGCCTGCTGCTCCGCGCGGTGTACTTCAATGTGCGCGTTGGCCGAGGGCTTCAATGCATGAACCGCGGCCTCGAGCGTCTGCCCGCCGACCACCCGCTCACGCACGTCGGGAAAGGCGATGTTGAGATTCTGTGCGACGTGCAGCGCGGCCGAGCATTCGCTCACGTCCTTGAAGCCCATGCAGGCCTCGCGCGTCGTCATGCCGGCCGGCACCAGCGCCGCGAGCCGGGTGTTTCCCGATACCGGGTCACTGGCGTCGGCGCGCGGCTGCGCGGCCGATGCCGGCTCCGCCGCAGGCGCGGGTTGTACCGTACTCGAGGGATTTGCTCCGGCGAGCGACAGCGGTGCGAGCGATAGCGCCGCGACGACGGACAGCAGTGTGATGGTTCCCTTCATGATGAGCTCCTTTGTTGCCTGCGGCCCGGACGCATGCGGACACGCGCGAGCCGTCGGGTCTATCTAAGACCCGAAGCGCGCACGCGGCAACGTGTCGGCATCCGGCGATATGTCGGTGATCGGAGTCACGCCGCGTGCGCCGCAACTCGCCGCTCACTGCACCCGCACGAAGTCGATGAAGCCGCGCTCCATGTCGGTGTGGGTCAGCCGCACGCGCACCGCATCGCCGACGTCGAGGCCCTGAAAACCCTGCATCAGCCGGCCCTCGGCGAGCGGGTGTGCGATGCGCACGAAAGTCCCGCCCTCGTTGACGCCGGTGACCATGGCGTCGAACTGGTCCCCGACATGCGGCGCGAGCAGCATCGCGGCGGCGGACTTGCGCACCTGGCGCTCGACCTTCTGTGCATTGCCTTCCTGCAGCGTGCAGTGTGTGGCAAGCGTGCGCAGCGTGGCGTCGTCGTACGGGGCCGCCCGGTCGGCGAGCGCCGCCTTGACCAGCCGTTGGGTGATGAGATCGGGGAAACGCCGGTTCGGCGCGGTGGCGTGCGTGTAGTCGTCGATCGCGAGGCCGAAATGGCCTTCGGCCGGCTCGCCCGGGCGTTTGAGGACGTACTCGCCGGCGCCGAGGAGCTTGACGACGGCGAGCGAGAGGTCCGGGAAACGCTCCGGGGCCTGCTGCTGGCAGCTCACCAGGAAGGCACTCAGGGCGCGCGCATCCGGCGCCGCCGGAAGCGTGCCGCCGAGCGTCGCGGCCAGCGCCACGATGCGCCCCCAGCGCTCGGGCACGCGCAGCACACGACGGACTGACGAGGAGCGACGCGCTTCGAGAAACTGCGCCACCACGCTGTTGGCGGCGATCATGAAGTATTCGATGAGCTCCTTGGCGCGGTTGTCCTCATCCGGGCGCAGATCGAGCAGCTGGGCGCCCTCGTACACCGCCTGTGCCTCGAGCGTGGTGAGACCGAGCGCGCCCTGCGCCTTGCGCACGCGCTTCAGGGCCTGCGCGACGCGGTCCTGGATGCGCAGCTGCTCGTCCATGCCTTTGACGGCGGCGACCGGCGGCGGCATCGGCCCCTGGCCGTCGAGCCACGCCGCGACGCTGTTATAGGCGAGCTTGGCGCGGTTCACGACGCTGGCGCGGTACACCTCGGAGGCGCTCACCTCCCCCGCCGCCGTCACCGTCAGATCGATCACCAGGCTCGCCCGCTCCTGCCCCGCGGCGAGCGAAGTCAGGTCGGTCGAGAGCCGCTCGGGCAACATCGGGAAGATCTGCGCGGCGGTGTAGACGCTGGTGGTATTGACGCTCGCGTGGGCATCGAGCGGCGAGCCCGCCGCGACCGTGCCATCGACGTCCGCCACCGCGACCAGGATCCGCGTCGCCCCGTCCGGCAGCGGCTCGGCCACCGACAGCTGGTCGAGGTCGCGCGAGTCGTCGTTGTCGATCGAGCACCAAAGGAGCCCGCGCAGGTCGCGCACGCCGGGGCCGTCCGCCGCGGCCGGGCCGCCGATGGCCTGCAGCTGCGCCAGCGCCGCCGCCGGAAAATCCGGCGCGAGGCCGTGCTCCTGCATCGCGCGGCGCGCGACGCGCGTCAGCTGGTCCTGGCGGTTGCTGGGCGATGACACACCGCCATGATACCCAAGACCGCACCGTGCCGGAGCGGGCCGCGCCCCACGAAAAAAAGGGCGCCGTACCTGACGGCGCCCTGTTGCGTTCGGTGGCGGGCGCGGACCCCGCCCCCACGGCCGTCATCAGCTCATCGGCAGCATGCCGGTGTAGTAAATGATGACGTAGGCCTTCAGTGCTCCGCTCGCCGCCATGCCGGCCGGCTGCGGTACGCTCCACAGCTTCACCAGCGAGCCCGCGGTCAGGCTGCTCGAGAACGTGTTGAAGTCGCTCGAGTTGGCGAGGTCGAGCGGCGTCACGGTGACCACGCCGCCGCTGCGGTTCACCTGGTAGACGAGTGTCGCCGAGCCCTGCGTGGCGTCGAAGTCCACCGTCACCGCGTTGCCGCCGGTATTGCCGACCAGCGACAGCGTGAAGGAGCTGCCGGTGACGCCGTCGACCACCTGCGCCATCGGCAGAGGCGTCGGCTCGAGGATCGCCATCGGTACCTGCCAGGGCGTCATCCCGCCCGCCCAGGTGGCGTAGGACGCGCCCCAGGCGTTCACCTGGCCGAACGTGCCGCCGAAGCTCACCGAGCCGTTGCTCGCCGACTCGAAGTCGCCGATGGCGCTGGCGCCGGTGTCGGCCTGCGTCGGGAAAGTGAAGTACCACCAGTCGAAGCCCGAGATCGCGTCCCCGGCCGGATCCATGTTGTTGTTGCTGCCCGTGTAGGGCAGGTAGTCGAGGTTCACCGTGTAGTCATCGGCGGTGCGTACGAAGTCGCGCGTGTAGGTGAAGCCGGTCGCCGTGGCGCCCGAGATGGTGCCGCTGTAGTGGGCCATCTCGATGTCGACGGTGTCCGCCACCAGCGGGCTGGCGAGCGGATCGACGCAGCTCACGTGCACCTTGAAGCCGCGCACGATGTCACCGCTCGCGAGGAACCCGGGTCCCTGGCCGATCGAGGTGGCGTCCGCGGAAGGGTTCTGCGGTGCGCGGAAGTAGAACAGCGTGTTCGGGCCGATGGTGATCTGCACCGGCGCGCCGTCCTCATTCTCCACGGTCATGGTGCCGGCCGTGTCATCGACGCCGAGCACGTGACCTTCGGGGCTCAGCCACACCTTGTCGAAGGTGCTCGAGTACCACACGCGCACCGCGGTGAGCGAGCCGTCCTCCTGGTAGCGCGCGGCGACCCGCACGTACTCACCGGCGAGTGCGCTCGGGAAGGTGCTGTTGACCACCGTGCGCGCGTCGTTGTTGTCGACATCGTAGACGATGGTGCCGTTGGTGCTGTCGACGTTGATGGTGAGCGGCGTGTTGCTGGTCACCTCACCCTCGGGGTTGCTCGCCGGCACCATGGGGAAGTCGCGCAACATGGTGAACGAGCCGCCGTTCACCGTCTGCACTGTGCCGTAGCTGTGGCGCAACACCAGCCAGCGCAGGTCGCCGACCCGGTGCCGGCGCACGGGGCCCTTGAAGTTCACCGCCCACACGGTGGCGCCGTTGGCCGCCGGTGGGTTGTGCGCGACGATGAAGGCGGGGTGCGCCAGGTCGAACTCGACGTTCAGCACGTTGGGCGTGGAGGTCGAGACGACCAGCGGGTTGTCGAAGTTGAGCGTGATCGGCACCGTGAGGCTGCCGGTCGCGCCCTGCGTGCCCTGGATCTGGATCTGGCTCGAGGCGATGGTCGAGCCGCCCGCGGCCGGGAAGCCCGCCTCGGGGCTCGAGGCCACCGTGAGCACCACGTCGCCGGGATTGCCGGATACGGTGATGATCGCACCGCTGTAGGTGTTCGCCGGCACGCTGACGCTGCCGATGAGGTCGGCGAGATTGTCGAGCTCCACCAGATTGAGCGGCGTCGCGGCGGAGGCCGTCCAGATGGTGACGTTCGCGCTGCCGTCGGACGGCACCAGCGCGACGCTCTGCAGCTGCACGCCGATCGTCGCCCAGTCGTCGGAAGCCGCGTCGCTGACCAGCAGCTGCAGGCTGGCGGTCTGAGGCGGCGGATTGGAGTTACCGCTCGAGGCGGAACCACCGCCGCAGGCGCTGAGCACCGCGGTGAGACCCGTGACCAGCGCGCTCACCAGGGCGCGCCGCAACATAATGCGCTCCATGTGTGTATCCCTCTGTCAGTTTGGGGCGAGCGTATGCCGGCCCGTCGCACCCTAAAGCGGTCGAGGCGGGAGTTGGTTGACCGGAAAACACGCGCGCGACACGAGTGTCGCGCCGTGGCGACGCGCGGCGCGTTGCCGGAGGCTCGCTCTAGGCCGCCGAATGCAACAGCGCCGTCACATGCTCCTTGGCGCGCGCGCAGGCCGCCTCGAGTGTCAGGCCGCGCGCGAGCCCGGCGGCGATGCCCGAGGCGAGCGCACAGCCGGTACCGCGTCGAACGCCCGCGACACGTGCACCCGTGAGCTCGCTCACGGTGCCATCGCCCGACACCAGCCAGTCGATCGCCTGGGCGCCGGCGGCGTGCCCGCCCTTCATGAGCACCGCCGCCGCACCGAGGGCGCACAGTGCACGGCCCTGCGCCACGATCTCCGCCGTCGAGCTCGCCGCCACCGTGCCAAGCAACAGCGCTGCTTCGGGAATATTGGGCGTGAGCAGCGTGGCGCGCGGCAGCAGGTGCGCGCGCAGCGCCGCGCGTCCCGCCTCATCGAGCAGTGCACCGCCGGAAGTGGCCGCGAGCACCGGATCGAGCACCAGCGGCAGCCGCGCGCGCGGCGGCAGCGTCGCGGCCAGGGCCTCGACGATATCGGCGCGCGCGAGCATCCCGGTTTTCACCGCCCTCACCCGCGCGCTCGCGAGTGCGGTCTCGATCTGCGCGCGCACCAGTGCGGCCGGCATGGGAGTCACCGCGACGACCTCGCGCCCGGTCTGCGCCGTGACCGCGGTGACGGCGCACAGCGCCTCGACGCCGAAGGCGCTGAGAGTCGCCACGTCGCGGGTGAGTCCGGCCCCGCCGCTCGAGTCCGTGCCGGCGATGACGAGGACCGCGCTCACTCGCCGAGCGCGATCAGCGCGACGTCGTGATGGCCGCGGGCACCGAGCGCGCGCGCCGCCCGCCAGGCACGGACCCCGGTGCGGCAACAGAGCACGATGCGGGAGGCCTGCGGGAGCGGTGCGGCGCCCTGCTCGAGCGCCTCGACGCCGATGCGCAGCGCCATCGGAAACGGCGACACCGGCGCCTCGGTGAGACCGCGCAGGTCGATGACGAGATCGGCGGCGGTGACCTGCTGGGGAGCGATGAATGCGAAGCGCTCATCCGGCTCAGCCGCCTGCGCGAAGGACACCTCGCCCACGTGCAGGGTGCGGAAGTCGACGCTCAGGAGACGTCCGAGCACGGGTGGCTCGAGCTTCAGGAGGAGCGAGAGCGTCAGGTGCGCCTGCAGCGTCCCCATGACGCCCACCGCCGTACCGAGCACGCCGGACTCCGCGCACGAGCCCGCCTGGCGCGGCAGCTCCGGAAACACGGCGCGGTAGCTCGGCGCGCCGCCGCAAAAGGCACCGACGTAGCCCGAGAGCGCCAGCACCGAAGCGCTCACCAGCGGCTTACGGGATTCCTGGCAAGCATCGCTCAGCGCGTACGTCACGGCGAAACTGTCGGCGGCGTCGACGATGACATCGGCTGCGGCGGCGAGCACGCCGGCATTGGCGGGTGTCAGCCGCTCAGGCCACGCATCGATGTGCACCGCCGGATTCAAGGCAAGGAGCGCGGCGCGCGCGGCGCCGGCCTTGGGGGCGCCTAAGTCGCTCATGCGGTAGAGCGGCTGGCGGTGCAGGTTCGATTCCGCCACGCGGTCGTGATCGACGATGGTGAGCCGCCCGACCCCCGCGGCGGCGAGGTACGGCAGCACGGCGCAGCCCAGTCCACCCGCGCCGACGACCGCGACCGAGGCCGCCGCGAGCCGCGCCTGCCCGCTCGCTCCGACTTCCGGCAGCACCACCTGGCGGGAGTAGCGCTCGCTCACCGGAGAATCCATTGAGAATCCATCCCTTCAGGCCGCCGCCCCGAGCCAGGCGCGCGCGCGCTCCTCGGGGCTTGCGTGGCGCACGATGTCGGTCACGACCGCGGCGACGTCGGCCCCGGCGGCGAACACCCCGGGCAAACGCTCGAGCGTCAGCCCGCCGATCGCCACCAGCGGCAGGGCCCCGATGCGCCGCTTCCACTCCGTGAGTCGCGCAAGCCCCTGCGGCTGCCACGGCATCACTTTCAGCAGCGTCGGATAAATGGGCCCGAGCGCCACGTAGTCGGGGCGCGCCGCGAGTGCGCGCTCGAGCTCGGCGTCCTCGTGCGTGCTCACGCCGAGCCGCACGCCGGCGCGGCGCAGTGCCGCGAGATCGGCGCCCGCAAGATCACCCTGTCCGAGATGCACGAAGTCGCAGCCCTCATCGAGCGCGGCTTCCCAGTAGTCGTTGACGATGAGCTGCATGCCGGCGGCCGCGCACAGCGCGCGCGCCGCACGGATCTCCGTGCGTACCTCCTGCACGGTGCGTTCCTTGATGCGCAGCTGCACCAGCCGCACCCCGGTGGGGGCCAGCCGCGCGACCCACGCCGCGCTCTCGACGATCGGGTAGACGCGCGGCAGTTTCATCCGCGGAAGGCCTTGCCGACGACCGGCGTCGAAGGCGCGGCGAAATCGCGCGCCTCGATGGGCCCGGCGTGGCGCGCCGCGCGTCCCGCCTCCACCGCGAGGGCGAAAGCGCCGGCCATCGCCACCGGGTCCGTCGCCTGGGCGACCGCGGTGTTGACGAGCACCGCATCGAAGCCGAGCTCCATGGCCTGCGCGGCGTGCGAGGGCACGCCGAGCCCCGCGTCGACGATGAGCGGAACCTCCGGGAAGCGCGCGCGCAGCGCCGTCAGTCCGTAGAGGTTGTTCAGGCCGCGGCCCGAGCCGATCGGTGCGCCCCAGGGCATGAGCACGCGACAACCCGCCTCCAGCAGCCGCTCGGCCACCACCAGATCCTCGGTGGTGTACGGGAACACCTCGAACCCCTCGGCGCACAGAATGCGTGCGGCCTCGGCGAGCCCGAAGACATCGGGCTGCAGCGTGTCGGTATCGCCGATGACCTCGAGCTTCACCCACGGCGTCGCGAACACTTCGCGGGCCATGTGCGCGGTCGTGACCGCCTCCTTGACCGAGTGGCAGCCCGCGGTGTTCGGCAGCACCCGCACGCCCAGTCCGCGGATGAGCGACCAGAACCCCTGTCCGGCACGCTCGCCGCCCGCCTCGCGGCGCAGCGACACCGTCACGACCTCGGCATGCGCCGCGCGCACCGCGGCGGTGAGCACCGCCGGTGAAGGATAGCGGGCGGTGCCGAGCAGCAGGTGCGAGCGCAGCTCCGTGCCGTAGACCCTGAGCATTCAGCCCCCCTGCATCGGCGCCAGCACCTCGAGCCGATCGCCCTCGGCGAGCGCGGTGCGCAGCCGCGCGTCCGCGGCGACGAACTCGCCATTCACCGCCGTAGCGACGATGCGCCCGCCGTAGCCGAGCTCGACGAGGGTCGTCGCGAGCTCGGGCGCATCGGTCTCACGCCAGACGCCGTTGACGAGGATCCTCATCCATCACCTCCGCAAAGTGGCGGCCTGCGAGCAGCACCTCGGCCGCCCGACGCGCCAGCGCCGGCGCGAGCAGGAAGCCGTGGCGGTAGAGGCCGTTGACGTAAAGCGCGCCGCCCACGCGGCGGATACGCGGCAGATTATCGGGGAAGGCCGCCCGGACGCCGGAGCCGGTCTCGAGAATCTCGGCCTCGCCGAATGCGGGGTGCAGCGCGTAGGCCGCCGACAGGAGCTCGAGGAGCGAGCGGGCACTGACGCGCCGCTCGGCGTCGCTCTCGAGCATGGTCGCGCCCACGAGATAGACGCCCTCGCCCCGCGGCACGACGTACACCGGCAGTCGCGGATGCAGCACCCGCACCGGCCGCGAGAGCGCTACCTCCGGGGCCTTCAGCAGCAGCATCTCACCGCGTACGCCGCGCAGATCGCCGAGCACGCGCCGCGCCGCGAGTCCGCCGCAGTCGAGCACCTCGCGCCCGGCGAGCGCGCGTGCGTCCGCCTCGACGCCGAAACGCACGCTCACGCCCAGGGCGCGGGCGCGCTCGAGCAGCGCCGCGAGCGCCGCGCGCGGATCGAGGTGCCCTTCCGCGGGGAAGTGCAGCGCCGTGGCGAAGCGGCCGGCGAGCTCCGGCTCGAGCGCCGCGAGCGCCTCGGCCCCGAGATTCTCGAAGTCATGCGTGCGCCGCCCGAACTGCCTGAGCTCCCCGGCGTCGCGCCCGTGGGCGATCACCAGGGTGCCGCGCAGCACGGTGCCGGAAAACCTGCGCCGCCACCACGCGAGGCCCTCCGCGCCGAGGCTCGCCACCAGCGGGCCGCCGTTCTCGAGCTCGCACCAGGGTGCGAGCATGCCGCCCGCGTACCACGAGCAGCCCGCACCTTCGAGCGCCGCAGCGCGCTCGAGCAGCTCCACCGCCGCGCCGCGCTCGGCGAGCTCGATCGCGCAGGCGAGTCCCGCGACGCCGGCGCCGATGACCGTCACGCGCATCGCTCAGGCGTCCTTGCCGGCCGGCACGTAGATTTCCGAGCCGGCCGCGCGGAACTTGTCCGCCATCTCGCGCAACCCCTGCGCGCGCGCCTCGGCCCGCACCTCGTGCGAGATCCGCATGGAACAGAACTTCGGTCCGCACATCGAGCAGAAGTGCGCCACCTTGTGCCCCTCCTTGGGGAGCGTGGCGTCGTGGAAGGCACACGCGGTATCGGGATCGAGCGAGAGGTTGAACTGGTCCTGCCAGCGAAAGTCGAAGCGCGCCCGCGACAGCGCGTCGTCGCGCTCGCGCGCACCCGGATGGCCCTTGGCGAGATCGGCGGCGTGCGCGGCGATCTTGTAGGTGACGACGCCGGTCTTGACGTCGTTGCGGTCGGGAAGCCCCAGATGCTCCTTGGGCGTGACATAGCAGAGCATCGCCGTGCCGAACCAGCCGATCATGGCGGCGCCGATCGCGGAGGTGATGTGGTCGTAGCCCGGTGCGATGTCGGTGGTGAGGGGGCCCAAGGTGTAGAACGGCGCCTCGCCGCAGGTGGCGAGCTGCTTATCCATGTTCTCCTTGATCTTGTGCATGGGCACGTGGCCCGGGCCCTCGATCATCACCTGGCAGTCGCGCGCCCAGGCGACGCGCGTCAGCTCCCCGAGCGTTTCGAGCTCGGCGAACTGCGCCGCGTCGTTGGCGTCGGCGATCGAGCCCGGGCGCAGCCCGTCGCCGAGGGAGAAGCTGACGTCGTAGGCGCGGCAGATCGCGCAGATCTCCTCGAAGTGCTCGTAGAGGAAGCTCTCGCGGTGATGCGCCAGGCACCACTTGGCCATGATGGAGCCGCCGCGCGAGACGATGCCGGTGACGCGCGAGACCGTGAGCGGCACGTAGGGCAGCCGCACGCCGGCGTGGATGGTGAAGTAGTCGACGCCCTGCTCGGCCTGCTCGATGAGGGTGTCGCGGAAGATCTCCCAGCTGAGCTCCTCGGCGACGCCGCCGACCTTCTCGAGCGCCTGGTAGATGGGCACGGTGCCGATCGGCACCGGCGAGTTGCGCAGGATCCATTCGCGGATGGTGTGAATGTTGCGCCCGGTGGACAGATCCATGACGGTGTCGGCGCCCCAGCGGATCGCCCACACCATCTTGTCGACCTCCTCGGCGGTCGAGGAGGTCACCGCGGAGTTGCCGATGTTGGCGTTGATCTTCACGAGGAAATTCCGGCCGATGATCATGGGCTCGGATTCCGGGTGATTGACGTTGGCCGGGAGAATGGCGCGCCCGGCGGCGATCTCGGCGCGCACGAACTCCGGCGTCACGTGATCGGGGATGGCTGCACCCCAGGAATTGCCGTCGCGCGCCGCGCTGAGCGCGCGCTCGCGCCCGAGGTTCTCGCGGATCGCGACATACTCCATCTCCGGCGTCACGATGCCGGCACGCGCGTAGGCGAGCTGCGTCACCGCCCGCCCGCCCTTGGCGCGCAGCGGCACCCGGCGCAGCGGGAACTCCGGTGCCGGCTTGCCGCCCGCGGTCAGGCCGTTGTCGATCAGCTGCACGTGCCGTCCGGGATACGCCTCGGTGTCGGCGCGCGCCGCGATCCACTCCGCGCGCCCCCGCGCGAGACCGGCTTCGATGTCGATGGTCACCGCCGGATCGGTGTAGGGACCGGAGGCGTCGTAGACGGCGAGCGGCGGCTCGCCGCTCGCCGGGTGCAGCGCGATTTCGCGCATCGGCACGCGCACGCCCGGATGCAGTCGCCCGGGGCGGTACACCTTGCGTGAGGCGGGAAAGGATTCGGAGACGACGTGCCAACTCTGCGCATTCATCAGACACTCCTGGCGTTAAGGCCACAGAAGATCCGGAGAAGGCTGGCAACGGCTAAGGAGGATCGCAGCAGCGCGATACGAGAACTTTCCTACGCCAGCATTACCTGGATCAGGTTCGGAGGGTCGCCATGCTGCGCTTCCCCGAGCGCCGATGGCCTCTCAGCCCCCTGCCGGGGCTCCCCTAGGTTCAAGCGCGGAAAGTAGTACGAGAATGCGGTGGCGGTCAATGGCGTGCGCGGGTGCATACCCCGCCGGGGCGCCCTGTGTGACACTAGCCTTGTCATGGCTTCGTGGCAGATCTGGGCGCTGCTGTCGGCGGTCTTTGCCGCGCTCACGGCGATCTTTGCCAAGGTGGGCGTGGCCGGCATCGCCCCTGACGTCGCCACCTTCATCCGCACGGTGGTCGTGCTCGCGCTCCTTGGCCTGGTCCTGGCCGCAACCCGCCAGTACCCGCAGCTCGGCAGCGTGCCGCCACGCGCCTACGCCTGGCTCGCGCTCTCGGGGCTCGCCACCGGTGCCTCGTGGTGGTGCTATTTCCGCGCGCTCAATGTCGGCGATGCTGCGCGCGTCGCACCACTCGACAAGCTGAGTGTCGTGCTGGTGGCGCTCTTCGGCGTCGGCTTTCTCGGCGAGCGGCTCTCGCTGGTGAACTGGCTCGGCATTGCACTCATCGCCGCCGGCGCCTGGTTCGTGACGCTCAAGGCGTGAGGCTCGCCGTTTCCGCCGCGGCAGCCGCCCGCAGCTCTCTCTCCGTCACCGGCACGAGACTTTCCGGCCGCGCCCGCGCGCGGCCCGGACGCTGCGCTCAGCTCGGCCGACCGCTCCCGTGGCTCGCCTGGCCCCCCTTGCGACCGGCCTGCGCGGCGAGCTCGGGGTGCTGGGAGAAGCTGCGCTTCTCGTCCGGCACGCTCTGCCCGCCCTTGCGGCCTGCGACGGCCGCGAGCGCGCGGTTCTGCGAGAAGCTGCGCTTCGCGCCGGGCACACTTTGCCCGCCCTTGCGCCCTGCTTCGGCGGCGAGCCGGCGATTCTGCGAGAAGCTGCGCTTCTCGTCCGGTACGGCCTTGCCACCCATGCTGGCAATCTGCCGCTGCCGTTCGGCATTCATCGAGGCGAAGCCCCGATGCGACAGTCGTCCTTCCGTTGCGTGAGCCATTGCCGCTCTCCTTCCGACCTCTGGGGCCGGCGCAATTCGAAGACTGCATCGATTCCCTCTGGAGGATACGCTCGCGGTCGAGCCGGGGAAACCCGTCCGCAACCGCCTGCGGCCCTCGCCATGGCGGTTCACCGGCGGTTCAGGGGGTCAGGCGATCGATGCTGAGGGTCACGAGGCCGTCCTTGCCCACCTGATAGCTGATCTCGCCGTAGGGGTCGCCGCGCGCTGCGACCGGGGAGCCCGAACGGGCGATCCGCGCGACCACCGCGACGCGCTGCCCCGGCGCGAAACTGCGGCCGGCCACCATCGAATCCCTGGCGGTGAGCTCGACGGTCTGGGGGAATTCGCTCGCGAGCTTGCGCACCGCGAGCGGGGGTCCGCGCTGTGCCGGATCGCGCACGAACACGAAGAGCGGGAAGCCGCCCGCGGATTCCTTGAGCGCGGGCGACAACGTCACCCGCACCCGCACCGCGGCGGCGGACGGCGCGGACGCGGCGGTGTCGGCCGGGGGGGCCGCGCTCGTCTGGCGATCGATGGCGGCGACCTGTTGCTCGAGGAAGGTGCGCACCGCATCCGGGGGATTGAGCGAGAGCACCTTGGTGAAGCGCTCGCGCGCGAGCGGCAGCTCGCCGCGCCGCGCGGCCACCAGCGCGCCGAAGAACAGCGCCTTGCCCGAGTTGGGCTCGAGCGTCAGGGCGCGCTCGATGAGGCGCGCGGCGCGCCCGTCGAGCTCGGCCGGATCGCTCATGGCGAGCGCCTGGGCCTCGCCGAGCAGCGCCTCGACGTTCTTGCCGCCCGCGAGACCATCGGCGCGTGTGTAGGCACGGTATGCGAGTGGAAATTCCTGCAGCGTCACGTAGGAGCGCCCGAGCATCAGCCAGCCGTCGAGGTCATCGGGATTGTGCTCGAGCTTGCGGGCGAGCTGCGCCACCATGCTCTCGGGTGAGTCCGCCGGCGGCGGCGCATGCCACGACCAGTTGCTCCAGAGGACGTAGAGCGCAGCGGCGCCCACCGCGAGCACGCCCGCGGCGGCGAGCGCGCTCCAGGGCGCGGGCGCGCCGGCCGTGGTGCGCGCGCGGACCAGCGGGACCGCCACCAGCGGCGATGCCGCCCACGGTGAGCGCGGCGGCGAGCAGTACGAAGGTCAGCATCAGGTCGGAGTGTCCTCATCAACCGGCGCGACGTCCTGCGGCAGGAGCGCCGCCCGTTGCCGCATCACGCGCACCAGCACCAGCGCACCGATCAGCAGCAGCACACCCGGGGCCAGCCACAACCAGGCGGTGCGTGGTGTAAAGCGCGGCCGGAACAGGATGAAATCGCCGTAGCGGGCCACCATGAAGGCGCGCACCTGCTCGTCCGACTTACCGGCGAGCAGCATGTCGCGCACCTCGTGGCGCAGGTCCGCGGCGAGCTCGACCGGGGAGTCCGCGAGCGATTCGTTCTGACACTGCATGCAGCGCAGCTCGTGCGTGAGCGCGAGATAGCGCTGCTCGAGCTCAGGCGTCGGCATCTCGGTCGGATCGACGGCGCACGCCGCCTGTGCCACGGCCAGCGCACCGAGCGCGCCCAACACACTCACGAGGCGCGCCCGTCTCATGATCCCGGAAATGGCTGGCGCGGCACGCGCGGCAGGATCTCGCGCGTCCACACGTCGTGCGTCAGCTCGCCCACGACCTTGTAGACGACGACACCCTGTGGATTGATGAGGAAGCTCTCCGGCGCCCCGTACACGCCGTAGTCGATCGCCGTGCGGCCGGCGTGGTCGACCGCGACCACCGCATAAGGGTTACCGAGCTGCGTCAGCCAGGCGCGCGCCTGGGCGTCGTCGTCCTTCCAGTCGAGGCCGACGAGCGGCAGCACGCGCGCGCGCTGGATCTCGAGCAGCGTCTCGTGCTCGGCACGGCAGCCGCCGCACCACGTACCCCAGACGTTGAAGAGATACCAGCGGCCCTTCAGCTCCCCGGCATTCACCCGGTGCGCCGGGTCGGCGAGGTTGGGGAGCGAGAAGTCGGGCGCGGGCTTGCCGATCAGCGGCGAAGCGATGATCTCCTTCTCCGGGGCACGATAAATGCCGATCGCAAGGATCACGACCAGCGGCGCGAACACCGCCACGGGCAGGAGGAACCGGTTCATGTCGCCCGCTCGCCCGCCGTGCCGGCGAGCGGTGCGCTCGCGGCAGCGCGCACCGGGCGATAGCGGCGGTCTGCAGGCCGCCACCGCCCCGCCGATCGCCATGATGAGGGCCGCAAGCCAGATGAGGCTCACCAGCGGACGGATCTGGATGCGCACGCTCCAGCGCCCCGCGCCGAGGTCGTCGCCGAGCGCCACCAGCAGGTTGTTGCCGCGGCTCATGCGGATGGCGGTCTACGGTGGTCAGCTGGTGCTGCACCCAGTACTGGCGCTTTTCGGGCTTCAGCACCGCCACCGCAGTTCCACCGCGAGTCACGGTGATGGTGGCGCCGACTCCGTCGTAGTTCGGTCCCTCGATGGGTGCGACGCCGTCGAAGCGGAACTCGTAGCCCGCGGCGCTGGTGCTCGCCCCGCGCGCGAGCGCGACATCATGCTCGACGGTGAAGGACTCGACGCTCGTCAGGGCGATGACGAACGAGCCCGATCCCGATGTGTGCCACCGTCATGCCGAGCACGGCGCGCGACAGCGACAGCCCGCGGCGCCAGCGGTCGAGCGGATCGACCAGCGAGGCGAGGATGACCCAGGCGCCGAGCGCTGCCCCGACCGGGGTGAGCACGGCACCGTGCGCGAAGATGCCGAAGCTCAGCACCAGCGCGAAGATCACCGCCACGGCGAGCGTCAGCAGCAGCGCGCGGGCGCTGTCCGACAAGCGTCCGCGCTTCCAGCCGGCGTGGATGCCGAGCGGCAGCAGCGCCATGAGCGGCAGCATGGTCAGCATGAAGGTGGGGTTGAAGTACGGCGGCCCGACCGACAGCGTGCCGAGGCCTGAGCGCATCGGAGATCAGCGGCGCCAGCGTGCCGGCGAACACCGTCGCCGCGGCGATCACCAGCAGGATGTTGTTGAACAGCAGGAACGACTCGCGCGAGACGAACTCGAAGCCCGCGGTCGACTTCAGCAGCGGCGCCCGCCAGGCGTACAGCGTCAGCGCGCCGCCGATCATCAGCACCAGGAACGCGAGGATGAAGATGCCGCGCGCCGGATCGGCGGCGAAGGAATGCACCGAGACCAGCACGCCCGAGCGCACCAGGAACGTGCCGAGCAGGCTGAGCGAGAAGGCCAGGATCGCCAGCAGCAGCGTCCAGCTCTTGAACAGGCCGCGCTTGTCGGTCACCGCGAGCGAGTGGATCAGCGCCGTGCCGACCAGCCAGGGCATGAACGAGGCGTTCTCGACCGGATCCCAGAACCAGAAGCCGCCCCAGCCGAGCTCGTAGTAGGCCCACCAGCTGCCGAGCGCGATGCCGCAGGTGAGGAATCGCCCACGCCGATGGTGGTCCACGGGCGCGTCCAGCGCGCCCACGTCCTGGTCGAGCCGGCCCTCGAGCATCGCAGCGCAGGCGAACGCAAAGGCGACCGCGAACCCGACGTAGCCGGTGTAGAGGATCGGCGGATGCACCGCGAGCGCCGGATCCTGCAGCATCGGATTCAGGTCGCGCGCCATCGCGCCGCCGGCGGGTCGAGCCGCACGAAGGGATTCGAGGTCGCCAGCGTGAACAGCAGGAAGCCGAAGCTGACGCACGCCGAGCACGCCGAGCACCCGCGCCGCGAAGCGCCGCGGCAGCCGCGCGGCGCCGACCGACACCGCGACGGTCCACGCGCCGAGCAGCAGGATCCACAGCAGCAGCGAGCCCTCGTGCGCGCCCCACAGCGCCGTCACCCGGTAGAAGAGCGGCAGCGCGGAGTTGGAGTTAGTCGGCGACGTAGCGGACCGAGAAGTCGTCGCCGACGAAAGCGGCCGTGAGGCACCCAAACGCGGTCGCGACCATGACGAACTGTCCGGCGACCGCGGGGGTGACCGCCGCGATCCAGCGCTCGCGCCCGAGCGCCGGCCCCGCGATGCCGAAGAAGGCCTGCGCCGCCGCCAGCAGCAGCGCGAGGATCAGCGCGAAATGACCGAGCTCGGGCAGCATGGGCTCAGGACCCCGCGGAGGGCGTGGCGGGGGGCGTGGGTGCGGCCGCCGGTGCTGGCGCGGCCGCGGGCGGCGAGGTCGCCGACTCCGTTTCCGTGCGCGATTCCCCGTGGCGGCGCTTCAGCGAGCGCGCCACCTCGGGCGGCATGTACTTCTCGTCGTGCTTGGCGAGCACCTCATCGGCGATGAACGTGCCGTCGGGGCCGAGACTGGCCGTGCGCGACCACGCCCGCCCCTTCGCGGAACAGGTCCGGCAGCACCCCCGTGTAGCTCACCGGTACAGCGTGACTGAAGTCGGTGACGACGAAGCGCACCTCCAGGCTCCCGGGCGCGCGCTTGAGGCTCCCTTCGGTCACCATGCCGCCGAGGCGGAAGCGCTCACCGGCCGGCACCTCGCCCTGTGGCGACCTGGGTCGGGTCGAAGAAGAACGTGACGTTCTTCCGGAAGGCCGCGAGCGCCAGCACGCCGGCGATGCTCACGCCCGCGAGGATGCCGATCACGAGCGTCAGGCGGCGCCGCCGCGGGGTCATGGCGCGCCTCCGCCTGCGCTGCGGCGGCGCGCCGCGGCGCGTGCGCGTGCGAGCGCGCGCCGCGCCCAGTAGATGTTGAGGAGCACCACCGCGAAGGTGACGGCGTAGCCGGCCACACGAAGGCGGCGTAGCCGCCCATGTCGAGAACAGCTCGTCTCATGCCGCCAGCTCCTCGCTGCAGCCAGCTCGCGTTGCGCTCGCGCGCGAGGATCTCGGCGCGCAGCCGCACCAGCAGCAGTGCGACGAACAGCAACGTGAACGCGAGCAGCATCACGAGCAGCGGCCACAACATCGAGCCCGCGAGTGTCGGCTTGCCGAGCCGCATCACGGAGGGTGCCTGGTGCAGCGAGTTCCACCAGGTCACCGAGTAATGAATGATCGGCACGTTGACCACACCGACCATCGCGAGCACCGCGCTGGCGCGATCCGCGCGCTGCGTGTCCTCGATCGCGCCGCGCAAGCCCATGTAGCCCAGATACAGGAAGAACAGGATCAGCTCCGAGGTGAGGCGCGGGTCCCATTCCCACTAGGTGCCCCACATGGGCTCGCCACAGAGCGAGCCGGTCACGAGCGCCGCGAATGTGAACGAAGCCCCGATCGGCGCACAGGCTCGCCGCCGACCGCGTGCGCCACCTTCATGCGCCAGATCAGGCCGACCGCGGCCGCGAACGGCCATGGTCGTATACACCATGAGCGACAGCCAGGCGGTGGGCGCATGCACGTAGATGATGCGAAAGCCCTCGCCCTGCTGGTAGTCGGGCGGTGCGAGCACCAGGCCGCCGTCAGAGCGCGGCGAGCGCTCAGGAGCGCCGCGGGCCAGGCGAACCAGGGCGTGAGGCGCTGCGCCAGGCGGTAGATATGCGGGGGCGAGCCGAAGCGATGCAACCAGGTCCAGGTCATGAGGCTCCGATCACTCCAGGCTGATGCGTACCGCGGCGGCGGCGGCCAGCGGCGCCAGCGTCACGCCGAGCACCGCCAGCGCGCCGAGCAGCTACAGCGGCGCCACGATCGACTCCCCGCGGATCGCGAGCTCCGTCGCGCGCGCACCGAAGATCAGCACCGGCAGCGACAGCGGCAGCGTGAGGAGCGCGAGCAGCATGCCGCTCCTGCGCGCACGCCCAGGGTGAGCGCGGCGCCGATCGAGCCGATGAGGCTCAGCGCCACGGTGCCGACGACGAGCGACGCCAGGATCCCGGGGATGGCCGCCGGCGGTGCGCCGAGCGACAGCGCCGCGAGCGGCGCGATCAGCGCGAGCGGCAGTCCCGTGAGCAGCCAGTGCGCCGCGGTCTTGGCGAACAGCAGCGCCGTGAGGGGCTGCCCGGAGAGCGCGTACTGCTCGAGCGTGCCGTCCTAGGCGTCGTCGCGGAACAGGAACTCGAGCGCGAGGAGCGAGGCGAGCAGCGCGGCCACCCACAGGACACCCGGCGCCACTTCGCGCAGCCGCGCGAGCTCGGGCGAGATCGCGAGCGGAAAAGCATCGTGACGATCGCGAAGAAAGCGAGCGGCTGCACGAGCTGCCCGCTGCGGCGGAACGCCAGTGTCAGGTCCCGCAGCAGCACCAGCCGCGCCGCCGCCAGTACCGGGGTGCCCTGCGCGGCACGGCCGCCAGGATCGAAGCTGGCGGGAGCGGCAGCGAGAGCGGATCTGCGGCAGCTCAGCCAAGCGTGAGCTCCAGGCGGCGGACGCGCGCCGGCGCGACCGGCAGCTCGTGATGAGTGGCCGCGAGCACCAGGCCGCCGCGCGTGAGCTGCTCCTCGATGAGAGATCCGACGAGCCGCTGGCCCTCCCCGTCGAGGTTGGTGGTCGGCTCATCGAGCAGCCACAGCGGCACGAGCGCGAGCGATCAGCGCCGCGAGCGCGACGCGTCGTTTCTGACCGGCCGAGAGCGTACGCGCCGGACGATCGCTCCAGGCCGACGCCCCCACCCGTTGCAGCGCGGCGGCGAGCGCCCCGGCGGTCACGCGGCGGCGCATCCCGATCCAGTAACGCAGGTTCTCGAGCGCGCTCAGGTCGGCTTTCAGCGGAGCCTCGTGCCCGATATAGAGGAGTGAGGCGTGAAAGGCCCGGGGGTCCGCGGCCACGTCCTGCCCGTTCCACAGGAGCCGGCCCGACTCGGGGTATAACAGTCCGCAGGCGGCGCGCAGCAGGCTCGTCTTACCGGCGCCGTTGGCGCCCGTCACGTGAAGACAGGAGCCGCGTTCAGCCCTGAAGTCGACGCCGCGCAGTACGTGGCGCTCGCCGCGCCACAGCTGCAGATTCTCGGCTTCGAGGCCCTGGTGCGACATCGGGCGCGAGTCTCGCAAATTCATGAGGTTAGCGCCACGTTCCGCGGTAGCACATTCGGGGGTGTCTTCGTCGCGACGTCAGCCCGCCGGAGTTCTGTAGAATCGCATCGCGTCCCGATGCCCGGGTGGCGAAACTGGTAGACGCAAGGGACTTAAAATCCCTTGGGGGAAACCCCGTGCCGGTTCGAGTCCGGCCCTGGGCAATGTCGGCTCACGCCCTGTTGAGCAGCTGCGCAATCGCGGCGAAGGAGCGTGCGGCGGCCACGTCGGCGGCGCTCTTGCGATCCTTGTTGCGCAGCCGCGCGCTGGCGCCGGCGTCGAGGAGCTTGCGCACCAGCGCGCCGTCGCCGTTACGGCTGGCGATGATCAGCGCGGTGTCCCCGAAGCTGTTCTGCGCGTCGACATCCACGTGCCGCGCGAGCAGCGCGTCCACGATCGCACCGCTCCCGGCACCCACCGCCAGCATGAGCGCGCTATCACCGCGGGCGGTGCGCGCCGCCGCGCCCGGCTCTTTCTCGAGCAGCAGCGCCGCCACCGGCGCCTCCCCGGCCGCGCAGGCGGCCGCGAGCGGCGACACGCGCTCCTCATCGGCGTGATCCGCGCTCGCGCCGTGCGCGAGCAGTAAGCGAACGTTCTCGGCGCGACCCGCGCGCGCCGCGTACCAGAGCGCCGTGCGGCCGGCCTTGTCGACGCCCTCGGTCGCCGCGCCGGCCTCGAGCAGCGCCCGCAGGGTCGCCGCGTCTGCCGTACCCGCCACGCTCATCAAGGCCGTGGTGCCGTGGGCGTCGCGCGCCTCGAGATGCGCCTTTGCCGCGATCAGGGCGCGCACGATATCGCCGTGCCCGCTTTTGGCGGCCGCCAGCAGCGGCGGCTCGGGGTCCTCCGCCGCGCCATCGGCCCCGGCCCCATGTGCCAGCAAGGCGCCGACCATGTCCCTGCGGCCCTCGCGCGCGGCGAGCAGCAGCGCCGAGCTGCCGCGCGCATCCGCGCGCGCCGGCCGCGCCCCGGCTGCGAGGAGCGCCTCGGCGTCACTCGGCGTGCCGCTGACCACCGCGACGCTGAGCACGGGCAATCCCTCGCGCGTCGTCGCGTTCGGGTCCGCACCGCGCGCCAGCACGGCGCGCAGCAGCTCAGGCGAGGGCCGTGCGGCAGCGACCGCGAGGTCGGGCCAGCCGGCATACAGGTCGAGCGCGGCTCTCTGCACGCGGGTCGGCGCCGTCGGCTCCTCGACCGGGTTGTGCGGCAGCGCCGTTGCACCCCGCGCGCGCAGGATCGCCGCCACCTCGGTCGCTCCGCGCTGGGCGGCGAAATCGAGCGCCGACCACCCTTGGGCATCGCGCGCCGCCACGCTCGCACCGGCCGCGAGCAGCCGCTCGACTGCCTCGGTGCGTTTGTTCCGTGCGGCGTACATGAGCGCCGTGTTGCCGCTGCGATCGGCTGCCGCGACGTCGGCATGGGCCGCGAGCAGCACCTCGAGCGCCGCGGCCTGTCCGCCGCGCGCCGCCAGCATGAGCGGCGTCATGCCGTGCTGATCGGGCGCATCGACCGGGGCGCCGCGCTGGATGAGCAGCGCCACCGCGGGTGCCGAGCCCGCCTCCGCGGCGCGCGCGAGGGCTCCGCGGCCGAACTCATCGCGAGCGCCCACCAGGGGCGCGTCCGCGAGCAGCTCGAGACTCGGCAGGTCGCCATCGGCCGCGGCCAGCCAGAGCGCTTCACGCCGCACGGCGGGATCGGTGAGCTGCGCGGCCGGCAACAGGCTCGAGGGCAGCGCCTGGTGGGCGCCCGCCCGCTGCGGTGCCGGCGCGAACCCGAGCGCGCGCGCCCGCGACAGCCAGCGTGTTGCGCACTCGCGGTCCGGAGGCTCGGCATCGCTGCAGAGCGCGGCGAGGCTGAAGGCGGCACGCGCATGACCTTGTGCGGCCGCTTTTTCCAGCCAGGAGCGCGCCGCTACCGGGTCGGGCGCACCACCGAGGCCGTTCAGGTAGAAGGCGCCCAGGAGATATTGCGCTTCGGAGTTCCCGGCGGCAGCGAGGCGTTGCAGTGTGGCGGACGCGGCCGTGAAGTCCTTGACCCGGATCGCGCTCTTCACCGGCTCGAGCGGGTCCGGCGGCCGCGAGACCGCCAGTGCGGCCCCCGCGCACAACAAGCCGAGCAACAGTGCCGCGCGCTCAGGCCGTGCCATGCTTGGTCTCGACCTGAATGCCGACCCGCTTGAGGAAATCCCCGGGCAGGACACCCCCGGCGCTCACGATGACCGCGTCGTTCTCCACGTTGACCATGGTACCGGCCTGTTCGATCGCGACCGACTGGGCCTCGATCTGCTTGACGTTCGATTGCAGCAGCACTTTGAGGCGGCCGTCGCGCGCGGCGCCATCGATGCGCTCGCGATTACGCGCCTTGGCGCGATCAAAGTCGGCGCCGCGATACGAGAGCACCACGCTGCCGCCGCCCGTCTCGGCGATGCTGGCGGCCGCCTCGAGCGCACTGTCGCCTCCTCCGACCACGAGCACGCGCTGGCCCTGGTACTGCTCCGGATCGATGAGGCGGTAGACCACCTTCGGCAGCTCCTCGCCCGGCACCCCGAGCTTGCGCGGCGTGCCGCGCCGCCCGATGGCGAGCAACACGCTGCGCGCCTGATAGGTGGTCTTGCTGGATTTGACCGTGAATCCGTCACCGCTGCGCGTGATGTCCTCGACGCGCTCGCGGTAGTTGACGGTCACGCCCGTGCTGCGCTCGGCATCCTGCCAGAACCTGAGCAGCGCTTCCTTGCTCGTCTGCCTGAAATTGACCTTGCCGAGGAGCGGTATGGTCGCCGGCGCCGTCATCACCAGCTTGCCGCGCGGGTACTGGAACACGGCCCCGCCGAGCGACTCCTGCTCGAGCGTGACGTAGCGCATGCCCTTCGACTGTGCGGTCAGGCTCGCCGCGAAGCCCGCAGGTCCCGCCCCGACAATGACGACGTCGAGCATCCCCGCTCCCTTGCTGCCACCGCGGTGGGCCGCGATCGCCTCGATCGCCTGGCGGCCCTGCTCCAGAGCGTTGCGTATCAGTCCCATGCCGCCGAGCTCGCCCGCGATGAACATGCCCGGCACGGTCGACTCGAAGTGTGGCGTGACGACCGGGATATCGACGCCGCGGCGCTCGCTGCCGAACACGAGAGTGATGGCGTTCACCGGGCATGCGGTTTTGCACGCGCCATGACCGATGCAATCGCCCGGACTCACGAGCACCGCGCGCCCGCCGATCAGCCCGAGCACCTCATGGTGCTCCTGCTCCGGGCAGGCCTTGAGGCACGATCCACAGCCGATGCAGCGACTCGGATCGATGCGCGGATGGATGGAGGCGGGCTCGGCCGCCCCGGTCTTCTCCTGGGCCCGGGCACTGCGGTGCTCGATCCGCCGGCGGCGCAGCACGTGCCAGACGAGCAGCACCAGGCAGGGAATGCCGTAGACGAGGTAGCTGAGCGAATCCAACTTCCGACACCGCCTTCCGCCTGGCGCGGGCACCAGGTGGTTCGCCCCGGGGGGGCCGGGCTGCAGATTCGTGCAATTCAACACGCGCTGCAGGTCCGCAGACTGCGAAGACGCTCACAGGATGCGACTTTATGAGTCCGTGCAAGGCAAAGTAACACAGTACAATCAGCTCGGTTCTTCAGCGGTCTTAAGCGCTTCTTAAGCTTGTTATGTCGGCTTTGAACGACAATTTTGTCGTTTGAAGGAGACATGAGGAGCGGCATGCGGCGGGCAGGTATTGTCGACTCGACAGCGGGCGAGGAACTCAACTGATGCTCTCATGGACGTTCGGCGCGGGTGTGCTGACGGGAATTCTCGCGAGCCTGGCCGCGCTTGGCGCGTGGCGGGCGCGCGCCCGCCTCGCGAAGCGTGTGCCGCTGCGCCACCCCGCCCTGCTCACGGCTGCCGGGGTCGCGGTCTTCGCGATCGCCGCCGCCGTGCTTTATTTCGGGCTGAAAACACACCGCGGAACACCAACGGCCGCTCTCACGGCTGCGAGCGCGTCCGGTGCTGCGGCAACGGCCACGCCGATGCAGCAGGCCGTGGCCGGGCTCGAGTCGCGGCTCGCCACCGGCGGCGGAAGTCCTGACGACTGGGAGCTGCTCGCCAAGGCGTACGATTTTCTCGGACGGTCCGAAGACGCCCGCCGCGCACGCGCACACATCCTGGGAGGCGCCGCTGCACCCGTGACGGCGATGAGCGTCGCCGCGCTCGATGGCCTCGCGAGCGCCCTCGACAGTGCGGGCAGAGAGGGGCCTGCGACGCGCCCTGCCGAGGCTCCTGCGCCGCCCGGCGCGACCCTCGAGCAGCTCAGGCAGCGCGTGCGCGCTCGGCCCGGCGATGCTGCCGGCTGGCTCGCGCTCGCGGAGGCGTGCCGCAACGCGCGCGATGAGCCCGGCGCGCGCGACGCGCTCGCCCGGGTCGTCGCGCTTCATGGGATGACGGCCCAATCCTGGGCCGACTACGCGGACGTGCTCGCCTCGCTTGGCGGCAATTCGCTCGGCGGCGCCGCCGGCCATGCCATCGACGAGGCGCTCGCCCTCGATCCTCATAACCTCAAGGCGCTGTGGCTGAAGGCAAGCCAGGCTCACCAGCAGCGCCGCTATAGCGAAGCCCTCAGCCTCTGGCACCGGCTGCGCGGCGAGCTGCCGGGCGACTCCCCCGACGCACGCATCATCGACGGCAACATCGCCGAGGACACCGAGCTCGGCGGAGCCGCACCCGCGTCCACCGCAGCGCGCGGTGCGGCCACACAGGCCGCACCCGCAGCGGCCGGCGCCGAGGTTTCCGGAACCGTGTCGCTCGACCATCGGCTCGCCGCGCAGGTGCAGCCCGGCGCGACGCTGTTCATCTATGCCAAGGCCGCCGACTCACCGGGTCCGCCGCTCGCGATCGTGCGCGCCGCGGCGGGCAGCTGGCCGGTGCAATTCCGCCTCGATGACACCATGGCGATGCTGCCCTCGCGGCGCCTGTCGCAGTTCGATCGCGTGGTGATCGAGGCGCGCATCTCGCGCAGCGGGCAGGCGATGCCCTCGAGCGGCGATCTCTACGTTACGAGCCCCGTGGTGAACCCAGGCGCCGCCGCGCGGCTGGCGCTGGTCATCGACCGGCGGCTCGACTGAGACTCAGGAGCGGCCCGCCCCATGCCAGGACCGGCACGACAGACCGGCGAGCTCGAGGAGCCGACCCTGCGGGCGACGCCCCGTGCGGCGCCGACGGCGCCGCTGCGGCGCCCTGCGCCACCCGCGCCGGCGCAGCGGGCCGCGCGCCCACCGCCCGCCTCCCCCGGGCCAGCGTCCCCGCCGAGACCGGCGGCCGCGCGCGCAGCCGTCCCGGTTGCCGGGCGCCCCGAGGTGCCGCGCAAGCCACTCCTCACGTTCGACCGGGTGTTCTTCACCACCTCGGTGCTGTTGCTCGCGATTGGCCTGCGTGTCCCGACCGAGCGCTACCTCACGCCGACGCGCGGGCTGGGCTACGCGCTCGGGATCATCGGCGGGAGCCTCATGCTGCTGCTGCTCGTGTACTCGCTGCGCAAGCGCTGGAACTGGCTCGGCTTCCTCGGCTCGACGCCCGCGTGGTTTCACTTTCATATGGTGCTCGGCGTCCTCGGGCCGCTGTGCATCCTCTATCACTCGAACTTCAGCACCGGCGCCACGAACAGCAACGTCGCGCTGTTCGCCATGCTGGCCGTGGCGGGGAGCGGGTTCATCGGCCGTTACTTTTACGCGCACGTGCACTACGGGCTCTATGGCCGCAAGCTGGAGTTGAACGACCTCCGTGCCGGCGCCGACACGCTGCGCAATCTCTCCGGCAGCATGAGCTTTCTGCCGGAGCTCGTCGGCCGCATCGAGGACGCGGAGCGGCGCCTGCTGGAGGCCGGTCCGCACTTCGCCCTGCTCGGCTTCCTCAAGCCGCTGGTGGTGGCGGTCGCGACGATCCGCGAGCGCTGGCGATTGCACCGCTACCTGCGCCGCGCGCTCAAGGCCGGCGCCCGCGTCTCGCCCGTGCTCGCCGCCGAGCGCCGCCGGCTGGCACGCGCGGCGCGCAGCTACATCGACCGGCGCCTCGCCGCCACCAAGAAAGTGGCCGAGTTCTCCGGCTACGAGCGGCTGTTCTCGCTGTGGCATGCGCTGCACATCCCGCTCATCTTCATGCTGATCATCGCGGCCGTGATTCACGTGATCGCAGTCAACGTGTACTGACGACGGCGCACATGCAGGGGGGACGATGGCGAACGGTGCTGCACATCGGGCTACTACTCGGGCTGGTAGTGGCGCGCCGCGCCGAAGCCGTGAACCCTGAGACGCTGCTCATGCCCGGCAAGCTCACCAGCGCGCACGCCAAGTACGAGGAGCAGTGCACGCAGTGCCACGATCGCAGCAACAGCGCGCGGCAGACGCGGCTGTGCCTCGATTGTCACAAGGAGATCGCCGCCGACGTCGCCCGGCAGCGCGGTTATCACGGTCATCTGCCCGGCATCGCGACCACCGAGTGTCACGCCTGTCACTCCGAGCATCTCGGGCGGGGCGCCGACATCGTGAAGCTCGTTCCCGAGCAGCTCAACCACGACCTGACCGACTACCCGCTGCGCGGCGCCCATGCCGCGCTCGCCTGCGGCGGTTGCCACGTGGCCGGCAAGCCCTACCGCGAGGCGCCGCGCGACTGCCTCGGCTGCCATAAAAAGGAGGAGCCGCACGAGGGCCGCCTGGGGCGCGACTGCGCCTCGTGCCACGACGAGAACGCCTGGCGTCACATCAGCTACGACCACGGCAAGACCGCCTTCCCCCTGCACGACCGGCACGCGGAGGTGGCGTGCGCCGCCTGCCATTTCGGCAACCGCTACAAGGACACCCCGCGCGAATGCGTCTCCTGCCACGAGCCCGATGACGTCCACGGCGGCACGCGCGGCGTGAAATGCGCCGGGTGTCACACCTCGAAGTCCTGGAAGACGCAGAAGTTCGACCATGAGAAGGAAACCGGCTTTGCGTTGCTCGGCGTACACGGCCGCATCGCCTGCAACGACTGCCACAGGAGTGGCAACCTCAAGGACAAGCTTCCCAAGGACTGCTTCGGCTGCCACCTGGGCGAGGATGCGCACGCCGGCCGGCTCGGCAGGGAGTGCGGGCAGTGCCACGGCAGCGACCAATGGAAGCCCGCGAATTTCGACCATGGGCGTGACGGCCACTGGCCGCTGGAGGGCCGCCACCAGAAGATCGCCTGCGAGGCCTGTCACACGGCCCCGGTGGCGACGCAGAAGCTGTCGCGCGAGTGCCTCGCCTGCCACCGGCCGAATGACGTGCACGCCGGCAAGCTCGGGCGCCAATGCGAGCAATGTCATACGCCCGCGGGCTGGCGCGACAGCGTGGTCTTCGATCACGACCTGACGAGCTATCCGCTGCTCGGACTGCACGTCGCGGTGCCGTGCGCGCAGTGCCATCTCACGCGCCAGTACCGCGACGTCGGCCAGAAATGCAACGACTGTCACGCCGCGGACGACGTCCACAAGGGGCGGCGCGGCAGCGACTGCGCGCGCTGCCATTCACCGAACGGCTGGAAGCTGTGGGAGTTCGACCACGCGAAGGAGACCGGTTTCCCGCTGAGCGGGGCGCATGCGCAGCTCGCCTGCGAAAGCTGCCATCGCCGGCCGCCGGGCGAAGTGAAGCTCCACCAGAACTGCCTCTCCTGTCACGAGAACGACGACGTGCACCTCGGCCAGTACGGCCGCCAATGCGAGCGTTGCCATACCACGATCACCTGGAAGGGCGCCCGCGTGCAGTAGCGATCCCGATGCGAGCCACCACTGAAACGAGTCCGGAGCTGATTCGCCGCCGCCGCGCGCGGTTGCGCGTGCTCGCGGCGCTGCTGCTCGCGTGGCTGCCCGTGAGCCCCGCGGCCGCCGCCGAGACGCGCAGCAACTTCGACCATCTGACGACCGGCTTCGAGCTTCTCGGCCAGCACCGCGACCTGCCTTGCGAGGCGTGCCATGCCAACGCCGTGTTCAAGGGCACGCCGACCGCGTGCGGCGCCTGTCACGGGATCGGCACCGCGGTGCGCGCTACCGCCAAGCCGCGCAACCACATCCTCTCGACCGACCAGTGCCAGAGCTGTCACACGCCCTGGGGCTTCAATCCCGCGGTCGACTTCGATCACACGCAGGTCCTCGGCAGCTGCTCGACCTGTCATAACGGCGTGCTCGCCCAGGGGAAGCCCCCCACGCACGTCGTCACCGATCTCGAGTGCGACGCCTGCCACGACACGCTGAGCTGGGGTGGCGCGGTGTTCGCGCACGTCGGCGTAACGAGCGGCTGCGCCGCCTGCCACAACGGAGTCAACGCCGACGGCCTCTCGGCCAGTCATTTTCCGGTCAGCGCGGCCGGGGTGGCGCCGGTGCCGTGCGAGGCCTGCCATTCGACGAGCGAGTTCACCACCTTTGCCGACGCGACCATCAACCATCCCGCCGTGCAGGGGCTCACCTGCGCCTCGTGCCACGAGACCGCCGCCTTCATCGGCATGCACCCGAGCACCAACACCACGGCGGGCGACTCCCGCCCCAACGCGACCCTCGATCCCAATCACCCCACGAGCGGCGACTGCGGCCAATGCCATACGACGGTCTCGTTCGCGGCCAGCGTCTCCCGGCCGGCGAATCACATCCCGACGACGGCCCCGTGTGCCCAATGCCACACCACCGGGAACGACGCGCAGTATTCGGTGACCGGCACGCACCAGGGCGTGACCTCCTGTCTGAGCTGCCACGGTCCGGGCGTCGGCCCCTTCGCCAACGTCACCATCGTCGGGGCACCCGCGAGTCACATCCCGATCGGCACGCTCGACTGCAACGGCTCGGGCTGCCACAGCACCGCCAACGTCAATCCAGGCGGCTTCCTCATCGGCACCGCGAGTCTCGCGAGCCCGACGCTCAGCATCGCCGGCCACACGACGGTCGCGGGTGCAGTCGCTGCCTGCCAGACCTGCCACGAGAGCGCCCCCTACCTCGGCATGATCGCCAGCACTGCGGGCGCCTGGGGGGATTCGCGGCCGAGCGCATTCGATGCGCTGCATCCCACCACCGGGGACTGCGGCGGCTGTCACACGACGGCGCCCACCTTCGGCACCGACATCACCGCGGGCAAGCCCGCCAACCACATCCCGACCAGCGCGCCGTGCGCGCAGTGCCACACCACGGCGGGCAGCTACGCGGCCTACTCCGTCACCGCCACTCACCAGGGCGTCAGCGGCTGCCTCGCCTGCCACGCGCCGGCGGTCGCCACCACCTTTACCAACGTCACCATCGTGACGACGCCGGCGAGCCACATCCCCATCGGCACGCTCGATTGCAACGGCTCCGGCTGTCACTCCACCGCGAACGTGAGCGCCGGCGGCTTCAAGCTCGGCACGGCCAATATCACCAGTCCGACGCTCAACGTCGCCGGTCATACGACCATCGCGGCCGTCACCGCTTGCGCCACCTGTCATGAGACCGCGCCCTACCTCGGCATGCTGCCGAGCAGCGCCACCGCCGCCGCGGACTCCCGGCCCACGGCCTTCGATACCAAGCACCCGACGACCGGAGACTGCGGCAACTGCCATGTGACCATTCCGACTTTCGCGACCAACCTGCTGCCGACCGCGCCGAAACCCGCGAACCACATTCCGACGACGGCGGTGTGCGCGCAATGCCACACCACCTCCGGCAATTTCGCCGTCTACTCGGTCACCGGGGTGCACCAGGGCGTCACCGGCTGCATCGCATGCCACGGCCCCTCGGTCGCCACCACCTTCATTAACGTCACGATCGTGACGACGCCGGCCACTCACATGCCGATCGGCAGCCTCGACTGCAACGGGTCCGGCTGTCACACGACCGCCAACGTCAACCCGGGCGGCTTCCTGATCGGCGCCGCGAGCATCTCCGGCCCGACGCTCACCGTGGCGGGGCATACCACGGTGGCGACGGCCATCAGCGGCTGTCAGACCTGCCACGAGACCGCCCCCTACATCGGCATGGTGGCGAGCACCGCGAGCGCCGCGGGCGATTCACGTCCGACCGCGCTCGACAAGGCCCACCCGACGACGGGCGACTGCAGCGGCTGCCATACGACGACGCCGACCTTCGCGAGCGACCAGACCGGCAACGCCAAGCCGGCGAACCACATACCGACCAGCGCGGCCTGCACGCAGTGCCATACGACCGCGGGCAACTACGCTGCCTACTCGCTGACCGGAACTCACCAGGGGGTCACGGGCTGCATCGCCTGTCACGGGCCTTCGGTCGCCACCACGTTCGCCAACGTCACGATCGTCACGACGCCGGCCACTCACATGCCGATCGGCAGCCTCGACTGCAACGGCTCGGGTTGTCACACGACCGCCAACGTCAACCCCGGCGGCTTCCTGCTCGGGGCCGCCAACGTCTCCAGCCCGACACTCACGGTCGCGGGGCACGCGACCGTGGCCGCGGCCGTGACCGGCTGCCAGACGTGTCACGAGAGCGCCCCCTACATCGGCATGGTAGCGAGCACAGCGACGGCGGCCGGCGACTCGCGACCGACCGCTTTCGATAAGAATCACCCGACCACGGGCGACTGCGGCGGGTGCCATTCCACGACGCCGACCTTCACCAGCAACGTGACCTCGGGGTCGAAACCCTCGAATCACATTCCGACCAGCGCGGCGTGCACGCAGTGCCACACGACCGCGGGCAACTACGCCGCCTACGTGATGGGAGCCACCGGCCATGCCGGCATCAGCAACAACTGCGCGCAGTGCCACGCATATGGATCGAGCTTCTACAACATGGCGCCGCCGACGCTGGTCGAGCCGCCCTCAGGCTCCACCGGGCATATCCCGGCGGTGCCGCCCAACGGCACCACGGTGATCGCCTGCGAGCTGTGCCACTCGCCGTCCGCGTTCACCACCTTCTCCGGCACGGTGATGAAGCACGCCGAAGTCGTGGCGATGAAATGCGAGAGCTGCCACGAGCACGGCATGGCGTGGAAGACCAACGCCGGCGTGCAGCTGTGGACGCGGCCGAGCGCCAACCACCATGCAGGTCAGGACTGCAACGGCTCCGGCTGCCACAGCGCGCGCGACAAGCTGATGTTCCGGCCGCGGGTGCAGACGCCGGCGACCGCGAGCAGCAAGGCGGCCACGACCAGCACGGCGACCACGACCGCCCCCGCGAATCCGCCCCCCGCCACGCCGGCCACACCGCACCCAACCTTGCCGCCGGGTCACCTCGCGACCACCGGCAATTGCCAGAGCTGCCACTCGAGCCTTGCGTGGCTGCCGGTGCTGCGCGTCGATCACTCGCAGGTGCTCGGCACCTGCGTGAGCTGCCACAACGGCACCCTCGCGGCGGGCAAGTCCGCGCACCACTTCGCCACGAGCGGCGCCTGCGAGCTTTGCCACACGACCAACGGCTGGACACCGGCGCGCTTCGACCATACGGGGGTCGTCGCGCATGGCTGCAGCGGCTGCCACAACGGCGTCCAGGCGATCGGCATGGCCCGCAGCCACATTCCGACCGCCCAGGCGTGCGACGCATGCCACGGCACGCTTGCCTGGGAGCCGGCGCTCGTCGATCACGCGGCCTTCAGCGGCAGGTGCGCCGGCTGCCACAACGGCAGCGCCGCTGTTGGCCTCACGCCCGGACATCTGCGCACCCGGCTCGATTGTGCGAGCTGCCATCGCTATCCCCAATGGGGCGCGGTTACGTTCCGTCATGCGAGCATCGCCTACCCCGGGGATCACGCCAACACTCCGGGCTGCCTCGCGTGCCACACCACCGGGAGCGATACGGTGACTTACGCCGCCGCTGCCTACGCCGGCAGCTGCGCGGGCTGCCACGCCGCCGCTTTCAACGCGGCCGCCCATCCGAAGACTCTCAAAGGCCAGCTCTACAGTGTCCGCGAGCTGGCCAACTGCAGCGGCGCCTGCCACGTGTACGCCGATCCGGGGTTGACCGCGATCGCCAGGAAGCTGCCCGGACCGCATCATCGGGTCGTGGATGCCGCCTTCAGGCGCTGAGCGCTGGCGGGTCCGGCTCTTCACCGGTGCGCTCGCGGCGTTCGGTGTGGCGACGGCCGGCGCGCAGATCTCCGGCGCCGCGCCCAACCGTCTGGTGAGCGTGATCGAGGTCTCCTCGCGCGACGACCAGGTCGATGTGACCATGGTCTTCAACTGCTCCATGCGCTTTCTCAACAGCCTGCCGGCCAGCGAGGGCCGGATCGTGCGCATTCAACTGCGGCCGCTGGCCGACTGCGGCGTGAGCCCACTGTCGCTGCTGCCGTCGGAGACGCCCGCGGTGCTCGGCGGCGCGCCGTTCGTACGCTCGGCGCAGCTCGACTCGATGGCGCCCGGTCAGGTGACCCTGACGCTCGAGTTCGGCGAGAACCAGCAGTTCGTGATCGCCCAGGGCGCCGACCCGCACGGACTGCGGCTGCGGCTGCTCAAGCCCGCGCGCCACGGCAAGGTTCTCGTCGCCCAGCCCGACGTCGTCGCGGCCTTCGCCATCAACCTCGACTCCGAGCCCAAGCCCTTCACGCAGGCCGACATCGATCTCGCCCGGCAGAGGCTCAAGTCGCCGGCGTATGTGTCGGAGACCGTGGTGCGGGACGAGAAGTGGTACCGGCTGCGGGTCGGCCCGATCGAGCGCCAGTCGGACGCCGAGCGGCTGCTCGGCGTGGCGCTCAGGACCTACCCGCGCGCCTGGATCGCCGAGGGCGACGATACCGTCACCACCGCGACGGAGCCGGGCGGCGCGTCGCACGTGCCGCCGGTCGAGCGTATCGGCAGCGATCCCGCGCTGCCGCCGACGGAGCTCAAGTCGCTCCTGAGCGAGGCGCGCGCCGCGCTCGAGGGTCACGACTATGCGCACGCCATCACGCTGCTCACAAAACTCCAGCGCCAGCCCGAATTTCCCGAGCGGGCCAGCGCCCAGGAGTTGCTGGGGCTCGCACGCGAGCGCGCCGGCCAGCTGGCGCACGCCAAGGCGGAGTACGAGGAGTACCTGCGCCGCTATCCGCAGGGCGAGGCGGCCGAGCGCGTGGCGCTGCGCCTGAAGACACTGCGCGCCGCCGAAGCCCGCGAGCGTACCGGTCGTGGCGCGCCTCCCGAGCCGCGCGGCTGGGAAGTCAGCGGCGACTGGTCGCAGCAGGCGCGCTACGACGGGTCGCGCATCAGCAACGGCCCGCCCCCACCCGGCACCCAGACAGTGCCGCTCGCCTCCACCGCCACCACCGACAACGCCGTGTTCAACGATCTGGATCTGCTGGCACGCCATCGCGGCGCGAGCGTCGATTGGATCGCGCGTCTGAGCGCCGGCTACGATAAGAGCTTCGAGTCGAGCGCGGCGGCCCTCGGCAACCCGACGCGCGTCAGCCTCGCCTCGCTCGAAATGCTCGATCGCCCGCTCGGCCTGCTGGCGCGGGTGGGACGCCAGGTGAGCGTCGAGGACGGCATCCTCGGCACCTTTGACGGGCTGCTGGTCTCCTGGCAGTTCAAGCCCTCCTGGTCGGTCGATGCGGCGGCGGGCTACCCGGTGGAGCAGCTGATTCTCGCCCCTCAGACCCAGGAGCGCTTCGAGAGCCTGGCGCTGCACCTCGCGCCCCCCGGGGCGCACTGGGACGGCAGCGTGTTCGCGACCACGGCGGAGTTTCAGGGACTGAAGGATCGGCAGGCGGCGGGCTTCGAGACCCGCTACGTCGGCTCGGTGGCATCGCTCGTCACGGTCGTCGACTACGACACCTTCTATCACTCCCTCAACACCGCGAGCCTCATCGGCACGCTGCAGCTGCCGGCGCGCTGGAACGTCAGCTTCGACGCCGAACGGCGTAACTCACCGGTGCTCACGACGCGTAACGCGCTCGTCGGGCAGACCGCCACCGACATCGAGCAGCTCGCGCAGCTGTTCACCGAGCAGCAGATCTATCAGCTCGCACGCGACCGCACGCCGGTCACCTCCGACTACAGTGTCACGGTGACGCGGCCGCTGGGTGAGCGCTTCCAGCTCACCGCCATCGCTACCGCCACCGAGACCGGCGCCACGCCTGCCTCCGGCGGCGTGCTCGCGGTGGCGGCCACGCCGATGGAGCTCGATTATCAGGCGCAGCTCGCCGCGACGGATCTGTGGCACGCGGGCGACTTCAGCGTGCTCACGCTGAGTACCGGCAACACCGAGATCGGGCGCATCGACTCCGTCGCGGCCACCACGCGCTTCCCGATCGGCGGGGCGTGGCGGCTCGGGCCGCGCTTCTCGGTCGATCGCCTGACCGCGCTCAGCGACGGCAGCCAGCAAACCACCTATATTCCTTCGGCGCTGCTCGACTGGAGCCGCGGACGCTGGCTGTTTCAGCTGGACACGGGCGCCGAGCTCGGCCGCCGCGAGGCATTCCTGCAACTCTCCAACGGCACCTTCATACAAACCCAGAACACCTCGCGCTACTATATAAGTCTGACCTACCGCGTCACCTTCCAGTAGTGAGCCGTCGCGTGCGTAATCAGCTGGCGCTCGCCGCGTTCGCGGCGCTCCTCGTGACGACGGCGCGATGCCCCGCCTCCGGTGCCGACCTCAGTCCCTCGGAGTATCTCGACCCGGAGACCGCGGCGACCGTCACTGTCGTGGCTCATCCCCTGGTATTCGCCAATCCGCGCACCGAGCTGGCGGCGAACGCGCGCGACTACGTGACACTCGCGGCGGCCGCGGTCGACCGCAGCGGCAAGCTCAGCGTCGTAGCGGTGGTGTACTTCTGGTCCACCGTGGATCCACGCATGCGCAGCGAGCCGGTACCCGCGCCCGAGCGGCTGATCCTCGAGGCCGACGACCGCCGCATCGAGCTGCGCCGGCGTGCCCTGACGCCGCACGACGCCGGCATCGGCCTGCCGGTCGATCCTCCGCCGGGTGCGCCGGTCGCCCCCGAGGTCTACGGCATCGACCTGGAGACCCTGCGGTTCCTGGCCGCGGCGCGCCAGCTGACGCTGCGGCTCGAGAGTCGCGGCGCATGGCTGCGTTACGGCGTCTGGGACGATCAGCGGGCAGCGCTCGGCGCGCTGGTGGCGCGACTCGAGAACCGCTGAGGTGCGCCGGGCCACGCCCGCTACGCGCTGCTTCGCTCCCACAGCACCGGGAAGAGCGCGTGCACCATCGGCGCGCCCACGGCGAGCTGCCGCTCGAGCCCCGGAAACTCGGGCGATGTCCTCCAGCGCCGCGGCGCGTGGCGAATGTCGTCACCGAGGAGTCGCACCGAGAAAACCCGCCGCCGCTGACCCGCCCCGACGCCCGCCGTCGCGTGCAGCGTCAGCATGTGGAAGCACACGGCATCTCCGGGCTCGAGGGCCCAGCCGAGAATCCGGTGCGCGCCGCGGTCGGCCTCGATGTCGGGGAGATCGGCGAGGCTCCCTTCCGGGAACCACCGGGCCTCGGCATCGAGGAAGGCGCGCGGCATGAGCCAGGGCCCGAGGTGCGAGCCGGCGACGAACTCGAGCGTCGCCTCGCGCGCGACCGGGTCGACCGGAATCCAGAAACTGCAGTTCTGGCGGCCTTCGATGTTGTAGTAAGGCTGGTCCTGGTGCCAGGGCGTGCGCTGCCGGGTGCCCGGCTCCTTGGTGAGCATGTGGTCGTGGTAGAGCCGCGCGCTGCCGCTGCGCATCAGGAGGCCGCCCGCCGCCCCGAGCGCCGACTGGAAGATCACGCGGCGGTAGCGCTCGTTCTCCTGCCAGCAGCAGAAGTCCTCGAGAAAGAAGCCGGGATCGTCGCGCGCGCTCGCGACCTTGGCGCGCGGACTCGGATGAGCGAGATTCGCATCGACGCCCTCGCGCAGCAGCGCCACCTCGTGCGGCTCGAGGAGCCCGCGCAGTACCACGGCGCCGTCGGCCTGGAACGCCGCGACGTCGGCGGGTGAGACACGCGGCGCGCTCGCGGCCGTCATGGGCTATTTCCCGGTGCGCAGGAACTGCCGGCAGGCGCTGACGAAACGGCTGCGCTCGGTCTCGGACTCGATCTCCGTGCCGAGCATGACGATGAGTGATTCCGGGCCCGCGGCGCTCGCCGCCGCGCGCTTCACCAGGTGGCGGGCGAGCGGCCCGATGTAGCCGGCGAGCTCGGTCTCGAAACGCCGCAGCTGCGCCGCATCGATGAGCGCCGGGACCGTGCCGGTGGCGGCCGGCGACGGCGCTGCCGCGAAGCTCCCGGTGGCACTGCCCGGCGCGCTGTAGCTGCCGGAGGCAGCCGGCGCCGGCGTTTCGCTCACGAGAAACGCACGCACGTGCTCGATGAGGCGGGTGTAGTGCGGTGCGAGCGGTGGCGGGAAGGCATCGAGCCAGTGCTGACTGCTCAGGAAATACTCCAGGCTCCTGGACGGCAGCACGTCGGCGATGCGAAACGGCAGCACCGCGACGCGATGATGTACCGCGCGCTCGACCTCCCGGCGCACCTGCGGCGAGTCGTTGGTGCTCGCGGAGAACACCAGCACCATGACGCGCGCCCCGCTGATCGCCTCGACGATCTCGGCGGCCCAGTCCGCCGCCGGCGTGACATCGCGCGGCGCAATCCAGCAATCGATACCGGCCCCCTCGAGCCGCGAGACGATCCCGAACGCCGGCTCGCGGTCGCTCTGCGAATAGCTGACGAAGACGCGGCGCGCCGTCATCCCCCGCTCTCCAGGATCTTCAGCGCCTTGTCGAGGCTCTTGCGCATGCGGTTGAAGGCGCGCCCGAGCGCGGCGATCTCGGCGCCCCCTGTCGCGGGAAACTCCGCCGCACTCATGTCGCCGACGCTCAGCTGGTCGGCTATCCGCGCCATGCGCCGCACCGGGCGCACGACGAGCGCGTACATGACGAGATTCACCACCAGCAGCAGCGCCACGAACACCGTGGTGAGAGCGACGAGGAAGGCGCGGAAGGCGCCGCTCGCGGCCATCTCGGCGGCGACGATCGGCACCGAAACCACCTGCGCGCCGATCACGTCTCCCGCCTGCCAGCCGAAGCCGTTGTTGCGGCCGTACTTCTCGATGACGGTCGCCGGCGCCGCCTCGGGGGTGCTGTGGCACACCAGGCATTCGGGCTTGGCGCTGATGGGTCGGGCGAGAAACAGCGAGCGCCCCATGGGGGTGTCGCGCTCGCCGACGATCTCGTGCACGGCGGCATCGCTGCGGAAGCGCTGGATGATGTCAGCCTCCCAGTCGGTGGCGCGGTCGCGCAGGTTGGTGGGGTTGAGGGTCGCTTCGTGGTAGGAGTAGTCGCGCCGCGTCTCGTGTACGCGCAGGAAGTTCTCGGTGGCGGCGTAGGCCGGCACGCTCTGCGGCAGGAAGACGCTCTGCATCTGGGCGTTCAGGAGCGGCGCAATCTCCCTCGCGGTGTAGTCCCGCACGGCCAGTGCGCTGTCCATCATCAGTCCCGCCTCGGTGCGGATCTCGCGCTCGGCGTTGGCCTCGAGCACCGCGCGGCACACGAAACCGGTGATGGTCGCCCCGAGCGCGAACACCACGATCAGCGCCAGATTGACCCGAACCAGCAGGCTCATTCGCTCGTTTCCCCGATGCGACCGATCGGGCGGTCGCAGCCGCCCTGGTGGCCGGCCAAAGTAGTGGATTGCCACCACCGGACGCAACTCCGCCGCGGTCGCGCCCCCCGTTGTGGCCGCGCGCGCCTGCCCGCACAATCGCAGCGTGCCCAGCGCCAAAGCGAATCGAAACTCCCCCTTCATGGTCGGCGTGTCGGGCCATCGCGATCTCGACCCGGACGACATAACGCGGCTGCGCGAGGCCGTCACCGACTTCGTCCACCAGCTGAAGGCGCATCTGCCCGACACGCAGCTGCGGATGATCGTCGGCATGGCCGAGGGGGCCGATCTCCTCGTCGCCGAGACCGCGCTCGGCCTCGGCGTGCCGGTCGAAGCGGTGCTGCCGATGCCGCTCGAGCAGTACGCGGCGGATTTCGATGCCGGGACGCTCGAGTGCTTGAAGGAGCTGCTGCGCCGGCCGGAGGTGCGCTGCGTGGAGCTGTCGGGCGCGGGCGCGCTCGCCGCCGCCGGCGTCACCGGCCCGCACTCGCGCGAGCAGCGCGACGCCATGTACGCCAACCTCACCGATACGCTCATCCGGCGCAGCAGCCTGTTGCTCGCGCTGTGGGACGGACGCAGCTCCCGCTTGCCGGGCGGCACCGCCGACACCGTGCTGCGCTACCTCGGCCTGCGTACCGGTGAGAACAGCGCGAGCGATGCGATCGAGTTCATCGACGTCGCGGAGGAGCCGGACACCGCGCAACGGCTGGTCTACTGGACGCCGGCGCTGCGCAGCGGCGCCGCCGGCGAGCCCCCGGGCTCGCCCTGCTATCTCGCCGGCGCCGGCGATCACGTGCTGCACGTGCAGCGCTCCATGCCCGAGCGCCTCAAGCGCCAGCTCGCCGAGCTCAACAGCTACAACCTCGAATACCGGCAGCTGAGCGGCGCCGGCCGGCTGCGCGAGCCCGAGTCGCTCATGGGCTCGCTCCCGGAGCGACCGGCACTGCCGCCCAACGCCATGCTGGATGACATCGACGCGCAGTACGGCAAGGCGGATGCGCTCGCGGTGTACTACCAGCGCCGCTCCGACCGGCTCTTTGACCTGTTCGCATTCATGGCCTTCGCCATGGGTGTCGCCTACCTGATCTACGAGAAGCTCACCGAGTCGCGCTCGCTCCTCATCGCCTATCTCCTGACGCTGCTCACCAGCCTCGGCGTCTACTACGTGCTGCAGGGCAAGCGCTGGTTCGGCAAGCACCTCACCTACCGCGCGCTCGCCGAGACGCTGCGCGCGCGCTTCTATCTGCGCCTCGCCGGGGCCGATCAGCGCATGGATGCCGCCGAGGTGCTGGCGCTCTCGGGGATCGAGAAGTTCCGCGGCTTCAGCTGGATCGGCTTCGTGCTGAAGGGGATCGAGGCGGCCGACGACCGCACCGCCCCGGACGGCAGGTTCGCACCCGGCAGCGTCGAGGAGGTGTGGATCGAGGGGCAGTTCCGTTACTTCACGCGCAAGGTGGCGCGCCTCGAGCGGGCCAGCCGCCGCGTCAAGCACATGCGCCACTTCCTGTTCGTCGCGATCCTGGTGATCATCTCGCTCCTGTTCGCCTTCGGCGATCAGCTGCACCGGATCGATATGGGACTCGGCGTGCCGCTGAAGAACATCCTCACCTTCTCCATGGGCTTCATGGCGGTGCTGCTCGGCGTGTGGGAGCTGCACCAGGACAAAATGGCGACGCGCGAGCTCCTGTGGCAGTACCGCAATCAGCTGAGCCATTTCGCGCGTGCCAAGCTGCAGCTGGCGCGCATGTCGACGCCCGCTCGGCGCAACGACGTGCTGGTGGAGCTCGGCAAGGACTCCCTGATGGAAAGCTATCTCTGGGCCATCCATCGCTACCACCGCGAGCACGAGCCCCCGGCAGCCTGAGCGCGTCCCGGCGCCGGGCGGGTTAAGATCGGCTCCCCATCGAGGCGAGGAGCCCTCAGCATGATCTTTCTCCTGGCACTCATTCCCGCCACCGCGCTCAGCGTCGCTGGCTACGTGGCGCTCTTCCTGTCACACCGCTCCGAAGGCGCCCTGCGCACCTTCGGCCGCTACCTCGGCATCTGGGCCTTCGTGCTGGCCGCACTCGTGGTGCTCGGCGGCATGTTCGCGGCCGGCCACATGCGCGCGCACGGCGGCATGTGGGGTCCGCACTCCGACATGCATTGCCCCTGGATGGGTGAGAGGCCCGAGGGCCCGCGCACCGAGAGTCGCGAGCTGCAGCGCGAGCCGCCGCCGCCTGCGGCACAGCCGGCGCCCGCCCCGGGTCCGGACCGTACGCCTAAATAACATTAAGTATTCATTGTATTCTATTGAATAATAATACTTTATTTTCGATATCTCACTGGGCATTACCCGTGGGAGTTGAATGAGCGAACCGCAGCCGCCGCCCGCCGCACCCCGACGCCGCGAGCGCACGCGCGCCGTCCGGTCCACCGGGCCGACGCTGCATCCGATCGCGCGCCTCGAAAATCCCTGGGCGCCGCTCGAAATCCTGACGGCCGAGCAGGTCGAGCGCATCCTGCTCGCCGCCTACCGCGTGCTGCGAGGAGGCCGGCCTCGAGATCCGCAGCGCCGCGGCGCGCGACGTGTTCGCGCGCGCCGGCGCACTGGTCGACGAGAGCACGCAGATCGTGCGCCTCGGGCGCGAGCTCATCGAGGCGCAGCTCAAGTCCGCTCCCGAGCACTTCGTGCTGCACGCCCGTAACGCCGCGCGCCACCTGCACGTCGGCGGCAACGTCGTCAATTTCGGCCCGGTCAACGGCGCGCCGAACATCAGCGACAGCGAGGGCGGCCGGCGCTACGGCGACCTCGAGGCGTTCCGCAACATCCTCAAGCTCACCCACACCCTCGGCGTGCTGCACTGGCAGGGCGGCATCGTGGTCGAGCCGGTCGACGTGCCGGTGCCGACGCGCCACCTCGCGACCTATCGGGCCCATATCGAATGCGCCGACACCGTGTGGGCGGCGCGCGGCGTCGGCGGCGTGCAGGCCGAGGATGCGATTGCCATGTCGGCGATCGAGCACGGCTGCTCGATCGAGGAGCTGGCCGCGCGCCCGACGCTGCATGACGGTGACCAACGTCAACTCGCCGCGCCGCGTCGACGAGGAGATCCTCGACAACATCATGATCATGGCCCGCCACGGGCAGTGCGTCGTCATCACGCCGTTCACGCTGATGGGCGCGATGGCGCCGGTGACGCTCGCCGGTGCGCTGGTGCAGCAGACCGCCGAGGCGCTCGGCATCGTGGCGCTTGTGCCAGCTGCTGCGCCCGGGCACGCCCTGCGTGCTCGGCGGCTTCACGTCCAACGTCGACATGCGCACCGGCTCGCCGGCCTTCGGCACGCCCGAGTACGTGCACGCGGTGCTCGCGGCCGCGCAGATCGGCCGGCGCCTCAAGCTCCCGGTGCGCACCAGCGCCGTCAACGCCTCCCCGGCGGTCGATGCGCAGTCGACCTACGAGACCGCCTTCTCGCTGCAGGCGGCGATCCTGAGCCACAGCCATCTGATCAACCACGCCGCCGGCTGGCTCGAGGGCGGCCTGTCGGCGTCGCTCGAGAAGATCGTGGTCGATGCGGAGCTGCTGCGCAACTGGGCGGAGATCCTGAAGCCCGTGAGCTTCAGCGACGACGATCTCGCGGTCGAGGCGATCAAGGAAGTCGCCGCGGGTGGCCATTTCTTCGGCACGGCGCACACGCTGGCGCGCTACGAGTCGGCCTTCTACCGCCCGCTGCTGTCGGACTGGTCGAACTTCGAGAACTGGACGCGACGCGGGCAGCCGTACCGCGACCGATCGCGCCACCGACATCTGGAAGAAGCTGCTCGCCGACGTACGTGCCGCCGCCGCTTGACCCGGCGGTGCGCGAGGCGATCGACGCCTACGTCGGGCGCCGCACGCGCGAGCTCGCCGCGACGTGATCGCCAATGCCCGCATGTACGCCGTGACCCCCGCGGTCGAGGCGGCGTGGCGCGCGCTGCTCGAGCAGGTCGCGAGCGATGCCGGCGTGGCGCTCGATTACCTGCCCTACCCGGCGCCGCAACCGCTCGAGGAGCTGTGGTAGCGCAGCGACCTCGGCCGCGGTCTTCATGTGCGGCTATCCGGTGGCGCTGCGACTCGCGCCGGTGATTCCGCTCGCGGCGCCGATCCCGCGTGCGGCATGGGCGGGGGGCCGCGCCGTCTATCGCACGGATCTCATCGTGCGCGCGGCTGCGCCCTACCGCACGCTCGAGGACACCTTCGGCGGGCGCGCCGGCTGGACGGTCGCGCACTCGCACTCGGGATTCAACGCCTTCCGGCATCACCTGCTCGCCTACCGCACGGCAGCGCGGCCGGCGCTGTATCGCGAGATGGTCGGCAATCTGGTGACGGCGCGCCAGGTCCTCGACAGCGTGCGCGAGGGCCGGATCGACGTCGGGCCGCTGGACGCGTACTGGCACGTGCTGATCGCGCGCCACGCGCCCGAGCTCACGCGCGGCGTACGTATCCTCGTCTCCACCGCCACCGCACCGATGCCGGCCTTCGTGGCGGCCGCCGGCGCGCCCGCCGACCTGGTGGCGCGGCTGCGTACGGCATTCACCGCGGCGGCGACCCGCCCCTGGTTCGCGCCGCTCGCCGAGCCGCTGATGCTCGAGGGCTTTGCCGAGGTCGGCGTGGAGACGTTCGCGCCACTGCTCGAGTGGGACCGCGAGGCCAAGGCCGCGGGCTACCCCCTGCCCGCCTGAGGCGGCTCCCGGTCAGGCGCGGCCGGCCGGCACGCGGTCGGTCGGATGGCGCGGTGCGTCGTGCGGACGAAGCAGGAAGCGCCACGCCACCTCGAAATAGCTCCGGTAGACCAGCCCGCCGTTCTCGGCGATGAGGCGCGCACGGATCCTGCGGTAGCGGGCCGGATAGCGGTACCACGGAACCGATGGCGCCTCGTGGTGCAGGGCGTGCAGGTTGTTGAAGAGGAACAGCGGTCCCAAGATCCACGAGCCCTCGACGATCGCGATGCGGGCACGCACCGCGGGGAGCGCGCGATGCTCGGCGAAAGAACGGATCAGCGTCAGGCTGGTGCCGGGAATCGCCATGGTGAGGACATAGACCCACAGCGGCATGCCGCACACCAGCTTCACCCACGCCAGCACCGGGACGCACCAGGCCAGATGCTCGAGCCACAGTGCGCGAGCGCCCGGGCGGTCGGCGATGAGCGCGCGCCACTCGGCGGCGAGGAAGCGGCCGATGCCCCAGAAGGCCCCGAGGATGATGCGGCCGAGGAGCGTCTGCGAGATGCGCACCATGCCGCGCCCGAGCGGGGTGAGCTGCGCCCAGTCGCGCTCGGTCCAGTACCAGGACTCCGGATCGTCGAGCGGATCGGTGAGGCGCTCGTCGTCGTGGTGCGCCAGATGACTCGCCTGGTACGAATCAAAGGGCAGCCACAGCGACAGCGGCACCACGGCGAGCAGCCGGTTGACACGTCGCCAGCGGGTCGGATGGCCGTGGACGATCTCGTGCTGCAGCGAACCGTGCAGCGTGATCAGCATGGCGGTGAGGGGTGCCACGACCCATAGCGGCCAATGGCCATACATCAGCGTGACACCCAGCCAGCCCCCATAGGCGAGCGCGGCAACCATCAGGGTCGGAAGCTCCATCGCCGCCACCCGCGGCTCGGTGGCACTCAGGCGGGCGGTGCCCGCATCGGCAGGTGTGGTCAGTTCGCTCACGGAAATCGCCGCAGCTCCATTCGCCGTCATGGCGGGAAAGGTGGCCTCCTTGGCGGCGATATTACCGCGAAAGCCACCCCGCGCAGTCGGGAAGACTACGGATGCGCCGCCGCATGCGCCGCGGCGCGCGTCTCAGTCCAGCGCGACGCTGCGCAGCAGGCGGCGCTCGAGCGCCGCCAACGCCGTCGTAGAGCAGGATCGCCATCAGTCCGGTCACGAGCCCGCCCTGCAGGATGAAGGCGGTGTTGTTCGAGAGCAGCCCCGCGATGATCACCTCGCCCAGCCCCTTGGCGGCCACCGTCGAGCCGATGGTCGCGGTGCCGACGTTGATGACCAGCGACAGCCGGATGCCCTCGAGGATCAGCGGCATGGCGAGCGGCAGCTCGACCCCGAGCAGCCGCTGGCGCGCGCTCATGCCCATGCCGCTCGCGGCCTCGAGCACCGCGGCGGGCACGGTCTTCAGGCCGACCAGCGTGTTCTCGAAGATCGGCAGCAGCCCGTAGGCGAACAGCGCGATCAGCGTCGGCTTCTCGCCGAAGCCGACCAGCGGCACGGCGACCGCGAGCACCGCCACCGGCGGGAAGGTCTGGCCGATGTTCACGAGCGTGCGCGACAGCGGCAGGAACTCGCGCGCCGCTCGGGCGCGTCACGAGGATGCCGAGCCCGACCGCGACCAGCGTGCTGGCCGCCGCCGCGAGGCACACCGTCGCCGAGCTGCGCAAGCGCGAGCGAGAGCAGGTTGCCCTGATCGTAGATCGGCGGCGCGCCGTACTGGGTGAGCGGCGCGAACAGCGGCGCGAAGCTCTGCGGCGTCAGCGAGGAAGGCGACGAGCAGCGCGAGCGCGCCGAACCGCAGCCAGGTGGTGGCGCGCGGTACCCTCACGGCGCGCCCGCGCGCCAGGATGTCCGCGATCGTGAGCCGCCCGCGCACGGTCCCATCCGCGTCGACGACGCGCGCCGCGTCCGCGCCGCTCCACACGAGCTCGGAGAGCACCTCGCGCAGCGAGGCCGTCGGCGCCACGGCCGGACCCTCGGCGACGCCCGGCAGCGCCGCCTCGCCCGCCGTGACGAGCGACAGCAGCCGCAACGCGCGGTCGGCGAGGCCGGTCATGCGCGACACGAACGGGTCGGCCGGGTGCATCAGGAGCTCGGCCGGAGGATCGTACTGCAGCAGCTGCCCGCCGCTCATCACGGCGACCCGGTCGCCGAGCCGGAAGGCCTCGTCCATGTCGTGGGTGACCAGCACGATGGTCGTGCCGAAGCGGCCGCTGGATGTCCAGCAGGTCGTCCTGCGCCTTGGCGCGGATGATCGGGTCGAGCGCGCCGAAGGGCTCGTCCATGAGCAGCACCATCGGGCTCGGCGGCGAGCGCGCGCGCGACGCCGACCCGCTGCTGCTGCCCGCCGGAGAGCTGGTGCGGCAGAGCGTCGTGCGTAGGTCGCCGGGTCGAGCTGAGAACACCGTGAGCAGCTCGCGCACGCGTGCCTCGATGCGGGCCGTGTCCCAGCCGAGCAGCCGCGGCACGGTGGCGATGTTCTCGGCGACCGTGCGATGCGGGAACAGCCCGTATCCCTGAATGACGTAGCCGATGCGCCGCCGCAGCAGGTGCGCGGGCTCGCTGCGGGTGTCGCGCCCGTCGATCAGCACGCGCCCGCTCGAGGGCTCGACCAGGCGGTTGATCATGCGCAGCAGCGTCGACTTGCCCGAGCCCGAGGTGCCGACGATCACCGTGATCGAGCCGCGCTCGACGGTGAAGGACACGTCGTCGACGACCGTGGTCTCGCCATAGCGCTTGGTGAGTTTCTCGACCGTGATCATGGCGGCGCCCCGCCGTGTCAGGTCGACCAGCGCATCGAGCACCACGCGCCGCCGAAAAGGCCAGCGCGACGGTCGGGATGGCGCCGAGCAGCACCAGGTCGATCGCCGTCTGGCCGATGCCCTGGAACACGAAGGTGCCGAGGCCGCCGCCGCCGATCAATGCGGCCACCGTGACCAGGCCGATGTTCTGCACCAGCACGATGCGGATGCCGGTCAGGATGACCGGCAGCGCCAGGGCAGCTCGACGCCGGTGAGCACCTGGCAGTCCGTCATGCCCATGCCGCGTGCCGCCTCGACCGCGGCCGGCGACACGCGCTTCAGGCCCGCCACCGTGTTGGCGACGATCGGCAAGCAGCGAGTAGAGGAACAACGCCACCACGGCCGGCGCCGCGCCGATGCCGCGGATCCCGAGCCGGTCGGCGAGCGGCACGGCGGCGGCGAGCGCGCCGAGCGGTGCCATCAGGATGCCGAAGAGCGCGATCGCCGGGATGGTCTGGATGACGTTGAGCGTGCCGAGGACACCGGGCCTGCAGGCGCGGCCTCCGGTGACAGAGCACGCCGAGCGGCAGGGCGACGACCACCGCCGCGGCGAGCGAGCCGAAGGCGAGCTCGAGATGCCGCCGCGCCTCGTGCGCGAAGCGGGTGGCGTTGACGGCGTACTCGCGCATCACCGACAGGTGATCGAATGTGCCATGCGCCAACGTGAGCCCCATGACGGTCAGCGAGAACGCCAGGAACAGCACCCGCACCGCGGGCCGCGGGCGCAGGCGGGTCATGGCATCCGTGGCGAGGAGCCCCAGACACACGGTCAGAACCCAGAATGCCCCGCCCGGGGCGATGCGCACGATGCGGTCGCCGGGCGGCGTGAGCGCGTCCCCGGCGGCGGCCGCCGCCGCCGCGACCGCCACGACCCCGAGAAGCGCCAGCAGCAGCCGCACGCGGGCATTCACCGCCCACAGCGCCGCCCCGCCGGCGAGCGCCAGCGCCGCCGCACAGCCCAACGCGCCCCACGCCGGCAGCACCTGCGCGAGCGTGCACGGGTTCCCGGGGACGATGCGGTTCGACTTGAACACCACGAACGGCAGGAACAGCAGGGACGCTGAGCCGGCGGCCACCAGCACCACGCCGAGCGAATCGATGCGTGGCAGTGCGGACTTCACCGGATGAAGCCTTCCGCGCGCAGGTACTCTCCCGCGACCGCCTCGGCCGCCTCGCCGTTCACCTGCACCCGGGCATTGAGACGCTGCAGCTTGTCACGCGTCGACTCTGCATCAGCGGCCGCACGATCGCGGCCACCTGCGGATATTCCCGCAGCGCCGCCTCGCGCATGGTGGGGACGGGTGCATAGACCGGCTGGTCGTGGCGGTCGTCCTCGAGCACCACGAGGTTGGCGGCGACGATGCCGCCATCGGTGCCGTAGACCATGGCGGTGTTGATGCCGTTGGTGTGGGCCGCCGCCGCCGTGATGGTGGCGGAGGTCTCCCCGCCCGCGAGCACGATCATCTGATCCGAGGTGAGCGTGAAGCCGTAGGTGCGCTCGAGCGAGCGCAGCGTGCCGGCGTTGGCGAACTCCGCCGAGCAGGCGAGCATCACCGCGCCTCCGCCGCGACACCCAGCGCGCGAAATCGCTCAAGGTCGTGAGGTGTTGCGCCTCGGCGACGTCGTGCCGCACGGCGAGCGCCCAGGCGTTGCTCGCATCCGCGGGGGTCAGCCAGACGATGTGGTTGGCGGCGTAGTCGAGCCGCGCGCCGAGCTCGTAGCCGGCGCGCAGGTCCTTCCACGCCGGATTGCCCGGATCGTTGAAAAAGAGGCCCGCGTTACCGGTGTATTCGACGTAGACGTCGATCTCGCCCGCGAGCAGCGCCTTGCGTACCACGGGGGTCGCCCCGAGGGTCATGCGGTCGACCGTCGGGACGCCGCGTGCCTCGAGCAGCAGGCGGATCATCTCGCCGATCATCGCCGACTCGCTCGAGAGCTTGGAGGAGACCACCACCGCGGCCGGCGACGGCGAGGCGCTGAGCGCGAGGAGCGCCGCCACGCACAGCGACTTGAGGAACTGCGCCACGCACACACGTTATCAGTGGCGTTACCCATGCCGCCGCGCCCGCGACCTCCCCTCAGCGCCGATGCCTGGCGCGCGCCCCGTGAGCGGGCGCTACTCGCTGTGGCGGCTGCTGCGCGAGGGACTCAACGGCCAGCGCGGCTGGTCGCGCGCCTGGGCGAAAGCCGCGCCCCGTCCGCGCTACCGCGTCGTGATCGTCGGCGGCGGCGGCCACGGGCTCGCCACCGCCTTCTATCTCGCCACCCACCACGGCATCACCGACGTCGCCGTCCTCGAGCGTGGCCCGATCGGGCTCGGTAATGTCGGACGCAACACCACCATCGTGCGCTCGAACTATTTCCAGCCTCCCAACGTGCGCTTCTACGAGTTCTCGCTGAAGCTCTGGGAGCGCCTCGAGCGCACGCTCAACTTCAACGCCATGGTGAGCCAGCGCGGCACGCTGAACCTGTTCCACACCGAGGCCCAGCGCGACCTCTTCACCCGGCGCGCCAACCTGATGCGACTCGAAGGGGTGGATGCCGAAGCCCTGACTCGCGCGCAGGTCAAGGCGCTGGTGCCGCTGGTCGATCTCGACAACGGCCGCTACCCGGTGCTCGGGGGCTTCCTGCAGCCGCGCGGGGGCACCGTGCGCCACGACGCGGTCGCCTGGGGCTTCGCCCGCGGGGCCTCGGATGCGGGCGTCGACATCGTCGAACATTGCGAGGTCACCGGCATCCGCCGCGACGGCGCGCGCGTCACCGGTGTCGAGACGAGCGCGGGCTTCATCGCCGCCGACATCGTCTGCCTGGCGGTCGCCGGGTACTCCTCCGAGCTCGCCCGACTGGCGGGGATCGTGCTGCCGATCGAGACCCACGTGCTGCAGGCGTTCGTGACCGAGGGCCTCAAGCCCCTCATCGACGTGGTCCTGACCTACGGCGCCGGACACTTCTATATCAGTCAGTCGGACAAGGGGGGACTCGTGTTCGGCGGCGCCATCGACGGCTACAACACCTACGGACAGCGCGGCACGCTGCCGATGGTGGAGGAAGTGACCGCCGCGGCGGTGACGCTGCTGCCGGCGCTCGCGCGCGTGCGCGTGCTGCGCCAGTGGGGCGGCGTCATGGACATGAGCATGGACGGCTCGCCGATCATCTCGAAGACGGCGCTCGAAGGTCTGGTGCTGAACGGCGGCTGGTGCTACGGCGGCTTCAAGGCGATTCCCGCGGGCGGCTTCACGACCGCCCACCTGATCGCTCACGGCACGCCCCACCCGCTCGCGGCCCACCTCGACCTCGGGCGCTTCGCCGCCGGGCGCACGATCGATGAGCGCGGCGTCGGCCCGTTCCCCTGGCTGCACTGAGGGACCGGGCGTGCTGCGAATCCCCTGCCCCTGGTGCGGCGTGCGCGATGAGGTCGAGTTTCGCTACCGCGGCGATGCCACCCGCTCACGCCCGCAAGCCGAGGCCGGAATCGCCGAATTCACGGCCTACGTCTACGAGCGCGACAACCCGCTCGGCTGGCACCTGGAGTGGTGGCTGCACGTCGCCGGCTGCCGCCGGCTTCTCAAGATCGAGCGCCACACCCTCACCCACGAGATCCGCTGGAGCGGCGCGCCCGAGGCGCAGCCGCCCCGGCGGGAGACGGGGCGCTGATGGCGGGACCGGCGCGCATCGCTCGCGGGACTGCTGACCGCGGCCGCGCGGCCGCTCGACTTTCGCTTCGACGGCACCCCGCTGACAGGTCTCGAGGGCGACACGCTTGCCTCGGCACTGCTCGCCAATGGGCGCCTCCTGGTCGGACGCAGCTTCAAGTATCACCGCCCGCGCGGCGTCATGACCGCGGGACCGCAGGAGCCGTGCGCGCTCGTGGACGTGATCGGCGCCACGGGACGCGAACCGAACCGTCCGGCGACCACGCTGCCGCTCACCGCAGGGCCTCGTCGTCGAGAGCCAGAACCGCTGGCCCTCGCTCGCCTTCGACCTCCTCGCGGTCAACGATCTCGTGAGCCGTTTCCTGCCCGCCGGTTTTTACTACAAGACCTTCATGGCACCCGGCTGGGCGTGGGAGCGCATCTACGAGCCGCTGATCCGCCGCGCCGCTGGTCTCGGGCGACTTGAAGCGCAGGTCGGCGAGCACGCCGCCCCGGCCGAGATGGTGCACGAGCACACCGACGTGCTGGTGGTGGGTGCTGGCGCCGCCGGCCTTGCCGCCGCGGAGCGCTTAAGTGCCGCCGGACTCTCGGTCCTGCTCGCCGAGCAGGACGTCGTGCCGGGCGGCGGCACGCTGCTCGATCCACGCTGGAGCCCCTGGCGCACCGCGGTGCTCGAGCGACTCGCGCAACGACCCGCCGTGCGGCTCCTCAGCCGGACCACCGTGGTCGGCGCGTATGGGCATGGCGTCTTCGGCGCGCTCGAGACCCTCGGTTCCGGGGAGAGTGCGCGCTTCGCAGGCTTGCGCGAGCGGCTGCACGTGGTGCGCGCGCGGCGCCTGCTGCTCGCGGGCGGTGCGATCGAGCGGCTCATCGCCTTTCCCGGCAACGATGTGCCCGGTGTGCTGCTCGCCGGCGCGGCGCTCGCGTACCTGCGGCGTTATGGCGTCGCCGCCGGACGCCAGCCCGCATTCCTCTTGAATAATGACGAGGCCTATGAGACGGCCTTCGCCCTCGCCGCTGCCGGGGTCCGCCTGGCGGCCGTGATCGATCCGCGCACCACGTCGCTCGCCGCCGAGCGCGCCCGTGCCCGAGGCATCGAGGTGCTCACCGGCGCGGCGGTCAGCGCGGTGCGCGGCCGCTCGGCCGTGCGGGGCGTGCGCGTGCGGCTGCCGGGCGGCGCCGAACGCTGGATCGCCGCCGACGCGCTGCTCGTCTCGGGCGGCTTCAATCCCGCGACCGCGCTCGCTTCCCAGCTTGGCGCAAGGTCCATCTGGCGTGAGCCGCTCGCCGCCTTCACCGCCGAGCTCGAGGCGGCGGCGGGGCGCATCGCGGGCGCCGCCGCCGGGGTCTTCGGACTCGCCGCCGCCGCGCAGGACGGCGCCGCCGCGGGCGCGGCGCTGGCCGCAGAGCTTCAACCCGGCGCCCCGGCAACGACGGTGGCCCCCGCCCTGCCGGACGATCCGCCCACGACGCCGCTCGCGCCGCTGTGGGAAGTGCGGGCCCCGGGCAAGGCATTCGTCGATCTGCAGAACGACGTCACCGCGCAGGACGTGCGGCTCGCCTGCCGCGAGGGCTACGAGCACGTCGAGCACATGAAGCGCTACACGACCTGCGGCATGGCGACCGATCAGGGACGCATCGGCGCCCTGGTGGCGAGCGCGGTGCTCGCCGCGGCGCGCGGTGTGACGCTCGCGGAGGTGGGCCAGGCGAAGCCGCGGCCGTACCTCGAGCCGGTGCCGTTCGCGGCGCTCGCCGGGGGCGAGGTACGTGCCCACTACAAGCCCAAGCGCCGCCTGCCACTGCACGCCTGGCACGAGGGGGCGGGGGCGACCTTCGTCAACACGGGCCTGTGGCTGCGCCCGCTCGTCTACTCGGGCGCCGCCGGGTGGGACCCGGTACTGGAGGAGGCGCGCGCGGTGCGCCGCGCGGTCGGGGTCACCGACGTCTCGACGCTCGGCAAAATCGACGTACAGGGGCCGGACGCGGCGCGCTTTCTCGACTTTGTCTACGCCAACACCTTCTCCACGCTGCCGGTCGGGCGCGCCCGCTACGGCATCATGCTGCGCGAGGACGGCATGCTGTTCGATGACGGCACCACCTCGCGGCTGGGAGCGGAGCATTTCGTGGTGACCACCACGACCGCCAACAGCGCCGCGGTCCTCGAGCACCTGGAGTTTCACCTGCAGTCGGTGTGCCGCGAGCTCGACGTCGTGCTGACCGATGTCGGCGACCAGTGGGCGCAGTTCGCGGTCGCCGGGCCGCGCGCCCGCGAGGTGGTGAGTACGGTGGTGCCGGGCATCGATCTCGCCAACAGCGCCTTCCCGTTCATGGCGGTGGCCGCCGCCGACATCGCCGGCGTGCCCGGGAGAGTGTTCCGCATTTCGTTCTCGGGCGAGCTCGCCTATGAGCTCGCCGTACCCGCGCAGGCGGCGCGCCGCACCTGGGAGGCCATTCTCGCGGCCGGCCGACCGCTTGGCATCCGGCCCTACGGCCTGGACGCGCTCAACACGCTGCGCATCGAGAAGGGCCACGTCACGACCGCCGAGCTCAACGGCAACACCTGCGCAGACGATCTCGGCTTCGGTCGCATGCTGAAGAAGAGCGGCGACTACATCGGGCGCGCGCTCGCAAGCCGCCCCGGGCTCACCGCCGCCGATCGCCTGCAGCTGGTCGGCGTGCGGCCGCTCGACCGCAAGCACCGGCTGCGCAACGGCATGCACCTGCTCACGCCCGAGGCGCCCGGCGCGAGCCTCGGCTACGTGACCTCCTCGACCCCATCGGTAGAGCTCGAAGGTTGGGTGGGGCTTGCACTGCTCGCCGACGGCCGGCAGCGCATCGGCGAGCAGCTCCTCGGCGCCTCGGTCATCCACGGCGAGCGCATCGCAGCTCGAGATCGTCAGTCCCCACATGCTCGATCCGCAGAACTCGCGTGTCCGCGCCTGAGACGACCGCCGGTGCGGGGATGCCGGGCGTACGCCTCGCCGCCTGCCCGGCCGATGTGGTCGAGCTCATCGCCTACCGCGCCCGCCGCTGCGAGCTCGAGCCACTCGCCGCGGCGCAGGGGGTGACGCTGCCCGCGACCGGCCGCTGCGCCGCGCTCGCCGGTCGACTCGCCCTCAGTGTGCGGCCGGAGCGCTGGCTGCTGCTCACGCCACCGGCCCTCCCGGGCGGCGCCGCCGCACGCTGGAGCGAGGCGCTGACCGGCGTCGGCGCGGCGCTCGATCTCTCGGGTGCGCTCGCCGCGTTCCTGCTCGCAGGACCCGCCGCTGGTGAAGTGCTCGCGCGCGGCTGCCGGCTCGACCTGCGCCCGGAGGCTTTCCCCACCGGCAGCGCCGCTGCCACTATCATGGTGCAGGTGCCGGTGACGCTCGCGGCCCTCGCCGCGGGCGTGCTGATCCTGACGCCGGCGACCACCGCGCGCCACCTGCACGAGTGGCTGCTCGAGACCTGCGCACCGTTCGGACTCGGGCCGGCCTTCGAGGCGAGCGTGGGACAGCTTTGCGGAGACGGCTCGATATGAAGGATTCGGCGCGGGCCGTAGTCATCGGCGGCGGCGTGGTCGGCGCGAGCGTGCTCTATCACCTCGCGAAGATCGGCTGGACGCGACGTGCTGCTGCTCGAGAAGAGCGAGCTCACCTCGGGCTCGACCTGGCACGCGGCCGGCGGCATGCACACCTTCAACGGCGAGGCGAACATCTCGCGGCTGCAGAAATACACCATCGACCTCTACCGCGAGATCGAGGCAGCTCTCCGGACAGTCCTGCGGCCTGCACCCGAACGGCGGCCTGATGCTGGCCGCCGACCAGGGCGAGCTCGACAGCCTGAAGCTCATCTGCTCGCGGGCGCGCTACCTCGGCATGGAGACCGAGATGATCTCGCTCGACGCAGGCGCTCGAGCTCAATCCGCTCATCGATCCGCAGCACTTCATCGGCGCGCTGTGGCGCGCCGACGGCGGGCACTGCGATCCCTCCGGCACGACGCAGGCCTACGTCAAGGCGGCGCGGCAGCTCGGCGCCTCGGTCGAGCGCTTCACGCGCGTGCTGTCGCTGGCACAGCGCGCGCGACGGCTCCTGGGACGTCGCTCACCGACAAGGGCGCGGTGCACGCCGAGCACGTCGTCAACTGCGGCGGACTCTGGGCGCGCGAGGTCGGCCACATGGTCGGCATCGAGCTGCCGGTGCTCGCGATGGAGCATCACTATCTCTTACCGAGGATATCCCCGAGCTCGAGGGGCGCGACCAGGAGATCGTCAATACCACCGACTACGCCGGCGAGATCTACATGCGCCAGGAGCGGCGGCGGCGCGCTGATCGGCACCTACGAGCCGCATGGCGTGGTCTGGTCGCCGCTCAAGACGCCGGACGATTTCTCGATGCAGCTGCTGCCCGACGACTTCGAGCGGCTCGCGCCCTACTTCGAGGTCGGCTTCCAGCACTTCCCGGCGCTCGGTCGCGTCGGCATCCGCAAGGCGGTCAACGGCCCGTTCACGTTCGCGCCCGACGGCAACCCGCTGGTCGGGCCGGTGCGCGGCCTGCGCAACTACTGGGTGGCCTGCGCCGTGATGGCCGGCTTCAGCCAGGGCGGCGGCATCGGCCTCGTGCTGTCGCGCTGGATGGCCGAGAACGATCCCGGGCCAGGACATCCTCTCGATGGACGTGGCGCGCTTCGGCGCGCTTCGCGACGCCGCAAGTACACCTCGATCAAGGTGCCGGAGAACTACGCGCGGCGCTTTCGCCTCGCCTATCCGAACGAGGAGCTGCCGGCGGCGCGTCCGCGTGCGCCGCTCGCCGATCTACGACCGGCTGCAGCGACGCCGGCGCCGTCATGGGTGCGAACTTCGGGCTCGAGAACGCGCTGTGGTTCGCGCCACCGGGCGTGGCGCCGCACGGAGACGCCGACCTACCGCCGCTCGGAGGCCTTTCCCGATCGTGCGGCGCCGAGTGTCACGCGGTGCGCAACGCCGTCGGCCTCTACGAGACCACGAACTACGGCAAGTACGAGGTCACGGGCCGCGGCGCGCGCGCCTGGCTCGACCGCGTGTTCGCCTCGCAGCATTCCGCAAGCCGGGCCGGCTCGCGCTGGCGCCGATGCTGAATCCGGCGGGCCGCATCGTCGGCGACCTGTCGATCGCCTGCCTCGCCGACGGACCGCTACCTGATCGTCGGCTCGGGCTTCGCCGAGGAGTTTCACCTGCGCTGGTTCTGGGCAGTCGGACCCGCCACGCGGACGTGTTCGTGCGCTCGGCTGGCCTCGACGCTGAACGGCGTGTCGATCGCCGGGCCCGCAGTCGCGCGAGCTGCTGCAGCGCCTGGTGCGCATCGATCTCTCGGCCGCCGCGTTCAAGCTCTTCCAGGTGCGCGAGACCGCGGTCGGCTTCGCGCCCGCGATCCTGACGCGCGCCGGCTTCACCGGCGAGCTCGGCTACGAGATCTGGACCACGCCCGGATTACTTCGCGACGCTCTACGACGATCTGCTGGACGCCGGGCGCGACCTCGGACTCGTCGCTCTTCGGCGGACGCGCGCTGTCGTCGCTGCGCCTCGAGAAGGCCTACGGCTCGTTCAACAAGGATTTCCGCCCCGACTACACCGCCGGCCGAGACCGGCCTCGATCGCTTCGTCGACTTCGACAAGCCGGAGTTCGCGGGCCGCGCCGCCGCGCTCGCCGAACGCGCCACGGGGCCGAAGCGCCGCTTCGTCATCCTCGAGGTCGAAGCGCTCGATGCGGACGTGATCGGCTACGAGTCGATCATGCAAGGACGGCACCGCGGTCGGTTACGTGACCTCGGGCGCCTTCGGCCACTGCGTCGGCAAGAGTCTCGCCGCCGGCTACGTGCCGACCGCGCTGGCGCGCGACGGCGCGCGCTTCGAGATCGACATCCTCGGCGAGATGCGCGCCGCGACGGTGCGGGCGCAACCGCTGCACGACCCGGAGGGCCGGAGGCTCCGCTCCTGAGTATGTGGCGCGAGCCGATCCGGCGGCGGCAGTCCGGCGGCGACGACACGACGACGCCTGACCGCGCGGAGGCCGAGCGGGCCATCGGCACCATCGCGCGCCTCTTTTCGCCGGCGTGAGGAGCGAACCCGTGAGAACGAAACTGCTGTCGATCGTCGCGCTGTCGGTTCTGGGTGCGGCAACGCTCGCGAGCGCGAGCGATACGGATCCCGCGGCGCAGGCGGGCTTCGTGCGCATCAGGCCGGGTGAGATCCGCTGGCAGGACATGCCCGATTCCTACGGCGGCCAGATCGCCAATGTGGCCGGTGACCCCAACGGGCACGGACTCTACGTGCAGCGGGTGCGCTTCCCGCCGCACGTGATGGACCGGCCCCACTGGCATCCGGGCGATCGCTACATCACGGTGATCAAGGGCACCTGGTACACCGGCACCAGGCCGGTCTTCGATCCCACGCGCGCCGTGCCGCTCAAGCCCGGCAGCTACATGTTTCACCCGGCGCGGGCGCTGCACTGGGACGGCTCCAACAGCGACGAGGAAGTCATCGTGCAGGTCGTGGGGCTCGGCCCCGTCGAGACGACGCCCGAGGATCCCTCCAAGCCATTCTGGGTGAAGCTCAAGCCCTGACCGGCTCGCGCCCCGGCGGCCGCGGGACGCGACCGCCGGTCCGGCTGCGCTGCGGCGCAACATAACATCTCACTCTGCCACGCGGGTCGCAGAATCCCGCGCCCCCGCCATGACACACTGGCGCTGCACAGGAGTGCCCGCCGCGCGCAGCGCGCGGCCGAGGGAGACGGACCCGAGTGTTGTACGCCATCGGAAGGCTGAAATTGTTGCCGCGACCGCTGCCGTCGTGGTGCGCGATGCTGATGCTGTTCGTGAGCTACGTCGTCACGGCGGCCGCGATGCTGCTGTACGCCGAGCACTTCGTCAGCGCACGCGTCGACTCCGACCTCTACCCCCTGCCCTGGCTCGCCGACGGGTTCGCGGTCGGCGTGATGCTGCTGTGGGGCACGCGAACCTGGCCCGCGGTGTTGCTCGGCTCCCTCTGCATCTGGGGCGGGCTGCGCGGCGACCCGGCGATTCTGGTCGGCGTCGACGCCATCGGCGAGACCGCGAGCGTCGTCCTCACGGTGCACCTGCTCCGCGCCCTGCATTTCCGGCGTCAGCTCGACCGCCTCGCCGATCCGCTGATCCTGGTGCTGGCGGCGGTCGCGGGCCGTGTGATCGCCGGGATGGCGGACATCGCCGGCACGGTCGCGGGTGTCTGGCTCACGCCGCATCGCATCGATCCCGAGGTCTTCAAGATGCTGACCGGCCCGGGCACGGTGCTGCCGGGCCTCAACTGGGGGCTGGTCTGCGCGGTCTCGCGCTGGGAGCTGAACGCGACCGCCGGCATTGTGCTCGCCGTGCCGGTCCTGCTGGTGAGTCCGCGCACGCTGCGGCACGCGCTCAGTGCGCGCCCGCTGCGGCTCGCGGCCCTCGCCGTGAGCTCGCTCGCCTGGGTGGTCGCGGCGTTCGCGCTGACAGCGACCTGGGCCTGCTGGCCGCTGCTGCTCGCCGCCCTGATGCTGGTCGCCTGGGCCGCGATCGAGTTCAGCGCGCTCGCCGCGGGCCTGTGCACCCTGGTCTGCTCGGTGACCGCCGCGGCCGCCTTCTGTCAAAGCGCGGGCCCGCTGGCCTCGACCGACCCGCTCGGAGGCCTCGCCGCGACCTGGGGCTTCATCGGTCTCCTGTGCTGCGTCAGCCCGGTGCTCACCGTGCTGCTCACCGCGCGGCAACATCACGACCGGCGCCTGAGCGTGCTCGCCGAGCGCTACCGGTCGCTGTTCACCGCCAATCCGACACCGGCCTGGGTGGTGGACACGAAGTCCGGGGCGATCCTCATGGCCAACGCCGAAGCCATCCGGCGTTACGCGTACTCGGAGGCGGAGTTCCTCGCCATGCGGATCTCGGACCTGTGCGCCGAGCCGCCTGGCGCCGCACAGCCCGATCCGCCCGACGGCGACCTGGTGGCGGCACCGCTCATCAAGCACGTGACCCATGACGGTCGGCTGATCGACGTCGAGCTGGTCTGCACGCCGCTCGAGCTCGACGGCCGGCCGGTCAACCTCGTGCACGCGGTCGATCTCACCGACCACCAGGATCTGCGCCGCCGGCTGCTCGCGACCGTCGACCGCGAGTCCTTCCGCGTCTCGCAGGAGCTGCACGACGGCCTGGGCCAGGTGCTCGCGGGCCTGGCCATCGGTTCCGAAGCGCTGCTGCAGCGCACGGCACCCGCGCGGGGTTTCGACTCCTCGGGGGTGGCGCAGCTGCGCGAGCTGACCCATCACGCGCAGGCGGCCGAGTCGCACCTCTTCCAGCTGACGAGCGGTGTGTCGCCGCTCGAGGAGCTGCAGGGCGACCTGCTCGAAGCGCTGCGCCGTCTGCCCGGCACCCTGCCGGCGGCCGAGCGTGCCAGGGTCGACGTCGTCATCGACGGCGCGGCGCCCCTCACGCTGTCGCTCGAACGCCGCGAGCATCTCTATCGCGTCGTGCAGGAGTCCCTCGCGAATGCGCTGAAGCACGCGCGGGCCGAGCGAATCATCATCCGCGCCGTGATCGACTCCGACTGCATCCAGGTCGCCGTCGAAGACGACGGTGTGGGGCTGCTGGAGGAGCAGCGCGGCGGCGCCGGCCTCGGACTGCAGTCGATGCGCCTGCGCGCCAACGCGGTCGGTGCGGAGCTCTCATTCCAGAACCTCGCGAGCGGCGGCACGGCGGTCACCTGTTGCTGCCCCCAGGCAGAGCCCCTCGGCGGCGCGGCCAGCGCCAGGCCCCGGCGGCCGGAGCGACCCGCCGCGGCGGCGGACGCCGGCCAGGCGCCGGCACCCTCGAGCTTCGCCTACCTGGCCGCTGCCGCGCTGATCGTGGTCGCGTGCTGGATCGGCGGAATGATCTCGCATGCCGTCGCGAGCGCGCATCATTCCGGATTCACCTATGCCGATGCGCGGCTCGCCGTGCCCTCGCTCCTGGCAGGCGCGGCCGTGTGCGGCCTGCTGCTCGGCGGACGGCGCCAGTGGCCGGCGGTACTGCTCGGAATCACCCTGGTGCGCTGCCTGCTGGTCGGCGAGCCGTGGCTGACGGCGTTCGTGCTGGCGGCGACCAGCGCCGCCAGCTGCTACCTGATCGTCGTCGTGCTCGAGCGCTGGCGCTTCGTGCCGGGCCTTGATCGCTGGCAGGATCCGCTGGTGCTGTGCGCCGCGACCGGCGTTGCCTGGGCGCTGTCGGGGGTCTTCGGGCTCGCCGCCATGATCGTTCTCACCACCTTCGGTGCCGGCGTTGCTCCCGGTGTGCGGGCCCTCTATTCCACGTCAGCGAGCGGCCTCGGCCTGCATATGACCCGGGCGCTGCTGTGGGCCGAGATTCGCTGGTGGTTCGACGCCATCGCCGGCACCGTGCTGCTGGTACCGGCACTGACGCTGTTCGCGACTCCGCGCCGGGCATTCCGCGAGAGCCTGACGGAGATCGGCGCCTGGTGCGCGTGCCTGGCGGGCTGGGCGCTGCTGCTGCTCGGCGTCAGCACCGACAAGCTGCTCCTGCCGCTCCTCACCGTGAGTATCCTGCTGGTCGTCTGGGCCGCGGCACGCCTCGGCGTCGCTTTCGCTTCGCTCGCCACGCTGACCTTCGCCATGGTCGCGGCCGCCAGCTTCGCCACCCACACCGGCGCCCTCGCCACCCAGGATGCCGCCGCCGGCGTGGCCTACGTATGGGGCATGGTCGGTGTGCATACGGTGATCGGACTGTTCCTCGCGGCGCTGCTCGCCGAGCACCACTCGCGCCATCGGGAGATCACCGCGGTGAGCAAGCGCTATCGCGCACTCTTTCAGGGCGATCCCCGGCCGCTGTGGCTGCACGACGCGCGCACGGGCGACATCCTCGACGCCAACGAGCCCGCGGCCCGGGCCTACGGTTACTCAATGGAAGAGTTCACGCGCCTGCGAGTGCAGCAGCTGCTCGCGCCCGGCGCGAGCGCGGAGCACCTGGCGGCCGGCGGCGAGAGCGCCGTCGGGCCGCTCGCCATGCGTCACCAGCGAAAGTCGGGAGACACCCTCGACATGGAGATGTGGTCCTACGGCACCTTTCTCGACGGCCGCCGGGTGAGCATCTGTTTTGCCCACGACGTCACCGAACGCAATACGCTGCGCCGGCTGCTGTTCGACCGCGCCGAGCTCGAGCGCCGGCAGCTCGCCGCGGAGCTGCGGCGCGTGCTCGCCGGGCCGCTCGCGGAGCTGCGCATCGTCGCGCACAAGCTGCTGCTCGAGTTCGGCCGCCAGGCCTCCCCGGCGCGGATGCGCGAGCTGCTCGAATCCCTCGCGCGCCAGGCCAAGCGCGCCGCCGGCCGCTGCCGCGAGGCGGCGCACCAGCTCTCCCCGCTCCAGGCCAACGGCGGCGATCTCATCGCGGCGTTGCACGCCCTGCAGCGGCAGACGCCGACCGCTCCCCCGCTCGAGATCCGCGTCACCGGCCCAGAGCCGCTCGCGCTCGGCCAGCAACAGGCCGAGAACGTCTATGGGCTGCTGAGCGAGCTCGTGAAGCGCTGTCCGGCCGGTAGCGCGGGCGCGGCGGTGCAGCTGGCGATCACCGACTTCGGTCACGTGCTGCGGCTGTCGCTCGACGCCGAACTGCCGCGTGCCACGGCCGCGCCCGCCGCGAGTCTGGCGCGCCATCCCTCGGTGCTGCTGCGGGTACGCGCCATGGGAGCCCGGCTTTGGGAGCTCTCGCAGGGCGGCGCCCACACCCGCGTCGTGTGCGACTGCCCGCTATAGTCTCTACTCCTACGAGGCGCGCAGGGCCCGGTCCGGCGCGGCACCGCCCGGCGCCCCGGTCGTGATCCCGCCACGGACCGCCGGCGTGTGTCTCGAGCGGGCTAACAAGGGCTGCGGCCGGTAGGCGTCCAGCCATTGGGAGAACTCGAGTGCCGGCAGCGCACGGGTGAACATCCAGCCCTGGGCGCGGCTGCAACCGAACTGGCGCAGCAAACGCCACTCCTCGATGTGCTCGATGCCCTCGGCCACGCTGGTGAGGCCCAGCTCGCCGGCCATTTGCAGCGCCGAGTGGAGCATGACCTGGAGCTTCTCACGCTCGTGCGAGCGGCTCACGAAGGAGCGGTCGATCTTGAGCTCGGTGAACGGAATGCGCGCCAGCTGCTGCAGCGACGAGAAGCCGGTCCCATGGTCATCGAGCGAGAGCCCGAAACCCCGCAGGCGCAGCCGCGAGAACACCGCGAGCGCCGTGCCGAGCTCGCGCATGAGCCCGGTCTCGGTGACCTCGAGCGTGAGACGCTCGGGCGCCAACCCGAAGGACTGCTGCAGGCAGGTGACCTCATCGACCAGGTCCGGGCGCTCGAGGAGCGTCGGGGAGAGGTTGACGGAGACCGTGAGCCTGTGGCCCATGGCGTTCCACACCGACGCCTGCAGCAGCGCCTGGCGCATGATCTGCAGCGTCAGCTGGCGGATGAGGCCGCTGCGCTCGGCGAGCGGAATGAACTGGTCGGGCGGCACCCAGCCCAGGCGCGGGTGGTGCCAGCGCGCCAGCGCCTCCGCACCGCGCACGGCCGCGGTCGCGAAGTCGATCTGCGGCTCGAAGTGCGCCACGATCTCGCCGCGCTCGAGAGCCGCACTCAGCGCCGGGGCGTCGATCGGCAGCCGCGCGGCCGCGCGGGAACCCACGCGCATCTCCCGCTGCCGCAGCAGCGCCAGGAGCGCCCGCGCCGTCAGCGGTTTCTGCAGCGTGCCGATGATGCGCATGCCGAGCGCCCGGCCGGGATCCTGCATGGAGTCGACGATGGAACGGTCGCGTGAGGACGCGACCAGGATCGGGATGTCGAGGTGGCGCTCACGCAGCCGCGCGATCAGCTCCGGCCCGCCCATCGCGGGCATCTCGAGGTCGACGATCAGAAGGTCCGGCGCAGTTTCCAGTCCCTGCAGCAGCTCGAGCGCTTCGCGCCCGTCGTTGGCCTCGAGCACGCGCGCGATTCCTAAGCCGCGACACAGCTCCGCGCAGTGATTCCGCTGCACGACGCTGTCGTCCACGATGAGCACGGAGCCGACGCCCGGCGCCGCCGCATGGCCGCCTCTGACTTGCATGCATGCAAGGCTAACGGTGCGCCGCGCCGCGCACTGCCGGGAATGCCGGTCGGGGCGTGTAGGGAAAGCTTGTTTGCCCGGCGGCGGGGGCCCGCAGCTACAATGCGTTACGGGGGACTCATGACACCGGTCACGGTTTTTGTCGCCGACGATCACGCCATCGTGCGCGATGGCCTGGTGGCGCATTTGTCCGCGCAACCCGACCTCGCCGTGGTCGGCACGGCGAGTAACGGCCGCGATGCCGTCACCGGGATCCTGGCGCACGGGCCACGCATCGCCATACTCGACATCTCGATGCCCGAGCTCGACGGCATCGAGGCCACCCGGCAGATCGTCGCCGCGCGGCCCGCAGTACGCGTCATCATCCTGTCGATGCACGGCGGCGCGCAGCACATCTTTCATGCCCTCGAAGCCGGGGTGCGCGGCTATCTCTTAAAGGAGTCCGCCGGGAGCGAGATCATCGAAGCGATCCGCGTGGTACAGACCGGCCGCCGGTATCTCAGCCCCAAGGTCGCGGAAATCGTCGCCGAAAACGTCGGCACGCGCGGCGGCGTCAGCCCGCTCGGGAGCCTGAGTCGCCGCGAACGCGAGATCCTCAAGCTGGTCGCTGACGGACACTCGAGCGCCGAAATCGGCGCGAAGCTCCATCTGTCGCCCAAGACCGTCGACTCCTATCGCAGTCGCATGATGCAGAAGCTGCACCTCTCCGATCTCGTCGCCGTCATCAAGTTCGCGATCCAGCACGGCCTCACCTCGCTCGAGTGACTGTGACGCGCGTCTCGCATCGCCCGGCCCCGCGGCCCGGCGCCGCGTGCGTGCGCCATTGCTCATAAGCCAGCCGCTACAAGAACTCCCTACACGGCGCACCGGGTCCTCCCGGCACCCTCGCAAGCTCCCTCTCCCTAGCATCGCTGGCACTTGAGTCTGTCGAGGGAGGGTCGTCATGTCCGCAGCCACTGCCGCCACCGCGGCGCCGCAACGCGCCGTCGCCGAGACCGGCAGCGCCGTCGCACCCGCCGCCGGCGCACATCTCGGACCCCAGCAGTACCTGACGTTCATGCTCGGCGGCGAAGTGTTCGCCATCGGCATCCTCGCGATCCGCGAGATCCTCGAATACACCGCTCCCACGCAGGTGCCGATGATGCCGGCGTATCTGTGCGGCGTGATCAACCTGCGCGGCGCGGTCGTGCCGGTGCTCGACCTCGCGATCCGCTTTGGCCGCCCGGGGAACGAACCCGGCAAGCGCACCTGTATCGTCATCATCGAGGTCGCCGCCGGCGATGAGCTGCAGCAGATGGGCCTGCTGGTCGATGCGGTCAATGCCGTCGTCGAGATCGCGCCCGCCCAGATCGAGCCGCCGCCCGCCTTCGGCACGCGCGTGCGCACGGATTTCATCCTCGGCATGGGCATGATCGAGGCACGCTTCATCATCCTCCTCGACGTGCGCAACCTCCTCGCGGCCGGGGAGCTCGAGCAGCTCGCCGACGCCGCCGGGCAGCCGCCTGCAGCGGCCGGCGCCTGAGCCCCACGATGGAAGCGACTGCGCAGTCCGATGCCACCGACGAGCTGCCGGCCCTCGAGGGTCAGTTGCTCGGCGCCGCCTGCGCGCGCGCGCTCCCCATCTGGGCCAAGCAGATCGATACCGCCCGCGAGCAGACCCAGGACGCGGTGATTTCCCTCATGAAGCGCTTCGGCGACATCGTCAATCGCCTCGACGTCGCGCTCGGGTCGGCCCGCGCCCACACCCGCGGCAAGGCGATCGCCGCGGACGCCGCCGAGGGCCAGCGCTGCCTGGCACTGGTCATGGAGGCGCTGGTCGCGATCCGCAGCAGCCGCGACGCCCTGGCGCAGGAGATCCGCGGTCTCGCCGACTACGCCGATGAGCTGCGTCAGATGTCGAGCGACGTCGAATCGATCGCCTTCAAGACCAACATGCTGGCGCTCAATGCCGCGATCGAGGCCGCGCACGCCGGGGATGTCGGTAAGGGCTTCGCGGTGGTCGCCAAAGAGGTGCGCGAGCTGTCCGCCGCGGCGCGCCTCACCGGCAAGAGCATCAGCAGCAAGGCCGGCGCGATCAGCACCACCCTGGCGCAGATCGTCGCCACCAACGAGCGCGTCTCGGTACGCGATGACTGCGCCGTGACCGAATCGCAGCAGCACATCCAGAGTGTGTTGGAGCGCTTCGAGCAGCGCACCCGGCTGCTCACCGAGCTGGCCGAGAAATCCAACGCGGAGAGCGAGTCGATCAAGAGCGACGTGTGCGAGGCGCTGGTGCAGCTCCAGTTCCAGGACCGAACCGGGCAGATCCTGCAGCAGGTGGTCGGCAGCATCCGCCAGGCCGAGCAGCTCGAGGACGCCGCCGCCCGCCAGGATCCCGGCGCGCGCGTCAGCGCCTACCTCGAAGGCATGGCGCAGAGCTATACGACCGCGGAGCAGCGGCAGAACCACGGCGGCGACGCGACCGCGACGGTCGAGCCGCAGGGCGTCACCTTTTTCTGAACCAGCGAGCGGTATGACCCATGGCAAAGAAGATCCTCATCGTCGACGACTCGGAATCGGTACGCATGATCGCGCGCATCGCGCTGCGCGAGCAGGGCTACGAGGTCGTCGAGGCCGGCAACGGGGTCGAGGCGCTGCAGCAGCTCGACGCCGAGCGCGTCAACCTGGTGATCAGCGACGTGAACATGCCGGAGATGGACGGCATCGCGCTGCTCAAGCAGATCAAGGCGAGCGCCAGACACAAGTTCATGCCGATCATCATGCTCACCACCGAGGCCGGGCAGGACAAGAAAGACGAGGGGCGCGCGGCCGGCGCCAAAGCCTGGATCACCAAGCCGTTCCAGCCCAACGTGCTGATCGCCGCGGTCAGCAAGCTGATGCCGGCGACCGCCTGAGCCCCCATGACCACGGATTTTGAATTCGAGCTCACCCGCAACGGCGACTGCCTGCAGCTCGCCGGGGCGGTGAACATCCAGGGCGCACAGGCACTGCTCGCGCAGCTGCGCCCGCTGCTCGAGGAGTCGGACCCGCCGCTCAAGCTCGACCTGGCCGGAGTCACGGAAATCGACACGGCCGGATTACAGCTGCTGCTGGTCGCACGGCGCACCGCCGCGGCGCGCCGGCGCGCCCTCGCGATCGTCGCCGCGAGTCCCGTGGTGCGCTCGGTGCTCGAGCTGTGCCGCTGGGGCGAGCTGCCGCCGGCCGCCGCAGGCGGAGCCGCATCATGAACATCGCCGACGCGCTGCCGACCTTCGTCGCGGAGAGCCAGGAGCTGCTGCGCGACATGGAGGCGAGTCTCCTCGAGTGCTCGCGCGGCGGCGCCACCCCCGAGGCCATCAACCTCATCTTCCGCAGCGCGCACACCATCAAGGGCTCCTCCGGACTGTTCGGGCTGCAGCCGATCGTCGCCTTCGTGCACGTGCTCGAAACCGCGCTCGACCAGGTGCGGCTCGGACGCCTCGAGCTGTCGCCGGAGTTCGTGACGCTGCTGCTGCGCTCGAAGGATCACACCGAAGCCCTCGTCGCTCACTACGGCGGCGCGGTCGATGCACCCGCCAACGCGGCGCTCGAGGCGCAGGGAGCTGCATTACTTCAGGCGGTGCACCGGCTGACGGGCGTCGGCGGGGCGGCCGCCCCGACTGCGGCGCGGCCGACCGCGGGCGCCGCGGGGCCGGAGGGCGCCCGGCTGTGGCAGCTGCGCGTCAAATTCGGCCCCGACGTACTGCGCGGCGGCATGGATCCAATCGGCTTCATCCGCTATCTGCAGAATCTCGGCGAGATCATCCGCCTCGAGGTCCTGGAAACGGAACTGCCCGCGCTCGCCGACTGCGACGCCGAGACCTGCTATCTCGGCTTCGACCTCGCGCTGCGCAGCAGCGCCGACCGCGCGACGCTCGAATCGGTGTTCGAGTTCGTGCGTGAGGACTGCACGCTGACGCTCACCCCCGAGGCGAGCGAGCGCGGCGCGCCCTCCCCGGTGGTTGCCGCCGCGGCGGCCGCTCGCGCCGCCCGCCCTGCGAGCGAGACGGCCGCGGCGTCGCGCTTCCTGCGGGTGGATGCCGGCAAGCTCGATGACCTCATCACCCGCGTCGGCGAGCTCATCATCGCCGCCGCCGGCGCCACCGTGCTGGCGCGCCGCGCCAAGAGCGACGAGCTCACCGAGAGCATGTCGAGCCTCACCACGCTGGTCGAGCAGGTACGCGAATACGCGCTGCAGCTGCGCATGGTGAAGATCGGCGGTACCTTCGCGCGCTTCGAGCGCGTGGTGCACGACGTCGCCGGCGAGCTCGGCAAGGAGATCCGCCTCGAGATCCGCGGCGAGGACACCGAGCTCGACAAGACCGTGGTCGAGCGCATCGGCGACCCGCTCACTCACCTGGTGCGCAATGCCATCGACCACGGCATCGAGCCGCCCGAGATGCGTACCGCGTGCGGCAAGCCGGCCGCGGGCACCTTGACCCTCAACGCTTACCACGACTCCGGCAGCATCGTCATCGAGTGCTCCGACGACGGGGGAGGCCTCAAGCGCGAGCGCATTCTCGCCAAGGCGCTCGAGCGCGGCCTGATCGCGGCAGGCCAGGAGCTGACCGAGGAGGAGACCTTCGGACTCATCTTCGAGCCCGGCTTCTCCACCGCCGATAACGTCACCAACCTCTCGGGCCGCGGTGTCGGCATGGACGTGGTCAAGCGCAACATCGTGGCGCTGCGCGGCAGCGTGCGCATCGGCAGCGTCGAGGGCAGGGGCACGACGGTCACCATCCGCCTGCCGCTCACGCTCGCCATCATCAACGGTTTCCACGTCGCGGTCGGCCGCTCGAGCTTCATCCTGCCCCTCGATGCGATCGAGGAATGTGTCGAGTTCTTCCCCGAGGCGGGGCGCGACATCATCAATCTGCGGGGTCAGGTGTTGCCGTTCGTGCGCTTGCGCGAGCTGCTCGACATCAAGGGGCCCGTCAGGCAGCGCCAGAGCGTCGTGGTGGTGCAACACGCCGGCGCGCACGTCGGCCTCGTGGTCGAGGAGCTGCTCGGCGAGCTGCAGACGGTCATCAAGCCGCTCGGCAAGGCATTCCGGCGCAGCGAATGCGTCAGCGGCTCGAGCGTGCTCGGGAGCGGCGAGGTGGCACTGATTCTCGACGTCCCGGCGGTGGTCCGCCGGGCGGCATTCCGCGGGCAGGAGCCCGCGGGACTCACGGCATAGGTTATTAGTTGGAGGACTTCTCATGTTTGCCGATCTGAAGGTACGAACCCGCCTGGCAGTCGCCTTCGGCGTGGTCCTGGTGTTGCTGCTGGCCGTCGTTGGCCTGAGCATCAGCCGCATGGCCGTGATCAACGAGGGCCTGCGGGTGATCACCGAGGAAAACAACGTCGAGCTCGTGCACGCCATCGGGATGCGCGGCGCCGGCTTCAATCAATCCATCGAGGTCCGCAATCTCATGCTCGAGGCGGATGCCGCCAAGCTCAAGAGTCACGCGGACGGTCTGCACGGCGCGATGCGCAACTTCGATGCGGAATACACGGCGCTCAATCAGCTGTTCGCCTCGCTCGGCGCTACCTCGCAGGCCGAGAAGGACTACATGGGCCGGATCCGCGGGATCGAGGACACGATCCAGCGCGAGATGGACGACACCGCGAACCTGGTGCTCACCGGCCATCAGAAAGACGCGTACCCGTACTACATGGCACACGGCTCGGCGGAAGGCAAGCAGCTGCGCCAGCAGGTGCAGGAGCTCGCCGATTTCGAGCAGAAACTTAACAGCGACGAGGTGGCCAGGGCGCACGCCACCTATACCAGTGCCCGCCTCGCCACGCTCGGGCTGGGAGGCCTCGCCGTGCTGCTGGCCTTCGTGGCCGGCGTCATCGTGACGCGCGGTCTTCTGCGGCAGCTGGGCGGCGAGCCTGGCTACGCTGCAGGGGTGCTGCAGTCGGTGGCGAACGGTGACCTGAGCGTCGAGGTAGCGGTCAGGCGCGGTGACACCAGCAGCATGGTGTACGCCGTGGGCGGCATGATCGACCGCCTGAAGCAGGTGATCGAGGGCCAGCGTCGCCTGGTCGAGGCCGCCAACCACGGCGACTTCAAAGAGCGCGTGGATGTCGCGGGTCTCGCGGGTTTCCAGAAGGAGCTCGGCGAAGGCCTCAACAAGCTGGCCGAAACCACCGGCTCGAGCATCGACGACGTCGTACGCGTCATGAAGGCGCTGGCCGACGGCGACCTCACGCAGACCGTCGACCGCTCCTACGAGGGCGCGTTCGCGGCGCTCAAGGAATACACCAACGCCACGGTGCTGAAGCTCTCCGCGACCATCAGCGAAGTCAACGCGGCAACCGAGGCGCTGCGTGGGGCGGCCGGTGAGATCAGCAGCACCGCCCAGACCCTGTCGCAGGCGGCCAGCGAGCAGGCCTCGAGCGTCGAGCAGACCAGCTCGTCGATCGAGGAGATGACCGCCTCCATCGCGCAGAATACCGAGAACGCCAAGGTCACCGACGCCATGGCCACCAAGGCCGCGCAGGAAGCGGCCGACGGCGGCGAGGCCGTCAAGGCGACCGTCGCCGCGATGAAGCAGATCGCGCAGAAGATCAGCATCATCGACGACATCGCCTACCAGACGAACCTGCTGGCACTGAACGCCGCCATCGAGGCGGCGCGTGCGGGTGAACACGGCAAGGGCTTCGCGGTGGTCGCCGCCGAAGTGCGCAAGCTCGCCGAGCGCAGCCAGGTTGCGGCACAGGAGATCAGCTCGGTCGCCACCGGCAGCGTCGAGCTCGCCGAAAAGGCCGGCGCGCTGCTCGCCGAGATGGTGCCGAGCATCAAGAAGACTTCCGATCTGGTACGCGAGATCTCCGCGGCCTCGCAGGAGCAGTCCTCGGGCGTCAGCCAGATCAATACTGCCTCGGTCCAGCAGAGCCAGACCACGCAGCAGAACGCCTCCGCTTCCGAGGAGCTCGCCGCGACCGCGGAGGAAATGAGCGGCCAGGCCGAGCAGCTGCAGGAGACCATGTCCTTCTTCCGGCTCGCGACCAAGGCTTCCGTGGCCCGCCCCTCCGCCTCCCCCACCGCGCGCCGCGCACTGCGCACGGCCCGGTCGGTCGCCGAGGCGCCGGCCTCGGGCCTGCCGGCGCCGGCGGAGGAAGGCAGCTTCGTGCGCTTCGCCTGAGCGAGGCGCGCAGAGGACTCGTGGCTGCCGCAGACCCCGGCGGCGCCGCGGCGGCGGCGCCGGCCGGCACCGAGCCGCCCGGTCCGCCGCTCATGAGCGACGCCGAGTTCGCGCAGTTCCAGCGCTTCATCCATGAGGCCGCGGGGATTTCGCTCGGCGCTCCGAAGAAGGCCATGGTCGCCGCGCGGCTCGCCGGGCGCGTGCACGCCTGCGGTGCGAAGAGCTACGGTGAGTATCTGCGACTGCTGAAGGACAGCGGCGCGCAGCCGGAGCTGCAGACCGCGGTCGACCTGCTCACCACCAACGAGACCTACTTCTTCCGCGAGCCCAAGCACTTCGACTTCCTGCGGGAGATTCTCACCGGCCAGGCCGGCGCACGCGCGCCGCGCGTGTGGAGCGCCGCAGGCTCGACGGGCGAAGAGGCCTATAGCATCGCGATGCTGCTCGAGGACTGCCTGCCGGGAAGCCCCTGGGAGGTGATGGCCTCGGACATCAGCACGCGGGTGCTGGAGCGCGCCCGTACGGGGCACTATTCCACCGCCCGCACCAACCATATGCCGCCGGGGTATCTGCGGCGCTTCTGCCTGAGCGGCCGCGGGCCCCAGGCGGGCACCTTGCTGGTCGAGCGCTCGCTGCGCAGCCGCGTGCGCTTCCTGCAGGTCAATCTCAACGCCACGCTGCCGCAGCTCGGGCAGTTCGACGTCGTGTTCCTGCGCAACGTGCTCATCTATTTCGATATGCGCACCAAGCAGCAGGTGGTACGGCGGGTGCTCGATACCCTCAGGCCCGGCGGCTGGCTCTTCATCGGCCACACCGAGACGCTGACCGGCGTCTGCGAAACGCTCGAGCGCGTCAGCCCCGCGATCTTCCGCAAGCCGCCATGAGCCACATCAAGGTTCTGATCGTCGATGACTCCGCGGTGGTGCGCAAAGTGCTCCTCGAGGTACTGCGCGCACAGAAGGGCATCGAAGTGATTGGTGCCGCGGCCGATCCGATCTTCGCGATGGAGCGCATGAAGGCCAACTGGCCGGACGTCATCGTGCTGGATGTCGAGATGCCGCGCATGGACGGCGTGACATTTCTGCGCAAGCTCATGCAGGAGCGCCCGACGCCGGTCGTGATCTGCTCGACTCTCACCGAGGCCGGCGCGCCGACGACGCTCGAGGCGCTCGCCGCGGGCGCGGTGACCTTCATTACCAAGCCGAAGCTCGGCCTGCAGGACTTCCTCGCCGGCGCAGCCGCTGAGATCACGGCGGCGATCCGCTCGGCGGCCAGCGCCAACGTGCGCCGCCGCGCCGCGCCCCGCCCCGTGGTCGGACATGCACCGGGCCCGCCTCCGAAACACACCGCCGACGTGATCCTCGCGCCGGCCAACGGCCGCGCGATGAGCCGCACCACGGAGCGGATCGTCGCGCTGGGCACTTCCACCGGAGGCACGCAGGCTCTCGAGCAGGTCCTGAGCGCGTTGCCCGCGGTCACGCCCGGCATCGTCATCGTGCAGCACATGCCGCCGGTGTTCACGGCGACCTTCGCCGCTCGGCTCGACTCGCTCTGCCAGATCGCGGTGAAGGAAGCCCGCAACAACGACCGCGTGACGCCCGGCCAGGCTCTGATTGCCCCGGGCGGCAAGCACATGCTGCTGCAGCGCAGCGGCGCCCAGTACTACGTCGAGATCCGCGAAGGCCCGCCGGTGTGCCGCCACCGTCCCTCGGTGGACGTGCTGTTCCGCTCGGTGGCCAGGGTGGCCGGCCCGAACGCGCTCGGCATCATCATGACCGGCATGGGCGATGACGGCGCGCGCGGGCTGAAGGAGATGCGCGACGCCGGAGCGCACACCATCGCCCAGGACGAGGCGAGCTGCGTGGTGTTCGGCATGCCGAAGGAGGCGCTCAAGCTCGATGCGGCGTCGCGGGTGCTGGCGCTCGACGACCTGCCGCAGGCGATCCTCGAAGGCTGAGGCCGCAGCCGCGGGATGAGGCAATCCCGCGTCCAGCCGAAGCCCTCGCGCGCAACCGCGGCGTACACTGGCACTCCAGGGAACCGGAGCACCATGAAGCTGCGCTACAAGATCGTCATCGGGGTCGTGGTCATCCTGGCCGGGGCGACGATCGCGCTCGGGCAGTACATGAGCTACACCGCGCCGTGCGGCGCCGCCGGTGCCCTCCCCGCCGGCGCGATTTCCGCCAAGGCCATCATGCAGCGCTGCTACGGCTCCCCCGGCGTGCTGCGCTACGAGAACATCGTGAAGCCCACGCCTGCCGCTGACGAAGTGCTGGTGCGAGTGCATGCCGCCTCGGTCAATCCCCTCGACTGGCATTACCTCGAGGGCACCCCCTATCTCGTGCGCGCCGATCGCGGGATCGGCAAGCCCACGGATCCGCGACTCGGCGTCGACTTTGCGGGCACTGTCGAAGCCGTCGGCAGGGACGTGCGCCGACTCAAGGTCGGCGATGAGGTATTCGGCGGCAAGCTCGGCGCCTTCGCCGAGTACGTCACGGTGCGCGAGGCACGCGCGGTCACCATCAAGCCGCGCAACGTCAGCTTTGAAGAGGCTGCAGCGGTACCGATCGCGGCGGTCACGGCGCTGCAGGCCCTGCGCGACAAGGGCCACATCCACGCCGGACAGAAAGTGCTCATCAACGGTGCCTCGGGCGGGGTCGGCACCTTCGCGGTCCAGATCGCCAGATCCTACGGGGCAGAGGTGACCGGTGTCTGCAGCACGAGGAATCTCGAGCTGGTCCGCTCGCTCGGCGCCGATCACGTGATCGACTACACCCATGAGGATTTCACCCAAGGCACGGAGCGCTACGATCTGATTGTCGACATCGTGAGCACGCACTCGCCGCTCGACTACAAGCGCGTCATGACGCCGAAGGGCATCTACGTGATGGTCGGGTCCACCGAGCCCGGTAACTGGTTCGGCTTCCTCGCCAAGCCGCTCGAGGGGCTGCTGCTCGGACCCTTCGTGAGCCAGCAGTTCGGCATGATGCTCGCGGAGCTCAATCCCCGGGATCTCGCGATCCTCGCCAACCTGATGCAGACCGGGAAGCTGAAGCCCGTCATCGACCGCCGTTATCCGCTCAGCCAGACCGCCGAGGCGCTGCGCTACCTCGAGAAGGGCCACGCGCGCGGCAAGGTTGTGCTGCTGGTCGAGTAGCTGCGCGTCAGAATTTGATGCGGCCGCCGAACACGATGGTCGTCTGAGTCACGCTGCCGGTCGTGTCATTCTCTTCAGCGACGTGCTGACCACCGGAATTTGCCTCGAAGGCTCACTACGTCTCGGCCACGGGACGTGGAAATGCGTTATCGGGCTGTAGGTTGACGTTTTCCGGCATTTGCAGCGGTTGCGTATCCGTGAATCCAGTTCGCGAGTCGAGCTCGATATGCATCGCGATCAGTCGCTGCTCGAGAGCGACACGCAGCTCCTCCGCTTGCGTGTCATTGAGCTGTTGCGGCACTGCCATCGGCTCGCCAACGAGGATGTGGATCTCGGCGCGTGGCTTCGGTATCACTGTGCGATCCCATGATCTGTGATTCACCCAGCAAGACGACGTGGAAGCCGCAACCGGCAGCAGCACGCCGTGCGTCTTGCGGGCCAGCGTAAGGATGCCGAGCTGCACGATGCCGCGAGGGCCGCGCGACCCGTCTATTGCGAGGCAGGAGTTGAGTTGGAGATCCTCTCGCTGCGCCTTGATCATTTCCACGAGCGCGCGCGCGCCACCAGCCCCAGAGGAACCGCGCGCAACGCGATAGCCGAGGCTTTCTTCGACGTGCGCCATCAGGTCACCGTCGCTGCTTCGCGAGCACATCAGCATCCAGCGCCCCCGTTTCGGCTGGCTGAAGTAATGGAGAAGTTGAAACGTTCGGGCGTGGAGGAAGGCGCCCACGACAGGCCGATCCCCCTTTAAAAGGTCCGTCAGCCTGCCTTCGTTCTCCGTGACGTAATGCCACGAATTGCCCAGCCAGCGATACAGGTAACGCGCAACCGACGGCCCAACCCAACGCACGATGAAATCGCGTACGGGTTTCCTTCGCTTTGGGGTCGCGCCGATTCGAGTCATGAGGCGCGCCCTTCGCTTGACAATGCGCTCCCCTTGCGGCCGCCGGTTGCATGGGCGCTCGCGAACTGGCCACCGGCCATGGCTCCGACAATGGCGAGCTCGCCGGCCAGCCCGACCACGGCGCAGATCTCCGCGAGTTTGCGCGCGTGGCCTGCGCCACTGCAGCCGAGCATCGACAGGCATTCGTGCGCAGTGGGCAAATAAGTCCCGCCGCCGACGGTGCCAACAGTCAGGTTCGGCAGGGTAATCGAGGCGTACACCCCGCCCGTCTGCGTGCGCTCGATGCGGGTCAGCGCCGTGCTGGCTTCCGCGACGCAGGCAACATCCTGACCGCAGGCGATGAACATAGCTGCGAGCGCGTTGGCGACATTGCCCTGCAGGCCGATGGCTCCTATCTGCACAGCGCCATTGATGCCAAGGCGCCAGGCGCGCTCCATCTTCTCGGCGTCGGTCCTCCAGTACCGCTCGAGTTGTTTTGGGTGCAGTACTATCTCCGCACTGACATTGCGCCCGCGGGTTGTGCGAAAGGCCATCGGTGTGGCGCGCTTGTCGCCCGAGAGCATGGACTCCAGCAACCACGAGCCCGGCGTGTTAGGCATGTCCGCCAGCAGCCTTTCGCACACCGCCTGAGCGGCCAGTGTGACCATATTCTGCCCGGCTGCGTCTCCGGTAGTGAACTCGAACAGCACGTAGACCGTGTTCGCGATGACCGACGCATGTGCCGTACGCAGGCGGCAGTACCGCGACGTAGCTGCAGTGATCTCCTGAAGCACCGTCAAGCGTGAGGGAAGCCAGCGCGCGAACTCGCCAGCTTCCGCCAGAGTCGCAAACTCGAAGCACGGCGCACGCCCGATCTGTTCGTCACTGCAAAGAGACGATGCACCACCGCAGCGGTTCATGGCGTTGAAGGCATGCTGGAACGATGCAACGAGCGTCCCTTCGCTGGTTGCTAACGGAACGAAGAATTCGCCCTGCGCTGCAGTGCCGTTGATGCGCACCGGACCCGCGACGCCCAGCGGCACGCGCGCGAAACCCAAGAAGCCCTCGATGCTGCCCTTTAGCAACGATGGCTCGATCTCCACGCCCGCGCCGCTGATCTGCTCGATGTGATAGCCCGCCTCTTGCAGGCGCCGCCTGCGCTCCAGCAGCGCTTCGCGCGACGAGTCGGTGGTAGCCGGCAAACGGTGTCGTACAGCGGCTTCCCGTTCGGAGCTTGCGCACACCGCAGAATTCAGCGGTCGGAGGCCTGCCTCGTTCGCGTTGTCATCGGTCACGTTTGTACTCACATTCGCCTCTCTACGGGCGAATATGGACCCCCTACCCGCCGTCTTATGCCGCCATCTTATCCCGCGGAGGCATGATCGCGGGCGACGATTAACCGCGAGTCCTGAACCGGCAACGTGCCCTTCGCCTTTGGCTCGCTATGGCGTCCAATAAGATCTCTGGCAAACCCGGTGAATAAAACGGAATTTGGCGTGGAATCCGTTACTTACGATTCCCGTCGATATCGACGAGCACCTCATCGAGATTCCGAAACATCTCCCCGCGAACTGGCGTGAGCTTCCCGCTCCGCCTTCTACGCGCGACTTCGGTAGTGAGTGGGTAACGCAAGCGCGCTTGCCGGTGTTACGGGTGCCCAGCATCGTGGTCGAGGGGGAGTTCAACTACATGCTTAATCCGCGGCACGCGGAATTCGGACAGTTGAAGATCGGCACCCCTGTGCCGTTTTCATTTGACCCGCGGCTGTGAGCGGCCGTGTCAACTCCGCAATCGTCACGCCACATCCCCAGGCATTTCAATGTTCAGTACTTCGCTCCCCATCTTCCTCCGGTGCTGACAGACAGGGAGCGACTTGCGGCAGAGTTCACTCAGTTCGTAAACAGGGGGAGATCCGCGCGGACGCCGAGAGACAACCAGGCGCGCGACCGCACGATCAGATGTATCCACGCGTCAGACTGCGTGAGGCATGGAAAACAGGGTTCTGGAGGCTAGGGTCGGAATCACAGGCCGCGTCCAGGTCTCTGAGCTAACTGCTAAAAGCGGCCGCTTGGTTTACGCCGTACCCCAACTGCGTACCCCGCGCCTCCCTGTTTACCAGCGACAATCAATGGGAATCTCGGGCACCCGGATCCTGTAAGTGTCCTGGCCGACCGGGACGAAATCTCCCGGTGCCGAGTGTGCACCCCTGCGGACTTCGTTCCCTAATTCCAACGTCAGCACACGTGTCGGACACACGCCGCCACGAGCAAGACACCACCAGCCACGCCAGGAATTGCAATCAGAGTAAGCGCGGGCAGCTATATGCGTCGCATCATGATTTGTATTTCCCTTTACCGTCTCGTTACCGGCAAGGTCACCCGGTGAATTTGCGAGCAGCTAAGTTTGGTTGCTTTTCTTTGACTGAAAACTTGGAACCCAGCAATGGATACAAAGTCCGGACCGCACGCTAACAGGCACAACCCACCGCCTGAAGGCATGAGCACTTAGTGGTGCGGGGTCGTGTCGACGTCCCCCCGCCTTCAGTAGCGGATTGAGCTAGAGTTTTCCGGCATTGTAATCGGCCTTGTGGCCATCTGTTGTGCGTACTGGGCAGGTGTCAGCCCGCCCAACGACTTCTTCGGTCTCTCCTCGTTGTATTCCCGTCGCCAGTTCTCGATCACCGTGCGAGCGTGAGCGAGCGACACGAACCAGTGTTCGTTCAGGCTTTCATCTCGCAGTCTTCCATTGAATGATTCGACGTAGGCGTTCTGGTTCGGCTTGCCGGGCTCGATGAGCCGTAGCGTGACGCCGCGGCGGTGAGCCCAGTTCAGCATCGCCTTCCCGCAAAACTCCGGTCCGTAGTACATACGGAACGATAGCCAGCCATCGCCGGCGACAGCATCCTTGGGTTGTTCGACGACCTTGGGAGGACACCGACGATGGCTAGCAACGCTGATCCTAGCGCTCCCAGAACATGGGTTGCCATTGATATTGCGAAGGGCTTTAACGTGGCTCTGGTGGAGCACCATGATGGCCGGCAACAGCGATTTCGTTTTGCTCACAGCCTCGAAGATTACGATCGCCTGGTTGCGTTTCTGCGTGGCGCTTCCAGTCCGTGTCGCATCGCCTTTGAGCCTACGGCCGATTACCACCGTACGTTGGGATACCGGCTGGTATCGGAAGGGTTTGACGTTGTTTTGGTCTCTTCGGTGGCGGGAGCACGATTGCGTGAGGCGATCTTCAACTCCTGGGACAAGAACGATCCGAAGGATGCCTCCGTGATCATGCGTCTGCTCAAGCAGGGTATGACGCAGCGCTATTGCGAGCCGGTGCTGATGCAGACTCACGATCTTCAAGAGCTCTCAAAGACCTATCACCACATTGCCCGTGCTCGGACTCGACTGCAGCACGTCCTTCTCACGCACTACCTGACGCTGTATTGGCCAGAGATTGAGCGGTTTTGGCTCCCGCAGCGCAACGAGTGGCTGATTCGCTTTTTGCTGCGTTTCCCAACTCCTCGGTTCGTAACGCAGCTGTCTCTGGAGGCTTTTGCCGACGTCGTCAGCCCACTCATCGGCCGTCGAGTCCATAAGCAAGCCAAGATTCAGGAGATATATGCTTTGGCTCGCTGCAGCATCGCCTTGCCCATGCGCGAGGATTCCCCCGCGGTGGCGACGTTTCGGATGCAGCTCGAGCGCTATCTTCAGCTGTGTAAGACTCGTAACGAGTTGGAAGAACAGGCCGATGCGCTCTTGGGTTCCAGAGCTGATTACCAGCAACTTAAGTCTCTGCCCGGGGTCGGCTCGATCATCGCCCTGGTCATCCTTGCGGAAGCCGGCGATGTGAAGCGCTTCGGTCACCACCGTCAGTTCCTCAAGTTCTGTGGTCTGGATCTGTGCAAGAGCCAGTCGGGCGCTTCACGGTCGCGCGAGCAACTCAGCAAGCGCGGTAACGCCAGGCTTCGCTGTGCGCTTTGGATGGCCGCTATCAGTGCAGTGCGCATGAAGGAGAACTCCTTCCGCGATAAATATCTGCGCTACATCGCCCAAGCCCCGCAAGACCCCGATCTTAAACGCAAGGCCCGCACCGCAGTTACGGCGAAGATGGCCAGGGTGGTTTATGCGCTAATAAAGACGGAGGGCCTCTACAGGCCGCGTTTCGAGCTCAGTTTACCCGGCGGATCGATCCCTCTCACACGGGCCGTCGAGGCCTTCGGGACCTCGTAGATAATGCTTGGACCTTCCGCTGGGACCTCATGCTGTTTTCGGTTCGTTGAAGGCCGCCCGTCGCTAGCGGACCTTGTGTGGACTATGGTCAGCAGGGATCTCTTGATCGCGGAAGATCGCCGGGTATCTGCCGCTCGTGCGGCTACAAGGTGCGCGACAGCCCTGCCGATCGCGTACGGGATGCGCATTGCCGGAGAAAAAACTTGCTTCCGTTCTTAGTACGTTGTCCGTGCGGATCGTCACCGGCGCACCACGCTGGGCGCAGATGCCATCCAGGATCCGCGTCAGGTGATCGCCGCCGATCGTGTGCTCGGGGACGATCGCCACGCACTCATGTGTTGCGTCGTCCACGATGACCAGGAGCTTGATCGTCCGCCCTGAGGCCACCCGATCGAACACGAAGTCCATCGACCAGACTTCGTTGGCTTGCCCTGGGCGGATCAGCGGCTGCCGATCGCTCACCGGGATCTTCTTGCGCCGCCGCCGCCGAATATGCAGCTTCTCGAGACCGATACAGCCGCTCGACGCGCTTGTGGTTCACGACCTCGCCTGCCTGTCGAAGCTTCAGATAGATCATCTCAGCGCCGTAGCGTCGATGACGCTGTGCAAGGGCGACGATCCGCGCTCGTAGTGCGACGTTGCGATCCGGCTGTGGCTGGTAGCGCAGCGAGCTCGCGCTCATACCTACCATCGCCAGGCACGCGCCGCTCCGTCAGCCCTCGCGTTCGCATCCACCGCACCAGTTCGCGACGCACCGGGGCGGTTACCATTTTTTTCGAAGTGCCTCCCGGGTCACTTCGTTCTCGAGCATCGACTCGGCCAGCAGCTTCTTCAGCTTCGCGTTCTCCGCCTCCAGCGCCTTGAGGCGCTTGGCGTCCGACACGTCCATCCCGCCGAACTTGCTGCGCCAGAGGTAGTAGCTCGCTTCCGAGAAGCCGTGCTTGCGGCACAGCTCCTTCACCGGCACGCCTCGATCGGCCTTCCCGCAGGAACCCGATGATCTGTTCTTCAGCTGAATCGCTTCTTCACGTCCAACCTCCCGCCGGGGTTAGACTCTAAACCGTTCCGCTACTCAAAAGCGGGGGGACGTCGTACGGCCAATAGGATCGCGAAACACAGGGTGACAAGGGCCAGACCCAGCAGTCCGCCCACCATGCCGTATCGGGTAAAGTACTCCACGATCTCCCGGCCCGTGCCATATCCCCCGCCGATCATGACGGACTGGACCACAGCTCCTGGGAGAACGTACACACGCAAGGCCCTCATTGCCGCGATCATGGATGCGTCAGCGCGCCACTAAATGATAAGGACAGCACTCTCTCAGCGTCGCGGCCGCTCGGCCCCGGCCAACAGTTCGCCATCCGCAGCGATCGAACGCTCCTGAGCGAACCGGTACGGAGAGATCTCCTCTGCCGTGACCCCTTCAGAGGCCACGTCTGCGGGCAGAGGCTCGTGCTTCACCAACGCCGCCGCACATCGGGACAGCGCGGGCGCCGTTTGGATGCCATACCCGCCCTGTCCGGCACACCAGAAAAGTCCTTCCACCGCGCGATCAAACCCGACCACCGGGGCGCGATCCAAAGAAAACGTGCGCAGGCCTGCCCAGCGATGACTGACTCTGCGCACCTCGATGTCGAGCGCGGCTTCCACTCGATCGATGCAAACGGCGATGTCGAACTCGTCGGGCTGCGCATCGCCTGCAACGTCGGGTGTCTCGTCGGCTGGTGACAGCAAAAGTTTTCCGGCTTCAGGCTTGAAGTAAAATTGTTCGTCGGCGTCGATCACAGCCGGCCAGCTCTTGATGTTTGCTGCAGCAGGTGGGTCGACCAACAATGCGGTCCGGCGCAGGGGTTTCAAGCCGATTGCCCGCGCCCCGCAGGCTACGGCGACTTCGTCGGCCCAAGCGCCTGCCGCGTTGATCAGGACCGGCGCCTCGGCCCGATCATCGCCGCAATCGATGCTCCAGAGTCCTTGTCGCCGCTCCGCGCGTGTAACCAGTTGGTTGACGACGAGAACCGCGCCGGCCGCACGCGCTCCCCGGAGAAAGCCGCGATGCAGGGCATCGACATCGATGTCCATCGCATCTGAATCTAGCGCAGCCTGCGCAAGATATTCTTGGCGGAGCAGCGGCAATTGCTGCAGCGTGGCCTCCCGCTCGAGCAGCTCGACTCGACCACCCGAGCTCCGGATGTCCTCGACCATCCGTGACAGCGAGGCCCGTTGATCGGTGCGTGCAATGTAAAGGCATCCCCGGGCCTTAAGGAGTGCGGTTTGGGAGAACCCGGCTGGCGGGCGGTCAAAGAAAGATCGGCTCGCTCGTGTGATTGCGCGTATCGCTCGTCCGCCGTAGGTCGGCGCGAACAGAGCCGCCGAGCGCCCAGTTGCGTGCATCGCGGGCTGAGGCTCCTGTTCGATCACACAGACGCGACCTGAGCGGCCTAACTCGTAGGCGACCGAGGCTCCCACAATTCCTGCACCGACGACGATGAAGTCGTACTGCATGCTGCCATAGCCCCATTGCCGACCCACGCCGGATACGGCTAACTGTCTACTGGAAGAGAACTATTATCTTGACAGGATTATACACTCTGATAGTAGAATCTCGCGACAATAACTACCGGGGATGGCCACGTCGCAACCACGCGTAGAGGCTGCATCTCGGGCTGGGTGGCCGAGCGCTCCTGCTCTGTGCCCAGCACGCCGGGTCAGCGTGACAGCTTCACGAAGAAAAGCCGAAAGAGGACTGCAGGCTCGCGGCGATCACGCCTTTGCTTCGGGACCAGGGTCGTTCACGCCAACTTTCAAAACAGCAGGGTGAGAGCATGAGTTCACTCATCGAAGCACAGCGGCCGCCGAGGCGCTCGCACTACGGAGCGATCGGGCCTTGTGCGCTTCTTTTTCTATGTTTAGGTGGGATCGAGTCGGCCCGAGCGAGCGAAGCGGGGAACGACACTTCCAATAATGGCGAGTTGCAGGAGGTCATCGTGACCGCGCAGAAGCGCGCGGAGTCGATCAACAAGGTGCCCGTCAGCGTAGAGGTCCTCGGCCGAGACGAGATGCAGCAGCGGAACATTAAGGACTTAGCTGATGTCGCCGCTGCCGCGCCCGGCGTTGATTATCAAAACATGGGCACGTTCAACGACTTTGCAATACGCGGCATTTCAGCGAGCATTTCCGGGGCTTCGACCACCGGCATTTACCTCGATGACGTTCCCGTCGCGATCCGCCTGGACAGCGGGGTGCTGGTCGCAACCAACACGACACCGTTGGTCTTCGACCTTGATCGCGTGGAGGTCCTGCGGGGACCACAAGGCACGCTGTTCGGGGCAGGTGCCGAGGGCGGCGCGATCCGCTTCATCCAGGCCCAGCCGAGTCTGACTGAGTTCACCGGTTATGCCCGCGCAGGCCTTGGCACGACCGACGCTGGCGGCCTGAGTTACGAGACGGGTGTTGCCTTCGGAGGCCCCATCGTTCAAGACGCGCTCGGATTTCGCGTGAGCGCATGGCATGGGCGTGATGGTGGCTACATCGACCACGAAAGCGCCATTCCAGGCGGCGCCCACTATGACAACTCAGACTGGCGCGACAGCGACGTGCTCCGGGCGGCCGTGACCTACGCGCCGGTTGAGTCTGTGAGAATTACGCCCTCGGTCTTCTTCCAGCATATCTACTGGAACGACGAGCCCACCTTCGACCCCGGCTCAGGCACCTATCCCGACGCGATGACCGAGAATTGGGGCTCGCTGAATCCAGCTTACTCGAACGTGGCCGCGGGGCGACTGGTGTTTCAGCAGTTCTTGCTGCAGCCCAGTTCTGACAGAATCGTTCTGCCGTCGCTCAAAGTCGAAGCAAAGCTCCCAGGCATCGACCTCACCTCGAGCACGTCGTACATGAGCCGGCACTATTACGGCGAGCAGGATTTCACGACACCCATGGCGCAGATTGTCGGCATACCGTGGCCTACGACAGCGCAGGCCGCAGCCGAGAGCTATACGCCGTCAAGCTTGAACGTGTTTACCCAGGAGCTTCGGGCGCAGTCCGCAAACCCGAACAGCCGTCTGCAATGGACCGCCGGGTTGTTTTACAACGACGCGCGCCAGATGAACATTCAGTATCTCGTCACTCCCTATTTTCCGACACAGGTGCTTCAGGCCTTCGGCCAGACTATCGAGCAGGTGTTTGGGCAACCGTTGCTGCCGGGAAATGTATCGATCTATGAAGGGGAGCCGGATACTGATACTCAGATTGCCGCTTTTGGACAGGTTACCTATCAGCTCTTCCAGCACGTCGGTCTCCTCGCCGGTGCACGCGTCGCTCGCGAAACCGACAAATACGGCATATTCATCGACGGGCCGCTGAACGGACCTACCACGACCGCCTTCTCGGGCAAGGAACAGCAGACCGTGGTCGATCCCAAGTACGGTCTCAACTTCCAGCTGGATGAGAACAATCTCGTCTATGTCAGCGCCGCAAAGGGCGACCGTATCGGGGGGGTCAATCCGCCGCCGTACGACTTCCCGGTGTGCATCGCGGCGCTGGCGGCGCTCGGGTATAGCAACACCACCGCACTATCGACCTACACAGGTGACTCGCTTTGGAGCTATGAGATTGGCTCCAAGAACCGTCTACTCGATGGGCGCCTCCAGATGCAGGCAAGCGCATTCCACATCAACTGGAATGACGTTCAGCAGCTTCTAAACGTACCGCAGTGCGCGGAAGGGTTCACCACGAATAGCGGCAAAGCGACCAGCAACGGTTTTGACTTCCAGGCTGAAGCGCTAGTTACCAGCGCGCTTAAGCTTGGATTGAGCGTGGGCTATACGAATGCCAGGGACGCGACCACCATCATCTCCGGCGGGAATCCGATAGTCTCCAACGGTCAACAGATCAACCGTTACTCCGCTCCCTGGACCGTCGTGCCCACGGCGGAGTACAACTTTGCGATTGCCGACGGGCATAACGGCTACCTGCGCCTGCAGGATGAATACCACAGCAAGAACCCGGGGCCCTACAACCCGAGCACCAACCCGTCAAATCCCGCCTACGATCCGTACTTCATTCCCAATCCCTCCTACAACCAGCTGGACATTCACCTCGGTATGACCTGGAGCGGTTGGGATGCTTCGGTGTACGCGCTAAACGTGCTGAACAGTCATCCGCTCCTTGTTAATGAAGCCCAATACCCAAGTACGTTCGTCGGTTCCGTGTTCACACTTCGGCCGCTTACGATCGGCATCACAACGATGTATCACTGGTAGGGCTACGTTGGACGCAGCAGCGGCGAGGGCCTATCGGGAAGGAGCCGCGACATCGACCAGGATTCCTGAGGGATACTGCGTCGTATGAAATACGGAATGCGTCTGAGACTTGAACTGCGAACGCTGCGTCTTAAAGATGTTGGGTTGGAATGTTTGAGGATTTTGATCTATCAGGGGAAACCATGAGCTCTGCACTTGAACCGCGATTCGATGCCCCTGTTTGAAGACGTGCGACGCGGAGTGCAAATCGATCGAATACGACAGCACCTTGTTGGGTACGAGCGGCCTTGGATGCTCGAAACTGGCACGGAACCGACCCCGAAATACCTCATCCGCGATGATGAGCTCTCTGCTTCGAAGCGCTGGCGGTGTTGCCTCATCGGCAGGATAGACATCGAGGAGTTTGACGATCCAATCCGCATCCGTGCCGGTCGTGCTGGTAAACAGCTGGGCGATGACGTCGCCACGAATCGTGACATTGCTTTGCAAGGGTTCGCTTCGCCAGGACAAGACATCCGCACGTTTCTCAAAGGGTGCCTGATCATCCGCGAGCCATAATTCCCAAGTCGAGTTTTCAGCTGCAATCCTCGGGGATCGGCCGCTCCCGATAGGGAACGGGATTTGCGGGTTCCGACACGAAATGATCGGCCTCGGTGTCGCTCGGGGACTGTGGCGGGTCGAATGACAATTTTCCGTTCGAATGAAAATATAATTTTCGCCGAGAGACGCCTCCTTTAGGCGGCCACGCCTCATAGCTCCGCCACTCGTTGCTCCCGGTCTCAAAGACGAGCGCTCTGGGTTGTTTGAGCATGCCCTCGTTTTTCAGCCAATACCTGAACCAGGGGGTCTCCACTTTTGCGCGGAAATAGGCGGCAGTGTCGGACCCCAGATCGAAGGGGCCGTACGAGCGCCAGTCAGCTTTTGACCAGCCACCATGGTTCCACGGTCCGATCACCAGGAAATTGCGTCGTCCAGAATCGCCCCCCTCCTCTGTTTGGTAGATCTTCAGAGGACCATAAAAGTCCTCCTGATCCCACCAACCGGCGACAATCAGGTCGGGTATCGCGACTTTGGCCGGCATTTGGACAGAGGTGACGCCGGAGCGCCAGAATTGATCGTAAGCGGGGTGTTCGACGAACTCCTGCCACTCCGGGAGGGTTCGGCCCAAGGCTCGTTTATCGAGCGTCGCGAGGTCGTCTTCCTTTAAGAACCAGGAATAGGGGTCGTCCTTCTTGAAGTCGAACGCGTTGAGGGTTCGACCGTCCGTTTCCAATGCCGCCACGTATTCCCAAGCATAATCCACGCGAAAAGCGCCGTTGTGATGGAAGTCGTCTCCGACGAACATGTCTTCCGGGGACGCCTGCACGGAAACAGCCTTCAGCGCGGGATGCGGATTGATCACGGACATAGCCGTGGTCCAACCCAGGTAGGAGACGCCGAACACCCCGACGTTCCCGTTGTTACCTGGTATGGATCTGACAAGCCAGTCGATTGTGTCGTAGGCGTCGGTCGACTCATCGACACCCCCTGCGGGGGCCTTTGGCCGTAACATCACAAAGTCACCTTCGGAACCGTAACCGCCCGCGAAGGTCCTCCAGCACGAAAATGAATCCCTCTTGAGCGAGTTCCTTGTATTCCGCATCGAACGAACGAGTTACTGCGGCGAAGCCGAAACCGTAGGGAGATCTCTGCATGAGGATAGGCAGCCGGCCCTGGCGCCCTACTGGTCGCCACACTTCGGCGTGCAACTTGATACCGTCGCGCATCGGAATCATCACGTCCTCGCCGACGTAGTTTCCGATTTGCGCGCCGATCGGAAGCCGCTCGGCATCGGAGGATGCGGCGTGTGAAGGTACCCACAGCGCGAAGAAAAGCCATGCTGCAACCACCACGTCGCGCACAAGGCACGCGCGTTGCAACTTTGCCGACGGTGTGTAGGCGGTCATGACTAGCTCGTCATGCGCAAGGTTGACAAATCGTCTACTATTGGGAACGATTCGTCCTGTATGTAGAAGTATTCGCTGACAGTAGAATTACTGTCAACGTCTGCGCACCTGGGTCGAGCGGGCCTGTAAACGCATCGGGGGTGCGATGTGCGCCCGAGACTGTCGGTCCTCTCGCGCCCGCTAGCATGACTGACACGCGATATTTCGAAGGACTCCGCACAATGGCGAAAAATGACAGCACGCTGGGCAGCTTGATACGGTTGTTGCGACAGCAGAAAGGCTGGACATTGCGCGAGATGAGCGAGAAGGTCGGAATACCGCTCTCGACACTCGGTAAGGTCGAGGCCGACAAACTCTCACTACCGTACGACAAGCTTCAGCAATTCACCTCGCGGCTTGGATTGACCATGGCGGAGTTTCTGGCCAATGAAGCCCCTGCCGCCGCGTCCTGCTGCTGCCATCGTCACAGCGCGCAGAAGCGTTACGGGCACCGGGAACTCCATCCGGGTTACGACCCCGAATTACGATTACGAGTACCTCTGCGCGGACCTTCGAGAAAAGCGCATGGTCCCGATCATCACGCGAGTTCGAGCGCACGACCTGACCGAATTTGGCGAACCTGTTCGACATCAGGGTGAGGAGTTCATCTTCGTTCTCGAGGGGTCCATCGAAGTTCATCTGCAGTTCTACACCCCCGTGACTCTCGCCAAAGGACAGGGCATCTATCTCGATAGCACCATGGGCCACGCGTACGTCGCGAAGGACTGCGAGAGTGCGTCTGCTGCTCGCCGTATGCTCCAGTGAGAATCCCAATCTCGCCGGTGACCTGATCTCCCTTTTCGAAAGCGAAGCCCCAGCGTCAGTGTGAATCGGCTACCGAAGCCGACCTGATTCGATGTGATCAGCACCTGCTCGGGCCGCGAGACGCCACCGCGCCGGGCAAGCCCCAAGGCGCTTTGACTATTCGGAGGAGCGTCACGGCCCTAAAGCTCGAGGCACTGTTTGGATCACCTGTACCCTTGTATTGGGCGCGCAATGGATAGGGGAAAACCGGTCGCGTGTACTGAGCCTTGGTCAAATCAGTTTCCCGATTCGCCATGGCATCGTCGGTGAAATGAGCGCCGATCATCACATCCGGCGCCTTGCCTTGCTCCACCCACTTCTCGAGGTAGTCGAGGTAGTCAATTGACCACGGTCCCTTGCCACCGGCGCAATGATCCATATCGGGAACCATGAAGAGCCGCAGAAAACTTTGAGTCGCAGCGCGGCCGCCCATCGTTCTTTCGATCGTCTTGTAGAACTCGGTCGATCCTAACGGAGAGACGCCGGCATCCTTCCATCCATGATAGAAGATCAGCTTCCCACCGGCGTCCTTGAACTGATGAAAGTCAGGATTGTCGGCCTGGAGTAAAGACTGTATTAGGCCCAGCCGTTTATAGTCGGAGTTGAGATCGAACTGCTCAAATTTCCACGCCGGTCCTGGATTGGGGATGAGGCCCATGTACTTGAAGAAGTCTTCGTAAAACGACCTCTTGGTGACGGGGAGAGCCATCGCCAGTCCAAAATAACCGGCCTCCCATCCCGGGAGAAACGCGCGTTCGCCCACCCTATCTCCCGAGGTAGACTTTTGCTCGCTGTAGAATGACCAGGCTGCTTCCGCTTGCTCTCGCGTAAGGCAATCGGATGTGGAGCCAGATTTGCAGACGTAATCACGCGGATCGAATTTGCAGAGCCTTGGATCGCCGATCTGTCCGTCCTTAACTCCGTCGTTCATGTCGCACTTGGCAATAACTGCGTCGGCAATCATTTTGATGGCCGCGGCATCGAAGAGCGGCTTGCCGTCTTGGTCCAGTAGAAGGCGAACTTTTCTCGCATTCGTGATGGCAATGTCGCCGTAATTCAGTCCGGGAGCGCCGACGATGATCCCATTGAAGTCCCAGGGAAAACGCTCAGCTTCAACCAGTGCCTGACGTCCCCCACAGGAACAGCCATTGAAATAGGACAGCGCGGGCTTCTTCCCATAGTAGCTCTCGATAATCGCCTTGCCGGCCAGGGCCGTCACGTGAGTCGCGCGATAGGCGAAATCGATGACGGCTTGCGGATTGTTGTAGGCCCATTCAACTCCTTCGGCTTCCTTACCTTTGTGGCCCATGTCGGTTGTTATGCAGGCATATCCCTTCCGCAGCGGTTCCTCACAGAGAAAAATGAACGTTGTCATCCCGCAGAAGCCACCGCAGCCAACCTCCATGAACTTGCCGTTCCACGTCTGCGCCGGCAACCACATCAAGATGCCGACTTGAGGAGCCACATTTCCGGCGACTTCGCAGTATGCGGGCTTGTCCGCTGACGCCTCGACCAGTCTTGCGGTGTAAATATGCGTCGGCGCATCGGGAATTGCCGCCAGGTTTTCTGCCGTCAGCGCTTCACATTTGGCAGCCAAGGGCGTCGAGGGCACAGGCGAAGGTGCGTCGGCGTCAGCCCGTGTTGGATAAAACACCGCGGAGGCGAGATATAGAGCTACGAACGCGTTGGCTCGCAAAACCCTTAAACCAAAATCCCTCATGAGGACATCTCTTGTCCCGGGCCGAATGACAGAGTGTCGATCGTTCTTGCTGTAAGGTCGTTCACGTTCAATTTACTTCCCAAGCGACCCCAAGGGTCGAATGGTCGGCGCCCCAATCTATGTGGTCAAATGGGTTTTTCTCATGATCGTATGCATGAATATGATGGCCAGCCAGCATTGAGCCTGCAGACTCAATTTGCCAAGAATGGCGTGGCGGTTTCGCCAAGCGTCGAGGGGTTGCGATTCGCTCGTCCGACTCATCTCGCCCTGCTGCGGCCCGGTCAGATGGCGTCCCGTTTCAATACTCTGCCAGCCCGAACAGTCGTCGGCATACCTCTCTCAAGCGCCATTTGTCCGTTAACGAATACGTAATGGATGCCCGCGGCCGGCCGCGTGGGGTGCTCAAAGGTTGCTAGATCGAGAATGGATCGCGGGTCAAAAACGCAAAGATCCGCATAATTTCCTACCTCGACAACCCCACGGTTTCGCAGGCCAAAGCGCCGGGCGGAAAGTCCCGTCATTCGATGAACGGCATCTTGCAGTGAGAACACATTCTGTTCACGAACATAGCGACCCAAAACACGAGGAAAGGTGCCCCAGAGGCGAGGATGAGGGTGCTGGTCATCCGGCATACCATCGGAACCTATCATCGCCTCGGGAGAGCGCATGATGCGAATGACATCTGACTCGCTCATAAAGAAGTAGAGCGCACCTGCGGGCTGGAGCGATGCGATAGCCTCGATCGGCGTACAGCCCAACTCTCTGGCGATCTCGCTCAGGTCGCGTCCAGTGTACTCGGGGTATGGATCGCACCAGGTAATCACGGTTTTCGGCGCCAACAATACCAAGTCCTCGTTCAACACCGAGGAGCCCGCCGTGTACGGGTACACATCGAGAGCAACCGATTGACGCGAGCGAGCCCGGCTCAGCAGGGACAGGGTCTCAGTGCTGCGCCCGAAGTTTCTCTCGCCCATACATTTATGGTGCGAGATGACCACTGGTACTCCGACGGCACGTCCAATCTCAAGCGACTCCTCGAGACTCTCGATCACGAGGTCCGCCTCGTTACGCATGTGCGTGACATAGATCCCGCGGTGCGCTCGCAGAGGTCCGGCGATCTCAATCACTTCCTGAGTAGAGGCCGCGCGAGCAGGAGGATAGAAAAGACCCGTAGACAGCCCCAAGGAGCCTTGCTCCAGGCAGCTCGTCAGCAGCCGACGCATCTCGGCTATCTCGGGATCTGTCGCTCCCCGATTGAGATCGTCGCCCATGACCTGCACCCGTAACGTTGCGTGCCCGGTCAGGAAAGCCGCGTTTATTGCGGGTGATGCCTCACGCACCATCGATACGTATTCGTCGAACGTACCAGCCATGAACTGCTCGGATCTGAAGACCTGCCGCAACAATCCGGTCGGACTTCCCGCGCGGCAATAAGGAGCGCTGCTGATACCACAGTTGCCCGCAATCACTGTCGTCACGCCCTGAGTCAGCTTCGGCGTCATGTCCGGCCGAGCGATAAGCGCGGCGTCATCGTGGGCATGCACATCGATGAATCCGGGCGCCACCGTTAGGCCTTGGACATCAATCTCTTGGGCTGCCCTCGCAAGACCCAGTGAGCCGATCTTCGCTAAGCGTGGTCCTTCGATTGCAATGTCGGCTTGAAAGGTAGGCCTTCCCGTGCCATCCAGCACGGAGGCGTTGCGCAGGATCACATCGTACGAGGAGCTTTCCATATTCAGAACATCGTTTGCTGGGCGACCCAATCTTGAGAGCGGTGACAGCGGCCACTGCAAAAGCTCCAGTAACCCGCCGCCAGCGGCGACAGAAATGCAGACCGAGGATCAACAGTCGGCAACGACGCTCGGAAAGTCAGAGCGGCCGACCCGTCAGCGCAGGCCACCATACTCTTCGGTGGTCGAGGGCGCATGTCCCGCTGATTTCAGGCCGAGGAGCGCCGAGAGTGACCGTCTTTTCCATGATTCGACACACCGCGTAGCTCGTTCGGTGAGCACGCGTCACTCTCGACGTTCGTGATCTCGCGACAGTTGACGCGTGCCCACTCTGAACACGTCAGGCCATACTAGAACCTGGCCTCGAGCTGGATGCCGATCGTTCTCGGCCGCTGACGGAAGCTCGTGCTTCCCTCAGGCGAGGGAGTCAGCAGTCCGTTCCAATTGGTCAGATTTGTCCCGTAGAGCGTCAGGCTCTGATTGTGGTGATTGGCGATCTCGATGCTGGCGTTGAGCGTCGTCGGCGATCCGCTGGTGTAGCAGTAGTTGCCGTTGTTGCAGGACGAATAGTTGATGCCACCGGGCGGTGCGTAGTTGAGGATAATGATCTCGTCGGACCGGTAGTTGAAGGACGGCTTCACCGAGACGTCGAGCTTGTCGTTGAGAGCCCATCGGTAGTCGACATAGACGTCCGCCGTGTACTGTGAGGAGTAAGGCGTACGATCGCCCGCGACGTACACCGCCCCGTTGTTCGGCCCGACACCCACGCCATTGGGATAGACGTCGGCATCGTTGGTCAGGTCGTTTTCGCTGACGTCGAACCCGAAAATCAGGCCCTGCACCGGATGGAAGGCGAGGCTCAGGTCGTAGCCCGCACCGCTTGCCGAGACGCCATTGACGGTGCCTCCGAGCGGGGCGCAGACCACGGGAGTGCCGGAGCAGTATTGGAGTTCCCCGTTTTCCTGGATGGCGTCCCATTTGATGTAGAAGACCGACGCCGCATAGGTGACCAGGCCGCTCCAGAGCGTGCCTTTGGCTCCGATCTCGTAGTTCCTCAGCGTGTCGGGACGCGCTGGCGGCAGCTGCGGGTCGGCCGCGAGTATGAGTGGCGACTGCTCCAGGCCGCTGCGGAAGCCTTCCGAATAGGTGGCGTAGATGTTGGTATTCGGGTTGGGCAGCCAGGAGAAGACGAAGCGGGGAGTCACGGCATGGGCGGTGGCGCTCGGGTTGACGAGCGGAAGAAGCTCATTCGCATTCTCGAGGGTCCTGGTCCCATAGGAGTCGTGGAAATCGCGCAGGCCGGCCGTGACTTCGAAATGACCGTCGTCGAAGCTGCGAGTGACCTGACCGAAAGCGGCGTATGAGATGGTCCCGTCATGCCAGGAAATGTCATACGGTCCCAGGAGCGCCGGCAGGGTCTGCAGCCGCTCGTCGTAGGCGTCGCGGTAGAAGGCGCCCACTTGCCAGCGCCAGGGACCCGCATCCTTGGAGTTGATCAGGAACTCTTCCGTGAACACGCTGGCGGGCAGGTGGGAGTAGAGTTCATCGACGGTGTTGTGGGTCTGCTGCGCGGGCGGAAGCGCATTGTCGTAGTCGGTGTAGATGTTTTGCTCGAGCTTCATGTAGCTCGTCGAACTCGAGAGTGACGCAAAGGGCAGGTCGTAGACGACCCTGCCATTATAGGCGTCGTAATGCGTCGTCGAGGGCGAGGAGTTATAGGTGTTCGCCTGGACGCCGTCGATCCCGAACGAGGCGGCCGCCTCCTTGTCTTTTGAATCCCACGCGGTCAGGTCGATCTTCAGATCATCGAACGGCCGGATGTCGACCTTCAGCCGCAGGCTCGTCAGGTCGGTGGTATTGGCATTCTTGATGCCGAGGTTGGGCTGGTCGATCCAGCCGCCCTCATGATCGTCGCCGGCGACCACGCGAATCGCCAACTTGTCGGCGATGATGGGAATGTTGACCATGGCGTCACCGCGATAACTCCCCGAACCACCCTCCGTGTCGGCCGCTCCCACGCGCGCCTTGGCCGCGAACTGTGTCGGATCGGCGTCGTTGGTGATGATGTGGACGACGCCATTCAACGCGGTAGCGCCATAGAGCGTCCCCTGCGGTCCGCGCAGCACCTCGATCCGCGACATGTCGTAGTCGTTGGTGTTAGGGATGGCCGCCGAGCGGACCAGGCTGAAGGGGACACCATCGACATAGTATGCGACCGTCGTCGACCCATCGCCGAACGGCACGGCCGGCGCCACACCGCGCATGGAAATCTGCGTCATGCCGCCGGCGTCGCTCATGGATTGCGAAATTCCCGGCACCAGAGCCAGCGCCTCCAGCGTTCCGCCGGCAGGCTGCTGGTCGAGGACTTTGCCATCGAGCACGGCGATCGAGATCGGCACGTCCTGCAGTTTCTCTTCGCGCTTTTGTGCCGTGACGATGATTTCGGTGAGGTTATCCCCGGCTGCCGGGCTCGAAGGCGTAGCAGCGGTGGCGGGCGCCGACTGGGCGTTGGCGTGAACACTTGCCAACAGGAATGCCACGGCCAGCAGGCTGTCGCGCACATATCGGCCGCGACTTAGACGACCCAGCCAAAGAGTTCTGTCGTGATGTGTCATTTGAGTTACCCCCTTTGTTTTAACTTACGCCGCGATCGACACCGCCAACGCGTACAGCAGCGATCCCATCGCAGCTGCCAGGTCAATTCCGCGAAACCCTCACCGGACGTCGCATAACTTTTGCCCAAGCCCCTCAAGGAAACTGCCGCACGACGACAGTTGGTCAAGCGCGACAAACTCGTTCGCCTGATGCGCCTGTTCGATTGACCCAGGACCGCAAACCACGGTGGGAATGTCCACGCCCTGAAAGTAGGCGGCCTCGGTTCCGAGGGTGACGTTGCGCGTCCTGTCCGTGCGCAACAGTTTCTGTATGAGGGCAGTCCAAGCGGCGTTGCCTTCGGCGATAAATGGCAACGCCCAGGTTTCGTGGCGCAATTGAATACCCGACTCCGGTGCGATGGACTGCATCTCCGCGCTCAATTGCGCGCAGCGGGTTTCGATCTCGCTCAGCAGTCGCTGAGGGTCAGCTCCCGGCAGATAGCGATAGTCCACAGAGAATTTGCAGTGTTCGGGGATGATATTGACCGCCACGCCGCCTTCGATGGTGGTGGTCGCCAGCGTCGAGTACGGCACCTCAAACCCAGTCTGCTGCTGCCCTTGCTGCACTTCCCGCAAGGCCAATTCCTGCACGTGATTGATCAGGCGAGTGGCGTAGTCGATGGCGTTGACGCCTTGTGGTGGCAGCGAAGAGTGCGCGGCCTTGCCCCGAACCCGACCGTGAATACAGAGGCATCCCTTGTGGGCCACCACGACTTCCATTCCGGTGGGCTCGCCCACGACGCATCCGGACGCCCTGCGCCCGGTGGCTTTCATGTGCTCGATCAGACCCCGCACGCCCAGACAGCCGATTTCCTCGTCATAGCTGAAAGCCAGGTGCAGGGGGCGTTTCAGCGGCTGACGCCTCCAGGACGGAACCTGCGCCAGCACGCAGGCAATGAATCCCTTCATGTCGCAGGCTCCGCGGCCGAATATTCGCGCGTCGCGCTGCACTGCACGGAATGGATCGGTACGCCAGTCCTGCCCGTGCGCTGGCACAACGTCGGTATGGCCCGAAAGCACGACCCCGCCGTCGGTATCGGGACCAACGGTTGCCCAGAGGTTGGCTTTTCGACGCGCGGCGTCGTAAATCAGCTGCGCAGTCACTCCGTGGCCGTCGCAGATAGGCCTGCATCCACTCGATCATTCCGAGATTCGAGTCGCGCGAGACCGTTGGATGGCCAATCAGCGTCGACAGGATGTCGTTGGTTCTTGCTGCAAGGTCGTTCACGGTCAATCGTTCATCCAATTCCCGGCCCAGCCCACACGAGTCGATCGTCGGCGCGCGACCCCATGCCGTCAAATGGGTTTTTCTCATGACTCTATGCTTAGATATGATGTAGCCATCCACCACCCATCGGAGTGTCTTGAACATGCGATTTCGGCAAATTGAGGCTTTCCAGGCCGTGATGGCGGCCGGATCAATTACGCAAGGTGCCGAGGCGCTCAGCATCGGGCAGCCCGCGGTCAGCCGCCTGATTGCGGACCTGGAGGCAGGGCTCGGCTTTCCGCTGTTCCACCGCACCTCCGGGCGCGTGGTACCCACGCCCGAGGCATTGCGGTTCTACTCCGCTGTGGAGCGAACGTTCACGAGTCTCCAGGATCTGGAGCGGTTAGCCAGCCAGATGCGTGGCGCATACAGCGGCCATCTGATCGTCTCTGCCATTCCGGTGCTCGCGTCCATGGTCATGCCGCCGGTGGTCAAGGCTTTTCTGGCCGCAAATCCCGGCGTATCCATCGAAATAAATATCTTCGATCTGCTCCAGATGGTCAGCGACATCCGCGCACGCGAGGCGCACCTCGCGTTCTCCATGAGTTTCACGGACGTGCCGGGTCTGCAGCAGGAATCGCTGTTTGAAGCACGCATGGTTTGCGCGCTGCCCGCAGGTCATCGGCTCGCCCGAAAGAAGCGCATCGCTCTCGAGGATCTCGATCAGGTGGAGTTCATCAGCTTGTTTCCAAGAGCTCCCATGATCTGGGGGCGTATCGATCAGTCGTTCGCGGCGCAAGGCATACATCCGAAACGGGTAGCCGCGACGCCGTATTCGCAGACCGCGTATGGCCTGGTCGCTGCGGGCGTGGGTGTTTCCATACTGGAGCCATTTTCGGCGCGCTATTGGTCGAAGCACGGGGTGGTGACTCGTCCTTTGTGTCTTGACCTGCGATTTTCGTATTCGCTGTTCTATTCTGCGGATTCGCCGATTTCCAGCCTTGCACGAAAGTTTGCCGACGAGCTTAAGACCTACGTTCTAAGAAACTACCAGGCTGAAGAGAAGTGAATCGCTCTAGACGTAGTGCCAGTAAGCGCTCAGAACACACGGAGTCTGGCCGATCTTGGCTGCGATCAGATTGAGCCGCTCTTCGGCAAGGCCAAAAACATCGATCGCGAGGAACATCTCGGCGCCGATACCGAACTCGGCGTGCACGCGCCGGGGCGTCACGTTGAGATTCTGGAGAAAGCCCATGACACGCGGCAGCACGCTGGGATCGCCATCAGTGGCCACTCGAAGACGCAGCAGGGCTCCGGGAGCCGCGATGTCCGGATTAGGTGTGCCGTATAGATCGAAAGTGCCGCCGGATTCGGCTGAAGCAGCGGGATCGTTGGTGCTCATGAGACGGAGTCCTCGTACGGCTTTTGGTTCGATGCGACGCAGTTACGCCCCGGCTTTCCGCGAAAGCCGGGCTGGTAATGCGCTGCGCGAACCGTACGAATGTCCTCATGCCCGTCTGTTCTGCTCACCTGTTCTGATGTTGGAAATGTAGACTCTTGCCCGAAGATATCCAAGTCGCCGGATTAGCCCTCCCAGAAGGCGCTCTGCGCGGCGAGTGTGAGCGCACGTGAAGGTCGAGGCGATCGAGCATAGGACCCGAGAGGCGAAGGCGTCCTCGGCAGCGAGCCGTTCCCGTCTCCCGAACTCTGCGAGCGGGGTGGGGCCAGGGGGAGTGCCCGACGGCCGAAAAAGTTTCGCTCCGCAACGTGGGCCATCAGCAGAGGTCAGTGAAATACTGATTTATGCTACCGGCATAACTGCCACAACTGAGAGAGACTCGGCTCGAACCTTACGCAAACGGCGTGAGACAGCGATCATGCCTCCGCGGATGCGCGCGACATGGCGGCGAATAGCTTCTCCATGAACCGCATACACCGTTCAATTTCTCCGAGATCAATGAACTCATTCGCCTGGTGTGCCTGGTCAATTGAACCGGGCCCGCAGATCACGGTGGGGAATCCGGCCTGTTGGAACTGGCCAGCTTCGGCACCGAATGAACCGGCGATCATTTTGAGGTTGTCGCCGCCGATCACACGCACGAACCGCTCCGCCTCGCCATCCAATACCCTGGCGAGAGGCGGCACGACGGCCAGCTGCTCAAGACTGATCGTGGCGTCGGGAAAGGCCGCGCGCGCCGCTTTGGCCTCAACCTGGAAAGACTCGAGGATCACCGCCGGATCAAGCTGTGGCAGGGTACGCAGGTCGAAAGTGAAGGTCGCTTCTGACGCCAGGATATTTGCTGCCGTCCCGCCTCCCATTACTCCCACCGTCAGGGTAGAGAAAGGCGGAATGAATTCGGGGTCGCACAGTTCCTCCGCCCTAAGGCGATCCGCGATGTCCAGCAAATGGTTCATGAGCCGGATGGCGATGGCGTTGGCGGAAACACCCAGGTGCGCCGCGCTGGAGTGCGCGGGTACGCCGGTGACGGTGACCTTGTAAATATGGACGCTCTTGTGGCTTCCCATGATTCGCATACTCGACGGCTCGCCGACGATGGCCACGGCCGGATGGTCGATCTTGGTTCGGAGTCGTTTGATCAACTCAGGGGCGCCCAAGCAGCCCACCTCCTCATCATAGCTAAAGGCCAGATGCACCGGCCGTTCCAGCGCACCGAGTTCAGCAAACTCGAGCGCCGCCAGGCTGCACGCGACAAATGCCTTCATATCCGCGGCCCCGCGCCCATAGAGCCGGCCTTCTCGGAGGGTCAGCCGGAAGGGATCGCTGATCCAATGTTGACCGGCTACCGGCACGACGTCCGTATGCCCGGAAAGGATCACACCATACGAGCGCGGCGGCCCGACGGTGGCGAACAGGTTGGCCTTTTTGCCAGTCGCATCCAGCAGAAGCTCCGCCCCAATGCCTTGCTCGGCGAGGAGTGTCTCGATGTAGCGCATCAGCTCGAGATTGCTGTTGCTGGACACCGTATCGAAAGCGACCAAGTCGGCAAGGATCTCAATGGCGCGCGCGGATGGCTCGGAGACACGAACATCAGCTGTCACTTTGGTGAGTACCTCTTCGAGGAGGCGCCCGAGAACGAGGCGCGTCCCCTATTGCTCGTTTCCCCTGCCGCGGAGCTCGACGTCGTGCCAGGCGTATCTCACGACCTCGCACAAGCTGGGGGAGATTGCCACCACCGCCCTGGACAACCGTAGCGCTCATGGCCGACGCCGGCGCGTCTTGGACTGTTGCGAAATCCGCGCGCGAGCGTCTCGCAAGGGATAGCGCCGGATATGTGTTGACCGGCTGATCGGCGGCGCGGGCTCTGAGCCTCGAAGGCACCGGCAGAAGCCAGACGCCGAGAGCTGCTCTCAGTTTGCTGCACATCAGGACTTCGACCCTTCGACCTGCTTGGCGCCGCCGCCCTGGCGAGGGGCGGCGGTCTGGCGTTTGTGCGCGGCGGCATCGCGGCGCCGTGCGCTCGAGAATCGGCCACGTCCCTAGTACGTCATCTGGAACTGGATGCCGACAGTCCTCGGTCGCTCACGGATCTCGGTGCTTTGTTCTGTCGGGGGAACCGTGTAGCCACTCCAATTGGTCAGGTTGGTCGCGTAGAGCGACAAGGTTTGGTTGTGGTGGTTGGCAATCTCGAAGCGCGCATTGAGATTGGTAGGCGAGTTGCTGAAGTAGCAAAAGTTGCCCCCGTTACAGATAGTGTAGGCCGTGGTGTTTAAGGTCGACCCTTGCGCCGGGGGGAGAATGATTAACTCAGAGGACCGGTAATCCCCCGAAATCTCAAATCTCGCGTCAAATCTGTCACTAAGGGCCCAGCCGTAGTCCAGGTGGGCGTTGGCGGTGTACTGGGCGGAGAAGGGCGTCCGGTCGCCCTTGACGTAGACTGCCCCGTTGTTCGGCCCGACCCCCACACCGCTGGGATAGACGTTGGCGTCCTCGGTCAGATTGTTCTCGCTGAAGGCCACTCCCAAGCTCAGCCCGCGCGTGAGTTGCAGAGCCAGACTCAGGTCAAAGCCCGGCCCGCTGGCCGACGTACCGTTGATGGTGCCGCCGACCGGCACGCAGGCGGGGTTACAGAATTCCAGTTGGCCATTCTGCTGAATGTCTTTCCACTTGATGTAGAAAACGGAGGCATCGTAGGTGACCACGCCGCCCCAGAGGCTGCCCTTGGCGCCGACCTCGTAGTTGTAGAGCTTGTCGGGGCGCGCCGGCGGAAAATTTGATTCGACTTCCAGAGCGAGAGGGGTCTGCTCAAGACCGCTGCGGAAGCCGACCGAATAGCTGGCGTAGATGTTGGTGTACTGGTTAGGGAGCCAGGCTAGGACCAGGCGCGGGGTCACGGCCGAAGCAGTGGCGTGCGGACTAAAGAACGGCACCGCACTATTCGTGAGATCGAGAGTCTCCGTGCCATAGTCGTCGGTGAAATAGCGCAAGCCGCCGGTGACTTCGAAATGGTCGTTATCGAAGGTGCGGGTGGCCTGGCCGAATACCGCCTCCGATTCCGACTTGTCGCGGGAAGCGACGTGGTCGGTACCGAACGCAATTGGCAGGGTTTGATAGGTATCGTTGTGAGCGTCGCGATAGAAGGCACCTACCTGCCAGCGCCAGTCACCCGAGTTCCTTGAGTTAATCAGGAACTCCTCGGTGAGCACGATGGCGGGCAGATGTGAGTACAGTACGGCTGCGGGGCTTGCGATCAGCGGTGCAATTCCGTTGTCTGCGTCCGTGTAGATGTCCTGGTTGAAATTCATGTAGCTCGTCGAACTGGACAGCGTCGCGAACGGCAGATCGTAGACGATCCGGCCATTGAAGGCGTCGAAATGAGTCGTTGACGGCGTGGCGTTGTAGGTGCGCGCCTGAATGCCGTTTATCCCGAACGAGCCTGCGTTCTCCTTGTAGTACGAATCCCAGGCCGTAAGGTCGATCTTCAGATCATCGATCGGCCGGATATCGACCTTTAGCCGAACGGTCCTGGCGTTGGTCCAGTTGGCGTCCGTCTTGTCCAAGTGGGGCTGGTCGATCCAGCCGCCCCCATAGTCATCGCCGACGACGAGGCGAGCCGCCAGCTTGTCCTGGATGATCGGAATATTGACCGCGGCGTCGCCCTGGTAGCTCTCCGATCCGCCGTCCGTCGCCGCGGTCCCCACACGCGCCTTGGCTTCGAATTGCGTCGGATCGGCGTCGTTGGTAACGAGGCGGACAACGCCGTTTAGCGCAGTGGCACCATAGAGCGTGCCTTGTGGTCCCCGTAAGACCTCGATCCGGGCCATGTCGAAATCGTTCGTGTTGGGGACAGCCGCTGAACGCCCCAGTGCGAAGGGGATACCATCGACATAGTAGCCGACTGTCGTCGACCCATCGCCAAAGGGCACCGCGGGAGACACGCCGCGAATCGAAATCTGCGTCATGCCACCGGCATCGCTCACGGCCTCAGAAATTCCCGGTACTTGAGCCAGCGCTTCCAGTGTTCCACCCCCGGGTTGCTGATCGAGTGTCTTTGCGTCGAGCACTGCAATCGAGATGGGCACATCTTGAAGCCGCTCTTCGCGCTTCTGCGCCGTCACGATGACCTCCTGCAACGTGTTTCCCTCGGATTCCGACGCCGTCTGCGCCATTGCCAACGAAGCCCAGCAGTTAAGCGAAACGGCGATAGCCGCCGCACCGACCAAGCCGAACAGTCTTCGACGCAGCGAATTTACGACTGGTGTCCGCATATATTGTTCCCCTCTTCGGCCACGCTGCGTGAGTCTCCGCGGCTTAGTGGCCTGATCTCTGGATATACCCCCGCGTCAAAGATCGATGCTCCGACGCGAGATCATCTTTAGAGAGGAGAATAGGAATGTAAACGCCCAAGGGTGCAGTCGTGATCTGCAGAATTGCAATTCAATGCTAGCGTCCGGCTGACTCAGTCGGCGCAGGGCATGCGTGCAGCGGCCGATGCGCAGCGGACGGCGCTCGATTCAACTAGCCGCCCTCGGTGGACAGGCGCTGGGCCAACTTCAGGGCATCGGCGGGAACCACTTCTCGCGGTCTTGGCGGCAGCGGTCGCGAAGGAATCCGACGACTGCCTTTACCTTGCGAGACTTGTTGGTCTCTTCATGGGTGACGATCCAGAGCTCACAGGCGCTCGGCACCGGAATCGGGACCGGCAGAAGGTCGGGAGCAGTATGGGTGTAGAAGGCCGGGAAAAGGCCGATGCCGATGCCGCGTCGGGTCGCGGCCAAGAGTATGTTCGCCGAATTGCATTTGAGGCTTACGCGGGCGGTCGCCAGCACCTGGTTAACCCACCACTCGCGATACGATTCAGCCCGGTAGGGCTCATGGTCAATCACCTCGTGGTCTTTCAAATCCGACAGCGCTTGCGGCATCCCCTTCCGCGCGACGTAGATCGCCGAAACATACATTCTGTGAATCAACTTGCTCGCCTTAAGCCCCACCAGACGTAGCGCCGTTGGACGCTCGAGCTGCAATGAAATGTCCGCGTCGTGCGACAACAAGTCGAGCGCCTTCTCGTTGGTTTTGATGTGAATGACGATCTGTGGAAACCGCTGGTAGAAGTCGGGTAGCGTCGACAGCAGCCACATCGCCCCGATACCGTCAAGTACAGATATTGTGACGAGCCCGCTTTCCTTATTCTGCAGTCCCACCAAGATCTTCTCGACCTCCGTCACCGCATCACTGATGTCGCAGATCTTGCGGACCGCCGCGGCCCCGGATTCGGTGAGCACCATGCCGTGGGCATGCCGATCGAACAGCTTGGCCTCAAGCTCGCTCTCCAGCCTGTGCACCCGCCGCGCCACGGTGGATTGGTCTGTCTGCAACAACTTCGCCGCAGCGTGGAAGCTGCCGGATTGAGCGACCGTCAGGAAATATTGCAGATTGGTCCAGTCCCGCACGCGGTTGGGCCCAATCATCCTTGGCATTTCGGCATAGCGGCCTCCGGGATCAGTACGGACGTTCGCCGCCCCCCGGCCATCGAATGGACCACCGAGAACCACCCGCGCAGCAGCTCGGAGCCGCCCCGCCTCAAGAGTCAATGGCGAAGGCGTCGACATTGGGATCACTGTTCCAAAGATACTCTGTGAATCGCGCGACGCCATCGGCCTGCGTTCTGCCATAGAGCTTCTCAACCAGCGCGAGCGCCATGTCCGTGCCGGCGGAAACGCCCGATGAGGTGATGTACTTGCCGTCGACGACCCAGCGCGCCTTGCGTTGCCAAAGTACCGCGGCTGACTGGCTCGTCGCCCACTTGTAGGCGAGCTTATTGGTGGTCGCCTTGCGCCCGTCAAGGATTCCGGCCTTGGCCAGAACAGCAGAACCGGTGCAAACCGACGTGGTCCATTCGGTTCCACGATCCTGCTTGCGCAGGAAGGTCAGCATTGCGGCGTTGCCGACTTCAGTTCGTGTTCCATCGCCACCGGGGACCATCAGGATCTGGAGCTGCGGCGCAGTCTCGAACGAATAGCTGGCGACCGTCGCCCCACCCTGCGCAGACAGCACCGTGCCGCCGTGCTCAGAGACCATCACTACGTCGTAGTCCGCCAAGCGCCCCCACATTTCCACCGGTCCGAAGACATCAAGCGTTTCGAAGCCGGGGAAAATAATGATGCCGATCTTCTTGGGCTTAAGTTTGGAGGGCATTACACCGCCGTGCTCGATAGTTTGCGCATTCACGGCGCCACCTGACGCAGCCACGCCACCCGCCACCAAGGCCGCTAGCGCGGCGACACGTCGAGAAATCTTAGGCACGATCGTCCTCCTTTTCGACGAAGTCGAGTAGCAGCCCCTCCCTTCAGCAAGTCCCCGTTCCGTTCACCTAGACTCCGGCAAACGGTGTCGCCGCGCGCTCGATATGGTCGCGATTTCACCCCTACCCCGATCTTAGAATCGATAAGTACCAGTGATGCCGACGACCCGTGGCGGCACGGTTTGGTCTGCGAACAAATCTGAAGTTGGGAGATCGTGGAACACGACCAACAACAGCGGGTGTGTGTTAAGTAGGTTCTTGCTGAAGAGCGATACATCCCAGGAGTCTCGCCGGATCCCGACCCGCGCAGACAGGAGGTTGACGGCCCCATGGTCGCCTGGAGACCTGGGGTCGTAGTTGGTGTCTTGAGGACTCCCCACGCGGAAGTGCGAAGTGTAGGAATCGTCCATGTGGATATACGTCTGTATATTTCTACGAGTTGGCGGAAACCGATACTCCGCGCTTAGGAAACCGTGCCATGGCGGGGTCAGAAGAAGTTCACCTTCCGTCACTGTATTGGTCGGGATACCAGGGACAGTTACTGTTTGCGAGAAGTAGGCCTTGTCATACCCTGCTGACGCCTCGATCGTCAGCCGCTCACCTAACGCATACTTGGTATCGAGTTCAAACCCTTTGCTAATCGCGGCCCCAACATTCGCGGTGACAACGAATCCGCAGGAGGGGAGAAGTAGGTAATTCTGTATCTTCGCCCAATTGATCCAATAGGCGCTGGCGTCCCAGACGAACCGGTGCTCGAACGAGTCACCTTTCGAACCCAGTTCGTAGCTCCATACACTATCTGGGTCGTAAGTCGGCGGAGCAGAAGCAAATCCATACGCATTTAGACTTTCCGCACAACTCGAGGGGACCGGAGCGTTGCGCCACCGGGACGGAACCCTTTGGCGGCAGAGGTATAGAACATTAGTCCCTCGCGGGGCTTATAGTCCAAGCCGAACTTCGGCGTCGAAGCTGACGCGGAAGCTCCGCCGGATGAACCGGTCAGGGCGCCGCCGTTAAAAGGGCCGTCTTGCGCGTTCGTATAACTGAAGCTCATCTTCGCGTAGCGAGCTCCTAGCGTTGCAGTCAGTGCGTTGTCGAATAGGCCTATATCGACTTGCCCAAAGGCCGCTTTTTGAGTGTCCCGGCTCCAGTCAGCGCCCGTGTAAGCCAGACCCCCTGGTAGCACGGGAACTCCGAAGACAGAATCCGCGGTTGGTGTGACTATCTCTTGGTCGGCTCTCTCATCGAGAGTCTGATAGAAGACACCGAAGAGCCATCGGACCCTGCTGTTCGAGTTCGTCGATTGCAGGCGAATCTCCTGCGTAAATTGCTGCTGTGGATTGGAACTCGGGCCTGGTGCATATGTAATGGGACCGGTGAAGTTGCCAGTCTGCGCTTCGTTAAGGTAGAACGTAAAGTCATCTGTCAGCGTTCGAGTTCGATTCAGGTTGGAAGTGTTAGATACGAGCTCGACGCTGCCGGTATGCCATTCGACTTTCACGCTCGGAAGCGAGAATTGATCCAGAATCGGTCTGTTGGGTTGATACCCGACGACGAAATCGTCACTCGACGGATTCGACAATCCTCGCCAGTAGGTCGGAGGCCCCCCGCTGGTCAGGCTTTGGTAGAACACCCTAGGCGTAACAACTAAATTGTCTGTGATCGCCCACGCGACCGCAGCGTCTAGTGTGGCCGTTCGCACCCAGTTAACGTTGTCCTCGGTGACGTATGGGCTGGGATAGGGACGGTGGTCTATCCAACCGCCGTCCTCTTGCACGTATGCGCTGACTCTGAATGCAAGGGTATCCGATACAATCGGCCCTCCGACTGCAGTACCGACCTGATAGCTGGGTGCTCCCACTTCATTGAAACCAAACTCCGCGCGTGCGTGGCCAGAAAAATCAGTTAGCGAAGGCTCAGGGGTGATGAAGCGCACCGCACCTCCTTCTGAGCCGGCGCCAAAGAGCGTGCCTTGGGGCCCACGAAGCACCTCGATCCGCTCGAGGTCAAACACGGTGGGGAATGCAGTGACGCTCGATCCGCCGGCACCGATCATTCTGACCTGCACGGGAGTATCGCCGAGGTAAATACCCGTCGTGGAGGCTCCGGGTATCGATGCTATTCCACGAATTGAAATGATTGGCGCATACCCTGCGCTATAGGTGACTCCAACGCCAGGTGTCAATCGCGTAACATCCTCGATGCTGTTAATCGCTAGACGCTCGATGTCGGCCTGACCATAGGCAGCGACACTAACCGGAACGTCCTGCAATGGTTCGGCACGTCTTTGCGCGGTCACCACCACCTCCTGCAAGCCCGTCGAAGATTCCCGTGACCTAGAGCTCGAACCCTGGCTGGAGCGTTGTTGATCCTCCTTCGTTTCGGATGTGGTCGAAGGCCCCGGCTGATCGGCTTGAGCCAAGAGCCCCGCTGATGCGGCAGGCTGTTGAGCGCGCGCAGACACCGGAAGAATCGGGACGACTAAGGCAATAACTATCGCTAGGAGCGTAGCTTTCAGTCGGCGAGCCGCCTTGGCCACCTGCTGTTCTGCCACCTCGAGTTGCGCCACCGCCTCGGCGCGCGCTCGTTCCACGCGTTCGGCACCCGCCTTGTCCGGGGACCCACAGTCGAACGGCGGTCGTGGGTCGTACTCAAGAACCAGCTGTATGGCTTTGGCCGCCTCCTCGCCCACCAACTCGCCGGCCAGTGTGAAGGCGAAATCAATGCCGGCGGTCACACCGCCCCCGGTAATGCGGTTACGGTCCCGCACCACGCGCTCCGCTACGGGCTGTGCGCCGAATTGCGGCAGGAAACGCCGCCACATCCAATGGCCGGCGGACCTGTAGCCGGTGATCAGCCCCGCCGCACCGAGCAGTACCGATCCGTTACAGACCGACGTCACGTAGCGGGCCTTATTACCTTGGGCACGCAGGAAGTCCAAAACTTCGGAATCGGTGATGCACTCTGCGACGCCGAATCCGCCCGGCACACACAGCACGTCAAGTTGCGGACACTGCTCGAAGGCAATCGTCGGATTGATCGAGAATCCCACATCAGTGACGACAGGTTCTATTTTCTTCCAGACGAGGTGCACTTTGGCGCCGGGCACGCGGCTCAGGACTTGCGCCGGGCCCATCAGGTCGAGTTCCGTCACTTTCGGAAAAACCAGAAAGCCGATGTGCAGTGTTTGGTTCATGTGTAATCCATTTGAGCTGGACCCTCACGGGCCAAATGAATGTCCGCACGCCAAGGCGCAGCGATAGCGCGCCCGCCGGATGGAAATGGGAGCGCTGGCGCCGCAATAAGGTGCTTCGTTCTCTATGTAATGCTGCGGCACAATCCCCCCCCAGCATCGAATAGCGAGGAATCTTAAGGGAGGGTCGTTTGGCGCATACGACAACTTTCTGCTAATATCTGCCAATGCCACCGCCGCGTAACATCGGCATCCTGACCTTTGCCGGCTGTCAGGTACTCGACGTCGCTGGCCCGGCGATGGTGTTTGAGGCTGGCAACAATGAGTCCAAGCGGGCCGACTACAGAGTCCACATACTTTCCGCCGCCGGTGGCGTAATTCAGACCAATAGCTCCGTGGCGTTGCAGACCGTACCGCTGAAGCGACTGGCACCGCGCGCTGTCGACACCCTGCTGATCGCCGGGGGTGAAATCAGCGGCCTGAAGACCATGGCGGCCAACACCTCGGTACGAAACTGGGTGCTTAAGGCGAGCGCGCGGGCGCGCCGCTATGGCTCCATCTGCACCGGCACGTTCGCTCTGGCCTACTTCGATCTGTTGAAAGGCAAGCGGGTTGCCACCCACTGGTCGGCTTGTTCGGCGCTGGCGGATCTCTGTTCCGAGACGCACGTGGACGCCCATTCATTGTATGTCACTGACGGGCGGCTATGGACCTCAGCTGGGGTGACGACCGGAATTGATATGAGTCTGGCAATGGTGGCCGCAGATCTGGGCGACTCGGTCGCGAATGCTATCGCTAAGCGCTTGGTGCTTTACGCGCGACGTCCTGGATACCAGTCCCAATTCAGCCCCGTGCTCGATGCGCAGAGTCACGCCAACGCACCATTCTCCGCGCTTATTGACTGGGTGCGCGAGAATCTCAATGCGTCGCTTGAAGTGCCTGTGCTTGCCGAACGCGTATCGATGTCTGAGCGCACCTTCCAGAGACAATTCCTCCGCAGCACAGGTATGACGCCAGCGCGCTTTGTACAGACTTTGCGGCTCGATCAGGCGCGCATGCACCTAGCTTCAGATATGTCGCTCAAGGAGATTGCCAAAAATGTTGGCTATCTCACCGGCGCGCAATTATCGAAGGCCTTTGATCGCCGCTTCGGAATGACACCCGTCCTGTTTCGCAAGCTCCACCATCACAACAATCAAGGCGCAGCGCAAACGTAGTTGCTTGCCGACTTAGTGGCGGCCGCATCGTTCAGTCGCCCGGTGTACCGAGGGTACTCGGGACATTGCCGCAGCGGCCTAGTGAAGTTTACCGCGCCATCCGCATCGAGCTTCCACCCTGATGCCAGCCGGTGCCCCCTCCCGCATGCTCCTCATCGCATTACAAAGTCTGCGCCGAGATCGGCGATAGAATTCTGAGGGACACTGCAGCGGCCACCACGAAAAAACCAACGCAGCCGTACAGCATCAGGGCAAAGTTATTGTGGGTGACGCTCAGCACATAGCCGATCGCAACCGGCGACAAGAAGGCCGCTGCCTGCGCCGCCGCGTTGATGAAGCCAAACGCGGCCCCAACTGCTTGCTGCGGTACCGTAACCAGCGGCATCGTAAATATGCCGCCGGCTGGTATAAATGCAAACAAGAAAGACATTACTAAAGCCGCCGTGGCCAATTCACCTGTGGGCGCTACTGCGGCTAGCCAAGTACCAACGCCTCCGCCAATCAGACCGATCGCAATGGGCACACGTCGGCGCTGGTTGAAGCGACGATCGCTCATTGCGTAGCCTCCAACAAAGTAACCCACGGCCCCAGCGAGATAGGGTAGCGGGGCGAGCAGGCCCATTTTGGCGAGACTGAATCCGCGCGCCTGCAGCAAGTAAGTTGGAAGCCAACTCATCAGTCCCCAGACTGCGATGCTCCAGAGGAATATCGTCACTGCGCACCATCGGACCACAGGCAGCTTCAACGCGTCTTTCGTGGTACTTGCTGGCTTCGCATCTTGGTTCACCGGAGCGGCGACCGGCGACTGTGCCTCCTGCACGCAAAACCAGACGAGTAGCGTCAGCACGATACCCGGAACAGACAGTGCGAAAAACACCGCTTTCCATCCCCACCGTGCGATGATCCAGGCTACAAATATCGGCGCCACCGCTGCGCCGACTTGCACAGCGGACAGTTGAAAGCCGCTAGCGCGGCCAAACGCATCTCGCGGAAACCACAATGCGACGGCCTTGGAGGCGCTGGGAGGATAGGAGCCTTCACTGATGCCGAATAGCACGCGAATTGCAAGCAGTAGCCACAAGCCATTGGCCATGCCGGTTAGCACCGTAAAGATCGTCCAACCGGCAATCGAGGCTGCCATGACCCGCCGAGGCCCGAAGCGATCAGCCAGCATGCCCCCCGGAATCTGCATCAAGGCATAGCCAACGAAAAAGGCGCTGAGCACGCTACCCATGCTCAGCGCGGAGAGACCAAACTCCTTTGCGATGAACGGGATCGCTGCCGCAATAGCCATGCGATCCATGTACAGGAGAAAATAGCCGGCAAAAAGAATCGCCAGAACGGCATGCCGGCGCTGCCAGATTCGGTGACCGATTGTCCTAGTGTGATCGTTCCAACGAAGAGGCACAGAGCATTCAGTCAATAACTCTTTCAATTACGTCCCTCCGTACGTCGTCTCGAACTGGATGCCGACAGTTGCCGGTCGCTCACGGATCTCCGGGCTTTGTTCCGGCTGGGGATCGTGAAGCCGCTCCAATTGGTCCGGTTAGTCGCGAAGCGCGACAAGATCTGATTGTGGTCGTTGGCGATCTCGAAGCGCGGGTAGAGACTCGCGGGCGAAGCTGACGCAGCAGTAGTTGCCGTGGTTACAAACAGTGAAGGACGTCAACAAAAGTGCCGAAGTTAACGAGACTCGTGATACGGCATCCCCCGCCTTCAGTAGCCGATTGACCTGGAGTTTTTCCGGATTGTAATCGGCCTTGTGGTCATCTGTTGTGCGTACCGGGCAGCTGTCAGCCCGCGCAGCGACTTCTTCGGTCTCTCCTCGGTGTGTTCCCGTCGCCAGTTCTCGATCACCGTGCGAGCGTGAGCGAGCGAGACGAAACAGCGATTTTGCACCCCAGCAGCATTTTGGACGGGGAATTATTTGGCGTAAACGACAACATCACGCCTTTTTACGCCATACCCCATCCGCCCGGATTGAAGGCACGGAAGACGTGGTAGAGATTATGCTGCCCAAAGGTTTCTCGGGCTACTGACGACTACAACTGGGACGGCGCGCGCGACCCAAGGGTGCTGGTGATTCCATTGGGTCCGACGCCCGCGCACTGGGCGCGGCGATTTTTCCCTTGAATGCCCACTTCGCACCAGATCGCGACTTGTACCTGAATGCGGGAGCTCCATCATGATCGCTCAGTTAAGACATCTCTCCTTCAAGAGTCTGGTACTGGCCGCTTGTGCCGCACTGTCCGGATGTGGGTCAAAGGACACCACGGTTACCTTGACCATCGCTACGGTAAATAACGGCGACATGATGGTCATGAAAAAGTTGTCTCCCGAATTTGAGCGTGCCAATCCGGGCATTAAGCTCAAATGGGTGGTGCTCGAAGAGAATGTGCTACGGCAGCGAGTCACAACGGACGTTGCCACCGGCTCCGGGCAATTTGACCTCGTGACCATCGGCAACTATGAAACACCCATTTGGGCCAAGCAACAGTGGCTGAAGCCGCTGACGAGCTTGCCGCCCGGCTACGACGTTGACGATCTCCTGCCACCGGTGAGGAGTGCACTCACCTACGAAGGGCAGCTGTACGCACTGCCCTTCTACGCAGAAAGCGCGATGACTTTCTATCGCTCAGATCTGTTTGCAAAGGCAGGCCTGGCGATGCCGCAGCACCCGACCTACGAACAGATCGCTCAGTTTGCGCATCGGCTGTCAGACCCGAGCCGCGAGATTTATGGTATTTGCCTGCGCGGCAAGCCTGGCTGGGGCGAAAACATGGCGCCGATCACGGCGATCGTGCACGCCTTTGGCGGCCGCTGGTTTGATCTGAACTGGCATCCAACGCTGGACACCCCCGAATGGAATCGGGCGATCACCTGGTACGGCACGCTGCTGCGAAGAGATGGTCCGCCGGGTACGACTTCCAACGGCTTCAATGAAAATCTGGTCCTGTTTGCGGACGGCCACTGTGCCATCTGGATCGACGCCACTGTGGCCGCAACGCTGCTCTACGGTGACCAGCACTCTCGCGTTGCGAACGTCACCAACTACGCGCCGATGCCTCTTGGCACGGCCACCGACGCACCTACATGGCTCTGGAGTTGGAATCTCGCCATACCGGTGTCCTCCAAAGAGCCCGAAGCCGCAATGAAGTTTGCCGCCTGGGCCACCTCCAAGGAGTACATTCGCCTTGTAGCAAAGAGCGAGGGCTGGATTTCGGTGCCTCCAGGCACCCGGCGATCGACCTACGACGCACAGGAGTACCTGCACGCCGCGCCTTTTGCAGAATTCGTAAGGCAGGCAATCGCGGCTGCCATTCCAAGTGAATCCGGTGTAAATACCCGGCCCTACCGAAGTGCCCAATTTGTTGATATTGCCGCGTTCCAGGGACTGGGCACGCAGGTAGGACAGATAATAGCCGCAACGTTGACAGGTCAGACCGATGTCAACACCGCGCTAAAGGAAGCTCAGAGCACCGCTGAACGTGCCATGGCGCAAGGCGGTACCCCCAAATGAGCGCCCTTGCGCGGCCGAGCGGTGCCACTCTTTCGCTGACTCCCTCGGTCATCGTGTTGTTCGTGGGCTCGATCGTACCGCTGGTGATGACCCTTTGGTTGTCAATTCAGCACTACAATCTTCTTTCCCCGGACCTGCGCGGTTTCTCCGGCATCGATAACTATCGATCGCTGATCGCCGATCCAGCATTCTGGGCGTCTTTGCGCAACACGCTGCTGCTGGTCGGATCCGTTCTGACCATCACGATAACCCTGGGAATTGCAGTGGCCGTGCTGTTCAATCAGCCGTTTCCGGGTCGCGGCGCGGCGCGGCTTCTTGTCATTTCACCGTTCTTCATCATGCCGACCGTTAGCGCATTGGTGTGGAAGAATCTACTGATGCACCCTGTCTACGGCGTGCTTGGCCACCTCGCACGAGGTCTGGGCGGATCGGCGGTCGATTGGTTTGCGCACTATCCACTGCTGTCACTGATCATCATCCTGTCCTGGGAATGGCTGCCATTTTCTCTCCTCATCCTTCTTACGGCCATGCAGTCGCTAGACCAAGAGCAGATGGAGGCCGCGCGCATGGACGGCGCGGGTGCGCTCGCCAGGTTCGCATTTGTGACGCTGCCACATCTGCGAAGGGCCATCAGCGTTGCGGTACTAATGGAGTCCATTTTTCTGCTCGCGGTGTTTGCCGAGATCTTCGTTACGACATCGGGCGGTCCCGGGACGGCTACAACCAATCTTGCCTATCTCATTTACGGCCGCGCGCTCTTGCAGTTCGACATAGGCAGCGCCTGTGCAGGCGGCTTGATCGCCGTGGTCGTTGCCAATCTGCTCGCAATGCTGATGTCCCGATTTCTGGCTCAGCAACTAGAGAGCTGACCGGATGCGCGCCAGCACATCCGCCGGACTCGCCACGACGCTGGTCGCGTGGTTCGTGGCGCTCGCCATGTTCTTTCCGATTCTATGGACTGTCCTGACGGGATTCAAAAGTGAGTCCGACGCCATCGATACCGGTGGACTTTGGCATTTTCACCCTACTCTCGAGAGCTACGGAGAGGTTTTGGCGCGCGCTCCGTACCTGGCTTACGCTAGCAACAGCCTCGTCGTGTCCGTCGGCTCAACACTGTTTGTCGTTTTGCTTGCGGTACCGTCTGCATATTCGATGGTCTTTTATCCTGCTAAACGGACGCGCGGCCTGCTGCTCTGGATGCTCTCGACCAAGATGCTGCCGCCCGTCGGCGTGCTGATGCCGATGTATCTCATCTTCCGTTTCCTCGGCCTTCTGGACACACGCAGCGGTCTCATATTGATCAACACCTTAATGAACCTGCCGCTTGTCGTCTGGATGCTCTTCACCTTCTTCAAGGAGATTCCGCGCGATGTCCTCGAGGCCGGACGCATGGATGGCGCGCGAATGCGCGATGAACTTTGGCATTTGCTGCTGCCCCTAGCGCTGCCGGGCCTGGCCTCGACGTGCCTGCTTTCGGTGATCTTTTGCTGGAATGAGGCCTTCTGGAGCCTCACTTTGACTTCATCCAACGCGGCACCGCTGAGCGCCTTCATTGCGGCCTTCTCAAGTCCCGAGGGCCTGTTTTTCGCGAAACTCTCTGCGGCTTCAACTATTGCCTTTGCACCAATTCTTGCGCTCGGCTGGATCGGTCAGCGCCAACTGGTACGCGGCCTGACATTTGGAGCGGTTAAGTAGCATATTCCCATGGCAAACCTGCAACTGAAGAACATTTCGAAGCGCTTTGGGGCCGCGGAAGTCATCAAGGATCTGAGCCTTGAGATCGCGCACCGCGAGTTTGTCGTCTTTGTCGGACCCTCAGGCTGCGGCAAATCGACGCTGATTCGCCTGATTGCGGGTCTCGAAAGCGTCGATGCGGGTGAACTGCTGATCGATGGCCAGCGTATGAATGACATCGGTGCCGCCGATCGCGGTCTGGCGATGGTGTTTCAGTCCTATGCGCTGTATCCGCATATGACCGTGCGCCAGAACATGAGTTTCGCGCTGCGCCTCGCCGGAGTGTCCAGAGCCGAGCGCGACCGCAAGGTCGCAGAGGTTGCACGTACTCTACACCTTGACGGCTATCTGGATCACAAGCCCGGGCAGCTCTCGGGCGGTCAGCGCCAACGCGTTGCCATTGGGCGGGCGATTGTCCGCAATCCCAAGATCTTTCTCTTTGACGAGCCGCTGTCCAATCTCGACGCCGCCCTGCGCGGCCAAATGCGTGGTGAATTGGCCCGTCTGCACGAAGACATCAATGCCACGATGATCTATGTCACGCACGATCAGATCGAGGCCATGACCATGGCGGACCGCATCGTCGTGCTGCAGGCTGGGCGCATCGAACAGGTAGGCACGCCGTCAGAGATCTACCGCCACCCGGCCAATCTATTTGTGGCCGGCTTTATGGGTTCGCCGCCAATGAACATGCTCCCGGCGCGGATTACCGGGCGCAACGCCGACGGCGTCCGGGTCGCTATCTCCGATCAATGCGATGTGTTCGTGGCTGCGACGTCTGATGCTGCCAAAATCAACGACATGGTCACTGTCGGCATTCGCCCAGAAGCTCTGCGCCCGGATGCCGGGGGCGCGCTCTCCGGGGTCACTCACCTGGTCGAACGTCTCGGTGCCGTCTCACTGATCCACGTCGATCTTGATCAGGGCGATCGTCTGATCGCACAGGTCAGCGCAACCGACGACACCCAGGTGCGGCAGCGGGTTGGACTGGCGATCGACTCAGCGCATTGTCACGTTTTCGACAGCGCCGGGCAGGCATTCACTGCGTCGAATCGCTCAACCGGAAACTCGTCGACATGATTCTCGTCTGCGGCGAGGCGCTGATTGACCTGTTTGTGCAGTCTGAAGCGGAATCGGGCCCAACATTGAAGGCGATTGTGGGCGGTTCCCCTTTTAATGTAGCCGTTGGTCTCGCACGACTCGGTATGCGTACCGCGTTCCTGGGAGGCCTGTCGAGCGACTACTTCGGTATTACGTTGGTCAACGCGCTCATGCACGAGGACATCGAAGTGTTCCTCCCGACCCGCAGTACACGACCAACGCCTCTGGCTCTTGTGTCCCCCGATGCACACGGACATCCCACTTACGCCTTCTATGCTCACGACACGGCCGTCCAGGATGTTGACTACGCTCAGTTATCCGCTCCGTTGCCGTCAGCAGTATCAGCGATTGCCCTCGGTTCCTATGCGCTTGCGGTGGAACCCTTCGGCAGCGCACTTCTTGAACTGGCAGAGCGTGAGGCGTCGCGGCTCCCCATCGCACTTGATTGCAACTTACGGCCAGCCTTAGTCGGCCCGCTTGAGCAATGGCGGCAGCGCATCGAGCGATTCGCGCGCTGCGCGTCCATTATTAAGCTCAGCGACGAAGACTTCATCGGCGGCTGGGGCGATCGCACGACGCCCGACGAGCAGGCGGCAAGATGGCTGCAGAATGGCGCAAAGCTGGTGCTCGTGACTCACGGAGCATTTGGCGCGACAGCATGGCACCGCGTCGGACGCGTAAGCTTGCCCGCGCTGCCGATCCAGGTTGTCGACACAGTCGGCGCTGGCGACAGTTTTCAGGCGGCGCTGCTGGCACGACTCGCGCAAAGCAACCTCCTGAGCCTGCCATCCTTGGCGGCGCTGGACCGAAGCGCGATTGAGGATGCCATGAATTTTGCACTGCTCGCCGCAAGCATGACCTGCGCAGGGCGCGGCGCTGATCTGCCGCGGCGGGCCCACTTGGAAGAGCGCTTGCGCACGAATAAAGGCAGCAGATGAAAGGCCTGCTTCGACTTTCCCGACAGACCATTGGCCAACTGCCCCCGCAGGTCTTTAAACCAACCTTTGATCCCGCGCAAGTGGTACCCGGCATAGTGCACCTGGGACTGGGCGGATTTCACCGCGCCCATATGGCCCGCTACACACATGACCTGATGAATCGCCAGGTCAACGCCCTGCAATGGGGCATCGTCGGTGTCGGTCTGATGCAGCAGGACAAGCGGATGCGTGACGCCCTCGGACCACAGGACGCACTGTACACACTCGTTGAACGTCAGAACGCGGATGAGCAGGTGACGGTGATCGGCGCCCTCGCCGACGTCGTTCACGCGGGTGAGACATCGGCTCCCGTACTGGATGCCATCGATGATGGTGCCATTCGCATCGTCAGTCTGACCATCACTGAAAATGGCTACTGCCTCAATTCGGCGACCAAACAACTGGACCCCGCGCATTCGCTTATCGCAGACGATCTCGCGCACCCTGCCAATCCTCGCAGCGCAATCGGTGTACTCGTCGAAGGTTATCGGCGTCGCATGGTGATGGGGCTGCCCGCATTCACGGCCATGACGTGCGACAACATCCAGCACAATGGTGTCGTGCTCGGTCGCGCCGTGTTGTCGCTGGCACGACTTCGCGATCCGCGCCTTGCTGATTGGATCGAGTGCAATGCGCGCTTTCCGAACACCATGGTCGATCGCATTACGCCCATGACGACGCCCGAAGACGTGAGTTACCTTGCTGCACGATTTCGCCTCGAAGATCACTGGCCCGTGTTCTCTGAGCTTTTCCGGCAATGGGTGATCGAGGACGACTTCCCCACCGGCAGGCCGGCGTGGCAGGACGTCGGCGCACAGTTTGTAGCTGACGTCGCCCCCTACGAGTTCATGAAGCTACGCCTCCTCAATACAAGCCATCTCGCGATTGCGGGTCTCGGACGACTCGCGGGCCGACGCTACGTGGATGAGGCCCTGCGTGAACCGGCGATGCGCGCCTACATGTCCGCATTGATTGATCGCGAAACAGGACCAACACTACCGGACATACCGGGTATTGATCTGTCATCCTATAAAGCGCAACTTCTGGAACGCTTCGCCAACTCTAAGATCAAGGACACGGTTGATCGCGTCAACAACGATGCCCCGCTCAATCTCCTGATCGATCCGATTCGGGACAGACTCGAGGACAATGCGAGTGTCGATCTACTGGCGCTGGCTTTGGCGGCCTGGATGCGGCGGGTGCGTGGCGAGGATGATTCCGGTGCGCCCATTCCGATCGTTCACCCGTTGGCGTCGCTGTTGCGTGAGCGGGCCATCGAAGGTGGATCGGACCCGAGACCGTTGCTGGCCATCGCCGCCCTTTTTGGTGAGCTGATCGATAATCAGGCGTTCGTGGCCACACTGCAGCGTTGGCTCAAGCTTCTCTATAGCGAGGGAGCCAACGCCACGATGGCGCAAGCCAGACGGTTCCTTCAGTTTTAAGGGCGGAGGAACGGAACAAAAAAGACCGGGGCGCTTGCGCGAAACACGCATGTGATCAGATCAAGAGTTGCCGTCTTGCTGGGGATTCCAAGGGCGGAACCGGAGCGAAACAGTCAGTAAGTAAATCGCTTCAGCCCGGGACACAACGGCAGAGCGAAAACGGAATGCGCCAATACCCGCGCTGAGGTAAACCGGCCGCCAACCAGCCTTAAGGTCCGGTGCCAAATCAGGGCGACTCGCAGCGGTAGTTGCCAGCTAGCTTGATCGCTTCCGGGCGATCGTCAGAACTGACGTATCGAGGATACCTCGGGTAGCGGCACAGCGGCATCTTGCGGCTTACAACACCCTGGGCGTCGACTTTCTGTGCCACTAAAGTCTCGGGGGCTACTCCTTTCGAGACCCAATGGTCCAGCGGCGTCAGCAGGTCAACGGTGTCAGCGCCAGGCCCCCCGCCACAATGATTCACCCCAGGCGCGATGTAAAAGCGCAGGGATTCGTCGGCCAAGGTGTCGCCAACGGCGTTACGCGCATTCTCCATGTACTCGATCGTCGCGTTGACGCTGAGGGCCGCGTCTGACCCACCGTGCCAGACTATCAGTTTGCCGCCACTGGCCAGGAACGGACGAATGTCAGTCTGCGTGGCATCGTTGAGTGCGGCCAGTGCATACAGAGCCGTCTGATTCTGGTCCCAGGGTGTATACGCGAGTGAGTCCGCCTCCGGATCACGCGTCAGATAGTACTTGACGGTGGTGTCCTGAATTATGTACTGGCCTGCCGTTTTCAGATCCCCCTTGCCCGATACCCAAAGGCCGAAATTGAAAGGATCATCTTCATTGCCGGTGAGGTTGTATCCCTTGCTGCGATAAGTGCTGCTGCCGCTGAAGACGGCATCTGACGTCCATGCCTGGATCACTGCAAGTTGCGCATCGGAGAGGCAACTGTCGCCGGCATCAACGCCGTTTGGGCATCGCAAAGCGTCAACGTTGATGGTCGCGGACGCGCACGCGCTGGGATTGGAGACTACACCATCGACTACGCCGTCGAGTGCATCGCAGGCATCGCGCACATGCTTTGCGAGCAATTCCAGCTTTGCCGCGCTGAACTCGCCCCCAGGGGCAGCCAAAGCTTTCGCCGTTCGATTGAACGCGCCCATCACTCCGACCCAGTTGTATGCCGGCGCGCGCGCGATGACACCGTCAAACAGATAAGGATCGCGCTGCACCGCCATCAAAGCCTCCCTACCTCCGGTGGAGCAGCCCTCAAAGTAGGACCGCGTCGGTGCGGAACCATAGGCGGCGAGCAAGATCTTCTTCGCAGCAGCAGTGACGGTCGGCACCGACAGGCTGCCGAAGAGTTGCGCAGCAAAAGGGTCATTGAGCGCAAAGGCAGCGGACATCCCGTCGCCTTTGTGCCCGGAATCGCTCACAACCTCAGTGTAGCCTTGCTTGATCGGTGGCAGCACAAGCTCCGGAAGCGCACCGTCATAGCCGCCGCCGCCCGCATAATAGAGTTTGCCGTTCCATGAGTCCGGAAGGCGCAGCTCAAAGTTCAGTGCCGGCGCAATGGTGCCGTTGACCTTACAATATTTGGGCACATTACCAGTGGCCGGCACAACGGCAGTCTTGAGTGGGGCACCGGCGACGGTGCGTCGTGACAATGCTGCACAGGCGGCCTGAGCAGATTTTCCACGAGCTCTCTGACCTATAACCGCAGGTTCCGTTGGAGACGACGCCTGACTGGTGGCAGACAGTGCCAGCAGCACTAGTGAGCTGAAGAGCGCCCGCGGCCCAGCTGGGCGCAGCGCGCGACTCCTATCATTACAGGTCATGAATGTACCCGCGTGACCCCTTGGGCCTTCCAGAGGACCAGCGCACAGTTTTCTCATAGGGCCCAGCTGCGGCTCTACTCTTGTGTAACGGCTCGATAGTTGGACGGATCGTTCACGTCGCCGCTGCCTGAATACTGAGCGCGCAACGGGTATGGGAAAATCGGCCGCACCAAAGAGGGGACACCACTGGCCGCTGCCGCCGCCGTCATTCCATCGTCAGAGTAGTGTCGTCCGATGAGGACGTCCGGTGCATTGCCATGTTCAGACCAAGCTTCCATATAATCCAGGTAATTGATCGACCACGGCCCCCTCCCGCCCCAACAATGGTCCATGTCTGGAACTAAGAACAATCTCAGGAAGTCCTGTGTGGCGCTGCGTCCACCCATGGTCCTCTCCACCGTCTTGTAGAACTCAATGGAAGTCAGAGGCGACAGGGCACCATCTGCCCAGCCGTGAAAAAAAATCATTTTGCCGCCGGCGTTCTTGAATCGCGTTAGATCCGGACTATCGGCCTGCAGGAGCGCGTCGATGATCCCCATACGTTTGTAGTCACTATCCGGATCAAAGTTCTCGAACCTCCACGTTGGACCAGGGTTAGGCTGCAGGGCCATATACTTGAGGAAGTCCTCGTAGAACGACCTCTTCATGGTCGGATTGTCGTTCATGCCAAGGGGACTGCTCTCGGACCCCGGTAATACTGCACGGTCGCTCACCCGCACTCCGGACGCAGACTTCACGTCGCTGTAGTACGCAACCGCCGCCTGCACCTGCTCTCGGCTAAGGCAGTCTGTGGTTCGACCGGCCGTACAGGCATATTCCCTAGGGTCGAATTTGCACAGGCGGGGGTCCCCAATGAGACCATCTTTCACACCGTCGTCCATATCACACTTGGCAATTACGGCCCTTGTGAGGAACTGGATCGTCGAGGCGGTGAAAAGCGGCCTTCCGTCAGCATCGTGCAAAGCACGTGCCCGATATGCAAAACCGACAGCTATCTCGGGGTAGTTGATAGCTGGGGCTCCGACGATGATGCCGTCAAAATCCCACGGGAAGCGCTCCGCCTCCACGAGCGCCTGACGACCTCCGCATGAGCAACCCTGGAAGTAGGCCTTTACGGGCGGCTTGCCGTAGTAGGCTCGCGCGATCGCCTTGCCAGCCAGCGCTGTTACATGTGTGGCACGGTACGCAAAGTCGATCACCGCCTGTGGGTTGTTATAGGCCCACTCGACACCCTCGGCCTCCTTCGCCTTGTGACCCATATCAGTCGTGATGCAGGCGTAGCCCTTCTGGATCGGCGCATTACACAGCCAAATGAAGGTGTACATGCCGCAGAAGCCACCGCACCCGACTTCAAGGAACTTCCCATTCCATTGAATCGGGAGTCTCATCAGGATACCGACCGAGGGTGCAACGTATCCCTCCACCTCGCAGTACGGCGCAGCGCCATCCGAGGTCTCGACCAGCTTGGCGGTGTTGATTCGAGTCGGCGCATCCTGGACTGTGGCAAGCTCCGATGATTCCAATGCCTCGCACTTCGCCATAACTTGCAGTTCGCTCAGGGTGGATACGCTCGGATTCTCACCCGCCACCCCTTGGCGGGCCAATGCGAACACGCAGACCACAACTGACATGGTCACTTGTATGGCACGCGGAACAACTCTCTTCATCAACGACCCCTCGTCGGCCAGCGGACAGTACGACCGATAAATAAGAAAGCAAATGGATTAACCCGACCCTCAGACACAAGCCCGCACTTCACACCACGCCACGGTTGCTCGCTGAAGTCGCGTTGGATCTGGCTCGACTCCGCTCTCCGGTGATAGCGCAAGATTTAGGCCACAGCGCTCATCCAAGTGTATCTCCGAGGCACTTATATCTTCTCTGTACAATCTCCCGGAGGGAAAGAGATCAGGAGGATATGTAAATCCCGGCAGAGTGGCCAAAGATGCGCAGATTCCAGCACCTATGCCACTTTCCAACATGCTGCCCACCCAAGCCGTGATCCCTGCGTTGCGAGCCACGTCGTGGATAGTCACAGCGTTAAAAAGTCCGCCCACACGACCTGGCTTTACGTTAACGGCGCGACAGGAGCCCATTGAAAGTGCGGTGCGGAAGTCTCGTGGGCTCTTTATCGATTCGTCCAAGCAGACGGGTGTGGCGATGCGGCCTTGGAGCTTGGCATGCTCAAATAGATCCGTGTCCGACAAAGGCTGCTCAATCATCGCCAATTCAAAACGATCAAGCTTCCTCAGAGTTTCCCAGTGTTCGTCCAAGTCGTATCCGCCGTTGCAATCAACGTGCACTACAAGATCTGGAAAACTTGAACGAACTGCCGCCAGTACCTCGATATCCCAATTCTGCTTTATCTTGAGCTTGATCCGCGGGAAGCCTCTTAGGCTGGCCTTTTCAACCAGAGCAAGTAACTGGTCGATAGAGTCCTGTATTCCAATGTCTTCACCACAGAGGATTCTCGGCTTGGTACCCCCTAGCGCCCTCCACAGCGGCACGCCTTTAGTCTTGCAATCTAACGTCCACCACGCTGTTTCTATCGCTGCCTTGGCAAATTGGTTGCCCCTAAAGAACGCCAGACCGTTTAGCAATTGCTGCGCGCTCTCGTAGTCCTGCCCAACGATGTGCGGGAGAAAGAACTCGCGGCAAGTTTCATACACTGAGAGAGCCGACTCAGGGGAATACGTCGGCGCATACAACGGGCAGGATTCGCCCCATCCAGAAACTCCGTCCGCTGAAAGCCGTACCAAAACGGAATGAATGGCGGCGTCCTCGCCATAGGCCGTGCGCCAGGGGGTTATCAAAGGCATCGCCACGTGACGGAGCTCGGCACACTCGATTTTCAAGCACTTGCTCCGGGGCTCCACGGACGATTGAGTGGCGCCGCATCGCGCGCGCAGTTGACGAAGTCAGAGGTCAACTCTCGAACGGGCGTAACCACCGCCGCCGGCGCCCTGTCGGGGGTGCCGCCATCAAGCGACGCCTGTGGCGCGTATTCGGCAAGGACTTGCATGGACTGCGCAAACTCGAGTCTTAGGTCCGTTCAGGTCCTTGCCAACGGCGCTCGGCACCCGGCATCAGTTGTCAGAGTTGACAGCCTCAAAGCTGGAGGCGCTGTTGGGATCGCCTGTCCCTCTGTACTGCGCGCGCCGCGGATACTGGAAAATCGGCCGCGTAAACTGCAGCGGCGTCGTGCCCGCCAGATTGGGCACCATGTGTGCCATCGGATCGTCCGAATAATGTGCCCCGATCATCATATCGGGCGCCTGTCCCTGTTCCACCCACTTTTCCAGGTAGCCAAGATAATCCACCGACCACGGGCCCTTGCCACCCGCACAATGATCCATATCCGGGATCATGAATAACCGAAGGAATTCTTGCGTCGCAGCGCGTCCACCCATGGTTCGCTCAATCTTCTTGTAGAAGTCGATGGAGGTCTGCGGCGAGGGTCCGCCATCGCCCCAGCCATGGTAGAAAATGAGTTTTCCGCCGGCCGCATTGAAATCGCTGAAATCGGGATTGTCAGCCGCAAGCAACGACTGGATCACCCCCAGGCGCTTGTAGTCTGTATTGATATTGAAGTCTGCCATTTTCCAGTTTGGTCCCGGGTTTGGTACGAGCCCCATGTACTTGAAGAAGTCCTCATAGAACGCAGGCTTCATGATCGGACTTTCGGTCATGCCCACGTAGCTCAATTCCGATCCGGGGAAATGCGCCCGATCCCCAACTCTGTCTCCGGAGGCCGATCGCTGTTCTGTGTAGTACGCCGCGGCAGCATCTGCCTGCTGGTGCGTCAGGCAATCCGAATGCGCACCAGCTTTGCATTCGTAGTCATGGGGGTTGAACCTGCACAGCCTCGGATCACCGATCTGACCGTCCTTCAGTCCGTCATTGAGGTCACACTTGGCGACCACGGATTTATTGAGGAATTGGAGGGTATTGGCATCGAACAGGGGCTTCCCGTCGATACTGTGCAGAAGACGCGCTCGTCGCGCAAAGCTGAGCAGAATGTCGGTATAGCTAATTGCAGGCGCGCCGACGATGATTCCGTTGAAATCCCATGGGAAGCGTTCGGCTTCTACCAGAGCTTGTCGGCCGCCAGTAGAGCATCCCTCAAAATAGGACTTCTTAGGTTTGCGCCCGTAATAGTTCTCAATGATTGCCTTACCGGCAAGGGCCGTCACATGAGTGGCACGGTAGGAAAAATCAACAACCGCCTGCAGGTTGTTGTACGCCCACTCCGCGCCTTCCGCTTCCTTGCCCTTGTGGCCCATGTCCGTGGTGATGCATGCGTAACCCTTCAAGAGGGGATCCTGACAATGCAAAATATAGTCGGTGGATCCGCAAAAGCCTCCGCAACCGACTTCGAGGAATTTCCCGTTCCACCGTTGCGTCGGAAGCCACATCCGAATGCCAACCTGAGGGGCGATGTTGCCCTCTACGTCGCAATACGTCGGCAACGCGGGTGTGGCTGAAACCACTTTGGCGGACGTAAGGTGGGTCGGTGCGTCGGCTACACCGGACAGGTCATTGGTCGTGAGGGTTTCGCATTGCGCAACCAGAGGCGACATCGCCGTGGCCAAGACCGGCGCCGCAGCGGTCGCCTGGTGAAGAATCAACGCGGCAAGGCACGAAACCAGCAGCGCAGCTAAGGCACTCCAATTGACACGGCTCTTCGGGATGCTCGTTGCCGCGAAACTTCCTTCATCTTTCACTGCCACAAGCGGTTCCTCTGCCACTTACGCACAAATCTTTTCGCACCGGCTTCATTAGTCTTCGACCGTACACGATGCCGATGATCGGATAAATTCAGATTTCTCTCGATGACAATAATGTCTCCATTTCCGCCATTGAGTTCCTATACGAACAATTTCAGCTTACCGTGCGTTTGAAGCTGCGGATCAGATGGTTTCCGGCGCACCCCGGTCGGCGGGCGAAGTCAAAGGCTCTTCTGAGCGGGTAAGCGTTTTTGCCGCCACTGGTAAGCGAGGTTCCGCTGTCTAGGTTTGCCACCACGCGCGCGAAGAGCAGGTTAACGCTTCGACTGTGACGCAAACGAGGTTCAGTCTTAGGGCCATGCAATTTCGCACGATGGTTCTGCAATTCGTCCTTTGCTGCTCCCTGGTGAACGCGGGCTACGCCAGCGCTGTCATCGGGACGCAATGCGCCCCGGCCGCGAGCGCGCCTGGCGATGCGCCGTCGGCAATGCCGCATCATGGGCATCATGGGGCAGGCGTCAAACAGGATACCCAACGCGTAGAGGCGATATCGGACACCTGCAAATGCCCCGTCAAATGCTCGTGCAGTCATTTGTGCGCTGCCGGGAGCGCGTCGATGGCGCTCGACAATGTCGCGACTTTGCGCATCGACGCGATCGCGGCTCCGCCCACGTTTCATGACGCCCGTATACCAACCCGCGGGTTGAGCGACGTCTTTAGACCTCCCTGCGTGGCGCACTCCTAAGCGCCGCTAATCCGCCACCTCCGGACTTCATCCGGGGGCCGCGAAGTCTTCGGATCAATCTGTGTCTCGATGCAGCGGACAGCGGCGCCTTGCCTTGTCGGTGATCAATCGACTGTCGGTGGAGGTGGATGGTGTTTCCCAATTGTCTAAGGACGTGGGTGCTGATTGTGGTTGGCAGCGGGCTGGTTGCCGCATGCGCGAGTGTCCCCGCCGATCGCGGCTACCATACGGTGCGCCAATTCGCGGCCGAGCGCGGCCAGTCATTGCCTGAGCAAGTCACTGCGGGAGGCGAAAGACTGGCGTTGGATTCCCTGAGCCGCCCGCTCTCGGAGGCGGATGCTGTACGCATCGCATTCCTCAATAGTCCCCGCATCCAGTCCGAGTACGCGCAGCTAGGGTTAACCGGAGCCGACGTGATCCAGGCGGGGCGGCTGAGTAACCCGACCTTGTGGGCGGCGGCGCTGGGCTCGAGCCAAAGCGGCGACGTAACGCGTTACGACCTCGGACTGTCGCAGAACTTCGCACAGCTGCTGCTTCTGCGCTTACGAACGCGGTTCTCCCGTGGAGAATTTGAACGGATGCAGCTGGATGCAGCGCAGGCTCTGATCGATTTGGCTGCGCAGGTCCAGCTGGCCTACTACGACGCCGTCGGCGCGCAGCAGATCGCTGTGATGCGCCAGACGATCGCGGCGGATGCGGCCGCGTCCGCCGAATTGTCGGCGCGGTTCAAGGAGGCAGGCAACCGAACAGGGCTGCAGCTCGCGCTCGACCGTGCCGCGGAAAGCGAAGCGCGCCTGCAACAGGAGCAGGCCGCCGCCGATGCGGCTCGCGCTGCCAGCCGGCTCAACGAACTGATGGGCCTCAAGTCAGACGTGCGCTGGACTTTGAAAGGAGGCCTACCCATGCCGGTATCACAGGAGGACACGCTGGATCAGCTGCAATCCCTTGCCGCAGCGCGCTTGGATCTTCAGTCAGCACGCCGCAGCGCGGAACTCCTGGCGGACGGACTCAATGTCACACGCGGCTACCGGTATCTGGGGGATGTCGAGATCGGGGTGCAGTACGAACGCGACACGGATCGCAACCGATTGCTTGGCCCCTCGCTTTCGCTGCAATTGCCCATCTTCAACCAGGGGCAGGCGCCGGTACTGCGGGCGCAGGCGCGGCTGGAGTTGGCGCAGGCGCACGTTCATGACAAGGAGCTTGAAGTCTCCAATGCCGTCAAGCGCGGGTACGACGGGGTCGCAGCCGCACGCCAACGGATTGAGCGGCTGCGCGGGGAGACGATTCCCCTGCGGGAGGTCGTCGTCGCCCGCATGCAGGAGCAGGTCAACTACATGCTCGTGGGTGTCTTTGATCTCCTGCGGGCCAAGCAGGACGAGTACAGCGCCTATCAGCAATATCTGGAGGCAGTCCGCGACTACTGGCGGGCCAGAGTCGAGCTTTCGCGCGCCATCGGAACGCGCTTGCCCAGCGACGCCTCAATTGGCGATTCAGTTGTGACGCCGCAAACGCCGGCCCAATTGCCCGCGGATTCCGGGCATTCGCATCAGGGAACAAGCGTGAGCCCGACGGGCCCTTCCCAATCCGTCGCGCCTGCGAATTCACTCCATCATCACGAATCCGCGCCTGACATGAGGCCGCCGGCCGAGCATCCCCCTCAGGGAGAAAGGCCATGAGGCCTCTCGGAATGCGGCCACGATCGCCGCAGGTGTTCTTTGCCCAGACAACGGAGAGATTGCGATGGTAAGCCGTAGACGACTGCTTTCCTATTTAGGCATCGGCGGAGCCGGCTCGATCGCCGGCGCGTTCCGCAGCGCCGGCGCGCAACAGACCCGTCCGATGGCCGGGATGGACATGCCGGGCGAGGCTCATCCGCAGCCTCACGGCGAGTCACGCACTGCGGTTGCTACGCGTGCAGCAGTCGGCTTTGTCCCCGTACAGACGCCGAATGGCCGCTCGTTGTCTTGGAAGTGGGTCAACGGTGCCAAGGAGTTCCATCTCTTCGCCGAAGAATTCGAGCACGAGTTCGCACCCGGGTGCAAGGCGAAGTGCTGGGGCTACAACGGCAGCACGCCAGGGCCCACGATCGAGGCCGTGGAGGGCGACAACGTGCGCATCCTGGTCACTAACCGCCTCAAAGAGCCGACTACCGTCCACTGGCATGGGCTCCTCTTGCCGAACGGGATGGACGGCGTGGGAGGGCTGAACCAGCCGCACATCAAGCCGGGCGAGACCTTTGCCTACGAATTTCCACTGCGCCAGGCCGGCACGCACATGTATCACCCGCATGTGGATGAGATGGTGCAGATGGCCTTCGGCATGATGGGGTTCTTCATCATTCATCCCAAAGGGGGTGAACCTCAGCGCATCGATCGTGATTTCGCCATCATGCTGCATAACTGGGCACTCCATCCTGGAACCTACCGACCGGACCCTTCAGTCATGGTGGATTTCGACCTGTGGACCTTTAACAGTAAGGTCTATCCGGCGACCGCTCCGGTGGTCGTGCGCCGCGGCGATCGCGTACGGATTCGCGTCGGGAACCTGTCGATGTGGAATCACCCGATTCACATCCATGGCCACAGGGTGTGGATTACAGGCGGCGATGGGGATCGCTGGCCACGGTCTGCCTGGCGCAGCGAGGTGACGGAAATCGTGGGTGTCGGGCAGATGCGCGACTTCGAATTTGTCGCCGACAACCCCGGCGACTGGGCGGTGCATTGCCACATGGCCCATCACACGATGAATGCCATGGGACACAGCATTCCAAATCCGAATGGAGTCGATCAAAGCGGGGTGGAGAAGAAGATTCGCTCGATGCTCCCCGGCTACGCTGCGATGGGTCGGGCGGGGATGAGCGAACACGCCAAGCATCTGACGATGGGCCTGCCGGGCCCGGAAAACACGATCCCGATGATGACCGGGACGGGTCCCTTCGGCGCCATCGAAATGGGCGGAATGTTCACAGTGCTCAAGATCCGCGCGGGCCTGGGTGCAACGGACTACAGGGATCCGGGCTGGTACCGGCATCCGCCCGGGACCACTGCGCGAAAGGTCTCATTCGATCCGGCTTACGCCGTAGCGGACTCCATGGAGGCGAGGCACGGGAGCCCTGGCATGGATGACATGCCGGGCATGCAGATGGGGAGCGACAGTCATGAGCATTTGAACTGAAGGGGACGACCTTGAAAATCTTCATCACAGCAATGCTCACGGCCGCAAAGTCGGACATGGACATAGCCGACCGCCCCACCCTGATACCCAGCTGAACTGAGCTAATTCCGCAAAAGTAGCCGGTGCGCCTTGGCTCGGCTTCCCTCTCATGATACCGTACCAATGTACTAGTACATTGGTACATGCATGAAGACGCACCAGAAATTCACCCCCCGCCAGGAAGCCCTCGCCGAGCGCTCGCTCTGCACCGCCATGGCGGCGCTCAAGACCCCCGTGGAATGCCGCGCGTTCCTAAGGGACCTGTGCACCCCCGCCGAGATCCAGGCCATGGCGGATCGCTGGGTGACCGTTGAGTACTCTGAAGCGCGGCCTCCCCTATCGGGAGATCCGCCGCCTGACCGGCATCAGCCTCACCACCATCGGACGCGTCGCGCGCTTTCTTTCCCGTGGCAATGGCGGCTACGACACGGCCGCGCGGCGCTTGAGCGAAGCGCGCCGCCATGGATCGAAACGCGTCTTAAGATCGCGATACAGAAGTCGGGCCGGCTGACCGAGCCGTCGCTTGGACCTCCTCGCGCGCTGCGGGCTCAAGCTCTCGCGCGGCAAGGATCAGCTTCTCGGCGTACGGTGAGAACCTGCCGCTCGATGTGCTCTTCGTACGCGACGACGACATCCCGGACCTGGTGCAAGAGGACGTCTGTGATCTGGGCCTGGTGGGCCTCAACGTGCTCGAGGAGAAGCGTCTCGGGGTCAAGGCCAGTGGCGCGGGGCCGTCTCGACCCGCTTCGGAGCCTCGACTTTGGACGCTGCCGGTTGTCGCTCGCCGTACCCGAGGGGTTTGACTACCGGGGATTGGCCGCACTCGAGGGCGCGCGGATCGCCACGTCCTATCCGAACGTCCTCGCGCAGTATCTGCGTGAGCGGCGGGTAAGCGTCGAGATCGTGCAGCTCTCCGGGTCGGTCGAGATCGCGCCACGTCTAGGGCGTGCCGACCTTATCTGCGATCTCGTCTCGACGGGCTCGACGCTGCAGGCCAATCACCTGCGGGAAGTCGAGACCGTACTCGAGAGCTACGGCGTGCTCATCCGCACGCCGCAGGAGTTAGCGCGCGAGAAGGAGGAATGGGTGGAGCGGCTGCTGATGCGGATCGACGGAGTCCAGCAGGTGCGCGAAAGCAAGTACATCATGTTGCACGCCCCCCGGGAGGCGCTCGGAGAGATCCGAAGGCTGCTGCCGGGCTCGGAGGCTCCGACCATCATTCCGCTCGAAGGCTGCTCCGACCGGGTTGCAGTGCATGCGGTCTGTCGCGAGAACGTCTTCTGGGAGACGCTTGAGTCGCTGAAGAAGGCCGGGGCAAGCGCGCTGCTGGTGCTGCCGGTCGAGAAGATGCTCGCGTAGGGAATCCAACTATGCGCATCCTTGACTGGAACTCGCTCGACGAGTCGGGCGGCGCACCGCTCTCGCACGGCCAAAGGCGGAGTCGCGCGACGAGGTGAGCCGCACAGCGAGTGATCTCATCGCCCACGTGCGGCTCGACGGGGATGCGGCGTTGCGTGACCTCACGATGCGCCTCGATGGGGCCGAGCCTCCAACGCTTGCGGTGAGTCGCGAGGAGTTCGAGGAGGCCTCGAGCGCCTTGGACGCAACCCAGGTCGCCGCGCTCGAGCGCGCGGTTGCGAATGTGCAGCGTTTCCACCAGGCACAGGCGCCGAAGCCGCTGCTCCTTGAGAGCGAGCCCGGGGTGCGCTGCGAGCAGATTGTCCGTGGAATCGGGAAGGTCGGGCTCTATGTCCCTGCGGGAAGCGCGCCGCTCCCTTCCACGGTCATCATGCTGGCCGTGCCGGCCGGGATCGCGGGATGCCCGATAAGGATCCTCTGCACTCCCCCGCGCCGGGATGGCAAAGCGCACCCTTCCATCCTCGTCGCGGCACAGCTCTGTGGTATCCGCACGGTCTTCAAGGTGGGCGGCGCCCAGGCTATTGCGGCGATGGCCTATGGCACGGCGACCATCCCGAAGGTCGACAAGATCTTTGGTCCGGGAAATGCGTGGGTGACGGCGGCGAAGCAGATCGTTGCGCGCGACCCGGAAGGCGCGGCGTGCGATCTCACGGCGGGGCCGTCGGAAGTCCTCGTGGTAGCGGATGAGACGGCGCGCGCGGGCTTCGTCGCGGCGGATCTTCTGGCGCAGGCGGAGCACGACCCGCTCGCGCAAGGGATCTTAGTCAGCACGAGCCGAGAGCTCGCTGAGGAAGTCGCGGCGGAGGTACACCTTCAGCGCGCGGAGCTCAAGCGCTCCTCGATCCTGAGGAAGTCGCTCGACTCCTGTCGCGCCATTGTCGTTCCGGATCTTGAGACGGCGCTCGGACTGGCGAACGACCACGCGCCCGAGCATCTCATCCTTCAGGTCGTCGATCCTCGCGGCGCGCTCGCGCTCGTTACGAATGCGGGCTCGGTGTTCTTAGGTCCCTGGTCGCCGGAGCCGATCGGGGACTACTGCTCGGGTCCCAATCACGTGCTGCCGACCTCGGGAGCGGCACGCACGATGAGCGGTCTTTCGGTGCGGGATTTCGTGAAGACGATTGCTGTGCAGGAGCTTTCGCCGGCGGGACTGCGGTCGCTTGGCCCCACGGCCATCACGCTGGCGAGGCTCGAGGGACTCGACGCGCATGCCAATGCGGTGTCGCGGCGGCTGGAGATGCTCGATGCGGCGAGTGCGGATGTCGCCGTCGGAGTCGGCACATGAACTGGGTCGCGAAGATCGCGCGGCCGGAGATTGTCGGGCTCAAGCCCTACAAGCACGCCGCATGGGAACCCGAGCTCACAAGGCTGCACGCCAATGAGCTGCCCTGGCGCACGCCGGGCGATGACTCGCGCGCCGGGCTCAATCGCTATCCAGAGCCACAGCCAAAGGCGTTGATCGAGCGCCTCGCGGACCTCTATGGCGCCGCTCCGAGTCGGGTGCTCGCCACCCGCGGAAGCGATGAAGGCATCGATCTCCTCATCAGGGCGTTCTGCCGGCCCGAGAGCGATGCGGTGCTCATCTGCCCGCCCACCTTCGGGATGTACACGGTCGCGGCACAGATCCATGGGACGCCGGTGCTCTCGGTCCCCCTGAACACCGCCGCGGGCTTCGCGCTCGACAAGGACGCGGTGCTCGAGAGCTGCACGTCGCAGGTAAAGCTCGTCTTCCTCTGCTCCCCGAACAATCCGACGGGGAATCTGCTGGACCGCAGTGCCATCATCGGCATCGCGCGGCGGCTTGCCGGAAGGGCGCTCGTCGTTGTGGACGAAGCGTACGTCGAGTTCGCGGGCAGCGACAGCCTCGTGCGGAGCGTCCCGCGCCAGTCGAACCTGTGCGTACTGCGCACGCTCTCGAAGGCGCATGCGCTCGCGGGTGCGCGCCTGGGTTGCCTCATTGCGGACGGCGAGATCATCAAACTCCTGCGCAAGGTGATCCCGCCCTATGCGATCACGCAGTTGACGATCGAGGCCGTGCTGCGGCTCCTCGATCCATCGGCGGTGCCGGCCCGCGAGGAGCGCATCGAGATGATCCGTGCCGAGCGTCAGCGGGTGTCACGGGCGCTGGCTGCCTTGCCCACAGTGAGGCGGGTATGGCCGTCGGCCGCGAACTTCGTGCTGGCGGAGTTTCACGATGCGGCGCGGGCGCTCGAGCAGGCACGCGCCGCGCGGCTTATGGTGCGCGATTCCCGCAGCCACCCGGGACTCGCGGACGCGCTGCGAATCACGATCGGCTCGTCGGCTCAGAACTCGCGGCTCTTGCAGGCCTGGTCGTGAGCGCAGCCGCGAGGATCGAGAGCCTTGCCACGCCGGTCGTCTTCGTCGACCGGGACGGGACGCTCATCGAGGAGCCGCCCGATAGCCAAGTCGACGCGCTTCACAAGGTGCGCTTTATGCCAGGCGTGTTTGCGGCGCTCGCCGAGCTCGTGCGTCATGGCTACACGCTCGTCATGGTGACGAACCAGGATGGTTTGGGGAGCGAGCGATACCCGCGCCCGGTATTCGAGGAGGTGCAGGAGTTTGTACTGGACGCCTTCAACTCCCAGGGCATCGTATTCGATGCGGTGCTGGTGTGCCCGCACACGGCGTCTGAGGGCTGTGCGTGTCGCAAGCCCAAGACGCAGCTCATCGACCGGTACTTAGGCACGCGGGAGATTGATCTCGCTGCCAGTGCGGTCGTGGGCGACCGGGAGACGGATCTCGAGCTTGCGAGGAACCTGGCGCTGCGGGGCCTGCGGGTGCAGCGGGATGGTACCCCGGATGCGAGCTGGCCGGCGGTGGTGCAGGAGCTGCTCGCGCGACGTGGCGATTTCAGCCGGCAGACGAAGGAGACTCGTGTTCAGGTGCGGGTGAATCTCGATGCGCCGGACCCGGTGGCCGCTTCGACGGGCATCGGATTCTTCAATCACATGCTGGAGCAGCTCGCGCAGCATGGGGGCTTCGCGCTCGAGCTCAAATGCGAAGGGGACCTGAAGGTCGATGAGCACCACACGGTCGAGGACTCGGCGCTCGCGTTGGGGGAAGCGCTGCGGCGCGCCCTGGGCGCCAAGCTTGGGATCGGGCGCTACGGGTTTTTGCTTCCCATGGATGAGGCGCAGGCCAGGGTGTCGGTGGATCTCTCCGGTCGTGCCTTTGCGCGTTTCGACGGGAAGTTCGCCCGCGAGTCAGTCGGGGGTTTGCCCACAGAGCTGGTCCCGCATTTCTTCCGGTCGTTGGGTGAGGGGCTGAAGGCCGCAATTCATGTGGCGGTTCAGGGCGAGAACGCGCATCACATGATCGAGGCGTGTTTCAAGGGTGTGGGGCGGGCGTTGCGGCAGGCGTTCAGGCGGGAAGGGATGCAGCTCCCCAGCACGAAAGGTGTTTTGTGACCGAAGTCGTTATCGTCGATTCGGGCGGCGCGAACCTCGCCTCACTCACTTTCGCCTTCGAACGACTGGGCGTCCGCACGCGCATCAGCCGCGAGCCAAAAACTATCACGGCCGCCTCCCACGTCGTGCTTCCCGGCGTCGGTGCGGCTACGAACGCCATGCAACGCCTCGAGAGCACCGGGCTTGCCGGTGCGATCACCCGCCTGACGCAACCGGTTCTTGGAATCTGCCTCGGGATGCAGCTCCTCTTCCGCGACTCCGAGGAAGGTCCGACCGTTTGCCTCGGACTCCTCCCGGAGACTGTGCGCCGGATCCACGCAGCCCCGGGACGACCCGTGCCCCACATGGGCTGGAACCAGATCAAGCCAAATCGCGAGGATCCGCTGCTCGAGGGTCTCGGACAGAACGACTACGCATACTTTGTGCACAGCTACGCAGCCGGGGTATCTCCTGACACCGTGGCCTACACAGAGTACGGCAAGCAGATATCCGCCGTGGTCCGGCGGGATAACTTCTGCGGCGCTCAGTTTCACCCCGAGCGCTCGGGCAAGACGGGCGCGCGGCTACTCGAGAACTTCCTGAGGCTCTGAAGCCGTGCTCGTCATCCCATCCATCGACCTGAGAGGTGGGCGCTGCGTGCGCCTGCGGGAAGGAGATTTCGCCACTCAGACCTCCTACGACATCGAGCCCGCGGCGCTAATGCGCCGCTATCATGCACTCGGCGCCCGCTGGCTCCACGTCGTCGACCTCGACGGCGCGAAGGATGGAGTGACCGTGAACGCGCCGATCATCCAGAACCTCGCCCGCCATTCCGCGATGCGCCTGCAGGTCGGCGGCGGCGTGCGCAGCGCCTCCGTCATCGAAGCGCTCCTCACCGCCGGCGTGGCTCGCGTGGTCGTCGGCACAGCGGCGGTGGAGTGGCCCGATGAGGTAGCCGCGTGGCTTGACCAGTTCGGCGCGGAGCGAATCTGCCTGGCCTTCGACGTGCGATTGGGCCCGGGCGGCGAGCCGCAGGTCCGCACCGACGGCTGGACGCGCAACAGCGCCTTAGACCTCGCCCAGGCGATCTCGGCGTTTCCACGCGAGATTTTGCACCACGTGCTGTGCACGGACATCGAGCGGGACGGAACGCTGCGCGGCCCAAACTTCCGGCTCTATCGGGAGTGTCTGGCTCGCTTCCCGGAGTTCAAGTGGCAGGCCTCGGGGGGCGTCCGGGACAGCTGTGATCTCTTGGTATTGAAGGGCATTGGGGTTGCCGCCGCCGTCACGGGTACAGCCCTGCTGGAAGAGCGGATTTCGCCTACGGAGCTGCGGCCATTCTGGCCCGACGCATCATCCCCTGCCTCGACGTGCGCCTAGGGCAGGTCGTGAAGGGCGTGCGCTTCCGCGATCACGCGGTCGCGGGCGACATCCTCGAGCTCGCAACGCGCTATCGCGACGACGGGGCGGACGAGCTTGTGTTCTACGACATCACGGCGAGCCCTGAGGGGCGCTCGGTGGATGTCGAATGGGTGAGGCGGGTCGCCGGCCTCCTCGACATTCCATTCTGTGTCGCCGGTGGCATCACCTCAGTTAAAGACGCCGAGGATGTGCTCGCTGCGGGCGCCGAAAAAGTGTCGGTCAATTCCCCGGCGCTCGAGCATCCGCCGCTCATCGATGCGCTCGCCAGGCGCTTTGGCTCGCAGTGTGTGGTGGTTGGAATCGACAGCAAGAGGACGTCCGAGGGCTATCGCGCATGGCGGCTGAGTGGAGATCCTGAAAGCTCGCACGCCAGTCAGCGCGACGTCTTGGACTGGGTGCGGGAGGTCCAGATGCGGGGTGCGGGCGAGATCGTGCTCAACTCAATGGACAGCGACGGAGTGCGGGAAGGTTACGACCTCGAGCAGCTTGCCGCGGTGCGCGAGGTCTGCAAGGTGCCGCTGGTGGCTTCTGGCGGGGCCGGAGCCGTCCGGCACTTCGCCGACGTGTTCCGACACGCCCGGGTGGATGGAGCGCTTGCGGCGAGCGTCTTTCACTCAGGCGCGATCCGGATCCCGGAGCTGAAGCGTGAATTGCGGTACGCCGGAATTGCAGTGCGGCCCACCGATCTCGAGGCGACGTGCCAATGGTAGATACGACGGTCAACTTCACGAATCTCGACACGCTGGACTTTGCCAAGTGCGACGGGCTCATGCCCGCGGTCGTCCAGCACGCGGAGAGCCATGCGCTCCTCATGCTCGGCTACATGAATCGCGACGCGCTCGTCACGACGCTCGCCTTCCGGCGCGTCGTCTTCTTCAGCCGCAGCAAGGGCCGCCTCTGGGAGAAGGGCGAGACCTCGGGCCACTCGCTCGACCTCGAGGAGATCCGGGCAGACTGCGATCGCGACGCCCTGCTGGTGCGCGTCAGGCCGCGTGGACCCGTATGTCATTTAGGCAGTGGCAGCTGTTTTGGTGAAGTCTCACTGGATGCGAGCGATCCGGTCGCGTTTCTGCAGACGCTCGAGACTGTGATCGACGACCGCATCGCGAAGCGGCCCGACGGCAGCCACACAGCAAAGCTCCTCTCGAAGGGCTGGATGCGCATCGCGCAAAAGGTCGGTGAGGAAGGGCTCGAAACAGCGCTCGCGGGAGCCGGCGGGAGCGATGCGCAGGTGATCGAAGAGGTCGCTGATCTCCTCTATCACGTGCTGGTACTCTTGCGGGCGCGGGGCTTAAGCCTCGAGCGGGTATCGACGGAACTGCGTGCGCGCCACGAGGCCCGCAGTGCACCGGCCGCTCGATGAGATGACGCGGTAGCTGGGGAAGGCGACGCTGGCAAGAAGGCTCGATCGTGTTGGTGCTGCGATCGGAAACACAATGCCATGCGCGACGTAATCACTCCGGACGAGGCCGCCGAAGAGCGGCGGCTTTGGGCTGACTACTACGAGGCCACCGCACGTGCGCTCGAGATCATGCGCGCGGAAGGCACCGCCGCCGCCGCCCTGCCGCGGATCGTGGAGGAAGACGCCAGAGCGGCCGCGGCCATCCAGCGCATCAAGGAAATTCGTGGGCTCGGGACTTAGCTTGTATCGCTTTACAAGTCGTTTGCACTTGGGTAGGGTCTCTCGCGCATGAATCGCTCGCTCAAGACGAAGCTGGTTAAAAAGCCCTGCTCCAGGGCTTTGGAGTCTCGCGCGCGCTGAGCATCGATTTGTAAAGTAGCTGCGAATTCACCTTAAAGCCCCGCCGGTCGATCCGACGGGGCTTTTTCATTTCTACAACGAGGAAAACTCAAAATGTCCACCTTCCCGATCCCTGCACAACCGAGCTCTCTGTCTGGTGTCTGGCTGCCGATGGTCACGCCGTTCCTGAGTGGCGCTGTTGACCTGAAGAGTTATGAGCGTCTGCTCCACCATTATCTCGATCAGGGGCTCGGGGGGCTGATCCCGCTGGGCACGACGGGAGAGGCACCCACGCTGGATGACGACGAGGTTGAGGCGCTGGTTGAGCTGACGACCCGGTTGGCAGGGACGCACCTGCGCCTCTATTTCGGCGTCGGAGGTAATGCCACACACAAAGTCATCCGAACGTTGCGTCGGCTTGAGAGATATCCCTTCGAAGGCATCCTTTCGGTGTGTCCGTATTACAACCGCCCGAATGATGAGGGGATGCGCAGGCACTTTGAGCGCATTGCGGAGTCCACGGATCGGCGCATTCTGATTTACAACATTCCTTACCGGACGGGCGTGAATCTCTCGAACGACACGGTTCTTGCCCTCAGCAAGGTTCCGAACATCGTCGGCATCAAGGACTGCTGTGCAAATCTCGCGCAGAGCGTCGATCTCCTGCGACGGCGGCCGGGCGGGTTTGCAGTGCTGACGGGCGAGGATGCGCAGTTCTACACAACGCTCGCGCTTGGAGGTGATGGCGGAATCCTGGCCTCGGCGCACTATCAACCGAGGAGATTCGTTGAAGTGTTCGAACACATGGTGGCGAATGATCACGGGGGTGCGCTTGGCGTCTGGTCATCGATTGAGGCGGCGGTGCGTGCCTTTTTCAGGGAGCCGAACCCGATGCCGATCAAGCACTGGCTGTGGCGGCAGGGACTCATCGAGTCTCCCGAGTGCCGGCTGCCGTTGACCCGAGTATCGGAACGTCTCGGAAAGGAGATTGAGGCCCTGGTGCCGGAGCAAGCCGGAGCTCGGGTCACGAGGTGCCGGCCTGAGTCGGTCGAGAATCGACCGGCGATTTCATAACCAACACGCAGCCTTAGATAACTACCCCTTCCTTGCCACCCGGGTGCGGGCATCTTTATTGTCGTGAACAAAGTGGGCTGCGCGATCCTCGCCGCGGCGACGACAAAAGTATGAACGCCGCCTTGAGAGCCGACGAATTCATTGACGATTCGACCGCGGTGGTGGGCGAGGTGCCCGTCAGTATCCTCAGCGAGCGCTACCCATGCCAGAACTGCGCGCGCGCATCGTACTGCGCGGCTGGCCAGCTTGCGTGCGTGGCGTTCCAGAGGTATGTGGATCGCCGGCGCTGGAGGTCGGCCGATCGAGTACCCACGGCGGAGCGCTGGCGCGCGATATTCGTGTCCGGCAAGGCCAAACGCGTGGTCCGCGCATCGCGGGCGGTCGCCGCGCCCGGAGAGTCGCTGGCGGCGCGGCCAGGAGTCTCGGGGTCTCCTCCGGCACCCTGAAGAGATGGATTCGCTTAGGCGCGCCGGTGCTGCGCAGCGGCCGGACGCTGCGCGGAGCGCGGGTCGATGGGGCTGCGGTCGCTGAGTGGCAGGCAATGCATCTCCCCCACTACCGCCGAAGGTCGTCCACTCCATTGACTGAGCCGCGCCGCGTGCGGCATCGCCTCTCGAGCCGCCGCTGGCGCGGCCGGCAGCGCGCTCGGCAGTCATGCCGAGTCTTTATGGAGTCATAACTACAAAGCAGAACGCCCGGCGAGATTTGGTCTCGCACACGGACTCCCTCCCGATACACTGCTCTGCCATGCCGGAGTCACTTCTCTATATCCCAGTGGGTCTCCTGGTCGGGATTCTGGTCGGCCTGACCGGTGTCGGCGGCGGCTCGCTCACCACACCGATCCTGGTGCTCGTCTTCGGACAGTCGCCGACCATTGCGGTGGGAACCGATCTCGTGTTTGCAGCGACGACCAAGGCCGTCGCCACGGTCGCTTTCGGCTACGGCCGGCGCGTCGATTGGCAGATCGCAGGCCGACTCGCGCTCGGAAGTATTCCTGCGGCTACCGCTGCCATCGTCTGGTTCTGGGTGCGAAGAGCCGCGCCGGGGGTCGATCCGGTCGTTTCCCGGTGTCTCGCCGCGATGCTCGCGCTCACCGCTCTCGGGCTCCTCCTGCGGCAGCCGCTCACGCGGCTCTGCCTTAAGCTCACATCGTCATCACTCGAACGAGCAAATCGCTACAGCGTGGCCGTCACGGCGATCGCCGGGGCGCTCATCGGGCTCGCGGTGACGGTGACCTCCGTCGGCGCCGGGGCGCTCGGCACCGTCGCGTTGCTTTGGCTCTATCCGCTGCGGCTCTCGGGGCACCGGCTCGTCGCCACCGATATTGCGCATGCCCTGCCCGTCACGCTCGTCGCGGGCCTCGGTCACGCCGCGCTCGGACATGTCAACCTGACTGTGCTGGCGTGTCTCCTCGTCGGCTCGATCCCGGGGATTCTCCTCGCCTCGCGCGTCGCGGTGCGCCTCTCGCCCGCGATCCTGCACGGCGTGATCGCGACGATGCTGGCGCTCGCGGGGGTAAGAATCTGGCTTGCGAACTGAAGCGGGCGGCCGACCCGGAGTTCAGATCTCATGCAACCCGCACTCGCGCTTCAAGCCGAAGAACCGTAGGTTCTCGAGACTTCCGGCATCGGCGAGCGAGCGCGTCGTGTGCCAGTCGCCGATAGAGAGATAGCCCTTTTCCCAGAGCGGGTGATGGGGCAGGTCGTGCTCCCTGAGATACCGGCCCACGTCGCGGTCCGACCAGTCGCAAATGGGATGGACCTTGTACCGCCCGCGGCTCCACTCGACGGGAGCAATGTGGGCGCGCGAAGCTGCCTGGGCGCGCCGGATGCCCGACAGCCAGGTGCCGGCATCGAGCTCCTGCAGTGCCCGCTCCATAGGCTCCTGCTTGTTAATGCGATTGTAACGCTCGATCCCTGAGAGCCCCTGTTCCCAGAGCTTTCCGAACCGACTCTCCTGCCAGGCAGGAGAGTCCTCGGACCGAAACACTTTCAAGTTGAGATGGAGCCGCGCGGTGAGCTCGTCGACGAAGCGATACGTCTCCGGGAAGAGATACCCGGTATCGATCAGAATGACGGGAATCCCAGGGCAAACCTCTGTTACCAGATGCAACGTCACCGCGGCCTGAGCGCCGAAGCTCGAGGCAAGCACGTGAGCACCCGGGAGAACCTCAAGGACCCTCTCGATTCGGGCAGCGGCCGGCAGCGGTTCGAACGAGCGATTGAGAATCGCCAACGCCTCTTCCTCGATGGGCGTTGCCTCACTCGAGAACCAGGTGTTCAGCAGTGTACTGATTGCTGATCCGATCACGGCCGATCCGGGCGCTAAAGGGGAGTTCGATACTACGGATCCTGCCGCGGTTCGGGTAACACAGTCGCTTATGACACGATAACCAACGGCTCATAGGCGGCGCCCGCTCTGCGCGTTAAAGTGCGAATGTCGTAGTTTCGAACGGGTAGCGATCTTGACGACCTTCGCCACCGAGCGGGTCCTTGCGGTCCGGCATTGGACCGACACGCAGTTCAGCTTCACCACGACGCGCGCTCACGGGCTGCGCTTCGAGAATGGCCAGTTCCTGATGCTCGGGCTCGCGCTCCCTGCGCGTCCGTTGCTGCGCGCATACAGCATCGCGAGTGCGAACCACGAGGAGCATCTCGAGTTCCTCAGCATCAAAGTGCCCGACGGACCGCTGACCTCGCACCTGCAGCACATCCGCGCCGGAGATGAGGTGCTCATCAGTCGCAAGCCCACCGGGACGTTGCTGCTCGATGATTTGAGGCCGGGCAAGCGCCTCTACCTCCTCTGCACAGGAACGGGGGCCGCGCCCTTCATGAGTTTGATCAAGGATCCGGGGCTCTATGAGCGCTTCGAGCAGGTTGTCCTCGTGCACGGTGTCCGCTGGATCAAGGAGTCTGCGTTCGTCCGAAAGCAGATTGAGACGCTGAGAGGCCACCCGTTCCTGGGAAAGGACGTGACTGAGAAGGTCCGCTACTACCCCACCGTGACCCGGGAGCCCTACGTCAACCGCGGCCGCTTGACCTCACTGATTGAGTCCGAGCGCCTCTTCCGCGATCTTCGTCTGCCTCCGCTTGAGCCCGCGTACGACCGGGTCATGGTGTGCGGCAGTCCCGCGATGCTCGCCGAGACTCGCGCACTCCTCGATGCCCGGGGACTTCTGATCTCGCCCGGCGTCGGCGAGCCGGGTGACTACGTGATCGAGCGCGCGTTCGTGACACACTGAACGTACGCGTACGCTCTGGCATTCCGTTATGAGCACAGAAGCAACGGCCGTTTCAGGCTGAGCGACGCTCGAGCTATCGTCCCGTCCGGCACCTCGGCGCCCGCATGGCGAATAGCGGCCCCCCCTAACCTGCGATCCCGTTCGGAGCGCCCGAGGTTGCCACCCACCAGAGTTTCTCGATTGCCACTCAAGGGGTGGTCCGCCCTGCTCTTGCTCGGCGCCGTGGGCGCCGCGCTCCCGTCGCTCGCGCAGCAGAAGACCGGGCCTGGCATCACGGGCGATGACAGCCTGACGTGGCACGGCGTGACGCTCTACGGCGTCATCGACGTCGGCCTGCAATACGATACGCACAGCGCCCCTTTCAGCCCCTATCGTCCGGCTGCAAGCGGCAACATCGTGCGGCAGAACAGCCGCGGGCCCGTGATCGGCCTGACGCCGAGCAACATGGGTCAGACGCGAGTCGGATTCAAAGGCGTCGAGCCGGTGGGCGACGAGTGGTCGGCCGTATTTCAGGCTGAGACCTTCTTCAATCCCCAATCCGGCGAGATCGCGGATTCGCTAAAGTCCCTGGCGGTGAACAACGGTCGCAGCCTTGACAGCCAGAGCGTCGGTGTCGATGGCAGCTCGGCGGGTCAGGTCTTCCAGACCGCCTTCATCGGACTGCAGTCGGCGCGCTCGGGCACCCTGACTTTCGGTCGTCAGGTGGCTCTGCTCTCGGAAGGCACGATCAAGTACGACCCAAACTACCTCGCCACGGCGTTCGGCCTGCTCGGCGCCTCCAACACTTACGCCGGGGGCGGCAGCAGCGAAGCTAACCGGCTGGATTCGGCGGCGGAGTATCGGGTGAGCTTCGACAACAGGGCGCGCTTCGGTGCTCTATACAAGTTCAACGGCTCCAGTGGGTCGGCCAACACTGCCATCCAGCTGGACGTTGGCGGTGATGTCGCGGGCACATCATTCGATGTGTACTATTCAAAGGTCACGAGCGCCGTCACGGCAAGCTCGCTCACTGCCGCTCAGGTCGCGGCGCTGCCAGCGCTGGGATATCCGGCAGCGAATTCACTGGCTGCGACCGTTTCGGACAACATGGCCTACGCCCTGATGGGGTCATACAAGCTCGACCCGTTCAAATTCTTTGCCGGCTACGAGTACATCAAGTACACCAATCCAAGGATGCCGTTGAGCGCCGGATTCGGCGACATTGGCGGTTACGTCCTAGCGTTCGTAAATAACGAGGCCTACGACAATTCGAAGATCGTACAGGTGTATTGGAGCGGTCTTCGCTACAGTGTCATTCCAAACCTCGACCTGACCGTGGCCTATTACGGCTCTCACCAAGATGCCTACGGCACGGGAGCCCAGGCCGGCTGCTCGACAGCAGCGCAAAGCGCTTGCAGCGGGAGCCTCGAGGCTATTTCCTTCGACGTCGACTACAGATTCAACAGGCACTTTGACGCTTACCTGGGCGCGATGTACAGCGGCGTGCACGGCGGACTGGCCAGCGGTTACATTAATACGACCAACATCAACCCCACTGTCGGTGGGCGCTACAAGTTCTAGAGATGCTCCGCTACTACAGTGGAGGGAGGGCATTCCAACCCCTCCTCCGCCGTGAGAATGCAGATGCTTGCTTCGCACCCTCCCGTGGCCGGCCCTGTCGGATGACTGGGCTGCTACGTCAACGACACGTGCCGCTCGAATAGAGGCTGTTTACCTCTTGTCGTCCGACTTCGGCGGGGTCTTTGAAGCCTCCCCAGCGCTCTTTGATGAATCCTTCGTAGTACCGGAACTGCCCGCCGACCCGGTCGCCCCAGCTACACCGGAGGCCATCGCCGAGCCGTTAGCGCTATTTGAGAGCAGCATCCTCGAGCCGCCGTCGAGGCGGACGTTGCGCGCGGACGAGGTGATTACCGAGCCCTGCGCACTGCCGGAAAACGCCGAATCGAGTTCCAGGCCGGGGATCCCGAAAACGCCTCGGCTACCCGAGGTCAGCATTCCGCTGGCGCTGACTCCGCCAACCGCGCCGGCTGAATGAAGGGTGGCGCCCGCCACGCCTCCGGCGGTGCCAGACACCTGGCTCCCGACGCCGCCGGGCATGCCGCCAACGGCACCCACGCCGCCCCCGACCGTGCCACGAGCGCCCCCGAGAAGTCCGCCACCGCCTCGTACGCCACCCGCGCCGAGTCCTCCGGCGGACATGCCCGGATTAGCCATGCCGGAGTCGAGCGAGGCCGCCGATTGAGCAGCTGCGATCGCCTGAATGGTCGCGTTCAGCGGAACTTCGCGCCCGTCGCGGAGGATCGCCTTGTCGAAAACGATGGACAGCATGGACTTGCCATCTGCCCCGGCGGAGGCCGACTTGTCGAGCGGTCGTGCTTTCGTGACGTGACCCATCAGCTTTGAGCCTCGTCGGATGGCCGTGCCATCCGCCGCCTTGGCATCGCTATCGCTTGTCGCGGTCACGCTGTCTCCGGGCTTGGCCTTGCGCGCATCGATGGGCTTGGAAAGTGTCGCGCTCATTTCGGAGGAATTCTCCGCAGCCGCCTCGGTGTGCTGCGTTCCGGCCGATGCCGCCGTGGCGCTGCTGTTGCGGGCGGCCGCGCTGCCCGGACCTGCGCTCGCGGTGGTACCAGAATTCGCCGACGCATTGCCCTGCACCGGAGGGTCAGCGGCGAGTGCATCTCCGGTCAAAGCCAGAAAAGCCGATAAGAACACGGTCGTCGTCGACATCTTCATGACTCGAACTCCTTATGCCTTGGCGCACCTTGGCCGCGCGCGCGGGAAAGCTGCAACCACGGGAAACCTGATCACTTTGACCCAAATCACACCCATGAGACCACGCGCCAAGCGATGCGCGATCACGTACTCCTGTGGAATATACGACCCTGGGGCCGTGTTTCATCCTGCCGGCTTGTAAACCGGCGTCGCGAGTTGACCAGCATCGGGCGTCGAATGTTGACCATGGGCGGATGCGACAACCTTCAGATCCTCATCGAGAAATGCCGGTGCGGCGCTGGTCCGCCTTCGGCGCCGGCTGAGCCAAAACCCCGGTCAAACTTCGACGCCGGTTCACACTCCTACGGGGATTACCGGAATTTCGTTGGGGCGATAGCCCCCTTGCAGATCGCCTCGCCGCGAAGCCCACCGGCCGCAGTTGGCCCCCTATCGGACGATCACGAACGGCAGCTTCGGCGCGCTGGCAATTCAACCAATCGATGACTGGCGGGCGCACATCCCGCCGCGACAGGTGCTCTCAGGAGCCCTCGGCGGAAACACGCAACAATAATAGCCACGTTGACGTCCGCAAGACAGTTCCGTAGCTTTATGCTCATCACCTGAGGGGATGGGGTTCCCCTTAACCGCCCGATAGCGCCCAAAGCCAGACGGCTGATAACCCCTACCGAACAGCGGATACCGCGGTAAGCGTGGTTAGTTGCGGCCGAGAGTTGTGCTCTCCGCCGAGTGGCGAAGGGGACCAGGGCGATGGCAAGTGTTTGGCTTCAATCAGCACTTTGGTTAGGGCTGGCGCTTCTCGCCTCGCTCATTTCGATTCGGGTTGCGATATCGGTTGCTCTCATCGAGATCGTTGTGGGGGCGGTTGCCGGCAACCTCATCGGCCTCCATATTACCGATTGGGTGAACTTCCTAGCCGGCTTTGGCGCGATTCTGCTCACCTTTCTCGCCGGAACCGAAATCGATCCGCGCATTGTGCGGAAGCATTTCTGGTCGAGCATGACGATTGGCGTCATGGGGTTCTTGGCTCCTTATATCGGCGTCCTCGCCTATGCGCATTGGGGCGCCGCCTGGGGCTGGCCGCAAGCGCAGATTGCAGGCATAGCGCTTTCGACGACCTCGGTGGCGGTGGTCTATGCGGTGATGATTGAAACGGGTTTCAACAAGACAGAAATTGGCAAGATTATTTTGGCGGCCTGCTTTATCAATGACCTCGGTACGGTGCTGGCGCTTGGAATTGTGTTCGCCCGCTACGATCTGTGGTTACTCCTATTTGGCGCCGTCACGGCGACCGTGGTCATCATTCTGGTGCGCTATGCGCCGTGGATGTTCAAGCGCTTAGGCAACCGTGTGAGTGAACCGCAGACGAAGTTCGTCGCGCTCATCCTCCTCGCGCTCGGCGGACTTGCTAGCGTTGCGGGAAGTGAGGCCGTTCTACCCGCCTATCTGGTGGGAATGGCGCTTGCGCCGACCTTTCTCGCCGAGCGTGAGTTGCCGCACCGGATGCGGATCATTGCATTTTCCATACTTACACCGTTCTATTTTCTCAAAGCGGGGTCCCTCGTCGAGGCCCATGCCGTGGCAACGTCGATGGGACTGATCGCGATCTTTCTCGGGATCAAGATGGCGACGAAGTTCGTCGGCATCTTGCCACTGACTGTTTACCACGAATTCGACAGGCGTGAGGGAATGTACACGACCCTTCTGATGTCAACGGGGCTCACCTTCGGCACAATATCGGCGCTCTTTGGACTTACAAACAAGATCATTGACCAAACTCAATATACGATCCTCGTTACTGCGGTGATCGGCAGCGCAGTCGTGCCAACCCTGATCGCGCAAACGTGGTTCCAGCCGGATTTCAAGCCGATTGCGGCCGAACTGGAAGTGCGTGAGGCTGAAGATGTGGCGGGCGAAGAACCTTGAAAGACCGTACAAGCGGCTCCGCTCGGCCCTCCATCTGGGTTACGCGCAACTGCGCACTGTGCCGCTAGTCAATAGTCATAGATCTTCGGATAGCCCCCTATGAGCACAATTCTCCTACTAACCTTCTCGAATATTTTCATGACCTTCGCATGGTACGGACATCTGAAGTACGGTCATGACTGGCCTCTCTGGAAGGCAATCTTGATTTCCTGGTGTATTGCATTGCTCGAGTACTGTTTGGCAGTACCTGCCAATCGCTTCGGCTTTATCCAGTTCTCGGGATTTCAACTCAAGATCATTCAAGAGGTGATAACGATCTTGGTCTTCGTCCTATTCGCGATTTTCTTTCTCAAAGAGAAGCTCGCATGGAATTATCTCGTCGCCTTCGTCTTTCTCGGGATCGCTGCATTCTTTGCCTTTGCATTCAGGGCACCGGGACCCGTCATGTGATTCGCATGGGGTCTACCAAATCTCTACCACTCAGAATCCGCGCGACGCCACGCGACTGTTTCCCTTGTCTTTTTCAACTTAACCCGAGGATTATCCCTAGAAATCTTCGGCGGTGGATATTCAAATGCAAGCAAGATCGGCCGGGAATTTACACCCCTTGGGAGCGCTGCTCCCTGACGGCGCTTCTCGGAGCGTTGCTGGCCCCTCCTCTAGGCGGCCCCGACTTGTCGAGTTGCTAGCAGCAACCCACTCGTCAGGTGGGCCGCCCCCTCGCCTGCAGCGTTCCACGACGATAAGCGCGCTCTTTGAGCATGGTGAACAAGATCGGCACCAGGAGCATGACGGCGACCGTGGATGAGACCATGCCACCCACGATCGGCGCGGCAATTGGCTTCATCACGTCCGAGCTGATTCCCGTTTCCCACAGCAGCGGACCCAGGCTGCCGATGACGGCGAACACCGTCATGAGTACCGGGCGCAAGCGCAGCACCGCGCCATCCACCGCCGCCGCCTCTATGTCCTCGTGTTTCAGAGGGAGCGCTTGCGCCAGGCGTTGATCGAGCGCCGCATGCAAATAAACCACCATCACCACCGCCGTTTCGACCGCGATGCCGAATAAGGCGATATAGCCGACAGCGACTGCGACGCTGAAATTAAAGCCCAGCAGCCGCTGCAGCAGCAGGCCGCCAATGAGCGCAAAGAAAGCCGGGAAGAACAACATCGCCGCCTCTGCAACCGATTTGAAAAACATGTACAGCAGCAGGAAGATCACGAAGAACACGATCGGCAGGATCAGCTCGAGTCTTTTCTTGGCGTGTAACTCGAATTCGTACTCCCCGGACCAGCTGTACGTGTAGCCGGCCGGCAACTTGAGTTTCTCGTGAAGCAGTCGGTCGGCGCGGGTCACAAAGCCGCCATAGTCGGCAGTTTTCAGGTTCAGATAGACGTAGCCCGTCAACTGCGCCTCCTCGTCCCGGATCATCGAAGGGCCTCGGGAAAGAGAAATCGTCGCGACTTCACCGATCGGAATCTGTGCGCCGGAGGGCGTTGCGATGACGACGCGATTGAGCGCGGGGATGTCGTCACGGAAATCGCGGTTGTAGCGGACGTTGACGGGGTAGCGCTCGCGTCCTTCGACCGTCTCCACGATGTTCTCGCCGCCAATACCCGATTCGATGGCCCGTTGGACGTCCCCGACGCTCAGGCCGTATCGCGCCGCGGCCGGCCGATCCACAGCAATATTGACGTAGAACCCCTCCGCGACGCGCTCGGCGAACACCGACTGCACGTCTCGCTGCCCTGAGAGCAGGTTGCTGATCTGGGCGCCGAGCTGCTGGATCCCCTCGAGGGCGGGCCCCTGGATTTTCATGCCGACGGGCGTTTTGATGCCGGTCAGCTCCATGTCCAGCCGATTCTCGACCGGCATCGTCCAGGTATTGGTCAGGCCGGGGAATTGGAGTCTCGCGTCCATGTCCTGGATCAGCCCCTCGTACGTCATTCCGGCGGGCCACTCGCTGCGCGGCTTCAGCATGATCGTGGTGTCGTACATGTCGAGTGGGGCATTGTCGGTCGCACTGTCCGTGCGCCCCACGGTTCCGAATACCGTCTCGACTTCCGGGAAGGTGCGGATGATGCGGTCCTGCTCCTGGAGCAACTGCGCGGCCTGGGTAATCGAGATGCCCGGGAGCGCCGTCGGCATGTAAAGCGCGGAACCTTCGAAGAGGGGTGGCATGAACTGGCTGCCGATGCGCGAGACCAGCGGAACGGTCAGCGCAAGACAGGCTACGCCGAAGAGGATGGCCGTTTTGCGAAACCTGAGGCTGAGGCGAAGCACGGGAAGGTAGATCGCCTGAGTCACCCGAGAGACAGGATTCGCCGACTCGGGACGCAGCTGTCCTCGAATGAAGAGCGGCATGAGAACGGGGACCAACGTGATGGCCAGAATGGACGAGCAGGCAATGGCGAGCGTCTTGGTCCACGCCAGCGGGGTGAATAGTCGCCCTTCCTGTGCCTGGAGCAGAAATACCGGCAGGAATGAGACAACAATAATGACCAGCGACAGGAACAGCGCGGGCGCGACCTGTTGGGCTGCTGCGAGCAGAAGCTGCCGGCGCTGCTGTCCTTCGACGGGTGCCTTCGCCTGCTGCTCAGCCAGATGCCGGTAGCCGTTCTCGACCATGACGATCGCAGCGTCCACCAGTACGCCGATGGCGAGCGCCAGGCCGCCGAGCGACATGATGTTGCTGGATACCTGCAGGTAGTACATCGGGATGAACGACGCCGCGACCGCGATGGGTATGGTGATGATCGGAATCAGCGCCGAGCGAACGTGCCACAGAAATACGATGATGATTAGGCTGACGACGATGGCTTCCTCGATCAGGTCGCGCTCGAGCGTGTGTATGGAGGCCTTGATCAAGCCGGATCGGTCATAGCCTGAGCGGATTTCAACCCCCGCCGGCAGCGACCGCGCGATCTCGGCGATCTTCGCTTTTACGCCATCGATCACCCGCAGCGCGTTCATGCCATAGCGCATGACGACGATCCCACCGACCGTCTCTCCCTCGCCCTGCCATTCAGCTACCCCACGGCGGATGTCGGGACCAAACGCCACGGTGCCCAGATCCCGCACGAGAACCGGTGTCCCGTCCTTTGAACCCACCGGAACATCGGAGAGATCCTGAAGCGAGCGGAAATAACCCAGGCCCCGAACCATGTACTCCGCCCCACCCATCTCCAGCAGCCGTCCGCCCACTTCGTTGGTGCTCGCCCGCACGCGATCGATCACGGTGGAGAGCGGAACGTTGTACGCACGGAGCTTCACCGGATCGAGTTGCACCTGGTACTGGCGAACGAACCCGCCGATAGAGGCGATCTCGGCGACCCCCGGGACGGTCTCCAGCTGATAGCGCACCGACCAGTCCTGGAGGCTGCGCAGGTCCGCGAGACTGTAGTGATGTGTATGGTCCACCAGCACGTACTCGTAGACCCAGCCGGCTCCCGTGGCATCGGGGCCGATCACCGGGTGAACGCCACTCGGCAGACGTCCCTCGATCTGCTGCATGTATTCGAGGACCCGCGAGCGAGCCCAATACAGATCCGTGCCGTCTTCGAACACGACGAACACGTACGAGTCGCCGAACATGGTTTGCGCCCGAACGGCCTTGACGTGCGGGCCGGCGAGGAGCGTCGTCACGATCGGATAGGTGACCTGGTCCTCGATGACGTCCGGAGGCTCCCCTGCCCAGGGCGTGTGGATGATCACCTGCACGTCGGAGATATCCGGGAGCGCATCGAGCGGAATACGTGTCATCGACCAAAGTCCCGCCGCCGCGACCAGCAGGGTTGCGGTGAAAACCAGGAAGAGATTTCGCGTGCACCATTGAATCAGTCGCGCGATCACTTACATTCCTCCCGTCGCGTTCACCGACAGCTGCTGGCTGGCGACGAGTTCGCCTTTCTTCTTTGCGAGGATCGTGACCTGCCACGTCCCTCCGCTTTCGAGTTGCCCTGAGCCCTCATACCGGCCACCCCCCTTGTCCGTGAGCGTGATGGGCACACGCATCGACGCCATGCCCATGGCGGGCATCGCCGCCATGGAGAACGTCGCCGTGACTTCCGCTCCGGCGACGGGCGAGCCGCTCTCACCCGCGAGCCTCACGCGGAAGAGGTTGCGGCCCTTACGCGGGGGACTCGGTTCAGTGCTCAACTCGATCTTCACTTGCGCAGCGTTCATCGCTCCTGCAATTGCGGCAGCCGGGGGCGTCGGCGTGAACGTCCCGAGTGCTGCCTGAAGCTGGCTTTCTGAGTCGATCAGGAAATTGGCCGAGGTGACGACGCGCTCGCCTGCTTGGAGTCCCTTGAGAACGATGAAGTCATCGCCGACGCGAGCGCCTAATTGCACCTCGCGCGGCTCGAGGTTCCCTCCGCCCTGGTCGACAAACGCGATCTGTCGGGTCCCGGACTGAAGAACTCCGGTGTCCGGGATCACCGTCTGCTCGCCCATCGGCACATCGAGCATCACGTTGACGAACATCCCGGGCTTGAGCTCGAGGGTCGGGTTCGGAAACTTAAGGCGCACGCGAGCCGTACGCGTCGTCATGTCGATGTCGGGGTAGATGAAGTCCACCCGGCCCGAGAAATTCCGGCCTGGATACGTGTCGACCGTCAGAGTGGCGGAATCTCCAACCTTGATACGTCCCAGGTCGTTCTGAAAAACCTGCGCGAACACCCAGATCGTCGCGAGATCCGCAACGGTGTAAAGGCGCGTGTCCGGCTGGGCGTACTTGTTCGGCAGTGCCTCGCGCCCGGTGATATAGCCCGAAACCGGGGAATCGATCTCCAGCTCCTGCAGTGCCTTGCCGGTGGATTCGAGGCGGGCGATTTCCCGTTGCGGGATGTTCCACTGCTTGAGCCGCTCCGCGGCTGCATCGACGAGCGAAGCGGCATCGGTTGCAACCTCTGGATCAGAGCTCTGTGCAAGCTGACGCTGATGCTGTCTCGCGACCAGGTATTCGCGCTCGGTCGAGACCAGATCCGGGCTATAGACCGTGAACAGGGCCTGACCCTTGCGAACGTACTGGTAGGTGGCATCGACGAATACCTTCTGCACATAGCCTGAAAAGCGCAGTTGAACGTAGGCGAGCTTCGTCTCATCTACCGCGACGTTCCCGGTCGTCAAGATGTGGTCCTCCACGGAGCTGCGTTGGACCTCGCCCGTCTTCACCCCGATGCTCTGCAGTCGCTGCGGGGATATTTGTATGGGCACCACGGGCGGTTCAGCCTGCCCGGCTGTAGTCGGTGCGGCAGCCGCCGTCGGGGCGCCGCTTCCCTGTGACTCGGCACCTGCCGCGGGCAGCGTCGCGCGCGAATGCCACCAGAAGCCGGCGAGTATTCCGAGGAAAGCAATATTGGCGACGACAGCCGCCAGGAACGCCGCCCGATAGTTCTTCATTGATCTGCTCCCTGGCTTGGCCCGAGCCGCGTGAGCAAGCGCCCGCCGCTCGCACGGTCGAGTTCCGCGAGCCGCCGGTAGTACTCCGACTGCATGCGGGCGAGCTCAAGCTCGGTGTCCAGCCGATGCTTCTCCGCCGTCAGCACACTGAGAAAGTCGCCACGACCGCTGCTGTAATCGGTGCGCGCCACCTGCAGCGTGTCGTGCACGAGCGGCACGAGCTCGTCGCGATAGAGTGCAAGGGATTCCGCCGCTTCTGTCGCAGAGGCGTACGCCGCCGCGAGATCGGCGAGCACGCTCGCCCGCCGGTCTTCCAGCGTCGCTGCCGTGCGGCGTGCCTGCGCACGTGCCGCATCGATGGCCGCTCGGTACTTCTCTTGATCGATCGGGACGGTGACCGAGAGCCCCACCATCGGCCGCTGGGCTGGATCGCTCCACATGTTGTTGTAACCGGCACTCAGGCGGAATTTCGGGTAGCGCTCCTTACCCTGCAGCTGCTCCTGAGCTTGCGCAGCGCGCTCTTGCGCCTCGAGCTGCGCGAGCTGTGGGTGCGTGAGCGCGCGCTCGGCGAGCATCTCCTCGGCCGGAAGGCTCATCACCCCGGGTAGCTCGGCAGGCGGGGCGATGGACACCTGCGGTGACCGGTCGAGAAGCGCATTCATGCGCGCCTGCACCACCGTGCGCTGGCGCTGCCACTCGAGTCGTCGCTGTCTGAGGAGCGCGCGCTCGAGGTCCGCTTGCAGTATGTCGCCCTGGGGCGCCTGGCCCGTCGTGTAGCGGACTCGGGCGATACTGCGCAGATCGGCGAGCACCGACTGGTTGGCGGCGTTGACCTCCAGCGCGCGGTGGACGAACACCCAGTACGAGAAGGCGCCGCGTGCCAGCGCGGCCAGCTGCAGGCGCAGCGCATCGAAATCGTGACTCGCTGCCTCGGCTTGCGCCCGGGCCACCTCAGTGCGGACGTTCAGCGTTCCCCACCATGGCAGGGCCTGGCTCACTTCAACGTCCCCCATGGGTCCCGCTGCGCCGCCAAAGGTGCGCGGCGCCGCCGACACGCTCAGCATCGGGTCCTCGAGCGAGCCGGCCGGTTTGATCTGCGCCACGGCCGCCAGGACCGTTTGCCGCATGGCCTCGAGACTCGCGTTGTGCGCGAGAACCGCTTCCGTGAAGGCGTCTGCATCCAGGGGCACGGTCAAGGAGTCCGGCGCGCCCGGAGCGGACTGCTCGGCTCCTTGCGCCGTCGTCAGGGTCGAGAGCAGCGCCAGGGCAGACGCACCGGCGATACTCGTCCAGTTGTGAGACACGGGAGACTCCTACTGCGAAATTGCCGAACGCAAAGCACCGAGCGCGCGTATGCAACGCGCGCGTTCGCAGAAGGAGACGGTTAGATTCTCAGCCGGAGCGTAGCGAGGTAGGTGTCACGGCCAAGTCGTGGGACAAAGGCCTCGATGGGCGGTCCAACTAGCGGTGCTCCCACATGGGCCGCCACGGGGGACACAGGCCACATGGGCGGCGGCGGCTGCAGGAGCTGGCCGCTGCGGACTGAGAGGGTCGAGATCTGCGCGACGTGGCTCGGCTGAGCGCATGCGTTCTGAGTGCCGATTGCGAGCTCGCATGAACTCGCGCAGCCACCTTGACCATCGGCCGAGTGACCGGCGGTCATCGGGCAGCAGGGGCCGCCTCGTGCGAACACTGAGCCCAAGCACGCTGAGGCAAACTGCGCGTGGCCAATGGCAGCAAGGGCCACGATCAACACGATCAGCCGACGCACTTGGAGCCACCGCCCTCTCATGGGCCCAATCGTACTCCGGGGATAATCACACTGCCATCGAATCGCGGCAGAAAAGAGGTCATGGCCGTCAGGTACGGCAGGACGCTTGTGTGCACTAGGTCGCAAATCTACTGAGTCGCGCAGCTTTTAGAGCCGGACTGATTGCGGACTCAAAAGGGCACTACGACGCGCGGGACTGGAATCGACAAGTGAAGCGCCCCTGATGCCGCCACGATTGAACGTCCGGTCACGAGAAAATTGGAGAACCTCGGTCAGTGTCGCTTCCTGGCCGCAAGGAGACGGATGACGCGGACACGCATCGATCTCCCTATGACGCAGTCCGTTGCAAAGCGGTGCGATCCGCTGTCCGGCTACAACCGGCATCAATCGAGTCGGCTCGAACACGACAGTTGCGCTGCTGCTCACCGGGTCCTGGTCTGCCCTACCCTCCCGGTCGTGCAAATTCTCATTCGGCACGATCACGTCGACGACGAAATGCCGCAGCGCGGTCGCGCCCGCATTGCAGGCAGCGCCATCGCTGCTCCCTTTGGTCGAGTCGCAAATTGTCCGCCGTCAGTGAGTGTCCCCTGCGACAGTGGCTCGGGATTTCCGGGCGCGGGACTCTGCGGCGATCGATATTGGAGAAGTGGACAACCGCCGTACTATTAGTCGCGATCAGGCCCCCGCTAACCACAATAATAGTTTTAACTTCAATCACTTACAAAATAAGACCCGCTACCATGGTCGCGGGCCGCGCACTTTTTCGCGTCCACAGCGCCTCTCGTCCCCTAGTTTTTGACTAGTCAGAAGACTAGTCATATGCTCATTAACATGAAGGCAAAGACTTGGCCGGTACAGGATGCTAAAGCTCGCTTCAGCGAGCTCCTGGAGACGTGTGTCCGTGAAGGACCCCAGATCGTCACGCGCCGCGGAGAAGAAACTGCGGTGCTGGTGCCCATGCAGGAGTGGAAGCGGCTCTGCCAGATGTCGCGGCCGTCGTTGAAGGCGTTGCTGCTGACGGACTTCGCGCGCGCCGAGCTGACGGCACCGCCACGTGGGCGGCATCGGAGACGTTCGATTCCGTCGCTTTGAGTATCGCAGTGTACTTACTCGATACCAACATCATCTCGGAACTGCGCAAGCCGCGCCCGAATCCAAAAGTGATTGCTTGGCTTCAGGACGTCGAGGACTCCGATCTGCATCTTTCCGCAGTAACGGTCGGAGAGATCCAGGCCGGCATCGAGGTGACTCGCACTCAGGACCCGGCCAAGGCAGAGGAACTCGAGGCATGGGCTGATCAAGTGGCGGATTCATACAATGTACTCGCGATGGACGCCGCGTGCTTTCGCCGATGGGCCAAGCTCATGCATCGCCAGTCCAGCACCGTCTACGAAGACGCCATGATTGCAGCAACGGCTCTCGTGCACGATCTGACTGTTGTTACGCGCAACGTGCGGGACTTCTCCCGTTTCGACGTGCGGGTGCTGAATCCGTTCGAATAAGCGGCCGCCGAAGGGCCGCTTGCGACCCCGTTTCGGACACTGTGCCGTCAGCAAAGCTGTCGTTCATGGCTGGCGGAACCGGACATTCAGAACACCAGAATCCTGGCGTATCTTCGAGGGCATGGGACGACTCAACCGCTGCAGGCTTGGGTGGCTCTTCCCTCCCCTTTTTGCCGCGACGGGCGCTGGTTATGGGGAGCAAGCGCAATCGTCACCCGCAGGGCAGGGCCGCAAGGAGACGGATGAGGCGGACACGCATCGATCTCCCTATGTTTTCTCCGGCGCGCAAGTCCCAGCAAACAACACCATAAGCGGAGCCCCCGCTACCATATGTACGCAGCCGAAAACTCGCGCGTACATCAATGCGGTGGCTCAGGCGCTGCTGTTCGGCGTTAGGACTCGGATACGGTTTATGCGCCCGTAGAGGAAGCCAACGCACAGAAGCGAATGCGGCCGAGACTGGGCATCGGGCGCTCGCCGTCGCCTCCTCTGCTGTTCAGCATGGTCTCCGTCATCACCGCGGACACGCCAGTTGATGCAAACTCCGTCCACTCGACGGCTATCTTGCCGCAGCTCACTCGAACGACATCAGCCGGAAGCTCGCGGTCCTGCAGGCCAAGAGCTGGGGCTAGCGTCTCGACGACGACATGCGGCGCAGGGCAGATACCGAACTCCGTTCGGACCACCGCTCCACTTGCACTGACGTTCTCCAGGAAACCTAAGCACCGGCAACCACTGTCACGTGACTGAATACATCTCAGTCGCACCGGTATATTGGTCGAAAGCCGATGGCCCCAGCGATATTCCATTGCCTTCTCCACTTAAGTCCTGTCCGCCGTTTATCCTGCGTCCGACCCGGCTACGTAACCATCCGTATTAGTTCGTACGCACGCAATTCGTGTCGAGTCGGTCCCGAACGCAGCCAGCCGCTGCGACCTTCCGGAAACTATGCGCTACCAGCGGCAGTCGGAAATTCACGAAACACCCCCCGCTACCATTGAGTTGGCTCGCAGCGACGTCAGCAATCGACCCGTTGTTGACGGTCCCCATTCCCAAGAGCCGCCACTCAGGTTGCGAAGAGCGGACATCTGCCGTGGCACAGGGTCATGTGGACTTGCGCGACGCACTCTCTGTCGGTGCCGGCAGGCCCACCTTGCGACAGAACGCGGCAAAGCGCGGATCGTCCTTGTAGCGCAGAATGAAGGGGTCGAAGAGAAGGTACTGGATGCCCGGATCGCGGTTATTCCAGGCCCTATCGAGCCACTCGAAGGTTGCCCTGGCGTCGTTTCGCAGCGCGTAAACCTCAGCGATTTGATAAGCATCATTGTTCGCCTGCTTCTCGATCAGCGTCCTAAGCGCCGCATCGGCCGCGCTCCGGTCGCCACCGATCTGCCGCGCGAACGCGAGCGACATGTCCCGAAATATTCCGGGAGGCTCCTGCTGCGCGGCCTCGAGCGCTGCCGGCGCGTTACCGCGCTGAATCTCGATGACCGTGAGCCATGATCGATAGGGCTCCGAAGCAGGCTGCAGCTCGACGGCCTTATTGATCGCCCGCTCGGCCTCATCGAGGCGGTGAAGTCCCAACAAATACGTGGCGAGTGCCTTGTACCCCCAGGCCCGCAGTGGCTCCGTCACGAGCGCCTGCCGCGTAAGCTCGATCGCCTGATCCATCTCACCGAAAGAAGCGAGCGCACTCCCGAGATTGAACTTCGCCCGGGCGTCATTGGGAGAAAGCTCCAGCGCACGCCGATACTCCGCCTCCGCTCCGTGCCAATCGAAGTCGACGAGCTGAAGCACATCACCCCGGGCATTGTGCGCGGCCGCAAGGTCGGGTGAGAGGGCGAGCGCACGGTCGGCCGCCTCACGCGCCTTCGCATACGCCTCCTGCGCCGCTGCACCTTCGAGGAAGTCCCCATTGAGGGCGATCCAGGCCTTCGATTGCTCACTCCATGCGAGCGCATAACGCGGATCGAGCCGGGTGGCCTGCGCGAAGAATTCGATCGCCTTGCGATCGTCGCCTTCCGTACCGCGGGGGGCATAGAACCGGCCCTGCAGCAGTGCATTGTAGGCCTCCAGATTCCCGCTCGGGGGCTGCTCGCTCTGCGCCGCCGCATGCTCAGCCGGCAGGAGCTTGGTCTTCAGTGCCCCCGCCACCGCGCGCGTGATCTCATCCTGTAATGCAAAGAGATCTTTGTACGGCCGGTCGTAGCGCTCCGACCACTGTGTGGTCCCGTCAGCGGCGTCAATGAGCTCCGCGCTCACCCGCACAGTCTCGCCCGAGCGCCGCACGCTCCCCTCGAGCAGATGCGCCACCCCGAGCTTTGCACCGATACTGCGGCTGTCCTCCTTGGAATCTCTAAACTGAAACGCCGAAGTGCGCCCGATCACCTTGAGCCCCGGGAACTGCGAGAGCGCGGTGATCAGATCCTCTGAGATCCCGTCCGAAAAGTACTGCTGACCCGCCTCCCCACTTTCGTTCGCAAGCGGGAGCACTGCAATGGAGGTTGCTGCAGGCGGAGTCAAGTGTGTCAAGGCCGCCGGCTTCGAGGTCCAGGTCTTATGGATGGCGAAGTAGGCCGTCGTCGCAGCCAACACACCAAAGGCGACGGCTACAGGTAGGGCGCGCTTTGGACTCCACGAGGTTGCGGAGCGCCTCCCGCTGGGTAGCGTCCCGGAACTAGCTGTCCGGAGTGCACTTGAGGCATCGCCCGACATCAGCCGCTGCACACGCTCGACGAAAGTGGGCTGCGTCTTGCCTCCCGGCAGGCGCGTCCATTGCACCTCTCGAAACCGCTCCGGCACCCGTTCATCATCATCGCGCGTGTCATCGATGACGACGGGCAACAGGAAGGCCAGGTTCGCATCCATAAGGTGAGAGCGATCAATCGCCAGCTTCCATTCGAGGCGGAAGTAGCCCTCACGGCGATCGTGCGTGGTCTGCGAGATCACCGGGAGGAACAGGGCGCAGGTCTTGATGTGCTTGCGGATCGACTGGTCCCACACATCCCCGCCCCGAAGCTCGCTCTGGTCGAACCAGACCTCGATGCCGGCGGCGCGCAATGCCTCGCAAATCCTCTGCGCCGCCTGCGCATCCTCAGAGGCGTAGCTGAGAAACACAGCGCGCGAGGGCTCCGTCACGGGCATTTGACCCCAAGCCTTATTCGTTGTCGTGCACGCTGGGGCGCTTTCTGAGAGCGTCACCTACCCCCTGTTTCGGTCAATGGTACCCCGTGCAGCAACGCGGCAGTCAAATCGCTTCCCTGCCGTCTGAGCCAGGCTCTGCAAGACTCCCCTGCGAACTCAGCGACCGCAATCGGGAAAATTGAAACCGCAGCGTGATCGGCTGCTTGTGGCCGCAAGGAGATGGATGGCGCGGACCTCCGTTGAATGTCCCGGTGAGGCAGTCCGATGCAAAGCGGTGCGTTGCGGCGCTCGGCTGATCCAGGATACGAACCCTGCACCAGCCGAGTCGGGGCGAACCCGATAGTCGCGCCCCTGTTCGTCGGATCCCGTCCGCCCTACCCTGGAGGTCATGAAGACCCTCAGTCCGCGCGACCGTTTCGACGGCGAAATGCCGCGGCGCGCTCGCGCCCGCATTGCAGGCAGCGCCATCGCTGCTCGATTCGCAGATTGTCCGCCGTCAGCGGGTGTCCCCGGCCGCAATGGCTTGGAATTTCCTCCCCCGGATTTTGCGGCGATCGATATTGGGGAAGTGGACGACCGCCGTACTATTAGTACAGATCATGCCCCCGCTACCAAACTTATTTGACGGGACACAGCGACGCCGGCCGCGCTGAGGATCCCGCATTCGAGATATCCGCTGTCGGCCTCGAGGACGAGACCAGTGTCGGCGAGCGGCGTAAGCCGCCGGTGGCGATCGCCTCGGCCAGGTTCTCGACCTCACGCTCGAGCTTCACGAGCTCCGCGCGGCGATCAGGTGTCGTGGGCACCAGGGACCTGAGCTTCACCCGCACGCGGCGCTGCAGGTCCTCGATGACCTCGGGGACTGCGAGCTCGCGCTTGATCCCCGCGGCGAGGCCCGGCTCGATCACCTCGCGCGGAAGATAGGCGTCATTGCGGCAGGCCGCGGTGCCGCCGTAGATCCGACTCGAGCACGCGTAGTGATGCTTGCCCGCCATCACGAAGGGCCGGCCGCAGTCGCAGCACCGCAGCAGTCCCGAGAAGGCGTACTTGGGCTCGCGCCCGGTGCGCGCCGCACGATCGCGTCGCACACCCACCTTCACCTTCTCGCCGATCGAGGCGGTGCGGCGGTGCTGGCGCGCCTTGACGCGATCCCAGAGCTCCTGCGGGACGCCGACGTCGGCACGCTACCAGGCACTGCTCGAACCAGGGAGGCGTGGGCGGCGAAAGCGGATCGAGCTGCTGCAGGCGGCGTGAGCGGCAGTCAGCCGCGCTCCCGAAAAATCTGAAGTCGGTTATCGAGGAACTCGCGGGTGCCCTCGGTTGGCTCGCCGATTGCCACCTCGTGACCTGCGGCCCTGAATGGCTTCCTAACTGCGTACTCGATCTGGCTCCGGTTGAGACCAAACACCGTCCCCATGAAATGACCCCTCCAGCGTCGGGGTTGCAGTCTGGCCAGATTCTTTTCCCCGTAGCCGAATCCGAGCATCACGATCTGCTCGGTGCTTTGCAGGAGGTGCCGCGCCTGCTCGAACGCCCCCGTCTCCTCCTTGGCTTCGTGCACGATCACGATGCGCTGCGCGGCGCGGTCGGCGAGCTTGGCGAAGGCCTCGGTCGCCCCTGGGCGGGGTCCGAACGGCACCGTGTCTTTGTCCAAATCGAACCCAGGCAGCGCCCCGGGATCGCCGTGCAGGTGGACGATCGGGATCTGTTTCAGCGTTGCGATGCATTCAGCCATGGGGCGCCCGTAGTGAGACGCCAGCGCTCCGCTCAACCTGTACTCAAGCAGCCGGTCGTAGTTGTAGGTGATAAACACAATGGGGTTGTTGCGCGGTCCGAAGTCCTCGAGGCATGTCGTGCCACGCGTGAGCTCACCGAACACTGTAGTGATCCAGTCGTCCTTCGGTGATGGATACCGCGCGGGCGAGTTGAATTCGTACTCCAGGACAAGCGCCGCGATCAGTCGCTTGCCGACCTCCGTGATGTCCGGCCGCAGCTCGAGCAACGTGTCCAGCGAGGCGTCATTGGTACGCTGCAGTGCTTCTATGAGCGCCTTCGCCGCGTCGTTCAGCTCCGGCATGTGCAGCTTCTGCTGCATCGTCGGGACGTTGAACCGGCGCGCGTCGAGCAGCATCTGCTCGCCGCCTGGAAAACCGTATGGAATGCTCGTGCCAGCGCCGAGGATGAAAACGGTGGGGCGACCTATCATGCGCGCGCTACGACCCTACTGCCCCACCGGCGCCGGCGGCGGTTGTGGCGGAGGCCGCTCAGGAGCCTCCGGTGCAACGGCTGGTTGCTGGTGAGCGGCTAGTTCGCGGGCCTTTTTTGCTAGCTCGCGAGCCGCTGTTCCCTGCCGTTGCGCTGCCTCAGTGAGGATCCGCAGGAAGGTGGCTTCATCGCCGGGGAGCTCCAGCTCAGACCGCACCCGCGTCAACACCGTCGGGAGAACCTGGAGCATCGGAACCGTCTGGCTCAGGCAGACATCGAGAAATTCAAGCTGCTCATGTGTTTGAACCCGCCACAGGGCCCCAAGTTGTTCCGCGGTCTTGGCGCGGAAGCTCTCGGCATTGTTATATTGGAGCCACAGGCCATTATAGATTGCTGGGCGCGCGGTCGAAGCTCCTTCAACGTTGGCGTGCTTAATCTGCTCCATCCACCGATCTCTATCGGCAACCCAGGTCGCGAGCTGCTGCTCAGTGCTGGCGATGAGTCGAGCGCGTCCGAGGAGTTGCCAACGCTGTGGCCACAAGGCGGCTTGACACTCGCCGAAAGTCGATAGGTAGTCCACGGCGGCCTGCACCGTTTCGGGGGTTGCGATAGCCTGAACCTTCGCGAGGCGCGCGATGAGTTCCAGTACAACCTGGGTGATCTGGGTATTTGGCAGGTCAAGGTCTGCCATGCGGCCCAGTGTTGAGTTCGCTCGCGCGATAGCCTCGGCGCCCTCGAGGTATACGTTGCGGCGCATCTCGAATAGGCGAGCACGGGCGGCCTCCTTCTCGCTCGCCTCGATCTGCATCCGCAAATGCGCGCGCGAATTCCTGTTGGCCAGGTAGACGCCGAAGAGCGTGATGCCAGAGGCAATCACCGCCGCCCAAACAGTGTCGGGGACGTGCCCAAAAGCAGCGAGAAGGCGCGAGAACCAGTCGTCGCAGCTAGTCATCGGGAACGTCCATGCAGTACAGCGCGGCCCGGCAGCGCCGCGCGACCTAGGGCGGCGCGTTTCTGGTCAGTCCGACAGGGAACTGTCTCGAGAAGCACGTCTATCCCACCCTCTTCGGGGCGATAGCGGGGCGCTGCTGCCGCGCCGTAGCGTGCGCACCAGTCACGGATGACCGTCCGAACCGGCGCCGTGATCAGGCGCTCACGGGGCCTGTTACGCGGCCTCGTGGGCGCCGCTTCTCGGCTCGGGTGTGCCGCCTTCAGCCCCGAGCTGTCCGGTGCGAGAAGTGATCCGCTGACCGACCAGCTGCACGGTCACGTCGGGGCCGCCGGCTGGCGCAACTGCCACGCCTGCATCGGGCCGCGAGAGCTGGTCGCGCTCAGCGACAGCCGACGCGCGGAATGGCGGCTTTTAGGTACGCCGGTTCACGGTCGTGATGCCTGCTTCCGGCCCGTCCGTGACCTTCAGTAATCATCTCATCGGCCTGCCGACCCTTCGACTGGCTGAATCGGCGGAAGGTCGCTAGCCTGTGCAGGCTGTACTTGCAACTGCACGTCAAGGTCTTGTCTGGCTCGCCTGGTCGGCGGCTAAGCCGCATGTAGGTGCTGCATGAACTCATCCGCTTCGCGCGTTCGTTTGGCATTACGGTTAACCGCAGCCGTAGCGCTTATCCAGGGGCTCGGTCACGCCGCAATCTTTCTAAACGCGCGGCCGCGTCATGGCGCGGCAGAGGTCGCGGTGGTCGAGGCGATGCGTGCGCAATCGTTCGACTTTGGCGGCTTTGCACCGCACAGCTATTGGGATCTCTATTACGGCTACGGGCTACTTGCGGTTGTGTTTGCGCTCTTCATCGCGCTGGTGCTCTGGCTGACGTCGGGGCTCGCAGAGCAGCCAGGGCAGGTAAGGCGCTTCGGCGGATGCGTCGCCGTCGCGGTAGCCGTGCACGCAGCGATCATCGCCCGTTATTTCTTCCGGCTACCGCTCGAATTTGACCTCGTGGTCATCGCCGGCGTTCTCGTCAGCGTGGTGCTCGCAAGCCGCGCCCCGCAAACCACGGTGGGGCGTGCGCCGTGAGCGGCCGCGGAGATGCGCGCTGGAATTGGGGCAGCGTCGCATGTCGGCGGACTCCAGATCGAGCGCCTCGAACGACCTTGTGTGAAGGCGGGCTTCCATCGGAGCTATCTAACAGTTGGATTGTAGTTCTCCTCGCAGGTTTCCATACCGTTTTAATGTTGCATTGATCGAGCTTCATCTTCGGGACGGCCCCCGAAAGCAGACGCGCGTAGCTGGCAGCAGTGGGTCAATACCGCCCGAGTCCCTCGGGCGATCAGCAATGGCCGCTCACCGGGCTTTGGCGTGCCCGGCCGTAACGGCACCTTGCCGCCGAACGCGTCGGCTTAATGCGACGCATTGCGGCCGTCCTGTTCTGGTGCGATGGTCCTTCAACTGTTCGGCGAGGCCTGCCCATGAGTCACCGTCTTCGGCGAATTGCACCAGTGCCTGTTTGGCCGAGCTTCGCCGGTTCAGCACACTACGTCGGCACAAGCGCGGTTGGACAGGTCTCGGTGTACGTCGACCCTTCCCTGGGCACGCCTGCGATGCAGAACGCCACGGACCTGCTCGCGGATGCCGATCGGGTCGTCAACGCGAACGTCGCGATCTTCGGAACGCCCAGTCAGCCCGTAAACGTGATTGTGTTCGCGCTCGACGGCCGCACGGACGGTACCGGAGGAGCCGACCACAATGCCTGTGATTTCACCGACGGCGGCAACATCGAGGTTTGCGCATCCTTCGGCAACGCTGCGCGGGTCTCTGCACTCTTCGAGGCCGAGCTCAGTGAGTGCGCGATGGGCGGTAATCTCTGCGGGGTCAGTACGGGGGAGGCCCTGTCCCGCTGGTGCGCGGCGGTCGTCGGTAACAATGCCCTGGCAGACTTCGCAAGTGCACCCGCATGGGCTCAGGCGGGAATGCCGGACTACGTGACGCGCACCGACAATACCGACCAGAACGAGATCAGTACCGGGTGCGGCATGGCCTTTCTCTCCTGGCTGCAAAAGCCTGGGTACCCACTGAAGCGCATTGCACCGGCGATGGTGTCTCTGGGGACCAGTGGCGTGCTGGCGCAACTGTATTCCCGGCTTACCGGAGGTGCAGCGAGTCGCGCCTGGCCCGGATTCCTCGCGGCCGTCAAAGCTCTGCCACGCGTTCGTTCCGACGATCCGTTCGGGGCGCTTGCGACCCCGCCGCGCCGCGCGGCGCGGACCCACATCCGCTCGGGAAAGAAAGTATCGAGCCGCAGGCAGCGGGTGCCGTCCCGAGGTCGGAAATAGCACAGTGCGAGTGGCGGCCAGCTCTGCAGCCACTCAATCTCAGTGCAGCGCTCTCTTTGCGAGGACCTTCAGCGGTGTCGCTGGCCCGACATACCACCAAGCGACCAGCTGCGTCCGAGGAACTCGACCTGTGCGTGTCCCATGGCCTTCAGGCTCCCAGCAACAAAGGTCACCAGTAACAGTCCAAGTCCGAGCAAGAGAATGTAGCAGTACGGAATCACCGCCGAGACCAGAAAGTGGCGCCTGCGGATTGCGACGCGATGATGGAGGATCACGGACCTTGCGTAGTAGGCAACCGCGCCTGCCAATAGCAAGCCCTGATTTGCACGAAAACTCTTCAGCACCTGAATGGCAAATGCCCCGGGGTGCTTCAGTACGTGTGTCGCCCGTTGCCCCAACATTTGCATTCTTGGCCATGCGCGGCCGCTCGAGTATGGGAAATGACCCACGCGTTGGCGGAGCACGCCGCCTGCTGCCCAATGACCGATCGGCGTCAGGGTGGTTATAAGGTTCGAGATTGCAAAAACGCGCTTCGCTCTGATCGGCGACTGGGACTCGGCTGCGCATTCATGCGGGCGTAGCGGAGGCCAACGCACAGAAGCGGACCCGGCCGAGAGTGGGCATCGGGCGCGCGCCCTCGCCTCCTCCGCTGTTCAGCAGGGTTTCAATCATCACCGCGGACACGCCCGTTGATGCAAACTCCATCCACTCGACCGATATCTCGCCGGAGCTCGCTCGAACGATAGAAGCCGGGAGCTCGCGACTCTGCAGCCCGAGAGCCGGGGCCAACGTCTCGACGACGACATGGGGCGCAGGGTGGATACCGATCTCCGTTCTGATCAATGCTCCACTGGCGCTGACACTGTCCAGGCAACCAAGACACCTGCAACCGCTGTCACGCGGCTGCATGCATCTCAATCGTACCGGCATCTTCGTCGAAAGCCGTCGTCCCCAGCGATGCTCCATTGACCTGCCCTCGAAACCCTGTTGCTATTGATGCTGCGTTCAACTCGGCCAAGCCGCCATCCGTATTAGTCTGTACGCCGCACCCGAGGTGCTGGCAGCTGCGGTCCGGGGTCATTCGTTACGCGGCACAGCGATGGCCGCGACGCTTAAGCACTAGTCCTGATTGCAGCGTCACGCTGACGGCTTCTAGATTCGCCTCATGAGACGGCCATCAAACCCAACAGGCAGTTGGCCCGCGTAGCTATTGGGGAGCCTGATCTCACTTTCCGGATGCGGTGGCGGCGGTGGTGGCGGGTCACCACCACCACCGCCCACTAATCTCTCTTACGGCGCGGTCGCCGTCGCAGACCTCGACGGCGACGGACTGCCCGATGTGGTCGTCGCCGCCTACTCCTCCGTTTCGGGAGCGCCACCTCACCCGGGTTTCGTCGCCGTATACCTGCAGGATCCGGCCGGCGGTAGCAGTCGCGGACATCAACGGCGACGGCAAGGCTGACCTCGTCATCGCGCAGGGCTCGGGCGTGCTCATTCGACTTCAGGACCCGGCGCACCCGGGCGCGTTTCTCGCGCCGGCGCCGATCTCAGACTGAAGTCAGCACCCAGCACCTTCACGCCGTGCACGATTGGGTCTTCTGCCGAGGCGCACGTCCAGATGGGCACAAAAGCGCGCCCCCGCTGCCATTTCACGGCGCTCCAGGCGGCGTCTCTACCCCTGCGAATGATCGGCCGACGCTTTGATCACGCGTGGAATGGCGGCGAGTGGGGTCTTGCCTCGATCACTGCTGGCCGTCGGCGGTCCCGGCAGCGCTCAACGGAAGTTGGGTGTTAAAGGGTTGAACGTACTGCAATGCGTACTGCCCTCCCGGCTGCAGCAAAGTGAGCGCGCGTTGCGCATCGATCTCACTCCAGTACTCCTCTGTCACTACGCTGTTATCATCCCACCAGCAGTCTATGTTCCCAAGGCTACCGCCACAATCACGGAGAACATTTACTCGGACTGTAAACTCTAACTTCAAGTAATAAGTCTGTCCTGCTTCAACGTTGATTTCGCCTTCCCCAGTCCATGCCCGATCCCAGGACTGTGTCTTTTCCATAGTCACTGCATAACTACCCGGCTTCACCGCAACTACGCTAAATGTGCCTTGCGGAAGCGGCGCAGCACGCTGTCCGTTCAAGAGCACTGAGGGCCAAAACTGCGGCCATTCGGGGGACGTCCTGATGAAATAGACATTGGCGTAGCCGTCAGGAACGTCCGGAAGGCGTTGCAGGTCCACACCTTTCGGCGGCGTTGCAACGCACCCGGCAAGCAATGCGACGTGCAACGAAAAGAAGCTAAGGATCAACGGGCAGACCGCGAGCGGACGGATGTTCATAACGATTCGCAGCCTACCCTGTTACCGCGCGGGCCCCAGCCTCTTTAATGCTGCGTTAATCTGATCTTAATCACCCGCGTCGGGTGAGTTGTCCTGCGGCATGGGGTGCGCGGGAGATGCCGAGTCCTCACCCGGCTACCACTTCACGCCGCCTGCCGCAGGTCCACCACGGCCGCAAAACAGAGGCGTAATCCTGCCCCCGCTACCGTTTGCAACGGCTTGCGGTCCCGTGCACCGGCCTGCAATGTGCCCCAATCGCCGGAGGTTCTCGAACCCTGCTGACTCCCGGGATGTAAACCGGCGTCGCGGGGCGGATGCGACGACCTTCAGATCCTCATCGAGAAATGGCGGTGTGGCGCGCTGGTCCGCCTTCGGCGCCGGTTGAGCCAAAACCCTGGTCAAACTTCGACGCCGGTTCACAGGCCAGGCGACTCAGCGGCTCACGACCGCCGGCGAGGCAGTCTCAACCTCCCGCAACAGCAACCGCTTGGCGAGCTGCACGATCAGCATGTACACGAGCGTTGCCACTGCCACGAAGAGGTAGAAAGTGCCGCTCAACGGAACCAATCCGAGTGGCTCGGCGAGTCTGCTGAAGGGAAGCAGCGCACCGACGGCCACCACCAGCAGAGTAGTGATGAGCAGCGCCCGGCTGGGCCTGCTCTCAAAGGGATTGCCCGTCGTGCGGATCACATAGATCACCAGTGTTTGCGTCGCTAACGACTCGACGAACCAGCCGGTATGAAAGAACGGCTCACGGGCGCTGAAGAAGTGCAGCAGCACATAGAATGTGAGGAAGTCGAAGACGGAGCTGATGGGACCGACGTAGAGCATGAACTTGCGTATCAGACCGATATCCCACTGGCGGGGCTTGCGGATCAGGTCCGCATCGACGTTGTCGGTCGGAATGGTGAGCTGCGAGACGTCGTAGAGGAAGTTGTTCAACAGGATCTGCGTCGGCAGCATCGGCAGGAATGGCAGGAAGGTCGAGGCGCCAGCCATGCTGAACATATTGCCGAAGTTCGAGCTGGTCCCCATGAGCAGGTACTTCATGACGTTGCCAAAGGCCTTGCGTCCCTCGAGGATGCCGCTCGTCAGCACCTCGAGCCCCGGCTCGACCAGGATGATGTCCGCGGCCTCACGCGCCACATCCACCGCGGAGGCCACCGAGATGCCGACATCCGCCGCATGGAGCGAGGGCGCATCGTTGATGCCATCGCCCATGAAGCCGACCACGTGGCCGCGATGCTTCAGCGCCAGCAATATACGGTTCTTCTGCGCGGGCGATGCGCGCGCGAACACTGTGGTTTCCTCCGCTACCGCCTGCAGCGCAGGATCCGTCATCTTCTCGATTTCCTCGCCGAGGACGATCTTTCCCGGATCCAACCCCACCTGCGTGCACACCTGCCAGGTCACCAGATCACTGTCACCCGTGATGATCTTCACGCGGACGCCGGCCTCGCGTAATCCGGCGAGTGCCGCAGCCGCATCCGGGAGGGGCTTGTCGGCAAAGGTGACAAAGCCGGCAAGGGTGAAATTGCGTTCATCGGCTGCGGAATAACTGGCTCGGGTCTCGACCATCACGTAGGCGACTGCCAGCACTCGCAGTCCCTTGCGGCTGAGCTCTGAAAAGCTCTGCTGGCAGCGTGTGCGCAGCTCACTATCGAGCGGCAACACCTGCCCCTCCCGCTCCACCGACACGGTGCGCTCGAGCACCCCTTCGGGCGCACCCTTGGTGATCAGCAACCGACGCGACTCGTGCTCGAGCACGACGGACAGCCGGCGACGCTCGAAGTCATATGGGATCTCATCGCGCTTCTGATAGCCATTTTCTTCCGCAGTCTGCGCAGTGCGAAGAATCGCCTCATCGAGCGGGCTGCGGATCCCGGTTTGGTTCTCACTGTTGAGCCTTGCCAGGGTCAGCACCCGGTCGGAGGGCTCTCCCCAGGGGTCGAGACATCGATCGAGGTCCATGTGACCGCTGGTGATCGTGCCCGTCTTGTCGCTGCAGAGCACATCGATGCTGCCGAAGTTCTGGATCGCGGCCAGGTGCTTGACGATCACCTTCTTGCGCGCCATCGCCCGCGCCCCGTTCGCGAGCGTGACCGAGACGATCATCGGCAGGAACTCGGGGGTCAGCCCGACGGCCAGCGCCACGGCAAACAGCAATGACTGAAAGGGATCGCGGTGCTTGAGCAGGCCGGCCACGACCAGAAAGAGCACGAGAAAGAAGACAGTGCGGGTCAGAAACAAACTGAAGTCTTTCAGTCCATGCTCGAACGCCGTGGGCTCCGGCGGCGCCGCAAGTCGTGCGGCGATGTCCCCGAATGCCGTCGCGGCACCCGTCGTGACGATGACCGCCCGGGCCGTGCCGCTGACGACCGAGGTGCCGAGAAACACCATGTTCTCGGCATCAGGATTGGTTGAGACGGCCTCGCCGCGGGCCTGCTTCTCCGCCGGCAGCGATTCCCCGGTCAGTGCCGCCTGCTGAACGTAAAGATCGCGTGATTCCAACAGCCTCGCGTCCGCGGGTGCCATGTCGCCGGCCGACAGCCGTACGACATCGCCCGGAACTATCCGGGTACGGAGAATCTCGACCCATCGCCCGTCGCGCAGCACGGTGGCCGTTGAAGCCACTTGCGCTTGCAGCTTCTCGACGGCCTTCTGCGAGCGGCGTGTCTGCACAAAGTCAAGGGTGTTGCTGAGGATGACAATGGCAAAAATGATGCCTGCATCGATCGCATCACCGAGGGCGGCCGAGGCGGTGGCCGCGATCAGCAGTACCAGCACCAGTGGATTGAGAAACAGACGCAGGAAATCGACGACCGCTGACCGTCGTTTGCGGACCACCGGATCGTTGGGGCCATACTGGGCGAGCCGCTCGGCGGCGGCTTGGGAAGTGAGCCCGCCGGCTACCGACGCTTCAGTGCCGGTGTCCAAAGTGGCGCATGCGCGGCGGTGCGCGACTGCGCACCGGTGACTCTCCCAGCACTGACTGAAGTCCCGTTGGCCTCGTCACTCGAGAAGCTCTCAGCGGCTCGTCCTGGGATTGAGTCTACGGCCAGGGTGCACCGGAATGCATCAGGTAGTTTCACAGCCCCTCGCCGGACCCTCGAAGTCGCGATCCAGTCGGGAAGCGGCGGCAAGAAAAAATCCAGCCGCGAGAACGTAGAACACGGTGCCCCCCAGAATCGCGTAGCGCAGGGAGGCGCTTCCGAACCGCGCGGCTAACTGGTCCGAAGCGAGCCCGATGATGAGCGCGCCGAGCCCCAGGCCCAGCAGGTTATTAATGAACAGGAAGATGGCGGAAGCGACAGACCGCATCGTGGGCGGCACGAGTTGTTGAATGGCCATGATGACCGGGCCCAGCCACACCAGCTGCAAAGCAGCAGGCACCAGGAAGAACAGAAACGCGGCCGGCCCCATGGGCAGCATGGTGCCGATGGCATAGCAGGGAAGAATGCAAAGGAATGCCAGCGCCGGCACCACGGCGTAGGCGCGCCGATCCCGCCGACCGACCCGGTCGGCCATGTAGCTGCCCAGAAGGATGCCCGGAATTCCACCGAATATCAGCAGCGCGCCGAGCAGCCGCGACACGGCCAGCACACTCAGGCCGTCGCTGCGCATGAAGAACGATGGCAGCCAGAACAGCAGCCCGTAACCCATGATCGAGCCGCAGCCCGCCCCAAGAGACAGCAGCCAGAAGGCGGGCTTGGCCGCGAGCAGCCGCCAGACCCCCGAAAGCGCCGGCGCCGGACCTGCGCGTGGTGAATCGTCGTACGTTCCACGCCCGGGTTCGCGGATCGTCGCCAGAAAGATCGGGGCGAGCAGTACCCCGACACCGCCCAGCCACACGAATGCGACGCGCCATGTGAAGGCCGTCGTGAGGTAGCCTCCCAGCAGGTACCCGCACGCACTGCCGATCGGGATGCCGAGCGAGTAGAAACCCAACACCCGGGCGCGCGCGGCAGGCCGAAAGTAGTCCGTGATCAATGCATAGGCGGGCGCCACGCCGCCGGCCTCCCCTATCCCGACACCGAGTCGGGCCAGAAAGAGGATGAGGAAGCTATGGGCAAATCCGGTCAAGGCCGTGAACAGGCTCCAGCAGACGAGAGCGGCCGTCATGATGCGCACACGATTGGTACGATCCGCATACCAGCCGATGGGGATGCCGAGAGCGGTATAAAAGAGCGCGAAGGCCGTGCCGCCGAGGAGGCCGAGCTGGCTGTCACTGAGATGCAGCTCCGCTTTGATCGGCGCCACCAGGATCCCGAGCACGATGCGGTCGATGAAGTTGGTGACGTAGACGAGCGTCAGGAAGCCGAGCACATAGAGCGCATAGCCGCCGTGGTGCTCGCGCGCCACAGGCGGCGCAGCCCGGGGCGAGGCCGTCTCACTCACGGCTGCGATCCGGGCTGCCCTGGAGCGAGAAAGGCCTCGATCGCTGCGAGGCTCTCGGGTTCATCGAGCAGCGGCGCGTGTCCGCGGTTGGCAACCGTCACCGCCTGCAGGTCCGGTTTCTCGCGCTGCATGCGCGCGACGGTCGCTTCGCTCAGAACGTCCGACAGCGCGCCCCGCAGAACCAGCATCGGGACTCGCTCCAGGGCACGCCACAAAGGCCAGAGGTCGGGCGCGGCGCTCGCCGACTCGCGTACCACATCGCCGATGCGCGGGTCCGCGTCAGCTTCGATGCTGCCGGATGGTGTGGCGCGATGACTGCGGTGCGCGAGAACCTCCCAGCGCGCCGCCTCGATCCCCGGCCACGCGGTTGCGAACACCGCGCGCAGCTGCGCGGCGGCCTCAGCCCAGGTTCTCACTGGTGTGCTCTTGCCCGCGTAGCCGCGAATCCGGGCGAGACCCGCAGGGTCCACTTCCGGACCCACATCATTCAGCACGATGCGTCCGACCCGCGCCGGCTGCATCGCGGCCAACACCATCGCCATGAGCCCACCCATCGAGGTACCGACAATGGCGGCCCGCTCCACACCCAGGCCGCTTAAGAGCATCTCCAGATCCTTCAGGTACACGGGGATCTGGTAGTTCTCGGACTTGGGATCGCGGGCCGAGAGTCCACGGCCACGAACATCGGGGACGATGACGCGATAGCGCTTTGCAAGCTGTACGGCGAGATCCTCGAAGTCGCGGCTGTTGCGCATCAGGCCGTGAAGACACACCACCACCGGCGCGCCTGCCGACGGGCCGGCGTAGACGCGGCTGAAGAGGCTCAGGCCATCATGACTTTCGAACCAGTAACCACACGTGGACATGCGAGCCTAGTATTCAACGTCCGTAAGTTGCGCACGGAGTTCGCGCTTGAGAACCTTACCATTGGCATTGCGCGGCAGTGCTTCACACCAGAGAACATCCGCCACGCGCTGCTGCTTGCCTACCCGGGCGTTGGTCCACTCGAGGATCGCCTCGCGCGCAGCCGCACCGCCCGCGCGGCGCACGACGAAGGCAACCGGGGTCTCGCCCCATCGACGGCTGCGCGCAGCCACGACTGCGACGTCGGCAATCTCCGGGTGATCACGCATCACCTGCTCGATGTCCGCCGGGTACACATTCTGACTGCCCGAGAGGATCATGTCCTTCTTCCGGTCGACCACGTAGAGGAACCCGTCTGCGTCCAGCTGTCCGAGATCGCCGGTGCGCAGCCAGCGCTCGCCCTGCGGGTCGGTCCAGGTGGCCTCCAGGCTCGCGTCATCGCGGTTGTAGTAGCCCTGCATGAGCAATGGCCCGCGACCGACGATCTCGCCGGTGACCCCGGACGGCACCTCGCGGTCCTGTTCGTCGAGTATCTTGAGATCGGTACCGAGGAACGGCTTGCCGACGGAGGTCGTCTTGGCCTCGAAGTCCTCGGGCGCGAGGATCGTGCACACACCCTCGGTCAAGCCATAGAGCTCGATGAGGGTGCAGCCGGTGCGGCGTGGAAATTCGCGTTTCAGCGCGAGTGGCAGCGGCGAGCCGCAGCACATCAGTGTATCGAGGCTGTCGAGCCGGAACTGGCCGAGGTTCTCCAGCGCGAGCATGCGCTCGAGCTGCACCGGCACGAAGGTGCCGTGAGTGATGCGCTCGGCCTCGATGAGCGTCGCGCAGGCCCGTGCCTCAAAGTGCGGCATCACCACAGTCGTTCCCCCGACCAGCACGGTGGCCAGCATTGCCACCCAGCTGATGTTGGAGAAGAGCCCGAGCGAGCAGAGCGTCACGCAGTCGCTGCGGTAACGCAGCACGAGCGCCAGCTCGGTTGCCCAGGTGAGACGGCAGTGGTGGCTGTGTGCGATCCCCTTGGGATGCCCCGTTGTGCCGGAGCTATAGATGATGTTGCACAGATCATCCGAATGGATCGCTGCCTGCGGAGGATCTGCGCTTTGAGCCTGATACCAGGGCAGCAGCTCAAGCCACGGGGCGCCCGGGCTGCCGTATCCGATTCGCAGCGCACCGCGTACCACGGCGGAGCGCTGCGCCACACCGTCAATACGCGCGCAGTGTGCGCCCGATGCACAGATCGCACGCACCCCCGCGTCCTCGAGCATCCCGACCACCGCCTCGTCGGTGATCGATACATTCAGGGGTACGGCCACGCAACCGGCGCGCATGATGCCGAACAACAGCAAGGCGAACTCGAGGCTGTTGTCCATCAGCAGACCGATACGCGCGCCGCGCGGCAGCCCCTGCGTCAGGAACCCATTGGCGATCTGTGCCGTATGGCGCTCGAACTGCGCCCAGGTGAGTCGCCGCGCGCCCTCGACGAGCGCGGTGCGCGCGCCCCGCCAGCGCGCGTGGCGCGCCACCAGATCGGGCAGCAGCGCCTGTGGCGCTACGAACCAGCCCATCGGCGTGCCGCCTGCCGCCGCCTGCTCAATAGTGATACTGGACGGTGACTCCCCAGGTACGCGGCGGCCCATAGAAGCCGATCTGGCTGATGCCGCCGATGAAGGAATTGGCGGGCGAGATCGGCGCATCGCCGAAGTCGTAGCCCGCGACCCGGTAGTACTTGTTGGTGAGGTTCTTGCCGTCGAAAGAGACCCGCCAGGCCTTGTCCGCGGTCTGGAACGCAACGCCGGCGTTGAGCAGCCCATAGGCCGGCTGGTCGGTCACGCTCGGGGTCGTGTTGGCGACCTTGGTGAAGGCGCGCCAGTCGTAGCCGACGCGCGCCGTAACGCTCCCAGGCTGCAGATCCCAGGTGTAGAGCGCGTTGCCCGACACCGTCCAGGCGGGCGCGTTCAGCGGCCGGTTCTCGGCGGCGTAGTTGACGCTGGCGACGCCGGGACCGCAGCCCGGCGCGGCGGTGAAAACGCTGCACGGGACGAGGTAGTCCTCATAGTAGGAGTCGAGATAGCCGCTGTTGAGCGCGAAGGTGAGCGGGTGGACCGGCTGCCACACCGCCTGCAGCTCCGCGCCGCGGTTGATCTGCTTGCCCGCATTCAGCACCGCGGTGAGGTTGGTGGGCGCCCCGCCGACCGAGACGAACTGCTGCACGCCGATCTGCGCGTCGGTGTACGGGTCGTAGAACACGTCCGCATTGACGAGCAGCGTGCCGTCGAGCCAGGTGGACTTCATGCCGAGCTCGTAGTTGTCCGCGGTCTCGGAGTTGTAGCCGTTCTCGGTACCGGGATACACCAGCGCGTTGCCGCGCATGTCGAAGCCCCCGCTCTTGAAGCCGCGGCTGTAGCTGAGGTAGGTCATCAGCCGCTCGGTCCAGTGGTAGTCGAATCCGAGGCGCGGGGTGACGTTCACGAAGGCCCGATTGCCGGTGTAGTTGGTCACGACGCCGGGATCGGGGAAGAATCCCGCGGGCACGGCGTTGGGATCGAAGAAGGTCGAGCCGGGCGTCAGCTGCGTCGGCGCGACGCTTGCGTAGTCCGCCTGGTAGACGGTGGCGGTCTTCTGGTCCTCGTTCCAACGCAGTCCGGCGTCGAGGTTGAGCCGCTCGGTCAGCTTCCAGGAAGTATCGCCGTAGACTGCCTCGCTCTTGGTGCGCACGCAGCCGTTTACCAGCTCGGTGATGTAGAGGTCGTAGGCCGGAATGCCGAGCAGGGTCAGCGTGCCGATCGAGCCGTTGTAGTCGCCACAGGCGGTGCTGTCCATGTAGAAGAGCCCGCCGACCGCCTTGACCAGGTCGTTATGGAAGGTGAGCTGCGCCTCGCCCGATCCCTGGTGGTCCTTGTATAAACCGGGCACCTCGAACAGGTTCTGGTCCGTCTCCGAGAAATTGATGAACTGCTGGCCGTGGCCTTCGTAATAGGCGCCGACCACCTTGAGGTCGAGCGCGCTCGTCAGGCTCTGCGTGTAGGTGGCCGAATAGCCGTTGCGGTGGAAGAAGTCCTTGTCCACCGGCATGTCGTCATAGACGTCGAACGGGTTGCCGAGCTGCGGCACCAGGTAGTTGTTGAGCCGCTGCCCGCCCGAGGCGTTCGAATTGTCGAGAATGTCGTCGGCGACGATGCGCAGTTTCGAGCTCTCGCCCCACGTGATGGTGAGATTGGCGCGCCCGACCAGGATGTCCTTGTTCGACACCTGCGCGCCGATCTCGGTGGTGGGGCTCGGCGCGACACCCGGCTGCGCGACGACCTCGCCATAGCCGGCGTGCTGGAAGTCGCCGAGCGCGACGCCGAAGTACACGTGATCGGCGATGAGCGGCAGCGAGCCGTTCAGCTTGAAGTCGCGCTCGTCGTAGTTGCCGGCGCTCGCCGAAGCGGTGAGGCTGGCAGGTCCGTCGATGTCGCGGGTGACGTACTTGAGCGCGCCGGCGATGGTGTTCTTGCCGTAGAGGGTCCCCTGCGGGCCGGACAGCACCTCGAGCCGCTCGACGTCGAGCACGTCGAGGAGCGCGGCCTGCGGGCGCGCCATGTAGACGTCGTCGACATAGACGCCCACGCCCGGGTCGAAACCCCACAGCGGATCGCTCTGGCCGACGCCGCGGATGTAAATGTTGATCGTGCTGCTGGTGGCGCGGTCCTGGGAGACCTTCAGGTTCGGCACGAAGCTGTTGAGGTCCTCGATGCTGGTGATGTTCTGCGTCTGGATCGTATCCGCGGTCACGGCCGAGACGGTGAGCGGCACATCCTCGAGGTTCTCAGTGCGCCGCCGCGCGGTTACCACGACCTCCTGGATTCCCTGCACAGACGCAGAGGGGCTTTCGGCCGAGGCAGCGGCCGCGGTAGCGGCCGCGGTCTGGGCTTGCGCCGGCGGCGCCAGCCAGGTGGCAGAGATGGCCGTCAGACCAACGAGCGTGGCGACAGGCCAATGTTGGGTGTTCTCAGACATGCGCGCCCCCCGGATTCATACTCTACACATGTTGAGGAATTACTCTACAACTGTTGAGGGCCAAGTCAAGCCCTGGGCGCGTTGCGCCGGGGAGCGTTTTCCCGGACACTCTCAACCCACACACTTTTTGCGGTGCGTTAAAAGAATGGCGCGTAAGTCAGCAGGCACGCCCGGTCGCGAACGCATCCTCGATGCGGCAGAAAAACTGTTCGCGAAGCGCGGCTTCTACGGTGTCTCGCTGCGCGACATCACCCAGGCGGCCGGAGTCGACGTCGCACTCGTCGGCTACCACTTCGGCGGCAAGCGCGCGTTATTCGACGCCGTCTTCGGCAGACGCGCCGAGGTACTGAACCGCGAGCGCCTCGAGCTGCTGAACGAGATTCGCCTGCAGGCGCGGCCGGGGACGCCGAGTCTGGAGGCCATCGTTCATGCTTTCACCTACCCGCTCCTGGAGCGCTCGGCGCGCGGCGGCCCGGGGTGGAAGAGTTATTTTGCGCTGGTCGCCTACGTCAACAACTCCCCGGAGTTCGGCCCGGCGCTGATGTCGCAGCATTTCGACTCGTTGGTCGCCAAATTCATCTCGGTGCTGCGCGAAGCGCTTCCGGATGTTCCGCCGCAGGAAATCTACTGGGGTTACCATTTCCTCACCGGCGCCTTGACCCTCACGTTCGCCGAGACCGGCCGTATCGACAAGCTCTCGGGAAGCCTGACGCGGGCGACCGACCTCGACAGCGTTCTGGAGCGACTCGCCCCGTACGTCGCCGGGGGCTTTCGTGCGCTGGCTGCAAGAGCCGCAGCGGTTGCGGCCTCTCCGCGCGCCTCGAGGCGACGTTCCGGCAGGACTACGTCAGCGAAAGCGCCCGCGGCCTCTTCGAAAGGACCCTGACCCCCGCTCACCAGCGCCCCGGGGACCGACCAGGAAGGTTCTGATGCGCCCTCACGGCGCCGAAGCGAACTCCAAGCGCGCGAGGGGCTACTCCGCCGCTATCTGCAGGTGATCGGGTCCCAGACCTGCATGGTAGCGTTCGTAGATGCGCTGATAGGCCGTCTCCAGGCATCTCGCGGTGAGTGCGGTAGCGAACAGCGGCGCGGCGAGGCGGTTTTGCTCCAGGCGTCCCTTGATCTGCGCCAGTCGCACCGCCTCCGATGCCAGCGAGATCGCCAGCGCTTCATAAGCGCTCTGGCTCGGAGCGATGAGCTGCGGCAGATCCAGCGCCGTGAGAAGGCTCGCTGCGACGCGCGAGACAAAGGACGCGCCGAGGCGCGTGACGACCGGCAGCCCACACCAAAGAGCCTCGCTGGCCGTCGTGTGGGCGCCACACGGAAAAGTGTCGAGAAAGAGGTCGGCAACACGATAACGTGCGAGGTGTTCCGCGAGCGGGAGGTTCGCCGCGAACACCAGACGCTCGCGACTCACCGCGTGACGCTCGGCCTCGCCTCCCAGGTTCCTGGCGACGACGGGGCTCTCGGACAACAGCCATAACACGCTGTTCGGTACCGCGCGCAGGATCCGCATCCATCCTGCGAAAGCCGGCGCATTGATTTTGTAGGAGCTGTTGAAGCAGCAGAACACGAACCCGCTTTGCGGCAGCCCGAGCTCCGCCCGCGAGAAGCGCTGATGAGCTTCCGTTCCTGCCCGGTCGTTGATCTGGTAGCTGTGCGGAAGCCAGATCACCTTCTCGGTGTACTCCGCGCGCGCTTCAGCAGGAATCACTGTTCTATCGCCGATGATGTAGTCCATGTATCGAGCGCCCATCGTGGCAGGGTAGCCTAAGTAGGAAACCTGGATGGGCGCGGCGCGGTGCGCAAAGATTCCAGGTCGACAATCCTGGGTGAACCCCTTCAGGTCAATCGCGATGTCGATGCCGAGCTCGCGCGAGATTTCCGCTACTTCGCGATCGGATTTCCCGTGTACCTCCACGAATCGATCGAATGAACGCTCCAGTCGACGGGTCACCTGGTCGGGACCATGTCTGCCAAACGCAAAAGCGCTCACTGCGAAGCGGGTGCGGTCATGATGGTCGATCAGGCCGGCCATCAGTTGCGTGGTCGCGTGACTATAGAAGTCCGCGGAGTAGTAACCGATATGGATGACCTCAGCGCGCGTTCTCCCGGGAAGCGCCGGGAGCGGACGCTTTTGGCGCTCGCTCTCGTTCGCGAAGATCTCGGCCGCACGGCGCTGCAGGGTGAGTTGGTCGCTGAAGGCCAGCACGGTGAACGGCTGTGTCACCTTGCTGCCCTTGCCGAGCTCGGCCGTGAGTGTCACGAACGCCGCATCCAGGCCGGCCCAATCACACAGCTGTAGCTTGGTATGCAACCACGCCCCGCAGAGCCAGTCGATTCCCGGATTGATCTGCAGGGCGCGCTGGTAAGACTGGAGCGCTTCCTGCGGACGATTGAGATCCTTCAGCGCGTGTCCTTGATTGTTGCAGGCGTCGGCGAGCTCGGGATTGTCATGCAGAGCGCGCCCGTAGCTGGCGAGCGCTTCGTCATAGCGCCCAAGCTCCTGCAGGGATGTGCCTCGATTGTTGGCCGCCTGGGAGAAGCTCGGTGCAATCTCCAGCGCACGATCATAGTTGTGTATTGCCTCCTCGAAACGCCGCACCCGATGCAACGCAAGGCCGCGGTTGTAGTAGGCCTCGGCAAAGCGGGGAAGAAGCCGCACGGCTCGTGCGTAGCTTTCCAGGGCCTCCTCGGTGCGGTTAAGGTCCTGAAGCGTCACGGCGCGGTTGTAGTGGGCCTCACCGTCGTCCGGCTGCAGACGGATCAGGCGATCGTAGCTCTCCAGAGCGGCGTCCAACTCCCCCAGTGCGCGCAGCGCCCGACCGCGGTTGTTGCAGGCCTTCCAGTACCGCGGGTCCAATTGCAGCGCACGCTCGTAGAGAGCTACGGCGTCTCGCCAGCGTCCAAGGTCGCACAAGACATTGCCGTAGTTACTGTGTGCGGCGGCGTCCTGCGGACGAGCGGCGACGGCGCGCTTGAATAAATCCGCGGCCTCCTCGACGTGGCCTGACTGCGCCTTGATGATGCCCAGGAGATTGAGCGCCTCAAAGCTATCTGGCTGTGCCTGCAGGATCGCGCGGCAGAGCTTCTCCGTTTTGGCCCAATCATTAGCCGCATAAGCCTCCGAGGCTGCCTCGAGGGCCTGCTTCCTATCGATTCCGGGTTCAGCGCTAAACCGCAAGAAAACCTCCGTTGGCGCGTAGGCTCCCTCGTCAGACGGAGATTGCCAGCCGCTCCGAGCCGTAGACCCGCGCGGTGACGGCAAGCACCAGCGCAGCGATCGCGAAACCGCACAGCAGGCACGTCATGACCTGGGCCACGGTCATCGAGCCGCCCGTCAGCAGCTCGGTAATGCCGACCTGCTGGCTGAGCACCGGCACCGCATACATCCACGGGACCGTCTTCACGGGCATCACGCTGAGCAGGACCGAAGGCAGCGCCGGCACCAGCATGAGGATGCCGAGGTACGTCTGCGCCTCGCGGTAACTCCTGGAGAAAGCGGCCACCAGCGTCTGCACGGCGGCGATGAGCAGCACGAGCGGCAGCATGAGCGCGACCACCTCGAAGGCGAAGGCCGGTCCGAGGTTAAGGTCCATGCCGAGCTTCTCGGTGGGAATGAGGCGTCCCGCCACGGTGAACGCCGTCACGCAGATCAGCAGGCTGCTCACCGAAAAGACACAGATCGCACCGATCTTGCCCAGGAGGATGCGCCAGCGCGGCACGGGATTGGCGAACAGCGGCTCCAGCGATTTCCGTTCCCGCTCCCCGGCCGTGAGGTCGATGGCGAGGTACATGCCGCCGATGAACACGGTGACCACGAAGAAGTAAGGCAGGATCGAGAACAAGGCGCCGGCCCGCGATCGCGGCGTCGACTGGTCGCGCTCATCGACGACGACCGGGTTCGCCAGCGCGGGCGAGAACCCACGGGCAACGAGACGCATGGCGCCGTTGAGGCGCGAGTAGCGCTCGAGCATATTTTTCAGGCGGTTCACGGGCTGCTGCATGTCGCGCCGCGAGGCGTCGTAGTACACCTCGACCTGCGCCGGGTCGCCTTTCTGCCAGGACTTGCCGAAGTCGCTCGGAATGCGCAGTACGGCGGCGGCAGTGCGGTCGCGCACGGCAGCAATCGGATCGGCGACCGGCGGCTGCGGATCGAAGCCCTGCTGGCGCAGTGCCTCGAGAAGATTCGGGGCGTTACTTGCACCGATCACCGGCAGCTCCAGGGGGCCCTCGGCCTGGCTGAGCTGACGCGAGATCACGACGTTCATGATCATGACGAACATCAGAGGGGCGATCAGCGGACCGGTGACCAGGGCATTGAGCAGGGTGCGCTTATCCCGCACGTTCTCGCGCATCTCCTTGCGAAGGACGACCAGCGAGGCGTTCATGCCGCGAGCCCCTCTCCGCTGCCGATGATCTTCACGAACGCTTCCTCGAGGTTGGACTCGCCGGTCTGCAGGCGCAACGCTTCGGGCGACTCGTCGGCGACGACGCGGCCCTTTGCAATGACGACGATGCGGTCACAGAGCTGCGCGACCTCTTGCATGATATGGCTCGAGAAGAGCACGCAGCGCCCCGCGGTGCGCAAGTCGCGCATGAACTGGCGCATGCGCCGCGTGGCCATGACATCGAGGCCGTTGGTCGGCTCGTCGAGCAGGACGTTTTGCGGGTCGTGTATCAAGGCCCGCGCGATTGCCGTTTTCACGCGCTGCCCCTGCGAGTAGCCCTCGGCGTGGCGATCGGCGAAGTCGCTCATCTCGAGCACGTCGATGAGCGCCTCGCGCCGGCGTACGCCCTCGCCGGCCGGTACGCCCTGCAGCTGGGCGAAGTAGTCGATGTTCTCGCGCGCGCTGAGATGCTTGTAGAGGCCACGCGCATCGGGCAACACGCCAAGGCGTCTGCGCACCGCGAGCGGATCGGCGGCGGCGTCGATGCCATCGACCAGCACCCGACCGCTGTCGGGCCGCATCAGGGTATACAGCATGCGCAGGGTCGTCGTTTTGCCGGCGCCGTTGGGCCCAAGGAGACCGGTGATCTCACCGTCGCGCGCCGTGAAGCTGACACCGTCGACCGCACGGATCTCGCCGAATGCCTTGCGCAGGTCCTCGACCCGGATCACGGGGCGGCTCCGCTGAAGTTGACGAATGCCGGCGTCGGCCCGAGGCGCTCCAGACAACTGGCGTCGAGGGTCTTGGGCTGCGGATTGTCGATGAACTGCTCGATGAGCTTCGGCATGCAGCCGCGCCCGAGCACCGCGTGCCCCTGACCTTTGAGCACCAGATGCCGCGCGTTACTGAGTCCCTGCATGATTTCCTCGCCGTACGCTGGCGGCGTGACGGGGTCGCGCGCGCCCGAGAGGATCAGGATGGGCCGGTCGCTCCGTAGTGGGGCGTGGAAGTCGGCTGGCATTGCGCCGTGCGGCCAGATCCCGCACTGCGCTTTGATCTGTTCGACCAGCAGATTGCCGAGCAAGGTGCCGGCGTCCTGCGACTGCTCGCGCAGCTGCTCGGCGTCCTCGCTGCAGATGACGCTCATCCCCATACCGCCGCTGATATCGCCGGCGAGATCGGCGTCCAGCAGCCGCTGTTGGCCGAGCAGCGGGGCGAAGTCACCGTGTTCGGCGACATCGATCGACAGAGGCAGCAGGGCGGCGGTCTCGGGCTCGTAGGCAAAGATGCGAACGACTCCCACGAGCGAGCCCGGCGTCACCATGCGGGAAACGGGTTCGAAGGTGCGCGGATCGCGGAACGTCACCTCGTGCGGATTCGCGCGCAGTCCGTCGCGCAGCTTGTAGAGCGTCTGCATCGGATCGCCGAACGCCTTCCTGCAGGCCGGTGCCGCCAGGCAGTCGGCGAAGTCGCTCTTCAGAGCCGATTCCAGGCTGGCTGCGAATCCCGCACCCAGCAGCAGCTGATTGGGAGCCGGCGAGTCGAGCACCGCGCTGCGCACCGCTTCCCGGTGGCGCATGAGATATTGCTGCGCCATGCGAGTGCCGTAGGAGACGCCGATCAGATCGAAGGAAGGCGCACCGAGCGCCTGGCGCACCTTCTCGAGGTCGTCGACGGCGATGGTCGTGGTGTAGTAGCGCGGATCGGCCCCCGTCTGCACCTCCGCGAGACAGCGGGCGACTCGCCTGGCAATCTCGTCCGGACCCGGCAGGTCGCTTTCGGCCGCGTGCGCGCGCACCGCCTCCTCGGTCTTCTGGCAGCTCAGCGGGTGCGAGCTGCCCGTGCCGCGCTGATCGAGCAGCAGCACGTCGTGGTGTTTCAGCACGCCGGCGTACGCGGCCGTGTCGGCGAAATCCTTCGTGGCTGCCTCGCCGGGACCGCCGGCCAGCATGACCACCATGTCGGCGGCGGGCTTGGCCGCCTCGCTCCGTATCAGGGCCAGATGCAGGCCGATGTGGCGGCCTTGCGTGTGGGCCGGGTTCTCGGCGACGTCAAATTCCGTGCACCACGCCGCCGTCGTGGCGCCACTCAGGAAGTGTGGCAGCTCGCACGAGGTGAGATTCAATGTGCCGAGCTGCCAGTGGCGCGGCGGCGGTGATTTCTCCGGCGGCGGTGAAGACACGGCCGCCGTCCCCGTCCGGGACCCGCCGGCTGCCCCGCCTGCATGCCCGCTGCGCCTGCTGTTGAGATGCTGCCATACGAGCACCGCCGCGCAGACCGTCAGGGCGACGATGCGCAGAATCGTTCGGCCTTTCACGGCCACTGGTCTTGCTCCTCAGCACGTTCGCTTGTGACCGCTTCCGGCAAGCTTACCCCAGGATCGCGATCAAACGATCACGAACGATGCTCGTACGGTCCGGTACCATCCACCGGCACGGGATGCCGAACGGGGTCGTCATGAGTCTCAGGAAGGTTCTGCCTCTGGCCGTCGTTGCAACCGCTGCGGTCTGCGCCCAGGCGCAGCAGACCAGCATTCACGTCGAGGATCTCGACCGCAGCGCCGATCCGTGCACGGACTTCCACCAATACGCCAACGGCACCTGGCGGGCGAACAACCCCATTCCGCCGTCCATGTCCCGCTGGAGCCGGCGCTGGCAGGCGGGCGAGGCAGCCAAGACGCAACTCAAGGACATTCTCGAGGCCGTCTCGCAGCGCAAGGACTGGCCGAAAGGCGGCGCCGAGCAGTTAATCGGCGACTTCTATGGGGCCTGCATGAACGAAAAGGCCCTCGACCGCGCGGGAATCTCCCCGGCGGAGCCGGTTCTGCGGCAGATCGCGGCGGTGAAATCGCAGCGCGACCTGCAGCGCGCGATCCGTACGCTGCAGAATCTCGCCGTCAGTGCGCCCTTCAGTCTCGGCTCGGGAGCGGATTACCACGACCCGACCCGGACCATCGCCCAGGTGGCCGCCGGCGGACTCGGCCTCCCGGATCGCGACTACTATCTCAAGACCGAGCCGCGCTTCGTCGAAGCCCGCGACAAGTACCGGCAGCACGTCGCTCGCATGCTCAAACTCGCCGGCGCGAGCGAGACGGAAGCGACGGCAGCTGCCACGACGGTGTTCGAATTCGAGCAGAAGCTCGCCGCCGCCGCCCTCGATAACGTGGCGCTGCGCGACCCGCAAGCGACCGACCACCACGTGTCGTTTGCAGCGCTCACCGAGTTGGCGCCCCTCGTCGACTGGACCGGGTATTTCTCCGCCGCGGGCATTCCGACCGTCGACCTCAACGTAACCGAACCGAAATTCCTCGAGGCAGTGAACCGGCAGCTGCGCGAGGCACCGCTCGCCGACTGGCAGACATATCTGCGCTGGCAGTTCCTGAACGCCTGGGCCAACGGCCTGTCTGCACCCTTCGTCGAGGAAAACTTCGCCTTCAACGGCGCTTACCTCGAGGGCGCCAGGGAAATGAAGCCGCGCTGGAAGCGCTGCGCTGAGACGATCGATGCGCTGCTCGGCGACGCACTCGGACAGAAGTACGTTGAGAAGTATTTCCCGCCCGCGGCGAAGCAACGAGCTCAGCAGATGGTGGCCAACCTCGTCGCCGCCATGCACGACACGCTCGAGGGACTCACCTGGATGGGGCCCGAGACCAGGCACAAGGCGCTGGAGAAACTGTCGACTCTCAACCGCAAGATCGGCTATCCCGACAAGTGGAAGGACTACCGCGACCTCAGCATCACGCGCGCCTCGTATTGGGATGACATCGCCGCCGCGACCGTATGGGGCGTGCGCGACGACCGCTCACTCATCGGCAAAGCCACCGATCGCAGCCGTTGGGGTGAAACCCCGCCGACCTCCGACGCCTACTACAACCCACTGCTCAACGAGATCGTCTTCCCGGCCGGGATCCTGCAGCCGCCCGGGTTCGACGCCAAAGCCGTTGACGCCGTGAACTATGGCGGTATCGGTGTCGTCATCGGGCACGAGATCAGCCACGGATACGACGACGAAGGGGCGCAGTTCGACGCCCAGGGACGGCTGCGCAACTGGTGGAGCGCGCAAGACCTCAGTCGTTTTCACGAGCGCACCGCTTGCGTCGCGCGGCAGTTCGACGCCTACTTCATCGAGCCGAACATCCACCACAACGGCCAACTGGTGCTGGGCGAGAGCATCGCCGACCTGGCTGGGGTGAAAGTGGCCTATCTCGCCTTCCAGAAAGCGCAACGGCAGCGCCCCGCGCCCACGATCGACGGCTTGACCCCGGAGCAGCAGTTCTTCATCGCCTGGGGACAATGGCGCGGGGATGAGATCCGGCCCGAGCAGCAACGGCTGATGGTGCAGAGCGATCCCCACCCGATCGCCAGGTTCCGCGTCATCGGACCGGTGTCGAATCTCGCGGCCTTCGCACGGGCTTTCAGCTGCAAGCCGGACGCCCCCATGGTCCGCTCGGACAAGGATCGCTGCGAGGTGTGGTAATCAGCGGCTGCCCGATAATCTGCGCCTGATCTTCTCGGACAGCAGGCGGAAATCGCCATGCGCCAGGTGCGTGACCGCCCGCCCCACCATGCCCTGCTCATCGTAACGCAGGCATTCGTGCATCGCCTCGAGCCAGTCGCCCTGCAATGCATGGCTCTCGGCGTACGCCAGGATGGAGCGAAACCCCGCGCGCTGGGATTCGTTGCTGAAGCGGATGTCGCGGATCTGTTGCGGCGTCAGCTCACCGTCGAAGCATGACGGGTTGTCGATTCCCACGGCCTTGAAGTTCAAGCGGGTGCGCACGCATTTCTCGCAGACTCCGCAGTTGGTCGACAGGTCGGGGGCCTCCCAGCAGACCTTGATCGCCCTGGTCGCAATGGGATCCTGTGCGATCGCTGCGATTTTTTCGGTTCGCGAGAACGCCGCGCCATCGTGCACGATCGTGAAGCCATCGCCCGACAGGAGGTAGTCCGTGCACGGGTTCTGTCCCCACGGCAGCACGAGCGCGTCATAGGGTTCCCCGCCGCCCGTCAGCCCGAAACGGAACTCGTGCGAGAAGCTATGCAGGCAGCACGAGAGCTGCGCCAGAAAGCTGTCGAGCCAGTCCTGGAAGCGCAGTTCCGCAATGTTCGTCCGTACGATCCGCGGCCGCAGCCTCAGGTGATCCAGAAACGGCCGCACCCGCTCCACCAGCTTGCCGAACTGATCGGGCCGGTCCGTCGGTACGTCGAACCCGTGAACCAGCAGCACCGAATCGAGGGCGTACGGGTCGCCCGCGTGGCGCAGTGCGGTGAAGATCGCGTCCGCACCGCCGGAAAACGCCGCGATGCTCCGAGGCGGCGCGCGCGGCGGATCGTCGACGAGCGAGTGCGGCTCGATCCGCACCGGCTTGTAGACGCCCGGCCTCCAGCGGCACCACGCTTCCTGGAACGTGGCGAGGTTGAGCAAAGCCGAGCGCGTCATGCGGCCATCGACACGGATGTCCTGGCCGGAGCCCATGGCATAAAAAATGACGGCGTTGACGAAGCCATCGAGCACGAACGGCTCGGGAAAGGACTCGCCGACAAAATCGAAATAGATGTCCAGCGGACGACCATCGGTCGTCTCAGTAAGACATAACCTGCGGCGCGTGCCTGCGGCGCGCTGTTCCTGGAAGACTGATAGTCGCACGGGGGAGCGATGCTAGCTCACGGAACTCCCCTGCGCCACGGCGCGCGCCGCACTACGCAATAGGCCGGCGGGATACGTGCTCGGGCGGCAGGCCGAAAGAGGGGTGCGCCTCGCGGCGGCGCGCCTCGGGTGCTGCATCTTGCCGCGGCTGGAAGAAGCCGTGGTGCTGCTCGAAGTCGAAGCGCAGGAAGCGCGGGGGGTCGGTACGCTAGTGAGGCTGTGTAGCAGGGAGTCGATCGTTGTGTGAATCCCGCTCGACGCGGATGGTGCCCATCATGCCGCCGTCCTCGTGCTCGAGCAGGTGGCAGTGGTACACGAAGGTCCCGACCGTGTTGGGGTCGCGGAAGTCCATGCGCAGCCGCACGCTCGGATATTGCAGCATCTGCGACCTGAAATACGGGACGTTCACCGTGTCGCGCAGGAACGGCTCGTTGACGGCCATTCCCGACCACTCGACCAGCATGAAGTGCAGCTGATGGATATGGAAGGCGTGCAGCTCGGTCGAGCGGTTCTCGATGATCCAATCCTCGACCTCACCCTGGTGCGCCACGACGTCCGGTGCCGTGGCCGCCGGATCGAACGGTGCCGGGGTCCGGCCTTCTTCGGTAATGTAAAAGTCTGTTGCGCTGTTCGGGTCGGCGGGGTTCTTGAGCTTCTCCGAGAAATAAAAGTGTCGCACGCGCGTCGGCCGGACGTCGCCGAGCCACGGCAGCGCCGGCGCAGCCAGCGGCGCGGAGGCGACCGGAAGCTTCAGCGGCTCGGGCGCATCCGCGCTCGCGACGATAGCGGCGAGTGCCCGGTTCGGATCGTTCTCGCCACCCTGCCCCGTATCGACGGTCCGGGTGACGAGCAGCGCCGGCGTGCCGAGCGCGGGCCCGTTCAACACGAATTCGACGCGCGCTCCGGGCGGCACCCCGACGTGATCGACCCAGGTGATCGGGGGTGAGCGGCCGCTGGGCGCGTTCATCGGCACGCCGTCGATGGCCACGAGACCGAGCTGCTGCGGCGTGCGACCGAAGAGCACGGCGAGATTCAGATAGGTCACCGAGCTCGCATTCACTACGCGCCACAGCTGTCGCTCGCCCGGGCGCATGTGCAGCGTCGCCGGCGGATACTCCGGGTACGGCACCGGCACGAAATTGATCGACAGGTCCCTGGCGGGTTTGCCGAAGCCGGTGCCGTTATTGGCGGAGTCGCCGTCCCGGTCGATGAGCATGCGCGGCACGACCGGCTCGGACCTGGACGGCGGCGCGTTCGGATTGAGCAGGCTCTGATCGCGAATGACGAGCAGCCGTTGCGGCAGCCCCGCGACCTCCGGCGTGGCCCGTTCGAGGCCCTCGATCACCAGCGGGCCGGATGCCCCACCGGAGACCTGCGCGGCGCTGAACCCATGGATGTGCGGGTGATACCAGTAGAGGCCCGGCGGCTCGTTCGCCGGAATCCGCAGGCGATACTCGAAGGGCGCGTCTCCCGGCTGCACGGAGGTGCGCAGCACCTCGTCCTGGTGGCACACCGGAGGGGCGATGAGGCCGTGAAAGTGCAGGTTGGTCGAGACCGGGGTCATCGCCCCGCTCGTGCATGGGTCGGCGCTGCGCGCCGGATGTACATGGGTTGTGTGGCCCTGTCCGGCTTGCGCGACATCGGTCAGTGCATTGGTGAGGTGCAGAATCAGGAGGTCGCCGGGATTGAGCCGCAGTGCGGGCGACTCGGTACCATCGGGCAGCAGGTAGCAATAGCGCACCGAGCCATCCGGCTCGCGGTAGTTGTGAATGCTCAGGTCGACTTTGAGAACGCCGTGCGCACTCACGAGGCTGCGGGGTTCCGCTACCTCGGCGCCCGGGGCCGGGCGGGTACACGGGTCAGCCGCGGCACTGCCGGCGCGCGCGGCCGGAGCCAGCGCGTACGCGGCAAATGCCAGCAGCCAGGCGCATAACCGCATCACCTGCCGCGGCTCTAGCGCGACCTGGCGCCATGCCGGGAGGTTCTGTCTCGGCGCCCGGCCGTGTCTGCCTCATCGGTGTCGGGAGCGGAGAGGGGCGTGGCAGCTGACGGAGCGGCGGACGCAGGCGCGGACACCGGAATCGGGGGGCGCGGCGCTGCCGCAGGCTCCGGTCGCGCAACCGTGCCGGGCGCAGTCGCGGAGGTGGCAGGTTGCCGCAGACCCTCGCGCCAGAAGAAGAACGCGAGTGTCAGAATGAACGCCCCGAGCGCCAGTCCACCCAGGTAGAGTCGCCTGTCCACGCTACAATCATAACAGTCCGAAGATTACGATTCGCACCGCCCCCTGGAAATTATCTCCTCGCTCATCAGATTCGTACTACCCGGACTTGTGCCCCCCCGCCGCCCAGGCGTAGGTTTCGACCGCTCTCCACTACGGGGATCCTCAATGAATATAAGAAGCATTCTCTGCAGTTCGCTCGCCGTCGGCCTGATGGTGGGCGTTGTTGCCGCTCAGACGGCTGCGCCGGGCGCGGACGTGCAGGCAGTGACAGCGGCGGAGCAGCAATGGCTGAAATCCCAGCAGACCAACAACACCGACCTGCTGGCGCCGCTCCTGGCCGATAAAGTCGTGGAGACGACTGAGACCGGCAAGGTGCTGCGCGGCAAGGACGCGATGATCGCCGATGCCAAGACGGATCACTGGAGCAGCGTCTCCTATACGGAGCTCAAGGTCACGGTGTTCGACCGCACGGCCATCGCCACCGGCGCCTTCATCGGCAAGGGGACCACGGCCGGCAAGCCGGTCGACTCGCATGTCCGCTTCACCGACACCTGGGTGAAGATGGCGGACGGCAAGTGGCTGTGCGTCGCCACCCATGACTCGCCGATCAGGATGTAAGCATCCCGGTTGACCGGCCTCACCGCGGCCCCGCCGTCCCAGCGGCTCAGGTCGTAGCGATCCCGCGCCCGCGGCCTTCCTCAGCCACGCGGAGCCACGCGTGGCGGCTTTCCCTGTGCAAGCCCCGAGCGCCGCCGCGCCCAGGAGCCCGAGCGTACTGTACGCTTCGCTGCCATGCGCACCAACCAACCACGCGCCGAATGCCCGAGCACGCATGAGCTCGCGCGGCGCGCCCTGCTCGCCTTCATCGTCACCTTCATCCTGGCGCGCATCACCGTGTTCCTCATCATGGCGCGGGCGATTCCCAACATGTACTTCTTCCTGAGCAACACGCACGTCCACCACCTCAACTACGGCATCTTCCTGCTGGCGGCGGTGGGTGCTTACACGCTCATGGCCACCCCGGGCGCGGGCGCGGCACGGCGTGCCGCCTTTATCTATGGCATTGCGATGGCGCTCACCTTCGATGAGTTCGGCATGTGGCTGCACCTGGGCGGCAGCTACTGGCAGCGGGCGAGCTTCGATGCGACGGTGGTGGTGGCGGCACTGCTCGCCTTCGCCGCCTACGCGCGCTCGATCGAGAAGCTCGAGGCGCGGCATAAATGGGCCTTCGCCATCCTGGGCCTCGCATTGCTGGCCTTCACCGCCGCGCTCTACGACGCCTCGGTGCGCCTCAGCGACGTGGCGGGACCGAAGCTCCGGGAGCTCGAGCTCGCCTCCTCGCCCTGAGCGAAGCCTCTATAGGCCGAGGAGCGCCGGCAGCTCAGCGAGCGTGGCAACCTCGTGATCCGGCCGGCCGGGCAAGCGTTCGGCAGGGGCGCCCTGGCGATTGCACCACACGACGCGCATCCCGAAGGCGGACGCCGCCCAGGCGTCCCAGCCGTTGGCGGACTGAAAGGCGATTCTCCGCGGCTCGAGCCCGAGCCGCTCGACGGCGAGGCTGTAGACCCGCCGGTGCGGCTTGTAAACACCGGCCTCCTCCACCGACAGCACCACATCGACCAGGTCGGCGATCCCGGCCGACTGCACCGACGCAGCAAGCATGCGCGGTGAGCCGTTGGAGAGAATGGCGACCGGTAACCCCGCGCTCTTCAAGGTCCGCAGCACCTGCGGCACTTCGGGGTAGGGCGCGAGCGCGAGGTAGAGATCCATGAGACGCGCGCGCAGCGGCGGATCGTCGATGCCGAGCGACTCCAGTGCAAAGTCGAGCGCCTCACCCGTCACCTGCCAGAAGTCGGCGTGCCGCCCCTGCAGCCCCCGGAGCCAGGTGTACTGCAGCTGCTTCTCGCGCCACAGCGTGGCGAGCGCCGCGGCCCGACCGCCGAGCGCCGGCGCGCACGCCGCGGCCGCCGAGCCGACGTCGAACAGCGTGCCGTAGGCGTCGAAGACGCAGGCACGCACGTCCGCGAGCGGGGTGGCCATGACTGCGCTACAGGAAGCGTTGCAGCCAGTCGATCCAGCGCTGATACACGTCCATCTGCCGGATCGGATCGCCGGGGAAGTGCCCGCCGCTCGGGATCGCGTAGAACTCCGTGGTGACGTGGTTGTCCATGAGCGCGCGGTACAGGCCGTACGACTGCGTGATCGGCACGCGGAAGTCCCCGGTGTTGCACAAGATCAGCGTCGGTGCGCGGATGCGCGTCATGGCACTCGAGGGCGACTGGCGGCGGTTCACGGCCAGCCCGTCGCCGACGTAGGGCGAGGCGCCGGTCGCCTCGGCTTGCGTGACGTTGCCGTCTGACAGATCGTACATCTCCACCCAGTCCGTGACCGCGGCGCCGGCCACCGCGGCCTTCCATACCGGGTAGTGCCCGGCGAGCCAGGTGGTCATGAACCCGCCGTAGGACCAGCCGCTGACCGCCATGCGCTGCGCATCGATCAGGCCGCGCTGCTTCAGGTACTCAACCCCCGACATCACGTCCTCGCCCGGTCCCTGCCCGGCATCGCGGTAGATCGCCGCGGCAAAGGCGTTCCCGCCGTTATCGCTCCCACGGTAGTTGGGCTCGAAGACGAACCAGTCGTGCGTCGCCATGACGTAGCGCGGCAGACTGAACCGCTCGCGCGAGGAGGACGTGGGCCCGCCGTGGATCAGGAGTACCAGCGGGTACCGGCGGCCTTCCCTGTAGTGGGCGGGATACGTGAGGATGCCGTCGAGCGTGCGGCCGCCCGGCCCCTTCCAGCTCACGGCCTCGGTGCGCGCCAGCGCCAGATCGCCGAGCGCGGCGTTCTCGTGCGTAAGCGCGGCCGCGACGTGGCTGCCGGGCGCGATCAGGTAGAGCTCGTAGGGATCGGACTCCGTCTGCCCGACGAATACGATCTCGCCGTGCGCGCCTACGTCGACATCCATCCAGTAGGTGTTGGTGGGCACGACGCCATCGAGCGCAATGCGCTCCGAGGAGCCATCGAGCTTCAGCCACCACAGGCCCACCGTGGTCCCGGTATTGCCGCCGACGAGCAGCGAGCGCCCATCGGGCGCCCACCAGGTCCCGAACATGTTCACATCGAGGCGCGCGCTCAAGTCGCGACCCGCGCCGCCGGCGAACGGCGCGAGCCAGATGTCCTGGAACTCCCACGCGTGGGCGTTGCGATTGCGCCAGTAGGCGACCGTCGCTCCGTCGGGGGACGTCTTTGGATAGCCCTCGAGGCGCGACTCGCCGGTGAGTGCGCGGATGGCACCGCTGCCGACGTCGACCACCTCGAGGCGCGAGCGCAGCTGATCGCCGGTCGAAGGCGTCTCCTGGCGGACCATCACGATGCTCTTGCCGTCCTTCGACCAGGCGACGGGCGAGGACGGCGGTCCGGGAGGCAGGCTCGAGGGGAGCGACCAGCTGCCGCTCGTCAGCCGCCGCGCCTCACCGCCCTGCGCGGGCACGATCCACAGGTGCGTAGGCCGCACGGCTTCGGAGATGGTGTAGTCGTCGTTGCCGACGCGGAAGGCGGTGCGGAACTTGTCCTCACCCTTGAGCTCCGGCTTCGGATCCTGGACGGCATAGGCGATGCTCGCCCCGTCCGGGCTCCAGGCGAACTGCGATACGTCGTCCTTGCCCTTGGTGAGCTGCAGCGCCTCACCGCCCCGCATCGGCAGCACGAACACCTGGCCGTTTTTGTCTGCATCGGGTGCGATAAAGGCGATGCGATCGCCGGCGGGAGACCAGCGGGGCGAGGCGGCGTGATGCCGGGTGCGCGTCAGCGGCCGCAGGGCGCCGCCCGGGATCTCGATAAGGAGAATCTCCGAGCGGTATTCGTCGCTCTCCAGGTCCGCGCGCGCCTCGACCACCGCCACCGTGCGCCCGTCGGGCGCGAGCTGCGGATCGGACAGGCGTACCTGGCGTCCGAGGTCGCGCAGCGTCGGCGCCTGCGCCGCACTCACCGTGGTCGCGCACACACACAGACCGGCGGCCAGCGCCACCGTGCAAATCGGCTTCATGAGGGTTCCTCTGGCTCTTGTCGTTCTCGGCCCACTATAGCCCCGCCGGCCATCCCCCGCATCGCGGCCGCGAGCAGCGCATGAGCCGCGCGCCGCAGCACGGAATGCGTTGCGAGCGAGTCAACGCCGGTGTTAGCCTGCCCCGCAACTCCTGAGGACCAAACCAACACCACCCGGTGAGTCATGGTAAAGGCGCAAAGTTGGGCCGCCGTCTCGATCGTGTGCACGAGTGGGAGCTGCGCGGCGGCGCGCGCACTCAAGGGCAAGCGCTATCTGAGTGGCGCGACACCGCGGGTGCCGCTGCCGGACTGTACTTCGCCGGGGACGTGCTCGTGCACCTACAGGAAGTTCGCTGACCGCCGCGCCGGGCCACGCCGCGAAGCGGAATCGAGCGGACTGCGCAGCTCGAGTCCGGTCAAGCCGGACCGGCGCGCGAGCCGCGGCCGCCGCACCACGGATCACTAGGGAGTCGGGCGTTTAAGGGACGCCGCGCGGTACCGCGAGGCGTGCACAGGCGCCGCCCTCGCAGGTCACGCTCAGCTTCAGCGCGCGGGTGCGGCTCGGGCGCCGCACGACGACCGGCTGCAACTCCCCGCCGTACCACGGCACCGACGGCACCCAGCCGACGATGTGACCGCACGTCAGATAGATGATACGGCCGCTGGTGAAGTCCACTTCCTCGTCGTCGCGGTCATCCTGCGCCGGATCGTAGCGGCGGATGTTCCAGTCGCACAGGCTCAGCATGTAGCCGACGGTGTGCAACCCCTGGTTGGCGTAGGCATCGGCCGGGGAAAAGAAATCCGCGAACGGCTTGTTGTGGATCGAGCAGATGTGGGTGTGAAAATCGGCCACCACGTCAGGTCCGTAGAACTCGCCGAGATCGACCCCGAAGGGTTTCTTGGAGCTGAAGAGCGCGGAGGCCTCGTAGCCACCCGGCACGTGCCGCACGACGCCGCCGCACTCGTAGCGCGGGTCGCACACGGCGGCCGCATGCTTCAGCGCATCGACCGCGGCCTCGTCCATGGTCGCAAACAAAGCCAGGGCTAACAGGTTCACGATACCGTGCTCCTCGCCACCGCAGGATGCTCAGGCGGCGGTGTTCATCATCACTCCGCTCAGTCCCCGCGAGATTCCCTACCTCTCGTTTTCGGCACCCGCCTCGCCCGACTAAGTGAAATCGCCGCTCGGCACGCTGGATTCGTGACCCGCATCTCACCGCGTTACACTTGGCTTTCGACCCACGCGGCCTCCGATCGTCCCCGTCGCCGGCGGACTTACCGATCGCGAGCCGTCCCAAGCGATCCGAGGAGGATGCGATGACTCTCAAGATTGGTGACGTTGCACCGGACTTCGAGGCGGAGACGACCGAGGGCCGGATGCGCTTCCACGACTGGCTGGGCGATTCCTGGGCGGTGCTGTTCTCGCACCCGAAGGACTTCACCCCCGTATGCACCACCGAGCTCGGCTACATGGCCAAGATCAAGCCCGAGTTCGATCGGCGCAACGTGAAGATCATCGGCTTGAGCGTCGATCCGGTCGACAGTCATGCGAAGTGGGCGAACGACATCAAGGAGACGCAGGGCCACGCGGTGAACTATCCGATGATCGGCGATCCCGATCTCGCGGTCTCCAAGCTCTACGAGATGCTGCCGGCGAGCGCCTCCGGCGATCCGTCCAGGCGCACGCCCGCCGACAACCAGACGGTGCGCAACGTGTTCGTCATCGGGCCGGACAAGAAGCTGAAGCTCATCCTGGTCTACCCGATGACCACCGGGCGCAACTTCGATGAGGTGCTGCGCGTCATCGATTCGCTGCAGCTCACCGCGAAGCACCGGGTCGCCACCCCGGTGAACTGGAAACCGGGCGAGGACGTGATCATCTCGGGCTCGGTATCGAACGACGAGGCGGCAAAGATCTACCCGCAGGGCTGGAAGTCGCCGCGCCCCTATATCCGCATCGTGCCGCAGCCGCGCTCGTGAGGAACCTGCGTCCCGGGGAACGCTGCGTGTGATCTTCCGGCAGCTGTTCGACGCGACCTCGAGCACCTACAGCTACCTGCTCGCCAGCCGGCGCGGCGGGGAGGCGCTGATCATCGATCCGGTGATCGAGCGGGTGGACCGATATCTGCAGCTGCTGCGCGAGCTCGATGTGAGGCTCGTCAAGGCAGTCGACACCCATCTGCATGCCGACCACATCACCGGCCTCGGCGCACTGCGCGACCGCACCCACTGCATCACCGTGATGGGCGAGCGCAGCTGCGTCGACGTGGTGTCGATGCGCGTCGCGGACGGCGACCGACTCGAGATCGAAGGCCTCGGGCTCGAGGTGCTCTACACACCGGGCCACACCGACGACTCCTACTGCTTTCGCATGGACGACCGGGTGTTCACCGGCGACACGCTCCTCATCCGCGGCACCGGGCGCACCGACTTCCAGAACGGCGACGCTCGCGCCCAGTATCAGTCGATCTTCGGGCGGCTGCTCAAGCTCCCCGAGGAGACGGCCGTCTATCCCGGGCACGACTACAAGGGCGACACCGTGAGCACGATCGGCGAGGAGCGGCGCTCGAACCCGCGGCTGCAGGTGAAATCGGTCGACGAGTACGTCGAGCTCATGGGAAACCTCAAGCTCGCCAACCCGAAGATGATGGACGTGGCGGTGCCCGCCAACATGAAGGTGGGCCTGCATCAGGATGAGGTCGCATCACGCGGCTGGGCGGCGAGCGTGCAGGAGGCCCGGGCACTCATCGCTCGCTCGGATGTCATCATCATCGACCTGCGCGAGCGCGCCGAGCGCGAACGGCACGGCTCGATCGCCGGCGCGCTGCACGTCGCCTACCCCGGCCTCGGGGAAAGCATCCGCGCCGGCGGCACGCTGCACGCCCTGGCGCAGTCGAGCGGCAAGCGCCTGCTTTTTTATTGCGCGTACGGCGAGCGCTCGGCGATGGCCGTCCAGGCCGCCCAGGACGCCGGTATCGGCACCGCATTTCATCTGCAGGGCGGCATCGCCGCCTGGAAAGCGGCCGGCGCGCCCCTCGAGGTCCCGCGCTGACCGCCGCTCAGGCTTGCGCGCAGGTTCTGCGACGATTTGATGACGGTCGGCGGGGAGCGGTTTATGAAAAGCTACGTCGTACGCGAGTTCGGCACGCCACTGGCGGAGCTCGAAAGCGCCACGCCCGCGCCGCAGGGCACCGAGGTCCTCATCGAGGTGCGCCATTGCGGCGTCTGCCATAGCGACCTGCACCTGCGCGAGGGCTCCTTCGATCTCGGCGGTGGCAAGCGTCTCGCCTCGAGACTCGCCCTGCCCCACGTGCTCGGCCACGAGATCGAGGGGAGCGTCGCCGCGGTCGGCCCGGCTGCGCAGGGCGTGCCGGTCGGCGCACGCTACGCGGTGTTCCCCTGGATCGGCTGTGGCCGCTGCAGCGCCTGCCGCCGCGGCGAGGAGAACATCTGTCTCGGCGAGACGCGCCAGCTCGGCTGCTCGAGCGGCTGTCCCGGGGGCTACGCCACGCATGTTCTCCTGCCCCATCCGCGCTACCTGATCGACTACGGCGAGGTGGAGCCGGCGCTCGCCGCCGCCTGCATGTGCTCGGGGCTGACCGCCTATGCGGCGCTGCAGAAGGCCGGTCGCATGGAGCGCGACGAGCACATCCTCCTCATCGGCTGCGGCGGCGTGGGCATGATGGGAATCCAGTTCGCGCGCGCGCTCTTCGAGGGCGCACCACTCGTCGCGGACATCGATGCCGGGCGCCGCGCGGCGGCGCTCGAGGCGGGCGCGGGGGCGGCCTACGACGCCGCCGATGCCGGCACGGCCGAGCGCATCCGCGCCGACACCGGCACAGGTCCGGGCGCGGTGGTGGATTTCGTGGGCTCCGAGAAGAGCTTCGCGCTCGCGAACCGCGTCGTGCGCCGCGGCGGGAGAATCGTCGTGGTCGGCCTCTTCGGCGGCGCGCTGCAGCTGCCGCTGCCGATGATTCCGCTGCGGCAGATCTCGATCATCGGGTCCAACACCGGCACGCTCGCGGACACGCACGAAATGATGGCGCTGGTACGCGCCGGTCGCGTACATCCCATCCCGATCACCCGCCGCCCGCTCGCAGAAGCGGAGAGCGCGCTCAGCACCCTCGGCCAGGGAGGCGTGACGGGGCGCTTCGTGCTGATCGCGTGAACGCTGTGCTGCGTCTGGGGCTAGTCGCCGTCTCCACCTATGGGCTGGGTTGCGCCTTGCTGTACTTCGTGCAGGATCGGCTGCTGTATCTGCCTACCCCCGAGGTGGCGCACCCCGGAGTTCAGGCGCTGCGTCTCGAGCGCGGCGCTGCCGCGCTCAAGGTGTGGGAGCTGCACGGCGCGGCGCAGCCAGCGCTCATCTACTTCGGCGGCAACGCCGAGGACGCCGGTGCCAACATCCCGGACTTCGACGCAGCGTTCCCGGATCGGGCGGTGTACTTGGTCAACTACCGCGGCTACGGCGGCAGCACGGGCCGGCCCTCTGAGGCCGCGCTCATCTCCGATGCCGTGGCAGTCTTCGACCTGGTGAGCGAACGGCACGCGCTGATTGCCGTAATGGGCCGCAGCCTCGGCAGCGGCGTCGCCGTGGCGCTGGCCACCGTCCGCCCCGTCGAGCGGCTGATTCTCATTACGCCCTTCGACAGCATTGCGGCCGTCGCCGCCGACCATTTCCGCTGGGTCCCGGCGCGGGCACTCGTGCGCGATCGCTACGACTCCGCGGCGCGCATCGGGCGGGTGTTCGCGCCAACTCTGGTAGTGGTTGCCGAGCACGACGAGGTCGTGTTCCGCGCTCGCTCGGATTCGCTGATCGCCGCGCTTGCCCCCGCGCTGCGGCACACCATGCTGGTGCCCGGCGCGACTCATAACGACGTGCAGCTGAGCCCGCTCTACTACCCCGCCGTTCGTGCCTTTCTCTATCGGGCGCCGTAGCCCCTGAGGGTCGCGGCAATTCCGGACTCGTTCGCGGCGAGCGCCGCCGCCAGCGGCGTCGTGCCGCGCTCATCGGCGGCATTCGCGTCGGCTCCGTGCGCGAGGAGGAGCGTCACCGCGTCCGCACGCCCGTTGAGCGTCGCCAGCAGCAGCGCTGTGCGCCCCGCGGCGTCGCGTGCGTCGATATCGTCCCCGCGTGCGAGCTGCGCTCTGAGCGTCGCCAGGTCACCGGCCGCCGCGGCGCGGCGCAGCGCCTCCGCCGGCGCCTCCGGCGGCGCCGGTGCAGCGGGTACGCCGCGCGACACGGCGGCGGCCGGCGCGACGGCGCGCCTGCCGACCGCTACATCCTCTTGCAACATCGCGGCGGTCGCGGCGTCGCTGCTCGCGAGCGCGGCGGGTGCCGATGCCGGCGCCGCGGCGCCCGCGGGCGCCGAGACCTTCGGGGCCCCGCGATTGGCAACGCCGCCGACGACTACCGGCGTCATCGCGTTCGCCGGCGCGCCACGCGGCGAGCGTGCGACGGGCTCCGGTGGCGCAACGGGCGCCGCTGACGCCGCGAGCTGCGCTGGCACGGCGCGCGGCGCCGCCGCAGCGGTTGCCGGTGACGGTACCGGCTTCACGGATGCGACGGGTTCCGGCGGCGCGGTCAGGGGCGCCTGCGGCGCGACCGCGGGTGCGAGAAACTGCGGCGCGATCACGACTCCGGCGATGAGCACCGCGGCGACGGTGCCGGCGAGCGCCGGCCGCCAGCCGGGCGTGATACCCACCAACGACAGCCAGCCGCGCGGTGCGCCGCGGCGGGCGCGCGCAGCCGCAAGACGCGCGGCGTGGGAGAGCACGGCATGGCGCGTGGCCTCGCTCGGGCGGCTCGGGTCGAGCTCCGAGGCGCGGCGGTAGCGCTCGTCGGCGTCGTCAGGGGGGTCGTGCGGGGGTGGCAAGGGTTTCATGCGTACTCGCTCAGCAGCTCACGCAGCCGGTTGCGGGCGTAGCGCAGCCGGCTCTTGACGGTCTCGAAGGTGCTGCCGGTGACGGCCGCCACGTCCTCGACGCTCAGGTCCCCCTCGAGCTGCAGCAGGAAGGCATCGCGCTGCTCGGGTGGAAGCTGCGTCAGCGCCGCCCGCAGCGCCGCCGCCTCGTCGCGGGCCTCGGCCGCCGCGAGCGGACCCGCGGCCGGGTCCGCGGTCAGCCGCTCGCTGACGGCGGCGTCCTCGAATCCGAGCGCCTCGAGGCTCACCTGGGGGCGGCGCGCTCGCAGCGCATCGACCATGCGGTTGCGCGCAATGGTGAAGAGCCATGTCATGAAGCGCCCGGTCGGCCGGTAGCGCTCGGCGTCACGCGCCACGGCAAACCAGACCTCCTGCATCAGCTCCTCCGCGCAGGCCCGATTCCCGACGTTGCGTTCGAGGTAGCGCCACACGCGCAGCTCGTGCCGCCGGTACAGCGCCGTGAACGCCGCGGCATCGCCGCGCGCGTAGCGGGCAATCAATGTCTCGTCACTCGGATCGGCGTCGCTCATTCAGCCCGACGGATCGGGCACGAAGTGCCGCTGCTCCGAGCCCGGAAACGCGTCTGGCGTGCGCGGCGCCGGATGCGGCTTGCGGATGATGCCCATCGCGACGAGGTTCTCGAAGCTATCGTAGCGAATACGGATGACCTCGTTCGGCTCGCGCTGCAGGCGGTGAAACTCCGTGTCCACGACGTAGGAGCCTTCGCGCGCGCCGTGCCCGGTTCCGAGACGCTCCGCCGCCGCGGGTGCCGGCGCCGGCATCGCGCGCGCGACCCCGGGCGCGCCGGCGACGATCGAGGCGCTGTCGGCGGCGAGCGAGCGGCTGAATTCTTCCTCCCGCAGCTGCGCGGGCGCAGGCGGTCCGGGCGCCACTTTCGGCGTCTCCGCTACCTGCCGCGGCTGCTCGCGGAACAAGGCGATGCCAATGATGCCGACGTTGCCCGGCCGGCCGGTGCGGGCCGCGTAGGAGTCCTGTGAAGCGGTGAACGTGAAGGCGGCCACCTCGGAGTTGCTCTTGCGCCAGCCGGTGATCTGGTACTGCTCACCCGGGTCGAACACATAGCCGGCCTGGTCGTAGCCGGCGGTGTCCCCCGAGAGCACGTTGACACCGTCGACCGATGTCACGGCCAGCAGGCGTCCCGCCGCGGCGCTGCGGATCTCGATCGCGTACCGCGCGCCGGGATGGCCCGCCACCCAATACTCGCCATGGTGATAGTAGGTCGGCAGCACGCTGTCGCTCTCACGGTCCACGACGGTCACGGTCGCGAGACTTCCGAGCGCGTGCGTCTCGGCGCTCAGGGCCAGCGCGGCACAGGCCGCGAGATATGTAAGGTGCTTCATGTCAGCTCCGTGTTGAAGGTTCCGGAGCTATAAGCGGCGCAGCCGCCCCCATGGGGTTAACCGGCCCCGCAGGGCTTCGCCTCCACGCGCCTCACGCATCGAGGCGTCGGTCGTAGGGAACGGAATCACCGTACTCGAGGTGGCGGCGCATGATCCGCAGGTACATCGCCCAGCAGTAGCAGGACATGCGCCAGTGCTGACCCTCGCTCGCCCAGCCGGTGTGATAGAACAGCACCCGCGTGGATTCCTTCCCCTCGGGCCTGAGCTCGCAGCCGACGCGCGTGTGCATCCAGTCCGGGTGCGCCTCGATCATCTCGAGCTCGAACCCTGCGTCGGGCTCGTAGCGCGTCACCCGGGCGCGCCAGGCGCAGTCCGCGCCGAAGGTGAGCTGGTATTCGCCGCCCTGCTGGGGCTTGCCGGTCGAGCTCAGCGTCCACCAGTGCGTCAGCCCCTGGGGCGTCGCCATGGCATGGAACACCCGCGGCGGCCCGGTCCTGACGGTGAACTCCTGGATGATGTCGGCCACGGCGCGCGTTCCCTAGGACTTGTCCGGCGGCGGCTTGTCGGGCGGCGGCTTCGGGGGATTGATGGAAATCCACACGACGAGGTCCCAGGCGTTGCGAATGCCGATGAACAGCAGCGCGAGCGCCGAGACGGCCACGCTGTAGAGTGCCGGCCGGGCCAGACGCTCCCAGATGAGCGCCGCCATGGCGATCAGGTTCGCGTAGATCAGGGTCGGAACGATCACGTTCCAGATCCAGTCCTCGCGCACCGGGATGTACGCGGTGCCCCCGCTCCCGATGCGCCACATGTTGGTGCCGATCAGGCATCCGTAGACGACCCCGGCGAGACCCCCGAGCGCGAGCCCGACGCACAGGGCCAGCGCGCCCTGGTGCGGCATGCTCATGAACGCCGCGAGCGCCAGCACGCCGCAGAAGTGCACGATCGTCGGAGTCACGAACGCGCCGACACCCGTCGGTCGCACGCCCTGCGCCGAATCGCGGATCAGCGCGATGACCACGAACGTGAGACCCGTGAGCCCGCCCGCCGTGGATCCCACGATGACGTAGAAGTTATCCCAGCCGGCGAGCGGCGCGCCGTCCATCACTTCTTCGCCGCCGGTGGGTCCTTGGGCTCGATGTTGAGCACGTGGCACTCGCCGGGTCCGAGATTCTCGGCGCTGTGGGTGACCGGGTCGCTCCACACGACCTCGCCGGCATGCAGCGTCGACTCGGAGACCTTGCCGCCCGGGTAGCTGAAGCGCATGTGACAGTCGGTCATCGCGACCGCTACGTAACCCGCCGGGTGCGTATGGGTCAGCGCGCGGCCGCCGGCCGGCACGTGGATGTCGAGCACCCGCACGCGCTCGTTCTCGAGCAGTACCTTGTGGGTGGCGGACGCCGCCTTGACGGGATCCTGTGCGAGGCCGGCGCCGGCCGCCGCAAGCAGCAGCAGCCCGCCCACGACGAGTAGGCCCGATGTTCTCATGGCTCGGCTCCCCCTATTTCGCGGCATCGTAGTCGCGCCACCCCCGGGGCAGCAAGCGCGCCGGGGAACGAGCGCGGGTGCCGCCGCGCCGCCAGCCATGAACCCGGTCGCGCGGCGATGGTCTACAGTGATGCCATGAGCGCTTCGCGTCGCGCCGCCCCGTTCGTTCTCGCCGCCATGGCCGCGGCGAGCCTCGGCGGCTGCGCCGCCATCGAGACCTGGAACAAGTGCGGCGCGGGCTGTCCGGGCGATGCCGAGGTGAGCGCGCAGGTGAGCGCGCGGCTCGCTGAGTACCCCGAGCTCCGCGCCCCGAACCGCGTGTACGTGAGCACCCTCGATCGCGTGGTGTACCTGAGCGGCGAAGTCGCCACCGACCTGCAACGCGACACCGCCGAGACGGTCGCGCGGGAGACCCCCGGAGTGCCGCGGGTGGTCGACATGATCAGCCTCGAATACAACGGGCGCTAGAGTCGAGCTTCTTCGAGGTCGGTGAGCGCCGCGCGCTCTACCCGGCCGTCCGCGACCCGCACGCCCTCGGCGCGCAGACGCCGCGTCTGTTCGCGATGGGCGCGCGATGAGGGCGGGAAGGCGATGCGGCCGCCCGCACCGACCACCCGGTGCCAGGGAAGATCGAGCGAGTCGCCGGCGACCCGCAGCGCGTAGCCGGCCTGGCGGGCGCGTCCCGGCAGACCCGCCGCGCGCGCCACCGCGCCGTAGGTCGAGACCCGCCCGCGCGGAATGGTGCAGACGGCGTGCCAGATGGCCTCGAGTGCCGGGTTTTCCGCGCCCGGGGCGGCCATGCGGCGGGCGCCGCGGCGGCGGCCGAGGGGCTCGAGCAGCGCGGCGAGCGGCATTTTCCCCTTGCGCCTCACACCGGGCATACTACCCGCGCAACCACGCTGCCAGACAAGAAAACGAGTGGAGCAACCGCCATGGCAGCCGCCGTGCCGCCCGCAACCGACGAATTCATCCTCGAGACGCGCGCACTCACCAAGGAGTTCTCGGGCTTCATCGCCGTCAACAACGTCGACCTGCAAGGTGCGGCGCGGTCACATCCATGCGCTGATCGGCCCGAACGGCGCCGGCAAGACGACCTTCTTCAACCTGCTGACCAAGTTCCTGATCCCGACGCGCGGCGCGATCATCTATCGAGGGCGAGGACATCACGCCCGAGAAGCCCGCCGCAGGTCGCACGCGCGCGGCATGGTGCGCTCCTTCCAGATGTCGGCGGTGTTTCCGCACCTGACGGTGCTCGAGAACGTGCGCATCGCGCTGCAGCGCTCGCTCGGCACGTCCTTCCACTTCTGGCGTCACGAGGCGACGCTCGGCGTGCTCGACGACCGGGCGACGCGAGCTGCTCGAGCTCGTGGACCTGAGCGCGCTCGCCGAGGCGCTCGCGGTGGAGCTGCCCTATGGACGCAAGCGCGCGCTCGAGATCGCCACCACGCTGGCGATGGACCCGGAGCTGATGCTGCTCGATGAGCCGACGCAGGGCATGGGGCAGGAGGACGTCGAGCGGGTCACCGCCCTCATCAGCCAGGTCGCGGCCAACCGCACCGTACTCATGGTCGAGCACAACATGAGCGTGGTCTCCACCATCGCCGACACCATCACGGTGCTGCAGCGCGGGCAGATCATCGCCGAGCGGCCGCTACGCCGAGGTGTCGCAGCAACCCGCAGGTGATCGAGGCCTACATGGGCATCGACCGAGCACCGAGCTTGCGGAGATACGCACCTGATGAGCGAGCGAGGTTCTGCGCGATCGCGGGGCTGCACGCCTGCTACGGCGAGTCGCACATCCTGCACGGCGTCGACTTCACGTCGAGCGACGGCGAAGTCGTCACGCTGCTCGGGCGCAACGGCGCCGGGCGCACCACCACGATGAAGGCGCGCTCTGGGACTGGTCGGCAGCGCGCTCGGGCTCGGTGCGCATCAACGGCAGCGAGACCGATCGGTCTGCCGCCGCACCGCATCGCCGCGCTCGGCGTCGGCTACTGCCCGGAGGAGCGCGGCATCTTCGCGAGCCTGTCCGACCGAGGAGAACCTGCTGCTGCCGCCCGCCGTGGCCGCCGGCGGGCATGCCGGTCGAAGAGATCTACGACATGTTTCCCAATCTGGCGGAGCGGCGCGCCAGCCGCGGCACCCGCCTGTCCGGCGGCGAGCAGCAGATGCTGGCGCGTGGCGCGCATCCTGCGCACCGGCGCGCGGCTGCTGCTGCTCGATGAGATTTCCGAAGGACTGGCGCCGGTGATCGTGCAGGCGCTCGGCGCAGATCATCCGGACGCTGCGCGCGAGCAGGGCTACACGATCGTCATGGTCGGAGCAGAACTTCCGTTTCGCCGCCCCGCTGGCCGACCGTTTCTACGTCATGGAGCACGGCCGCATCGTGCAGCGGTTCGCCAGCCGGCGAGCTTGCAGCGACAAAATGGCCATGCTGCACGAGTACCTGGGCGTCTGACGTCTCAAGATCAACCCAAGGAGCACAAGCATGAAACTGCGGATCGCGACCTGTGCGACCGGCCGTGGCGCTCGCGGCCGCGCTCCGGCGGCCGCGCGCACGCGCGGCCGATGAGGTCGTGATCGGCGACATCGACGACATGTCGGGCGTGTACGCCGACGTCATCGGCCAGGGCGGCGTCGAGGCCGTCAAGATGGCGATCGCCGACTTCGGCGGCACGGTGCTCGGCAAGAAGATCACCGTGCTGACCGCCGACCACCAGAACAAGCCCGACATCGGCGCCTCCAAGTTCCGCGAGTGGGCCGACCAGAACGGCCTCAACATGCTGCTCGGCGGCTCCAACACCGGCGTCAACATCGCCATGTCCAAGGTGGCGGCGGTGAAGAAGGTGCCACTTCTTCGCCATCGGTGCCGGGCGGCGCCTCGCTGACCAACGAGGACTGCACGCCCTACACGGTGCACTACGCCTACGACACCACGGCGCTGGCCAACGGCACGGCGAGCGCGATCGTCAAGCACGGCGGCAAGACCTGGTTCTTCCTGACCGCCGACTACGCCTTCGGCACGCAGCTGCAGGACGCCGCCTCCAAGGTGGTCGAGGCCAACGGCGGCAAGAACGTGGGCGCGGTGCGCGTGCCGCTCGGCGACCGCGGACTTCTCCTCCTTCCTGCTGCAGGCGCAGGGCTCGGGCGCGCAGGTGCTGGGGCTGGCCAACGCCGGCGACGACTTCATCAACTCGCTCAAGGCGGCCAACGAGTTCGGCATCACCAAGACCATGAAGCCGGCGGCGCTGCTGGCCTTCATCACCGACATCCACAGCCTGGGCGCTGCAGACCGCGCAGGGCCTGTACCTGACCACCGGCTGGTACTGGGACCTGAACGACGAGACGCGCGCCTTCGGCAAGCGCTTCTTCGAGAAGATGAAGAAGCGAGCCGACCATGGACCAGGCGGCCTACTACTCGGCCACGCATGCACCTACCTGAAAGCCGTCAAGGCGGTCGGCACGCACCGATCCCGACAAGGTCATGGCGGAGCTGAAGAAGACGAAGATCAACGACATGTTCGCCAAGGACGGCTACATCCGCGCCGACGGCGCTGATGATCCACGACATGTACGTGATGCAGGTCAAGACGCCGCGCGGAGTCGAAGTACCCCTGGGACTACTACAAGGTCGTCAAGAAGATGCCGGGCGAGGAGGCCTTCGGCCCGATCACCGGGCTGTGCCCGCTCGCGCCGGCGACCGAAGTAGCACGCGGCCCTCGCGCGCTCCGGCCACGGCGTCTCGCGACGTGACCGAGATCTTCGGCATCCCCGTTGCCGTGATCCTCGGCCAGCTGATGCTCGGGCTGGTCAACGGCTCGTTCTACGCGATGCTGAGTCTCGGGCTGGCGGTGATCTTCGGGCTGCTGGGCGTCGTCAACTTCGCGCACGGCGCCTTCTACATGCTCGGCGCCTTCGCCGCGCTACCTCGGACTGCAGCTCGTTCGGCATCAACTACTGGTTGGCGCTGATCGCTGGCGCCGCTCGTGGTCGGTGCTGCTGGGCATCGTCATCGAGCGGCTGCTGCTGCGGCATCTGTACCGGCTCGATCCGCTCTACGGCCTGCTGCTGACCTTCGGCCTCGCGCTGATCGCCGAGGGCTCATGCGCAACCAGTGTTCGGCGCCTCCGGGCAGTCCTATCCGGTGCCCGCCGCGCTGCGCGGGCGTGTTCAACCTCGGCTTCATGATCCTGCCGATCTACCGCGCCTGGGTGATCGCTCGCGTCGCTCGTCGGTGTGCTTCAGCACCTGGTTCGTGATCGAGCGCACCCGCCTGGGCGCGACGCTGCGCGCCGCGACCGAGAACGCGCCGCTGGTGCAGGCCTTCGGCATCAACGTGCCGCTGATCGTGATGGCTGCACCTACGGCGGCGGCGTGGCGCTCGCGGCGCTCGCCGGCGTGCTCGCCGGCGCCGGTGATCCAGGTGAGCTCCGCTGATGGGCTCATCGCTCGTGATCGTCGTCTTCGCCGTCGTGGTCATCGGCGGCATGGGCTCGATCCTCGGCTCCATCGTCAGCGGCCTGGTGCTCGGGCATGGTCGAGGGCTTCACCAAGGTCATCTATCCGGAAGCCTCCGAACATCGTCGTGTTCGTCATCATGGCGCTGGTGCTGATCTGGCGGCCCGGCGGGCCTGTTCGGCAAGGACTAGAGCCGCCGTGCGCGCCACCGTCGCCGTCTACGCGCCTGCTCGCGCTGTTGCGCCCTGGTGCGTGCCGCTGCTCGGGCATCTACCCGGTGTTCATGATGCAGCTGCTGTGCTTCGCGATGTTCGCCTGCGCCTTCAACCTGCTGCTCGGCTTCGGCCGCATGCTGTCCTTCGGTCACGCGGCCTTCTTCGGCTCGGCCGCCTACGTCACCGGCTGGCTGGTGACCGCGCACGGCTGGGGCCCGGTCGCGGCGATTCTCGCCGGGGTCGCGGTCGCCGCGCTGCTCGGCCTGCGTGATCGGTGCGATCGCGATCCGCCGCCAGGGCATCTATTTCGCGATGATCACCCTGGCGCTGGCGCAGCTCGTCTACTTCGTCTGCCTGCAGGCGCCCTTCACCGGCGGCGAGAACGGGCTGCAGGGCGTGCCGCGCGGCAAGCTGCTCGGGCTGGTGCCGCTCAGGTCCGACGTCGCGCATGTACTACTTCGTGCTCGCGATCTTCGTCGCGGTGTTCCTCTTCATCCGCCGCATCGTGCACTCGCCCTTCGGCCAGGTGCTCAAGGCGATCCGCGAGAACGAGCCGCGCGCCATCTCCCTCGGCTACGAGGTCGACCGCTACAAGCTGCTCGCCTTCGTGCTGTCGGCGACGCTCGCCGGCCTCGCCGGCTCGCTGAAGGCGCTGGTACTCGGCTTCGCCACGCTCTCGGACGTGCAGCAGGCGACCTCCGGCGAGGTGATCCTGATGACGCTGCTCGGCGGCACCGGCACCTTCTTCGGCCCGGTGGTGGGCGCCGCCGTCGTCGCGACGCTGCAGCAGTACCTCTCCGACCTGGTCGGCGGCTGGGTCATCGGTGATCATCGGCGTGATCTTCGTCGTCTGCGTGCTGACCTTCCGCCGCGGCATCGTCGGCGAGCTGGCCGGCTCGCGCTGGCTGCGCCGGACGCGACCGCCGCGCTGAAGCGGAGCTTTCAGCGCGCGAGCGCCACCACGCTCGCGATCGGCGTGTCCTCGAGCGCGAGCGCGCGGGCCTCGGGGAAGGAGTCCTTCACGAGGTTGCTGAGCACGGATCCCGGCGGCGTCTCGATGAACAGCCGGCAGCCGAGCTCGTAAAGCAGCGTCGCCGAGTCGTGCCAGCGCACGGTTCGCGAAACGTTGAGAATCAGGTCCTCCGCGACCTCCCCGGCGGTGTACGCGGCGCGGGCCCGGGTGTTGCTCACGTATGGGACGCGCGGATCGCGCACCGCCACGGCCTGCATGGCCGACCGCAGCCGCTCCGAGACGCCCGCCATGAGCGGGCAATGCGACGGGATCGTGAGACGCAGCCGCCGGACGCTCGCGCCCGCGGCATGCGCTGCGACCCGCGCGCGCTCGAGCGCCGCATCGGCGCCCGAGACCACGACCTCACCCGGGCCGTTGACGCTCGCGAGCCACAGCGGTGTGCTCTCGGCGACCCGCGCGATCAGCGCGCGCGCATCGCGTTCAGAGAGCCCGAGAATCGCACTCATCCCGTGGCCGTGTGGCACGGCCTGCGCCATCGCCTCGCCCCGCAGCTTCACCAGCGCAAGCGCGTCCGCAAAGGTGAGTGCATCGCAGGCGACCGCGGCTGCAAAGGCGCCGACCGAGAGGCCGGCGACCGCATCGGCCCGCAGCCCTTCCGTGCCGAGCGCTCGCGCGGCCGCCACCGCGGCGATCACCGTGGTGAGCTGAACCGCGGCGGTCGTGGCGAGGGCCTCGGCGCCGTCGAGGTGCTCCGACCCGGGGCCGAGGATCGCGCGCGCTTCGGCGAGCGTGGCGCGCACGGCCGGGTGCGCCGGCAGGCGGCCGAGAAAGCCGGGCGTGTGCGTCCCCTGCCCGGGGCACAGCAGCGCGATCCGCATCAGGCCGCCGCGGGCACGACCGCCGCCCAGGGGTCGCGCACCAGACGGGCGCCGTCGACCGTGCGCAGCACCAGCGGGCCGCGCGCCGCCGCGTACTCCGCCAGCGCCACCGCTCCCTGGGGCACTTCGAGCTGCGCATCGACCCGCACCGGCAGCTGCGCCAGGGCTGCGAGCAGTGCGACCGCGACAGCCGGCGGCAGCGGTGTGGCGGCCGGAATCATCACATCGAGATCGCTCGTCGGGCTCGCCGTCGGGGTGCCGCTCGCCAGCTCGAAGCCGACGCTCCCGCACGGTCCCCACAGGATGCCGCGGGCGCGCAACAGCGCATCCACCGCATCGAGCGCGGCCAGCGCCGGCACGGGCGTGCGGCGCCCGCACTTCGACCACTCGCGCCGCTCCGCGAGACCGGTCGGCGTCACCCACTCGAGCACCTGGCCCGGATGCAGCCACGCCGCGAGCCGCTGCGCGCGCAGCGCGCCGCGCACCCCCACCGGGATCAGGCCCGCGCCACGCGCGCGCCGTACGACCACCCAGGGCGCGCGCACGAGCGCGGCCAGCGCCCACGCCGGCGGTGGGTCGGCCCATAGCACGGAGTCCGCGCCGCAGATGCGCAGCAGCGCGTGCGTCGTGACCTCAGGAGGCATCCCACTGCTCGGCGAGGCGGCGCCGCACGGCGATCGAGGCGGCGCGTCCCGCAACGGCCGCCGGCGCGGTCAGCCGCGTGGCGAGGTCGCGCGCACCGGCGCGCGCGTCGACGACGGCCGCGATCAGCTCATCGCGCACGCGCTCGACGTCGAGCACGGTGGGATGCGCGGCGTCGATCCCGCCGATCAGCCGGTGCACCAGCCCCAGCTTCGCGAAGGAGCGTACGTCGTAGGCCATCGGTGTCACGCGCTCGCCGAGGCGCTCGAGCTCCTCGACCGTGCGGCGCGTGACCCGCGCCGCGGACTGTTGGCTCATGGCATTCAGCTGCACTCCCGGTGAGTCGAGCGCGAGGATCCGGTTGGCCTGGTAGCCGTGCGTGAGGAAGCCGCCCGAGATCGCCTTGCCGACCAGCAGCGCGATGACCGGATGGCCCGCGAGCCGGGCGCTCGCGTAGGCGTCCACCGACGCCGCGGCGGCCAGGTGAATGCCGAGCAGCTCCTCGCGCACGCCGTAGGCCTGGCTGGTGACGTCGACCAGGGCGATGATCGGCCGCGGCCGCCTTCCGGCATCCTCGGCGAGCGTGCGGCGCACCTCGCGTGCCAGCGCGAGCGCCTCATCGAGTCCGGCCTCACCGGCCCGCGCCCGCGGAAAGCGATTGTCGGCGTCGGGCACGACCGCGATGAAGCGCGCGCGCTCCCCACCGAGGGGCGCGTCGGCGACGCGCACCGTGCGCGGCCGGGCATCGAGGAGTCCGGCGGACCCGGCGAGTGCCTCGAGCCAGGTGAGCCCGACCTGCGAAAGGGCCGCCGCGTTCACGCGCCCTCCTCGCGCGCCCACAGCGCGCGCAGTGCCGCGGGCTCGGGCGGGTGCGCCGGGTCGATGGCTGCGAGACGCGCGCTCAGGGCCTCGACCCGCGCGCTCCGGGGCGTGCCAGCCGCGGCACCCGCGCCGCCCACGAAAGCGTGACGCACCGCGGCGCCGATCGCCGCCGTGTCGTCCTCCACCAGCGCGTCCGCGAAGCCGGTGGCGTAGCGCTGCTCGCCCCCCATGAGGCTCCAGATCCGCGCTCGATCGCCCGCGTCGAGCTCGGCGAGGCCGCCCTCCTGCTCGATCACCTCGGGGCCGTTCATGCCGAGGCGCCCCTGTCGCGTCACGATCAGGTGGCTGCAGAGTGCGGCCGCGAGCGACATGCCGCCGAAGCAGCCGACCGCACCCGCCACCACCGCGACCACCGGCACGTGGCGGCGAAGCGCCACGATGGCTGCGTGGATCTCGGCGATGGCCGCCAGCCCCAGGTTCGCCTCCTGCAGCCGCACGCCCCCGGTCTCGAGCAGCAGCACCGGCCGCACCGGCGCGCCGCGCTGCGCATCGCGCAGCGCGAGCTCGAGCGCGCCGGCGAGCTTCGCTCCCGAGACCTCCCCGACGCTGCCGCCCTGGTAGGCGCCCTCGATCGAGGCGACCACCGCCGCATGCCCGTCGAGGGTGCCGCGCGCGATCACCACGCCGTCGTCGGCCTGGGTGACGATGTCCTGCAGCGGCAGCCACGGCGAGGTGAGCCGGTCGAAAGGCCCGGCGAGCTCGCGAAAGGTGCCCGGATCGAGCACACCCGCGGCGCGCTCGCGCGCCGTGAGCTCGATGAAGCTGTCGCGGGCGAGGAAGCGGGCGCGCTCCGGGGGCGTGCTCACGCGCGCAGCGCCTCCGCCGCCTGCTCGAGCCGCAGCAGCACCATGCCGGGCGTCGCGCCGAAGTCGTTGATCTCGATCGCGGCGGCACCGTCGAAGCGCGTGAAGAAACGATCGAGGACGTGCTGCCACACGGTGCCGAAGCCATCGACGCTGGTCGTGACGGCGACGTGCGCCTGCGCGTCGGCCGAGGGCTCGAGCAGCACCTCGAGATCTCCCGAGCCGACGACGCCCACGTGCACGCGCCGCGCCACCGTCTGGCGGGCGGGATAGGTGAAGCTCAGGCGTTCCATGGGTGTGGGTTCTCCTCATCGAGAAAGAGACACGCGGCGAGCAGGTCCGCGCAGCCACCCGGCGAGGCGTTGCGGCGCAGGAGCTCGGCGTCGAGCGCGGCGAGCGCCTTGCCGCCTGCCGCGGAGCCGCTGCCGCCGAGGCTGAGTACCTGCCGCGCTCCGCTGCGCGCCGCCTCGACCGCCGCCCAGCCACCGCGATGCAGGAGGCAGGTGTCAGCGAGGCTCGACATGATCGCGAGCAGCGCATCGAGCCGCGCGCACGACTCCGTGGCGCCGCGCCGCCGGGCCGCGGCGAGCGCCGGCAGCCCGACTTCGGTCACGTGCGGGAAGGCGGCCACCGCCTCGCCGCGGGCACCGCCCACCCCGAACTCGCGGCAGGCACGCGCGCCGTGACTGGCGAGCGGCGGCGCATACCGGTCGGGCAGGCGCGCGAGGCGCGCGCCGATCTCTGCCACCTCGTGGACGGTGGCCCCGGAGTCCGCGAGCGCGCGCGCCGCGACCAGGAGCCCCAGCACCCAGATCGCGCCGCGGTGGGCATTGCTGCCGCCGGTGGCCGCGAGCATCGCGCGCTCGCCCTGGCGGCCGAGCGCACCGAGCCGTTCGCGCAGTGGCAGACCTGCGCTCGCGCCTTCGGCCTCGAGCGCCATGCGTTCGAAGCTCTCGCGCAGTGCGCACGCCGAGCGCAGGAGCTTGCCGAGGTCGAGGTCGCGGTGCGCACCCGGGCCGCGCCGGTCGACCAGTGCCGGTTTCGGCGTCAGCAGCGCCTCTTCGATGAGGGCGCGCACCGCGCGCGCGGCGAGCGCGGCGGCCGGCCGCCCGGGGGCGCGGCGCCAGGGTGCCGCGGGGTGCGGATAAGCGAGCGCGGCGCGCATGCGCTACCAGCTGCGAAAGCGCGCCGGCGGCCGGTACAGCCCGCCCGACCAGGCCACCAGGTCCTCGATGCTGCGCGCGGCGAGCAGCGAGCGGCGCGCCTCGCCGCGGCGTACGCCAAGATCCTCCGGGTAGGCGATGAGCCCGCGCGCGCGCAGGCTCGCGCTGCGCTTCGGGTCCGCCCGGCGGCCGATACTGGTGGCCCCCGCGATACCTGCGAGCGCTGCGCGGCGCTCCTCCGTACCCTCCGCCTTGTAGAGGTAGGCGATGCCCTCCTCGCTCACCACGTGGCTCACGTCGTCGCCGTAGATCATCACCGGGGCGATGGGCATGCCGGCCTCACGCCCCACCTGCACGGCTTCCAGCGTTTCGACCAGCGCCGGCACGCCGCCGCGGTTGAAGGTCTCGACCAGCTGCACGACGAGCTTGCGGCCCCGGACGATCGGCCCCTCGGCCGTCACGAGACTCAGCCACGGCGGGCTCGCGTGGCGGCGCCCGCGCGGGTCGTGGCCCATATTGGGAGCGCCGCCGTAGCCGGCGAGCCGCCCGAGCGTCACGGTCGAGGAGTTGGCGTCGGCGTCCATCTGCAGCGTCGAGCCGATGAAGAGGTCGACGCCGTACTGCCCGGCGAGCTGACACAGCACGCGGTTCGAGCGCAGGCTCCCATCGGCCCCGACAAAGAACACGTCGGGCCGGGCGCGCACGTAGTCCTCCATCCCGACCTCCCCGCCGAAGCAGTGCACGCTCTCGACCCAGCCGCTCTCGATCGCGGGGATGAGCGTCGGGTGCGGGTTCAGGATCCAGTTGCGGCAGATCTTGCCCTTCAGTCCAAGCGACTCCGCGTAAGTCGGCAGGAGCAGCTCGATGGCCGCGGTGTCGAAGCCGATGCCATGGTTGAGCGCGGTGACGCCATGGCGCTCGTAGATGCCGCGGATCACCATCATGCCCATGAGGATCTGCAGCTCGTTGATGTGCCGTGGGTCGCGCGTGAAGAGCGGCTCGATGGCGAACGGCCGGTCGGCCGGCACGATGAGATCGACCCAGGATCCGGGCACGTCGACGCGCGGCAGCCGGTCGACCACCTCATTGACCTGCACCAGCACGATGCCGTGACGGAAAGCCGCCGCCTCGATGAGCGTCGGCGTCTCCTCGGTGTTGGGGCCGGTGTAGAGATTGCCGGCGAGATCGGCCTTCTCCGCGCATACCAGCACCAGCTGCGGCGTCAGCTCGACGAACATGCGCGCGTACAGCTCGATGTAGGTGTGGATCGCGCCGATCTCGAGCTTGCCGTCCTCGAGCAGCTGCGCGACGCGCAGGCTCTGGGGACCGGCGTAGGAGAAGTCCACGCGGCGCGCGATGCCACGCTCGAACAGCGTCAGGTGCTCGGGGCGCGTGATGGAGGAGATCAGCATGTGCAGATCGTGGACCTGCTGCGCATCGACCTCGACGAGCGCGCGCGAGAGGAAATCCGCCTGTTTCTGGTTGTTGCCCTCGAGCGCCACGCGATCGCCGCTGCGCAGCAGGCCCTGCAGGACCGGCACGATGTCGGCGCCGCGCACCAGCTTGCCGTCGGTGTGCTGCGCGATGCCCGCGAGGCGTTGCGCCTTGTCCTCGCGGCGCCGGGTCCAGGAGCGCACCGGCTCCGGCGGCGATGCCCCCGGTAGCTCGGCGTTCATGCCGGCGCGCTCACGGAGTCGAGCCGCGCTTCATGGCGAGATTGCGCGCGAGGAAGGAGTAGATGTCGAGCGCCGCCGACTGCTGCAGCGCCTCCCCGCCCCCGTGGCCGTGGTTGATCTCGACGTCGAGCAGCACCGGTGCGGAGCCGGCCTGCGCCGCCTGCAGCGCGGCGGCGAACTTGAAGGAGTGCATCGGCATGACGCGCGTGTCGTGATCCGCCGTGATGATGAGCGTCGCCGGGTAGTGCACGCCGGCGCGCACGTTGTGCACCGGCGAGTAGGCATACAGCGCGCGGAACTGCTCGGGATCCTGGGGCGAGCCGTAGTCGCCTTCCCAGCCCGCGCCCTGCCCGAAGCGGTTGAAGCGCAGCATGTCGAGTACGCCCACCTGGGGGATGGCGGCGCCGAACAGATCCGGCCGCTGCACCAGGCAGGCACCGATCAGGAGGCCACCGTTCGAGCGGCCGTGGATGCCCAGGCGTTGCGCCGAGGTGTAGTGGTGCGCGATCAGCCACTCGGCCGCGGCGATGAAGTCATCGAACACCACCTGCTTGTGAGTGAGGATGGCCTGGGTGTGCCAGGCCTCGCCGTACTCGCCGCCGCCGCGGATGCTCGCCACCGCGAACACGCCGCCCATCTCGAGCCAGGCGATGCGCGCGGGCTCGAAGCGCGGCAGGTTGCTGATGCCGAAGCCGCCGTAGCCGCTGAGCAGCAGCGGGTTGTCGGCATCGAGTTTCAGGCCCTTGCGGTAGGCGAGCAGCAGCGGAATGTGCGTGCCGTCCTTCGCCGGGTAGAACACCTGCTCCTCCTCGAAGCGCCGCGGGTCGAAAGCGAGGCGCGGCGCGCGCCAGCGCGTGGCACGGCCCGACTCGAGGTCGTACCGGTAGACGGTCGGAGGCGTCACCAGGTCGTTGAAAGAGTAGAAGGTCTCGGAATCGCCGGCGTGGCCGTCGAAGCCGCGCGCGGTGCCGGGCCCAGGTAGCAGGATCTCTCCGAGCGGGGCGCCATCCAGTCGATAGCGCACCACGCGACTGTGCGCGTCGTGCAGGCTCTGGACGATCAGCTGGTGATCGACCAGGGTGACGCTCGCCTGCGCGAGGTCGATCGCCTCGCTCCCCTCGGCCACGACCGTGCGCCAGTTGGCGCGGGCGGGATTCCCGGGATCGATGGCGATCACGCGGCCATTGGGCGCTGCGAGCGAGGTGAGGAGATAGAGCCGCCCGGCATCCGAGCCGACGTAGTTGTAAGCGGCATCGAAACCCTCGGCGACCGCCACCACGGCGGGTGCCGGCGCCTCGAGGTCGAGCAGATAGAGGTTCTCGCGCCCCTTGTCGCCGACCTCGCCCTCCCCGGCGCGGACCAGCAGCCAGCGCCCGTCCTCGGAAAGATTCGGCTGGTACTGCCGTTGGGCGTGTGCACCGTCGTAGAGCACGCGCCGATCGGCGGAAACCTGCGTGCCGAGTGCGTGGTAGTAGACCGCGTCGTCGAGATCCCGGGTGCTGAGCTCGGCGCCGGGCTCAGGTGCAGGGAACGCGCTGTAGTAGATCCCGTGCCCGTCGCGCGTGAACACCGGCGCGTAGTACTTGGTGTAACGCAGCACCTCGGGCAGGTCTTTGCCCGTGGCGACCTCGCGGATGCGCCACTCGGTCCAGTCGGAGCCGCCGGCCGACACGCCGTAGGCGATCAGCCGCCCGTCGCGGCTCGCCACGTAGCCGCTGCGCTCGTTCACCACCCCCGCCGGCGAGAGCGTGTTCGGATCCACGACGAGCTGCTCCGGACCGCTTAAGCGGGTGGCGGTGTAGAGGCGGCTCTGGCCCTCGTGCCCGCTGTTGGCGGGGTAGAAGTAGTGCCCGCCGGCGCTGAAGGGAATGCCAAAACGGCCGTAGCTGTAGAGCGCAGCGAGACGCTGGCGCAGCTGCGCGCGCTGCGCAATGCCGGCGAGGTAGCCCTGCGTGAGCCTCGCCTCGGCCAGCACCCAGGCACGCGTCGCGCCCGAGTCGAGCGCCTCGAACCCCCGGTAGGGATCGGCGACGGCGGTGCCGTGGTAGGTGTCGACGACGTCGCCGCGTGGCGCCGCCGGATACTGCAAGGTGGCAGCCGCGGCGGCCAGGCAGCCGAGTGTGGCGGCCAGACACGCGCCGGGAAGCACGGAGCGATGCGAACGTTGCATGCGCGGCGATTGTGCCCTGCCCGGCCCGGCCGCACCACGGTAAGATCGCGCCCATGCCGCAACACATCGGCATCGTGGCCTGCTCGGCGGAGGGCGCAGCGCTCTGCTACCGCACGGTCTGCCTCGAGGGCGCGCAATACCTCGGCGCCCTCGATCATCCGGAGGTGTCGCTCCACAACCATTCGTTCGCGCGTTACATGCGCTCGATCGACGCCGGTGACTGGCGCGGAGTCGCCGAGCTCATGCTGTCCTCGGCCGCGAAGCTTGCCCGCGCCGGTGCCGACTTCCTCATCTGCCCGGACAACACCATCCACCAGGCGTTTCCCTGGGTCGTGCGGCGCTCACCGCTCCCGTGGCTGCACATCGCCGAGGTGGTGGCCGCGGCGGCCGTCGAGCGCGGCTTCGCGACACTCGGCATCACCGGGACGCGCTACCTGGTCGACAGCGAGGTGTACCCGGAGAGGCTCGCGGCGAGGGGCGTGAGGTTCCAGCGGCCGACCAGCCAGGAACGCGCCGAGATCAACCGCATCATCTTCGAGGAGCTGGTGTGCGGGGTATTCAAGCCCGAGGCGCTCGCGACTTTTCAGCGCGTGATCGCGCGCATGCGGGACGCGGGCTGCGACGCGGTGGTGCTCGGCTGCACCGAGATCCCGCTCATCGTCAACGACGCCAACTCGCCGCTGCCGACGCTCGATTCCACGCGGCTGCTGGCGCGCGCGGCACTGCGCCGCGCGACGCAGCGCCCGGCCGCGTGAGCGGGGCGCGCGGCGCGCGTTATTTGCCCTTCTTGCTCTCGAACTTGAAGGAGACGTTGACCCGGGCGCGGTAGGCGCTCACCTTGCCGTTCTGCACCACCATATCGAGCTGCTTGACCTCGACGATGCGCAGATCCCGCAGGCTCCTGGCGGCCTGACTCACCGCGGCCGCGGCCGCCTTTTCCCAGGACTCGCTGCTGGTGCCCACCAGCTCGACGATCTTGTAGACGCTCTCGGCCATGGCTTGCTCACCTTTCGTCCCCGGGGCGGGGCACGCTTGTTTTCATGGCAGTGTGCGCCGAAACGCCGCGCGCCGCCAAGCGGCGCGCGGGCACTTGACGTCCGTCCCCGCCGGCCGCCATGAATTCGCGCTCGGCGGGCGCCGGGTAGCGGCGTTCAGTCTGCAAATGCAGCGCGCGTAGCGCGCGCGGCCGCCGCGCGCGGCCACACCGGCCGGCGCACCAGCGTGCTCTTGCCGAACAGCGACTCGATGAGGTCGACCGCCAGCACCGCGGTCTTGTTGTGCTCATCCCACGCCGGGTTGAGCTCGACGATGTCGAGGGAGGCGAGGCGGCGCGTGTCGGCGATCATCTCCATACACAGCTGCGCTTCGCGGTAGGTCGGCCCGCCCGGCACGCGGGTGCCGACCCCCGGGGCGATAGCCGGGTCGAGGAAGTCGACGTCGAAGCTCACGTGCAGGTGGGTGTCGTGGTCGAGCCCGGCGAGCGCCTGCTCCATGGTGGCGCGCATGCCCATCTCGTCCACGTGGCGCATGTCGAACACGTCGAGTCCCTGCTCGTGCACGAAGCGCTTCTCGCCGGCATCGACGCTGCGGATGCCGACCTGGCGCACCCACGCGGGGTCGATGGCGGGGGTACGGCCACCGAGCGTGGTGAGCGCACGCGGCCCGAAGCCGCACAGCGCCGCGACCGGCATGCCGTGCAGGTTGCCGCTCGGGGAAAGCTCGCGGGTGTTGAAATCGGCGTGCGCATCGAGCCACAGGATGCGGAGCTTGCGTCCCTGCTCGCGGCAGTGGCGCGCCACCGCGCTGATCGAGCCGATGCCGAGCGAATGATCGCCGCCGAGCAGGATCGGCAGCCGCGCGGCGCCCAGCTCCCCGTACACGGCCTGGTGCACCAGCTCGTTCCAGCGCGTCACCTGCGGCAGGTGGCGGTAGCCCTCGTGCGGCGGCTCCCAGGGGTTGCCGGGGCCGTTGAGATTGCCGAGGTCGACGACCTCGAGGTCGCGCGCGCGCAGCGCCGCCGCGAGCCCCGCGACGCGCAGCGCCTCCGGACCCATCGAGGCGCCGCGATCCGCGGCCCCGACGTCGGTGGGCGCGCCGATGAGACTCGCCGTGCGCGGGCTCGGGCTCATGCCGTCATCCGGGCGCGCGCCGCGGCCGCGAGCGGCTCGCCCGCGAGCAGGCCGAACAGGTCCTTCGGGTCCTCGAGGTCCGGCACCAGGTCGATCTGGCGCTCCCCGCCGCGCTCTTCCTGGTGGATGCGCATGAGATAGCGCAGCGCCGCGAAGTCCTCGAGCGCGAAGCCGACCGAGTCGAAAATCGTGACTTCACTCGCGCTCGCACGCCCGGGTGCGCGCCCGGCGAGCACCTGCGTGAGCTCGGTGACCGGAAAGTCCGCGGGCAGCTGCTGGATCTCGCCCTCGATGCGCGACTGCGGCTCGAACTCGACCACTACCCGCGCATCGGCGCGCCGCAGGATGTCGGCATCGAGCTCGGTCTTGCCGGGGCAGTCGCCGCCCACGGCGTTCAGGTGCATCCCTGGGGCGACCATGGCGGCCGTCAGGATGGTGGCGTTGCGCTTGTCGGCAGTCACCGTGGTGACGATATCGGCGCCCGCGACCGCCGCGGCGGTCGAGCTCGCGCGCACCACCTCGAGCCCCGCGAGCCGCGCGCGCGCGAGGTTGCGCAGCAGCTTATCGGTCGCAGCCGGGTCGGTGTCGTAGAGACGCAGCTCGCGGATGCCGAGCAGGTGATGGAAGGCGATCGCCTGGAATTCGCTCTGGGCGCCGTTGCCGATGAGCGCCATTACGCGGCTTCCCGGGCGCGCCATGCGGCGCGCGGCGAGTGCGGACGTCGCCGCGGTCCGCAGCGCCGTCGTCAGCGTCAGCTCCGAAAGCAGCAGCGGATAACCGGTCTCGACGTCAGCGAGCACCCCGAACGCGGTCACCGTCAGCAGGCCGACGGCGGTGTTCTTCGGGTGGCCGTTCACGTATTTGAAGGCATAGAGCCGGCCGTCGGAGGCCGGCATGAGCTCGATCACGCCGACCCGCGAGTGGCTCGCATGGCGCGCGGACTTCTCGAACTCGCTCCAGCGCAGGAAGTCGCTCTCGATCTCCCGTGCCAGCTCCTCGATGAAGCGCGCCGCACCGCGTCGCGCGACGAGTTCCTGGATGCGCTCGATACCGATGAAATCCACCATGACTGCACTCCGGATGACCGTAATGTGCATGGTCCGGGTCGGCCGGACCAAAATAAAGACAGAAAGTTGATCATATCTCTTAGTTAGTTGATCATATCGACAGCACTTAATGACTTTTTGATCAGAACCGGCCGCAAGGAGGGCCTCCATGGACGACATCGACCGGCAGCTCATCGGACTGCTGCGCAACGACGCCCGTGCCTCGGTGGCCTCCCTCGCCAAGACCCTCGCTGTGGCGCGAGGCACGGTCCAGAACCGCCTCGCACGCCTCACGGCCAACGGCACCATCGTCGGCTACACCGTGCGCCTGAAGCCCGACGTGGAAGAGCAGCGCATGCGCGCCTTCATGACGGTCGCCGTCGAGGGCAACCAGGTGGACGCCGTGATCCGCGCGCTGCGCGGGGAGCCGGCAGTGGCGGCGCTCTATAGCACCAACGGGCGCTGGGACATCGTCGCGGAGCTGCGCGCGGACAGCCTCGAGGGCTTCGATCGCGTGCTGGCCCGCATCCGCCTGATCGAGGGCATCTCGCAGACCGAGACGAGCCTCCTGCTCTCGACCTTCAAGTTCTGAAGACGCCCGCGATCAGCGCAGCAGCGCCAGCCAGTCGCGGCCCGGATCGCCGTAGGCGACGAAGGAGGGATTGAGGAGCGACTCACGGGTGTTGTAGCGCAGCGGCTCGCCGCTCAACTCGACGACCACGCCGCCCGCGGCGCTCACCACCGCATGCGCGGCCGCCGTGTCCCACTCACTGGTGGGACCTAAGCGCGGGTAAACGTCGGCGCTGCCTTCGGCGATCATGCAGAGCTTGAGCGAACTGCCGACCGACTTCAGCTCGTGCGATCCCAGGCGCTCGAGAAAGCCCGCGAGCGAGTCGCCGCGATGGGAGCGGCTGCCGACCACGCGCACCGGATCGCCGGCGCGCGCTGCGACCCCGAGCGCCTGCGGGCGATCCGTGGCGCGCTGCCGCCAGGCACCCTGCCCCGTGCCGCCCCGGTACGTCGTATCGCTCACCGGCACGTGCACCACGCCGAGTACCGGTGAATGATTCTCGATGAGCGCGATGTTCACGGTGAATTCGCCGTTGTGCGCGAGGAACTCGCGCGTGCCGTCGAGCGGGTCGATGAGCCAGTGGCGCGTCCAGCGTGCGCGCTCGCTCCAGGGCGGCCGCGCCGCTTCCTCCGACAGCACCGCTACCCCGGGGGTGAGCGCGGCGAGCGCGGCCACGATCAGCCGGTGCGCGCGCAGATCCGCCTCCGTGAGAGGCGAGGCGTCCTCCTTGAGGGTCGCCTGCGGCGCGCCCCGCGCGTAGACCTCCAGGATCTCGCGGCCCGCGGCGCGCGCGATCGCGGCGACGCGCTCGGCGAGCGGCCCGGCTGCCGCCGTCATGCCGCTCCCGTCACTCCGGCCGCTTTGAGATGCGCCACCACCAGATCCGCCGCCTCATCGGCGCTGATGCGCGTGGTGTCGATGCGCATCTCGGGGTGCTCCGGCGCCTCGTAGGGTGAATCGATGCCGGTGAAGTTCCTGAGCTCTCCGCGGCGCGCTTTGCGGTACAGGCCCTTCACGTCACGCCCCTCGGCCACCGCGAGCGGCGTGTCGACGAATACCTCGAAGAACTCCCCCGGCGCGAACAGGGCACGCGCCATGCTGCGCTCGGCGCGGAACGGGGAGATGAAGGAGACGAGCACGATCAAGCCGGCGTCGACCATGAGGCGCGAGACCTCGGCGACGCGGCGAATGTTCTCGACGCGGTCCTGGGCGGCGAACCCCAGGTCCTTGTTGAGGCCGTGACGCACGTTGTCGCCGTCGAGGAGATAGGTGTGCCGCCCCTGCGCGGTGAGCTGCTTCTCGATGCGGTTGGCGATGCTCGACTTGCCGGCACCCGAGAGCCCGGTGAGCCACAACACGCAGGCGCGCTGCCCCTTCTGTCGCGCCCGCAGCTGCTTGTCGACGTCGAGCGCCTGCCAGTGGATATTGTGCGAGCGGCGCAGCGCAAAATGAATGAGGCCGGCACCGACGGTGGCATTGCTGATGCGGTCGATGAGAATAAAGCCCCCCAGGGCGCGGCTGCGCTCGTAGGGCTCGAAGGCGATCGGCTGGTCGAGCTCGAGCTCGCATACGCCGATGTCGTTCAACTCGAGTCGCTCCGCGGCGGTGTGCTCGAGCGTGTCGACGTTGACGCGGTGCTTGAGCGGCGTCACCGTCGCCGCCACGGTGCGCGTCCCGGTCTTCATGAGGTAGGCGCGCCCCTGGAGCATCGGCTCCTCGTTGAGCCATACGATGGTCGCCTCGAACTGATCGGCGACCTCCGGCGCTGCATCGGCGGATGCGAGCACGTCGCCCCGGCCGACGTCGAGCTCGGCGTCGAGCGTGAGCGTGAGCGATTGCCCGGCCGCCGCTTCGCTCAAGTCGCCGTCCGCGGTCACCAGGCGCGCGATGCGCGCTTCGCGCCCCGAGGGCAGGACCCGCACGCGCTCGCCCGGCCGGACGCTCCCACTCACGATGCGTCCGGCGAAGCCGCGAAAGTCCGCAGAGGGCCGGTTGATCCATTGCACCGGGAACCGGAATGCCTCGGCGGCGGGCTGCGCGTCGCCGGGCGCACCCTCAAGATGCGCGAGCAGCGTTGGACCCGAGTACCAGGGCATGGCGCCGCCGGCGCGCGTGACGTTCTCACCGAGCGCCGCCGAGAGCGGAATGGCCGTCACGTCGATGAGGTCGATGCGCGCGGCGAAGGTGCGGTAATCGGCCACTACGCCCTCGAAGGCCCCGCGCGCATAACCCACCAGGTCCATCTTGTTGACCGCGAGCACGACCTGGCGGATGCCGAGCAGGCGCGCCAGGTAGCTGTGGCGGCGGGTCTGCGTGAGCATGCCCTTGCGCGCGTCGATCAGGATCACGGCGAGATCGGCGGTCGAGGCCCCGGTGACCATGTTGCGCGTGTACTGCTCGTGCCCGGGCGTGTCGGCGACGATGAACTGGCGCCGCTCGGTCGAGAAGTAGCGGTAGGCCACGTCGATCGTGATGCCCTGCTCGCGCTCGGCCTGCAGCCCGTCGACCACCAGTGCGAGATCGAGCTCGGCGCCCCGCGTACCAAAGCGGCGGCTGTCAGCGCCGAGTGCGGCGAGCTGGTCGTCGAAGATCCCCTGGGTCTCGTAGAGCAGCCGGCCGATGAGGGTCGACTTGCCGTCGTCGACCGAGCCGCAGGTGATGAAGCGCAGCAGGCTCTTGCGCTCGTGCGCCTCGAGCCAGGCGGCGACGTCGCCGGGTAGCGGGGCGCGCGTCATCAGAAATAACCCTCGAGCTTCTTGGCCTCCATGGAGGCCGCGGCGTCGTGGTCGATGACGCGCCCCGCGCGCTCGGAATCGCGCGTGGCGAGCATCTCGGCGATCACGGCATCGACCGTGTCGGCGCTGCTCTCGATCGCGCCCGTGAGCGGGTAGCAGCCGAGGGTGCGGAAGCGCACCTTGCGCAGCGTCGGCCGCTCCCCCGGCGCGAGCGGCAGCCGCTCATCGTCCACCATGATGAGCGCACCCTCGCGCTCCACCACCGGCCGTTCGGCGGCGAAGTACAGCGGCACCAGCGCGATCGCCTCCCGGCGGATGTACTGCCACACTTCGAGCTCGGTCCAGTTCGAGAGCGGAAATACCCTGAAGCTCTCGCCGGCGCGCTTGCGCGCGTTGTAGAGCGCCCAGAGCTCGGGACGCTGCGCACGCGGATCCCAGCGATGCTGCGCCGAGCGGAACGAGAAGATGCGCTCCTTGGCACGGCTCTTCTCCTCGTCGCGGCGCGCGCCGCCGAGGGCGGCGTCGAAGCCGTGGCGGTCGAGCGCCTGGCGCAGCGCCTGCGTCTTCATCACGTCCGTATGCACCTGCGACCCGTGCGTGAACGGGTTGATCCCCCGCGCGATGCCCTCCGGGTTCACGTGCACGATCAGCTCGAGCCCGAGGCGGCGCACCGTGGCGTCGCGGAAGGCGTACATATCGCGGAACTTCCAGGTCGTGTCGACGTGCAACAGCGGCAGCGGCGGCGGCGCGGGGAAGAAGGCCTTGACCGCCAGATGCAGCAGCACCGCGCTGTCCTTGCCGACGGAGTAGAGCAGCACCGGCTTCTCGCACTCGGCGATCGCTTCGCGGATGATGTGGATGCTCTCGGCCTCGAGCCGTTCGAGGTGGCTGAGCGGCGCCTCGTGCGGCGCGCCTGTGCGTGTCATGCCGGTATTGTAACGGCCTTCGCGACGCGGGGATTCGTTGTATCCTCCGGTGCGTGCGGCGAAGCGTTAAGGTGGCGGCTGGAGGTGCGCGAGGCACCGTGCTCTACTGTCGCGCGTGAACGGAACTCTCTTCGGCCGCCCGCAGAGCTTCCCGCGGGGAGCGCTGCTGGCACTGGTACTGGCACTGGCGGGTGGCGCCGCAGCGACACCGGCGGCGCAGAGCCCGCCCGCCGCGCCAGCCGCCGCGACCCCGGCACCGCCCGCCGCAACACCGGCATCGCCCGCCGCAACACCGGCATCGCCCGCTGCGGCGCCCACGCCCGGCGCTGCGACACCGGCTATCGCACCGCCCGGGCCCGCACCCAATCCAACACCCGCCACTCCCGGCGCCGAACCGCCGCTCTCGGAAGTGGTCGTGGAAGCGGCCGAGCCGCGGTTCGTCGCAAAGACCACCCGCGACCGCATCGGACGCATCTGGGCGCCGGTGCTGATCGACGGCAAGGGTCCCTTCCGCCTGGTGCTCGATACCGGCGCGAACCACTCCGCGGTCATTCCCTCGACCGCCGCGGCGCTCGGCTCACCCGGAGCCGCCAACGCCATGGTGGTCACCGGCTTCACCGGCTCGGCAGTGGTGCCGACGATCTCGGTTTCGCGCATGGAGGTCGGCGATCTCATGCTCGGGCCGACGACGCTGCCGGTGGTCGCCGACGTTTTCGGCGGCGCGCAGGGTGTGCTCGGCAACGAGGGCCTGGCGGGCCGGCGCATCGTCGCGGACTTCAGCCACGATCACCTCGAGATCTTCACCTCCCATTCCGAGCCGGCACATATCGGCTTCAGCGTCGTGCCGCTCAAGATCGGCGACGGCGGGCTGCTGCTCGCCGACGTGAAGGTTGGAGGCATCCACTGCAAGGCCGTCATCGACACCGGCGCTCAGGGCACGGTCGGCAACCTGGTGCTGCGCAATGCGCTCATGCGCCATCCGCGCGATGCCAAGCGCACCGAGGTCGTCGGCGTGACGCTCGACGTGCAGACCGGCGACAGCCTCGCGGCTCCGCAGATCGAGATGGGCGGCATCACCATCAGCGGCGTACGGGTCACCTTCGGCGACATGTACCTGTTCGAGCACTACCACCTGACGCAAAAGCCCGTGCTGCTCCTCGGCATGGATCTGCTCGGCTCCTTCGACGTGCTGATCATCGACTACCGCATGCGCGAGCTGCAGATCCGCCTCAACCGCGCGCAGCTGCAATGACGGCCGCACCGGCGCGCCGCGGTAGCGCTCAGGCGCCGAGCGCGGCGAGCGCAAGTCCCCCGGCCGCGCCGGTCGCCACCACGACGAGCGCCGGGGCACGCCAGCCGAGCAGCAGCACGAAGCACAAAGCCGCGAGCAGCAGATCGCCGCGCGCGTGGACCGCGGTGCTCCAGATGGGGTCGTAGAGCGCCGCGGCCAGCAGCCCCACCACCGCGGCGTGCACCCCGGAGACGAGGCCCGCGATGGGGCGCGCACCGCGCAGTCCCTGCCACAGCGGCAGCGCTCCGAGCAGCAGCAACATGCCCGGCAGATAGATCGCCAGCAGCGCCAGCGCTGCGCCGGCGATGCCGCGCGGGCCGACGTCGACGAGCGCACCGAGGTAGGCCGCGAAGCTGAAGAGCGGACCCGGGACCGCCTGGGCCGCGCCGTAGCCACTGAGGAATGCCGCATCGCTCAGCCAGCCGGGTGCGACGACTGCCTCGCGCAGCAGCGGCAACACCACGTGGCCGCCGCCGAACACCAGCGCGCCGCAGCGGTAGAAGGCCGCGAACAGCCCGGTTGTCTGCGAGTGGGCCGCCGCGCCCAACACCGGCAGCCCGACCAGCAGCGCGACAAAGAGCGCGAGCGCGGTGAGGGCAGCGCGGCGCGACACCGGCAGCGCACGCGCCGGCGCGGCGGGCAGCGCGGCGCCTCGGCAGAACGCGAACCCCGCGGCACCACCGGCGGCAATCGCGGCGAGCTGCGCGAGCGCCGAGCCGCCCGCGAGCACGATGGCAAGCGCCGCGAAGGCGATCGAAGCCCGGGTGCGGTCCGGACACAGTGCGCGCGCCATGGAGATCACGGCGGCGGCGACGATGGCGACCGCGGCGAGCTGCAGCCCGTGCGCGAGTCCCGCGCCGGCCACCCCCGCGAGCACATGCGCGCCGAGGGCGAATGCCACCATCAACGCGGCCGAGGGCAGCGTGAAGCCGACCCAGGCCGCGAGCGCCCCCGGGTAGCCGGCGCGCAGCAGGCCAATGGAGAACCCGACCTGGCTGCTCGCGGGACCGGGAAGGAACTGGCAGAGCGCGACCAGATGGGCGTAGGTCGCCTCGTCGAGCCAGCGGCGGCGTACCACGAACTCTTCGCGGAAATAGCCGAGGTGCGCGATCGGGCCACCGAAGGAGCGCACGCCGAGCCCGGCGAATGCGCGCAGCACCTCGGCGGCCCCGCCCACACCAGGCTCCTTCAGGAAGCGCCCCGCCCGCGGGGTCCGAGGCGCAGGAATCTGCGGCGCTCGTTCCACTGGTGGCGCGCGTGCAGCCGGTCGGCGGGATCGCCCGCCTCGGGCGGCAGCGCCCCGAGAGCGCGCAGCGCACCCGCGTGTGCCATCGCGATCGCCGGGTCGGCCTGCAGCATGCCGCGGTAGTGCTCGAGAAACTGCTGCTCGGCCGGCCCGCCGCCGCCGGCCAGGAGCTCGCGTGCGTGCGCGCCGATCGCGGCGGCCTCGCTCTCCGGCAGATCGCGCGCTACCGCGAGCGCGTGATCGACGTCGGCGATCAGCCCGTAGAGCGGCTGCAGCCACGCCCAGGACGGGTCGGTGGTGATGTGCTGCAGCCGTTCGAGGGGCGAGGCGAACGGGGCGAACCGGCGCTCGGCCTCGAGCACCGCGCTGAGCACCGCCTGCAGCGCCGTGCTCGCGGCGCCGAGCGCTTCGAGCCAGGGACGTTCGGCACTCATGTCGCCTCCTCGGGCAGCTCCAGCGGGCACCCGGCGAGCTCGCCGATGCCCTCGATGGTGAGGTCGGCGGGCGGCCAGACGGCGAGCTCGCGCGCATCGAGCGCGTAGTGCCCCTGGCGCGGAAAGATCGTGGTGAGCTTCTCACCCCAGGCATTCTTCATGGCCGTCAGTATGCGCAGCTTGTCGTCGATCATCACGTAGTGCGCGGCGGGGTAGCGGCGCGCGACCGAGTCCAGCATCTGCTCCTTGTGGAGGTAGATGAGCACGCGGCCGTCCACCGCGTCCCACAGGCCCGCGCGCTGCACCTTGCGCGGCTGGAACACGACGTCACCGTCCGAGAGGATCACGGTGGTACCGAGGCGGGAGCAGCGCGCGAGCGCGGCCAGCGCACCCGGATAGAGCCGCAGCGCGAACGGGTAGTCGACCAGAAACGAGGACACCTGCAGCAGCTGCGGATCGTCGAGATTCTCGAGCCGGTAGCGCTGCAGGGCGCCCAGGTAGTCCGCATAGCCGAGCTCGGCCCGCAGCTCCTCGAATAGTGCCCAGTAGCGGTCGCGGCTGGTGCGCCCGAACTTCAGCTCCAGGTGCGCGCTCAGGTCGGCCTGGACCGCGTCGTTGTCGAGCAGCGTGTTGTCCACGTCGAACAGGAAGACAGTTCCCGAATCTGCCACTTGCCTCACGCTCCGCGCGGGTCCGCGCGCGCAGTGTACGCTGTCGGGGAACCCGCTCGCGGTCGCCCGGTCAACCGGGTGCCCGGGAGTGCGTTACCCGGGCGTTGTGGGCGTATTCTGCACGGAGGGTTCCCCATGAGATCCGAGTCGTTCCTGAGCCGCGTCGCGTCCGTTCGCCCCCGGCTGCTCGCCACTGGCGCCGCGGTACTGCTCGCGGCCTGCGGCTGCGGCGGCTACGGAGATGGCTACGACTGCTACGGCTGCGGCAATTCCGGCCCGCCGCCCACGGTCAACGTTCCGAACTCGATCGCCATCGCCGACGTAAACGGTGATGGCGTCCCCGATCTGGTGGTCGCGACCACCCTCGACCAGGGCCTCGCGAACAACCCGGGCTTCGCCAACATCATCCTCAACAGCAAGACGTCGCCCGGTACCTTCGATGCCGGCGTGCAGTACACGACCACGGGCTCCAACCCTGCGGGGATCGTGGCGACCGATCTCACCGGCTCGGGGAGCCTCGACCTCGTCGTCGCGAACTTCGGCTCCGGCAGCATTTCGGTATTCATGCACGGCGCCACGCCCGGAACCTATATGCCGGCGCTGAACATCGTGACCGGCGGCCAGCCCAACCAGGTGGTCGCCGGCGACCTCACCGGCAGCGGCAGCAGCCGTGACCTGGTGCTCGCCGACGACAGTCCCGCGGGCAACGCCATCGTGGTGGTGCACGACGCGGCCAACCCCGGCCAGTTCCTCGCGCCGGTCATGCTCCCCACCAACGGCTATACCGCATCCGTCGCGGTCGGCACGATCGCCACCGGCCAGGTGGCCGTCGTCGCCACGAGCTACGACGCCAACGGCAACAACGGCGCGGTCTACGTGTTCGTCGAGACCTCGGCCAGCCCGGTCGCCTTCGCAGCGGCCGTCACCTACCCCGCCGGCGCGCAGCCGCAGGCCGTGCGCATCGCGGACGTCAACGGTGATCTCCTCCCCGATCTCATCGTCGCCAACCTCGGCCCCGGCTCCGACGGCACCGGCATGCCGGGGGTGTCGGTCCTGTTGCAGGATGCGACCCATCCCGGCACGTTCCTCGCCCCCGTCAGCTATCAGACGCCCTTCGGCGCGGTCGACGTCGCGGTCGGGGACCTCGACGGCGACGGCAAGCCCGATCTGGTGGTGGCGAGCTATGGTCCCTTCCCGACGGGGGCGATCTCGGTGTTGCTGCAGAACGCGGCGACGGCCGGCACGTTCGGCACCGCCACGGTCTACGCAGGGTCCGGGCAGCCGCTGAGCGTCGCCATCGCGGACCTGAACGGCGACGGGCATCCCGACATCGCCGCCGCCGACGGCACGAGCGCAACCGTGATGCTGCAGAACGCCGCCATGCCGGGGACCTTCGCCAATCCCGTGCCGGTCGGCAACTAACTCCAAAGCCCAAAACGAGCGTGCCCGCCAAAAAGGCGGGCACGCAGCGGCAATCGAAGTGATGTCCGCCGGAATCGTTGCCTGCGATTCCGGCCAATAAAACTACCGCGCGCTGTACCCGCGCGCATCGAGGCAGGACATCATCGCGCGCCGGTAGTCATCCGGATTCCCGGACTGCGGTCCACCATGCGTCGGGTCGAAGCCCGTCTGATTCACCGCCCAGCTGTGACACTCGTAGCGATCGTTGGCCATCTGCTGGTCGCTCTGCCCGTTGCGCGGATAGAGGTAGAGGTTCGTAGCCGAGCTGGCCGCCGGGGCATCCTCAGGCGCCGCGGTGCCGGCCTGGCTCGGGTCATCGCCCCCCGCCGGTGGCGGCTCGCTCACGACGTAGCCGTTATCCGCGGGGCTGTACGTGTAGTAGAGATCGTTGTAGTAGTAGTAGGGAATGCCGCCCCACCAGAAGGTCGCGTAGCCGAAGGGCAGCGCCGCCAGCCACCACGCGAAGCCGGGGTAGTACCCGCAGCGAGGCCAGAACACGCCATGCCAGTAGCCGCCACCCCAGCCGCGGCCCGCGCCCCAGACGCCATGCCCGTAGTACACCCCGTGGCCGCCGGCGAAGCCCGTGCCATGCGCGAAGCCCGTGCCGTGCGCGAAGCCCGTGCCATGCGCGAACGCCGCCGGTGTGCTCACGCGGCCCGCAGTAAAGCCCGCGGCGTAGTGTGTCGCGGCGTATCCATGCGCGCCGCCATAGGCGTAGCCATGCGCGCCGCCATAGGAGTAGTGGCCGCCTGATCCGGCGTAGCCGCCGGCAAACCCGCCGCCACGACCCGCGTAGTGCCCGGCGCCGAAGTGCGCACCGCCGCCACCGAAGTGACCGCCGCCGCCGAAGTGGGCGCCGCCGCCACCACCACCGACGTGGCCGCCGCCACCGCCGCCGCCACCGCCGCCACCACCGCCACCGCCACCGTGGCCGCCGCCGCCGCTGTGCTGTGCATAGCTCAACGTCGGTGCGCCCGCCACCAGTACGCCCAGCAGCACCGTACTCAGGGCTCGCAAAATGCTCATCTTGTTCACAGCTGTCACCTCAGTTCGATCGCGGCTGCGACGCCGGCAGTCCGAGGTCGTTTCCTTGTTGAATTAGACCCCCGCTTCCCGGGGCCGTTCAAGTCGTCGCTCATTAAAACGCGGTCACCTCCCGCGGCGTTGACCTTTGTCAAAATGCGCCTCGGGTATACCCGTTCCCTGGGGGCTGCGCTACGCCTTTCAATGCCCTGAGGCCTCTTCAGGCGCCGTTCAGAAAACCAGGTTGATTGCCGCGACAGGCGTAACGCTCGAGCCGGTGTTACGTCCGGCAACAAAAATGCGCGCGCCGACGATGACGCCGACGGCGCCGGTGAAGTTGTACTCGACCGCCGGCGCCACGGCCAGGTACTCACCCGAGCCGCTCTCGGCGTCGAGCAGCGCCGGGACGCCGGTCGCCGCGGGCTCGCTGCCCGCGACGCGGGTGCTCGAGTTGTGCACCCAGACCAGGTCCGTCGCCAGCACCCAGTTGCGCGTCATGCTGTATTCGGCCGCCGCATCGGCGGTGAAGGAATCGCCGGGCCAGGCGTGGCCGCGAAAACCCACCGGGGTTCCGTAGACGCTCTGGTCCGCGACGTGCGCCGAGCTCGAGATCGCGTAGGTCAGGTCGAGCCGCACGCGCAGGATCCGCCCGTTCGGCATCCACAGGTATTCCTGCGAATACCACGAAAACGCGGTGGTGTAGGCGCCGGCCCCGAAGCCGTCGGCCGCATTGGTCAGCCGGTCGTAGCGGCCGGTGGGAAAGGTCTCGCCGACCACCACCGCGGTCGAGGGCACCCAGCTGCCCTCGTGAAAGTTCGTGAGGCCGAATTGCACCTGCGCTCCGAAATCGCCGCTGCCGGGGGATGCGCTGCTGGGAGCCCCGTCCGGCGCGTCGTACGCGAAACGCGGCAGCACGCCGACCGACACGCGGTCGGTGACGGCGTAGATGAGGTAGGTGAGCGAACCGATCTCGTGACCGCCCGCGGCGGGCTCGTGGTGGCCGCTCGTGTCGTATTGGCCTTTGTTGATCACGTCGAACACGTACGGCTCGATGAGCGCGTGGCCGGCGGGAAAGGAGGAGGCATTGGCCGCGAGCAGCGGCCCGGTCCACCAGGCATCGGCGAGCGCCTCGCGCGGCGTCACCGGCGCGACATCGTCCGCGCGCGCGCCGGCGCCCACGAGCGCGAGCAGCGCCCCGCAAAGCCAGATCCGTGTTGTGAAGCGCGTCACAGTGTGCCGGCGGTTAACTTTCCGTAACAAAGGTCAGCGCCCCGCCAGCTGCGACGTTGTTAACGCCAGGAAGCCGGGCCTTCCGGCGAAATAGCGACCACCCAACCGACTCCCGGAGGAGGATATGTCCATGCAGAAGTCCACCCGTACCGTGCTCATGGCCTCGATCGTGGCCGTGACCCTCGGCGCCCTCGCCGCCCCGGCCATGGCCGACGAGACCAAGTGGCAGAAAGATCACCCGCGCCGCACCCAGGTGAACAACCGGCTGAAGAACCAGAATCAGCGCATCAAGCAGGAGCGCAAGGAGGGCGAGATCACCAAGGGGCAGGCTCAGCAGCTGCACAGCGAGGATCACGCGATCCGTGGGGAAGAGCGCACCATGGCGAGCACCAACGGCGGTCACGTCACGAAGACCGAGCGGAAGGCGCTCAACCAGCAGGAAAACCAGGTCAGCCAGCAGATCGGCAAGTAAGTCCTCGACTACGCCTTGAGCGAGAAGGGCGTGAAGTTCGTGTGGCGGTCGTAGTAGTCCTCCTGCTCGGCGCGTTTCAGGAATGCGACGACGCGGTAGGTCAGAGGCACCGCGATCACCTCCCATAGCGACTTGAGCACGTACTGATCGAGCGCGACCTGGATGAGATCGCCGTTCTTCCACAAGCCGCCGAAAGCGATGCAGTAGAAGAGCGCGGTGTCGACCAGCTCGCCGCACACGGTCGAGCCGATGAGGCGCGTCCACAGCCAGCGTCCGCTGGTCCAGATCTTCATTTTCGCCAGCACGTAGCTGTTGACGAACGAGCCGCACCAGAAGGCGGCGATCGAGGCGCCGATGATGCGCGGGGTGTTGCCGAACATCTGCTCGACGGCTCCCTGGCGGCTCACCCAGAAGTCCGCCGGCGGCAGGTGCACGACCACCGCCGACATGAGCGCCGCGAAGGCGAGCGCGCCGAACCCGCTCCACACCACGCGCCGGTCGCGCGCGTAGCCGTACACCTCGGTGAGGATGTCGCCGAAGAGATACGAGATCGGGAAGAACAGCACGCCCGCCATGTAGGTCCGCGGGCCGATCCAGGGCAGCGTCACCACCGACACCTTGGCCGCGCCGATCAGGTTCGCGCACAGCAGCACGCACACGTAGGCGCCGAGGATCAGGTCGTAGTAGCGATAGGTCTTCACGCGGCCGGCAGCACCGTACCGGTGAGCTCCCCGAAGCCGATGCGCCTGAAGCCCGGCCGCTCGCACCAGGCGCGGAACGTCACGCGGTCGCCGTCCTCGAGGAAGGTGCGCTGCTCGCCGCTCGCGAGCGTGACGGGCCGCTTGCCGCCCGCGGACAGCTCGAGGAGCGAGCCGGCCTGCTCCGGCTCCGGCCCCGACTGCGTGCCGCTGCCCAGCAGATCGCCCGGCTCGAGGTTGCAGCCGTTCACCGTGTGGTGCGCGACCATCTGTGCCACCGTCCACCACGAGTCGCGGAAGTTGGCGTGCGAGAGGCGCTGCGGCGCGCCGCCGGCGCCGCGCATCCGCGCCGTCTCGAGCCACACTTCGAGCTCGACGTCGAAGGCGCCCGCGGCGCGCTGCTGCGCGCCGTCGAGGTAGGCGAGCGGCGGCGGCTCGCCCGCCGGCCGCTGCCAGGCGGCGCGAAACGGCGCCAGCGCCTCGAGCGTGACGACCCAGGGCGACACCGATGTGGCGAAGTTCTTGGCGAGGAAGGGACCTAACGGCTGGTACTCCCACGACTGCACGTCGCGCGCCGACCAGTCGTTGAGGAGGCAGAGCCCAAAGACGTGGCTCTCGGCTGCAGCGAGCGGCACGCTCGCCCCGAGGGCGTTGCCGCGGCCGATGAAGATCCCGACCTCGAGCTCGTAGTCGAGGCGGCGCGTCGCGGCGAGCTCCGGCACCGTCGCGCCCGCCGGCAACAGCTGTCCGCGCGGGCGGGCGAAGTCGTAGCCCGAGACGCACAGCGAGGAGGCGCGGCCGTGATAGGCGATCGGCACCCACTTGTAGTTCGGCAGCAGCGGGTTGTCGGGCCGGAACAGCCGCCCGACCGCCGTGGCGTGGTGGATCGAGGCGTAGAAGTCGGTGTAGTCGCCGACCTCGGCGGCGACGCGGTACTCGGCGGCCGCCCGCGGCACCAGCAGCGGGCGCAGGCGCGCCGCGTGCGGGCTGCCGGTGCGCAGTGCCTGCGACAGCGCCGCGCGCAACGCGGCGGACACCTCAGGTCCCGCGCCCATGAGCGCGTTGAGCGTGGGTAGTGCCGCCGCCGCGAGTGCCTCGCCCGCGGCCCCCTCGAAGAGCCCCGCGCGCGGCGAGCGCCCCGAGATCGAGAATCTCATCGCCGATCGCCACGCCGCCGCGGAAGGCCTCCCCGCTCCCGGCGCGGCGGAAGGCGGCGAACGGCAGGTTCTGCACCGGGAAATCCGTACCAGGGCGCTCGGCGCCGGCCACCCAGCTGGCGAGCGCGGGATCGTGAGTCGCGTCGACGGCCGGCATGGCGCTAGTGTGCCAGCCGCTCAGACCCGGCGCCGCTTGCCGGTCGCGGGGCGCGCACCGCCCGGCGCACGTGCGCGGCGCGCGCCTGCGCCGCGGTCGTCGGGCGTGAAGTTCCTCGGCAGGTCCCGCCAGACGCCCTGGTAGTCACGCTGCAGCTGCGGCGCGGCGAGCGCGAAGCGCGTCGGCCGGATCACCGCGCGCGTCTCGAACATGAACGCCATGGTGTCGCCGATATGCACCGGGCGCGAGGTGTTCGCGCGCGTCGCCCGGGCGAAGGTGGCCGCATCCGGTCCGTGGCCGCTCATCGAGTTGTGGAGCGAGGCGCCCCCGGGAACGAAACCCTCCGCCTTGGCGTCGTAGACGCCGGTGATGAGCCCCATGAACTCGCTCGCCACGTTGCGGTGAAACCAGGGCGGACGAAACGTGTCCTGCGACACCAGCCAGCGCGGCGGAAAGATCACGAAGTCGATCGAGTCGACGCCGGGGGTGTCGCTCGGGGACTGCAGCACCAGGAAGATCGACGGGTCCGGATGATCGTAGCTCACCGAGCCGATGGTGTTGAAGCGGCGCAGGTCGTACTTGTAGGGCGCGTGGTTGCCGTGCCAGGCGACGACGTCGAGCGGCGAGTGGCCGATCGGTGCGGACCACAGTCGCCCGGCGAACTTCTCGACGAGCTCGAAGTCTCCCGCGCGGTCCTCGTACCAGGCGTGCGGCGTCTCAAAGTCGCGCGGATTGGCGAGGCCGTTCGAGCCGATGGGACCTAAGTCCGGGAGGCGAAACGGCGCGCCGTAGTTCTCGCACACGTAGCCGCGCGCCTCGCGCTCGAGGAGCTCGACCCGGAAACGCAGGCCGCGCGGGAGAACTACGATCTCCTGCGGAGCGGCCTCGATACAGCCGAGCTCGGTCGCGAAACGCAGCGCTCCGAGCTGCGGCACGACGAGGAGCTCGCCGTCCGCGTTGCAGAAGAAGCGCCGCTCCATGGAGCGATTCGCGACGTACCAGTGGATGCCACAGCCGCTCCCGGCATCCGGCGAGCCGTTGCCGGCCGCGGTCGTGAGGCCCGCCACGAAGTCGGTCGCCGCGCGCGGCAGCGGCAGCGGATCCCAGCGCAGCTGATTCGGCGCAGGCGCGACCGCGTCGAAGGCGCTGACGAGCCGGCCCGCGGCGAGCGGCACGAAGCGCCCGTGCACCGCCGCCGGGCGGATCCGATAGAGCCAGCTGCGGCGGTTGGCGTGACGCGGCGCCGTGAAGGCGGTGCCCGAGTACTGCTCGGCGTACAGGCCGTAGGGGCAGCGCTGCGGGGAGTTGCGCCCCACGGGCAGCGCACCCGCGAGCGCCTCGGTGGCGAAGTGATTGCCGAAGCCCGTCTGATAGGTGAGCGGCGGCGCCGCGCGCGTCGCGTCCGTCGTCGCACCCATCGCCCCGGCGCCCGCCTTTTTCTTTGCCGCCATCGGCCCCCCGTCGCCTGGGCGCGCACCGCGCGCGCCCTGAGCGCTATTCTGCACCGTGCCGGCACCGAGCTGTTAGATGCTCCACCCTGCTAACATGAAACGCATGATGGGACTGCCGCCCTGGATCCTGTGTGGCGCGCTCGCCTGTGCGGCCGCGTCTGCGGCCGAGCCGGCCGCGCAGGTTCCCCTGACGCCGGTGGCGCACTCCGCGCAGCTCAGCGTCGAGGGAGCCGTGGCGGGCGGCGTCCTCACGCTGCGCGTGCACCGCGCCAGCGATCCGCAGCCGCTCAAGGTCACCGAGCTCGCGGTGCGGCTCGACGGCCGCCCGCTGCCCGTCATGGCGCGCGCCGACGGCAGTTTCGCGGCGCCGTTCAAGGAGCTGGGGCCGCACGCGCCGGGCAAGCTCGAGATCATCGTCGCGCACGACGGCGCGCTCGATGCGCTCGACGGTCAGCTGCCCGCGGACGCGCCGGCCGCCGCGGCAGGCGCGGGCAGCGGCGGGACTGTCGGCTCACTCATCCACAAGCAGATGTCGTGGTGGATCCTCAACGTCCTCATCGTGCTGATCGGCGTCATCGCCGTCTCGCGCCGCATGTCCTGAAGACTCGCGCCGCCGCGCGCGGCGGCAGCCGTTACGGCTGCGTCAGCGCCACCACGTAGTGGTAGAAGAAGCGGTTCCACTTGGTGAACTCGGCGACCGCGACGCGCTCGTCGCGGCCGTGGGCCCGGACCTCGTCCCGGTCGACGGCCACGCCACCGAAGGTGTAGGTCGGCAGTCCCGCCGCGTTGGTGTATTTGGCGTCCGAGGCACCGGGGTCGAGGAACGGAATGACTTTGGCATGGGGCCACGCCGTGGCCGAGAGCCTCTGCAGGGCCTGCATCACCTCCGGGCGCAGCGGCGCCGGCGGCACTGCCTGCTCATCGGTCCCGCGGTCGGACACCGTGCCGTCATCCGCGACGTAACGCACGGTGATCTGCGGGTCGTTGATCACCTTCACCAGCAGCTGCCGGATGTCCTCCTTGGAGTGCCCGGGGAAGATGCGGCAGTTGACCAGCGCCTCGGCGCGCTGCGGCAGGGCGTTGTTGGCATGGCCGCCCGAGAGGCGCGTCGCGACGCAGGTGGTGCGCGTCACCGACACGTTGTCCGGGTCGCGCGACAGCCGTGCCACCGCCTGCGCATCGGGCGGATCCTTGAGGATGGCGCGCATGTCCTCGGCCTCCTGCCCCTGCGCGACGCCGTCCGCCATCTGCGCGAAGTAGGCGCGGTTGACGCTGTTGAGCTCGAAGGGGAACTGGAAGTGCGACAGGCGCGTGAGGGCGCGCGCGAGCTCGTAGATGGCATTGTCGGAGCGCGGCACCGAGCTGTGGCCGCCCTTGTTGGTCACCGACAGCTGGTAATCCCCGTAGAGCTTCTCGGTCGCGATGAGCCGCGCAACCCGCGGCACGCCGTGCACGGCCATCACCGACCAGTCGTCCTGGTTCAGCACGAACTCGGCGTCGATCAGATCGCGGTGATTCCTGAGCAGCCAGGTAACCCCGTTGCAGCAGCCGCCCTCCTCGTCCGCGGTGAAGGCCGCGATGAGGTCGCGGCTGCCCCGGTAGCCCTCCTTCTTCAGGCGGATGAGCGCGGTGGCCATGACGGCATCGCCGTCCTTCATGTCGATGGTGCCGCGGCCGTAATAGAAACCGTCCTTCTCGATGAGCTTGTAGGGATCGCTGGTCCAGTCCTCGCGCCGCGCCTCGACGACGTCGAGGTGCCCGATGAGCAGCAGCGGCCGCTTCGCCCCGCTGCCGTGCAGCCGCACGACCAGGTTTTTCTTGCGGTCGTTCGGCCCGAGGAGCGCAAGATCGGCAGCCGGAAAGCCCGCCTCGAGAAAGCGCTGCTCGAGCGCCGCGGCGGCGGTGGTGACGTTACCGGTCGAGTCGCTGGTATCGATCTCGATCAGCTGTTTGAAGATGTCGTGAGCCAGGGCGTCATAGGTTGCCTCAAGCGCAGCAGCCGGCGGGGCCGCGGCGGCGACGGCCAATGGGAACGATGCGGCGAGCGCCGCACAGGCGAGAGTCATGCGCATGAATACCCCGTTCTAAAGATCGGATTCGAGGACCAGGAGGCGCACTGAGCCCGGCACGATGGCGCCGCGTGGATGCGGCTGGGCGGCGGTCGCCGCCGGTGGGGGCGAGAAGTCCGCGGTGATCGAGTACACGCGATGCTTGCCGAGGTCGAGCGCCATGGTGCGCGCGCCGCGCTGCGTGGCCGCCGTCTCAACCACCTCCGCGCGCCCGCGGGGCGCGATGCGCACCACGGTGAGCACGCCCTCGCCGCAGGAGGCGAAGGCGAGCCCGGTGCCGGGATCGAAGCCCGCGGCATCCGGCCCGCCGCCGATCGGGGCGCTCCCGAGGAGCTTCCCCGAGGCCGCGTCGACGACCGGCATCACCTTGTTGGCGCACACCGGGAACAGGTGCTCACGCGCGGCATCGAGGGCGAGCCCCGAGGGCTCCTCGCAGCCGCTCAGCGGCCATACGGAGGAGACCGTGAGCTTCTTCGGGTCGAGCACCGCGAGGCTGTTCCTGTCCTCGAGGTTCACGTACACGTGGCCCTTGCCGTCGGTGGCGGCGAATTCGGGCTTGGCATCGAGCGGGATGGTGCCGAGAATCTCGTCCGTGCGCGCATCGATCGCGGTGGCGTTACGCCCGCGACCGTTGAAGGTGAAGACGCGCTGTGTGGCGGGATCGTAGAGGATCGCGTCGGGGTTCTCGCCCGTGACCTTGATCTCCTTCAGGCGCGCGAGGGTCTTCAGGTCGAACACCACCACCGTGCCGGCGCGGCCGGCGCTCACGTAGCCGCGATTGAGCTCGGGGGCGAGCGCGATGCCGTGGACCCCCGGCGTGTCGGGGATCTCGCCGACGACGGCGAGCTTGTCGGCATCGATGACGAGTACGCGCGTCCCGTGCGACACGAACAACCGATTGCCGCCCTGCTCGTAGAGCAGATAGTCCCAGCCCTCGTCCCCGGGGAGCGACAGCTGGTGGGTGATGCGGTAGTGCGGCGTGCCGGCGGCCTGCGCGGCCGCGAGCGGCGCGAGCGAGAGCAGCAGCAGCCGTGAAAGCATGTGTTTCATGAGTCGGGGCCTGTCAGTGAATGAGCCGTGCGCACAGGTCGAGCAGCGGTCCGGGAAGGAGTCCGAGCACCAGCACGGCGAGTGCGTTCAAACCGAGCGCGAAGCGTACGCCGGCGGCGCGCGGCGTCGGGGGCAGAGACTGTGCCGGCTGATCGAAATACATGAGCTTGATCACCCGCAGATAATAGTAGGCGCCCACCACCGACATCGCCGCGGCGATCATCACCAGCCACAGGTGACCGCTCTCCCACAGCACCTGGAAGATGCGCAGCTTGGCCCAGAAGCCGACGAACGGCGGCACCCCCGCGGTCGAGAACATGAGCACCATCATGGCAGCGGCCAGCATCGGATCGCGCTGGTACAGGCCCTTGTAATCGTCGAGGCGGTCGGCCTCGAAGCCCTTGGAGGCCGCGAGCAGGATCACGCCGAAGGAGCCGAGTGCCACCAGCACGTACACCAGCGTGTAGTAGAGCGCCGCGCTGTAACCCTCCGGGGTCCCGGCGACGAAGCCGAGCACGATGAAGCCGACGTTGGCGATGGTCGAATAAGCCAGCATGCGCTTCAGGTTGGTCTGCACGATGGCCACCACGTTGCCGACCACGAGCGTCAGCACCGCGAGCGCGGCCAGCATGTGCGACCACGTCGCCACTTCGCCGGCGAGGCCGTAGGCGAGGAGCCGCAGCGCGAGCGCGAAGTAGGCGATCTTGGGCGCCGTGCCGATGAACAGCGTCACACTGGTCGGTGCGCCCTCGTACACGTCCGGCAGCCACATGTGGAAGGGCACGGCGCCGAGCTTGAAGGCCACCGCGACCACGACGAACGCAAGTCCGAGGATCACACCCGGGCTCGGTGCGCCGGTGAGCCGCGCGGCGATCTCCGGCAGGCTTAAGGAACCGGTGAGGCCGTAGATGAGCGACATGCCATAGAGCAGCGTCCCCGAGGCGATCGCGCCCAGCACGAAATACTTCATGGCCGCCTCGGCCGAGACCCCCGAGTCGCGGTCGAAGGCCACCATGGCGTACACCGAGAGCGCGAGCAGCTCCACCCCGAGATAGAGCGTCAGCAGGCTGTTGGCGGAGATCAGCACGAAGATCCCGAGGAGCGCCGTGAGCGACAGCACGTAGTACTCGCCGCGCAGGATGTGACGGTTCTCGAGGTAACCGCGCGAGTAGAGCAGCACCACCGCGACCACCAGGAACCCGGCGAGCTTCAGCGCCCAGCCGAGCTCATCCGCGACGTACAGTCCCGAGAACAGCACCACCCGGCCGCTGACCGCGCCGTACTGCACCGTGAGTGCCGCACCGAGCGCCAGCGCGAGCAGCGTCAGCGTCGGAGTGAGGCCGCGGCGGCGCTCCCCGGCGAACACGTCCGTGAGCAGCACGACGCAGATAGCGAACACCAGCCAGATCTCGGCGACCGCGGGCGCGAGGCTCTCAAGGCTCAAGGAAGTGGCTGGCATGGGCTGCGCGGCTCTAGATCTTGGTGGCGATCGCCTGGCTAAGGAGATGGTGGATGGTCGGCTGCATGACCTTGAGGAGCGGTGCCGGCCAGATACCGACCCCGAGCACCGCGACGGCGAGTGAGGCCAGCACCACGAGCTCGCGCGGGTTCAGGTCCTCGAGCGCGGCGACCTTCGGGTTCGCGACCTCGCCGAACACCACCCGCTTCACCAGCCACAGCGTGTAGCAGGCGCCGAGGATCAGCGTGAGCGCGGCGAGCGCTGCGTACCAGAAGCTCGCCCGGAAGCTGGCGATGATCACCAGGAACTCGCCGACGAAGCCCGAGGTGCCGGGAAGCCCGGTATTGGCGAGCGCGAACAACACCATGAAGGCGGCGAACACCGGCATGGTGTTGACCACGCCGCCGTAATCGGCGATCTGGCGGCTGTGCACGCGATCGTAGAGCACGCCGACGCACAGGAACAGCGCTCCGGAGATCAGACCGTGCGAGATCATCTGCACCATGGCGCCATCGAGCCCCATGCCGGCGCCCTGGCTCGAGCCGGTGGCGCGCACGATCTCGTAGATCACGAAGGCGCCGAGCGTCACGAAACCCATGTGTGCGATCGAGGAGTAGGCGATCAGCTTTTTCATGTCCTGCTGCACGAGCGCGACCAGGCCGATGTAGATCACCGCCACCAGCGACAGCGCGATCACCAGCAGATCGAGCTCGCGGCTGGCATCCGGGGCGATGGGCAGGCGAGAAGCGCAGGAAGCCGTAGCCACCCATCTTCAGCATGATGGCGGCGAGGATCACCGAGCCGCCGGTGGGCGCCTCGACGTGCGCGTCCGGGAGCCAGGTGTGCACCGGGAACATGGGTACCTTGACGGCGAAGGCGAGCAGGAAGGCGAGGAAGATCCAGCGCTGTTCCACCAGCGTGAGCGGCATGCCCTGCAGGGTCGCGATCGAGTAATCGCCGGCCTTCACGTACATATAGATGAGCGCGACCAGCATGAACACCGAGCCGAGGAAGGTGTACAGGAAGAACTTGATGGTGGCGTACACGCGCCGCGGACCGCCCCAGATGCCGATGATGAGGAACATCGGGATCAGCATCGCTTCCCAGAAAAAGTAGAACAGCAGCGCATCGCTCGCCGAGAACACGCCGATCATGAGTCCTTCCATGATGAGGAAGGCGGCGTAGTACTGCGACGGGCGCGCCTCGATCACGGTCCAGGCGGCGATCACCACCGGCACGGTCATGAAGGCGGTGAGCACGATGAGCGGCAGCGAGATGCCGTCGACGCCGAGCGCGTAGTACGCCTCGAAACGCGGGATCCACGGCAGCTTCTCGACGAACTGCAGTGCCGCGGTGGTGGTATCGAAATGACTCCACAGTGGCACGGTGAGCGCGAGTGTCGCGAGCGCGGCCACGAGCGACAGCCAGCGGCCGGTGCCGATGCGTGCGGTCGCCGAGCGCGAGCACGGCAAGTCCCGCACCGATCGGCAGCCAGATGAGGATGGAGAGCAGATGCGGCATGCGGGTGCGGCTTTCTAAAGGTGCGTCAGGAACCAGCCGAGCAGCACGGCGAGGCCGATGACCATCCAGAAGGCGTAGGAGTAGAGATACCCGCTCTGCACGCGGCGCAGCACGCCGCCGAACCAGCCGACGCTCTCGGCCGTGCCGTTCACCATCGCCCCGTCGATGAGCCCCTGGTCACCGCCCTTCCACAGGCCGGTACCGATCCCGCGGACGAGCGGCGCCAGCACGTTCTCGTTGACCCAGTCGAAGTAGTACTTGTTCGCACAGGATCCGGTAGAGCAGGCGGAAACGCCGCGCGCTCTCGTCGGCTAGCTCGGGGCGCTTCAGAAAGAAGTACCACGCGGCGGCGACGCCCAGGGCCGCGAACCAGAAGGGTGCCTTCAGCATGCCGTGCAGCGCGAACTGCACCGCACCGCCGAAGTCCGCACCCACCCTGGCCGTGACGTCGTTCGCCGGCAGCACGAAGATCGCGTGGCCGAAGTAGCCGCCGAACAGCACCGGCCCGACCGTGAGCGCGCCGATCAGCACCGAAGGAATCGCCAGCGCAACGAGCGGCACCGTCACCACCCAGGGGCTCTCGTGCGGGTCGCTGCCGTGGCCGTGCGCCGCCTGGTCGGAAGCGCTCCGGGCCGTGGAAGGTCATGAACAGCATGCGGAAGGTGTAGAGCGCCGTCACGAACACGCCGAGCAGCACGCACCAGTAGGCGATAGGTGGCGCCGGCGCGATGCGACTCGCCGACCGCCTCGATGATGGCGTCCTTGGAGTAGAAGCCGGAGAAGAACGGCGTGCCGATGAGCGCCAGCGCGCCGATCCAGCAGGTGACCAGCCGTGACCGGCATGTACTTCGCGAGCCCGCCCATGCTGGCGCATGTCCTGCTCGTGGTGCATGCGCGATGATCACCGAGCCCGCGGCGAGGAACAGCAGCGCCTTGAAGAAGGCGTGGGTCATCAGATGGAAGATCGCCGCGCCGTAGGCCGACACCCCGAGCGCCACCGTCATGTAGCCGAGCTGCGAGAGCGTCGAATAGGCGATCACCCGCTTGATGTCGTTGTTGACGACGCCGAGCAGGCCCATGAAGAACGCCGTGGTCGCGCCGATCACCATCACCACCGAGAGCGCCGTCGTCCGAGTACTCGAACAGCGGCGACATGCGCGCCACCATGAAGATGCCCGCGGTCACCATGGTGGCGGCGTGGATCAGCGCCGAGATCGGCGTCGGGCCTTCCATCGAGTCCGGCAGCCACACGTGCAGCGGCACCTGCGCGGACTTGCCCATGGCGCCGACGAACAGACAGATGCAGATGAGCGTCAGCGCATTGACGCTGGTGGTGCCGGTGAGCGTGGAGCGTCGCCTGCGCGATGTGCGGCGCGGCGGCGAAGGCATCGCGATAGTCGAGCGAGCCGGTGTAGAAGGCGACGCCGGCGATGCCGAGCACGAAGCCGAAGTCGCCGACCCGATTGACGAGGAAGGCCTTGAGGTTGGCGAAGATCGCGGTCGGACGCGTGTACCAGAAGCCGATCAGCAGGTAGGACACCAGCCCGACCGCTTCCCAGCCGAAGAACAGCTGCATGAAGTTGTTCGCCATCACCAGCATCAGCATCGAGAAGGTGAACAGCGAGATGTAGCTGAAGAAGCGCTGTGTAGCCGGGGTCATCGTGCCATGTAGCCGATGGTGTAGACGTGCACGCACAGCGACACGAAGGTCACGACCGTCATCATGAGCGCGGTGAGACGGTCGACCAGGAAGCCGACCTGCATGTGCATCGCCGTCGCTCACCAGCCAGGTGTAGACCGGCGCGTCGTAGGCCGGCACGCCGTCGCCACCAGCACCTGCTTAAGCACCAGGAACGACAGCACGCAGGAGGCGCCGACCGCCAGACGATCGTGACGCGTGTGAGCGCCGGCACGGCCGATCGAGCCGCCCGCCCAGGCCGGCGACGATCGCGGCGAGCAGCGGCAGCAGCGGGATGGCGAGCAGCAGGTTCGGGTTCATGAGGCGCGCATCAGCCCTTCAGCGTATTCAGATCTTCGACGTTGATGCTGCGCCGCTCGCGGAACAGCACCACCAGGATGGCGAGCCCGATGGCCGACTCGGCGGCCGCCACCGTCAGGATGAAGAACACGAACACCTGCCCGTCGATGTCGTCCAGGTAGCGCGAGAAGGCGATGAAGTTGAAGTTGGCGGCGAGCAGCAGCAGCTCGATGCACATCAGCAGCAGGATCACGTTCTTGCGGTTGAGGAAGATGCCGGCCACGGCGATCGCGAACAGGACGCCGGACAGGATCAGCAGCTGGGCCAGCGGTGATCATCGTGCGCTTCTCCGCGTCCATCTTGACGATGCGCACGCGGTCCTCGCGCCGCACCGCCACCTGCGCGGTCGATGTCCTGCACCTTCAGCCCGGTGCGCTGGCGCATGGTGAGCGCGATGGCCGCCACGATCGCCACCAGCAGCAGCACGGCCGCGAGCTCGAACGGATAGACGTAGTGCGTGTACAGCACCGTGCCGAGCTCGAGCGTGTTGCTGTAGTCGGCCGGCAGTGGCGCCACGACGCCACGGTGCGCGTCGATAGCGCCCCCGAGACCGCCGCGCGCCCAGACCACGCCGGCGATCTCGCACGATCAGCGACGGCCGCGATGAGCCAGCCGAGCCAGGCGATAGCGCGTGAAGCCCTCGCGCAGCTCCTCGAGGTTGATGTCGAGCATCATCACCACGAACAGGAACAGCACCATGACGGCGCCGACGTACACCAGCACCAGCACGACGGCGAGGAACTCCGCCTCGATCAGCAGCCAGATCGCCGCGCTGAGTGACGAAGCACAGCACCAGGAGCAGCGCGCGAGTACACCGGGTTGCGCGCGGTGATCACGCCGAGCGCCGCCAGCAGCAGAATGGCGGCGAACACGTAGAACAGAACCTGGATCAGCATGGCTCTGCGCTCGCTCACCGGTACGGCGCGTCCGCGGCCTTGTCGGCGGCGATCATGGCTTCGTAGCGCTCGCCGACCGCGAGCAGCTTGTCCTTGGTCATGATGTTCTCGCCGCGCTGCTCCATGTGGTACTCGTGGATGCGCGTCTCGCACGATCGCGTCCACCGGGCAGGCCTCCTCGCAGAAGCCGCAGTAGATGCACTTGAACAGATCGATGTCGTAGCGCGTCGTGCGGCGCGTGCCGTCGGGCGCGACGTCGGAGTCGATGGTGATGCGCGAGCGCCGGGACACACCGCCTCGCACAGCTTGCAGGCGATGCAGCGCTCCTCGCCGTTCGGGTAGCGGCGCAGCGCGTGCAGCCCGCGGAAGCGCGGCGACTGCGGCGTCTTCTCCTCCGGATAGTTGATGCGTGACCTTCGGCTGCGAACAGGGTGCGCGCCGTCACCCTCAAGCCCTTGAGCAGCTCCGGCAGCAGGAAGGTCTTGAGCGGATTGATGGCCACGGGTTATGCCCTTAGTGGTACCACGGCCGCGCCCACGGGCCGATGCGGTACGTCGCGAGCACGCCTCTCGACCGCGATCCACACCAGCGTCACCGGGATCAGCACCTTCCAGCCGAGCCGCATGATCTGGTCGTAGCGATAGCGCGGGAAGGTGGCGCGGAACCACAGGAAGCAGAACAGGAAGACGAAGATCTTGAGCACCAGCCAGAGGAAGCCCGGCGCCGCGAGGAACAGTGTCGCCGAGCAGCGGCGCAGCCCTCGAAAGGCCCCAGCCAGCCGCCGAAGAAGAACACCGCCGTCAGCGCCGAGATCAGGATCATGTTGGCGTACTCGGCGAGGAAGAACAGCGCGAACGCGATGCCCGAGTACTCGACGTGAAAGCCGGCGACGATCTCCGACTCGCCCTCGGCCACGTCGAAGGGCGCGCGGTTGGTCTCGGCGACGACCCGAGATGAAATACACCACGAACAGCGGCGACACAGCCAGAACCAGTTCCAGGAGAGCGAACCCGCCGGTCTGCGACTCGACGATCTTGCCGAGGTTCAGGCTGCCGGAGGCCATCAGCACGCCCGACCAGCGCGAAGCCCATGGCGATCTCGTAGGCGACGATCTGCGCGGCCGAGCGCATGGCGCCGAGGAAGGCGTACTTCGAGTTCGACGCCCAGCCTGCCAGGATCACGCCGTACACGCCCATCGAAGTGAGCGACAGCACGTAGAGCAGTCCCGCGTCGACCTTCGACATCGACGAAGTCCGGCGAGAGCGGAATCACCGCCCAGGCCGCGAACGCCGGGATGAGGGTGATCATCGGTGCAACCAGGAACAGCACCTTGTTGGCGTTCGCCGGGATCACGACCTCCTTGAGGAGCAGCTTGACGACGTCGGCGAACGGCTGGCCGAGTCCGGGCAGGAGGCCGAAGATGCGTACGCGGTTGGGTCCCCGGCGCAGCTGCATCCAGCCGATGACCTTGCGCTCCCACAAGGTCAGGAGCGCCACGCTGAGGATCAGCACCACCGTGATCACGAGGATCCACACGGTGGAGCGCCCGTAGTCGGGCAGCGCGAGCCAGGCTTTGGCGAGGTTGGGCACTGCAGGTGTCGTGTTCGTCAGTAAGTCGCGGCCGCGGCGCGGCCCTCGCGGGTCTTCTGCAGGGAGGGCGCACGGCGCACCAGCGCATCGATCTGATACATGGGCAGGTCCACGACCCGCACTTCACCGGAGGCGACCGCCGCGCTCGCCGCCCCCGCCGGGGTCACGGCATGCGTTCCCTGGTAGGCGTGCGCCGTGACGTCCGCACACAGCGCCCGCAGCTCCTCGCGCACGTCCTCGGAGGACTGGTACTCGAAGCCCGCGAGGCCGAGCAGAGTGCCGAGCACGCGCAGTACCTTCCACGCCGGGGCGCGCCGCGCCGAGCGGCGCCGCCACCCCGCCCTGAAGCTCTGCCAGCGGCCTTCGCAGTTGACGTAGGTGCCCGAGGTCTCGGCGAAGGTGCCGATTGGCAGCAATACGTGCGCGATGCGCTTCAGCTCCTCGCTCACGAACGGCGTGATGGCCACCACGAGCTCGGTGCGCTGCGAACACACCGCCACTGTCGGGATCGAGCGCATCGATCGAGGGCTCGACGCCACCTAACAGCACGCAGGCCTTGAGCGGCCGCTGCAGCATGTCGCGCGCCGTGCGACCGGGCTGCGCCACGGCCTTGCCGCCCGCCTCGCGATGCGGCACCGCCCCGGCGAGATAGGCCCCCGCCCCGTTACCGCCTTCGGCGAGCAGACCCAGGGAGGCGCCGGTGAGCTGCGCCAGGGCCGCCGCGAGCGCGCGCACGTCCGCGAACTGAGGATGGCGTGTGGCCAGCGCACCGAGCCAGACGGCGCGCTTCTCCCCGCTGAGGAGCGCGCGCGCGAGCGCGCGGTGCTCATCGCTCACGCGCGCCGCCTGCGTGGCGGCGGCGAGATGCGGCCGGCACGCCCTGCCCGGCCGCCTCGGCGGCCGCGGCCAGCACCGCGGCGAGATCGCCCACCAGCGTACGCGGCGCTGAGGTGAGGTAGGCCGCGACCGGGAACTGATACTGGAAACGCGCCGGATTGAGCAGCGCCACCTGCGCGCCGCGCCGCGCGGCCTTGCGCACGCGGTGGCCGAGCATCGGCACCTCGCGGCGCAGGTTCGAGCCGACGATCAGGAGCCCCGTCGAGCTCATCGATCGCCGCGATCGACAGACCCAGACCCGGGAAGAGCGGATCCGCACTCTGGTCGCGGAAGTCCCGCTGCCGCAGGCGATGATCGATGTTGTGGGTGCCGAGGCCGCGGGCCAGGCGGCCCGCGAGATAGAGCTCCTCGAGCGTCGCCGAGGCGCTCACCAGGAAGCCGGAATCGGCGCCGCGGGCCTTCAGTCCCTGCGCTACCTGCGTCGAGTGCGCTCTCCCAATCGGTCTCGACCCACTCCGCGCCGTGGCGCACCAGGGGCTGCTCGAGGCGGTCGGCGCTGTAGACGCCCTCGTAGCTGAAACGGTCGCGGTCGGCGATCCAGATCTCGTTGATCGCCTCGTTGGCGCGCGGCACGACGCGCATCAGCCGCCCGCGCAGCACGTGGCCGTACAGGTTGGTGCCGACGGCATCGTGGGGCGAGATCAGCGGCTGCGCGCTCATCTCCCAGGCGCGCGCGCTGAAGCGGATAGGGCTTGGTGTTCAGCGCCCCGACCGGGCACAGGTCGATGATGTTGCCGGACAGCTCGTGGTCGACGCTCTGCTCGATGTAGGTGCGCGATCTTCATGTGCTCGCCGCGGCCGATCATGCCGAGCTCCTGGATGCCGGCGATCTCCTGGCTGAAGCGCACGCAGCGCGTGCAGTGGATGCAGCGCGTCATGTCGGTGGAGACCAGCGGCCCGAGGTTCTCGTCCTGCACGACGCGCTTGCGCTCGTCGTAACGCGAGATGTCGCGGCCGAAGCCCATCGCCAGATCCTGCAGCTCGCACTCGCCGCCCTGATCGCAGATCGGGCAGTCGAGCGGATGGTTGATGAGCAGGAACTCCATGACGTCGCCTTCTGCGCGCCGATGGCGCGCGGCGACTCTGGTGAACACCTTCATGCCCGGGGTGACCGGCGTGGCGCAGGCCGGCAGCGGCTTCGGCGCCTTCTCCACCTCGACCAGGCACATGCGGCAGTTGGCCGCGACCGTCAGCTTCTCGTGGTAGCAGAACCGCGGCACGTAGATGCCGGCGCGGTCGGTGGCACGGATGATCATCTCACCCTTCTGCGCCTCGACCGGCACGCCGTCGACTTCGATGTTGACCACTTCGTCTGTCATGTATCCCTCGCGCGGCGCTTCAGGCCGCGCGCGCTCCCAGCTGCCCGGTCACCAGGCTCTTGCCGCCGTGATCGATCATGTACTCGAATTCATGGCGGTAGTGCTTGAGGAAACTCTGCACCGGCCACGCCGCGGCGTCCCCGAAGGCGCAGATGGTGTGCCCTTCGATGCGGTTGGCGACGTCGAGCAGCAGCCCCAGATCCTCGCGCCGCGCTTCGCCGGCCAGCATTCGCTTCAGCAGCCGGTTCATCCAGCCCGTGCCTTCGCGGCACGGCGTGCACTGGCCGCAGGATTCGGACTTGTAGAAGCGCGACACGCGCTCGAGCACCCGCACCATGCAGGTGGTCTCGTCCATGATGATCGCCGCCCCGGTGCCGAGCGCCGACCCCGCGGCCTTGACCGAGTCGTAGTCCATGTTGGTCTTCATCATGATCTCGCCCGGCACCACCGGTACCGAGACGCCGCCCGGAATCACGGCCTTCAGCTTGCGGCCGCCCTGCATGCCGCCGGCGAGCGCCAGCAGATCGGCGAACGGCGATACCGAGGGGCAGCTCGAAGTTGCCGCGGCTGCGCCACGTGCCCGGAAAACGAAAAGATCATGGTGCCGGCGGAGTTGGCCGGACCCAGAGCCGCAAACCACGCCGGCCCCTTGCGCAGGATCGTCGGCACCGAGGCGAAGCTCAGCGTGTTGTTGATCGTGGTGGGCGCGCCGTAGAGACCGAAGTTGGCCGGGAACGGCGGCTTGAAGCGCGGCTTGCCCGGTTTGCCCTCGAGCGATTCGAGCAGTCGCCGTCTCCTCGCCGCAGATATAGGCTCCGGCGCCGACGAAGGCATGCAGGTCGAAGTCGACGCCCGAGCCGCGGATGTTCTTGCCGAGCAGCCCCGCCGCGTAGGCTTCCTTGAGCGCCGCCTCGAAGCGCGGCGCGGGCTCGCCGAGAAACTCGCCGCGGATGTAGTTGTAGCCGACGGTGGAGTTCATGGCGTAGCCGCCGATCGCCATGCCCTCGATGAGGGCGTGCGGATTGAAGCGCAGGATGTCGCGGTCGTGGCAGGTGCCCGGCTCGCTCTCGTCCGAATTGCACACCAGGTACTTCTGCACCGGCGAGTTGCGCGGCATGAAGCTCCACTTCGTGCCGGTGGGAAAGCCCGCGCCGCCGCGTCCGCGCAGCCCCGAGGCCTTCACCTGCTCGATGACCGCGCTCGCGTCGGGCTTCTCGCGCCAGCATCTTCTCCCACACGTCATAGCCGCCGATCGAGCGGTAGGTGGCGAGCGTCCACGAGCGCTCGAGCTTCAGCGGCTCGAACACCAGCAGGTTCATCTTGTCCGCGTACCTGGCTTCGAGTTCGCTCACTTGAGCTCATCCAGGATCTGGTCGAGCCTCTCGGGCGTCAGGTTCTCGTGGAACACGTGATCCACCATCATCATCGGGCGCGCCGTTGCAGGCGGCGAGGCACTCCTCCTCGCGCTTGAGGAAGATGCGTCCGTCGGCCGTGCTCTCGCTCGAGCTTGATGCCGAGCTTCTTCTCGACGTGCGCGACCAGCGCCTCGGCGCCGTTCAGCATGCAGGAGATGTTGGTGCAGATGCTGACGTGATGCCGCCCGCAGGGGTGCGTCTCGAACATCGAATAGAAAGTCGCGACCTCGTAGACCTGGATCGGCGGCAGCTTCAGGTAGCTCGGCCACCGCGTCCATGCAGATCCGGCGTCAGGTATCCCTGGTTCTGCTCCTGCGCGGCGCGCAGCGCCGCGATGCACGGCCGAGCGCTGCCGCCCGGGCGGGAACTTCGCCACCCAGTGGTCGATCTCGCGGCGCGTCTCATCGCTCAGCAGCGACAGCTTGCTCATGAGTGCGGTGCCGGCGACCCCGACGTTGCTGCGCCCGTTGCTCACCGGTCCACCTCCCCGAAGACGATGTCCTGCGTCCGATCACCGCCACCACGTCGGCCAGCATGTGACCGGTGCACATCTCGTCCAGCGCCGCCAGGTGCGCGAAGCCCGGTGCGCGGCACTTGAGGCGATAGGGCTTGTTGGCACCGTCGGAGACCAGATAGACGCCGAACTCGCCCTTGGGCGCCTCGACCGCCGCGTAGGTCTCGCCTGCGGGTACGTCGTAGCCCTCGGTGAAGAATTTGAAATGGTGGATGAGCGACTCCATGTCGCTCCTTCATCTGCTCGCGCCTCGGCGGCCGCACCTTGCGCTCGTCGATCATCACCGGCCCCGGATTGCGCGCGCAGCCACTCGATGCACTGCCGGACGATGCGGTTCGACTGGCGCAGCTCCTCGACGCGGACCAGGTAGCGGTCGTAGCAGTCGCCGTTGACGCCCACCGGCATGTCGAAGTCCAGGCCCGCATAGACCTCGTAGGGCTGCTTCTTGCGCAGGTCCCAGGCGATGCCCGGAGCCGCGCAGCATCGGACCCGTGAAGCCGAGCTGCATGGCGCGCTCGGGCGTGACCACGCCGATGTTGACGGTGCGCTGCTTCCAGATGCGGTTGTCGGTGAGCAGCGTCTCGTAGTCGTCGACGGCGGCCGGGAAGCTGCTCGGTGAACGCCTCGATGAAGTCGAGCATCGAGCCGCTGCGCGCCGCGTTCATGCGCGTCGGCTTCCTTCTGCCGGGTGCCACTTCGATGGCCTGATACTTCGGCATCGAGTCCGGCAGGTCGCGGTATACGCCGCCGGGGCGGTAGTAGGTCGCGTGCATGCGCGTGCCCGAGACCGCCTCGTAGCAGTCCATGAGGTCCTCGCGCTCGCTGAAGCAGCAGCAGAAAGACCGTCATGGCGCCGATATCGAGCCCGTGCGCACCGAGCCACATGAGGTGATTCAGGATGCGCGTGATCTCATCGAACATGACGCGGATGTACTGGGCGCGCTCGGGCGGCTCGATGCCGAGCAGCCGCTCGATGGCGAGTACGTAGGCGTGCTCGTTGCACATCATCGAGACGTAGTCGAGGCGGTCCATGTAGCCGATCGACTGGTTGAAGGGCTTGGACTCGGCGAGCTTCTCGGTACCGCGGTGCAGCAGCCCGATGTGCGGGTCGGCCTTCTGGATCACCTCGCCATCCATCTCGAGCACCAGGCGCAGCACGCCGTGGGCCGCCGGGTGCTGCGGCCCGAAGTTCATGGTGTAGTTGCGGATCTCGTTGAGCGGCGTGGCGGCCATCAGCGCGGCACCTGCGGGTCACGGAGCGCGGGCTCGTAGCGGTGGTCATGACGGATGACCTTGCGGCACGAGCACCCGGGGCTCGATGCTCACCGGGCTGGTACACGACGCGCTGCTTGTCGGGGTCGTACTGCACCTCGACGTTGCCGATGAGCGGAAAGTCCTTGCGGAACGGGTGGCCGATGAAACCGTAGTCGGTGAGGATGCGGCGCAGATCCGGGTGCCCGCGGAACACGATGCCGAACAGGTCGAAGGCCTCGCGCTCGAACCAGTTGGCGCTCGCCCACAGGTCGATGACCGAGTCGAGCGCCGGCTCGGCGGTATCCGGGCAGCGCACCTTGAGCCGCAGGCGCTGGTTGTGCGCGATCGACAGCAGCTGGTAGACCACCGCGAAACGGCCGGGCGCGTCCGGGTCGGGCGGCCGCCTCCTGCGTGAAGCGCGCGCGGCTGAACCCCAAGCGGGTGGCGCTCTCGGTCTCCCAGTCGTCGCGGCCGAAGTGCAGGTAGTCGACGCCGGCGAGGTCGATCAGCATCTCGAAGCGCAGCTCCGGCGCATCGCGCAGCCTCTGGCAGACCGAACAGGAGCGCGGCCGCGTCGGTCTCGTAGGCGAGCTCGCGTGCGGGTGCGGGCACGCGGCGCACGCTCGCCTTGAGCTGCGCGTCGACCTTGCCCGCGAGTGCCTCGACCGACTCGCTCACGCGTCCCTTCCCTTCATCTATCTGGCGATCGTGCTGGTGCGCGCGATCTTCTTCTGCAGCTGCATGATGCCGTAGAGCAGCGCCTCGGCGGTCGGCGGGCAGCCCGGCACGTAGACGTCGACCGGCACGATGCGGTCGCAGCCGCGCACCACCGCGTAGGAATAGTGGTAGTAGCCGCCGCCGTTCGCGCACGAGCCCATCGAGATCACCCAGCGCGGCTCGGCCATCTGGTCGTACACCTTGCGCAGCGCCGGCGCCATCTTGTTGACCAGCGTGCCGGCCACGATCATGACGTCCGACTGCCGCGGGCTCGGGCGGAACACGACGCCGAAGCGGTCGAGGTCATAGCGCGAGGCGCCGGCGTGCATCATCTCGACGGCGCAGCAGGCGAGGCCGAAGGTCATCGGCCACAGCGACCCGGTGCGCGCCCAGTTGACCAGCTCGTCGAGCCGCGTGGTGACGAAGCCGCGCTGCGCGAACGTCTCCGGGCCTTCGGCCACCTCTAGTCCCACTCGAGTGCCCCCTTCTTCCACTCGTAGATGAAGCCCACCACGAGGATGGCGAGGAAGATGCCCATCACTGATCAGCCCGCAGCGCCGATCGTCCCGAGCGCCACCGCCCACGGAAACAGGAACGCGATCTCGAGATCGAAGACGATGAAGAGGATCGCGACGAGGTAGTAGCGCACGTCGAACTTCATGCGGCTGTCCTCGAAGGCCTCGAAGCCGCATTCGTAGGGCGAAAGCTTGGCGCGATCGTCGTGGAAGCGCGCGAAGTAGCGGCCGAGGCCGGTGCCGAGCGTAAGCAGCACCGCGGCCAGCGCGGCGGCGACCACCAGGAAGATCAGGATCGGCAGGTAATTCAGCAGCATGCACGGCGCCCGTAAAAAGGGCAGATCGCTCCGACCTGCCCCCGAGAAAGGCCGGGCATTGTAGCAAAGCGGTGGGAGCCCAAGCCCCTCGAGTGGTGCCGACGGGGAGATTCGAACTCCCACACCTTGCGGCGCTAGCCCCTCAAGCTAGTGTGTCTACCAATTCCACCACGTCGGCAACATTGAACTGCGCTGCGGTAGCGCCGCGTTACTTCGCCGGCTGCGCCGGCGTGGACGACGGAGCCGGAGCTGCGGCCGGTGCCGCCGCGGGGACGGGGGCCGACTGCGCAGCGGGCTGCGCAGCGGGCGCTGCGGCCGGCGGTGGCGCCTTGCCGGCGCCGGGCGTCGCCTTGCCGCTCTCCGCAGCCTCCTCGAGGATGGTCTTCGGCGTCTCCTTGCTGGCGGTCGTACCGAGGTAGGTGAGCGCGAGGCTGTTGATCATGAAGATCGCCGCGAACACCGCCGTGGCGCGCGACAGCGCCGTGCGTGGCGCCGCGTGCGCCGAACACCGTGCCGGAAGCGCCCGAGCCGAAGCCCGCGCCCGCATCCGCCCCCTTGCCGCGCTGAAGCAGCACGAGGCCGATGATGGCCAGCGAGGAGAACACCTGCAGTACAGTCAGAAAAATACGCAACATAGCGATACCACTCAGCCCGGCCGCGCCGCGGCCAGGATCGTCAGAAATTCATCCGCCTTGAGCGAGGCGCCGCCGATCAGGCCGCCATCGACATCCGGCATCTTGAACAGCTCGGCCGCATTTCCGGCCTTGACGCTGCCGCCGTAAAGAATGCGCGTAGCGGCGGCAATTCTAGCATCCCGCCCCGCGATCCGGGCCCGGATGAAGGCATGGACGTCCTGCGCCTGCTGGGGCGTGGCGTTACGCCCGGTGCCGATGGCCCAGACCGGCTCGTAGGCGATCACGCCGCGCTCGAGTGTCCCCGCTCCGCAAAGCTCCAGCACCACGTCGAGCTGCCGCGCCACGATCTCATTGGTGCGGCCCGCCTCGCGGTCGGCGAGCTGCTCGCCGACGCACAGGATCGGGATCAGCCCTTTCGACTGAGCGGCCGCGAACTTGCGCGCCACCAGCTGATCGCTCTCGCGATAGAGGAGCCGGCGCTCCGAGTGACCGACGATCACGTACTGGCAGCCGACGTCCTTGAGCATCCCCGCCGAGACTTCCCCGGTGAAGGCGCCCTGCGTATCGGCGCACACGTCCTGGGCTCCGAGAATGTAGAGCGAATCGCGCAGCAGCCGTCCGACTTCCTGCAGGTACACGAACGGCGGGCAGACGATGCAGTCGGCCGCGGGTGAGCCCGGGGCATGGGCGAGCAGCTCCTCGACCAGGCGCGCGTTATCGGCACGCGTGCCATGCATCTTCCAGTTCCCGGCAACGATCGGACGGCGCGCAGAATTCACAGGTCCCGGACTCGCTCTGAAATTCGAAGGGCTTGCCCCTCAAGGGCGCGGGATGATAGCGATGCAGGGGGGGTGGCGCAACGCTCGCGCCGACGGCGTCCCGGGGGCGCGGTTTCAGGCCGCGGCGGCTGCTTTGACCGCGTCGGCGAGCTCGGTGGCGGCGGCCCGCGTCGCGCCCTCGTCCCGTCCCTCGACCATGACGCGGATCACGGGCTCGGTGCCCGAGGGCCGCAGCACCACCCGGCCCTCGCCCGCCAGGGCGCGCTCGATGCGCGCCATGGCTTCCCGCACCGCGGGCACGGCCGCAGGATCGAAGCGCCTGGCGACCTTCACATTGAGCAGCACCTGCGGGTACTTCTGCATCCCGGAGGCGAGCTCGGCGAGCGGCCGCCCGGACTGCTGCATCACCGCCAGCACCTGCAGGGCGCTGACGAGGCCATCGCCGGTGGTGGTCTGGTCGAGGCAGAGGATGTGTCCGGAAGTCTCCCCGCCCAGCATGCCGCTGCGCCTCGCGCAGCATCGCGAGCACGTAGCGATCGCCGACCGCGGCGCGGCGGAATTCGATGCCGCTCGCGCGCAGCGCCGAGCTCGAGCCCGAAATTGCTCATCACCGTGCCCACCACCGGGCCGCGCAGCGTCCCGGCCTGCTGGAGCGCACGCGCGATCACATACAGCAGCTGGTCGCCGTCGACGATGCGCCCGAGGTGATCGACCATCACCAGGCGGTCGCCGTCGCCGTCGAGGGCGATGCCGACGTTGGCGCGCACGCCCGGCACGGTGAGCTGCAGCAGGTCCGGCGCGGTCGAGCCGCAACCGTCGTTGATGTTGCGCCCGTTGGGCGAGCAGCCGATCGGGACGATCTCGGCGCCGAGGTCGGCGAGAATGCGCGGCGCCACCTTGTAGGCGGCGCCGTTGGCGCAATCGATGACGATCTTCAGCCCCTTGAGGTCGATGCCCGCCGGCAGCGTCGAGGCGCAGAACTCCTGGTACGTGGTGCGCGAGCGTGTCCACGCGCGTGGCGCGCCCGAGGTTGCGCGAGGTGCGCGTCTGCGGCGGCTGCGCCAGTTCGCTCTCGATGCGCTCCTCGAGCTCATCCGAGAGCTTGCCGCCCGAGGCGTCGAAGAACTTGATGCCGTTGTCGTCGTAGAGATTGTGCGAGGCGCTGATCACGACGCCGAAATCGCACTTGAAGCGTCGCGTCAGGTAGGCGATGCCCGGAGTCGGCAGCGGACCGATGAGCATGACGTTGACGCCGGCCGCGACGAACCCGGCCTCGAGCGCCGACTCGAACATGTAGCCCGAGAGGCGCGTGTCCTTGCCGATCAGCACCGTGCCGCCCTGCGGGGCCAGCACGCGCGCCGCGGCGCTCGCCAGGCGCAGCGCGAAGTCGACGGTCATCGGATGCTCGCCGACCCGCCCGCGGACGCCGTCGGTTCCGAAATACCTGCGACCCATCGTCAGTGCTCCTCTCGACTGCCGTCACGACTTTGAGCGCCTCGACCGTCGCGGCGACGTCGTGCGCGCGCACGATACTCGCCCCCGCGAGCGCCGCCATCACCGCGAGTGCCACGCTCCCCAGCACGCGCTCGCCCTCGGGACACCCGGTGAGCTTGCCCACCATGGATTTGCGCGACAAGCCGACGGCGAGCGGCCGGCCGGCGGCGCTCAGCTCGCCGAGCTGCCGCAGCAGCGTCAGATTGTGCTCCAGAGTCTTGCCGAAGCCGAATCCCGGGTCGACGCCAGACGCTCCGCCCCGATGCCCGCGGCGCGGCACGCCGCGACCCGCTCCGCGAGAAAGCCCCGCACCTCGCTCACCACGTCAGCGTACACGGGCTCGAGCTGCATGGTGCGCGGCTCGCCCTGCATGTGCATCAGACAGACGCCACAGCCGCTGTCGCGCGCGGCCACGAGCGCTCCCGGCTCGCGCAGCGCACGCACGTCGTTGATGAGGGCGGCGCCGGCCGCGGCCGCCGCGCGCATCACCTCGGGCTTGCTGGTGTCGACCGAGATCACCGCGGCGGTGGCGCCGCGCAGCCGCTCGATGACCGGGATGACGCGCCGCAGCTCCTCCTCGACGCCGACCGGGGCGGCGCCCGGGCGCGTCGACTCGCCGCCGACGTCGATGATGGCCGCGCCCTCCTCCGCCAGGCCGAGGCCGTGCGCGACCGCCGCCTCCGTATCGAGGAAGCGGCCGCCGTCGGAGAAGGAATCGGGTGTGACGTTGAGCACGCCCATGACCGCAGGCGAGGCTCAGGTCCACCAGGATGTCCGTGCAGCGGAGCACGTTCCCGGAAGTGCTCATTTCACACCGGGACGCGGTCTCGGTAGCTGAGGACCGGGCCCCTCGCCGTCTCAGTGCTGCCCGGCCGGAATCGCCGGACCACCCGCGGGAGCCGGCGGCGACTGCGGCGGCTTGTTGGACAGCGTCTCGTCCCAGTCCTTGGGCGGGCGCGGCGTCCGGCCCGCCATGATGTCCTTGATCTGCTCCTCGTCGATGGTCTCGTACTTGATGAGCGCCTCGGCCATCGTTGTGCAGCTTGTCGAGATTGCGTCTCGAGGATGCCCTTGGCGCGCGGCGTAGTTGCCGCTCGATCACGCGGCGCACTTCCTCGTCGATCGCGTGCGCGGTCTCGTCCGAGACCTGCTTGTGCTGGGTGACGCTGCGGCCGAGGAACACCTCGCCCGTCTCCTCCGAGTAGGTGAGCGGCCCGAGCTTGTCCGACAGGCCCCACTTGGTGACCATGTTGCGCGCGAGCTCGGTGGCGCGCTCGATGTCGTTCGACGGCGCCGGTGGTGACGGCGTCGGCGCCGAAGATCAGCTCCTCGGCACACGCGGCCGCCGAACAGCGTGGCGATGCGGCTCTCGAGCCGGCGCTTGCTGGTGCTGTAGCGATCGCTCTCCGGCAGGAACATGGTGACGCCCGAGCGCGCGGCCGCGCGGGATGATCGTCACCTTGTAGACCGGGTCGTGGCTCGGGCACGCTGAGGCCGACGATCGCGTGACCGGCCTCGTGATAGGCGGTCAGCTTCTTCTCGTTGTCGTTCATGACCATCGAGCGCCGCTCGGCGCCCATCATGATCTTGTCCTTGGCGCGCTCGAACTCGTCCATGCTCACCGATGCGCTTGTTGGCGCGCGCCGCGAACAGCGCCGCCTCGTTCACCAGGTTGGCGAGATCGGCGCCCGAGAAGCCGGGCGTGCCGCGGGCGATCAGCCGCGGGCTTGACGTCGTCGGCCAGCGGCACGCTTGCGCATGTGCACCGCAGGATCTGCTCGCGGCCGCGCACGTCGGGCAGCGGCACCACCACCTGGCGGTCGAAGCGGCCCGGGCGCAGCAGCGCCGGGTCGAGCACGTCCGGACGGTTGGTGGCGGCGATGACGATGATGCCCTCGTTGCCCTCGAAGCCGTCCATCTCGACCAGCAGCTGGTTGAGCGTCTGCTCGCGCTCGTCGTGACCGCCGCCGAGTCCGGCGCCGCGATGACGGCCGACGGCGTCGATCTCGTCGATGAAGATGATGCAGGGCGCGTGCTTCTTCGCCTGCTCGAACATGTCGCGCACGCGCGAGGCGCCGACGCCGACGAACATCTCGACGAAGTCGGAGCCGGAGATCGTGAAGAACGGCACCTTGGCCTCGCCGGCGATGGCGCGCGCCAGCAGCGTCTTGCCGGTGCCGGGCGAGCCGACCATCAGCACGCCCTTCGGGATCTTGCCGCCGAGCTTCTGGAACTTGCCCGGGTCCTTGAGGAAGTCGACGATCTCGCCGACTTCCTGCTTGGCCTCGTCGACGCCGGCGACGTCCGCGAAGGTGACGTTGACCTGGTCCTCGCCGAGCAGCCGTGCGCGGCTCTTGCCGAAGGACATGGCGCCGCGGCCGCCGGCGGCGCCCTGCATCTGGCGCAGCATGTAGACGAACACCACGATCAGCAGCAGCGCCGGCGCGAGCTGCAGCAGCAGCTGGCATCAGGAAATTCGGCTGGCTTGGGCGGCTCGGCCCTGATCTTGACGTCGGCCTTCATCAGCGTGCCGATCAGCGCGGTGTTGTCGGTCTCGGGGTTGTAGGTCTTGAACTCCGTCTTGTCCTTGAGCTTGCCGAAGATCGTGTCGCCCCTGCAGCGTCACCTGTCGACGCGGCCGTCCTTCACGTCGTCGAGGAACTGCGAATAAGGAATCGGCTGGGGCTGACCCGTGGTGGGCATGTAGCGGCTGAAGACCGGCAGCAGCACGATCAGCGATGACGACCCAGAGCAGGATATTCTTTGTCAAATCGTTCAAAGGCTTCCGTCCTTACTTGGGGGTGCCTCGAAGTCGCCGAACCGGCACCCGGGCCTTGAGATCGACACCTACACCAAGCGAAACTTCATGGCCAGCAAGTACATCTCGGGGCTGCGGGCCCGGAGGCCTTGGGCTTGCGCAGCTTCACCGGGATCGAATTCGCCGCGGGCAGCCTTCACCAGCTGCTCGAAGTCGCTTCCCTGGAACACCTTGATCAGGGCGTCCCCGCCCGGCTTCAAGACGCGCCCGGCCATATCGAGGGCCAGCTCCGCGAGATGCATCGAGCGGGCCTGGTCGGAAACATCCGCGATGCCCGCTCATGTTGGGGGCCATGTCCGAGAGCACAAGGTCGACCTGACCCTCGGGCAGGAGCGACAGCACCCGCGCAAACACCGCCTCCTCGCGGAAGTCTCCCTGCACGAACTCGACCCCGGCGAGGGTGTCCATCGGCAGGATGTCGATGGCGACGATGCGCCCGCGGGGCCCCACCCGGGTGCGGGCGTACTGGCTCCAGCCCCCCGGCGCGGCGCCCAGGTCGAGGCACACCGTCCCCGGCTTCAGCAGCCGGCTCCCGCTGGTCGATCTCCTCGAGCTTGAAGACCGCCCGCGAGCGCCAGCCCTCGCTCTGGGCGCGCTTCACGTAGGGGTCGCTGAAGTGCTCCTTCAGCCACCGATCGCTGCTCTTGGATCGCTTAGGCATCCGCCGCGCCACTCCTTCTACAATGAGCGCATGAAGAAACGCGCCTCACCCCGGGCCAGGGTCCGCGCCCGCACCACCGGCACCGCCGCTGCGGGGCCGGCTGCGAGTCCCGCGGCTGGCAGCGCCGCCGCACCCCCCGAGCTCTCCGAGCGCCAGCGCCGGCACCTGCGCGGGCTCGCCCACCACTCAAACCCGTGGTGCGCTTGGTGCCGCCGGCCTCACGGAGGCGGTGGCGCTCGAGACCGAGCGGGCGCTGCGGCACCACGAGCTCATCAAGGTCAAGGCCCCGGGTGGCGATCGCGAGGCACGCGATGCACTGCTCGCCGCGCTCGCCGGCCGAACCGCGAGCGCCCTCGTGCACCGCATCGGCAACGTCGCCGTGCTCTACCGGCCGCACCCCGAGCTGCCGCGCATCCTGATCCCTGATTGATTGGCCGGACGCCTGCGGCACTCGGCAGACATTACTCCGTTGGTCGCCGGCAAAAAGCCGCGTTTTTGCCGGCTGCGCAGCAGAAACCGATCAACCCAGCCGGACCGCGACGATCTCGTAGGAGCGCACCCCGCCCGGGGCGGTGACGTCCACCACCTCGCCCTCGGCCTTGCCGATGAGCGCGCGCGCGATCGGCGAAGTGATCGAGATGCGCCCGGCGCGGATGTCCGCCTCGTCCTCGCCGACGATCTGGTAGACGACGGCGGGCACCGTCGTCCTGGTCCTCGAGCTCGACGGTAGCTCCGAACACCACCTTACCGGTGTCCGGAAGCTCGGCGACGATCGATCATCTCGGCGTTGGCAAGCTTGCGCTCGATCTCCTTGATGCGCCCCTCGATGAATCCCTGCTGCTCGCGCGCCGCGTGATACTCGGCGTTCTCGGAGAGGTCGCCGTGGCCGCGCGCCTCGGCGATCGCCTGGATGACCGCGGCCGCGTCTTCGCTCTTGAGGCGCTTCAACTCGACACGCAGCGCTTCGGCGCCGCGCAGCGTCATGGGCGAGCGCTTCATGCCTCACTCGCCTCGAGGTGCAGATCCTGGAGCCGGTTGACCTCGACCTCATCCAGGTGATCGAGCGCCTCGCAGGTCGCGAGTCGCCGCCGCGAGCGTCGTGTAGTAGGTGACGCGCCGGTGCACCGCCTCGCGGCGGATCGAGTTCGACTCGCGGATGGCCTGCTTGCCCTCGGTGGTGTTGACGATGAGATCGATCTCGTCGTTCTTGATCATGTCGACGATGTGCGGCCGACCCTCGCGCACCTTGTTGACGCGCCGGCGCTGCGACGCCCGCCTCGGTGAGCGCGCGCGCCGTGCCCTCGGTGGCGACGATCTCGAAGCCGCGCTCGATGAGCTTCCTGCGCCAGATCCACCGCGCCGGGCTTGTCGCGCTCGCGCACGCTGATGAAGCACACGCCGCTTGCGCGGCAGCGTCACGCCCGAGGCGGCCTGCGCCTTGGCGTAGGCCTCCCCGAAGGTGCGCCCGGTGCCCATCACCTCGCCCGTGGACTTCATCTCGGGACCGAGGATCGGGTCGGACTCCGGGAACTTGTTGAACGGGAACACCGCTTCCTTCACCGAGAAGTAGTGCGGCACGCGCTCGACCGCGCCGACCAGCTCGCTTCAGCTTCCTGCCCGTCATGACGCGCGCGGCGATCTTGGCGAGCGGCACGCCGGTGGCCTTGGAGACGAACGGCACGGTGCGCGAGGCGCGCGGGTTCACCTCGAGCACGTAGATGACCCCGTTCTGGATCGCGAACTGGACGTTCATGAGCCCGACCACGTTGAGTGCGCGGGCGAGCTTGCGCGTCTCCTCGCGCAGGTCCGCCTGCATCTCGCGCGTCAGGCTGATGGGCGGCAGCGAGCAGCCCGAGTCGCCCGAGTGGACCCCGGCCTGCTCGACGTGCTCCATGATGCCGCCGATGAGGACATCCTCGCCGTCGCAGACCGCATCGACGTCCACCTCGATGGCGACGTCGAGGAAGCGGTCGAGCAGCACCGGGCTGTCGTTCGAGACCTGCACGGCGTTGGTCATGTAGGTGCGCAGGTCGTCCTCGTTGAACACGATCTCCATGGCGCGGCCGCCGAGCACGTAGGAGGGCCGCACCACGAGCGGGAAACCGACTTCGCGCGGCGAGCTGCACCGCCTGGTCCTCGGTGCGCGCGGTGGCGTTCGCCGGCTGCTTCAGGCCGAGCCTTGCGCACCAGCTCCTGGAAGCGCTCGCGGTCCTCGGCGACGTCGATGGAGTCGGGCGTGGTGCCGATGATGGGCGCGCCGGCCGCCTCGAGCGCGCGCGACAGCTTCAGCGGCGTCTGCCCGCCGAACTGCACGATCACGCCCTCGGGCTTCTCGACGTGCCAGGATCTCGAGCACGTCCTCGAGCGTGAGCGGCTCGAAGTACAGCCGGTCGGAGGTGTCGTAGTCGGTGGAGACGGTCTCCGGGATTGCAGTTGACCATGATGGTCTCGAAGCCGTCCTCGCGCAGCGCGAGCGCGGCGTGCACGCAGCAGTAGTCGAACTCGATCCCCTGGCCGATGCGGTTCGGCCCGCCGCCGAGGATCATGATCTTGCGGCGGTTGGTCGGGTTCGCCTCGCACTCCTCCTCGTAGGTGGAGTAGAGGTAGGCGGTGGAGGTGGCGAACTCCGCGGCGCAGGTGTCGACGCGCTTGTAGACCGGCACGCACTTTCGAGCTCGTGGCGCTTGTCGCGGATGGCCTTCTCCGGCATGTCGAGCAGCCGCGCGAGCCGTGCATCGGAGAAGCCCTTGCGCTTGAGCACGCGCAGCCGCTCGGCGGTCGAGCGCGCCGAGACCGTCGGTGCGCACCTCGGCCTCCTCCTGCACCAGCTCCTCGATCTGCGCGAGGAACCAGGGATCGATGTAGGTGAGCTCGGCGATGCGCGCGCGCGGCCAGCCGGCGCGGAAGGCATCGGCCACGTACAGCAGCCGGTTCGCGCCCGGGCGCGCGCAGCTCGTGCGCGAGCTTCGCCGCCGTCCTCGTCGGTGAGCGGCAGCGTGAGCTGCGCGGTCGAGTCCGTCGAGCCCGGTCTCGAGTCCCCGCAGCGCCTTCTGCAGCGATTCCTGGAAGGTCCGGCCGATGGCCATGACCTCGCCCACCGACTTCATCTGCGTGGTGAGACGGTCGTTGGCGGCCGGGAATTTCTCGAAGGTGAAGCGCGGGATCTTGGTGACGACGTAGTCGATGGTCGGCTCGAAGGAAGCCGGCGTCGCCCCGCCGGTGATGTCGTTGCTTCAGCTCATCGAGCGTGTAGCCGACGGCGAGCTTGGCGGCGATCTTGGCGATCGGAAAGCCGGTGGCCTTGGAGGCGAGCGCCGAGGAGCGCGACACGCGCGGGTTCATCTCGATGACCAGCAGCCGGCCGTCCTGCGGGCTGACCGCGAACTGCACGTTCGAGCCGCCGGTCTCGACGCCGATCTTGCGCAGCACCGCGATCGAGGCGTCGCGCATGCGCTGGTATTCCTTGTCGGTCAGCGTCTGCGCCGGCGCGACGGTGATCGAGTCGCCGGTGTGCACGCCCATCGGGTCGAGATTCTCGATGGAGCAGACGATGATGCAGTTGTCCTTGTGGTCGCGCACCACCTCCATCTCGAACTCCTTCCAGCCGATCACCGACTCTTCCAGCAGCACCTCGCCGGTCGGCGAGGCATCGAGGCCGCGCGCCACGATCTCCTCGAATTCCTCGCGGTTGTAGGCGATGCCGCCGCCGGTGCCGCCGAGCGTGAACGAAGGGCGGATCACCACCGGGTAGCCGATTTCGCCGGCGATGGCGAGCGCCTCATCGAGACTGCTGGCGATCTGCGAGCGCGGCGTCTCCAGGCCGATCTCGCGCATGGCGTTGCGGAACAGCTCGCGGTCCTCCGCCATGTCGATCGCGGCCCGGGAAGCGGCGATCAGCTCGACCTCGAACTTCTCCAGCACGCCCTCGCGCACCAGGTCGAGCGCGGTATTGAGCGCCGTCTGTCCACCCATGGTGGGCAGCAGCGCATCCGGGCGCTCCTTCTCGATGATGCGCGCCACGGTGCGCCAGTTCACCGGCTCGATGTAGATGGCGTCCGCCATCTCCGGGTCGGTCATGATGGTCGCGGGGTTGGAGTTCACCAGGATGACCCGGTAGCCCTCCTCGCGCAGCGCCTTGCAGGCCTGCGCGCCCGAATAGTCGAACTCGCACGCCTGGCCGATGACGATCGGGCCGGCGCCGATGATCAGGATGCTCTGGATGTCGGTGCGCTTGGGCACGTCAGCGACCGCCCGCCTGCTGGCGGCGCAGCGTGTCCTCGGCGAGCTTCAGCTGCGCCTGCAGCCGCCGCAGCATGAGGTGGTTGAAGCGCTCGAACAGCGCGCGCATGTCATGCGGTCCGGGGCTCGCCTCCGGGTGTCCCTGGAAGCTGAACGCCGGCCGGTCGGTGAAGGTCGATTCCCTGCAGCGAGCCGTCGAACAGCGAGCGGTGCGTCGCCTTGACGTTCGCCGGCAGCGTCGACTCGTCCACCGCGAAGCCGTGGTTCTGGCTGGTGATGAACACGCGCCCCGACTCGAGGTCCTGCACCGGATGGTTGGCGCCGTGATGACCGAACTTCATCTTCACGGTGTTCGCACCCGCGGCCAGCCCTAAGCATCTGGTGCCCGAGGCAGATGCCGAACACCGGCACGTCGGTTTCGAGGAACTTGCGCGATCGCCGCGATCGCGTAGCTGCAGGGCTCGGGGTCGCCCGGGCCGTTGGAGAGAAACACGCCGTCGGGCTCGAGCGCCAGCACTTCCTCGGCGGCGGTCTGCGCCGGCACCACCGTCATGCGGCAGCCGAGGTCGGCGAGCAGTCCGCAGGATGTTGCGCTTGATGCCGAAGTCGTAGGCGACCACGTGCAGGCGCTGCGAGGAGCGGATCGGCGCGCGCGTCGGGTCGGGCCAGACCGTGCCGTCGTTCCACTGGTAGGTGCGCTTGGCGCTCACCACCTTGGCGAGATCCATGCCCTTCAGGCCCGGGAACTTGCGTGCCAGCTTGACCGCCGCAGCCTGGTCGGCCTTCTCGCCGGTCATGATGCAGCCGGCCTGCGCGCCCTTCTCGCGCAGCACCCGCGTGAGCTTGCGCGTGTCGATGCCGGCGATCGCGACCACCTTGCCGCGCTCGAGAAACTGCGGGAGCGATTCGTCCGAGCGCCAGTTGCTCCACACCGCGGGCAGGTCGCGGATGATGAGACCCGCGGCGAATATCTGCGGCGACTCCAGATCCTCGGGCGTGGTGCCGGTGTTGCCGATGTGCGGATAGGTGAGCGTCACGATCTGACGCGCGTAGGAGGGGTCGGTGAGGATTTCCTGATAGCCGGTGATGGCGGTATTGAAAACGACTTCGCCGGTGGTGTTGCCTTTGGCTCCGATCGACTGGCCGCGGAAGATCGTTCCGTCGGCCAGAGCCAGCACCGCAGGTACGCTCACCAGTTCACTTCCCGCGTTGACGGCACATATGCACAAAGCGGGAGGAGTTCTTATCGAACATCCTCCCGCCTTGCGTGGACTAACCCGTACACGGATTACGGCAGAAATTTTACGGGTTCGGGGCCGCGTGTGTCCACGGAAAATTCCCGCCCCACGGGACACCTCAAGACTTCAACTCGCGTCGCGATTGCGTCCTTAAACTGATGTTTTATAACCAATAAAATCCCGCATGGCGTAACGTCCGGGCGGCTGGCCACGAGCCAGAGCGCAGCCGCCAGGGCGCCCCGGGCGAAGATCCCCCGGTCGAGCGCGCGGTGCGTCAGCGCGAGCTGCTCGCCCGGCCCGAAAAGAGCACGGTGTGCTCGCCGACCACGTCCCCGGCGCGAACGCTGACCATGCCGATCTGCCCCTCGGGACGCCCGCCCACGACGGCGCTCGGCGCCGGTGCACCAGCCGCCGGCAGCGGCAAACCGCGGGCTCCCGCGGCCGCCCGGCCGAGCGTCAGCGCGGTGCCGGAAGGCGCGTCCCGCTTGGTGCGATGGTGCGTCTCGATCATCTCGATATCGAAGCTGGCGGGGAGCACGCGGGCGCTTTCGCGCACCAGCTCGGCGAGCACGGCGACGGCAATGCTGGTATTCGCGGCGGCGAGCAGTGCGATGTCGCGCGCCGCCGCCGTCAGCGCCGGCTCGAGCGCTGCAGCGAGCCCGGTGGTGCCCAGCAGCAGCGGCTTGCGCGCCGCACGGCAGGCGCTGAGGCTCGCCTGGGTCGCGTCCGCATGGCTGAAATCGATCGCGACGTCCGCCTGGCGCAGCGCCTCCGCGAGGTCGCCCGTGACGATGAGGTTGTTCGGGCCGAGGCCTGCGACCGCCCCCGCGTCGCGACCGAGCGCGAGGCTGCGCGGCGATGCCACCGCGGCGGTGACGATGACCTGGGGAAACGATGGCGCGGCGTGCAGCAGCGCCTGTCCCATGCGCCCGGTAACGCCGATCACGGCGACGCGCACGAGCGGCGGGCTGTGGGCGGCGGCGGTCATCGGTGCGTCTAGTCCTTCGCGTGGCCGGAGGTGAAGAAGCGCTTCACGCCCTCGAGGAAACCCTTCTCGCGCGGCGCGTGCTTGCCCGGATCGTGCCTTGAGCGATTCCTCGAGCGACGGCAGCAGCTCGTTCTGCTCGCTCGAGAGATGCACCGGCGTCTCGACCACGACGCGGCAGAACAGGTCGCCGCGCGCGCCGCCGCGCACCGGCTTCACGCCCTTGTCGCGCAGCCGGAACACGCGCCCCGACTGCGTCTCCGCGGGGATCTTCAGCGTCACCTCGCCGTCGAGCGTCGGCACCTCGACCGTGCCGCCCGAGCGCCGCGGTGGCGAAGCTGACCGGTACCTCGCAGCGACAGGTGCTCGCCGTCGCGCTCGAAGATCGCGATGCTCGCGCACGTGCACCTCGACGTACAGATCGCCCGGCGGTCCGCCGTTGCGTCCCGCCTCGCCCTCGCCGGACAGCCGGATGCGGTCGCCGCTGTCGACGCCGGCGGGAATCTTCACCGACAGCGTCTTGCGTGCTTGCGCACGCGGCCCTGGCCCAGGCAGGTGTCGCAGGGATTGCTTGACGATCTGTGCCGCGTGCCGCGGCAGCGCGGGCAGGTCTGCTGCACGGAAGAAGCCCTGCGAGCATGCGCACCTGGCCGGCGCCGTCGCAGGTCTCGCAGGTGACGGGCTTGGCTGCCCTTGGCCGCGCCGGTGCCGTGGCAGGTCTCGCACTCGGCGAGCTTGGCGAAGTCGATCTCGACGGCCGTCGCCGAACACCGCCTGGTCGAGGTCGAGCTCGAGTTCGTAGCGCAGGTCCGCGCCGCGAAACACCTGCGAGCGGCCACCGCGGCGCGCGCCGCCGAAGATGTCGCCGAACACGTCGCCGAAGATGTCGCCGAAGGCGTCGCCCGGCGCCGAAGCCGCCGCCGCCGCCGCCGCGGCTCGCCGCCTCGACGCCGGCGTGGCCGTGCTGGTCGTAGACGGCGCGCTTCTGCGCGTCGGAGAGCACTTCGTAGGCCTCCTTGGCCTCCTTGAAGCTGCTCCTCCGCCTCCTGGTCGCTCGGGATTGCGGTCCGGGTGAAACTTCATCGCCAGGCGCCGATAGGCCTTCTTGATGTCGGCCTCGGTCGCGGTGCGCGGCACGTCGAGGACCTTGTAGTAGTCGCGCTTCGACATCTATTCTGTTATCGCACGTCCTCATCGACCGTCAGCCCAGCCGGCAAAAGCCACGCTTCTTGCCGGCGGCCCACGGAGTGATGTCTGGCGAAATCGCCGCAGGCGATTCTGGCCGATGGACTCAGACGCCTTGCGGCCCTTGTCCTTCACCTCCTCGAACTCGGCATCGACCACGTCGTCCTTGCCTGCACCGCCGCCCGCGGCGCCCGCACCCGCGGCACCCGCCGCGGCTCCGCTCCCGCCGCCCCGCCCTGCTGCTCGGCGTAGGCCGCTGGGCGATCGCGCCGAGGCCTGCGGCGAGCGCCTCGGTCTTCTTCTCGATCACGTCCTTGTCGTCGCCCTTGAGCACGGTGCGCAGATCGGACAGCGCCGACTCGACCTTGGCGCGCTCGGCCGCCGCGACCTTGTCGCCGAGGTCCTTGAGCGACTTCTCGACCGCGTGCACCAGCGCGTCGGCGTGGTTGCGCGTCTCGACCAGCTCGCGGAACTTCTTGTCCTCCTCGGCGTGCGCCTCGGCGTCGCGCACCATGCGCTTGATCTCGTCCTCGGTCAGGCCGCTCGAGGCCTTGATGACGATCTTCTGCTCCTTGCCGGTGGCCTTGTCCTTGGCCGACACGTTGCAGGATGCCGTTGGCGTCGATGTCGAAGGTGACCTCGACCTGCGGCATGCCGCGCGGCGCCGGCGGGATGTCCGACAGGTCGAACCGGCCGAGCGACTTGTTGTCGGCGCGCGCGCTCGCGCTCGCCCTGCAGCACGTGAATCGTCACCGCCGTCTGGTTGTCGTCCGCGGTCGAGAACACCTGCGACGCCTTGGTCGGGATCGTGGTGTTCTTCTCGATCAGCTTGGTCATCACGCCGCCCAGCGTCTCGATGCCGAGCGACAGCGGCGTCACGTCGAGCAGCAGCACGTCCTTCACCTCGCCGGCGAGCACGCCGCGCCTGGATCGCCGCGCCGACGGCCACCGCCTCGTCGGGGTTGACGTCCTTGCGCGGCTCCTTGCCGAAGAAGTCCTTCACGTACTTCTGCACCAGCGGCATGCGCGTCTGGCCGCCGACCAGGATCACCTCGGCGACGTCCGCGGCTGCGAGGCCCGGCATCCTTGAGCGCGATGCGGCAGGGCTCGATGGTCTTCTGCACCAGGTCCTCGACCAGCGACTCGAGCTTGGCGCGCGTCAGCTTGATGTTCAGGTGCTTCGGGCCCGAGGCGTCCGCCGTGATGTACGGCAGGTTGACGTCGGTCTGCTGGCTCGAGGACAGCTCGATCTTGGCCTTCTCGGCCGCTTCCTTCAGGCGCTGCATGGCCAGCGGATCGTTGCGCACGTCGACGCCGGTCTCCTTCTGGAACTCGTCGGCCAGGAAATCGATGATGCGCAGGTCGAAGTCCTCGCCGCCGAGGAAGGTGTCGCCGTTGGTCGAGAGCACCTCGAACTGGCGCTCGCCGTCGACCTCGGCGATCTCGATGATCGAGATGTCGAAGGTGCCGCCGCCGAGGTCGTACACCGCGATCTTGCGGTCGCCGCCCTGCTTGTCGAGGCCGTAGGCGAGCGCGGCCGCGGTCGGCTCGTTGATGATGCGCTTGACGCTCGAGGCCCGCGATGCGGCCGGCGTCCTTGGTGGCCTGGCGCTGCGAGTCGTTGAAGTAGGCCGGCACCGTGATGACGGCCTCGGTCACCGGCTCGCCGAGGTAGTCCTCGGCGGTCTTCTTCATCTTCATGAGCACGCGCGCCGAGATCTCCGGCGGCGCCATCTTCTTGCCCTGCACCTCGACCCAGGCGTCGCCGTTGTCGGCCTTGACGATCTTGTAGGGCACCATGCCGATGTCCTTCTGCACCACCTCGTCGTCGAACTTGCGGCCGATCAGGCGCTTGACCGCGAACAGCGTGTTCTGCGGATTGGTGACCGCCTGGCGCTTGGCGGACTGGCCGACCAGCACCTCGTCGTCCTTGGTGAAGGCGACGATCGACGGCGTGGTGCGGTCGCCCTCGCTGTTCTCGATCACGCGCGGCTTGCCGCCTTCCATGATGGCGACGCAGGAGTTGGTCGTGCCGAGGTCGATGCCGATTACCTTTGCCATGGCCGTCACTCCGCCGAAAAGACTCTGGAAGAAGAGGGATGTTCGTATGGCCACTTCTTGGGGATGGCCGGCCGGGCTTTCAAGGGTCAGCGCCGCCTTCAGCCGGGGGCACGGGCGACGATGACCCGGGCCGGGCGCAACAGCCGCCCGTTGAGCTCGTAGCCCGGCTGCACGACCTGCAGCACCGAATCGGGCTCGGCCGTGGCCGACTCGCTGGGCCATCATGGCCTCGTGACGCGCCGGATCGAAGGGCTCGCCGAGGGGGTCGATGACCCGCGACCCCGAGCTTGTCGAAGGCCTTGTTGAGCAGCTTGAGCGTCGCCTCCTGGCCCTCGGCGAGGGCGCGGACATCCGCCCGGCCGGCGTTGTGCACCGCGAGCTCGAGGCTGTCGCGCACCGGCAGCAGCTCGCTGGGCGAACTTCTCGAGCGCCATAGCGGTTGGCCGCCTCGACGTCACGGGCGGCGCGCTTGCGGACGTTGTCGAGCTCGGCGACCGCGCGCAGGTACTGCTCCCAGTGATTGCGGGCGCGTTCCTCGGACTCGGCGAGCGCCAGCTGCAGCCGCTCGAGCTCGACCAGCTGCCGCTGGCCGGTGCTCCGGCGAGCTGCATCGGGTCGGTGTTCGTGCTCATGTCACCTGCCTGAATGTCAATGCGGCGACGTCCCGAGCGCGGACTGCGCCTCGTGCTCAGTCTGGCAGCGATATGGGGCTCAGCGCCGCGAATTCAAGGCGGCGCCGAGCAGTTTGGCCGTCATGTCGACGATCGGGATGACCCGCTCGTAGGCCATGCGCGTCGGCCCGATGACGCCGAGCACCCCGACCACCTCGTTGTCGAGCGTGTAGGGGGCGGTGACCACGCTGCAGTCATCGAGGATCTGGTAGCCGGACTCCTGGCCGATGAAGATCTGCACGCCCTCGGCCTTCAGGCTCTGGTCGAGCAGGTGCAGGATGTCGCGCTTCTCGTTGAAGGCCTCGAACAGGCGCCGCAGCTTCTCGACGCTGGAGAGCTCGGCGACCCCCATGAGGTTGGTCTCGCCGGCGATCACGTACTCGAGGCGCCCGTCGCCGCCCGCATCGAACACCTGCTGCGCCACCGATGATCGCATCGAGCATCAGCTGGTTCATGTGCTCGTGCGTCTCGGTGAGCTGCCGCAGGATCTCCTGGCGCACCTGCGCCGAGCGTGCGTGCCGCGGAACTGCTCGTTGAGGAAGTTGGCGGCGCGTCGCAGCTCCTCGGCCGAGTAGTGCCGCTCGAGCTGGACGATGCGGTTCTGCACCTCGCGGTCGTTGAACACCAGCACCGCCAGCACGCGGTTCTCGGACAGCGGCAGGAACTCGATCTGGGTCAGCGAGGCGCCACGCGCGCGCGGCACCGTCACCACGCCGGCCAGCTGCGTCGACGCTCGACAGCAGCTGCGAGGCGGTCGCGACCAGTCGGCTCGGGCTCTCGCGGTTGCCCTCGAGCTGGCGGCGGATCTCGGCGGTTGCTGCCGTCGTCGAGCGGCCGCAGCTGCAGCAGCGTGTCGACGAAGAACCGGTAGCCCTTGTCGGTGGGCACGCGACCGGCGGAGGTGTGCGGCGAGGTGACGAAGCCGAGCTCCTCGAGATCGGCCATGACGTTGCGGATGGTGGCCGAGCTCAGAGCTGCAGTCCCGAATCGCGCGACAGGCGCGCGATCCGACCGGCTGGCCGTCGCGGATGTAGCTCTCGACCAGCACGCGCAGCAGGTGCTGGGCGCGCTCGCCTAAGGCCTCGTCCCGAGCTTCGTGCGCCATAGACCACCTTGGCGTGCTGCGTGGACCTTACATCACGCGACGCCCGCATGCTACAAAGGCCGCGCCTCGCGCGGCCAGGCGCGACGCTAACTATAAGGCTGCCGATGGCTTTCCCAGTTCGAAGCTGCGCGCTGGTTGGCCGGTTCGCCGATGCGCGCGTCGCCGAGACCGTCGACGCCCTGCTGCCGCACCTGGTGAGCCGCGGTGTCGAGGTGCTGTTGACCGAGACCGCACCGGGGATCGAGGCGGCCGGCGCCACGCGGGTCGCCGCGGCCGGGCTCGGCGCGCGCGCCGACCTGGTGATCGCCGTCGGCGGCGACGGCACGCTGCTGTACGCCGCGCGCCTGGTGGCCGCACCACGGCGTGCCGCTGCTCGGCATCAACCGCGGCCGGCTCGGCTTCCTCACCGACGTCATGCCGCAAGACATGCTCGCCTGCGTCGACGCGGCGCTCGCCGGGGCGCTGCGAGGCGGACGAGCGCCCGCTGCTGGCGGCGCAGCTGCACGCGGCCGACGGGCACCGATCGTGCACGCACTCGCGCTCAACGACGTCGTGCTGCAGAAGCGCGAAACCGGCCGCATGCTCGACTTCGAGACCCGCGTCGACGGGCGCTTACGTCAACACCCACGGCGGCGACGGCCTCATCGTCGCGAGCGCCACCGGCTCCACGGCCTATGCGCTGTCCTGCGGCGGGCCCGATCGTCGAGCCGCATCTCGACGTGCTGGTGATCGTGCCGATCTGCCCGCACACGCTGTCCGACCGCCCGATCGTGGTGTCCGTGCGCTCGCGTCATCGAGGTCGTGCTGCTCGAGCGCCCCGACACCCGGGCGCAGGTCACCTGCGACGGCATGCGTGCTCGGCGACCTCGCGCCCGGCGACCGGCTGCGAGGTCGCGCGCGGCGCGCGAGCGCGTGACGCTGCTGCACCCGCCGGGCTACGACTACTTCCGGCTGCTGCGCTCCAAGCTGCACTGGGGCCGCGGCAGCTTCGAGCGCTGAGGGCGCAAGCGATGCTCACCCACCTGCAGATCCGCGACTTCGCCATCGTCGACGCCGTCGAGCTCGAGCTGCGCGTCGGGTCTCACCGTGCTCACCGGCGAGACCGGCGCCGGCAAGTCGATCATCGTCGACGCACTGCAGCTGCTCGCCGGCGGGCGCGCCGGCGCCGAAGTGGTGCGCCACGGCGCCGAGCGCGCCGAGGTGGCCGCCACGTTCGATCTGGCGCAGGCGCCGCGCGAGCTGCAGCAGTGGCTCGAGGAACAGTCGATCGAGCGCCGAGCACGGAGCTGGTGGTGCGCCGCGTGGTCGGGAACGACGGCCGCTCGCGCGCCTACCTCAACGGCCAGTCGGTACCGCTGCAGTCGCTGCGCGACGCCGGCAACATCCTGATCGATATCCACGGCCAGCACGAGTTCCAGTCCCTGACCCGCGGCGCCGCGCAGCGCGAGCTGCTCGACGGCTACGGCTCGCTCGACCGCCCTCGCCAGCCAGGTGCGGGATCGCGCATCGCGTGTGGCTCGGCCTCCTCAACCGCACCCTCGATCTCGAGAGCAAGGCGCGCGACCGCGATGCGCGGCTCGACCTGCTGCGCTACCAGGTGCAGGAACTCGAGGCGCTGCGGCTGCGCGAGGGCGAGCTCGCCGGCCTCACCGAGGAAGCGCGCGCGGCTCGCCAACCGCGGACGCCTCGCGACCGGCAGCCCAGGTCGCGCTGGGCGAGCTCTACGACAACGACGCCGCGCAGCGCCCATGCCGGGGTCGCGCGCGCGCTGCACCGCGCTGCGCGCGCTGGTGGCGCTCGATACCGAGCTCGGCACGGTGCTGCCACTGCTCGAGGAGGCCTCGGTCGCAGATCCGCGAGGCGGCCCGCGAGCTCGAGCGCTACCTCGAGACGCTCGACGTCGACGCGGCGCGCCAGGACGAGGTCGAGCGCCGGCTGGCGGCGGTCGAGGAGCTGGCGCGCAAGCAGCGTGTCGCGCCGGCGCAGCTCCCCGAGCGGGCCCGCCAGCTGCGCGCCGAGCTCGAGGAGCTCGAGCACGCCGAGGTCGACCTCGCGCAGCTGCGCAGCGGAGCTCGCCACCGCGCTCGAGGCCTATCGCACCAGGCGCTCGATCTGTCCGCCAGGCGGCAGACAGCGGCGCGGGCGCTCGCCAAGGACATCACCGCCCGCATGCAGACGCTCGGCATGTCCGGCGGGCGCTTCGAGGTCGACGTCACCCAGGACGGCAACGCCGACCCCACCCGCACGGCATCGACCGCGTCGAGTTCCGCGTCAGCGCCAACCCGGGCCAGCCGCCGCGCGCGCTCGCCAAGGTGGCCTCGGGCGGCGAGCTGTCGCGCCTGTCGCTCGCGGTGCAGGTCTCGTGCGCGGCGCAGGCGATCGCGCTGCATGGTGTTCGACGAGGTCGACGCCGGCATCGGCGGCGCGGTCGCCGAGATCGTCGGCCGTGAGCTGCGCCGGCTCGGCGATCGCAGCCAGGTGCTGTGCGTCACCCACCTGCCGCAGGTCGCCTGCCAGGGCGCATCACCACCTGCGCGTTACCAAGCTCACCGACGGACGCACCACGCGCACCACGCTCGCCGAGCTCATCGCGCCGGAGCGCGTCGAGGAACTGGCGCGCATGCTGGGCGGCGTCGAGGTCACCGACAAGGCGCGCGAGCACGCGCGCGAGATGCTGAACGCCGCCGAGCGCGGCACCACCGCCGCGCGCGGCAAGAAGGACGCCTCGGGAGACACGGTGACGCAGCCCCGCCCGCCGGCGGCGCGGCGGCGCTAGTTAATTGGCTGACCCGGCCTGCGGCCGGCTCAGCAGGCCAGCCAACCGACGTTGTGCACGCTCGCGGGCAAAAGACGCGGCTTTTGCCCGCGAACAGCAGGCCGGTTTGGAGTTCCTCAGCTGGTCTTGTGCTTGCGGTGCGGGCAGTTCGGCCGCTGGCAATGCCCGTAGAGGATCAGGGAATGATCGCGGATGGTGAAGCCGAGCTTGCCGGCCACGGCTGTCTGGCGGGTCTCGATCCCCGAGTCCATGAACTCTTCGACGCGGCCGCAGTCCAGACACACGATGTGGTCGTGGTGCGTCCCCTGGTTGAGCTCGAACACCGCCATGCCGTCCTCGAAGTGATGGCGCGTGACGAGGCCCGGCGCCTTCGAACTGCGTCAGCACCCGGTACACGGTGGCGAGCCCGATGTCCTCGTTCGACTCGAGCAGCGTGCGGTAGATGTCTTCGGCCGAGAGGTGCCGCGTCGTGCTGCCTTCGAGGATCTCGAGGATCTTCAGCCGCGGCAGCGTCACCTTCAGGCCGGCCTTGCGCAGGTCCTTGCCTTCCACGGGGCGTCTCTCCGGATCAGGTATGATCGCTACCCTTTGATTATCCTCCAACGGACACACATGCGCCTACCCTCGATTCTCCCTGCCGCCTTAGCTCTCGCCATGCTGCCGCTCGGCGGCTGCATCTATCGGATGAACATCCAGCAGGGCAACTACCTCGAGGGCAAGACCGTATCGCAGCTGCAGGTCGGCATGACGCGCAGCCAGGTGCGTTACCTGCTCGGCTCGCCGATGGTGCCCAACGTATTCGACAAGGATCGCTGGGACTATCTCTACTACTTCAAGACCGGCCACCTCGAGCGGCCCGAGCAGCGCCATCTGACGGTGCTCTTCAAGGACGACAAGGTGGCGAGCCTGCAGCGCGACAATATTCCGGACAGCGCGCCGCGCGCGCCGGACGACGACATCTCGATCCAGAAGTTCCCGAAGATCTAGCCGCCGGCCGGGCGGCGCTCGCGCCGCGCGCGTTCGCGGCGCCGCGCGCGCGGGTCGGCGCGCAGCGGCCGGTAGAGCTCGATCCGGTCACCGTCCGCGCAGCGCGCACTGCGCGCGCACGGCTCGCCGAACACGCCGACCGGGCCTGCCTCCCACAGCTCGTGCCCGAGATGCACCGCCTGGCGCTGCGCGGCGCGGCGCGCAGCGGCGAGCGCCTCGGCGACGGTCGCCCCGGGTGGCAGCTCGACGCTCCACAGGTACTGCCGCTCGCGCGTCGCGTAGGCAACGGTAACGGTCATTTGAGCGAGCGCGCGCGCGCGACGAACGCATCGACCAGCGAGCCCACGGTCGCGGCGAATTTCGGCTCGAACAGCAGCCCGGTGAGGGAGTTCTTGAAGGCGAAGCGCATAGTGAGATCCACGCGGCAGCCCGCCTCGACCGGCGTCAGGAGCCACAGCCCCTCGAGCGCGCGGAACGGGCCGCTGACGAGCTGCATGCGCACGCTCCGTTCGGGCTCGAGTGTGTTGCGGGTGGTGAACTCACCCTGCAGCCCGCCCTGCCGTACGCCGAGGGTGGCGACGATCTCCTGCGGCGTGCGCGATTCGACGCGCGCGTGGCTGCACCACGGCAGAAACTGCGGGTAGCTCTCGATGTCGTTGATGAGTGCGTACAGCCGCGCCGGCGGCTGGTTGACGAGCGCCGAGCGCTTGACCTCACGCATGAGGCCATTGTCCCATTAGGCGAAGCCCATGACCAAAGCGGAAACTGCACCCCGACTGATCGCCGAGAACCGCAAGGCGCGCTTCGATTATTTCATCGAGGAGCGCTACGAGGCGGGGCTGGCGCTGCAGGGCTGGGAGGTCAAGGCGATGCGCGCCGGCCGCGCGCAGTTGAAGGAAGCCTACGTCTACCTGCGCGGCGGCGAGGCCTTCCTGATCGGCGCGCACCTCTCGCCGCTGCCGGCGGCCTCCACCCACGTGACGCCCGATCCCGTGCGTACCCGCAAGCTCCTGCTCAACCGCAGCCAGCTGCAGGGACTCATCGGCGCGGTCGAGCGGCGCGGCTACACGCTGGTGCCGCTCGAGCTCTACTGGAAGGCCGGCCGCGCAAAGCTCGAGATCGGGCTCGCCAAGGGCAAGAAGCAGCACGACAAGCGCGCGGTCGAGAAGGACCGCGACTGGCAGCGCGACAAGGCGCGGCTGCTGCGCGGCCGCTGAGGCGGCGCTGAGGCGGCGCTGCGGCGGCTTAAGGCCGCCGGGCCCGTGCCGCGCTCACTCGGGCGCGAGCTTCGGGTTCTTCATGTCGTAGACGAGACTCACCGTGGTCAGCGTGTCGCGCGGACCGGAGCCGGCCGGCGGGTTGCTGTTGTCGGTCAGCTGGTAGCCGATCGCGAGCGCCAGGCGGTTCGACATCTTCACCTGCAGCGCGATGCTCGCAGTGGTGAGGGTGTTCTGGCTGCCGGACTGGACCGCTGCAGCCGCCAGCAGCTTGGTGTAGGCATTGAAGGCGTGCTCGAAAGTGACGGCCCCCGCCGCGACCGCATCGCTCTGCGAGTCGAGCTCGGTGCGACTCATGACCCCGCCGAGCGGGTCCTTCACCAGGATCTCCGGGCGCAGCTGCTGGTAGCCGATACCCGCCTGCGCGGTGAGCTTGGTGGTGTCCGTCTGGATGAACTGGTAGCCGGCGCCGGAGGTCACCGAGCGCTGGTAGGCGAAGCCGCTGAAGCGATCATCGGCATAGTTGACCCCCACGTACCAGTAGAACTTCGGCGTGAAGTTGTAGTTGGCCTGCGCGTGCGCATCCCAGGCCTGGGCCGTCGTCTCCCCCTGGGTCGAGCCATACACGCCCTCGGTGCCGAACAGCACCTTCCAGTCGCCCATGGTGTGCGCGACGTGGAACAGGAAGTTGGCGGAGCTGTTGTCGGTGTTTCCCCCGGTCCTGGTGTAGCCGAGGAGCGCCCGCATGGCCCAGTTCGGATCGCCCTCGTACGGGGGATCGTCCGCGCGCGCCGCGGTGGCGGCGGTCAGGAGCAAAGCGCACGCGACGAGCTGCAAACGCATGGGGACAACCTTCCCTGGCCGTTTTGGGGCCCGCCACCATACAGGAAAGTCCCGCCCACGCAACCGACGGCGCCATTGGGGTATGCTGGGCCGGCAGACCTGAAGGGGGCGACCGGTTTCGACGTGGGTTACGAACCTTCAGGGGCGTACCGAGGCGCAGTGCCCTCGTTAAAAATGCTGCAAATCATAGTTGCCAACGACGACAACTACGCTCTGGCTGCCTAACCGCAGCTGACCTCTGACCAGTTCGTGCCTGTGCGACTGAATCAGGGGACGCGTTCACAGGATCGCGCTCCGGCGTTGCGAGCAGGCCGGTGCGTTAAGAGTCACTGATCGCTGGCGAAGCGTCTTCCCTGCTGCTCGGGTAGCGCTGCGCGAGAAACAAAGACCAGCTACGTACGTAGATCCTGAAGTCTAGGACTTGCGGACGGGGGTTCGATTCCCCCCGCCTCCACCAACCGAGGACTCCGGCCGTAAGCCGGAGTCCGTTTCAGTGCCGCAGACGATTCGCCGTGTGCGGGAGTCCCCGGACGCCAGGTTCGAATCCCATCGAACCTCGCTGCGTTGAGGCCTCCTGCAGGGCCTCCCGGAGGCTAAGTTCGATGGCTTTCCGGAGCTCAAGCCTTGGGCGCCAGCGAGGTGAGCGCGCCGTAGAGATCCGGCCGCCGGTCGCGAAACACGAACCAGTTGTCACGCAGCTCGCGCGTGGCCTCGAGGTCGAATTTCTGCACCAGGACCGCGTCGCCTTCTTCCGGCGCCTCGGCCACCTTCGCGCCCATCCCATCGGCGATGAAGGAAGAGCCGTAGAAGCGGATGTAGAGCCCCTGCGGGTCCTGCAGCGAGCGCTCGAGGCCGTAGCGGTTGGCGGCGACGAGTGGCGTCAGGTTCGCGGCGGCGTGTCCCTGCTGCGTGCGCTGCCAGTGATCGCGCGAGTTCACCGGCACCGCCGGCGGCGGCTCGGTACCGATCGCGGTCGGAAACAGCAGCAGCTCCGCGCCCATGAGCGCCATGGCGCGCGCGGTCTCCGGGAACCACTGGTCCCAGCAGATGCCGACGCCGATGCGTGCGAAGCGCGTGTGCCACACCTTGAAACCCGTGTCGCCGGGAGAGAAGTAGCTCTTCTCCTGGTACCCGGGTCCGTTGGGGATGTGCGACTTTCGATAGATGCCGAGGTTGCTGCCGTCGGCGTCGAGAATCGCGACGGAGTTGAAGTAGGCGGGGCCCGCACGCTCGAAGAAGCTGATGGGGAGCACCACGCCGAGCTCGCGCGCCACGGGTCCGAAGTGCCGCACCGCCGGGTCCTCAGCGACGCTGTGCGCCAGCCCTAAGTGCCGCGCGTCCTGCTCGATGCAGAAGTACGGCGTCTCGAACAGCTCCGGCAGCAGGATGATCTGCGCGCCCTGCGCGGCAGCCTGGCGCACCAGCGCCTCCGCGTGCGCGATGTTCGCGGAGCGTTCCCAGCTGCACGACATCTGCAGCGCCGCGACCGTTACCGGCCGCGGCGCGCGGCGGAAATGCTCGGGTGCCCGTGACATTGCGCCAATTCTACTAGGTCGCGGGCGTCACCTCTTGGTGAACGGCACCAGCATGGGTGTGTGCTTGCAGTATTCGCGGTACTCCTCGCCGTGGAAGCTGACCAGGTCGCGCTCTTCGAGCTGGATGGCGACGAGGATGTAGCCGGTGGTCGCGATCGCGAACAAGAGGTGCCCCTGCGTCATCACCGGCGCTCGATCACCCGCGTACGAGCTCAAGCGTGAGCTTTGCGGGCGACCAGGGAAGCTTCGACGAGCTCAGTGATCCGGGTGGCGGTCTCGAGCGCCGTGAGTCCGGCCTCCCCGGTCACCACCGGCGGCTTGCCGCTGCGGATGCAGTCGAGGAAGGAGTCGATCTCCGCCTTGAGCGCGTCCCCCTGCTCGAGGTTCTGCTCCTCGATGCTGACCGGCAGCGGACCGGGCCCGTCCTGCGCGGTGCGCTTGCGGATCACGGTCAGGATCTTCTGCTGCAGGTCGAGTGAGAGATAGGCGTCGTCCTCGAAAACACGCAGCTTACGCTCGGTCTTCAGGCTGACGCGCGAGGCGGTGGCGTTGGCAACGCAGCCGTTGGCGAAGCGGATGCGCGCGTTGGCGATGTCGATCTCCTCCGAGAACACCGGTGTGCCGATCGCATCGATGGTGCTGATGGGGGCGCCGACGATGGTCTGCACGATGTCGATGTCGTGGATCATCAGATCGAGCACCACGTTCACATCGGTACCGCGCTCGCGATACGGCGCGAGGCGGTGGCATTCGACGAAGCGCGGCGCGTTCAGATACGGCATCGCGGCCAGGATCGCCGCGTTGAAGCGCTCCAGGTGCCCCACCTGGAGGATGCGCCGGGCGCGCGCGGCGGTCGCGATCAGCTCGCGCGCCTCGGCGGCGGTCTCGGTGATCGGCTTCTCCACCAGCACGTGCGCGCCGCGCTCGAGGAACTCGCGCGCGATGGGGAAGTGCGCCGGCGTCGGCGTCACGACGCTCACTGCATCGACGGCGCCGAGAAGCTCGCGGTAATCGGCCAGCGCGCGGGTCTTGAGCTCCGCGGCTAGCTGTTCGCGCGCCTCGGACCGCGCATCCACCACCGCGACCAGTTCGCAGCCCGCGGCCTGGGCGTACTTCTGGGCGTGGAACCTGCCGAGATAGCCGACCCCGATGACCGCGGTTCTGATTTTCTGCATGACAACGTTATTATGCCCGCCCTCATGGCCATCACGCCCCCGACCCCGGAACCCGCGCCGGCCGAGCGCTCGCTGCGCTCGCGGCTGTCACTCGGCGCGCTTTCCCCGATGCGGCGCGAGCTGATCGCGGTCGGGGCCACCCTCGCGTTCGGGATCCTGGTGATGCCCTTTCTCATCTGGCTGGGGGGCAACCGGGTGCTCGGGCCCTATACCCATGGCGATGACCCGAAGGCCGGCCCGTGGGGCCTGTTCGCCGATTATGTCGTCGGGCTGGTGCACGGCTCGGCGGTGTTCTGGGGGGTGGCGCTCGGGCCCCTCCTGCTGCTCCTGCTGGTACAGGGCTTCCTGAGGCTGCTCAAGGCCGTTCCCCAGCTGCGCCGTGGCGCGCCGCCTGCGGCCCCGGCGCGCCCGGAGCGTCCTGCGCAGCGCCCTCAGGTCGGCCAGTAGAGCCACACGGCGAGTGCCAGCACGGCCACGGTCGAGCCGTGCGCCGCCAGCCGCCAGCGCCGCTCGCGCGCCTGGCCGTAGAAGCTCGCGAACGAGACCGCGGCGAACAGGGTGAACACCACGATCGCCCGGACCAGGTGCGAGTGCTCGGGGGCGAAACGCTGCTCGTTGGCGGGAAGCAGCAGGATCACGATCCAGGTCATGATGAGCCCGCAGGCCAGGGCGATGGCCGATCCGGCCAGAATTGCGAGCAATGCCGTCAAAGGCTTCATGCTGTGAGCACCGCACTTGCTAAAGGCGAACCGGACGCTCTAGCCTTACTCTAAGTGTTTTACCGAAGCTGTGGGCTGACCCGATGACCGAATCGCTGCGCCGTTCTTCCGGATGGATTACCGCGTGCCTGGTGGCGCTGGCCCTGGCCGGCTCGGCGCAGGCCCCGGCGAGCCCCTCACTCCTGCCGCCGGGCGCGGTCGCCCCGACGGATGCGCAGCGCGCCACCGCGCGCAAGATCGGCCGCATCCTCGAGGAGGCCCACTACAGCCACGCCCCGATCGACCGCAGGATGTCGGACCTGGTGTTCCAGCGCTACCTCGAGTTCCTCGATCCGCAGCACAGCTACCTCCTGGCCTCCGACGTCAACGACTTCACCGCCTACCGCTACCAGTTCGACGACATGATCCGCACCGGCAACGTCGACCCGGCGTACCTCATGTTCGCGCGCTTCCAGCAGCGCAACCGCGAGCGCATCCAGTACGCGCTCTCGCAGCTGAGCACCGAGCCCGACTGGACGGTGGACGAGTCGTTCGAGTACGACCGCACCAAGGCGCCGTGGCCGGCCGACGCGGCGCAGATCGACGATCTGTGGCGGCGGCGCGTGAAGAACGACGCGCTGTCGCTGCTGCTCACCGGCAAGCAGTGGCCGGAGGCCGCCGACATCCTGCGCAAGCGCTACGAGCGCGTGCTGAAGCGCATCGACCAGGTGACGAGCGAGGACGTGTTCGAGAACCTGATGAACGCCTACGCGCGCGCCTTCGATCCGCACTCGAGCTACTTCTCGCCGCGCAGCTCCGAGGAATACCGCATCCAGATGAGCCTCAACTACGACGGCATCGGCGCCTCGCTCCAGGTGGTCGACGATTACGTCACCATCATGAACGTCATCGAAGGAGGCCCCGCCGCGGTTGCCGGCACGCTCAAGACCAACGACCGCATCACCGGCGTCGGCCAGGGACACGAGGGCTCGGTTACCGACGTGATCGGCTGGCGGCTGGATGACGTCGTGCAGCTGATCCGCGGCAAGGCCGGCACCAGCGTGCGGCTGCAGATCCTGCCCGGCGGAGCCGCTCCCGGCAGCCCCGAAAAGACCCTCGAGTTCGTGCGCAACAAGATCACGCTCGAGGCGCAGGCCGCGCACAAGGAAGTGAAGACCGTGGCGCGCAACGGCCGCACCTACAAGATCGGCGTCATCACCGTGCCGGGTTTCTACCAGGACGTCGCCGCGCAGAACGCCGGGGACGAGAACTACCGCAGCACCACGCGCGACGTAGCCAGGCTGGTGCGCGAGTTGAAGGGCGAGAACGTCGACGGGTTGGTGCTCGACCTGCGCGGCGATGGCGGCGGCTATCTGCCGGAGGCGACCGCGCTGACCGGACTCTTCATCGATCATGGCCCGGTCGTGCAGCTGCGCGACACCTCAGGCCGCCTCGAAGTGCTCGACGACCCCGAGCCCGCCCCCGCCTACGACGGCCCGCTCGCCGTGCTGGTGGACCGCATGAGCGCTTCGGCGTCCGAGATCTTCGCCGGCGCGATCCAGGACTACCACCGCGGACTGATCCTCGGGCAGACCACCTTCGGCAAGGGCACGGTGCAGAACCTGGTGCCGCTCGATCGCTGGACCAAGGAGCCGGTGAACGGGCAGCTGACGGTAACCATCGGCAAGTTCTATCGCGTAACCGGCGAGAGTACCCAGCACCGCGGCGTCGAGCCCGATATTCCGCTCGCCTCGGTACTCGACACGAAGGAAATCGGCGAGAGCGCCCTCGAGTCCTCGCTCCCCTGGGACCGGATCTCCGGCGTGCCCTTCAAGGCCAGCGCCGTGGGGGCGAGCGAGCCGACCCTTGCGACCCTGTCGGCCTCGGAGGATACCCGCGCACAGCACGACCCCGACTATCGCTGGCTGGTGTCGGACATCGCCGCCATCGATACGCTGCGCGAGCAGAAGAGCGTGTCGCTCAATCTCAAGGTGCGCCGCGAGGAACGCAGCCGCGAGGACAAGGAGCGGCTCGACCGCGAGAACAGCCGCCGGGTCGCCAAGAACCTGCCGCCGCTGAAGAGCGTCACCGATCTCGACAAGGCCAAGGACGCTGAGCCCGACGTGATGCTCGATCAGGCCGCGCAGATCATGACCGACGTCGTAACCGGGGTGCGCGTCGTACCGGTGCAGAAGACGGCGCGGGCCGGCTGATCAACTGGGCAAAATCGCCTGCGGCGATTTTGCCGGACATCAGCTTCGTTGCCGGGCGCCAAAGGCGGGGCTCGATGTGCCTCTGCCGCAATCACTTCGGCAGCCGAGCACTCCGTCGCAGGTTCGACGCAGGGACTTTGGCGCCCTGCGCTGCGGGTTGCAGCTAGCGCAACAATACTCTGAACAGGTCCCAGGTGTCCTCGGCCAGCACGTTGGGTACGTGTGCCGAGCCCTCAGGTGCCGCCCCGACCGAGTCACTCGTCGGACAGGTGTCGGCGGCGCCGCGGTAAGCCACCGCGGGCTTCAATCTCTCGCCGTGCCGGCGGATCTCCTCGCCGAGCGCCACCTTGCTCGCGAGCAGCCGCTGGGCGCGGCCGATCTGCCCCATGAGCAGCACGCACTCCTTCGGCCCGCCGTAGACGTCGGCCGCCGTACGCCGCCCGGTAGCTTCGCGCGCCATCTGCAGCACCGGCTGCTCGATCACCTCGAGCCGCTTGCACAGCACCTCGGCGTAGGCGATCGCCGCGAGGTTGATCGCACGGCGTGCCTCGAGCGACAACCCGGGGAACTCCGGCAACGCCTCGGCATTCACGCGCTCGAGCTGCGCCTGGGCCTCGATGAGCGAGGCGCTGGCCGCGGCCGCGGCCGCCTGCGCGCCGTGGATGCGCTTCTCGAGCGCGCGGCGCTTGAAGTAGTGCCAGAAGCGGGTCAGCCTGACGTGCTCGGCTTGCAGCTGCGTGACCAGGGCGGTGCTTGCCTCGGTCAGCTGCCGCGCGGTGGCGAGCTGCGCCTCGCCGCTCTGGCGGCGCGCGAACTGCTCGCGGTTGTGGAGCGCGAGGTGTGACTTGCGCTCGCGCTCATCCTGCTGCCTGGCGAGATCGGCGACGAACTGCGCGAGCAGCTCCCGGCCCGACTGCCACAGCCGCCGCAACTGGTAGAAGGCGAGCGTCGAGTAGGCGGTATCGTTCGAGCCGAGGCGTGCCTCGAGCTCGCTCAGCATGTCCTGCACGCGCGCCGTGGCGGCTTCCTGCTGCTTGACGAGGTCCTTGAGGCGGTAGGTCTCTTCCTGCAGCCCGCCATAGGCCTTCTTGAGCTCCGCACGGTTGCGGAACAGCTCGATCACACGATGCTCGTGGTCGGCCTCGCGCCCTTCCGGGCGCAGGTTGATCTTGAGGAATCCGAGTTGCCGCAACGCGTTCATGAGAATTCGGGCGAACGACCGCCCCTTCTCAAGCGCCGGCGGTGAGCCTTGTGCGGGATGAGAAGCGATGACCTCGCTCCACGCAGTATTCCAGCCACTTATTTAACATCACGTTGCGCGCCCAGCGCTGATCCAGTTCACGCTCCGCGCGGGTGCGCAGCGCCTTGAGGACCGGCTGGGTGTGAACCATCGCCCACTGCTGCGCCTCGACGAGATGCGCGTCATGGTAGATGCGCAGGCGCATGTCCGGATATCGGCCCGTCCCCTGCGCCTCGGGCAAGAGGTAGCTGAGCGCAAGCGTGCTGGTGTAGGGGGAGCGCTCGGTGACGGTGAGAACGAGATCACAATCCCCGGCGACCGCCGAACGGTGCGCCCCGGCGAGCTCGCCTAAGGTCCCGGCAAGCCAGCCGAGGCGGATGAAGTTGCTCTCGTAGAGACCCATGAGCGCGACGAAACTGCGCGGCCTGGCGCGCCAGGAAACCCGGGTCAGTGTGTCGTTCGCGAGCACGTCCCGACTATAGCGCGTGAACGCTGCTGTGCAAGCCGACGAGTGCGCGTTTTGTCGTCACTGCGCGACCTGGTTCGCTTGCAAATTCCGTGCGACCCGCGTGCGCGCAGATCTTATGGACGCAAACGCCGCTCGATTGCGGTAGTGTTGAGAATCCGGCTGGCGATTTCCTCGATCGAGCACTCGGTCGTGTCGAGCGAGGGCAAGCCGAAACGCGTGTAGAGCGCCTCGGCGGCGCGCAGTTCGTACTGCACCTGCGCACGCGAGGCGTAGCGGCTGTCGGGGCGGCGCTCGGTGCGGATCTGCTGCAGCCGCTCCGGCGTGATGGTGAGCGCGTAGAGCTTGCTGCGATAGGGCTCGAGCCGCGCCGGAAGCTTGCCGGCCTCGAGATCATCCTCGGTGAGCGGGTAGTTGGCGGCGAACACGCCGTACTGCAGCGCCATGTACACGCAGGTCGGCGTCTTGCCGACGCGCGAGACGCCGACCAGCACCACGTCGGCGTGCGCATAGTCGCCGCCGGTGCCATCGTCGTTGGCGAGCGCGAAGTTGGTGGCGTTGATGCGGGTGGTGTAGGCGGCGAGATCCGCGATGCCGTGCGCGCGCCCGGCGCGATGCGTCGAGCGCACGCTGAGCTCGCGCTCCAGCGGTCCGACGAACGCGTCGAAGAAATCCAGGAACAGTCCGTTGGCGCCCGCGACGATATCGCGCAGATCGTCCTGCACCAGCGTGCTGAACACGATGGGCCGCAGCCCCTCCTCCGCCGCCGTCGCGGTCGATGCGCCGGACCACTTCCTCTGCCTTGTCAATGCTCGACACAAATGGCAAAGTCACCGCGTCGAAATTCCACCCCCTCGAACTGGGTCAGCAGGCTGTGACCCATCGTTTCTGCGGTCACGCCGGTCTGATCCGAGACGAAGAAAACGGTTCGACGGCTCATCGCGGGTCAGTGTTTCACCGCACGCGCAGCAGGAGCAAGCATCCTTGAACGCCTACGTAATCCCCCTCGAGCAGCTCAAGATGAGCGACGTCGAGACCGTCGGCGGCAAGAACGCCTCGCTCGGCGAGATGATCGGCATCGTTGGCGAAGCTCGGCGTACGCGTGCCCGGCGGCTTCGCCACCACCGCCGACGCCTACCGTGAGTTCCTCGCCCAGGACGGCCTGGACGACGCGCATCCAGCGCCGAGCTCGCCGCACTCGACGTCGACGACGTCGTGAAGCTCGCCGCGAGCGGTGCGCGCATCCGCGACTGGATCCTGGCGACGCCGTTCGGCCGCCGCGCTGACCGCGGCGGTCGAGCGCGGAGCTCGAGCGCATGAGCGGCGGCGCGCGAGATCGCCGTGGCGGTGCGCTCCTCGGCCACCGCCGAGGACCTGCCGGATGCCTCCTTCGCCGGGCAGCAGGAGACCTTCCTCAACGTGCGCGGCGCTGCGGCGGTGCTGGACGCGATGCACGACGTGTTCGCCTCGCTGTTCAACGACCGCGCGATCTCCTACCGCGTGCACCAGGGCTTCGATCACGCGCGGTGGCGCTCTCGGCCGGCGTCCAGCACATGGTGCGCAGCGACCTCGGCGCGAGCGGCGTGATGTTCACGCTCGACACCGACTCGGGTTTCCGCGACGTGGTGTTCATCACCGCCGTCGTAGGGGCTCGGCGAGACCGTGGTGCAGGGCGCGGTGAACCCGGACGAGTTCTACGTCTACAAGCCCGCGCTGCGCGCCGGCAAGCACGCGATCGTGCGCCGCAAGCTCGGCGGCAAGGCGCATCAAGATGGTCTACGCCGCCGGCCGGGAGCGGTCGAGCGGGTCACGACCGTCGACGTGCCGCAGGCGGACCGCCAGCGTTTCTGCCTCAGCGACGCCGATCTCGAGGCGCTCGCGCGCCAGGCGCTCCTCATCGAGGAGCACTACGGCTGGCCGATGGACATCGAGTGGGGCAAGGACGGCGGCAGCGGCGCGATCTACATCCTGCAGGCGCGCCCGGAGACCGTGCAGAGCCGCGCCGGCCGCACCATTCAGCGCTACACGCTCAAGAACCGCTCGGCGGTGCTCGCCACCGGCCGCAGCATCGGCCAGCGCATCGGCGCGGGCCCCGCGCGCGTCATCCGCGACGTGAGCGAGATGGCCCGCGTCGCAGTCGGGCGACGTGCTGGTCGCCGACATGACCGACCCCGACTGGGAGCCGGTGATGAAGCGCGCCGCGGCCATCGTCACCAACCGCGGCGGCCGCACCTGCCACGCGGCGATCATCGCGCGCGAGCTCGGCATTCCGGCGGTGGTCGGCTGCGGCGACGCCACGGCGCGCATCCGCGACGGCCAGCCCGTCACGGTGTCCTGCGCCGAGGGCGACACCGGCTACGTCTACGAGGGCGTGCTCGAGTTCGAGCGCAAGCAGATCGAGCTCGACTCGCTGCCGCAGATCGCCGGTCAAGATCATGATGAACGTCGGCAATCCGGACCGGGCCTTCGACTTCGCCAGCATCCCGCAACCACGGCGTCGGCCTCGCGCGGCTCGAGTTCATCATCAACCGCATGATCGGCGTGCACCCGCGGGCGCTGCTCGAGTTCGACGCGTCTCGACGCCGCGAGCTGCAAGCAGCACGATCCGCGAGCAGATGGCCGGCTACTCCGACCCGGTCGGACTTCTACGTCGACGAAGCTCGCCGAGGGCATCGGCACAGATCGCCGCCGCCTTCGCGCCCGAGCCGGTGATCGTGCGCCTCTCGGACTTCAAGTCGAACGAGTACGCCAACCTGATCGGCGGCGAGCAGCTACGAGCCGCACGAGGAGAACCCGATGCTCGGCTTCCGCGGCGCCGTCGCGCTACGTCGGACGAGACGCTTCCGCCCGTGCTTCGAGCTCGAGTGCCGGGCGTTGAAGCGCGTGCGCGAGAGCATGGGGCTCACCAACGTGGCGGTCATGGTGCCGTTCGTGCGCACGGTCGCCGAGGCGCGCCAGGTCACCGAGCTGCTCGCCGCCAACGGGCTCAAGCGCGGCGAGGACGGCCTCAAGATCATCATGATGTGCGAGCTGCCGACCAATGCGCTGCTGGCGGACCAGTACCTCGAGCACTTCGACGGCATGTCGATCGGCTCGAACGACATGACGCAGCTCACGCTCGGGCTCGACCGCGACTCGGCGATCGTCGCGCAGCTGTTCGACGAGCGCGACGACGGCCGTGAAGGCGCATGCTGCGCGATGGCGATCAAGGCCTGCCGCAAGGCACGGCAAGTACATCGGCATCTGCGGCCAGGGACCGTCCGACCACCCGGACCTGGCGCGCTGGCTGCTCGAGCAGGGCATCGAGAGCATGTCGCTCAACCCCGACACCGTGGTCGAGACCTGGCTGTTCCTGGCGCAGCAGCCCAGGTAGCCGGCGAAAGTCGCGTCTTTCGCCGGTCTAACGAGAAAGGTTGCGCAGGCGCGCCTCGGACGCACCGCGATCGTTGTCGTCGAAGATCTCGACCTCGACGTGCTCGACCGTGGCGGGATCGAGGCAGCGCGCGTTGACGCTGTAACCGTCGGGATTCGAGCGCGGCACGTAGAACGACTTGACCCCGCAGTGCCGGCAGAAGAGGTGCCGCGCGGTACCGGTGTTGAAGCGGTACTCCGTGAGGCTCTCCGCACCCTGCAGCAGGGTGAACCGCGCCCGCGGCACGATCAGGTGCTGGTAGCCGCTCATGCGGCAGATCGAGCAGTTGCAGTCGCTCACCGTGAGGCGCCCCGGCGCCTGCACCTCGAAGGCCACCGCGCCGCAGTGACAGCCACCCCGGTGCGTCACGAGACTCAAGCGCCCCCCGACCCCTGGTAGGCCGGCGCGAACAGCCTCGCGCGGTAGTGCCGCAGCTCGCGGATCGACTCGTGGATGTCGGCGTTGGCCAGATGCGCGCCCTGCTTCGCGAAGCCATCGGCGACCGCAGGCGCCCAGCGGCGCGCCAGCTCCTTGAGCGTGCGACACGTCGAGATTGCGGTAGTGGAAGAAGCGCTCGAGGTCCGGCATGTAGCGCGCGAGGAAGCGCCGGTCCTGGCAGATGCTGTTGCCGCACATGGGCGAGCTGCCGGCGGTAACGAGCGGCATGAGGAACTCGAGCGTGCGCTGCTCGGCCTCGGCGGCGCTCACGCGGCTGGTCCGCACCCGGGCGAGGAGGCCCGAGGCGCCGTGCTGGCGCTGGTTCCAGTCGTCCATGCGCGCGAGCACCTCCTCGCTCTGGTGGATCGCGATGACGGGCCCGTCGGCGAGCACGCCGAGCTCGCGATCGGTGACCACGGTGGCGATCTCGATGATGGAGTCCGAGTCGGGCTTGAGACCCGTCATCTCCAGATCGATCCAGATGAGGTAGTCGCCGCTCGGCATACGGTTGGTGGTAGCGTGTCGCTCGGTGCGCGACCCATCGTATCACCTCCCATGAGCGAGACACTCGAGGCCCGCGTGGTCGCCACCTCCGGCCGTCACATGACGGTGCGCGCTGCCGATGGCCGGCTGCTGCGCGCCCGCCCCTTCGGACGCGCCCTCACGGTCGTGTGCGGCGACCAGGTGCAATGCCGCACCGACCCGCGCCACGACGAGCTGCACGTGGTCGCGGTACTGCCCCGGCGCAGCGCCCTCTACCGCGCCAACGCGCGCGGCGCCTCGGAGCCCGTGGTGGCGAACCTCGATGCGCTGCTCGTGGTGCTGGCACCGCTCCCGGCACCCGATCTGTTCGTGGTCGACCGCTACCTGGCCGCGGCCGCCTCGGCGCACATCGCGCCGAGGCTGGTGGTCAACAAGGAGGAGCTCGGCATCGATGCGGCGCTCAGCGCCGAGCTCGCCGCGTACGCGGCGGCCGGCTACGCCGCGGTACGCTGCTCGGCGACGACCGGCGCGAACCTCGCGGCACTGCTCGCGGCGATCCCTGCGGGCGCGGCGGCGGCCCTCGTCGGACAATCCGGCGTCGGCAAGTCCTCGCTGGTCGCGCAGCTCCTGCCGGGGGAACAGGTGGCGATCGGCGAGCTGGTCCGCGAGGAGGAAGGCCGCCACACGACTACCGCGTCGCGGCTCTTCGAGCTCCCCGGGCAGCGCGCGCTCATCGACTCACCGGGCGTACGTGACTTTGCGCCGGCGATCGACCAGCTCGATTCTCGCAGCCTCGGGTTCGTCGAGGTCGAGCGGCTCGCTCCCGGCTGCCGCTTCCACGACTGCCGGCACCTGCACGAGCCCGACTGCGCGGTGCGCGCCGCGGTTGACGCCGGCACGTTCCATGCACGCCGCTACGAGAGCTACCGGCGGCTGCGGATGCTGTTTGAGAAGCTCAGCGCGGCCCGCGGACCGGGCGCCCGCAAATGATGCGGCGGCGGCGCGCGGCGCGCCGCCTCACACCGACTGGCGCCCCGCCAGCGCGTGCGCCAGCGTGCCGCCGTCGACGTATTCGAGCTCTCCGCCCACCGGCACGCCGTGGGCGATGCGGCTCGCGCGGATGCCGCGCCGCGCCGCGAGCTCGCACAGGAAGTGCGCGGTTGCCTCGCCCTCGACGGTGGAGTTGGTGGCGAGGATGAGCTCCTGCACCGCGCCTTCGTCGAGCAGCGACTCGAGCTCGCGCAGTCCGAGCTGCTCAGGACCGATGCCATCGAGCGGCGAGAGGTGTCCCATCAGAACGAAATAGCGGCCGCGGTAGCTGCCGGAGGCTCGATCGCCATCACATCCGCGGGGGATTCGACCACGCACAGCAGCGCCGCCTCGCGCTGCGCCGCGGCGCAGATCGAGCACAGCTCGCTCTCCGTCAGCATGCGGCACCGCCGGCAGCGCACCACCGACTCGAGCGCGGCATCGAGCGCCCCGGCGAGGACGCGCGCTCCGGGCCGTCCCTCCTGCAGCAGGTGGAACGCCATGCGCTGGGCGGTCTTCGGTCCCACGCCCGGCAGGGCGCGCAGTGCCTCGATCAGCTGGGCGAGAGCGGCGAGTGCTTCATCAGAACGGCAGCTTCATTCCCGGCGGGAGCGCAGAGCCGCCGCGGTCAGGCTGCGCCATCTTCTCCTGCACCCGCGCCTCCACCTTGTGCACGGCGTCGTTGACGGCCGCGGCGATCAGATCCTCGAGCATCTCGCGATCCTCGCCGGCGACCGCGGCCTCGATCTGCACGCGCTTCACCTCGTGCTTGCCCGTCATGGTGACCTTCACCATGCCGCCGCCCGACTCTCCGATCACCTCGAGGCTGGCGATCTCCGCCTGGGCCTTCTGCATGTTGGCCTGCATCGCCTGAGCCTGCTTCATCATGTTGTTGATATTGCCAGCCATGGAGTAGCCCGTCAGGCGCCGCGCGCCGGGTGAGGAACCAGGATCATTTTACCGGCCGCACGGTGTCCGGCAGCACGGTCGCGCCGAATCGCTCGCGCAGCCCCTGCACGTTGGGATCGGCCTCGAAGGCGCGCCGCGCGACACTGAGCTCCTGCTGCGAGGCGCGTTGCGCCGCGAGTGCCGGGGAGTCGCCCGCGGCGGCGTTCATCTGGAACTCGAGACGCACCGGCGCCCCGAAGTGGCGCGCGAGCGCCTGGGCCAGCTTCTCCTCCTGTGCCGGAGTGCGCAGCTGCTGGTTGTGCGGAGCGAGCCCGAGGCGCACCACGGCGCCATTGCGGCCAATGAGCGTGCAGTGGTTGGCGAGTTGCCGTGCGGCGCCCGAGAGCTCGAGCGTATTGACGATCGCGGCCCAGCGCGCCGGCGCCGAATCGAGCGCGGTTTCTCGTGGCGTGGGCGCCTGGGCGAGCGCCTCTCCCGACCCAAGCGCCGGGGCAAGTGATGCTGCCCCCTGCGTGGGCGCCTGGGCGAGCGCGGTTTCTCCTGACGCTGGCGTCGAATCGAGTGCGGTTTCTCCTGGCGTCGGCGCCTGGGCCAGCCCGGCCGGCCGCTGAGCGCGGGGCGCCGCCGGGGCGGTCGTGCGCGTCGCTCCGGACGCGCCGGCGGGCCGGAACGCCAGCATGCGCAGCAGCGTCATCTCGAAGCCGGTGCGCGGGTCGGGCGCGAGCGGCAGGTCGCGCCGGCCGATGATCGCGGTCTGGTAGTAGAGCTGCACGTCCTCGGGTGTCAACGCGCGCGCGAGGCGCTCGATCACCTCGGGCGCGAAGATCTCATCGGCCTCGTAGTCGCGCACTGCCTGCCGCAGCGCCACCCGCACCAGCAGCCCCGCGAGCTCATCGAGCAGCTGCGCATAGTCGGGCGCGAACTGCTCGAGCGCCTGCGCCCCGTTCGAGCAGCCCGGCGGCATCGACCGCGGCGAGCAGCTCGCGCGAGCCGCACCACGTGATCGCGGTCCACGGTGCCGAGCATGGCGCGCGCCTCGGCCTCGCCGGCCTTGCCGCCACCGAAGGCGATCAGCTGATCGAGCAGCGAGAGCGCATCGCGCATGCTGCCGTCCGCCGGCATGGGCGATGCAGCTGCAGCGCCGCCGCATCGTGGGCGATGCCCTCCTGCTCGAGGATGTGCGTGCATGCTGCTGCGGCGATCTGCGCTCACCGGCAGGCGCTTCAGATTGAACTGCAGGCAGCGCGACAGCACCGTCACCGGCAGCTTCTGCGGATCGGTGGTCGCGAGCAGGAACTTCACGTGCGGCGGCGGCTCCTCGAGCGTCTTCAGCAGCGCGTTGAAGGAGTGCGCCGAGAGCATGTGCACCTCGTCGATGAGGTACACCTTGAAGCGGCCGCGGGTCGGCGCGTACTGCACGTTGTCGAGCAGCTCGCGGGTGTCGTCGACCTTGGTGCGCGAGGCGGCGTCGACCTCGATCAGGTCGACGAAGCGGCCGGCGTCGATCTCACGGCAGCGCGGCACAGACGCCGCAGGGCTCGGCGGTCACGCCGCGTCTCGCAGTTCAGGCACTTGGCGAAGATGCGCGCGATGGTGGTCTTGCCGACCCCGCGCGTGCCGGTGAACAGGAAGGCGTGATGCACGCGGCCGGTGTCGAGCGCATTGACCAGCGCGCGCCGCACGTGCTCCTGGCCGATCAGCTCGGCGAAGTTCTGCGGACGCCACTTGCGCGCGAGCGCGGTGTAGCTCATTCAGTTTCCCGGACGGTTGGAGGCGGCCCGCACCAGCTTAGCCTCCGGCACCCGACATCGCCGCTACCGCTGCTCCCTTCCGGGCCTGACGGGATTCACGGCTGGTCGTCGCGGAGGAGCCGATGCGGACCACCACATCCTTTGCCGGGCACAAAGGCCGGTTTGGGCAGCTGTACATGGCGGAGAGGGTGGGATTCGAACCCACGAACACCCGTGAAGATGTTACTGGAATTCCAGTCCAGCGCCTTCGACCGCTCGGCCACCTCTCCGGGGCCGCGAATCATAAAGCATGGGCCCCGGAGGCGCATCCGGCCGGTGCGCCCCTGGCCGGCGCCAGGGTCCCTCAGGCCTGCGGGGGCTTGACCACCTTGTAGGGCGGCGGCTCGTCGAGACAGGGCTCCCGTCCCTTGCGCGGCGGCGGCGCCGGCTCATTGAGCGCCGGCAGACGCAGTGCGCTGCGTGGTATCGGGCGCATCCAGTCCCGCGGGGACCTTGAGCGGCGCAACGCTGGCCGCCCGCATGTACGGCTGCTGCCGGTGGCAGGCATAGGAGAGGTGCCGGAACGGGTGGCAGCCGGCCGTCGTCAGCGCGAGCGGCACGAGCCATAACAGGGATCTCACCAGCGTCATCCGGATCTCTCTCCTCAATGCTGCAGGCGCCGTCAGGGCAGCACCCCGGCGCCCCGCGCGGCCTCGCGCAGGCCCGCGTGATGCGCCTCGGACAGCTGCGTCAACGGCAATCGTAGCGCAGGCCCCATGAGCCCCATCTGCGCCAGCGCCCACTTGACCGGAATCGGATTCGCCTCGACGAACAGCTCCCGATGCAGCCCCGCGAGGCGTGCGTCGAGCTCGCGCGCTTCGGCCGCCTCCCCAGCGCAGCGCCGCGGCCACCATCTCAGCCATCGCGCGCGGCGCCACGTTCGCCGTCACCGAAATGACCCCGCGGGCACCGCAGCCGATCGCCTCGCGCGCGCTCGCATCGTCGCCGCTCAACACCGTGAACCCGCGGGGTGTCGTCTCGACCAGCTCGCGCACCCGGCTCATCTCCGGCAGCGCCTCCTTGATCCCGGCGATACGCGGCACGCGGGCGAGGCGCGCCACGGTCGCGGGCAGCAGGTCCACCGCGGTGCGGCTGGGAACGTTGTAAAGCACCAGCGGCTTGCCGGACGCCGCGGCCGCGGCCGCGAAGTGCTGATACAGGCCCTCCTGAGTCGGCCGGTTGTAGGCCGGCGTCACCACCAGCAACGCATCGACCGGCAGCTCCGAGAGCCAGCGCACCCGCTCCGCGGTCGCCCAGGTGCTGCTGGTGCCGGCGCCGGCGAGCACGGTGAGCTTGCCGCGGCAGCGCTCACAGGCGCGCAGCGTCAGCTCGCGCAGCTCCAGATCGCGCAGCGTGACCGATTCGCCGGTGGTGCCGCCCACCACGATGCCGTTGGTGCCACTCGCGAGGTGAAAGTCGAGCAGCCGCGTCCAGGCTTCCAGATCGACGGCGCCGTCGGGGCGCATGGGAGTGACGATGGCAACCAGGCTGCCCGAGAGGACCATGAGACTTTCAGCGTGTGCGGGGGACCGCGGATGTTACGAGCCGGACTCCCGCCGAGGCAAGCCTTAAGCGCGCGGGGACCCGCGGGGAGGTCGCAACGGACGGGCGCTCCCGGTACACTCGGCGCCGCAGGCTGGGAAAAGTACTTCCGCCACCCACAGATGAAGCAGCACCTGGCCGTTTCGGCGATCGGCAGCGACCGCACGGGAATGGTTCACGATCTGACCCGCGTCATCAGCGAGTGCGGGTGGCAATATCAGCGAAAGCCGCATGGCGAACCTCGGCACCGAGTTCGCGATGCTGCTGCTGGTCTCGGGCAACTGGCACGCGCTCGCCAAGCTCGAAACGGAGCTGAAGCGCCTCGCCGAGACCAGCAACCTCAGCATTCACCTGCGGCGCACCGAGCCGCGCGCGCCGCGCACCGACATGCTGCCCTACTCGATCGACGTCGTATGTCTCGATCAGTCCGGCATCGTCTCGGGGCTCGCCGGGTTCTTTGCGACGCGCGGTATCGACATCGCCGAGGTCTCGACCCGCAGCTACCCGGCCGCCCACACCGGCGCGCCGATGTTCGCCGTGCAGATGATCGTCAACGTCCCCAGCCGCATCCACGTCGCGCACCTGCGCGAGGAGTTCATGGAGTTCTGCGACTCGCTCAACCTCGACGCCATCCTCGAGCCGGTCAAGTCCTGAAAGAGATGCGAGAGATCAAGACGGGGAACAAGGTGCCGGGATTCTCCCTGCCCATGACGGGCGGCGGCACGTGGAGCCTGAAGGACGCGGCCGGCGGCAAGCTGGTCATCTACTTCTACCCGCGCGACATGACCTCGGGCTGCACGCGCGAAGTCGCAGGACTTCCGCGACCTGTACGGCGCGTTCCGCAAGGCGGGCGTGACGGTCGTGGGCGTGTCGCGCGACAGCGTCGCCTCGCACGACAAGTTCGCCGCCAGGGAATCCCTGCCCTTTGCGCTGCTCGCCGACACGGACGAGCGCGTCTGCAAGCTGTTCGACGTCATCAAACGAAAAGCCTGTACGGCAGAAAGTATCTCGGGATCGAGCGCAGCACCTTCCTCATCGATGCCACGGGCAGGCTGCGGCAGGAGTGGCGCAAGGTGAAGGTCCCTGGTCACGCGGAGGCAGTGCTTGAAGCAGCGCGGAATCCATGAACCCGGTCCCACGGCAGCCTCGGGCGAGGGGCGCGCGGTGAAAGGCAGGCCGCGCGGCGGGCGGCGCCTGTTCGTGCTCGACACCAACGTGCTGATGCACGATCCGACGGCGATCTTCCGCTTCGAGGAGCACGACGTCTACCTGCCGATGGTGGTGCTCGAAGAGCTCGACGCGCACAAGAAGGGCCTGTCGGAGGCCTCGCGCAACGTCCGCCAGGTGAGCCGCTTCCTCGACGACATGATGCGCGATGTGACCAAGGAGCAGATCGATCGCGGACTGCAGCTCCCGAGCGGCTATTCCGGTAACCACGGCAAGCAGCCCCTCGAGCGGGCGGCTGTTCTTCCAGACACGCCAGCTCTCGAGCGCGCTGCCCGACAGCCTGCCCGGGCAGAGCGCGCGACAACGCGATCCTCGCGCAGACGCTCGCGCTGCAGAACGAGCAGCACGACGCGCGCGTGATCGCTGGTGTCGAAGGACATCAACCTGCGCATCAAGGCGGCGGTGCTCGGCGTGCACGCCGAGGACTACTACAGCGACAAGACGCATCGAGGACGCCGACGTCCTCTACACGGGCGTGACGGCGCTGCCGGCTGACTTCTGGGAGCAGCACGGCAAGGACATGCGCTCCTGGAAGGACAGGCGACCGCACCTTCTACGAGATCACCGGCCCCGCGGTGCGCGAGCTGGCACCCGAACCAGTGCGTGTTACGAGGACAGCACGCCGAGGGCATCGAAGGCATCGTGCGCAAGATCGAGCGGCGACACCGCCACGCTCGAGCTGACCCGCGACTACCGCAGCGAGCGCCACAACGTCTGGGGCATGACGGCGCGCAACCGCGAGCAGAACTTCGCGCTGAACCTGCTCATGGACCCGGAGATCGACTTCGTCACGGTGCTCGGGCCCGCCGGCACCGGCAAGACGCTGCTGGCGCTGGCCGCCGGTCTCATGCAGACGCTCGAGACGCAACCGCTTCGTCGAAATCATCATGACGCGCGTCACCATCCCGCTCGGCGAGGACATCGGCTTCCTGCCGGGCACCGAGGAGGAGAAGATGGAGCCGTGGATGGGCGCCCTGATGGACAACCTCGAGGTGCTCACCGGCAGCGCAGGAAGGCGGCAACTGGGGACGCGCGGCGACCAACGACCTGCTGCGCAACCGCATCAAGATCCGCTCGCTCAACTTCATGCGCGGGCGCACCTTCCTCAACCGCTACATCATCCTCGATGAGGCGCAGAACCTGACGCCGAAGCAGATGAAGGCGCTGATCACGCGCGCCGGCCCCGGCACCAAGCTCGTCTGCCTCGGTAACATCGCGCAGATCGACACGCCCTACCTCACCGAGACGACCTCGGGGCTCACCTACGTGGTGAACCGCTTCCGCGGCTGGGCGCACTCCGGCCACGTCACGCTGGTGCGCGGGGAGCGCTCGCGGCTCGCCGACTTCGCGTCCGACATCCTCTGAGCGCGCACGCTGCGCCGCGGCCGGGCGCGCCCGGCTCCCACCCGGGCGGGATTCGGTGTACCCTTACCCCGCGTCGGTCTGCCCGCGATAACTGCTTTGTAAGCCTCTGTAAATATTCGGAAACTCGCCCCCCCGATCGCGGTCGAACTCAAGGATCATGCACCGCCTTCTCGTCTTCCTCGTCACCGCCGTGCTGGGCTCGGCGACGCTCGCGTTCGCGGGCGAGCCGCCCATGCGGACCGGGCGCGACCTGACCGGTCCGACCCCGGGCTCCGACCTGCCGGACCTGGGCAGGCCCACCGAGACGGCGCTCTCCAAGAGCGACGAGTTCCGCCTGGGCGCCATGGTGGCGAAGGAGATCCGCGACCAGAACGGCCTCGTCGAGGACCCCGAGGTCAGCGAGTACATCAACGACATCGGCAAGCGGCTCGCCTCGCAGAGCGAGATGGGCGGGGAGTATTTCCACTACTTCGTGATCAAGGACACGAGCATCAACGCCTTCGCGGTCACCGGTGGCTACGTGTTCATCAACGCCGGGCTGATACTCGCCAGCGAGACCGAGTCGGAGCTCGCCGGGGTCATGGGGCACGAGACCGCGCACATCACCCAGCACCACATCGCGCGCATGCTCGCCGACCAGTCGCACCAGAGCCTCACCACCGCGGCCGCCCTGATCGGCGCCATCCTCCTCGGGGCGCTCGCCGGCGGCGGCCAGGCCACCGAGGGCGCCATCGTCGCGGCACAGGGCATGGCGGTGCAGCACCAGATCAACTTCACGCGCGATAACGAGCGGGAAGCCGATCGCGTCGGCATCGGCTATCTGGCCGGTGCGGGCTTCGATCCCTACGGTATGGGCGAGATGTTCGAGACGATGTCCAAGCACGCGGGGCTCACCGCGACCTACATCCCGGCGATGCTGATCGATCACCCGATGGACTCCGACCGCGAGGCCGAGCAGCAGGCACGCGCGGCACAGTTCCCGCCCCGCACCGGCAAGGACTCCCTCAGCTACGAGCTGATCCGCGAGCGCGTGCGGGTGCTCACCGCCACCGGCGACACCGACATGGCGCTCGAGTACGCGCAGAAGATCGCGCACGGCGGTGACACCCTCGGCAACCAGTACGGGCGCGCGCTCGCGCTCATGAGCGGCAACCAGGAAGCCGTGTGGGAGGCGGTCGGCATCCTCTCGAGGCTCGTGCGGCAAAACGAGCAGCTGACGGTGCTCTACTCGGCGCTCGGCCAGGCGCAGGCCAGGGCCGGGCACCTGAACGACGCGCTCGCGACGTTCAAGCGCGCCGAGACGCTCTTCCCGCGCAACGTGCCGGTGACGGTGCGCTACGCCGAGACGCTGATGGCGGCCAACCGCCCGGCCGAGGCGCACACCATGCTGCTCGATCTCTTCAACGTGGTGCCGCCGACGCCCGATCAGATCCGTCTCACCGCGCTCGCGGCGAGCGCCGCCGGTGACCCCGGCGATGCGTACTTCTACATGGGCGAGTACCAGATCGCCAACGGCGACCTGCAGCTCGCCATCCAGCAGATTCAGCTGGCGCTCGCGGCTCCGCGCCTCTCCACCATCCAGCGGCAGCGCTACCGCGCGCGGCTCGACGAAGTACGCGAGTTCCTCGCCAGCACGCGCAAGCCCCGCCTCACCGACAACGGCGACCCGGGGTCGGGGCGTGGCGGCGGCCGCGTCCACTGACCCGCACCGTCGGTACACCGTTGGAGATAGGCCGGCCGAGCGCGCTCGGGCCGCTGTTACAATTCCTCGCATGAGGTCCACCACCCGCGCCTGCCTCGCGGCGCTGCTCCTGTCGCTGGCCGCGGGTTGCGCCTCGCAGCCACCCGGCCGCCCCGACCCGCACGACCCGTGGGAGCGCATGAACCGCGCGACCTACGCCTTCAACGACAAGTTCGACAAGGCGCTCTTCCGCCCGGTGGCTCGCGGCTACCGCGCGGCCGTGCCGCACGTCGTGCAGACCGGCATCCGCAACGCCTTCGACAACGTCGATACCACCATCACCATGGTGAACGACCTGCTGCAGGGACAGTTCACGCCGTTCGTGCGCGACACCGGCCGGCTGCTGGTCAACACCGTGATCGGCATCGGCGGCCTGTTCGATCCCGCGACCGCCATGGGCCTCGAGAAGGGCGACCGCGACCTCGGCCAGACGCTCGGCAAGTGGGGCGTGAAGAGCGGACCTTACCTGGTGCTGCCATTCCTCGGGCCGAGCGACGTGCGCGACACCTTCGGCCGCGCCGGCGATGCCTACAGCACGCCGCGCACCTACATCAGCAACACCTGGTGGGACTACGGCTCGTGGGCGCTCGAGAAGGTCGACTGGCGCTCGCGGGTCCTCGATTCCGACCGGCTGCTCGATGGCGCCTACGACCCGTACGCGTTCCTGCGCAACGCCTACCTGCAGAACCGTCAGTTCAAGGTCCGTGGCGGCAACTCGCAGAGCGAGGAGGACGAGGAGCAGAAGATGCTGGAGGAGTCCGGGATCGATTCAGGACCGCAGACGCCGCCGCCCCCGGCGCAGCAGCCACCCGAGCAGCCCCGCTCCGAGCAACCCCCGCCCCCGCCGAAGTAGCGCTGGGCGGCTACACGCCGCGCTCGAGCAGTTCCTCGACCTCGCTGATCCGGCCGAGCGCCGTGAGGCCCGGCGGCAGGTGCGTGAAGCGCAGCGAACGCTGCCGCGCCTTCGCGGCGGCGAGCCAGTCGATGAGTACCGTGAGCCCGGCGCTATCGGAGGCCGTGACCCCTTTGCAGTCGACGATCAGCGGCCCCGTGCCGCCGCGCGCGAGTGCTTCCAGGCCGAGCTCGCGCGCGTGGCGGGCGCTCGCGAAGGTGAGCGGCCCCTCGGCGAGCAACGCGCCCTCTCCCGCGGCCAGCGTGAAGGGCCCCGAGGTCAGGTCGAACGCCGGGCTCGTGCCGGAGGGCGCCATGGCTCTCAGCCGGTCTGCTTGGCGATCTGGCCGGGCTTCTCGCCCGACTCGAGGCGCTTGATCACGGTCTCGAGACCCTGACTCTCGATCTGCGCGCCGAAGTCCTCGCGGTAGCTCTTGACGTAGCTGATGCCGTCGATGACCACGTCCCACGCCTTCCAGCCCTGCGGCGTCAGGTGCAGCGAGTAGTTGACCGAGACGAGGTCGCCGTTGCGGCGCCGTACGTCGGTACGCACCGTAGCGCTGGTGGCGCCGGGCTCGAGGCGGGTCGGGTAGATCTTGAGGCGATCGGCGGTGAACTCGGCGAGCGCGTCGCCGTAGTTGGCGAGCAGGGAGTGGTAGAAGGCGTTGACGAAGCGCTGCCGCTGCTCTGGCGTCGCGGTGCGCCAGAACTGGCCGAGCACCACACGCGCCGAGGTGTCGGCGTCGAAGTGCGGCTTGAGGTACTTGTCGACCAGCGCGGCGATCTTCTTCGGGTCGCGCCGGTACTCCTCCCGGTTCTTGTCGAGATCACCCAGCATGCCTTGCGCGGTCGCCTGCACCAGCGCGGTCGGGTCGCTCGCCTCCGGCGCCGTCGTGGCCGCGGGTGCCGCCGCCGGGGCCGCCGCCGCGCCTTGCGCGAGGGCCACCGCTGCGGCGCAGCTCCACACCGCGGCCAGTACCAGTGTCATGGGTCTCATTTCTTGGGCTCCTTGTCGCCGCTCTGCCCGGTGTCGCCGCTCCCCTTGCTCGCAAAGCTCGCGAAGAACTTGTTGATGAGGCTCTCGAGCACGATGGCCGACTGCGTCATGTCGATCCGGCTGCCATCCTTCAGAAAGGTATCGAGCCCGCCCGGGCTGATGCCGACGTACTTGCCGCCGAGCAGCCCCTCGGTCTGGATGCTGGCGAAGCTGTCGTCGGGGATCTCGTTGTACTGCGGGTCGATGCGCATGCGCACCACCGCCTTGTAGACCCGTCGAATCGAAGCGGATACCCGCCACCTCACCGACGCGCACCCCCGACATGGTGACCGGCGAGCCCACCTTGAGGTCGCCGATGTTGTCGAATGCCGCGGTCACGTGATACCCCGCTTTATGCCCGCCGAGCTTCAGTCCGCTCGCCGGCAGCTGCGTCGTGAGAAACAGCAGCGCCGCGAATCCCAGCAGCACGAACAGGCCGGTTCCGATTTCCAGGGTTCGATTGCTTTGCATGGCCCGAGGTTCCTCCTCATAGGAAAGCGGCGGTCAGCACGTAGTCGAGCAGCAGCGATCAGCACCGACGAGGCCACGACCGTGCGCGTGGTGGCGAGCCCCACGCCCGGCCGCAGTGGGCTCGGCATGATAGCCCTCGTACACCGCGATCAGGCTGCAGGCGACACCGAACACAACGCTCTTGACGATCCCTTCGCTGACGTCGTGCAGGTCGACCGAGCCCTGCGTCTGCGACCAGAACGCGCCGCGGTCGACGCCCATCAGCTGCACGCCGACCAGCTGCGCGCCGAAGAGCCCGATCATGCTGAAGATCGCCGTGAGCAGCGGCATGGCGATCACGCCACCGAGGAAGCGCGGCGCCACCACGTAGCGCATCGGATCGACCGCCATGATCTCCATGGCGGTGAGCTGATCGGTGGCACGCATCAGCCCGATCTCGGAGGTCGAGCGCGGTGCCGGCGCGGCCGGCGAACAGCAGCGCCGTGATCACCGGCGCCAAGCTCGCTTGCAGGAGTCCGAGCGCGGCGGCGATGCCGAGCGCCTCCTCGGAGCCGAAGCGCTGCAGCAGGTCGTAGCCCTGCAGGCCCAGCACCATGCCGACGAACAGGCCGGACAGCATGATGATGATCAGCGAGCGGGCGCCGGTGTTGTAGATCTGGCGAACGAGGAGCCGCGGCCGCGCCAGCGCGGGCACGCATGCAATGAGCAGGCGCGCGAAGAACAGCGTCACCGCGCCGAGCCGGCGGACGCCGCCGAGCAGGTAGCCGCTGGAGCGCAGCGTTCATCATGCCTCGTCCGCCTCGAGCAGCTGCGTGTCGTAGTCGGGCGCCGGGTAATGGAACGGCACCGGGCCGTCGGCGCTGCCGGTCATGAACTGGCGCACGGCGGCGGAGTTGCTGGCGCGCAGCTGCGCCGGCGCGCCGGCGGCCGCGACCCGGCCGGCGGACAGCAGGTAGCTGTCGTCGGCGATGCGGGCGAGCTCCTGCACGTCGTGCGAGACGACGATGCTCGTGATGCCGAGCGCCTCGTTCATGTGCTTGATCAGCCGCAGGATCACGCCGAGGGAGATCGGATCGAGACCGACGAAGGGCTCATCGTAAATCAGCAGCTCCGGATCCATGACGATGGCGCGCGCCAGCGCCACGCGGCGCGCCATGCCGCCCGAGAGCTCCGCCGGGCATCAGGTCTGCGGCGCCGCGCAGCCCGACGGCCTGGAGCTTCGTGAGCACCAGCCGGCGCATCAGCGGCTCGGGCAGATCGGTGTGCTCGCGCACCGGGAAGGCGACGTTCTCGAACACGTCCAGGTCGGTGAGCAGCGCGCCGTTCTGGAACAGCATGCCCATGCGGCGCCGCAGGCGCGTAGGTCTCCCGGCGGCCGAGCGCCGCGAGGTCGCGTCCGAACACCTGCACCGTCCCGCGCTCGGGGCGGATCTGCGCCGGTGATGAGCCGCAGCAGCGTCGTCTTGCCGGTGCCGCTCGGGCCCATGATGGCGGTGATGCGGCCGCGGCGGACCTCCACATCGAGCCCGGCAAAGATCGGCCGTCCGCCGGCGGCGTACTGGACGTCGCGCACTGCGACCACCACGTCGCCCCCCGGGGCGGTCGGGGCGGCTGGTGCGGGGGCGTTACTGGTCACGCGAGCGCGGTGCTATGACCGTGCCTCAGGCGGCCCGGCTCTCCATGTCCGGCGCGTAGCGGCCGGTGGTCGCCGCACCGTTCAGCTGTGCGCGCCGGGCGAACTCCTTCTGGCCGGCGGCGAAGTTGGCGGGCAGCCCGCCCCAGGCCTTGAGCGCGGTGTCCTGCAGCGCCCGGCCGTAGCTGAACGTGAGCCCCCAGGGGAGCGGCCCCAGGCGGTTCATGAGCGAGAGGTGCAGCGTCGCCTCGGTCGGCGACTGGCCGCCGGACAGGAAGGCGATACCGGGCACCGCCGCCGGCACGTGACGCTTCAGCACGCGCACGGTCGCCTCGGCGACCGCCTCGGGCGAGGCGCGCTCGGGGGCCTTCTTGCCGGAGATCACCATGTTGGGCTTGAGAACCATGCCCTCGAGCGCCACGCGGTGCTCGAACAGCTGCTCGAACACCACCGTCAGCACCTGCTCGGTGACTTGCGAGCAGCGCTCGAGCGAGTGGGCGCCGTCCATCAGCACTTCGGGCTCGACGATCGGCACGATGTCGTTTTCCTGGCAGAGCGCCGCGTAGCGCGCCAATGCGTGCGCGTTGGCGGCGATCGCGAAGTCGGTGGGAATGCCGGCGGCGATGTCGATCACCGCGCGCCACTTGGCGAAGCGTGCCCCCAGGCCGTGGTACGCGATGAGCCGCTCGCGCAGCCCGTCCAGCCCCTCGGTGATGGTCTCGCCGGGAAAGCCGGCGAGCGGCTTCGCGCCGAGGTCGACCTTGATGCCCGGGATCATGCCCTGCTTCGCCAGGTATTGCGGGAAGGGCGTGCCGTCCCTGGTGCTTTGGTGGATGGTCTCGTCGTAGAGGATCACGCCGCTCACCGCCTGCGCGGCCCCGGGGGCGGTGAACAGCATCTCCCGGTAGGTGCGGCGGTGCTCCTCGGTCGAATCCAGCTTGATGCCGTCGAAGCGCTTCTTGATCGTGCCGCCGCTCTCGTCCGCGGCCAGAATGCCTTTGCCCTTGGCGACCATCGCCGTGGCAACGCGGTTGAGCTCACTGAGATTCATCGTCCACTCCTTAAGGCGACCGACGTGTCCGACCGCAGAACGCGGTGCTATCGTCATCGCAAACCGACGAAAACCGGGGTCCCAAGGATAGCAAAGTCGGACCCCGCGCCGGCTCGGGATATGCACCCCCGCGCTTGGTTCCACGGGCAATTAGTACTAAAATAGTCCTAGTTTCAGGAGGGTGCCTCCATGCTGCGGATCAGCCGGCTCACCGACTACGCCACCGTGCTCCTCGCCGCGCTCGCCGGCGAGCCGGGACGCGTGCGCACCGCCACCGCGCTCGCCGATGAGACGCACATCGCCGCACCCACGGTGAGCAAGCTCCTGAAGCAACTGCAGCGCGCCGGGCTCGTGACTTCGACCCGCGGCCTGCACGGCGGCTACCAGCTGTCGCGTCCGCCCGCCCAGATCAGCGCCGCGACGATTCTGGATGCGCTCGAGGGGCCGATGGCGCTCACCGACTGCGCCGCGGGCCACGGCAACTGCGAGATCGAGGACAGCTGCCGCGTGAGCCGCGTCTGGCAGCGGCTGAATCTCGCCATCCGTCGCGCCCTCTACGACGTGACCCTCGCGCAGCTCGCCGGTATCGATGCCGCCCCGGCGCGCCTCCCCGCCCTCGAGCGCGAGATGAAGGCCGCGGCCGGCCGCGTGCCGGCGCGCTGAAGGTGAGCGCGATGAGCGAAACCGCCAAAGAGCTCGAGAGCCTCGTCGGCCGCGGCTACCAGCACGGCTTCGTCACCGAGATCGACTCCGACACCGTGGCTCCGGGACTCGATGAGGACGTGGTGCGGCTCATCTCGCGCAAGAAGGGCGAGCCGGCCTTCCTCACCGAATGGCGCCTAAAGGCGCTGCGTCACTGGCTCACCATGAAGGAGCCGCACTGGGCGCACGTACGCTTCGCGCCCATCGACTACCAGGCGATCTCGTACTACTCGGCCCCCAGGACGAAGAAGGACGGCCCCAAGAGCCTCGCCGAGGTGGACCCGAAGCTCCTCGAGACCTACGAGAAGCTCGGCGTGCCGCTGCACGAGCGAGCGCGCCTCGCGGGCGTCGCCGTGGATGCGGTGTTCGATTCAGTCTCGGTCGCCACCACTTTCAGGGAGCGGCTCGCGGCCGCGGGCGTCGTGTTCGCGCCGTTCTCGGAGGCGGTGCGCAGCCACCCTGAGCTCATCGAGCAGTACCTCGGGAGCGTGGTCCCGTACACCGACAATTTCTTTGCGACACTCAACTCCGCGGTGTTCTCCGACGGCTCCTTCGTCTACGTGCCGAAGGGCGTGCGCTGCCCGATGGAGCTGTCGACCTATTTCCGCATCAATGCCGCGAAGACCGGACAGTTCGAGCGGACCCTCATCATCGCCGACGACGGCGCCTATGTCAGTTACCTCGAGGGGTGCCTGCCCGCCTGGGAGGAAGTCTCATACGGGGACGAGATGCGCTGCGTGCGTGACGTCGCTTTGCACGATGTGGTTCTGAATGATCGCGGGGAGGAGGCCGAGGTCGCGAAGATCATGCGTCGCCGGTACCGCGGCGACATGGTCGAGATCACGCCGCGCAGCGCGGCCAACCGTTTCCACGTAACTCCGGAGCATCCGGTACTTGCGATCCGCCGCGAGCGGGTGCGCAGTAGCCTGCGGGCCTGCGGACGCTGGCCGGACATTAACCAGAAGCTTCTCAACAATGCAGACCCTGAGTTCGTGCCTGCCGGCCAGCTCGTGCCGGGCGATCTGCTTGTCTTCCCGATCAATAAGGTCGAGCGCGACGACCCTTCCCTCACCGACGATTTCCTGAAGCTCCTCGGCTACTACATCGCGGAAGGTTGCGTCACCAAATTCAATGGCTATGACGCCGTCGAATGGAGTCTGGGCGACCACGAGCCGGACGTGGCCGATGAGATCTCCCTGCTGGTCGAGCGTTGCACGGGCAAACGCCCGTCACGCACGCACGACAGGAAGCGCCACGGCGTTTATCTCGTCGTGTACTCGCTCGAACTCTGCGCCGCGCTCGAGGAGCACGGCGGCCGGTACGCGCACGGCAAGCGCTTCAGCAAGGCCGTGATGGATCTGCCTGCGCATCGCCAGAAGCTGGCGGTCCACACCTACTACCGCGGGGACGGAAGCATCGGCCGTTATGGGCCTGTGACGATGATTCGGTGCGGCACCGTGTCCCGCACACTGGCATTCCAGCTGCAGGAGATGCTGGCGCGTCGCGGGATCTTTGGCTACATGGGTATCCGCGAGGCGAACGACGAGCGGATGAAGGATGGGCGAATCATCCGGCACAGCAGGATGTATACGCTGTATTACTCGGAAAAGACGCGCGGTCGGCGCGCGATTCGCCGCTACGACCACTTCCTGGTCCCGGTGCGCAAGATCCGCCGCGAGCCCTACGACGGGTTCGTCTACAACTTCCAGACGGCGAGCGAGCCTCATTCATATCTCGTGAAGGGCTTCGCGGTCCACAACTGCACCGCACCCATGCGCGATGAAAACCAGCTGCACGCCGCCGTCGTGGAGCTGATCGCGCTCGATGACGCCAGCATCAAGTACTCGACCGTGCAGAACTGGTACCCCGGCGATACGCAAGGCCGCGGCGGCATCTACAACTTCGTCACCAAGAGAGGCGAGTGCCGCGGCCGCAATGCGCACATCTCCTGGACGCAGGTCGAGACCGGCTCGGCGATCACCTGGAAGTACCCGAGCTGCGTGCTGCGCGGTGAGGGCTCGAGCGGCGAGTTCTACTCGGTCGCAACCGTGAACAACCACCAGCAGGCCGATACCGGCACCAAGATGATCCATATAGGACCGCGCACGCGCAGCACCATCATTTCCAAGGGCATCTCCGCCGGCCACGGCCAGAACACCTACCGCGGGCTCGTCAAGATGCTGCCGAGCGCCCACGGCGCGCGTAATTTCACCCAGTGCGACTCGCTGCTGATGGGCGGCAAGTGCGGTGCGCACACCTTCCCGTACGTCGAGGTAAAGAACCCGACAGCGACCGTGGAACACGAGGCAAGTACCTCGAAGATCAGCGACGACCAGCTGTTTTACTGTCTGGCCCGCGGGATCTCCCAGGAGGACGCGGTCAACCTCATCGTGAGTGGCTTCTGCAAGTCGGTGTTCAAGGAGCTGCCGATGGAGTTCGCCGTCGAGGCCTCCAGGCTCCTCGCGGTGAGCCTGGAAGGCGCGGTGGGCTGACATGACACGCCAGGCGCTCCTCTCGATCCGCGATCTCGGCGTCAGCGTCGACGGCAAGCAGATCCTGAACGGCCTCACGCTGGAGGTGGCCACGGGCGAAGTGCACGCCATCATGGGCCCGAACGGCTCGGGCAAGAGCACTCTCGCCTACGTGCTCGCCGGCCGCCCGGGCTACGAGGTGACCTCGGGCAGCATCACCTACCAGGGGCGCGACCTGCGCGCACTGGTCCCGGAGGAGCGCGCGCGTGCGGGCTTATTCCTCGGCTTCCAGTACCCGGTGGAGATCCCGGGCGTCAACAATGTCTATCTTCTCAAGGCCGCGCTCAACGCGCAGCGCAAGGAGCGCGGACTCCAGGAAGTGGATGCCTTCGAGTTCCTGACGCTGGTGCGCGCGAAGATGCAGCTGATGCAGATCGAGGACAGCTTCCTGTCGCGCGGCGTGAACGAGGGCTTCTCGGGCGGCGAGAAGAAGCGCAACGAGATCCTGCAGATGCTGGTGCTCGAGCCGACACTCGCGGTGCTCGATGAGACCGACTCCGGGCTCGACATCGATGCGCTGAAAGTGGTCGCGGCCGGAGTCAACTCGCTGCGCTCGCCCGAGCGCTCGTGCCTGCTGGTGACCCACTACCAGCGGCTGCTCGAGTACGTCGTGCCCGACTTCGTGCACGTGCTGGTGCGCGGCCGCATCGCGCGCAGCGGCGACCGGAGCCTCGCGCTCGAGCTCGAGCGGCGCGGCTACGACTGGGTGAGCGGCGCGGCCGCCTGAGTCGCCATGAGCACTCCCCTCACCGCCCGGATCGCCGCGGAGCACGCGCACACCCTCGGGGCATTGCCGCCGCAGCTCGCCGGTGGCGCGCGGCGCCGCGCCGCCATGGAGGCGCTCGCCACGGCGGGTCTTCCCGGCGCGCGCGATGAGAACTGGAAGTACGCGAACCTGCGCCCGCTCGAGCGCCAGCGCTTCACGCCTGCGCCGCTCAACTCGCGTCCCCCAGCTGCCGCCGCGCCCGCCGTGCCGCTGCCGGAGCGCCTCCCCGGTTTCGCGCGCTATGTGTTCATCGACGGTAACTTCGCGCCGGCCCTCTCGGATGCGCTCGGGGCGAGCCCTGCACGCATCCTGCCGCTTGCGGTCTTCGAGAGTGAGGCCGGAGCCGGCTCCAGCGAACACGCCAGCCGGGATGAGCGTTTCGCGCTTCTCAACGCGGCGTTCGCGACCGATGGCGCATCGATCACCGTGCCGCCGACGACGGCGCAGATCCCTCGCATCGAGCTCCTGTTCGCCGCCAGCGCCGCGGCTGAGGCCGGCGCCTCCTACCCGCGGGTGGAGCTGCGCCTCGAGCCCGGTGCCCGGCTCACCCTCATCGAGCGCCACCTGAGCGCGGCGGACGGCGCGAGCTTCGTGGCAAGCGCGATCGGTGTCGAGGTCGCCCGCGGCGCGGCGCTCGAGCACTACCGCCTGCAGGAGCTCGGCTCCCGGGCGATCCTCTTCGACTCACTCAGCGCCACGCTCGCCGCGGACGCGCACTATCGGCTGCACGCCATCGGCAGCGGGGCGCACGCGGCGCGCTCGACGCTGCGCGTGCGCCTCGCCGGCGAGCGCGCCGAGCTCACGCTCGCGGCGGCGAGCCTCGGCGACCGCCAGCAGGTGCAGGACACGTATGCGATCGTCGAGCACCTGGCGCCCGAACGCCCGCACCGAGGAGACCTTCCGCGGCATCGCCGCGGGACGCGCGCGGGTCGCCTTCAACGGCAAGATGGTGGTCGCGCGCGAGGCGCGCGGCAGCGATTCCCGCCAGTCGCTGCGCGGGCTCCTGGCCGGCCCCGAGGCCGAGATCGACGTGCGGCCGCAGCTCGAGATCTACACCGACGAGGTGAGCGCCAGCCACGGCGCGACCGCCGGCAAGCTCGACGACCACATGCTGTTCTATCTGCTCTCCCGCGGCCTGGAGCGCGAGGCCGCGCTGCGGGCGCTCAAGTGGGCGTTCCTCGGCGACGTGGTCGCGCGCCTCGAGCCGCCGGAGCTGCGGCGGCAGATCGAGACGCGCCTCGCCGGGCAGATGCACGACGGTGCCGCACTCCGGGAGCTCCTGTGATGGCCGCCGACGCCTCGATCCTCACCCCTGCGCCCGCGCCGGCCTACGACGCGGCGCGCGTGCGGCGCGATTTTCCGATCCTGGCGACGCAGGTGAACGGCCATCCGCTCGTATACCTCGACAGCGCCGCCTCCGCGCAGCAGCCGTTGCCGGTGCTGCGCGCGGTCGAGGACTACGCCACTCATTCGCACGCCAATGTGCACCGCGGCGTGCACGCGCTCAGCCAGGCGGCGACCGCCGCCTTCGAGGGCGCGCGCGAGCGGGTGCGGCGCTTCGTCAACGCGCGCTCGACGCGCGAGATCGTGTTCGTACGCGGCACCACCGAGGCCGTCAACCTCGTGGCGCAGTCCTACGCACGGCCGCGCTTCGGTCCGGGGGATGAGATCCTCATCACCGCACTCGAGCACCACGCCAACATCGTCCCCTGGCAGATGGTGTGCGAGCAGACCGGCTGCACGCTCAAAGTGGCGCCGATCAACCGCCGTGGCGAGCTCATCTACGAGGAATTCGCGCAGCTGCTCACCCCGCGCACCCGCCTGGTGGCGATCGCGCACGTCTCCAACGCGCTCGGCACGGTGCTGCCGGTGAAGCGCATCGTGGACGCCGCGCACGCGCAGGGAGCCGTGGTGCTGGTCGACGGTGCCCAGGCAGTGCCGCACACGCGCGTCGACGTGCGCGCGCTCGGCGCGGACTTCTATGCCTTCTCGGGTCACAAGATGTATGCGCCCACCGGGATCGGCGTGCTGTACGCGCGCGAGGAGCTGCTCGGCGCGATGCCGCCGTGGCAGGGGGGCGGTGACATGATCCTCACGGTGTCCTTCGAAAAAAGCACCTGGAACGAGCTGCCGTGGAGATTCGAGGCGGGCACCCCTAACATCTCGGGCGCCATAGGGCTTGCGGCGGCGATGGATTATCTCGAGGGGCTCGGCATCGAGGCTGTGGCGGCACACGAGTCCCGGCTGCTCAAGCTCGCGACCGAGGAGCTCGCGCGGCTGCCGGGTATCACGCTCGTCGGTACGGCGGCGCACAAGGCCTCGGTGCTCTCGTTCACGCTCGCCGGAGTCCACGCTCATGACTTAGGCACCATCCTCGACACCGAAGGCGTCGCCGTGCGCACCGGGCACCACTGCGCCATGCCGGTCATGACCTTCTTCGGCATTCCGGCCACCGCGCGCGCCTCCTTCGGCTGCTACAGCACCGAGGAGGACGTGACGCGCTTCATCGCCGCGGTCGCCCGGGCACGCGAGGTGTTCGCCTGATGGACCTCAAGGAGCTCTACCGCGACGTGATCCTCGATCACAACCGCAAGCCCCGCAATTTCGGACGCCTCGAGGACGGGGCCGGGGTGCGGCACGCCGACGGCCACAACCCGCTGTGCGGCGACCGGCTCACGGTCTACGTGCGCTTGAACGGCGAGCGGGTCGAGGACGTGCGTTTCGAGGGGTCGGGCTGCGCGATCTCGACTGCCGCGGCCTCGCTCATGACCGAGGCCGTCAAGGGCAAGGAGCGCGCCGCGGTCCATGCCCTGTTCGATGAGGTGCATGGCCTCCTCACGCATCACGACGCGCAGCCCGGGCCAGAGCTCGGCAAGCTCGCCGCACTCTCCGGGGTGCGCGAGTTCCCGGCGCGGGTCAAGTGCGCCACCCTGAGCTGGCACACGCTGAACGCGGCGCTCGGCAGCGGTGCCGCCACGGTCTCGACGGAATAGCGCATGCGCCGGCACGAGAACGAGCCGTTCGTGGTCAACCGCGAGGTGCGCGCGGTGATCGTCCCGGCCGGGCAGGAAGTGCACCTGAAGCCCGGCCAGGCGGGCTACATCACTCAGGCGCTCGGGGGCAGCTTCACGGTCTATCTCGAGGGAAACCTGTTCCGGATCGCCGGCGAGGACGCCGATGCCATCGGACAGGAGGCGGTCAAGGCGCCCGAGCTGCCGCCGAACGCCACCGTCGAGGACGTGCGCAAGCTCGCCTGGGAACAGATGCGCAGCTGTTACGACCCTGAGATACCGATCAACATCGTCGATCTCGGACTCGTGTATGAATGCGACGTGCATGAGAACGACGACGGCACGTACACGGTGGATGCGCAGATCACCCTCACCGCGCCCGGCTGCGGCATGGGCGACATCCTGGTCGAGGATGTGCGCGACAAGCTCACGCGTATTCCGACGGTGCGCGAAGCGCGCGTCAGCCTGACCTTCGACCCGCCGTGGAGCCAGTCCATGATGTCGGAGGCGGCGCGCCTGCAGACGGGGATGTTCTGAGCGGCTGGATCGACATCGGCCCGGCCAGCGAGCTCGGCGAGAGCGTACCGCTCCCGGCCGAGGTCGACGGCGTGGCGGTGGTTGTCGTACGCTGCGGGCGCGAGCTGTACGCAGTAGAAGACCGTTGCACACACGACGGCGAATCCTTCTCCGGTGCCCAGGTGGAGTCTTGCGAGCTCATTTGTCCACGCCACGGCGCGCGCTTCGACCTGCGCACCGGGGACGCGCTCACCCCGCCCGCCTACGAGCCGGTACGCACCTATGCCGCGCGCGAGGTGGACGGCCGTATTCTCGTCGAGAGCCCTGCCTGAGACGCGCATGAAGCGCCTCACCGTCATGCGCCACGCCGACGCCCGCTGGAAGGACCACGCGGCCGGGGACTTCGCGCGCCCGCTCAATCGCCGCGGGCTCACGGGAGCGGAAGCGATGGCCAAGCGGCTGCTCGAGCTCGAGCTGGTGCCCGATCGGCTGCTCGCGAGCACCGCGCGGCGCGCCGAGCAGACCGCCGACATCGTCGCGCGCGAGCTCGCGCTCTCGGTGCGGCATGTGCAGCGCGAGGAGGCCCTCTACCTCGCGAGTGCCGCCGACATGCTGCAGCTCATCCGCGACACCGGGCCGCGTATCGCGCATCTCATGGTGATCGCGCACAACCCCGGCGCTTCGGATCTCATTCATCTGCTGGTACCGCAGGGCGGCATCAGCACGCTCACCACCGCGGCGCTCTGCTCGATCGTGTTCGAGACGCAGGACTGGCGCTCGATCGGCCCCGAGCACGTGAAGGAAGTGCACCACCAGGCGCCGCCGTCGCGGCTCTGGGGATTGATTGGCTGAAAGCGCCTCCGGCGCCTTCGGCAGGCCAATCGCAGCACGTTCAGCAGGCCGGTTGGGGCCTGTCAGCACTCGGGTACGTTGACGGCGAGTCCGCCCTGGGACGTTTCCTTGTAGATGGTCGACATGTCCTCGCCCGTCTGCCGCATGGTGGCAATCACCTGGTCGAGCGACACCTTGTGGGTGCCGTCGCCGCGCATGGCGAGGCGCGCGGCATTGATCGCCTTGACCGAGCCCATGGCGTTGCGCTCGATGCAGGGAATCTGCACCAGGCCCGCCACCGGATCGCAGGTGAGACCCAGGTTGTGCTCCATGCCGATCTCGGCGGCGTTCTCCACCTGCTCGTTGGTGCCGTGGAGCGCGGCCACGAGGCCCGCAGCCGCCATCGAGCAGGCAACCCCGACCTCACCCTGGCAGCCCATCTCGGCCCCCGAGATCGAGGCGTTACGTTTGTAGAGCATGCCCATGGCGGCGGCCACGAGCAGGAAGCGCAACACGCCCTCCTCGTTCGCGCCGGCCTCGAAGCGCCGGTAGTAGTGCAGCACCGCGGGCACGATGCCGGCGGCGCCGTTGGTAGGGGCGGTCACGACGCGCCCGCCGGCCGCGTTCTCCTCATTCACCGCGAGCGCGAACGCATTCACCCAGTCCATGACGTCGAGGGGCCCGGCGTTGCCGCCCTCGGTGAGCTGACGGTAGAGACGCGGCGCCCGGCGGCGGACTTTGAGCACACCCGGCAGCACCCCGGTCTGGCGGAAGCCGCGCTCGACACAGCCCTGCATCACCTTCCAGATGTGCAGCAGCCTGGCGCGTATCTCGGCCTCGCTCGCCCAGGTGCGCTCGTTCGCGAGCATCAGCTCGAAGATCTCGAGCCCGTGCTCGCGGCAGCGCGCGAGCAGCTCTTCGCCGGAGGTGAACGGATACGGCGGCGCCGCATGCGTGCTGGTCTCGCGCGCCTCGGACTCATTTCCCCGCACGATGAAGCCGCCGCCGATGGAGTAGTAATCCTCCTCGCGCAGCACCGCGGTGCCCTCGCCGAGCGCATCGAAGCGCATGCCGTTGGAATGGCGCGGCAGCCGCTCGTGGTTCATGAAAAGCAGCTGCATCGGCTCGTCGAAGGCGATCTCGTGCTCGCCGAGGAGCCGGATACGCCCGCTCGAGCGGATGCGCTGCACCGTGGTCTCGATGCCGTCGGGGTCGACGCTCTCGGGCTCGGCGCCCTCGAGGCCCGCGAGCACGGCGCGGTCGGTACCGTGGCCCAAACCGGTCAGGGCGAGTGAGCCGTAGAGGCGCACGGCGATCTGCTGCGTCGCGGCGAGCTGGCCGGCGTCCTTGAGGGACAGCACGAACTCGCGCGCCGCCCGCATCGGACCCATGGTATGCGAGCTCGAAGGTCCGATGCCGACCTTGAAGATATCAAAGACGCTTAGGGTCATGAGCGCGAACCTCGGCGGGACGGAGCGTAGCTCAACCGAACGGCGCCCGCCGCTCCAGTCTGCAACGCCGTCGGGGCCGCCACATGCTTTGCGGCGACCGCGGACGACTCAAATGCGACCCCGGAGCCGGCGCAGCTGGCGCCGCGCGTGCTTGTCCGGCCGTTCCGCGGGCCTGGGCGTCAGGGCGGCCGCCAGCTTCATCCGCCGGGCAAACTCGGCGCCTCGGGCGATGCTCGCCGCCGACTCCGCGTAGCACTGCGCCGCCGCGACGGCGGGCCCGCGGCGCGACGGGATGGACACTACCACGCACTCGAACTCGAGCGTCCCGCGCACCAGGGTCATCCGATCGCCGGGGCGCACCTCGTGGGCGGGCTTGACGCGTTCGCCGTTCAGGTGCACCCGCCCGCCGGCCACCGCCTGCGCGGCCAGTGCCCGTGACTTGAACAGGCGCACCGCGAACAGCCAGCGGTCGATGCGCGCGGCCCCGGGGCCGCCGATGGACTCATCCTGCATGAGGGCTACAGTATAATTGCGCCTCATGAATCAGCCCTTTAGTGACCGCCTGCGCGGGGATCTCGCGGCGCTGCGCGAGCAGGGTCTCTACAAGAGCGAGCGGGTGCTCGCCGGCCCCCAGGGCGACCTGGTACGCACCGGCGGCCGCGAGGTCATCAACCTCTGCGCCAACAACTACCTCGGCCTCGCCAACCACCCGGCGGTGCGCGCCGCGGCGCAGCGGTCGCTCGACGCCTTCGGCTACGGCATGGCCTCGGTGCGCTTCATCTGCGGCACCCAGCAGGTCCACAAGGAGCTCGAGGCGCGCCTGGCGCGCTTCCTCGGTACCGAGGACACGATCCTCTACTCCTCGTGCTTCGACGCCAACGGCGGCCTGTTCGAGACGCTGCTCGATGAGCGCGACGCCGTGATCTCGGATGCGCTCAACCACGCGAGCATCATCGACGGCATACGCCTGTGCAAAGCGCAGCGCTTCCGCTACGCCAACAACGACATGGCCGAGCTCGAGAGCTGTCTGCGCCAGGCACAGGGCGCGCGCACCCGCCTCATCGCCACCGACGGCGTCTTCTCCATGGACGGCTTCATCGCGAACCTGCGCGGTATCTGCGATCTCGCCGACCGCTACGACGCCCTCGTCATGGTCGATGACTCGCACGCCATCGGCTTCATGGGCGCCACCGGGCGCGGCACGCACGAGCACTGCGGCGTCGCTGGCCCGCGTCGACATCCTCACCGGCACGCTCGGCAAGGCCCTAGGCGGCGCGAGCGGCGGCTACATCGCCGCGCGGCGCGAGATCATCGAATGGCTGCGCCAGCGCTCGCGCCCCTATCTCTTCTCCAACAGCATCCCGCCGGTGGTCGCGGCGGCGTCGCCTCGCGGTCCTCGACCTCCTCGAGGGCGGCGGCGAGCTGCGCGAGCAGCTCATGGAGAATGCGCGCTACTTCCGCGCCGCCATGACGCAGGCCGGCTTCGATTTGAAGCCCGGCGAGCATCCGATCATCCCCGTCATGCTGGGCGATGCGGCGCTCGCGACACGCATGGCGGACGCGCCTGCTCGCGCACGGCGTGTACGTCATCGGCTTCTCCTTCCCCGTGGTGCCCAAAGGCCAGGCACGCATCCGCACGCAGATGTCGGCCGCACTCACGCGGCCGCAGCTCGAGCGCGCCGTGGCGGCCTTCACCGAGGTGGGCCGCGAGCTCGGCGTACTGCGCGCCTGATAGCCAAGCGGCCCGTTGAAGCACCCCCCGTCAGTCGCCATATTCGTGAGCAGCCCATGAAAGCACTCGTCAAGCAGCAGGCCGCCCCCGGCATCTGGCTCGAGGACATCCCCGAGCCCAAGGTCGGGCACAACGACGTGCTGATCGAGATCGCCAAGACCGCGATCTGCGGCACCGACATGCACATCTACAACTGGGACGAGTGGGCGCAGAAGACCATCCCGGTGCCGATGGCCGTCGGGCACGAGTACTGTGGGCGCATCGTCGAGGTGGGCTCCGAGGTCAAGGGACTGAAAGCCGGCGACCGCGTCTCGGGCGAGGGACACATCACCTGCGGTTACTGCCGTAACTGTCGCGCCGGACGCCGCCACCTGTGCCGCAACACGGTCGGCGTCGGCGTCAACCGCCCGGGTGCCTTCGCCGAGTTCCTGGCGATCCCGGCCGACAACACCTTCAAGCTCCCCGATTCGATTCCGGACGACATCGCCTCGATCCTCGATCCCTTCGGCAACGCCACCCACACCGCGCTCGCCTTCAACATGGTGGGCGAGGACGTGCTGATCACGGGCGCTGGTCCCATCGGCATCATGGCGACCGCGATCGCGCGCTTCACCGGCGCGCGCCACGTCGTGGTCACCGACGTCAACGACTACCGCCTCGAGCTCGCCCGCAGGATGGGCGCGAGCCGCGCCATCAACGTGACCAGAGAGTCGCTCGAGGACACCATGAAGAGCCTGGGGATGCAGGAAGGTTTCGACGTCGGCCTCGAGATGTCGGGCAACGCCGCGGCGTTCCGCGAGATGCTGCGCACCATGCACCACGGCGGCTCGGTGGCGATCCTCGGCATCCCGCCGGGCGAGATGGCGATCGACTGGAATCAGGTGATCTTCAAGGGCCTGACGCTCAAGGGCATCTACGGCCGCGAGATGTTCGAGACCTGGTACAAAATGGCGAGCATGCTGCAGTCGGGTCTGAAGCTCGAGCCGATCATCACCCACCACTTCCCGATCCAGGACTTCAAACAGGGCTTCGAGACCATGGGATCGGGGAAGTCGGGAAAAGTCATTCTCGACTGGAGCACGTTGTAAACTGGCGCGCCGCGCCTGGAAAGGCTGGCGCACAGGCCTTGGCCCGCCGGGCAACAGGCCGGCTTGAGCCAGCTACGGTTACCGGACCTCGCAGAAGCAGTAGGCGTACACGCGGTTCGGCACGCTGAAGCGGGCGAGGCGCGCGGCCTCGCGCGTCACGGGATCGAGCCGGCTCGCGAGCTGCGCGAGCGCCGCGTGATCGGGGCTCGCCGCAAGCAGCGCGCGCACCGCGCGCGTCTTGAACGCGAGCACCAGCTGCTGCACCCAGGTGAGCTCGGGCTCGATGAACTCGGTCGAATACTCGGTGAGTTTGGCGCGCCGTGCGGCGGCCTTCACCGCCTCATCGAACGAGCCGAGATGATCGACGAGCCCTAAGCGGCGCGCATCGAGCCCCGCCCACACGTGACCCTGCGCGATGGCGTCGATGTCGGCGCGGCTCTTCTTGCGCCCGGTCGAGACGCGCTCGAGGAACTCATCGTAGCCGCGCTCGATCTGCGACTGCAGGAGCGCGCGCGCCTCGGCGCCGAGCGGCCGGTCGATGCGCAGCTGACCCGAGAGCGGCGTCGTACCGACGCCATCCACCCCCACGCCGATCTTGCCGAGCGTGCGGTCGATGGTGGGAATGACCGCGAAGATACCGATGGAGCCGGTGAGCGTCGTGGGGCTCGCCCAGATCTCATCCGCCGGTGCCGAGATGTAATAGCCCCCCGAGGCCGCGTAACCGCTCATGGAGACGACGAGCGGCTTGCCGGCCGCGCGCAGCGCCTTCAGCTCGCGGTAGATCTCCTCGGAGGCCGTGACGCTGCCGCCGGGGCTGTCGACCCGCAGCACCACGGCCTTCACGTCCGGATCGAGGCGTGCCTCGCGGATCAGCTTGCCGGTCGAATCGCCGCCGATGGTGCCAGGCGGCTGCTCGCCGTCGAGGATATCGCCCGAGGCGACGATCACGCCGATGCGCGGCTTGCCGGCGGCGTGCAGCTTTTTCTGCGTCTGCGCGTAGCTCGAGTACTCGGCCACCGACACCGCGCGGAAGGAACCGGTGGACTTGTCCTCGCCGACGAGGGCGATCAGGCGCTTCTCCACCTCGAGGTCATTCTTGATGCCGGTGACGAGCCCGGCCTCCTCGGCCACGCGCGCCGCGTTGCCGCCGGCCGCGGGCACCTTCTGTGCGAGCGTCGCGACGTATTTCTCGACGGCATCGGGCGCGAGCTTGCGCGCCTGGGTCACGGCGTCCTGGTAAGTGGCCCAGAGGATATTGAGGTAGGCGCGGCTCTCCTCGCGGTCCTCGGGCGACATGCTGGTGCGCGTGTAGGTCTCGACCGCGCTCTTGAACTCCCCGACGCGAAACACGTTGATGTCGACGCCGAGCTTGTCGAGGACTTCCTTGAAGTACATGCGATAGCGGTCGTAGCCGTCGAGCAGCACGAAGCCCATCGGATCGACGTAGGTCTCGTCCGCCTGGGCCGCGAGGTAGTAGCTCTCCTGGTCGAGCTCGTTGCCGTAGGCGATGACTTTCTTGCCGGTGGCGCGGAAATCGCGGATCGCGTGCGCCAGCTCTTCCAGCGTCGGCTGCGTGCCGCCCTCGAACTTGTCGAAGTCGAGAGCGAGGGCCTGGATGCGGCTGTCCTCGGCCGCCGCGTGGATCGCGTCGGTCAGATCCCACAGCAGCGTCTCGTGGCGGCCGTCGCCGCGGGCGGCTTCGAGGGCGCGCGTGACCGGGTCGCCCGAAAGCTGTTCGACCAGCTCGCCGTCAGGCTCGATGAGGAGGGCCGCCTTGGGCGGGATGTGCGCCGTGCCGGACAGCAGCACGCCAAACAGGGTGCCGAAGATCACCAGCAGCACGAGCAGGTGCAGCACTTTGCGCAGGCCGTCGAGACCGCGCCACAGCCCCCCCAAGAACGACCGCACGTTCACCGGCTCACCGCTCCGGCGCGATCGGCAGCCGCACCGGCCACCGCGGCGCGCAACTTCAGATCTTTTCCTCGATCCGCGCCGCTTTGCCCGCGAGATCGCGCAGATAGTAGAGCTTCGCGCGGCGCACACTGCCGCGGCGCTTCACCACGATGTCGCTGATGGCGGGACTGTGGGTCTGAAAGGTGCGCTCGACGCCCTCGCCGTGGGAGATCTTGCGCACCGTGAACGAGGAGTTGAGCCCGCGGTTGCTGCGCGCGATCACGACGCCTTCGTAGGCCTGCACACGCTCGCGGTCGCCCTCGACCACCTTGACCTGCACGACCACGGTGTCGCCCGGCTTGAACTCGGGCACCTTGCGCGTCATGCGCCGCTTGTCCAGATCCTGGATTATCTTGTTCATGTCACTTACCTCGATCCTCTTCCGCGGCCGCTCGGGCGGCCGGCAACTGATCCAATCCACGCGGCTCCCCGGCCGCGAGCTTCCCCGCCGCCATCAGGTCGGGCCGGCGGCGCCGCGTCCGCTCGAGCGCGCACTGCAGGCGCCAGCGGCGGATGCCGGCATGGTCGCCGGACAATAGCACCGGCGGCACGCTTAAGCCCTCGAACACTTCCGGCCGCGTGTAGTGCGGCCAGTCGAGCAGCCCCTGCGCGAACGAGTCCTCCTCGCTCGAGCGCTCATCGCCCAGCACCCCGGGCAGCAGCCGCGCCACCGCATCGATCACGGTGAGCGCCGGCAGCTCCCCGCCGGAGAGCACATAGTCGCCCACCGACAGCTCGCGGTCGATGCCGAGCTCGATCACGCGCTCGTCGATCCCCTCGTAACGGCCCGCCACCAGCAGCATGCCGGGCAGTGCCGCGAGCGAGCGGGCCATGCTCTCGCCGAAGGGCTCGCCCTGCGCCGAGAGGCAGATCCGCGGGCTTCCCGCCGGCAGGCGCGCGTGCGCCGCGCGGATCGCCGCGAGCAGCGGTTCCGGCTTCATCACCATGCCGGGACCCCCGCCGTAGGGCCGGTCGTCCACCGTGCGGTGCACGTCATGGGTGTGCGCCCGCGGGTCCTCGGTCCCCACCGCAATCAGGCCGCGCTCCAGGGCGCGCCCCACGATCCCGTATTCCAGTGCTCCCGCGATCATGCGCGGAAACAGCGTGACCACTTCGATCTTCATTCCACAGGCCAGTTCACGGGCCAGTCCACCACGATCGCGCGAGCCGCGAGGTCCACCGTGCGCAGGTGCCTTGGGGAGGCGAGCACCCAGTGCTCACGCCCATCGGACTCCCGCGTCACCATCACCGTGCCCGCCGGCGCGTCCACGAAGTGACTCACGACCCCTAAGGCGACGCCCTGGAGGTTGCGCACCGCGAAGCCCTCGAGGTCCGCGCGGTAATACTCATGCTCACCCGCCGGCGGCAACGCCGCCCGCTCCACCTCGATCACCGCGCCCGTGAGCGCCGCGGCGTCGTCCCGGCTCACGGCCCCGTCGAGCTGCGCCACCAGGCCCCGGCCGTGGCTGCGCCCGGCTGCGAGGCGCCGGCTGACCCGCTCGCCGCTCGCCAGCCGCAGGACCCAGTCGCGGTATTTCAGCAGGCCCTCGGGCGGATCCGTATACGAATCGACGTGGACCCAGCCCCTGATGCCGTACGGAGCGCCCAGGCGGCCAAGCTCGATCCAGGCCACGAGTGCTCGCGTCGACGGCTCGCCCGCAGGCAGCGGCCGCCTTAAGGCTTCAGGCCGTCGCCTGCTTGCGGTAGGAGGCGACCAGCGTCCGCACGCGGTCGGAGGGCAGCGCCCCCTTGCCGATCCAGTAATCGATGCGGGGCAGATCGAGCTTGAGCTTGGTCTCGCTCCGGCGGGCGATCGGATTGAAGTATCCGACGTGCTCGAGGCTCGGGCCACCCTGGCGCTTGCGGCTGTCGGTCACGACGACGTGATAGAAGGGCTGATTGCGCGCCCCGCGCCGCGTCAGGCGAATGGTAACCATGGTCGTATCGCTCTCGTTCAAGCGGGCATAGGCCGCCTCATCCGAAAGGGGCCGCCCAAAAAGAGCGCGGATTCTACGCAACCGGGCGTTTCTGCGCCAGTTTTTCCGGGCCCCGCCGAGGCGGTCCCTAGCGCCCCGGAAAGCCGGGCGGGAGCCCCCCCTTGAAGGCCCCCATGAGCTTACGCAACCCCCCGCCCTTCATGCTCTTCATGACCCGCTGCATCTGCAGGAATTGCTTCAGCAGCCGGTTCACGTCCTGGACCTGGACCCCCGACCCGGTCGCGATCCGCCGCCGGCGCGAGCCGTCGATGATGCCGGGGTTACGCCGCTCGCGGGGAGTCATGGAATTGATGATGGCGATCTGGCGGCGCACGTCCTGAGCGCCCTGCCCGGCCGAGACCGCGGCCTTCTTCGCCACCGCGCCCGGGAGCTTGTCGATGAGCGCCTCGACCCCGCCCATCTTCTGCAGCTGCTCGAGCTGGCCCTTGAGGTCCACGAGATTGAACCCCTGGCCTTTCACCACCTTGCGGGCGAGCCGCGCGGCCTCCTCGCCGTCGACCTGCCGGTGCGCCTGCTCGACCAGGCTGACGATGTCCCCCATGCCGAGGATGCGCGACGCCATGCGTGCCGGGTCGAAGGGCTCGAGCGCCTCGGTTTTCTCGCCGACGCCCAGGAATACGATCGGCTTACCGGTAACCTGCCGCACGGACAGTGCGGCGCCACCGCGCGCATCGCCGTCGGCCTTGGTGAGAATCACCCCGGTCAGGTCGAGCGCCGCGCCGAAGGCGCGCGCCGCGTTCACCGCGTCCTGGCCGGCCATGGCATCGACGACGAACAGCCGCTCCGAGGCGCCCACGGCCGCATCGATGCGCTGCATCTCGCTCATGAGCTCGGCATCGACGTGCAACCGCCCGGCGGTGTCGACGATCAACACGTCGAACACGCCGTTGCGGGCCCGCGTGAGGGCGGCCGCGGCGATGGCCTCCGGGGTCGCGCCGGGCTCGCTCGTGAAGTACTCGGCGTGCACCTGCGCCGCGAGGCGCTCGAGCTGCAGCATCGCGGCGGGACGGCGCACGTCGGTGCTCGAGAGCAGTACGCGCTTGCGCTCGGTCTCGATGAGACGCCGCGCCAGCTTGGCGGCGGTCGTGGTCTTGCCGGCGCCCTGCAGTCCCGCGAGCAGCACCACGACCGGCGGGGCGGCCCGGAGCGTGAAGCCCGCGCCCCCGCCGCCCATGAGCGCGATGAGCTCCTCGTTGAGGATGCCGATGAAGGCCTGCCCCGGAGTGAGGCTCGCGGCCACCTGGGCGCCGAGCGAGCGCGCCTTCACCGACTCGATGAAGCCCTTCACCACCGGCAGCGCCACGTCCGCCTCGAGCAGCGCCACGCGCGTGTCGCGCAGCGCCTGCGCGATGTTGTCCTCGGTGATCCGGCCGCGGCCGCGCAGGCTCTCGAGCGTCGCGCCGAGGCGCGCGGTGAGTTGATCGAACATGCCGGTCAGGATCCCCGATTCGCGCGCGCTATGCTAGTCACCACGGCCGTCGCCGCCATTGAGACCGGAGTGCCACATTGAACCTCCTCTCGACCCCCGTACCGCAGCTCACGTTGTTCGCGCTGCTGGTGATCGCCGCCTTCTCCTCCGGGGCCGAGGCGGCCATGCTCTCGGTCAACCGCTATCGCATCCGCCACCGGGCGGAAGCGGGACAGCGCTCGGCCCGGCTCCTCGAGGGGCTGCTCGTCAAGCCCGATGAATGGCTCGGCGCGAATCTCGTCATCCTGGCCCCGGCGAGCGTGTTCGCATCCGCCATCGCCACCATCCTCGCGCAGCGCAGCGGCTACGCCTACGCCGTGCCGGTGACCGAGGTGCTGCTCACCATCGTCGTGATCGTTTTCTGCGAGCTCGCGCCGAAGATCTACGCCGCCTCGAACCCGGAAGGGGTGGCGCTGCACGCCGCCGGGATCTACCGGGTGCTGGTGCAGGTGGCGCGCCCGGCGCTGTGGCTCACGAACCATATGGCGTACGGGTTCCTGCGCCTGTTCGGCGTCGGTCGTACCTCGCGAGCGACCCAGGCGCTCTCGGCCGAGGAACTGCGCACGGTGGTCACCGAGGCGGCGCCGGTGATTCCGGCGCGCCACCGGCAGATGCTGCTCTCGATCCTGGACCTCGGGCGCATCACCGTGAACGACATCATGATCCCGCGCCAGGAGATCAACGGCATCGACGTGAGTACGAGCTGGGACGATATCCTGGAGCGCCTGCGGCAGACGCCGCACACACGGCTGCCCGTGTACGACGGCGAGCTCGACAATCTCATCGGGCTGCTGCACATGAAGCGCGTCGCCCGCGAGCTGGCGCGCGGCACCTTCAGCCGTGAGCGCTTGATCGAGCTCGCGCGCGGCCGCGAAGCCTACTTCATCCCCGAAGGGACGCCGCTCAACGTGCAGCTCGCCCAGTTCCAGCGCCACCGCCGCCGCCACGCCTTCGTCGTGAACGAGTACGGCGACATCGAAGGGCTGGTGACGCTCGAGGACCTGCTCGAGGAGATCGTCGGCGAGTTCACCACGGATCCGGCGACCATCACCCACAAGGACGTGCACACCGAGCGGCCGGGGGTCTTCATCGTCAACGCGAGCGCCACCATCCGCGCCTTGAACCGCGCGCTCGGCTGGCAGCTGCCGACCGGGGGCCCGAAGACGGTGAACGGACTCCTGCTCGAGCATCTCGAGACCATCCCGGATCCCGGCGCCATGGTGCGGGTCGGGGCCTACGAGTTCGAGGTGCTGCAGATGGCCGATAACGCGGTGCGCACCGTGCGGGTGCGCGCTCCGGCCAGCGAGAAAGCGGCCGTGGCAAGCGCCACGGGAGTCTAGGGAGGCGCGCGCGTGAACGCCGCCGCCAGGGCCTCGGCCACCGTGCCGACCGCGTGCACCGTGATGCCGGCGGGCGCCCTGCGCGGGGCGTTGTCCCGCGGCACCAGCGCGACCTTGAACCCCTGGGCCTGCGCCTCGCGCAACCGCTCATCGCCATAGGGGACCGGGCGCACCTCGCCGGTGAGCCCGAGCTCGCCGAACGCCACCAGGTGCGGCGGCAGTGCGACGTCCTTCAGGCTCGAGGCGAGCGCGATCACGACCGGCAAGTCCCAGGCGGTCTCGGCGATGTGGATGCCGCCGACGACGTTCACGAACACGTCGTGCTCCTGCAGCGCCAGTCCCGCGTGGCGGTTGATCACCGCGAGCAGCATCGCCACGCGGTTGGCATCGAGCCCCTGCGCGATGCGTCGCGGGGCGCCGAAGCGCATGCGATCGACGAGCGCCTGCAGCTCGATGAGGAGCGGCCGCCCGCCGTCGCGCGTGACGGTGACGATGCTGCCGGCGGCGGGCTGCGGGGCGCGCGCGAGAAAGATCGCGGCCGGGTTCTTCACTTCCTTCAAGCCCGTACCCGTCATCGCGAAGAAGCCGAGCTCGTTCACCGCCCCGAAGCGGTTCTTGGTGGCGCGCACGATGCGGTAGCGGCTGCCGGCCTCGCTCTCGAAATACAACACCGTGTCGACCAGGTGCTCGAGCAGCTTCGGTCCCGCAATGGCGCCCTCCTTGGTGACGTGCCCGACGATCACCACGGCGGTGCCGCCTTGCTTGGCAAAGCGCACCAGCTCGGCGGTGCACTCGCGCAGCTGCGCGACCGCCCCGGCGCCGGCCGGCATGACGGAGGACTGCAGCGTCTGGATGGAGTCGACGATGAGGAGCGCCGCTTGCCGCGCTGCGGCAAGCGCCAGGATCGACTGGCAGTCGGTCGCGGCGGCCACGCCGAGTCCCTCGGCGGCGAGGCCGAGGCGCCCGGCCCGCAGACCCACCTGTGCGACCGACTCCTCCCCGCTCGCATAGAGCACCGGGCGGGCGGCCGCCACGTGCGCCGCGACCTGCAGCAAGAGCGTCGATTTGCCGATTCCGGGGTCGCCGCCCAGGAGGATCACGGAGCCCGGGACGATGCCGCCTCCCAGCACGCGGTCGAGCTCGGCCTGGCCGCTGCCGAGCCGTTCGCCCCCGCCACCCAGGGCGGCCCCGGGCACGAGGCTGACGGCGGCCGCGGCGGGAGAAGCCCGGCCACGCGGCGCGCGCCGCTCCTCGAGCGAATTCCACTCGCCGCACAGCGGGCACTGACCCTGCCATTTGAGGGTTTCGCCCCCGCAGGAGGCACAGACAAATACCGGGTTCAGACGAGCCATCAATGCGCCGTCGGTCTACTTTCGGCTAGGATTCGCGCCGGGAAATCACTGAAAGCGGTCTTTTGTGACCAATCACCGGGACACCGCAGCGGGCGATGCTAGCTTATGCCAGCTCGAAGCGGGGACGGGAAAGTGACGCGAATCACATTGAGTGGGCCGCATACAGGTCAGGACGCAGCATGAGCTTGCGAAGCAAGCTGCGTTTCGTCGGTGCCACCGATACCGGCAGGGTCCGGGAGCACAACGAGGACACCATCGCGGTCGACCCGGACATCGGCCTGCTGGTGCTCGCCGACGGCATGGGCGGCTACAACGCCGGTGAAGTGGCGAGCGGCATCGCCGTGAAGACCATCGTCAACCTGGTGCGCGAGCACGTGGAGCGCGAGGACCTCTCCATCGCGGACCGCGAGTCGGGACTGTCGCGCGCGAACATCATCCTGCGCGATGCCATCGTGCGCGCCAACAAGATCATCTACCAGACCGCCCGCACCCAGCCGCAATGCGAAGGCATGGGCACCACGGTGGTGGCGGCGCTGTTCTTCGACAACAAGATCACCATCGCTCACGTCGGCGACTCGCGCCTCTACCGCCAGCGCGGCGACCGCATCGAGCAGGTCACCATGGATCACTCGCTCCTGCAGGAGCTGGTCGACCGGGGCTTCTACTCCGCCGAGGAGGCGCAGCGGGCGTCCAACAAGAACTACGTAACCCGGGCGCTCGGGGTGGAGCCGCAGGTCGACGTGGAGATCCAGGAGCACCCGGTCAACCGGGGCGAGTTCTTCATCCTCTGCTCGGACGGCCTCTCCGACATGGTAGAGGATGAAGATATTCATTTAACGATAAACACCTTTAGTGCTAATCTGGATACGGTCGCCAAACAGTTGATTCAGCTGGCCAATGACAATGGAGGCCGGGACAACATCTCGGTCGTAATGGCGCACATCATGGATGCGTTTCCGGCACGCACGAAGATTTTCGACAAGATCCTCTCTTGGTTCGGCTGAACACGACGCGATAGGGGCTAGCAATGGCAAGGTTGGTCTTGAGCCTGGATGGCCAGGTGATGGCGGAATACAACATGAACAAGGAGCGGTACACGATCGGCCGTCTCCCTGACAATGACATCCGCATCGACAACGCTGCCGTCAGCGGGCACCACTCGCTGATCATCAACATCCTCAACGATTCGTTCCTCGAGGACCTGAACAGCACCAACGGCACCTACGTCAACGGCAAGCTGATCAAGAAGCATGCGCTGCAGCACGGCGACGTGATCACGGTCGGCCATCACCAGCTGCGCTTCGTCGAGGACGACGAGGCGCAGGACGAGTTCGAGAAGACCATGGTGATCCAGCCCTCCGCGCGCCCCGTCGAGAAGGTACGCGCCGCGACCGAGGGCGCCGACAAGGTATCAACGTCCCTCTCCGCCACGGGCCGCTCGCGCGCGCTCGCCGACGGCGCCGCGGCCGTGAAGAAGGCCAAGCTGCAGGTGCTCTCGGGTGCCTTTGCCGGCCGCGAGGTCGAGCTCAGCAAGGCGCTCACGACTCTCGGCAGACCGGGCGTGCAGGTGGCGGCGATCACGCGCCGCGCCGAGGCCTACTACATCGTGCACGTCGACAGCGGCAAGGAAGGTGACTTCCCGCTGCTCAACGGCACGCCCATCGGCGCCCAGGCGACCAGGCTGAACGACAACGACGTCATCCAGCTCGCCGGGGTCAAGATGGGGTTCTTTTTGAATTAGGCCGAAATCGCAGGGAGCGATTTCAGCGGACATCACACCCTGGCGTAGGCCCGCACCGGGAAGGATCCCATCCCGCGCACCGGGGGAGGCACCGCGCTGAAGGTGAATCCTTCGGCCGGCAGCTGCTCGAGCCCGCGCAGGTGCTCGACGATCGGGATCCCCGCGCCGAGCAATGTCGTATGCACCGGGCGCTCGCCGTCCGCCGTGTCGTCGATGTTGAGCGAGTCGATCCCGACCAGCCGCGCCCCCTGATCCTTGAGCCACCGGGCCGCCGCGGCCGTGAGGAACGGGTGCCCGTGCCCATAGCGCTCGGTGCGCCAGTGCTGCGCCCAGCCGGTGTGCACCAGCACCGCCCTGCCCCGTACCTCGAGGCCGCTCAGCGCCGGCACATCGAGAGCCCGTGCGCCCGCGCCGCGCAGCACGATCGCGGGGAGGTCCGCGAGCTCCTCGAGCTTGAGCTGCGAGACGTCACGGCCGTCGGCGTAGCGATGGAACGGGCTGTCGAGATAGGTGCCGGTGTTGGCGACGAGGTCGATGCGCCCGATCTGGAAGCTGGTACCGGGCGCGTAGCGCTCACGGGAGGCCTCGCGGCTCACGAAATCGCACACGTGCGGCGCCGGGATTCCCGGGTACGTCGTCATGCCGTCCTCGATGAGATGGCTCAGATCGAGGAAGCGCGCAGGGTGCGAGGCGCGCGGCTCGTTGGATGCGTGACTCATGGAAGAAGCATAGCTGGCCGCAGCGGCGCGCCGGGAGGCGCTCTACGGCCCGGCAGCGGTCAGAAAACGACGCTCAGCGCAGCTCGAGCGGGACGCGCTGACTCACGCTGCAGAGGAGCTCGTAGGGGATGGTGCCCGCGTGCCGCGCGATCTCCTCGACCGGCAGCCCCGGCCCCCACAGGAGTGCGGCGGTCCCGACGTGCACCTCGGGGACCGCCGACACGTCCACCGCGATCATGTCCATGGAGACGCGACCCACGATCGGGGCGTGCCAGCCGCCGACCAGCACCGGCGTGCCGGCGGGGAGCCCGCGCGGCAGACCGTCGCCGTAGCCGGCCGCGATGATGGCGATCCGGGTGTCGCGAGGCGCCTGCCAGGCGGCGCCGTAACCGACCGTCTCGCCCGCCTTGATACTGCGCAGCGCAATCACGGAGGACTCGAGGCTCATCACGGGCTCGAGTCCCAGCTGCTCCGCCGTGCGGTCGGCGAAGGGCGAGGCGCCGTAGAGCGCGAGCCCGGGGCGTACCCAGTCACAGTTGAGCTGCGCGCTGCCGAAGACGCCCGCGGAGTTGGCGATACTGACGGAGTAATCGAGGCCGCGCGTCGTCTCGCGAAAGCGCTTCAGCTGCTCATGAGTCATGCGCTCCGGTGGCTCGTCGGCGCAGGCGAGATGCGTCAGCAGGCGGATCTCGAGCGGCGCGGTCTTCAGGCGCTGCACGCGCTCGAGGGCCGCGGCGAACTCGCGCGGCGGGAACCCGAGGCGGTTCATGCCGGTGTCGATCTTGATCCAGAGTACGAAACGGTGCGCGCCGCTCATCTCCTCGAGCAGCTCGACCTGCAGCGCATCGTGCACCACGAGATCAAACCCGTGACGGGCGGCTTCCAGCAGCTGCTCCGCCGTGAACACGCCCTCGAGCAGCACGATGGGCTGCGTGATGCCCGCGGCGCGCAGCGCAAGTCCTTCTTCCAGCCGCGCCACCGCGAAAGCATCGGCGTCCGGCAGAGCGAGAGCGGTGGGCACGAGCCCGTGGCCGTAGGCGTTCGCCTTGACGACGGCCATGACGCGCGCACGCCGCGCGCGCTCGCGGATGGTGTTGAGATTGTGACGCAGCGCGCGCGGCTCGATGACGGCCCGGATGAGCCGGCTCACCGCAGCACGCCCTCGGCGTACGAATCGGAGACGTAGTTGGCGAAGCGCGTGTACTGGCCCTGGAAAGTCAGGAGGAAGCTGCCGATCTCGCCGTTGCGGTGCTTGACCAGATCGATCTCGGCGATGCCTTTCTTGGTCGTGTTCCGGTCGTAGACCTCTTCGCGGTAGATGAGCAGGATCATGTCTGCGTCCTGCTCAAGGCTGCCGGAGTTGTGAGTCACGATGCCGTCCGCCAGCCAGTTGGCGGGCCCCGGCACCGTCAGATCGAATACGTCCTCCTCGCCCTCTTCAGTGACCGCGAGCACGCGATCCCAGAACAGGTCGGAAGCTGGCCCAGGTATCGAGTTCGGAGCGAATGCAGCAGCTCGGCGTAGCTGGCCAGGTGCGTCCGGCTGGGCGCAGAACTGGAAGTGCGCTATGCCGCCGTATGCGGTGCCGCGCAGTTCGGCCATGGTACGCGGGCTGATGCCCTGCGGCGCGCATTTCGGCACGCACTGTCGCGAACACTTCGAGCGGCAACGTGTCGACGTTGGTATTCGCGTTGCATGTCCTCGAAGGCGCGACAGCTGAGACGCGTCGCCGCGTTGCGTCGCGGCCCGAATCCACCAACTCTGTAGAGAAATACGCGTTGAGACTCGCGCACCGCTGACCTCAGACCGTGTGTACGGGGCGCTGGTAGCCCGTCTGTGTACGGTACGAATCCGGGCAACGATTCCCAAACGCAAGAGCAATGCCGCCACATCGTCTGCCAGGCGCCGGCTGCACGTCGAGAAGTGCACAGCCATGGTCAGCCGCGCGCTCCGGGTTTGCGCGTCGAAATTGTGCCATCCGTGGCCCACAGATGCCGCAACAGCAGGGCTATCTGTTCATCCGGCAGGCGAAAATACCGCGCCGGGCAAATGCTTCTCATGCGAGCGCTGGCCGAAGATTCCGAGCTCCTTGAGCCACTTGCCAACGCCGAACGGCGACCAGCGATTGCCGTTTCCGCTGATCACGAGCTGATGCCAGGTGCCCGTGTATTCGTAGCGGGTGACCCGACAACCGAACATCTCCGCCGCACGCGCGCACGGCGGCGCTGTTCTCCTCGGAGGCCGTCGTGTAACGCAGTGGCTGATGCACCAGGTAGCTGCCGTCGCCCACCAGATGGCCGAGCAGCACCAGCCAGTGATCCGGCCAGCGCTGGGCCTGCAGCAGGTTCGGGCAGGCGGCGCGCGAGGGCCAGGCGATCACCCGGCTCAAGCTGCGCCCACGGTCGTCCAGCCCTTACCCGCCAGGAGCTTGTGCTCCGCCGTCGCGCGAATCGAACGCCCGCTCGCGAGCTGCACCTTGAACACGGGACGCCGACCGACCCTCCACACCTTGTCGGAGCGGGCAGCGCACCAGTCTTGATGCTCGTCGACAGCGACCACACCTCAGGCTCGGCCCCACCAGATTTGCGATCGGCACCCGGCGTCCATCCGTCAGGCACACCAGCGTGTCGCCCGTGACGCACTCGCGCAGATCCGACATCACCGGCCTCTTGTGCTCGCGCTGCTCGACCCGCGATTGAGCTGCGACAGCGCAATCACCGGGCACCTGCAGCTCCTTCGCCAGTGCCTTGAGGCCGCGTGAGATCTCGGCGATTTCCGTGGCGCGATTCTCCACCGTACCGGGGACCTGCATGAGCTGCAGGTAGTCCACCACGACGAGATTCAGCCCATGCTCGCGCTTGACGCGCCGCGCACGGGCGCGCAGTTCCGTCGGGTTCAGGGCCGGAGTCTCGTCGACGAAGATCTTCGCCTCCGAGAGCTGGCTGGTTGCGCTCGTAATGCGTACCCAGTCGTCGTCCGAGATGTGCCCGCTGCGCAGGCTCGAGAGCGGTACGCCGCCCACGGACGCCAACATGCGCGTCACCACCTGGTCGGACGGCATTTCCAGGGTGAAGATGGCCACGGAGGCACGCGTGCCGGGATGCACCGCGGCGTACTCGGCCATGTTCACGGCGAGCGTCGACTTTCCCATCGAGGGACGCCCGGCGATGATGATGAGATCCCCGGCGCGCAATCCCCCGGTGATCTTGTCGAAGTCGGTGAAGCCCGTGGGAAGGCCGCGCAGCTTGTCGGGGTTGGTGTGCCACTCGTCGATCTGATCGATGACCGCGGGGAGCAGGTCGCGCACGGGACGCGCGCCGTCGCGGCCGCGGAACGATCCGTCGGCGATCTCGAACACGCGCTGCTCGGCGCGATCGACGAGATCGCGCGCCGTGGTGCCGTCGTTGTTGTAGACGGCTGCGGCGATCTGCGTGCCCGCCTGGATGAGCTGGCGCATCAGCGAGCGCTCGCGGACGATCTGCGCGTAGGCGCGTACGTTGGCCGCGGTCGGCGTGTCGCGCGCGATAGAGCCTAAGTAAGCGAGGCCGCCCGCCTTCTCGAGCGCGCCGGAGCGCTCGAGGTAACCCGCGACGGTGACGGCATCGCAGGGTTTGCCCTCGCCGGCGACGGCGGCGATGCCGCCGAAGATGGCCTGGTGATCGGGGCGGTAGAAATCCTCCTCCCGCACCACGTCCGCCACCTGGTCCCAGGCGCTCGGATCGATGAGGAGGCCGCCGAGCACCGCCTGCTCGGCTTCGACCGAGTGCGGCGGCGCGGGCGCGTCGAGCAGAGCGACCGAGCCCGAATCACGCGCCTTGGCGGAACCGGTCACGGACTCTTCCCGGGATTACTCTTCGGCGACGATCGAGACCGCCAGCGGCACGTCGACGTCGGCGTGCAGGTGCAGGTGGACCAGGTGCTCGCCCAGAGCGCGCAGCGGCCCCGTCGACAGCCGCACCTCGCTGCGCTCGATCTTGAAGCCGGCCTTGCTCACGGCCTCGGCGATGTCGGCGGTGCCGATCGAGCCGAAGAGCTTGCCTTCGGTGCCCGCCTTCGCGTGGATGGTGAGCTTGAAGTCCTTCAGCGCCGCGGCGCGCTCGCCCGCGGACTCGAGGTGCTCGCGGGCCGCCTTCTCGAGCTCGGCGCGGCGCGCCTCGAAGCGCGCGACGTTCTCGGGCGTGGCCAATGTGGCCTTACCCTGGGGCAGAAGGAAGTTACGCCCGAAGCCCGAGCGCACCTTGACGCGATCGCCGATGTTGCCGAGGTTGGCAACTTTCTGCAGCAGAATGACTTGCACGGCCGCCCCCTTTTAGTGCTGGTCGGTGTACGGCAGCAGCGCGAGGAAGCGCGCGCGCTTGATCGCGACCGCCAGCTGCCGCTGGTAGAAGGACTTCGTGCCGGTGATGCGGCTCGGAACGATCTTGCCGGTCTCGGTGACGTAACCCTTGAGCGTGGCAAGATCCTTGTAATCGATCTGCTTCACGCCCTCGGCGGTGAAGCGACAGAACTTCTTGCGTCGTGAGAAGCGGCTGCCACCGCCACTCCCACCGTGCCCACCGTGCCCTCTGGACATTGCCATGGATGAGATCCCTCGGAATTCGTTTCAGTGTAGACGGATTCAGGCGTTGTCGGACGCCGAACTGTCATCGTCGTCGGCGCTCACCGGCGACTCCTCGCGGGAGCGCTCGCGGCGCGGCCGGCCGCCCTCGCCCTCCTCGTCGGCGGCCTTGGCCATCGGCGAGGGCTCGATGACGGCGGCGTCCATGTTCACGACCAGGTGCCGCAGCACCGCGTCGCTGAAGCGGAACGCGCCGGTCAGCTCATCGAGCGTCTTCTGGTCGGTCTCGACGTTCATGAGCACGTAGTGGGCCTTGTGCACCTTGGCGAGCGGGTAGGCGAGCTGCCGGCGGCCCCAGTCCTCGAGGCGATGCACGTGGCCGCCGCCCGCGGCGATCATGCCCTTGTAGCGCTCGATCATGGCGGGCACCTGCTCGCTCTGATCGGGATGCACGAGAAAAACGATTTCGTAATGCCTCATCCAGGTCTCCTTACGGTTTGAGCCGCCCGGCGTTAAGGCTGACCGGTGCGGCAAGGAGTCACGTCGCTTAAGGCTTTTCGCTCGCCCGAGCAGACGCCCCATCGGGTTCGAAAGGGGCGCGAAGGATACTCAAAGGGCGCCCGCCGTGCAATCCCCGGGAGCGCTTCTTGTGCTTTCCGATCAATAACTTGGGGCCGGCTGCTCGATCAAGGACTTATACATCTATATGGGACGACGCGAGAGCCGGGCTGTCGACTATTAAAGTCATCCGCCGAGGTTCTCCTCGACCTGCCGCCAGGCGAGCTCCGCCGTCGCGCGCGCGCGCTCGCCCGCCTCGCGTGCGTGGCGGCTCGCCGCCGTTCCCTCGAGCACGCGTTTCATGATGCCCTGGCGGATGCAGGCGATCCGGAACAGGTTGTAGGCCATGCAGAACTCCCAGACGGCGGGCTCGATCGGCGCGCGCCCGGTGCGGCGGCAGTACGTCGCGACGTACTCGTCTTCCGTCGGGATACCGAGAGAACCGAGGTCCACGCCCTTGAGTCCCGGGATCTCACCCGCCCCGACCCGCCACAGCATGACGTGATAGGAGAAGTCGGCGAGCGGATGTCCCAGCGTCGAGAGCTCCCAGTCGACCACGGCGAGCATGCGCGGCGCATCGGGGGCGAAGATCATGTTGTCGATGCGGTAGTCGCCGTGCACCAGCGTCGTCTCATCCCCGGCCGGGATGTTCTCCGGCAGCCAGCTGAGGAGCCTTTCCATCGCCTCGATGCGCTGCGTCTCGGAGGCCCGGTACTGCTTGCTCCAGCGGCCAATCTGACGCGCGAAGTAGTTGCCGGGCTTGCCGTAGTCTGCAAGGCCCAGGCGCGTGAAATCCGCGCCGTGCAGCGCCACCAGCACGCGGTTCATTTCGTCGTAAACGCCCGCGCGCTCTTGCCTCGACATGCCGGGAAGCCGCGGATCCCAGAAATTGCGCCCGCGCACGTAACCCATGACATAGAACATCGTGCCGATGATGCTGACGTCCTCGCACAGGCAGATGGGCTCGGCCACCGGCACCCCCTGCCCGAACAGCGCGCGGGTAATGCGGAACTCGCGGTCGACGGCGTGTGCCGAGGGCAGCAGTTGCCCCGCGGGCTTGCGGCGCAGGACGTAGTGCGCGCCCGCGCCCGTGGTCAGCAGATAGGTTGGATTTGACTGGCCGCCACGGAACATCTCGACCGTGAGCGGGCCCTTGAAGCCCGCGACCTGAGCCTCGAGGTAGCGCGCGAGCGCCGCCTCATCGAAGCGCTGCCGATCGGGGACCGGCATGGTGCCCGCGAATTCCTGGCCGAGCATGTCAGGAATGCTTGGCGAGCTCGAGTCTGCCGATCTGGTTGCGATGCACTTCGTCCGGACCGTCGGCGAGACGGATGGAGCGCGCGTGCGCGTAGGCACTCGCGAGCTCGAAGTCCTCGCACAGTCCCGCGGCCCCGTGGGCCTGGATCGCCCAGTCGGTCACCTGGCAGGCGGTGTCGGCGGCGGCGATCTTGATCATGGCGATGTCGGCGCGCGCCGCCTTGTTGCCCACGGTGTCCATGAGCCAGGCGGCCTTGTAGACCAGCAGTCGCGCCTCATCGATGCGGATGCGGGATTCGGCGATGCGCTCGAGCGTCACCGACTGCTCGGCAAGCGGCCGCCCGAAAGCGGTGCGCGCCTTGACCCGGCGGCACATCTTCTCGAGTGCGCGCTCGGCGACGCCGATCAGTCGCATGGCGTGATGGATGCGTCCGGGACCCAGGCGCCCCTGTGCGATCTCGAAGCCGCGCCCCTCGCCGAGCAAGAGGTTCGCCGCCGGCACGCGCACGTCGCGGAACTCGATCTCCATGTGCCCGTGCGGTGCGTCGTCATAGCCGAACACCGACAGGTTCCGGAGGATCGTGATGCCGGCCGTCTCGCGGGGCACGAGGATCATCGACTGCTGGCGGTGCGGCGGCGCGGCGGGGTCGGTCTTGCCCATGAAGATGAACAGGCGGCAGCGGGCGCTGCCCGCGCCAGACGTCCACCACTTGCGGCCGTTGATCACATACGAGGCGCCGTCGCGCACGATCGAGCTCTCGATGTTGGTGGCATCGCTCGAGGCGACGCGCGGCTCGGTCATGGCGAAGGCCGAGCGGATCTTGCCCTCGAGGAGCGGCGCGAGCCAGGCAGCTTTCTGCTCGGGCGTGCCGTAGCGCTCGAGCGTCTCCATGTTGCCGGTGTCGGGAGCCGCACAGTTGAAGACCTCCGGCGACCACACGACGCGTCCCATCGTCTCGCACAGCGGCGCGTACTCGAGATTGGTGAGTCCAGCGCCATAGGTCGAGTCCGGCAGAAAGAGGTTCCACAGCCCCACCGCCCGCGCCTTCTTCTGCAGCTCGCCGATGAGCGCCGGCTCCTCCCAGCGGTCGCCCGCATCGCGCTCCTCTCGATAGCGCTGCTCGTTCGGGTATACGTGCTCGGCCATGAAGGCGCCGAGCCGTTGCAGATAGTCCTTACTTCGCGCGCTGAGCTCGAAATCCATGCTGTCACTCCTGAGGCTGCCAGCGGCCCCGCTGCCGCGCCGCCTCGTAGAGCAGCATACCGGCAGCCACCGAAACGTTGAGACTCTCGACCGCGCCGAGCTGCGGCAGCCGCGCGAGGAAATCGCAGTTCTGCCGCGTCAGCTGCCGCAGACCCGCCCCCTCGGCGCCGAGCACCAGCACCACCGGGCCCTTGAGATCCACGGCGTCAGCGGCCCTGTCTGCCGTTGCGTCCGCACCCACCACCCAGAGCCCCGATGCCTTGAGGAGCTTCAGGGTGCGCACGAGATTGGTCACCGCGACTACGGGTGTGGTCTCCGCGGCGCCCGCCGCCACCTTGCGCACCGTCGGCGTCAGCTGCGCCGCGCGGTCCTTGGGCACGATCACGGCGAGCGCACCGCAGGCATCCGCGGTACGCAGGCAGGCGCCTAAATTATGGGGATCCTGCACGCCATCGAGCGCGAGCAGCAACGGTGCGGCATCGCTCTGCAACGCCGTGAGGAGCTCATCCTCGTCCCAGGGCGGGAGCGGTGAGATATCGGCGGCGACACCCTGATGCACCACGTCCCCGAGGACGCGTTTCAGGGCCGCGGCATCGACGCGCTCGACGCGGCGCTCGTGGCGCTGTGCGAGCTCCTCGATGCGGCGCACGCGCGGATCGTCACGATGCCGGGCGAGGCGCACCAGATGCACGCGCTCGGGATGGCGTTCGAGCATGCTGCGCACCGCGTGCAGCCCGTAGATGGTTTCGGCGGCCTTCAGGCCTAGGCCTCCTCCGCCAGGGTGAGATCGATCAGGCCCTCGATCGGATTCACGGCGGTCACGACGACGCGCACGTGGCTGCCGGTACGGAGCCGGCGTCCGCTCCTCTTGCCGCGCCAGGCGTGGCCGTCGTCCTCCATGACGTACTGATCGTCGCGCAGATTGTCGAGATGCAGCAGTCCATCGACCGCCGCGTCGAGGATCTGCACGAAGCAGCCGAATTCGACCACCGTGGTGATGAGACCGCGGAAAGTCTGGCCGATACGCTCCTTTAAATAGGTGCACTTGAGGAAACCCGACACGTAGCGGTCCGCCTCGTCGGCTCGCTTCTCGAGTTTCGAGGTGCTCTCGCCGAGTGCGCCGAGCTGGCTCGTCTCGTAGCGTACCGCCGAGCCGCCCTTGGCCCCGATCAGGCTCTTCAGCGTGCGGTGAACCACGAGATCCGGGTAGCGGCGGATCGGTGAGGTGAAGTGCGCGTAGTGCGTGAGCGCGAGGCCAAAGTGCCCGATGTTGGTCGGCTGGTAGATTGCCTGCTGCAGGGAGCGGATCACGAGGGACTCGACGAAGGCGCGCTCGGAAGCATCCGGCACGCGCCGCGCGATCGCCTGCAGGTCGCGCGTAGTGACGGTCTTCGGGACGCGCGCCTCGATCCCGAGCGCGGCCAGCGTGGTCGAGAGCCGCTCGAGCTTCTCGTCCTCGGGTGTGCCGTGCACCCGGTAGAGCGTCGGCACGTGCGCCTTCTCGAGCGCCTGCGCCACCGCGACATTAGCGAGGATCATGCACTCCTCGATCAGGCGGTGCGCGTCGTTGCGTGACCGCAGCTCGATGGCACGCACGCGCTCGGCCTCGTCGATCACGAACTCGGCTTCTGCCGCGTCGAAATCGAGCGCACCACGGCGGCTGCGCGCTTTGTAGAGGGCGCGGTAGACGTCCACCAGCACCACGAGCTTCTCGGTCAGGGGACCGAGCTGGGTGCGCGCGGCGGGTCGCCCTTCGAACAAGGCCTCGTTGGCGAGGGTGTAGGTGAGGCGCGCCGCCGAGCGCATCACCGCCGGGTAGAAGCGCGCGTCCTGTAGTGCACCGTTACGGCTCACCACCATATCGGCCGCGAAGCACAGCCGATCGACGTGCGGCGCGAGCGAGCACAGGTGATCGGAGAGCGCGGTCGGCAGCATCGGCAGGACGCGGGTCGGGAAATACACCGAGGTGCCGCGCAGCTGCGCTTCCGCATCCACCGCCGATCCCGGCCGCACGTAGTGGCTCACGTCGGCGATGGCGACGATCAGCCGGAATCCGGCCGGATGCGGCTCGGCGTACACGGCGTCATCGAAGTCGCGCGCGTCCTCGCCGTCGATGGTCACGAGCGGCAGCGTGCGCAGATCAACGCGCGAGTTCGCCTCGCGCGGGTCCACCTGCTCGCCGAAGGCCTGCGCCTCGCGCAGCGCCGCCGCCGGAAACTCGTTCGGCAGGTCGAAGCGAGCGATTGCCGACTCGGTCGCGAGCTCGACCGGCCGGTCGGGATCCAGACGCTTGACGATCACGGCCTGCGCCGCGGACGTCGAGCCCGCGTGACGCGTGATGCGCGCGATGACCCAGTCGCCGGAGCGCGCGCCGTTGAGATCCGCCGGCGCTACCACGCAACGCAGCTGCAGGCGCCGGTCGACCGCGTTCACCCAGGCGCTGCGGCCGAGCACCTCGACGGTGCCGGGGAACGAGCTGACGCCGCGCTCGAGCACCTGCTCGACCGCGCCCGACCAGCGCCCCGACCCGTCGCGGGTCAGCTTCACGCGCAGCCGGTCGCCGTGCATCACGCCGCGCATCTCGGGCGGCGACAGGAAGACACTCTCTTTAAGGCCCTCGACGCGCAGGAAACCGTAGCCCGCGCGGTTCGCGCTCACGGTCCCTTCGGCGCTGGAGCCACTCTTGAACGGCGAGTTCGACGCGGCGGAGCGCGCGGGGGTCTTGCCGCCCGTGGCGCGCTGCGCGCGCTGGCCGCCCAATGTGCTGTGCTGCGGCGCGTGTCCGTGCGACCTGGCGCGATTTTGTTTGGGCGCGGCCCGCTCATGGCGGCCGCGCCGCCCGGACTTTCCTCTACTGGTCTTCAATTGACAGCCTCAGGAGCCGTGCGTAAATTGCGCGGCCTTCCTCACCTGCCCGGGTGGCGGAATTGGTAGACGCACTAGTTTCAGGTACTAGCGGGTAACTCCGTGGAGGTTCGAGTCCTCTCCCGGGCACCAGGTCATTTTTATTCATATTTTTCAATCAGTTCCATGTTCGAGACAGGACTCGAACTTTGGCGCGCATCATAGATGATTCTTCTATAAGAACGCAGCACGCTCTGAGAGGGGCGAACCGGGGAGCCACCCACCAGCGCTCCTGATGGAGCCTAGCGAGCAACTCCAGGGGGTAAATTTCGGGGGTAATTATAAGTTCGGTTCCCGAAGGTTCGGTTCCCATACGCGTGTGAATTTCACCAACGCATCAGCTTAGGCGAAGCGATCTCCAATTTATCTGGCGCTCGCAAGCATGCGAGGCGAATCAAGACCTCTCTCGTCGTTAAGTCGCCTGGCGGGTAATTCGAAGAAGGTTCGAGTCCTTCGATTCCGCGGACGTCCGCCGACTTCCGTTCAAGCACATCAGCGCGAGCAGTCTTGGCCGTGTCAGGCGAAAACTCCGCGCGCGACATCACTCCGGACGCATGCGGGGTCTTGGAATGACGGAAAGCTCATCGGGGTCCCAAAGATCACGTGGTACGACAATCGCCAGGCAGGTCAGTCGCGCGGGCCGCCGTGCGCCCCTGTGTCGCAGCGGCCGGCCCGGACGGGTTCCGCCTACTTCGGCTGCAGCGTCACCGGAACTTCGGTGATCGAATCCACCGGCAGGGCGTTGGCGGTCGCCGCCTTGCGGATTGCTGCTTCGTTCGGTCCCTCGTAGATGCAGTAGGTTTTTGTTTTCGCCGCATTGGCGTAGGACATCACCCAGCGCACGCCGAATTTGGCGTTATTGGTATTTACCTTTGCCTTGAGGGCGGCGTTGAGTCCGTCGAGCGCACCCGCCGGGAACGTGCGCTCCACGACATAGCGGTGCACGCTGGCCGGTGCCGGCGATTGTGCGCTCGCCATCCACATCGCACCCAGGAGCGCTGCTCCCAACACAGCAGTCAGAGTTTTCATGATCGGTTTCCCTCTTGAATATCGAACTACAGATCCGGTAGCGGACTCGTCCGCTGAAGTCAGCTGATTGGCTGATGCTCGCAGGTGACGTGCGTGTTCCAGTCGGCGTAGCTTCCCTTCGGGTTTTGCTCCCACGCCCAGACGTGTATTTCGTAGAAGGCCGGCAGTCCGTAGCGATTGGGTGCCCCGACGTAGTTCAGCAGGTTCCCTTCGAGTGAGGGCACGCCTCCGCTGGGATTCTTGCTTGCCCAGATACTCTCCAGCACGATGAATTCCACGCCCACGAGGCGCATCGCGCCGTGGGGCAGCGGCTCGTAGATGAGGGCCTGAGGCTGCTCTGCGTTCAGCGCGCCGCCTGCGATGCGCGCGGGCAGCACAAGATGCACGCCCATCGCCCCGGCGTCCGGCCCGCTGACGCAAGGCGTCGCGGTCACGAAACCATCGGCCAGGGCTGCATTGATATCGATGTAGCGGGCGGTGGCACTGCGCACTTTGTCGATCAGTGGTGTCGAGATGTCCGCCGCCGCGGCGCCGATCAGGGGCAACTGCAGGATCAGCAGCGCGCCAAGCGCGCGAATCGGTCTCTTCGAGGTATTCATATCGTTCTCCCTCCCCGTGCTGTACGGGGCAACTACTTGTAGAAATAAGGATCCAGGACCCGGACCTCGGTGATGCGCTCGATGGGAAGCTTGTTGAGGCCGGCCGTGCGGCGAATGGCTTCGGGCGAGGGTGCGTCGTACACGCAAAAGGTCTTCTGCTTGTCGGCGCTAACGTAGGAATGAATCCAAGTGACCTGGTCCCCCATGTTGTTGTCCACGACGGCCAAGCATGCATGGGCCCCGCTCTCGTCGATCCGAATCTGCAGCCCACCAGAAAACTCCCTCTCGACCATATAGCGCGGCATGGCGTACCTCCCGGCTCGCGGAGCCTTGACATAGCGCACGATACGTCGACGCCCGCGGTCCCAAATCGGGAGGTCACCCCAAATTGCGCAACGCGCACCTCATTTCTGCGATCCCTGCACCCCAGACTTATTAGGGAATGAAGAACGTGGCTTCTGTCGACTCAGCTGCCGGATAATGGCTCTGTCATGCACCTGCTCGAGCGCCACAAACAACTCGAAGAGCTCAACCGGTGCTTGCAAGAAGCGCGCACGGCCTGCGGCAAGTTGATCCTGGTCGCCGGCGAAGCGGGGATCGGCAAGAGCTCCCTGATCGAGCATTTCGTGTCGGAGCATCGGCGCGATGCGCGCGCGCTCTGGGGCGCCTGCGACGCGTTATCGACGCCCCGGGCACTCGCCCCCGTTCACGAGATTGCCGCGCAGACCGCGGCTCTCGGTGGCCGCGCCGAGCGTGAGGAGGCGTCGCGCGACTGGCTCTTCCGCGTACTCCTCGAGGATCTGGCACGGCCCGAGCACGCCAGTATCGTGGTGCTGGAGGACCTGCACTGGGCCGATGCGTCGACACTCGATTTCTTGCGCTTTATCGGGCGACGCATACAGCGCACCAGCGCGGTCTTCATCGCGACTTATCGCGACGACGAGCTCGCATTAACCCACCCCCTGCGGCTCGCACTCGGCGAACTCACCGGCCAGCACGTAATGCGCATGCGCCTCGCGCCGCTGTCCCTTGCGGCGGTCGAGCTGCTCGCGCGCGAGAGCGGCCGGGATGCGGGCTTGCTTCACCGGACCACCGGTGGCAACCCGTTCTTCCTGCGGGAAGTGCTCGCGAGCGCGGAAGAGCTGGTTCCGCACACCGTGCGCGACGCGGTTCTGGCGCGGCTGGCGCGCTGTCTGCCGGCGGCACGTGGGCTCGCCGAGCTTGTCGCGGTATCGCCCGGGAGAACCGAAATTTGGCTGATCGAATCGGTCCTCGGGCCGCAGCAGACGGCGGCTGACGAAGCGGGTGCCCGCGGCCTGCTCGAAGTCCTGACCGACTCGATAGGTTTTCGCCACGAGCTCGCACGCCTCGCAGTGCTGAGCTCGATCCAGCCGGATCGCCTGCGCACCCTGCACGCCCAATTGCTCGAGCACCTCATGGCGCGCGGCGTGGATTCCGCGCGGCTGGTACATCATGCCGCTCTGGCGGAGCAGGCTGCGGCAGTTCTCGAGTTCGCGCCACTCGCCGCCGCGAAGGCGGCTCGGCTTGGTGCTCACCGGGAGAGCGCCGCGCACCTGAGCGCGGCCCTGCGCTACGGTGCCTCCCTTCCCCCACTGCGGCGGGCCGAGCTACTCGAGCAACACGCGCAGGAAAGTGCACTCGCGAATCAGACTCGGGAAGCCATTGCCTCTGCCACCAGCGCGGTGGCGTGCTGGCGCGAACTAAACGATATCGAGGCCGAGTCGCGTGTGCTGCGCCTGCTTGCGCAGGAATACCGAACAGTGGGCGACAGGGCGGGTGCTGACCGGTGCGTGACCAGCGCCATCGCCCTTCTCGAGGGCCGGCCCCGCAGCGGGAATCTTGCGATGGCTTACGGCGCGCGATCGCTCCTGGCGCTGCACCGAGGGTGGAACCAGGAGGCTCTCGAGTTTGGGCAGCGCGCGCTGACTCTCGCCCGTGAGGTCGGCGACCAGGCCGCGGAGTCTTACGCGCTCTGCCAAATTGGCGGCGCGCTGCTCGGCGCCGGGGATTGCGCAGGCTACAAGCCCCTCGCACGGAGTCTGGAGCTGGCTCTGGAGCAACGACTTGAGGATCACGCTGCCCGTGCCTACCGCACGCTGCAGTTCTACGCCGGGCTGAACCACGACTTTGCAACTGCGCAGCGTGCTTTCGAGGCAGGAGTCGAATATTGCGAAGAGCGCGGCATCTTCTCGCACAGTGCCTACATCCGCGCCTATTACACGATCTGCGAGCTCGACAGGGGCGAATGGACCGAAGCCGCGCGCATGGCGACCGAGTTGCTCCGCGGCTCCGAAGTCACGGGCGTGACGCAGCGGGTCACTATCATGACGACCCTTGCGCTCGTGCGCTCGCGGCGCGGAGATCCAGGCGTGGACGAGCTCTTGGACGAGGCGCTCAGACTCTGCCTGCCCACGAGCGAAGTTAGCCGAATCGCCCGTGCGGCAGCGGCACGCGCCGAGCGCGCCTGGTACGAGGGCGATCTCGAAGGCGTCGCTCAGGAGAGCGCCATCGGCTTAGCGCACGTGCGCGGCCACACCACGCCATGGCTCAACGGCGAGCTCTCGTTCTGGCAGTCGCGAGCACGACCCGGGGCGCCGCTTGAGGGCGCTATTGCGGAGCCTTACCGGTTGATGCTCGCCGGCGACTGGCGTGCTGCAGCCGGCGCCTGGGAGCGGATCGGGATGCCCTATGAGCAGGCGCTCGCTCTGGTTGAAGGCCCTGAAGAGGCGCTGCGGGCGGCACTCGCCATCCTCGACAAGCTGGGGGCCGGGCCCCTGGCAGCCATCGTGCGCAGGCAGCTGCGTGAGCGCGGTGTGCGAGGCGTGCCCCGCGGGCCGAACGAGGCGACTCGCGCAAATCCCTCGGGGCTGACGACCAAGGAATTCGAAGTCCTGCAGCTGCTCGCACAAGGTTGCACCAGCGCCCAGCTCGCGCGTCGTCTGCACCGCTCCCCCAAGACCATCGACCACCACATCTGCTCCCTCCTTGAAAAGCTCGACGTCCACTCGCGGGCGGAGGCGGTCGCGGCAGCATTCGGGCGCGGCATCATCTCGGAGGAGAAGCGCACAACGGAGCCGCCACGGGCCAAATGAAAGCTCATGGGTGCCGCCCGGCTCCAGGGTTGCACCGCTATTCGCGTGATCTTGAGGTGTGGACTTCCCCCGATCTTGCATGCACCGCGGTCAGGTGCACGACGACAGGAGATGTCCGGCTGATCCCGGCTAAATCCGTTGCTCCCTGTCTGAAAAACGCACTTGAGCGAACGACTGCGAACTCTGGCGGATGAGTTGTTGTTACCCGCTACGCTTGAAGCAAAAACGCCGCTTCGCGCGTACGGGGTAGTGACTACCTGGCTGAGGGAGTTTGGAGGCTTCGGCGAGTGCCTCGGTTTTACGGCGGATCTCGTGCACGACGCGCTTGGCGTTCTGACGGGAGTCTTTGGCGATGTGGTCGTGGATGGCTTTAAGATCGGCGCGTACGCGTAGCGTCCAGATCACCATCCGCGCGTCACCACTGCTCAATCTCGCGTGCGAGCTCCTCGCTCGAGATGCCGCGGCCGGCTTCGACGTCCTGCATGCCTCGGCGGACCTTGTTGAGTACGTAGAGCCGATAGACGATCTCATCCATCGGAACGTTGTCGGGCAGCTGCTCGATCACCTCGATGGCGTCCTGCTTGTCAGTGTGGGCGTGCACGGTGCTCTCCGATCATCTTTCCCCGATGGGCAGGCGGGATTATATCTCCCTGCGTTGATCCATCCGCCGTTCGATGAGTGCATCGGTGAGTGGGCGCTGCAAGTGCTAAGGACGATAAAAACGGACTCGGACGAACGACCGTGAACCGCACCGGAGCACAAACCAACGGCATATTGGATGCGAGCACACCCGGAGTCGATGCTGGAACCGGAAGAACGCACTCGAACGAACGGCGGCGAACTGCCCCGGATGGATGTGCTTTACCAGCTGCAATTCTAGTCCATATTTTCAATAACTTACAATACATTCATAAAGTCATCTATCGCTGATGATTCGGCCATGATTTGGCGAATCGGCTCTACGCACGCTTATATAAGGAGTGCACGACCATCGATCTGCAGGAGGCCAGCTGCCAGGCGGATGCTCGCAATGACCACGTCGGCAAACTGCATCAGGCGGACGCTCGGGATCCTGCTCATGCTTCTGTCCGCGTCGCTGCACGCTCAACCCGTCGAGCCGCCAAAGCGAATAGTGCCGTTCGACATCGAGGCTCACCGTGGCGGGCGCGCATTGCGTCCCGAGAACACGCTGCCCGCGTTTGCGAATGCCTTGTCCATGGGCGTGGACACCCTTGAGCTCGATATGGGGGTCACTAAGGACGGCGTGGTCGTCGTATCGCACGATCGCGGACTGAATCCCGATCTGGCACGTGGCCCCGATGGGCGCTATATCGTCGCTGGCATTCCTTATATCGAACTGACGCTGGCTCAGGTCAAGGCCTACGACGTCGGACAAATCCGTCCCGGCAGTGCCTACGCGGCGCAGTTTCCCGACCAACTCGCGGTGCCAGGGACGCGCATTCCGACTCTGTCCGAGGTATTTGCACTGGTGAGCCGCTCGGGCGACCAGCACGTACGGCTCAATATCGAGACCAAGATTGACGTAAATCATCCGGACGAATCCCTCGATCCGGAACATTTTGTCGCGATCGTGCTCGCACTGCTGCGCCGCGAACACTTCAGCAAGCGCGTCATGATCGAGTCTTTTGATTGGCGCACGCTCCTACTCGTACAAAGGCTCGCGCCAAAGATCGTGACCGTTTATCTCACGCGGCAGACCGGACCCGATCCTACCGTTTATGCCGACAGGGCTTCCGCCTGGACGGCCGGCTATGACCCACCCAACTACGGCGGCTCGGTGGCGCGCACCGTTGGGGCCGCGGGCGGAAAGCTCTGGTCGCCTTATTATCGCGACGTCGACGCTCGCGCGATCGCTGAGGCGCATGAACTCGGTGTCGCGGTCATTGTCTGGACCGTGAACGATGCGCGTGACATGGTACGCCTCATAGACATGGGCGTGGATGGCATCATCTCGGACCGGCCGGACGTGTTGCGTACAGTGGCCGCTGAGAAAGGAGTCCATGTGCCACCGGGCGCGCCCGAGAGTCATGCCGGACCCAGACGGCCCTCAGTTCCATGAAATTGATCGGCGGCCAGGGTCGATCTACTGAGCTGCACCGGATAGGTTGTTGTTGAGCATTCTGGAGCGCCTACGATGAGAGTCGTGACCTACAACATCAACGGCGTCGGCGCGCGCCTTCCGAGTCTCACGCGCTTTCTCGCCGAGTACTCACCAGACATTGTGTGCCTGCAGGAGCTCAAAGCCCCGCAGGAGAATTTTCCAGAAGCCGAGATCCGTGATGCCGGCTACGGTGTCGTCTGGCACGGACAAAAGAGCTGGAACGGCGTAGCGATCCTTGCCCGTGGCACCGAGCCGAAGGAAATCCGCCGTACTCTCCCCGGCGACACGCAGGATGCTCACAGTCGCTACATCGAAGCCACGGTGCACGATATCACCATCGGCTGCCTGTACCTGCCAAACGGCAATCCGGCGCCGGGCCCGAAGTTCGACTACAAGCTGAAGTGGCTCGATCGCCTGATCGAGCATGCGGCCCAGCTTGTCAAGCGCGACTCGGCGGTGGTACTAGCCGGCGACTACAACGTCATCCCGACCGAGCGTGACGTCTATAAACCCGAGCGTTGGGTCAATGACGCCCTCTTCAGGACTGAAGTGCGCGAGGAGTTTTCCCGGCTCTTGAGCCAGGGTTGGACAGACGCCATCCGCAAGCGCTATCCCCGGGAGACCATCTACACCTTCTGGGATTTCTTTCGGAATGCGTACCAGCGCGACGCGGGCCTGCGCATCGATCACCTGCTGCTGAACCCCGCGGTCGTCGATCGCATGACCGACGCGGGCGTCTATCGCAACGTGCGCGGCTGGGAAAGGCCCAGCGACCACGCCCCGGTATGGGTCGACCTGCGGGACTGAAGGCCTTACCCGCACTTCTCATCACCGGGGCCTGCGCACAGGCGCCGAGTTCGTCTGCAGCTGTGGCGCTCTCTTATGGCGCTCCGACCGACCGCAGAGCTTGGTGCGGTGCTCCCCATGGATCGAACCTTCAGGACGCAGGCTGACGCCCGTGGTCGGTCGATGTTCCGGCGAGCGCCTGCATCGGCTATTCCGGCAACGACTGGACCTGCGTTGACGGCTATCGCCGACAAGCCGAAGCATGCATCCCCGATTGATCGGCACTCCCCAAGCCCCCATAGTCGAGGCTCGGCGTACGCGCTTCAACCTGAGCGAGTGAGCGCTCGCGGCGCCGTACCGATCCCGGTACCGACTCAAGGCAGGGTGGCTCGCAAGGATACGGTGATGCCTGACGACACGGTTACAACGAGCTGGAAGCGCTCGACTGACGAAGTTCCACGGTCGTGTTGTGGGGGCGTGCACCCTGCCGGACCTGCACCTGCTGGTCGCTCCACGGATGGCAACGCAGGGGCGTTCCGCCAGGCGGCGAAGCTGGCTACCTGGGAAGAAGGCGGCACGACGGTCCCCGTCGAGTAGGCCGCCGTGAGCCCGCACTCTTCCAGGAGGCAGACCGCAGGCGCTGCATCGGGCGCGATGTCGCGCATATTGATAGTCGACGCCGACGTGACTGCCTCGGATTCTCTTGCGGCGTTGCTGCAGTCGGCGGGCTACCGTGATGTGCGCGTAGCGCACACCGGTGCGGCTGCCCTTGCTCTGGCTGTCGAGTTTACGCCCACGGTGCTGCTCGTGGATCTCGAGCTCCCCGACATGAGCGGTTACGACCTCGCCCGACATCTCTCTCAACATCCGCGCCTGCAGAACCTGAGACTGATCGCATTGACGGCTAGCAGCGAGCACCCCGGTCGCGAGCGGGCGCGCGAAGCGGGGATCGAGCGGTACATGAGCAAACCCGTTGGCGCCGCAGCCCTGGACGAGGTGTTCACCTGACGCCCTATCGAAGCCCCCGGATTCGGCCGGCACGCCGCGCCAGGTCGCAACCTTGACTTCGCCGGTTTCCGCCTGGCAGCTCAAGAGATATGGGGCCGCCGCCTTCCGCCGCGCCTTCGGGCGCGACTCTGCGCGCTCTCCCTGGAACAGTGATGAGATCCTGCGCGCCGAGCTCTTCAGCATTGAGCGGCTGGAACAACATGCGGCGAGCCTTGCCGCCGCGCAACAGGTCACCGAACGGCCGGTACGCCGCGAGTCTCTGCACGCTCGCCTTCGTGATAACGAAGCGGTGCTGCTGGCGGCCCATCGGGACATCGCAGCGGCGACAGCTGAAGCACGCCCAATCTCGCCGGCCGCCCAATGGCTGCTCGACAACTACCATGTCGTGGAGGAGCAAATCCGCGAGATCCGCCACGACCTCCCGCCGAGCTTCTATCGACGGCTGCCCAAGCTGGGCGGTGGTCCGTTTGACGGCTATCCACGCGTGCTCAGCGTCGCCTGGGCATTCGTTGCCCACACCGACAGCCTGTTCGACCCGGAATCGCTGCGGCGTTTCGTGCGCGCCTATCAGCGCGTTCAGCCACTCACCATCGGCGAGCTGTGGGCGGTGGCGATTACCCTGCGGATCGTGCTGGTGGAGAATCTCCGACGCGCCGCGGCACGCATCGTAAACAGTCGCGTCGCGCGCCAGGAAGCGGACGCTCTTGCAGACAGGCTTCTCGGCGTCAACGGTCATACCGCCGAGCCCGACGCCCTGCTCCGCCTCGACGCCGACCGCGAGCCCTTCTCACCCGCATTCACAGTCCAGCTGCTGCAGCGGCTGCGCGATCAGGATCCGAGAGTTACGCCGGCACTGCATTGGCTGGAGGAGCTCCTGGCCGCGCAGGCCACAACCGCGGACGAGACCGTGCGTGACGAGCATCAGCGCCAGGGCGCGTCCAACGTAACGGTGCGCAACATCATCACGAGCATGCGCTTGCTCTCGGATGTGGATTGGCCGGAATTCTTCGAAAGCGTCAGCCTGGTGGACGAGCTGCTGCGCTCGGGCAGTGATTTCGCGGCCTTGGATTTCCCCACACGCGACCTCTATCGACGGGCAATAGAGCGGCTTGCACGAGCCTCGGGACTGACGGAACTCGCGGTCGCGGCCGCAGCCCTGTCGGCTGCCGGGGACTCGGACGCAACGGACGGCGCGTACGATGATTGCCGCCGTCGTGATCCCGGTTACTACCTGATCGCAAACGGGCGGCGCGCCTTCGGGGCGAGCCTCGGCGATCGAGGCGCCTGGTTCAGCTGGCACCCCCGGCACGGACTGCCCGGCGGAGTTGGCATCTATCTGGTTGTGATTGCCCTGGTAGCGGCTGTCGCCCTGGCGTTACCGCTCCTTGCGCTCGACGCCTCCGGTATCCCGCGCGCGCAGCTGGCGTTGCTCGCCCTGCTTGGCTTGATTCCCGCGCTCGATGCCGCCGTTGCAATGGTGAATCGCGCCGCAACCACTGCATTCGGCCCAACTACCCTGCCGGCTCTCGCGCTGCGCGACGGCGTTCCGTCACACCTCAGAACGATGGTGGTCGTGCCCACATTGCTCACCACCCGCGCCGCGCTCGAAGCGCAGATCGACCGCCTCGAGATTCACTATCTCGCCTCGCCGGACGGCGAGCTGTACTTTGCATTGCTCTCCGATTGGACCGACGCCCCAACAGAGAGTGCTGGCGGGGACGAGGCGCTGCTCGCGATGGCGGACGCGGCCATTGCGCGACTCAACCGACGTCATGGCGACGGCTCGGCGGGTGCGCGTTTCTACCTGCTCCACCGCCGCCGATTGTGGAGCGACGTGCAGTCGCAGTGGATGGGATGGGAGCGCAAGCGCGGCAAGCTTCACGAACTGAATCGCCTGCTGCGTGGCGCAAGCGATACGACCTTCTCCGGCACCGGTGGGCATGCCCCTGAGGTTCCCGCGGGTATCCGCTACGTCATTACGCTTGATACCGACACCCGATTGCCGCGCGACACGGCACGCCGTCTGGTCGGCAAAATGGCCCACCCCCTGAATCGCCCCCGGTTCGACGCGACCAGCGGACGGGTGGTTGAAGGCTACGCCGTCCTGCAACCGCGGGTCACGCCGTCTCTGCCGGTCGGTCGCGAAGGCTCGCTCTTTCAGCGCGTCTTCTCGAGTGCACGTGGTATCGATCCGTATGCCGCCGCCGTATCGGATGTCTATCAGGACCTCTTTGGTCAGGGCTCGTATGCGGGCAAGGGCATCTACGATATCGACGCCTTTGAAGCCGCGCTCGCCGGTCGCGTAGCCGACGGTACCCTCCTGAGTCACGATCTGTTCGAGGGAATCTTTGCGCGCGCGGGGCTGGTGTCCGACATCGAGGTCGTCGAGGAATTCCCGTCGCGGTACGACGTCGCCGCCGCACGCCAGCACCGGTGGGCGCGCGGTGACTGGCAACTGCTGCCCTGGATCTTCGGCCGGCGCGATGCGACGGGGGGCAAGCGCGACAGCCGCCTGCCGCTGATCGCGCTGTGGAAAATGCTGGACAACCTGCGACGCTCGTTATCGGCACCCGCAGGTATCGCGGCCCTGCTGGGCGGATGGCTGATATCCGGCAACGCCGCGCCGCTTTGGACCGCCTTTGTCGTGCTCACGATCGGCCTGCCGGCACTATTGCCGCTTTTCGCCGCCGTCGTACCGCGCCGCGCCGGCGTCAACGCACGCAGCCACTTTCGCGCGCTGCGCAATGATCTCGGGCTTGCCGCCTTGCTGAGCGTATTTCTGCTGGCTTTTCTTGCGGATCATGCGTGGCGCATGCTCGACGCGATCGGTCGCACGTTGTTTCGCCTGTTCGTCAGTCGGCGCAACCTGCTGCAGTGGGTCACCGCAGCTCAGGCGAGCCTCAGGCCCCAGCTTGATCTCAAGCGTGCTTATCGCGGCATGAGCGGCGGGGTAGCGATCGCGTTGCTCGCCGCGGTGCTCGTCGGACACTTCCACCCGGACGCATGGCCTGTGGCCATGCCCTTCGTGATCCTCTGGGCCGCCTCCCCGGTCATCGCCGTGTGGATCAGTCGCGCCCCGCTGCTTGCGGGTCGCCTGGTGATCACGGATGCCGACGTGCAGGCGTTGAGACTGATCGCCCGCCGCACCTGGCGTTACTTCGAGACATTCGTTACCGCGGATGACCAGATGCTGCCGCCTGATAACTTCCAGGAGGATCCGCGCGCGCTTGTGGCGCATCGAACCTCTCCCACCAACATCGGCCTCTACCTCCTCTCCGCCATCAGTGCCCGCGACTTCGGCTGGGCGGGGACCAGCGAGACCGTGGAGCGGCTGGAAGCGACATTCGCGACGCTGCGGAGCCTGCAGCAGCATCGCGGTCATTTCTACAACTGGTATGACACCCGCGACCTGCACCCTCTGGAACCGCGCTACGTTTCTTCCGTGGATAGCGGCAACCTTGCGGGCCATCTCATCGCACTGGCCAATGCGTGTCGAGAGTGGATCGATGTGCCGGTGGCCACCCCTGTCTCGTGGGCCGGGGTTGCAGACTCCTTAGACATCGCGCGCCAGGCCCTGCAGGACCTGCCTGCTGATGTACGCAGCCACACGATCACCGCCGCACAGCTCGAACAGGCTCTCGCTGCGCTCTGCGCCGCGCTTCACGACAATGCAGCCGAGCCTGCCAGCCCCGCAGCGCGCTTGCCGCGGATGGTGCCTGCTGCAGCGATCCTTGCCGATATCGCACGGACATTGTCCGGCGAGCTGGGCGATGAGCTCGGCGGCGAGATACTCTTTTGGTCAGAGGCAGCACGTCGCTCAATCGCCAGCTGGGAGCGCGACCTCGCGCTGACGGACGAGGGCACGTGGAGTTTGCGGCAGCGGCTGGCAACGCTCGAAGCAACAGCGCGCAGCATGGCCGAAGCGATGCAGTTCGCCTTTCTGCTTGATCCCGAGCGCCGACTCCTCTCGATCGGCTACCGCGCGACCGACGGCACGCTCGACCCCAGCTGCTACGACTTGCTGGCCTCCGAGGCGCGTCTGGCCAGCTTCGTGGCCATCGCCAAGAACGACGTTCCGGCCCGTCACTGGTTTCGGCTCGGGCGCCCGGTCACACCGGTTGAACACGGGGCCGCGCTGATCTCCTGGTCGGGATCGATGTTCGAATACCTGATGCCATCGCTGGTCATGCGCGCGCCATTCGGCAGTCTCCTGGAGCAGACCAGTCGTCTGGTCGTCCAACGCCAGATCCACTATGGGAACGAGCTGCGCATCCCCTGGGGCGTTTCCGAGTCCGCCTACAATGCGCGCGACGTCGAGCTCACCTACCAGTATTCCAACTTCGGCGTACCGGGCCTGGGGCTCAAACGGGGCCTGAGCGATAACGCGGTGATCGCACCGTACGCGACCGCACTGGCAGCGATGGTCGATCCCCAGCGCGCAGTGCTCAACTTCGCGCGACTCAATGCACTCGGCGCATGCGGCCGCTACGGCTTCTTCGAAGCGCTCGACTACACCCGCAGCCGTCTGCCTGAAGGGTCCCGGGTAGCCATCGTTCGGGCATTCATGGCGCACCATCAGGGCATGACCGTGGTTGCGATCGCCAACGTCCTCTTCGAAGGAAGAATGCGCGAGCGGTTTCACGCCGAGCCGAGCATCCAGGCGACCGAATTGCTGCTGCAGGAACGCGCACCGCGCGACGTCGCGGTGGCTCATGTCCGCGCGGAAGAAGCCGGCACTGCAGCGCAGCTCAGCGAGGTGAACGTCCCGGAGGCGCGGCGTTTCCGAACCCCGCACCAATCCACACCGCAAACTCATCTGCTCTCGAACGGCCGCTATTCGGTGATGCTTACCCAGGCGGGCTCCGGCTACAGCCGCTGGCAGGATCTCGCCGTAACCCGCTGGCGCGAGGACCCCACGCGCGATGCTGCCGGCAGCTATTTCTTCCTGCGCGACATCGAGAGCGGTGCCCTGTGGTCCGCCGGTTATCAACCCAGCGGTGTGGAACCCGACAGCTACCAGGCGACCTTCACCGAAGATCGCCTGGAATTCATCCGCAGCGACGCGGCGATCACCACCATCATGGAAGTACTCGTTTCGCCGGAAGAGGACGCCGAGGTGCGCCGCATATCGATTGTGAACGGCGGCGCCCGCATGCACGACCTCGAGATCACATCATACTGCGAGCTCGTGCTTGCACCCCCGGCGGCCGACGCGGCGCATCCGGCATTCTCAAAGCTCTTTGTGCAGACCGAGTACGTAACGAAGGCGGGCGCGATCCTGGCAACGCGGCGACGGCGCTCACCGGGCGAGCCACACATCTGGGTAGCCCATCACGCGGTAATTGAGGGTGAGACGCTGGGCAAACCGGAGCTCGAGACCGACCGAGCCCGTTTCCTCGGCCGCGGACGCGACATTCATACAGCTGCCGCCATGCTGGCCGGACGGCGCTTGTCGGGCACGGTGGGCGCGGTACTCGATCCTGTATTCGCGCTTCGATATCGGGTGCGCGTGCCGGCGGGCGCCACCGTGCGCATTGCTTTCTGGACCAGCGCTGCCGCTTCCCGCGACAGCGTGCTCGATCTCGTCGACAAGCACCAGGAGGCAAACGCCTTCGTCCGTGCGGCGACCTTGGCGTGGACCCAGGCGCAGATACAGTTGCGTCACATCGGCATCGACGCCGCCGAAGCCAGCCTCTTTCAGCGCCTTGCCGGCTATGTGCTGTATGCCGACGCGGCAGCGCGCCCCTCATCCGATACGATACTGCGCGGTGCCGGCGGGCCGGCAGCGCTTTGGACCCACGGCATTTCCGGCGATCTGCCGATCGTGCTGCTACGAATCGATGCCGTCGAAGACATCGCCATCGCACGCGAGCTGCTGCGCGCGCATGCATATTGGCGGAATAAGCGGCTGTCCGTCGATCTCGTGATCCTGAACGAACGAACTTCCTATTTTCAGGATCTGCAGATCGCGCTGGAGACGCAGCTGCGAATGAGCCAGGCGCAGCCACAGATCGGAGCCGAAAGCGTCGGTGGCTCGGTGTATTTGCTGCGCTCGGATCTGCTCTCGGCACAGGCGCGCGCACGGCTTGCATCGGTTGCACGGGTCGTCCTGGTCGCGCAGCGCGGCGATCTGACCGACCAACTGGACCGCCTGCGGGCACCTGCCACAACCACCGCGCGGCGACCGAGCAGCAGCCCCCCTGCCGATGTCGTCACGACCGTGACAACGCCACAAGATCTTGAATTCTTCAATGGGCTTGGAGGATTCGCAGCAGACGGACGCGAATACGTCACGCACCTCGGGCCGGGGTTGGTGACGCCCGCACCGTGGATCAACGTGATCTCCAATCCCGACTTCGGGTTCCAGATCTCGGCTGAGGGGGGCGGCTTCACGTGGGCGCTGAACAGTCGGGAAAATCAGCTGACGCCCTGGTCGAACGATCCAGTCACGGATCCTGCGGGTGAGGTGCTGTATCTGCGCGACGAAAAGAGCGGTGAACTGTGGGGACCGACGGCCGCGCCGATTCGGGATTCCGCTGCGCGCTATGCGGCCCGGCACGGGCAAGGATACAGCCGCTTCGAGCACTCCTCACATGGGATCGACCTCGAGTTGACCGTGTACGTCCCGATGGACGATCCCATCAAGATCTCGCGCCTCAAGATCCGCAACACCTCGCGGAAATCCCGCAGCCTTTCTGTCACGGCCTACACCGAGTGGGTGCTGGGACCCTCGCGAGAGGCTGCGGCACCGTTCATCGTCACGGCGATCGATGCGGCTACGGGCGCGATGTTCGCGCATAACCCCTGGAATGCAATGTTCGGGTCGCGCGTGGCGTTCGCGGATCTCGCCGGAAGTCAACAGCAGTGGACCGCGGACCGTCGTGAGTTTCTCGGGCGGCATGCCACGCTCGAGAGACCGGCAGCCCTTGCCGCACGCACGCCCCTCTCGGGACGCGTGGGCGCAGGCCTCGACCCTTGCTGTGCCCTGCGAACCTCCGTGGAGCTCGCGCCCGACGAGACGGTGGAAGTGGTCTCCTTCCTGGGGCAAGCCGCGACTGCGACTGAAGCACAAGCCCTGTTGATCCGTTACCGGTCGGCCGATCTCGATGCGGTGTTGCGCACGGTGGTTCGATACTGGGACGAGTTACTCGGAGTGGTCCAGGTGAAGACGCCCGACCGCTCTCTCGACGTCATGCTCAATCGCTGGATGCTCTATCAGACGCTCGCCTGCCGCATGTGGGCGCGGTCGGCCTTTTACCAGGCGGGCGGCGCCTACGGATTCCGCGATCAGCTGCAGGACGGCATGGCGCTGGCTCTTTCCAGGCCCACGCTGACGCGCGCGCATCTGCTGCGCGCGGCTGCTCGACAGTTCGTCGAGGGCGATGTCCAGCATTGGTGGCTGCCGGCGCACGGGGAATCGAGCGGGCCCGGCGTTCGGACCCGCATTGCCGACGATCGGGTCTGGCTCGCGTACGCCACCGCTCAGTACGTCGAGGTGACCGGCGACGTCGCGGTCCTGGATGAAAGAGTGCCGTTTCTCGAGGGCCAGGCGCTACGACCAGGGGAGCAGGACGCGTACTTTCAGCCCGGCATGTCCGACCAGACCGCCCCGCTCTTCGAGCATTGTGTGCGCGCACTCGAGCAGAGCCTCTCGGTCGGAGAACACGGCCTGCCTTTGTTCGGCACGGGCGACTGGAACGACGGCATGAACCGCGTTGGCGAGATGGGACGCGGTGAGAGCGTCTGGCTCGGATGGTTCCTGCACGCCACGCTCGTCGCGTTCGCATCGCTCGCGCGAGCCCGCGACGAGGGTGCGCGCGAGACCCGATGGCTGACCCACGCGACAGCGCTCCGGAACGCGCTGGAGCGGGAGTCGTGGGATGGCCAATGGTATCGACGGGGCTACTTTGACGACGGCACGCCGCTCGGATCGGCCGCGAATGCCGAATGTCAGATCGACTCCATCGCGCAATCCTGGGGCGTCATCTCCGCGGCCGCCGATCCGATCCGCGCCGCGTGTGCGATGACCGCCGTGGAGAGCCGCCTCATTCGGCGCGACGCGGGTCTGGCGCTGCTTTTCACGCCACCCTTCGATCGGGCCGTGCCTGACCCTGGCTACATCAAGGGGTATCCGCCCGGAATTCGCGAGAACGGCGGCCAGTACACCCACGCCGCCGCCTGGTCAGTGATCGCATATGCGCTCCTCGGCCAGGGAACCAAAGCCTGGGAGCTGTTCTCCCTTCTCAATCCCATCAACCGCACGAGCACGCGCGCCGATGTACATCGCTACAAGGTCGAGCCCTACGTCGTTGCTGCGGACGTGTACTCAGTCCCTCCGCATGTGGGGCGCGGCGGCTGGACGTGGTATACGGGCTCTGCCGGCTGGCTGTATCGCGCCGGACTCGAGGGGATTCTTGGATTTCGCGTACAGGGAGCCGATCTGCTGCTGAGTCCGTGCATCCCGGAAAAGTGGCCGCGCTTCGAGATCGTCTTCAGCTATGGCTCCGCGCGCTACGAAATCCTGGTCGAGAACCCCTTAGGCGTCAGCCGGGGCATATCGTTCGCCGAGTTGAACGGCAAGGCGCTGCCCTCGGCCGCCGCCACGCGCATTCCGCTGCGCATTCCGCTGGTGGATGACGGCAATACTCACAGCCTGCGATTGGTCCTGGGGGGTTAGGCAGAGTCTCCTTCGGTTCGCAGCGGACGCACGCGACCTGCGACGCCTGGAGCGCACTCGAGGCGCGCACGATCCCAACCACCCGCATCAGCGGCAGCCTGGTAGGTCCTCGAAAGGAAATCGAGCAGCAGCTCCTCGGGAGCTGCCGCCCGCCGCACCGCCTCGTAAGGCAAGATGAACTCGCCAAGATTCTCGTCGTAGTACGCGCCAGCCGTGACCGGCCGGTCGCGAAAGGTCCTGGGCTCTGGATATGCGTATGAATAGAACGCGGCGTTTGGAAAGGCATCATTTCCCGGCCAGAGCCCGGCGCTGCTCACTTCGTGGGAATACGCCTCCCTGGTGACGGCGTCCGGTAATCCAGGCACGCCGCCGGGATGCAGGGGCGCGTCTCGTCCGGAGAAGCGGGTGACCGCGAGGTCGAAACTGCCCCAGAAGAAATGCACAGGGCTTGCCTTACCCAAGAAGCCAGTACGGAATTGCCTGAAGATCCGGTCCGCCTGGATGAGCGCGCGCCAGAACGCATGGGCCGCGGCCGCATCGTAGGAGCGGTGGCTATCGTCCTTCGGGAACGGAATCGGATCGGCCACTTCGTTCGGTGTCTCGTGAATCGAGACGGCGATGCCGAGCTCGCGTAGCTGTGCCATGAGCTGCCGGTAGAACTCGGATACCGATTGCGGCGCGAGCTCCAGAAAGCGCTCGGCGCCCTGACTCGTTCGTATGCCGAGGCGCTGCGCAATGAAGTCGAATTCCATCTCGAGGATTTCCCGACCCGCCGGAATCGGCAGAGTGCCGAGTCCGCGGCTGGTGACGTACAGGGGCACCTGCCAGCTGTGATTGAGCCAGGGGGTAAGAGCCAACCGGGTCTTGCCCACGATTTGAGTCCACAGTTGCAGTGTGAGAGCGGTGTCCCGCCAATTCGGGTAGGTCAGTTCCGGCCAGAGCGCTACCGCCGTGCTCATACGTGCCTCCTTCGGAGGGTCCATATCACCACAGGTCAACGCGTCTGGGTGGTCTTGGGCACGACTTTTCGACAAGGTCATGAAGAACGGCCTTGTGTTACCTTTTCGCTGATCGTGCGAGCCACGTGTCGAGATGGCTCGCGAAGGCATTGCGGTCCGCCTGCGTGAGCGCTGGCGGGCCTGCGCCGACATGGCCGCTCGCGCGCATCGTGTCCAGAAAATCGCGCATGGTCAGTACGCCTCTTATGGTGTCCGGTGAGTAGCGTTCGCCACGCGGATTGAGCGCTTCTCCGCCTTTCGCGATGATCGCCGCCGCCAGCGGAATATCCGCCGTAATGACCAGATCGCCCGGTGCCGCACGCTTCACGATTTCGTTGTCCGCCACGTCGAAGCCAGCAGCCACCTGCAGCACGCGCAGGCTGGGCACCCGCGGAATGGCGAGGACCCGATTGGCGACCAGCGTCACGGTGACGCCGGTGCGCTCCGCGGCCCGGAAGAGGATCTCTTTGATGACGTTTGGACAGGCATCCGCGTCGACCCAGATGCTGGCAGTCGCCACGCTCGCACCCATCTCTCAGTTTGGTTTTCCAGGCCACGATATTAAGCACGTGCGTGCCAGCGGGGCGATTCCTCGGAGCTCGCACTCGTCTTAGGGTCCTCCCTCGGCCACTAAGTCCTTATTGCTCAATCTTCCATCTCTCTTTCTTCGACTGATTTCGAGTCATCAAGGACTCGGACCAACGACTGCTGGAGTGCGAACGTGCACGCGCGCGGTGGCATCCCCAGCCGCACGCGCAGACGCCGGGCCGCTCCGCGACAGCGACACGGCGTTCAGTTTCGCGGCCGTGATAACCAGCCGAGCGAGGGAGCTGACCCCCATCTTACGCATCACTTTACCGCGATGCGCCTTGACCGTGATTTCAGAAATTTCCAGTCGTCCCGCAACCTGCTTATTCAACAGACCCGACACCACCAAAGCCATCACTTCCCGCTCGCGACGGGAGAGCGTCCCGTATCGCTCGCGCAGCAACCGCAGCTCCGTCTGCCTGGCGATCGCGATTCGGCTGAGCTCGAGCGCGCCGCGGATTGCGGTCAGCACTGTGTGGTCACCGGACGGCTTCATCAGGAATTCGACGGCGCCGGCCTTCATGGCGCGGACTATGATCGCCGTATCGAAGTGACTCGCGAGGAAGATCAGAGGAATCTCGGGTCGGTTGGCAAGACGCGCTTGCAGTTCCAGGCCGCTCAATCCGGGGAGAGTTACGTCCAACACGAGGCAACCGGGGGTCAGCGCGTGGACCGGGGCGACGAATTCCTCTGCCGAATTTAGCGTTCTGGCGCGCCAGCCTTCGCGGCAAATCAGCGCCTCGAGAGAGCAGCGAACTGACGGGTCAGGATCGACGACGAACACAGTGGGCGTCGTCACTGAGGCATCCAAACTCGTCCATTCCGAAGGCTGTTCACGCAAACTCATTGCCGTCTCCTCCTGAACTCCTGACGTCGCCGTTACCGAAGGCCATCATCTGCGGGGTATCACAGTGGCTTATCGCCCGCTGTCGTACGGTAGCGAGGAGCCAGAGCTTCCTGGAGTAACGGCGGCGCAAGTTACGGTACGTAACCACACGGTTCCGGCGCACCCCTGCACGCCGCATGGGCTGGAGGGCTGGAGACTGGGGTTCTGCACCGCGTGATATCATTACCGGAAGAATTGCCATTTATTTCAGCCACTAGCGGCACGCGCGGCCGACTTGAAGGGACCTACCGTTTGGCGCCGAATGCAGCCACCGTCAGCCGCCATGTGGACCGGGCGCTGAGTTCGCCGCTGTTTCGCAAGGCTGACCGACAGTCCCGATTTTTGCGATTCGTAGTCGATGCGGCGCTTCAGTCACCCGAAGCAGCCATCAAGGAATTCGAGATTGGGATGGCTGTGTACGACCGCCGCCCGGACTACGATCCGCGCACGGATCCGATCGTACGTGTAGAAGCCGCCAGGTTACGGGCTCGCCTGCGTGAATACTACGAGACCACGCCACCCGATGTGGTACGCATCGACATCCCCAAGGGCCACTACGTTCCGCAGTTCATTTTGGTCAGAGGTCAACCCGCACAGTCCGCCCCCGACCTGTCCATACTGGTGCCGCCGTTCCGCAGCCTCAGTCCCGACCCGGGCGATCAACATTTCTGTGATGGGCTGACCGAGGAGGTTCTCCACCAGCTCGCACAGACTCCTCGACTGCGGGTCATCACTCAATCGGCCGCGGCTTGGGTCGAACAAAGAGGGGGACCCAAGCCGCACTTTCTACTCGAGGCCAGCGTACAGCGGGCCGGTGCGGAAATCAGGCTCACGCTCCACCTGATGGCACTGACCGGCGGTGGCTCGATGCATTTTTCGAATGTCTATCGAGACACCATGGACGATATTTTCGTCACGCAGGAGCGGTTGGCCGAGGAGATCTGCGGCGACATTTCCGCGGCCCTTAATGTCGGTGAAGCGGAATAGGCATGGACTCGATCACCATCGGCCGTCTGCGCGAGAGTGTCTCGCTGCTGCCTGTCGGGGAGCTCGGCCCGGTCCGTGAGTTCTATAGGCGTTTATTCGAGCTCGCACCCGATGCCCGGCCAATGTTCACTCGAAACATGGACCTGCAGGCCAGGAAGTTTGCCGATATGTTGGCGTGGGTCGTCGGACATCTGGAAAAGCCCGACGAACTCTGCAGGGAAGTGCGCAACCTGGGCGCGCGCCACAGGGGCTATGGTGTCAGCGCGGACCATTACGCCCCGGTTGGCTCGGCGCTGATCTGGATGTTCAAGCACGCTCTGGGCGAGCGTTTCACCCTGGAGATGGAGGAAGCCTGGCTGGAGGCCTACGCCTTCATCAGCCTCGAGGCGGAGCGCGGTTCTCGCGACGCGGTCGCCGGTGATCAAGCGGAGACCTGATCAACGCACTCGGGGTCCGGTTGATTCGACATCCCGGGCCAACTGAGTTCCAACAGCGACCTCTGCCGCCGTTACGGTCCGCGCAAGCCATTCAGGAAACGCCTGGTGATGAACGCAGCCTCATCGGCTGCGGTGTCCAACGCAAAATGGCCGCCATCAAGGATGTGAACTTCGGCCTGCGGAACGTCCTTGCGATAGGCTTCGGGCTCCGACGAATCGAATGAAAGATCGTACTTGCCCCAGAGAACCAGCATCGGAGGCTGGTTTTTCTGCAGCCACTCCTGCCATTTCTGGTACGAGGCAACGTTGGTGCGATAGTCGTAGAAAAGATCGGTTTGAATATCGCCCTGCCCTGCTTGCGACAGGAATCTGAACTCATCGGTCCACAGATCGGGATCGTAGCGACCCACGTCGGGGTCGCCCCCCACGTGTCTCCTCCTCGCTGCCGCCAGCGACAGCAGGTCCGCGCGCAGCGCCGCCTGGTTCGCCGCGCGGTCGCTCCAAAAGGCCCGCCCGACATCCCATGAGCGGCTCAATCCTTCGTTGTGCGAAACGGCGTTCTGCACTATGAGGGCCGCGATTCGCTCGGGGGCGGCCATTGCGAGGCGAAAACCCACGGGTCCGCCATAGTCCTGCATATAGAGTGCGTATCTCGATGACCGCAGGACCGTGTCTACAAACCGGTGCATCACTTGCGTATATCGCTCGAAGGTGTAGTCGAAGGCCTTCCTGTCGGGCCAGTCGCTGTGGCCAAACCCCGGGTAGTCGGGAGCAACGAGCCGGAAATCGTCGGTCAGCCTTGCAAATAACGGCTCGAACATCCGCGAGGAGGACGGAAGGCCATGCAGGAGAAGAATCGCCGGCCCGTCGCGCGGGCCCCCATCGCGGTAGAAAATGTTCAGGCCATCGACCGAAACCGTCTGATAGCGGGTTGCCATGGCTGCTGCTCACCCGCTCACGACGGCAGCTCCCTGCCGGCCTGTTCCCGGACAATGTAGTCGGCATACCACTGCGCCCAGTTCTCATCTCTCTTGCCGGTGCGCTTCTCATGCTGGCCGTGGGCTGCCTCGGCACGCCGGAGCGCTGCCGCGAGCTCGCTCGAAGACCCGAAGGTCGTGTCGTCCGCCTCCACCCGGCCGGGCAGTCGCAGAGTAACTTCCTGCAACAGCCAGCTGTTGCCATCCGGGTCACTGAACGAGGCGTACGAGGCGTAACTGGCATGCGCGGGATCCGGTCCGCTCTGGCGGCCCTCCGGGCCGCCAACGTGGAACACGTCGCCGACATCCACCCCATGGGCGATGAGGTCCGCGCGCGCCGCCTCGATGTCGGCAACCACCAGATAGACACGTTGCGCGGAGCCGGGCTGAGCGCTGGTAAGTCCAGTGCCGAATTGGATCGAGCACGGGGACTCACGCGGCGTGAACTGCACGACGCGAAACGCGTCCTCCGCCGCAATGTCGGCGTCGAGCCTCCAGCCCAAACTGCCGTAAAAGCGCTTGGCGCGATCAGCGTCTGAAACAGGGAGGGTGATGACCTCGAGTTTCATGCCCACCGACTGCGCCTTCGGGTCAGCTGCGCGAGGAGCTTGGGTTGTGCTCACGTCGGACTCCTCGGGCTACCGCCCGAAACGGGGGCTCAGGATCTGATCAGAGTCGACGCGCCGAATCATATCTAGTGCACCTTGGTATCGGATGCGCCTGGATGGACGAATCAGTGATCTTTGTGATCTTTGTGAAGCGCGTGTCCGACTGAGGCAATGAGTGCTTTGGCCGCATCGCCCTGCGCCTTGAGCGCCCGGGCCGTGTCCTCGCCCTTGGGGCCTGACGCCTTGAGATACGCGAGATTGGCGTGTGCCATGTCGCCGGCTACCTGATAACACGCACCGGCGTGTTGATACTCCGCTCTCTCGAAGAGCTTATCGGCAAGCACCGCCGCCTCGTGGGGGCTTGCGGCCACACATACGCGCAGCGTTCCGGCGGCAGGGTCCGCGAAGACGACATGCGCCAGCGCAACTCCTGCCAGAGCCGCGAAACGCATTCTGCAAAGCAGCTGAGACAACGCCCTTCCCTCCCTCTTCATCCTGAGGGTTCAACGAGTGCTGCGCGAGACGCTGGCGTGGGGCCCGCGCATCGTCCAGAAGAGAGAGGCGAATCCCGGCGCGAGCCAGGGCCGTTGCCTGCCCCCACACGCCCCTATTGACCGCTGGCGTATATTGAGACCGACACCAGGTACTGGCTATCAATCGGGGAGCGCGGCGGTGTTCGAGAATCTCAACTACGAGGAGCTGAGACGGCGGGCCAACGAGCCCCTGTCCGCGCGGGTCATCGCAACGCTCGAGGCGCGCGGTGAGCGCCGCACGGTGTCGGCCGGTGAGCCGCTCTTCCACGTCGACGACCGGCAGTACCCGCTCGTGCACACGATTTCGGCCACTCTTGAGCTCAAGGACCCTGACGGACTGGTGCTGGGGACGATGGATCCAGGGCAGTTTACCGGTGAGCTGGCGCTGCTCTTCGGGCAGACGGCCTTCGCCGACTGCGTGGCCGTCAAGCCGGGCGAGGTCCTGGTGGTCGCGCCGAGCGTGGTCGCCGAACTGGTACAGGTCGACCCCGAGGTCAGCGACGCCCTGCTGCCGGCCTTCGCCGCCCGGCGCCTCCTCCTCATGCAACGTCAACAGGGCACGCTGACCCTGGTGGGTCGCGAAGGATCGGCGGTTCTGCAGCGGCTGCTCGAATTCGCCGAGCGCAATCGCATCCCCTACCGCTGGCTGGACCCCGCGGATCCCTCTCAGAGCGCGCAGATTCAGGCACGCGGACTCGACCCTGCGCGCGTTCAGGTGGTCGTGCGGGGCCGGCACGTGCTGCCCGAACCCTCGGTGGCGGCGGTGGCGCGAGCGCTCGGACTCGAGCTCGCCGCCGATCACAGCGAGCCCGTGGATCTCATCATCGCCGGAGCGGGACCCGCCGGCTTCTCCGCTGCGGTGTACGGCGCTTCGGAGGGTCTGAAGACCCTCCTGTTCGATGACGTCGCGATCGGCGGCCAGGCGGCGGCCTCCTCGCGCATCGAGAACTTCCTCGGATTTCCGACGGGAGTCTCCGGCGCCGATCTCGCCTTCAGAGCGGAGCTGCAGGCGATCAAGTTCGGCGCACGGGTGGCTCTGCCACGGCAGGCGCAGAAGCTCGAGCGCAGCCGCGCGCCCGGGTACTACGAGATCACCCTGGACGACGGCTCGATTCTTCGGGGGCGCGCGGTCGTGATTGCGACGGGCGCCCGGTACCGCAAGCTCGGCGTGTCCGATGAGGACCGCTTCCAGGGCGCGGGGCTTTATTACGCCGCCACCGAACTCGAGGCCCGCACCTGCAAGGATCAGGAGGTCGTGGTGGTCGGCGGAGGCAATTCCGCGGGCCAGGCGGCGATGTTTCTGGCTGCGCGGGCATCCTGCGTGCGTCTCGTCCATCGCGGACGCGATCTTTCCGACAGCATGTCGCAGTATCTCCACGAGCGTCTGCGTCATGCGGCCAATGTGAGCATCGAGACCGGCTCTCAGGTGACGGAGCTCTCGGGCGACGAGCGCCTGCGCGGCCTCAAGATCCGCGACAGCGCAGGGGCCATCGCCGAGCGCTCGGTCGGCGGACTCTTCATCATGATCGGTGCGGATCCCTGCACCGGGTGGCTCAGGGATGTGGTACGCCTGGATGACCGTGGTTTCATCCTGACCGGGGAGGCCTGCGGCCCGGATGCCCCCTCGCCATTCAACGTGTTTCAGACCAACCTGCCGGGGGTATTCGCGGTGGGTGACGTCCGGTCCGGCTCGGTGAAGAGGGTGGCGTCCGCGGTCGGTGAGGGCTCGGTCGTCGTTCAGGCGATTCACGCCCGACTCGCGGCGCTACGACAGGCGCGGACGCCGGAGCCGGTGCTGCCGGCACCCTGAACGAGAGCGCGTCGCGCAGTGCGGATTACTCGGCTGACTTCGCGGCTTTCTCGATGAGCGCGGCGATCTCTTTGGCGTGCGTCAGAAAAACCGCATGGGGAGCCGGCAGCTCGATCGTCTCGGACCTGGCTCTCCTGGCCATGAATCGCAGCAGCTCCGGATTAATCTCGCGATCCTTGGTTCCGACCGTCGCGTAGCTCGGCTTTTTCGACCAGCCTGCGACCGTCACCGTCGCATCGAAAGACGCGACCGCGATCGGCTCCTGTGAGATTGCCATGAAGTGCGCTACGGACTGCGGCACACCGCCGGCGAAGTCCGCGGCGAAGGCCTCGGGCTTGATATAGACGAATCCCGCACCGTAGGGCACGACATTCTTGCCACCGGCGGGCGGGGTCTTGTTCTGCAGCCCACCCGCCGTCTCTCCGACCTGCGGTTGGAAGGCGTCGACATAAACCAGACTCCTGACCGAAGGGTGAGCGCCCAGCTCGGTGATGATCATCCCTGCCCAGCTATGACCCACGAGCACGCACGGCCCGGAGCGGTCGAGCACGGCACGGGTCGCCGCCACATCGGCGGCGAAGGAGGTGAGCGGCTCCTGCACAACGTATACGGTGTAGCCGCCCTTCTCCAGAATGCCGGCCACCGGCTTCCAGCCTGAGCCGTCGGCAAAAGCCCCGTGGACCAGGACCACGTTCTTCACCTCACCACGAGCGATGGAGGCGACGCACGTGACGAGCAAGCCGAAAAGCAACGCCGGGATCCTCATGGAGCGCCTCGTTTGGTCTGCAGATATGCAAATGATGGCAACACGGAGACACCGGCCCGAGCCAGTGCACCAAGGTATCGCCGCGGCTGCGGACCGACAGCCCGAGCTTAAGGCAGTACTTGTCCTTCGGGAGGCCCTCGGCCGAGCACGTCCGGCAAGGCGTGACCCTGCTCCGTGAAGAGAAGCGACACGGAGTTGAGGCAGTGGCGCTCACCAGTCGGCGGCGGGCCGTCGGGGAACACGTGACCCAAATGACTGCCGCAACGCGCGCAGACCTCTTCCACACGCATCATTCCGTAGCTCGTGTCACGCACCCGCCGAATGTGCCGCTCGGCGAACGGCTGGAAGAAGCTCGGCCACCCGGTTCCGGAATCGAACTTGGCGTTCGATCGGAACAGCGGCAGCCCGCAAAAGCGGCATGTGTAGGTGCCGTCTTTGTGGTTATCCAGGAACACACCACAGAAGGGGGCTTCCGTACCGTGGGCGAGCAGGACGTGCCGCTCATCAGGCGTCAGTGCCGCCGTGATCGCAGCGCGCTGCTGCTCGCTGGGTGGAGTCAGATCGAAGTTGAGCACGAGCGAATACTGCCCGCATCCGCGTGTGAAGTCGAATGCGATACCAACGTCCTATCGGCATCGCGATGACCTTCTGCTGTGATCTTGCGGTGCGGGATTTCCACTACTTCACCTCACACGGAAACAGCCATGCCGTACAGCCTCGATCGTCGCCGATTTGTCGGTGGTGCGATGACTCTCGCCGCCTCGCTCCTCGATGTGAAGGAGGTCGCGCAGGCACAAAAGACGACGGGCGCGAGCAACGCCGACCGCGCGTTTCCCCCACTCAAGCAGGTCAACGCCGGACCCCTGAGCGTCAGCTACGTCGAGGCGGGCCCCGCCAATGGATCCCCGGTCATCCTGCTCCACGGCTGGCCGTACGACATCCACAGCTTCATCGACGTCACCCCGATTCTGGCCGCGGCAGGTTGTCGGGTGATCGTCCCGTACCTGCGCGGTTACGGACCCACACGATTCCTCTCGAGCTCGACGGTCCGCAACGCCCAGCCGGCGGCGCTCGGGACCGACGTCGTCGACCTCATGGATGCGCTCGAGATCCGGAGCGCGACGCTCGCCGGCTTCGACTGGGGTGGCAGAAGCGCAGACATCGTTGCGGTCCTTTGGCCGCAGCGCTGCAAGGCGCTGGTTTCGGTCAGTGGCTATCTGATCGGCAGCCAGGAGTCCGGCAAGGCACCACTCCCCCCGGCGGCCGAGCTGCAGTGGTGGTACCAGTATTACTTTGCTACGGAGCGCGGCGCCAAGGGTTACGACAAGTACCGGCACGACTTCGCGAGACTCATCTGGAAGCTGGCCTCACCGAAGTGGAATTTCGATCAGGCCACCTTCGATCGCTCCGCGACGGCGCTCGACAATCCCGACCACGTCGAGCTCGTGATCCACAACTACCGCTGGAGGCTGGGACTGGCCCGGGGCGAATCCCGCTATGACGAGCTCGAGAAGCGTCTGGCGGCGTTTCCGGCGACCAGTGTGCCCACCATTACGATGGAGGGCGATGCGAATGGAGCGCCGCATCCGGAACCCAGCGCCTACGCCAGCCGGTTCACCGGTAAGTATGCGCACCGGAACATCAGCGGCGGCATCGGACACAATCTCCCGCAGGAAGCGCCTCAGGCCTTCGCGCAGGCGGTGCTGGACGTCGGCAAGCTTTGAGCCTGCAGCCGCGTGATATGCTGACCCGATGAAAACCGCCGGGCCCGGAATCGACGCGGCATTCCTCGAAAAGCAGCGTCAGGAATTGCTGCGATTGCGCTCGAGCCTCATCGCCGCCTCGGATGCGGCCGAATCAGAGGAAGGAGAAATCAAGACGCAGCGCACGGGTGGTGCGCTGGAGCAGGAAGACGACGCGCAGGGACTCGACGCTCTGGAGCGGGAGGACAATCTGGTAGGCCGTAGCGTCGAGCGGCTGCAGCGTGTCAATCGTGCCTTGCAGAAGATCGACGAAGGCACTTACGGTCTGTCCGACGAGAGCGGCAAACCGATTCCGCGGGAGAGACTCGAAGCGCTCCCCGACGCGCTCTATACCCTGGGCGAGGAGCGGTCGCTCGAAGGCAAGCGCCGCTGACACAGCGACCGCGGCTGACTGCCGCGGTCACTGCGGCTCCATACGCGGTCCGGACGGCAAGCGCGTTTCAGCGCTTCTCATACGGATGGAAAATGTAGTCCTTGGCCTTCACCACGGTGTGGCACGCGAACCCGCAGTCCGAAGCGCTCGTTGCGTCAGCCGTGTACTTGCCGGATGCGGCGTCGTAGTTGAACACCGCGTACCCCCACCCGCCGCTCTTGGCGAATCTCCTGCTGTCTTTTTCCATGACGAAAGCCTGCGTGAATGCGGCCGGCACGTCCACGGGAAACTGTGCCTCGGTGCTCTTCTTGAACTTCCACTGCAGCTTCACGATCCTCGAGCCGTCCGGGAAGAGCTGGCTGTTCGCTGGAACGCCGGCCTTGAAGGCCTTGATCATGATCGGGTCACCGACGATCACTTTCTGCACCTCATCGGTACGCGCCGAGGAAACCAAGGCCCAGTCCTCGTATCCCCTGAAGTCGGAGAATTTGATTCCGCTCGGGGAGATGAGCGAGTACTTTTCCTGGGCGTAAGCGGCCGCGCCACCCAGGGCGACGAGCAGTGCTGCGCCCGCCGCAAGCTTGCTGTTGGATCTCATGACTGTTCCCTCGTGGCAGCTGTGAAGGCCGCCTGCCCGGCCGGTTACATCGAGTAAACCGCACTGTCCAGCTGAATACAGTTGCACAAAGGTGTAATGAGGCAGCTGGTACGTAGACCAAGGTGCAATGGAACCGTGCCCGCCGCATCGTAGGATTCCCTGCGGCGCACCAACCTGACCAGCCCAAGGAACGACCTCGCATGTCAACTCCTTCGCCTCGAGCCGCCGTCCCTTACCCCAGCCCTGCCGCGCTCAGACACCATGGGGTGCTCTTCCTCGTCGAGGGCATCGTGCTGCTGATCCTGGGCAGCGTTGCGATCCTGGTACCGGTCATCGCTTCGGTGGCGGCGACCGTATTCTTCGGCTCGCTGCTCCTGGTCAGCGGCTGCGTCGGCCTCGTCGCGACACTGCGCATCGGACGCGTGCCGGGCTTCACCTGGTCGTTGCTCTCGGCGCTCGTTACCGTCGCCGCGGGCGTGCTGCTCCTGTGGTGGCCGTTGCAGGGCGTCGTGTCGCTGATCGCCGTACTGACCGCTTTCCTGTTCCTCGACGGCATCCTGACGATCCTGTACGCGCTCGACCATCGCCGGGCGCTCTCGGGCCGCTGGGGGTGGATGCTGGCCAACGGCATCCTCGACATCGTGCTCGCAGTGGTGCTTGTCGTGCTGCTGCCGGGCGCGGCGTTTTGGGCGCTTGGGCTGCTGGTCGGCATCGACATGCTCTTCGGCGGTTGGGCGCTGATCCTCATGACGCTGTACGCCCGGCACGCGCACGACACGCCGACCCGGCCCACTGCCGCAACCTGAGCCGCGGGCGCTTCTCGAGTGCGGCGCTCAGCGCCCGGCCGAATCTGATCGGCGGCTCGCCTCGTAGAGAAACCAGGTACGCCGCTCGGTCTCATCGATCCACACCTCGATGAGGCTCGCCGTCGCGATGTCGCCATACTCTTCGCAGACGTGATGCGCCTCGCGTAGCCGGCTCGAGAGCGTCTTGTTGTCCTCGCGGAGCTCGGCGAGCATGTCGGACGGCTCGACGTAATCCGCATCGTTATCGGCGATGCGCTGCATCCGCGCGATCTGTCCGACGGAACGCAAGGTCGCGCCGCCCACCTTGCGAACGCGTTCGGCAATGGGGTCGGTCATCGCAAAGATCTGATCGGCCTGCTCATCGAAGAGCAGGTGATAGTCGCGGAAGTGCGGACCGCTCAAATGCCAATGAAAGTTCTTGGCTTTCAGGTAAAGGGAGAACACATCCGCCAGGATCGCATTCATTGCACCGCTGATGTCGCGGGTCGCCTGCGGCGAGAGGTCTGTGGGGGTGACCAAAGCACCACGCAGCGGGGTGGTGGTCCGGCTCTTGTGCTGTGCATTGTGGGTCATGACGAACGATCCTCCCGTTCGGACTTCGGTTGACGCGCATCGCACCAAACGTCTCGCGCCACGTCGATTGGACGTTGGTAGCGACTCGGGCTCCTGACAGTCGGGTATCGACCGACACCATGGTCCAAGAGACCGCAAGCGGGTCCCGTGCTTGACTAATCCCGCGTGTGAGTGGCGTGGAGGAAGCCCCGTGGATGAAGACTCGCGCAGCCCGGGCAAGCTGAGCCGCCGGGAAGTGCTGGCTGCCGGCGGTGCGGTGATGCTGGTCGGAGCGGGGGTGAGCCGCGCTGAGACGATCGCCGGCCGCCTGCCCTGGGTCCCCAATGCGGGCAACCCCCCTCCTCCAGCCACTCCCGGTCCCTGGCTGTATTTTACCGCCGCCGAGGGCCGCGCCGTGGAGGCCCTCGCGAACCGGATCATTCCAGCGGATGCCGACACTGCGGGGGGCAAGGACGCGGGGTGCGCGGTATTCGTGGACCGTCAGCTGGCCGGCCCTTACGGCCGGCGGGAAGGTCTCTATGTAGCGGGACCCTTCGAGTCCGGAGCCAAAAACCAGGGCTCACAGTCTCCGGAGAGCCCTGCCCAGCAGTACCGCGAGTGGTTGGCGGCGTTCGATCGCGCCTGCGCCGCCCAGCACGGGGGCAAAGTGTTCGCGGACCTCGCCGCGAACGAACAGGACGCCGTACTCCAGGCGCTCGAGAAGGGGGAGCTCAAGCTCGAGGGTGTCGATGGCCAGGCATTCTTCGACCAGGCCATCAGGGACATCCAGATGGGTTTCTTTGCCGACCCGGTGTACGGCGGCAATCGCGACATGGTGGCCTGGAAGATGATCGGCTTCCCGGGTGCGCGCTACAACTACCTCGACTGGGTGAACCGGCACAACGAGCGCTTCCCGCTACCGCCGGTGAGCATCAGCGGCCGTGCGGAGTGGACTCCGAAGGGTGGCTAAGGTGGTCATGTCACGCAGGCTCCCGAAGAAGGACGTCGTCATCATCGGGCTCGGCTGGACGGGCGCCATCATGGCGCAGGAGCTCACGGAGGAGGGACTCGAGGTCATCGCGATCGAGCGCGGCCCCTGGCGGGACTCCCCGACCGATTTCCCGCCGACCTATATGCAGGACGAGCTGCGCTATCGCATCCGCCATGAGCTCTTCCTGTCGCCCGCGCAGAACACCTTCACCTTCCGCAACAAGGTCAGCGAGACGGCGCTCCCGATTCGTTCCTGGGGCGCGTTCATGCCGGGCAACGGCGTCGGTGGAGCGGGCGTCCACTGGAACGGCGAGATCTGGCGGTTCCTGCCGTCGGACTTCGTCCTCAAGACCCACCTGACGCAGCGCTACGGGGCGAAGTTCCTGCCACCGGACATGACCATCCAGGACTGGGGCGTCACGTACCAGGAGCTCGAGCCCTGTTACGACAAGTTCGAGTATCTGTGCGGCGCATCGGGGACCGCCGGCAACCTCAACGGGAAGATTCAGGACGGGGGAAATCCCTTCGAGGGAGCGCGCTCCCGGCCGTACCCGAATCCCGCGCAGGAACAGCCCTTCGGCTATCAGCTCTTTGCCAGGTCGGCGCGCGAGCTCGGCTACAAGCCCTTTCCTCAGCCCTCCGCCAATCTCTCGCGTCCTTACCAGAATCCGCTCGGGTTGCGGCTCGGCGGCTGTACCTATTGCGGTTTCTGCGAGTGGTTCGGCTGTGCGAACTACTCGAAGGCCAGCCCGCAGACGACCATCCTGCCGGTGCTGCTACGCAAGCCCAACTTCTCGGCGCGCACGAACTCGGAGGTGGTCAGGATCAACACCGACTCTTCCGGCAAGCGTGCGACCGGCGTCACGTTCGTCGACACGAGCGGGGAACAATGGGAACAGCCGGCGGAGCTCGTGATCCTGGCGGCGTATTCACTCTTCAATGTGCAGCTGCTGCTGCATTCAGGGATCGGCCGGCCCTATGACCCGGTTTCTCAGAAAGGCGTGATCGGCCGCAACTACACGCATCAGACCGTATCGACGGCCGTCGGATTCTTCGATCACAGGAAGTTCAACTTCAATCCCTTCATCGCCTCGGGCTCGATCGGCATGTGCGTCGATGAGTTCAATGGGGACAACTTCGACCACGGCCCCCACGGCTTCGTCGGAGGCGGCTACGTCGGCCATGTGCAGACCGGCGCCCGGCCGATCGAAACCACGCCGACGCCTCCCGGGACACCGCGCTGGGGCAGCGCGTGGAAAGCGGCGGTGCGCGACAACTACCTGAGCACCATAAAGCCCGGCACCGGCGTGCATGGCAGTTTCTACGCCTACCGCGACGTCTACCTCGATCTCGATCCCACTTATAAGGATCATTTCGGGCGACCGCTGATGCGTATGACCATCGATCTGCATGACAACGAGATCAGGCAGAACCGCTTCCTGACCGACAAGTTTGCCGAGATCGTCCAGGGGATGGGCGCACGGGAGGTGGTGAAGACTTACCGCACCGGGCCCTACGACATCACTCAATATCAGACGACGCACCTGAACGGCGGCGTCATCATGGGAGCGGATCCCAACACCAGCGCCTTGAATCGCTATCTGCAGAGCTGGGACGTGCCGAACCTGTTCGTGACCGGCGCCAGTGCCTTCCCGCAGAACGCCGGCTACAACCCCACCGGAACGGTTGGAGCGCTCGCCTACTGGTCAGCCGCCGCCATCCGCAATCAATACCTCAGGAAACCCGGGAAGCTCGTCGATGCGTAGCCGCGCACGCGCCTCCTTCCTGCGGGCCGCTTTGACATCGGCCGCTATCCTGCTGGCGCCCATCAGCGGGTGGGGCGGGCAGGTGGATCCGCAGGACTTCACGCAGCTCGAACAGGGGCGTTATCTCGCGCTGGTGGGGGACTGCGCCTCGTGCCACACGGTTCCCGGCAGCGGGCAGCCGTACGCCGGCGGCCGCGCCATCGAGACTCCGTTCGGCGATCTCCTGGCCTCCAATATCACGCCGGATCGGGAGACGGGGATCGGTGGCTGGACCGACGATGAGTTCGATGCGGCAGTTCGCCGCGGACGCCGGCCCGACGGCTCGCGCCTCTACCCCGCGATGCCCTACAACGCTTACACCCGCATGTCGCGCGCGGAAGTGCTGGCGCTGCGGGCCTACCTGAATACCGTGCCGCCGGTCAGGAACCCGGTCGAGGCCGACACCCTGCCCTTCCCCTATGACGTGCGCGCGGTGGTGAGCGTGTGGGACGGACTGTACTTCACCGCAGGCGAATATCAGCCCGCCGCGCACAAATCCCGCGAATGGAATCGCGGCGCGTACCTCGTGACCGGACCCGCGCATTGTCCGGCCTGTCATACGGCCAAGTCATTCCTCGGCGGCGACAAGGAGAGCCGGTACCTCGAAGGATCGCCGTTGCAGGGATGGTTCGCACCGAGCATCACCGACGACCAGAACCTCGGTCTCGGCGGCTGGACGAGCGAGGAGATCGTGGGCTATCTCAAGACCGGCCACAACCGGATCAGCGCTGCGACCGGACCCATGGCCGAAGTGGTGGAGCTCTCCACCTCGCAGATGACCGATGCGGATCTCGCGGCCATCGCCACTTATCTCAAGTCGGTCGGGAGCGCGAGCCAGCTGCCTCCTGCGCTCAGTGCCAGCGATCCCAGGATGATCGCCGGTGGAGCGATCTATCGCGATCAGTGTTCCGCCTGTCACGGCCTCGACGGTCACGGCACGCCGCTGTTGTTTCCATCCCTCGCCGACTCCTCACTCGTGCGGGCACCGGATCCGGCAAGCCTGGTGCGGGTCGTGCTGCGCGGCGCCCGCAGCGTCGGCACCGCGGCTGAGCCGACCGCACCTGGCATGCCCTCCTACGGCGCGCAGCTCGATGATGCCCAGGTCGCGGCGGTCCTCACCTACATCCGCAATGGCTGGGGACGCGGATCGTCGCCCGTGTCCGAAGACGTCGTGGCCCGCGCGAGGTCGCAGCTCGCGGCGCGTGCCGATTAGGGCGGCTCATGATCGATGAATCCTGTGAACTCCCGCTCTGGTGCATCGTGCAGGCAGACGGCGACCGCACACAGCTCACCACGCGGGGGCCGGTGCCAATCCAGTACTGCAGAACCCAGGAATCCCCGGCCATGATCCAGCGCAGCCTGCACCGGGCGCTATGCATCGCGAGGCCACAACGCATTCTCGCGACGATCGCGGAGGCTCATCGCAAGTGGTGGTCGGATCCTCTGTGGTGCCTGGCGAAAGGCCGGCGCATCGTCGATGAGTTGAGCGGTCGGGCGACCGTGACGCTCGCCGCCGCGCTGGCGCTCATCGAGCGCGAGGCCGGGAAAAATGCTCTCGTCGTGCTGCAGCCCGCCGACAGATTCTGTGCGAGCCAGGAAGCCTTCATTGCGGGTGTGCGCCGCGCCGTCCAGGCCCTCGAGCGACTGCCCGGACAGGTCGTGACGCTCACGCTCGATGCCTGCTCGAGTGAGCCCGGGCACGACTACCTGTTGCTCGGCGCCGAGGACGGGGACCCGGGAAGACACGCCGTGCGATTCATCAAGCGCCCCGCGCCCGTGGTGGCGGAACGGCTGGTCGGGATGGGCGCCCGCCTCAGCACCGGCATCTACGTGGCACCCCTCGCGACGCTCATGGCGATTCTGAACGAGCTGTGGCCGGAGCTCGTTGCCGAGGCACGAGCGCGGACCTGGGTGATGGATGAGGAAGTCCAGTTGCCGGCGCGAATGCCCGGCACCCAGTTCTGCCGCCCGTGGCGCCATACGTGGGTGCAGCGCCCGCTCCCCCGCCTGCGCGCGGTGGCTGTGGACGATTGCGGGTTCTCATCCTCGGCGATGCGCTCGGCGAGCGAGCGCGCGGCGCAGACCTGTCACTGATGCCCCGGACGTTCCGCATCGGTGACCATGTGAGCTGGCGGTCGGAGGCCGGTCGGGTCAGTGGTACGATCATCGCCGTGCATACACAGGACCTCGACTGGAAGGGCTACATCCATCACGCCACGGCGGAAGATCCGCAATACGAAATCAAGAGCGACAAAACCGACCACGTCGCCCTGCATAAGCCCACCGCCCTACGGCGCCGATGAGCAGCACCGCACCCGGTTGCACTGTCCACACCATCGGCCACTCGACCCGCACGCTCGGGGAGTTCGCGGCCTTGCTGACTCAAGCGGCCGTCCGGGTCGTTGTCGATGTCAGGGCGCTGCCGCGCTCACGTAAGAACCCCCAGTTCAACATCGAGGCACTGCCGACATCACTGGCTGACGTTGGTATGCACTATCGGCATCTCCCGGAACTTGGCGGCCGAAGGCATCGGCCACGAGGCGCGCCGGCCTCGCTGAACGCGTTCTGGCGCAACGAATCGTTTCGAAATTATGCGGATTACGCCATGACGAGCGAGTTCGCTGCAGGTATGGAGACACTGCGCGACCTCGCGACTTCGAGCCGCTGCGCCGTGATGTGCTCGGAAGCGGTCTGGTGGCGTTGTCACCGCCGCATCATCGCCGATTACCTGCTCGCCGGCGGCTTCACGGTGCTGCATATCCTCGGAGCGCGAGCGGTGGAGGCGGCCGAACTGACTTCCGGCGCAACCCGCCTGCCCGATGGCCGGTTGCTCTATCCCAAAGATGACGGCGCGATTACGCGGGATGCGGTTTCCATCTAATGGAAAGATGTGATGGTGTCGGAGCATTCCGCGGCGCAATCATGGTGAGGCAAACCAGGAGGCCGCCCCATGTTGCAACCCAGCCACGTCTTCCCGGGCTTGCCGGACACCGATAGGCGCCCCGCGAACGACCACTGCGGGTCCGCGCCGCCGCCAAGCGTGTATCTGGTCTGCGACGATGACTCCGGCGGTTGGCGCTGGGAGGCCTGCGCCGGGCCCGGCGCACTCCCCGTTTGCGCGCCGACCTCTCCGAGCTGCATGGTGGTCGATGCCTTGCTTCCCGGCTCCGACGGTCCGGAACTGGTCGCACGCCTGGCAGCCGATCACCCCGACCTTCCGATCATATTCATCATGGGTGTGAGCGATGCGTCGATGACCGTCCGGGTCATGAAAGCAGGAGCCGGTGAGGTCCTGATCAAGCCCTTCGACAACGAAGTGCTGCGGACGGCCATTGCGCAGGCGCTGGAGAGAAGTCGCAGTTCGTTCGACTACAACGTCGAGGTGCGCTCGCTGCGCGGGCGGTACGCGACGCTCAGTCGTCGTGAGAGAGAGGTCATGGCACTGGTGGTACTGGGGCGACTGAACAAGCAGATCGCGGCCGAGCTCGGCATCAGCGAGATCACGGTGAAAGCTCACCGCGGCAGGATGATGCGCAAGATGCGGACTCGCTCGCTCGCGCAGCTCGTCGTCATGCACGCAAGGATCGGTCTAGGCGTGTCGGCTATGCGAGACCGGGATCTGCAGCGAGCCGGCGATCCGCACGAGGTCGGCCAGCGAGTCGGCACCCATCTTCCGCATCACCTTGGTGCGGTGTACCTGGAAGGTCACCACGCTGATTCCCAGGTGCGCCGCCGCCTGCTTATTGAGAAGACCGCTCACCACCAGTGGCAGGACCTCGCGCTCGCGCGGGGTGAGTGACCGGAACCGCTGCTTCAGGGAATGCAGGGCCGCGAGCTCGGCGCGGCGCGCGCGGTCCTGCTCGAGTGCTGCCGCGACCACTTGCAGGAGCTGCTGTTCGTCGAACGGCTTCGTCAGGAAATCCAGGGCTCCCGCCTTGATGGCGCGAACGCTGGAGGGGATGTTGCCATGACCGGTGACAAAGACGATTGGCGGATGGTATCCGCTCGCCATTTGCCGTTGCAGATCGAGGCCGTTGATGTCCGGCAGCTCGACGTCGAGCAGCAGACAGGCCGGGGCCTCAGGCTTCGGATGAGCCATGTATGACGCGGCGGAATCAAACGCCACCGAGCGCAGACCGGAGGCGGCCAACAGGTCCTGCAGCGCTTCGCGCAGGCGGCGGTCGTCGTCGACGATCAACACGACGGGGTCTGTCGTCATCACTCAGACGTGCTCAGACTCGCAAATCGGATCTTTGCCGGCTTCATGTTACTGCGCAGCCGACACCATGGCTACCGTCGACCGCACTCGCCGCGGGCTACAGCGGCGCGTCGATTTCCCGGAGCATGTGAAGCTGACGTGGAACCCGCGCAGTGAGTACCCCCCCGCGCAAATTCATCACGGCCGTGGTCGATGACGATCGATGCGTTCTCGAGTCGCTCGAAGACCTGCTCGAGTCCGCGGGCCACCGGGTGCGCCTGTTTGGCTCCGCCGCGGCACTGCTCGAGAGCGGCAGCCTGGCGGATATCGACTGCCTCATCTCCGACATCGACCTTCCGACGATCGACGGTTTCGAGCTCGTGCGGCTCGCCAGCGCATCGAGACCGGAGCTGCCGATCATCCTGATGACCGGTCACGCCGCCATGGCGAAGCGATCTTCCGGCGACGGGCCGCCCTGCTACCGGCTGTTCGAGAAGCCGTTCGATGGACGGGAGATGCTCGTGGCCGTCTCCAGCGCGCTCGGGCGCCCGGCACGCGACACCGCGTAGCCCGCCGTTACGCTTAGCTGATCGGGACTCGATTGCACCAAGGTATGGCTTCCGCTCGCGCCCCTTGCGCGGAACAATCGCAAAGCCGCGTGGTCCACCAGGGAGTGCCGCAGCCGAGGAGCAATACGATGCCGCGCTATGAGCTTCCCCCGCTTCCTTATGACTACGGTGCGCTCGAGCCCTACATCTCGGGACGCATCATGGAATTGCATCACGACAAGCATCACCGGGCCTACGTGGAGGGCGCGAATCGAACCCTGGAGCAGCTGGAGGAGATGCGTGCGCGGGGGGGGTCCAACGGCGCCGGGCAATTGGCGCAGGTGCTCGCTTTTCATGTGTCCGGGCACATCATGCACAGCCTGTTCTGGACGAGCCTTGCCCCGAAGGCAGGCGGTGAACCGAGCGGCGAGCTCGGCAAGGCTCTGGCGAGGGAGTTCGGCAGCTTCCAGACGTTCAAGCAGCAATTTTCGCAGACAGCGGCCGACATCATGGGGTCGGGGTGGGCTGCGCTCGTCTGGGACCGCACCGCGGCCCGACTGCTGGTGACACAGATCCACGATCATCAGTCGCGCACCATCCAGGGCGCCGTCCCCCTTCTCGTGCTCGACGCCTGGGAGCACGCGTACTACCTGCAGTACGAGAACGCCAAGGCCAGCTATTTCGAGGCCATCTGGAACCTGTGGAACTGGCCGGAAGTGGCGCGGCGCCTGGATACGGCCACCTCGCACTAACACCATCGTCCAAGCGACTTCCGGCGTCTGCGGTGCTCCAATCAGAGCCCTCCGCCCCACTGAGCACAATCATGGCTGCGCACGACGACATCTATGGTCACATCGACGGCGAGCCCGACATGCGTCGCGTCTTCCAGGAGATTCGACAGGACGTTGCGCAGGCCGGCTCACGGCAGGTGCTGACAGAGCTTTATCGCCGTGCCGGCTACCTGATTACCCTCACCTACGCTCCCTCCTGGGCGGAAAAATTCGGATCCGGGGCGCGGCAGCTGCGCGCGGTCGCGGAGGAGGAATTCCGCACCACTGCACATGCCATCAATCGACGCGCGCAGGCCATCGGCACGGCGCCCGATTACCACGAGACCTGGGGTCACGGCGGCGCCAGTCAGGTGATGCCGAAAGCCTGATCTGCGCAGGGCGACTGTCTTTGCTGGACGAGCGGCAGTTCCACGCTGAAGGTGGCGCCGACGTCTTCATTGCGCCGGACGGAAATCCGCCCCTCATGAGCCTCGACGATCGACCGGCAAATGGCGAGACCCATGCCCATGCCGGTTTTCTTGGTGGTGACGAAGGGCCTGAAGATGCTCTCGAGGTCCTGCAATCCGCAGCCGGAATCGCAGACCTCCACCCGAACGTAGCCGCGGCCGTCGCTTTTCGAGCGAATCAGCACAGTCCCGGGAGCGCCGGAGACGGCCTCGCTCGCCTCGACGCCGTTTCGTACCAGGTTGACGAGGACCTGTTGGATCTGCACGCGGTCCGCCGGTATCAGCGGCAGACCCTGCTGCAGGTCCGTCTCGATGCTGACGCCGTGTCCCGATATCTCATCGAGCATCAGCTGGCGCACCTGCCCGATCACCTCATTGAGGTCCACTGCGCGGGCCTCGGGCCCGGCTTGCTTGAACAGCGCGCGCACGCGATTGACCACGTCGCAAGCCGAGTTCGCGTCACGCACCATGCGCTCGGCGCTGAGCCTGGCGCGCTGCAGATTCGGAGTCTCAGCCGACAGCCACCGATGGCAGGCCAACGCATCCGCGGCGACCGCCCCGAGTGGCTGGTTGAGTTCATGTGCGATCGCTGCGGACAGCTGCGCCACGGTGGCCAGCCGGGCGGCGTGCGCAAGCTCCGCCCGCGCTCTGGCGAGCGCCTCGGTCCGCAGGCGAACCTGGGCTTCGAGGCTATCCGTCAGCCGACGCAAGCCCAACTCTGCCTGCTCGCGGGCCGCCACTTCGGACCTGAGACTTTCGATTGATTCTGCGGCCTGGTACGCGGCGGAGGCGAACCGGCCGAGACTCTCGAGCAGCCGCAGATCCTCGCGGTCGAATTTGCGCAGCTCGTGGTGCGCAATCGCCCAGATGGTCCCCACGCATTTGCCTTTGACGTAGAACGGGACGAGCAGCCCTTCATTGGCCAGCGGCACTGCCGCGGCCAGATAGGGATAGCGGCGGTCCCAGCGCGTGAACAGCATCGGCGCGCCACGGTCGAGCACATCGCCACACGGACCGAACCCGCGCGGCGTACCGCCGCCGACGTGCGGCCGCCACGCGCCGGCGATCGCGGCCCAGTAGAATTCTTCTGCATCCCTGGTGAGCAGACTCAGTCCCGCGGAATCGGCTCGCAGCAGCTCGAGGACCGTATCGGCCAGTGTTTGCAGGATGGTGCCCGGCGAGTCAGCCAGCGAGCGCACCAGCGCGGCGAGTGCGCCGGTCTCGCGCTGATAATCGGGTGGACGCTCGGGACGCTTGAGAAGCTCCTCGGTCCTGACGATCGATTCCAGCGCGGCGCCGGGAATCGCCGTTTCCGGTAGGGCGTCCGTCACGGGTCCCTCCATGCGCGTGTGGCAGGTGGAAGTTTTTAATATTGCGGTGCCCGCAGTACTCCTGCATCTTGCGGCGCACCATCGTCGCGGCGCCCGGTTGTAACGAAATGCAACGCCACCGCGCGACCACGCTCCGGTCGCGCGGTGCCCGGCGTTAACCGTACGTAAAGTCGGGCTTGCTCTGTCCGACCTCGATGATGTAGCCGTCGGGATCCCGGATGTAGCAACGCGTCTCGCCGTACTTGTCCTTCGGCTCCGTGATGAACTCGGCGCCGCGACTCTTCCATAGCTGGTAGCAGGCCTGAATGTCCGCGACGCGGATATTCATGAAGCTGTCGATCTTGTTTGGGTCAGCCAGCACACTCAGGGTCACCGTCGGCTTGTCGGGGGTCGGGCCGCCCCCGACGTTGACGATGAGCCAGGTATTGGCGATCTGCAGGTAGCCAGGTGCTCCCTCGCGGTCGCCTCTGCTCAGAATGCGACCGCCGAACACCTTCTCGTAGAAGCGCAGCGAGCGCTCGACGTCGGCGACGGTGAGAAAATGCGCCACCGTGATGCCTTCCCGCGGAGGCATCTGGTAACTCTTCTGCTCGACTTGCACGTTGTTCATGGACGACTCCAGGTTGATCGACGCAGGCTCTTATTGCGCGAGCCGCGCCGAAATCGCCGCGTCCAGGCTCCACGGCCCCGGACCCGCGAGCATCACGACCGCGAGCCCGATGCTATAGAGGGACTCAGGAAGGTACAGCAGGTCGCCCAGCCAGTCGGCCCGATCGAGGGGCTGCCAGGCACGTATTCTCTTGACCGCATCCAGCGCCAGCGCCCCGACGCAGATCACGAAGAGCCCGAACGCCGCGAGCACGGACAGGAGGCCGAGAATGAGCGCGCACCCGCCGGCGAGTTCGGCACTCGGCAGCAGCCACTGCATGACCGGCACGACGTGCACGCCATCGTCCACGAGCGTGCGCCTCAGGCCCGCGTGCCTGGAGGCGTTGAACAGCTTGTGGTACCCGCTGATCGCGAAAAAGGCGCCAAGCGCCATACGGTTGAGCGTCAGCGCTACGCTCGGCGCGTGCGCGCCCTGGGTGATGACGGATAGATCCATCGCTCAGCGGATCAGACCATTTGCCTGGGGCCGCGGCCATTGAACCATGGTATCGGCGACCGCCCGCCCCCGGACCTCAATACTCGGCCGTGAGGTCGTCCGGGTAGCAGTACAACCAGCGCTCCCCGGGCTCCGCGGATGCGATGACGGGATGGCTGCTGTGCTGGGCGTGCGCGCGGGCGTGCCGGTTCGGCGAGCTGTCGCAGCAGAGCGTGACGGCGCACGTCTGGCAGGTTCGCAGATGCACCCACGATGCCCCGATCTTCACGCACTCCGAGCATTCATAGCGCTCGGCACCCTTGACCGTCTTGACGTGTTTCAGATGCCCACACAGTTGCACTGCTTCTCTCCCGTGACCTGATCCGATCCTTCCTGCCTCGTCGGCGGTTATCAAGGGATACCAACGCACAATGGCCTCGCCGCCCCGCTTCCTGCAATGTGCCCGACGCGAGGTGATAGCCGCAGGGTTTCGAGGGCACCGGCGTGAGAAGCCAATTAGTCGGGATTGCGCTCGTTGTTGTCAGCACCGTGATGGCGTGTCTGGTTTCGCTGACACTCGAGAGGCGGCGTCGCGCACGCGGGAAACCGGAGCTGAGCGAGCCCCGCCGGTTGCCGCCCCTGCATTATTGACGCTGGAGCACGCGGCCGGCTTAATCGACGTCCCCGCCGTTATCGGCATGGGTGGTATTAGCCACGCAGATGACGCAGCCCTGCGCCGCCGAGATCATCCGCTCCACCCGCGCCGCGTCCGTCGAGCCGCGGCAAGACCAGCCGTGGATTCTGGCGGTGGCGGTCCTGGGATCGACCATGGCTTACATCGACGAGTCCGTGGTCAATGTGGCGCTCCCGAAGATCCAGGCGGATCTGCATACCTCGCTTGCCTCGATGCAATGGGTCGTCAACGCCTACACGCTGTGCCTGTCCGCCCTGCTGCTGATCGGCGGCGCCGCCGCGGACCGGTTCGGGCGCCGCAGGCTCTTCCTCATCGGCATCACCGCATTCGCGCTGGCCTCGGTCGCCTGTGGCATCGCGCCCAACGCCGCGGTCCTGATCGGATCACGGGCCGTCCAGGGCGTCGGGGCCGCGCTGCTCATACCCTGCTCGTTGGCGATCATCGGTGCCGCGTTCGACGCACGCGAACGCGGCACGGCGATCGGGATCTGGTCGGGAGCTGGAGCGCTAGCCGGCGGCGCGGGCCCGCTGCTCGGAGGGCTGCTGATCGATCACTGGTCGTGGCGTGCGATCTTCCTGATCAACCCGCTGGTCGCCATTCCAACAGTGTGGATTGCCGTGCGGCGCCTGCCGGAGAGCGTGGATTCGGCCGCACGGGCACGGGCCGGCCTCGATTGGCGCGGCGCCGTGCTGGTGTTCGCCGGCCTCGGGAGCTTCGTGTACGGGCTGATTTCCGCCGCGACGCTCGGTTGGCGGGATGTCACGATCGTCGGGACGCTGGTCGCGGGTGCACTGCTGATGTCCGCCTTCGTGCTGCAAGAGCGCCGCGCCCCTGCCCCGATGCTGCCGCTGGCCCTCTTCCGCTCGGCCAGTTTCAGTGGCGTCAACCTGCTGACGCTGTTTCTGTACGGCGCACTCGGCGGCGCTTTCTTCTTTCTCCCGTTCGTTTTGATCGAGGCACACGGCTTCTCGGCGACGGCGGCGGGTGCGGTCTACCTGCCCTTCACGCTCGTCGTGGCGGTACTGTCGCGCTGGTCGGGTGGCCTGGCCGATCGGTTCGGCGCACGCTGGCCGCTCACCGTCGGCCCGGTCGTCGCGGCTGTCGGTTTTGCGTGGCTGGCGGCCCTCGCCGGCGAGCCGCGGTACTGGATCTACCTCGGGCCGATGCTGGTGCTGGGCCTTGGCATGGCCATTACCGTAGCGCCCCTCACCACGACCGTCCTCAACTCCGTCAATGACGGCGACACGGGAATCGCCTCCGGGATCAACAACGTCGTCGCCGCGGCGGCCGCGCTGCTCGTGGTCGCGCTCCTCGGCACTCTCGTCACGAGCTCGCTGGTCTCAACGGCGCGCGTGGTGATGGCGACGGCCGCCGCGCTGGCGCTCGCTGCCGCCGGCGTTGCGGCGCTCATGCTTCCCGCCACGCCACACGGACGGCGCTAGCCAGGCCTCTCGGGCGCCGGCAGCGCCTGCTCCGCCAATGCCAGCAGCTGCGCTGGCGTGATGGCGGAGAGGTCCGCTGCGATCGCGCGCACGACGCGCTGCGAGGTCTCCCGGTGATGACTGCGCAGGTATTCCGTGAGGTGCTGCGCCGCGTCGCTCGTCCCCGTCCCATGGCCCACCACGACGATTGCGCCGCCAGTGGCGAGCGCAACGGCGATCGCCTCGTAGAAAGCCGGTTCCTCGGCCATCCGCTGACCCCGCTCGCGCGACTGCCCCTTGTGCGCCATGTGGTGCAGGAAATGGTGCGGATCGTAGGGCGTGATCTCCCGCTTCGAGGCGTCGCCGGAGACCGTGTCCATCCGGTAGATCCTCGCCCCGTGATGATCGATCGCTACGACGAGCACCGGGGCCACCGGCGCCCGATCGGCGGCGCGCGCCGCCGGGCCTTGCGCCGACCAGCCGGCGCGTTCGAGGAAATGCCGCAAGTCGACCACCTCGGAAGTGCTCAGCTCCTTGGTATGCGGCTTGTGCATCAGGAGCCGGTCGCTCCCGACCTCGAAGCTGAAACTGTCGCCACCCCTGGCGCGCACCGCGCCGATCTGCCCGATCAGGGAGACCACATCCATCCACTCGAGGTTGTGCGCCGGCGGATGCCGAAACACCGCTTCCAGCGCCCTGAGATGGGCACCGTGCAACGCCGCCGCGCCGCCTTGCGAGACAGCGGCCTCATCACCCCGACCGGTTTTCATACGAGTCCCCTGCTCACGGCGCGGCGATGCCGCACAATGCATCGATCGAGTACTTTCCAGCGCCGGCAACATACAACAGCAGGAAGCCCCCGACGATGCTGAGATCCTTGTAAAAACCATCCATGCGGTCGACTCGATCCGCTGCCGCCACCGTCCAATAGCGATGCCCGAAGAATGCGGTCCCCACCGTGTACAAAGCCATGGCCAAAGCCGCCGGCCGCGCGAACGCGCCAACGGCGACGGCGACCGCAACCGGAAGCTCCATGAAGGTCGAAACGGCGGCAGCCAGCGGTGGAACCGGGATGCCAAGCTGCGCCATCTGACTCACCGTGCCGGCCCGGTCCCTGAGCTTTCTCCAGCCGAAGATCACAAACAACGCCGCGAGCAGCACCCGCGCCGCCAGAATGACCCCGTCGTGCAAGGATGGATCCGTCACAGGAAATCCCGGGGGATGCTGCGATCCCAGTCGCGATGACACACTTCGTTCGGGCCCTCCCAGGCGCGCAGGCTCCCCTGCAGCCGGAAGGCATCGGCCGTCGACGAGAGCCGCAGTCGCGTCTCGATGCGGACTTGCCATTCGTTCCGTGACAGCGTCTGGGTATTGCGCAGCTCCGCGACGGCACTCAGCGGATCGTTCTCCTCGACGTGGAACTGCGACTCGTAGCGTGTGCCGAGTTCCAGGCCAAGCCGATCGATGCGCTCGATCCGCGTGCCATCGCGATGCAGAATCGTCGGCTTCTCGGGCGGTGCCGTCTCGGGTTCGGCAAACGCAGAAAGCTTCGCGTCCGCGGTGTTGGGCGCGCGTTGCGGCAGATCGAGCGTGCCGGCAAAGATCTGTACGGTCGGCGTCTGCGGCGCGGGCCAGATCATCGGCCAATATGCGGTGGAGATCGCCAGCCTCACCTTGTGGCCGGGCGGAAACGCCGAACCCGCGTGATTGAGCGGGATGCGCACCCGGTAACGCGCCCCTGGCGTCAGCGCGCTCGGCTCCCCATGGCTGTCGCGATGAGTGAGGTTCAAGACGCCGTAGCTGACGCGCAGGGATTCGCCGGTCGGATGCACGTCGCACAACCGAACGATCAGATTCGCAATCGGCCGGTCGCAGGCGACCTCGAGCGTGACGAGTGGCGCGCCCAGGATCTCGATCGCCGCATCGAGCGGCGCGGTCTCGAAAAGGAGCGAGCGCGCGTCGTCTTCCTGCTGGTCGCGTGCCTGATCGTGTCCGCGGCCGAAGGGAACCCAGTCGCCCGCACACGCGCCCAGCGTCTGCGGCGAGCTCACGGCGTGCGCCGTCATCGGCTGCGGGCCGTCGCGCAGCCCCGCGTCGGTGAGAAACAGCCGCCGCGTGGTCGCCGCTGGCGACGGCCACGCGGGCTCGGCGACCCAACGTCCCGGCAGCGTGTCGTGATGGCTCGCCGGCTGCACGCTTTCCGTCATCCACGCGCGCAGCATCGGCTCGTCCATCACGCCCGTGTCGATGCCCTTCAGCCAATGGTCCCACCAGCGCAGGATTTCCTGCAGGAAGCCGATCTGGGGGCCGGGAAGCGCAAAGTGCGGGTAGGCGTGTGCCCAGGGGCCGATGAGACCCTTGCGCGGTACCTTCAGTCCCGCGAGCAGCCGCGGGATCGCATTCTTATAACCATCCGTCCAACCACCGACGGCATAGACCGGGCATTCGATCTGCGCATAGTCCTCGCACACCGATCCGTGCTTCCAATACGCATCGCGCCGCTGGTGCCGCAGCCAGTTTTCCAGGAACGAGGGGTTGTTCTGCAGGCGCGCGAGCCACATCGCCCGCCAGCGCTCGCCCACCAGCGTCGGATCGGGCGGAAGACACATCAGGCCAAAAAAGTAGAAGGCCCACTCGAGACCCGCGGTACTGAGCAGCGTCCCGCCCATGTAGTGCGCATCGTCGGCGTAGCGGTCGTCGGTCGAACAGATGGACACCACCGCCTTGAGCGCGGGAGGACGGCGCGCCGCGATCTGCAGTCCGTTGAACCCGCCCCAGGAAATTCCCATCATCCCGACGGCGCCGTTGCACCAGGGCTGCGCCGCGAGCCACGCGATCACCTCCAGGCCGTCGTCCTGCTCCTGGGTGGCGTACTCATCGGACAGGAGGCCGGTCGATTCACCGCAGCCGCGAAGGTCGACGCGCACGCCGGCGTAGCCGTGGCCCGCGAGATAGGGGTGAGTCAGCGCGTCCCGTTCGTAGGTCCCGTCGCGCTTGCGATACGGAAGGTACTCGAGGATCGCGGGAACCGGATGCTGCTCGGCATCCTGCGGCAACCAGATGCGGGCGGCGAGCGTCGTACCGTCTTGCAACGGGATGAGCGTATGGTCGATGAGCCGCACGGCTCTTGGGAAGGTCGTGACGATCACGCGGACGACTCCGGCTCAGTCCACTATCGCACTCTTTTCTCCACCCGCACATAGACGAAGGTCCAATGGATCGGCGGGGCAAGTGCCAATCGGTGACAATATCCGGGTGACCGGCCTTCTTACCCTGGCGCTCTATCTGGTCACCGGGCTCGGCTCGGGTCTGCACGCGCTCCTCACCAAGCCCGACCCGCGCAGCGCCCTGAGCTGGCTGGCCCTCTGTCTGCTCGTGCCCTACGGCGGCGCGCTGCTCTACGGGCTCTTTGGCATCAACCGGGTGCGGCGCCGGCAGCCCTCGGCTGGCGGCTCGCCTTCGCCGGCGATCGCGCCCACCGATGCCCGACTCGCGGGGGTCCTCGCCCCACAGGTGCGGATTGGGGATGCACTGACACGTCGCCCGCTCGAGGCCGGCAACGCCATCGAGCCGCTGCACAACGGTGAGCAGGCGTTTCCGAGCATGCTGGCCGCCATCGCCGCTGCGCGCGAGTCGCTCTGGCTCTCCACCTACATCTTTCAGACCGACGCCGTCGGTCGGGAATTCATCGCCGCACTCGCAGCGGCGGTGCGGCGCGGCGTGCGCGTACGGGTGCTCGTCGACGGCATCGGTGAGTGGTACGACTGGCCACACGTGGTTCCGCTGCTGCGCCGCGCCAGCGTGCCGACCGCACGCTTCCTGCCGCCGCGCCTGTTGCCGCCGAGCCTCTCGCTCAACTGCCGCAACCATCGCAAGATCCTCATCGCCGATGGCCAGATCGCCTTCATCGGCGGCATGAACCTCGGCGGGCGCGAGGTCGGCGGCAGCACGGGCCGCCGTATGACGGACATCCACTTCAGGCTCCGCGGCCCGGTCGTCGCACAACTTGCCGCAGCCTTCGCCGAGGACTGGGAGTTCGCCTCGGCCGAGCCGCTGCCCCTGCCGAGTGCACCGGGCGCACAGGGGGAATCGATCTGCCGGGTGATCACCGGCGGACCGGATCAGGATGTGGACAAGCTTCTCCTCATCCTGTTGAGCGCACTCGCGAGCGCCGAGCACCACGTCCAGGTCATGACGCCCTACTTCATCCCGCCGCTCGAGCTGGTCGCGGCGCTCGAGGCCACGGCGCTGCGGGGAGTCAGGGTGTCGGTGGTGCTGCCCCGGCGCAGCAATCTGCGCTACATCGACTGGGCGACGCTACACTGGATCCCGGCGCTGGTCGCGCGCGGCGTGCGTGTGCATCTGCAACAGCCCCCGTTCTCGCATGCGAAGCTGCTGGTCGTCGACGGTCGCTATGCCCACATCGGCTCGGTGAACGTCGATACCCGCAGCCTGCGCCTGAATTTTGAGATCGCCGTGGAAGTGTACGATGAGCGATTCTGCGGCGGCCTTGCGGCGTTCATCGCCGAGCGCGAACGCGCGGTGCCGGCGCTGAACGCGCACGAGACCCAGGCGGTACCGTTGCTGCCGCGATTGCGCAACGCCCTTTGCTGGCTGGTATCGCCTTACCTGTAGAGTGGAGGGAAACACATGGCACACGCCACGGCAGACATCGGTACCACCGACTACCGCGTCGCCCTCACCGCCGGCAATCACTCCCTGACGGGCGATGAGGGCTCGGCATTGGGAGGCCAGGATCTTGGCCCCGCGCCGCACGAGCTGCTGTGCGCGGCACTGGCCGCCTGCACGGCGATCACGTTGCGCATGTATGCGCAACGCAAGAATTGGTCGCTACGCGCGGTCCACGTGGACGTCGACCTCAAGATCCGGGAAAAGGAGCGCCTGATCACGCGTCACCTGCGCCTCACGGGCGAGCTCGATCAGACACAGCGCGCGCGGCTCGCGGATATCGCCGAGCGCACGCCGGTCACCCTGACGCTGAAACAGGGCGCTACGATCGCGACGATTCTGGACTGAGGCCCGGGGGTGCGGCACTCGCCTATTGAGTTACGAACGGCCCTGACACCAACACGACCTGATCGTTTGGCGCATCGGCGACGCCTTGCTGATCGGTGGCCATGAACGCGAGTCCGCTGCTTCCCCATCGCGCGAGGGCCGTTCCGATACTGGGATTCGAGAGGAACACCCCCATGATGGTGCCGCTGCCGTGACTCGCGAGTGTGCCAGCGTCATACACATAGAAGGACGTTCCATCCCCAGTGCTCGTGATCTCGTACACTCTCATCAGCGAAGCGTCAGCAGCCACCGCGGCCGGGTTCGGAGCCGGGAGAGGCCCCAACTGCATGAGCGAACCGGGGTCGTAGAAGTAGCCATTGTCTGCATAGAGCGTGCCACCGACGAACTTGATCCGGGTAACGTTCCCCGGTCGGGTCGATGTAGTCACCTGAGCGCCCGATGAGTCGACACTCAGGATATCGAGCTCAGCTCGACCTGATCCGTATAGCGTTTCCGTATTGCTGCCCCAGGCAAGATAGCCGATCTGATTCGTGACGTTCCCCTGGGCGTCCAGACCGGCGATGTTCGGACGTGCGGTAACGTCGTCATAGATCACGACGCCGTCGCCCTGCACCAGGGTATCGTTCTGAAAGTCCCGGGCTACGGCGATCGTCTTGGGCGACCCGGGTAGCACCTTGATGTCGATCGGCCAGGTGACTGAGCCCTGCGCGTCGTTGGCAAGAACGATGGTGGCATCGACGCTCATTGCCGGGAGCGCGAGGCGCACGACGTGCGGCCCGTTATTCTCGCCGACGTACAGGTAACTGCCGTCGTCCGACATCGCCAGTTTGCCGGGGTCGAAACCCATAGGAACGTAGGAGGTGACCGTCGCCGTGGCCGGGTCGATGATCGCCACGGATCTGGCGTTCGCCGGGGCAGAGGCAGGCACTGCCGCGTAGAGGAGCGAGTGCTGATTGTCGACCGCGAGATCGACCGCCTGAACAGCCACCTGGCTCACCGTATAGCTGCCCGGGACACTGTTGCCAACCTGGTATGTGACTGTGACCGTCTGCGGGCTGCCAGCCAGCTCGTTCACGCACGCGGCATCGAGACAGACGGCCACCATCACCCGATCGGTATAGACACCGGGTGCCAGCTGGCTCGGTGGCTTGAGGTTGATGATCACTCCAAAGCCGGCTTGGGGGGGAGTGTTCCAGGTTGGTGCAGGCGGGTCGACGCTGACGGAGGCCACGCCATTGGTGGTCGAGGTCACGGTGGCCGTCAGCGGGAAAGTCGGCGCATTGACAATCGCGACCGTGACGCCAGCAGGAGGCACGGTATCGGTCGGTAAAGCCTGCTTCGAAACGCTGGTCGCGGATATCGACATCGTCGGCACGGAGCCGGCGGGAGCCGGGTTGATCGTGTACGTGACGGTCACCGTCAGGGGGCTGCCTGCGATTTGCTGCGTGCAGCCCGCGTCAAGGCAGACCTTCAACGTGACGGTGTCGGTGTAGGCGGCGGGCGCCAGGGTGTAGGGGGTTTTCAGGAAGATTTCCACCACCGCCATGGACCCCGAGAGATTGCCTGGCGATAGCGTCGAAATGCCGTTATTCGAGCTGGCGCCGGCCAGATACAGCCCGGAGCTCGGCGCATTGCTGACGGTCAACGTCACGGTGGGCGTACTGACGGTCGAATCCGTCACGCTGGCGGACACGGCCACCGTGGTTCGATCGATCGTCACACTGGGCGAGCTGCCGCCGCCCCCACCACCGCCGCAACCCGCTGCCAAGACCGCAGCCAGACAGATCAGCAGACAGACTGCCCGACGCCAGTTCATCCGGTTGCCCCCCGGGCGGATTCTGATACAAAAGGATCGCCCGTAACAACATGTCGCGAACGAGCGGCTCAGTCGAGCGGAGAAGCTGTGTGATGAAGATCGTGAACCGAGTGGCGCTGATTTTCGCCCTGCTGTGCTTCGCCTCCTACGCCCAGGCCGAATTCCTGGCGGCGAAAACCGCATCGATCGCATCTCAGGTGCTTCATCAGGACCGCACCATCGAGGTGTACCTGCCCGTCGAGTCGAGCAAGCAGCCGAGCGAGCGCTTCGAGACCCTGTACGTCCTCGATGGTGACTGGAATACCAAGCTCGTCATCGAGATCGTCGATTTTATGCGCCAGCTCGGCATGATGCCGCCCGTCGTGGTGGTCAGCGTCCCCAACTACTTCGACCCGCACGGGGTCAACAGCCGCGATCGGGATCTGACACCGAGCGTCGTCAAAGACCAGCCACGCTCCGGCGGTGCGTCGGACTTCCTCGCGTTCCTCAAGACCGAGCTCATCCCGTTCGTCGATCAGCATTACCCGACCAACGGCATTCATCTCGTGCATGGGCACTCCTTCGGCGGACTGTTCCTCATGTACGTACTCGAGCATGAGCCCCGGCTGTTCGACGGTTACCTCGTTCTCGATCCCGCCATGTGGTGGGACAACGGCGCCTTCAAGGCGGGATTGCACGCGCGGCTGGCGTCGATGCCGACCCGCGGCAAGGCGGTCTACATCGCGGGGCGCGAGGGCCTTGGCGCCAAGGACATGGGGCTCGACGATCTCGAGCCCATTCTCAAGGCGGCCCTGCCGCCCTCGCTCGCGTGGCGCATGAAGCTCTACGCGGACGAGACGCACGACTCCCTCAAGATCAAGGCGACCTACGACGCACTCAAGTTCGTGTATCACGGATATACCCAGGACTCCGTCGACGTCGCGCCGGCCGCCGGCATCATGCTCGAGGGGCAGCCCGTTGCGCTGGCGGTTTTCGCCAGCCGCATCGACCTCCATTACACGACGGACGGTTCGGAGCCCACCGCCGGCTCACCGCGATACGAGGCCGGGCCGATCATGGTCTCGGACCCCGGCAAGACGCGCCTCAAGCTTCTTTCGACGCGCGGGGTGTTCGATCGCGAGGTACCCGTGAACCTCAGGTTCGGAGCCGCACTGCCAGCCGCGAAAGGTCTGCGGCCTGGAAAAGCCGCGGGCGAATGGCATTACTCGCTTTATCCATCCGAGGCGTGGGCAAACCTCGAGGCGCAGGGCGCCGTGAAGCCTCTGCGGGAAGGGACCGCGACGGAGAACCTGTCGCTCAAGGATTTGGGTCGCGAGCGGGTCACAGGCCGCCTGGTGAGGAATCTTGCGATCCCGGCGGACGGTTACTTCATCCTTGGCGTCCATGCGAGTCGGGCGCGCCTGCGCCTCGGCAACACGGTGCTGATCTCCAATGACGGGCCCGACGAGCAGCGCATGCAGTCGTTTATCGTCCCCCTGAAGAAAGGCACCTATCCCCTCTCGATCGATTTCGAGAGCGCCACCGCCAACCCGTCGCTTTATGTCGCGATCGTGCGCTGTACCGACGCTCAACCGCAGTGGTGGACGCAGCACCCGTGGCTCGAGCTCAGTGCCCGCGAGCGCCCCTGACCGGGCAGGTCAGCGGCCGACTGCGCCAAGACCGAGCGCCTGCGCAATCTCCCACGCGAGCGGGGGCGACGCCACGCCGGTGGCGCGCTATTCGAGCTTGCCGTAGGCGCGCACCAGCTCCGCCATCTCGCGCGTGGCTTCGTCCGAGCCGAGTCCCGCCACCACCGAGCGCCGATTGGCCTCGGGCTGGTTCTGGCTCACCTTCCACTTGCCCTCGAGGGCGGCGATCCCGATCTCGACGCCGACGATGGCTTTCTTCTGCGCATCGATGTAGTCGCGGGGCGCATCGCTGATCGACCAGGGCCGCGCGCGCTGCGCTTCACGCCCCCTCGTCAGGGCCTCGAGCTGCGGCGTCAGCCAATCGACCTCGTCGTGCAGCTGCGCCCGACCCCGCGCCTGCACCATCGCGTAATTCCAGGTGGGCACGACCTTGCCGGTCTCGTTCTTGGTCGCGTAGAGCGATGGGCTGACGTACGCGTCCGCGCCGCGGAACACGACGAGCACGGCCTGACCGTCGAGCTCGCGCCACTGGGGATTGGCGCGCGCCATATGCGCCTTGAGCACGCCGCGCTCGCCGCCCCCGGGCTCGAGCACGAACGGCAGCAGGTTGGCGAGCAGCCCGCTCGACCCGTACGAGATCAGGAGGCCGAGCGGGTGGCTGCGAATGAGACCGTGCAGAACCTCGAGCCGGTCCTCGCGAAACAGCGGCGGCAGATACATCGCGTTAGTCTACCCCTCAGCGAAACACGATGACCACGCAGGCCGTGAGCAGCAGCAGCAGCGCGCCCTGCACACGGTAGTTGCGCCACGCCGGCACGTGCTTGAGCCGCTCGCTCTCGGCACGGAAGTAGGCCCGCGTCCAGATGACCCCCTCGGGCGCGGCCTGGCCCTCGGCGCGCCACCAGCTCACGCCGATGAGAATCGCCGCATCGATCAGCACCAGGAGCGGCGCCGCATAGAGAAAATGCAGATGTAAAAGACCGAACACCACGTTGGCAAGAAAAAGGGCGATGCCGCAGGCGGTGCCGAGCAGGAGCGCGGCGCTGGCGCCGGCCGCCGTGGCACCCGGCCAGAAGAGGCCCACGAGGAACAGCGCGATGATGGGCGGAGCCGCGTAGGCCAGCATCCCCTGCAGGTATTGCCACAGCGAAGGAAAGTGCGCGAGCTGCGGCGCCCACAGCATCGCCACCAGCAGCATCGCCGCGGTCGACACCCGCCCGATGCGCACCATGTGCCGCTCGGGAAGGGCGGGCATGCGGCGCCCGATGATGTCCATGGTGATGAGCGCGGAAGCGGAATTGAGCGTCGAGGCGACCGAAGCCATGGTGGCGGCCGCAAAGCTCGCCGCCACCAGCCCGAGCAGCCCCTGGGGCAGGAGCTTGAACACCAGCGACGGGTACACCAGATCGGCACGCTCGAGGTGCGGAAACAGCAGGATCGCGCAGGTGCCGGGCAGCACCATAAGAAAGAGTACCGGGAGCTTGAGGAGACCTGCGAACAGGGCGCCCGCGCGCCCGTGCTCGAGGCTGCGGGCCGAGAGCATGCGCTGCACGATGAACTGGTTGGTGCACCAGTAGTAGAAGCCGAGGAGCGGAATCCCGCCGAGCAGCCCCGGCCAGGGGACGGCGGGGTCGCCGACGGGGCGGATCAGCGACAGCTTCTGCGGGGGCACCGAGGTCATGACCGCGTGCCAGCCGCCCGCGTGCGCGAACGCCGCCACCGAGATCACCGCGGCGCCGAGGAACAGCACGATTCCCTGCACGACTTCCGTGTGGATGACGGCACGCAATCCGCCCAGAACGGTATAGAGGCCCGCGGCGCCGGCGAGCGCGGTGATGATCAGCCACAGCGGCGTGCCCGGAAACAGCACGCGGGTGACGAGCGAGCCGCTGTAGAGGGCGGCCGCCGCATCGACGGTGATGTTGAGGAAGAGCGTGAGCAGCGCGAAATAGACGCGGGCGCGCGCGTCGTAGCGGCGCTCGAGGAACTCCGGCATGGTGTACACGCGGCTGCTGAGGAGAAACGGCAGCAGGAAGGTGCTGAAGAACACCAGCACGACGGCCGCGGACCATTCGTAGTCGTAGACCGAGATGCCGGTCGCGAAAGCCGCCCCGGCGAGCCCGACGAGCGCGGTCGAGGACAGGTTCGAGGCCAGCAGCGCCAGCCCGATCGCCGGCCAGCGCGACCCGCGCGAGGCGAGAAAGTAGTCCTCCGCGTGCTCCTGGCGGCGCGACGTCCAGGCGCCAAACAGGACCAGCGCCGGGACATAGAGCGCGACGATCGCGGCATCCCACCCGAACGGCATTGTGGCTGCCGCCTCCTCCACCATCCCCCCCTTGCTCGCTGAAGCGCGCTGCGTGCCTGCCGATCTTCGCTCACCGGCCATGTCGGCGGAAGGTCGCTCGGATTGACAGCGCTGACATTTTTGTCGCCTAATTGTCCCCGAGGGGGTTTTCAATGCGAGTCGAGAGACCACGGGGCCTCGCTGTGCTGCGCCGCTGCCTGCGCGGGCTGGCCGTGCCGGTGCTGCTCGCCGCCGCGCCCGTCGCGCCGGCAGCGGACGCCACGGTGCACCCGGGGCTGTGGCCCGAGCGCCCCTACTCCGCGGCGGACCCCGCTACGGACTCGTTCGTGAATGCGCTGCTGGCGCGCATGAGTCTCGAGGAGAAGATCGGCCAGATGATCCAGGCCGACATCGCCTCGCTCACGCCGGCCGACCTGCGCACCTACAAGCTCGGCGCGGTGCTCGCCGGTGGCGGCTCGGCGCCCGGCGGCAACGTCCGCACCACGCCCGCGGCCTGGCTCGATCTGGTCGACGCGCTCTATCGCGCCGAGCTCGAGGGCCCCTCCGCTGCGCACGCACCCGTCCCGATCCTCTTCGGCATCGATGCGGTGCACGGCAACGCCAAGATCGTCGGCGCCACGGTCTTCCCGCACAACATCGGCCTGGGCGCCGCCCATGACGTCGAGCTCATCGAGCACATCGGGGAAGCGACCGCCGAGGAAGTGGCGGTGACTGGCATCGACTGGACCTTCGCCCCGACCGTGGCGGTGGCACGCGACGTGCGCTGGGGACGCTCCTACGAGAGCTACTCGGACGACCCGCAGCTGGTCGCCGCCTACGCGGCCGCCATGGTGCGCGGGCTCCAGGGAGAACGTGCCCGCGGCACCTTCATGTCCGCCGGCCACACGCTCTCGTCCGTGAAGCATTTCCTCGGCGACGGCGGCACGCAGGATGGCCGCGACCAGGGCGACGACCGCGCCAGTGAAGCGACCCTGGTGCGCGTGCATGACGCCGGCTACCCGCCCGCGATCGATGCCGGCGCGCTCATCGTGATGGCGTCCTTCTCCGCCTGGCAGGGCGTGAAGATGCACGCCAACCACGACCTCCTCACCACCATACTCAAGGGGCGACTCGGGTTCGACGGCTTCATCGTCGGCGACTGGAATGCGCACGAGGAAGTACCGGGGTGCAGCAAGTTCAGCTGTCCGGAAGCGATCCGCGCCGGGCTCGACATGTTCATGGCGCCCGACAGCTGGCGTCGTATCTACGCCAACACCCTGGCGCAGGCCCGTGCCGGGGAGATCCCCGAGGAGCGCATCGATGACGCCGTGCGGCGCATCCTGCGCGTCAAGGCGCGCGCCGGATTGTTCGCGCGCGGCGCGCCCAAAACGCGTGCCGGCGCCGGCGACTTCACGGTGCTCGGCAGCGCCAAACACCGGGAAATTGCCCGCCGCGCGGTACGCGAGTCGCTGGTGCTGCTGAAGAACACGCAGCATGTCCTGCCGCTCTCGCCGCGCGCGCATTTGCTCGTTGCCGGCGATGCCGCCGACCGCATCGACCGCCAGGCCGGCGGCTGGACCATCGACTGGCAGGGCGATCACAATAGCAACGCCGACTTTCCCGGCGGGACCTCGATCTACGCAGCGCTGCGCGGCGCCGTCACCGCGGCCGGCGGCACGGTCGTCCTGAGTCCCGACGGCCACTTCCGCTCCCGGCCCGATGCGGCCATCGTCGTGTTCGGCGAAGGACCGTATGCCGAGTTCGAAGGAGATCGCGAAACGCTCGCATTCGGCGCACACGATCGCTCGACCCTCGCGCTGCTGAAAAAACTGCGCGCGCGCGGCATCCCGACGGTGGCGGTGTTCCTCTCCGGGCGGCCGCTATGGGTCAATCCCGAGCTCAACGCCTCGGATGCCTTCGTGGCGGCGTGGCTACCGGGCACGGAGGCGGGCGGCATCGCCGATGTGCTGCTGGCGCGCGCCGACGGTCGGCCGCAATTCGATTTCTCCGGGCGCTTGAGCTTCCCCTGGCCGGCGACCGGCATGCCCGTCACCTACGGCGACGCCGACGAGACCTCGGGAGCGCTGTTCCCGCGCGGCTATGGACTGAGCTATGCGCACGGCGGAGAGCTCGCAGCGCTCTCCGAGGACCCGCGGCTCCCGGCGGACCGGGGCGATGAGAGCACGCTGTTCCAGGCCGCACATGTCACCGCCCCCTGGTCGGCGTTCGTTGCCGATGCGCTCGCGAGCGTGCGCATCACGGCCGCGAGCCAGGTGAGTCCGCGCGGCACCGTCAGCGTGGCGCTCGAGGGCACCGAGCTCGCCGTTCGCTGGGACGGGAGCGGCCCCGGCGTTTTCTGGATCGGCGGCCGGCCGATCGACCTGCGTGCGGCCTCGGCCGACACGGCCGTCGTGGCGCGCCTGCGCATCACGAAGCCGGCCACCCGGCCCGTGTGGGCCGGTCCGCGCTGCGCTTCCGGGTCGCAGGCTGAAGAGAGCGGCTGCGGCCGGCACGGTGAAGGCGCACTCGAGGTGTCACGCTTCCTCGACGCCGTCCCGCCCGGACGCACCGCCACCCTCACCCTGCCGCTGCGTTGTTTCCGGCGCGCGGGCAGCGCGCTGGCGAGCGTCGCCGGGCCGTTCGAGCTGCGCACCGACGGCGAGCTTGGCTTGGCGCTCGCCGACGTGCGCTTCGTCCCGGCCCGCACTCCCGGCTGCCATCCAGGGGTCGAGGTGGGAAAATGACAGCGTTGACATTCGGGGATCTTCGGGCGTAGCTTTGTATCCGGTGGCTCTCCCGCGAACGGGATGAAGCACACCAACCTAAGAAATTAGTGTTTAGCTGAGGGGGTAAACACATGTCGCATCGCAGGGAAAAGCGGGCCCGGCTGCTGGCCCGTACTCGGAATACCACGTTTATGACAGCGCTGTCTGTTCACGCAGCGCTGCTCATGGCCGCCACCAGCGCCCGCGCCGACGCGCCGGCCGCCGCGGATGCGGCGCCCGCCGACCAGTCGACCGGGACCGCCGCGCCCGCCGCCGCCGGGAGCGACCAGCTCCAGGAAGTCGTCATTACCGGTTACCGGGCATCGGTCCAATCGGCGCTCGATGAGAAGCGCGTGGCCATCCAGCCCATCGAGTCCATCGTCGCGGAGGACATCGGCAAGATGCCCGACCAGAACGTGGCCGAGTCCCTCGAGCGGTTACCGGGCGTCAGTATCAATCGCTTCGAGGGCAAGGGCACCCAGGTGCTGATCGACGGGTTGAGCAACAACCTGGTCACCCTCAACGGCGAAGTGCTGCTCACCGGCCGCGAGGTCTACTCCTCGGGCGAGGCCTCGGGAGGCGCCGGCAACATCCAGTACAACTCTCTCGAGGGCATCCCGAGCGAGGAAATCGGCGGGATCGACGTCATCAAGAACCCGACCGCCCAGGACCGTGAAGGCGGCATTGGCGGCATCATCGACCTGAAGACGCGCTCGCCGCTCGCCCAGGACATGGGGCTCAACTTCGGCGGCAATGTTCGCGGGACCAAGGCTGAGAACGCGGACGGCGGCGCGACGCCGGTTGCCACGCTCTTCGGCGGCTTCAAGTTCAGCGACGACTTCGCGCTCACCGCCAGCGCCTCGTACGAGGACGACAAGACCCATACCAAGGAATTCCAGGACCAGAACCGCAGCCAGTGGCTCGACACCAATACCGCCACCGTCGGTTCCTACGTCGGCTCGCCCATCGCCAGCACCAACACGACGCTGCCGGGCGGACAGACCTACATCGACCCGCAGCTCGCCTACTTCAGCGACATCAACGACGAGATCAAGACCAAGGGCGTGACGCTCGGTGCCGAGTGGCGCTGGAACGACAGCATCACGAGCACCTTCAACTATTTCTACATCAACGAGAGCGAAACCAGCATCACCTACTCGAATAAGGCCTGGTTCTCCGGCGGGAGCGGTGAGACCAACGCGCCCGGCGCCCCGGCCTCGTTCCCGGGGATCGATCCGTCGCAGCCCTACTCGATCGATTCGAACGGCGTCATCCAGTCGGCCACCATGATGGCCAACGGCGCCGAGACCGCCACGCTGTTCGAGCAGAACGATACCACCGCCCACAACTTCCAGTTCAACACCAAATTCGCCGGCAACGACAAGGTGCATGGTGATGCCGGCATCTTCTTCGCCAAGGCGAACGGCGATTACGAGGCCGACCAGGCCGACGTCGAGCATGGCGCCTACGCCGCCTTCGGCAGCGCTGCCCCGTCCATCCAGCCCGGCGCGCCCGGCTGCAACAACGGCGCCAACAGCTGCACCAACGGCAACCACGGCTACGCCTTCATCTACAACAACGGCGGTACCTCCGGCTTGCCCACGGTGGGCTACCCGAACAACTACGGCTATTCCGACGTGCTGTCGAACCCGGCCTACACGCTCTTCAAATCCAACTGGGCCTGGGCCAACAAGGTGGACGAGAAGGACTGGGCGCTGAAGGGCAACCTCCATTTCAAGCCGGGCTCGAACCTCGAGCTCACCACCGGCGTGCGCTACGAGCAGCGCGAGGTCGACTACGTGCACGGACGCTATCTCGAGGACGGCGTCAGCCCCAACGGCATCGGCGGCGTCGGCGCCGGGACGGCCGCCGGTAACTGCTGCATCGGCCCGGCCAGCGGCACCTGGCTCTACTACCAGGACCCGGGCTATGCCGCGATCCCCTACTCGACGCCGCAGACCAACCCGAACCTGCTGCTGACCGTCAACAACTTCGCCTCCGGTCCCATCGCGGTCAAGAATCCCTACACCGGCGGCATGACCAATCCCGCCACCTACCTCAACACCGTGTGGGCGCTGGCCGGCATCCCGAACGGCACGGAGACGTTCTTCCAGGACGCGCTGAACTCCTACGATGTGACCAACAAGACCACGACCGCGTTCGTCATGGGGGACGCGGGCGATGAGCTGTATCACGCCAACTTCGGCGTGCGGCTGGTGCACAACCAGCTCACGGTCGACGGCGGGGAGACCAATCCCAACGGCTCGACCTTCGTCGGCACGGCCTCCTGGAACGGCGTGAACTCGAACGACGTGCCCTTCGAGAAGAGCCGCTCCTACACCGACGTGCTGCCGACCTTCAACTTCGTCCTGAACCTGACGGAGGAGCAGAAGCTGCGCTTCGGCGCCGCGCGGGTGCTGTCGCCGCAGAACCTCAACGACATCGGCCGCGGCCTGTCGTATGACTTCACGCGCGCCGCCCCGAGCGAATGCCCGGGCGGCGGGGTGTGCTTCAAGTTCGACGGCGGCAACGCCGGCAACGCCAACCTCGATCCGTTCCGCGCCTCGCAGTTCTTCGCCTCATGGGAGAACTACTTCGCGAGGAGCGGCCTGGTGGCGGTCACCGGCTTCTACAAGCAGGTGGATAACTTCGTGACCACCGCGAACGTCTCCACGGCGGTGCCGGATGGCACCACGGCCGGCGCCAGCACCGCGAACGTGCAGACGCCCGTCAACGGCGGCAGCGGCAAGATCTATGGCGTGGAGCTGATCGGGCAGTACGCCTGGGACAACGGCTTCGGCGTGCAGGCGAACTACACCCGCTCGGACTCCACCACCACACAGGTCACCTCCTTCGAGAGCGATCTGCCGATGCCCGGGGTGCCGAAGAACGCCTTCAACATCACCGGCTACTACGAGCACCAGGGCTTCTCGGCCCGCCTCGCCTACGCGTGGCGCGACGTGTCGCTCAACAACTCGCTGGTCGGATCCTTCTTCTCGTTCCAGGACATCAACGGCAGCCCGAAGACCTACGCGATCTATGCCGCCAGGTACGGGCAGCTGGACGGGCAGCTCGAGTACGACTTCAACCCGCACTGGGGCGTGCTGTTCCAGGTCGTGAACCTGACGGATGAGAAGCAGCACACCTATCTGCAGTGGCCGAACGAGCCGTTCACCTACGATGACAGCGGCCGGCGCCTGTTCTTCGGGTTCAAGGGCAAGCTCTAAGCGGGCAGGCATGGCCGCGGTCCCTCCCAAAGCGGCCTGAGGAGTGAGGGCGGCACGCACGAGCGTGCCGCCCCCGCTCGTACTACGCTTACTCCCATGGCACAGCACGGCGACCGGGGCATCCGCAGCATTGCCATCGTCGGCGGCGGCACCGCGGGCTGGCTCGCCGCCGCGATGCTCGCGCGCGCGCTCGGCGGCGGCGAATTCAAGCTCACCGTCATCGAGTCGGCGCAGATCGGCACGGTCGGGGTTGGCGAAGCGACCATCCCGCCGATCATCGATGTGCTCGGATTTCTCGGCATCGATCTCGCCGACTTCGTCAGGCACACGCAGGCCACCTACAAGCTCGGCATCCGCTTCGAGGACTGGCGCCGCATCGGCCACACCTACTGGCATCCGTTCGGCACCTTCGGCAGCTCTCTCAACCGGCGGCCCTTCCATCACTACTGGCACAAGGCCCGCGCGGCGGGCACGCCGCTTCAGTTCAACGATTTCAGCCTCTGCGCCGCGCTCGGTGAGGCGGGCAAGTTCCGCTTCCCCGACCCCAACGCCCAGGGGCCGGCGGCAGGGCTGCGCTACGCGCTGCACTTCGACGCGGGACTCGTGGCGCGCTATCTGCGCGCCTATGCGGAGCGGGTCGGCGTCACGCGCCTCGAGCGCACCGTGAGCGGCGCGACCCGCACGCCCGCGGGGCACCTCGATGAGCTGGTATGCAGCGACGGCAGCCGCCTGCGCGCCGATCTCTTCATCGACTGCAGCGGCTTCCGCGGCCTCCTGATCGAGCAGACGCTCAAGACCGGCTACGTCGGCTGGCAGGACCTGCTGCCGTGCGACCGGGCGGTGGCGCTGCCGGGCGCGCTCGCCGGTCCGCGCCCGCCCTACACGCACTCGCGCGCCCGCCCGGCCGGATGGCACTGGCGCATCCCGCTGCAGCACCGCATCGGCAACGGCTACGTCTACGCGAGCGAGTACCTGAGTGACGAGGAGGCGGTGGCGGATCTCAAGGCTGCGGTGGGCACGGCGGTGGGAGAGCCGCGCCTGCTGCGCTTCGAGACGGGGCGGCGGCGCCTCCTGTGGAACGGCAACTGCGTGGCGCTCGGGCTCGCCTCCGGCTTCCTCGAGCCGCTCGAGTCGACCAGCATTCATCTGGTGACCAGCGGGCTCTACCACCTGCTCGAGCACTTTCCCGACCGGGACTTCGATCAGGCCAACATCGATGCCTACAACGCGCGGGTGATCGAGGAGCTCGAGACGATCCGCGATTTTATCGTTCTGCACTACTGCCTCGTGCAGCGCGAGGACAGCGCCTTCTGGCGCTACTGCCGCTCGATGGCGATCCCCGCGAGCCTGCGCGAGCGCATCGAGCTGTATCGCGGGACGGGGCGCATACGGGTACGTGCCGGTGAGCTCTTCACCGACCTCTCCTGGTTCTACATCCTGGAGGGCCTCGGGGTTCGACCCGCAGCCTGCGATCCGCTCCTCGAGGTCCTCAACCCGGATCAGTTGCGTGGGATCCTCGGCTCACTGGCGGCCTCAACGGCGGCGCTCGTCGCGGCGGCACGGCCCCACGACAGCTACTTTCCCGCACGCAGTGAGACGGATCGCGCGCCGGTGGCGGCACAATGATTGCCCCGGGACGCAACGATCCCTGCCCCTGCGGGAGCCGCAGCAGGTACAAGAGCTGCTGTGGGGCACTGATCGCCGGCCCGTTCGTGCCGGCGGTCGAACTCGAGGAGCTGAACGGGCTGTTGGAAAAAGCGCGCTACGCGGAACTGGAATCGCTCACCCAGGAGCTGCTCGGCCGCAAACCGCAGCCCCAGGGCCCGCAGTCCGCGGCCCTGTGGCAGTTGCTGGCGCTCGCCCGCGCCAGGCAGGGTAAGGACGCCGTGCAGGCACTCGGCATGGCGGTGCGGTGCGCGCCTGAGAACGCCGTCGCACACCTCAACCTGGGAAATGCCCTGGCGCGCCTCGGGCGGCACGCGGAGGCGGAGGTGAGCCTCGGACGCGCACTCGCACTCGACCCTGAATTTGCCGAGGCGCACAACAGTCTCGGCGAGCTCCGCCTGGATCAGCAGCGCCCCGAGGAAGCGCTCGCCAGCTTCCGGGAGGCTGCGGGAATCAGGCCAGACGATGCCACCGCCCATGAGAACGTGGCGCGGGTGCTGGTGCGCCTCCAGCGATTCGACGCGGCGCTGCTCAGCGGCTACCGCGCCGTTGCGATCAGCCCGCAATCCGCCGCCGCCCACGACATCCTCGGCAGCGCGCTCGCCGGCCTGTATCGTTCCGAAGAGGCGATCGCGAGCTTCACGCGCGCGCTCGAGATCGACCCGTCTTGCGCTGAAACGCACGCGAACCTCGGGCAGGCGCTGCGGGCCACGGGACGGCTCGATGAGGCAGTCGCGGCTTATCGCCGGGCACTGCTGATCGCGCCGCGGCTGCTGCAGGCACGCACCGAGCTTGCGACCGCCCTCAGGTTGCAGCACCGCACCCTGGAGGCCGAGGAGTCCTGCCACCAGGCCCTGGGCGCCGATCCTGATTGCGCAGCTGCCGTGCTGGTGTTAGCGGAGATCAAGGCCGATGCCGGTCGGTTCGCCGAGTCTGAGCAGTTGCTCCGGCGCGCCCTCTCGCTCGACCCGGACTCATCCGAAGCCTGGGCGGTACTGGCGCGGGTGCGCCGCATGACACCCGCTGACCGCCCGTGGCTCGAGACGGCACAGCGCCTCATCGCGCAGGGGCTGGCGCCAAAGCAGGAGCTGTTGTTGCGCTATGCCACGGGGAAGTACCTCGACGATGTCGGGGACTTCGAGCACGCCTTCCGCAACTATCGGCATGCCAACGAGCTGGCGAAGCGTTGTGGTCCGCCTCATGACCGGGGCGCGTTGGCGGGCGCCATCGAGCGGATCATCCGCGCGCAGAATGCGCAGTGGATCAACCGTCGACGCGAGGGGATGCCACCATCGTCGCGGCCGGTGTTCATCGTGGGCATGATGCGCTCGGGCACGACGCTTGCGGAGCAGATCCTCGCGTCACATCCGGCGGTGAGCGGCGCCGGCGAACTGACATTCTGGAGCAGGATCACTGCGGCGGTCTCCTCCGTCTGCGGCGCCGATGGGGCTGCGCTGCGAATCGACGACGCCACGCTCGCCGACCACGCTAATCGCTACCTCCGGTCACTCGAGGAACTGACGCCGGTCGCGCTGCGGGTGGTGGATAAGCTGCCTACGAATTTCCTGTCTCTCGGCACGATCCATGCGGCCCTGCCGCGCAGCCGGATTATTCACCTGGTCCGTCACCCCGTCGACACCTGCCTGTCCATCTACTTCCAGCACTTTGACGCGGCCAACACCTACACGCATGATCTCGGGGACCTCGCGCACTACTACGGGCAGTACCGGCGCCTGATGCAGCATTGGCGCACGGTGCTTCCAGCCGGTAGCATCCTGCAGGTACCCTACGAGGGACTCGTGGCAGACCTGCCGCACTGGACGCGCAGGATGCTGGAGTTCATCGGACTGCCGTGGGATTCGCGTTGCCTCGATTTCCATTTGACACGGCGCCCGGTGGTCACCGCCAGCAAATGGCAGGTGCGCCAGCCGCTGTTCGGTTCCTCCGTGGGACGCTGGCGCCGCTACGAGCGCTTTATTGCAGAGCTCGCGCCGCTCACCGAGCCCGTCCCGCAAGAGCTTACTGAGGCCCTATCGTCGCCCCCATGAAGGACACCCGCCCACCGTCCGTTACCATCGACCAGGTCGCCGAGCTCGCGGAGGTCTCGTCCAAGACCGTATCGCGCGTGCTCAACCACGAGCCGGCGGTGCGTGAGGACACGCGCAACCGCATCCTCAGAGCGATCGAGAAGCTCGACTACCGGCCGAATCTCAACGCCCGCGGCCTCGCCGGCGATCGCTCGTTCCTGATTGGACTGTTCTGCGAGAAGCCCGGTGACTATCTGAGCGAGTTTCAGGCGGGTGCGGTGCAGCGCTGCCGCGAGTCCGACTTTCACATCATGGTCGAGCCCTGGGACGGCGCCAGTCCGGACGTCGGACGCCAGGTGAACACGCTATTACGCCAGCTGCGCCTCGAAGGCGCGATCCTGCTGCCGCCCATCAGCGATCACCCGGTGATCCTCGCCAAGCTCGCCGAGTCGGCCATCCCGACGGTGCGCATCGCGCCGAAGAACGAGCCCACCGACGCGCCCTCCGTCGGCATCGATGACCGCACCGCGGCCCGCCGCATGACCGCGCACCTGCTCGACCTCGGCCACCGCTCGATCGGCTTCATCCTCGGCAGGGCCGAGCACGGCGCCACCGAGCAGCGCTATCTCGGCTTCACGGACGAGATGCGCGCGCGCGGCGTGCCGGTCAAGCCGCAGTGGGTGCAGACCGGCAACTTCGTGTTCAACGACGGGCTGGTGTGCGCCGAGCGCATGCTGAGCGCGGCGCACCGGCCGACCGCCATCTTCGCCAGCAACGACGACATGGCGGCGGCGGTGATCTGCGTCGCCCGGCAGCACGACCTCGACCTGCCGCGCCAGCTGTCGGTGGTCGGCTTCGACGACGCTCCGGTCGCCACCATGGTGTGGCCGCAGCTGACGACCATCCGTCAACCCGTGCGCGCCATGGCGCGCACCGCCGCCGAGCTCATCATCCAGCATTCGCCCCGCCGTCGCGGCTGGCCGCAGCCGATACCCCACCGCCTCCTCAACTTCGAGCTGATCCTGCGCAATTCGACCGCGCCACCGTCCTGAAGCGCCGCCGCGCTAGAATCGACCCCGGCGCATCTGCCGCGGGGTGAATCATGCTGGTAGTCACGACCGAAAACGTTCCGGGTTACCGGGTGCGCGAGGTCAAGGGTCAGGTGTTCGGCGTCGTGGTGCGCAGCCGCGGACTCGGCGGCAACATCATGGCGGGTCTGCGTTCCATCGTCGGCGGCGAGATCACCGAGTACACGCAGCTTCTCGAGGAGGCACGCCGCCACGCGGTCGACCGCCTGGTGAAGAACGCGAGCCTCATGCAGGCGAACGCCGTCGTGATGATGCGCTTCGATTCCGCCGAGATCGGCCAGACGATGAGTGAGATCGTCGCCTACGGCACCGCGGTGGTGCTCGAGAAGGCCGGCTGAATGCTGCGCACGGTGCTGCTGGTGTTCGCCGGCGCTCTCGCGCTATTCGGTGCGCGCCTCCTCTTCCATGGGCAGCTCGGCGGCGGTCTGTATGCGCTCGGCGCCGGCGTCCTCATCGTGCTCGGAACCGTATTCGAGCGCTGGCGCTATCGCGGCGGCGACGCCCCAGCCGCAGCGGCCTGGCAGCCGACCGGCGAGCGTTTCGAGGATCCTCATTCCGGGAGGACCGTGCAGGTGTTCTACGATCCGGTGAGCGGCGAGCGCCGTTACGTGGATGACCCGCAGCCCCCGGCGGGTACGGGCTGAAGCCCGGCCCGCCGCTCGCTCACAGGAGCAGCGCCGAGAAGGCCACGACCAGCCCTGTCACGGCGGACAGCCCGCCCCAGAGTGGAAAGAGCCGCTGCCGGCCGAGGAAGTAGAGTGAGGAGAGCACCAGGCCGAGCTCGAGGAATCCCTCGCCGAGATCGAAGCGCAGCGCCTTGCGCTCGGAGCGCTCGGTGGTCGCATCGAACTCCTGGGCATGCTTCTGGATCTGCTCGGCCTCCGCCTGGTAGCGCGTCGCCAGTGCCCCGAGCTTCTCGCTCGCGGCCTGGGCACGGGCCGGATCGGTCGCGAGCGCAGCCACCAGCTCGTTGCCGACCTCGCTCATATGCTCGCGGATCCTCTTCGCCTGGTAGTAGGCCCACTGGTCGTTCGACTTGGTGCGCTCGATGACCGCGGTGGTGTGCTCGCGATGCGCCGCGATCGTGACCACAGCGAGCACCACGCCGATGACCCCGACGGCCAGCCCGACGTGCTTTGCGAGCGGATCCCTGCTGTCCGCGGCCCCATGCCCCTGATGAACCTCGATCTCTGCCATGCCGTGCTCCCTACGCCCCCTTTATATGAGTGTCCTATGGAGGGACTGCGAATGCATCCCCTAGTGAGCCTGCCGCGACGGCGCGCACCCGCGGCCTCGCCGGCGTAGCGCGCCGCCTGAAGCAAGCACCCAGGTCAGCGACCGGGGGCTCGGGGTCCGCGATTCCCGCCCTGTCACGCAGCGGACGGCGTTGGTCCCCCGCCGAAATCGCTTCGTCACAATTCCCTTCGGTACGAATTTCGAGCCCTATGATCCTTGCGGGCGGCGCGTCGGGTAATCGCGACCGTGAGTCGCGCGATGTGCCGGAAAAGCAACGAGACCGACGGGGAGCCAACACACATGACGACGAGTCGCAGCTTGCAGCAGGCTGTGCGTTTCGCGCTCGCGACGATCACGGCATCGGCCGGTGTCGCGACAGCGAACGCCCAGACCGCTCCGGCACAGGCCGAAGAGGCCACCGCAGCACCGCTCACAGAGGTCGTGGTCACCGGATCGCGCCTGAAGACACCGAACGAGACGGCGATCAGCCCGATCTCGACGGTCTCCGCAGCCGACATCACTCAGACCGGTCTGACCCGCGTCGAGGACGTCCTCAACAACCTGCCGATGGTGTTCGCCGGCATGAACTCGACGACGTCAAACGGCGCCGACGGGACCGGCTCGATCGACCTGCGCGGCCTCGGTAACCAGCGCACGCTGGTGCTGGTGAACAGCCGCCGTCTCGGCCCGGGTGCCGGCGATGGCCGTAACTACTCGGACATCAACGAGATTCCCGCCGCCCTGATCGAGCGCGTCGACATCCTCACGGGCGGCGCCTCCTCGGTGTACGGCGCGGACGCGGTTGCGGGCGTGGTGAACTTCGTCCTCAACACCCACTTCGAGGGTGTGCAGGTCAACGCCGGCTACCACTTCCAGCAGCACAGCAACAGCGACAGCGCGGTCCAGGCCGTCGTCGCGGCGCACGACTTCCAGCTGCCCCCGAGCGAGGTCAACACCGGCTTCGGCAAGTACGCTTCCGTCGTCATGGGGTCGAACTTCGCCGACAACAAAGGCAACGCGACCGCCTACATCACCTACGACAACCAGGGCGCGGCGCTGCAGAAGAGCTTCGATTACAGCGCCTGTGCCTTGAGCCCGGCGACCGCGACGACTCTGGCGTGCGGCGGCTCCTCGACCTCGGCCGGGGGCTCGTTCCGCGCCTACAACAGCACCTTCGGGAGCCGGCTGTACAACTACAACGTCGACCCGAAGACCGGCGTCTGGGCGCCGTTCACCGCGGCGGACCAGTACAACTTCAACCCCGAGAACTACTTCCAGGTCCCGAACGAGCGCTGGACGATGGGCACGTTCGTCAACTACGAGATCAACTCGCATGCGACGGCGTACATGGAGGCGATGTTCACGCGCAACACCTCCGAGGCGCAGATCGCCGAGAGCGGCGACTTCGGCAACGGCTCCTTCGTTCCGTGCAATGACCCGCTGCTGACGGCTGCCGAGCAGTCCTTCATCTGCAGCCCGGCGAACCAAACCGCCCAGGGCAACATGACGGAGACGGTGCCCGGTATCGGTACCGTCCCCGGCTCTCTGATGTACATCCTGCGTCGTAACGTCGAGGGCGGTCCGCGTATCGCGACCTTCGCCACGAATGCCGCGCGCGAGGTGTTCGGTGTGCGCGGCGACATCAACGACGCCTGGTCGTACGACGTCTACGCGCAGCACAGCTCGGTGGACAGCCAGAACGGCAACCTGAACTACCTCTCGAACGCGAACATCATCAATTCGCTCAACGTCGTGCCCAACCCCGCGGGCGGCGCCCCGGTCTGCGTGTCCGTGCTCAACGGCTCTGACCCCAAGTGCGTCCCGTGGAACATCTGGTCACCCGGCGGGGTGACACCGGCGGCGCTGAAGTACCTGTCGGTGCCGCTGCTGGTCGATGCCACCGTGACGGAGTACGTCGCGGACGCCTCGATCACGGGCGACCTCGGCAAGTACGGCGTGCAGATGCCGACCGCGAGCTCGGGGCTGCAGGTCAACGTCGGTGCGGAGTACCGCTCCGAAGCGGCGAACTTCCTGCCCGATGAGCTCTCGCAGAGCGGCAACGCGGCTGGCTCGGGCGGTCCGACTCCTCCCATCTCCGGTAACTTCCACGTGGGCGAGGCGTTCACGGAGCTGCGTATGCCGCTCGTGACCGATCACCCGGGCGCGGAAGACCTGTCGATCGAGGGCGGCTACCGCTACTCGAACTACACCGAAGGCTTCACGACCAACACCTACAAGATCGGACTCGAGTGGGCGCCGGTGAAGGACCTGCGCCTGCGCGCCAGCTATCAGCGCGCGGTCCGTGCGCCGAACATCGGCGAGCTGTTCGTTCCACAGACGGTGGAGCTCGACGGCTCGCAGGATAACTGCGCGGCCGGGCTCAAGGCCGGTTCGACGACGACCCTGACCACGGGCTACACCTTCGCGCAGTGCGCGCTCTCGGGTGTGACCGCGGCGCAGTTTGGCAACATCGCGCCGAACACGGCCCCCCAGTACAACGGCCTCACCGGCGGCAATCCGTCTCTGCAGCCTGAGATTGCCGACACCTACTCGGTGGGCTTCGTGCTGACGCCGCGCGCGGTGCCGAACCTGAGCATCTCGGTCGACTACTTCGACATCAAGATCGCTCAGGTCATCGGGCCGATCGGTGGCGATGTCATCCTCAACAACTGCCTGAACGGTGTGAATACCGCGTTCTTCTGTCCGCTGGTGCACCGCGGTATCGGCGGAACGCTGTGGCTGACACCGAGTGGCTACATTCAGGACACGAACCAGAACCTGGGCGCGCTCTCGACGGAGGGCCTGGACCTCAAGGCGGGCTACCGCGTCGCACTGCCCAAGGCCGGATCGCTGCTGTTCGGAATGGAAGGCACCTACCTGCTCAATCTGAAGACGACCCCGGTGGCCGGGGGCGGATCGTATGACTGCCAGGGCTACTTTGGCGTGACCTGCGGCGCGGCGAACCCGAGCTGGAGGCACGTGTTCAATGCGACCTGGTCAACCCCGTGGGATGGCCTCGATCTGACGCTGCGCTGGCGCTACATCGGCTCGGATTCCTCCGAGTTCACGAGCTCCAACCCGTTCCTCGCGGGCACCACCTACGCGCCACTGTCGAAGATTGCCGCCTACAACTACCTCGACCTGACCGGTGCGTTCGACATCTACAAGAACATCCGGCTGCAGGTCGGCGTCAACAACATCATGGACAAGGATCCGCCGCTGGTAGTCGGCTCCGATTGCTCCACGTCCAGCCCCGCCGGTGCGAACTGCAACGGCAATACCTTCCCGGGCGTCTACGACGCGATGGGCCGGTATATCTTCATGGAGCTCACGGCGAAGTTCTAAGGATCTGAGCTGAGTTAAAACGGCGGGCCCGCAGGGGTCCGCCGTTTTTTTTTCGAGCCGCGTAACGGTCGCGCTCGTCACCGCCGGCGGCACGTTGGTCACATAGTCCCATCCCTCGCCACTACGGGCGCTAGCGTTCATCGAACAGCGCCTGCAGCTCGGGGGTGAGCCTTGCGATTGCTGGATCACGTCGCCCAGAGCGGTTCTCCGTTCCTCGTCAGGCAGTTCGACGGAGAGCTCTGGCAGATGACCGGGCCGGGCGACTACGCCCGCGAGGTCGCGGGCTGCCCGCTGCGCTACGTGCTCAGCGATCAGCTGGTGCGCAACTGCATCGAGCTCGCCTATTCGGACGGTGCCGGCGTCTGCGGCTGCCTCGACCTGGTCCATCTGCCCGCGCAGCGGCTGTGGATCGAATGGAGCGGCATGGCGCAGCGCGAGGTGCTGCGGCGGATGATGCCGGAGTGTTCCGACGCGGCGAGCGCCGAGTGCCTGCGCCACGGCGTGCTCATCTGCGCCGACGCCGGCGGCCGCCGCGGCTCGCTGCGCACCTTCTGGCTGCCGGCGGTCGAGCCACTGACACCGCTGCTCGCGCCCCTCGAGACGTTGATCGATCTCGACCGTGAGACCGTGTCCGCATCCGACGCTCAGGCGCTGCTCGCGGGCGAGGCTGTGCGGGTGCGGGACTCGCGCAGCGTGGAAGTCGACGGCCTCCTCGAATGCGCGCGCTTCCGTCTCGATCCCGCGTGGCAGCGCTACTACAGCACCGTCGCCTCATCGCCCGCCGAGCGCCGCGCGGTCCTCGAGCGCTCGCTCGGCACGGTGACCTTCGACGTCCCGGCGCTGCTGGCGCTTTTTCTCCTCATGGCGCTGCGATCGGAGCTCACCCATGTGCCGATCAGCACCGAGCGTATCAACCTCAAGCGCGCCCGGCTCGGCCGCGCACCGTTGCTCGCGCACATCGAGGTATCGTGCCCGGTGTTCGCGGCTGCCGAGCACCGCCCGGTCGGCGAGGAGCTGACGGCGCGCACCGGGCCCCGGCTGCATCACGTCCGCGGACACATCGTGCGGCGCGAGGACGCGGTGTTCTGGCGGCGTCCGCACTGGCGCGGACATCTGCGCCTCGGCTGCGTACGCAGCCGCACCGTGAATCTCGGACTCGAGGGTGCCCGGCGTTAGCGCGCGCGCGGGCCAGCGACCTCGCGCAGGCATCGCCCGAACACCTCGGCGGCGGCCCGCAGCTCCTCGGGAGCGAGCCCGGCGTACCCCATGAGGAGTCCGGGGCGCGGCGGCGGGCGCAGATAATGCGGGTGGATCGCGTGCAGCCCGAGACCGCGCGCGGCGGCGGCCTCCATCAGCGGTTGCAGCTCACGCGGACGCAGACCCTTCAGCCACACCACCAGGTGCGTGCCGGCGTGACTCGCGCTGATCTCGATGGCCTCCCCGGCGTGGCGCTCGAGACTCTCGACCAGCGCCTGCCGGCGCAAACCGAGCTCCTTCACCACCCGGCCGAGATGCCGCTCGAACTGGCGGCCCTGAATGAACGCGGCGAGCGCCACCTGCTCGAGTTCCGGACAACTCAGGTCGTCGAGCAGCTTGGCGCGCCACAGATCCATGCGCAGCCCGCGCGGACACACGATGTACCCGAGGCGCAGCGACGGAAACAGCGTCTTCGAGAAGGTGCCGGCGAAGATCACCCGACCCGACAGATCGAGCGAGCGCAGCGCCGGGAGCGGGCGCCCGTCGTGACGCAGCTCGCTGTCGTAATCGTCTTCCAGAATCCAGCTGTCGTGCCGCGCGGCGAACTCGAGCAGCTCGATGCGCCGCGCCGGCGACATCACCGCACCGGAGGGGAACTGGTGCGAGGGCGTAACGCAGATGAGCCGCGCGCGCGGCGGCACCTCGGCTACCACCAGCCCGTCGCGGTCGGTGCGCACGCCGACGACCCGGGCGCCGTGGGCGCTGAGTGCGTGCAGCAGGTACTGGTAGTGGGGCTCCTCGATGGCCGTGATATCCCCTTCATCGATCAGCACCCGGGCCGCGAGCGTGATGGCCTGCTGGGTGCCGGTGACGATGATGATGTCGTCGGGCGCACAGACCACGCCGCGGCGCTCGGCCAGATGCTCGGCGAGCGCATGCCGCAGTGTCGGGTGCCCCTCCTTGGTGCCGGGGTACCCGGGCGCGGCCCGCAGTGCCGCGGCCGCGAGCTTGCGCCGCCATGAGTGAAACAGCTCGGGGTAGAGCAGCGGCTGCCCGTACTTGAGGTTGAGGGGCAACCGCTGGCTGTCCTGCGACAGGGTCGGCGCCGGCAGGGTGCGGGCGCGCGCGGCGTAGCGCGAGGGCGCCTCGACCGGCGCACCCGAGGTGGCCGGTGGCGTCGATGCGCTCTGAGCCCGCACGTAAGTCCCCGCCCGGCCGCGTGCTGTCGTGAGCGACTCGGCACAGAGCGCGTCGTAGGCGGCAATCACGGTATTGCGCGACAGCCCGAGCGTGCGCGCCAGCGCGCGGGTCGGCGGCAGCGGCGTCCCGGCGATGAGCCGGCCCTGAAGAATGGCGCGCTTCAGGGCCCGCGTGAGCTGCGTGTAGAGAGCGCCCCGGCCGTCGAGCGGCAGGCTGCCGGGATTGAAGGTCGATCCGGGCAGCGGCTTATGCATGGGTGTCGGCGGCACACACACCGGCAAAGGTAGCCGGACGAGCGCCGAAGTAAAGGCGGCCCCGTCGCGGGGCCGCTCCGGGCGAGCCGCGGCTGCTAGCGCTTCCCGCGAGCGAGCCACGGGGTGCCGCGATAGGAGTCCGCGACCACCCAGCCGGCCGCCGTCAGCGCCCACGAGAGGATGAACTCGCCGCGACGGAAGGGCGTCATCGGACCCGACAGCGCCATGGGGACCCAGACGAGGAGCGTGAAGCCTCCCATCTGCAACGTGGAGAGCACCGCCGCGAGCCGCGCCCACACGCCGCTCAGCAAGCCCAGGGCCGCCGCCAGGTAGGCGGCGCCGGTGAAGTACGCCCAGCCAAGGTGCCACGGCAACCAGGCCGGTACCAGGGGGGTGGTGAGATCGACATACACGAAGTGCGAGAAACCGAAGGCGACCATGGCGAGCGCGTAGATCACGCGTGCGATGCGCACGTCCCACTCGCACAGCACCCACACGCCCGCCACCAGCACGGCGTTCTCGCCGAGGCTCTGCCAGGTGCCCTCCGTCAGGGGCTGCGTGAGGACGAAGCGTCCCTTGAAGAGGAGCGCCCAGAGCACGAGGTAGACGAGCAAGGCCCGGGCGGTGGCGAGCGCCGTGCGCGGCCAGAGGAGGCCAGCGCCCGCTGCCAGCGAGACGACCGCGCACACGACGGCGAGCTCGGCGCGCGCCGGAGTGCCCTTGGGAACGCCGTCCCACACGCCGACGAAATCGCCCGCCAGGAGTCCCGCGACACCGACGGCGACCAGGGTGAGGGCAAACACCACCCGACCCAGCCCGAGGTTGCGCATCGCGCCTAGCCCGCCGGCGCCGTGAGCATCATGTCGATCGCGGCGCGCACGCGCGTGGCGCGCGGATCGTTGAGATCCATCTCGCCGGGAACGCAGCTCAGGAGGAGCCCATCGCGCGCGATGAGGCACCAGGTCGGCCACGCCTGGATCTTCATGGCACGCCAGTAGGAGGCGTCCTCATCGACCATCACCGGGTCGTGGATCCCCAGGGTCTTGATGGCCGCGCGGACCTTCACCGCGTCGTGCTCGTCGCGCAGCTCCGGCGTGTGCACGCCGATGACGACCAGCCCTTTGCCGGCGTCGTCGTGCTCGAGCTGCTCCACCCAGGGACGCGACTTGATGCAGTTGTCGCATTCGAATGCCCAGAACTCCACCACCACGACCTTGCCCTTGAGCTGGGCGAGCGTGAGGGGAGCTGAGTTGACCCACTCGCTGGCGCGATCGTGGGTGAACTCGGCGGGCTTGCCCGGCGCAGAACCGGCCGGGCTCGACGCCGTCAGCACGGCGAGCGCGGCGAGAAGCGCCTGGCGCATGAAGGCCTGCATTGGCTGCGATACTAGGATTGGCCCCCGTTCCCAGAAAGGGCCAGTGGCCACCGATCGGAGGGTGCCAGCGCCTCGGGTTCACGGGTTTCACGGAGTGGTACCGGAAAGCAGCGCCTTACTGGCTCTTGCCGGGTCCAGCGGCGGGCCGTAGGTTTTTCCTGTGGCCGGTTTGACCGCAATCCGTCTCGCCCGCCGGGCCGCCGCCGGAGCCGCTCGTCTCGATGCGCCGCCGGAGGCTGCCGCGCAGCCCTCGCAACTGTGGCTCGCCGTGGCCGCGCCGGTTCTCGTCCTGGTGGGCGAGCGCGAGCGGCGGCTGTACGTGCTGCGCTCCGATCAGATCGAGTACGTCGAGTCGCATGGCAACTACGTGAAGCTCCACGGTGGCGGCGTCGAGTACATCAGCCGGGACTCGGTCAAGCGGCTGGCCGCCGCGCTCGCCGGCAGCGGCTTCCTGCGCATCGCGCGTCCGCTGCTCATCAACATCCGCTCGATCCACTACGCCCAGCGCGCGAGCCGCGGCAGCTACGACTTCACGCTCCGGTCGGGCGCGGTGGTGCGCTCCGGTTCCGCCTTTCGCGATGAGATCCTGAACCTCCTGCCGCTGACGCAGACCCGCCGCGCAACGCAGCCGCCCCTCGACCCACGCCCGCGCTTGCGCGACCCGGCGCTGCACCTCAAACCGGAACTATAATCGCGGCTTCGCGGGGGACCGGATCCCCGAGGCCAGTTCATGCAACGCACGCTTCTCGCTCCGCTGTGCTGCCTCGTCTCCTTGAGCGCCGCGCAGGTGGCGGCGCAGGCCTCCGGTCCCGAGACCCGGGTACTGACCGATGCGCGCGCGGTGAGCTCGGGTACGAATGCGCTCGCGCACGCCATTCCCTTCGACGCGCTCTACGTCACGCGCCGCGTGAGCGATGCGGCGTGGTCGCCCGATGGCACGCAGGTCGCCTTCACCACGGACCTGGCCGGCCGCATGAACCTGTGGAAAGTCGCCGCCGCCGGAGGCTGGCCGGTGCAGCTCACGCAGTCCAACGAGCAGCAGCTGCAGCCCGTCTGGTCGCCCGACGGCAAGTGGCTGGCGTTCCAGCAGGATCAGGGCGGCAACGAGCTCTGGGATGTGTTCGCGGTGTCGAGCGACGGCGCGCACCTCATCAACCTGACCGACACGCCCGAGGTGCGCGAGGAGGCGCCGCGCTGGTCGCCCGACGGCAGGACCCTCGCGTTGAACGTCAAGGGTCGCACGGCCCCCTCCTACGATCTCGCGCTGCTCGAGTTCGCCACGCGCAAGGTCCGCCTTCTGACGCATGAGCGCTCACCCGAGCGCTCCTGGTCCTCGGTGGCCTGGAGCCCGGACGGCCGCACGCTGTATGCGAACCGCGTGGAGGTCAGCTTCACGGATTCCGACGTCTACGCGGTGGATGTGGCGACCGGCAGGACGCGCAACCTCACCCCCCACCAGGGCAAGGTCCTCTACCAGGCCACCTCGCTGTCACCCGACGGCAAGACGCTGCTCGTCACCTCGAACGAGCAGGGCGGCTTCTCCAACGTGACGCTGCTGGAGGCCGCGAGCGGCCAGCGCACCTCCGTCACCGACACGCACTGGGAAGCGACTTCGGGGGATTTCTCGCCGCGGGGCGACTCGTTCACCTACACGCTGAACGCCGACGGCGTGGTGCAGGCTTATGTGGTGGACCGCGCGACGCTGCATGCCACGCCGGTCGCGCTCGGCTCGGGGGTCACCGCCTTGCCTGCGAACCCGAGCTCCTACGCGCCGGGAGGAGATCGGCTGCTCCTCTCGTACCAGAGCTCGGTGCGGCCGGCGGATCTGTGGATCTACGACCTGCGCGCCGGCAGCTCCCGGCGTCTCACCTACTCGGCTGTCGCGAGTCTCGCCTCGGCCCCGATGCCGGACTCACAGATCGTGCACTACAGGAGCTTCGACGGGAAGATCATCAGCGCACTGCTGTGGGTGCCGTTCAACCTCGAGCGCAACGGCGCGAATCCGGCGCTGGTGCTTCCGCACGGCGGGCCGACCGGACAAAGACAGGACTTGTGGAGTCCCGCGGTCGCAGCGCTGGTGTCGCGCGGCTACATCTGTATCGCTCCCAATGTGCGCGGCTCCACCGGCTACGGCATCGCGTTTCAGAAGGCCAACTACCAGGACTTGGGCGGTGGCGACCTGCAGGATGAGGTCTACGCCGTGCGCTTTCTCGAAGCCACCGGCTACGTCGATCCACACCGGATCGGGATCACCGGCGGATCCTATGGCGGCTTCATGACGCTCATGGCGCTCGGCCGCACGCCCACGGTGTGGGCGGCGGGCGTGGAGCTCTTCGGCATCATCAACTGGAAGACGATGCTGAAACACTCCGATGCGCTGCTGCAGCAATACGAACAGAGCCTGCTCGGCGATCCGGTGAAGGACGAGAAGATCTACGAGTCGACCTCCCCGCTCGCCTACATCCACGACGTGCGTGCACCGCTCCTGGTGCTGCAGGGCGACAACGATCCGCGCGTCCCGAAGGAAGAAGCCGTGCAGGTCGTCGAGTTGCTGAAAAAGGACGGCAAGACGGTCGAGGCGCACTACTACCCCGACGAGGGACACGGCTTCATGAAGCGCGAGAACCGCGTCGACTCGACGGCGCGCACCGTCGAGTGGTTCGACCGGTACCTCAAAGGGGCGGCCGCGGCGCCGCCCGCGGGTGCTGCGCCCGAGGTTCACTAACTGATTGAATATTTAGATAAAACGGTTCTCCATACCCATTCCCCCGCCCGCCACTACCGGATCGCCCCGATGCCCTGGGGGCGCCCTCCCCGGGCAAACTGTCAAATTGCGACGAGCTTCCGTCTCGCCCGAAGCCCGGAGGGGAGCCAGTGCGGCATCCGGCACTAGCTCACGCGTCCGCCGCCGCGAGCCAAAGCCATCAGCACCGCCCCCTCGAGCCCGGCGTGCTCGAGCGCGGCGAGCGCACAGAAGTCCGCGCGCCGCGGCGCCTCGCCAACCCCATAGCCGGCGAGTGAGCGGTCCATGGCAGCGCGCAGGCGCGCGAGCAGACCCGCCGTCCCCATGACGCCGCCACCCCAGACGATGCGCTCCGGCGACCAGCACAGCACCAGCGTCGCGGCGAGCTCGCCGAGATAGTCCGCCGCGAGCTCGAACGTCGGCGGGTCGTCGGCGAGTGACTGATTCGTCCTGAGCCGACGCGCGATCGCCGCACCCGAGGCAAGCCCCTCGACGCAGTCCGCGTGAAAGGGACAGGCACTCGGCGCGCGGTCGCCGTCGCGGCGCGCCAGGCGGATGTGGCCGACCTCCGGGTGCAGCGCGCCCTCGAGCGGGCGCCCCTCGACGAGCAGACCGGCGCCGATCCCGGTGCCGACGGTGACGTAGGCGAGCGAGCGCACGCCCTGGCCGGCGCCCTGCCGCCACTCGGCCAGTGCCGCGGCGTTGACGTCGGTGTCGATCGCGACGGGAACCGCGCAGCGCGCGGCGAGTTGCGCGCGCAGGTTGGCGCCGGACCAACCGGGCTTGGGCGTGCTGAGGATGCGCCCGTAGTCGCGCGCGCGCGCATCGCGCACCAGCGGGCCGAAGGCGGCAATGCCAATGCCGCCGAGCGAGCACCCCGCTGGGGTGGCGCCGGCGATGAAGCCGGCCAGGTCCTCGAGCGCGCGCTGCGGTGTCGTGGTCGGCCAGCGGCCGTCGGTGAGCGAGCGGCCGTCTGCATCGACCAGCCGCGCCAGAATCTTCGTGCCGCCGGTCTCGATCGCTGCGAACACGCGGTCGCTCTTGCCCATGGCGGGAGTGTAACCTCACGGGCGAGCGCCCATGCTCGCCAGCCACTATCATCAGATCCTGCTGCTGCACGTCGGCTGTGCCGCGCTCTCGGGCACGCTGTTCGCGGGTCGCGGCGCGCTGCGCATCCTCGATCGCCCGCTGGCCGGCCACCGCGCGCTGCGCCTCGCCTCCTACGTCATCGACACGCTGCTGCTGACGGGGGCAGTGCTGCTGATGCTCATCATCCACCAGTACCCGCTCGTCGACGGATGGCTGACGGTCAAGGTGCTGCTGCTCCTCGTCTACATCGGCCTCGGCATGACCACCCTCAAATGGGCGCGTACACGCCCGGGCCGGATCATCGCCTGCGCGAGCGCGCTGCTCGCTTTCTGCGCCATCGTCGCCGTGGCGGTCGGACATACGCGCTAGCGCGCATACGCATTAGCCCCTATTCCGCACCCGGGGCGCCGCGCGCATCCTCGGCTCAAAAGCTGCATTCCATATGAGTCTTTGAGCCCGCGATGCGTCTCACCCGCTTCACCGACTATAGCCTCCGTGTCCTCATGTACGTCGCGGCGCAACCCGGGCGGCCCGTGACGATCGCCGAGATCGCCGCCGCTTTCGCCATCTCCGAAAGCCATCTGACCAAGGTGGTCAATCACCTGGGCAAACGCGGCTGGCTCACCAACCTGCGCGGCCGCGGCGGCGGGGTAACGCTCGGGCGCCCCGCCGCCGACATCAACCTGGGCGCGGTTGTCAGAGCGGGGGAAGCCGAGGGTGTGCTGGTGGAATGCTTCAGGTCCCGCGGCAACCGTTGCGTGATCACTCCGGTGTGCGCGCTGCGGGGCGTGCTCGCGCAGGCACTCGATGCCTTTTACGCCGCACTCGACGGCACCACCCTTTCCGACCTCACGCGCAACCGCGGCCGCCTGCAGCGTGCGCTCGGGATCGCCTGACCGAAACGAAGGAGCTCACGTGTTGCACTCGATGCGATGTTCAATGGCACTGGCGTGGCTCGCGTGCGCCGCGGGCGCTGCGCCCGCGGCCCTCGCCGCCGGCACGACCTCGAGCGCGACGCCCGGGGATTTCGGGCCGCCGCGGGGCGAGGTCATCCATGCGATCCTCACCAGTCCGCCCGCGGTACCGCCGCCCATTCATCGCAATCACCCCGCGAAGGTGATCGTCGAGCTCGAAGTGCGCGAGGTGGAGAAGGAGATCTCCGAGGGCGTCACCTACACCTTCTGGACCTTCGGCGGCACCGTCCCGGGCAGCTTCATCCGCGTGCGCCAGGGCGACACGGTGGAGTTTCATCTCAAGAATCATCCCGACAACAAGATGCCGCACAACATCGACCTGCACGGTGTCACCGGGCCGGGCGGCGGCGCCGCGTCGAGCTTCACGGCGCCCGGGCATGAGTCGCAATTCACGTTCAAGGCGCTCAACCAGGGCATCTACGTGTATCACTGCGCCACCGCGCCGGTCGGCATGCACATCGCCAACGGCATGTACGGGCTGATGCTGGTCGAGCCGCCCGAGGGCCTGACGCCGGTCGATCACGAGTACTACGTCATGCAGGGCGACTTCTACACGGTCGGCAAGTACCGCGAGCGTGGTCACCAGGACTTCGACATGCAGCGCGCCATCGACGAGCGCCCGACGTACGTGCTGTTCAACGGCTCGGAGGGCTCGCTGGTCGGTGAGCGCGCACTCAAGGCGAAGGTCGGAGAGCGGGTGCGCCTGTTCGTCGGCAACGGCGGCCCGAATCTCGTCAGCAGCTTCCACGTCATCGGCGAGATCTTCGACCGCGTGCGCTACGAGGGCGGCCTGCACGAGCAGGAGAACGTGCAGACGACGCTGATCCCCGCGGGCGGCGCCGCGATCGTCGAGTTCCACGTGCGGGTGCCGGGCAGCTACGTGCTGGTCGATCACTCCATCTTCCGCGCCTTCAACAAGGGCGCGCTCGCGATCCTCAAGGCGGACGGCCCCGAGGACAAGACGATCTACTCGGGCAAGGAGGTCGACTCGGTGTACCTGGGCGACAAGGCCGCGAATCTCGCCGCGGTGAGCGAGGCGCGCGCCGCCGAGGCGAGCGGCACGCTCACCCGCGAACAGCAGATCAAGGCCGGGGAGTCGCGCTTCACCGGTACCTGCTCGGTCTGCCACCAGGGGAACGGCGCGGGCTTGCCCAATGTATTCCCGCCCCTCGCCCACTCGGACTTCCTCATGGCCGACAAGCAGCGTGCCATCGGTATCGTCCTCAACGGCCTCTCGGGCAAGGTCACGGTCAACGGCAACGAGTTCAACTCCGTGATGCCGCCGATGAGCCAGCTGAACGACGATGAGCTCGCCAACATCCTCACTTTCGTCCGCAACAGCTGGGGCAACAGCGGAGAGGCGGTCTCCGCGGATGAGGTGCGGCAGTTGCGCGCCGCCACCAAGCGTCCCGAAGGCGCGGCGCACTGACATGTGCAGGGCTGCCCTGCTGCTCCTCGCATTGCTGCCAGGCCTTGCCGCCGCGGGCTCCGATCCCAATCCCTTCATCGCCGTGCCGGGAGGCGCGCTGCGCTCCGCGCTGCCGCTCGTCGGCGAGGACGCCGTGCCGGTGCGGCCCTTTCTCCTGCAGCGCCACCCGGTCACGAACGCCGAGTTCCTGGCCTTCGTCACTGCCCATCCGCGCTGGCGACGCGATGCGGTGCCGGCGGCGATGGCCGGCCCGGACTACCTGTCCCGCTGGGCTGGCCCGCTCGATCCCGGAGCGCACGCGCCCGCCGCCGAGCCGGTGACGCAAGTGAGCTGGTTCGCCGCGGAAGCCTACTGCGACGCCCGGCACGCACGGCTCCCGGACTGGTACGAATGGGAGCTCGCGGCCGCGGCGAGCCCCGGCGCGCGGGACGCCCGCGCAGACCCCGCCTGGCGGCAGCAGATCCTCGACTGGTACGCGCACCCCGGCGGCCAGGGCCTCGCGGCCGTCGAGCAGGACGACGCCAGCATCTACGGGCTGCACGACCTCCACGGCCTGGTGTGGGAATGGGTCCGCGATTTCAACTCGCTCCTGCCGGCCGGTGCCGACGCGGAGAAATTCTGTGGCGCGACCGCGCTCAACGCGCGCCAGAAGGAGAACTACGCCGTGCTGATGCGCATTGCGCTCTTGAGCAGCCTGCGCGCCGCCGATACCGGGCGGCTGCTCGGCTTCCGCTGTGCGCGCGATCAGGCCGGCACGTCATGAGCCCCGCACCCGCAGTACGCAGCGCCGCGCTCGCGCTGCTGGCGGCGAGCTCCATCGCTCTGGCGGCCGGCCCGCCGGGCGATTCGATCTATCAGCTGGAGGCACGACTCACCACGCAGCGCGGGCTGCACGCCGGCCTCGATCTCGACCGGGGTCACCCGACGCTCATCGCCATGTTCTACGGCAGTTGCCCCGCCGCCTGCCCGATGCTGATCGATGCGATCGAGGCCTATGAAGGCGACCTCGACGGGGCCGGCCGGGCACGGCTGCGCGTGCTGCTGGTGAGCTTCGATGCCGCGCGCGACACGCCGCAGCAGCTCGAGCGGCTCGCCCGACTGCATCGCGCGGATCCGGCGCGCTGGACGCTCGCCAACGCCGACGAGCGCGACACGCGTCGCATCGCGGCGTTGCTCGGGGTGAGCTATCGCCGGCTGCCGGACGGCGACTACGAGCACTCGCTCCTCATCACGCTGCTCGACGGCGAAGGCCGGATCCTCGGGAGTACCACGCGGCTCGTCGGCGACACAGACTTCGAGGCGAGGCTCCGGGCCGCGACGCGCTCGCGCCCCCACTAGCTCATACTTGGCGGGTGAACGAGAGAGGCGATCCGGATGAGGCGGACAGCGGCGGCTCCCCGCCGTGCTTCCTGCACGAGTTAGGTCCCGACGGCGCGCCGCTCGACGCCCGGCAGGCGAGCGACGTCGCACGCTGGCGCAAGGCCGAGCGTGCGCGGCTCATCGGGCTGCGCGGCGCCGTGGCGCCCGAGGAGCGCGCGCGGCATACGGCCGCGATCGCGAATGCGCTCGATGGGTTGGTTGATGGGCGCGCCGATGCGGTCGTGAGCCTCTACTGGCCGATCCGCGCCGAGCCGGATCTGCGTCCCTGGATGCGCGCGGCGTGCGCGCGGGGAGTGCGCGTCGCCCTGCCGGTCGCGATTGCACTCGGCCGCCCGATGACCTTCCGGGAGTGGCGGCCCGGCGCTGCCATGGCGCGCGGCCTGTGGAAGATCCCCCATCCCGCCGAGGGCCCGGACGTCTCACCGACCCATGTCATCGCGCCGCTGGTCGGCTTCGATGCCGCCTGCTACCGGCTCGGCTACGGCGGCGGTTTTTTCGACCGCACGCTGGCTGCGATGGAGCACCAACCGACCGTCATCGGGGTGGGGTACCCGCAGCTGCGGATTGCCACGATCTTTCCGCAGCCGCATGACATCCCGATGGACTGGATCGTGAGCGGCGGCGCGCCGCCGCTGCGGCGCGCCGCCTGACCCGCGCTCAGGCCCTCGGAACGATCGGCGTTCACAGAGCACCTCGATCGGGGTTGTCAGGCGGAAACGGCGAGCGCGGCGCCCACCGGGCGCGTCTCCCGGATCGGCAGGTTGATGAAAGCCGCCGCGAGCGCGAGCGACATGTCCGCGTACCACATCCAGCCGTAGTCCCCGAACCGTACCAGCGCCAGCCCGCCGAGCCAGGCGCCGAAGAAGCCACCGATCTGGTGCGAGAGGAGCGTGAGCCCGAAGAGCGTCGCGAGATAGCGCACCCCGAAGAGCTTGCCGACGAGTCCGGCGGTCGGCGGCACGGTCGAGAGCCAGGTGAGACCGAGCACCGCGGCAAATGCATAGAACGTGAGCGCGGTGCGCGGCATCAGCAGATAAACGCCGATGGCCGCGGCACGGATGAAATAAACACCGAACAGCAGCCACTTCATCCGGTACCGGCCCCCGAGCCAGCCGATGCCAAGACTGCCGGCGACGTTCGAGAGCCCGATGATGGCAAGGGAGCCCGCGGCGACGCTCGCCGGCAGGGCGCACAGGTTCACCTCGCCCGGCAGGTGCGTGACCAGAAACGCGATGTGAAAGCCGCAGGTGAAGAACCCGAGGTGCAGACACCAGTAGCTGCGATCGTGGGCGGCGGCGCGCAGCTGCGTGAGCAGCGGCCCGCCGCCCGTGCCCCCCGCGGCCCCGGTGCCGGCGAGCGCCGCCGCCGGCTCGGGGTGCGCCGCGCGCACCAGAGACCAGCCGAGGGGAATGGTCGCGAGCGCGGCGGCCGCGAGCGCGTACATGGCCGCTACCCAGCCGGCGGTCGCGATGAGGAGCTGACTCGCGGGCGCGAGCAGGAACTGCCCCAGGCTCCCGCCGGCGTTGATGAAGCCGGACGCGAACGCGCGTTGCCCCGGGGCGAGGCTGCGTGCGGTGGCGCCGATCAGCACCGAGAAACTGCCGCCGGCCGCCCCGGCCGCGAACAGCACGCCGACCGCGAGGATCAGTCCCGGCTCGCCGCTCGCGACGGTGGTGAGGCAGGCGCCGGCGGCGAGCATCACGGCGCCGGCGAACAACACGGCGAACGCGCCGTAGCGGTCGGCCACCAGTCCGCAGATCGGCTGCGCCAGACCCCACACGAACTGTCCGATCGCCATGGCGAGGCTGATGGCGACGATGCCGACGCCGGTGGCTTTGTCGAGCGGCGCGACGAACAGGCCCAGCGACTGCCGTGCCCCCATGGTGATGAGGAGGATGGCGGCCGCGGCCAGCATCAGGGCGCGGGCGCGGCCGCCCGTGACGACCGCGCCCTCCTCCGGCGACGCGTGCGCGGCGCTCAGGCGGAGCGCAACCGGATCGGCAGCGAGCGCACGCGCGTCCCGGTGGCGGCGAAGATCGCGTTCGCGAGCGCGGGGATCACGGGCGGCAGCGCCGGCTCGCCGAGTCCGGTCGGCGGCCTGGCGGAACGCACCCACGCGATCTCGATCTCGGGCGCGAGCGGCATGCGCGCCAGCGGGAAGTCGTGGAAGTTGCTCTGTTGTACGGCGCCGTCGACGAACTCGATGGCCTGCCCGGCGAGCGCCTGCGCCAGGCCGTCGATCACGGCTCCGCGCACCTGGTTCTCCGCCCCCATGGGATTGACGATGTGACCGCCGATGTCGCCGGCCACCCAGACCTTATGCACCGTGACTTCGCCTGCGGCAACGCTGGCATCGACCACCTCGGCGAAGTAGCCGCGATGGGAGAAGTAGAAAGCGAAGCCCTTGGCGCGCTGCGGCCCGGGAGGCTCCTGCGCCCAGTCCGAGATCTCGACCACGCGAGCGATCACCGCGCGTGCCCGGCCGGTATCGAACGGCACACCGTTACCGGGTGCGGCCACTTCGCGCGGTTCGCCGAGCAGGGCCAGCATCAGCTGCGGCAGGTCGGTGTCGGCGGCGTACGCCACTTCGTCGAGGAAGGACTGCGAGGCGAAGGCGAGCGCATTGGATCCGGGCGCGCGCAGCGCCCCGGTGTTGATGACGGTCGGCATCATCGACTGGCTGTAGCGCAGGTGCGGCACCAGACCCGCCGGCGGCATCGCGGTGTTGTAGCCGGCGGCACGCGCGGTCGTCTTGCCGTCGCCGAAGGTGACGAAGTGATCGGTGAAGGCCACGAGCTCGCCGCGCTCGCTGACTCCCGCCTCGAAGCTGTGCCAGCCTCCGGGACGGTAGTAGTCGCGGCGCATGTCGTCCTCGCGCGACCAGATGAGCTGCACCGGCACGCCCGGCACCGCGCGGGCGATCGCCGCCGCCTGGATCATGTAGTCGTTCATGAGCCGGCGGCCGAAGCCGCCGCCGATGCGCGTCAGGTGCAGCGTGACGTTCGCGGGCGCGATGCCGAGCGCCTTCTCGAGCGCCGCGAGTCCGCGCTGCGGCGTCTGGCTCGGCGCCCAGATCTCGAGCTTGCCGTCGCTGAAGCGCGCCGCGCAGTTCTGCGGCTCGAGCGGCGCGTGCGCGATGAACGGATAGTCGTAGCGGGCGGCGACGCGCTTGGCCGCTGCGGCGAGCTGTCCGGCCGCATCGCCGTCGACGCGCAGATCCGACTGCGGGCCTTTGGCGATGGCCGCGTCCGCCTTCGCGCGGTAGACGCTCGAGCTGTGACCCTTCGCGGCGCTTAAGTCCCACTCGACCGCGAGCTGCGCACGCGCCTCATTGGCGAGCCACCAGTGGGTGGCGAGAATCGCGACACCATCGGCGAGGCCTGAGTCGTAATCGCCGTTGCCGACGATCGGGATCACGTGCCTGACGCCCGGGGCGCGCCGCGCCGCCTCGACGTCCGCCTTGACGAGTCGGCCGCCGTGGGCGGGCGCGACCTCGTAGATCGCATAGAGCATGCCGGGCAGGCGCGTATCCACGCCGAAGATCGGCGCGCCCCGCACGATGCGTGCGCTGTCGATCCCGACGACGCGCTGGCCGATGATGGTGAACTGTGAAGGGTCCTTGAGCGGCACCTGGGTGAGGTCCGGCGGCGGCAGCGCCGCCGCGGCCGAGGCGACCTCGCCGTAACCGAGCGAGCGGCCGCTCGCGCGGTGGAAGATGCGGCCCTTCGCGGTGGTGAGCTCCGTGGGGTGCACGCGCCAGCGCTTCGCAGCCGCCTGCAGCAGCATGGCGCGCGCCGCCGCGCCCGTCTGCCGCATCGGCAGCCAGTCGCGCGTGGTGGCGGTGCTGCCGCCCGCGTATTGCTCGCCGTAGCGCGCCTGGTCGAGGTCGGCCTGGCGGATGCGCACCTGGCTCCAGTCGCAGTCGAGCTCGTCCGCCACGATCATCGGGAGCGAGGTCTTGATGCCCTGCCCGATCTCGGGATTCTTCGACACGATGGTGACGGTGCCATCCGCGGCGACCGACACGAAGGCGGACAACGCCGCCGGCGTCGCGGGCTCGCCGCGCGCGGCTGCGAGCGCACTCGCCGGCAACGGAATGAGCGCATCGAGCGCGAGTCCCCCGCCGGCGAGGAGCGAGGCCTTGAGGACGGTGCGCCGGTCCATCGCGGCACGTGACAGCGGCTCAGGCGACATGGTCCGCCTCCTCTTTGATGCCGGCGGCGATGCGGATCGCGCTGCGGATGCGGTGGTAGCAGCCGCAGCGGCAGATGTTGCCGCTCATCGCCGCGTTGATCTCGGCGTCGCTCGGCCTGGTGCTCCGCCCGAGCAGCGCGCACGCCGACATGATCTGGCCCGCCTGACAGTAGCCACACTGCATGACGTCGATCTCGAGCCAGGCGCGCTGCAGCCGCTCGCCGGTCGCGCTCGTGCCGATGTGCTCGATGGTCTGGATCTTCGCCGCGCCGACACTCGCGACCTTGAGCTGACAGGAGCGCGCCGCGGCGCCATCCAGGTGCACGGTGCACGCCCCGCAGTAGCCCTTGCCGCAGCCGTACTTGGTGCCGACGAGCCCCAGCTCGTCGCGCAGCACCCACAGGAGCGGCATCTCCCCGGGAACCTCCACCTCGCGGACGGTCCCATTGATGTCGAGGCGATATCCCATGACTGCCTCCACGACTGCGCGGGGCGCAGTGAGCTTACTTCGCTTTCGCGTTCAGGCCCTGCACGGCCTGGAGCGCCTGCGCGACGTTCTCATCCGGCGCGACGCCGGTGATGGTCTTGGCGATCATACCGTCCTTAGCCACGATGAACGTCGTGCGCTCGGCGAAGTCGTGGCCGATCTCCGCTCCGCGCACGTCCTTCTGCCCGGCCTTGCCCTGGTGCACCTGCAGCTCATAGGACCTGGCGATGCGGCCGTCGGCATCGGAGGCGGTGGGGAACTTGCCCGCACAGAAATTGGGATCGGCGGAGAAGTCGTTGAGCCGCTCAATGCTGTCGAGCGATACGCCGACGATGGTCGCGCCGGCGGCGGTGAATTTGTCCTTGATCTCGGCGAACGTATGCGCCTGCAGATCGCAGCCGCCGGTGTAAGCCGAAGGGTAGAAGTAGACGACGACCGGCCCCTTGGCGAGTGCGTCCTTGAGCGAGAACGTGAAGGGCTTGCCGGCCATCGAGGCCTGTGCCGTGAACTTCGGCGCGCTCACTCCCGGCTGCAGCGCGGCCAGCGCGGGCACCGAGGCGAGGCAGGCGCAAAGAGAGAGGAGTCGCCGCTTGTCCATGGAGCACCTCGGGTGGGCTTAAGGGGCCGCTATCATGGCATGCGGCCGCGCCCGGCTCGCACGGGCAGCGGCGGGAACGTGCTCTTCTTCTTTTATATCAGTCGTTTATGCCCACATCGCGGCCCGGGACTGCCCGGCTGCAATCTCTCCGTAACCTGCGCCGTTGCGGCGGCCGGGCCGGTTATGTTGCAGCTTCGGCCGCCGGCTCCCGAAGTTGGTAAAGTCGTCACGGCACGCGGGGCCGGCCGCAGCTCGAACCAACAATCAGGGGGCTTGAAATGCGCTACCTCAACCGCCTTTTGAGGGTCGCCGCGCGCGCGTCGCGCTCCACCGCCTGGGCGCTCGTGCTCGCCTGCGCCGCTGCGGTGCTCGGCGGCTCGACGGCCGGGACCGCAACCGCGGGGGCGACGGCCACGCCGCCGGCCGACCTCTCCGGCCTTGCACGCCTGCCGGGCCATGTGAACGGAAACGCCCGGCCGCAGTTCGATCTCGGCCGCGCGCCCGACTCCCTCGCGATGCACGGCCTCGAGGTCGTGTTGGCCAGGACCGCCTCGCAGCAGCGCGCCATCGAGGCGCTGATTGCCGCGCAGCAGGACCCGAAATCCCCTCAGTACCACCGGTTTCTGACGCCGGCGCAGTACGGCGCGCGCTTCGGTGCAAGCGCGGCGACGGTGGCCGCGGTCAGCGGCTGGCTCACGGCGAACGGCTTCACCGTCGCGGCGCTGCCTGCCAACCGCGCGGCGCTGCGCTTCACGGGCACCAAGGCCCAGGTGGAAACGGCCTTCCACACCGAGATCCATCTCTTCGAGGTCGACGGCGTGAGGCACTACGCCAACGTCGAGAGCCCGGCGGTGCCGGCCGGGCTCGCGGGCGCGATCACGACCATCGATGGCCTGCACGACTTCTACCCCAAGGCCAACGTCAAGCGCTGGTCCGCGCACGGCGTGGGCGCCAGGCCGCAGATCACCTACGACGGCGGCGCGCAGAACTGGGTCGGACCCGGCGACTTCGCCGTGATGTACAACGTCGGGCCGCTCTACACCGCCGGCATCAACGGTCAGGGTGTAACCATCGCGATCGCGGGTGAGAGTGAGATCGATCCGACGGTGGCCGACACCTTCTGGGCCGGTGTCGGCATTGCGACGCCGCCGACCATCACCACCATGACCGTGCCGGCGGCCGATAACGGAACCCCTGTCGGACAGACCATGGACAACAACGAGGAGGAGGCCTACCTCGACATCGAGGTCGCAGGCGGCGTCGCGCCGGGCGCCAGCATCGTGCTGATCGCCGACGCCAACGCCGGCATCGCCTTCGAGTACGCCATCCAGCAGAACATCGGCCAGGTGATCAGCGTCTCCTTCAGCGCCTGCGAGAGCTCGATCGGCTCCAAGAACGCCGCCGTCGACCAATTCTTCAGCGAGGCGGTCGCGCAGGGCCAGACGGTCGTGGTCGCGAGCGACGACGCCGGGGTGGCCGGCTGCGAGACCAATCTCTTTGCTCAAGGCACCCTCGCCACCACCGGCTTCGCCGTCAGTGGCCTCGCCTCGAGCCCGTATGTGCTCTCGGTCGGCGGCACCGACTTCGACCCGACCCAGCCGCAGAGCTGGGCGACCGGCAACGCCCCGGGGACGCTCGTCAACGCGCAGGCACACATCCCGGAGATGGTGTGGAACGACACCTGCGCCAATCCCGTCTACGCCACAGCGCTCGCGACGACCTCGATTGCGTTCTGTAACGAGGCGCAGTTCAACGGCAGCGCGAATATCTTCCTCAACATCGCGGGCAGCGGCAGCGGCGTGAGCAGCTGTCTCTCGGTCGACGCCATGAGCAACGCCTGCACCGGCGGCTACCCGGTGCCGAGCTGGCAGTCCGGGGTCGCCGGGATCCCGGCGAATCTCAGCGGACGCGCCGTGCCGGACGTGACCTCCATGGCCGGCGGCTGGGTGATCTGCTCCTACGACAACAACCCCTGCGACCCGACCAATATGAACGACGTCGACATCGTCGGAGGCACCTCCACCTCGACGCCGGCGGTGGCGGCGATCATCGCGATGCTCGATCAGGCGACGGGCAAAGATCAGGCGACGGGCAAAGGTTTCGGCCTCGTCAATCCGGCGCTATACCAGCTCGCGGCGGGCGAATACGGCACGACCGCGCCGGCCAAGGCGAGTGCCGCCAACTGCAGCGCCAGCCTCGGCGTGACGATCGGCGCGGACTGCGTCTTCTACAACGTGACCGCCGGCAGCAACGCGACGCCCTGCACGGTCGCCACCTTCAACGACACGAGCAGCGCGCCGGCGAGCACCTGCGGCGGCGCCGCGACCGGCCAGACTAACGGCATCATGGAGCTTGCCGGTGCCCCGCAGTACACCGCCGGCAGCGGCTTCAACCTGGCGACGGGCTTAGGCAGCATCAACGCCGCCAACCTGGTGCTCGCGGTCGCTCTGCCGGCCCCGACCGGGCTCGCCGCGACGCCGGGCGGACAATCGGTGCAGCTCAGCTGGACTGCCGACACGCACGCCACGAGCTACAACGTCTACCAGGCAAGCGCCAGCGGCCAGGAGGGCACGACCCCGGTACAGACCGCCGTGGCGGGCACGTCGACGAGCGTTTCGGGTCTGCAGTTCGCGACGACCTATTACTTCAAGGTCGCCGCGGTGGCGGCGCTTGGCACTTCAGCGCAGTCGACCGAGGTGCAGACGATGACCGTGCCCGCCGCTCCGACGGGCTTGAGCGCCACGGGCGGCAACGCCACGGCGAGCCTCAGCTGGACCGCCGTGACCGGCGCGGCCAGCTACAACATTTATCAGGGAACCTCCGCGGGCGGGGAGAACGCGACCGCCGTGCAGACCGGCATCAGCGGCATGACCGCGACCGTCTCCGGCCTCACTAACAGCACGACCTATTACTTCAAGGTCGCGGCGGTGGATGCGGGCGGCGCCTCGGCGCTCTCCAACGAGACCTCCGCGATGCCGGTGGCGCCGGCGGGCGGTGGCGGGGGCGGCTCGCTCGGGACGCTGGAGGTGATGCTGCTGGCGGTGCTGGCCGCGCTCGCGGCCGCGAGCCGCTACAGGGAGCGCACCCAGCGGGCGATGTCGGCGCGCCCCATGGCGCCCGAGCGCCGGGCGACCTCGCGGCCGCCGCGGAAGTAGATCAGCGTCGGAATGCTGCGGATGCCGAACTCGCCGCCGAGCGCGGGCTCGGCATCCGTGTTGACCTTCCCGAAGCGCACCCCGGGCTCGAGCTGCGCGGCGGCAGCGGCGTACTCCGGCGCCATCATCTGGCACGGTCCGCACCAGGGCGCCCAGAAGTCCACCACCAGCGGGATCGCGTTGCGCTCGAGGTGGCGACGGAAATTCGCGCTGCCGAGCTCGACCGGGTGGGCGGTAAAGAGCGCCTGGTGGCACTGGCCGCACCTGGGACCCTCGCCGAGACGGGGCGCGGGAATGCGATTGACGGTCGCGCAGTGCGGGCAGACGATCTCGAGGGTGTCGGCCATGAATCCCAGCGTGGGGTGCGGGCGGGGCGATTTCAATGCGGCGGCGAGGGCGCCCGGTGACGGCCGCGCCGGAACATCCCGCGCGCCCGCCGGTCGAATCCGAGCGACAACCATGGAGTTCCCGGCATGAGCCGTTCGATCCAGCGCATCGCCTCCTGGTGGCGTGAGTACCGCGGCACCCTCCTCTTCCTCGTCCTGATGCTCGGGTTCCGCTCGGCCTGGGCCGACTGGGTCACGGTGCCGACGGGCTCGATGAACCCGACGATCCTCGAGGGCGACCGGGTACTCGTCGACAAGCACGTATTTGGGCTGCGCATTCCGTTCACGCACCTGCACCTCACCGCCGGTGCCGATCCCGCCCGCGGCGACATCGTGGTGTTCGATTCGCCCGCCGACGGCACCTCGCTCGTGAAGCGAGTGATCGGCGTCCCGGGCGATGTGGTGTCGCTCGAGGACGATCACTTGAGCGTCAACGGACACGCGGCGCGCTACACGGAGGGTGACGTACGCACGCTGCGTGGACTGCTGGTGCAGACCGCGCGGCAACACCCGCTGGTGCTGCGCGAGGCGGGCTTGAGCGCCCCGCACGACATCCTGATCCTTCCCGAGCGGCTGGCGCGGCGCTCGATCCCGAGCGTGGTCGTGCCACCGGGCATGTACTTCATGATGGGCGACAACCGCGACAACAGCGCCGACTCGCGTTACTTCGGTTTCGTGCCGCGCAGCGACATCGTCGGGCGCGCGACGCGCGTGCTCGTCTCGCTCGACCCGGACCGGCACTACGCGCCGCGCTCAGCGCGTTTTCTGGCGCCGCTGGGTTGAGGTGCCGCGCCGCGCCTTGCGCGCCGGGCGGGGCGACGCGGCGGGCTGCGCCTGCGCCGACAGCGCCAGCAGCTGATTCGCGGTGCGCCAGTTGCGGCCCGTCGCGTGTACGCCGAGGTAGCGCTCGACCTTGTCGTGCAACGCCGAGTCCGCGAAGCCCTGCGGCGTATAGAGATAGAACACGCGCTCGCCGAGCACGAATGCGTCCCCGCCCGAACGCAGCCGTGTCAGGGATTCGAGATCGGGACGCTGAGGCTGCGCCGACAGGAAGAACAGATGCAGCGCCTGGTGGTCGTGCTCGGCCTGGCTGAACGGGTTGCCTCGCACCGCGCCGCCGAGCTGCGCGGGGGACAGCACCAGCACGCGGGTCGTGAACCCTGCGTGCGCGAGGATGAGGCGCACGATGCGCGCCTCGAGCGCACGCGCGCTGCCGCTCGTGCTCTCGAACACCACGTTGCCGCTCTGGATGTAGGTGCGCACCGCGCGCAAGCCGTCGCGCTCGAGCAGCGCGGCGAGATCCTTCATCAGGAGCTTGCGCTTGCCGACGACGTTCACTCCGCGCAGCAGCGCAATCCAGGTTTTCAACCGTGACACATGCACGCTCCCGGCTGCGAAGCCCGTCAAGGATTGAAGGACGCGGGCGCACTTAATGTTAACTTGCAGCGGACGGGCGCGGTGAATCCGGAACACTCAAGCCCTATGTCGCATGTATTGCCCGCTGAACTGCCGCTTACGCTGCTCGAACGGCTGCGCGCCGAAGGCATCGCCACGCTCGAAGCGTGGGTAGCGCTCGGCCGTCGCCGCCGGCAGATCTTCGGTGTCACGCGCGCCGCGGTCGAGCAGCTCGATGCGCTCGCCAAGGCCGCCGCGATTCCGAAGCCCTGACGCCAGGGCCGCCGGCCACCTGAGCACCGCGCGGCGCCGCAAGCGCCGCGTGCCGGCAGCACCCGTCTCCGCTGCGCGGATTGACGTGGTGCACCGCACTCGCTGTAGAGTATCCCCGGGGCGCGCGCCGCGCCTGCAGGGGAGAACGCCATGATCGGGGAGATCCTCTCGCGCTATTGGTGGATGACGGTCCTGCGCGGATTCTTCTGGATCCTGTTCGGCGTGGTGCTCCTCGCGCGTCCCGGCATTTCGCTCCTCTCCCTCACGCTCGCCCTCGGGATCGTGATCTTCGCCGACGGCGTCCTCAACGTCATGAACGCGTTCGCCGGTCGCAAGGTGCACGAGGACTGGTGGGTGCTGCTGCTGGTCGGGCTCACGGGAATCGGTATCGGCGCCCTCACCTTCTATAGTCCGCAGACCACGGCCCTGGCGCTCGTTTTCTATGTCGCGATCTGGGCGATCGCCACCGGCCTCTTGCAGATCACGGCCGCCATCCGCCTGCGCCGTCAGCTCGCGGGCGAGGTGTGGTGGATTCTGGCCGGCATCGCCTCGGTGGTATTCGGCGGACTGCTCATCGTGCAGCCCGCGGCGGGCGCGCTGACGCTCCTGTGGCTGTTCGCCGTCTACGCGATCGCCTTCGGCGTGCTGCTGGTGCTGCTCGCGTTGCGCGTGCGCTCCGGCATCAAGCGCCTGGTGTGAGCGGCGGCTTGCGCAGCAGCCAGGCGGTGACCCACAGGAGCACGGCCTGCACGGCGAACACCAGGAAGAATTTCCCGAGATAGAGCCCGCCGTAGAGCCCTTCCGCGCAATAGAACACGCCGATCACCGCCGGCAGAACCGCGGACTGCGTCTTGCCGCGCCGCAGCCGCGACCAGGCCCACACCAGCAGCACGCCGAAGGTGAGCATCGCGCCGCTCACCCAGAACCACACGAGCTTCAGGAGCTCGAGCGTGCGCGCATCGACGCCGCCCAGGAGCGGCAGCACGTGGGCCGACCACTGATGCCCGTGCCCAAAGGCACCCAGTCCGACGGTGATGGCGGTGAGAAGAAAGAGCGCGGACGCGAGCTGACGTGTCATATCACCCCCTGATGAGAAACCATGTTACGACACGGGCCGCCCGCACTCACTCGCGCACTGCTTTGGTGCGCGAGTCACCGGACCTGCTCCCGGAGCGCGCTCCGCCGCGGCCCATCAACACCCGTGACCCGGGTGTTGAGTGGGTCGAGCCCTGAGGCGAGGCTGGCACAGCGGTTGCAATCCCCCCGGCATGACGAGCTATCACGGTTGGGTCATCCAGGCGCCGCCGCCGCTCCGCCACCGGCAAGCCTTGGTGCGCGAGTCTGGCGAGCGGGACCTCCCCGCCATCGCCGCCATCTATGCGCATCACGTGACGAGCGGCCTCGCCTCCTTCGAGGAGACTGCGCCAACGGTGGGCGAACTGCACACGCGCCGCGCCGCGGTACTCGACTCGCATCTGCCTTACCTGGTTGCCGAGCTCGACGGCGAAGTCGTGGGCTACGCCTACGCCAGCGGCTATCGCTCGCGCGCCGCGTACCGCTACACGATCGAGGATTCGGTCTACGTCGCTGACGGCATGCGCGGCCGCGGCGTCGGCGGGACGCTGCTCGCCGCGCTCCTCGAGCGCTGCGCGGCCGGGCCCTGGCGCCAGATGCTGGCCGTCATCGGCGACCGCGGCAACACGGCCTCCATCGCGCTGCACCGCCGCTACGGGTTCGAGCGGGTCGGCACCTTCACGGCCGTCGGCTTCAAGCTCGGCCGCTGGGTCGACACGGTGCTGATGCAGCGCGCGCTCGGGTGCGGCGCCCGCAACGCGCCCTGAGAGCAGCCGGCGGTTTACGCGCCGCTCTAGTGCGCGGCAGTGTCCGCGGATGCCTCACCCTTGAGGTACTTCGCGAGCCAGGCGTGCACTTCCTCGTAGAAGTGCCGGCTGTCCTCGGGCTTCAGGATCCAGTGCCAGGCGTCCGGCCACACCAGCAGCCGGCTCGGCACCTGCATGCGCTGCAACGTGCTCCAGTTCTCGAGCGTGTTGCCGATCGGCACGCGGTAGTCGCGCTCGCCGATACTGAGCAGGATCGGCGTCTTCCAGTTGGCCGCGTAGTTGAGCGCGCTCTGCTCGCGCCAGATGGGGTTGTGTTCCCATGGCGGGCCGCCGTTGGCGACCTCGCGGCCGTAGTTGAAGTCGCTCTCGCCCCACTGCGTCGTGAGGTCGACCTCGCCGGCGTGACTCACGATGCAGCGGAAGCGTGTGGTCGTGGCCTCGAGCCAGTTGACCAGGTGTCCGCCGTAGCTCGCGCCGAGAGCGCACATGCGCGTGCCGTCGATGAAGGCGTAGCGCTTCAGGGCCTCATCGACCGCCTGGTTGACCTCATCGCCCGGGGTCTTGAGCGGATCGAGCTTGATGGCCTGCGCGAATTTCTCGCCGAAGCTGGTCGAGCCGGTGTAGTCGACCGTGAGCACGACGTAACCCGGGGCGCCCAGCAGGTGATAGTTCCAGCGCAAGCCGATCTGGTCGGTGTCATAGCCCGCGGGTCCCCCGTGGATGAGGAGCAGCAGCGGATATTTCCTGCCGGCATCGAAGGCCGGCGGCGTGATCAGCATGCTGTGGATGGTGCGGCCCTTGGCGCTCGTGAAAGTGAAGTGCTGCGGCGGCTGCCAGTCGATGGCGGCGGCCGCCGCGGTGTCGACGTGCGTCAGGTTGGTGTACTTGCCGCTCGCGGCATCGATGCGCACCACTTCGGCGGGGCTCACGGAGCTGCCGTAGCTGCCGACGACGACCGGGACCGCGGCCTTGCGCGCGATCGCGAGCGCGGTGTAACCGCCGACCGCGTTGGCGATGACCCGCGCAGGTGTTCCGCCCGCGGTCGCGACGCGCCACAGGTTCGAGCGGCCGGACTCCGGCACCAGGAGGTAGGCGCTCTTACCATCGGCGCTGAGCGCGTAGGCACTCACCTCGCGGTCGAAGTCGCGCGTCACGAGGGTCGGTTCGCCCCCCGCAGGCCAGTCGACGCGCATCAGGCGCGCGAGGTTGTAAACTTCCGCATTCTGCGGGGCGTACTTGAAGAATAAAGAGCGGCCGTCCGGGGCGAACACCGCCTCGGCGTAGCTGCCCGGCGCCGGGCTCACGGCCGCGGGCTCCGCACCGCCCGCCGCCGGCATGCGGTAGAGCCGATAGCCGACGTGTGCGAAGGCGGCGTTCCAGCGCTCGGTGGTGGCCGCGAAGACGATCTCCTTGCCGTCGGGGCTCCACATCGCCGCCAGCGACACGGGGCTCTCACCCCGGGCGGCGCCGTCGAAGCCGGCGTTGCGGGCGAACGCGGTCGGCGACAGGATGTCCTGCGCGCTCGCGCCCTCCTCCAGAGCCTGCACGAGGATCGTCGGCCGGCGGTCGTCGAGCCACTGGTTCCAGTAGCGCACCGGGAAGTGCTCGTAGGCGCGCACGTGGTACTTGCGCGCCTTGCGCTCGGCCGCGATCTTCCTGTTGGCCTCGTCATCGAGCGCGTTCGGGTAGACGAGCGACTCGAAGAGGATCGCCTTGCCGTCGGGCCGCCATTGCGGACTCCCCGCCCCGGTCGAGAGACCGGTGATCCTGCGGGCCTCGCCGCCGCCGGCGAGATCGAGGACGTAGACCTGGTCGGCCTCATCGCCCTCGCGTTTGCTGGTGAACGCAATGGCGCGGCTGTCGCTCGACCAGACGACGCCCTTCTCCGGGGCGCGGGTGTGGGTGAGCCGCCGCGGCGGGCTGCGGCCGTCGGCCGCCGCTGCCCACAGGTCACTCACTTCCTGGTCCGGCTCGTAGGAGGGCTCGAGCACGGAGTAAACCACCCACTTACCGTCCGGGCTCACCACGGGAGCGCCGACGCGCTTCATCATCCACAGCTTCTCGTGCGTGATCGGCGTGCGCGCGGGCGGCGTCTGCGCGAGCGCCGCGAACGGGGCGGCGAGGCAGGTGGCGGCCAGGGCGAAACGCAGCGTACGGGCAGCGCGACTGCAGGTGATCGACGGCATGAGGTCCCCTCCCGGGCGCTGGGTAGTAGGATAACACCCCATGCCGGGCGCTCTGCCGCGTCGTACTTTCCTCTCGCTCACCGCGCTCGGTGCGGCCGCCCCGTTTTTACCCCGCATGCTGAGCGCCGCTGCGCCCGCCGCGGGGCCCGGGCGTGAGCCCTTCAGGGTGAGCAGCTTCCCCCTCACGGCCGTGCGGCTGCGGCCCGGTGAGGCGCTCACGGCACTTGCGATCAACCGCGGCTATCTCATGGGGCTCGATCCCGAGCGGCTGCTGCACATGTTCCGCGTGACCGCCGGACTGCCGAGCAGCGCCGCGCCGCTCGGCGGCTGGGAGGCGCCCGACAACGAGCTGCGGGGCCATTTCACCGGGCATTACCTCTCGGCCTGCGCGCTGCTCGCCGCGCAGACCGGGGACGCGGCCGTGCGTGCCCGCGGCATCGCCGTCGCCGCCGAGCTCGGGCGCTGCCAGTCGGCCATCGGCACGGGGTACTTGAGCGCCTTCCCGGTCGATCTCTTCGACCGGCTGCGCGCGGGTCAGCGTGCGTGGGCGCCGTTCTACACGCTGCACAAGATCATGGCGGGCCTGCTCGACACGGCGACGCTGAGCGGCGATCCCCACTCCCTCGACACCGTGGCGCGCATGGCGGCGTGGGTCGAGCGCTGGACGCAACCGCTCGATGAGGAGGGGATGGCGCGCGTGCTCGAGCGCGAGTACGGCGGCATGAACGAGCTCCTCTACAACCTCGCGGCCGAGACGGGCGAGGCGCGCTGGAGCCGCCTCGCGCACCGCTTCGACCGTGAGCGCATCTTCGCGCCGCTCGCCGCCGGGCGCGACGAGCTGAAGGGCCTGCACGTCAACACCACCATCCCGCAGATCATCGGTGCGGCGCGCGGCTACGAGGTCGCAGGCACCGCGAAGCTGCACGACGTCGCCGCGAACTTCTGGGAGACCGTGGCCACCCGGCGCTGCTATTGCACCGGGGGTACGAGCAACGGTGAGAGCTGGAATACGGCGCCTGGGGTTCTGGCGCACGAGCTCTCCGGCTATACCGAGGAGTCCTGCGTCACCTACAACATGCAGAAGCTGACGCGGCACCTGTATGCGTGGAGCGCGGATGCGCGCCTCGGCGATTATTACGAGCGCACCTTCTACAACGGCATCCTCGGCATGCAGCACCCCGCAGACGGCGACAAGCTCTACTACCTGCCGCTCGCGGGCGGTTACTGGAAGCTCTTCGGCACGCCGCTCGAGGATTTCTGGTGCTGCACCGGCAGCATGGCCGAGTCCTTCGCGAAGCTCGGCGACAGCATCTACTTCCACGACGCCGCCGGCGTCTACGTCAATCTTTTCGTGCCCTCCGAGCTCGACTGGCAGGAGCGCGGCGTGCGCCTCACGCTCGACACGCGCTTCCCCGAAGAAGACCGGCTGCGCCTCACGGTGCACGCCGCGAAACCGACGCGCTTCGCGCTGCGCGTGCGCGTGCCCTACTGGACGGAGGGAGTCACCGCCGAGCTCAACGGCCGGCCGCTCGCGACCGCTGCCATCGGGAGCGGGTACCTGCGGGTCGCGCGGCGCTGGAGCGACGGTGACGCGCTCGCCGTGCGGCTGCCGATGCGGCTGCACGCGGCGCCGATGCCGGACGATGCCTCGATCCTCGCCGTGATGTACGGCCCGCTGGTGCTCGGCGCCCGGCTCGGCACCGCGGGCCTCGATGCGCAGCATCTGCGCGCCCCGCCGACGCGTCCGCGCACGGTCCCGGAGTACCCCGCCGAGCCGATCGCGGTCGCCCCGCTCGTGGTGCGCTCGGCCGACCCGGCCGACTGGCTCGCGCCGGTCCCCGGCAAGCCGCTCGAGTTCACCACCCGTGCGGCGGGCTCACCGCTCACGCTGGTGCCGCTCAACCGCATCTTCGATGAGCGCTACGCGGTTTATTTCAACGTCACGGTGCAGGCATGAGCTCACGAACGCTTCCGGTACGGCGCGATCCGGGCTATGCGGGCCTCACGAGTGCGGTCGAGGGACTCGCCGCGGCCTGGTATTTCGATCCGGCGCACCATCGGCGCGAGCTCGAGCGCATCTGGTATCGCCACTGGATCTACGCCTGCCGTGCGTCCGAGCTCGCCACCCCGCGCAGCTTCCGCACCCTCACCGTCGGCGATCAGTCGATCCTCCTGGTCCGGGGCGATGATGGCGTGGCGCGCGCCTTCCACAACACCTGCCGCCATCGCGGCGCCGCGCTCTGCAAGGAGTCCGCGGGGCGTTTCCCCGCCGTTGGCATCGTCTGCCCCTATCACGCCTGGCGCTACAGCGTGAAGGGCGAGCTGCTGCAGACCTCCTCCAAGGTGCACGGCGAGGGTTTCGAGCTCGGCGACTTCCCGCTCTACGGTTTACCCGTCACCGAGTGGAACGGTTTCCTCTTTACCGCGCTCACCGCCGCACCTGCGCCCTTCAGCGCGAGCTTCGATCTGCCGCTCGAGCGCCTGGACGACTGGCGCCTCCAGGACCTCGTGGTCGGCCACCGCCTCGAGAAGACCATCCGCTGCAACTGGAAGGTGTTCTGGGAGAACTACAACGAGTGCCTGCACTGCCCGGGCGTGCATCCACGCCTCGCGCAGCTGGTGCCGATCTTCGGCCGCGCCCTCCTCGAGCGCCGCGACGATCCGGCCTGGCAGGATCACGCGCAGGACGACGATCCGCGTTACGGCGGCGGGCTGCGCCCGGGCGCCGAATCCTGGTCCATGGACGGCAAGCCCGCCGGCGTGCCGTTCCCCGGGGTGAGTGCGGCGGACCGCAAGGCCGGGCACCTCTACATGACCTCCGTCCCCTCGGTGTTCATCGTGGCGCACGTCGACTACGTGCGCGTCGTGCGGCTGCTGCCGCTCGCGCCCGAGCTCACCGCCATGAGCATCGAGTTCCTGTTCCTGCCGCAGACACTCGGCGATGCGCGGCACAACATCATGAACGCGGTCGAGTTCACCGACCTCGTGATGAGCGAGGATGCCGCGATCTGCGAGCTCAACCAGCAGGGCCTGCATGCATTGGCGCATGCGGCGGGTGTGTTGATGCCCGAGGAGTACGCGATCCGCCAGTTCCAGGACTGGGTCAGGGCCGAGCTGGCGCGGCCTTAAGCCGTGGGCGCTCGCGCGGCTTTGCAGCTCGCCGCGGCGCTCGCCGCCGCCGCGCGCGCGGCGGCGCGGGCGGCCTGCCTCGCGGTCGGCCTCGCGGTCTGCCTGGCCGCCTGCACGCGCGCCGCTCCCGAGGCGACCGCCGCGGCGGAGGAGCCGGTGCTCCACATCTACAACTGGGACGACTACATCGCGCCCGGCACGGTCGCCGCCTTCGAGCGCGCCACCGGCATCAAGGTGGTCTACGACGTGTTCGACTCGAACGAGACGCTCGAGTCGAAGCTCATGGTGGGCGACTCCGGCTACGATCTCGTCAGTACCAGCATGGCCTGGTATTCGCGGCAGATCCGTGCCGGCCTCTACGAGCCGCTCGACAAGGGGCAGCTCCCCAACTGGAAGAACCTCGACCCCGAGGTGCTCGCGGTGCAGGCGCAGGCCGACCCCGGCAACCGCTACGCGGCGCCGTATCTGCACGCCATGAACGGCTTCGCCTACAACCTGGACCTGGTGCGCGCGCGCTCGGCGGACGCGCCCGTCGACAGCCTCGACATGCTGTTCAAGCCCGCCGTCGTCGCGCGCTTCGCCGACTGTGGCGTGAGTTTCCTCGACTCCCCGGACGACGTGCTCGAGCTGGCGCTCAAATACTTAGGTTTGGATCCCAATTCGCGCCGTCCCGAGGACCTCAAGGCCGCCGAGCGGCTGGTGCTCGCGGTGCGTCCCTACATCCGCCTGTTCGACTCGAACGACTACGTCTACCAGCTCGCCTCCGGCGAGCTGTGCGTGGCGATGGGCTGGTCGAGCGACTACTCGCTCGCCATGATGCGCTCGCGCGCCGCGGGCCTCGACCTGCATCTCGCCTTCACGGTGCCGCGCGAGGGCTCGAACATCACCTACAACGCCTTTCTCATTCCGACCGGTGCGCCGCACCCGCACGCCGCCCACCGCTTCATCAACTTCCTGCTCGAGGCCCACACCATCGCCGACATCACCAACTACACCCACTACGGCAACGACAACCTCGCGGCGCGGCCGCTGGTGCACCCGGAGATCCTCGACGACCCGGCCATCTATCCGCCGCCGGCGGTGCGCGCGCGGCTCTACCTGCCGGCGGAGTTCGACGTGAGCACCCAGCGGCTCAAGACCCGCACCTGGACGCGGATCAAGAACGGGCTCTAGGATGACCCGCATGTCGGCCGCCGCCGCAAGTCCCGAGCCCGCGCGCCGCGCGCGCCGCCTCGAAGTAGCGCGGGCGCTCGCCGCGGTGCTGCCGGGCGACTGCCTGCTGGCACGCGAGGAGGAGCTGCGGCCTTACGAGTGCGACGGCCTCGCGGCCCACCGGCAACAGCCCCTGCTGGTGGCGATGCCGCGCACGGAGGCCCAGGTGTGCGCGGTGGTGCGCATCTGCCGTGAGCTCGCCGTGCCGCTGGTGGCGCGCGGCGCCGGCACCGGGCTTTCGGGCGGCGCGATGCCGCACGGCGCGGGCGTACTGCTCTCGCTCGCGCGCTTCGACCGCATTCTGGACGTCGACCGGGAGGCGCGCACCGCGCGCGTGCAGCCGGGGGTGCGCAACCTCGCGGTATCGGAGGCCGCCGCTCCCTTCGACCTCTACTACGCGCCCGACCCCTCCTCGCAGCTCGCCTGCACCATCGGCGGGAACGTCGCGGAGAATTCCGGCGGCGTGCATTGCCTCAAATACGGTCTCACCGTGCACAACGTGCTCGGGGTGCGCGCCTGCACCATCGAGGGCGAGCTGATCGAGCTCGGCGGCGCGGCGCTCGATTCCCCGGGACTCGATCTCCTCGCGATCACGCTCGGCTCGGAAGGCCTGCTGCTGATCGTCACCGAGGTGCTCTTGAGGCTGGTCCCGAAGCCTGAGCGCGCCCAGGTGGTGATGGCCTCGTTCGATGAGGTCGGCAAGGCGGGCGACGGCGTCGCAGCGCTCATCGCCGCCGGCATCATCCCCGCCGGGCTCGAGATGATGGACCGCCAGGCGACCGCGGCGGTCGAGCCCTTCGTGCGTGCGGGCTATGACCTGAGCGCCGAGGCGATCCTGCTCGCCGAGTCCGACGGCACGCCCGAGGAGGTGGACGAGGAGGTGGCGGCCATCGAGTCGGTGCTGCGCGCTGCCGGCGCCACCGCACTCGCCGTGTCGCGCTCGGAGGCCGAGCGCTTGACGTTCTGGTCGGGCAGGAAGAACGCCTTTCCCGCCGCCGGGCGGCTCTCGCCCGATTACTACTGCATGGACGGCACCATCCCGCGCCGGGCGCTCGGGGAGGTGCTGCGCGCGATCGCGCAGATGGAAGCGAAGTACGGGCTCCGGTGCATGAACGTGTTCCACGCCGGCGACGGCAATCTCCATCCGCTCATCCTCTTCGACGCCAACCAACCGGGAGAGTGGGAGCGCGCCGACCGTTTCGGCACCGAGATCCTCGAGCTGTGCGTGACTCTGGGCGGCACGGTCACCGGCGAGCACGGGGTCGGCGTCGAGAAGCTGAACCCGATGTGCGTGCAGTTCTCGGACGCCGAGCGCGCGGCCTTCTTCGCGGTCAAGGAGGCCTTCGACCCGTACGGGCTCTTGAATCCCGGCAAGGCGATCCCGACGCTGCCGCGTTGCGCCGAGTATGGCCGTCAGCGCGTGCACCGCGGCGCACTGCCGCATCCCGAGCTGCCGAGGTTCTGAAGTCTATGGAGCCCGCGCTCACGCACCTGCGAGCCGCCGTCATGGAAGCGCATCGCGCGCGCAGCCCGCTGCGCCTCAGCGGCGCGGGCACCAAGGACTTCTACGGTGAGAGCTGCGAGGGCGCGCGGCTCGACCTCACCGGCTACCGCGGCGTGATCGAGTACGAGCCCTCCGAGCTCGTCATCACGGCGCGCTGCGGCACGCGGCTCTCGGAGATCGAGGCGCTGCTCGGGTCCAAAGGCCAGTTCCTCGCGTTCGAGCCGCCGCAGCTCAGCGGCGATCCGACGCTCGGCGGCGCAATCGCCGCGGGGCTCTCGGGTCCGCGCCGTGCGCGCGCCGGGTCGGCACGCGACTTCGTACTGGGCGCCGTGCTGCTCGCGGTCGACGGCGAGGTGCTGCGCTTCGGCGGCAAGGTGATGAAGAACGTCGCCGGGTTCGATGTCTCGCGGCTGCTGTGCGGCTCGCTCGGCATCTTAGGTCCCATCCTCGAGGTCTCACTCAAGGTGATGCCACGGCCGCGCGAGGAGCTCACGTTGCGCTTCGGGCTCGCCGAGGGTGAGGCGCTCGCGGCCTTCAACCGCTGGGCCGGGCGGCCGCTGCCGATCTCGGCGAGCGCGTGGTGGGACGGGGTCGCGTGGCTGCGTCTCTCGGGGGCACCGGCCGCGGTGCGCGCGGCGCGCACGCAGCTCGGCGGCGAGCCCGTGGCGGCGGAGAGCGCGGGCGACTTCTGGCGCTCGCTGCGCAGCCAGCGACACACGCTCTTCGGTGCAGTCCCGAACCTCTGGCGACTCTCGCTGCGCTCGACGGCGCCACCGCTCGAGCTCGCGGGTGCGCGGCTCATCGAGTGGGGCGGCGCGTTGCGCTGGCACGCCTGCGATGCGGCGCCCGAGGAGGTGCGCCGACTCGCCCTTGCTGCGGGCGGCACGGCGCTGCACTGGCGCGGCGGCGCCGCCGGCGGCCGCTTTCATCCGCTCGCGCCCGCCGTGCTCGGCATTCACCGCCGCCTCAAAGCGCGCTTCGATCCGCACGGCATCTTCAATCCCAATCGTCTCGTCATGGGGCTTTGAGGCGTGGAGACCCGGCTCGCGGCCGCCTTCAAGGGCACGGCATCCGGCGCGGCGGCCGAGGCGATCCTGCGCGCCTGCGTGCACTGCGGGTTCTGCAACGCCACCTGTCCGACCTACCGGCTGCTCGGCGATGAGCTCGATGGGCCGCGCGGGCGCATCTACCAGATCAAGCAGGTGCTCGAGGGTGCCCCCGCCACGCCCGTCACGCAGCTGCACCTCGATCGCTGCCTCACCTGCCGCAACTGCGAGACCACCTGCCCCTCGGGAGTCGAGTACGGGCGCCTCCTCGACATCGGTCGCGCCGTGGTCGATGCCCAGGTGCGGCGCCCGTGGCCCATGCGCGCGCGGCACTGGCTGCTGCGCGAGGGGCTCTCGCGCCGAGTACTGTTCGCGGCGGCGCTGCGCCTGGGGCGCGCGCTGCGCTTCATGCTGCCGGCGCGGCTGCGCGCCTCGCTCGCGCCGCCACGGGCCGCGGGCACGCGTCCCGGGCGCCCCCACCCACGCAAGGTGCTGCTCCTCAACAGCTGCACCCAGGGGGCGCTCGCGCCCTCGATCGACTCAGCGACGGCACGCGTGCTCGATGCGCTCGGCATCGAGGCTCAAATCGATGCCCGCTCGGGCTGCTGCGGAGCGATCCGGGCGCATCTCGGCGACCCCGAGGGGGCGCGCCGCGCCGCCCGGCGCAATATCGACGCCTGGGGCGCGCGCCTCGCCTCGGGCGAGGTCGAGGCGCTGGTGCTGAATGCCTCGGGGTGCGCGGCGCTGGTGCGGGACTACGGACACCTGCTCGCCGACGATCCCGCCTACGCCGAGCGGGCGCGCCGGGTCAGCGCCGCGGCGCGGGACCTCGGTGAGTTCCTCGCGCCCGAGCAGGCGGCGCTCGCGCGCGCCATCGCCACCCCAAAGCCCGCACCCGCCGGCACCGCACCCACTGCCATGCGCGTCGCGCTGCACCAGCCGTGCACGCTGCAGCATGCACTCCAGTGCGCCGATCACACCGAGACGCTGCTGCGCGCACTCGGCGCCGAGCTCGTGCCGGTCGCCGAGGCGCACCTGTGCTGCGGCTCGGCGGGAACCTACTCGATCCTGCAGGGGGAGCTCGCGCGTGCCCTGCGCGAGCGCAAGCTCGCATCGCTGCTCGCAGCCGGACCCGAGCTGATCCTGTCGGCCAACGTCGGTTGCATCGCGCACCTGGCGGCCGGGACCGGCGTCCCGGTGTGGCACTGGATCGAGTGGGTGGATCGCGCGCTCGCGCAGGCGAGCGCGGCGCGCTGAGGCGCGGCTTCAGCTCACCGCGCGCGAGACGTAGCGCGGGTCGTGGGGCGTGCGCGCGAAGAGGCTGCGCACCCGGGGCTCGAAGTACGCGAGCGGCTCTGAGGCGTAGTCGGGATCGAAGGAGCACTGGTCCCAGCGCGCGCAGAAATGCTGCGTCGCCTCGTACCAGGGATGGTCGCGAAAACGCTCCCGCGCGTTGCGATCGCCGCCGAGGTGGTGGACGTAGTAGTAATTCTGGAACAGCCCGTGCTGCGCCACGATCCAGGTCACTTCGGGGCGCACGTAGGGCCGCAGGATCGAGGCCGCGAGCTCGGCATGATTGTAAGGCGCGAGCTCATCGCCAATGTCGTGGATGAGAGCGGCGACCACGAGCTCCTCGTCCGCCCCGTCGCGCGCGGCACGCGTCGCCGCCTGGAGCGAATGCCCGAGGCGGCTGACCGGGTAGCCCTCGAGCGAGTGATCGAGCTTGCCGAGATTCTCGAGAATGCGGTCGGCGAGACCCGCCGCGTAGACGCGCTCGGATTCATCGAGCAGCAGGTAGTCCTCGCGCGTGCCGTCCTGCATCGCGCGGAAGCTGACGAGCCGGTGGCTCATGCGCTCCGCCGTACGTCGGCGGCGCCCGCACGGCGCCGGCGCAGGACGCGATAGAGACTGCGCGGTCCGTCGATGTCGATATAGCAGCCCTGCAGATGCCGCAACCCTTCCGCCGGGTCGAAGCCGGTACGCCCGTGGAGCAGGCGGCAGTTGTCGAACATGACGAGGTCGCCGTCCTTGAGGAGGAAGCGGATCTCGAAATCCGCCGCCCGCAGACTCCGGTCGAACAGCCGCCGCGCGCGGTAATAGGCCTCGAGCTGGGCGCGCGGGAACAGCGGCACGAAATCCAGGCGCGGGCTGAAGTGGATCGCTTTGAGCTCGCCCGTGACGTCGAGCTCGATGGGCGGGGCGCTCGCGGTGAGCTCGGTGTCCGTGTCGAGGTACTTGAAGCGCACCGGCGTCGTCGCGAGGATACGGAAGGCCTCCGGCTCGCGCGCCCGGAGCGCGTGCGCCACCGCGAAACCGTCCACCAGCGTCGAGAGACCGCCGCTCGTCTCGTTCACCAGGCAGTGCAGCAGCTGGATACCCGGCACGGGGCTGCGGTACGGGTTGTCGGTATGCGGGTCGAGCGCGATCGCGGTGTAGGCGAGATCGTTGGCATCGGGCGTCGAGCGCACGTTGAAGAGCGCGCCGAAGTTGGTCTCCCGCGTGAAGCCAAACTGCGTACCGACTTTGAGCACCATGCCGGGCTCGGACGGCACCCCCTCGAAGATGATGAAGCCGTAGCCGAGGAAGGCCTCGAGCCACGCCGCCAGCTCGGAGTCGGTCGGATCGGTACGCCAGCGTGCGCGCGGGAAGTCCCTGAGCGAGCCGTCCCAGAGGCGCACGCCCAGGGCATCGTGGCTCCCCGGCGCGAGCGCGGCTTCCTCGAGGAGCTCGGCGGCGTTGAAGCTCGCCTGGTGGCCGTCGCTGAAGGTGACCTGGAACACCCCGGCGGAGGGCTGCGAGAGCGCCGTCACCGTGAGATCCGCCGCGAAATCCGACGGATCCTGGAGGCGCTGCTGGGTCCGGAGGTCCATGCTGAGCGCATCGCGGCAGCGCTCGCGCAGCCACAGCGCATGCACGGGCTCCTGGCGGCCGTCGGCGTGCTCGAGCAGCAGTTCCCCGGGTGCGCCGATCTTCAGTTTCGACGGGCGTGGCGGCGACATCGGCTCAAGTCTAGCGTCGGCGGCGCATATCGGCCAGCATAGGACTTAAGTCACCGCCCGCCGCCGGAGCTGCCGCCATGAGTCTGAGCCGCCGCGAACTCCTCACCGCCTCCGCGCTGTTACTCGCCGGCCCCGGATTCGCCCTGCGCGCCGCGGGCCGCGAGGCCCCAGGCGGCGGCCCGGTCGTGCTCTGTTGGAACGAGAATCCCTACGGCCCCTCCCCCGCGGCCCGCGCGGCGGTGAGCGAGGCGATCGCCGGCAGCTGCCGCTACCCCGACGATCACACGGGTCCCCTCATCGAGGCGCTCGCCGCGCGCGAGGGGGTCGGCAAGGATCAGATCGTCACCGGCACCGGGCTCCGGGGAGCTGTTGCGCGCGCTCGGCCTCATCGCCGCGCGCGACGGCGGCGAAGTGATCGCGGCCGAGCCCACGTTCCTCGAGCTCCCCGATTATGCGCAGCGCAACGGCGCAAGCGTGAAATTCGTAGCTGTGGATGCAGCCAAGCGTCTCGACCTCGCGGCCATGCACGCCGCCGTGTCGGCGCGCACGCGCCTCATCTATGTCTGCAACCCGAACAACCCGACCAGCACCACGGTGGCCGCGGCCGACATTCGCGCCCTGGTCGCGGCCCTGCCGGACCATGTGACCACGCTCGTCGACGAGGCGTACCTCGACTTCGTCACGGCACCGGAGGTGACCTCGGTGGTGGATCTCGTCAACGGCAAGCAACGCGTGGTCGTCACGCGCACCTTCTCCAAGATCCACGGTATGGCCGGCATCCGCTGCGGCTACGCGATCGCCCGGGCCGACGTCGCCAAGGAGCTCAGCGGGGCGCGCATGACCACCCCGAACACCTTCGCCGTCCATGCCGCGCGCGCCAGCCTCAAGGATACGGCCTTCCTCACCGACACCCGACGCCGCATTCTCGGCAGCCGGGTGCGCATCACGACGGAGCTCGCGCGCTTGAACCTCGCCTACGCCGAGCCGCAGGGCAATTTCGTGTTCTTCGACACCGGCATGCCGCTCCAGCGCTTCACCGAGCGCATGCACGCGCGCAACATCCTGGTGGGCCGGCGTTTCCCGCCGTTCGAGAACTGGTGCCGCATCACCATCGGCACGGAGAGCGAAGTGGCGGCGTTCCTCACGGCACTGCCGGCGGTGACCGGCCACGCCTGAGCGACCGCCGGCGGCGCGCGCTAAGCGACGATCAGGCTCATGCAGGTGAGCGCGGCTTCCGCTTTCTGCAGCTCACTCACATCGAGCGCCCGGGTCACCACCCCCGAGCGGCGCAGCCGCTCGCCGGTGCGCGGGAATGCCGCACTCAGCAGCGTCACGCCGCCGACGCTGAGTGAGTTGGCGGCGAACGCCTCGCTCGGGTCCACCTCGATGACGGTGCGCGCATCGAAGACCGTCGGGTCGACCCAGGCGGGGTTGGTGAGGAGCGTGTCGGGCGCGATGCACGTGACCGCGCTCTTCAAGTGCAGGCAGTCGCGCATGGCGACCGCCGCGACCCGATAGCCGAAGGGCGCGAGCGCGCTCTGAAGCTGCCGGATCCCCTCCGCGTTGCTGCGCGCCGAGGCGCCCACGTAGACGCGCCTGCCGATGACGACGATGTCGCCCCCCTCGAGCGTGCCCGGGGGGGCGATGCGCCCGAGCGGCCGGTGGGCGGCAAGGCGCACCGCGACGCTCGCGGTCTCCGCTCGGCGCGACTCGACCCCGGGGCGGGTGATCACCGCGACCTCGGGTAAGACGAGCGCGGTGTCCTCGACGAACACGCCGTCGGCGCTCTGCGGCAGCGGCTCGAGCCACTCCACCGCCAGCCCCAGGGCGCCGAGCGCGGCGACGTAGCCGGCGTGCTGGGCGCGGGCACGCCCGGCGTCCACCGCCACGCGCTCGAGGAAACTCAGCTCGCAGTGCGCAAGCCGCGGGCTCACTTCACGGACCAGGGCGATCATGGCGGCGCGAGCATAGCGGAAGCGCGCAGCGGCCTCACGTCGGCACTTCCCGGCCCGCGAGGCGCAGGCAGTCGAGCAGCGCCGCGGCGGCCGGCGGGAGCTTGCCCGGCGCGCGCAGGATCGCGCCCACCGGCGTCTCGATGGATTTGAGCTTCACCGGCAGGATCGCGAGCAGCCCCAGCTCGACGTCATCGAGTGCCACGTGGTAGGGCATCACGCCAATGCAGTCCGACTTGCGCAGCAGCGCGCGGTTGGTGAGGATCGACACCGACTCGATCACGTTGCGGGGGAGCGGTGCGTCCGCTTCGACGAAGGCGCGCTCGATCTGGCGGCGCAGCGCCGTCTCCGGCAACGGCAGGAGCCAGGGCTGGTTGGCGAGCTCGCGCAAGCTGAGCCGCCGCTTGCGCGCGAGCGGGTGACCGCGCCGCGCGACCACGCAGATCGGCTCGGCATAGAACTCCTCGTAGACGAGGGCGCGGCTGCGGCCCTCGTCCGGCAGCCGGCCGAGCACCATGTCGAGATCGCCGACCAGGAGCGAGGGCATGAGGATGTCGTAGGTGCCGACCACGACGCTGATGGCGACCGCCGGGCGTTGCTTCTTCAGCATGGCGATGGCGTCCGGCAGGATGCTGGCGGAGGCGGCGAGCAGCGTCCCGACCGTCACCTTGCCGCTGTAGCCGGCGCGCAGGCTCTCGAGCTCCTCGGCCGCGTGGCGCAGCTGCGCCAGCACGATCTTGGCGTGGCGCGCGAAGATCTCCCCGTAGGCCGTGGGCTCGAGTCCGCGGTTGCTGCGCTCGAAGAGCCTGACGCCGAGCGTCGACTCGACGTCGCGCAGCGCCTTGGTGACGGTCGGCTGGGTGAGACTCAAGCGCCGCGCGGCCTTGAGAATGCTGCCGCAGTCATGGAGCTCGGCGATGAGCTCGACGTGACGCAGACGAAACTTGCGCGTGATCCAGCGTTCGAGCCGTGCCGAGGTCATGGCCGCCGATCATAACGGTTCGGCGGCGGTGCGCTACGCGTCAGGCACTGACGGGCGCGCCGCTGCGGCCGCGGGCCGGCTCGCCGGTCGCCAGGCCGAAGAAGGCGGCGGCATTGCCGTGCAGGAGTTTCGTGCGGGTCGCCGGTGCGAGCGTGGGCGTGCGAGCGCACCAGGCTCCCGACCTGCTGCTCACCGAGCGGATAGGGGTAGTCGGAGCCGAGCATCACGCGCTCCTCGCCCATGACGCGCACCAGGAAATCCAGCGCCTCGTGGCTGAACACCGCGCCGTCGACCGAGAAGCGGTCGAGGTAGGACGAGGGCGGGTGGGGGCAGTCCTCGCGCACGATGTCGCGGTTGCGCCAGGCGTTGTCGACGCGCCCGAGGAGGTAGGGGAAGCTGCCGCCGCCGTGCGCGAAGCACAGCTTCAGCGAGCGCGGCAGCTGCTCGAAGGCGCCCGAGAGGATCAGCCACAGGATCGACAGCTGCGTCTCAGCGGGCATCGAGACCAGCCACGGCAGCTGGTACTTCGGCATGCGCTCCTGCGCCATCATGTCCCAGGGGTGCACGAACACCGCCGCGCCTTCGTCGGCGCAGTGCCTGAGGAAGGTCAGGATCCCTGCATCGTGCAGCTCGCGCGCGCCGACGTGGTTACCGATGTGCACGCCGATGTGGCCGTCGTCCATGGCGCGCGAGAGCTCGCGGCAGGCGAGCTCGGTATCCTGCAGCGGCACCTGGCACAGCGACTTCAGCCGCCGCGGTGCGTGCGCGCAGATCTCGAGCGCCGCATCGTTGAAAATGCGCGCGCACTCGAGGGCCTGCGCCGCCGGGCGCTGGTAGGCAAAGAGCAGCGGGGTGGCGCACATGATCTGCACCTCGACGCCGTCGCGCTCCATGTCCTCGAGGCGCAGCCGCGCGTCCCAGCACGCCGGGCTCACCGGGCGGAACTCGCTCTCCCCCACCATGAGCATCGCCTGGCCGTCCGGACCGTGGCGCATCCACGGCCAGTCGGGGGTGCCGAAGCGCGCCGCGAGATCCGGCCAGCTGCGCGGCAGAAAGTGCGTATGGATGTCGATGGTCACGGCTCGATACCTCTCTCGGGCTGTGTCAGCCGCCCGCGCGCGCGCGCCAGGCGACTGCCTTGATCTCGATCAGCAGGTGCGGGTGCGGCAGCTCCGCCACCGCCACCGTGGTGCGCGCGGGCCCCTGGTAGCCGAAGAACTCGCCGTACACCTCGTTGTAGCCCTTGAAGTCGTCCATGCTGACGAGGAAGGTGCTCACCTCGACCACGTCGGCGAGGCTCGCGCCGGCGGCGACGAGGATGTCGCGGATGTTCTCGATGACGGCGCGCGTCTGCACGCGGATGTCGAGCAGCACGGCCCCGCCCGCGCCCACCTCGGCGCCGGCGATCGAGTCGTCGGCGCGCCGGGCGCTGGTGCCCGAGACGAAAATGAAGTCCCCGGCCCGGCGGAAGTGCGGGAAGGTGCCGCGCGGGTGCGCCTTGCCGGCGATGACACCACTGTCGCTCACAGCTTCACGCAGATGTTCATGGGCTCGGAGAAGAAGGCGAGCGAATGCATGCCGCCCTCGCGCCCGATGCCGGAGAGCTTCACGCCGCCGAACGGCGTGCGCAGGTCGCGCAGGAACCAGTCGTTGATCCAGGCGATGCCGACCTCCATCTGCCGCGCCACGCGGTGCGCGCGCTGCAGGTTGGTGGTCCAGAGGGCCGCGGCGAGCCCGTAGCGGGTGTCGTTCGCGAGCTGCACCGCCTGCTCCTCGGAGTCGAAGGGTGCGATGTGGCAGATGGGGCCGAAGATCTCCTCGCGCACGCAGCGCGCCGTCTCGGGGAGACCGCGCACCACGGTCGGCTCGATGAAGGCGCCGCCGTCGCGCGCGTCGCCGAAGTGCGGCACGCCCCCGCCGGTGACGATCTCCCCGCCCTCCTCGCGCGCCAGGCGATAGTAGGCGAGCACCTTGTCGCGGTGCGCCCGCGAGATGAGGGGACCTAAATCCGCGCCCTCGAACGGCCCGCCGATCTTGAGCCGCGCGGCGCGCGCGGCGAGCGCCTCGACGAAGCGCTCGAAGATCGGCCGCTCGACGTACACGCGCTCCGAGCACAGGCACACCTGGCCGCAGTTGGCGAACACCGAGCGCACCGTGCCGGCAAGCGCCGCCTCGAAGTCCGCATCCGCGAACACCACTGCCGCGTTCTTGCCGCCGAGCTCGAAGGACAGCGCCTTCACGGTGGGCGCGGCGCTTTTCATGATCGCCGAGCCGGTCGCCGACTCGCCCGTGAAGGCGACCGCGGCGACGTCGGGATGGCTGACGAGCGCTTCGCCGGCGGAGCCGGGACCGAAGCCGTGCACCAGATTGAAGACGCCGGGCGGGATGCCACACTCCTGCATCACCTGGGCGAGCAGCTGCGCCGAGGACGGGGTCTCCTCGGACGGCTTGGCGATGACGGTGTTGCCGCAGATCAGCGCCGGGGCCACCTTCCAGGTGAGGAGCAGAAACGGCAGGTTCCAGGGGGCGATCACCGCCACGACGCCGAGGGGCTTGTGCACCGTGTAATTGAGCGCCCCACGGCCGTCGGGCGTACCCATCTCGTAGCACTCGGAGGCGCGCGCCAGCGCGAGATCCGCGTAGGCGCGGAAGTTGGCGGCGCCGCGCGGGATATCGAGCGTGCTGGCCTGGGCGTGGGTCTTGCCGGTGTCGGCGATCTCGGCGGCGACGAACTCATCGAAGCGCTGCTCGATGCGATCGGCCACCTTGCGCAGGAGCGCCGCCCGCTCAGGGCCGCTGAGGCGCGCCCACGGCCCCTTGAGCGCGGCGCGCGCCGCGGCGACCGCGCGCTCGACGAGCGCCGCATCGGCCTCGGACACGCTCGCGATCACGCGGCCGTCGACGGGACTGGTGTCAGGGAAGCTGCGCGCCGTGGAAACGAACTCACCGCCGATGAAACACGGCAGCTGCTGACCCAGAAAGGGGTACTGCTCCGCGGGGGTGGGACTGCGCATGTGGGGGCGGATTCTAGTGAGGGCCCGCACCTAAGGAATAATCGTTTTTTTACCCTCTGGTATGCAGTTCTTCTATAGCGAAACCGGGCTCATTTTCCGAGCACCGCCCGCCGCCGCACCAGGCTCGCCGCGCTCCACACTTCGGCGCTCTGGTAGTACTGGGGTACCGCACGCGCCCCCGCCGGGATCACCACCCAGGGCTGCTTCGACTCGGTGAAGATGTGAATATCCGGCGGGAAGGCGTCCGGATCATCGAGCGTCCCGACGCGCACGAAGCGCAGCGCCTCGCCCGCGCCCGCGTAGTTGCTCCACAGCGCGATGCGGCACACCGGGCAGCGGGAGATCCGCTGGCCCTTGCCGCTCGCGCTCGGCGTCAGCACCACCTCCGGTGCGCCCTCGAGCAGCTCCATGCGGCCCGCCTCGATCAGGGCATTGAGGGCGAACGCGGCACCGCTCTCGCGCTGGCACCAGCGACAGTGGCAGCAGTGCACGATCAGCGGCGCGCCGTGCAGCGCGTAGCGCACGGCACGGCAGTCGCAGCCGCCCGCCGCCACGCGCTCTGCGCCGCCGGTCATGAACCCTTGAGGCAGGTCTTCATGAAGGACTTGCGGTCATCGCCCTTCAGGCCCTTGGCGGTCGCGTCCGCGTTGCAGGTCTTCATCTTCTCCTGCTGACTGTTGGCAGGCTTGGCCGCCGTCGCCGGCTGATCCGAGAGGCAAGTCTTCATATAGGACTTGCGGTCAGTGCCCTTCAGGCCCCTGGAGGTCGCATCCGCGTTGCAGGTCTTCATCTTCTCCTGCTGGCTGTTGGCGGGCTTGGCCGCCATCGCCATGCCCGCCGGCGCGGCCGGTGCCGCCTGGGCCAACGCCACGGAACCCGCGAGCAGCGTGAGCGCCGCACCCGCAATGACCGCACCGGTAATCCGTCTCATGTTCCCCTCCCCTTTACGATGCTGCGATGAATGAGCTCAGCGGCGGATATCCTACACCGCCCGCCTGACTACTCCATGTCGGGGTACGGCCCCTTGCCACCCTCGGCGATGAAGCGGTCGATGCGCGCCGTCAGCACCGGCAGCGGCACCGAGCCGAGCTCGAGCACCGCATCGTGGAAGGCGCGCAGGTTGAAGCGCTCGCCGAGCGCCTTCTCGGCGCGCGCGCGCCCCTCGAGGAGGGTGCGCTCGCCGAGATAGTAGGACAGCGCCTGGCCCGGCCAGGCGATGTAACGGTCGACCTCGGTGCCGATCTCGCGCTCCGGCAGTGCCGTGTACTCGCGCATATAGGCGAGCGCGCGTTCGCGCGTCCAGCCCTGCGCGTGCACGCCGGTGTCGACCACGAGACGCACGGCGCGCCAGATCTGATAGCCGAGCATGCCGAAGCGGTCGTAGGGCGTCTCGTACATGCCCATCTCATCCCCGAGCCGCTCGCAGTAGAGCGCCCAGCCTTCCCCGTAGGCGGAGATGTACGCCAGGCGCCGGAAGTCGGGCTGCCCCTTGTGCTCCATCGCGATGGGGATCTGGAAGGCGTGACCCGGCGCCGACTCGTGCAGCGTGAGCGCCGCGAGGTTATAGAGCGGCCGGCTCGGCAGGTCGTAGGTGTTGAGGAGATAGACGCCCGGACCGCCGCGGCCCGCCGTGTAGAAGGGCGCCAGATCGTCGGGCACCGGCTTGATGGTGAAGCGCGCCCGCGGCAGGTAGCCGAAGTAGGTCGCCGCCTTGCCGTCGAACACCTTGGCGATCCAGGCCGCACGCATCAGCAGCTCCTGCGGCGTCCTGGCGTAGAAGCGCGGGTCGGTGCGCAGGAACTGGAGGAACGCCGGGAAGTCGCCCGTGAAGCCCGTGGCGTGCATCTGCTCGAGCATGGCGGCGTGCAGCCGCGCCACCTCGGACTCACCGAGCTGGTGAATGTCGGCCGGATCCATGTCGAGGGTGGTGAACTCGCGGATCTTGGCGCGGTAGTAGGCCTTGCCGTCGGGGAGCGACTCGGCCGCGAGCGTGGTGCGCGTGCCCGGCAGGTACTCATCCCGCATGAAGGCGAGGAGCTTGACGTACGCCGGCTGCACCGTATCGCGAATGGTGGCGAGCGCCTCGGCCCGCAGCGCCGCCTGCTTGTCCGGCGCGATGCCCGGCATTTCCTTGAACGGCGTATAGAAGAGGCTCCCCTCCGGCGTGGCATGGGTCACCGCGGTGATGGAGGCATCGCGCCCCTCGAGGGTCACCCGCGGCGGCGTGAAACCGCGCTTCACCCCCGCGCGCATCTCCCCCATCTGCTCATCGAAGTAGCGCGGGATGTCGCGCATCTGCGCGATCCAGTGCTGGTAGTCGATGAGCGTGCGGAACGGGCGGCGCGCCGTGTAGCCCAGGTCCGTCCAGAAGGTGGAGTCGGAGTTGGCCGGCATCTCGAAGTCGCGGAAGCGCTGGCCGTCGATCAGTACCTGCAGCTGCGCGCGGTAGATGTCGTAGTTCACCTGCGCCTCGGCCGAGAGGCTCGCGCGATCGAGCGCATTCACCTTGGCTAAGGTCTCCTCCCAGTAGACGCGCCGCGCCTCCTGCGTGGCGGGATCGACTTTCGGCAGGCGGTCAGCCACCGGCGCGGTACTGTCCTCTTCCGCGGCCAGCTGCTCCCGGCGCCAGCTCCACTCGGCCGCGTAGACGGCCCGAAAGCGCGCATCCGCCGCCTGCTGGCGCGACTCCTGCGAGCAGCCCCCGAGCGCCGCGGCGGCGAGCAGGGGCAGCAGCACCCTGGGCAGGCGGGGACGAAGATCGCGCATCGGTGTTCCTTCCGCGGGTCCGCCAAAAGGGCGACAGCATACTGCAAACGTTGCGCGGCGCCCGCGCCGCGCGGTACAAGGAAGCACCCTATGTGGAAGCCGATCGTCGCCGTCAGCGCCGGATCGGGCCTCGGCGCGCTATTGCGCTGGTGGCTCGGCATGCGTCTCAATGCGCACTTCCCGCCCATCCCCCCGGGCACGCTCGCCGCCAACCTGATCGGCGGCTACGTGGTGGGCATCGCGGTGGCGTTCTTCGCCAGCTACTCGGCGCTCGCGCCCGAGTGGCGCCTCTTCGTCATCACCGGCTTCTGCGGCGGGCTCACCACCTTCTCGACCTTCTCCGCCGAGGTCGTGACGCTGCTGCAACAGGGCCGGGGCAGCTGGGCGCTCGCCGCCATGGCGACGCATCTCGCCGGCTCACTCCTCATGACGCTGGCCGGGATCGGCACGGTCGTCTGGATGCGGGGCTGACATGCAAGGCTCGTTCCTGCGCTTCTACGTGCACGAGGGTCATCGCTACCGCGGGCGGCTGGTGTGGGAGTGGCTGCTCGAGGAAGCCAACCGCTTCGGTGTGCGCGGCGGCTCGGCGTTTCGCGCCATGGCGGGCTTCGGCCGCCATCACCTGCTGCACGAGAGTCATTTCTTCGAGCTCGCCGGCACGCTCACCGTGGAAGTGGAGTTCCTGGTCAGCGACGAGGAGGCACAGAAGCTCCTGGCACACTTGAAGGAGCACCCGGTGCGGCTCTTCTACGCGCAGATTCCCGCGACCTTCGGGATCCTGAACCCCGACCGCGCCGACTGAGCCTTAACGGCGCTCGATGGTGTGCAGCGGCACGGTCGTCGACGTCGCACGCACCGGCCGGCCCGGCTCGGGTGCGGCGAGCGGCGCCGCTTCGCGCAGCGATGCCAGACAGCGGGCCGCGAGCTCCTGGTACTCGCGTGTGCCGGTCGCCTTCCAGGCGAGCTCCTCGGCCTTGAGCTCGCGGACCACGCGCGCCGGCACGCCGGTGACGAGGGTGCGCGGCGGCACGACGAAGCCCGCACGTACGAAGCTCGAGGCGCCGACGAAGGCCTCCTCCCCGACCACCACGCCGTCCATGACGACCGCGTGGATGCCGATGAGTGCCCCACGGCGCACGCTGCAGCCGTGCAGCACCGCGCCGTGACCGACGTGGCCGTCCTCCTCGAGCCGCACGTCCTGGCCCGGGAAGCTGTGCAGCACGCAGTTGTCCTGCACGTTGGAGCCGGCGCCGAGGAGGATACGGCCGAAGTCCCCGCGGAGTGAGGCCCCCGGCGCCACGTAACAGTGGGGTCCCACGAGCACATCGCCGATCAGCACGGCGAGCGGATGCACGAAGGCGCGCGGGTCGACGACCGGCGTGAAGCCCTCGAAGGCGTAGACCGCCACGGTTAAGCGCGTCCCTTGCCGAGCAGCGCCGCCACCCGGGTACGGAACTCCGCGGACTTCAGGCGCGCCGAGAACTCGGCGACCTCGGCGTCGATGCGTGCGAGGAGCTCGGCGGGGTCGCCGCGCAGCAGGCGCTTCGTGGCGCGCAGCGCCCCGGCGGGTTGCTGCGCGAGGCGCAGCGCGAGCGCCCGGGCCTCATCGAGGAGGCTCGCTTCCGCGACCACGCGGTTGACGAGGCCTAAGCGCTCGGCGCCGGCGGCATCGAGCGGCGAACCCAAGAGCAGCAGCTCCGCGGCACGCTGCATCCCGGCGAGCCGCGGCACGAGGAGCGAGCTCCCGGCCTCGGGGACGAGCCCGAGGGCGACGAATGGCATGGTGAGGATCGTGCCCTGCGCCGCCACCACGAGGTCGCAGTGCAGCAGCATCGTGACCCCGATGCCGACCGTCTGGCCGTGCACCGCGGCGATGAGAGGCTTGTCGAACGTGGCGAGGCGATGCAGCACCTCGATGACCGGATGCGTCGCGCTGAACTCCGGTCCGCTCAGGAAATCGTTCAGATCGTTGCCGGCGCTGAAGCTCGCCCCGGCGCCCGAGAGGAGCACCGCGCTCACCGCGCTGTCGGCGAGCGCCGCCTCGAGCTGCGCGGCGAGCGCGCGGTACATGGCGAAGGTGATGGCGTTGCGCTTCTCGGGCCGGTTGAAGCGCAGCTCGAGGACGCCGTCGGCGAGTGACTTGAGGAGGTGCTCGCCCATGCGCGCGGCGCTAGTGCGCTGCCTCGTGGCTGCGGAAATCCACCTCACTGTCGGCCGCGAGCCACACGAGCGCCGCCCAGGCAGCGACGTTCTGGTCGAGCTGCTCGCGATCGACCTTGTCGAGGGTGTCGTTGGCCGTGTGGTGGATGTCGAAGTACTGCGAGCCGTCCTGCAGCAGCGCAAACGCCGGCACCCCGGCCTCGACCGTCGGGCCGACGTCGGTACCGGCGTGGCGCGCGGGCTCCTGCGCGAGGAGCACGCCGACGGGCGCGAGCACCCGCATCGCGGTGGTCGCGAAGTCGCTCTTGACCACCGCCGCCGGCAGCGCGAGGGCATAGACCCGGTCGGTACCGAAGTCGCTCTCGCCCGCGAGCACGTGGCGCGCGAGGTCTGCCTTGTGGTTGTCCGCGTAGGCGTGACCGCCGAAGGCACCGAAGGGCGCGACCGGCTGTGCCACCTCCTCCGCGCCGAACAGCACCACCCGCACCGTGCGCCTGGGAACGCGATGGGGCAGATCGAGGATGAGCTTGGCCGCGGCGGTGATGATCGCGGTGCCCGTGCCGTCATCGATCGCACCGGTCCCCTGGTCCCAGCTGTCGAGGTGCGCGCCGAGCAGTACCACCTCTTCCGGGTGCACGCGCCCCGGGATGTCGGCGATCACGTTCTGCGAGTGGGCGTCATGCACGATGGAGGCGCTCGAATAGAGCCGGATGCGCACCTTGCCGCCGAGCGCCGCGAGGCGCTCGAGCTGGTCCGCATCCGGGGCGGCGAGCGCGAACGACGGCACCGGCACCTTGCCGTCGACGTACACGGTGGTGCCGGTGTGGGGGAGACGGTTGCTGTCGGTGCCGACCGAACGCAGCACGAAGGCGATCGCGCCGCGCCTCGCGGCCTCCGCGGGCCCATCGCCCCGTGCCTCGACCGCCGCTCCATAGCCCGCGCCGTCCTGGGTGCGCACCATGTGCGCGGCCACGAAGGCGATTTTTCCGGTGAGGGCGTTCGCCGGTGCGGCCTTCAGGTCCGCGAAGGTCGGGAAGATCACCACCTCCCCCTCGAGCCCCGTGGGGGGCGTCGGCGGCGACTCACCGAGCGCGGCCACCACGAGCGGCTGGATCGTGGGCGTGAGGATCTGTGCCGACTCGACCCCCCGCACCCAGGCGGTGAGCGGAAAGCTCTCGAGGTGCACGTTGGAGAAGCCCAAGGCCTTCAGCCGCTCCACCGCCCAGTCAGCGGCCGCTCGCTCGTTGTCCCCGCCCGCCGGGCGCGGGCCGAAGCGCGTGGTGAGCTCGCTCACCCAGTCCCAGGCGAGGTTCTCCCCGGCGAGCGCCGCATCGCGCAGCTGCGCGGCGGTCTGCTCATCGGTCGGTTCGCTCGGTTGGGGCGCAGGCCGCGCGGCCGCGCTGGGGAGCGATGCGAAGGAGAGGAGCGCCAGGAGCGACGTTGCTACGGCCGCGCCGCGCAGCGCGCGCACGCAAAGGGAAAAGAGGTTGAGCACGGGAGCCCCGTCAAGGCTTTTAGGAGACGCATATTCTAGTCGATCGAAAATCGCCTGCGGCGATTTCGCGGAGTGTCAGCTTCGTTGCCGGGCGCCAAAGGCGGGGCTCGATGCGCATCCGCTCGGAGCACCTCAGCAACCGAGCACTCCGTAGCAGGGTTAGCGCAGGGACTTTGGCGCCCTGGGCCCTCAGCGCGGCAGTTGCGCGATCGGCGCCGGCCGGGCGAGGTAGAAGCCCTGCGCGTAGTCGACGCCGATGCGCTTGAGCTCATCGAGCACCGCCTGCGTCTCGACGCATTCGGCGACGGTGGCGATGCCGAGCGCGTGCCCGACTTTGCCGATCGCCTCGACCATGCTGCGATTGACCGGATCCTGGGCGACGTGGCTGATGAACTGGCCGTCGATCTTGAGGTAATCGACCGGGAGCGTCTTCAGATACACGAACGAGGAGACGCCGGTGCCGAAGTCATCGAGCGAGAACTTGCAGCCGCGCGACTTGAGCTCGCCCATGAGATAGCGGGCGTTGGAGAGACTGGTGACGGCCGCCGTCTCGGTGATCTCGAAGCACAGCGCGTTCGCGATCGCCGGCTCCGTCACGCTCTGCAGCACGAAATCGACGAACGACTGCTCATTGAGCGAGGTGCCCGAGAGGTTGACGGCGAGCAGCGGCAGCCGCTGGCCGCGCCGGGCGCGTTCCTTGAGCACCTCGAGCGCGTGGTTGACGACCCAGCGGTCGATCACCGGCATGACGTTGTAGCGCTCGGCCGCTGGAATGAACTCCGACGGCGGCACGAGCTCGCCGTTGTCGTCGCGCAGCCGCACGGTGAGCTCGTGGAAATCGACTGCCGCTGTCGGCGCCGAGCGGCACGATCGGCTGGAAGAAGATCTCGAAGCGGTTGTCCTCGGCGGCGCGCGTGACGCGCGACACCCACTGCATCTCGCGGTGGCGGTTGGAGACGCCGTCCGCCTCGTAGACGTGGATGCGGTTGCGGCCCGCGTCCTTGGCGGCGTAGCAGGCGATGTCGGCCGCGCTCATGACGCTGGTGACGTTCTCGGTCTCGGCGCGTGATCTGCACGATGCCGATGCTGGCGCCGACCGAGAGGGTGCTGGTGCCCCAGACGAAGCGGAAATCGCGGATCGCCTGGCGAATCCCCTCGGCGATACGGGTCGCCTGCTCGACGGTGCAGCCCTCGAGCAGCACGCCGAACTCGTCGCCGCCGAGGCGCGCGATGGTGTCGGTGGCGCGCACCCGCGTCTGCAGCAGCCCGGTCAGGTCGCGCAGCAGCCGGTCGCCCGCCTGGTGGCCGCAGGTGTCGTTCACCACCTTGAACTGGTCGAGGTCGATGTAGAGCAGCGCGTAGGCGCCCTCGCCGCGCTGTGCCGACAGCAGGGCCGCGTGCAGCTTGTTGTCGAACTCGCGCCGGTTGATGAGCCCGGTGAGCGCGTCGTGGCTCGCCTGGTAGGCGAGCGCGCGCTTCAGGCGCCGCTCGCGCGTGACGTCGTGGAACACCACCACGGCGCCGATCACCCGTCCGGCGCGGTCCGAGATCGGCGCGGCGGATTCCTGGATGGCCACCTCGTTGCCGGCGCGCGTGATGAGCACCGTGTGATCGGTCGCCGCGCCGCTCGCGCCGCGACCGAGCACCCCGGCGAGGGGGTTCGGTATCGGCTCGCGGGTGAGCTCGTCGACGAGCTTCAGTACCGCGCCGAGCGGCTGGCCGCGCGCCTCGGCGAGGCTCCAGGCGGTGAGGTTCTCGGCGACCGGGTTGAGATATTCGATGCGTCCTTCCGCGTCGGTGGCGATCACGGCGTCGCCGATCGACTGCAGCGTCACCTGGGCGCGCTCCTTCTCGGCGAGCACCGCCTGCTCGGCGCGCTTGCGCGCCGTGATGTCGACCACCGTACCCTCGTAGCCGACGATCAGGCCGGAAGGATCGCGCATGGGACGCGAGTTCTCGAGGACCACGAGCTGCTGCCCGTCGCGGCGGCGCATGAGGAACTCCGCGTCCCGCATGCTGCCGTCGGCCTCGATGCGCCGGGCGAACTCGGCGCGGTCGCCCGGGTCCCAGTAGAGCGCGGCGGCGCTCGGCAGCGCGTACAGCGCCTCGGCGCTCTCGTAGCCCATCATGGCGACGAACGCCGGGTTGACCGACAGCAGCCGCCCGTCGCGGCCGCTCTGATAGACGCCCTCGGCGATGGTCTCGAAGAGGCCGCGGAACTTCGCCTCGCTCCCGCGCAGCGCCTCCTCCGCGAGCCGTCGCCCGATCGCGATGCCGGCGAGCTGCGCGGCGCGCGCCATGATCTGCGACTCCGATGCCGTCGGGAGCCCCGGCTCGCTGCGGTAGACGCCGAGGGAGCCGAGCATGGTGCCGGCGGCCGCCTTGATCGGCGTCGACCAGGCGGCGCGCAGTCCGGCGGCGAGCGCGACGTCACGCTGTTCCAGCCAGAAGCCGTCCTTCGACACGTCCGCGACCAGCACCTGGCGGCCGAGGTAGACCGCGGCGGCGCACGAGCCGTTGCGGATGTCGATGGCGGCGCCCCCGAGGGCCGCGCGCATCGGCTCGGGCAGCTGCGGCGCGACCATGTGCACGAAGGACGCGCCGCCCTCGGCGAGCACGCTCACCGAGCACACGGTGCCGACACCGACCGATTCGACGAAACTCGTGATCGAGGCGAGCACCTGCGGCAGCGCGGCCGCGCGCGTCACCAGCTCGAACACTTCGCGCTCGGCAGCCGCCATGCGCTCGTTGCGCTTGCGCTCGGAGATGTCGGCGATACTGCCGCGCACCAGGCGCTTCGCTCCGCTCGGCAGCCGCACCAGGCGCACCTCGCAGACGATCTCGCGGCCGGCGGCGTTGCGGTGCGACCACTCGAACACCGGCGTCCCGCCTTCGAGCGCCTGCTGCACGTAGGCGCGGGCGCGCTCGGCGGAGGGTGTGCCGTCGGGCTGCAGCACGGGGCTCATCTCCACGGGTCCGAGCTCGAGCAGCCGGCCGCGCTCGAGGCCGAAGAGTTTCTGGGCGGGGAGATTGGCGTCCGCGAAGCGCCCGGCGTCGACGTCGAGCACCACGATCGCTTCGGGGGCGTGATCGACCAGCAGCCGATAGCGCGCCTCGTTCTCGCGCACCGCCTGCTCGGACTCGCGCCGCTCGGTCACATCGCGCAGACACAGCACGAACATCTCGCGCCGCGACAGCGGCGCCTTGCTGACGGCGATTTCCGCGGGGAAGGTCTCACCGTTCTTGCGCCGCGCCCACAGCTCCCGCGCGCGCAGATCGAGTCCGGTGTCGCCGGTGCTCGCGGCGTAACGCTGCAGCGCCTCGCTGATGGTCTCGCCGTCGGCGAGCTGCGGCAGCAGCAGATCGATACGCTGGCCGATGACCTCGGCCTCCGCGTAGCCGAACACCCGCTCGCCGGTCGGGTTGAAGGTGCGGATCACGCCGTCCTCATCGAGCGCCAGCACCACGTCCTTGATGTGATCGAGAATGACCTGCAGATGCTCGGAGCTCTGCTCGTGCGCCTCGAGGGCGAGCGCCCGGGCCTCATCGGCCATCAGGCGCATCGACTCGACGATGCCGCGCCGCTCGCGCTCGGCCGTGTGATAGTGATCGTTGATGAGCTTCAGCAGCATCCCGATGTCGGGCGTGGTGCTGCCGGTGCGCAGCTGCAGCTCTCTTAATTGGGCGCGCAGCGCGGGGTGCAGGTCCGTGCCGTCATCGGGACGCGGGTCGGCCCGGACCAGCGTCGTGGTCTGCCCCGGGATGAGCTCCTGGGGTTCGGCGAGCGTCCGGATGCTCCGCGTAGTTGACATAATGAAGTCGCTTGGGCCCGATTCAGATCATACGGGGGGCCCGACGGGTGGCCCGTGAAGCCTCTCCCGATTCTGGCGGGTTCCCGGGAAGGTTTTATTGCGCCGCGGCAGGCGGCTTAGGCTTGGGCTGGCCCGCAGCCGGTGCCGGGGTCGTTCCGGCCTCGGTCAGACCGTTCCCGCCGATGATCGGCAGCGAGTACGCGGCGCTCAGCGGCTGTCCCGCCGCGGATACCGCGAGGTTCACCGTCAGGGTGAAAATCCCGTCGCGGCGCGGCACGACCTTTACGGCCTGGTGGATGGGCGTACCGGCCGCCGGCTTCTCCGTGGACGCAATCGAGGCCCCGGCGACGACATCCAGCCCGTCATCACCCTGCACCGTGCCGGAGAAGCGGTCGACGGTATCCTTGAGCGGCACGATGACCACATCGACATCGACCGGGTCGCCGACGTCGGGGCGCCCGGCCACCTCGAATCGGACATCGAACAGCGCAGGCCCCCCCTTGGTGGCCGCGACGGCGCCGACCAGGTAGGGCGAGAGCGTGTTCGCGGGACCCGCGGCCTTTTTCACCCCGCCGGATGCCTTGGCCTGGTTGGCCGCGGGCGTGCTGCCCGAGCCGCAGCCGGCCGTCGTCAGCATCGTCGCGACGAGGACTCCCGAGAGCAGACTGGCGCTTGAGGTTCGCATGCGCTGCGCACGTTACCTCAGGCGCGAAATCCGCGCACGTGCCGCGGCGGCATTTCGCGATCGCGTCGGCACTTCAGCCCCTGCCCTGCAGGAGCGGCGGATCGTCGATGGCCTCGATCTGCTCGAGCAGATCCTGCACGTAGCCCTCCCAGTAGCGCGGCTCGCCGATCCAGGGGAAGGCGCGCGGAAAGGCCGGGTCGTTCCAGCGGTGCGCCACCCAGGCGGCGTGGTGGAGCATGCGCAGCGCCCGCAGCGGCTCGATCAGCGCGAGCTCGCGCGAGGTCGAAGTCGGCGAACTGGCTGTAGCCCTCGAGCAGCTCGCCCCACTGCCGCTGCTGCTCGGGACCCGGCCCCGAGAGCATCATCCACAGATCCTGGATGCGCGGACCCATGGCGCAGTCATCGAGGTCGACGAACGCCGGCCCCTGCTCGTTCCAGAGGAGGTTGCCGAGATGGCAGTCGCCGTGCAGGCGGATCGCACCGACGTCGCCTGCGGCCGCGAAGGCCGCGGTGACGCGCTCGAGCAGCGCGCCGCTCACGCTCGCGTAGCGCTCGGCGAGCGCCTCGGGCAGCAGCTCGCTGCTGAGCACCTGCGCGCGTGCCTCCCAGCCGAAGCGCTCGATGCCGATGCGCGCGCGCACCAGGAACGGACGCCGCGCGCCCACCTGGTGCAGCCGCGCGAGCGAGCGTCCGAGGAGCTGGCGCGCCTGCGGCGCGTCGAGCTCGGGCGCGCGCCCGCGCAGCCACGGAAAGCAGGCGAAGCGGAACTCGCGGTAGCGCAGCAGCGTCGCACCCGTCGAACACGAGCGGCGCTGCGACGGGCAACTCCGCGGCGGCGAGCTCGGCGGTGAAGGCGTGCTCCTCGAGGATCTGCGCATCGCTCCAGCGCGCCGGGCGGTAGAACTTCAGCACCAGGATGCGCTCTGCGCCGTGCAGCTGGTAGACGCGGTTCTCGTAGCTGTTGAGCGCGAACAGCCGCCCATCGGGATCGAGACCGACGTCGGCGGCGGCGTCCAGCACGACCTCGGGGGTGAGCCCGCTGAAGGGCTGCGGGTCGCTCGCGGCGCTTTTGCGTATCATGGAGGCCTCATGCAACACGGCAGCATATTGGTCACCGGCGGCGCCGGCTACATCGGCAGCCACGTGGTGCTGCAGCTGCGCGAGCGCGGCGAGCGGGTCGTGGTGCTGGACAACCTCTCGCGCGGCTTTCGCCAGGCGGTGCTCGACACGCCGCTCGTCGTCGGTGACGTCGGCGACCGCGCGACCGTGTCGGGGCTGCTGCGCGAGCACGGCGTCGACACCGTGATGCATTTCGCCGCCCACACCATCGTGCCGGAGTCGGTGCGCGACCCGCTCAAGTACTACGGCAACAACACCTGCGCGACCCGCAACCTGCTCGAGTGCTGCGCTCGAGGCCGGCGTCGGCACGCTCGTGTTCTCCTCGACCGCCGCGGTCTACGGCATCCCCGCCGACGGCTGCGCCGCCGAGGACAGCGCCGACCGTCCCGATCAACCCCTACGGCACCTCGAAGCTGATGTCCGAGTGGATGCTGCGCGACCTGGCCGCGGCGAGCGCGCTGCGCTACGTGGCGCTGCGCTACTTCAACGTCGCGGGCTCGCGACCCGCGGGGCGCATCGGTCAGTCGACCGCAGGCGCCACGCTGCTCGTCAAGGTGGCCTGCGAGGCGGTCGTCGGCAAGCGGCCCGGGGTCGCCATCTTCGGCACCGACTACCCGACGCCGGACGGCACCGGCGTCCGCGACTACATCCACGTCGAGGACCTCGCCAGCGCGCATCTCGACGCGCTCGACTACCTGCGCGCGGGTGGGCGCTCGAGCACGCTCAACTGCGGCTACGGTCACGGCTACAGCGTGCGTGAGGTGCTCGAGGCGGTCGAGCGCGTCGCCGGGGTCAAGCTCAAGGTGCGCGAGGAGCCGCGGCGCGCCGGCGATCCGCCGAGCCTCGTCGCCCGCGCGGATCGCATTCGCGCTGAGCTCGGCTGGAAGCCGCGGCTCGACGATCTCGAGACCATCGCCCGGACCTCGCTCGAGTGGGAGCGCAAGCTGCAGCGCGACCCCTGGTAAGCGTCCCGCGGCCGAAATTCGCCCCTGTCGCCAATCTCCGACAGTGTGTCTCCAATCGCAGACAGTAATTTTGCGTGCCCGGTAGAATGGTTCCATGCGGTGGGCACGCCCCAAGTCCTTGAGCGGCCTGATGCTCGTCGGCCTCGGCCTGATGGCGGTGCCGCTATTGGCCGCGATTGTCACCGCGCTGCTGCAGATGCGGGTGCTCGCTGACACGGGTCAGCGAATCATCGTCGAAGGCGTCACCGCCGCGCGCGCGAGCCAGAAGCTGTTCGCGCAGATCGCTTCCCTCGAGCGCACCGCGCGGCTCTTCAACGTACTGAACGACACCAATTACCTCGACCTCTATCGCTCCGCGGACGAGCGCCTCGCGGCGACCCGCGATCAGCTGCGCCGCCACGCGACGGCGGAGACGCAGCACACGCTCGATGCGCTCGGGGAGCTGCAGGCCGCGACGCGCTTCGTCGTGCTCTCGACGCCCGGCGAGCACCAACGCCACGACCGCCGCCGATCTGTCGGCGCGCTTCAGCCAGCTGTCGGTGCTGGTCGAGCAGGTGGCGCAGCAGAGCGACGCCGAGGTCGACACGGAGGTCGCGGCGCTCGAGGCGCAGACGCTCCATGCCCGCCAGACGTTGCTGTGGGAGTCGGCGCTGTTCGTGCCGCTCGTCCTGGTGGCGGTGCTGGTGCTCACCATCGGCGTCGGCCGCCCGCTGCGCCAGCTCGATCGCGCCATCAGCGAGCTGGGTCAGGGCAACCTCACCAACACCATCACGGTGCCGGGGCCGGACGACCTGGAGCGACTCGGCCGCCAGCTCGAGTGGCTGCGGCAGCGGCTGCTCGAGCTCGCGCACGAGCGCAACCGGTTCCTGCGCCACATGTCGCACGAGTTGAAGACCCCGCTCGCCAACATCCGCGAGGGCACCGAGCTCCTCATGGACGGAGCGGTCGGTGAGCTCGACTCGAACCAGCGCGAGGTGGCGGCGATCCTGCGCGAGAACGGCATCAAGCTGCAGCGCATGATCGAGAACCTGCTGTCCTTCAGCGCCTGGCAGACTTCCAGCGTCGGCCTCGAGCCGACCGAATTCCGGCTGCGTCCGCTCGTCAAGCAGGTGCTGGAGAACCAGCAGCTGACGCTCCTCTCGCAGCGCGTGCGGCTCGAGGTGCGGATCGAGGACATCACGCTCGTCGCCGACCGCGGCAAGATCCGCCTGATCATCGAGAATCTCATCTCCAATGCCGTCAAGTACTCGCCCAAGGGCGGCAACATCCACGTGCGCGCGCGCGCCAACGGCGCGCAGCTGGTGCTGGATGTCGCCGATGCCGGCCCCGGCATCCCGCCCGAGGACCGCCGGCATATCTTCGAGGCCTTCTACACCGGCCGCGCCGCGCGCAGCACCGCGGTCAAGGGCACCGGGATCGGACTCTCGGTGGTGCTCGAATTCGTCTCCGCCCACAGCGGCACGGTAGAGATCATCGACGGGGAGTTCCCCGGTGCGCATTTCCGTATCACCATGCCGATGCGGGCCACCATCAGCGACCAGCCGGCCACAGCGGACGCAAAACCTAAGAGCCATGCACACGCCGCCTGAGCGCCTGCGCGCCACCTTAAGCGCCGCCCTGGTGCTGCTCGCCGCCGCGGGCTGCAACAGCTCGCTGCTGTCGCGCGCCCGCACCGCTGCGGCGCCCGCGGCAGCGCAGCCCTTCTCGAGCTCCTCGGCGCTGCTGTCGGAGTACCTGCTGCTGCTGCAGCGCCTGGTGCAGGGCAGCGCGTCCGAGCAGGCCGAGATCGTGGCGCGCGCGCAGAGCGAATACGACGCCGCGCCGACCCCGAGCCGGGAGCTGAAGCTCGCCCTGGTGCTGGCGACCCCCGGGCATCCGGCCACCGACCAGCCGCGCGCCCAGCAGTTGCTGCGCGAGCTCGCGGCACATCCGGAGACGCTGCTGCCCGCCGAGCGCGCCCTCGCCTTCCTCGAGCTTTCGCAAATTGACGACCATTTGACGCTGGTCGCGGAAAATCGCAGGCTGCAGACCGATGCGGCGCGCGAGGACCAGGCGCGCATGGCAAGCGCCAACCGGCGTCTGCAGATCGAGGTCGAGGAGAACGGCCGGCTGCGCAAGGAGCTGGAGGAGGCGCGCGCCAAGCTCGATGCGATCGCCACCATCGAGCGCTCGCTCAACGAGCGCAAGCCCGGCACCACCACGCCGCACCCGTAAGACCCAGGAGCCCGAATTGAACCAGACCGGCAAACGCAAAGCCCGCATTCTCGTGGTGGACGACGACCCGGGACTGCTGCGGCTGCTCACCATCCGCCTGCGTGCCGAGAGCTACGACGTCGAGGCGGTCGAGAGCGCCGCGCAGGCCCTCGCCGCGGCCAGCCGCTTCCGCCCGGACCTGGTGATCACCGACCTGCGCATGGATCAGATGGACGGCATCGGGCTCCTGAAGGAGCTGCAGAACCGCTGGCCGGGACTGAAGGTGATCATTCTCACCGCGCACGGCACCATTCCGGACGCGGTGCAGGCAACCCAGATGGGCGCCTTCGGCTTCCTCACCAAGCCGGTCGACAAGCAGGAGCTGCTCGATCAGGTGCAGAAGGCACTGCGCATCTCGGGCTTCGGGTCATCGGATGAGGACTGGCGCGCGGAGATCGTCACGCGCAGCGCCCTCATGGAGGAGAAGCTCGCCCAGGCGCACATGGTGGCCGGGACCGATGCGCGCGTGCTCATCACCGGCGAAAGCGGCACCGGCAAGGAGTTGCTGGCGCGCGCCATCCATCGCGGCAGCCCGCGCCGCAACAAGCCGTTCGTCGCCATCAACTGCAGCGCCATGGCGGAGAACCTGCTCGAGTCGGAGCTCTTCGGACACGAGAAGGGCTCATTCACCGGCGCGACGCGCGCCCACGACGGGCTCTTCACGGCCGCCGACGGCGGTACGCTCATGCTCGATGAGATCGGCGACCTGCCGATGCGGCTGCAGGTGAAGCTGCTGCGCGTGCTGCAGGAGAACGCGATCCGGCCCGTCGGCAGCTCCGATCCGATGCCCGTCAACGTGCGCGTCATCTCGGCGACGCACCGCGACCTGCAGCAGCTCATGGCCGCGGGCCAGTTCCGCGAGGATCTCTATTACCGGCTCAACGTGGTGCACATCGAGATGCCCCCGCTCAGCCGCCGCCGCGAGGACATCCCGATGCTGGTCGCGCATTTCCTCGCGCAGATCGCCCGCGAGAGCGGCGTGCGCAAGATCTACGCGCCCGAGGCGGTCGAGCTGCTCGCGACCGCCGACTGGCCGGGCAACATCCGCCAGCTGCAGAACGTGGTGCGGCAGAACGTGGCGCTCGTCCCAGACCCCGATCATCCCGGTGGAGCTGGTGCAGCAGTCCCTCGGCGGCTCGCCCGGGCGGCTGCCCTCATTCGATGAGGCGCGCGATGAATTCACGCGCAGCTATCTCTCGCAGATCCTGCAGATCACCGGCGGCAACGTCAGCCAGGCAGCACGCCTCGCACGGCGCAACCGCACGGATTTCTACAAGCTGCTGGCGCGCCATCAGCTGACGCCCGAGGAGTTCAAGCAGCGTTAAGGGTCCGGCCGGTCCGGCCCGGGCAAACCCCCGGGCCTGTAGCGGAACGGGTCGCAGGCGTATGCTCTTACTGGGTTCGGACCGCTAAACCTCGAAAACAAGACTTACAGCAGGAGGTTGTCGTGTCTATAGATAAAATCGTTGGGCTGATCGGTATTGCCGTCGCAATCCTGTCGGCATTCGTCGCCATCCCACACGTGTACATGATCCTGGTGATTGCGGGACTGATCGTCGGCTTCAGGGTTGCCAGCGCCGATCATGTGCGGCTCATCGTGACAGCATTTGCGCTCTTCCTGTTCGCGCCAAATTTCGCAACCGCGCCTTACGTCGGCAAATTCATCACTGCGATCATGATGTCCGGTGGATACATGGCAATGGGGGCCGCCCTCATGGCGATCATCCGCAATCTCTCTGAGCGATTCTGGCCGGTGCCGAAGACCGCCGCGAGTTAGCTGATCGCGCGGGGACGCTAGGGCAGAAGGCCGTAGACGGTCAGCTGATTGGTGCCGACGACATAGACCTTGCCGTTGGCGACCGTCGGCACGACGAACTTGACGGCATTGCCGCAGGTGTCCGAGCTCAGGGTGCTGCTGCTCCACAGCGCCGTGCCGAGCGCCGTCGCGTCGTAGGCGCGCAGGATCGCCGGTCCCGTGGCGACCGACGCCGTCGGTGCCCGTTCCGTTGGCATTCGTATCGAGTGCCCAGGCGATCGCCGTGGTCGCGCTCGATCCCGGCGCGGAGATCACCACGTTGACGCCCGGGTATCCGTAGCTGTCCGTGCTCTGCGTCGCGGGCGAGGTCGCGAGCAGCGCATTGCTGATCGGATATCGACTTGACGTTGTCGCCCACGGCGCCGACATACACGTTGCCGTTCCAGTAGGACGCCGTAGTGAAAAAGCCCGTGGTGACGCTGTCCGCCCGAGCCGTTGACCGTTACCGTCTGCACGTTGGTGTTCGTTACCGCGTTGTACTGGCCCATGCTGTCGCGATCGACCATGTACAGATTCGACTCCTTGTCCGAAGCGATCGCCAGGTGCGGATGCGTGCCAGAACCCGCCGCGTCCGGCAGCAGCATCACGCCCGCGGAGCCGAGATCAAGGTCGTCCGCTTCGAGCGTGGCCTGATCGGCCGGCGTGAAGAAATCGCTGACAGCGAGGCTGCCCGTCAGCTTGATCAGCGTGTCGCCGAAGTTGTCAGCGGGCGCCGCCGGCGGCAACCCCGTGACGTTGAAAGGGCCGTTGGCGCTCGAGAAGAAGATGTTGCCGCTCGAGTCGGCCGCAGGCCCCGCGCCGGCCATCCAGATGGCGGCGCCCGTATTCTCGGTCGAGTTCGGTGCGGTGTTGTACACACCGGTCTGCGTGAGTGCCGTCTTGTCGTAGCCCATCAGCCAGCCGAAGTACGTGTTGGCGTCGCCGTAGGAGCCGAACGACGACGTAGACCGTGCTGCCGGACAGCAGCAGCCCCGGGCGCTGCATGTGCACGGAAGGGTCGAAGGTGACCGGCGAACCGTGCGCACTGATCACCACGGGCGATCCGGTCTCCTCGGTCCCGGTCGCGAGACTCGAGCGCGTGCAGGCGGTAGTTGAAGTTCGTGCCGCTGTCGAAGGTCGAGGCGACCGCATAGAGCACGCCCGTCGTGAGGTCGATCACCGGCGTGCCGAAGATCCCGTAGGGGCCATTGATGTCGCTGTCGGCCTGATTGCCGTTGTTGGGCGTGGGTGTCGACCCCGAAGGATCGAGGGTCATATGCCAGTACGTCGTGCAGGACGAGGCGTCGGCGTCGAACGCGTAGACGGTATTCTGCTGAGTCGCGACGAACACCACGTTGTGTGTGCCGCCGCGCGATCGCGAGGTTCGCCACGTAGAGCGGCTGCGCGTAGACCGGTCCATCACTGATCGTGCAGGTAAACACCTTGCCGAAGGCGCCGGCCGTCGAGAGGACGCTTGAAGTCAGTGCGTACTCCTGCAGGTTCTGGCCATCGCGTGAGTTGTCGTAGCGCTGCGTCGTCACGCCGGTCAGATCCGTCACCGCCACACTCGCGTTCGCGCGAAACCGCCGTATTCGCCACACTCGTCGCCGTGACGGTGTGCGTGCCGGCTGTAGACGGGGGCGAATACACGCCGCCCGCCGAGATCGTGCCCACCGCGGCAGTGCCGCCGGCGATGCCGTCCACCGACCAGGTGACAGCCGGTGGTTGGGGTCCCCGTCACGGTGGCCGTGAAGGTCTGCCCGACGCCCGTGGTCACGGCGGCCCGCGGCGGGCTCACCGTGACGTTCACGGTACTCGAGATTCACAGTCAGCGTCGCCGCGGTGCTCGTCTGGCTGCCCGCAACGTTGGAGACCTTGACCGTGAAGGTCGAGCCGTTGTCGGTGGTCGCCGTGGCGGGAGTCGTATAAGCTCGCGTTGGTCGCGCCCGCAATGGCCGTCCCATTCTTCGACCACTGGTAGCTCAGGGGCGCCGTGCCCGTGGCCACCACGCTGAACGTCGCCGTAGCAGGTGCCGTCACGGTCTGGCTCTGCGGCTGCGTCGTAATCGTCGGGGCTGTGGCGCCCGTGTTGTTGCTATTGCCGGGGGATCCCGATCCTCCGCAGGCCGCCAGGCCGAACACGCAGAGCGAAAAGAGTGTAGCAGTCCGAAAATTGTTCACAGCGCGACTCCCCGCGTAACCGCACCGACTTCGACAGGCTCCTGGCACGCCATCAGCTCACACCCGAGGATTCAAGCAGCCTTGAGGGCTTGGGCACGGGGGGCGAGCGCGCGCACCGGCCGCCGTCAGGCCCCTGGAGGCGGCGCTATCGTGACGGCGGGCGGTAGACGACGCCGACCGAAGGCCACACCATCAGTTGTAATTCGAAGCCCACCAGTAGCACTGATCGGTTGAATTCTTCTTCGACCAGTTCCAGGTCTGTGAAGCTCGCGAGGAGTAGTAGTAGTGAGCTTGCCCATCGCCATTGTCGGCAAGATCGGTATCTGTTTGGTCAATGTAGGTCCACAAGTCGAACGTTCCGGCCGGAGAGCCTGAGGCCAGGCCCGTGATCGGGCCGTTTCCGTTACCGATAGTGGCAATCGTGAGGCCGCTGCTCGCTCCGGTTGGTGTGAAATTTCCGGGCGCGTTACTAACAGTTGGTGCGCCGCAAGCCGCCTCTCCACCTGTTGAATTCTGAAACGAGCTCGCCGACGCATTCTCGATGTCGTAGAAACGGAAGCTCGCCTGCGGCATGGTCCCCGACCCCGTATAAGTGATGTTGACAGTACAGGAGCTGCATGGGGAGCAGCCTTGGGCGTATGCTTGCTCCGCGGCAGCACCTGACCCACCGAGCAGAGTCCAGGAACAGCCATCGCTGCTGGAAATGGAACCTATGCATTGATTGGCGCCTCCTGGGCAGCCGCCTTCCCACGTGAACCCCAGAATGCGCAGATTACCGACGGTAGGCGTCTGAATGACCTGGGTCCCAGGAGCGGAAAATGCCGTGAAACTCTCGTGAATGATGGAGGCCACATGGATGGTGGCGGAAGCAGTCGTGCCATTGTTGGCAACCATGAGAGCAACGGAAGCGGAGTTGAAGCAGTCGGCTGTATCGCCGGTCGCTGTGATTGACGGCGTTACCGAAGCCTGCGTTTCCTGTACGAAATACTGAGAAGCTTGCGGGAAACCCTGCTTGTTGGTCCAGATGATGTCGCCGTTCAGTAACGAAAAGCCGCTGGCAGGCACCCACCGGGTCGGGTTCCCTCCCGCGTTTTCGCTGCAGATCGGTGTGTAATTCCAGATGACGTTGCCGCCATTCGCGTCGTTTTTCGTCGTCGGTGTGAACGATCCGGGGCTGATGCTGCCACCCGAGCCTGGCATGATGTTGCCCGTGCAGAGGAAGCCGTTGGCTGGCGAGGTCGTGCTGATGTTCTCCCAGAATGTGATGTCAAACTGCACCGGCTGGGTGTCAGACGAGCCGACGTTGATGGTAATGGTATCGGCCCCGCCCGCCTTAAGCGGTTGAACGAAAACCCAGGCCTTCGTGTTGTTGGCTCCGCCGCCGGCGCTGCAGGCCGCGGAAGACCAGGAACCACCCACCAGCGTATCGCTGACCGTAACGTTAATGCCCGCAGGCGCCGATACGCCCATCACGGCTACGGTGTTGGGAGGCAAGGACTCAGTGTAAAACGTGAAACCGTGCCCGGGTATGCCGTTACCGGTCGGATTCTCAGACGACGCGATGTGCTGGAACATGATCGGCGTCGCCGCTCCCGCCGCCGTCACAGTGAGCGTTGCCGCATTGCTGGTCTTGCTGCCCGCGACGTTTGAAACGGTGACCGTGAAGGTCGAGCCGTTGTCGCCGATCACTGTGATCGGTGTCGTGTAAATCGAGCTGGTAGCGCCGCTGATGGCCGTGCCATTCTTCGACCACTGGTAGGTGAGCGGCGCAGTACCGGTCGCGACGACCGTGAAGACCGCGGTAGCACCTACCGTCACAACCTGGCTCAGCGGCTGCGTCGTGATCGTCGGCGCGACCGCTCCGCCGGTCACCGTCAGGGTCGCCGCGTTGCTGGTCTTGCTGCCGGCGACGTTCGTGACGGTAACCGTGAAAGTCGAGCCGTTGTCGCCGCTCACCGTCGCCGGAGTCGTGTAACTCGCAGTTGGTGGCACCGCTGATGGCCGTGTTGTTCTTCGACCACTGGTAGGTCAGCGGCGCCGTACCCGTCGCCACGACGCTGAAGATCGCAGCCGCACCCACCGCGACAGTCTGGTTCTGCGGCTGCGTCGTGATCGCAGGCGGCACGTTGACCGTGAGTGTCGCGGCCGTGCTCGTCTTGCTGCCGGCGACGTTGGAGACCGTGACCGTGAAGGTCGAGCCGTTGTCGCCGCTCACCGTCGCCGGAGTCGTGTAGCTCGAGCTGGTGGCGCCGCCGATCGCCGTACCGCCCTTCGACCACTGGTAGGTCAAAGGCGCCGTGCCGGTCGCCACGACGCTGAACGTCGCCGTCGCGCCGACCGTCACCGTCTGGCTCTGCGGCTGCGTGGTGATGGTCGGCGCCACCGCCGCCGCGGTCACCGTGAGCGTCGCGGCGGTGCTCGTCTTGCTGCCGGCGACGTTGGAGACCGTGACCGTGAAGGTCGAGCCGTTGTCGCCACTCACCGTCGCCGGAGTCGTGTAGCTCGAGCTGGTGGCGCCGCCGATCGCCGTGCCGCCCTTCGACCATTGGTAGGTCAGAGGCGCGGTACCGGTCGCCACGACGCTGAACGTCGCAGTCGCGCCCGACCGTCACGGTCTGGCTCTGCGGCTGCGTGGTGATCGTCGGCGCAACCGCCGCCGCGGTCACCGTGAGTGTCGCGGCCGTGCTCGTCTTGCTGCCGGCGGCGTTCGAGACCGTGACCGTGAAGGTCGAGCCGTTGTCGCCACTCACCGTCGCCGGAGTCGTGTAGCTCGAGCTGGTGGCGCCGCCGATCGCCGTACCGCCCTTCGACCATTGGTAGGTCAACGGCGCGGTACCGGTCGCCACGACGCTGAACGTCGCAGTCGCGCCCGACCGTCACGGTCTGGCTCTGCGGCTGCGTGGTGATGGTCGGCGCCACCGCCGCCGCGGTCACCGTGAGCGTCGCGGCCGTGCTCGTCTTGCTGCCCGCGACGTTCGACACCGTGACCGTGAAGGTCGAGCCGTTATCGCCGCTCACCGTCGCCGGAGTCGTGTAGCTCGAGCTGGTGGCGCCGCCGATGCGCCGTACCGTCCTTCGACCATTGGTAGGTCAACGGCGCCGTGCCCGTGGCCACCACGCTGAACGTGGCGGTCGCGCCGACCATCACGGTTTGATTCTGCGGCTGCGTCGTGATCGTGGGCGCGGTGCCGGTCGTGGTGTCGTTAGCCCGAGCCCGGATCCGCCGCAGGCGCCAGTCCCACCGATCAGGAAGAGCGTCAGCAAGGCGAATGAACGACGCCACGTCACGATGTTGGTTCCGTCCGCGGCGCAAGACGAGCTGTGCACGAGCGACTCCCTGTTGTTCTTCGATCCGCTGCCGAGCCAGCGATCACGCCCGATTGTGGCAGAGCATTCCTGACCTCGGCCAATGTCGCCAGACTGGCGCCAGCAGGCGGCGGCGGCTCAGGACGCCTTCAGCTTCGGGTCTGCGCCGGCATCGGGTGCTGCCGCGGGCACCGCGCGCGACCGTGGAGCGGGTGAACTGGCTCGAGTCGATCCCGTACTTTCTCGAGGAGATCGTAGAGTGTCGGGCGCGTCACACCGAGCATCTCCGCGGCACGCGACAGATTGCCCTTGGTCACCGCGAGCGACTGGCGTACGGCCTGAACCTCGGCCCGCTGACGTGCCACCCGCAGATTGAGGTAGTCCGGATCGTCTCCCGGATCGCGCAGATCCAGGTCCTTGGCGCTCACCACCGCGCCCTCCGCCATGATGACCGCGCCTTTGATGCGGTTCTCGAGCTCGCGCACATTGCCCGGCCAGCTGTGATCCTGAATGGCGCGGATCGCATCCGGCGCGAGCCCGCGGGTCGGCTTGCCGAAGCGCTCCGAGATCTGCTGCAGCAGGAACTGCGCGAGCAGCAGGCTGTCGCCCTGACGCTCGCGCAGCGGCGGCACGCGGATCGTCACTTCGCTGATGCGGTAGTAGAGATCGTCGCGAAAGTCGCCGGCGCCGATCAGCGCCTCGAGCTTGCGGTTGGTGGCGCAGATGATCCGCAGGTCGAGCGCGATCGGCGTGCGGCCGCCGATACGCTCCACCGTGCGCTCCTGCACAACGCGCAGCAGCTTCGCCTGCAGGAGCGGCGGCATCTCGCCGATTTCGTCGAGAAACACCGTGCCGCCGTTGGCCGTCTCGAGCTTGCCCGAGGTGCGGCGCGCGGCGCCGGTGAAGGCGCCCTTCTCGTAGCCGAAGAGCTCCGCTTCGAGCAGCGTGTCCGGGATGGCTGCGCAGTTGATGGCGACGAAGGGCTTGTGCGAGCGGCCCGAAAGCCGGTGCAGCGAGTGCGCCAGCAGCTCCTTGCCCGTACCACTGTCGCCGAGCAGCAGTACGGTAGCGCCGGTCGGCGCCACCTTCTCGATCGCGCGGCACAGGCTCCGCATTGCATCGCTCGCGCCGATGATGCCCTCGAGCGCCATCTCGCCGGTCTGCTCGCGCAGCCGCCAGTTCTCCTCCTCGAGCTCGCGGATGCGCAGCGCCCGTCGCACGACCAGCGAGGCCACCCCGGCGTCGAACGGCTTGTGATAGAAATCGGTGGCGCCGAGCCCGATCGCCGCGACCGTAAGATCGCGCGCGCCCTGCTCGGTCACCGCGATGATCTTGGTGTCCGGAGTCAGCCGGTGAATCTGGCGCAGCAGATCGAGACTCGGCGCGGCCAGCGCCGGGTCGCGGGCGCCGAGGTCGATCAGCACGACGTCCGGCTCGATGCGGCGCACCACCGCGAGCGCCTGCTCGGTCACGGCACCGGTGGTGACGTCGAGATCGGCAAAGATCCGCTCGAGCTGGGGCCTCAGTACGGAGTCGTCACCCAGTATCAGGAGCTTGCGTCGATGCATCTGCGTCGTAGCTTCCTGTCAGCTGCGGAAGCGCCTGCAAGCGCGAACTTTTACACAAACGTGTAAAGCCGGCCTGCGGCCGGGTGTGAGCGTCGTCACAGTCCGGCAGGCCACCGAGCGGCGCGGAGCCGGGGCAACGCATAGTCCCGGCCGATGACCTTAGACTGCCCAGCCCGTGAGTATGTCACCCGAGTCGCCTCGACACTCTGCAGCCCGCCTGAGCTTCGGAGCGCGGGTCGGGCTCATCGGCGCGATCCTGTTTGTTGAGAAGTTCCTTCTTAATTTCTTCGTCAACTTCGAGGCCGCGCAGGCATCCACCGGCATCGGCGCCTGGGTGCGCGTCGTGCAGCACTCGGGATTTCGTTTTGCGCTCACGCTCGGCGCCTCACTGGCGGTCTTCGCGTGGGTTCGTGGCGATGCGGCCCTGGGGCAAGCTCAACGCCACAGTGCGCGCGCTGCCGCCGCGTATCTCCCTGCTACTGCTGCACTGTGCGCTGGCCATGCCGCTCGTGCCGCTGTCGTACCTTTTATACGGCACTCACGTCCACCTCCCCTTCCCACGCTCATCGTGCTGCTGTGGACGGCCTTTGCGCTCGCGGCGACCGTCGCCCTGAGCCTGGCATTTGCCCCGTGGCAGCTGTGGCGCGATGCGTCCCGCGCTCTCGGCATGATCTGGGTCTACGCGCTGTGCGCCGCCGGACTCGCCGCGGGCACGATGGAGTGGAGCCAGAAGCTGTGGGCGCCGACGGCCACGGTAACTTTCAACCTGGTGAGATGGATGCTGGCGCCCCTCCTGCCCAGCCTGCGCGCCGACGCGGGAAATTTGACTCTTTACACGCCGCACTTCGCCATTCAGGTGGCCGATATCTGCTCGGGACTGGAGGGTGTTGGGCTGATGCTCGCGTTCTGCGGCGCGTGGCTCGTCTACTGCCGCCGTGAATTGATATTTCCCCGCGTGCTGCTACTGATTCCGGTCGGGTTGCTGCTCATCTTCGGGCTTAACGTGGTGCGCATCGCGGCACTGATGTTGATTGGTGATGCCGGTTTCACGGACCTCGCCGTGTACGGTTTCCACTCCCAGGCGGGCTGGATCGCCTTCAACTGCGCGGCGTGCGGCATTGCGATCGTGAGTCGGCGCAGCGGCTGGCTGCAGCGCTCGGCAGTTAAGGGCGCAGTCGTGCGGACAGCAGACAATCCCACCGCGGCGTATCTCGTGCCGTTCCTCACAGTGCTCGGAGGCGGGATGCTCGCAATTGCGGTGTCCGGACCTTCGGGGCCCTGGCAGGTGCTGCCGCCGCTCGCTTGCGCGGCGGCCCTGTGGCGCTATCGGGGTGGCCTTGCGGCGCTCGACTGGCGCTTCAGCTGGCGCGGCGTGATCGTGGGAATCGGCGTGTTCGTGCTATGGATATTCGCGGCCCGCTGGCTCAGACCCGCTGCCGGAGTGCCCTGGATTCCGGCGACTCTCGCGGAACCTTGGAGCACATTGTGGGTGCTGGCGAGAGTCCTCGGCAGCGTCGTCATCATCCCGATCGCCGAGGAGCTCGCCTATCGTGGCTACTTACTTCGCAGGCTGGTCGCGCCGGATTTCGCGGCGGTGCGCTTTGAGGGCGTGGGCTCGTGGCCGCTGCTCGTGAGCGCCGCCGTCTTCGGGGCCGCCCACGGCGGCATGTGGCCGCCGGCCCTCGTTGCCGGGCTCGCGTACGGGTTGCTCGTCACCCGGACCGGTCGCCTGGGTGAAGCGGTGTGCAGCCATGCCACGACGAACGGACTCATCGCCGCCGCAGTGCTTCTCGGAGATCGCAGGGAACTCTGGCAGTGAAGGATTTGTGAACCAATCCACAGAAATCCGCGGGTTTTAGTTAACTTAAGGTATGGCGACACGTAGGCAGCAGGGTCGGAAAGTATTAGGATGACTTTACAGCCGAAACGTAAAGATTTCTGAGTACAAGCCAAAGGAAGGGGGCAGAGAACAAATGAAGAAGACCGCAGCCGCACTCGTTTTGACCTTCGGGATGGCCACCGCAGCGTACGCCTTCGGTCCGCCCCCTCCGCCTCCGCCCCCGCCTCCGCCGCCGTCCTGGTGGGGACCCCCGCCGCCGGTGCATCGCGCCCCGGAAATCGACCCGGCCGGAGCGGTCGCGGGCCTGACGCTCCTCGCGGGCGGGTTGGCCGTGCTTCGAGGGCGTCGCCGGACCACTAAGTAGTCCCGGCAGACCGCCGTTGTTCGCAAGGCACGCCCGCGCCGAAAGCGCGGGCGTTTGCCGTTTACCGAAGACTTCCGCGTAAGCTGACGACTTCTCGCGGCTGCTAGTCCCCGCGACGTTCGTCCGTGCCCCAAGCCCAAGCCAACCCCATCAGCCTCCTCGTTGCGGGTCTAAACCGCACGGTGCTGCTGCTCTCCATGCGGCGACTGGCTGACCTTGTTGCGTACTGTGCGCAGTACGAGTTCGAGGACGTCATCACAGAGGTCACAGGGGCCGACCGGGTCGAAGTCGACGGTGGAGGCGCGTTGGAGTCCTCGCGCCGCGCCTACAAGCTCCTGCGTCTGAGCACGCGCTCGCGGAGCCTGTCGCGCGCGCTGGCGCCCGCGCCCTCGACAGTGCGCCTCACGCGCGACTACGAACTGTTCTTCCCCGTCTTCAACCACACGCATGAGCTGTATGCCCTGCAGGCGGTTCCCGACTGGCGCGCCCGCTGCCGCGTGGCAGCCTGTTTCATCACCGAGGTCTGGGCGCACCTGCTACCCGGCTATCTCCTCGAGCTGCTGAGCGAGTTCGACCATCTGTTCGTCGGCACGCGCCACTGCGTCGAGGACGTCGCCCGCATTACGGGCCGGCCATGCACGTATCTGCCCCAAGGTGCCGACGTGCTGCGCTTCTCCCCCTGGCCGGATCAGCCGGCGCGCGCCATCGACGTCTGCAACATCGGTCGGCGCTCGCCCGTCACGCACGCAGCGCTGGTCGAGCTCGCCGCCGCGCGCAGGATCTTCTACTACTTCGACACCTTCGCGGGTGGCTCCGGCCCCGATCAGAAGCAACGCACGTTCCGCGTCGCGGACCCGCGTCAGCACCGGATGCTGCTCGCGAGCCTCCTCAGACGCAGCCGGTACTTCATCGCCAATCGCAGCCGCGTCAACGAGCCCGAGCACACCGCCGGCCACGAGGAGATCGCCGGCCGCTTCTACGAAGGTGCCGCGGCCGGCGCAGTGATGCTGGGAGAGCCGCCCAACGCCGAGCAGTTCCGCAGTCAGTTCGGCTGGCCGGATGCGGTCATTCGCATGCCTTTCGACTGCCCCGACGTGGAACGCGTACTGGCAGGGCTCGGTGCCGACCCGCAACGGCTCGCGCGCATCGGACACGAGAACGCGCGCCAGGCGGCCCTACAGCACGATTGGCTACACCGACTGGAGTGCGTCTTTGGAACGCTGGGCCTCGACCGGACGCCTGCGATGATCGAGCGTCGCCGTCGCCTCGCGGAGCTGGCCGCCCGTCCCCTCTAGGACGGGCTGCATGATGCGATAAGCCACTGCGTACCGCAGTTGCCAGTCGCTTCTGCGGTCGTCGAGCGGCTCGAGCCCCCACCACTCCCAGGGCCAGTCCCCGCGTACCGACGGATCGCCGTCGTGGATCTCCCTGATGAGGTCCGGCACGGGGTTCCAGCCCAGCTCGCGCGCCAACCTGGAGCGCACCTCGAGATCGACTCCGGACACGAAGAGATGTCCGCCGGGGCCGAGCAGGCCCACGAAGTTGCGCAGGCACGCCTCGGCCAGCGAGGGAGGCATGTGGCAGAGGAAGTTGCTGGCGATGACGATATCCTGCGGGCCAAGTGATGCGAGCAGCTCGGGTCTGCTCACGTCAGCTTCGTGCCAGATGACGCCGGCGCGCAGCCAGGACTTGACCGTCGCGGCCTCCCATTCCCAATCGAAGATCGCTTCCGACTCCTCGGGCGTGAGACGCTCGAAGATCGACGAGCCGACCAGGCCCGAGCTAGCACCGGTGTAGACCGCGCGCTCCGCTACCTGGAGCACCTCCCGCGAGATGTCTGCCGCCTGCACACGCACATCCAGATCGGGCCGCGCCGAGCGGATCGCCCAGAGCACCGAGTAGACCTCCGCGCCGATGCTGCAACCGAGGATCGCGACGCGCAGCGTCCCGCCCTGTTCGCAGTGAGCGATCAGCCGGCGGATCTGCTCGAGCTTGGGGCGGTTGCGCAGGAAGAACGTGCCGAAGTACTGCCGCCGCTGAGCGCGGCGGGAGACCAGACCATGGAGAAACGCGCCGTACGCCCGCGCGAACCGCGTATCGCGCAGGGCGGGTGGCAGGCGCTTCCAGAGCGCCTGATTGACCCGCAGGTACAGGCTGACCGGGGACAGCCCTGACACTTAAGCCGCAGCGACCGCCGGACGCGCCGCGCAGCGGGCCACGACGTCCTCGAGCCAGGTCTCGCCGCGGAAGTGCCGGTACTGCTCGGCGCGCAGCTGGTCGGCGAGCCGCCCGGCCGGCAGCTCGACGTCCGCGTAGCTCAGCGGCTGGTCCTTCGGGATGTCGCGCTTCAGCTTGCAGCCCTCGACCAGGCCCTCGGGCAGGTACTGCCTGCGCTACATCTCCTCGACGTTCACCGCCTCGCCGTAGGTCATGTACATGCCGTACTCGTCGAGCATCTCGCCGGCCTTGAGGTCGCGCTTGGCGACCGCGCACACCTCGACGACCGGGCCGCCGAGCGGCGGCGCCACCTCGTCGCCGAACAGCACCACGCGCGCGATGGCGTTCGGCGCCTCGAAGTGCACCAGGTGGTAGGGGATCCAGAACGGATAGAGCGGCCCCTCGCCCATCTTGTAGAGGTTGAGGTAGTGGCGCTGCTTCGGGATCCGCATGCTCCGCCAGGCAGAACACCTTGACGTTCGCCGGACCCGACCGTGTAGTCGATGATGCCGCCGAGCGCGCGGCACTCGTCGAGGTCGTAGAGCTTCTGGATCTCCATGATGGTGCCGTCGTACTTGACGCCGCGCGACATGCCGCGCGTGCGCACCTTGAAGCCGGTGGCGTTCGCGACGATCGACTGCTCGAAGCTGATCTTCGAGCCGTCGGCGAACGAGGTGACCATCGCGGCGTTCTGGCCCCAGCGTTCCGCCCAGCCCTGCTGGGTGGTCGGGTTGCGGTACGGATCCTGCAGACCCTTTGACGTTGCCCATGACGCGCGGGGTGAGGCCGAGGCCCTTCACCCAGCGGTACAGGTTCATCTGCACGCCGGGCTCGTCGCCGTCGCAGGCCGACAGGATCACGCCGTGCCGCTTGCGCGTACACGCGCAGGATCGGGCCGATCGTCGCGTCGACCTCGGCGTTCATCAGCACCACGGACTTGCCGTGCCTGAAGGCCTCGAGAATCGCGTGGGCGCCGAACTCGACCGAGCCGGTGACGTCGACCACCACGTCGATCTCAGGCGAGCGGCAGATCGTGAACGGGTCCTCGGCGCACCGCGGCCCGGCCGCTTGCGTACCGCCTCATCGAGCGCCGCCTGCGTGCCGCAGTGCGCGATGTCCTCGACGCCCGAGTACTGATAGACGCCGACCGCGCGCTCCGGCTGGCGGTTGTAGATCGCCGCCATGCGCATGCCGGGCACGCTGGTTCACGATCTGGTTGGTCAGGCCCTGACCCATGAAGCCGGCCCCGACCATGCCGACCCGGATCGGCTTGCCTTCGCGCCTCGCGGGCCTTGAGCGCGTTGTCGACGATGATCATGTCCGTCGTGCTCCTTATGCGGTCGCCGCACATGCGGCGCCGGACTTCGCCTTCGACTTCGTCCAGCAGTTTCCACTTCGCGTCCTTCGGCGAGATCTCGGTCACCGGCAGCGGCCACTTCAGCCCAAGCCGCGGATCGTTGTACATGAGCCCGCCCTCGCGCGGCCGGAGTATAGAACTCGCCGACCTGGTAGCTCGTCTCCGTGTGGTCCTCGAGACACTGGTAGCCGTGGGCGAACCGCTCCGGCACGTACAGCGCCCGGTAATTGTCCTGGCTGAGCTCGACCGACACGTGCTCGAGATAGGTCGGCGATCTCGGGACGCAGGTCGACGATGATGTCGAGAATCGCGCCGCGCGTGCAGCGCACCAGCTTGGTCTCCGCCGCCGGCGGAAACTGGAAATGCATGCCGCGCAGCGTGCCCTTGCGCGCGTTGGAAGCGATGTTCGCCTGCGCGATGACGGGCTTCAGTCCATGCGCCTCGAACTCCTTCTGGCAGAACATGCGGGCGAAGAAGCCCCGCTCGTCGCCCCTCTTCTCCAGGTCGAGAATGAATGCGCCGCGCAATGCCGTTTCGGTAAAGATCATCCTTTGTTTTCCTGTTGAACCCTAAGTTAGTAGCACCTTGGCGGCGTGGAAGCCTTCGGCCCAGCCGGACTCGGCGCCGGATTCGATGCCGCGCAGGCGCATCAGTCCGCGAAAGGTGTCGGCCGTGAACCAGTGCTTGCTGCGCTGCGTGCGGTAGCAATCGAGAAGAATCCGGATCTTGCGTTCGACGAGCGCCGGAGTGAGCCCGATGTACGCCGACGGAGTCGTGAGATCGCCGTCGTACTTCGCCGACCTCGTACTCGAGGATCAGGTGATTGCGAAAGGTGTTCCAGGTCAGCTCGGCGATCAGCCGGTGATCCTGGTGCCGGTCGTCGCGTCGGTGGGTGAAGACCACATCGGGCGCCGGCAACGCCTTCAGTGACTCGAAGTCTGCCTTGATGGCTGCGAAATGCGCCGGCATGAATCCGTCCCGATAGCCGTGCGTGATGATGCGCGAAGCGCGCGCCTTGCGCAGGAAGCGCCGGCGCACTGCGGCGTAGCTCCCGCTCACGCTCGCCCTGCGCGCTGAAGATGACCCAGGTGACGTCCGCCGCCCGATGGCGATCGAGCAGCGCGAGCAATGCGCCGCCGCAGCCGATGTCGACGTCGTCGCAGTGCGCGCCAAGGCACAGGATGTTGAGGCGCTGACGTCCGGCGGCGCCCGGGATCGGCAATGCCCGCATCAGTCGCCCGCCTCGGGCGGCCCGGCCGCATGTTTGCGCCACACCATCCACGGGCAGTCGCCGCGTGCCTCCATGCGGTCGTAAGTGATCTTGTCCTTGAACGTGTCCATGCAGCGCCAGAAACCGTCCCAGCGGAACGCGCTCAGCTTGCCGGCCGCGATCAGCCGCTGGAAGGGCTGATCGACGAGCTCGTCGCCTTCCTTGATGTAGTCGAAGATCTCGCTGGCGGAAGGCGAAGAACCCGCCGTTGATGAGCAGGTCCTGATCGGAAATCGCGCCCATCTGCGCGACCCGTGCCGTCGGCGCCGAGGCGTAACGCGTGGAAGGACTGCGAGTTCGACACCGCCGCGAAGGTCGCGATCGCATCGCCCCGCGAGAACTCGGCCAGCTCGCGATCGAGCGGGATGTCGGCGAGGCCGTCGCTGTAGTTGGCGAGAAACATCGGCTCGCCCTCGAGATACTTGCGCACGCGCAGCAGCCGCTGACCGATGTTGCTGTGCAGGCCGGTGTCGACGAAGGTGATGCGCCAGTCGTCCCAGTCGTGGCCGTGCAGCTCGATCTTGCGGCCGCGCTCGCTCAGCGTGAAGTCGTTGGACAGCGCCTCGTTGTAGTTGAGGAAGTACTCGCGAATCATGTCGCCGCGGTAACCGAGGGCGCAGAATGAAATCCTTGTGGCCGTAATGCGCGTAGTAGCGCATCAGGTGCCAGATGATCGGCCGCGTGCCGATGTTGACGAGCGACTTCGGCACCGTGTCCGAATGCTCGCGCAGCCGCGTACCGAGACCTCCGCAGAACAGCACGACTTTCATGCGATTGCTCCCTGCCTCAGCGCCAGAAGAAACTGTCGTCGATCTGACCGGTGCGCTGCAGGTACTTGAGCTCCTTCAGCCGGGTGAACGCGCGAAACTCGTAGGTCTCCTTGCTGAATTCGATGCGCTTGAACAGGTCGTGCAGCTCCTGGATTCCCTGCCGTGCGCTCCAGCGGCACACGAATCCGGGGAGCTTGGTCGGCGATCTTGTCGAACGACACGCGGTAGCTGCGGTTGTCCGCCACCGCCGGGCCGGTCGACACCTCGCAGCCGACGAACACTTCGGCGACCTGCTGCGCGATCTCGCGGATCCGGTAGTTCTCGGAGTTGCGCCCGACGTTGAAGATCTCGCCGTTGACCGCCTCCGTCGGCGCCTCGAGCGAGCAGCGAATCGCGGCGCAGATGTCCTCGATGTGCACCACCGGGCGCCAGGGACTGCCGTCGCTGGTCATCGCGATCTGCTTCTTGGTCCAGGCGAGCGCGCACAGATCGTTGATGACGATGTCGAAGCGCATGCGCGGCGACGGGCCGAACGCGGTCGCGTTGCGCAGGAAGGTCACGCAGAAATCCTTGCTCGCCATGGGACGCACGTCGCGCTCGACCAGCGTCTTGCACACCGCATACGCCGTCTGCGGATTGACCGGGCTCTCCTCGCTGAGGAAGTCGCCGCTGCCCAGACCATAGACGCTGCACGAAGAGGCGTAGACGAAGCGCCGCACGCCCGCGCCGCGCGCGAGATTCGCGAGGTGCACCGATCCCTCGTGATTGATCTTGTAGGTGACCTCGGGGTTGTTCTGGCCGAGCGGATCGTTGGACAGCTCGGCGAGATGCACGACGGCATCGACGCCCTCGAAGTCCTTCGCCTCGACATGCCGCAGATCGAGCAAGCGCGTAAACGGCACGATCGGCATGCGCTTCGGGTCCACGTACAGCGTCCCTTCGCGATAGAACCCCGTGTCGAGTCCGCGCACCTCGTGGCCGGCGGCGACGAGCAGTGGCGCGAGGCGTGAGCCGATGTAGCCTTCAGTTCCGGTGATGAGAATCTTCATGTGGTCTGTTGTGTGGAATCCGTTCTTCTGGTCAGGCCGAATCAGAGCAGATCATCGCGACGCTGGTATTATTGCGGCGCGGATCGGAGCGGCGTGCGGGGCTTTATCCCCCGGCGATCATAGTACCGCCACCGCTATATTTTAATCTATTCAAATCATAGCATTGCGCGCGCGATCTCAGCTATCGGATGGCCCAAATATCCGGCGCCCGGAATGTGGACAACATAATTGCGGCGCAATCGTCCCGACCGGACCGCAGCTGCCGCGAAAAACGAGACCCGGGTCACAGACCCGGGTCGAGCCGATTGCGAGTCAGTGAATGCGACCGACCAGAATCGTCTTCTACGGTAATTTCGGTGCCGGTAATCTCGGCAACGAGGTCACACTGCAGACCGTCATCGAGCACACGATGAGCCGGCTGCCCGGCGCGCGACTGCTGTGCGTCTGCACCAACCCGCAAGACGTCCGTTCGCGCCACGGCATCGACGCGGCGCCTTCGATGTCACGCGACTACGACTGGTCGTGGTCTGATCTCGACGCGGGACCGGGCAGGCAGGCACGCCCGGGGCACATCGCCGGACGGTGCAACTCCCGCGCGTCGTGGTCCCGACACGAGAGCCGGCCGGCTCAGCCGCATCGTTTTCCGCCGCATACCACGGGAACTCGCCCACTGGTACCAAATGCTGCGCCTGATGATGCGCAGCGACGCATTCATAGTTCCAGGAACTGGAATCATCACGGATGGTTCGTGCGGGTCGCTCGGCTGGCCCTACGACATGTTCAAGCTGTCCCTGCTCGCCCGACTCTGCGGTGTGCGGGTCATCTATCTGAGCGTCGGCTGCGGTCCCTTTCCGCTATCGACTCGGCTGCTGGCTCATCAGGCGCAGCCTCGGGCTCGCGCACTATCGCAGCTATCGCGACGTCGATTCGCAGCAGCGCCTGGAAGCGATCGGGTTCGACGCCGCGCGCGATGCCGTGTACCCGGACCTGGTCTTCGGCTTGTCCCGGGAACTCCTCGACAGCGGACGCGCCGAGACCGAGTCGGCTCGCATCGTCGGGCTCGGACTGAAGGACTACGCGACGCTTCGCTCGAGGAGGCCGACGCGCAGGAGCTACCGCGACTATCTCGGCCTCATGGCGGATTTCGTCGTGTGGCTGCAGGCCCGGGGCTGCGCAGTCCGGCTCATCATCGGCGATGCGCAGTACGACACGCGGGTGCGCGAGGATCTCATCGCCCTCCTCGAGGTCACGCGGCGCCAATGCCAAGGCGCCGCACCTCCTTTCCGATCCGGTGCCTACGGTGGATGAGCTGCTGCGGCAGCTGGGCGAGACCGATGCGGTCATCTCGCCGAGATTTCACAACCTCGTTCTCGCGCTCCTGCTCGACAAGCCCGTCATCGCCCTGTCGGATCTCCCCAAGGTCACCGCGCTGCTCGTCGATCTCGGATTGGGGCGTTTTTGCCTGTCCGCTCGAGGACCTGAAGTCCGGGGACCTGACGGCTCGTTTCGCGCAGCTCGACAACGAAGCGCAGAGCCTGACGCCTTATATAAGGGAGGCGGCACAGAGGTATCGCGGCGCGGTCGATGAACAGTACGGGAAAATCTATGCGTGACAGGTCGATCCTGATTGTCAGCGGGTTGCGCATCTTCCCGGCCATCATGGGCTGCCATGTGCGGACGGGCGGTGTCGCGCGCGCGCTGGCGCGCATGGGTCACCGCGTCCGCATCTACAGCCTTGCGGGACGCCGGGACGACTACCGCCTGTTCAACCCGCAGCCACGAACCGAGGTGGTCGAGATCGAGCCAAATCTCACCGAGGAGATTCATCTCGGCTTACTGACGGGACTGCTGCAGACGATCGCACGCCGTCTCGACTACCCCCGCGTCTGGCAATACGCGCTCCTCGAGCGCGGGAGGATCCCGCCCCGACTCGGGGAACTGCTGCGTGACTGCGAAGTGATCATCTACGACATGCCCTGGTGTCCCCCGGTACCCGGGCCCTGGTCGAACAAGCCGCGTTTCATGATCAGCCACAACCTCGACCACCGGCTCCTGGCCCAGTCGGGTTGGCATCATCGCCGGGCCGCCGCCTGGATGCGCTCCGTGGAAGAACGCGCGCCGGGCCGCTACCGGGACATCTTTGCCTGCGCGGAAGAGGACCGCGATTTCTTCCGGGAGCATGACCGCACCGGGCAACTGATCGTGCCGCTCATTCGTTGCGGAGTCGATCCGGCCGCCTATCAGGCGGTGGCCGGCGCGCGCGCGCGCGTGCGTGCGGAACTCGGCCTCACGGATGAGGACCGGCTGCTGGTCTTCAGCGCCAGCCGCTACCCACCCAACGACGATGCGGTCGTCGAACTGCGCAAGTTCTGCCAGGCGGAAGGCTCGTTCCTCGCGGACCGCCGGGTTCGTATTCTCGTATTGGGCTCAGTTCTGCCTGGTCCGCAGCGCGCGGGCGCCTTCATGGCGACCGGTCGAGTACCGGAAGTGGCCTCGTACCTGGCTGCGGCCGACGCAGGACTCAACGCCATCACCTGGGGCTCCGGATCGAACGTGAAGCTGTTCGAATACCTCGCCGCCCAACTACCGGTGATCTCCACCGAATTCGGCGTCCGCGGCAGCGGGCTCGAGCCCGTCAGAGACTATCTGCAGTACGACGCGCCTCACTTGCGGCCCGCGATCGAACGGCTGCTAGACGGGGGCTCGCGCGAGCGCTGGCGCACTTATGCGGAGGACGTCTGGAGCAGGCATCGACCCAGTTGCGACATTCAGCTGCTGGTCTCCGCGGCGGTCGCCCGCCTGGGGGAATTCCAGGCGGAGCCTGGCGATACACCGGCGCCCGCCGCGACGGGCACCTTCACATAATGTGCCCCGGGGGTCCGGTTCGCGGGGTACCGCGCCCCGTGCCGCGGGCGAGATTGCGAATTCCGTCACAGTTTTGGCACCCAGAGGCGGCGAATGCGGCTCCGCAGTGGTGCCGTAACACTTCGGGCGCATAATTGGTGGCTTAAGAATCTATAATCGCAGCGCACCAAGAACGAAAACGAAAGGGTTCCGTGGCAGTGTCCCCCGAATCGGTAAACGATTCGCTCACGCGTGCAGGCAGTTCCAGGCGGGTACGGTTCGGCAACGTCGAGCCGGCGGCCGTCGCTTTGCTCAAGCAGCTGGACCCGCTGGTCGCGGTGCTGTCGCTGTTCGTCTGTGTCCTCGCCTACGGCCAGCCGCTCGGTGAGAACACCCTGGGCCTGGGCGTCCTCACGTTTCTCATCGCGAGCCCGATCTTTGCGCGCTCGCCCCGTCACAAGGGCATCCCCGGGTCGCGCCTCTACACGACCTACTCGCGCATCCTGGTCGAGTGGGGCATGGTGGTTGCGATCCTGCTGTTCCTGGGATTTGCGTTCAGGGCCACCGAGACGTTCTCGCGATTCGTGCTGGTGGCCTGGTTCGTCGCGACGCCGGCAGCGCTGCTGGCGTCGCACGGCCTGCGGCTGCGTGCGCATTCGATCCTGGCAGCGACACCACGGACCCCGCTACATCATCGTCGGCGCCAACAATGTGGGCTTCGAGCTTTTCCGACGCCTGCCGCAGAAAGGCTTCCTCGGGTTCTTCGACTTCCGCAGCGCAGACCGCGTTTCCCAGGTGATCGATCCCGACAAGCTGGCTGGCCACTGCAAGGACATCGCGAGCTATGCGCGCACGCACGGCGTGACCGCGATCTACATCGCCTTGCCGCTGAGCAACGTGCCGCGCATCGGCGAGATGATCCGCGAGCTGCGCGACACGACCGCCTCCATCTACTTCCTGCCCGACGTCTTCGCCTTCGACCTGATCCAGGGTCGGCTGGTGGACCTGAACGGCATGCCCGCGATTTCGGTGTGCGACACGCCGTTCCACGGCATGGACGCGGTGCTCAAGCGCACGACGGATCTGGTCCTCACGGGCCTCGCCCTGCTGGTGGCGGCCCCGCTGATGGCGCTGATCGCCGCTCGGCGTGAAGCTGACCTCGCGAGGTCCGGTACTGTTCCGGCAGCGCCGCTACGGCCTCAATGGCGAGCTGATCAACGTCTACAAGTTCCGCAGCATGACGGTATGCGAAGACGGCGCCGGCGTGACCCAGGCGACGCGCAACGATGCGCGCATCACGCCGCTCGGCGCGTTCCTGCGCCGCACCTCGCTCGACGAGCTGCCGCAGCTTCCTCAACGTGCTGCAGGGCAAGATGAGCATCGTCGGACCGCGGCCGCACGCCGTCGCGCACAACGAGATGTACCGCAAGCTGATCAGCGGCTACATGATCCGCCACAAGGTGCGCCCCGGCATCACCGGCTGGGCGCAGGTCAACGGCCTGCGCGGCGAGACCGACACGGTCGAGAAGATGAGCGCCCGCGTGAAATTCGACATCGACTACCTGCACAGCTGGTCGCCCTGGCTCGACCTCAAGATCCTGCTGCGCACGGTGATGCTCGTCGTTCGCGACGACAAAGCGTACTGAACGGCGACCGCAACTGCGCCGCCCATCGCACGTTGCAGATTGTAAGGCCGCACTCGTACGGTGCGTCGCTCCCTGACGGATCGATCAAGCGCGCAATTGCCGGCGCACGATGCCATTATTGCGGCCGTGAAACCAACACGCAGGAAAATGGCGGCGGCCCTCATCGTGCTGGTGATCGTCGGGCTGGCTGTTCTGATTATCCCCGGCTACCGCTGGCGCGCCATCGTGGTCGCGCGCAAGCTGAGTGGATTGCTCACCGACGTCAGTTGGGCGGATCTCGGCGATATTGCCCGCCCTGGGTCCGGATTCGACCTCAAGCATCTCGCGCGTTGGGGCGATCCCTATTCCACCATCGAAGATCCAGATACGGCCGCTCCAGACCGCGCGCGGGGCCGCAAGCTGTTTGGTTTGAACTGTGCCAAGTGTCACGGAGCCGAGGCCCAGGGCGGCCTCGGCCCGGCGCTGGTGGGTCGCCCGTTGCGCCACGGCGACAGCGATTGGGCGCTCTACCAGACGGTCACGCACGGTGTCCCCGGCACGGCGATGGTCGGTGGCCTGATCGGTCGAAAAGATATCTGGCGCGTGATCGCTTATCTGCGTGAGCAGGGTAGCAGCAAGGGCACCGCGAGAACGGGTGCCTCCGATACGCAAGCCGTGAAGCTGGAGCCCGCAGCGGAAGTAACGTACGCAAGGTTGCTGGAGTCCTCGAGCGGGACCGGCGAGTGGCTGCTGCCCGGAGGGTCATACGACGGCAGGCGCTTCTCGCGCGACGCTGAGGTGAACAGCGGCAATGTCCAGGACCTGTCGGTACGGTGGGTCTACCAGCTCCCTCCCAGCGACGCCCCCAATGAGTCCGGACCGGTGGTATCTGGGCGCTACCTCTACGTGACGGTACCGCCCGGGACGGTGATCGCTCTCGACGCCGAGTCAGGTGCGAAAGTCTGGCAGTACACACGAGCTGTCCCGCCGGACATTCACGTCTGCTGCCTCGCCACGAACCGCGGTGTCGCGGTGCTCGGGCGACGCGTGTACTTCGCAACGCTCGATGCGCATCTGATCGCGCTGGACGCGACTTCCGGCCAGTTGGTCTGGGACCAAACCGTCGCAGACTACAAGACAGGCTACAGCATCACCTCCGCGCCGCTGCCGGTCGCCGATCTCGTCATCACGGGGATCGCGGGTTCGGAATTCCCCACCCGGGGCTTCATCACCGCCCACGACGCTGCTACCGGGGCGCAGCGTTGGCGCTTCAGCACGGTTCCGGGGAGGGCGGATGAGCCCATCAGCAAGACCTGGGGTGGAGATTCGTGGAAGACCGGCGGTGGGGCGACGTGGGGAATCGGCGCCTACGACCCGGAACTCGGCCTGCTGTACTGGGGGGTTGCCACGGCTGCGCCCGACTTCAACGCAATGCTCCGCCCGGGTGACAATCTGTACACGGGTTGCCTGCTCGCGCTCAACCCAACCACCGGCAAACTGGTGTGGTATTTCCAGTTTCTGCCGGGAGACGACCATGACTGGGACTCCATCCAGACGCCTTCCCTGATCGACCTGGAGGAAGGCGGGCGCACGCAACGGCTGCTGGCCGTCGCAAACCGCGGCGGCTTCTTCTACGTGTTGGATCGGCAAACAGGCCGCTTCATCCGTGGCGCACCCTTCGCCAAGCAAACCTGGGCGGTCGGTCTCGCATCGACGGGGCGTCCGATACGGACGCCAAACTCTTCGCCCACCGCACAAGGCGCCTATGTCTTTCCGAGCGCGAATGGTGCGACCAACTGGTGGCCCTCCGCATACAGCCCGTCGACCGGTCTTTACTACGTGAACGTTGAGGAAACCGGCGCATTGTTCTTTTCCAAGGACGACAATGATGCCAAACCCGGCCGCATGTTCATCGCCGGAGCGGCGAGTTTCACCGATCCGGCCACGGACTCGGTGAGAGCCATCGACCCGGTCACGGCCACCGTGCGCTGGGAGCGCAGGAATTCCACCGTAACGAGCGGCCCGCGCGGCGGATTGCTCGCCACCGCCGGCGGTCTGCTGTTCGGCTCCGACGGAGCCCGTCTCTACGCGCTGGACACTTCCAATGGCCGCGAGCTGTGGTCGTTCAACACCGGCGCACACATAAGTGCCCCGCCGATGACATTCCGGATGAACGGCCGGCAGGTCATCGCGGTCGTGGCGGGCCATGACCTCGTGACCTTCGCCCTTCAGCCTCAGCGCAAAGTGCCCTAGGCAAGCGCCACGTCGTGGCTCTGGCACCAGGAGAGCAGCGCGTAGATGGACCAGACACGGGACCAGTACAAGCCGGGCCGGCCGGCCACGTAGGACTTCCACAAAGTCCGTACTGTCTCGGGCTGCAGGCCCGCGCGGCCAACCAATGCGGTGTCAGACAGCAGCCGCTCCATCTCCGGCTGCAAACGCCGCTTCGCCCACTCACCGATCGGCAGCACGAAGCCGGACTTCGGCCGGTCGAATATGGCCGGGTCGAGCCGCTGGAGCGCGAGGTCGCGCAGCAGGCGTTTCTTTCCGAGCGGTGAAAACCGTCGTGCGGGATCGATGCCGGCCAGCTTTTCGCACAGTGCCCAATCGAGCAGCGGTACCCGCGCCTCGAGCGACACAGCCATGCTCGCCGTGTCGGTGTCGCGCAGCAGCCGCTCACCGACGAAGCTCGACAACTCCAGCAGCGAGATCGCGTGGAGGATTTCGCTGCCATCGATCCGGTCGCGCCATGCGGCCGCGGTCTCGACAGGCAGTCCGAAATCCTGCCCTCTCTGGGCGAGGCGAACGCGGGCCGAGGCGAGGCGCGACTGCGCTTCGCGCGTAAACAGCGCGTACGAGGTCTGGTAGAGCCGCAGCAGATCACCGTCCGCACTCGCCACGTCGGCGATCTTCCCCCACCGCGTCTGTGGCGGCGCCTGCCCGAGAAGGTCCCACGCAGAGCGCGCTGGCGAGACGATACAGCCCCGCCAATGGCGCCGCCGAGAGGCCAGGGCACCCAGGCCCCGGCGTCCAGCATCTTCGGCAGTTCGACGTAACTCGGGTAGCCGCCGAACAGCTCATCACCCCCCGTTCCGGCCAGCGCCACCGTCATGCCGGCCTCGCGTGCTGCCCGGCTCACGAAGTACGTGTTGAGTGCATCGAACGTCGGTTGGTCGATCGCCGTCAAGGCATCAGGGAGCTGCCGCAGGAAGTCCTCCTCGCGCAAAGTGACGTTGGTATGGCGGCTGCCAATTGCCGTCGCCACGCGTGCCGCGTACTGCGACTCGTCGAACCCGACCTCGTCAAAACCGATCGTAAAGGTGTGTACGGCTCCGGGCTGCGGCTTCGCTGGCGAGCGCCGCCACGGCGCTCGAATCGATTCCGCCGGAGAGAAAAATTCCGAGAGGCGCGTCCGAGACGAGCTGCATCCGGACCGTATTCGCAAGCTCGTGACGCAACTCATCCTCGGTCGTGCGGGGGACGTCGGATGACGGCGGGCGCCAATAGCATCCCAGCGTGCAGCGGTAGCTGCCGGCGTCCTGCGCCCGCCGGCCAGGCGCAATCGTGAGGATGCCGGCCGCCGGCAGCAGCTCTATGCCTTCGACAATGGTCGTGGGCCCGACCACGAAGCCCTGGGACAGGTACGAGGCGACACCGGCCGGGTCCAGGCGGCGCGCAACGACGCCGCTCGCGAGCAGGGCCCGCACCTCGGATGCGAACAGGACCACGTCCCTTCCGAGCGGGCTGTCCTGCACCTTGGTCCAGTAGAGTGGCTTGATTCCAAGGTGATCGCGCACCAGGTGCACCGCGCGCGACCGCGGGTCCCAGATAGCCATCGCAAAGATTCCGCGCAAGCGCGGTACGACGCCGAGCCCCCAGCGAGCGTACGCCTTCAGCACGACCTCAGTGTCGGAGGAGGAATTGAAGTGCTCCCCGAACGTCTCCAGCTCGCGCCTGAGCTCCCTGAAGTTGTAGATCTCGCCGTTGAAGGTGATGACGCACCCGGAGGCGGCGTCCACCATCGGCTGGGCACCGGCTTCGCTCAGGTCGATGATCGCGAGACGGCGGTGGCCGAACACCACTTCGCCGGTCTCCGTTGCCCAGAGCCCTGAGCCGTCGGGCCCGCGATGACGCTGCGCTGCGCTGATGCGCTCGACACACGCAGTGACCGCGCCGCGATCGGCGACGATGCCTACCGCACCGGCGATTCCACACATCGTTGTCTTATGGCCTCTGGCGCGGCAGCGGCCGCTTCGACGAGCGATTCGTCCGGGCCATCGGCTCGTTACCCCTGGACGCTCCCGGCCGCCGGAGCCACGAGACCGAGCGCTTGCGGCCTATCGACCGCGGCTCTGGCGTCATGCGGCCACCTCCGGCTTGCACGGCACTCGGCCTGGCCGCGCGCAGCGCGTCGCCCCACGCGGCGACTATGCCGGCGGTCCCGAGAGCCGCGCCGAAGATCAGGGAGCCCTGGAACGACTCCAAGCCAATGTCCCCATAGCAATGCACGCTGTAGGCGGCGAGCGCGCCGAGCGCCACGATCGCTGCGGCGCGCGGCACCGGCGCCGTCGAACCCCACCAGCCACGCGCGGCGAGGAAGGCGCCCATCGGCACCACTCCCCATATCCCGAGGACCCCGATGACCCCGCTGAAGGCCGCCAGGCCAAGAATGGCGTTATGCGGCGTATACAGCGTCAGCACCCAGGCGGCATCGTAATTCGACCAATAACTCTCGGCCTTGTCGTACGGACGACCCCATCCGGTACCCATGATCGGGTTTCCGATGTCTACCAGCGTGTGCAGGAGATTGCGGGCTTCCTCCTGGCGCGTGAGGGAGGATGGGTCATAGTTGCTTGCCGTCGTCAGCAGGGCGTGGAGCGGCGCGAACACGCCGCTGTCGCTGCCAAGACCGGCAACGACGTAGACGACCACCAGGGGCGCCGCGCGCAGCAACCACTTGTTGATCCGGCTCCTCAATGGTCCGGCGCCCATGAGCATGTATATCAGTGGCAATGACAACCCGAGCTCCACCCAGGCGATGCGCCGATTGTTGAGCACGATGGCGTATAACAGACAAGCCACGACGACACCCGCCGTGATCCATCTCACCCTGCCGCCCTTGATACACGCCCAGGTCACCACGATCAGGGTGCCCACCACCCATATCATGGAGTCGTCGTGGTTGGTGACGTACTCCGGCAGCGGGTCGACCTTGCCGTCGATATACGTCCAATAGAAGTAGATGCAGAGCGTCGCGCGGATCAGCGCCGCGAGAACCAGGATTCTTCCGAGGTAGGGCGAGGTCGCGCTCGGTACGTACCAGAGACATCAGCATGTAGGCGATCAGCAACGCCGCCAGGAAGCGCCAGACCTGGTAGTAGGCGTAGTAAGCCGATCCGCCGCGGACCATGCCCCAAAAGAATGTAATGCCCACGCATGCGACGGCTGATGAAAATTGCGCGGTCCATGTCGGGGGCATGCCGCCGCCTCGCCAATGCACCAACGCAAAACGGCAAGAGCGCGAGGAGCACGAGCTGCCAGGGAAACAACGAGATGCCCGGAACGGGGGCAAACAGCGGAGCGAATATCACGAAAGAGCTCCGCCACTTGCCCAGATACATGACCGTATCAATTTCGAGCGGCCACTCCCCGACCCAACCAATCAACAGCAGCCCGAACATGATCCACGTGATCATGCTCGTCCTGTCGGCGACTCGCTCCGCGCTCTTCGGGTTGCGAAGCCTCAACTCCATCGATACCTCAGGTAATAGAGCATCCCGAACCACAACAGGCCGTACCAGATCCAGCCCACTCTCAGTGCCGATAGGCTCCGTGCGCGATCCGGCCTTCTTGCCGCACTGACGCCCACCAGCAATGGGACGAGCGCGATCGAGATCAGGAAGTACTTGAACAAGCCCGGCCCAACCCGACGCTGCTATCCAGCGCGAAGAAACGTCCGATGCGCGCCACGATGCGATCCGCGGCGCGTCCGTCCCCGTACGGATTGACCGCGTTGGCCATCGCATCGTAGGCGCGCGAGTCGTCGAGCAGGCGCACCATATTCGTCACGATGCTCGTCTCGTCAGCTCCCACCAACAAAGCCGTACCCGCGGCCACACCCTCTGGACGCTCGGTGGTTTCGCGCATCACCAGCACCGGCTTGCCGAGCGAAGGCGCCTCCTCCTGCACGCCTCCCGAGTCCGTCAGGATGAGCTTGCAGCGGCTCATTAGCGCGACGAAGTTGCGATAACCCTGCGGCGGGATCAGGGCGACGTTCGCGATCCCGTGGAGCAGACGGTTTACCGGGCCTTGTACGTTGGGATTGAGGTGTACGGGATATACGAACCGATGCTCCGGATAGCGTAGAGCCAAAGTACGTACAGCACGACAGATCTGCTCGAAACCCTCGCCGAAGCTCTCGCGCCGATGACCGGTTATGAGGACGAAGGGCCGCGTGGCCCAGTCAGGTCCAACCACCGCTTGCAGGGACCTCTCGATCGACGCGCACAAGCCCGGGTCCGCCTGGCGCGCGACTTCCATGAACAGCGCATCGACCACCGTATTGCCGGTGACCTCGATGTCCTGCGGGGCGACCCCTTCGCGCAGCAAGGCCGCCTGAGCCGACGGTGTCGGGGCGAAATGCAACGACACGATGCGCGAGGCGAGGCGGCGATTGAGCTCTTCCGGAAACGGCGTAAGGATGCTCGGGGTGCGCAGCCCTGCCTCCACGTGCCCGACCGGGATTCTCCGGTAGAAACACGCCAGGGCGGCAACAAAGACTGTGGTGGTGTCGCCTTGTACCAGGGCGAGGTCGGGGTGGCCTCCTTCAAGCCAGCCGTCGATCTTCTGCATGAGTCGCGCGGTCAGCCCGGCGAGCGTCTGGTTCGGCTGCATCGTGTCGAGATCCACGTCCACGGTGAACCCGAGTTCGGCAGCGACCTGATGGAACATCTCCCGATGCTGGCCGGTGCCCACGACGCGGCAGCGCAATCCGCCGTGGCGCTTCAGCGCCGCGACCACCGGGGCCATCTTGATGGCTTCCGGTCGGGTTCCCATGAAGACATCGATGGTTTTGAGTGTGCTCATTCTGTTCGAACCTGGGTTCCGGCCGTCACGAAGGGCGCGGCTCGGAGCGCAGCCGGATGATCTCGCGCGCGGCGAGCCCTAGGAACTCGGTATTCGTGTAGAGATAACGCTTCCACATCTTGCGCGGCTCCATCGCCAGCCGCCACGACCATTCCATGCCGACGGCCTGCAGCGCACGTGGCGCACGCCGCACATAACCGGTCAGAACGTCGAACGTGCCACCAACGCCGACGATCACCGGAACCCCGAGCGCTTCACGATGCCGCTCGACACCAGGTCTCCTTGAAGGGACTCGGCATCCCGACGAACAGCAGGTGCGGGGCGAGTCCGGCAATCTCGGACACAATGCCCGCGTGATCGGCCGGAGCGAAGTACCCGTCCCGGTATCCGACTACCCTGAGCCCCGGATGGTTGCGGCGGCAATAGTCCGCGAGGTTGCGCACCACTTCAGCGCGGGCACCGAGAAAGTAAGCACTGAGCCCGTGCGCCGCACCCGCGGCCAGCAGCCGCTCGGTCAGGTCTACGCCGGCAACACGTTCCGGCAGGGGAACCCCGGCGAGCCGCGAGGTCCACACCACCGGCACGCCGTCCGCGAGGATCAAGTCGCCGTTGCGACACGCCGCGCGCAGCTCCGCGTCGCGTCTCATCATACAGAGCAGAGCCGCGTTCAGCGTGATGACGGTATGTGAGACCCGGGGCCCTGTGCACCACGCGAGGCACCGGTCGATCGTCGACTGCATGCCGATGCGGTCGAAGGGGCTGCCGAGGAACTCTACGCGCGCTGCATTCACGGACTTGACCCACCTTGCGATATCGCCCTGGCGTCGCCACACGACCGCCTGCGCGTCGTTGAACTTGCGAGTCGCCCGGCGCTTGCCGAACAGGAGGCAGGCGTACTGATAGCTGCGCAGAAACCTGCGGAACTCGGGATCGTCGTAACGCGGACCTCTGCGCAGTGCGCTCGACGCGTAGCCCCAGATCATCGCAATGCTGCCCACCAGCACCGGGTGCTTCGGCAGGCGGAATATGGCGCTCGCGACCAGGTAAACGGGTGCAGTACCCATGAAGTACTGTCCGTAACCCGAGCGGACCCGCCCTGTCCAGATACCTTTCTGGCTCGATCCCATCGGGCGCAGGTGGATGAATCTCAGCGGCTCGTCGTCCACGCTCTCTGCGACCCAACCGAGCATCCGGCACCGATGGCAGTCGATGCCGTCCCACATGACCTGGCGTACGAATCCACCGATCTCGCGGAAGCACTGCACGCGGTAGAACTTCGTCATGCCCACCGACATCTCGTCGCCGCAGACTTCGGCCACCAGATTTCCGGTGCCCGCGGCGATGAAGTAGGGCTTGCCCGAGGTAGTACCGAGCCGCGGAGTTGCCTCCATACGCTGCATCAGCAACTCGAAGTAGCGTGGCGGGAGATCGAGGTCGAGATCGAGCTTGCACAGATAGTCGAAACCGTCGAGAGCGATCGTCTCGAATCCCGCATAGAAGGCCTCGATGACCCCGGGACCGACGCTGCGCGCTCCACGATTCGCGCGCGGCACGACCCTGAGGTAGGGCATACGAGCGCGGTAGCTCTCGAGGATCGCGGGCGTCTCGTCAGTGGATCCATCGTCGACGACAACCCAAAGCGCCGGCCGAACGCTCTGCGCCATGACGCTCTCGAGCGTACGGCGCATGTGCTCCGCCTCGTCGCGACAAGGCGAAATCAATACGTAGCTGCGGTTTGACACTGAGACCCTATTCGCCAGGCGCGGCGATCCCCGGAGGCGCGATCATTCCTTTTTGGCTCGCCAGATTGCGCGAGCTTTTTCACGCTATCCGACACGCTGCCAGAGGCCGTCAGGCGCGTCAATCACCGCCGTGAGGACATATGTCGGATGGATGACGATTGCCGCGAGGCGGGCGGTATTCGTCGCGTTCTGTGAAGAGGCGCACGGCACAGGGCCGGGATCGTGTGCATCGGCGCCGCGCCGCGCACCCTCGCCTTGCCATTTGTGGAAGCGTCCTGTATCTGATGGCGCGGGCGAAGCGCCGCCGGCGACGCCGGAGCTGCCGATACTGCCCCGGGGGAGATTGTGTCGACCAAGCCGCGCTACGGCTGGAGGCTTTCTACGGTCGCGCTCGTCAGCGTGGCCCTGGCCGTGGCATGTGCCACCGCCATCGCCCCGCTGCGTACCGGGCTACTGCGTTCCATGGGTCGCTTTCTGGTCGCCACAGACGAGTTACAACACGCCGACGTCGTAGTTCTCTCGGTGGATTCCGACGGCGCGGGAGTCCTCGAGGCAACCGACCTGGTGCATGGCCACGTCGCGGATCGCGTCGCCCTGTTCGCCGATCCACCGGATGCCGTCGATCGTGAGTTTCTACGGCGGGGCGTCGCCTATCACAACACCGCCGCTGTCTCCGTGTCGCAGCTGCATGACCTCGGAATCGACGCCGTGGAGGTGATCCCGCGAACCGTCGGCGGCACCGACGACGAGTCGCACGATCTCGCCGGATGGTGCGCCGAGCACCGCTACCGCACCGTGGTGTTCGTCAGCACCCTCGATCACTCGCGCCGCACCGCGCGCATCCTGGCGCGGGCGACCCGCGGCCGCGGGCTCGCTGTGCGCGTGCGCGGATCGCCCTACTCGGAGTTCGATCCGAACGCCTGGTGGCAATCGCGCACCGGCGTTAGAACCGAGATCGTCGAATCCGAAAAACTGCTGGCCGACATGCTGCTGCATCCGCTTTCCTGAACCGCCCCGTCAATCCCCATGGCCCAGAGTGCTGACGCCTATTTCGCGGACCACCAGGAGTCGGATGATCTTGGCCGCCAGGCTTTGCGCGGCGGCGTCGTCTCGGTCGCGATGCAATACGGCAACGGTGTCCTGCAGATACTCGCAGCCGTAGTCCTGGCCCGGCTACTCACGCCGGCGGATTTCGGGCTGGTCGCGATCATTACGGTCCTGACGAGCTTTGCTCCCCTCTTGATCGACTTCGGCCTCGGAGACGCGACGACCCAGAGAAAGCAGATAACTCCGACCCAGATCAGCAGCCTCTTCTGGGTCAGCACGGGTGTCGGGCTGGCGGTTGCCGTCGCCCTCGCTGCGGCGAGTCCGCTCATTGCCGCGCTCTATCGCCAGCCCGCGCTCGAGCCCATCGCCCTCTCCACCGCAGTCACTTTTGTACTGTGGGGGGCTTCGAACCAGCACATGGCGCTATTGCGGCGCACGATGCAGTTCGGCCGCATCGCCAGGATCCAGCTGCTCGGCAGCCTGGTGGGAATCATCACCGCCATCATCATGGCGCTGTGCGGATTCGGCTACTGGGCACTGGTGGCACGTCCGATTGCAAACGCGCTCTGCGTCGTGGTCGGCGCCTGGCTCGGCTGTCGTTGGCGGCCCGGTCTGCCGGCTTTCGATGCCGAAGCGAAATCGATGATCCGCTTTGGACTGCACGTGGTCGGTTTCTCGGTCACGTACACCATTGCTAGGGCCGTGGATCGGATGGCCCTCGGCCTGTTCTACCGGCCCGCTCAGCTGGGCTACTACCAGAACGCCACAACACTCTACGAGAGCTCCATCTGGCAGGTGCTCGGCCAGGTGCACACGGTCGGCAGCGCGGCGCTCAGCAAACTGCAATCCAACGTGACTGCGCTACGACAGAAATACGAATCGGCGCTGTCCGCGCTGGCATTCTTTGTGATGCCGGCGGCGGCGATTCTCTCAGTGACGGCACAAGACCTGACCGTGATTCTGCTGGGCGAGAAATGGCGCGCCGCCGGGTCGCTCCTGAGGATTATCGCGTTGCGCGGCATCTTTCAGGTTATCGAAGCCTCCCAGGGATGGTTGCATCTGTCCATCGGCCGCGCGGACCGTTGGCGCAACTGGGGCATCGTTTCCCTCGCCGTTCAAGTCGCAGCGGTGCTTGCAGGCCTGTCGTTTGGCACCACAGGAGTCGCTATCGCGACGGTGGCCGCCAGCGTTCTCATTGCGCTCCCCTCGATCAGCTATGCGGGACACCCCATCGGCCTGGGAGCGCCGGTCGTGATTCGAGCCGCCGGGCGGCAGCTGCTCGGTGCGGTGTGCGCCGCGGCGGGGGGCAGCTGGCTGCAGTACGCCGCGCTCGCGCATTGGCCCAGCCTCATGCGCATCGTGGCGTCTGGCGCCGTATGTGCCTGCATCTACCTCGGCGTGGTGGTCGGCTTGTTTCGGCTCACCGAACCTTTGAGGATTGCCAAGTCGGTGCTGCAGGGCCGGCTGCGCGGCAAGCAGTAGCGCGAAGTCGTCAGCGGTCGCCGTCGGTGGCGCTCGTCGCTTCCGGCGGGGCACCGTATCCGTAGTAGTAGTCGGAGGTCTTCTGCGTGCTCTGGTTCAGCACCAGCGACGGAGATCAGCCTTCAGGCAGCCGCTGCAAGGCATCCTGCAGCACGTGGTGCTCGGTGAACTCAGCGCGCACCACGACCACGATCTGTCCCACCACCTCGGCGAGCGCGGGTGCTTCGGTGGACAACAGCAACGGCGAGGAATCGAAGATGAAGATTCGCCGCTCGTCCCTCTGCAGCAGCCAGTTCATGGCCTCGACCATCCGTTCGCTCGCCAGCAGCTCCGTGGCTCGATCGCTGTGTGTTCCGGCCGGCAACAGGAACAGATTGGGCACGTCCGTCGGCAGGATCAGCCGCTCCAAGTCGACGGCCGGATCGATCACCGCATCGAGAAGGCCGCGCTCGGCACTGGCGCCGAACATCTTGCTGATCTGCGGCTTGGCGACGTCCCCGTCGACCAGCACTACGTGCAGATCCTTCTCCAGCGCCATGCTGAAGGCGAGGTTGATGGCAGTGAAGGTCTTGCCCTCGCCGGGCAAGGCGCTCGCCACCATGATCAGCCGCCCGTTCGGCACAGGATCCTGTCCCCTGCCGATTGCTGCGGCGATGAGGGGGCGCTTGATCTGACGGTACTGGCTGGCGATCTCCCGTTCCTGGTGCTTGGGGGCCAGCAAACCCGCCACGCGCAGCTCGCTCTGGTCGATGGATATCACGCGCGCGTTTGTGGCCTGCGGCGTTGCGGCCTCGACGACCCGACCGAACACGCGCCGGGTGCGCGCAGTGGATGCCTCGGCCTGCAACCGCTTGAGCGCCCTTTCGACGATGCTCATGTGAAGGTCATCCAGCCCTTGACGGCGTTCGCCAGATGCCGCTGGGTCACGAGAAACACGCCGCACACGAGCACCATGCCAAGGACCGCCCCTGCCAGTCGGAGCGCCGAGCGCCGCATCTGCGCCTCGTAACGCTCGATCCACGTCATGCTCACCGCGCCCAGCACCGGCAATCCCGTCACCTCGTGCAGGCGTCGCACGCTGCCGAACGCCGGCCGCAGGACGTTGAGCACGAAGGCGACGCCGGCGCCTGCCGCGATGGCCGCCACCAGTGCGCCGATGGCGAACAGCGGGCGCTTGGGGAAAACCGGGTCGAAGCCCGCCCGCGGCGGATCGACCACGTCGAAGCGAACCACGACCGGTCTGCGCCGCCTGCTCGCCGAGCCGCGCGCGTCCCAGCTGCTCCACCAGCGCCTCGTACTGCGCCTTGACCACGCTGTAATCGCGATTGAGCCGCGAGAACTGCGCCTCCACCTCGGGAGCGGTATTCATCATGCTGCGCAGCGAGGCGACGCGCTGGCGGTGGTTGGCGATATCGGCCTGCAGTCCCGCGATCTCCACGCCCACCTGGTCGTACTGCAATTGCAGGTTCTGGTACACCGGGCTGGCGGCAAGCCCGGTGCGCGCTGCGGCGCTTGCGTCGCCGTTCCGCGCCGCCTCGATCTCGTCGGCCAGGCGCTTTTGCAGCTCGGCGATGGTGTTGCGCAGCTCGATGACTTTCGGATGCTTCTCGGTGTAGTTCAGCAGCAGCTCATCGAGCTGCTGCTGGCTCTGCTGCAGACGTGTGGCGGTGTCGCTGGCCGGCGCGCCGCCGGCTGCCACGCCCCGGTCCGCGCCGCCCGGCACCAGTGGATCTTCACCGTGCAACTGCCGCTCCAGCTCATTGCGTCGCATGTTGGCCACGGAAAGCTTGGTCTGCGCCGCGTCGAGATCCGCCACCTCGGTGTCCAGACGGTTGAAATAGTCGTTCTGGTTGCCGGGCAGCAGACCGACGTGCTCCTTCTTGAAGGTCGCCAGCGCCTCTTCGGCATCACGCAGGCGCTTCTCGAGATCGGCGATCTGCTGCGTGAGGAACTGCTGCGCCTGGACGGAGCCTTCGTGCTTGCCGCCCAGTGCGTCTTCCACGAAGGTGTTCACGAATCGGTCGACCACCTTCAGGCTGGTCTGGCGATCCTTGTTCGTATAGGAGATTACATAAGTACCCGCCCCAGCCGCCGCCCCGGCGTTCCGCAGGGCATCTGGATCTGGTTGCGCAGCTTATCGATCACCTTTTGCCGTTCCTCCGGTGTCTGGGCGCGGGCCGTGAGACCGGTATCATCGGCAATCTTCGCGAGCTGCGGCCCGCCCAGGAGCGCCTCGCGCACCCGCTGGATCTGCGAGTCCGTGTTCTCATCGACCGTGAGTGTGCGCGTGGCGGCGCTCAGCGCGGTCTGCGTATCGACGAAGACCGTGGCGGAGGCTTGGTAGCGGTTCGGCAGAACGGTTATGACAAGCAGCGCACAAGAGCAGGACGCCCCAGGCCACGAGCGATCCCGATCCAGCGGAAGCGCCACGCTCCGCGCAGCTGTTCCAACAGGTTGTCGATCTGTTGCATACTGTCCTTTAGAAGCGCGACTGCGGAATCAGAGCACGTCACCCGGCCGCAGCGCGATGTTCTGGCTCATGTCCCCCTTGTCGAGCAGCTTGTCGAGACGGACCTTGATCTCCTGCGGCTTGCCGTCCACCGTGCGAACCACCTTGGCGCGATTGCCCGCCGCGAAGTCGGTGAGCCCGCCGACGGCGAGCACGGCATCGAGCACCGTCATGCCTTCGTGAAACGGCAAGGCCTGCGGCGTCTTGACCTGGCCGGTGACCTTGACCTGGCTCAGGGCGCTGACCGCATTCAGCACGAAGACGTTGACCTTCGGCGACCGGACGTACTCGGCGAGCACCTCTTCGATATCGCGCGCCAGCATCCGAAGCCGTCTTGCCGGCGGCGAGCATGTCTTCCACCAGCGGCGTGGAAACCTTGCCGTCCTGCCGCACGGGCACCGTGACGCTGAGGTCCGGGTTCTGCCAGACGTAGATCTGCAGACTGTCACCGGGACCGATCCGATAGTCGGCGCCGACGGTTGCGGCAGCCGGCGCGGCTACCGGAGCATCCGCGGCGGACGCGAACGCGGCCGCGAGCGCCAGTGCGGCAAACAGGGCGTAAGCCGGTATGAATCGAACCATATCTTGGATTAAGGAAACGTGACCAACCGCCGAATAAATCTCGACATTTCTACAATCCCTGGCGGATGATTGCGGCTCGCGGACTTTACCACAGATGGTGCACTCCGGTCGCAGACCTGCCCGCTCCGGTGGCAGCCAAAGCCGCTTACTTGCAGAGTATTTCCTGGGTCACGTTATGCTCATAGTCCGTTCCGCCCGCGTGCTGCTCTGCACGTCCCTGGTCAGCGTGCTGGTAGGCTGCCATGGCAGACACTTCGGTCACACGAGCGCCCCGACGTGCTCGGTGTTGCCGGGCGCAAGCGACCGGTCGCCCGCGCCCACCAGCATGTTCCCGTCCGATCGCACAACCATCTGGAACCCCGGGGTGCCCGGCGGAGTGCCGACCCGCTCGAAGGTGTGCGCCAACGTCTCCGCGGCAACGTACGGTAACGGCGCCATCGACGCGACGGCAGGCATCCAGGCCGCGATCGAGGCTTGTCCCGCCGGCGAGGTCGTGCAGCTGTCGGCGGGCGCTTCACCATCAACGACGGCAACTTTCTGCTCATCGACAAGGGCATAACGCTGCGTGGCGCCGGACCCGGTCAGACCACGCTGCAGAAGACTGACGGAGCCAGGCCGGGTGTAGAGGCTACCGGAGCCAAACCCTCCCCCATCGCAATACTCGGGCCGGTGCGCTGGGACGGACAACGCCGGCTTCGCCGGCTCGACCAATCTCACGGCAGACGCGGAGAAGGGCGCGTACTCGATCACCGTCGCGAGCGCGAGCGGACTGAAGGCGGGCCAGAGCGTGCTGCTGGATGAGCTTTCCGGCGCTGCGTGGCAGACCGATCCGTGCGGGCGCGGCGAGATCTGGGCCGCTGCCGGATTTCCGCGTCGTCTGGCAGAAGCACAATCCTCCGCAACCGACCGACGATCCTCTGAAGATCCCCGCCAGCGCGGCCAATCAGGATGCGTTCGGCTGGTTCAGTCGGCTCGACCGCCCCACCGCGGAGGTAAAGCAGATCGCGAGCGTGGCGGGCAACGTCATCACCTTCTCGACACCGGTACACATCTCCTACCGCACTTCGCACGCCGCCCAGATCACGGCCTACAACGTGAAGCGCGTGGTGAACGCCGGGATCGAGGCGCTCACGGTGACCGGCGGCGACAACGGCAACATCCGCTTCCAGTGGTGCGACGCCTGCTGGGCGAAGAGCATCGATAACACCGTCTGGCACGACGAGGGCTTCGCGGTGGTCCACTCGTTCCGCGTCGAGATCCGCGACTCGTACGTGCACGACGGCGCCTGGTCGCAGCCAAGCGGTGCCGGCTACGCCATCAGCATCTCGCATGGGTCGTCGGAGATGCTGATTGAGAACTCGATCATCCTCAAGGCCAACAAGGTGATGGTGGCGCGCTCGGCGGGCGCCGGGTCGGTCATCGGCTACAATTACATCGACGACGGATACATCAACTCGAACGGCTCGTGGATCGAAGTCGGCCTCAACGGCTCGCACATGGTGGGATCGCACCATATGCTCTTCGAGGGCAACTACGCTTTCAACTTCGACTCCGACAAGACGCATGGCAACGCCATCTACCACACCGTCTTCCGCAACTACCTCCCCGGCATACGCGCACCGTTCACCAACCAGTTGGGCGGCACGCTGATCGACGATGCGAACCAACCGCACGACGGGCCGCGTCGCGCGGCCGGCGCCGCCGCCTACTCGTACTGGCACACCTTTATCGGCAACGTGCTCGGCGTACCGGGCAAGATGGACGGCTGGGTGTACCAGGCGACGAGCGGCGTACTGATGACTCACCCGACGATCTGGCTGCTGGGCTGGGACGACTGGACGCCGTACCCGATCGATACGAATGTCGCCGCGAGGACGCTGCGCCACGGCAACTTCGACTACGTGACCAGGTCGGTCGTGTGGGACCCGAACATCCCCGACCACAACCTTCCCGCTTCTCTCTATCTCAAGGAGAAGCCGGCGTTCTTCAAGGCCGGCAAGGGCTACACCTGGCCTTGGGTCGACCCCGTCGGAACGAGGCAGGTGTACGAACTGCCGGCCAAGGCCCGCTACGACGCCGGCACGCCGTTTGCCCAACCGTGATGTGAACACCGGGACCGGCCCGCGGTCCGGATCGCTCATCGCCGGGCACCTGCCGGCGCTCGACGGCGTCCGCGGCCTCGCGATCCTCGCCGTCCTGCTCTTTCACTTCGTCTCGCCTGCGAATCCGCAAGGGCGGCTCGACCACGCACTGACCTGGCTGTTCGCCTACGGCGCCCTTGGAGTCGATCTCTTCTTCCTGCTCTCGGGATTTCTGATAACTGGAATCCTCTACGACTCGCGCACCGACCCGAACTACTTCCGCAACTTCTATATGCGCCGCGTGCTGCGCATCTTCCCGCTTTACTATGGGGTCCTGGCGGTGGTTTTCCTCGTCGTCCCGCTCATCCCCCCACTGCGTGGGTCCGAGATCGCAGGCCTGAGGAGCGAGCAGGCATGGGCCTGGCTCTACGGCGTGAACCTCTACCTCGCAATCCACGGCGGCTGGGTACTGTCGTACCTCACACACTTCTGGTCACTTGCGGTCGAAGAACAGTTCTACCTGGTGTGGCCTCTGTTGGTCTGGCTGCTCGCCGGCCGGCCGCGCGTGTTCCTGACGTTCTCGCTCGCGGTCGCCATCGCCTCGTTCGGCGCGCGCATCGTCGCGTCCCTGATGGGTGTCAACCTGGTCGCGACCACGGTACTCACGCCATTCCAGCTCGATTCGCTCGCGCTCGGCGCGTTCATCGCCGTCTACCTGCGCCAGCCCGATGGCGAGGCGGGAGTACGCCGTCTCATCGTTCCGCTGACTGTGGCGGGAATCGGTTTGTTGCTGCTGCAGTTTGCCATCCGGCACTTTTCCGGACATGGCGACAGCGTGCTGTCGCTGCGCAGCGGCGCCTTCCACGCGCTGCTCGCCGCGCTGATGCTCAAGGCCCTGAGCGCTCCCGCCGCATCCGGCTGGGCAATCTTTTTCCGCAGCCGTCCGATGATCACGCTGGGCAAGTACAGCTACGGGATGTACGTCTACCACCACTTCTTTTCCCACTACTTCATCGTGCACGGCACCGAGGATGCACTGGCGTCGATGATCGGCTCCCGTACGGCCGCGCTGGCGATTCAGGCGGTCGTCGGGATGACGTCTTCGATGATGATCGCGTGGCTGAGCTATGAGTACTTCGAGAAATACTTCCTGAAGCTAAAGCGCTTCTGGTCCCCGGCCGGCACTGCACCGCCCGTCGAGCAGCCCATCGCGGCGGGTAGCCCGCCGTAAGCCGGCGATTTTCAGTCCCTTCCGGGCAGCCTCACGGGCGCTGGTCCCGGCGGGGCTTCCGCGGCAACACCCCAGCCGAGCGAGAGCCACACGCGGTTCTCGGTGTATTGGAATGCGTACACGTTGCTGGTGCCCTTGGCGAGAAAGTAGGCCAGACGGACCGTGAGGTGCGTGCCTGCGCGCCAGATCAGCTGCAGGCCGGTGTCACTCTCGGTCGCACTCTCGTCCGTGGTGTCGAACTGCCAGCGCACCAGGTACTCCGTCAGCGATAGCTGCATGACGGGGGTTACCTGCCGCGAGGCAACCGCGGCGAACACCGTGCGCTCGTTGTTGAGAGTCGCATCCGTCTGATAGCGATCCTTGAAATAGGCCAGCGAGAGGTCCAGCGTTGTCCGCAGGTACTTGAAGTTCCAGGCCAGCGTCCCGTAGTTGCTGACGAAAGGCGCTGCGGCCGCGACGACCGGCTGGGTGTTGGGTGTGGCCCCTCCTATCCCCTGCTCGACCCGGAACGTATCGGCGCCATCTGAATAGTCGTGCCCGAGAGCCAGGCCCACGGTCGAGTCCGTCGACAGCTTCCGGGAGAGATCCAGGCGCGCAACCGGGGTGTCGAAGCGCATCCCGGGCATATTGAGCCGCCCGTACCCCAGATCGATGCCGAACTCGGTGCGGCTCCCCTTCGTGGCAAAGCGCGCAAACGCGTCCTGCCTCTGGTAATTCGGATTCTCCTCCTCATTGGCAAAGCGAATGTTGTCGTCGCTGGCGTTGAGCGAAATGTTGGTGTCGGTGGACAACTCGTGCAGGAGCGCGACGGTGCCCAACAGGCGGGTGCTGTCGAGAGGGCTCACCTGGTAGTCCACCCGTCCGTAGGCCCCGCTGACGTCGAGAAACGTCGCCCGTCCGAGAGGCAGCGTCAGGGTCGGACCGGTGCTGAAGTAGTTGATGTTCTCGCGATTGTCGGGAGTGATGGGCGCAAGCGGCTCAAGCGGCGCCTGCCCGAAGTTGTCGTTGACGTTCCAAGACAGGAGATCCGGTACGAGGTTGACCTTGACTACGCCGAGCAGGTTGCCGATGAACTCATCGGTGTAGACGTGCGGGAAATAGTCGAGATGGCTCACGTCGGCATCGATATCAGCGTCCAGCCACGGTCCCTTGTCGTGCCAATCGAATCCGAGCTCCTCGACGCCGATGGTCGCGCTGGTGCCGCCAGACGGCAGACGCTCGATGTTGTCCGACTCGATGACCCCTAGCTGGAACTCATAACCCGGGGCCGCCGCATGGACTGCAGGCGCGACCATACCCGCCCACGCAGCCAGGACTGCAATTGCTCCGGTCCGAACCGGTGTATCGAGTCGCATGCGGCTCCCCGCGATTTGTTTTTATCCGTGTCGCTACAGTGTAGCGCGCCGGCCGGAGCATCTTGTATCGATGTGCCTGCGGCGGCGAGGCTCTGCCCGCGCCGCCCGAGTGCCGGGCAACCAGGCTTATGTAGAATCGGGGACTCTCCCGGTAAGCCATTGATTGGCTTCCGTTTCGAGTCCCCCGCTTGAACTCATGGAACGCAGGTCTCGCCGCTGCCGGACACGGTGTTCGGCGTACTGGCGGTGAATCTCGCCCGCGCCGGAAGCGTGTAGAGGGTCCCGGTCGTCGGATCGACCCATGGCCAGGTGTTCGAGCCCATGAATGCGGGCTTGCATGAGAGATACAGTGAATTGGGCAGCGGCGCGAGCGTGTTGTTCAGCCAGGTTTGCTGCGAAAGGAAGCTATCCCAGTTGCCGTCACGGATCGCCGTAGTCGTCACCTGCACATCCACCGTATACGGAGATATATCGTTCCACCCGAGAAGCCAAATGGAGGGCGTCCAGGCGGTGCCCGTCACGGTGTCCACGTAGCCGTTGGCAGCCGTGGTGACTCCCGCCTGCCCGAGCACGTTGCCGACGTAGGACATCCAGTAGCTGTAGGTCATGGCGCCCGCGGCGCGCTTCGGCCCATTGCTGCCCGGGACGTTGCCGGCATCGTTGATCGTGTTGCCCGTGTAGTCGCTCTGGAACGAGCTGCGCACGCTCGTCGTGTTGTTGCGGAAAAAGACCAGGTAGGTGGAGTTGCCGTGCGTGTCGTCGCTGTCGATGTTGAAGCTCTGGTTGCCCTCAAACAGCACCATGTGCGAGCCCACCATGTGGGCGGCGTTCAGTCCGATCTCGATCCAGCCTTCGTCGGTCGCGATGTATCCGTCATCCATGTAGTTGTAGCCGACCACGGTTCCCGTGCCCGATGAGCGCGCGACAATCACCTTGTTCGCTTTCACTACAATGTTGTTCTCAATGAGGGCTTCGGAAGAGCCCTGGGCGAAACTGATCGCATAACCGGCACCACCCGGCTCCGGCCAGGCGGCGTCGTGGATGTAGGAATCGATGAGCTCGTCGCGGAAGCTGTATTCGATCGCGACTCCCTCGTCGTACCACTCAGTCACCTCGATGTTCTTGGCCCACGAGTACCGGGTGCTCTCGAAGCGCACGGCGCCGTTGCCGCCGCCGACCAGGGTGACGTTCTCGAGGCCCGCGTTCTCCACGGGGGCGTTCGAGCCGGTGAAAGTGGTCAGCTCAGCGTGTTGGCTGGTGCGGTAGGCCTTGTTGACGGGCGATGTGAAGGTGATCGTGTTGCCGCTGACGCTCGCAATTTCCTTGATCTCGTTCTGCGGGCGGTCCTGGCGCGAGAACCAGCAGGCACCATCGCTGCCGCTGCCCGAACCGGCGTAGTTGTTGGCCGTCGAAGGCGTTACGGACGCCTGTACCGGGTCATCGATCGCTGAGGCCGGGTTGTGCAGCTGCCAGGTCACGGCGTAATCCGGCGAGGCCCAGATGGAGGTCGAGATGTGGACCAGGTCCGGCTGCCAGCTCGCCCCCGAAGTCTCATCGAGCAGCACCATCTGGCCCGCCGAGAAGATCGACCCATTGGCGACGGTGATCGAATTCGATCCCTGGACCGCATCGGCGGACAGGAGCTGCATGTACTGCGTCTGGTACGCGGTCGGATTGTTGCAGCGCCCGTCACCGTCCGGATTCACCCAGCGGCCCGGCCCGAGAATGACGATCGGGGTGGTATCCACGGGCGCCTGATTGGAGGTCGTGGCGAATACGTTGCGCGGATTCTTAAGGATCGTCGTGCCCGCTCCGGCTCCGCGCAATGCCACCCCTTTGTTGATGGCGACATACAGCCCCTGACCCATTACGAAGGTCCCGGCTCCAAGCTGCACGACCGTTCCCGCGGCGCATGCGCTGATCTGGGCATTGATCTGCGCGCTATCGTCGCTGCCGCCGCTCGGTGTCAGCGGCGTGGAGTTGCAGATCGGCCAGCTCGCTGACGGTATGCCACCCTTGGTCATCAGGCCGGCATCGCTCCACACGGCGCTGCGGCTGGCGGGCAATGCGTACGTGCCGGACGTATTAATCGTATAGGCGGCTGCAGCCACCGGGCTGTTGGTGTAGCCCGAGGCTGTGCAGATCGCTTCGATGGTCTCCGTCGATGACACGGAGATCGCAGCGGAATAAGCGCTGGACGAACTGGTCGGCGTAGTGCCGTTGGTCGTGTAGTGGATCGTACTCGAGGGCGTGCTGCATGCCAGCGTCACCGACTGCGTAGACGTGTAAACACCGGCCGGCACCGAGAACGTCGGCGTTGCCGCCACTTTCGCGGCGGCGTTGACGGTCAGCGTTGCGGCACTGCTGATGACGTTGCCGGCGGAGTTACTGACCTTCACGGTGAATGACTCACCGCTGTTGCCGGTCGTGGTGGCCGGTGTGGTGTAGCTGGCCGAGGTCGCACCGCTGATGACCGTCGTGTTCATCATCCACTGGTAAGTGAGCGGCGCCGTGCCGCTGGCGGTGACGGAGAAGGTCGCCGTCTGGCCCGCCGTGACGGTCGCGCTCTGCGGCTGGGCGGTGATCTGCGGAGCCGTGGCCTGCGTCGAGGAGTTGACGGTCAACGTAGCCGCACTGCTGGTAACGTTGCCGGCGGAGTTAGTCACCTTCACAGTGAACGACTCACCGCTGTTGCCGGTCGTGGTGGCCGGTGTGGTGTAGCTGGCCGAGGTCGCACCGCTGATGGCCGTCGTGTTCATCATCCACTGGTAAGTGAGCGGCGCCGTGCCCGAGGCGGTGACGGAGAACGTCGCGGTCTGCCCGGCGGTTACGGTCGTGCTATGCGGCTGAGCGGTAATCTGCGGCGCCTGGGCCTGTGAGCCGCTGGTCACGGTCAGCGTCGCCGCGCTGCTCGTCACGCTGCCCGCGGAGTTGCTGACGGTGACCGTGAACGAGGCGCCATTATCGGAAGAGGCCGTCGCGGGCGTCGTATAGCTGGCGGAAGTCGCCCCGCTGATGTTCGCCGAGTTCTTCATCCACTGGTAAGTCAGCGGCGTGGAGCCGGTGGCAGTGATAGAAAATGTCGCCGTTGCGCCGCTCGCGACGCTCGCGTTCTGCGGCTGCGCCGTGATCTGCGGCGGCACGCTACCGCTCGACGTCTTCACGTCGGTCGTCGTGCTCCCTCCGCCACCGCAACCCGCGAGCGCAGCGGCTGCCAGCGCACAGAGAACCATGAATCGGGAAGCACCGGCGAGCGGTGCGGGGCGGCGAATCGAAAATTCCATTTGGCCTCGCGTCAAGCGTAAGAGAACGGTCCCTGCGGACTCCGGACTCAACGTAGACCAGCCAAAGGAAGAGGGACTGACGACGAGTGCATCACACAGCACGGTCTCGCCGGCAACCCCGCTATCTCGCGCGTCAGACGATTGAGACCGGAGGCTTTGCGTCCCCGCCTTACGGCGGGTTTGCCCTTAAGCAGTGCGGATCCTAAGTTAAATGGACTCGCCGCTGCATAAACGCAGTTAACACTTATAAGACGTCGTTCTTGCCTTCGATGCAACACGTCGTTGCCCAGCGACAGACGCTGTGATTCTCGTCGCCGGTTGCCGACGGTTCACCGCATCGCAGCATCCACGCGAAAGGTGTAGCGTTCCTGCGAGCCGTTTTGCTTGCGGCTCATTGTGATCAGCGGCGTGTGGCGTGCTTGGTCGCTCGCTATCTCGCCGCTCGCTCTTCGTCACAACAGTGCGTCCGCTTTGGGTCTGCGGCGGCTGAGCGTTCGCTCCGCTCTCACCTCGAGCTGGCGTGCCGGAGGCGAGCTCGTCATGAATAGCGTTCGGGTCGTCGCGGTCCCTTTGATCATTTCCCTTCTGCAACTCGCCCTTGCGCCCGTCGCGCAGGCGCAATCAACGATCACCATCGGCAACACGAATCTCGAAAGTGCGCCCGACAGCGGCAACGGTAACCTCGTGCTGGCACAGGAAACGAAGCTGTCGGTTGCTGCAACGATCGACAGCCTGTCGTTCTACGTAACGGCGGCGACCGGTGACCTGACCCTCGGCATCTACGATGCGACCGGCCCCAGGGGTGGTCCAGGCAAGCTGCTGGCCGTCACCAGGAGCTTCGCGACGGCCGAGGGCTGGAACACGGCGAAAGTCGAAACGCCGGTGTCATTGGGCGCCGGCAACTACTGGCTGGCCTATTTGCCGAGCAGCGGTAGCTTGAGCTTTCTGAAGCAGAACGATTCCGGAAGCTGCCTCTACATGGAGCACAAGTACACCGCGGGGATGCCCGCCGGCTTCGCTACCTCCACGTCGAACTGCACGCCGACAACCTGGTCGTTCTACGCGACACTGACGGCCTCCTCTTCCGTCGTCGGCGTCAGCGGTGCGTGTGGCTCCTCAAACGGCGCCGACCTCACCAGCGCACCGACGACGAATCTCTGCAGCGCTGGCACGGCGTCGACCGTGACCGGTGCGGGACCGTGGGACTGGAGCTGCGCCGGATCCGGCGGTGGTGCGACGGCGAGTTGCTCGGCGCAGCTCAAAACCAACGGCTCATGCGGCACGGCGAACGGCGTACCGGTAAGCATTGCCCCCACGACCAACTTGTGTTCCGCAGGCAGCGCTTCCGGGGTAAGCGGTACCGGTCCCTGGAGCTGGCACTGCACCGGGACGAACGGCGGCAGCACCGCTGCGTGCTCCGCTCCCCTCGCGCAACAGATCGTGAACGGCTCCTGCGGCTCGGCAAACGGCGTCGCGGTCAGCAGTACGCCGACCACTAACCTCTGTTCCGCGGGGACCGCCTCGACGGTGGCCGGCAGCGGGCCGTGGGAGTGGAGCTGCGTCGGATCGGACGGCGGCGGTACGGCCTCCTGCGCCGCGCCGCTGGCCCAACAACTGATCAACGGCTCGTGCGGTTCGGCAAATGGCCTGCCCCGGACCAGCGCGCCCGTGAGCAATCTGTGCGCCGCAGGCACCGCCTCCGCGGTCACCGGCGCCGGGCCGTGGGACTGGACCTGCGCGGGCTCCAATGGCGGTGCACTCGCCTCCTGTCAGGCTCCCTACGGCACTGTTTCCTCACCGGTTCTGATCCAGCATGTCGCCTCATCGGCGAATCCGCTGGGCCTCGGCATCGCGGGAAACGGCTACCGGATCCCATTGCCGAACGCGGTTCTCGGGGGCGATGCCCTCGTGCTCGCCATCACTTTCCCGCACGGCAGCACGAGCGCGATCACCGACACTCTGGGGCAGCGCTGGCCTGCGGCGGCGATCACCGAGGATGGCGGCACCGGGAACTACGTGACTCAGGTGTACGTGCTATGTGGATCCGCCGCCGGCAATGAGGCCATCCAGGTCAACCTGACGAGCAGCAGCCTTCCCTTCGAGTACACCGTCAGCGAATTCAACCACGTCGCGACCACGGGATGCTTGGACGGGGCCTCTGGCGGCGCGAATCTCTCGCCGAAGAGTGCCGGCGTCATCAATCCCGGCAGTTTTACGCCGCTGACCAACAATGACGCCAACGGCGGACACGTCATCTGGAATTACAACGCGATCTCCAGCATTGCCAACGGCAACCCGAGCGCGTGGGTGGCGGCCGGCGGATTTACGCTGCTGGACGGCGATATCGCCTGGATCAATAAGCAGGGATTCCCACACGCGTCGCAGTGGTACCTGCAGGGAACGAATGCGCCCGTCAGTCCCGCCATCACGGCGACTGGAGACACCGTCGATACATTCAACTCCGTATCGGTCGCGCTGCTGGTGGCTGAGGCCGGCGGCCAGATGCCCTCGGGCATCCACGTCAACAAGATCGTGCACGAGACGTGGACGGCTCTTGCGTCCGGCACCACGTTGAATCTGCAGCTGCCTACGACCGGGAACCTGCGCGTGCTGACATTCCCGGCCGGTCAGAACAACGTCAACATCACCAGCATCACGGATAGCGACGGCGGGGTCTGGCAGCTCGAACAGACGGGCGGGGATTCGGCGCAGATCTGGTTCGCGGCCAATGTCGCGCCCAATCCGGGGCTGATGGTCGCCATTCATACCTCTGGCTCCAGCCCGACCAACTCCGCGCGGTTCTTCGACGTCCAGGGAGCTTCGGCCTCGCCGCTGGACGTGGCGGCCGGCACTGACCAGATCAACTGCGGCAGCATGAGCACGGTCAGCGCTCAGCCGACGATCACACCGAGAGGTGCGAACGAACTCGTCATCGCGACCATGGGCATCGGCCAGGGTCCGGGCCTCGGGACCGCCAGCGGCGCGCCGGTTGGTGCCATCTGGGATCTCGCGACCTACAGCGGCGAGACCGATAACGATCTGATGGAAAATGCCGACGCGCTGGCGCACGTCTACACCACGACCGCCTCGGTAGAGAGCTGGAACTGGACGATTACCTCGAACGGCAGCAATTCATGCTCCGCGGAGGCCGTGGCATTCAAGTGAGCGGCGGGCGGCGAGTGGGGGCGCGCGCGGCGCCCCCGGCCGCAAGCCCATAATTCGTTGCACTTCTTTACCGGTCCGTTGCTGCAACCGGTCCGACCCTGTGTTCTCCTTCGTCCCATCCTCCTGAAGGGGTGGGCGGGGAGTCCCGCGCCACCCCATTTTTTTGTCCTCCACCGTGAGGCGCTAGAATCGGCGCCCCCGGCTCGTAACCCCCGGTAACGCCCCGCTTAGAGGCTCATGAACGACTTCAATCGCGAGCTGCCCACCGCGGCCACGCCGCCCTCCTTAACCGCCCGCCTCTGGCAAAAAGCCCGGACCGCCCCGCGCTGGGCGGTCATTCTGGCGGTGCTCCTCGCCTTCGTGCTGCTCGCCTGGCTGCTCACGCCCGGTAAGGGCGCCCGCACCGCCCCCGCCGGGCGCTTCGCCGGGGCCGGACCCATGCCGGTGGTCACCGCGACGGCCCGGGCCGGGGACATGCCCATCACGCTCATCGGCCTCGGAACCGTCACGCCGCTCGCGACCGTGACGGTGCAGAGCCAGATCGCCGGCCAGATCATGAAGATCGCCTTCAAGGAGGGGCAGACCGTCAAGGCGGGCGACGCGCTCATCCAGATCGACCCCCGCCCCTACCAGGTGGCGCTCGAGCAGGCCGAGGGCGCGCTCGCCCGCGACCGGGCGCTGCTCGCCAACGCGCGCGTCGACCTCGACCGCTACCAGACGCTCTTCGCGCAGGACTCGATCGCCGAGCAGCAGCTCGCCACGCAGAAGTCGCTCGTCGCGCAGGACGAGGGCAATGTGCGCACCGACCAGGGCCAGATCGATGCGGCGAAGCTCAACCTCACCTACTGCCACATCGTCTCGCCCATCACCGGGCGCGTGGGACTTCAGCAGGTGAACGTCGGCAACTACGTGACCCCGGCCGAGCCCAACGGGCTCGTGGTGGTGACCCAGCTGAAGCCGATCACCGTGCTCTTTACGCTCCCCGAGGACGACATCCCGCCGCTCATGAAGCAGATGCACGCCGGCGTGACGCTGCCCGTCACCGCCTGGGACCGCACCAACACCACGCAGCTCGCCACCGGCGCGCTGCAGTCGATCGACAGCCAGATCGATACCACCACCGGAACGATCCGCCTGAAGGCCATCTTCCCCAACGCGGATGAGAGCCTCTTCCCGCAGCAGTTCGTCAACATCGTGCTGCTGCTCGATACGTTGAAGGGCGCGACGCTCATTCCGCAGGCCGGCGTGCAGCGCGGCGCTCCGGGCACGTACGTCTACGTCGTCAACGCCGCCGATCAGACCGTGGCGGTGCGCAAGGTGACGCTCGGCGCGGGCGATGCCGTCAACATCTCGATCACCCAGGGACTCGCCGTCGGCGAGAGCGTCGTCGTCGACGGGGCGGACAAGCTCAAGGACGGTGCCAAGGTGATGCTGCGCCAGGCGGCCGGCGGCACCGGGGGCGCGGCCGGTGGCAACGGCGGCAGCGCCGCGGGAGGCGGGCCAAAGGCCGGGCCGCATCAGGGCGCGAAGGGCCAGGGCCAGGGCCAGCACCGGCGCCAGCAGCCAAGCAACCCGAGCGGCCAGGGTGGCGGTTGAGCAGCCGCCGATCGGCCACTAAGACGGCTCACCCGTGAACCCGTCCCGCCTCTTCATCCTGCGGCCGGTCGGCACGTCGCTTCTCATGGTGGCGATCATGCTCGCCGGGATCGTGTCCTACGGCTTCCTGCCGCTCTCCGCGCTCCCCGAGGTCGATTACCCGACCATCCAGGTGCAGACGTTCTATCCCGGCGCCAGCCCCGAGGTGATGACCTCCAGCGTCACCGCACCGCTGGAGGTGCAGTTCGGGCAGATGCCCGGCCTCAACCAGATGTCTTCGACGAGCTCCGGGGGCGCTTCGGTCATCACGCTGCAGTTCAGCCTCAACCTGAGCCTCGACATCGCCGAGCAGGAAGTGCAGGCGGCGATCAACGCCGCCGGCAATCTCCTGCCGTCCGACCTGCCGGCGCCGCCGATCTACGCCAAGGTCAATCCCGCCGACGCGCCCATCCTGACGCTCGGCATTACGTCCAAAACCCTGCCCCTCACGCAGCTCGAGGATCTCGCCGACACGCGTCTCGCGCAGAAGATCTCGCAGATCGAGGGCGTCGGGCTCGTGAGCGTGAGCGGCGGCCAGCGCCCCGCGGTGCGCATCATCGCCAACGTGCGCGCGCTCGCGAGCTACGGACTCAACATCGACGACCTGCGCACCACGATCTCGAACGCCAACGTCAACTCGCCCAAGGGCACGCTCGACGGGCCGGCGCGCTCCTGGACGCTGAACGCGAACGATCAGATCCAGAGCCCCGAGGCTTACCTTGGCATCATCGTCGCCTACAAGAACGGCAACCCGGTGCGCCTCTCCGACGTCGCGCAGGTGGTGAACGGCGCCCAGAACGCCTATCTCGCCGGCTGGGTGAACAACACGCCCGGCATCATCCTCAACATCCAGCGCCAGCCGGGCGCCAACGTGATCCAGGTGGTCGACCGGATCAAGAAGCTCCTGCCCTCGCTCTCGGCCTCGCTCCCCGCGGCCGTCGACGTTGAGATCCTCACCGACCGCACCATCACCATCCGCGCCTCGGTGCACGACGTCGAGTTCGAGCTGTCGCTCGCCGTGATCCTCGTCGTAATGGTGATCTTCCTCTTCCTGCGCAGCATCCCGGCCACGATCATCCCGAGCCTCTCGGTGCCGCTCTCGCTCGTCGGCACGCTCGCGGTCATGTATCTCGTCGGCTTCAGTCTCAACAACCTGTCGCTGATGGCGCTCACCATCGCCACCGGCTTCGTGGTCGACGACGCCATCGTCATGATCGAGAACATCTCGCGCTACATCGAGGAAGGCATGGCGCCGCTCGAGGCGGCGCTCAAGGGCGCGGGCGAGATCGGCTTCACCATCGTGTCCCTCACCGTGTCGCTCATCGCGGTGCTGATTCCGCTGCTGTTCATGGGGGACGTGGTCGGGCGGCTCTTCCACGAGTTCGCCATTACGCTCGCCGTCACCATCGTGATCTCGGCGGTGGTGTCCCTCACCCTGGTGCCGATGATGTGCGCCAAGCTGCTGCGTCACCACGATCCGGGGGAGGAATCCGGCATCGCGCGCTGGGCGAACGAGAAGTTCCAGGCGCTCATCGACCGCTACGCCGTGGCGCTGCGCTGGGTGCTCGAGCACCGCCAGCTCACGCTGCAGGTGGCGATCGGCACGCTGGTGGTGACGGTGCTCCTCTACATCTTCATCCCCAAGGGCTTCTTCCCGGTGCAGGACACCGGCCTCATCCAGGCGATCACCGAGGCGCCGCAGTCGGTGTCCTACGGCGACATGGCGCGCCGCCAGGCGAGCATGGCCGCCGCGGTCCTGAAGGACCCGGACGTCACGAGCCTCTCCTCTTTTATAGGGGTCGACGGCAGCAACATCACCTTGAACAGCGGGCGCATGCTGATCAACCTGAAAGCCGTCAACGACCGCTCGCTGTCGGCGAGCGACATCATCCGCCGCCTGCAGCAGGAAACCGCCGATGTCACCGGCATCTCGATCTACATGCAGCCGGTGCAGGACCTGTCGATCGACACCGCGGTGAGCCGCACCCAGTACCAGTTCGTGCTCGAGGACTCCAACCCCGTCGAGTTCAACACCTGGGTGCCGAAGCTCGTCGATCGCGCTGCCGCCAGATTCCGCAGCTCGCGGACGTGGCGAGCGACCAGGAAAACCAGGGACTCTCGGCCTACCTCACCATCGACCGCGATACGGCCGGGCGCTTCGGCATCACGCCGGCCACCGTCGACAACGCGCTCTATGATGCCTTCGGCCAGCGCATCGTCTCGACGATCTTCACGCAGTCGAACCAGTACCGCGTGATCCTGCAGGCCGACAGCTCGCTCATGGCCTCGCTCGATGCGCTCGGGACGCTCTATCTGCCCTCCTCGACCGCGGTCGGCGGCCAGGTGCCGCTGTCGGCGCTCGTCAAGGTCTCGACGCGCACCGCGCCGCTCTCCATCGATCACCTCGGGCAGTTCCCCGCGACCACCATCTCCTTCAACCTGGCGCAGGGGGCGGCGCTCGGGGATGCGGTGGATGCGATCAAGCAGGCCGAGACCGACATCAACCTGCCGGTGAGCGTCATGACCACCTTCCAGGGTGCGGCGCTCGCCTTCGAGGCGACGCTCGGCAACGAGCTGTTCCTCATCATCGCGGCCATCGTCACCGTCTACATCGTGCTCGGCGTCCTCTACGAGAGCTTCATCCACCCCGTCACGATCCTCTCGACGCTGCCGTCGGCGGGTGTCGGTGCGCTGCTCGCGCTCCTCATGGCGCGCAGCGATCTCGGCGTCATCGGCATCATCGGCATCATCCTGCTGATCGGCATCGTGAAGAAGAACGCGATCATGATGATCGACTTCGCGCTGGTCGCCGAGCGCGAGCACGGCATGACGGCGCGCGATGCCATCTATCACGCCTCGCTCCTGCGCTTCCGCCCGATCCTCATGACCACCATGGCGGCGCTCCTGGGCGCGCTGCCGCTGATGCTCGGCACCGGGACGGGCTCCGAGCTCCGTCACCCGCTCGGTATCACCATCGTCGGCGGCCTGATCCTGTCGCAACTGCTGACGCTGTTCACCACGCCGGTCATCTATCTCTACTTCGACCGCCTCGAACGGCGCGTGGCGGCCTGGGGAGCGCCGACCCCGAGCGGCTCGTCCGCCGAGTGAGGTAAGGACGCCGCATGAGCCCGTCGGAACCCTTCATCCGCCGCCCGGTCGCGACCACGCTCCTCACCGCGGGTATCGCGCTCGCCGGCTGCATCGCCTATTTCAAGCTGCCGGTCGCGCCGCTCCCGCAGGTGGACTACCCGACCATCTCGGTGAGCGCGTCCATGGCGGGCGCGAGCCCGGATGTCATGGCGGCGACCGTGGCCACGCCCCTCGAGCGTCATCTCGGGCAGATCGCCGACGTGACCGAGATGACCTCGTCGAGCTCCACGGGCGCGGCGCGCGTCACGCTGCAGTTCGGGCTCGACCGTGACATCGACGGGGCGGCACGTGACGTCGAAGCGGCCATCAATGCGGCGCGTGCGGATCTGCCGACCGCGCTGCGCAGCAACCCGACCTACCGCAAGGCGAACCCGGCCGATTCGCCCATCCTCATCCTCGCGATGACGTCCAAGACCCTCACCGCGGGCCAGGTGTACGACGCCGCCGAGACCATCCTGTCGCAGAAGCTCTCGCAGGTCGCCGGCGTCGGCCAGGTGCAGATCGGCGGCAGCTCACTGCCCGCGGTGCGCGTCGAGTTCAACCCGACCGCGCTCTTCAAATACGGCATCGGACTCGAGGACGTGCGCGCGGCGCTCGCCGCGGCCAATGCCAATACGCCCAAGGGCTCGATGGACGTCGGCGCCCAGCGCTTCCAGATCTACACCAACGATCAGGCGAGCAAGGCCGCCGAGTACCAGGGACTCATCGTCGCCTACCGTAACGGCAGGCCGGTGCGCCTCTCGGACGTCGCCGAGGTGCTGGACTCGGTCGAGAACGTCCGCAACTTAGGATTGGCCAACGGCCAGCCCGCCGTGCTCGTCATCCTGTACCGCCAGCCGGGCGCCAACATCATCGACACGGTCGACCGGGTGGTCGCCATGATCCCGGCGCTCAAGGCCTCGATCCCGACCGACATCGACATTCGCGTGGCGATGGACCGCACCACGACCATCCGCGCCTCGCTGAGCGCCGTGCAGCGCACGCTCGGCATCGCGATCGCCCTGGTGATCCTCGTGGTGTTCCTGTTCCTGCGGAACCTGCGCGCCACGACGGTGCCGGCGGTGGCGGTGCCGATCTCGCTCCTCGGGACCTTCGGGGCGATGTACCTCCTCAATTACAGTCTCGACAACCTCTCCCTCATGGCGCTGATCATCGCCACCGGCTTCGTGGTCGACGATGCGATCGTGGTGCTCGAGAACATCTCGCGCCACGTCGAGGCGGGCATGCCGCGCTTCGAGGCCGCGATCCAGGGCGCGCGCGAGGTGGGCTTCACGGTACTGTCGATGAGCGTGTCGCTGGTCGCGGTATTCCTCCCGATCCTCCTCATGGGTGGCATCGTCGGGCGACTGTTCCGCGAGTTCTCCATCACGCTCTCGATCGCGGTGCTGATCTCACTCCTGGTCTCGCTCACCACGACGCCGATGATGTGCTCGCGGTTGATCCGCCGCGTCGAGCACGAGCGCCAGGGGCGGCTCTTCACGTGGAGCGAGCGGGTGTTCGATGCCATGCGCGACTCTTATGGCCGCTCACTGCGCTGGGCCTTGGCCAACAAGCTCTTCGTCATGATGCTGCTCGTGTGCACATTCGCCTTCAGCGTCTACCTGCTGAAGGTCATCCCCAAGGGCTTCTTCCCGCAGCAGGACACCGGCCGTCTGTTTGGCGGCATCCAGGCCGACCAGGCGATTTCGTTTCAGTCGATGGAGGTGAAGCTCCGCCAGTTCGTCGCCATCGTGCAGTCCGACCCCGCGGTCGACACCGTGGTCGGCTTCACCGGCGGCGGCTCGAACGGCGGCGGGCAGGTGAACAGCGGCTTCATCTTCGTGTCGCTCAAGCCGCTCGCGCAGCGCTCGCTGTCGGCCGACCGGATCATCGGGCGGCTGCGGCCCAAGCTCAACCAGGTGGCGGGCGCGCGCCTCTTCCTGCAGGCCGCGCAGGACATCCGCGTCGGTGGCCGCCAGAGCAACGCCCAATACCAGTACACCCTCCAGGGCGACAGCATCGCCGACATCTACAAGTGGGCGCCGAAGCTCACGGAAGCCCTGCAGCACGAGCCGGCCCTCACCGACGTGAACTCCGACCAGCAGCAGAACGGCCAGGAGATCGAGCTCACGGTCGATCGCGACACCGCCTCGCGGCTGCAGTTGAACCCCGCCACGATCGACAACAACCTCTATGACGCCTTCGGGCAGCGCGACGTGTCGACCATCTACAGCGCGTTGAACCAGTACCACGTCGTCATGGAGGTGGAGCCGAAGTACTGGCAGAGCCCCGAGACGCTGAAAAACCTCTGGATCAGCACGGCCGGCGGCACCGTGAACGGCAGCCAGTCGACCAATGCAGTCGCGGGCACCGTGACCTCGAGTGCCACTTCATCGAGCCACACCGCGTCCGCGATCGCGGCCGACACCGCGCGCAACCTCGCCACCAACAGCCTCGCCAACACCGGGCGCGGCGCGGTCTCGACCGGCTCGGCGGTCACGGTGGCGGCCGAGCCCACCATCCCGCTCGCCTCCTTCGCGCAGTACGCCCCCGGCACCACGCCGCTCGCCGTCAACCATCAGGGCACCTTCGTCGCGACCACGCTGTCCTTCAACGTGGCGCCCAACGCATCGCTCAGCGATGCGTCCGCCGCGATCAGCCGCGCGGCGAATGCGATCGGCATGCCGGGCACCATCCACGGCAGCTTCCAGGGTACGGCGCGCTCCTACGACCAGTCGATGGCCAACGAGCCGATCCTGATCGTCGCCGCGCTCGCCACGGTCTACATCGTGCTCGGCATCCTCTACGAGAGCTACATCCACCCGCTCACCATCCTCTCCACACTCCCCTCGGCGGGCGCCGGCGCGTTGCTGGCGCTGCGCCTCTTCGGGCAGGAATTCGACGTCATCGCGCTCATCGGGCTGTTCCTGCTCATCGGCATCGTGAAGAAGAACGGCATCATGATGATCGACTTCGCGCTCGAGGCGCAGCGCGAGGGACGCACGCCCGCGGAGGCGATCTACCGGGCATCGCTCCTGCGCTTCCGCCCGATCATGATGACCACCCTGGCGGCGATGCTCGGGGCGCTGCCGCTCGCGCTCGGCTACGGCGACGGCGCCGAGATGCGCAAGCCCCTCGGCTACTCGATCGTCGGCGGACTCGCCGTGAGCCAGTTGCTGACGCTTTATACGACTCCCGTCACCTACGTCTATCTCGACCGGTTCGGCGCCTGGTGCCGCCGCCTGTGGGCGCAATGGCATCCCGAGCGTCCGCCCGCAGCCCCCGCCGAGCCGGCCAAGGTCTGAATATGCACGTCACGCCATCTCCTCACCGTGGCCGTCGCCGCCCTGCTCGGCAGCTGCGCCGTCGGCCCGAACTATCACCGCCCGTCAGCCCCGGTGCCGCAGCGCTTCAAGGAGGCCGAGGGCTGGAAGCCGGCCGAGCCGCGTGAGGTCGGGAGCGGCGCCGACTGGTGGTCGGTGTATGAGGATGCGACGCTCAATGACCTCGAGCGGCAGATCGACATCTCGAACCAGACGCTCAAGGCCTCGGAAGCCGCCTGGCGCGAGGCGGTGGCGCTCATCACCGCGGCCCGCGCCGGATTCTTCCCGGTCATCGGCGTCGCGGCGACCGGTACCCGCTCGGGCGGCCCGGGCGCGGCGGCCAACGTCGGCGCTGGTGCCGCCACGGCGCCGCAGTCGATGCCGAAGAACCAGTTCGAGCTCGCCGGTACCGGCTCCTGGGATATCGACATCTGGGGCAGGATCCGCCGCACGCTGGAGGCCAACGTGGCGAGCGCGCGGGCGAGTGAGGCCGACCTGGCGGCCGCGCGCCTCTCGGCGCAGGCGACGCTCGCCTCCGACTACATCGAGCTGCGGGTCACCGACGAGCAGCAGCAGCTGCTCGATGAGACGGTCGAGGCCTACCGGCGCTCGCTGCAGATCACCGAGAACCAGTACAAGGTCGGCGTCGCCGCCAAGACCGACGTGATCACCGCCGCGACGCAGTTGGAAGGCGCCGAGTCGCAGCAGATCGCGGTCGGCGTCAACCGGGCGATCCTCGAGCACGCCGTCGCGGTGCTGATCGGCAAGCCCCCCGGCGACTTCACGCTCTCCCCCGCGAAACTCGGCACGCTGGTGCCCGTGGTGCCGCTCGGCGTGCCCTCGGCACTCCTCGAGCGGCGGCCCGACATCGCCGGCGCCGAGCGGCGCATGGCCGCGGCCAACGCCCAGGTCGGTGTCGCGATCGCCGCGTATTTCCCGGACCTGACGCTGAGTGGCTCCTTCGGCTACGCGAGCAGCGTCACCTCGCACCTCGTCACGGCGCCGAACAACCTCTGGTCCTTCGGCGGCAGCGCCACCGACACGCTGCTCGACTTTGGCGCCCGCCCGGCGCAGGTGCGTCAGGCCCGCGCCGCCTACGACGCCACCGTCGCCACCTACCGGCAGACGGTGCTCACGGCCTTCGGGCAGGTGGAAGATGAGCTCGCGACGCTGCGCATCCTCGAGCAGCAGGTCAAAGTGCAGGAGCAGACCGTCAAGGACGCGAACCTCGCGGTGCAGCTCACCCTGAACCAGTACAAGGCGGGCACCGTGGCCTACACCTCGGTCATCACCGCGCAGACTACGGCGCTCTCGGACGCGCAGACGCTCCTCACCATCCGCCAGAACCGCCTGGTCGCGAGCGTCAATCTGATCGAAGCCCTCGGCGGCGGCTGGAACGCGGGCTCGCTCGGTAGCCGCAGCGGCACCGGAGCCAAGCTGGCCGCCGAAGAGGCCGCCGCCGCGCACAGCCACTAGAAGCGCGCGGCTGCGCCGCGACTCTTCTCTAAGCGGGGTTCTCCAGGCTGAACGCCTGCGCGTGGTCGTCGTAGGCGAACACCTCCGCGTAGCGGCCCCAGCTGATGATGGTGCGCAGCGTCTGCTCCGCGGCATCCTCGGCCATGTAGTCCTCGAGCTCGTCGAAGAAGCGGCTCTTGGGCGCGGTGTGGGTCGCGCGCTCATCGAGCACCCGGCGGATGTGGGCCGCGAGCGCCACGTAGGTGATCAGATGCCGGGCGAAGAGCTTCTTGCGCTCGTCCGTCTCGCCGTGCGCGAACTCCAGTCCCGCCTCGGTGAGGCGGATGTCGCCGCCTTCGACCTCGGCGAGGCGCAGCAGCTGCAGCGCCTCCGCCGCCGGGAACAGCTCATCCACCTCGAGGTGTTGCGACTCGGCGATCACCGGGAGGTCCGCCTTGCCGCTGTAGGGCGGCGCGCTCACCTCCTCGATGAGGCCGGTGAGCACGTTGGACGAGACGTGCGTCAGCACCGTGCCGATGCCGGTTCCGGGGAAGCGCTCCTTGGGGCCGGTGCGCACCTCGCCGCGCGGCCGCGCGGTCATCTCGATGTACACCCGGTCGACCAGGGCGCGGAAGCGCGGATCCTGCGTGTGCCGCGGTTGCGGCAGATCCACCCTGAGCTCGCCGATGACCCGCCCTGGATTGCTGGAGAAGATGAGCAGCCGGTCGCACATCTGCACCGCCTCCTCGATGTTGTGGGTCACCAGCAGCACCGCCTTGATCGGCAGCTGTCCCTCCCCCCAGAGGTTGAGGAAGTCGCCGCGCAGCGTCTCGGCGGTCAGCACGTCGAGCGCCGAGAACGGCTCGTCCATCAGGATGATGTTGGGATGCACGACGAGCGCCCGGGCGAAGCCGACGCGCTGGCGCATGCCGCCGGAGAGCTCTCGGGGATAGGCCGACTCGAAGCCGTCGAGCCCGATCAGGTCGATCGCCTGCAGCGAGCGCCGGCGCATCTCGTCCTGGGCGACGCCCTGCGCTTCGAGCCCGAGCTGCACGTTCTCGAGCACCGTGAGCCACGGAAAGAGCGCAAAGCTCTGGAACACCATGGCGATGCCGGAGGCGGGGCCGACGACCGGATGGCCGAGATAGTTGACGACGCCGCCGCTCGGCAGGTCGAGGCCGGCGATCTGCCGCAGCAGCGTCGACTTGCCCGAGCCCGAGCGGCCGAGGAGTCCCACGATCTCCCCGGGGCGCAGCTGCAGGTTCACCTGCTCGAGCACGACCAGCTGGTCCCCGTCGGGCTTGCGGAACGACTTGCACACGCCCTGCACGTCGAGCAGCGGCGCAAGATTCAGGGCGGGAGCGGTGGCATTCACTGACATCTCCTCACGGCGCGTCGGTCCTCAACTGATGCGGAACTTGCGCTCGGCGCGCGCGTACAGCGGCCGCCAGAACACCCGGTTCAGCACCACGACGAACAGACTCAGGACCACGATGCCCAGCACCTCCCGCTGGAAGTCCCCGGCATCGGTGGCATCGTAGATGTAGGCACCGAGTCCATGCGCGGTCAGCTTGTCCCGGCCCCAGGTTGCGACCTCGGCGACGATGCTCGCGTTCCACGAGCCGCCGGAGGCCGTGATGGCGCCGGTGACGTAGAACGGGAACACCGCCGGCAGCGCCACCCGGCGCCACCACAGCCAGCCGCGCACGCCGAGATTCTCACTCGCATAGCGCAGCTCCGGCGCGATCGCCGAGGCCCCGACGATCACGTTGAAGAGGATGTACCACTGGGTACCGAGGATCATGAGGGGGCTCAGCCAGATGTCCGGGCTCAGGTGGTAGAGCACGATGGCGGAAAACAGGAACGGGTAGAACAGGTTCGCCGGAAAGGCCGCCAGGAACTGCGCGATCGGGCGCGCGATGCTCGCGACCCGCGGCCGCAGGCCGATCCAGACACCGATCGGTACCCAGATGACGCTCGCGAGCGCGATCAGCACCGCCACCCGGATCAACGTGAAGCTTCCGTACAGGAGCACGCGCCCGATCTCGGCAGGGCGTACTTCGCCCAGCACGAACTGCGTCGTCTTCGCGAGCGCCGCCAGCCCGGTCACGATCAGGACGCCGTACCACAGGTAGTCCACCCAGCGCGCCTCCCAGACACGCAGGCGCTGCGGCCGCGCGGCGCCCCAGGGCGCGACCGGCCTGACGCCGAAGCGCAGCATCGCTGCGAAGGCCGCCCCGAGGTAGCGCAGCAGGTGCGAGCGCCGCATCATCGTGAGGGCCCAGGAGGGACTGCCGGTGAATCCCGCCTCCTGCTCCAGGCGGAACCAGTCGGCGCTCGCGATCAACGGCCGGAACAGCAGCTGGTCGAACGCCACGATCACGATCAGCATCGCGAGAATCGCCCACGCGATCGCCATCAGGTCCTTGTGCTGCATGGCGAGCACGATGTAGGAGCCCACGCCCGGCAGCGTCACGGTGGTCTTGCCGACGGTGATGGCCTCGGAGACGGTGACGAAGAACCAGCCGCCGGCCATCGACATCATCATGTTCCAGATGAGCGAGGGCATGGCGAACGGCACTTCGAGTCGCCAGAAGCGTGTCCAGGGTCCCAGCTGGAAGTTGCGGGCCGCCTCCACCAGCTCGTCCGGGATACTGCGCAGCGAGTGATAGAAGCTGAACGCCATGTTCCAGGCCTGGCTGGTGAAGATCAGGAAGACGGCGGCGAGCTCCGCGCCCGCCACTCTCCCGGGCGTCAGATGCAGGAAAAAGAGGATGGTGATCGAGAAGCCGTAGATCGGTACCGACTGCAGGAAGTCGAGCAACGGCACCAGGACGATCTCCGCGCGGTGGCTCTTGGCCGCCAGCGTCGCGTAGGTGAAGGTAAAGAGGAGCGACGCCGCCATCGCCAGCAACATGCGCAGCGCGGTGCGCGCCGAGTAGCCGATGAGTGCGCTCGGGTCGAGTGAGATCGGCGTCGACTGCAGCCCCGCCAGCGAGCCGGACAGTCCGTGCGCCGCCTGCGCGCAGTAGATGAAGACGGCGACCACCAGCACGAACGCGAGCACGTCCCAGCCGCCCGGGATGTAGCGGGTCTGCCGCAAAACCGCGATGGGCAGGCGATCGAGACGCATCCGCCGAGTGTGCCCGAATGAGTTGACGATTGGCACCGCGACCTCAGGACGCAACCGTGCGGCAGCGCGGCGACTGAAGTACGATACCGGCCCATGAAACCAACGCTCATGCTCGCGGCGGCCGCTGCCGCCACCGCCTTAGGCCTCGCGCATCCGGCCGCGGCACAGGACACCGGCCCCGGCGTCAAGGAGACCATCAAGGAGGACGCCAAGGCCGTCGGTCACGCGGTCGCCGACGGCGCCCGCACCGTCGGTCACGCCGTCGCCGACACCTCCCGCAAGGTCGGACACGAGGTCGCGGAGAAAACCGCTCCGGCGCGCGAGGCCGTCCGGGACGACTCGAAGAAGGCCGGCGCGGCCATCGCGCACAGCGCCAAAAAGGTCAAGGCTGCTGTGACCCCGAAGAGCGACGCAGCGCCGCCGGCGAGCCCGCCCAAGCCGGGTAGCTGACGCCGCGCAAGCGGTTGCGATCGATGCGCGCCCCCGTCGGCCTGCGGCTGGATTACCTGTCCCCGGCCGAGTACCACTCAGCCCCCTGGGCGGACGTGCTCGGCGTGGCCACTTTCAGCGGCCCGCCGGGCGCGGTGGCCACCGACGGCGAAATCCCGGTCGCCGAGGTCAACACCCCGCTGCTCCTTGGCACCGCGAGCGTTTATGAGGTCTGGCGCTCGGGCGAGCCGGCCGAGTCCGGCAGCCGCGACCGCGTGCGCTTCCGCCGCAGCGAGAACCTGCTGTTCGGCTGCATCGCGCTCGCGGAGTCGGAGATCGCCGGCGCACCGCAAGCGCCCTCGCCGCTGCATGTGGCCACCGCGCAGGCGTACCGGGAGATCTGCGCCACGGTCGATGCGCTCGGTTACCCGCACCTGCTGCGGGTCTGGAATTACCTGCCGGACATCAACCGCGACTCCGACGGCGTCGAGCGCTACCGCCAGTTCAACCGCGCGCGCCAGGACGCGCTCAGCGCCCACGGCCGCGCCGTGAGCGGCAGCGTCCCGGCCGCCTCGGCGCTCGGGGCGGTGAGCGGCAGCCCCCTGGTCGTGTACTTCCTCGCCGGCCGTACCGCTCCGACTTTCATCGAGAATCCGCGCCAGACGAGCGCCTACCGCTATCCGCACCGGTACGGCAGCCACCGGCCGGTATTCTCGCGCGCCACGCTGCTGCGCCAGCGCGACAGCCTGACCCTGTTCATCTCCGGCACCGCGAGCATCGTCGGCCATCGCTCGATCCACGTGGGCGACACGGCGGCCCAGACCCGCGAGACGCTCACCAACATTGCGGCGCTGCTCGAGGAGGCCAACCGCGTGCACCCGGGCGCGGGCTTCTCGTTCGGCTCGCTCGCCTGCAAGGTCTACGTGCGCCGTCCGGCGGACGTCCCGGTCATCCGCGCGCAGCTGGCCGCAGCGCTCGAGCCCTCCTCGCGGGTGATCTACCTGCAGGCGGACATCTGCCGGCAGGACCTGCTGGTCGAGATCGAGGCGACCGGAACGTGCCCGCTCGGGACCCTCGCGTGACACTCAGGCGCGGCGCACCGGCGCTGCGCGACCGCGGGCGTGGCGCGCTGTGCGCCTGCGCGCTGCTGGCGCTCGGGGTGTGGGCGCCGCGGCCGGCGCTGCCCGAGCCGCTGCCGCTGTGGGAAGTCGGGATGGGCGCCAGCGTGCTGGTCTTCAACGACTACCGCGGCGCCAGCACCACGCATGTCTATCCCCTGCCGCTGCCGTACGTCGTGTACCGCGGCAAGTTCATCGAGTCCGACCAGGCGGGCCTGCGCGGTAAGCTCTTCGATGAGGATCGGATCGAGCTGCACCTGAGCGTCAACGGCACGACCCCGGTGAGGAGCGACTCCGCGCGTGCCGGCATGCCGGACCTGCGGCCGACGCTCGAGCTCGGCCCCTCCCTCAGTGCGCACCTGTGGCGCTCCTCCGACCGGCGGCTGCAGCTCGACCTGGAGCTGCCGGCGCGCGAGGCCTTCACCGTCGAAGCGACGCCGCACTCCATCGGCTGGTTCTGCGCGCCGCACTTGAATCTCGACGTGGCGCAGCTCACCGGCCCGCGCGGCTGGAAGCTCGGGCTGCTCGCCGGGCCGCTGTTCGCGCAGCGCCGTTACGATGACTACTTCTACAGCGTGGCACCGCAGTACGCGACGCCCGGCCGCCCCGCGTATGAGGCGCCGGGAGGCTACGCCGGGACGCAGCTGCTCGCCTCGCTCACGCGGCGCTACCCGTCCTACTGGGTCGGCGCCTATGTGCGTCACGATTCCCTCGGCAACGCGAGCTTCGCCGCGAGCCCGCTGGTCAGGCGCGACAGCTACTGGACGGGCGGCGTCGGCTTCGCCTGGATGATCGGCCAGTCGCGGCGGTTGGTGGAGAGCCGCGAGTGAGCCGCTCGGCGACGCACCTGGTGCTCATCCCGAGCTACAACACGGGGCCGCGGCTGGCGGAGACGGTGCGCACGGCGCGCGCGCACTGGGACCCGGTCTGGGTGGTGGTCGACGGCAGCACCGACGGCTCGGGCGCGCTGCTCGCCGACCTCGCGCGCGCCGACGCGGGGTTGCGCGTGCTGGTGCGGGCCCGCAACGGCGGCAAGGGCGCGGCGCTCCTCGCGGGGCTCGACGCCGCGCTCGCCGCGGGCTACACCCACGCCCTCACCATGGACTCCGACGGACAGCATCCGGCCGAGTGCATCGCCGCCTTCATGGCCGCCTCGGGCGCGGCTCCCGAGGCCATGATCCTCGGGGCTCCGGTGTTCGATGCGAGCGCACCCCGCATCCGCCTGCGCGGGCGCCGCATTGCCAACTGGTGTACCGATCTCGAGACGCTGTGGGCGGGCGTTGCCGATACGCTGTTCGGTTTTCGCGTCTACCCGATCGCGCCTCTCGTCGCGGTCATGCGGCGCACGCGCTGGATGCGGCGCTTTGACTTCGACGCCGAGGCGGCGGTGCGCCTCAGCTGGCGCGGCGTGCCGGTACGGAACCTGCCGGCGCCCTGCCGCTACTTTACGGCGACGCAAGGCGGCGTCTCGCACTTCCATTACTGGCGCGACAACGTACTGCTCACCTGGATGTACCTGCGGCTGTTCCCCGGCTTCCTGGTGCGGTTGCCGCTGCTGATCGCGCGCCGTAGCGCGCGCTGAAGGCGCTGCAGCGCGGCGTGCGCCGGTGGCTCGAACTGGTTGTGTGACGATCGGGCCTTGTATAATGCCGACCGTGTTTCCGGAGCCTCGCTGATCCAACAATGTCCGAGAACGTGTCACCCTTGAGACAGCCGGCGGGCTCCGCAGGCCTTGCCACCCTCACCCGCGAGCTCGCCGGCCTGATCGTCGAGGCGCTCAACCTCGAGGTGGCCCCCGCGGACATCGGCCCGGACCAGCCCCTCTACGGGGAGGGACTCGGGCTCGACTCGATCGATATTCTTGAGATCGCGCTCGTCGTGTCCAAGCAGTACGGCGTGCAGCTGCGCGCCGACAGCGAGGACAACCAGCGCATCTTCGCCTCGCTCCGCCAGCTCGCCGAGTACGTCAACGCACACAGGACGAAGTAGTCCCCTGGCCCGGCTGCCGCTGATCGCACACGCTTCGGCCGACGCGGTGCTCGCCTACCGCGCCGGCGAGCCCATCCTCGTCAGGCAGTTCCTTGCCGACGTGGCGCGCGTCGGCGCGGCGCTCCCGGCCGCCGGCCACGTGCTCAACGTCTGCGCCGACCGCTACCGCTTCACCGTGGGGTTCGCCGCCGGCCTGGTGCGGGGCCTCGTGAGCCTGCTGCCGCCGACGCGCACGCCCGAGGTCATCGCACGGCTGCGCGAGTTCGCCCCCGATGCGATCTGCCTCACCGACGAGGAGGCCTGCGACATCGCACTGCCGCGCGTGCGCTACCCGCAGGCGCCGGCCGCGGCGGGTGCGACGCCCGTGACCGAGGTACCGCGCATCGACGCGGACCGGCGCGCCGCCTGGGTATTCACCTCGGGCTCGACCGGAACGCCGCTGCCGCACGAGAAAACCTTCGGGCGGATGCTCGAGTGCATGCGGGTCGAAGCCGCGCGCCTCGGCCTGCCGCAGGACCGCTCCTGCGCCCTCATCGCCACCGTACCGCCCCAGCACATGTACGGACTCGAGGCGAGCGTGCTGCTGCCGCTCTCGAGCCGCCATGCGCTGTGCGCGGAACACCCCTTCTATCCAGCCGATATCTGTGCGGCGCTCGCGCACGTACCGCGGCCGCGCGCGCTCATCACGACGCCGATTCACCTGCGGGCACTGCTGGCCTCCGGACTCGAGCTGCCCGGGATCGATCTGGTCGTATCCGCCACCGCGCCGCTCGCCACGCAGCTCGCCGCCGAGGTGGAGCAGCGTTGCGGCACGCGGCTGCTCGAGATCTACGGCTCGACCGAGACCGGCTCGATCGCCGTGCGTCAGCCGACCGCGACCGCCGAGTGGTGGCTGTGGCCGGGGGTCACACTCGAGTCGCGCGGCGAGGAGACCTGGGCGCAGGGCGGCCACATCGAGCGGCCGACCCGCCTCTACGACGTGATCGAGGTGACCGGCACCGAGCGCTTTCTGCTGCACGGGCGCGTGGCCGATCTGGTCAACATCGCCGGCAAGCGGAGCTCGCTCGGCTACCTCAATCACCAGCTCAACTCCATCCCCGGAGTCCTCGACGGTGCGTTCTTCCACGGCGCGGCGGCCGCCGATGCCGAGGTGACGCGCCTCGGCGCCTGCGTGGTGGCCCCGGGGCTCGACGCCGCGGCGCTCGCCGCGGAGCTGCGCCGGCGCATCGACCCGGTATTCCTGCCGCGCCCGCTGCTGCTGGTCGCGAGTCTGCCGCGCACCAGCACGGGTAAGCTCCCGCAGGAAGCCCTGCGCTCACTCGCCGCAGCGCCACCGAAGCCGGCCAGCGCGGCCTGACCGCCCATGGGCGTGACGACGACGTTCACGATCGACGCCGGGCACCCCTCGCTCGCGGGACACTTCCCCGGTGCCCCGATCGTCCCCGGCGTGCTGCTGCTCGATGAGACGCTGCGCGCCCTCGAGCGCTCGCACGCGCAGGCGCCGAGCGGCTGGACCATCGGCGCGGCGAAGTTCGTCAAGCCGGTTCGCCCCGGAGAGCTCCTCACGCTCGAGCACGAGCCGCTGCCGAACGGATCGATCCGCTTCGCGCTCTCGAGCGGCGGCCGCCCGGTCGCCAATGGCGTGCTGCACCCGGCCGGCGCGGCGGCGCCTGCCGTTTCGCCCGCAGCCGCGCCGTCACCGGACAGCGCTGCAGCGCCGCGCACCAGTGCCGCCCAATGGGCCGGTGCGCGCGAACGCGGCAGCGCGACGCTGATCGCGATCATGGTGTTTCTCTCGCTCGCCCTCGGCCGCAGGGTGGCGCGCGGCCTCCTGGTCGGCATCGCGGCCTACTTCTTTATCTCCACGCCCACGGCCCGGCGCCATGGGCGCGAATACCTGCGGCGCGTCCTCGGCCGCGCGCCCACGGCGCGGGATTCCTTCCGCCAGGTGTTCGCCTTCGCCTCCACCATTCTCGACCGCCTGTATCTCATGAAGGAGCGCTACGGGCTGTTCGCCATCACGACCGAGGGGGAGCCGCTGATGCGCGCCGCGGCGCAGCGCGGCTCCGGGGCATTCCTGCTCGGGGCGCACCTCGGGAGCTTCGAGCTCATGGGCGCCGTAGGCCGGCACCAGCCGGGAGTGCGGGTGGCCATGGCGATGTACGAGGACGCCGCCAGTAAGTACATCCTGCCGGCGCGCGCGGGTGATGCGGCCCGCGCGCCCGAGATCATCCCGCTCGGTCACCTGGACGCGATGCTGCGGATCCGCGACTGCCTGGAGGCCGGCGGCTTCGTCGGCATGCTCGCCGATCGCACCATCGGCGAAGCGCCGGCACAGCGCCTGAGCTTCCTCGGCACTCCGGCGCTGTTTCCCTCGGGCCCGATGCGCGTGGCCGCTGCGCTCAGGTGCCCGGTGTTCTTCATGACGGGTCTGTATCGGGGGGCGAACCGCTACCACGTGGTGTTCCGGCAGATCGCCGATTTCTCCGCAGTCGCGCGCGGCGAGCGCGAGGCGCGGGTCGAGGAGGCGATCCGCCGTTATGCGGTCTTGCTCGAGGAATACTGCCGCTCGGATCCCTACAACTGGTTCAACTTCTACGACTTCTGGCATGACGATGCCGGCACGCGCGGCCGCGGAGCTGCCGCGTGACGACGCCGCGCGCGCGCGCGGCGGCAGGCGTGCTGTTGCCAGCGCTCTGCGGCCTCGCCGGGCTGGCCGGAGCGGCCGTTCCGGATGCGCTCGGTGAGCTGATGCAAACGCTCGCCGCCCGCCGCCAGGGCCACGTCGCCTATACCGAGGTGCAGCAGCTCGCGGTGCTCGATCGGCCGCTGCGCTCCTCGGGCGAGCTCTTCTATGAGGCGCCCGACCGCCTCGAGAAGCGCGTCCTCGAGCCGCGCGCCGAGACGCTGGTGCTCGCGCACGGCGTGCTGAGCGCCGCCCGCGGCGGTCGCACGCGCGTGCTCGAGCTCGCCGCCGCCCCGCAGCTCGCACCCCTCTTCGAGTGCCTGCGCGCGACGCTCGCCGGGGACCGTGCCGCGCTCGAGCGCCTCTTCAGCCTCGACCTCGCGGGCGACCTCGCCCACTGGACGCTCACCCTCACGCCGCGCGATCCGGCGGCCGCGCGCAGCGTCGCTCTCGTGCGCATGACGGGCGCCGGCGCCGAACTTCGCACCGTGGAGATCCTGGCAGCCGACGGCGACCGCTCGCTCCTGACCCTGGGCGCGCCGCTCCCGCCGTGACGCGCGCCGGGCGCATCGCCACGGGGATGTTCCTCGCCCTCGCGGCGCTTGCCGCGCTCGTGGTCGCGCGCGCGCACTACAGCGCGGATCTCTCGGCCTTCCTGCCGCGCGCGCCGAGCGCGCGCGAGCGGCTGCTCGTCGAGCAGCTGCGCACGGGTCTCGCCTCGCGCCTCATCATGGTGGCGCTCGAGGGCGGCGATGCGCCGCGGCGCGCGAGTGTTGCCGCCGCTCTCGCGCAGCGGCTGCGCGCCGATCCGCAATTCCTCGCCGTCAACGACGGCGACGCCTCGGGAGAGGCGGCGCTCATCGCCTGCGTCGCCGCGCATCGCTATCTCCTGAGCGATGCGGTCACGGCGCAGCGCTTCACGGCCTCAGGTCTGCACGCGGCGATCGGCGACAGCCTGGCCCTCCTCGCCTCGCCCGAGGGCCTGCTGGTGAAGCCGCTTTTCACGCGCGACCCCACCGGCGAGACGCTCCACGTACTCGATGCGCTCGGCGATGAACGGCTGGCGACCCAGGATGGCGTGTGGAGCTCGCGCGACGGGCGCCGTGCGCTCCTCATCGCCGAGACCCGCGCCGCGGGCTCCGACACCGACGCGCAGCAGCAGGCCGCCGAGACCATCCGCCGCGCCTTTGCCGGGCTCGCCGCCGCGCGGCCCGCGCCACGGGGCACCCTCACGCTCTCCCTGAGCGGTCCGGGCGTGTTCGCGGTGAGCGCGCGCGCCCTGATCCGTGACTCGGTGGTGCGCCTCTCGCTACTCGGGGCGCTGGCGATCATGGCACTGCTCTACCTCGCGTATCGCTCGGTCGCAGCGCTCCTCCTCACCTTCGTGCCGGTGGCGAGCGGCGCGCTCGCGGGCATTGCCGCCGTGGCGCTCGGCTTCGGCACCGTGCACGGCGTCACGCTCGGCTTCGGCATCACGCTGATCGGCGAGGCCGTCGACTACTCGATCTACCTGTTCGTCCAGCCCGCCGCCGGCAGCCCCGCGGGCGCCTGGCGGCAGTCGGTCTGGCCGACCATCCGCCTCGGCATGCTGACCTCGGTCTGCGGCTTCGCGGCGCTCGTGCCGTCGGGCTTTGAGGGACTCGCGCAGCTCGGCGTCTTCTCCATCGCCGGCCTCGTTGCGGCGGCGCTGGTGACGCGCTTCGTGCTGCCCGAATGGCGCCCGCCGGCCCTTGCGCTGCGCGATCTCACCGCGCTCGGGCAGACCCTCTGGGGGCTGCTCGCGAGACTCTCGGCCGCACGCGCGGCGCTTGCGCTCATCGCCCTCGCCGCCGCCCTCGCGCTCCTCCTGGATCGCCACACCCTCCTCAGCCGCGAGCTCGCGGACCTGAGCCCGATCCCGGCCGCGGCGCAGGAGCTCGACGCGCGCCTGCGCGCCGATCTCGGCGCCCCCGATGCGCGCTACGTCGTCATCGTTCCGGCAGCCGATCGTGGCGCCGCGCTCGATGCCGCGCAGGCGGTGGCGCTCGCGCTCACGCGCCTCACGGCCGCGGGCGTCATCGGCGGCTTTGAGTCCCCGACGCGCTACCTGCCGGGACCGGCCGCGCAGCGCGCGCGCCAGGCGAGCCTGCCGGCACCCGCCGAGCTCGCCGCGCGGCTGCCGGCCGCGCTCGCTGGATTTCCGGTGAGCGCCGGGCGGCTCGCGCCGTTCGTTGCCGACGTGGCGGCGGCACGCAGCGCACCGCTCGTCACCGCGGCGGATCTCGCCGGTACGCCGCTGGCGGCCGCGACGGATGCACTGCTCGTCGCCAGCGGCAACACGGCGAGCGCGTTCCTGCCGATCACGCCTCCCGGTGGCGGCGAGCTCCCGGCGGCGGCACTCGGCGAGCTGAGCACCGCGGTCGCGGCGGCCGCGCCGGCGGCGCGCCTCCTCGACCTCAAGGCCGAAGCCGATGCGCTCTACACGCACTACCTCGCGCAGGCGGTCGCGCTGTCGCTCGCCGGGCTCGCCGCCCTCGTGCTGCTGCTCGTGATCGCCCGCTCGCCCGCGCGCGCGCTGCGGATCGTCGCGCCGCTGGCGCTCGCGGTGCTCACCGTGGCCGCGGGACTGGCGCTCGCAGGCGAGCGGCTCGGGATCCTGCACGTCGTCGGCATGCTGCTCATCGTCGCGGTGGGCTCGAACTACGCGCTGTTCTTCGATCGTCTCGGCGCACGTGCAGCCGCGGTGCCGCGCACGCTGGCCTCGCTCCTCATCGCCAATCTCGCCACCGTCATGGGCTTCGGCGTACTCGCCTTCTCCGCCGTGCCGGTGCTGGCGGCCCTCGGGCGTACCGTCGCGCCCGGCGCGCTCCTGGCGCTGCTGTTCGCGGCGCTGCTCGCGCCGCTGCCCCCGCCCGCGCGCCCCGCCCCGGCGAGCGCCGCGTGAGCCGCGTGCTCTACCAGCCGGCGCGCAGCGGGCTCGCGGCCGCGCGCCGCGTGCTGCTCCTCCCGCCGGCCTACGCGCGGGCGGAGGATTTCCTCAGTGCCGGATTCGTTGCGGCCGTGCGCGAGCGCGCCCTCGACCTCGACGTCGCTCTGGTCGAGCCGCAATTCGAGTCGGTCACCGATCGCAGCATCCTCGATGAGCTCGACGCCCTCATCACCGCGGCGCGCCGCGAAGGCTGCACCGAGTTGTGGCTGGGAGGCATCTCGCTCGGCGCCTACCTGACGCTCGGTTGCGCGGAGCGGCACCCGGGCGCGCTCGAGGGCTTGTGCCTCTTTGCCCCCTATCTCGGCAGCCATCTCATCACGGGGGAGATCGAGCGCGCCGGGGGGCTCGAGGCCTGGGAGCCCGGGGAGATCGCCCCGGAGGACGAGGAGCGGCGGATCTGGCGCTTCCTCAAGCGCCACGCCCACGGCACGCCGCCGATTCACTTAGGATTGGGACGCGATGACCGCTATCGGGCGCGCCACGAGATACTCGCCAGCGCGCTCGGAGCGCAGCGGGTCGAGTGGGTGCCGGGCGGCCATGAGTGGCCCGTGTGGCGCAGACTCTGGGAGGGTTTTCTCGATGTCCGCATCCACCCCTCCGCCGCCTGATGCGCCGCCGAGGGGCCGCTACCGGCCGTCGGCGCTGATCCGCGGCTCGGTCGCGCTGCACCTCGCGGCCGCGGCGGGGTTCGCGCTGCGCCCGCCCCTGTGGCCCTGGGCGCTCGGCGCCGTGGTCGCCGATCACCTGGCGCTCACGGCGGCGGGACTCGTGCCGCGCTCTCACCTCCTCGGCGCCAACTGGACACGGCTGCCGGCCGCCGCCGCGGCACGCGGCGAGGTCGCGATCACCATCGATGACGGCCCGGACCCCGCGGTCACGCCCGCGGTGCTCGCGCTCCTCGAGCGCCACGGCGTGCGGGCGAGCTTTTTCTGCGTGGGCGAGCGCGTCACGCACTTCCCGCAGCTCGCGCGCGACCTCGTCGCGCGCGGTCACAGCCTCGAGAACCACAGCGAGCATCACCTGCACCGCTTCTCGCTCCTCGGGCCCCGCGGCATGCGCGCCGAGGTCGCGCGTGCCCAGGCCTCGATCGCCACCGTGACCGGGGTGGCGCCGCGCTTCTTCCGCGCGCCGGCGGGCCTGCGCAACCCCTTCCTCGCACCCGTCCTGGCGCGGCTCGGGCTCGACCTCGTCAGCTGGACGCGGCGCGGTTTCGACACCGTGAGCGCGGACCCCGCGCGCGTGCTCGCGCGCCTCACCCGCGGCCTCGCGGCCGGTGACATCCTGCTGCTGCACGACGGGCACGCGGCGCGCACCGCCGCCGGCGCGCCGCTCATCCTCGAGGTGCTGCCGCCGCTCCTCGCGGCGCTGCATCGCGCGCAGCTCACCCCCGTCACGCTGCGCGCCGCGGCCGTATGAGCGCCGAGCCCGTGATCGCGGCCCTGATCGAGGCGGCGAGCGAGCCTTACCGCCGCGCGGGACGTTTCGCCTGGCACTTCGCGCGGGGGAAGCTGCGCGGCGATCCGGCCTTCGCGGCGATCCTGCGCGAGGGACTCCTGACCGGCAGCACGCAAATTGTCGATCTGGGCTGCGGGCAGGGGCTGCTCGCAGCCTGGCTGCTGGCGGCGGCGGCGACGCAGCGTGCGGGACACTGGCCGCGGGACTGGCCGCCGCCCCCGGCGCGGGCGCAGCTGACCGGCGTCGACGTCAACCCAAGGGAAGTGGCCCGGGCGCGCACCGCACTCGGCGCGGCCGGGGAGTTCCTGCAGGGGGACATCCGTCACGTAGACTACGGCCCGGTCGATGCGATCGTCATACTCGACGTGCTGCACTTCACCGACTACGCCGCACAGGAGGCGGTGCTGCGCCGCGCACGGGGCGCGCTCCGCGAGCGCGGCGTGCTGCTGCTGCGCGTCGCCGACGCCGAGGGAGGCTTCGGCTTCGTGTTGAGCACGTGCGTCGATCGCCTCGTGGCGCTGGCGCGCCGCGGCCGGCTGACCCGGCTCTTCTGCCGCCCGGCCCGCGAGTGGCGCTCGCTCCTCACACGCCTCGGCTTCGAGACGCGCTCGCTCCCCATGAGTGCCGGTACCCCCTTCGCCAACGTGCTGCTCGTCGGCAGGCTGCCGTGAAGCCGCTCGTCCTCACCGCCTTCACGGCGAGCAGCTGCCTCGGACGCGGGCTCGGAGCGCTGCGCGCCGCGCTCGAAGCGGCGCGCGGCGGACTCGTCCCTTGCGCCTTCGAGACGGTCGCGCTCGCCACGTGTGTGGGCGAAGTGCCGGGCGTGGACGAGCGGCCGCTGCCCGGGGCGCTGAGCGAGTTCGAGTGCCGCAACAATCGCCTCGCGGCGCTGGGCTTACGCGAGGACGGCTTCGATCAGGCGGTGCGCGCGGCGCTGCGCCGCCACGGCGCCCGGCGCATCGGCGTGTGGCTCGGCACCAGCACCTCCGGCATCCTCGAGACCGAGCTCGCCTACCGGCGGCGCGACCCGGTGAGCGGCGCCCTGCCCGGCGATTTCCGCTACCGCGGCGCGCACAACACCTTCTCGGTCGCAGCCTTCGCGCGCCGCGCGCTCGGGCTCGAGGGACCGGCGGTCGTCATCTCCTCCGCCTGCTCCTCGAGCGCCAAGGTGTTCGCGAGTGCGCAGCGCGCCATCCGCGCAGGAGTGGTCGATGCCGCGGTGGTGGGCGGCGTCGATTCACTGTGCCTGACGACGCTCTATGGCTTCCACTCGCTGCAGCTGGTCGCGCGCACGCCCAGCCGCCCGTTCGACGTGGCGCGCGACGGACTTTCGATCGGCGAGGCCGCGGCGTTCGCGTTGCTCGAGCGGGCCCCCGACTCCCCGCCCGCCGGGACCGTGCTGCTGCTCGGCGCGGGCGAGTCGAGCGATGCCTGGCACATGTCCGCCCCTCACCCCGAAGGGCGCGGTGCGAGTGCCGCCATGCGCGCGGCGCTCGCCGCGGCTCACCTGGCGCCCGGCGACATCGACTACATCAACTTCCACGGCACCGGCACGCCGAGCAACGACGCCGCCGAGGCGCGCGCGGTTGCGGGGCTCTTCGGCGACCGCATACCCGGGAGCTCCACCAAGGGCGCCACCGGCCACACGCTCGGGGCCGCCGGCGCACTCGAGGCGGTCGTGTGCGCGCTCGCCCTGCGGCACGGCTTGATGCCCGCGGGAGTCAACACCCGCGACGTCGATCCGGCGCTCGGCGTCGAGTACCTGCTCGAGAACCGCCGCGCGCCGCTGCGCCACGTGTTGAGCAACTCCTTCGGTTTCGGCGGCTCGAACTGCAGCCTGATCTTCGGCCGAGCCGCATGAGCGCGCCGCTCAGTGCCTGGGTCGGAGGCGTTGGGCTCTTGGGTCCCGGACTCCCCGACTGGCCGGCCGCAGTCGCAGTGCTCGCCGGACGCACGCCGTACCAGCCGAGTGCGACCGTGATCCCGCCGCTTCAGTGTCTGCCGCCCGCCGAGCGGCGCCGCACCGGCAGGGTGGTGCGACTCGCGCTCACCGTCGGGCTCGAAGCGGTCGCGCGCGCGGGCGCGGATGCCGCGCGGCTGCCGACGGTGTTCTCCTCCTCCGGCGGCGACGGTGAGAACTGTCACGAGATCTGCCAGGTGCTGGCCGGCCCCGAACGACAGATCTCACCGACCCGCTTTCATAACTCGGTGCATAACGCGGCTTCCGGCTACTGGGGCATCGCCACCGGAGCGACGCCCGCGGCGAATGCGCTCTGCGCCCACGACGCGAGTTTCGCCGCCGGGCTCCTCGAGTCGCTGGTGCAGCTCTGCATCGATGAGACAGCCGTGCTGCTCATTGCCTATGATGCGGACTACCCGCAGCCGATGCGCGCCGCGCGGCCGATCCCGGATGCCTTCGGTGTCGCGTTGCTGCTGACGCCGGCGGCGGGGGCCAGGTCGCTGGCGCGCCTGACGGTGCGGTTGGATGCGGCGGCGGCCCAGACCCTGCCCGATGCGCGGCTCGAAGCGCTGCGTGCGCAGGTGCCGGCGGCCTGCAGCCTGCCGCTGCTGCAGTGCCTGGCGCGCGCGCGGCCGGGGACCGTCGCGATCGACTACCTGGAAGGCGAGCGCGTCACGATCGAGGTGAGCCCGTGCCCCTAGACCGGCAGTGGATCGAGCAGCACATCCCGCACAAGGGACGCATGTGCCTGCTCGATGAGGTGCTGTCGTGGGATGCCACCCGGATCCGCTGTCGCAGCATGACCCACCGCGCCGCCGACAATCCGCTGCGCGCGCACGGCCGGCTCGGCTCCGCCTGCGGCATCGAGTACGCGGCCCAGGCGATGGCGGTGCACGGCGCACTGATCGCGGCAAGCGCGCCGCTTTCCAGTACCGTCTCGAGCCACGTGCGCGGCAGCATCGGCGCCGCGCTCGGCTATCTCGCGAGCGTCCGCCACGTGGCGCTCAACGTCGCGCGGCTCGACGACCTCGACGAGGAGCTCATCGCCGCCGCCGAGCGCGTCACCGGAGATGGGCGCACCGTGCTCTATGAGTTCACCGTCTCGGCGGGCGCGGACGTACTGCTCTCGGGACGCGCCAGCATCGTGTTCGACGCGGCCTTCGGCGTGCAGCCGGTGGGCACCGGGACGCACGCATGAGCGGCGGTAAGCGCGCGCTCGTCACCGGCGGGAGCGGCGCCATCGGCGGCGCCATCTGCCGCCGGCTCGCCCGCGAGGGCCACCACGTGTACGTGCACTGCCATCAGGCCGTCGGCGTCGCCGAGGCGCTGGTGCGCGACATCCTCACCGCCGGCGGCCGCGCCGAGACCGTGCGCTTCGACATCACCGATACCGAGGCGACCCGGGGAGCGCTCGAGGCGGCGCTCGAGGCCGGCCCGATCCAGATTCTCGTCAACAACGCCGGCGTACACGCTGACGCGGTGATGCCCGGCATGAGCGCGGCGCAGTGGCACCGGGTGATCGACGTCTCGGTCAATGGGTTCTTCAATGCGACGCAGCCGCTGCTCCTGCCGATGATCCGCGCGCGCTGGGGCCGGATCGTGAGTGTCTCCTCGATCGCCGCGCTCATCGGCAACAAGGGCCAGGTCAACTATGCCGCCGCCAAGGGCGCGCTCAACTCCGCCACCCGGGCGCTGGCTCTCGAAGTCGCGACGCGCGGCGTCACGGTGAACGCGGTCGCCCCGGGCATCATCGCAACTCCCATGACCGACGGACTGTTCGATGCCGCGGCCATCGAGCGGCTGGTGCCGATGAATCGCCTCGGCAGTCCCGAGGAGGTCGCGGGCGTCGTCGCGTTCCTCGTGTCAGCGGATGCCGCCTACGTCACCGGGCAGGTGCTCTCGGTGAGCGGGGGCATGGCGTAAGCTCAGTCGCCGACCTGCGCGAGCTGCGTCAACAGGTTCGCCGCCAGCACGCACGCGGTTCCGCAGGCCATCGCCGGATGCAGCCGCCCGAGCCGCAGCGTGTCCACGAGCGCGCAGACCAGAACAAACGCGCTCGTGGTTGCAGCGGCGATCACCAGATCCCAGTCGCTCCCCGGCAGCACGTACTCGGCAATCCGGCCGACCGCGGGAGGGAGCAGCGCCACCGTGGCGCACAGCATCAGCCGCTTGTGCACGTCCGGGCGTCGCCGCCACACGAGAGCCGCGCATACCAGTGCGCCAAATACCCACAGGCTCAGTCCGTCGAACTCGACGAATATGCGCCCGAAGCGCAGCGGGCCAGCCTCCGGGAAGCGCCGCTCGATGGCCGCCGCCACCGTGAGCGAGCCGAACGCGACGATGAGGGGGGCAAGCGCCGCACCCGCGAGCCCCAGTCGACGGTGCAGATCCGGCCGGCGGCGGGCGATCAGCAGCACCTGGGTCACGAACAACGCGATCCACGCGCTCATCAGGATCCCATGAGCGTGCACCAGCGGAGTGATCGCGCGCACGTGGACGAAGAAGCCGCGCAGGTAGTAGCTGCGCGCAAAGCCTGCGAACACCAGGGTCGCGACCGCCAGCGCCGCGCCCGCATACACGCGCACCGGGGCCTGCAGCCGGGGGGCGATCGCATTCACGCTGAAAGAACCCCATCGTCCATCTAACCTCCGAACAATCTGTGCACGATCAGCATCCACCCGGGTGTCAGCACCGCCAGATAGCTCAGCTGGAAGGCGGCGATGACCGCGAGCGCGCCCCAACCGAGCACCGGGTGCAGCCTGCCGTGGCGCAGCGTATCGGCGAGCACACAGACCGCGATGCAGGCGTAGAACGCCAGCAGCTGGGGCACCGGTCCGTGCGCGAACAGCGTTGCGGCGCGCGCGGCGGCCGGCGCCAGCAACGTGACCGCGGCGAGCAGCATCAGGCGTTTGTGGGCTGCCGCGCGGGCGCGCAGCAGGAGGCCGCTGCCGACCAAGGCGCCGAACAGCAGCAGGTTCACGGTGTTGATGAGCAGCAGGTAATGCATCCTGCCCTGTACGTGCGCTTGCACCTCCCGTTCGAGCGCCACCACCGTGAGAGCGACGCCGGAGGGGACGATGAGCGCGGCGAGGATGGCTGCGGCAATGCCAAGCTGCCGATGCAGCATGGTGCGGCGCGCGGCGATGAGCCAGGTCTGCGCAACGAACAGGACGAACCAGGTCGACATGAGCAGGCCGTGCACGTGCAGCGCCAGCGGCAGCGCACGCGTGCCGAAGAGGCCCTTGAGATAGTACGAGCGCGCGAAGCCGACGAACACCACGGCTGCAATGCCGAGCGCCAGAACCATGAACAGGCGCCGCGACCGATCCACCGGCCGCCAGCCTGTCGGGATCGCCGCGTCGGCCGGCGCGCTCACGGCTGTGCCGGCGCCGCATTCCAGATGTCGACGGCGCACTTCCAGGAGCCATCCGGCTCCTTTCTCCATACCGCCACGGCCTTGTTGTGCTCGACCACCGGCTTGCCCTCGGGTGAGCTCAGGCGGATGGTGTCGGTGCCTACGGCATAGGCGAGATCCCCCGACCTGGCGACCCACACGTGGTCCGTCACCCACGTGATCGAGAAGTCCGGGATTGCGAAGGCTCCGGCGATGTAGCGCCGCAGCGCCTCCTTGCCCACGATCGGTGGCCCGCCCGGCGGCATCATGTAGACATCGTCCGACCAATAGGAAACGGTGCGCTCCAGGTCGTGGGACTGCGCCGCGGCGAGCCAGCGCGCATCGGTGGCGCGGATCGCGGCTTCTTCGCGGACCGGATCGGGTGCCGCTGTCGCCATGCTTTCGCAGCCCGCGAGCACCGCCAACAAAGGGAAAACCGCGGACAGATAGCGCTTGCTCATGACAGCTCCTTGAGTTGCTTCAGCCAGGGCCGCCGACAGAAGCGGCCTAGGGCTTGTGATAGGTGGCGACCATCAGTGCGCGCTCGAACTCGTGGCTTTGCACGGCGGCCGGGCCGTGACCCTCAGCGGCGAGCAGCGCGGATTCGTCCGAGGTCGGATCTGCGCCGACTGACACCAGGTCCGTGCAGCCGGCCAGCGAGGCGAGTAACACGACGATCATTGTCGAGAGGTAACGCATCTTCATGGGTGCCTCCGGGGTATCGGGAGTTTGCGGGGGTCAGGCGAGGGAGGCGCACAAGCGCGCCCAGACAGGGAGTGCCGCCACCCAGCCCGCCAGCGGGTCGGTCACGAACACCAGCAGCCCGCCGAGGGCGAACGCCGGATGCAAACGGCGGTAGCGCAGTGTGTCGATGACGACGCAGAGGAGGACCAGCCCATCGCGCGCGATCCCGGGGTCGAGCCCCCACGAGGTGTAAGCGCTGATGAAGCGCGCCAGCGCGGCATCGAGCACCATGATGACGCCCAGCAGCATCAGCCGTTTGTGCCAGTCGCTCCTGCGACGCAGCGCGATGGCGCCACTCACGAGGATCGCGAAGGTCAGCAGATCGAACAACGCAGAGGCCAGGAACAGCGGCGCGGGCATCCCGGGCGGCAGGTGGTGGCCGCCGAGGCGAAAGGCAACGAGTGCGGTCGCGGTGTCGGCAATGACGATCACGGCGGCGAGCGCCGCGCCGAAGATTCCCAGGCGCCGATGCAGGTCGACGCGGTGGCGCGCCACGAGCACGGTCTGCGTGACGAACAGCGCGATCCAGCCGAACATCACCGCGCCGTGCAGGCGCACCAGCGCGCTCAGGCCACTCATGTCGCGCAGCAGGTCGAGGTCGATGCTGAAGCCGGCCAGTACGATCACAACGACGCCCAGAGCCGCACCCACATAGAAGCGGCGCTCGGCGATGAGACGGGTGGTCACAGTATTCATGCAGGAAAACTCCTCGCCTCAGGCAGTGAAGGGGCTTGGGTCGCAGCTGTCGCGCGGCTCGCCGGCCGGGCCATGCGGCCCGACCGGCTGACCACGAGTGCCTACTGCTTCACGTAGACGGAAGTCGTCTTCTCACTCGCCTGACCCGGATTCCAGTTGGTATCCGTGAAGGACGCTCCGTCGGCCGCAATGGTCTGAACGCCGACGCTGTCCGGCTTGCCGTTGATCTTCATCGTGTAGTGGATCTTGGTGGCGCTGACACGCTTGAAGCTGATGGTCGCCCCGGGAGGCATGCCCGGTCCGGTGAGCGGATAGTCCTTGTCGTTGGCGCTGCATTCGACCGAGACCTTCATGTCCGGAATGTCGTAGTGCAGGACGCCCGCGGCCGGCGAGGAGATGATGAAAGTCTGCGGTCCGGCGGGATTGGTCACCTTCGTGGTCCGCCACGTGCCGACCAGACCTTCGGTGCCGCTGACCCGGCTGAAGACATCCTCCTCGTGGACGTCCTGTCCGTCAGGCCGCGTGCCCGTGAGCGTCATGGTGAGCGTCTTGCCGTCCTCGGAGAGCGCGAAGTGTCCCTTGGAGTGCACCTTGCCGGCGACGCGCGTGACGGTGTCCCAGGCGTTCTTGCCGGCGGCGGTCCAGGTCGTCGTTCGATCGGCCCAGGTCTTGTACTCCTTGCCGTCGAGGCCGAAGTCGAAGCTCGCCGTGCTGCCGTCCTCGTAGTGGAGCATGCCGCCGGGCCGCTCCGAATAGGTGAACGTCTGGCCGGTGAGATGACTCCTGGCGGCATCGAGCTTCCAGGTGCCGTTCCAGGGACTGTCGGCGGCGTACGCGGCGCCCGGCAGTGCCAGCAATGCGCAGATGATCAAGGTGGTTCTCATGAGGTGACTCCCAGTGTTGTAGCGGTGTGCGCGCGCTCCCTGCCCCGGCGCGCGGATCAGGGCGGTGGAGCGGCGGCTTCCGGTGCGATGACCAGGAAGCTGCCGCTCCAGAACTCGTTGAAATCCTCGCTCTGCACGTAGTGGCTGACCGAGCCCACGTAGTGCGTCTGCCCGGGGCGTACCTCGATGGTCACCAGGCCGCCGCTCGCGGCGCGGATGGCGCCCGCATGCACTGCGGCGGAGCAGATCGAGGAGCCGTCGGTGTAGGGGCCGCTGCCGATAACCTGTCCCGGCACGGGCTTACCGGGCGGACAGCGGAAGCGGAAGCGCTCGCCGTTGAGGCCGCGCAGGTTCAGATCGAGCGGGCTGGTGCGCCAGTCGAGCTCGTGCACCGCGGGAGCGGGCGTCAGGGTGGCGCTCGTGAGCGCGGCCGCCGGAAGACCGGCAGCGAGCACTGCGGACACGAGCGCCAGGCGCCCGAGCCAGTGATGCTGCATTGCCGACATCCCTCACCCCCTGCCGCGCTGTAAGGCGCGATCCCGATACCTGCGCTTGACGGCGCGGGAGGTTGGGCCGGCGGGCGCAGATCTGTCGCTGCCGTGCGGGTGGGAGTTTTCTGGCAAACTTCCTGCCGGCCGACCGGAGTCCTCAAGTCCATGTCCGAGTTGGAAAACCCGGTCTATCGATTCGCGGGCTTCACGCTCGAGCCGGCGGAGCGGCGGCTGTCCGAGGGCGGCAAGCCCATCGCGCTCACGCCCAAGGTGTTCGACACCCTGGTGTTGCTGGTCGAGCGCGCCGGCCACGTGGTCAGCAAGGACGAGCTGATGAAGCTGCTCTGGCCGCGCGGCTACGTGGATGAGTCGAATCTGACTAAGCACATCTGGCTCATCCGCCGCGCACTCGGTGACGGCGAGCACGACTCACGCTTCATCGAGACGGTGCCGAAGGTCGGCTACCGCTTCGTCGCGCCGGTCGCAACCGGGGGCGGCGTCCCGCTCCAATCGGCGGGGGCGGCGCCGCCCGGCGCGGCAGCGGCGGCCGCCGCCGCACCCGCCACCACGCCCGTGGCAGCACCAGCCGCGCACCGGGTGCTGCCGCGCGGCTGGCTGATGACGATCGCGGCAGGGGTGGGACTACTGCTGCTGCTCGGCATCGGCTGGCGGCTCGCGATCCGACCGCACGTTGCGCCAGCCTCGGGCCACCTCGGTCACACCATCGCGCTGGTCGGTTTCACCAACCTCTCGCGTAACCCCAAGGACGCCTGGCTCGCACCGGCCCTGAGCGAGATGCTCGGCTCTGAGCTGAGCGTCGCCGACAACGTGCAGGTGGTTCCGGACGAGCTGGTGCGCGATGCGAGCGCGGACCTGTCTGCGCCGGCCGCCGGCGGCTACTCGACTGCGACGCTCGCACGGCTGCGCCAGCGCCTGGATGCGGACTACGTGATCAGCGGTAGCTATCTGGTGGCGGGCTCCGCGGACAATGCCCCGTTGCGCGTCGATATCGCATTGCAGGACACGCGCAGCGGAGCGCTGCTGGCGGCCGTGTCCGATCAGTCGGCAGCCTCGGGCCTGATCGCGCTCGCGGCACAGGCGGGCGCGACGCTGCGCGGCAAGCTCGGCGCGCGCCTCCCGGATGCACAGGCCCTCGGGCTCGTCCCCAACGCCCAGCCGCCGAATCTCGATGTGGCGCGGCGGCTCGGTTTCGCGCTCGACGCCTTGCAGCACTATGACGCCGCGCGGGCCCGCGATGAGCTCCTCGAAGCGATCGCCGAAGCCCCCGGCTACGCGCCCGCCTACGCCTACCTCGCTCAGGCGTGGTCGGCACTCGGCTATCGCGACAAGGCGCTGGCGGCCGCCGAGCAGGCGGCGCAGAAGGCGGCCAACCTGCCGCCCGAGCAACGCCTGCAGACCGAAGCGGTCGTCTACGCCGCGCACGCCGAGTGGAGCAAGGCCGCCGCCGCCTGGCGCGCGCTGATCCGTCTGCGGCCCGCGAGCATCGAGTACCACCTGCAGGCCATCGACGCACAGATCGCGGCCGGCGCCGTGCCAGGGGCGCAGGCCACACTGGCGGAACTCGCGCGGCTACCGGACGCCGCCAATGATCCGCGGGTCGAGCTCGCCGCGGCACGCATGGCCGGGCGCGCTCGACGACGCACGCGGCAGCGAACACCATGCCGAGGGCGCGCTGCGTCTCGCGCAGCAGCATGACGCCGCCGGACTCGTGGCCGACGCCGAGCTCGCGCTGGCCGCCGCACGCTCGCTGCTCCACAAGAACGAGGAGGCCCGCGCGAGTCTCGTCGCCGCGATCGCCGCTTACCGCGCGATCCGTAATCCGCGCGGCGAGGCGACCGCGCGCACCGCCCTGGCGCGGGCACTCTCCAATCTCAACCGCAACCAGGAGGCGCGCGAGGAATTCCAGCAGGCCATGGAGCTCGATCGCAGCATCGGCGATCTGGCGGGCATAGCTGCCGTCTATCGGGACCTGTGCAACATGCTGTGGCTGGCGGGCGATCGCGACGGCGCCCAGACCGCGGCACGCAACTCGCTCGAGCTCGCCCGCGAAACGGGTGACCTGGGGCTGCAGTCCTGGACGGTGCAGGCGCTCGCCACCATCGCTTCCGATGAGGCAGCGACCGACGAAGTACTCGGCGAATACCGCGAGGTCGTGGCGCTCAATGCGCGCGCCGGTCATCAGACAGCCTGGCCGCTCGCCAACATCGCCGACGTGCAGCGCATGCGCGGCGAGCTCGAGGCGGCGCGCGCGACCTGCGGCCGCGCGATGGCGGAGGCGGCGCCGCTCAGTGATCCGCAGTTCGCGATCTTTGCCGGCTTCACCTGCGCGCTCATCGAAAGCGACCGTGGCAACGCGGCCGGGGCGCGTGCCGGGTTCGAGGAGGTCATCCGCCGCGTCGGCAAGGGTGGGGACTCCAGCTATCGCTACAACTCGCTCATGATGCTCGCGCAGCTCGCCATGGATGAGGGCCACTGCAGCGCCGCACGCGAGCCTCTCCAGGAGGCGAGCCACGGCTTTGCCGCCGCGGAGGAGCGTACCGGGGAAGCGGATGCCGAGGCGCTGCTGGCCCTGTGCGCGCAGACGCTCGGCGACACCGCGGCGCGCGACCGGGCGCTGGAGCGTGCGCGCACGCTGCGCCAGTCCATGACCTCCCGCCAGGAGGTCTACGTGGTGGACATCGCGATGGCGCGCATCGGTGATGCGACGCACGCCGACCCGAAGTCCGCGCAGCGGCTGCTGACCCTGGCGGCGGACGCCGAGCATCGCCACTGGCTGGGCTGGTCGCTGGAGGCGAAGCTCGCCGCCTGGGAGCTGCTGCGCGCCCGGCACGCGGCCAGCGCGCCGGCATTACGCCGCGACATCGAGAACACCGCGCGGCGCCACGGCTTCGGCCGGATCCTGACGCTCCTGGCACGTGACGATGCCAGCTCGGCGCCCCACGCGTGAGCCGTACGGACCTGTGGCGGGCCCGTGGGGACGCGCGGCGTGTTGTAGACTCAGCCGCATAATCGCCGATCACTGTGGGGGGACCTCAATGAGTTCGCGAACCGCCGCCGGGCTGGTTGTCCTCTCGCTCACGCTGCTCGCCGTGCCAACGGGGGCTGCCGCGTCGGCGGCGACCGTCACCCCGGCCGCAGAGCCCGCCTCCGCAGCGCAACTGATCGGGAGCCTCGGCCTGCACGTCGCACCGACTCCGGTGCGCGAGCGAGGCGGCTGGCGGCCGCCGCGCGTCATCCTCGTCAACCACTCCGCGCACGACCTCCTGCCGCAACTGCAGCAGACCGCGCCCGCGGCGCGGATCATCGACATCGACGCGGCGACGCCCGCGGACATCGCGGCGGCGGATGCCACCATCGGTGTGTGCACGGAGCCGGTGCTGAAGGCCGCCACGCACCTTCAGTGGATTCAATGGCCCGCGGCCGGCGTCGAGCGCTGCGTGGCGCAGCCGCTGCTGCGCGAGCGGGCGCCGCTCGTCACCAACCTGCAGCGCACCATGGGACCCAGCATCGCCGAGCACGTCATCGCGCTGATGCTGGCGCTGAGTCGTCACTTCGAGGAGTTCTACCGCGAGCAGTCCCAGGGCCACTGGGAGGCGTTTGAGTCAGCGCCCGAGCTTCAGGATATCGGCGGCAAGACCGTGCTGATCGCGGGACTCGGCGGCATCGGCACCGAAGTGGCCCGGCGCGCCCATGCTCTGGACATGCGCGTGGTGGCGACCCGTGCCACCGGCCACGAAGGGCCGGACTTCGTGAGCTACGTCGGGCTGCCGGACGAGCTCGTAAGACTCACGCGCGACGCGGACTTCGTGGTCAACTGCCTGCCGCTCACCCCGGAGACGACCGGCATCTACAACAAGGAGTTCTTCGCGGCCATGAAGCGCTCCGCCTACTTCATCAGCATCGGACGCGGCGGCAGCACCGTGACGGCGGACCTGGTGGCTGCGCTCAATGCCGGCACGATCGCCGGTGCAGGACTCGATGTCGTCGATCCGGAGCCGCTGCCGCCCGACAGCCCGCTGTGGCACGCGCCGCATCTCATCATCACGCCGCACGTCGCGGCCAACACTGCCGTGGCGGAGCAGACGCGCGATGCCGTGCTGGTCGAGAATCTGCGCCGCTACGTGGCGGGTGAGCGCATGCTCTCCGTGGTCGATATCACGAAGGGCTACTGAGCGCAGTGGCCGGCGGCTTCCCGGGGCGGCTACCGGTGCGGCCTCGGGCTCCCACGGTGCGCCTCGAGCCACTGGATGATCCGCTGCGGAATCTCCTCGCGCGCCTTGCGGCTCACGTACATGCCAATGTGACCGGTGTCGATCGCGCAGGCGGTGTAGTCGCGGCTGCCGATGAGGCGCCCCATCGCCGCGCAGGCGGCCGGCGGCACGATGTGATCGGCGCTCGCGTAGAGGTTGAGGAGCGGTGCCCGGACGCTCTTTAAATCCACGGCGCGGCCGCCGAGCTCGAGCGTCCCGCGAATCAAACGGTTCTCCTGGTAGAACCAGCGCACGAACTGCGTGAGCGCCACGGCCGCCTGCGGCGGGCTGTCGAAGATCCAGCGCTCCATGCGCACGAAATCCTCCACCGCGCGCTGATCGGCGCCGCCGGTGAGCAGGCGCACGTACTTCTGCTGGGTGAGGCGAAACGGCATGAGCGCGAGGAACAGCGCGTTCAGCAGCTCGCCCGGCACGTTGCCGGCTTGCGCGAGGAGCTCCGTGTCGAGGTCGCGCATCCATTTCGAGAGCAGATCCTCGGGCGTCTGAAAGTCCACCGCGGTGGTGAGCGTGACGAGATTGGCGACCTGCGCCGGGTGCAGCGCGCTGTAGCAGAGGCTGAAGACCCCTCCCTGGCACACGCCCATGAGATCGAGCGAGTCGATGCCCTGCGCAGCGAGGATGTGGCGCACGCACCCGCCCAGGCCCTGCTCGAGATAATCGTTGAGCTCGCGCAGCCGATCGCCGTCATCCGGATCGCCCCAGTCGACCATGTAGACCTGCAAGCCCGCAGTGAGCAGCCGCCGGATGAGCGAGGTGTCGGGCTGCAGATCGAGGATGTAGGGACGATTGACGAGCGCGAAGCACACCAGCAGCGGCCGCCGCCGGGCGCGTGGCGCGCCTGCAAGCGGCAGGTACTCGTAGAGCGTGGTCTTCTCCTCGCTCCACACCGCACGCCGCGCCGAGCAGCCGACTTCGACGTCGCGCGCCAGGCGCAGCCGCGCGAGGGTCTCGGCCGCGCGGGTGCCGAGGTCGGCGAAAAGGCCCGCAGGACCGGTGCGCGGATCGCTCAAGAGCGCCCGCGCCGGCGCGCACGAGCCCGGCGCGGGGCGGCGTGGCGGCCCTTGGCGGCCTTGGGTTTGGCAGCGGCCTTGGGTTTGGCTGCGGCCTTGCGCGGCGCGGCCTTGCCCGCCGGTGCGCTCGGGCGCGGCGCGCCAGTGCGCTCCCTGAACTGCTGCCGCAGTTCCCGCAGCTGCCGCTGCAGCGCATCCGCCTCCTCCCGCGTCGGCAGCCCCCACGCCCGCGCCAGCGCATCGGCCTGCCGGCGCTGCGCGAGGAGGAGCGCGGTGGCCGTGTTGGCGAGCTGCGCCTGGAGGCGGCAGAAGTCGTCCTTGCGCACGGTCGCCGCGTAGGCTTCCTCCGCGCATTGCACCCAGGTCTCGTAGAGGGCGAGCGCCCCTTCTGAGGTGAGGCCCGACGCCCCCGTGCTTCCCACCCGCGCGGTGAAGCGCTGCGCCGAGTCCTGGGCGATCTCGCTCCAATACCGCGCCAGCTCGCCCTGCAAAGACCCCAGCTTCATGAGGAGCTCCCAGGCCTGCTGCGCCTCTCCGCCGTGCCCGGCGGCGGCCGGCCCGAGCGGCACCGCCCCCGGCGGCCAGCCCGGCGATCCTCCCGGAAAGCCCGCCGCGGCGGCCAAGGAGGCGCCAGCGCCGGCTGAGCCCTTCAGCCACTGCTCGAACTGCGCGGCGAGCTGCGCGCCGAGCAGGCCCAAGTCCGGGGCCCGCCCGGTGGCCGCCGCGGGCGCTGTAGTGAAGGTCTTCAACAGCTCGAAGAAGCGCCCCGCCGCGGCGGTGAACGCGGCGTCGGAGGCGGAGCCGGTCGCGAAGGGGTTTCCGATCATGTATGCGCTGCGCAAATGTTGGGAGACGGGGGGCTCGAAATGAGTTCTGAATCTTGGATTTTGCTAGGAAAAACAGCCTTGCGGAAGGGGTCTCGGGCCGCCCGGCGGGGCGTGACGTCCGTCATTGTGCGCCGCATACACCCACGCTAGTATCCGCCGCCGATGCCACGTCCGAAAGGCTTCGCCACCATGGCCGAAGAGCGACTGATACGCAAATACGCCAACCGCCGTCTCTACGACGCGCGGGACAGCCGTCACGTGACGCTCGACGATCTGCGCAAGCTCATCGCGGGCGGCGAGCGCATCAAGGTGATCGACGACAAGAGCGGCGACGACCTGACGCGCAACATCCTGCTGCAGATCATCGCCAGCCAGGAGCAGTTCGGCACCCCGGTCTTAAGCACGCAGCTGCTGGAAGCCATCATCCGTTTCTACGGCAATCCCATCCAGCAGATGCTGACCACCTATCTCGAGCGCAGCATCGGCGGGCTGCTGCGTCAGCAGAACGTGATGCAGGCGGAGATGGCCAAGGTGCTCGAGACGCCGATGGCGCCACTCGCCGAGATGACGCGGCAGAACATGGAGATGTGGGCAAAGATGCAGGCGTCGATGCTCTCCGCCTTCTCCTCGACCCCCTCGGCCACGGAGGCCGACAAACCCTCGACCCCGGGCGGCGGCAAGCGCCGCGGCTGAAGGCCGGCGACGGCCCGAGGCGAGGGTGCGGTGCGCCCTCGACGCCAAGGTCGTGCCGGGCCCGATGCGGCCCCGGGTAAAACCCAAGGAGTAATCGCAAGGTGGACGTTCGCGGCAAAACCATTCTCGTGACCGGCGCAGGCCGCGGTATCGGCCGCGCGCTGGCGCAGCATTTCGCCAGAAAGGGCGCGCAGCTCGCGCTCCTCGACAGCAACGACGCCGACCTCGGTGAGACCCGCGCGAGCTGTGTGCAGCTCGGCGCCACGGCGCGCCCCTACGTCGCCAACGTCGCCGACGAGGCGAGCGTGGTCGGCACGCTCGATGAGGTGACGCGCGACTTCGGCCGTCTCGACGGGCTCGTCAACAACGCCGGCATCGTGCGCGATGCCCTGCTGCTCAAGATCAAGGACGGCCGGGTGGTGAGCAAGATGACTCTCGACCAGTGGCAGTCGGTCATCGACGTCAATCTCACGGGCGTGTTCCTGTGCGCGCGCGAGGCGGCCGAGCGCATGGTCGCGCTCGGGCACGGCGGAGTGATCGTCAACATCTCGAGCGTCTGCCGCGCGGGGAATGCGGGCCAGACCAACTACAGCGCCGCCAAGGCGGGTGTGATGGCGATGACGGTCGTGTGGGCGAAAGAGCTCGCCCGTCACGGCATCCGCGTGGGCGCGGTGGCGCCGGGCTTCGTGCGCACGCCGATGGTCGAGGGCATGAAGCCCGAGGCACTCGCACGCATGACCGCCCCGATTCCGCTCGGCCGCCTCGGCGAGCCCGAGGAGATCGCGCACGCGGTCGGGTTCATCTTCGAGAACGAGCTCTTCACGGGCCGCTGCCTCGAGGTGGACGCCGGGCTGCGCATCTAGGAATGTCTAATGGGTGCAATGCAAAATTAAGTGCGATTAAACTGGTTGATGCTTAAGATATTTTATAAGTATTATCATAGACTTATAACATAAGTACAATTCACGACCAGTTCCGATGGATTTCTCTTGCACTGCATACAAAAATATGGATAATGCTCCTCCATGGAGACCCCATACAGGAGCACGAACATGACGACCTTCGACACCAGCACCCTGATCAATGCCACCCGTGACGCTTTCGCGCCGGTCCTCAAGGCCCAGCAGGAAGGCTTCAAGACCTTCGAGCGCCTCGCCCGCCTGCAGTACCAGTTCGCCGGGGACGTCCTCGAGTCGAGCCTGGCCCGCGTACACGCCAGCTTCCTGGCCAAGGACGCGACCGAGCTGATGAGCAAGCAGAACGAGCTCCAGAGCCAGCTCGTCGAGAAGATGCGCGAGCGCATGCAGGAGTTCTCGACCGTCGCGACCGAGATCCAGTCGAAGTTCAGCCAGCTTGGCAGCGAGATGGCGGCCAAGGCAGTGCCGGTCCGCAAGGCGGCCTGATATCTTGGCGGTATCCCGCGCCCGGGGGTGGCGACACCTCCGGGCGCGCTTTATGGAGACCGCCTTTGACCAGCCACACGAATAAGAAAGCCGATGCGCCCGCGGGCGCCGGCGCCGGCGCCGATCTGAAGACCCAGGTCGAGCGCAATCTGCGCGCCCAGCTGGCGGCGCTCACCGGCGGCCTCGCGCCCGATGACTACGCGCGCGCCTGGTGGGAGTGGTACCTGAACGTCGCCACCCACCCTCCCCGCCAGGCCGAGCTCGCGCGCAGCGCCTACGAGAAGATGCTCGACAGCTGGCAGTTCGCTACCCGCGCCGCCTCCGGCGAACCGCTCCCCCCGGGGCACGAGGACAAGGGCTTCGCCGACCCGGCCTGGAATGTCTGGCCCTTCAATGTCTACGCGCGCGCCTACAACAACTGGGCGAGCTGGTGGCACCAGGCGCTGACGCACCCGGGCAGCGCCGATCACGGGCTGTCACGCGCCAGTTTCGCCGGCCGCCTGCTGATCGATGCGGCCTCGCCCGCCAACTTCCTGCAGACCAACCCCGAGCTCCTGAAGCAAACCGTGGCGGAATCGGGCCACAACCTCATCCGCGGTCTCAAGCACTGGGTCGAGGACGTCGAGCGCATGGCGAGCGGGCGCGGCCGGGCCTCAGCCGCCTCGCAGTTTGAGGTCGGCAAGGACGTGGCGGTGACGCCCGGCAAGGTCGTCTATCGCAACCGCCTGGTCGAGCTGCTGCAGTACTCGCCCCAGACTCCGGACGTCTACGCCGAGCCGGTGCTGATCACGCCGGCCTGGATCATGAAGTACTACATCCTCGATCTCTCGCCGCGCAACTCCCTGGTGCGCTACCTGGTCGAGAAGGGCCACACGGTCTTCATGATCTCCTGGAAGAACCCCGACGCCACCGACCGCGACTTAGGTCTCGAGGACTACGTGCAGCTCGGCTTCCTCGAGGCGCTCGCCGAGGTGCGGCGCATCGTTGGCGATCACAAGGTGCACGCGGTCGGCTATTGCATTGGCGGCACGCTGCTCACCATCGCGGCGGCGCTGCTCGCCGCGCGGCACGATCGCTCTCTGGCTTCCGTCTCGCTGTTCGCTGCCCAGGCCGACTTCAGCGAGCCGGGCGAGCTCTCGGTGTTCATCACGCCGAGCCAGATCGCGATACTCGAGGCCATGATGAGCAAGACCGGGGTACTCGAGAGCGAGCGCATGGGCGGGGCGTTCGCGCTCTTGCGTTCGCGCGATCTGATGTGGGGGCCCGCGGTCGATCAGTACGTCAAGGGCGAGCGCCCCAAGGTCAACGACCTCATGGCGTGGAACGCCGACGGCACGCGCATGCCGTGCCGCATGCATAGCGAGTACCTCGAGCGGCTGTATCTCAAGAACGAGCTCGCGAGCGGGGACTTCACGCTCGGCGGCGAGCCGGTGGACCTCAGGAAGCTGCATCTGCCCATGTTCGTGGTGGGGACCGAGACCGATCACGTCGCGCCCTGGCATTCGGTCTATAAGCTGCGCGGCCTGACGCGCAGCACCGACTACACCTTTCTCCTCACGAGCGGCGGACACAACGCCGGGATCGTGAGCGGACCGGTGCATCCCAAGCGGCGCCATCGGCTCCTCACCTGGTCGGACGCGACGACGACGCCGACGCCCGAGGAATGGCACCATCGCGCGCCGCTGCACGAGGGCTCCTGGTGGCCCGCCTGGGAGCACTGGCTCGCGACGCATTCGGCCGCGAAACAGCTGCCCGCACGCGCCGTCGCCGCGCCCGCCTCCGGTGATCTCGGCGAGGCACCCGGAAGCTACGTGCGCGGCTGAGCGCGCGCCCGGGGCGGCGATGGACGCACGCCGAAAATCGGCGTACTAATAAACGCAACGATGGGACAGGCCATGAGCACCCAGAAAAAGCGCATTGCTTATGTGACCGGCGGCATGGGCGGCATCGGGACTTCGATCTGCCGGCGTCTCGCCAAAGAGGGCTACACCGTGATCGCCGGCTGCGGCCCCGGCTCGCAGCGCAAGGATCGCTGGCTCGCCGAGATGCGCGCCGAGGGCCTGAATATCCACGCCTCGGAAGGCAACGTGTCGGACTGGGATTCCACCCAGCGCGCCTTCGAAGTGGCACGCGCCGAAGTCGGCGACATCGACATCCTGGTCAACAACGCCGGTATCACCCGCGACGGCCTGTTCCAGAAGATGACGAATGAGATGTGGCGCCAGGTGATCGACACCAACCTGAACTCACTCTTCCACGTCACCAAGCAGGTCATCGACGGCATGCTCGAGCGCGGCTGGGGCCGCATCGTCAATATCTCCTCCGTCAACGGCCAGCGCGGCCAGTTCGGCCAGACCAACTACTCGACCGCCAAGGCGGGTATTCACGGCTTCACGATGGCGCTCGCCCAGGAAGTGGCCGCGCGCGGCGTCACGGTCAACACCGTCTCGCCGGGCTACATCGGCACCGACATGGTGAAGGCCGTCAAGCCCGAGCGCCTCGAGAAGATCGTGGCCGGCATTCCGGTCAAGCGGCTCGGCACGCCCGAGGAGATCGCCTCGATCGTCGCGTGGCTGGCGGGCGATGAGTCGGCCTTCGCCACCGGCGCCGACTTCTCGCTCAACGGCGGCCTGCACATGGGCTAGGGCGCGAGAGCCCGGCCGTGAAAATCTGCGTCGTCGGCGCCGGCGCCATCGGCGGCTTCCTCGGTACCCGCCTCGCACTCGATCCCGGCAACGCGGTCGCGGCGCTGGCGCGCGGCACGACGCTGGTGGCGCTGCGCGATCACGGCTGGCGGCTGCGTCAGGGGGGTGAGCTGCTTACGGCACCAGCAGCCGCGGCCGCCGACGATCCGCGCGAGCTCGGCAGCCACGATCTGGTGATCCTCGCGCTCAAGGCACAGTCGCTCCCCGCCCTCGCTGCGACGCTCGCGCCCCTCTTCTCACCCGACACCCTGGTGCTGCCCGCCATGAACGGGGTGCCGTGGTGGTTCGGTGCCGGCACGCCCGCGCTCGCCGCGCGTCCGCTCGAGAGCGTCGATCCGGGCGGCGCCATCGCGGCGGCGATCCCGGTGAGCCGCGTGGTGGGGTGCGTGGTGCATGCGAGCGCCTCGATAGCTGAGCCGGGGGTCACGAGTCATCGCATGGGCCGCGGGCTCATCGTCGGGGAGCCCACCGGGGGCGATTCGGCGCGCGTCACCCGCCTCGGCGAGCTCTTCACGCGCGCCGGATTCGAGGTGAGCTGTTCGCCGCGCATCCGCTACGACGTCTGGTACAAGCTCTGGGGCAACATGACCATGAACCCGGTCTCCGCCCTCACCGGCGCCACCACCGACCGGGTGCTGGATGATGAGCTGGTGCGCACCTTCTGCGCCGGCGCGATGCGCGAGGCCGCCGCGGTCGGCGCACGCATCGGCTGCGAGGTGCGCGAATCGGCCGATGACCGTCAGGCCGTGACCCGCAAGCTCGGCGTGTTCAAGACTTCGATGCTGCAGGACGTGGAGGCGAGCCGCTCGCTCGAGCTCGATGCGCTCGTCGGCGCGGTGCACGAGATCGGCGCCCGGGTCGGGGTTGCGACGCCGATGATCGATGCGCTCTTTGGACTCACGCGGCTCTTCGGTCAGGTGCACGGGCTCTATCCGCAGCACCGCGCGCCCTGAGGCGGCACCCGCTCGCGGCGACACCGGTGTCCGTCACAGGCCGAAGGCCGCCGAGAGGATACGGCCCGCGGCGAGCAGCAGCATCACGGCGATCAGGGTGCGGGTGACCACCTGCGGCAAACGGATGACGATGCGCGAGGCGAGCAGGATCCCGGGGATGGAGCCGATCAGGAGGTACGCCAGCACCGGCAGATTCACGTGTCCGAGCGCCGCATGACCGATGCCGGCGATCACCGTGACCGGCAGTGCATGCGCGATATCGGTCGCCACCAGTCGATCGGAGGAGAGCCGGTGCGGGTAGAGCCAGACGAGCGCCACCGTGCCGAGCGCACCGGCGCCGACCGAAGTGAGGGCGATGGTCACACCGATCAGCACTCCCGTGACGACCGTGAGCGCGAACTGCCAGCGCTCGGGGCGCTCCTGCGAGGCGGCGAGGCTGCGGCCCAGGTGCCGCAGCGGACCATGCAGCACCATCGCCACCGCGGTGACCACCAGCATCACCCCCAGGGCGCGCAGAATCAGGTGATCGACCACCGGTGGACTGTAGGCCGTCGCGACCCAGAGGATCGCGCCCGCCGCCCCCGGCGTGCTGCCGAGCGCGAGCCGCCCGACGATGCGCCAGTCGACGCGCCGGCTGAACCCAAAGGAAGCGGTCGCGGCAACCTTGGTGACCGCGGCAAACCACAGGTCCGTGCCGACCGCGACGCCCGGGGTCTGGCCGAAGAGCAGGATCAGGATTGGGGTCATGAGCGAGCCACCACCGACCCCGGTGAAGCCCACCATGAGCCCGATGAGGAGGCCCGCGGTGGTGTACAGATACGGTTCCGCCATCGCCGGAGTCTATCCCGGAGCGAGCGACCGGCGCCGCTCTTGAACCGGACGCCCCGGCGTGCGAGGGTGCCTACAGCCATGATCGACAAGGCCCTGCTCGAGCAGGCGTGGGAGACGGTGCGCGGTGCGGTGCGCTGGACGCCGCTGTTGCACTCCGATTACCTGGATTCGGTGCTCGGCGCGCGCGTGTTCCTCAAGGCCGAGTCGCTGCAGATCGGCGGCTCCTTCAAGATGCGCGGGGCCCTGTTTCGCGTGAGCCGCCTGTCGAGCGAGCAGCGCGGCCGGGGCGTGGTGGCCTTCTCCTCGGGCAACTTCGCACAGGCGCTGGCGCTCGCCGGCCGCCGCGCCGCAGTGCCGGTCACCATCGTCATGCCCGCCGACGCCCCGCAGCGCAAGATCGAGCTGACCCGCCGCGCCGGGGCCACGGTGGTGCTCACCGAGCACGGCACGCGCAACCGCGAGGAAGTGGCGAGCGAGCGCGCCCGCGACATCGCCGCCGAGCACAGCTACGCGCTGCTGCATCCCTTCGATGACCCGCTGGTGGTCGCCGGTCAGTCGACGCTGATGCGCGAGGTGCTGCTCGATGCGCAGCGCGACGACATACACATCGACACCATCCTCTGTCCGGTCGGCGGGGGCGGACTGATTGCCGGCACCGCGCTCGCCGAGAAGCACTTCGGCCACGGCGCCGAGGTCATCGCAGTCGAGCCCGAAGCGTGTGACGACATGCGCCGCTCGCTGCTCTCGCACAAGCGCGAGCGCAATGTCGGCACGCCGCAGACCATCTGCGATGCAATGCAGGCGGTGAGTCCCGGAGTCGTGCCGTTCGAAGCGGCGGAACACCTCATCGCGCGCGGCATCACGGTGGATGACGCCGCCGTGCGGCGGGCGATGCGCATGGCGTTCGAGGAGTTCAAGATCGTGCTCGAGCCGAGCGGCGCGATCGCACTCGCCGCGGCCCTCGAGCGGCGCGCGGAATTCGCCAACCGCACGCTGGTGCTCCTGTGCTGCGGGGGCAGCGTCTCGATCGACGAGCTGCTGCGCCTGACTGCGACCACCCACTAGCTAGGGGCTGCCGCGCGAGCGCGTCTGCGGGCGGTGCCGGTCGCGGTGGGCTGCGAGCGCGGCGACGAAGCGGTCGATGTCCTCGTCCGAGTTGTAGAAGTGGATCGTGGCGCGGATGTTATCGTCGCGCACCGATACCACGATGTCCTGTGCGAGAAGCGTATCGAGCAGTTGCGCGCAGTCGCGTGCCGGCACGCACACCATCGGGCCGCGCCGCGCATCCGCTGCGGGCGTCACGCTCGCCCAGCCGATACCCTCGAGGGCGCCGAGGCAGCGGCGGGTCAGCGCGCGGACGCGTTGCTCGATCGCATCCGTGCCGACTTCCAGAATGATCGCAAGCCCCGCCTCGGCCGCGTAGCAGTTCACCACCGCGGGCGTGCCGGCCTCGAAGCGCCGCGCGCTCTTGGACGGCCGGTTGGCGCTGATGTCCATGGCGAAGATGTCCTCCTGTGCGAACCATCCCGAGTGGGTCGGCGTCAGCTCCGCGATGAGCGAGCCGCGCACATAGAGGAAGCCGATGCCGGCCGTGCCGAGCAGGTACTTGAGCATGCCGCCCACGGCGAAGTCGACGTCGAGCTGCTTCACGTCGACGTCGAGCCCCCCCACCGCCTGGTAGCAGTCGAGCAGTACGCGCGCGCCCCGCTCGTGCGCCAGGCGGACGATCCCTTCGATGTCGAGCCGCGCACCGTTGCGGAAGCACACCTGGGTCACGGCGACCAGCTGCGTCTCGGCATCGATCAGCCGCTCGAAGTGCGCGAGCGGGATGTCGCCGCCGGCGTCCCGCGGCACGTGCACGATCCGGGCGCCGCGGGGCTCCTGGGCGTGCCAGATCTGGGCATTGGTCGGGAACTCGAAGTCGCTCACCACGACCTGGTGGCGCGCCCCGCGGAAATCGAGCGCACTCGCGAGCGCATTGAGCCCCGCGGACGCGGATGCGGTGATCGCGATCTCAGCGGGTGCCGCGTGCAGCACCGCGGCCACGGAGTGCCGTACCGCCTCGTTCTTCGCGACCCATACGTCCCAGTTGGCGCCCACCTCGAGGCGCTCGTCCATGTAGGCGTTGATCGCCGCGCGCACGCTGTCGGCGAGCGCGCAATAGGAGCCGCTGTTGAGGTAGGTCTTGCGTTCGAGCACCGGGAAGCGGCGCCGCAGCGCCTTGAAGTCCGTCATGCGGCCCCCGCCTGCGCCTGTGCAGCCCGCGCCCGTGCTCGCCGCACAAAATACGCCGCCGAGATCAGCGCGAGCCACGGCACCCCGTAGCGCCACGAGGCGCGAAAGCTCTCATCGAGTCCCATGGTGACGAGGATCCCGGCCAGCAGCGTGAGTCCAGCGTACTGCATCCACGGAAACAGCGGCATACGCACCGCCAGCTCGCTCGCCGGGTGACGCCGGCGGAAGCTCAGGTGACTCAGCAGAATGAACATCCACACCAGGATCGCGGCGAACAGCGCCACCCCCAGCAGCTCGCCGTAGGCGTTGGGCGTGAAGATCGAGACCGCGGCCGCGGCGACGATCCCGACGCCGGAGACGAGCACCGCGGCCACCGGTGCACCGCGGCGGCTCAGTGCGCCGAGCGCGCGCGGCGCGTACGCACCGCGCGACAGCGAGAACAGCATCCGGGCGCAGAGGTAAATGTTGGTGTTCATGCTCGAGAGCGCGGCGCTCAGCACGACGAAGTTCATCACGCCGGCGGCATGCGCGAGACCCGAGTCACCGGAAGACGCTCACAAAGGGACTCTCGGCGACCACCCTGACACCGGTGGCCGTCCAGGGCGCCAGCGTCACGATGATGGCGATGGCCAGCACGTAGAACACCAACAGCCGCAGCAGCATGCTGCGCAGCGCCGCCGGGATGGCGCGTCCAGGATCGAGTGCCTCGCCCGAGGTCACCGCGATCAGCTCGATGCCGGTGAAGGAGAAGATCCCGACGATCACCGCCGTCCACACGCCGGCCAGGCCCTTGGGCAAAAACCCGCCCGGAAGACCGGTGAGATTGTGCGCGGCGCTCGCGAGATGGCCGCCGCCGAAGATGCGCGCCGCCCCCAGAATGATGAACAGCACGATCGCCGCGACCTTGATCAGCGCCAGCCAGGACTCGAGGGTGCCGAAGTTGCCCACCGAGCGCGAGTTGACGTAGAGGAGCACGGCGCAGAAGCCGAGTGCCCACATCCACACCGGCACGCCGGGGAACCACAGGCCCATGTAGAGCCCGGCGGCGACTGCCTCGCCGCCGATGGCGATCACCTGCGCGATCCAGTAGGTGTAACGCACCACGAACCCGGCCCAGGGGTTGAGGTAGATCTCGGCGTAAGTGCCGAACGAGCCCGCCGTCGGATGCACCACGGCCATTTCCGACAGGCTGAAGACCATCGCCAGCGCCACGAATCCCGCAATCAGATAGCTCAGGATCACGCCCGGCCCGGCGAGCCCGATCGCGAGCCCGCTGCCCATGAAGAGCCCGGTGCCGATCGCGCCGCCGAGTCCGATCATGACGATCTGCGTCTTGCCGAGACCGCGCTGCAGACCGCTCTCGCGCTGGCCGATCGGGTTGGAGCTCATGCGGTGGTCGTCATGATTTTTCAATATGACACAGGCGGCACGGGCACAATAGCGCCAAGAGGCGCATTCGGAGAGCCCACCGTGAGACACCCGACCCTGCCTGGTGCCGCCGCACTCGCCCTGTTGCTTGCCGCCGCGGTGGCGCACGCGGACGGCGTGCTGATCGAGCACGTGACGCTGATCGACGGCACGCACGCGCCGCAGCCGGACATGACGGTCGCGATCGCAGGCGAACGCATCGCCACCGTGACGCCGAGCGCACTGGCACGCGGGCTCAAGGGGCGGCGCATCGACGGCCACGGGAAATACCTGATCCCCGGTCTCATGGACGTCCACATTCACCTGCGCGGCGGCTTCGACCCGACTCCCACGCCGGCCGCGGCGCCCGGTCCGCCGAACCGGCAGGAAGGCCTGGAGGCGCTCGCGAGCTTTCTCTACGCGGGCGTCACGACGGTGCTCGACGTCGGCAACCGGCCCGAGCACATCCTGCCGCTGCGCGCCGACGAGCGCGCCGGCCGCATCCTCGCGCCACGCATCTTCGCCACCGGCAATCTCATCACCTACCCGGGGAGCCACGGCGATCGGGTGGCGCTGCGCATCAGCGATTTCGAGAAGGACAAGGCGCTGCTGGACAAGCAGATCGCCGAGCAGCAGCCCGACGTCCTGAAGCTGACCCTCGAGGAGGAAGGCTGGGGATCGCGGCCGATGATTCCGCTCATGCCGGTGGCTCTGCTCGCGCAGATCATCCGCTACTACAACCTGCACGGCATCCGCACCACCGTGCACGTTTCGAGCGAGCTGCGCTCACTCGAGGCGATTTACGCCGGCAGCGACACGCTCGCCCACCCCGTCATCCAGGGGCCGGTGAGCGACTCCTTCGTCAAGCTCATGGCGGCCAAGAAGACCCCGTTCGCGAGCACGCTCACCATCGGCGACAACTACAACCGCCTGGTCGAGCATCCGGAGTACCTGGACCAGCCGCTGTACGTCGCCTCCTTCAGCGCCGAAGAGCGCGCGCGCCTCAAGACGCAGACGCGCGAGGAATGGAAATCAAGCACCTGGACTGCGTGGATGAAGGTCATGACTCCCATCGCGGAAGAGAACGTCCGCAAAGTGCACGCGGCCGGCGGGGTGGTCGCCTGCGGCACCGATCAAAGCAGCGGCCCTGCGACGCAGCGTGAGCTCGAGCTGCTGGCCGCGGCCGGTATCGCGCCGCTCGATGTGATCCGGATCGCGACTTACCAGAGCGCGGTGTTCCTCGGCAAAGCCGATCAGCTCGGCTCCATCGACAGCGGCAAGCTGGCGGATCTGGTGCTGCTCGGCAAGGATCCGACGGTGAATATCGACAACGCCAAGTCGATCGTGTTCGTCATGAAGGGTGGCCGCATCATCGATGAGAGCGAGCTGCCGCTCGCAGGAGGCCGGCAGAAGCGGCGGTTTACGCTCTGAGGCTGGCGTCCCCGACTTCACCAATGCGGGCAAGCTGCTGCGAGAACGCTGGATCGCTCAGGCGAGTGAGCGGCAGTGCGAGAAGCCTCCGAATGCGCGCCTCCAGCAACACGAAGGCCTCCTCAAACGCGAGCCGCCTGTCGATCTCGCTCCCAACCACGAGGTCTGGCTCGGGCGTGGGCCAATGCACTTTGACGGTCTGGACCGCATCGCGATCCCAATCCACCCGCGCGGCGTACGCATCGCAGAGCGTGATCAATAGGTGGACGGGCGGGAGCCCAAGACCAAAGAGCCGTCCCCACGCTTTGCTGTGCAGTCCGGTCGTGGCAATGTCGTGCGCGGCCAAACACTCGAGGGCGTAAGGGTTCACGGCTCTGGTTGCTGTATCTCCCGCGCTTGCCGCCCGAACGCGTCCCTGCGCCAGGTGCCGAAGGATCGCTTCCGCCAGGATCGACGCCGCGGAATTATTACGACAGATGAACAGCACCAGAGGTGAATCCGCGGGTGCGGACACACTCCCTTCTTGGGGTGATATCACCGTGGCCCCCGAAAGACGTTGAACTCGCTAACTGCGCTCGGATCTTGTTGTCTGGATTCGTATTCGTTTGAGGCGGCCAGATTCGCCGCTCTTGATCGAGACCGCTTGCCTGGCACACCCGAAGTGTTGGGCCACCAGTGCGATCAATTCGTCATTCGCCCTGCCTTCGATCGGTCGTGCCCGGACTCGAGCCAGCCAGGTTCCATCGGAGGTCTGCGCAAGCGAACTCGCGCGCGCCCCTGGCTTGACCTTGACTCGGATAATCGTGGGAACCACAGGTCGTCGCGCCGAGGTCGTTCGCCCTTACTCGCGCTCGCGGCGCGCGCTTTGCGACCCCGTTGGGGTCGCGGAGCGTCCCGTTCCACTCCCTGCTGCTGGGCCGGCGCCTCCCCCTGAAGGCGCCCACGGCTGTCCCGTTCGCTCCTCGATGTAGCGCCGAATCAGACGCCGCACGACCTGCGAGGGAGTCGCGTCCTCCTCCGCGCAGAGCCGCTCGAACACGGCCTTCTTACGAGGATCCACCAGGATCGTCAGTCTTGCGGTTCGGTCTTCTAATGCCACTGGCGTGTCCTTGGGCTTATAAGCACTCCACGCACTATCATTGGATACGCTACTGATTATAATCCAAGACGCAGTCCAAGCAGTAGCAGTGATAATACAGATCTACTCGCCGCTCTCCGCCAGCCTGACGCTGCTCGCGGTGTGGGGCCTCATCGGGCTCATGGGTCTGCTGCGCCCGAGAAGCGTCGGGCTCGCCGGCCGCACCCTGTTTCCGCTCGGCGCGCTGTGCGGAATCCTCCTTGCGCTCGTGGGGCTCTCCGGTCTCACCGCTCCGGTCGAGCAGCGCACGCTCCTCATCGGATTGCCCGACCTGCCGATGCACGTCCGTCTGGATGCGCTCAGCAGCGTGTTCCTCGTGCTGCTGGGGGTCGTGTCGGCGGGGATCTCGGTGTTCGCCGCCGGGTACTTCCGTCGCGGCCAGGGCACCCCGCCTGGGCTCCTCTGCCTCCAGTACCACGTGTTCCTCGCGAGCATGGGTTTCGTGCTGCTCGCCGACGACGCTTACGCGTTCATGGTGGCGTGGGAGACGATGGCGCTGTCCTCCTATTTCCTGGTCACCGCCCAGCACGGCCTTCCCGAGATCCGGCGCGCGGGCTTCCTGTATCTGCTGATGGCCCACCTCGGGGCGCTCACCATCCTCTTGAGCTTCGGCGTCATGCAGGGCGGCAGCTGGCAATTCACCTTCGACGCCATGCGCGCTGCGCACCTCTCGCCGCAGTGGGCGAGCGTGGCGTTCCTCCTGGCGCTCGCGGGCTTCGGTGCCAAGGCGGGACTGGTGCCGCTGCATGTGTGGCTGCCGGAAGCGCACCCCGCGGCCCCCTCGCCGGTGTCGGCACTCATGAGCGGCGTGATGCTGAAGACCGCGGTGTACGGCGTGCTGCGGGTGAGCTTCGATCTGCTCGGTCACGAGCAGTGGTGGTGGGGACTGGTGCCCCTCGCGCTGGGCCTGTTCGCCGCCCTCTTCGGCGCGGTGTTTGCCGCCGTGCAGACTGACATGAAGCGGCTGCTGGCCTATTCGTCCATCGAGAACCTCGGCATCATCTTCAGCGCCCTGGGGCTGGCACTCGTGTTCCGCGGCGCGGGCATGCTCGCGCTCGCCGCGCTCGCCCTCATCGCACTCCTCTATCACACCCTCAATCACGCCTTCATCAAGAGTCTGCTGTTTCTCGGCACGGGCGCGGTGCTGCACTCAACCGGCGAGCGCAACCTCGGGCGGCTCGGGGGCTTGATCCATCGCATGCCCTGGGTCGCATGGCTCACCCTGGTCGGTGCGCTCGCGATGTCCGGCCTCCCGCCGCTCAACGGCTTCGTGTCGGAGTGGCTGCTGCTGCAGGCATTTCTCTTCGCCCACCAGGTGCCGCACACGTTCGTCAACATGCTGCTGCCGATGGGCGCTGCGCTCCTGGTGCTCGCCGCCGCGCTCGCGGCATACGTCATGGTCAAGTTCTTCGGCGTGACCTTCCTCGGGCGGCCGCGCGAAGCGGGGCTCGCTCGCGCGCACGATGCCGGGATTCTGGAGCGCATCGGGCTCGTCTGGCTTGCGCTGGGGTGTGTCGCGCTCGGGCTGCTGCCGACCTATGTCATCCGGGCCCTCCGCCCGGTGGTGGAGCAGCTGGGCGCGGCGCTCCCGCCGGGGCCGCCCTCGCCCTGGTGGCTGCTCGCGCCCGTCCCGGGACGGCAGGTCTCCTACTCGCCGATTGTGTTCTTCCTCGCCATTGCAACGATCGTGATCGTGACCGTGCTCGCGGTGCGACTCTTCTATCATGGGCATCGGCGCGCGGTGCGCCCCTGGGACTGCGGCTTCGGCGAGCTCACGCCACGCATGCAGGACACTGCGGAGGGCTTCGGTCAGCCCATCCGCCACATCTTCGGCAGCTTCTTCGCCATCACCCGCGAGCTGCCCTCGCCCTTCGACCGCGCGCCGCGCTACAGCGTCACCGTCGCCGACCGCATCTGGCAGGGGCTCTACCTGCCGCTCGGGAGCCTCGTGCAGCGCGCAACGGATGCGGTGGCGTGGCTGCAGCAGGGACGCATCGCGACCTACCTGCTCTACAGCTTCGTGACACTCGTGCTGCTGCTGGCGCTCGTGCTATGAGGCCCATCGACCTCATCGCCCAGGTCCTCGAGGTCGTAGCGGCCCTCGCCGCGGCGCCGCTCTTCGTCGGCTGGGTGAATCAATGCCGCGCCTGGCTGCAGAACCGCAGCGCCCCGAGCCTGTGGCTGCCGTATCGCGGCATCCGCAAGCTCTTCCACAAGGAAGCGGTCATCGCCGACACCGCTTCGCCGCTCTTTCGCCTGACCCCGTACGTGGTCTTCGGCGCGATGACACTCGCGGCGGCGATCATTCCCTCCATGGGTACGCGGCTGCCGCTCACCATCGCGGCGGACGCCATCGCGCTCGTGGGGCTGCTCGCCACCGCGCGTGTCTTCCAGGCCCTCGCCGCGATCGACGTCGGCACCGCCTTCGGCACGCTCGGGGCACGCCGCGAGATGATGGTGGGATTCCTCGCCGAGCCTGCGCTCCTCATGGTCATCTTCGTCGCTTCGCTCATCTCGGCGACCACGGCACTCCCGGCCATTGCCGAGAGCCTCGCCACCCAGGCTGTGGGGCTCTACCCGAGTCTCGCCTTCACCGCGATCGCCTTCACCATGGTGCTGCTCGCGGAGAACGCGCGCATCCCCATCGACAATCCCGCCACCCACCTCGAGCTGACCATGATCCACGAGGCGCAGCTGCTCGAGTACTCGGCACGCCACCTGGCGCTGATGGAGTGGGCGGCGGCGCTCAAGCTCTTCAACTACGCCTGCATCGGCTTCGCGCTGTTCGTTCCCTGGGGCGTCTCTACGGGGGCTGGCGGGCCGGCCGCTCTCCTTGCCTCGATTCCGCTGCTGGCGATGAAGCTCCTGATCGCAGGCGCTGCGCTCGCCCTCATCGAGACCGTGTCGGCGAAACTGCGCGTGTTCCGCGCGCCGGAGTTCTTAGGTATCGCCTTCGTGTTCGCGGTGCTCGGGCTCCTCGTGCACCTCCTGCTCGGAGCCTGACGCATGGCCGGTACCCCGCTCGACTTGCAGCTTCTCAACATGTGCGCAGCGCTGCTGCTGCTGATCTCCTTCGCGATGCTCGCGCAGCGGCGCGTCGTGAACCTCGTCAACCTCCTCGCGCTGCAGGGAACGCTCCTGCTGGTTGCGACGCTGTTGATCGCCTGGCGCACCCGCCAGCCGCACCTGTACGTCTCGGCGGCCCTCACGCTCGCCCTCAAGGTGGTGTTCCTTCCCTGGCTGCTGCATCGACTCATCCGGCGGCTCGAGGTCTACTGGGACAGCGAGTCTTTGCTCAACATCCCGGTCATCATGCTGGTCGGGCTCGCGGTGGTGGTGTTCTCCTTCGGCCTCGCGCAGCCGATCTCGGCGCTCGCCAGCACCGCCACCCGCAACTCGATCGGCATCGCGCTCGCCGTGGTGCTGCTCTCCTTCCTCACCATGATCACGCGCCGCAAGGCGATGTCGCAGGTGGTGGGCTTTCTCTCCATGGAGAACGGCCTGTTCTTCGGCGCCATGAGCGCGACTTACGGCATGCCGATGGTGGTCGAGTTCGGCGTGGCGCTGGATGTGCTGGTGGCGGTGCTCGTGCTCGGCATCTTCTTCTTCCAGATCCGCGAGCAGTTCGACAGCCTCGACCTCCATCACCTCGAGGCGCTGCGCGAGAGCACCACGGCGAGCAGCACGGTCGACGGCCGGGAGAGCCACTAACTCATGGAATTCGTTCTGCTGCTCGGCAAGTCCGCTGCTGGGTGCGCTCGTGCTCGGGGTCGTCGGCGACCGGCGCTGGGCCCCGGAGCTTAACGCCGCCGTGAGTTTCATCACCTTCCTCGCCGCCTGCCTGCTCACGGTGCGCGTCATCGGCCACGGCAACCTCCTCATCGCGCATGAGCAGTTCTTCATCGACCCGTTCAACGTATTCCTGGTCACGTTGACGGCGCTCGTGGGCTTGAGCACCGCGCTCTTCTCCCGTCCCTACATGCGCATCGAGCGCGACCACGGGAGGGTGACCGCGGGGCGCATGCGCCTCTACCTCGGCATGTATCAGCTCTTCATGGCGACGATGCTGACCGCGCTCACGACCAACAACCTCGGGCTCCTGTGGGTGGCCATGGAGGCGGCAACGCTCTCTACCGTACTGCTGGTGACGCTCTATCGCACGGCGGCGAGTCTGGAGGCCGGCTGGAAGTATTTCATCCTGTGCGGCGTCGGCATCGCGCAGGCCCTCTTCGGCACGATCCTGCTCTACTTCGCCGCCGAGCACAGCTTAGGCGTCGAGGGCGCAAGCGCCCTGCTGTGGACGCACCTGAACGGCGCCAAGGGCCATCTCGAGCCCGCGGTGCTGAGCCTCGCGTTCGTCTTTCTCCTCGTCGGCTACGGCACGAAGGTGGGGCTCGCCCCGCTGCACAACTGGCTCCCCGACGCACACGCCGAGGGCCCGACGCCGATCTCCGCGGTGCTCTCGGGCCTCCTGCTCAACGTCGCCATGTACGCCGTCGTGCGCTGCAAGGTGCTGGTCGAGGGATCACTCCACTCCGCGCTCCCCTCACGGATGCTGATGGGGTTCGGCCTCCTCTCGGTGGTGCTCGCCGCGTGCTTCCTCTGGCGCCAGCGCGACATCAAGCGTCTGTTCGCCTACTCCTCGATCGAGCACATGGGCATCATCGCCTTCGCGTTCGGCATGGGCGGGCCGGTCGCGAACTTCGCGGCTCTCCTCCATATGACGGTGCATTCGCTCACCAAGTCCGCGATCTTCTTCGCCGCCGGTCACGCCGCGCAGAAGGCGGGCTCACAGCTCATGGACGAGATCCGCGGCCTCATCACCTTGAGTCCCACCGTCGGCTGGGGGCTCATGATGGGCTCGCTCGCGATCCTCGGCATGCCGCCCTTCGGCGTGTTTGCGAGCGAGTTCCTCATTCTCACCACCGCGATGCGAGAGCAGCCGTGGGCAACGCCGATCCTGCTGCTCTCGCTCGGGGTCGCATTCGCGGCGATCTTCGGCCGCGTGCAGCCGATGGTGTTCGGGGAGACGCGTGCCAGGCGTCTGCCGCATCCGCCGGCGCTGCTGCCCGTGTTTGTGCACCTGGCGCTGGTGCTGCTGCTGGGACTCTACGTACCGCCGTATCTTGCGGACTGGTATCGCGCCGCCGCGCGGCTCATCGGAGGACACTAAGGTGCCGCTGCGCGCCTGGTCCGCTCGCAGCCAGTGGCAGCCCGGGGCCCCGGGTCTGAGAGCGCTCACCGTGAGGGCCGACGAATGGCGCGCGCTCATGGAGGATGTGCGTGCCGCGGGCGGGCAGCTCATCGCACTCTGGGCGAGCCGCGAGGGCCGACTCGATACCGTGCGCGCCGCAGCCCTCGCCGGATCCCAGGGCCTCATCGTCAGCCTGCCGCTCGAGGTCCCGGGTCAATCGTACGCCGGACTCGAGGATGTCTTCCCGGCGGCCACGCGCATGCAGCGTGCAGTGCGCGACCTCTCGGGCGTGTCTTGCACGGACCCGGACTCCCGGCCCTGGCTGCGGCACGCCGCCTGGCCGGAGAACTATCGGCCGCTCGTCGATACCTCGCCGCCGCCGCACGTCGCCGCCTCCCTCGACCGCTACCCGTTCACCCGTGTCGAGGGCGTCGGGGTGCACGAGATCGCCGTCGGTCCGGTGCACGCCGGCACCATCGAGCCGGGTCACTTTCGCTTCTCGGTCGTGGGCGAGAAGCTATTGAAGCTGGAAGAGCGCCTCGGGTACGTGCACAAGGGAATCGAGCAGCGCTTCACGCAGCTGCCGATCCTCGAGGCGCACGTCCTCGCGGCACGCATCTCGGGCGACTCCACAGTCGCTTATTCCTGGGCGTACGCGCAGGCGCTCGAGGGCATGGCCGGCACCGAGGTGCCCGCTCGCGCTGCGTGGCTGCGCGCCCTGTGCCTGGAGCTCGAGCGCCTCGCCAACCACCTTGGCGATCTCGGTGCGCTCGGGAACGATGCGGGCTTTGCCTTCGGGCTGACGCAGTTCCTGCGCCTGAAAGAGCTGCTGTTGCGCGCGACGCAGTCCTCGCTCGGTGCCCGCTACCTCATGGATGCCATCGTCCCCGGCGGCACCAGCTGCGACCTCGATCCGATCGGCTCAGGTCGGCTCACCGAATGCGTGCGCGGCCTGGCGCGCGAGACGGCCGCCCTGCGCGTGATCTACGACGAGCACAACGGGCTGCGCGACCGCTTTAGCGGCGCCGGCACCGTGACGCCTGAGCTCGCGGCGCAGCTGGGTCTCACCGGCCTCGCCGGGCGCGCGAGCGGCCAGGCGTTCGACCTGCGCAGCGACATGCCCTGCGCGCCGTACACGGAGCTCGCGCCGGTGAAGTGCAGCCGCCGCGAGGGCGATGTCGCCGCGCGCGTGGCGGTGCGCTTCGATGAGGTGCAGGAGTCCTGCCGCCTCATCGAGGAGGTCCTGGCGCGCTTGCCGTCCGGCCCGCATCTGGCGCCCGTCGAGCCGCCGCCGGTCGGTAGGGTCGGCGCGGGACTGATCGAGGGTTGGCGTGGCCCCGTCTTCGTCGCGCTCGAGGCGGGTGAGGCCGGCACGATCCGCCGCTGCCACCCGCACGATCCGTCGTGGCAGAACTGGCCGGTGCTCGAGCATGCGGTGATCGACAACATCGTTCCGGACTTCCCGCTCATCAACAAGTCCTTCAACCTCTCTTATAGCGGCCATGACCTCTAGCGAAACACATGGAGTGCACTCATGCTGAAGACGCTGCGGCAAATCGCGACCATCGGGATTGCCACCGAGCCCGCGCCGAAGGCGGACGATAGCCTGCGCGTGCGCCAGGCGCTCAAGGAGCAGATCCGCGCCGTGCTCGGCCGGGCGCTCTGCATCCGGCACGTCGACGCCGGCTCCTGCAACGGCTGCGAGCTCGAAATCCACGCGCTCAGCAATCCGTTCTACAACCTCGAGGGCCTCGGCATCCGCTTCGTGGCGAGTCCCCGGCACGCGGATCTCCTGCTGGTGACCGGTCCGGTCTCCAGGCACATGGAGGCGGCGCTGCTGCGCACTTACGAAGCGACGCCCGAGCCGAAGCTGGTCGTTGCGCTCGGGGACTGCGGTTGCACCGGCGGGGTGTTTGGGGAGAGCTACGCGAGCCGCGGACGCGTAGCGAATGTCATCCCCGTCGATGTCGCGGTACCGGGCTGTCCGCCGACTCCAACGCGCATTCTCCAGGGCATTCTTACCGCGCTCGGGCATTCATCCGGCAAGAAGACGCCGACCGCGGCGCACCCGGACGGCACGGAATTACTACCCGGGTGATGTGGTGTCGCGTCGGGCCCGTGCTTCGCACGACCGAGCCAGGCAGTCCCGGGCGCGATCGGAACCTCGCAGTCGCGCTGACCACAGCGAACATAGGATGGGCTTGCGCGCCCGTTGGGGCCTAGCGCAATGACTCGCACAGAGACACGCCTGCTGGCGATCGAGAGCCCCTTTCCGGAGGCACACAGCGTGCTGCGCCTCCTGGAGCCGCCGGGCAGTTGCCAGGAGACCCTTTGGGAGCGCCTTTTCGATGGGACCTATGACAAGCCCTTCATCGTCGACAGCGGGCCGCGACGGTTTCTGCATTTTGGTCTCGACACCGTGCAGAGTGCCATGCGTCTCGACGATCCGGACAGGCTGAGCCTGCGTTACACCCGCAAGATGATGGCTTTCCTGCTCTTTAATCGCGCGCCCGAGCGCATTCTGTTGCTCGGCCTGGGCGGCGGCTCACTGGCGAAGTTCTGCTATCAACGTCTGCCTGGCACTGCGCTCACGGCCGTCGAAGTCAATCCCGACGTCATTGCGCTCCGGGAGGAGTTCCGTATTCCTCGTGACGATGCTCGCTTCCGTGTGATCTGCGCGAGTGCGATGACCTACGTCGCGCGCCTCAATCGGTCCAAGGACGTGATCTTAGCGGACGCCTGTGATCGCGCCGGCATCGCGCCGGAGATCGACGCGATCGAGTTCTACCAGCACGCCCACCGCTGCTTGTCACCCGGAGGCGTGTTCGTCATTAACATGTGCAGCGATATCGATCGCTGTGTCGCGCACTTGGCGAAGTTACGCGCCGTGTTTGGAAGTGAATTTATGACCCTGCAAGTGACACCGAACGGCAACGTCATCGTGTTCGCCTTCAAGGAGCTCCTCCGCCCCGCGATCGACTGGGAGCGCCTGGAGACTGCCGCAGTCGATCTCAAGCGGCGCTTCAGCCTGGACTTCCCAAAATACGTCCGGCGAATCGCGCTCGACTGGAAGTTGCGCAGGTGGGGACGGGCATTCATGTGATTCTTGACGAGACTTACCGACGGTGGCGATGCGAGGTTTTGCGAAACCATCGGCATCCACCTGCATCCATTGGCGTCCCCAAGGGGATTCGAACCCCTGTTACCGCCGTGAAAGGGCGATGTCCTAGGCCTCTAGACGATGGGGACCCGTCGAACCGAAGGGCGCCCTGAAGGCGCGTAACCAACTGATTATATTGGTGGAGCCAGGCGGGATCGAACCGCCGACCTCTTGCATGCCATGCAAGCGCTCTCCCAGCTGAGCTATGGCCCCACCCCGAAAGCCGGCGAAACCTACGCACCGCGCCCACCCTTGTCAAGCTTGACGGGCCGCAGTTGCGGCCAGTGCCGCATCGATCCGGGCGAGCGAGCGACCGCGGCCGAGGAGCGCGAGCGTCGCATCGATCGGCGGCGACACGGCCGTCCCGGTCACGGCGACGCGCAGCGGCTGCGCGATCTTGCCAAGGCCAACCTGAAGCTCGGCCGCAACCGCATTCAGCACAGCGTGAATGGAAGCGGCGCTCCAGTCGCCGAGGGCCGCGAGCTTGCCGCGCACCTGGCCGAGCGTCCCGAGCGCCTCCGCGGTCAGATGCTTCGCCGCCGCCTTGGCGTCGTAGGGGCACCTCGTCGGTGAAGAAGAAACGGCTGTTCTCGGCCATCTCCTTCAGCGTCTTGGCCCGCTCGCGCTGCGCGACGATGACGCCCTCGAGCAGCGCCTCATCGTCGCTGTCGACGCCGAGCCGCGCGCAGCTGCGGCACGCAGGTGCGGACACGAGCGCGCGTCGGCGGCGAGCGCATCATGTGCTGCTGGTTGAGCCACAGCAGCTTCTCCGGGTTGAATGCCGAGGCCGCCTTGTTGACGTCGTGGATGTCGAAGGCCGCGATCATCTCCTCGCGCGTGAAGATTTCCTGGTCGCCGTGCGACCAGCCGAGGCGCACCAGGTAGTTGAGCAGCGCCTCGGGCAGATAGCCCTCCTCCCGGTACTGCAGCACGCTCACCGCGCCGTGGCGCTTGGACAGCTTGGCGCCGTCGGGCCCGAGGATCATCGGCACGTGCGCATAGACCGGCGGCGTGGCGCCCGAGCGCCCGCAGCATGTTCATCTGCCGCGGCGTGTTGTTGAGGTGATCGTCGCCGCGGATCACGTGGGTGATGCCCATGTCCATAGTCGTCGACCACCACGCAGAAGTTGTAGGTCGGCGTGCCGTCGGAGCGCGCGATGATCAGGTCGTCGAGCTCGGCGTTCTGGAAAGTCACCGCGGCCGTGCACCAGGTCCTCGACCACGACGGCGCCCGTCGAGCGGATTCTTGAAGCGCACGACCGGCGTCACGCCCGGCGCGCGGCTCGCGGCGCTCGCGGCAGCGGCCGTCGTAGCGCGGCTTCTCCTTGCGCGCGAGCTGCTGCGTCGCGCATCGCGTCGAGCTCCTCCTTGGTGCAGTAGCAGTGGTAGGCCGTGCCCGTCGTCGAGCATCTGGCCGATGCACCTCGCGGTAGCGGTCGAAGCGCTGCGGTCTGGTAGAACGGGCCCTCGTCGGCGTCGAGGCCGAGCCACGCCATGCCGTCGAGGATCACCTGCACCGCCTCCGTCGGTGGAGCGCTCGCGGTCGGTGTCCTCGACGCGCAGGATGAACTTGCCGCCGTGGCGGCGGGCATACAGCCAGCAGAACAGCGCCGTGCGCACGCCGCCGATGTGCAGCAGGCCGGTGGGGCTGGGGGCGAAGCGCGTGACGACGGTCATAGGGGGCGCGCATGTTACCAAGAGTGCAGCCGCCCCGCCCTGCGGCGGCCCGACCGCTCGTCTCCAGGGGCTGCGGGGTCCCGGGGTTTGCCTTGCCGGGGAGCCGCCTATAGACTTCCGCACCCTTGAAAGTGGGCGGTTAGCTCAGCTGGTAGAGCGCTGCTTTCACACGGCAGAGGTCACTGGTTCGAGCCCAGTACCGCCCACCAACCAGAACAAGAACTTAGACTAATGCCCTTAGTGTCTTCGCGGCCAATTTGGGACAATTTTTGGCGTCCCCGAGAACCCAAGCGTTCGGTTTGCATGCGTAAATCAGACCTGATACCTGGCTGGAGAGAGAAGGAGCTGAGCGCGAATTTCGCTCGGGCCTCCCGCGCCGGGCGGCGCGCCGCAAAAGCAGAACCGCGAGCTGCCTCTGCTGCGTACCGCTCCCAAGAACGTGCACTGCGGATCGAGCTCACGAACGGGGCGACGATTACGTTGCCGGTAAAGCTTATTTCGGGTCTCAAGGGAGCCAGACCCAAAGATCTCCGTGCGGTTGAAGTTCTTGGGCGCGGCAGTGGCCTGCACTGGGAAGACCTTGACCTCGATCTGAGCGTACCCGGTCTCCTTTCCTCCTTGTTTTCCGGACCCGAGTGGCTGGCAGAGCTCGGCCGCATCGGCGGTCGGAATTCCTCCGCCGCCAAAGCAGCCGCAGCACGCAGAAACGGGCGCAAGGGCGGCCGTCCGCGCGCCCGATCGAGGAAGGATTCCGTGGACTCTTGACGCCTCGCACTTCCGGTATTACCTTATGACTACCTAGACTTGAGCATTGAATCACCCGATGGCCGCTACCAGCCTGAAACTCCCTGAAGACCTCAAACGCCGCATCGAGCGACTGGCGAATGCCGCAAATAAGACGCCCCACGCGTTCATGGTCGAAGCGCTGGCTCGCGAAGCTGAGCGATCGGAACTGAGAGTGCGCTTCGCCGACGAGGCAGCACGTTCAGAGGAGGAAGCGCTCTCGAGCGGAAAGGCCTTTGAGCTCGCAGCTACCTTTGACTATCTGACTGCGCGGGCGTCCGGCGTCAAGACGCGGCGTCCCAAGGCCCGTGCATGGCGACGGTCGAAATAACTCAAAAAGCCCTTGCCGACCTCGAACGGCTCTTTGACTTCATCGCCGCCGAGAATCCCCAAAGGGCGCGTGAGCAGATTCTGAGCGTGCGAAAGGCCTTTGAGCTCCTGGCCGATCATCCGTTGCTGGGGCGGCCTGCCGAGGAAGGTCGGCGGGAACTCATCCTTTCTCGCGGCCGCTACGGATATATCGCGAAGTACCGTTGGCTTCCGGCCGAAGACATCGTCCTCATTCTTGCCGTTCGACACCAACTTGAGGCGGGATACGCGGGCGAGTAGAGCGCTGCGTTTAGTGACCCCTGCTCGCGGACGGCAGGTCTCGCTTCACTCCCTGAGGACACCTTCGGAGCAAGGACGCCGCTTCACTGACACCCAAGCCTCCGACACCCGGTGTTGCAGTGTAAGCCGAGAGATGGAGCCCGAGGGAGCGACCTGGATCGGATCCGGACGCTTTTGGAAAACAACTGCAGTTGGATCTAGTTGGGCGGCCACCGCCACTAGCCCCGGTAACGAGGCGACCCGCATCTTGCGTATCGCCCGACCCCCGTGGCCCTGCACGGTGATCTCACTCATACCAAGTTGTGCGCCAACCTGCTTGTTCATGAGTCCGAGGACAACCAGCGCCGTAACTTGGCGCTCGCGACTCGTCAGTGAAGCATTCGGAGTCTTGAGCACGTGCAATTCGGAATCGCGACGCAAGGCGACCGGACTGCGCTCGATTGCTTCTCGCAGGGTATGCACTACCGCGCCGCCAACGTATGGTTTCAGCGTGACTCGAATGCCGCCCTTCATTGCGATGACGCCGATCTGCACATCGGTGCAGCTGCTCAGAAATATCATACGCGTTTACGCACGCTCCTTGACTAGCTTTTGCTGCTCGACTCCGTTCTCACCCGGCCGCAGTGTCTCAGTGATTAAACAATTCGGTACAGATGTGCGGGGCGCTGCAAGAAACTCCTCCGCTGACCTCGCCACATGAGGACGACATCCGGCCGAGACAATCAGTGATGCCAGCGACTCAAGGGCGCGCGGGTCGATTTCAACACGTTTGACCCAGCGAATTAAAATCTGGGGCCAAATGACCGTTACCGTCAAAAAGCTCTTTCGGCGACCCACAGTACCGCTTAAAGAGAACTTGAGCGTCCCAGATACTCGGGTCGTCAAGGTCGTGCGCGAATAGGCTCAGCGCTTGAAAGATTCTCCTTTTCTGCGCCTCGGAGCCATCTAGAACGAGATCGTGCCCTCGCCTGTCTCCTGCCCCTATCGTTGATCCTACCTCGACAACACACCAGGACTTTCGGCATTCCACGTTTCGGAAAGTAAAGCCGTCTGTTTCGAGGGACTCGATCCACTTTTCGAGAAAGGATTCAATTTCACCAGCCCACGCTGCGTCTCTGAGTTCTGCAGACATGAGCGCGAGAATGTGACTAGCCCTAACGCAGTCCTGATGTTCCGGCACATTGCTGCCCGCAATTCCTCTGCAGCGGGCAGCCAGTGCCGGCGAAAGTTCGATGGGACCTGTTACTCCCGGACTGCTGACCGGTGAAGGATCCTCAGATGCGATCGCGCCCGAGAATCCCATCATGAGAATCGTGAATCCCAGAGCGAGTCCGAAAATGAGTGTTGCACAGCTGTTGGTACGCATAGACAAAGAGTACTCCTTGATGCTACTCACTAGTTGCTACGTTATCGGAGGTGCTTCTATGGGCGGCACCGGGCTGAGTTCCGGCGGCGGGAGCGGCGGCGGTGGTGGCGTAGGCGGCGCACCCGGAAATGGAGATTGTCCAATCGTATAAAGCCAATTTAGCGCTGCCCAATCTGCGAACTGTTCATCGGCGTTCTGCTTGGCATAGTTTCCATCCTGAATGTCCTGAAATACATCCTGGGTAGCATTGACCCACGTATCGAGTGCACTTTGCGCTGCCGGAGTTAGATCACCGGTTACGGGGTCGAATCCAGGCGTTGGCGATCCGGATTGCGGCTGATCGCCGCCGCCAGCATTTTGGTCGAATTCACTTCCGCTCGCCGGAGAGCCGCCGCCGCCGTCCTGCAGTTGCATGGCCATCATTGGAGTCGAACCGTTGTACGACCCGGCACCTGCGCCCGCGCCCACCGCGCCCGGGCCTGGACCTCGACCTGAGCGTTCCCGGTCTCCTTTCCTCCGTGTTTGCCGGACCCGAGTGGCTGGCGGAGCTCGGCCGCATCGGCGGACGAAAATCCTCTCCCGCAAAGGCAGCGGCGGCGCGCAGAAACGGCCGCAGGGGTGGCCGCCCGCGCATTCGACCGAAACGGATACTTTGAGGGGCGGCGTCAGGCCGGAGCGCCAGCTGCCAGCCCTCTCATTAACTAAGCGTCCCCTGCTCGCGGACGGCAGCGGCCGGCATTGCAGCAAGTGCGCTCCCACTAGCGCCGTCTCTCTCCGTGCCACCGTGACCGGTTATAGAGGCTGGCTCGCAGTTCGCTCATGAGCGCATTAACCGGGCATTGACAGAAGGTTAAAGACCTTCGGTTCCAAGGGTGGTGTGATACGTTGACATCACGTGTCGAGTACGCGATTGGCCTAACTCGTGGAATCACTATGCGTGTTAGTGCTCTTAGCTTGGTCGTTCTCGCTATGACCGGTACGGTCGCCGGCTGCAGCGTCAGCCCGGTCAAGGATGTCGTGATCCACGGGCGCGTCTTGGACGGCAACGGCCAACCAGTAGCTGGGTTGAGGCTCTATGTTGCCGACTTAGAAGTACCGACCCCCGGTATGATCCCAGACGTCGGCGAACACGCATACATTCATACCGATGCTGAAGGCAGCTACAGCTTCAGGTTCAAGAGACTTTACGGTCTACTGAGCATATCGGCGCTCGACCTTGACAGACACGCGTCTTGTCCTGGCCACGCCGATGTTGGGAACGACGCGGCTGTGGTCGAGAAGTCCTCGTTTGTCGGTGCGCACGAGGTCCATAAGGACCTCTTATATTGCGATCCGACGCCCCAACAGCGCGCCTTGGCCGGTGTTCTACGACTAGCCCAAGCAACGAAGGAATTAGATGCAGGGGCTATTGTGCGGGCAATGCTACCGGAACTTCGATCGGCAGCCGGCGGCGATGAGAAAATGCGCGAAGCCCTAGAATATAAGTTGGCAGCAGCCAAGAGGAGTGGAAAAGTGATCGACTCCATCAGTATTGGTCAGCCAACTAAGATGGGCCTTGATGGCGATACCCGCTACATCTTTTTCCCTTATACCTTTGTGGCATACCCGAGCGGGCAACGAAACATCGAGCGCGCGTTCTATGTAGCTGTGTCTCGTGATTCAGGGACGACTTGGTACTACGCGGACGGAGCCGAGCTGGCTCAAGACCAAATCAAGAAGCTTGTGAAGGGATACAACGGCCAGCCGCCGTTACCGAAAATCGAGAATTGGGGGCCGTCCTTCTGCCTCACTGATTGTAGTTGGTGAGCGTCTTAGCGCGGATGAGGTAGGTCAGAAGCCACCAACGACGAAGTAATTGGGCGCCACCCCGCTCGTAAGCCACCTCCCGGGACAATTTTGGGACAGTCAGCTCGTGACACTGCGTGATATCAAATGACACTACGTGATGCTAAGTGACTGTTGCGATTAGCCCTCCCCTCGCATATCGTTGATTCGTAAGCACCCTACTTCCGTTTCACACGGCAGAGGTCACTGGTTCGAGCCCAGTACCGCCCACCAATCAGAACAAAAACGTGTAGCGGTTCTCCCGAGCAATTCGCTCGATGGATGGCCGACCGCTTCGGCCCACGGCTCACCTTCACGATGGTCGGCTCAGAGAAATCAGCGGCGCAGTCGTTGATCGGGCTCGACTACTGTCTCTTGACGACCAAGTTGCGCGTGATCGCGGCAACGCTCGGCGTGCCGGCCTGCCGCATGACCGCGCGCAGCTCGCGCGCGTAGATGTCGAGCACGGCTTCGACACCCGCCTGCCCGTAGGGCGCGAGACCCCAGATCTGGGGGCGGCCGATGCCCACCGCGCTTGCCCCCAGCGCCAGTGCCTTGAATACGTCGGTGCCGCGGCGCACGCCGCCGTCGACGAGCACCGGCACGCCGCCGTTGCAGGCCGCCACGACCTCGGGCAGCACCTCGATGGTGGACTGAAGCGACTCTTCATCGCGCCCGCCGTGGTTCGAAACGATTACGCCATCGACGCCGTGGCGCACGCAGAGCGCTGCCTCATCGCCACGCATGATGCCTTTGACAAGTAGCTTGCCCTTGACAAGCTGGCGTACGCGATCGAGCCACTCCCAGGTCGTCGCAGAAGGCTGGCTCGACTCCGTTACCCGCGATACGTCCACGCCGCGGTAAATCGGTGCCTTGCGTACGAAGTCGTGTGAGTTGTTGACATGGCACTGGGTGCAAGTGCGCGGATCGTGTTGCATCGAGCGCACCAATGTCTCGTTGTAGCGCGGCCAGTGGTTGTCAACGGTGAGAACGATGGCGCTGCAGCCGGCCCGCTGTCCGCGTTCGACTACTGCCCGCGTGACCTCCCAGTCGTCCGTGGCGTAGATCTGCTGCCAGACCGGCCCGCCGCGCGCTGTCATCACATCCTCGGGTCCAGTCGAACCGGCCGACGACAGCATCATGAGTGCCGAGCGCGAGCCGGCCGCCCGCGCCGTGGCGAGTTCGGCTTCGGGGTGGAATGCCCTCTGGGAGCCGACCGCCGACAGATAGATTGGCGAAGGCCAGCGCGTGCCAAACAGCGTGACGCCCATGTCGAGCCGACTCACGTCGGCGAACCGCCGCACGCTGATCTCAAGCTGCCCGTAAGCCTCGTGGTTCCAAGCTACGGTGCGATCGTCGTCGACCCCGGTCGCAAGGTACCCAAAGTGCGCAGGCGGTAGCACCGCCCGCGCGACAGCCTCGAATTCCGCCACGCTGAGCAGCTCCTCAAGCTTTGGCAGCGTTGCGCCCTGCCCTCGCGCGACACGCGGCACGAGCGCATACGCTGGCAACGCTAGTAAACCGCCGAGCAGGATCCGGCGACTGCGGTTGGTATTTTGCGTGTGCACGGCAGGCCCCCTCTTCTCCACGAGTGAGAATCCAGCGGCCACCGTCCAGCCTTCTATATTGCCTCGGGTGCTCCCCCCGGGCCGTGCTCTGAAGCGCCGCCCGAAACGACAGCTTATCGCATTCCCAATGGCTGCCCTTGGGAGGGTCGGCTGGCCGCTCCGGGTCCGCAAGCAGTCGGCTCCTATGAGTGTGTCTGGGACAATTCTGGGACAGTCCGCTCGTGACATTGCGTGATATCAAGTGATATCAAATGACAACAAGTCCTTGTTGCAATTGGGACCCCCGCTCGCATATGGTTGATCTGTAAGGACCTACCACCCGTTTCACACGGCAGAGGTCACTGGTTCGAGCCCAGTACCGCCCACCATGCCCCGGTCAAGCCGCCCGCGGGGCGTCCGTCAGTCCGATCGTGAGCCGCTTGCCGACGGCGGTGGCGGCCTTCTGGACGGTATCAAGCAACACGTTCGGATTCTCAGGGTCGAGGAGCCGCTCGAGCTGGCTGCGGCTGGTCCCCATTCGCTTTGCCATTTCGCTCTTGCTGATACCCCCTTTCTTCATGGCCTCAGTGACTTCCCAGGACAACACCCGCTTCCACGCGAGGGTAGTCACCTCCTCATAAAGCCCCTCCGATCGCAGGAACTCGTCGAACGAAGAGCCCAGATGCTTATTTCGCCGTCTTGCCACTTTCCACTTCCTTCTGCCGCTTTACGGCAAGATCTAACTCCTCGTCGGGTGTCTGCTGTGTCTTCTTGATAAACGCGTGCAGCAGCACCATTCGCCCCTGATACACGACGAACAAGATCCGCGCGATCCAGTTGTGGGTGAGAGAGCTCCTCACCTCCCAAAGTCCCCGCCGTGGCGCCAGAGACCGGCAAGTGGGCATGCCCGCCGGCCAACCAAACTCGACGGTGGCGATATCCGTCCCGACGATCCGCTTGTCCTTGCGCGATAGAGCCTTGAGCCATTTGCGTACCGACAGCGAGCCCTGGGACAATTTTGGGACAGTGCGCTCGTGACATTGCGTGATATCAAATGACATCACGTGATACTAAGTCGCGTGGATCCGCGCCGGCAGCGCTTTCTTTGCGGCTACCTAGCTGAGTTCGCGGTCCCCTCGCCGTCGGCGATTATGGCATTTTGCGCCATAGCCAAATATATGGCATCCTACGCCATATGAAGGCGCGCCTGGCGTTTCACGACAGACAGGTGCTGCCTGACGGCTCGATCGTGGAAATGAAGATCTGGGAAGTACCGGAATCCGTGCCTGGCAGCAGGCATCGCTTGAAGTACAGCCTGTTCTATGGACGGCCCGGGCAGCGCCTCATCGGTTACGACAATGAGCGCGGCCGCGGCGATCATCGCCACGTCGAGGGCAAGCAGCAGCCCTACACTTTCAGTACGCCGGAGCAGCTGATCGACGATTTCCTGGCGGATGTGCGCCGCCTACGAGGTGAGTGATGAGCAAGCGAGTCAAAGTTCACGTCGGTACGGCAAAGGACATGGCCCAGCGCTTCGTGAGTGCGTGGCATCGGCTTGAGCGCGGCGAGAAGGTACGGGAGCGACACGTGACTTTTCCAGATCTACCTTCGATGCTCAACGCGCTGACACCCAAACGGCTGGAACTACTTCAGGACGTGCATCGGGAACCGGCATCCTCTGTCAAGGCGCTCGCTGACAGGCTCGGGCGCGACTACAAGCGCGTGCATGAGGACGTGGAGACCTTGGCCGCGTCGGGGCTGTTGCAGCGCGAAGACGGCCGTGTGTCGGCTCCTTACGATGCCATTACCGCTGAGATGCGCCTGTAGGGTTCCTGCTCGCAGATGGCAGTCCCGTTGGCGCCGCTGCTCCCGGCCAAAAACCCGCCGTTGAATCGGTCGAAATGGCTGCCCGGAAGTCGCCGTCTTGCGAGATGTTGGTCGCTGCCGCTAGCTCATAGGGGCACTGGTCGGGGCGGGGAGGTCATGGAGGTCAAGATCGCAATCTGCCAACGCCCGCCAGTGCTGCTCGACAAGGGCGCGTCACTCGCGGCGGCATTGACACGCGTGGAAGAGGCCCCAGCCACAGGCGCAGGTCTGATCATCTTCCCGGAGGCGTTCGTGCCGGGGTATCCGACCTGGATCTGGCGACTGCGGCCGGGCGGCGACATGACAGTACCGCCCACCAATCAGAACAGAACATCGGAAGAGTCCTTGACCCTGGTTGCCTGCTATTTGGGACGTGGGTCACCGCGACTCGCGCCGACGGTGCTGTCTTTCGGCCCTAGAGCCTCGACACGATGGTGAGAAGTGCTCGAATCGCCGCTCAGGACAAACACGCCAACGCGCTCGAGCTACGAGAAGGGATTCATTATCGCTACGCCAGTCGGCTCATAGTGATCAGTATTTCGGGTGACCACGGCCAGATCGTAGATCAGCGCTGTAGCTGCGATCTGCTTGTCTACGGGGTTCTCAGGATGAGGCACCCGCAGTCTTCCCCAAATCTGGGCTGTCTCTTGATCGAACGGCAGGATGGCATCCGCATAAGCAACGGTTAGGCGATCCAGCCAGCGTTCAAGACGTGCCGCTTGAGCAGAATCGCCGCGGTGCCGGATTATTTCTACGCCTTGCCGCAGCTCGCCGATCGTGATGGCAGATAAAAAAATGGCAATGTTGTTCCGACTGGCGTTGTCAAAGAACTCACGCACGCCCGTGTTGGCTTTGTCGCCCTTTCGCGCCTCACTGATCACATCAGTATCCACCAAATACACAGTCAGCCTCGGCTATCCACTTGCTCTCTGGCAAAGTCCTTGTCGCGGCCAACATTAGGCATAGAAGCCAGAACGTCAGCCAGAGCCCGCCGCCGGGGACCTCGAAGCGCAGACTGAAGAATCTCTCGATGCTCCTGTTCGGCACTGCGATTGTGTTTTGCAGCGCGTTGCTTCAGCGCCTTTACCAACTCGTCTGCCAACTTGCGAACCATGAGCTGCGCCATCGATCCACCCCTCAATGTCGTTACTGCTATCAATGATAGCGACGCGCTGGCTAACGTGCAAGCAGTGCTAGCACATGGGACGTATTATTGGGCTGCAATTGGTGCGCCGGAAGTAGCCCGGCACGATAGCGAGCGCTGGGACAATTTTGGGACAGTCAGCTCGTGACACTGAGTGATATCAAATGACACTACGTGATGCTAAGTGACTGTTGCGATCACCCCTCCCCTCGCATATCGTCGATTCGTAAGCACCCTACTTCCGTTTCACACGGCAGAGGTCACTGGTTCGAGCCCAGTACCGCCCACCACCCAGAACAATAACTTAGACAAATTTCCTTAGTCTCTTTGCCGCGAATTTGGGACAATTTGTCTGTCCCCATAACCCAAGCGTTCGGTTTGCATGCGTAAATCAGACCTTCTACCTGGCTGGATAGAGAAGGAGCTGCGCGCGAATTTCGCTCGGGCCTCCCGCGCCGGGCGCCGCGCCGCAAGAACAGAACCGCGAGCTGCCTTCGCTGCGTACAGCTCCCAAGGGCGCGCACTACGGATCGAGCTCACGAACGGGGCGACGATTACGTTGCCGGTAAAGCTGATTTCCGGTCTCAAGGGAGCCAGACCCAAAGATCTCCGTGCGGTTGAAGTTCTTGGGCGCGGCAGTGGCTTGCACTGGGAAGGCCTTGACCTGGATCTGAGCGTACCCGGTCTTCTTTCCTCATTGTTCTCCGGACCTGAGTGGCTGGCAGAGCTCGGCCGCATCGGCGGTCGGAGTTCCTCCGCCGCCAAAGCAGCTGCGGCACGCAGGAACGGGCGCAAGGGCGGTCGTCCGCGCGTTGGATAAAGGAAGCGCTATCGAGCCGAAAAGACCTCTCTGCGGTGCGTGGTTGCCGTGATTTTCCTATAATCAATGACTTATGAAATCGAAACTGAGGCTGGAGTCGAGGAAAGCGCTGCTAGAGGCGAATCAACGCCTGAGGCCCGAGCAGCGTGTCCGGGCCTCCGTCGCGCAGAGCCGGGTAATTGCCCAGCTTCAGGACGCGGGCCGCAAGCTTCGCGGGCGCGTCAGATGAGAGCGCGCGGCCCCGGCGAGTCCGCCAAGCTCCTTCTGGACGTTGTCGATGTACTTGCGGCCCGTTCGATCGACTACGCGGTGATTGGTGCGCTCGCCGCTTCTCTTCACGGTGCCGGGCGTGCGAGTCTCGATGCCGATCTCGTCGTCTCGGCTAGCGTCATGGAGGGGACACGAATCGATGAGGCCCTGAAACGGGCGGGGCTTACAACTGAGCTTCGGCGCGGAGATCTCGAGGACGCCATTCCCGGGCTCGTGCGGGTCAGCGACTCCTTCGGAAACCAGGTGGACGTTCTCCTGGGCATTCGCGGTCTCGATCCGAAGGCCTTCTCGCGCACGGTCGAAGTGCCGCTCGAGGGAACGCGGCTGCGCTTCGTCGGGCGGGAGGATTTCATCGCGATGAAGGTTGCAGCCGGAGGCCCGATCGATCTGCTGGACGCGGAAAGCGCTATCGCAGCGGATGCAAAGTCGCTCGATGTGGAGTTGGTCAGGAATCTTGGCTTGCGATTTGGAACGAGCGCGTCTGCGTCGCTGGAGAGAATGCTCGGAGACCTGGGTTTGGGTCGTCAGGTGTCCCTTGATCAGGGGTACGGACTGGATGACGACCTCGAGTAGGCGGTCGGTATGGCAGCGTGCGTGTCTGAGAACCGAATGTGGGATGTTGCTCGGTCGCCTGAGCAGACGTCTGGGACACATGGGACCGTGCGGACGTGACGTTGCGTGATATCAAATGACATCACGTGATCTGTTGCGATTAGCCCTCCCCTCGCATACCGTTGATTCTTAAGCGCCCTACTTCCGTTTCACACGGCAGAGGTCACTGGTTCGAGCCCAGTACCGCCCACCACTGATCAAAAACTAAAGCAGATATCGCCTCGGCCCGTACGGTACGGAGGCCTTTTCAGCATCACCGTGGCGAGATTCCTGAGCGCCGAAGCGCGCCGATTGCTATCGAGGAGTCAATGACTATAATGACCATATTGACCACTCGAAGGTAAGAACTCATGGACACGGACATCTGGACGGTCGCTCAGGCCAAAGCGAAGCTGAGCGAGCTCATCGAAAACGCCCGCACGCACGGGCCACAGACCATCACCCGCAACGGCCGGAGGACCGCAGTCGTTGTCGACGCTGCCGAGTGGGAGCGCAAGACTCAGCGTAGCGGCTCGCTGGCCGATTTCTTCAACGCCTCGCCGCTCGGCGGCTCCGGGTTGAAGCTCCGTCGCTCCAAGGATCACCTGCGCTCGATAGACTTGTGAGTTTTCTGCTCGACACGAACGTCGTTTCCGAGTGGACCAGACCGCGGCCCAACGCGGGTGTCGTCGAGTGGCTGGCCGAGGTCGATGAGGACGAGGTGTTCTTGAGCGTTGTAACGTTCGCCGAGCTTCGCCACGGCATCGAGCGCCTAGCCGCCGGCGCCCGGCGCCGGCGGCTAGACGAATGGCTGCGGAACGTCCTGCCCTTGCGGTTCGAAGGGCGAATCGCGGGAGTCGATGGAGCGATCGCCGATGAATGGGGACGGCTGATTGCCCGCTGCGAGGCGCGCGGCGCGCCCCATTCACGCTATGGATGCGCTCATTGCCGCCACCGCGCAGGTCCATGGCCTGACGCTGGTTACCAGGAACACGGCGGACTTTCAGGCGTCCGTGAAGTCGCTCCTAAATCCCTGGACATAATCACGGACGCATTCAGCCGACGCGAGACGCGGCGAGTCCTGCGGAAGGAGTGGCAATCGAAGAGGCAGAAATTGCCGGTCGGATGATATTACTGGGACAATTTTGCGACAGTGCGGTCGTGACATTGCGTGATATCAAGCGATATCAAATGACAACAAGTCCTTGTTGCAATTGGGGGCACCGCTCGCATATCGTCGATTCGTAAGCACCCTACTTCCGTTTCACAGGCAGAGGTCACTGGTTCGAGCCCGGTACCGCCCACCAACCAAAACGAAAACCCAGGCTTCTGATGGCGTCACGGCGCCTTAGGCTCTGTAGCCTGTCAGCAGTCGCACAAGCTCTAACGCAGGGCATCAGAGGATTGCTGGCGCACTTCCGCAGCGTTTTGTGACCTAGATACCAGGAGAGGGGCAGAGCCAGCTACGAGCCGTGACCCCAATCCCAGCGACACTCCGGCCGACTGGGTAGGCTTTCCGCTGAGGAAGCCGTTCATTATGTTAGTCAAATACGCCGTGGCTGCCATGGCCGTATGTACGGCCACGATCTGCAGCGCATCGCCCCCCATCTATAAGTACGTCGATGCCGACGGCGTGGCGCATTTCACCGATAAGCCCGACTCGAGACGCTACGAGTTGTTCGATCTTAAGGGATTGACGCGCAGCGGCGATAATTACGACCCCAGGCTCTTGGCGCGGGCCACGCGATACGACGCCATCATCGAGGCGGAGGCGAAGTCCGCAGGCGTTGAGGCCAATCTACTCAGAGCGGTAATCGTCGTCGAATCGGGTTTCAATTCCCGTGCTGTCTCGAAGCGCGGCGCAGTCGGCCTCATGCAACTCATGCCCGCGACCGCCACGCGGTTTGGCGTGTCCAATCGCTACGATCCGCGGCAGAACGTGCACGGCGGCGCCCTCTACCTCGGCTTTCTGATCAATCGGTTTCGCCAGAACGTGCGTCTCGCGCTCGCCGCCTTCAACGCCGGCGAAGACGCGGTGGATCGAAATTCGGGACAGATTCCGCCTTTCCTCGAAACGCTCGAATACGTTCCAAAGGTGTTAAAGCTCTACCAGGCGCTGACCGAGCAGCAGCTGCGTCAGCCTGCCTTGGCCGCGCTGCCGCGAATCTAGGGCCGGTGCAGTCCCGGGTCTCCCTCACCCCCGCGCCGCAACGCCCAGTCCGGCTCGCCTTCGCAGGGGACGGGCGCCGCAACGGCCAGCGAAAATACCGCCCATAAACGCCGACAGCATCAGTCTGCTCATTTTTCCGCGTCGGGGCGTGGTGACGCGCGACGACCTCCCTCAATCGAGACAGCTGTTGCCACGGCGCCCCCGCCATATTCCCGGTCGTAGGACACGCCGGTGTCCCCGGGAATGAATCGCACCAGGTTTGCATCACCACATATGCAAACACGGTCTTGGTAAGCGACGCTCCATACATGACGGTATCGGTCGACAGCGGATCGCCCTTGGCGTTTCGGATGCCGTAAGACTGCACATAGACGACTGCGCCGTGATCGATCATCGCGACGGCCATGCCCTTGGCGCGCGTACGGGTCAAGATCGTGGCACTTGAGCATCGACGGCGGCAGCGGTCGGTGCGCCTTGGGCGACCACCGATAACAGGAACACGCGCCTGATAATGGGCCGCTGGGTTTGGTCTTGTTTACGCCCACCCAGAATCAACGGCTTGGCGACCTTCGTCGCCGGATCGCCGCTGTCGCAATGCGAGCGGGCGAATCGCAGCCCCACATGTACTATGATGTGTACATCATAGTACAGCTATCAATCTGTTTCCTTAGAGGTTGAGCAATGTCGACGACCATGACGATTCGCCTCGACGATGAGGTCAAGGAGCGCCTCGATCGCCTCGCCGAGGCCACTGAGCGCAGCAAGTCATATCTCGCCGCGGAGGCCGTCCGCGCCTACGTGGAAGTCAACGAGTGGCAGATCGCCGAAATCCGCGCCGCCCTTAAGGAGGCTGACGCAGGCGATTTTGCAGACCAGAAGGATGTTGCGAAGCTCGCCCGCAAGTGGAAGGTGAATGCGCGTTAGGTGGCTTCGCAAGGCTCTTGCGAACCTGGATGCCGAAGCCGCCTATATCGCCGAGGATATTCCCGCCGCCGCGCGTATTGTGGTCGCGCGCATCTTGACCGCCGTGAGCCGCCTACCGCAGCAGCCACGGCTCGGCCGTCCGGGCCGAGCTCCCGGAACTCGTGAGCTTGTCGTCCCGAGGACTCGCTATCTCGTTCCGTACCGTATCAGGGGAGAAGTCGTCGAGATCCTGCGCGTGTTCCATGTGTCCCGACGGCTCCCGGAACGATGGTAGTCACGCCGGGTGCTGGGCCGCTGGGACACATGGGACAGTGCGCTCGTGACATTGCGTGATATCAAGTGACATCACGTGATAACAAGTCCTTGTTGCAATTGAAGTCCAGGCTCGCATATCGTTTGACTCGTAAGCACCCCACTTCCGTTTCACACTGGAGAGGTCACTGGGTCGAGCCCAGTACCGCCCACCAACGAGACCAAAACACTTCCAGCCCTTCTCTCAGGCTTTTTCGCTCGCATTTGGGACAGCGGGTGATCTAGATTCGCTCTCAGGGGCGTTTTCCCTTTGGGCACTAGCGAAATTTAGAGGCACGGGTAGTGACCTGCAGGGTTAGTGTGTGGTTCATCTTAACAGCGGCGCTTCTGTCAGGCCCGATGCAGGCGCTGGGCCACGCGCCGCTTACCGATTACGTCGGCACTTATGCTGACGGACCAAATCATACAATCGAAATTGCGGTCGACGCCAAGGGACAGCTCGTTGCCGTCATAGACGACGCTACCTATCAGCTGAAGATCACCGCCCACGACGAGGTGACCAACAATGGCGGGGAAAGGATTCCGTTCAAACGCGACGCGGACGGCCAAGTCAGCGGCTACATCGACGACGGCCAGTTCCACAAAAAGCTGTCATCCAAGGTGTCCTCCGACACGGTTACCCTGATTACCACGCCGGCCCGGCCGGCCGGAGAGGTCTTCTACAAATACAAGCCTCCCCTCGACCGCCACGACGGCATCGCGGTCGGCGACATCGCCAAAACACCGCTGGGCATCGCGACGGCACAGCAGATTGTCGCGAAGATTGCCAATGAGACCTATCCCGGCGTTCACAGCGTTCTCCTATACCAGCGCGGCAAGCTCGTCATGGAGGAATATTTCTACGGCTACGACGTTAATCGACAGCAGCAGCTGCGTTCCGCCACCAAGTCGGTGGTCAGCGCCGTCGCGGGCATTGCCATAGACCACGGCGCCCTTTCGCTCGACACGAAGGCACTGGATATTCTGAAGCTGACAGAATCCGCCAATCCAGACCCGCGCAAGGCTCGGATCACCGTTCGCGATTTTCTGACCATGAGCTCGGGCCTGGCCTGCAACGACCACAGCGACGACTCTCCCGGCCGCGAAACCGTCCTCGACGACCGGCCGGACTGGATCCAGGCCATGTTCGATCTGCCGCAGATCAACGATCCAGGGAAAGTGGGTTTCTACTGCTCGGGCGGGGTCGCCGTCGTTGGCCGCGTCGTGGAGAAAAGTACCAACAGCTATCTTCCTGACTATGCTGCTCGCTACCTGTTCGAACCACTGGGCATCCAGGCGAAGGACTACGTCTGGCATTACGATCTGACCGCTAACGACAGGGAATTTGCCCAAATCCACCTGCGGCCGCGCGACATGCTGAAGCTCGGCATTCTGTATGCCGAAGGCGGGACATGGCACGGCCGGCGCGTGATCTCCAAGGCCTGGGTCGATGCTTCCCTGTCGGCACAATCAACAGTCGACAATACCGAGTATGGCTATTTCTGGTGGCGACCGTGGCTGAACGTCAACGGCACCCACGTCTATGTCAGTGCAGCGCAGGGCAATGGCGGCCAGAAGATCTACGTCCTGCCGACCTATCATCTGATTGCTGTTTTCACCGGCGGCCTTTACAACAGCAGCGGTTCGCCAATGAACAAGATCATGGTGACCGATATTCTGCCTAAACTGATCGCCGCTTATCCGGAGGCCGCGACGACGCCGTGAACGACCGTCCAGTGGCGGGGCGCACGAGTGGGCTCTTCTTGCCGCGACGGCACCGAAAGCAGCAGAGATGCTCATGTTGCTGTCCAAACGTGGCGAAAATCAGCAAGGACGCCGGCAACGTCAGGCCAATCCAAACGGCCTAGTGTCCGCAATGGGGGTTGATAGCGCGCTCTGGGACAATTTTGGGACAGTTCCGCAACTACAAGGCGTTCTTAGACCACTTCGCGCAGGCCCCGGATGGTAATTTCACGGTTGACTGATCTGCATCGATCAGCCATATTGATGCATATGCGAACGACTCTGATCATCGATGACGCCCTGCTAGCCACAGCGCAAGAGTTAAGCGGTCTTCGGGAGAAGACCGCCGTGCTGCATGCCGGGCTGCAGGCGCTGATCGCGCGAGAGCATGCGCGCAGATTGGCCGCGTTGGGTGGAACTGAGCGGCGTCTGAAACCCGTCCCTCGCCGCCGGACGCGCACCGCCCGCTAGAGCTAACCAGATGCTGGTCGATACGTCCGTCTGGGTCGATCACCTGCGTCGAGGCAACGCCACGCTGGTCGCGCTGCTAGAACAGACGCAGGTCTGGACCCATGCCTTCGTGATCGGGGAGCTGGCTTGCGGAAATCTCGCGCAACGAGACAAGTTGCTGAGCGCTCTCACCGCGCTGCCGCACGCCCCGCTAGCCGGTCACGACGAAGTGCTCGCATTTCTTGAGGGCCACCGTCTGATGGGGCGCGGCCTGGGCTGGGTTGACATCCACCTGCTCGCGTCCGCGAGGTTGGCCAAACTTCCTTTTTGGACGCTGGACAAGCGACTTGCGGCCGTGGCCGCGGCTCTGTAGTTGCAAAGCTAAGCTCGGCGCTCGCATCGGCGATGCCTGTTGGCAGATGGCAGAGGCCAGCCAAAACGGGTCTTTGTCTGCGGCACTGCCAATGGCAAACGGTTGTCAGAACCAGCCCTTTCAGCTTCCACAAGAGGCCCTGGCGACTGCTGCATGGCGCCATTTGAGCACTTCGCTGTAGATCCTTCCGGGGCGTAAATTGGCGACATGTCAAGACCCGGAGAGCCACTCCTATGCCAAGAAATATTCTGATACTTGCTTCGCTTGCAATGGTGATGGCGGGCTGTGCTGCAACAGTTCAGAAATCAGCCCAAAGCGCGCCTATACCCGTCGGCGCAGAGGCAGGAAAATCCATCGTTCTCAACATGACCGGCAGCGCGGTCGCAACCACGGCCAAGGACTGGAACGATTTCAAGGGTCTGTGGCGTGATGCCTGTACGCAGGAATTCAGCGCGGTGGGCGCCGTCTTCTCGATGCAGGATGGCGAACCCAGACCAACCGGAGACGACGGTACTCTAATCGTGGTCAATGTCGCGGACTATCACTATGTATCAACAGGCGCTCGCATCATGTTCGGCGTGATGACGGGTAATGCCTTTATCAACGCGCAAGTCACATTTCGCGATCTCAAGAGTGGCGACGTACGAGCGATCAAAACTTACGACACGACATCGACCGCATGGCAGGGCATCTTTTCAGGTATGACAACCAAGCAAGTGCGTGCCATGTGTCACGAACTCGTTGGCGAGATAGCGCGGTAATTATTGAGCGCGCGATCCAGCGGCAAGGCTGAGGATCTGGAATCGCGATTTACAGTGCGGATGGGCCGCCCGGAAACGGACACGAATGGGTGCATAGGAACAAGGGTCGAGGAAGCGTCCATGCAATTCGGGACATTGACATTCTTGACGACGGTAATCTTGCTGGGCGTACTGCCGATCCCAGCGAGCTCCGGGATCATCACCTTCGATGCTCCCGGCGCGATCCCGGTGGCAGGTTCATTCGATGGAACCTTTCCCAGCAGCATCAATGATGGCGGGACTATCGCGGGGATTTACGTTGATGCGGACACCTTGTACCACGGTTTCCTGCGCAGTCCCGGGGGCGAGTTCACCACGTTAGATGCTCCGGGCGCCGGCACGAGTGTGGGTACGCGCTTCAGGGCCGTTCCAGCCTTTCCTGCCACCGCCACGGTCAATATCAAGACTCGCAGCATCAACATCAATCACCACGGGGCGAATCACCGGAAACTACGTTGATTCGAATAATGTGAGTCATGGCTTCCTACGCAGCCCGGAGGGCAAGTTCAGCACGTTAGACGCTCCTGGCGCGAGCTCCGCCGTAGGCTCATTTGACGGGACCTTTCCCAGCAGCATCAACTACGGCGGGACGATCACCGGGAACTTCATTGATTCGAAGGATCTGAACCACGGTTTCATCCGTAGCCCGAGCGGCGAATTCATCACCTTCGATGCTCCCGGCGCGAAGTCCGTCGCAGCTGCAGGCTATGGAACCATTCCCGAGAGTATCAATGACGCGGGAGCTATCACGGGGCACTACATTGATGGGCGCGATGCGACCCGCGGTTTTGTGCGCAGTCCCCGGGGCACCTTCGCTACCTTCGATGCTCCCGGCGCGAGCTCCACCGCAGCTTTTGGCTACGGGACCCTCCCTGAGAGTATCAACGACGCCGGGGCTATCACCGGGCACTACGCTGATGCGAACGGCCTTTACCACGGCTTTCTGCGTAGTCCCGGCGGCAAATTCACCATCTTCGATGCTCCCGGCGCTGCCATCGGAACGCTTCCCAAGAGCATCAATGCCCGCGGGGCTATTGCAGGTCACTACGTTGACACGCAGGGCCTCAACCACGGTTTTGTGCGCAGTCCGAGCGGCAACTTCACCACCTTCGATGCTCCTGGCGCGGGCGCGGGCGCAGACTCGGGCTTCGGGACCTTCGCTGACAGCATCAACGACGCGGGAGCTGTCACGGGCCACTACATTGACGCGCAGGGTCTCAACCACGGTTTCCTGCGGATTCCATGACTGCGGGCAAGGGGCTGCGAAAAGCTTGTTGAACCGGGCGCAGGAGCACCTCGCTTGACCCTGAGAAACCGGCTTTAGCCACTGCACCGAGGCCGCGCCGGCACATCGGGCGAACTGATCACTGTCCCTCCGCCACCGCCGGAAGTATGAAATTCGGGACGTAATCGTCCTGCGCGAGATACGTGCCAGCATGGTCACTGTAACTGCCGCCGTAGAACGCCATCGCAAGATCGAGCGTGGGAACGCCCATGACGATCTGTCCGCCATTGCCGGCCAGGAAGAACGCCTCGATCGTGCGGCCCTTGTATGGGTAGTCGTTGATCCAGATCAGATAGCCGTACTTGCGGGCAATGTAGCCGGATTGTCGGGCGGGACGGCGCTGATCGATATGGGTCTGCATCGCGGTCGCCTGCCGCACGAAATCGCCCGCCAGGAGGCGCTTTCCATGCCAGGTCCCGCCATCGAGCAGGAGCTGGGCAAACTTCATGAAATCGCGCGGCAGTAGGTGCATGCCGCCGCCGAGATAGACGTTGCCGCTTGGGTCGAGGTTCATGTGGTAGGGGCCAAACTGGAGCGGCTTTGCCACCAGCGTGTCGAACAATTCCTCGTCGCTCTTCCCGGTGATCTTCTCCAGCATCCCGCCGATCAGGTTTGGGCTGCCCGCGCAGTAGAGCGACAAGCTGCCGGGCTCGCGCGCCATCGGGACGTTCAGCGTGAAGTGGCGCCAGTCCGGGTCCAGAGTCTGGTCCTGCATGTTGTCCTCGGAACCAGGGGTGCTGTTGTCCCAGTCGTTGCAGCCGAGCCCCGGCGACATGGTGAGCAGGTTTCTGAGCGTCATGCGCTGCGCGCGCGGATCAAGATTTGTGGGCAGATGGTCGCCGTAGTACGTCTTGTACACCGGTGTCGAAAGATCGATGGGCACTCGCGCGTACATCGCCGCACCGGCGAGGATGGCGGCCACGCTCTTCGCCGCTGAGCGCGTGTCATGCGGCTCATCGGCGGAATACCGGTGGAAATACTCTTCCAGAACAAGCTTTCCATGCCGGGCGATCAGCATGCCGTGAAAGGCCGGCGCATGGATGGAATCGTCCTTTGCCGCGATGATGGTCCGCAGCAGAGTCTCCATGGCCGAACGCGATATCCCCACGTCCTCGAGCGACCCTACGGGCCAGCCATCATCGCGCTCCAGGGGTTGGTGGTAGACGTAGGGTGTCGGGTCTTGTCCGCGCGGATAGAACGCGCTGTCAGGACCGGCACGAGTGAAATCGAAGGACCCTCCGGCGTCGGGCACGTAGAACGACATCACCGCGTTGGGCGCGTCGTAGCTCCCATGGGCAACCACGCTCGTGACCCCTGTCTTTGGATCGATCCTTTCGAGAAGCAATTCGTCGCTGCGGCGCTCCAGCCTGTCCGGCTTCAAGAACAGACCCACGTTGCGTTCGAAATTGCGCAGGAACGTAGTGAAGCTGCCGTCCTGTTTCAGAGTATTCGCCAGGTAAAGCGTCATCTTGTCATCGAGTGGCACGACGTCGCCCCGCCACAGTTGCGCCCCCGCCTTCTTCAGCGTCACGGGTGAGGCAAACGAGCTGCCGATGAAGATGGTTGGCTTCTGATTCCAGAAGCCGGCGATGGCAGCACCGCCCTGCGCGAAGGCCCCGCGAAACGATCCCTCGCCGTCGGCCAGCACGAACGAGACCTGGTCACCCTCGACTCGAGCCGGCACGGCGCGCCCGGCGATCGCCGCGATCCACTCTTGTCCGCGCTTGGCGATCGTCAGTGGACCACGCACTTCGGGACCGAAAATACGCTCGGCGCCCCACACGCCCGACAGATCGGGGACGGAATTTCCTGCGGCGGTCGCCGTCGCGATCCAGCAGACGACGCCCGCCAGGGCCAGTGCGCGAACAGCCCGCGCCGCGAACGCCGGACTCATGCTTGATCCTCCTTCGAGCGGACCTCAATTCGGTAGCGATTGGATGCAGCAGACGGCAAGGAGGTTTAGCCGGCTTGTGCGACGGGCACGTTCCCGGCCTGATGCCACCTGCAACGCGTTCTTGGCCTGCTCAGTGAGTCCCAAGCTCGTGAGATGGCCATCTAAGGCGACCCGTGACGGGCTGCTGGATACGTCATTGATAAGGCCGTCGGGGAGTTCTCGTGCCACCGGCTTGCCGTTATCGCGCCACGCGACGGACACCCCAGAACCGCTTGAGAAGCTCGAACCACATGAGGCAGAGGAAGCCCGCGATGAGACTGATGGTCAGATCATCGCCATGGAGCGGCGCGAAGGAGAACAGGCGCTGCAGCGATGGAATAGTCAAGATCGCCGTCAGGAAAACGGCCGCCCCCGCCAACACCCACCACATCGCCGGATTGGGTGAGCGCAGCATGCTGAGCAGTGAGCGAGTCCAGGACCGATTGACCAGGATCATCGTGAGGAACGACACAACAAGCGCTGCGAAAGACAGCGCGCGTGCCGCGTCCGGCCCGTGACCAGGACGCGCGAGTGACACGACTGCCAGACACACTGCCAGGACGCTGAACCCCTGCAGGAGTGCAAGTCCGACGATTCGTGATGAGAACAGCCGCTGCGCCGGGCTTCGTGGCGCGCGACGCATGATGTCCGATTCCGCTTCTTCGGCTTCGAAGACGAGCGAGCAGGAGGGGTCGATGATTAACTCTAGAAACGCGATGTGAACGGGTAGCAGCAAGAGAGGCCAGCCTGGGAGGAACACCGGAGCGAGGGAGAGTCCCGCTATCGGGACATGGACCGCAAGTGTGAACGTAATGGCCTTCTTGATGTTGTCGTAGATCCTTCGACCGAGCTTCACCGCGGTCACGATCGATGAAAAGTCGTCATCCAGCAGAACGAGGGAGGCTGCCTCCCTTGCAACATCGGTTCCGCGACCGCCCATCGCGATACCGATATGAGCTGCGCGTAGCGCCGGCGCGTCATTTACGCCGTCACCCGTCATCGCAACGACTTCGGAATCACCCTTAAGCGCCAGGACGATCCGCAGTTTCTGCTCGGGCACGACGCGAGCGAAGACCTGAGTGCCCCGGATGCGCATGGCGAGTTCCGCATCCGACATGCGCTCGAGCTCTTGACCGGTGATCACGGACTCGGGTCGCTCGAGGCCTGCTTGCGTGGCTATGCTGCGTGCGGTCTCGGAATAGTCTCCCGTGATCATGATGACCCGAATGCCGGCTGCGCGGCACTCGCTCACCGCGGCCGGAACGTTGCCGCGCAGCGGATCCTCGAAGGCAACTAGTCCCAGAAAGTCTGACGCGAGTTCTCGGTGCGTCTCGGGAAGTGCTTCGGTCGCGATCTCTGTTCGAGCTACCCCCAGGACGCGAAGACCGCGCGAGGCCAGCATCTGAACTTGCGCAGCAACGCGCGAACGCCTCTCTTCGGAGAGACGACAGAGGTCGGCGATCGCTTCCGGGGCGCCCTTGGAGGCAACCAGTACGGTGGACTCGTCGCCTCGCCCCCAGCATTGACTGACAGCCAGCAGCTCCGAGGTCAGTGCGTATTCCCGGATCATCGCCCAATCCTTCTGAGCGTACGTATGCCCGCAGAGCCAGCGCTCACGCGCCGCATGAAGTGCTCGCTCCATCGGATCGAATGGGTCGGGCTTGCTGGCAAGGACCGCGGTCTGCAGCAGAGAGTGCAGTTCAACCGGGATGGCTGCGGAAGTCTCGTACAGGTCGATCGTCGTCTGCTCGTTTGCGATCATCCGCAGCGTCATCCGGTTCTCAGTCAGGGTCCCGGTCTTGTCCACGCACAGGACGGTGGCCGAGCCCAGCGTCTCGATGACGGGCAGCCGACGCGTCAGGACGCGGCTGCGCGAGATGCGCCAGGCGCCGAGTGCAAGGAAAACCACGAGAATGACGGGAAATTCCTCGGGCAGAATGGCCATCGCCATGGCGATGCCGGCCAGAAGCCCATCTTTCCAGGATTGCCAGCTTCCTCCACGGGAGAGACCGTAACCGACCGCGGCCACGGCGCACGCCATCAAGCCTGCGACCGCGAGCACGCGGACGATAGATCCGGTCTCCTTCTGAAGTTGTGTAGGCTCGGGCCCGAACTTCTGGAGTGCCTTGCCGATTCTCCCGAGCTCGGTACGAATTCCGGTAGCGATGACCTCGGCGACACCCTGACCGGACGTTATCAAAGTGCCGGCAAAGAGTGACGATGAGTCATCTCCGCCGGGCTTGTCGAGCGCGCGTGCGCTGTCGGACGGTGCTTTGCGCACCGGGACGGACTCACCGGTGAGTAGGGACTCATCGACGCTCAGATTGCCCGAGCGTCTGAGAATCGAATCCGCCGGAACGCGATCGCCTTCGTTGAGTAGGAGGACATCGCCCCTCACTACCTCGCGACCGGCAATACGCCGTCGTTGTCCCATGCGGATTACCAGCGCGCGCGGGCTCGATAAATCCCGAAGTGCATCCAGAGCATGCTCCGTGCGTCGCTCCTGGACGACAGTAATGCCCATGACGACAAAGACGAAGCCCAGGAGCACGAGCGCATCTCCCGGCTTGCCCATGATCAGATAGAGGGCGCCTGCCGCAACCAGCAGCACGAACATAGGCTGTCGTGCAACCTCCAGCGCGATGTTCGCAACCGAACGGGGCTTCGCCGAGGGCAGCTCGTTTGCACCTTCCGAGGCGAGTCGTTGTGCTGCGGTTTGATCGTCGAGCCCCGCGAGTCCGACGAATTCGGGGGCACGCGACCGCCGCGATCCCGCGGCTTGGATGGTGCTAGAGCGGGATGGCGACATCGCTGAATGCACCCTAAAACGACGCCTCGTCCGTCACGGCGCCTCTGGTCAGCGACTCTGCAACGTTACTGTAAAGAACCACATCCGGGATTGTCCTTAGACCCTTGCGTGCTCGAATGCTCGATACTCGAATCCTTATATGGACCTTCGGGTACGAGGGACCTGCACAAATCCGCCCGGCTCGCCGAGTGGGTGGACACCTTGGTGCATCTCTACAGCGCGCGCATCCTGTCCTTCGACCTTCCGGTGCTCACGTTCCTAACGCGTCATTTGGATGATTACGCGGCGCTCGGGGTCGCGGCGCACGATCCGATGATGGAGATCCCGTCGTAGCTGACCGAGACCTTCGATGATCAACTGAGCGACTGAAGAAAGGTCGACCCAGCAGTCGCGGAGCGGGAGCAGCCCGAGACTCAGGAGCCGGTCTGCAGCGGCCTTCCCAACAGCGAGGTCAGCGCGTACACGGCCTCAAGCGTCGGCACGGGGGTCTCCGTCATGCGTGCCAGCTCCAGAACCGACCCGAGGAGCGCATCGATCTCGAGCGCCCGGCCCGCCTCGAGGTCCTGTAGCATTGATGTCTTGTGCCTGCCGACCCGCTCCGCGCCGGCGATGCGCCGCTCAATCGGCACACGAAACGTGATGCCGAGCTTGTTTGCCACCGTCTGCGCCTCAGTCATCATGGCGGCCGACAGGCTGCGGGTCGGCGGGTACTGACAGATCTCCGCCAGCGTCGCACGCGTCAGGGCACTGATCGGATTGAACGTCAGGTTGCCCCAGAGCTTGAGCCAGATTTCTGCGCGGATGTTGTCCAGCACTGGGGCCTGAAGTCCCGCGCGCGTGAAGCAGACGGAGACAGTCTGGACCCGCGGGCTTGCCGAACCGTCGAGCTCGCCCACCGGAAAGCGGTCCCCTTCGATATGGCGGATGATGCCGGGTGCCTCGAGCACCGAGGCCGGGTAGACCACGCAGCCGATGACGCGCCCGGGGGGAATTTGCTGGGCGCAGATGCCGCGCGGGTCGACAGCCGTCACGCAACGGCCTTCGAATGGACCTGCCTGCCGGTGGAAGTACCAGTACGGAATGCCGTTCTGCATAGTGACGACGGACGTCTCGGGCCCGAACAGCTTTGGCAGCTCGCCGGCAACAGTCGCTACCTGGTGCGCCTTGACGGCGAGGATGACGAGGTCCTGGGGTCCGGCGGCGGTGTAGTCGGCTGTGGCACGAACACTGTTCGTCACAAGCTCGGTGCCATCGTTCATGATGAGCTTGAGGCCGCGGCTGCGGATCGCTTCGAGATTTGCCCCGCGGGCGAGGCACGTGACCTCCTCGCCAGCGAGTGCCAGCTTGACGCCAACGTAGCCGCCTACCGCTCCAGCTCCGACGATGGCGATCTTCATTGCGTCAGGTCACGAGATTCTGCGGCCGCCCGGCGGCCCAGGCTTCGATGTTGTCGGTTAGCTGGTCAGCGAGCGACTGCATTGCGCCCTCGCTTGCCCAGGCGACGTGCGGTGTGAGAATGAAATTCGGCAGCCGCAGGTCGAGCAGCGGATTGCCGTCCCTGGGTGGCTCCTGCGTGAGGACGTCGAAGCCCGCGCCCGCGATCAGCCCCTCCTGCAGAGCTTCTACCAGCGCTCGCTCGTCCACGAGCCCGCCGCGGGAGGTATTGATGAGGAGCGCCGTGCGTTTCATCGCGCGCAGCTGCTCGATACCGATCATGTTGCGCGTCTCGGCGGTCAGCGGTACGTGCAGCGAGACGACGTCGCTCTCGGTGAGCACCCGCTCGAGCGGGGTGAACTCGACGCCGGATGCCTTCGGCGGCGCGTGGTCGGCGAACAGTACCCGCATGCCGAAGCCGCGCGCGATGCGGGCAGTCCCCTGGCCGAGTGCGCCTTCGCCGATGATACCGAGAGTCGCCCCGTGAAGATCACGGATGGGGTGGTCCAGGAAACAGAACTGGTCGCTCTGCTGCCACCGGCCCTGCTCGACGTCGGCCCGGTACGCGAGCAGGCAGCGTCGCAGCGCGCTGATCAGCGCGAACGCATGCTCCGGCACGGTGTGCACCGCGTAGTTGCGGATATTGGCAACGGGAATGCCCGCCGCCTGGCAGGCGGCGATGTCGATTACGTCGTAACCGGTTGCGGCCACGGCGATCATCTTGAGCTCACGCAGTCGCTCGAGCGTCGCCGCGCGCAGCGGCACCTTGTTGGTAACGGCGATCGTGGCATCGAGCAGCCGTTCCACCACCTGGTCCGGGCTCGTAGCCGGGTACTCCCGCCAGCTGTGCGCGAAAGCGGGGCGCCGGACGTTCGCCCTGAGCGACGCGCGATCGAGAAAAACGATGTGCTGTGTCATGTCGCTCAGCCCTGAATCGAGCCCGTCGAGTGCGCCTCGTAGAACTGCTCCTCGCGGCTGACCTTCTTTCGCGGAACCAGGTCGTGCCTGCGCCAGTAGTTGGAAGCGGCGGCAACACCGCTCCCCGGTGTCACCTCGATGCCGACATCGAGCATGGCCATTTCGGCGCCGGCGATGGCGGCCATCAGCATCAGCTCGTTGAGATCGCCCAGGTGTCCGATGCGAAACACCCTGCCGGCCACTTTCGAGAGGCCGGCGCCGAGCGCCAGGTTGTAGCGGCGGAACGCCACGTCGATCACGTGCGCAGCGTTGAAGCTTTCCGGCACGACGATGGCGCTCACGGTGTCCGAATACCACCTTGGAGCCTTGGCGCACAGCTTCAGCCGCCAGCCTTCGGTAATCGCCGCGCGCACGCCCTCGGCGAGGTAGCGGTGGCGGGCGAAGATCGCCGCCAATCCCTCCTCGAAGATGATGTTGAGCGACTCGCGCAGTCCATACAGCATGGGGAGCGACGGCGTATAGGGGAAGTAGCCGGTGGCATTCGCCTTGATCATGTCGGCGAGATCAAAGTAGCAGCGTCGCGACCTGGCCTGTGCGGCCGTCGCCAACGCCTTCTGGCTCACGCCGAGAATTCCGAGGCCCGCCGGCAGCATCAATCCTTTCTGTGAGCCGCTGACCGCGAGATCGACGCGCCATTCGTCCATGCAGAAGTCGATGCTGGCGAGCGAGCTCACTGCATCCACGTACAGCAACGCCGGGTGGTTCGCGGCATCGAGCGCACGGCGCACGCCGGCGATGTCGCTGGTAACGCCGGTGGCGGTCTCGTTATGGCACGCCAGCACGGCCCTGATCTGATGCCGCTTGTCCGCGCGCAGAATCTCCTCGTAGCGTCCGAGTGGCACGCCCTCGCCCCACTCGACGTCCAGCGCCTCGACCTCGTAGCCGAGGCGCTGCGCCATGTCAATCCACAGATGCGAGAATTGCCCGAAGCGTGCCGCAAGAACCTTATCGCCCGGCGAGAGAGTGTTGGTGAGCGCGGCTTCCCAAGCACCAGTGCCCGAGGATGGAAATATGAATACCTGGCCGCTGGTGGTCTTGAACACCTTGCGCAAATCGCCGAGGACGCCGCTTGAAAGCTCGGGAAACTTCGACGAGCGGTGGTCCTCCATCGCCACGAGCATGGCGCGCTGCACGCGGTCGGGGACGTTCGTCGGCCCGGGAACAAACAGAAAATTTCGGCCAGCTACGCGGCGCTGCATCACGGTCTCCGGTGAGTTCAGCCTTTGGATCCGTGGTGGATCCCGTCCACCTCTTCATACACGCTACGGCGTACCGGGTGGAGCAGCAACCGCATTTTATTTTCTTATGGTTAGCGTCGTCTTTTGATGATGATGACACGCGGGAAAACCGCGTCATGGCTTCGCCGGCAGCTCAGAGCCCTCATCAAGTCCGCCGGTCACTTCGTGGCAGAGCGTTCAGAGGAGGAAGCGCTCTCGAGCGGAAAGGCCTTTGAGCTCGCTACTACTTCGATTACCTGTCCGCACGAGCGGCCGGCGTCAAGACGCGACGGCCCAAGGCGCGTGCATGGCGACGGTCGAAATAACTCGGAGAGCGCTTGCTGACCGGGGGTCAGCGGACCGGCACCAGACAGCAGGCCGTATGCGCGACCGTGAATACAGCCCCCCCGAGCAGCAGCCCGACGAAAGCAGCCCCCACCACGATGTTGGCGAGCCGCCGCGGCGCTGGCTGTGCCGGGGCCAACAGCCGCTCGAGCCGCTCGCTCACCAGCGCCGTCGCAGCCGATTGCAGCACCGGAGTGTTCTCGTGAAGGGCGAGCTTCGCCAGAGCGCTCACCAGCGGTCCGCCGCGGCCGCGCTGTAGCACCGATTCGTCGCAGGACAGCTCGCGGTACAGGGCCAGGCGCCCCCCGACAAGCCAAACCAGCGGGTGGAACCACAGCAGGCACTGGACCAGCTCGTGGACCAGCCGCAGCAGGTTGTCGCGCCGCTTGGCGTGCGTGATTTCGTGCAGCAACACGGCTTCGAGCTCCGGCGCGGTGAGAAGCTGCTCGATGCCCCGCGGCAGACAGATGCGGCTGTACAGAATGCCCGCAACCGCAGGGCCCGTATTACCGGTCAAATGCACGGGCACGCCCGCGACCCTCCATCGCGGTGCATGGGTCGCCGCGCGGCAGGGCTCAGCGCGGCGTTCGGCGCGTATGCGCCGCCACAGGCGCAGCAGCAGCAGCGTCGCTCCGCCGATATACACGCCCGCGGCGACTGTGACCATCTTCAGGTGATGGGCAAGCGTCAGATCCAGCAGGGCGAGCGGCGCGAGCTGTTGCGCCCCGGGCAGATCGCGAGCGCCAAAACCGTCGACAAAGCCGCCGAGCGGCAGCACGAAGTTCAAGGAGGCCGCAGTCCAGATCCACAGTTTGGCGGTCACGCTCGCGCGCGACCGCGTCGTGAGCACCCACGCGCCGAGCGCCACCAGGGTGGCGACCAGCAGCTGCACCTGCAGAAAATACAGCGCCGGCGCGACGTGGTCAGCCACGCGAGCGGCGCCCCGGCTTTTTGTGGTTGTCGGCCGCGTCCTGCAGGGCCTTGAGATCCTTGAGTGTGAGCGCGCCGGACTCCAGCAGGTTCGACACGAGCAGCTGGGGCGAGCCGCCGAAGATGTCCAGGAGTTCGCGCACCAAGCCGCTGCGCAGGGCGCTGCGACCGAGTTGCGACTCGAACACCTGCGCGTTGCCCACCTTCTTCACGCGTCGCACCGCCCCTTTCTGCTCCAGGCGATACACGAGCGTCTGCACCGTCGTGTAGGCGACGCGTTCATCCGCCGGGAGACTCTCGAGGACCTCGCGCACCGAGACCGTTCCGAGCTTCCAGAACTGCTCCAGCACGCGCATCTCGGCCTTCGACAGTCGCATAACTCTTGACATCTCCTACATGCTGCGTCAATGCTACTACAACTCACGTAGATGTGCCAGGTCGGCACCGCTGATCTGTACTCCAACAAACCTGCCGAGGAGAAATATCCGTGAAGCTGAGTGCGTCATTTTCGTTCATCGTCCTGGGACTCATCGCCCTGCCTGCCCTCTCGGATACCCCGGAATCGAAGACGCCGTTGGTGCCGGCGCTGCCCGACGGCCGGCATGACTTCGATTTTGAAGTTGGCACCTGGAAAGCCCACGTACACACCCTGCATCATCGCCTCTCCGCGGCGAACGACTGGGAGGACTACGATGGCACCGTGGTCACCCGCACGCTTCCGATGCTGGAAGGCTGGAACGAGTCGGAGATGCGGGTTGAGAACGCGCTCACCCACAAGCGCATCGAGCTGCTGGCCGTGCGTCTCTACAATCCGGACTCGCGCCAGTGGAGCATCTACGGCTCGAGCCTCAAGACCGGCGTGTTCGATCCCCCGGTGCTCGGGCAGTTCAGCAACGGACACGGCGAGTTCTACGGCCAGGACCACTGGGAGGGCCGTGCCATCACCGTGCGCTACTCCTGGCAGGCGATCGGCCACGACAAGACACACTTCGAGCAGGCCTTCTCTCAGGACGGCGGTAAGACCTGGGAAGTCAACTGGATCTATGACGGCACGCGCATCGGCTCTTGACGAGCCGGCGCACCTCTCGAGCAACGTCGTTCTGTCACTTCACTGAGCCGCTAACGATCGTTAACCCGGGTTGGGTCTCGTTGTGAGCCCCGGCGGTGGCTCGCTATTTGTCGCCATCGCCAGCGGCATGTACGTCGTATCGCTGCCCTGAGCGTCCTCAATGCTCGAGCGCTGCGATAGCGGTCACGGGCGGCCGTAATCCTGTGTTCTCTGAACCTCGCGTACTCTCCCCGCGCGAAGTGCGGGAAATGAGCCTCATCGCGTGGCATGAGCCTTTCCGGTCAGACGGCCGCGGCCGCTCCGGTTCCATTTCGGAGCCGCTCGCGCGTTGGGCTCATCTCCCGCCCCTGGATCGTGTCATTCACGGAAGAGAACCGTCTGCGTCGAAGTTCCGGGCGAGCAGCGTGCTCCGGGATTGAAAGGCCTCATCCAGCACGATCCGATCCGCTGTAGCGACTCCGAAGCGGCCGGTGTTCAGGCGTACCGTAAGCGTCACGAAATCCTGGCCGTGGTTCGGCAGACGAATACCTGCGTTGGACCAGTGCCGTACCGTCAATTCTCCCAGTGCTATCTGCCCCGGAATTCGAAACCGTAGCCCCGCCTGCTCGGCGAAATCCCATCGCGTGGCACTCAATTGGTCGGACTCCGTCTTCAGCGCCATGCCAAGCCCAACGAAGCCCTTTACAGGCCCCTTTTCAAATAGCGGCCACCGGCGCGACAACGAAGCTCCCCAGTACGGGTCGGCCATGATATGCCCATCGTCGTAGGCACGATCGCGAAGGACCTGCACACTCGCGATGCGGAAGACACCCAGCTCGTATCGGTTTGAGTCCCAATCAAGCGTGCCTGCGAACACCAGGCCGCCTGTCGGACCCCAAAAATGATAAGTGCCACCGAGTCCGAGTTGCGCCTCGCAGCTCTCGCAAAGTGATTGAGCGTTCGTGATCGTGGGAACGGAGATGAGTCCCACTGCGAACGGGATTAGAGCCATCGTGACGCGAAGACGGACCGTGTCGCGAAGGTGGCGGAGGGCACGGCTCGTGATGCTCTTGAGGCGCGCCGCGACCCCGTCCGCGCAGGTGACCAACAGCATCGCGCACATGAGTAGAGCCAACTGCATCTCGCCCATCGTTGGGGAGCGCAGCGTGATTAACAACGCTCAGGTGATTGATGGACCGTTTCATCTCAGTAAACCCTGCGCAGCTGCGAGCCGGAAAAGCGCATCCACATCACTCGGATTTGCAACGGAGTTATCTGCTCGATCTTGCGATCAGCAGGTAGTGCGCCTTTCGCTTGAGGGACGTAATTCTCCCTCCTCGGAAAGGGCGCGCGCTCCGCCGCTGGTACGGCAACCGTCCTCCGTTGGAGAGAGCCGCTCGCACGCGCACGCTGGAGACACACCATGCACCAACTGGCGATTGTTTCGACGACGCTCGGCCCATAGCGTGCTGACAGACGGCAATTCGCCCGGAATTCAACGAAAGGTCGAGCCATGAAGCACAAAGAGACCCCGACACCCACCTGGGTCGTTGATTACAGTACCGCGCGAGCGCAGGCGATCCGCTGGCTCGGCGATCGCTACCTCTTGGCCCGGCCCATCAACTGCGCCCGCGACGGATCACGGCCGCCGGCGCCCGCCATCCTCGCACCCTCAGGCAGCCCGGACACACCCGTGCTGCATCCCGACCATTCAGGCGTTGGCGGTCAATGCTCGCCAGGTGGCGACCCGGCTCCGGTCTCTCCCGATCAACTGACGGTTAGCGCGCGTGTGTGCAGCGCGGGTGGGCGCAGCGGCATCCCGACCGAACGGCCTGCTCCGGCGCGGACATGCCATTCGACGGTGTATGCTCGGCGGGATGCAGCCGCCAGCTGAGCAGGTGATGCCCGAGGGCGACGACCGGGTCTCGCGGCTCGCGTTTGCGGCACGATGGCTGCTTCTTCCGGGGTTGGCGCTCTTCGCCGGAATTGCTGTAGTGGCCAATCAGCGATTCTTTGTGGCCGACGCAATAGACGGCCGCGCGCCTCGCAGAGCCGACTGCTCGAGATCACGCTGCGCCACGACCAGAATACGCTCGAGCAGACCGTGCTCGCGGCGATAGCCTGGGCAGGATTGGCGCTATCGCTGCCGCATGAATGTTGACGCCGATCCCGGCCATGGCCATCGTTTTCATCGTTGGCCGCGCGCTGTTCTGGATTGGCTACCTCATTGCCGCTGTTAGCGCGCGCTCTGGGTCTGGGCCTGAGTGCCTATCCCACCTTTGCTGCGCTCATCTGGCTTGCTGGACGGATGTTCCTGTCGAAGTGAAGCGTGGATTCGATCGCCGGCCAGATACGCGAGAATGCACGCCACATCGACTGCCTCATGGCGCGCCGTAGCAAGGGAGTGAAGATATGAAAGCCGTACTGTCCCTCGCAAGCACTGCAATACTCGCTACGCTCGCCGGCGCTTCGGCAACGCAGCCAGCCGATCCGGCTGTTGGCTTGTGGTCTTATCGAACGAACTACGTTGTCGGGCCGCGTGGCGAGCTGCTGCTCAAGCGCACAGGCACCCGTTGGCACGGCTCGATCGGCGGCCTCGAAGCCGACGCCGAAAGCCCCGAAACCGACATCCGCCTCGCCTTTCCGGGTGGCGTCGGTACATTCCGCGGCGCCTTCGATCAGGGTGTGCTACACGGCTTCTGGGCCCGCCGCGCGGTCTTCGAAGATCCAGCGTTCGCAGCCGGCGAAGCGCTCTCCTACGCGGGGCCTTTGAAGCTCCGGCCGGCGGGACACGATCGGTGGCGGGCAACGATCGTGCCGCTCGAGGACACCTTCACACTCTACCTCGAGATCTTCCGCGACCAGGAGGGGACGCTGAAAGCCGCCTTCCGCAATCCCGAAATGAACTCGCACGGCGAAGCGATGCAGTACGCGCTGACCGAGACCGCTGATGCCCTGCATTTCTCCGCCAAGCCCACTGCCAATTCGGCCGAAGTCCACCTCGAGGCGACACTGCTTCATCGACCGGATCGTATCTCGATCTTGTGGAAAGACTTGAACAAAACGATCGAGCTTTCGCGCACGACGCTGCAAGCCGCGACGCAGTTCTCGGCACGTCCGCCCGGCAGCGCGCCCTATATGTATCGTACGCCCGCGCAAAACGGCGACGGCTGGAACATCGCTCGCGCCCGTGACGTCGGCATGGACGAGACCATACTTGCCAAGGCCGTCCAGCACATCATCGACATCGATCCGACCGACCGACGTGCGTGGCTCATTCACTCGATCTCGGTCGCCCGGCACGGCAAGCTGGTTCTCGACGAATATTTCTACGGCACGAATCCCGATCTGCCGCACGACACGCGCTCGGCAAGTAAGACGTTTTCCTCGGTGATCCTGGGCGCGATGATGCTCGAAGGCTCTGCGCTTACGCCGCAGACGAAGATAGCACCTATCATGGCGCCGCTCGCGCCGTTCGCCAATCCCGACCCGCGCAAGGACGAGATCACACTCGGCCATGTCCTGACGCATACCGCCGGCTTTGCCTGCGACGACAACGCCGATGTCTCGCCCGGCAACGAAGACACCATTGAGGCCGATCGCGCGCATTCCGATTGGACACGCGTGACACTCGACCTGCCAATGGCCTTCGAGCCGGGTACCCACTACGCCTATTGCTCGATGAACATCAACCTTGCCGGCGCCGTGCTGAGCCACGCCAGCGGCGAGTGGCTGCCGGCACTGTTCGACCGCACAGTCGCGCGGCCGCTTCGCTTCGGGCCCTACTACTGGAATCTGCAAGGCAATGGTGAAGGCTATCTCGGCGGCGGCGTGTTCGTTCGCCCCCGCGATTTCCTGAAGATCGGCCAAGCGTATCTCGACGGCGGCGTTTGGAACGGCCGGCGCATCGCGAGCACGGACTGGACGAAGGCCGCAACCGCGGAGCAAACACACATCTCTCCCGCAACGACGGGTCGCACGGGCGATGCATTCCTCGAGGTCTACTACGACACCGGCGAGGGCTATGCGTGGCACCTCTATACCGTCAAGTCCGGCGACAAGAGCTACCCGGCATACTTCGCCAACGGGAACGGTGGCCAGCTGTTGATCGTCGTTCCGCAGTTCGATCTCGCCGCCATGTTCTCCGCCGGCAATTATGGCCAAGGCGTGTGGAACAGAGAGCGCGACGATGTCCTGGGCGGCATGATCCTGCCTGCCATCGTCGACACGCATCCGTAGTCCTGCAGCACCGCTCGACGCGCATTGTCCATGTGCCTATGCTGGTCAAATGCCCTGGCAACACCTGCGTATTTCGCGATTTGGGGGCCCCGAAGTCCTGCAACTGGTGGAGGAGTCGGCGATTCCTGAGCCAGGACCCGGGGAGGTTCGCATCAGGGTGCTCGCTGCCGGTACCGGCTTTACCGATACGATGATTCGGCGCGGCCGGTATCCGGATTTCAAGGGGCCGTTGCCGTTCACGCCTGGCTACGAGATCGTCGGCGTCGTCGAAAAGACCGGTGCCGGCGTGGTAGCTCCGCGAGCGGGCGAGTTGGTGGCTGATTTGTGTGTCGTGGGTGGCTATGCGCAGTATGCGATCCGGCCGGCGCGCTTCCTCGCACGTGTCCCTGACGGCATCGATCCGGCCGAGGCGGTTTGCATCCCTCTTGCTTACCTCACCGCCTTGCAGATGCTGACTCGCTGCCGCGACCTGCCATCCGGCGCCACGATTCTCGTCATAGGCGCCTCGGGAACCGTCGGGACGGCGCTGCTCGATCTCGCGCGCCACCTCGGGCTGAAGGCGATCGGCACGTGTTCCGCGGCGAACCGGGCGGTGGTTGAGCGGTTCGGGGCGGTGGCGATCGACTATCGCGCGGGCGACTTCGTTATTGCCGTCCGCCAACGGACCCCGGGCGGGGCCGGCGTTGATATTGCCTTCGATGCGATTGGCGGAGCGCACTTCGGCCGTTCTTTTGCGTGCCTCGCGCCCGGCGGGCTGCTCGTTGGTTACGGGTCGCAGACGATGGCCGTGGGCCGCGAGAGTCTGATCGCCGCAGGCCTCGGCTTGGCCAGGCTCAAGCTCTGGAGCGCGCTAACCTTGCTCTTCGGCGGGCGCCGCGCCCTCTTCTACAGCATAACGGCCCGTCGATCGAGTCACCCCGAGGAATTCAAGGCCGACATGGCGACGCTGTTCGAACTGTTGCGCGTTGGCGCCATTCAGCCAGTCGTGATCGAGCGGCTGCCGCTCGCGGCAGCAGGCGACGTCCATGCCCGCATCGACCGGGGTGGGCTTGGCGGCAAGATTGTGCTGCTACCCTGGTCCGCGTAGCGCGCCTTCGGTCCCCCTGTCACCGCCCTTTATGGGTGTCCACCTTGACGGTAGGCGCTGAGGCGCGCCGCCTGCGCACCTGAACCCTCTCGCTGCCGAGCGCCAACTCATCGCCAGGATCGAGGCGAGTCGGCCCGGAAATCCGCATCCCCTTCACGTGCGTGCCATTTGTGCTGTCGAGATCGTCGATGGTTGCCGCTCCCGAGGCGACGGTAATTCGCGCGTGCCGCCTCGACACGGTACCGGCCTCTACCACGAGCGCACAGTCGGGGTCGCGGCCCGCAACGTGCTCGCCCTCGGTAAGGGGGAGAATTTGCCCCTGCCAGACAAGTTCCATCGTTGCCGGGGCGGCAGCAGCGGGGAACGGCACGCCCGTCACGGCGGCACAGAACGCGTAGCCGGTCTTGTAGGCGGTACGAATCACGCGAGACCCACGCGGCGTGTCGCCAAGCGCTGACCGCAGCTCCGACACCAGCCGGGTCAGGCTGGTACGCGCAACGTAGACCTGCGGCCAAAGGAGCTCGTCGAGCTCGTTGTTGGTAACCACTGCCGGACGGCGCGTGATCAGGACCTCGAGCAGTTCGTATACCTTCGGCTCCAGCGGCACGACCTTGCCCAGCCGCTCGAGCTGCCGCGTGCGCAGGTCCAAAACGCAGTCGGCAAATTTCAGCCTCATGGATGTCGATCACAACACTTCCCGCAAGGCCTATCAATGACTTCGGTGGGGCATCGCAGGTTTCGCGCCGGCCCAACAAAAGGGGGGCCGGACGCTTGCTTGCGTCCGGGCCCCCGGATCTCCGTCACCGATTCGCGATCAGCGACTGCGGCTGGCGGCCGGTCTTCATCTGGTAGAACGCGGTGAGCTGCGGCAGGCTCAGCTTTTCGATGGCCCTGGCCTCCGCCTTGCTTACGCACGCCTTTGCAGCGAGCTGCTGGATGGGATCGGCCTCGGAGCAGACGCGCTGGGCGGCCCAGTGAATACGCGTGTAGAGCGCCTGCGCGCCGGACGGCGTGTCGACATTGAGGTCGGCAAACTTCACGGTCTCCGTGCGCACCTGCTCGTCGGCGTGGGCGGTGGAAACGACTGCGCCCACCAGCACGATCGCGGTCGCGATTGCGACGGGAACACGGCTTAGGGTCTTTACGTTCGAGCTCATGATGGATCTCCTTCGGATAAATGAGTGGCTGACTTCGCTGCGGCTCTCGGACTGTGGCTTCGTCCATAGTCCTCATGCCTCGGGTATGACGTTAGTGATTGCCGGCAAGGAGATCTTTAGGGAGTTCTTATGAAGCGGTGATATCCCGAGCTGGACGCTCGGAGCATCGGCGTTGCCACCAACTCCATCGTGACTCATCGCCCGCGATCACCTCCGGCGGAGCGGATTTGCTGCCATTAGCCCAGTGGGCGCATCCTTCTCTCAAACCCCGGGGCAGCGCGCATCGCCGATCCGATGACATCCGACGAAAATCGCCGCGTACCCGTGTTGGCCAAGGCCTTGCCCCCGGAGACCAAGGTCGACCCGCAGTTGTCTGCCTGCGCACAGGAGGGTCTTGGTCCCCCAGCATCTCCCGACGCAGCGCCAGCAAAGACGGCACTGTTGGCGACCGGTCAGCTGATCGGTGGCCGCTACCGCATCGAGCGCCAGCTGGGCGAGGGGGGGATGGGAGTGGTGTATCTCGCGCGCGATGAACAGATCGCCGGCGAGAGCTTCGCGATCAAGGTCCTGAAGAAAGAGCTGCAACCGGCAACGCTCGCGCTGCTGCGCGAGGAGGTCCGCAAAACGCGCAAGCTCAGCCATCCGAACATCGTCGATGTGCATTCGGTGAATGCGGATGGCAGCCGGCTGTACGTGCTGATGGAGTACCTCGAGGGCAAGTCGCTGGACAAGCTGCTCGATGAGGAGTTTGGCCGCGGCATGCCGTTCAGTCACGCGTGGCCAATCATCGAGGATGTGGGCGCGGCATTGGGCAACGCGCACGACCATAACGTCATTCACAGCGATTTGAAGCCCGCGAATGTTTTCCTGACGACCTCGGGGAGGGCCAAACTACTCGACTTCGGCATTGCGCGGGTGTCGCGCGGGCCGCTGCTGCAGGGGCGGGGCGGGGCGCGCGCGCTTACCCCAACGTATGCAAGCTGCGAAATGCTCGAGGGCAAGGAGGCGGACAGGCGCGACGACGTCTATTCCTTTGCCTGCGTCATCTACGAGATGCTCTGCGGCGAGCGGCCATTCGGAGACCTCACCGCGCTCCAGGCACGGCAGGACGCCGCCCAGGTCCCACCGCTTGAGGGGCTGTCGCGGGAACAGAATGCGGCGCTCGCCAGGGCGCTGGCCTTTGGCCGCGAGGCGCGCACTGCCAGTGTGGAAGCCTTGCTCGCCGGACTCACCGCTAAGCACCCGCCGCCCCGACGTCGCCCGGCGACGCTCATCGCCGGGGCGATCGTCGCGCTTGTGGCCGCTGTGAGCCTGACCTACGTGGCCCTCGAGAAGCTGTGGCTCACCAGGCATTCGGTGGTGGTTGAGTCCGGTGTCCCGGGGGCAAAACAGGCAGCTGCGCCCCCGGCTGCCGCCGCTGTCTTCAGTCCTCCGCAGCACTCGATCGCCGTGCTGCCCTTTGTAAACATGAGCGGCGACCGGGCGCAGGAATACTTCTCGGATGGAATATCCGAGGAACTGATCAATGCGCTCTCGCATGTGGAAGCGCTGCAGGTCTGTGCCCGCACCTCCTCATTCGCGTTCAAGGGCAAGGACGTCGATATCGGAACCATTGCCCGCAAACTGAACGTCGGGGTCATTCTCGAGGGCAGCATCCGGCGGTCCGGCAACACGGTGCGGATCACCGCCGAGCTGGTCGACGCGATCAACGGCTTTCACATCTGGTCACAGAACTACGATCGGGATCTCAGGGATATCCTGTTGTTGCAGACCGAGATCGCTCTCGCGGTGGCACAGGAGATGCGGGTAAAGCTGCTCGGGGATGAAACCGCAAGAATGGAAGTGGGCGGCACGCGTGATCCCGCCGCCTATGACGCCTATCTGCGCGGCGCGCAAATCCAGGTGACGCAGCAAGGCATCCCCGACATCCGCCAGGCGCTGGCGGCCTTCGATCAGGCCATTGCCCTCGATCCCGGCTTTGCGGCTGCGCATGCGCAGCGAGCAGTTGAGCTTCGAGGCCTGGCCATCTTCTCGACCGAACCCGCTGCCGTCCGCCAGCTCTACACGCAGGCCCGTCAGGAGGCCGAGCGGGCTGTCGCCATCGCTCCCGACTACGCGGATGCTCACATGGTGCTTGGCTGGCACATCCTGGTGAACGGGTTCCTGGATCTCGCCGGCGGGGCTCGGGAAATCGATCGCGCGATGACTCTCGCTCCCGGGAGCGCGGCGGTGCTGGACGGCTACGCCGGCTTCCAGGGAATGCTGGGGAACCACGCCGCGGCGCTGCCGGCTATGCGACGCGCAATCAGACTCGACCCCCAGAATCCGCGTTACCGCGAGCACCTCCTTTTGAATCTCTCCTGGGCCCGCAGATTCGCGGAGGTACCGGCCGCCGCTCTGGATTTGAAGACATTGCACCCCGAGAGTCAGAATGCCGATCTCTATAGCGCCAGCAGTAAACTGGCACTCGGGCAGCCCGAGGATGCGTTGCGGGTCTGCGAACCACCCGCAGCAATGCTCGCCCCGGACGATCGGCACTTCTGTCTGGCACTCGCCGATCACGCACTGGGCAAGATCGCGCAGGCCGCGAAGGAATTGGGCGAGTTGCGGGCGCTGGATGGCGATCTCGGCGCGGTCCGCTACGCTGCGGTGTACGCGCAATGGGGTGATCCGTCCGCCGCCCTGCGATGGCTCGCCACCGCAGAGCGCGTGTCCCGAGCGAGTTTGCTGAATCTCAAGGTCGACTGGATGCTCGACCCTGTCCGCAGTCATCCGCAATTCCAGGCGCTCGAGCAACGATTGGGCCTTCTGCCGTGATGCATCAACCATTGGTCTCGCCAGGGAGATGCGGCGCTCAGCGCCTCTGCTGCGGTGCACGCAGTCCCCTCCTGTTCAACCTCTTCCTTGCGGCGTAGCGTATTGTCGAAGCGGGAGTAGCGTCCCGCATAATTCCAGTCCAATGACACGGGGCCCGCCATGGCAAAGCCAGCGCAATCGAATGAAAAGATCCTGAAGAACAAGGTCCGAAGAGCCAAAAAAGAGATTCGGGAAGCGCAGCAAGAGATTCGCAAACTCATGCGGGAGTCGAAGCGGGGAACGCTCGACCGCAGAAAGCTCGGGTCTACACTCATCAAGGTGAGCACCCACATCCGCGCAATACCAAATCACTGGCCCTATAGTTTTCGTTAAGTGGCCAAGGGCAAGCCCCTCGCGCTGAGGAGCACTCGTAGCCAGCTCGTCTGTTGGGAAGATGGCGACCTGAGGATCGTCAACTACCTGACCCGAGGAACGTTTGCAGCGAATCCGGTCGTGCTGGAGCTGATTCGGTTCTTCTCCACCACGCGGACGATCCGGGAAGCGCTCTTCGAGTTCGACGCTTATAGTCCCGAGAGCGTCGGCGAGGCGATCCTGAAGCTGCTCGAGGCCGAGCTGCTGCTGGAATGCGATTCCCCTGAGGCGGCGCGCGATGACCTCCTGCATTCCTCGTGGAAGCCGTGGCTCCCTGAAGGCGGCTTTCACTTTCTGACGAAGGACGCGCCGTATGCAGGGGGCGATTTGACCATGGAGCAGAAGCTCCAGATAATTCCGCGCGCGCCGCAGCCCCCTCACTTCAAGAAGACCGCTGGCGCCGAACTGATCTCGTTGCCGCCCCATGAACCGGAGGAAGACAGCTTCTTCCAGACACTGCACGCTCGCAGGACGCGGCGCACGTTCTCCGCAGCCCCCGCATCGCTCGCGAGCGTCTCGAAGCTGCTCAAGACGACCTGGGGGGTGCAAGGCTATATCGAGTCCGGGTACTTTGGGCCTCTGCCGCTCAAGACGAGCCCTTCCGCAGGCGCGCGCCACCCGATAGAGGTGTATCTGATGGCACTGCGGGTGAAGGGGCTCGCTCGCGGGCTCTATCACTACGCTCCGGAGGTCCACGCGCTGGAACGAATCTCTTCCGGCGCGACCGCGCAGCAGGCGCGGGATTATTGCGCGGATCAGCCGTATGCCGCCGATTCGGCCGCACTGTTCATCATGACCGCGGTGTTTGCGCGGACCATGTGGAAATATCCGCATCCTCGCGCCTACCGGGTGGTGCTGCTGGACGCCGGCCACCTCGGTCAGACGTTTTGTCTGACGGCAACCAGAATGGGTCTCGCTCCTTTCAGTACCGCGGCCCTGGCTGACACACTGATTGAGCGGGACCTCGGAGTCGACGGCATTTCGGAATCGGTGATCTACGTGACCGGCATTGGTATGCCGCCGGGATAGGGGCCGGGATGCGCATTCTAAACTCGTCACATGTTCTCGCTGTCGTATGCACGGGTCTTTACGCCGGCATCATCCTCGGCGATCGCATGGGTGCAAGCTACGCAAGGCCCGCATTGACCGTCGCCGACTTTATCCGCTTCCAACAGATCCAACATGTGCACTTTAAGCCGTTGCTGATGCCGATCGTTCTCGGCGCCGTTCTCGGTGGTCTGATCTGGATCTGGTCGTTGCGCTCCCGCCGGCGGACTGCAGAGTTTTGGTTCGCCACCGGCGGCACGGCCGCCATGGTTGCCGTGGCCGTAATGACGCGGCTCGCGAACTTCCCCATCAACGATGCGTTGATGACGTGGAGCGCGGCGGCGCCGCCCGCAAATGTTCGAGCACTCTGGGCGCCTTGGGAGCAAGTGCATACGGTTCGTGCAGCGTTAAGCGTGCTCGCGTTCGTCCTCGAGGTGATGGCACTGCGTGGCGAATAGCAAGGCCGTCGTAAATCGAATGTCCGGCAGGCGAAGCAAGCTGACGTGCGGTGCAACATCGTTGCCGAAGCGTACTATCCCATCGGACAACGTCCAGCTGCACGACACAACAAATCAGGGGATAACTCGATGAAAACAACTCTCGTCGGAATTGCTGCTGCTGCAGCCCTGTCGATTTTCGCGCTGCCCGCGCATGCCAACTGCGCGTTTCCAGGCGGCGAGAATCAGGGCGAGAATCAGAAGGGAATCCAACTTCCCGCGTATCACCACCACTTCGCGCGCCATGAGGACATCGTTGGAACATGGCTCGTGAACTATGGCCCGGTTGGCCTGGCGTTCATCCAATGGCACAGCGATGGCACTGAGTGGGAAAACATCACGCACCCCTCCATAGGCGGAAATATCTGCATGGGCTCTTGGCTGCAAACGGGCCCATGGACTTATTCGCGCAACCACTTCGGCTGGATTTTTGATTCGACCGGAGTAATCGCGGGATATTTCAATGAGACCGAGACTGACCTGCTATCGAAGGATGGAAACTCATATACCGGAACCAACGTCTCAATTTTCTACGACATGGATGGCAACGTCGTGCCAGCACCGGGAGCACCGTCGCCGGCACCAGCGGGTGGATATCCCGGCACTTCGTCAGCGGTTCGAATCGAGCCGTGATCAATTGATCGGCAGACCGTATGCTCCCGTCGTCGCGAAGTCCGCGACGGCGGGAGCCTCGCCAGGCCCGCCTCTTATCGCAGCAGGACCGCTGATTCCCTCCGCCCGCGCAAGGCCGCCAAATCCATGCCGGTGATCGATTCCGAGCTCGGGCAGCTAGTTCCTCTTCGAGTGCGCCCCGCCGTCTTTGCGCTGATGCGAGATCGCCCACACGAACGCCGCGACGGCTTTGACGTCGGCGTCGCTCAAGGGTGCCCCGCCGCGCGGCGGCATGGCGCCGTCGGCGTGCTTGGGGGCCACGACGCCCTGGTCGATGGTGGCGGCGATCGCTTCCCAACTGCCGTTTCCCCATGACCATTCGCCGCTCACCAGGCTCGGGCCGACGGTGGTTCCCATTCCGTCGGAGCCGTGGCAGCCGCTGCAGGTGCCTCCCGCAGCTTCGCCCCAGAAGATGCGCGATCCGCGCAACAGCTGCTCGCGTGTCGCTCCCGGAGGCAGGGGCAGGGAGGTCACGTCGATTCCGGCTCCGCGATCGGCTGCGACGGCTGCGGCCGGAGCCGCCTGAAGCGCGGCGTCGGCGGGACCGTTGTAGGTGATGCGCCATATCTTTCCGTGCACGTCCTCGGAGACATAGAGCGAGCCGTCCGGGCCGACCGCCACCCCGCACGGACGCGCGAGCGCTCGGCCCGGCTCGCGATAGGGTCCCGCGAATCCATCCGCGAAGATGACGTACTTCCCCGCTGGCCGACCGTCGGCCAGCGGCTGGAACACGATGTCATAGCCTGCCTGGGGTGCCGGGGCGCGATTCCAGGAACCATGAAACGCGATGAACGCTCCACCCTGGTACGCCTTGGGAAACTGTGACGCCTTGTAGATCGTGAGATCGTTCGGCGCCCAGTGTGCGGGGAAGAAGAACGCGGGGCCGCGCTTCTCGGCACACACGCCTGTCTTGCTGCCACCGTCTCCGCCGTACTCCGGGGCGAGTACCAGCTTCCCCTGCAGTCCATCGAAGTAGCACCGGGGCCAGCCGTAGTCGCCGCCGCGCTCCAGTACGACCACCTCCTCGGCCGGAAGCTCGTGCCCCGTCTTCACGCTGTACAGCTTCGGATAGTTCTCGAGCAGCTGATCTCGACCGTGCTGCGTGACGAACAACCTCCCCGTCGCGTCGAAATCCATTCCCTCCCCGTTGCGGATGCCCGTGGCATAGCGCTCAGCGGGGGAGAACTTCTGACCGGTTTTGTTCGCGTCGTAACGCCATATCCCCGCGCGCGTCTCGAGCTCGGTGCACGGTTCGTGCCCCTTGGTGTCCGGCATGCGGTTCTCGATATCGCAGGCGTTCGTCTCCGAGCCCACGTCCACGAAGAGATTCCCCTGTGAGTCGATCACGAACGGATGCATGGGGTGATCGCCCGTGAGCGGCAGGCCGGAAACCACGCTCTCGCCCTTGCGCGCCGGCAGCAGCGCTCCCGCCCGCAGGGGATACCGCACGATCCGGTCATTCACCTCCGCGTACAGGGCGTCTCTGTAGAGCGCAATTCCCGTACCGCCCGCGCTTCCCTGCGCCACGCCGTCTCCGAATCGCCTGATCACATCCGCGTGTCCCGATCCGCGGGTATCGTGCAGCGCGACCAGAAATCCACCCGCCGGCAGCTTGTCGACATGGCCGTAGGTGTAGTAGTCCCCGCTCCAGGTATTGACGTAGACACTTCCGTCCCGCGCGACCGTGAGGTGACGCGCGTGTCCCAGGTGATCGGCAAATACTGTTGCGCAGAACCCGGGCGGGAGACTCAATCCGCCGTTGTCTCCCGGGCACTGTCCGGCTGGCGTCGCGGCAAACGCCGCCTCAGCGGCGAACACCAGGAGATTGATCGAGAAGCAAGCGATGAGTTTGTGCATAGCTCAGCTCACCGGCGCTCTGCCGACCTCATCAGGGCCGCTTCTTCGGTCTGGAGTACAACCGAACGATCGTCGATTTCGCGAGCGTCTTCGCCAGGATCTCGTAATCGATATTCGCCGGTGTGGAGGTGGCCGGCACATCCAGGTGCTCGACACTCAGCGCGTACACCGTGATTGTGTAGTGGTGCGGCGGGTCGCCCTCGTCGGGGCAGGGACCGTAATAATGGGGTTCCGGAGCCTCACCGTCGGGCTTGGCCTGCTTCACTCCCTGCGGCATGAGCGGGCTGCCCGGGTCCCCGGCTTTGCGCGGCAGCTGCGTCGTACCCGCCGGAATGTCATAGACGACCCAATGCCACCATCCGGAGACCGGTGGCCGGTAGGGATCGAACATGGTCACGGCGAAGCTCTTGGTGCCGGGGGGCGGGTTGCGCCACTGCAAGGTCGGCGACTCGTTCGGCCCGTGACAACCGAAGGCGTTCGCGGTGAATTGCTCGCCGACTGGTTTGCCCGCAGGCAGGTCAGGGCTGACCAAAGTGAAAGCCGGATCTGCCCCCCAAGCGCTGACACACATGCCAACGGCGATTGCCGCCGCGCCCGCTCGCCTCATTGCGCACTCCTCAGGAACTTCGATCGTGCCCGGTGCACCCGGTTGTTGTGCAGCGATACTAAATCGGCGCGGCGCTGACGGCTACCGGAATCCTTCGCGCGGGCTCTTGATCCGTCCGGCGTCCTGCAACGCGCGCGCAAATCCATACTTCTGAAAAATCGCCGCGGCGCGCAGGCCGGTGACGAAGTCGATGTAGCGACTGCCGGCCGCACCGGCCCCGGCCGTCATGGCGATCGGATAGCGGATCGGCGGATACGTGTCCTGCGGAAACACATCGAGCAGCTTCACTCTCTTTTCGACCTTCGCATCAGTCAGATAGACGATGCCGAACGGCGCCTCGCCGCGAGCGACAAAGGCGAGTGCCGAACGCACGTCTTCCGCACGGACCAGTTGCTGCTGGATCTGCTCCCACGCGCCCAGACTGATCAGCGCTGCCTTGGCGTATTTGCCCGCCGGTACCGAGTCCGGATCGCCGGTTGCGATGCGCGCACCTCTCAGTGCCTGCAGCAGCGCCGGCCCCGAGGTGATTCGAACGTTTGCGGTACTGTCCGCTGGCGCCACCAGCACCAGTTGGTTTGCGAGCACATCCCTGCGACTTCCCGGTGCCAGCAGGTTCCGAGTCTGCAGATAGTCCATCCATGCCTCATCGGCCGCAAAGAACACCGTCGCCGGAGCCCCGGCTGCAATTTGCCGGGCGAGCGTGGAACTTGCAGCGAATGAGGTCCTCACCGCGGTCCCGGTCTCCCGGGTGAATGCCGCACTCACCTCGGTCACCGCATCGGTAAGCGAGGCGGCGGCAAACACGGTGACAGGCTGACCCTGTTCGGCGGCGCAGGGCGCCCGCGCATCGAACGCGATGCCGATCACGAGAACCGATGCAATCAGTTTGCGCATGCGAGACCCCGCTGCTGTGTCGTGACTCTGCATCGGCTCGGCAGCCGGCTGGCCTCGACAGGAACATCGTAGCCAACCCCGGGGCCACCTGGATACCGGCAAATGATGCGCCGCCCCCGGGCTGGTAGTCTGTCTCGCATACGCGCTGTGTTCAACGGAATACAACGCCGGCCGCGGACACGGCGGCGAGTGAGGCGAGTTGTCTGCTGAATCAATCCTGAGCTGCCGTCTGCGCTTGCGGAACTCACGCTGAACCCCGCCTTAACCAGAACGGCGATTCGGCCGCTCGCTGCCCGCAGCACGGGATTTTTCAGACAGTGCCGACCACCAGGACGGACCCGTCCGAAGTCGCGCTTTCCGGTTCGCCTACGTCGTGCGGGCTATCCCCCGGGTGAAACTCTGACGCTCATCCATCAGCACTCGAGAGAGAGGCCCGATATGATGAGCTCACCAGCCGCCCGTAGAATTGTCGTTGGCGTAAGTCTTGCGGCCGCCTTCGGCATCGGTATTTCGATCATCATGGCCCCCGCACTGCAGGGGACGAAAAGCCAGGCAGCTCTCAATGCGCCGCGCGCAGCTGCATCGGGTGGTCAGACGGCGGTCAATTCGCCGGCTGCGGACTCGGCGGCATCCGCGCGCGAGGCGTCCACAGCGCCTGTAGCGCCGCCTGCGGTTACAACTCCCGGCCCTCAGCCGTCAAACCCGCCGCTCGCGGCGAATATGGACGGGCGCATCACGGCGCAGGTCCGAGCTTCGATCGCGAGTCTGGCGCCTGGCAGCAACATCGACGTCAAGGCCACGAGCGGTATCGTGGCGCTGGCGGGCTCGGTGCCGAGCCAGGATGTGGTTGAGCAGGCGCGACAGGCCGCCCAGCAGGTCCCCGGCGTCAGCCAGGTCGACACATCGGCGCTGCTCGTCGCTAACCGATAGCCCAATCCCGACGCTCACCGTGAATTCTGCTGCGTGACAAAGAGGCTCTTCGGCAGACGCACGTGCACCCCGACGTTGGGCTTGTCCACCAGCTGCGTGATGGCGACGTTTCCGGCGATGCTGACGAGCTGATACGCGCCCTGGCGTGTCAGCCCCTTCGCTGCCACGAGGAAATCCACCATTTCCTGAATTGCGGTCCTGGTGGCGACATTCAGATCCGGATCGGTCGCCATGCTGATGTAGTCGGTCGCCGTCTCCGCCCGCGGCCAGCTCAGTTTCATGTCCTTGCGCACGGTGAGCTGTACGCGAGCGCGCAGTGATGTTTCGATGGCGGTCTGATCGACCTCCCCATCGCCCTGCGCGACGTGCCCGTCGCCGATCTCGAAAAGCGCCCCGCGGACGAAGATCGGAATATAAAGCGTGCTGCCCGCCACCAGCTCGCGATTGTCCAGATTGCCCGCATGGCGCCCAGGGGGGTTGCTGCTGAGGCGTCCGGCCTCTGGCGCAGGGGCGACCCCCATGCTGCCGAAGAACGGTCGCAGCGGAATTACGATCCCGGGAGCGAACTCGGCGGTCATGCGCTTGCGGTCGAGGGGGATGATGCGTACCGGCACGCCGGGCTCGCAGTTCTCCGGTAATACGCCCTTGCAGCCGTTGTAGCCGTAGTCGATCGCAAGGTCGATCGACTGAATCTTCACCTCGAGCACATCGCCTGGCTCGGCCCCCTCGATGTAGACCGGGCCCGTCAGAATGTGACCGCCAGGGCCGCGCCGATCACCCGTCACCTGGCTCACGATGGCTTTGAGCGAGGCCTGGATACGCGCATCGGGCACGCCGGCCTTTGCCAGTCCCTCCGGCGTGTTCGTAAGCAGCGTATCTACGTCGATGATGTCGCCCGAGGGGATGCGCAGGACGGGTGGTGCTTCCGACCAGTAGTAGCCGTAGGCAATGGTCGCCGGGGTGGCTTCGAGCCGGTGCACCTGCGGGGCTTGGGCGTGCGCTACGGCTGCGGTGAGGAACGCGAGCAGGCTTGCACGCAGCAGCGGATGTTCGTACACGGGACCTCCGGCGCAATCGCTGTGGGCTGGTGCGGATATTGCCCGCTTCCGCGGCCCCAGGGTAACGGGCCGCTGGCCTGCGGCTGCGCACGAGTGGCATGATTGGCGCATGAGCTCTCGTTATCCATCGTTGGCGCACGCCGCGCCCGTTGCCCTGGCTGCACTTCTGGTCGCCTGCAACACGCCCGGTCCCGGTACCTATCGCAAGGATGCTGCGCACGAGGAGCTGCTGCAGTCCCTGCGCCAGTGCCTTGTCGAGCTTCCCATCAGCGGCGAGCGAGGCAAGGACTTCATCTCTCCCTGCGTCGGGCGGGATGTCTCGTCCCTCAATGGGATTTCCCGCGGCCAGCTCATCGATGCGCTTGGGCCCGCGCGGCTTTGTATCACTCAGACCGAAGTGAACTTTCCGGAGAAGAAAGACTGTCCGGGCGACCAGAATCCCGTGTGGAGCTTCTACCGCCACGCCGACTCGATCGACGTGGGAGGCGGGCCGGAATTGGTTTGCGTTGCGAATAGCCAGAGAAGTTGCGTAAACGTGGAATGGCGGCGCACGAAGTAACGCCGCGCTGCGCGCCGTCGCGGCCCGCACTGCGGCCCGGCACCACGCCTCGTTCGTCGCGACTCTTTAGAATCAATGTGCCGCCGCCGCCGCCGCCGCCGCCAGTGTCCTGCCCTGTCGCTCCATGCGACGGGCGACCGGCCACATGATCGCAATGGCGATGAGACAAGCGATGAGTCCCAACGGACCGATCGGACCGTAGCCCCCGCACGCTTGCGCTATCACCCCTGCGGCGAGTGAGCCCGCCGACTGGAACAGCAGCCAGGTGCCCGACGCCGTCACCGCAAGACGCCCGGTGGGGTCCACCGCGAAGGCGAGGCCGACCAGGAGCGCATAGGTGATGAACCAGCTGACGTTGTAGAGCACCAGCGCCAGCCCCAGCATCGGGGCGTGACTGGTGGTCGTCAGCAGAGCCGCGGCCGCTCCGCACACCAGTAGTGAGGCGCTGAGCGCGAGGCTGCGGCGCAGGTGCGCGGCGAGAAACATGAGAGTGAAACTCCCCACTGCGCTCATCAGGGTGGCGAAGCTCTGGTAGTGCCCGAACTCGACGGCCGACATCCCGATGGCGTGCGCGGTGCGTTCCATGAAGGGCCAGATCGCCATGCTGCCGAACGTGAAGAGCGCCATGGCCGCGACGGTCATCAGCCCCTGCCGATCGATCCGTGCAGTCTTTGCGTCGGCAACTGCCGCGGGTGTCGCGCCGGGCTCGGCCGGCAATAACAGGGCCCCGAGGCCCAGGGCGCCGGACAACAGGGCGAGACCGAGAAACATGCCGTCGATTCCGTGGGAAGCACCGATCCCTGGAAGAGCGATGTTGACCGCGGCGAATAGCAGGGTCTGCAGCGCGATGCCGGCCGAGATCGCGCGCGTTGGCGCCCCGGTGCGCCCGGCCGCGAGATTGACCGCGCAGTTCATGAGCCCGAAGCCGAAGCCCGCGGCGAGCCGGGTAGCCAGCAGCAACGGATAGAACCCGGTGAACGCACCGACCCCTTGTGCCGCCACGACCAGGCACGAGGCCACGATCGCGATCGTGCGGGCGCTCAGTCTCGAGACGCGCGGTGCAGCCAGGAACAGCGCGCCGGCGTAGGCCAGAGTTTCAGCGGTCGCGAAAGCCCCCATCTGCACCGGCGAAAAGCCGTAGCGATCCACGAGGCCGCCGATCAGATAGGTCGTGAAATTGTTGCCGATGTGCGCCGCGCTCGAGGCGCAGCCGATGGCGATGAGTGCGCCCAGCCCCGCGAGACGCGACCTGCGCGGTAAGGTCACTCCGACCTCATACGGGCGGGAAGCGGGCGGCGGCCTCGATCGCCTCCAGATCCAGATGGCTTCTGACGTATTCGCAGGAGGCGTCGCGGCGCGGTTGATAGTCCCACGACTGCAGGGCGCCAACGGCGTTGGCCGCGGCGGCCAGTCGTCGGCGGCGCTGGCTGGCGAGCACTTCGCGGGTAATGCCCTGCGTGTCCCAGCCCTCGCGGACTTCGGCGAGGAAGGCGTCTCGGGTCACACGCCAGGCGGGATCGGCAGCGAGGTTGACGAGCTCGTCCGGATCGCCAGAGAGGTCATAGAGCTGGTCCGGGTCGCCCGGTGCATGGATGAACTTCAACGAGCCGCGACGGATCATGATGATGGGTGCCACGGCGCCTTCGCCCATGTATTCGGCATGGACCGGGCTTTCGGCGGTGCTCTCACCCCGTGCCAGCGCCAGCAGACTGCGCCCGTCCAGCGGCGCCGCATCGCCGGGTCCCAATCCCGCCAGATCGAGCAGGGTCGGCAGCAGATCGAGGTTGGAAACGGCCTGACCGACCACGCGCGGGGTGAATGCCCGCGGCGCGTGAATCACCAGCGGCACCCGCGCACCTCCCTCGAAGAAGGTCATTTTGTACCAGAGGCCGCGCTCGCCCAGCATCTCGCCGTGATCGCCGCACAGAACGATCGTCGTGTTCTTGTCGAGTCCGGTTTCCCTGAGGGTCTCGAGTATCAGCCCGAACTGCTCATCGACATAACTGATCGCTCCGTAGTAGGCACGTCGGGCGGAGAGTACCTGCGCGTCGGTGACCGGCTCGAGGTCCGCGCCGATGACGTGGCGCACGCGCCGCGAATGCGGGTCCAGACGCTCGCGCGGAATTCGCACCCGGGGTGCCGGGATCGGTTTTCCTTCATAGAGGTCCCAGTAGCGCTGCGGAATCACGAACGGATCGTGCGGATGGGTGAGCGAGGCCATCAGAAAGAATGGCCGGGGGTCGCGCGCGCGCGCGAGATCAAACAACCTGCGGCGGGCGGCAAAAACCACCTCGTCATCGAAATCGATCTGGTTGGTGCGCACGCAGGGCCCGGAGGTGGTCACCGAGGTCATCGAGTGATACCAGCTCGGGCGCTCTCCCGGCCTGGTCCAGTCGGGCGTCCAGCTGAAATCGGCGGGATAGATATCGGTCGTCAGCCGCTCCTCGAAGCCGTGCAGTTGATCCGGCCCGACGAAATGCATCTTGCCCGCGCAGATGGTGCGGTAGCCGCCCAGACGCAGATAGTGGGCCAGCGTCGGCGTGTCGGCGCGAAACTCGCAGGCGTTGTCGTAGGCGCCGATGCGCGAGGGCAACTGCCCGGACAGGAGCGAGAAGCGCGACGGGCCGCAGAGCGGACTCGCGCAGTAGGCCGAGGCAAAAGTGACGCCGTCGGTGGCCAGCCCGGACATCACCGGCGTCATCGCCGTGGTGCCGCCGTAGAAGGGCAGCGCGCCCGGGGCCATTTGATCGGCCATTAGCAAAAGAATATTTGGCTTGTCCATGATATCGACCGCGTAGGACTGTATCCCGATGATATAAGGCAGGAATCTCTGTCGTGAATGCATTCAACACTGAAGTCATATATAAGCTTCACTTATGTACACGGAGTTCTCCCGCCTGCCTCTGCGCCGACTGGTGGTATTCGAGGCAGCGGCGCGCCATGGCCGTTTTGTCGCCGCCGCCCAGGAGCTCGCCATGAGCCAGGCCGCGGTCAGTCAGCACGTGGGTCTGCTCGAGGCCGAGCTGGGAAGCGCGCTATTCACCCGCGGGCATCGCGGAGTCGTGCTGACACCGACCGGTGAAGCGCTGCGTCTTGCGGTGGAGGGCGGGCTCCGGAGCCTGCAATCCGGGGTCACTGCCGCGCGACGGTTGGGTAAAAAACGAACCTTGCAGATCCTGACGGACTTCGGCTTCGCCGCCTGGTGGTTGATGCCGCGCATCGCCCGCCTGAGCGGTGTGGCTCCGGACGTGGAGCTGCGCCTGATCACCACCCAGTCGGACAACCTCGCCGACGATCCCGAGTTCGATCTCGCGATTCTGTTCGGCGCCGGCGCTTGGCCGGGGTACCACGCCGAGCGCCTGTTCCAGGAAGAGATCTATCCGGTGTGCTCACCGACCTATCTCGGCGAGCGCCCCGTGCCAGCGCTGGCGGAAATCTCGCGCATGCGCCTGCTGCATTTGAGCGGCCCGTCCGCGCAACGCTGGTTCACGTGGAATGACTGGTTCTCGGCCATGAAGCTGCTGCCGGTTTCGCGGGCTCACGACCTGACGTTCAACAACTACCAGCTGTTGCTGCAGGCGGCCTTGCAGGGGCAAGGCGTCGGCCTCGGTTGGGCTCCGCTGATCGACACCCTGGTCGAGAGCCGGGTGCTGGTGCGGTTGTCAGACACGCCACTGACGAGCGGGCGCGGCTACTTCGTGGTCGAGGGCAGGGACTCCCCGGTCAGCGACCACCGCGAGGCGTTCAAGCGCCTCCTGTTTGCACCGCCTCCAGGCCATGAGGGAGAGCCAGCGTCCTGACTCGTCGCGAGTCCCGTTTGCTAAGATAGCCGCAGCGCCGCGAGTCCTCCGCCGCACATGCCCCTTCCCCAGGAAAACAACACCTCGGTCCAGGTCGTCCTCAGCTGCTCGAGTCTCGCCGCCAGCGTACGGTTCCTGACTTGCGAGTTGGGATTCAAGGTTCGCATGATCATGCCGGCCGAGGACCCGACGGTTGCCGTGCTGAGTACACCGGACTGCGCTCTCAGGCTCGAGCAGCTGAGCGCCGGCGGCGCACGGCCCACACCGGCCAGGCTACGCATCCTGTGCGATCCCGCCGTGCTGCCGGCCGCGCGGCCGCGGGTGCTCGAAGGGCCGGATGGCCTCACCGTCGAAATCGCCGCTCGCCACCCGCCTTTGGTCGTGCCCGGGATCACTCAGGAGTTCGTGCTCACGCGCCGGGGCGCGGCCGGCGACTGGCACGCGGGACGCGCCGACATGTTGTATCGCGACCTGATCCCCTCGCGGCTCGGGGGCCGCTTTACGGCATCCCATATCCTCATTCCGACCCACGGCCCGGTGCCCGACTACGTGCACTACCACCGCGTCCGCTTCCAGATGATCTTCTGCAAGAGCGGCTGGGTGCGCGTGTGCTACGAGGACCAGGGCGATCCCATGACGCTGCAGGCCGGCGATTGCGTGCTGCAGCCGCCGGAGATACGCCATCGCGTGCTGGAATCCTCCGAGGGGCTCGAGGTGATCGAGATCAGCTGCCCCGCGGTGCACGAGACCTGGAGCGATCCGGGCATGACGTTGCCCACCGGCAGAACTACACCGGAGCGCGAGTTCAACGGTCAGCGCTTCGTGTACCACGTGGCCGGCAAGGCCCTCTGGCAGGCATCCCGATTGGATGGTTTCGAGGAGCGCGACACGGGAATCGGCGCGGCGACCCACGGGCTGGCGGGAGCCCGGGTCTTGAGGAGCCGTGGGAACCCCATCGGGCGGCGCGGCGGCGCTCCGGGAAAGGCTCACGCCGGAGAGTTTGCCTTCTACTTCGTCCTGGCCGGAGCCACCGTCCTCGAGAGCATGGCCCTCGGCGCCCATGATCTCGGTCCCGGCGACAGTTGTGTACTGCCGGCGCAGGCCGACTTCCTGATCCAACCCACGGCGGGGCTCGAGCTGCTCGAGGTCACCTTGCCCGCCGAGCTGCCGGCCGGATAGCGCCGCGGCATCTTCCCCAAGGCCGCCGACCGCAGCGCCGCCCCCCGTGCCCGGCTTGCCCGGCAGCGCGCGCTCGCAAACCCTGACGTAACTCCCGGCCGCTCGCCGCTAAGGCCGCTGGGCGATCTTCACGCGATTCCCGGCGACATCCGTGCGCAACGCCTCGAACGTGTGGAAGGTCGGGTGGGTCGTCGGCAGCGGCTCGGCATGCGTCGCGCTGATCACGATCACTTTGGACCCGGCCGCTTCGCCCGCCCTGATTCCGGCAACGGCATCCTCGAAGACCACGCAGTCCGCGGCGCTCGCGCCGAGACGGCTTGCGGCCAGCCGGTAGCCGGATGGATCCGGTTTGCCCGTGGCAACGTCCTCGGCCGTGATCAGTGCCGCGGGAGCCTCGAGTCCGGCCGCCGCCAGCCTGCGCTCCGCCAGCGCACGCGGCGCCGAGGTCACGATGGCCCAGCCGCGCTCGGGCAACGAGCCGAGGAACTCGCTCACGCCGCAAATGGGGCGCACGCCTTCCATATCCTCGAGCTCCATCCGGGTGACTTCAGCGGCCTCGGCGATCACGTCCAGACCCTTGATATTCAGACGTGCCAGAGAATCGACCGCGCGCTGCCCGTGGGCAGCGCGCACCACCGAGCGCGGATCGAGTCCGTGGCGTACGGCCCAGCGTGCCCACACGCGCTCCGTGGCCTCGAGGGAATTGAGCACCGTGCCGTCCATGTCGAACAGCAGCGCGGCGAAGGATCGGCCGTCGAACAGGTACATGCTCGTCGATACGCTACCCAAACCTGCGTACAATCTCGATCATTGGACACTCACGCTGCAAGGGGCACCGCAATGGCAGTGCGAGCGATCCTGGCTGTTACTCTGGGAGCTCTCATGATGGTGGGTCCTGGCGAATCGGCGGCCGGCGAGCCCGCCGGGCACATCACCGGCGTGGGCGGCGTGTTTTTCAAGGCGCAGGATCCCAAGGCGCTTGCGGCCTGGTATCGCGAGGTGCTCGGCCTGCCGCTCGAGTCCTGGGGCGGCGCGATGTTGCGCTACGACGCGCCCGGGCATCCTCCGGCGCTGATCTGGAATGCGTTCCCGGCTTCGACGAGCTACTTCGCGCCGTCGACCGGCGGCTTCATGATCAACTACGCGGTCGATGACATGGACGCCTTCCTCGCACGGCTGCACGCCAAAGGGGTCGAGCCCCTCAAGCGCGAGGACGATCCCAACGGCCGCTTCGCCTGGATTCTCGATCCGGAAGGCAACAAGATCGAGCTCTGGGAGCCCAAGCGCACAGCGGCCCCCTGACGCGCGCGCCGCGTGCACGCCAACCTCACCAGGGCGCGCACCCGTGCTCCAGCAGGAACTTCCTCGCCCTGCCCTCGGAGACTTTGTCGAACATGCGGTTGAAGCGCGCCTCGCGCGCCGCCTGATCCTTCTGCCAGCCGATCTCGAGCTCACGGTAATAGGCGTACACCACCTTCGGGTTTGAGATGTAGAGGCGCTCTTCCTCGTTCACCTCCGCCATCGGGCAGCGCAAATCGGGCCGCATGCGCGCAAACTGCTGTTCGAGGTTGGGATCGAGCGCTTCCTTCTTCAGGCGCGCGAAGCCCGCTTCATACCCGTTGTGGTCGCCGATCTCACGCCGCGCCTCGAGCTGGCTCGCGCCGAAGAGGATGTGCGAGTAAGGCACCGATCCGATCTGCGACTGGTAGACGTGCAGCAGCTCATGCACGTCGTACGGGCCGATCGACGACTCGATGAGCACCGAGTACTGGCTGAGGAGCTCCGCGGAACAGCGCCCGGCCTGCCCGCCCTCGCCTCCCGGCGGGTGCGGCCACTGATCCTTGTCATAGATCGTATAAACGATCTCGGGACATGGCTTGTCCAGATTGATGCCGGTGATGCGCCGATACGCCGGAAACACCTTGCACGCCTGGTTCTCGATGAAGGGCTTGCACTGGGCGCGGGCAGCCGGATCGCGCACGTGCGAGCAGTCCACCTTGAAGGTCACCGCAATGCGCTCCTCTGCGGGACAGCTCGTGACGACGATGGGCTCATCTGCCCGCACCGGCGAGCCGGCCGCGAGGGCGGCCGCCGCGAGCGCGCCCGCCAGCGCCGCCGCACGACGCGCGCCGCGCGGCTGACTAGCGAGGCGCAGCCGCATCCGAGGGCTGTCCGCCACCGCCACTCTCGCCCACGTAGACGATCCGATAGCTCGCGTGCGCCGAGGGCGGCGCGAGATCCACCGCGCTCGCCTCGACGGTCGGTCCGGCGATCGTGCGCCAGTGCCCGTCGTCGAGCTGCACCTGTACGAGCACGCGCACGTGCGGCGGGGGCGGCTGATAGGTCACCGTCATCTGCGGCGCGGGCTGCGTCGCATAAGCCACGGCAGGCGCGGATGGCTTCTTCAGCGTGACGGCGGCGACCCGTACGGAGTAGCTGTCGGACTCGACGCTGCGATTGCCGTCCTGGTCGAAGGCCACGAGGCGATACCAGTAGGCCTGGCCCGGATGCACCCATTCATCGACGAGGGTTCCCGCAGTCGCGCTCACCGGGGCACCCACGACGAGGGCGGGGGCGGCCGCCGAGTCCGCCCGCAGCAGCGCGACCTGCGCGGTCTTCGCCGCGGGCTCCGCCGGCACGAAACGGATCTGCACGCGCCCTTCTGCGCCCGAAACCGAGAGCACGGCGGGCGGCGCGGGCGGCTCGCTGTTACGCAAGGCGACGCGCAACACCGCGCTCGGTGCACTCACGCCCTCATCCGTCGCGACCGCGCTGACGCGATACTCGAAGCTGCCGCCGGAGCCCGCGCCGATCAGATCGAGATAGCGCGTCCCCGGGATGAGCCGCGAATTCAAGCGCCCCCAGCGGGGGCTGCGATCGTCCGCACGGCGCTCGAGGATGTAGCCCGCAAGATCCTCGCCCGGCACGGCCTTCCACGTGAGCGCGATCTGACTGGTGCCGACCTCGGCCGCAAGCCCCTGCGGCGCGGCGAGCGCGGCGGGCGCGAGGGCCTGCGCCTGCACCGGGTCGGGAGCGGCTCCGAGCGACCCGCCGGGCGTCACGGCCCGCACGCGGTAGTAGTAGCTCGCGCCCGGGTGCACGTCGTGGTCTTCGAAGCGCGTGGTTTGCGGACTCAAGCCCTTCGGGGTGAGCCATTCGTATTGACCGTCTGCGAGCTGCGAGCGCTCCACCATGAGTCCGCTGGCCCGCGAGTTACCCGGCGCTGTCCACGTGAGGGTCACGACCCCGCGTGCGGCTTTGGCCGCCAGCCCTGAGGGCGGTGCGCCGGCGGCGAAGTCGGGGGAATTGACCTGCACCACGGCCGGCACGCTCGGCACGCCGAGCACATCCACCAGGCGCAGCTGATAGGTGACCTCGGTCTCGACCGGCGGGGCGTGATCGATGAAGGGATTCGCGGTTCCCTTGTCAACGGTGAGCAGCTGCGGATGCAGCGTCAGCGTCTCGTGCGCGCCGCTCGCGCTGCGCTCGACCGTATAGGCGAAGGCCGGCAACGCGGGTGCGTGCGCGGCCGTCTGCCACTTGAGGGTCACGCCGCGCGCCTCGGCCACCGCGGTGAGCGCGGCCGCGGCCGGCGGCCCCGCGTCCTCCTCGACCCTGACCGGTCCGAGCGTCGCGGCGGCCGTGCCGTCAGCGTTCAGCAGCACCACGCGCAGCGCAGCGGCGTGCGTGCCCGCCGGCAACTCGGCGGCCATCCCGCCCGCACGCGCGAAATCGAAATCCGATAGCACCCGCAGCACCAGCAGCGTGTTGGCGGTCCTGGCCTGCGGATCGCCGGCCTCGAGCGGGTGCGCGAGCGCGCGCAGCGCATTCTGGGATGCGGCATCGAGCCTGGCGGCCGCGGCCGGATCGGCGGCGACGTGCGCCACGAGCACCGCACCGGATGTGTCCTCGATCCGCAGCCCGCCCGCGGGCCAGGTGCCGTCGGTCACGAGCAGCACGCGCACCGCGCCCGCCGGTGTGCGGGCGGCGTAGACGCGCGAGGCGGCGCTCGCGGGCGCCGCGCGCAGCGCCGCGGCCGTGACGCCGAGTGTCAGGGCGGCGAGCAGCACGGCCGCCGGCACCCGGTGCCCGCCGCCTAGAGCCCGGTGCAAAAGCCACCCCCCACGTTGGGATTGAGCGAGGGCAGAACCTGGATGCCGACGTCGATGTGTCCGGGCGGGCAACCTCCGAGACTGAATTTGAAATCGAGATACGGCGGCGGCAGCGATAGCGCCACATAGGCGGACGCGTTGGCGTTGAGGCAGAAGCCACCCGCGCAGGCCCCGACGCTGAAGCTTTCGTTGCCGGAGGTCGAGAAGGATAGCGGCGAGGTGGTGATGGCGGCCGCCACCGTCCAGTCGTCGTGGATATAGCCGCAGGCGCTGTTGCAGTCGCCGGCATCGAGATCGAGCCGCGCGATGAGTCCGAGACCCAAGCCGTCGGAGCCAATGTCCGCCCACGCCTGGCCGTGATAGAAGAACAGCTGCCCGTTCAAGGGATTGCTCTGCGTGCCCACGTGGAAGTACCACTGCCCGCCGCCGACGTGCATGTGGATCGCATCGTTCAGCGCATCGATCGCCACCTGCCCGCCGAGCTCGTTGAATTGCGCATTGAGCGTGCCGTCGAACACTCCGCCGCTGAAGCTGAAGTGGCCCCAGATCGGGCTCTGGCCGCTCCAGTCGGGATTGAGCAGCCAGGCGTGGTAGTCCATGCGGCCGCCCGGGTCCTGTCCGCCGGGCTTGATGACGAAGTCCCCGCTGAGTCCGAACTCCGTATGGTCCGGTGAGCCGATGAGCAGCGAGGCATCGAAGAGCAGCGTGCCATCGTCCTGTGGAACCGCCTGCGTGAGATCCTGGTATTGGAACGAGGCGAGCGAGACGTTGTACCCCATGCCGCCGCCGATCTTGTAGAGATTGATGACCGGCGGCGCGACGGTGACGCCCGTCGGCCCGAGGTCAAGCAGGGCGCGTGCGATCCAGTAGTCATCGCTCCCCACGTAGCCGAGCACGAACTGGCCCGAGACGGGCGGCCCGCCGAACATGCCCAGATCGAGGCTGCTCGAGAAGAGCACCCCGGACCTGCTGTTGGAAGACTGCGCCGCCGACATACTTCGGCCTCATGTGCAGATGCACCGACGGGTTGGCGTCGGGGAAGGGCTTGTCGAGGTCGAAGGGCGCGGTGACCGGCCCGTTGCCGGTGTAGGTCTGGGAAGACTGGCTGATCGTGTAGCTGACTGGTACGTCCGCCGACGGCAGCGTCTTCGAAAGCGTCAACTTCGAGTCGAATGCGAACGCAAGACGCGTCGCGCCCGAGATCGAGCCGACCTGCACGTCGACCGACTTCAGATCGACGGTGCTGCCGCCGATGTTGCCGTGCTGGCCGCTCAAGCTCAGGTGTCGCGAGCTCGAGCCGTCCAGCGAGCGTGCCGGCCCCGTTCATGCCGTAGTCGAAGCCGTGCAGCACCACGCCGCTCGCGAACTGGCCCTGCTGCGAGGCGAAGTCGAAGCGGGTGTCGCTCGTCACGGCCCAGCCTCCTGCGGTCTTCTGCGATCCGAAGGCGAGGTTGCTCGCCGTGAGGGTGATCGGACCCTCCGTGAGCGTCACCTTCGAGGGCGTGTCGAGGTTCAGCCAGATTCCGCTGGTGGCGACCCCGCGCCCCGATTTGAGCTGGGTAGTCCCATGGGACGAGGAAAAATCAGTATTGAGCCACGGCACGTGCACCTTGAGCCCCGAGTAGCTCGCGGCAAAGCTGCCCCCGCTCGCCTGCGCCGCGATCGTGCTCCACGACAGTGCTCCCTGATCCACGCTGAAGGAGCTCGCGGGGAACTGCGCCTGGCCGCAAAGCCCCGCCCCGTCGATGGCCCAGCCGCTGGCAGCAGCGCTCGGTGGATTCTGCAGGTTGAAGTTGAAGGCCGTGAGCTTCGCCTGATTGAGGAGCACGCCCATCCAGCTCGCACCGCTCCCGCCCAGGCAGTAGCCCGTATCGGCACCCTGGCCCTGTGACTGGCTCAGGTCGAGCGTCGCGCTCGCGGCCGTGAGCGAGAAGCCGCTGTCGTAGACGAGTAACCCTGGCATCGGCAGCGCGCCGGAGATCCAGTCGCCCTGCGGAGTCAGGGTCGCCGCGACATGCTTCCAGGACGGCGTCGGGCCACCGCTCGCCGCGGGAATATCGGTGTTGGATAGGGAGGCGTCGAGTGTGGCCGTCACGTGGTCCGCGGCCGTGCCGGCGATCGCGACGAGCGTCGCCTTGAGCCCTGGCGGATTCAGCGTCACGGCGGGCGTCTCGGAGAACGTGCCGTTGGCGACCGTCACCTGATCGCCCTTCATGGTCCAGCCCTTGAAGTGGATCGTTACCGCGCTCTTCGCGGGTCCCCGCGCCATTCGCATCCGCAAAGCTCGTCAGCAACGTGCCGGTGCCGGAGAAAGTCCCGCCCTGCTCCTGCACCATGGACTTGCCGTCCTCCTGCAGGCCCGCAACCTGGAAGCTCCCGCCATTCACCGGGAAATTGAAGATGCAGGGGAGCGCGGGATTCGCGGAGTCACCTGATAGGCGACCGGAGTGCTGACGACGTCATTCGGTGGATCATTGGTGGGTTGCGTCGGAGCCCGCGCGCGCGACACCGCCGAGTGCCAGATGCAGACCCACGCCGGGTGCACCCGCGGGTGCCTGGCCGACCCACGCGATCGGCGGCAGGCCCGAGGCGCGCTGCGCCCTGTGGCGCAGGCACCCCGAGCGGCGGCGCCCCGGTGAGCGCGGCGCTGAGCGAGGCTGTGACAGAGTGCGCCCGGCGCGTCGCGCTGCGCCCACGATCGCCGCGCGCCCCGATCGCGCCCCCGCGGACCCTCGCAGCCGAGGCGAGACTCGACCGCGCGTAATCGCGCAGCGCTCCGAGCACGCGTCCGGTCGGACGCGTGTCCTGCACCACCTCCGCCGCTCACCAACAGCTCGTGCTGGCCGATCTGCTGCGCGAGCGGCAGAGCCGGCGAGTGCAGCCCCGGCCAGTCGGTCAGGACGGGCGGCACCGGCTCGACGAGCGTCAGCAGGTGCGCCTGGGCCGTTGAAGCTCGGTGGTGGCGGCGGCGCGAGCTGCTGCTGCGTACGCGGCAGCGAGGGGCCGACGGGCTCGTCCGATGACCCGAGCGCCTTGCCGTCCTCGTACCAGGTGAGCCGCGCGGTCCCCTGGCCGACGAAGGTGAGCGTCGCGCCGCCCACGAGACTCACATCGCAGGAGTTGAACTGCGGCAGCGATGCTCCACCGCCGGACCCGCCTGCGAGTCCCTCGCACGCCGAGCGCCAGGCCGCCTTCTTCGGCCTCGGCGTTTTCCCGAGATCGGGGATTGTGTCCACGCAGGTGCCTTCGCGGCCTGCGGCGCTCGTCGATGCCGAGCGCCCGGCGCGGTGAGCTGCCGCCCGCGCGCGCCCCAGACCGTGCGCGCGTGCCCGTCAGCGGGCGGATTGGGGAAGCCCGACGATCCGGATGTCCTTCAACTTCAATGGGCCGTTGGTCGCCGGATCGGTGCGATTCTGGATCTGAACTGTCTGGCAGAAGAGCATGTAGGCAAGTGCGTCCGCGCTCGAGCTGCCCGACGGCGGTACCGGTGTCTGGCCGACGCGCGACGGAGCTGCCCGTAGAGACCCGCCCGCACCGGCATGCACGCTCGTCGGGCAGCGCACCCTGCTGCGCGGCGCATGGTGGAAGGCAGCATGTAGACGCGCACGTCATAGCTGCCGGGCTGGTCGTAGGGGTGGCCGAAGTCGCTGCCGGTCAGGATGTGATCGAGATCGAACACGCGTGGCCGAGCTCGTCTCGGTGTTGCTCGAGAAGCAGGGGATCTGACTCGGCTGTGCTGACTCCCCTGCTGGTTGGGGTTGCTGATCTGCCGCTGCGCCCAATACTGTCCCTGCCAGCTGACGCGAAACGGCTCGACCCGACCGTCGCCCCAGTCGACGTACACGTTGTTGATGGTCTCGGTCTCCGTCGGGTAGCCTTCGGCCCGTTGGTCGGAACCGCGCCGGACGTCGCGAGCGACCAGGGCGAGCCGGACAGATCGAGAGTGCCACTCAGCATCCAGGTGTCGTAGACGTAAACCGCCGATTGCGTTGGGTCCGTTGACCGAGACTGGCGCATCGATGTCCTGCAGCAGCAGCTTCGTCGTGCCACCCGCAGGCGGCGCCGCACCGGGCCCGCCTCCCCCACCGACGCCGCCGCGGCCGCCGAGCCCGATGCGCGTGCCGACGGCAAGGCGCGGCCTCGATGGAGCGTTGCAGGCGAGTCCCGTCGATGGCATCCGGAAGATCGAGCAGCGGGTCGCCGGTCTGCGGCTGCTTGATCGGCACCGGCTCGGAGTGCTCGACCTCGAGCTCGTTGCCGGTCCCCCGGGTCGCACGTGTGAGCAGCACGCCCGTCGGGTCGCGACCGCCGAGGCGCTCGCGCAGTCGTCGTAGAACGTCTGGAAACCCACGACCTGCCAGGTGAGATCCCAGTTCGACTCGATGCGTTGCCGCGAGTTGCGTGAGTTGATTCACGATCTTGGCCGCCCGGCCGCCGACGGCCTGCGTGAGCGTCGCGATCAGGCTGTCGTCCGACTTCAGGTCGTGCGCCAGCGTCTGAGCCCGGGCCGCGGTCAGCGCGCGCGTCGCGACCAGCGTGCCGCCGCTGTAGAAGCGCACTTCGAAGCGATCCGCGAGCCCCGTGTTGGCCTCGTGCCAGGTGAGATCCGTCTCGTCGTTCAGGACCGGGACGTTATAGACGTGTCGCGATGTCGAAACGCTGCCGCGTAGATCGGCGCATCGAGCACGATCGTGCCCTGGTGCACGACAACGTGCGGCGGCTTGCACTCCGAAGGCTTCGGTGCAAAGCCAGTCGAGGCGAGAGCGGCGCGTTGTACGAGCAGGCTCGCGTCCTGGCGCACGGGCGCGAGCGCCGAGGGCAGCAGGAGCCCGAGCCAGCGCATGCCGCCGGCGGCATCGTTCGCCACCGTGACATCGAGCGTCGCGAGACTCGGCGACTGCACGCGCAAGCCCCCCTTCACGGTGACCCCGGATCCGAAATCCACCTGCAGCTGCGGCACGAGATTCAGGCCCCGGAGCGTGAGCGTGTAGGACTGGCCGGCGAAGAGCCGCGCCGGCGACACGGCGAGCAGCACCGAGACGCTCGCATAGGAGATCGGTTTCGGCACCGGGACCGGCGGCACCACCGAAGACGCAGCGCTTACCGTGAGGCTCGCCTCGGGTGAGACCTTCACGTCGCTCCCCGCGATGAGCACGGTCGGGTGGCGCAGCATCGGCGGCGCCTGCGCCGCCACCTGGATCGCGAGCGTCGCGTGCTGCGGGCTCTGCACGGTGACCGGGCCGCTCGCGCTGATGCCCGGCCCGAAGCTGACGCTCATCCCGGCACGGAAGCCCGAGCCGGCGAGGGTCAGCATCATGGCCTGGCCCTGCTGCACCGAGGCCGGCGTCACCCGCTCGAGCACGAGGGGACCTGCGACATTCCCCGCGACCACGTTGAGGTAGCCGGGACCCTGATTCTTGAGAGTCACCGCCGCCGTGGCTGCCATGGCCGAGACGATCGAGGCCGTGACGAGGTGCAGCCCGGCGGGCGCGCTCGCCGCCACCTGCACCGCGACGCGCGCGTGGCTCGCATCGAGCACCGCGAGCGTCTTCGGCTCAACCACGATGCCGGTGCCGAAGTCGAGTTGCATGCCCTGCTGAAACACGGAACCGGTGAGATTGAGCGTATAGCTCTGGCCTGCCGCGACTGCCACGGGCTCGACCTTGAGCACCGTCGGCGCAATCGGGGCCGGGGTGTTGCGGCCCGGCGTGTTCCGCGCCGGCTGGCCCGGGGTCATGATCCCGGGAGGCGCTCCCGGGGTCGTGGTCTGCGAGGGTGCGCCGGGCGTCAGAATCTGAGCGGGCGTCTGGGCCTCACGCGCGGCCGGGTTCGGCTGCGTCTGCGCGAACGCCGTGCTGCCGGCGATCGTCGTGAGGAGCGCCGCCGCGCACAGCACGCGCAGGCGAGCGCGGAGTGCGGGCTCAGGGCGTGCGGATCTCATAGAGGGAGCTCCGGCCGATCACCTCGCCGTCGCCGTCGAATGCCACGATGCGCCAGCGGTAACCGCGGCCGGCCGCGAGATGGGTCTGCGCGAGCGCGCTCAAGACCGAGTCGCGGCGCTCGGCGGGCAGCCACTCGCCCGAGAGCGGCGGCTCGTAGTCCGGGGAGGCGTCCGCGGCGTAGAACTCGAGCCGGTATGCGACCGCCCCCGGCGCCGGCTGCCAGGAGAAACGCGTGTCGGGCTGGAAGGTCGCATGGGCCTCGGGGCTCGTGACGACGATCGGTGGGATCGCAGGTCCCTGCTCCACCGCATAGCGCAGCACCAGGCTCTGGAACGGGACGACGGGGCTGCGGACCCGGAAGCGCACGTAGTAAGTGCCGGCGATGGTCGACGGCAGCGCCGGACTCGTGGCCTCCGTGATCCCGCCCGCGGTCAGATTGGTGCTGGCGGCCCCCAAGGGAACGAACACCGGCTGGCCCTGCGTCGATGGCGGCGCCGCGACCTCCCACAAACCGCTGAAGAGGCCGTTACCGGAATATCTGATCTCCGCGATCGCGACCGCCGACTCCCCCTGCCGCAGCACCCGCACCAGCGTGCGGTCATCGAAATGCAGCGCCACCGAGGAGAGTGTGAGCGGGCCGCTCGCGCTCCCGCCGAGGCGGATGGTCACCGTCGCGGTCACGACGTAAGGCGGTCCGCCCGCGCTGAAGGTGCGCGTCAGCAGCAGCGTGCTGACGCCGAGGTTCTGCGCGCTGGCCACCGCCGCGGGCGAAAGCCTGAAGGTCTCAGGTGCGTTGCCCTGCACCGCGCTGGTCACGACGCCGGTGAGATGCACCGTGAGCGGCAGCGGATAGACCTGCAGCACCTGCCCGCCCGGCGTGCTCACGGTGGCCTGAGGCGAGATCGCCGTGACCGGCAGCACCACCACGCGTGTGACCGCCGGTGGTGCGGTGAGCCGCACCGTCCACACGAGCGTGGTCGGCAGTGTCGCTTGGAGCGAGGCACTCAGGGTGCTCGGGGTCGCGGAGGCGGCGGCGGTCTGCGCCGCGGCGCGCGGGCTCGCCGCCAGCGCGGCCACGAGAGCGAGGAGAGCTGCGATCAGGGCACGCACTTCACCGATCTCCGAGCGCGAGCGGCCACTTGCTGCTCACCGTGAGGAATGTCTGCAGCCCGCGTGTCGCGAGCGCCGAGAAGCCCTGGGTAGTCAGCACCGAGCTGTTGAGCCCCGAGGACTCGTTCCAGGCCGAGGACAGGCCGACATCGAGTCCGCCGCGAGTCGCGGTTGCGGCGATCGCGTGCCAGGTGAGCTGCGCCGTCGCGGTCTTCAGCACTACGTCGTTCCCTACGAGCTGCGGCGGCAGCGTGCCGGGAATCACCTGCTGGGTGTTGTGGTTGATCGAGAGGGTGAGCTGCGCGGTGAGTTTGTTAGCCCAGAAGGTGTCGCCACCGGTGAGCGCGTAGTTCCTGTCGAGCGTATGCGTGTCCTGCGGCAGATCGTGTGAGTCGAGCAGCTGCAGGTTGAAGCCGGCGAACCCGGAACTCCCCAACGTCACGTTGACGCCGCCGGTCGGACCGAAGGTATCGGTGTTGTCCTGCTGCCCGGTGTAATCGCGAAACTGTCCGCCGGTCACGCCAATCTGCCACGAGAGGTGCGGATAGGCGAAGTTGAAGGTCGCCGTGTCGTTCACCACGTCGCTGTCGGTCGCCTGGGCGGCTGCCGGCAGCGTGATGTTGTGAGTTCGCGCGTCCTGCCAGGAAAGGTTCGCGCTCGGTGTGCCGAGCCAGGCGGTGACGCTGTCAGGCACCGTCGGCGAATAGCCGATGTTGAGCGTGCGCGGGAGACTGCGCACCGTGGGTAGACTCGCGTTGTCGTCCGTGTTGTCTTCCGTGAAGCCGCCGCTCCCCGAGAGCGAGAGACCGTGCCCACTCAGCGTGGCGCTCGCCGTCGCCGCACGGCGGTCCGGTGCGAGCGTCTGGTTGGCGAGGCTCGTGAAATAGGTGCCGACGTACTGATAGCTCGCATTCGCCGCCAGCGCCCATTGCGCGGGCAGCGGCAGTCCGTAGCTGGCGCCGACCATGTACGCGCTATCGTCGGCGTGCGTGGCCGGCTGCCCTGAGCCCGCGGCGAAATCAAAGCCCGAGCGGGCATACTGGCCGTTGAGCTGCAGCGTCGTGCCCGGAATCTCGCTCGCCGCCCCCACGACCCAGGCGCTTCCCGAGCCCGGTTGCACGGAGGTCACCGAGCCGAGCGGCGTATTGGGAGGAAAGGTGCCGTTGCCGCCCGGATACGGCACGACGGTGCTCAGGCCCCCGGGTGTCGAACCGGCGACGAGCGCCGCCTGCAAGGTGAGCGCCTTCGGCGATCCCGAGATCGGGTGGCTCTGCACGACGGCACCCGAGACGAGATCGTCCGAGTCGCCGACGCCGAGGCCACCGTAGAAGCCGGCGAGCGTGCTGTCGCGCACCGAGAAGCCGGTGAGGTCGGTGTCCCCGGGCAGGTTCACGAGGTGCCCGGACACTCCGCGCCGCGAGAGTCCCGAGATGGCCAGGTTGTCGAACGGCAGCGTCTGGTCGCCGACCACGACTCCGTTCTTATTGTGCTCGAGGGAAGCCTGCATCTGCGCGGGCTGCAGCCCCTGGCCGGAGATCGCCGAGGTGCCGTTGTCGGTGCCGTACAGGCCCTCGATGCTCGCCTGCGCGGTCCACTCGGACACCGTGCGCACCGCCTTCACGTCGAAAGTGCCGTTCGCGGTGAACGCTTGCGGCGCCGGCGGCGTGAGGTTGGAATCAGCGATGCGCTCGCTCAGGGTCGCATCCACGCTGCCGCGCACCGACCAGCCGCGCGCCGGGCCCGCCTCGCCGGGGGACTTGACGGTGAAGCGCCACTCACCGCGCGGCAGGATACGCCCCCCCGCGTACTCGACGACGCGCAGGTCGTGCAGCCCGGGAGTGAGCGGCTGGGGCGGCGCGTACACGATGCTGCCCTGAGCGATGCGGGCGATCGCGGTGACGTCGATCTGATCGATCTCGACGGCGAGGCTCGCGAGCTGTGTAGCCGACAGGTCGGCGGGAATGGCGAGCGTGAGCGAGCTGGTCGGAGCAACGGCAGCCTGCCCCGGAGCCTGGATGGTCCAGCTGGCCGGGCTCGCGACGGCGGCATGAAAGTCGCCACTCCAGGCGAGCAGCGCCAGGCCGACCAGCTTCCCTACGCGCGGCGCGCGACAGTCCATCGCGGTCGCGGCGTGCGAGCCGGCAGGCGGACGGCTAACGCGGACTGCAAGACCTCTGCCACTCGCGCGGCGCTCCGACAAGACCCCCTGACGGCGCGATCCTAGCCCGTACCTGGCGGAATCTCAATTACGGCGAGAGCATCGGGCGACAGCTCGAGCGTGAACGACCCGTGATCGAGCCGGCCCGGCTGCACGCTAAGCTCGGCGCTGCGGTTGATGCGCGCAACCTCGCGGCGGGTCGGGTAAGGCGGACTGCCGAGCGCGCGGTAGATGGCGAGCGTGTTGCCATGTTGGGCGTCGAGAGTGCGGACCGAGACGGCGGCCTGCAGCGCGACGCCACGAAACCTGAGCCGCAAGGTCTTGCTCGCGCCGCGATGATCCGGATCCACGAGATTCCACGCCGCGATGGCGAGCGTGCCGTCAGCGCGACGTGTGACCAGAACGTCCGCCGCGGCGTTGGCGAGACGCTCTTCCCCGAGTCGATGCAGCAGCGCGAACGCCACATAACCCGGCTTGCGGATGCCGCCCATGGCGATCGGGCCGAAGCCGCCCTCGAAGGGCGCACGCCCCGGCCCGTTCTCATCGAACACGTCGCTGAAGGTCCAGAACGACATCATGTCGACCAGGCCGTCGCATGCGCGGATGGTGTTGGCAAGCGCGGGACCCACGTAGATCGTGTCGCGGGCGTTGAGCTTGTCGAACGACGGCACGTTCCACTCGGTCCACATGAGCGGCAATCCGGGCGACCCGGAGGATGCGATCTCGCCGTGCACCCTGGCGATCGCCCGGCAGACCCGGTCGTCCATCGCGACGTTCTCGTGGCTCGCGAACAGGTCCTCGACGGTGTCGTCGGCGTAGCCGTGGCTGCTGACGAAATCGACCGGGACGTGCGCCTGCGCCGTGTGCGCGAGGAATTCTCCGACCCAGTGGGCGGCCGCGGTGGCCGGACCGCCGACACGGATGCGCGCATCGACGGACTTCAGCGCCCGTGCCGTGTGGTCGTAGAGATCGAAGTAACTGCTCTGCTTTGGAACGCCGGCCCAGAAGTCGATGTTCGGCTCGTTCCAGACCTCGAAGTACCACTGACTCACCTCGCTCGATCCCGTAGCGCGCGACCAGGTGCGCGCCAAGGCCTCTGATCAGGGCATCCCAGGCTCCCAGCTCCTCGGAGGCGAGACATTGGGGTGGTACCAGAACGGGTGCGGCCGGGGCTGCGCGGCGAGTTTCCCCGGCATGAAGCTCAGCTCGACGAACGGCCGCACACCGATCGCGAGCAACCCGTCATAGATCTGATCGACGTAGGAGAAGTTGTAGAGCGCCTTTCCCTGCGCGTCTTCGTCGTAGACCCCGACGTCGTCGTCGAGGATGTCGTGAAAGCGCAGGTAGCCGATGGCGGTGGCCTGCTTCATGGCGCGCAGGTCCTCCCGATAACTCGCGCGCAGCGCGAGAATCGCCCGCCCGGAGCCAAAGGTCTCTTCCCAAAAATGCGGGAACGGATGCGCCGCAGCTCCCGCGTCGATGTCGATCTCCTCGACGCTGACCGGCGCGCGCGCGTTCTCCGTGTGCGCCCTGCCCGCGTGGGAGGCGGCGAGCACGGCGCCGAGGACGAGCGATGCGAGACGAGTGCCCCTCAAGGGCGCTCAACTCACCAGTAGATTCAACACGAGCGCGTACTTGCTGGTGGTGCTGGCGCCGGCCACGGCGATCGTCAGCTGCGCCGGCGAATTGGTGGAATCGAGCGCGGCGAGGCCCGTGAACTGCACGCCGTTCAGCACCGCGTAATTACCCGTGCAGCTCTCGAAGGTGAACGTCACCTGGTAGACGTCGTAGGTGCCGTCGCTGACGCCGATCGAGCCGGACAGCACGCAGCCGTTGCCGTCCTGTCCGGTCATGACGCCGGCGGCGTTGATCGAGATCGCCGCGACACCGTTGGCGTCGGTGTAGCTGGCGTTCACGGCGCCGAGCGATGAGCCGCTGGTGGCGATTGAGTCGAAGCTGAGCGACCACGAGCCGCTCAGCGCGGTGCCGTTATTGGTGGTAAAGCGCAAGGTCAGTGTCATCGTACCGGCGGTCGTGACCGTGCCCTCGAGCGTCCCGAGCCCGTAGGTCGAGCCGTCGCTGAATTGATTGCCGAAGTCCGCGTAGCCGACCACCGCGGCGACCAGGGTCTCGCCCGACACCTGTGTGGGGCCCGCGTACTGCGCGCCGTCGGCGCGCATGAAGACCGCGTCGCCTGCGGAATTGACGTAGCCGATGACGCTCAGACCGGTCGCCGAGTCGGTGCCGCCCCAGATGCCGGTGGCCGAGGCATCGGTGGTGGTGGTCATGCCGCTCGTGCTGCCGTCCGTGCCGGTGCAGCCGCCCAGAGCGAGCGCCGCGCCAAGCACCGCTGCCACCATGAGTCCCCGCAGAGTCACCTGTCTCATGCCGGCCTCCAACCCACTGAGCACTTAAGTCCCGCGTCCGCGCGCCCGCGGTTGCGCCTGAGATGATTTATACGCGAGCAACGCGCCGTGCGTTGGGCAGTTGACCGCTGATTACAATTGCACACGCCTCGGGTACATTCAGCGCGTGCAGTCGCAACCCGCCGACATGGCCGCGGTCCCCGAGGCGCTCAGCTACCCGTTCGACGCCGTGCCGCAGCCGGGTGAGGTACTGGCCGTGGCGCCCGGCGTCCTGTGGCTGCGCATGCGCCTGCCGATGCCGGCGCTCAATCACATCAACCTCTGGGCGCTCGCGGACGAGGACGGCTGGACGCTGATCGACACCGGCATGCAGACGCCGGACACCGTCGCCGACTGGCAAAGCCTCTTCGCGGGAGCACTCGCCGGCCGGGCAGTAGAGCGCGTCATCTGCACGCACATGCATCCCGATCACATCGGCATGGCCGGCTGGCTCACCCGGCAGCACGACTGCCGCCTGTGGACCACGCGCCTCGAGTACGTCACCTGCCGCATGCTGGTCGCGGACACCGGACGCGAGGCGCCCGCGGACGGCGTGCGCTTCTACCGCGCGGCCGGCTGGGATGAGGCTGCGATCGAACACTACCGTGCGCGCTTCGGCGGCTTCGGCAAGGCCGTCTACGCCCTCCCCGACAGCTACCGCCGGGTGATCGACGCCGAGGAGCTGCGCATCGGCGGGCGCGTGTGGCGCGCGGTGGTTGGCCGCGGGCACTCGCCCGAACATCTGTGCCTGCATTGCCCCGAGCTCGCGCTGCTGATCTCCGGCGACCAGGTGCTGCCGCGCATTACCTCGAACGTCTCGGTCTTTCCAACCGAACCGGATGCGGATCCGCTCGCGGAGTGGCTCGCCTCGCTCGCCGCGATCGGGCAGCGCGTGGGCGATGAGGTGTTGGTACTGCCCTCGCACAACGAGCCCTTCCGCGGACTGCACGCGCGTCTCGCCGCCCTCATCGCGGGCCACGAGCAGCGCCTCGAGCGCGTCGCCGCCGAGCTCAGCGCGCCGCGGCGGGCGGTCGATGTGTTCGGCCTCCTGTTCCGGCGCCGCGTGGGCCCCGACATGCTCGGCATGGCGACCGGTGAGAGCGTGGCGCACCTGAACTGCCTCATCGGCCGCGGGGTGGCGGTGCGCGAGCTCGATGCGGACGGCGTGGCGTGGTATCGGCGCGCCTGAGACGCACGCGCACCCCGCGCGCGGGCTTAAGGCTACAATCCCCTGCCGCCGCAGCCTGCGGCGCCCGGATCGAGATCTTGCAACCACGAAGAAGCGCGCCCTTGCTGCTCGCCGCGGCAAGTCTCTGCCTGTGCGCAAGCGCACTCGGCGCGGTGCCCGGGGATGCCGCCGATCAGGCCGCCCTGCCCTCGGTCGCCGCGGCGCCGTCCCCACCCTCCGCGGCGCAGTCCGCCGCGCAGTCGACCGCCCCGCAATCGTTCCCCGGCCAGGTCCTCGGCGATGTCGGTGCCTACTTCACCGCGCCGCTGCGCTGGGACGCCCGGGACTGGACCTGGTTCGGCGGCGCGCTCCTCGCGGTGGGCCTCGCGCATCGCTACGACAGCCAGGTGCGCACGCATTTCGTGGGTGCGGGCCCCGCCCCCAACACCAACAGTGAAGACACCAAGGATGCGATCCCGACGGTTGCCGTGCTGGGCGCGACCTGGGGATATGCGCTGGTGCTCGGCGACCACGACGGCTACCGTGAAGGGTGGGCCATGGTCGAGGCCGCCGCGCTGAGCGGTGTCACCGACTACGCGCTCAAGTTCGCATCGGGACGTCAGAGGCCCGAGCAGACCGCCGATCCGAACGAGTGGTTCACGAGCGGCACCTCCTTTCCGTCGCTGCCACTCGACCGCGGCATTCGCGGTCGGCACGGTGCTCGCCGAGTCCGGCAACGACGATTACCGGTACCTGCGGCGGCTGCTCGGGTATGGACTCGGCGTGTTCACCAGCTACGAGCGGCTGAAGCACAACGCGCACTGGCTGTCGGATACCGCCGCCGGCGCCGCCCTCGGCATCTCGAGCGCGCACTTCGTGATGGATCGCCGCTACGGCGAGCAGGCCGAGTCGCACCTGGCGCTGGTCCCGATCGAGGGCGGCGCGATGCTCACCTACCAGCTGTCGTTCGAGTAGAGAGCGCGGCGCGCCCGCGGGCTCACGGCTCGCGCCGTGCATCGCCCCTCGCCCAATACACCACGCCCGCGCACGGTGCCCGCAGGCGCTCGAGCCGGGTGAGATAGCCCGTGGTGCGTACCAGCGCAAAGGCACGCACATCCGCGTGCGGGTAGGTGCAGCGCAATCGCGCGGCGGCGGCCAGGAGCGTCCGGCCCCGGGTGATGACGTCATCGACCAGCACCAGCCTCCCGGTGAGGCCCCGGGGCGCCGCAGCCACCGCGAACGAGTCGTAGTGCTGCGCCAGCGTCGGTCGCGCCCCCGGTAGCGCAGTCGCCGATTTGCGCACCGGCGAGCGGCGCACGAGCCCCGGCCAGAGGCCGCCGCCGAGACCGAGCGCGTGCAACGCCGCCGCCAGCTGCCAGGCCGCCCAGCCCTGCTGATTCGAAGCACGGCTCCCCGGCACCGGAACGAGCCACGCCTCGCGTGCGAACAGCGGCGCCAGGACGCCCGGACGGGCGGCGAGCTCCGCCACGTAGCCCGCATAGCGGGGCAGCCAGCAGGGATCGCTCGACTTGAGACGCTGACACAGCAGCCGCGCCTGAGCCGCGAGAGGTCCGTCGCCCCGCGGGGCGTAGACATAGCAGGACGCGAACGGGAGACTGCAGCGCAGTCCCGGGACCGCGGCGTCACAGTGCCAGGTCGTCGTCATGCTGTGCCGTGCGTGCGGCCTCGGGCTCGCGCCGCGCACCCTCGGACTCATTCGCGGCGTGCCCGGCGCGCAGCCGCAGCCAGGCTTCGCGCGCCTGCCGCCGCACCTCCTCGGCATCCGCGGGTCTGGTCTGCGCCGGACTCGCCGCCTGCGCGCGTTCCAGGCGCGCCGCGACGCGCTGGCGATATTGCTCCCGGATCCGCTCGGCCACTTCGCTGCGCAGACCGCGCCGCTCCATCTTGAGCGACGCAATCGGGATGAGCGGCAGCGGCTCGCGATCGATCCCACGCTCGGCGTAGCTGCGATGATCCACCCGCGCCGCGACATTCGCTTCCCGCAGCGCTTCGTTGGTGAGGCTCCCCCAGCGCTCGCGCAGCGCGCGCAACTCCTCCCGCGCGGAAGGCAGCTCGCGCCTGCGGCGTTCGCTGCTACCCATATCGAGCCCGGTCTTGGCGCCGAGTCCCCTGGGTGTGACCTCGCGGGTGGTCGCCAGCAGATGGGCGTGGAAGTTGCGCGGATCGCCGTCGGGACGTGGCAGGTGCACCGCCAGGTCGACCGCCACGCGGTAGCGCTCGGTCAGCTCGTGCGCAAAGGCCCGGGCGAGCGCCACCTGCTGCGCGGTGTTGAGCTCGTGCGGCAGGGCGACCTGGTACTCACGCGCGACGCGCGAATTGGACTGCTTCTCGGCACGCTCGGCGGTGTTCCAGAGCTTCTCGCGGCTCTGCGCCCAGTCATCGGCCGTTCCGGCGAGGTGCGCGGGCAGGAAGACCGCGGTATGCACCACGTCCTTGCGGTGCGCATAGTTGTAGAGCAGCCCGCTGCGCTCATCGCGCAACCGCTCGCCGGAGCGGTACGCGGCCGCGGCGGTGGCGCGGCGTCCGGCGCCGCGCCCGACGGAGGTGGTCCGAAGGAAATAGATGGCCACGGCCGCGACCTAGCGGTGAAAACTCACCCGCAGCCAGGTGGCCGAGGAGGCGGTCTTGAGATAGCCGGCGAGATCGGGCAGCTGCTCGAGCTCCGATGCCATGACCGCCGTCTCGGTCACCCAGTGCTCGCTCACCTGGGTCGAGCGCCGGTGCCCGCGGCCCCACCCGGCCTCGCGGTCCCGGCCGCGCGAGGTCTGGCGGCGCCGGACTTCGCGCTCGCCGATGAGGCGCGAGGCGAACTGCGAAGTCCCGCCGTGCTCGCTGCCGGCGCAGCGCAGAATCAGCGTCGTCGCGCAGTTCTCCACCAGCGTCTGCGCTTCCGCGCCATAGGTCGCCGAGACCTGCCCGATCGACTGGAACCCGAGCACACAACGGCCGCCGAACTTGCGCAGCCGCGCGAGCGCATCCTTCAGCCCGTCGACCGCGCCGAGCGCATCCAGCTCATCGACCACGAACCACAGCCGCTGGTCGCCCTCCGGGGCGTTCATCGCCTCGAAGATCGCGAGCCGCATCCAGGTGGCGATGATCGAGCGCAGCGCCGCGATCTGTGAGGCGCGGTACGGCAGGAACAACACGCCCCGGCCGCCGCGTACCCAGGCACGTACCGAGAACGGCCGGCCGCGCTGTACGCCCAAGTGCTCGAGCGCCGCGACCGCGGAAGCCGCCACCGCTCTGATCGAGCCGAACATGCGCGCGTTTTCCGGCTCGAGAAAAGGTTGCGCCGGGGTCCCGGCGACCATCGGCCGCAGCTCGTGACTGCCCGCCACCGTCAGCAGCCGCCAGAGCTCGCCCGGGTCGCTCTCGCCGCACTCCTGGCAGCGGCGCGTGACCGCGGTGACGAAGGTGCGCGCATAGCCGCGCCACTCACGCCCGGAAGGATCCTCGCTCCCGGGGATGAGCCCACTCGCGAGCTGATCGGCGTCCCAGCGCTCGTTCAGCTCGGCGAACGGATTCCACTTTACCGATTCGGGCTCGAAGGGATTGAGGATCACGTCGCCGCGCCGGCGCCGATGAAAGCGCGCGCGGTAGCCGCCATCGGGATCGGCGATCACCGCGCGGTCGCCACGCTCCAGGGCGCCGTGCATGAGGCCCGCGATGGCGGTCGACTTGCCCGTCCCGGTGGTGCCGATGAGCTTGAAGTGCTTGGTCTCATCGCGCGGCGCGATCGCCACTCCGGCGAGTGTGAGCGGCGGCACGGCGCCGCGGCGTCGTTGCCGGCGGGCGCGGCGCTGCGCGTCCCGGCCCGCCGTGATCAGCGCTCCGCGGCGGTGCACATCGGCGGGCCGGCGGCGCAGCGCCATACACGCAGCCGCCGTTACGATCCCGAGCAGCGGGACCACGGCAGGCGCGCGCAGTGTCCATTCGCCGAGCGTGCCGAGATCCATGGGATCAATAGCCCTGCAGGACGAAGTACTCGCCGCCTGCGCCGAAAGACCCCGCCTTGCGATCGATGCGCACGCACAGCCGCTGCGCCGTTCCACAGCGGCGCAGCTCCATCCGCGCGCCCTGCGCCTCGAGACGCGCGACTTCGGCGGTGAGCGTGTCGCGCCGTGCGGCGAGCGCGGCCACCTCGCTCCGCGAGGGCAGCACCCACCAGGCCGCCGCGAGCGGCACCGCGCACGCGAGCGCCGCCATGCCGAGAGTCCAGAGCGCGAGGCGCAGATCCGCCGCGTAACGTAAGCGGCGCAGCGTCTCGGCCGCCCGCTGGCAATCGTCGCCGAGCACGTGCAGCTCCTCGAGCAGCGTCGCGCGGATCTCCTCGCGCGCGATGCCCTCGAGCCCGGCGACCTGCGCCTTGAGCTTCTCCAGCGTCGTCTCGGCGAGCGATTGGTTCGCGTGCGCGCCTTCCAGCAGCAGCCCGAGCTTCATGGCGCTGTCGTCCACGCTCATGTCACTCCATTCCGAGTCCTTCGTGGGTCCGCTCGCTGAGGCGCGCCGGTGCCGCCCGCGGAGACTGCGGCTGAGGTGCCGGCGCCGGGCGGGCGAGCGCCACCTGCAGCCACTGCGGGCGGGAAGCGAGCTTCAGATAGCCGGCGAGGTCCGGCAGCTGCTCGATCTCGGACGCCATGACGGCCGCCTCGACGGTGGGGCTCTCCGAGCGGTTGGTCACCGGCAGCAGCTCGAAGGGACGACGCGAGCGCGACACCGAGCTGCGCAGCACCTCGCGCTCGCCGATCAGGCGCGAGGCAAACTGCGAAGTGCCGCCGTGCTCGCTGCCGGCGCAGCGCAAGATTAAAGTCGCCCCACAATTTTCCACGATCGTCTGCGCTTCCCCGGCGCCATAGGTCGCCGAGACCTGCGCCACGGACTGGAACCCGAGTACGCAGCGGCCGCCGAACTTGCGCAGCCGCGCGAGCGCGTCCTTGAGTCCGTCGATCTGTCCAAGCGCATCGAGCTCGTCGATCACGAACCACAGGCGCTGCCGGCCCTCCGGCGCGTTCATCGCCTCGAAGATCGAGAGCCGCATCCAGGCGGAGACGATCGACCGCAGCGCCGCGATCTGGCCGGCGCGATACGGGATGAAGAGCACACCTTGCCCCTGTCCCTCCCCGGCCTGCGCGGTCCAGCGCCGCACGGAGAACGGCACGCCCTCCCTCTGACGGGCGACGTACGCGAGGGCCGAAACCGCCGAGCTCGTGACCGAGCGGATCGAGTCGAACATGCGGCCGTTGTGCTCCTCGAGGAAAGGCTGGGCCGGGGTACCCGCCACCAGCGTGCGCAGCTCCGGCGTGCCGGCGACCACCAGCAACCGGTAGAGCTCGCGCACGTCGTTGACCCCGCCGCCCGCGCCTGGTCGGTGACCGCGCTGAAGAAGGTGCGTGCGTAGCCGCGCCAGCTGCGATCGGCTCCCTCGTGATCCGGAATCAGCGAGCGGGCGAGCTGCTCCACGTCGTGCGGTTCGCCGAGCTCGCCGAACAGATCCCAGCGCACCGAGGCGGGCTCGAACGGATTGAGGATGACGTCGCCGCGCGCACCGTCGTAAAACTCCCGCAGGTACCCGCCGTCGGGATCGGCGACCACTGCCCGATCGCCGCGCGCCAGCGCGGCGCCGAGGAGCTCCCGGATCGCGGTGCTCTTGCCGGTGCCGGTGGTGCCGATCAGCTTGAAGTGCTTGGTCTCATCCTCCGCGGTCAGTGCCACACCGGCGAGCGTCAGGGCACCGTGCGCGCGTTCGGCACCGCGGTGCGTGTCACGCGGCGCGCGCCGTGCGGCGGGGACCGCCGGAACCACGATGGCGCCGCGCAAATGGGGCGTGCGCGACGCGTCGCCGCCGCCGAGCGCGCGCCCCGCGAGGTAACCGAGCCCGGCGCTCACCGCAATGCCCACCGAGAGCTGCGCGAGGCTCGTGCTCGCGATACCGAACCCTGCGAGCGCCGGCGTCAGCATCGCGAGCGTCGCCCCCGAGACGGCCGTCACCGGCGCGGCGATCACCGGCGCGAGCAGCAGCCGTCGCCAGGGCGCCCGGGCGCGGATCATTCCCGCCAGCAGCGGCCCCTGCACGGCGGCGTAAGCCCCGAGGAGCCCCGGCCAGCCGTGCATCAGAGCGTCGGCCGGCATCGCCTCGCCCCGGAGCTGGCGTGCGCGGTGGGAGGCGCGCGGCGCGCTGAGTCGTGCTTGCGCGCGGGCTGATACCAGATCTCGCGGATCACGCGCTGGTGCCGTTCGAGGCCGCACTGGATCACGACATCCACCAGCAGATACAGCAAACGCCGGATGTCGCGGCGCGCGAGGCTGCGTCCGCCCGGGCTCTGCTTGACGAGCAGCACCAGCTGCTCGAATGCCAGCTCCGCGCTCGCCGCGTGCACGCTGGTGATCGAGCCCGGGTGGCCGGAATTGACGTTGCGCAGATAGTCGAACGCCTCCTCCGCGCGCAGCTCCGCCAGCAGAATGCGATCGGGCCGCATGCGCAGGCAGCACTCGAGGAGTTGTTTGGGCGTCACACGGGCGAGCCCCTGATCGTCCTTGCTGTAGTAGAGCCGCACGTGATTGGGATGGCGGTCGAGCACCAGCTCGCGCGCGTCCTCGATGGTCACCAGCCGCTCGTGAGGTGGAACTTCCCGGATGAGCGCCTTGGTCCAGGTGGTCTTACCGGAACCGGTGGGGCCGGAGACAAGGATGTTGCGGCGGCTCGTCACTGCGAGGCGCATGAACGAGGGGTAGTCGCCCGCGGCGTGCAGCCGCGCGAGCTCGCGCTCGCTGTCATCGGGCGCCGCAGCGCCGGGATGAGCGAGACCGAGTGCTCCGCGGCTGCGCAGCTCTTCGATGGACCACACCTCGCTCGCGGGACGGCGGATGGTGATCGCGACGCAGCCGAGCGTGGTCGCGGGCGGCAGGACGACCTGGATGCGCTCGCCCGAGGGAAGGGCCGCCGACAGGAGCGGCGCCGACTCATCCACTCGCTGGCGGGTCGCATTCGCCACGAGCTTCGCCAGCCGCAGGCACCAGTCGAAATCCGCGAACGGAGCGGCCACGCACCGCCAGCCGCTACGCGTCTCGAGGAACACCTGGCCGGGCCGGTTGATGCACAGCTCGGTGACTTCCGCGTCCGCCAGCAACGGACGCAGCGCCTCGAGCGTGAGATCGAGCGCGGACTGCGCCGGCGCCGGGCCGCGGCGCTCCTCAGGGCTCGCGAGCGGTGGCGCGAAGCTCATAGACGGGCCTGAAGTCGAGGTCGCGCGCCACCAGCACCTGAATGCGATCGCCGTTGCGCTTGGTCACGGTCGGCGCAATGGCGACCGTTTCCCTGAGCACCTCGGTGAGAACGTCCTGCGAGGCGCCGGGTGCGTAAATCAGCGTGCCGCCGCTGCCGGCCGACGCCTGTACACCCGCCTGCACCGCGCCGTCGATGAGCGTGATGAGCATCGCGGCACCGAAGCGCTGCCAGAAGTGCCGCTCGACGGCCCCGGGAAGCCCCGCCCGACCGAGCTCGTCCGTGCCCGGAGAGGCCAGTGGCACGACGACGCCGGTTGGAGTGCGTGCCTGCGTCCACAGAACGAATACCCGCGCCTGTCCCTGACGCACTTCGCCGCGCGTCTCGCCGACGAGCTTCGTACCGCGCTCGAGCAGCACCACCTGGCCGTCGGCACCGTACGTGTCGGCGGCCGTGATGCAGGTGGTCATCCCGGGGAGCGTCGAATCGATCGCCGTCTCCAGGGTGCAATCGATGAAGCTGCCCTCGGGCAGCAGGAATCGCTGGGTCGGGAGCAGCGCCGCGGGGACCGCCGGCGTGACGCTCGCGTGCAGCAGCGCACCGAGGTCGCCCGCGCCGCGATCGGCGGCGCGACGCCCGCCTGCGGCGTCGGTGGCCGGCGCGGCCGGCGCGCCTCCCGTCGACGCTGCGAGCGTGTCGGTCTCGACCGCCGCCGGCCGCGCTCCCTGCGAGTCCGCTTCGCGCGCCAGAACATTGCCGGAAAGCCGCCGCGCCAGCGCGAGCTCGCCGCGCGTAGGGATCAAGGCCGGAGCCGGCGCCGTCGCACCGACCGGGACCGGCAGCGCCGCGACAGCCGCGCGCTCGGCCAATGGTTCCACGTGCGACGCCGCAAACGCGAGCTCGGGCGGCTGACTCCCGGGCGCCGCCTGAACGGTGGAGGCCGGCGCTGCCACCGGCGCATCGATCCGCCCGAGCGAGGGCAGCGCCATCTCCCCCTGCGCGCGGCTCGCCACCGCGGACTGCGCCGCCCGGCGCGCCTGCGTGGTACGCGTCAGCGCGTGGGCGTAGTACCAGCCGAGTGCCGCGAGGCCGAGCGTGATCATGAGTCCCGCGGCGAGCACGCTGCTCACCCGCGAGTGCGCGCTGCGCACCGCGTCGACCACCGCGGTCGTGCGCTCACCTCGTACGGTCTCGTCGGCTTCCGTGCTCACGGCTTCGGCTCCCGGGTGAGACGCTCGACGGCCGGGCTGACCGTTCCCGAGGCTGCATGCTCACCGCCGCCCGCGAAAGCTGCATTGACGATGCAACCCACGAGCTTCCCGCGCCGCACGACCAGGCGGTGGCTCACCCGGTGCACGATCACCTCGCCCCCCTCGATGGTCGAGTTGACGAGCGATTCGCTGCCGTCCTCGTTGCGCAGGAAGACGGCGGGCAACTCCTGTTGTGCGCCGAAGCGCAGGTGCGTATGCACGCCGTCGTCCCAGGCGGCGCTGGGTCTGAGCGCCTGGCTGCCGCGGTACCAGTACTCGAGGTTGCGAGCGGCGGCCCCCGCGGCGAGCAGCCTTCGCCCGATGGTCTCCGGCTCAGGTGCCGGCGGCGGGTAGGTGAAGCGCAGCACGTAGAGGACGTCCTGCCCGTCGGGATCGGGCGGGCGCGCCGTCACGCGGTAGTCGAAATGATAGGTACGGCGGCTGGTCAGCACCGTGAGGTTGGTGGCGATCCCGCTCGCCTTGGGCTTCAGGAACAGGTGATTTGCCTGCGCGGCGAACGTCAGGCTGTCGAGATCGCCCGCCCCGAGGCCGGTGAAGGTCTCGCCCGCCTCGAACTCCAGATCGATCTCAAAGCCCACGTAGCCACGCAGCCGGTAGACCGCGTCCGGTACATAGGAGGTGACCCGGATGCGGCGGTCGGTGTCGCCCGGATCGGGCACCGTGCCGGCGAGACAGCTCGATGCGAGCCACCAGAGCACACCGTAGGCAGCGCCGCGGACGTTCATGACTCAGCCCGCCTTGGCCTGCGCCTGGGGCAGCACCTCGGGCTCGGAGGTCCACTCGATGACCTTGAAGCCGAGGGGATTCCAGCGCCTGACCTTGGGGTCCTTCGAGGGGGCGCCGTAGGCGTATTGGATGGTCGCGATCCAGTGCGTGACGCGCTCATCGGCTCCGGCGCCCTGGCGCTCCGCCTTGAGGTAGCGGACCTGGGCGAGGTCGGTCACCCCGCTCCCGCGCTCGAAGAAACTCAGGGACTCGACCTGCACGCGCACCGTGCTGCCATCCTTGTGCACGTTGAGGGGCGAGCCGGGGTTGTTCGGGTTCCAGAGCGCGTACCAGGCCTGGTTGCGCTGCGCGCCGTGGAATGCGCCGCACTCCTCGTAGTCGCTCTCGGCGGTGGAGAAGTTGAAGCGCTCGCACACGCTGACGTAGTGCGTGAGGAAGTAGCGCGTGACCGCCTGGTCGGGGGTCGCGGTTCCGCTGTACACCGGCACCACGTCGACGACTCCGGTGGTGTTGTCGACGCGCACCACGAAGGGCTCGACCCGCTTCAGCGGCACGAGCAGCACCAAAGCCGCGCTGCCGGCGAGCGCACAGGTCCAGCCGGCGCCGGCGACGCGCCAGGCGAGGCGCGCGGTGCGGCGCGCCGTGGCGATGCGGTCGGCATCCCACGCGGCGGCCTCGCGGAAGTAGCCCTCGGGCACGGCCGCCCCGCTCACGGACGCTCCGGCCCGGCAGCCCCTGCCGGTGCGTTGATCGGCTCGAGCCGTCCCTCGCAACGCACCTCGTGCGGCGTGCAGGCCGAGACGAGGGCTGCCAGACAGATAAATAAGAGTGCCTTCACGGAACCTCCCTGTTCCTTCACGAGCCGCAAGCGCGATCGCGCGTCAGTTGTTGCGCCAGGCGGCCGCTACCAGCGTGGGCGAAGCCGCCGGCGCCCGCGAAGCGAGCAGCGGCTGCGCGGCCAGCGCCGCGGTGCCGGCGGCGGCGGCCGCCCCGCGCTGCAGACCCCAGTTGACGAAGCGGCTCACCATTCCAAAGCTGCTGAGACTCACCCCGCCGGCGAGCGCCGCCGCGATGGGCATGATCTGGCGCATCAGCAGGAACACCACCGCGGCGACCAGCACCATGTTGAGCGCGTCCACCGTGACGATCGCCGCGCCGCGCGCGGCCGTCTGTGCCGCATAGGAGGCGACGATCTGCAGCAGCAGCGCCGCCACCAGCACGGTGAGGATGGTAATGAGGGCGTAGTTGGCGAGCTGCGCGAGCCAGGCCTCGAAGAAGCGCCGCGTCGCATCGAAGAGCAGCAGCGCGAGGAACAGCGGCCCGAGCGCCAGCAGCACCGCGAGCGCGATGCTCGAGAGCGCGATCAGGAACATGCAGTAAACGCACAGCAGGCCCATCAGCACCCACACGATCGCGCCGGCGACGTAGAAGCCGAAGTCACCGCTGAAGACGCCGCCGTTGTTCCACAGATAGGCGGCCACCGCTCCACCCTGGCTCCAGATCGCGTCGACAGTCGCCACCGGATCGGGTGCGCCAACGACCGCCCCCGCGAGCTCGGCGGGCGCCCGGTAGAAGGTGTCGACGATGACCGTGTTGTAGAGCCACAGGTGCAACGCCGCGCCCAGCACCACCGCGAGCAGGACGAGGCGCCGGAGCCCGGCGCCGAGCGGCTCCTCGATGCGGCCGCTCAGCTGCAGGTACCCCCAGACCATGACGTACAGCGTCGCCAGGGTGACGATCGCGGGCTCGAGCGTCGTCGCCAGGAGCGCGGCATTCGTCCCGATATAGGTGTTGAGCTGACCCTGCAGCCAGCTCCAGAAGGTCGCGAAGAAACCCACGCGCGCGGCTCCCCGTTGGCTTCAGGGCTGGGGCTGGAAGCGGGCAGCGAACTGGCCGTGGCCGGCGACGATCGACTCGCGCGTGCGCTGCGCCGCGGCCCAACGGTCCGCCTGTACGCCCTGGTAGAGATCCTCGAGCTTGGTGTGCTCGTTCTGCAGCATGCTGGCTTCCGCCGCCGTCCGTGCCTGCAGCTCGAGCACGGATTTCTGATCGTTGGTGGCGCCGATCGCATCGATGAGCTGCTGCAGGGCCGTGAAGCGATCGCTGCTGTTGGAGAGCGCCTCGTGGGTCAGGGCCTGCAGAAGCGCGGCGGACTGGCGCCCGGCTTGAAGGCTGCTGCCGGAGGCCGCGGGCAGCGCGGTCAGTTGCTGCGGCGACAGCACTGCGTTGGCATTCAGTGCCCGGGTCACATCCGCGGTGAGCGTCGGGTAGGCGGCGGCCGCACCGCCCGCGCCCGCAAGTGCTCCCTGGAGCGTCGCCCAGTCGGGCGGCAGGTAGTTGCGCACCGTACCGCCGAGAAGGGATTGCAGCCCCCGATTGCCGGTGATCGTCTGGAACTCCGCCTGGGCTTGCGTCAGCTGGCTGCGCGCCGTGGCGAGCTGCTGCTCGAGCTGCTGCACCTGCGAGATGAGCTGATTCACGGCGGCGATGTCGATCACCGCGAACTGCGCGTGGGCGGCCGGCGCCGACAGGAGCAGTGCGAGCGGCACCAGGAGAAGACAGGTCAGTCTCGTACGCATGGCGACTCCTTATTAATGGGTGGATCGAAGCTCACTCGGTCTGAACGGCATTCATGAAGGCGGGGAGCCAGCGCCCGGGATCGACGCCGTGCTGCTCCATCAGGCGGTGCAGCCGCTCGACGTGGCGCGCGCGCCCGGAGATCACGGCGAGTTCGGCGTCGAAGCCCTTGAGATCGAGCCGGCAGACGACGCTGTGGTGCCCCTGTTTCACCAGGAACGCGCGTGAGCCCGGCTCGAGCTGCTCCTTGATCAGGCGAAACTCCCGCTCCGTCAGACCGAAGCCGCCGGTGTACTCCTCGGCGCTGGCGTCGGCGTTCGGAAAGAACACCTTGGTCGCGGTCTGCTCGATGATCGTGCGGCTGATCGGGCTCTCGAGCACGTCGCTGGCGCTCTGGGTGGCGAGGCACATCACGCCGTTCAGCTTGCGCCAGGTCTTCGGTCCCTCGCGCGCGAAGCTCTCGAAGGCCGGATCGGCCAGCAGCCGCCAGAACTCGTCCATCCAGCACACCAGGCGTCGTCCGTCGAGGAGCTGCCGTACCAGGTGAAACATGTAGTAGGTCACCGGCGCGCGCGTCAGCGCATGGTCGAGGAGCTCACTCGTGTCGAAACCCACGATCGGACGGCCCGTGAGGCGCTCGATCACCGAGTCCTGGGGGTTGTCGAACACCCAGGCGTAGTCGCCGCGCGCCGCCTCGCACCAGCGGCAGAGCCGCGCGTGCAGGCCCTCCGCGTCCGTCGGGTCGAGAAATTCGAGCAGCCGCGAGAGCCGACGCGCCGGCCGCGCGAGCGAGAGCGTCCCGCGCAGCGCCTGCTCGAGATCGGCATCCTCACGCGCCGTCAGCACCCGGCCTCCCGCGGGACGCACCAGCATCTGCAGCCAGCTCTTGAGGAACTCCACGTGCGCGGGCGTCGGCGCCAGCTGCAGCGGATTGAAGCCGGTCGGGGCGCCCTGCTTGAGGTCGAGGTACTCCCCATTGAGGGCCCGCACCAGGATCTCGAGCCCCCGATCCTTGTCGAAGACGATCTGCGTCGCTCCCTGCCGCTCGAGCATGGCCACGAGGAAGCCGATGAATACCGTCTTGCCCGAGCCCGTCGGCCCGCAGATGAAGGTATGCCCGGTGTCCTTGCGGCTGCCGCCGTCGGGATCGGCCGGATCGCTGGCGTGGAGCGAGAAGTAATAGGGAGAGCGCGCCCGGGTGGAGAGCAGCGTCAGCGCCTCGCCCCAGTGATTGCCGTCGGGCCGTCCCAGCGGATAGTTATGGAACGGCGCCATCGCGGCGAAATTGCGCGAGGTGATCGGCGCCTTGCGCGGACGCAGCGCGAAGTTACCGGGGAGCTGCGCCCAGAAGGCGGCTTCGAGCGCCAGGTCCTCGCGGGCAACCGTCATTCCGGTATCGGCGAGGAGACTGCGGGCCTGCGCCACGCAGTCGTTGAGCGAGCGCAGCCGCGCGCCGTCCGCCGCGTCGCCGCGCGCTTCTTCCAAGTCCGCGAGCACCTGCAGCGTGAAATGGTGATCGCCCATGACGAACTCACCCCCACTCAGCTGATCGAGCGCCTGCTTCAGCTGCGCCGCCTGGGACACGGCGAAGTCTCCGGCGTTGGCCATGCGGTGGAACTGACGCTGCAGCAGCCCCTGCGCCGCGGCGCGGGTGAGGAAAGTGAACGAGTGCGTGATGACCAGCGCGAAGGGCGCGGACAGCAGCCGGTTGAACATGCCGGCCACGCTCGGGGTCGGGTATTCCTTGATGCCGAGCATCGCCCCGACCCGCGAGCCGGACGGCATGCGGTATTCGATCGCCTCGGTCCCGAAGAGCAGCCGGCTGGTGGTGAGCGCGTGGTTGAGGGGACCTCTGGGCAGGGGCACGCGGCGCGCTTCGCCGTTGAGCAGCAGCGCCAGGTACTCGAGCAGCGAGGAACACCAGAGGGTTCCGGCGCGGTAGACGCCGAGCGGCTCGGGGTCGTAGCGCGCCAACGCGGCCACGAGGGTCTGCGCGAGTTTCGCGCAGGCATCGAGCGCCTGCGAGAGCTCGGCGGACCGGTCATGGCGGCCCCTGCGCGCGAGGGCGCGCGCGACCAGGCCCGCGGCGAGGCCTGCGGTCGGCCGGTAGAGCACCGCGAGATAGAGCTCGTTCACCATGAGGGTCTCGCCGGCCAGCCGCGCGGCATAGCGCCCCGCGAGCGCGTGGGCGAAGCCCGGGTGCGCCGTCCCCGTCCGCAGCGTGGCGCGCTCACGGCGGCGGATCACGTGCGTCCAGAGCGATAGCTCAGGGCTCGCGAGGTTGCGCCACAGAATGTTGAGGCGCTCGTGCCAGTTGTTGAGCTGCTCGTCGTCGGCGCTCTCGAAGCTCGCACCCCCGAGGCGGAACACCTGCAGATAGTCGCCCGCGATCGTGGAGACGACCCGCTCGGCGACGTGCGCCGCGTAGGGCACGTGCTCCGCGGCGTTGCGCTCCCGCTGCAGCGCTACCGCGCGACCGGCCTGCCTCACGCCGCCGCTCCGCGCCTGCCGCGCCGCCCGTCCCGGCGTGGCAGATCGAGCGTCAGGGGGCTATAGCTGCTCGCGTGCCAGCGTCGCAGATTCGCGAGCGCCGCGGGCATCCGGGTCCGGCCCCACAGCATGACCAGGTCGAAGAAACGCGCGTCACGCGCACACAGCAGGGCGCAAACGCCGTGAATCGGTGCACACAGGAGCAGCGTCAGGAGATTGCGGGTGAGGAGGAATGCCTCCATCGAGAACACGAGGTTGCACAGCAGCGCCGAATAGGTGACGCCCCAGCGCATCGGCGGGCGGGTCGCCCCGACGAACAGGGGGTCGGCGACGAGTCCGGCATTGCGGCCCGGCGTGCTCATCTCAAACGCCGAACATGCCGCGCACCCAGGTGACGATCTGCGGCGCACCGAAAGCGATCGCGATCCCGAGGATCGCCCCGATGCACCACCCCCATGACATCCGGTTCGCCATCGCCATGGCCCCGAGCGCCATGACGAGGATGATCGCGATGGGCGTGAGCCACGCCAGAATATTCGTCTGCAGCGCCGTGGCTCCGGTCATGAACGGCGAGGTGGCCTGCGCCAGCGCCACGAGCGGCGTAGCCGCGAACCACACGGCGCAGCCGCCGCGGGCCGCACGGGAGAGGAGCCTGGAACGTGACCTCATGGGAAGCCTCCGCTTGCGTGGGTGTCGGGTCAGCTCTCGTTGACCGCGTGTCCGGCGGCGTGGGTCTCGCCGCGGCGCGCATCGAGCTCGCCGCGCTTGATCTTGCCGGGCGCCCCGAAGCGGAAGCCCTGCACGATGAACGAGTGGTCGTACTGCTTCTCGCCCTGATCGTCGGTCCAGTTGCTCGAGCGCACGCGCGCATCGACGATGAGCTGATCGCCCTTGCGGCTGTTGCGCGCGATGGTCTCGCCCATGGCACCGAAGGCCACGAACCACAGACTGGTGGTGACTTCGCGCGCCGCGCCCTCCTCGTCCTTGCCCGCGTAGTCGTTACCGACGAGGCAGAAGCGCGCGTGGCTCTTCTCCCCCTTGGTCACGAGCTCGGGGTTGCGCGCGAGATTGCCGACCGCGGTGAGTGTGAAACTGTTCATGGCGTGTGCTCCTCAACTTTCCGTGTTGGTTTGGCGGCGAGGGGCACAGTCTAGTGAGCGGCCGGGCGTTTGGAATTGCGTTTACGCACCTGTTCGTGCAGAAAGAGCGCGCCACATCGCAACGCGCCGCGCGCCGCCCGATGAGTCGTGTATCGTCAACTGCGGCTAGTGGCCCGGGAGAGCTCGCATGTCATTCGGCGACACCACACGCGTCGACGGGACGGTCGAAGAGTGTCTCGATGAGCTGAGCGATTTTCTGGCTGGATTGCAGCGCTATCCGCCGACGGTGCTGGCGGTGGCAATGCGCGTGCAGCTCGAGGGACTGCTGCAGGCGCTGCTCGAAGGGAATTTATGCACGCGCGAAGAGGTACGCGACTTCGTTCGCGAGCTGGAGCGCGACGCTCTGCAACACGCGGCGGATTGAGCGTAAGTCAGGACGCGGCGTCGCCGGGCCCAGGCGCGCGTATCGACCCGCCTCTACCGCTCCAGCCGGTCATGCGGGCGGTCCGCCTTCGGGCTCGACTCCTCATGCGAGTCCTTGTGCGCGCTCTGCCCCTTGGTCGTTGCCGATCCCGGGTGCGGTTGGGGCGCGGGCGGCGGCGCGCTCGGGGCTGCGCGCGGCGTGCGCGTTTCCGGCGCGGGCGTGGGCGGTGGCGCAGAAACCGCCGTCGTCGGCGAACCCCCATTGGCGCGGCTCGGATCGTCCGCGTGGGACGCACGCGGCGCGGCCCATGACGGCCGGTCGGTGCGCGCCGGCGTCGCCACACCAGGAGATGCGACACTCGGCGGTGAGGGATCGCGAACGAAGGTGCGCGTGGTCGTGCCCGGCGGCAGCGCGGGGCTCTGCGGCGAGTGCGTCCGCGCGGCGAGACCCGGCTGCGTTGCGGACGTGGCGGGTCCGAGGACGTGCAGCTCGGCCATCGGGGGCCCCGGCGGGAGCCGGGCGAGCTCGGCACGTGCGAGCGGCCGGCCGGCATTCGCCTGGATCGCCGCGAGCTGTGCATCGAACGAAGCCGGCGCACGCGGCGGAGTGGCGCGCGCCACCACCGCCCGGTTCGCGAGTGCGGGCGGCGGACGCGCGGACCGGCGGCCCGGAGCGCCGAGTGCACTCTGACGTGCGGGTGCAATCGCGGGTGCCGCGGCGGCGACCGTCATGCCGGCGAGCGTGTTCGCCGTCACCGGCAGGGTACGACCGACGATGCGCTGCGAGGAGGTGAAGACATTCTGTGGCACCTGGGTGATCGCGCCCGCGGTGCCATTGCGGTAACGCTGGCCCGCCACACGGTTGTGATAGACGTCGCTGATGCTGGCGCTGTTCGCCACGGTGGTGTTGGCGAGGTTGACGTTGCGCAGGTAGGTCTCGCTCACCGGGTGGGCGGGTGCATACACCTCGTGCGGCGCAAGGGGAAACCAGCCGACGCTGGCGCCGGGCGCACCCGGTGTCCCAAAACCCGGTCCATGCGTCCACCCCACGAGCGCGGGCGCATACACGGGTCTCGCCGGCCGCGGCCCCGGCACCCAGCACCACGATCCGTTGAGAAATGCCCAGCGCCCGTAGTGGAAGGTCGCATAGCCCCACGGCGCATCGTCGACCCAGGTCCATCCCCAGGGTGCGATCCATACCCAGTGCCCGAAGCGGTACGGCACCCAACCCGCCATCACGACCGCCGGCGTCCACACGTAACCGTAGTCCGGCGTGCTCTGCCAGCGGCCGTTGTCATCGAGCTCAGCGCTCCCCGGCGTGTCGTCGGCGACGTATTGGCGCGAGGGCGACTCCTGCTCCTGGCGATCGCGCGTCGCTGACCAGGCGTCGAGCTCGTCAGGCGCTCCGAGCGAGGCGGCGCTGTAGGAGAGCGTCGTCGAGCCCGAGAACACCATGAGCTGCTGGGCCGGGATCGGGATCGACTCCCCACTGCCGAGCGCGAGCGCCTGTCCTTCGGAGACCTTGACGAGAGTGGTGTCCCCCGGCTCATCGACCTCGATGCGATAGACGCCGGGCTGCTGCAGCGAGAGCGCGAGATTCGGCGTGTCGATCTCGTAGCTCTGGCCGGCGGAGGTGTCCCATACCCGAACGATGAGCAGCCCCGCGCTCAGCTGGATCTGTGCGAATCGATCGTCGAGGTTGAGGAACGCAAAGCCCGTCATGCCCCCGAGACGCAGCACCGCATCCCCGAGGTCAAGCTCGGCTACGGATTCCTGATCCGTCCAGAGACGGTCGCCGCTCGTCAGCGGCCGGTTGCGCTCGGCGGGAGCCCAATCGGCGAGGCCCGCGGGCTCGAGCGACACGGAGCCTTCGAGGTAGCTCAGCCGCGCAACGCGCCCCGGAGGATCGGCGTCGTCCGCGCACGCCGGGCGGAGTGCGGCGAGGCCGAGCGCGCCGAGTAGGGCCAGCGCGGCGAGCGCGGCATTGGCACGGGGGATTCTCATGGAGTGATCCTCCCTCCGGAAAGTCCTAGTGTAATCACTTCGACCTTGGTGCACCGGGCGCTTGCATAGGACCTGATTCAGGGTACGAGCTTCAGATCACTTGTGTCTCAATAACTCGGTATATATAATTAACTACCGAGCTATTGAGACTGCACGCGATGAGCAATCTGGAACAAAGCATCGTCGAAGCCGTGAGGCGGCTGGGCGTTGCTCGGCCCCGCGATCTCACGCGACTCGGGCTGCGCCGTGAGTACGTCCAACGACTGACCGAGCGCGGAGCGCTGGTGCGCGTCGCTCGGGGACTCTATGCGGTTCCCGATGCCGAGATTTCGACCCATCGGTCCCTGGTGGAAGTCGCTCGGGCCGTTCCCGCGGCGGCGGTCTGCCTGCTCAGCGCGCTGCGCTTTCATGAGCTCACGACGCAAGCCCCGGCGGAAGTCTGGATCGCACTCGACGTCCATGCCTGGAGACCGCGTCGCACGCCATTTCCGGTGCGAACGGTGTATTTCTCCGGCGTAGCTCTGACGGCGGGTGTGGAAGCGCACAAGATAGACGGCGTCCCCGTGCGCATCTATTCCGCCGCCAAGACTGTCGCCGACTGCTTTAAGTACCGCAACAAGATCGGCACGGAGATCGCCGTCGAGGCTCTGAAGGACTACCTCAAGAAGCATCGGCGAGGTGTCGATGCGCTGTGGCGCTTTGCGAAGATCTGCCGCGTGGCGAATGTGATGCGTCCGTACCTGGAGGCAGCTGGTTGAAGGCCAAGGAACCAAAGGACCGCTCCGCTTCCGTCCGCGCACGACTTCTCAATCTCGCGCGTGATCGTGGTGAGGACTTCCAGGTCACGCTCACAAGCTACCTCTTCGAGCGCTTCCTGTACCGGCTCAGCTGCTCGGAGTTGCGTGAGCGGTTCGTGCTCAAGGGGGCGATGCTGCTGAGGCTGTGGGCCAACCAGCCATACCGGGCCACCGTAGATCTGGACCTACTTTCGCGGGGCAACCCCGATCCAGACTCCGTAGCTCGCGACATCACCTCTATCTGTTGTACCGCCATCGCGGACGAGGCTGTGGTTTTCGACGCGAGTACGATCAGTGTCGAGCCGATTCGCGCGCAGGAGGAATATTCCGGCATACGGGCGACGTTCGACGCGCGGCTCGGAACGATCCGCGAGCGGCTGCAGGTGGACATCGGCTTCGGCGACGTGCTCTGGCCGCAGGCCGAGGAAATGGCGTATCCCGTGGCACTGGGCGACCCATCACCGCTGATTCGCGTCTACAGTCCTGAAACCGTGATTGCTGAGAAACTTGAGGCCATCGTATCGCTCGGCATCCGCAACAGCCGCATCAAAGACTTCTTCGACATCGACTATCTCGCTCGGAGTGGACGATGGGACCGGGTGGTGCTGATTGAAGCGGTGCGTCGCACATTCACGCGGCGTGGAACCCCGATCCCGCCGGAGCCGCCAATCGGGTTGACGCCTGAGTTTTGGTCTCAGCAGGGACGGGAAGCCCAGATCCGAGCATTTGCCCGAAGGGCGCGGCTTGAAACCACGCCGGAGTCGGCGCAAGAACTCGGACGGCTCGTAGCCGAGTTTGCCATTCCAATCCTGAGAGCAGCATCGGAGGCGCCCTGAGCTCGCAGTTTTAGTCGGCGTGTGCCGGGTCGTAGGCGGCGTGGTGTGCGGCCGTCCCCGCACGACCCGGTTGGCGCCTTCCCGCGTGGCTTACGGCTTCTGACTCACAGCGTCGCCGGCAACCGCTCGGCCAGAAAATCGATGAACGCCCGCACCGCCGGCAGCATCCCGCGGCGCGTCGGGAACACCACGTGCACGATGCCCTGGGGACTGCGCCATGCGGGCAGCGCGCGCACCAGGGCACCGCTCGCCAAATCGCCGCGTACCACGCTCTCGGGCAGCCGTGCGACGCCGAGTCCCGCGAGCACGGCGGCGCGCAGCACCACGAAGTCATGGCAGACGATGCGCGGGGGGTGCTCGATCGAGAGACTCTGGCCTGCCGGTCCGAGGAGCTCCCAGGGACGGCGCTCGAACTCGCCCGCGTAGTCGAGCGTCGCGTGGGCCTTGAGGTCGGCCGGTTCGGTGAGGGGCGCCGCGCCCCCGAGATACTCCGGGCTCGCCACCAGGAACTCATCCACTTCGCGAAAGGTGCGCATCACCAGGCCGTCCTCGCCCGAGGGGCGCGTGCGCACGCGCAGCGCCACATCGAGCCCTTCGGCGAGCACGTCGACGCGGCGATTGCTCACGTGCAGCTCGAGACGGATCGCGGGATAGGCGGCGAGGAACGCCGGCAGCAGCGGGGCGAGCGCGGATTGGGCGAGGGCTACCGGGCAGCTCGCGCGCAGCGTGCCGCAGGGCTTGGCGCGCGCGAACTCCACGACCTCGAGCGCCGCGTCCGCCTCGGTGAGCATCGCGGTCGCGTGCCGGTACACCTCGCGGCCGACGTCCGTGACCACGAAGCGCCGCGTCGAGCGGTTCACGAGGCGCACGCTGAGCTGTGCCTCGAGCGAGGCGACGTGGCGTGAGAGGCGCGACTTCGGGATATCGAGGGCGCGGGCCGCCTTGGCGAAGCCCCCGTGATCGACCACCTGGGTGAAGTAGTAGAAGCCCTCGAGCGGCTGCATCCTCAGCTCCTATTGGAACCAAATATAGAACAATATGTTCCATTCTACCCGGATACCCATGGTTCGTTCCATGGATTAGCCTTCTCCTACGCCCGAAACGGCAACCGGAGACCGCGATGAAAATCCTGCACATCGATTCGAGCATCCTGGGCGAGGGTTCGGCGAGCCGCGCACTGACTCGCGAGGTCGTGGCGCAGCTGCGCCGGTCCCACCCCGAGGCCGAGGTCGCCTACCTCGATCTCGCCGCCGAGGAGCTGCCGCACCTCTCGCACCGGCACCTGGCGCGGAGCGATGCGTCGGAGGCGGCCCGCAATGCCGCGGCGCTCGAGCAGTTCCTCGGCGCCGACGTCCTGGTGATCGGGGCGCCGATCTACAACTTCTCGATCCCCTCGCAGCTGAAGGCGTGGATCGACCGCATCTCGGTCGCAGGCAAGACCTTCCGCTACACGGCGAACGGGCCCGAGGGCCTCGCGGGCGGCAAGCAGGTCGTGGTCGCCATGACCCGCGGCGGGGTGGTGGGACCGGACGCCGGCGGCGAGTTCGGCGAGTCGTACCTGAGATTCCTGTTCGGCTTCCTCGGCATCCGCGACGTGCGGGTGGTGCGCGCGGAGGGCCTCAACATCTCCCCGCAGCAGCGCGAAGCGAGCCTCACGGCGGCCCGCGCGGCGATCGCGGGAGCCGAGGCGCTCGCGGCCTGAAGCCGCGCGGCGACGCTTGAAACGGGCGCCGCGAGGCCTGATTGTTGGAACATCCCTTTCGAGGAGAGCTCTTCATGGTCAACGCCGAAGCCGCCGCCGCGCGCACCGTGCGCCGCGTGGTCAAGGGCATGCCGACCTCCGATGGCGCGGGCGTCAAGTTACGCCGCGTGATCGGTCAGCCGCAGCTGCCCGATCTCGATCCGTTCCTGATGCTCGATGAGTTCGGCACCGACAAGGCCGAGGACTACATCGCGGGCTTCCCCGACCATCCGCACCGCGGCTTCGAGACCGTCACCTACATGCTCGACGGGCGCATGCGCCACCGTGATAACCACGGCAACGAGGGCGTGCTGGTGCCCGGGAGCGTGCAGTGGATGACCGCCGGCCGCGGCCTCGTGCACTCGGAGATGCCCGAGCAGCAGGCAGGGCGCATGCGCGGATTTCAGCTGTGGCTGAACCTGCCGGCACGCGACAAGATGACCGCGCCGAAGTACCAGGAATTCGGGCCGGAGCGGATTCCAGTGGCCCATCCCGCACCGGGCGTGCAGGCCAAGGTGATCGCGGGGCAGGTCGCCGGCATCACCGGACCGATCCGCCAGCCGGCGACCGATCCGACCTATCTCGATCTGGCGATCGAGCCGGGCGCGACGTTCAGCGCACCGCTCCCCGCCGATTACGCGGCCTTCCTCTACGTGTTCGAGGGCGCGATGCGCGTCGGTGCGGGCCCCGAGGCGGACACCGTGCGCACCCATGAGCTCGCGGTCCTCGGCGAAGGCGCACAGATCGAGCTCACCGGCGTCAGCGCCGGGGCCGACGGCCAGAGCGCGCGCGCCATTCTGGTAGCGGGCCGCCCGCTGCGCGAGCCGGTGGCCAAGTACGGCCCGTTCGTGATGAACACGCGCGAGGAGCTGAGCCAGGCGTTCCTGGACTTCCAGAGCGGGAAATTCTGAGCGGCAGCCGCTCGAACCCTTAGCCGGCGCAGATCTCCTGGGCGCCCGCGCCCCAATCCGCGTGCAGTCACGTTTCCGCCCTGGAACCTCGGCTGTGAGTCACATTTCGCCGCCGCCGGGCGCCCCACCCGGCGCGGGCACGGCACAATGGGCGGATGCACAGGACGCAGCGCCCCGGCCGCGACGGACGACGATACGCCGTGCCGCGGTACCTCAGCGCGGCGCCGCTCCTCGCACTGCTGCTCGTGCCGGCGCCCGTACCCGCCGCGGAGGCGCCGGCCGCCGAGTCCCTCGCCACTTCGGCGCCGCCGGTGGGGATCCCGCCTCCCGAGACACCCGGCATTCCCTCGGATGCGGAGCTCGAGTCCTCCAAGGCCGTGATCGGCGAGATCCTCGTCGATAACCAGGACATCTTCAACCTCGAGGATCCGAAGGACAACATCGCCCTGTTCCGCTTCGCCAACCGGCTGCATGGCAAGACGCGCGCCAGCGTGATCCGCAACCAGCTGCTCTTCAGGACCGGGGACCGCTACTCGCGCCGCCTCATCGATGAGACCGAGCGGATCCTGCGCGCCAACAGCTACTTCTACGACGCCTGGATCCGTCCCGTGAAGTATCACGATGGCAAGGTCGACGTGCGGGTCACGACGCGCGACGTGTGGACACTCAACCCCGGCTTCAACTACTCGCGCAGCGGCGGCACGAACTCGACGGGCGTGCAGCTCGAGGAGCTGAACCTCGCCGGCTCCGGCACCGACGTGCGGCTGAACCGTACCACCAACGTCGATCGCACCCAATCGCTCCTGTCGGCCGCCAATAGTCACGCCTTCGGGACCTGGACCGCCGTCGGCTTCGACTGGGCCGAGAACAGCGACGGCCACCTGCATGATCTTTCCGTGAATCACCCGTTCTACGCGCTCGACACGCGCTGGGCGGCGGGGGTCAACGTCAACGACGACGCGCAGACCGACTCCCTCTACGATCGCGGCAACATCATCGATCAGTTCCACGACCAGCATAACAACCTCTCGGTCTACGGCGGGTGGTCGCCGGGGCTGCAGAACGGCTGGGTACAGCGCCTGAGCACGGGCGTCACGTACGACGAACACGAGTTCTCCCCCGTCGACACCTGGACGGGGGCGACCGTGCTGCCCGCGGACCGGCGCTTCGTCTATCCCTGGGTGGAGTACGACCTGGTCGCGGATGATTACGTGCGCCTGTGGAACCACGATCAGATCCTCAAGACCGAGGACTTCTATCTCGGCACCATCGCGACGTTACGGGTCGGTTATGCGGATGCGGCCTTCGGCTCGAGTCAGAGCGCGACGATCATCCAGAGCACGGCCGGCAAGGGCTACCGATCCGACGGCTCGACGCTGCTGCTCGCCGGGGACTTCTCCGGCCGCATCGAGCACGGCGCGCTCTACAACGGCCTCGCCGATGCCTCGATCCGCTACTACTACGAGCAGAGCTCGCGCTGGCTCTTCTTCACCACGCTGGTCGGCACCAAGGGCTGGCGGCTCGATCTCGACAACCAGGTGCTGCTCGGCGGCGACAACGGCCTGCGCGGTTACCCGCTGCGCTACCAGGACGGCGCCGCGCGCACGCTCTTCACCGTCGAGCAGCGCTACTTCACGGACTGGTTTCCGTTCCGGCTGTGGCGCGTCGGAGGCGCGATCTTCTTCGACGCCGGCCGCACCTGGGGCCAGCCCGACCTCGCGCAGCCCTCGCTCGGGCTCCTCAAGGACGCGGGCTTCGGGTTGCGCATCGGCAATGCACGCACCGGCATCGGCAACGTCATCCACGTGGACGTCGCCTTTCCGTTCGAGACCGCCGACGGCTCGATCCGTCGCGTGCAGTTCCTCGTGACGACCCAGCAGAGCTTTTGAGCCGGCCCGGCTAACGCTTCGGTGGCGGTGTCGGTCCGAGCGGACCCCTGGGCGCCGGCGCGGCGCCGGAGGGCGGCCGGGTCACGGTCGGGCCTTTGGCGACAGGGGCCGCGGCGGGCGCACTCGGAGCAGGCGGTTTCGCGGCAGGCGGCAACGGGGCGCGCGGCACCGGACCCCGGGGTGCGGGAGCTGAGGGCGAGGGGACCACGGGCTTGTTGGGCACGACCACCGGTTGCGGCGTCATGACATCGACCGACAGGGCGAACGTGCGCTTCTCGGTGTTGCGCAGCGCGCCCACGTTGACCACGTGCCGCGTGACCTCTTCGCCGCGCTCGTTACGCACGGCGATCACCACGAAATACTCCCATGGCTCCGCGGCGCCCGAGGGGTGGCTGATGACCCCCTCGACGCGCAGTGCGGAGGCGGCCGCCACCTGGCGCTTCGCCGCCTCCTGGTCGAAGCGCAGGTGGTGCAGGCACCCCGGGCAGATCGTCAGGCTCTCGAGGATCGTCGCCTTGCAGTGAGGACAGGTGCGCGTTTTGCCCGCGGTGTCGGGGCGCGCGGCCGCGCTCATGCGTTGCCGAAGCTCTTGGTCTCAGCTTTGGCGCGGCCCTCACCCTCGTAGCCGAACTCGACCTGGCCGCGCATGCGCGAGCCCGCGGCCACCGTCAGTTGCCCGGCCTTGACGTCGCCGTTGATGACGCCGGTCTCGAGGAGCTCGACCCGCTTGGCGTTCTCGATGTTGCCGATGAGCTCGCCCCCGACGGTCACCACGCTCGCCTTGACGTGGCCCTCGAGGCGCGCGCCGGCATCGAGGCTCACGTTACCGTCGACCTGCACGTCGCCCTTGAAGCGGCCGGCGATGCGCACGTGTCCGGAGCCGGTGATCTTGCCCTCGATGGTGAGATCGGAGGAGATGATCGATTCCTTCATCTCCTGGCGCGGCGCGGGCCGGCGCGCCACGTCGGGGCTCAGCGGCGCGACGTTGGTCTTCTCGGGCTCCCGTGCGTGGGGCTGCGCGCCCGCGAGGCCCGGAGCGGTCGGTGCGGAAGGAGCACCGGGATTCGAATCTTTCCAAAGCGCCATGACGTAGCCCCCTGTGGGTGATTTTGAACGTTGAAACTTACCCGCCCCATGGCGGGGCGGCCAGTGTCTCCGGGTGCCGACACAGCCGGCCAAGGCAAAGTTCCCGCCACTCGAGCAAGCAAGCTGCGTAGAGAGTACTCCGATGCGTGTGTCGTGCGCATGTCGGGTGCTCCTGAGTCAGTCCGCGGTGAGGTTCACGCCAGGGCACGGTGCCGCTCGAACAGACCCGCTCGCGCGAGAGCCGGTGCGCTCGCGCCTCGTGCACTCGCGCAGTGACGAGGGTACATAGTTATCGCATGCCGTTGTACACAAGGAAGGTCCATAGATTTTCAACATTCGTGTACAGTACAGAGATGAAAACTCATATCGAGCTCGACGATGAGCTGCTCGAACAGGTGTTCCGCCTGGGTGGCTTTGCGACCAAGAAGGCGGCGGTCAATACGGCGCTGGCTGAGTACGCGAACCTGCTGAAGCGCCGTGAGCTGCTCGAGATGCGTGGCCACGTGCGGTGGGAGGGAGACCTTGCCGCACTACGAGCCGATCGACGGGGCCGCAAGCCATGATCCTCGTCGACACGTCGGTCTGGATTGACTACTTCAACACCCATGCGTCCGACGAGGCCGCGTATCTCACGCTCTGTATTGCCGAAGCGCGGGATCTGGTGGTTCCGGGGCTGGTCCTGACGGAGATCCTTCTGGGTGCACACGGCGACATCGAGGCCGCGCGCATCAGTCGGGTCATGTCGGCGTTCGATCTGGCGCCCGAGCTCCAGCGGGCCGACTACGAACAGGCCGCAGGTCTTTACCGCGCTTGTCGCGCCCGCGGGATCACACCGCGGTCCACCGTCGATTGCCTGATCGCGCAATTGTGCCTGAAGCACGGGTATGAGCTGCTGGCGAGAGACCGCGATTTCACGGCAATCGCTCAGGTCTCTGCGCTGCGGCTGACCATTCCAGGCTCCGGTGTCCAGGAGCGTGCGGCACAGTACGGTCGGCCCGGCCCGGTACCGCCCGGCCATCTCACGCGTCGATCAGCTCCAGCACCTCGGCGGTCTTCTCGCGCATCAGCGGCTCGTTGGCCCGCGTCTCGACGTTGAGCCGCACGATTCACTGTCTGCCTACGCCGGCTCCCACTCCCAGGGATTGAGCGTTGGAACACCCGTCGAGGCGAAGTCAGACACGTTCCGCGTCACGACCGTCATACCGTGCACGAGCGCCGTTGCGGCGATCAAGGCGTCGCGTTCTGGTCGTGGATCCGGAAAGTGAAGCCCCGCGCAGCGCTGAGCGACCGCAGCATCTATCGGCAGGACGCGCCCGCTGAATCCCGGCAGCACGTGCTTCTCCATCCATAGGCGCATGATTGAGCCTTGTCGCGGATCGCGCCGTTCGACACGCAGGACACCCCACTCGAGTTCGAGCACCGAGATCGCCGAGATGAAGGTCTCGGCAGGTGCCACGATCGCATTCCAGGCAGCCACCCTGGGGTGAGCCTTGCCAGCCTTCGCTTTGCGCAGCTCCGACACGACATTCGTGTCGAGGAGGTACATCAGAGGAAATCTGCGGGCTTCGCCAGTGGTCCTCGCAATCGGGCCGGCTCAAACTCGATGTCCTCGGCACCGGGCATCGCCAGCAAGTCAGCGAGAGTGTGCGATCCAAATGAGGCGCCCGCCAGGCGGCGGTATTCCTCGACCGTGAGCAGCACGTGTGAGGCCTCGCCGCGATCGGTAATGAACACTGGTCCCTTGCGGGCGGCCTTCTTGGCGCGGCTCGTGTCCTGATTGAATTCGCGGCTTGAAAGCGTCGTAATGGTCTTGCCCATGGCGTGCTTACCCTGCTGCCATAATGTAGTAATGTTGCTACATTAGGCTCTGCTGGGCGGATATTCAAGCGCGCCTTGACGCCGTATAGACCCAGAAATGAGGATTTCCGTCACACAGTGGAGAGGAGCGGCAAACAGATGAAGACTACGCGCCGCGGCCGCATCGTCGCCCGGCCGCAGCCTGCGTTGGTTCCGCGACATGGCGCGCGACCCTGGGAGTCGCTGTGCAGCCTCGGTGGAGAGGTTCGGGTGGCGCCTGGAGAGTCAGTTTTGAAAGACGCGGACCTCGCAGCGACGCGCTGTAAAGCTCGGCCCGCTCCCCTCACGCGTCGATGAGCTTCAGCACCTCGGCGGTCTTCTCGCGCATCAGCGCCTCGTTGCCCCGCGTCTCGACGTTGAGCCGCACCAGCGGCTCGGTGTTCGAGCCGCGCAGGTTGAAGCGCCAGTCCGCGAATTCCATCGACAGGCCGTCGGTGAGGTCGATCGAGCGACGCCTGGTCTCGTACTGCGCGCGCACGCGCTTGAGGATCGCGGCGGCATCGGGTCCGAGACGCGCGGTTGATCTCGCCGCTCGCCGGGAACAGTCGCATGCGCTCGCCGACCAGCTGCCGAGAGCGGCTTGCCGCGCTCGCTCATGACCTGCGAGCACCAGCAGCCACGGGATCATGCCGCTGTCGCAGTAGGCGAAGTCGCGGAAGTAATGGTGCGCGCTCATCTCGCCGCCGTAGAGCGGCATCCACTTCGCGCATCTTCTGCCTTGATGAAGGCGTGGCCGGACTTGCGACAGCACCGGCGTCGCCGCCGTACTTCTGCGACGATGTCGAGCGTGTTCCAGGTGAGGCGCGGGTCGTGGACGATGCGCGCGCCCGGCTGCGCTTGCGCAGGAACGCCTCGGCCAGCAGGCCGACGAGGTAGTAGCCCTCGATGAACTGCCCCGTGCTCGTCGAAGAAGAAGCAGCGGTCGTAGTCGCCGTCCCAGGCGATGCCGACGTCGGCGCCGTGCGGCGCACGAGCGTCCGCGGTCGGGCGCGCGGTTCTCCTCCAGCATCGGGTTCGGCACGCCGTTCGGGAAGGTGCCGTCGGGCTCGTGGTTGACCTTGATGAACTCGAACGGCAGGTGCGGCTCGAGCTGATCGACGATCAGGCCGGCGCCGCCGTTGCCGGCGTTCACGACGACCTTCAGCGGCTTGAGCTTGCGTGCGGTCGACGTAGCTCAGCAGGTGCTCGACGTAGGCCGGCGTGATGTCGAGCGCGCGATCGCTCGCCGGGCTGCGCCGCCTTGCGCGGGCAGCCGCCCGCTCTCGATGAGCGCGCGGATGTCCTGCAGGCCGGTGTCGCCGCTGATCGGCCGCGAGCCCTCGCGCACGAACTTCATGCCGTTGTAGTCCGGCGGATTGTGGCTCGCCGTGACCATGATGCCGCCGTCGAGCTGCTCGCGCGAAGGTCGCGAAGTACGACGCCTTCGGTGCCGCACAGGCCGATGTCGAGCACGTCGACGCCCGCAGTCGATGCAGGCCGCTGCTCGAGCGCGCGTGCCGAGCGCCGCGCTGGACAGGCGGATGTCGTGGCCGACCGACGACGCTGCTTCGGCTTGACGAACGCCGCGTAGGCGCGGCCGATGTCGTAGGCGAGCGTCCTCGTTCAGCTCGTCCGGGATGCGGCCGCGGATGTCGTAGGCCTTGAAGCCGTTGAGGTTCGCCATGTGCGCCGCTTCACTGTCAGGTGTTCGTGCCCTTGCGGCCGTAGCGGTCCTCGAAGCGCACGATGTCGTCCTCGCCGAGGTAGCGTGCCCGACTGCACCTCGATGATGTGCAGCGTGATCTTGCCCGGATTCTCGATCCGGTGCTTCGTGCCGATCGGAATGTAGGTGGACTGGTTCTCGTCCAGCAGGAACACCTCCTCGCCGCGGGTGATGCGCGCGGTGCCCGACACGACGATCCAGTGCTCGGCGCGGTGGTGGTGCAGCTGCAGCGACAGCGTGCGCACCGGGCTTGACCATCAGGCGCTTCACCTGGAAGCGCTCGCCGCTGTCGATGCTGTCGTAGCTGCCCCAGGGCCGGAACACCTCGCGATGCAGCGAGTGCTCGTAGCGGCCCGCGCGCCTTCAGCTGCGCGACGAGCTTCTTCACGTCCTGGACCCGGTCGCGCGGCGCCACCAGCACCGCATCCTTGGTCTCGACGACGACGTGATCCTTGAGGCCGACGGCCGCGACCAGGCGGCTCGTCCGAGTAGCAGGTAGCAGCCGCGCCGAATCCTCGCCGAGCACGTCGCCGCGCGATCACGTTGCCGTGCGCGTCGCCGTCGGTCAGGCATCGTGCAGCGCCGCCCAGGAGCCGACGTCGCTCCAGCCGGCGTCGAGCGGCACGACCACCGCGTCGCGCGGTCTTCTCCATCACCGCGTAGTCGATCGAATCGCGCGGGCAGGCGGCGAAGGCCTCGGCGTGCGAGGCGCGTGAAATCGAGATCGCGCGTCGCGGCGGCGAACGCGTGCTCGCAGGCCGCGCGCGATCGTCGGGCGCGTGGCGCGCGCAGCTCGCTCGAGATAGCGCGCGCGCGCGGAACATGAACATGCCGCTGTTCCAGTAGTAGTCGCCGGACGCGAGGAACTCGGCCGCGCGCGCGGCATCGGGCTTCTCGACGAAGCGTGCGATGCGCATAGAGCGGCCCCGTCGCCGGCGCCGCGCTGGATGTAGCCGTAGCCGGTCTCGGGCGCGGTCGGGCACGATGCCGAAGGTCACGAGCTGGCCGGCGGCGGCCGCCGCGCAGCGCCTGACGCACGGCGCGCTGGAACGCGGCGACCGTCGCGGATCACGTGATCGGCCGGCAGCACCAGCAGCACCGGGTCCGGATCGCCGGCGCTGGCGCCCTTGAGCGCGCGAGCGCGGCGAGCGCGATCGCCGGCGCGGTATTGCGCCCGACGGGCTCGAGCACGATGGCGCGCGGCTCGAGCGCCAGCTGCGCGCAGCTGCTCGGCCACGAGGAAGCGGTGCGCTCTCGTTGCAGACGACGACGGGTGCCGCGCTAGCCGGCAAGCCCTCGAGGCGCAGCGCCGTCTCCTGCAGCATGGTGCGCGTGCCGGTCAGCGGCAGCAGCTGCTTCGGGTACAGCTCGCGCGACAGCGGCCACAGCCGCGTGCCGGCGCCGCCCGAGAGGATCACCGGAGTCAGCATCGTGCCATACCCTTCCGAGTTGATTCGCTACGCGGCGCCGATCGGCTCGCCACGGCCAATGGCGTAATAGGTGAGCCCGAAGCGCCGCACCATCGCCGGATCGTAGAGATTGCGGCCGTCGAAAATGACGGCGGTCTTGCAGAACCTCCCGCAGCCGATCGAAATCGGGGCTGCGGAACTCCTGCCACTCGGTGACGATCGCGAGCGCATCGGCGCCCTCGAGCGCCTCGTAGGCGTTCTTGCGCGAGCGTGAAGCCTGCGCGCCCGCCGTAGATGCGCTCGCGCCTCGGCCATGGCGACCGGATCGTAGGCGCGCACGCTGCGCGCCGGCCGCCCACAGCGCCTCCATGAGCGTACGCGAGCGGCGCCTCGCGCATGTCGTCGGTGTTGGGCTTGAAGGCCAGGCCCCAGAGCGCGACGGTGCGCCCTGCGAGCTTGCCGCCGAAGTGCCGCGACGATCTTGTGAAACAGCACTGCTTCTGCCGTCCGTTGACCGCCTCGACGGCGTTCAGGATCTCGGCGTCGTGGCCTGCCTCGTGGGCGCGAGCGGATCAGCGCCTTGCACGTCCTTGGGGAAGCACGAACCGCCGTAGCCGGTGCCCGGGTAGATGAAGCTGTAGCCGATGCGCGGATCGGAGCCGATGCCGATGCGCACCTTCTCGATGTCGGCGCCGACGCGCTCGGCGATGTTCGCGAGCTCGTTCATGAAGCTGATCTTGGTGGCGAGCATCGCGTTGGCCGCGTACTTGGTGAGCTCCGCGGAGCGCATGTCCATGACGATCAGACGGTCGTGGTTGCGCGTGAAGGGTCGTAGAGGGCGCGCAGCAGCTCGGTGGTGCGCGGGTTGTCGGTGCCGACGACGACGCGATCGGGCTTCATGAAGTCCGCGATCGCCGCGCCCTCCTTCAGGAACTCCGGGTTCGAGACCACGTCGAACTCGACGCTTGCGCCGCGCCCGGCGAGCGTCTGCTCGATCGTCGGCGCGCACCTTGTCCGCCGTGCCGACCGGCACGGTCGACTTGGTGATGACGATGCGGTAGTCGCTCATGTGCGTCGCCGATGGTGCGCGCCACCGCCAGCACGTAGCGCAGATCCGCCGAGCCGTCCTCCTCGGGCGGCGTGCCGACCGCGATGAGCTGGAACAGGCCGTGCTCGACACCCCGTGCCGCATCGGTCGTGAACTCGAGGCGCCCGGCTTCCGTAGTTGCGCTTGATGAGCGCCTCGAGACCCGGCTCGTGGATCGGGATGTCGCCGCGCTTCAGGCGCTCGATCTTCTCGGCGTCGATGTCCACGCACACGACGTGGTTGCCGGCATCGGCGAGGCAGGCGCCGGTCACGAGACCGACGTAGCCTGATCCAAAGATCGTTACCCGCATGGATTCAAGTTAACGTAAGTTATGGATTTATAAGAACTAAGCAGCCAGCGTAAGGCAAATCGCTCCGGGCACTCAATCGCTGGTGCGAAGAATACCCTCCGCGAGGAGCCTTCGGAGGTTTTGGGGCCTGCCGGGACTTGCGCAGGCAGCGCCGCTCAGGAGCAGCGGGCTCTGTCCGGGGCGGGCTTTCCGGCTTCGGACTGGCGGCGCTTGGCAGCAAAATCCGCGACTTTGGTTCCCGGGGCATGCGGCAGCACGGCCTTGCGCGTCCAGACGTGGTCGCGGATATCGCCACCTGCGGTACTCGGCCACGGACTCGGCGAGCAGCGCGAGCGCCCGGTGGCAGTCGAAGCTCGCGAGCGCCACGCAGCAGGTCGTTGAGGATCTCGCTGCATCTTCGACCAGGGCAGGTGATGCTCCATCGCCCGCATGATCATCGGATGCTCGGTGCCCGTGACGTTCGTGCCGATCAGCAGCTCCTCGAAGAGCTTCTCGGCGGGACGCAGGCCCGTGTACTCGATCTCGATGTCGCCATCCGGATTGCGCGGCATCGCGCACCGTGAGGCCCGTGAGATTGATCAGGCGGCGCGCGAGATCGTCGATCGCGCACCGGCTGGCCCATGTCGAGCACGAAGACGTCGCCGCCCTTGGCCATCGCGCCCGCCTGCAGCACGAGCTGCGCGGCCTCGGGGATCGTCATGAAGTAGCGGATCACCTCCGGGTGGGTCACGGTGACCGGGCCGCCGCGCCGGATCTGCTCCTGGAACAGCGGCACCACCGAGCCCGAGGAGTCGAGCACGTTGCCGAAGCGCACCATGCAGAAGCGGGTGTTCGTCGCTGCGCTCGCTGCAGCGCCTGCAGCACCATCTCGGCCAGGCGCTTGGTCGCGCCCATCACGTTGGTCGGGTTGACGGCCTTGTCGGTCGAGACCAGCACGAAGGTCTCGACGCCGCTCTCGAGCGCTGCCTCGGCCGTGTACCAGGTGCTGATGACGTTGTTGTGGATGCCCTCGACGACGTTGTGCTCGACGATCGGCACGTGCTTGTAGGCGGCCGCGTGATAGACCGTCTGCACGCCGAACGCCTGCATGCACCTCGCGCACGCGGTGACTGGTGGTGCGCGTTGCCGAGCAGCGGCACGATCTCGACGTCGAGCTTCTCGCGGTCGACCAGCGTCCTCGAGCTCGCGCTCGATCTGATAGAGCGCGAGCTCGGACATCTCGAACAGCACCAGCCGGCGTCGGGCCGAGGCGGATGATCTGCCGGCAAAGCTCCGAGCCGATCGAGCCGCCGGCGCCGGTGACCATCACGCACTTGCCGCGGATGCAGCGACCCGGCGAGCTTGGGCTTCGGAGGCACCGGGTCGCGCCGCCAAGCAGATCGCTCGACGTCGACGTCGCGCAGCTCGTCGATCTGCGCCTTGCCGGAGATCAGATCGGACAGGTCGGGCACGGACTGCACGTGCACGCCGAGCGGCTCGAGCCGGTGAGGATCTCGCGGCGACGGCGGCGCGAGGTCGAGGGCATCGCGAGCAGGATGCGGCCGATCCGGTGCTGCCGCACGAGCTCGGGAAGCGTCTCCGGCGCCGTAGACCCGGATGCCGTTGATGTTGCTGCCCTGCAGCGCCTTCTTGTCGTCGACGAAGGCGATCGGCACGAAAGTCCGGGCCGCCGAGCAGCACCGAGCACAGCCGCGCGCCCGCGTCGCCGGCGCCGTAGATGGCGACCACGCGCCGCGCGCTTGCGCGGACCTCCGCGCGCTGGAAACAGGTATCGCGCGATGAAGCGGCTGCCGCGACATAGGGCAGAGCCAGCGCCCAATAAGTGCCGAACGCCGACAGCGGAATCTGGTGACTCGCGACGAACCGGTCGAAGGCGGCCAGCACCAGCACCGAGAAGTCACGCCGGCGATGCACCGTCCCCATCGCCTTCGGTCCCATGAACGGATGACCGCGCGGTATAGGCCGAAGGCCGCGAAGAACGACAGGCGCCGAAGCCGACTGCGACCACGAAGTACGCGACCGAACGGTCGATCGCGGGATCCAGGGTGTCGAACTTCAGCGCAAGTGCAGCCCACAGCGCGGCCGGGATAGCGACCACGTCGGCCGTCACCATGATGACCCGCTTGGCCTGCCGCGGCAGTCCCAGGACAGCGTCCGCAGCAGCTATGGCCAGTCCTCTGCGCGCGGGGACGGGCTGCCTGTCCGTCATTCGATACCCCAGTATGAGCGAACCCGGCTTCTCATTTCCATTCCTTCGGTCCGGAGACGCTATCGAAATTGTACGGCAATCCCGCACGGCGTTGATAGACCGCTACGATCGCGGAACGCGCCGACTTCGTTGCCAAACGTAACAACCCCGCCAAGGTTGACGCATCGCAACCGGCTGGGTTCAGTGTCGGCAACCCGCGACGGACGAGGGGGCGAGTCCCGACTTCACCCCCGTCGCGCGGCGCCGCGTCAGTCGAGCGCGAGCTCGATCGCGAGCAGGCCTCGAAGTACTGGTGAGTGCGCGTTCAGTTCGTCGCAGCGCACCCGAATTCGGCACCGCGAGGTTCCAACCCGGTCGCCCGACGTGCGTCAGGTATCCGGTCGGCGCGGGCACCGGGTGGGCGCCTGCTCGCTGCATGAGCTTCATGGCGCGCGGCATATGGTAGGCGGACGTAACGAGGAGAAACGGCGTCGCCCCCATGAGTCGTGCCACATGGATCGCCTCCTCACGAGTGTCCAGGGAGCCTGGCAGCGGCATTATCACCGCTTCGGCACACCCAGATCCCGGGCGAGCCTGGTGTAACCGGTCGCGCTCGCGGGGCGATCGAGCGGATCGCCCGAGAGCACCAGGCGCTGCGCGTGAAAGTGCCGCAGCAGGCGCACCCCCTCGACCAGACGCACCACGCCGTCCGGATCCAACGCGGCGGTGACCGGAATGCCATCCCGCGGCTGATAGCTCGATCCCAGGACTACAACCGCGGCGATCTCCTGCAGGGGCGCATCCTCACTGAAGCGGCGAGCAGGAAGACTCAAGTGGTGCAATCAACAGGTTGGCAACGACGCCGACGGATGCGAGACCGACGATGCAGCCACCCGCGATGTGAGCGCGACGGCTGCTCGACGGCGGCGACGCAGCTGACAACTCGCACCGGCGATCACCAGCAGCAGGGCAACGGGCAGCGGCATCGCCAGGACGCCATCAGCGGCCGAGACGTGCATCGCTGTCGAAAGCCGGAGCCGAGGCCCTAGCTCCGCCGCCGAGAGAGACGCATCTGGGGGATCCCGGCGGCGCGGTGTGAGCGTGCCTCGCGAGTGCGCGATGCGCGCGGCGTAGATCCGGAACGCCGAGACGCAGCAGTAGCGCAACGACGCCGTGCAGCGCTGCGGCGCGCGGCGACCGCAACGATCGTCAGCCAGATCAGACGGAGGTCGAGCCGGAGCGTAGGCTCTGGTGACCGAGTAGAGACCAGCGGCCCTTCGATGGACGAATCGAGCTGGTCGTAGGCGATATCCTGGATCACCCTCATCCTCAGGATGTCGCCCTCTCGGCGAACACGATCGAGGAGAAGTGGTGATACCGGCGATTGCCATTCTGGAGCAGCCGCTGCTCAACGGTGTAGACATCGGCGTCGCGCCGGCACCTGCGGCGCCGCGGTCGACCAGACTCATCTCCGCCCAGAACGTTCCATAGTTGGGTAAGCCATCGAGCTGTAACTTTCGGACGAAGTGCCGATCGAGTGGATGGAGTAGGGCTGGCTGGGTGAAGTCCACCCGGTCTTGTTCAGCCTTCACCATCATGGAACGCAGCTTCGGCATTCGCGAGTGCCCGCCCGCCGCGCGCGACGCGTGGCCCGAAGATGAACGGCAACTGGAATCCTTGAGCGAGATCGCCGAGCGCAACGCGGACGGTCGCACACGCTCGAACACCAGGCCGAACACCGCCACGACGCGTCAAACCCGCGCTTCAGCATCATCTCCCCTGCTTCTTCCCGAAAGTCTCGAGTACAGTCGCGACGACGGCCCTGCTGTGCGAGCCCGTAGCGCGAGCGCAGGTGCTAGTTCTGGCTGCCGACGCGCTCGAGAACCTGGCGCGCAGACCGATGCGCCGCAAGACTCGCCCAGCCCGCGCTCGAGCAGGCATTCCGCTACGGCCCTCGAGCCCTACTTCCACGGTTGCTCTTCGAACGTAACGAGCGCCGCCGTCTCGCGGGCCGCCGCGGTCGGCATCTCGACGTCGAGCGGTTCGACGTTGTGCGCCACTGCTATCAACCACGTGCAGGCCGTGCAGGCTCGCAAGCTCCTGGGCTTCCTCATCCCGGTCGAGGAGTTCCGCCAGGTGGCCGCGATGGTCGGATATCGGCCCCGTCGCGCACGCGGCGCGCGACGCCGATTGTCGCGACCGATAGTCCGGCCGGTCAGTCGGCGGACGGATCTGCTCGAGGCAGCGCAAGGTGAAGTGCCGATCGAGTAGGTGAACACGATCCGGCCTTCCAGTGCGAGGCCGGTGGCCAGACCCGTCATGTTTTGCTCGGCGACGCCGGCGTTGAGGAACTGCCGCGGGTAGCGGCGCGCAAACTCATCGAGTACGCCGAAACCGAGATCCCCCGTGATCAACAGGATGCGGGGATCGGCGCCGGCCAGTTCGGACAGCTCCTCGATAAAGGCGGTGCGCACTCAGGCACGCTCCAGCTCGCGCAACGCCCGCTCGTATTCTTCTCCCGCAGCGACGCGGTAGTGCCAGAGCACGGTGTTCTCCATGAACGAAACACCTTTGCCCTTCACCGTGTGTGCAATGACACAGACGGGCAGTCCAGCCGTCGAGCGCTGACTCAATGCTAATTTGAGCGCCGCGTGATCATGACCGTCGATCTCGCGGACCTCCCAGCCGAAGCTCTGCCACTTCGCGACGAACGGCTCTAAGGCTATCGTGTCGGCAACCGGGCCCAATGACTGGATCTTGTTGTAGTCGACGATCGCAACGAGATTCCTGAGCTTGAAGTGCGCCGCGAACAGGATCGCTTCCAGTTAGAGCCCTCATCGCATTCGCCGTCGCTGAGCAGTACGAACACGCGATGATCGCGGGAGTCGAGTTTCCCCCCGTACGCCATCCCAACACCGACCGGTAAGCCGTGGCCGAGCGAGCCGGTCGAGTCGACGCCCGGAATCCCCTTATGCGAGACGTGCCCGCTGAGATCCGAGCCATCCTGGTAGTGAGTCTCCAGCTTGCTGACCGGGAAGAAGCCTGTCTCGGCCAGCGCGGCGTAGATTCCGCGCCCGCATGCCCCTTGCTGAGAATGAAC